>NZ_JARUQR010000001.1 GCF_029767005.1 Thiomicrorhabdus sp. ZW0627
AACTTGAAAGGGGGCTTAATGCCCCTTTTTTATTGTCCGGAAATTCTGTTAGAAAAACGAACAGGCCTGTTCAGTTTAGGGTGAAAAGGTTGGCGTGTGATTGGAAGTAAAGGTTTAGTCGTTCCAGTTGGCTATTTTGCAAACGTCGGCTTGGTGTGTTTTGTAGAAGCCTTCAAAGTCGGTGACTGGCAGCGGTTTTGAACAGTAGTATCCTTGACAAAGCTTACAGCCTACTTGTTTGAGGTAGAGAGATTGTTCTCTGGTTTCTACCCCTTCCGCAATGACGTCCATATCGAGGGTTTGTCCCATTTTTACGATGGTTTCAAGGAAGATGGCTCCTTCGGTGGTATTGAAGTCGTCCACAAAGGTTTTGTCTATCTTGATGCTGTCGATCGGGAATTTCTTGAGGTAGGAGAGCGAGGAATAACCGGTTCCGAAATCATCCAGAGAAATACTGATACCGTTGTCGTGAATCATATTCAAGGTATTCAGGTTGTTATTGGTCTGATCCAGGAACAGGTATTCGGTGATTTCAAATTCGATTTTGGCTGGGTCGACTTGAGTTTCTTCCAGTAACGCTTTGAATTTCTTTTCAAAGTTGTCATCGAGCAATTGCTGCGTGGCAACGTTGATGGCAATTGAAATGTCGATCCCTTTGGCCTGCCAGGCTTTTTGCTGGTACATCGCCTCGCGCATGACCCATAAGCCGAGTTCGACGATGAAGCCGTTCTCTTCCGCAAGTGGAATGAAGTCGTTAGGCGGGATGATGCCGTCAGTGCGTGTCTGCCATCGGATCAGGGCTTCCGCTCCGACAATCTCACCCGTTTTCATGTCTATCTTAGGTTGATAGTAAAGCTGGTATTCTTCATGTTCGAGTGCCCGGCGCATGGCTTTATCCATGGCGATGCTCTTTTTGACTTCGGCGTTCAGGCGTTCTGTGAAGAAGTGGTATTGAGCACGTCCTTTTTTCTTGGCTTCATACATGGCGATGTCGGAATGCTGCATCAGGGAAATGATGTCCGTTCCGTCTTTCGGGTAGAAGGCAATACCGACACTGCTCGTAATGTTGATCGGATGGGTTTGAACCACCCAGGTGATACTTAATCGATTCTGAATTCGTTCGATGATGTTGGTCAGCTCGCTCATCGAATGATACTCTTCAAGCACGATAACGAACTCGTCACCGCCGACACGCGCAACGAAATCATTGGCACGCAACACTTCAGCAATGGTCGAAGCGACGTTTTGCAGAAGTTCATCCCCGATATGGTGTCCTAAAGCATCGTTAACGGTTTTGAAGTTGTCCAGGTCCAGAAACAGATAAGCGAATTCCTTGTTGGTGCGCGATGCGTTGGCAATGAGTCTTTTGAGATGTTCGTTTAATGCGTTTCGGTTGGCAAGGCCGCTCAAGGAGTCGGTACGAGCCATTTTATAGAGTTCTTTCTGCTCCGCGTCCAGGCGAGTGAACGTTTGAACCATCGATGAACGGATCGCTTCCAGCTCTTTGACTTTAAACGCTTTTGGAATGAAGCTCTGGTAATAGGCGTATTGGCGCAATTTTTCCAAAGGGTTTCCGATAAACAGCTTGAGAATGATCCAGATGAGGAAGATGCTTAGCGCCGGTAAAATTCCAAAGTAGGTGAAAAATTTGGTTTTATTGTAGCTGAGAGAATATTCGATCTCGTCTTGATCCAGCAGGAAGAGAAGGGATAGTTTCTTCAGGTGCTCACCTTCGTAGAAGCGGACGATGCCTTCCAGTCCGACTTTTTGAGTCAATTGTTCATAGGCGGATTTCGCGTGATGGTTGTATAGAGGGCTTTTGGTTATGGCCTTTCGGTAATGCGGATCCGTCGTCAGTAGGACCTCTTCGTCGTCAAGAATGATGATGGCTTTGATGAAGTCGTTGTTGGAAGCTGCCCGGTCAAGAAATGCGCGTGAACTTTGGATATTTTGTTTTTCGGTGATGTTCTTGGATAAGACGTAACTGATTTCGGACATATCGTCCTGAAGTGTTCCCAGAATCACCGAAGCGGTTTGTTCACGTTGATCAAGGTAGTAGTCTGAGAAAATCGAATATAAAACGCCTAGCAAAAGAAAAATAATCAGCAGTATGAACTGCTTAATGTTCAGAAGCATGTCAGATCAGCCCTCTTGTCGGAAAGTTGGCTTCACGCATACGTTCTTTCAGTTTTGGATCGATGCTTTGGTTGATCCATATGATGTCGTTCAGAGAGTGTAGGAATTCTTCGTAGCTGACTTCCAGCATATAAGGTTTGACGGTTTCGTAGAATTCGCGCGGGTTTTGTTTGAGAACGTCGACCGCATCGCTGACCAGCTTTTTCAACTGGATGAACTGGTCTTTGTGTTTGTGGAGAACATCTTCGGTCGTGAAAAGAGCGTCTACAACCAGCAGGTCCAGTCCATTTTTGGTGGAGGCGATTTCGTTGAATCCCTGTTTTTCTAAATCGATATTGTATGGGTTATAGGTGATGATGAGGCTGGGTCTTTTGGTGTTCTTAGCTTCGAGCGTTGAAATGTTTGCCTGATCCTGGTTGATGTAGTTGATGTTTTTTTCATACAGTCCGTGCAGCTTGATGAAGTCTTTCAACAAGGTGCTGTTAATGGAATCCATTTCAAGGTAGGCGTCGATTGTTTCATCGGTATTTTTCAAAGCCTCGATGGAAACGTTGCTCATTATGATGTCTCCGCCATAAGAGCGATCGAACATCATAATCGGTAACAAGGACGAGTCTTGTGGGGACAGGATACTGTATTCATATTGTGTACCGACGTAGGCATCGGAGTTACCGGACTGGTAAAGGTACATGTTTTCGCTTAGAGAGACAACATGAAGAAGCTTTATGTTTAAAGGCTTTAGCCAACCTTTTTCTTTAGCGTAGTAAAGAGGGGAGTAACCGATCCAGGTTGTCGCTGAAATTTTAAGTTTTTCAGGTTGACTTGAGGAGCAGGAAGTCAGAAGAAGGACGATACTAAAAAAGAGGGCAATTTTTTTGATCATGTTAAGCGGTCTTTTTAGGGTTTAAAAGGAATGGCTCGTCACACCTTGGTATTTCCATTTCCTTTGTATGGAATAAGTTTCTTATCATGCATCATACCATAGGCTTTGTTATTAGCGGAATAGTATATTTAACAATCTCTCCGTAAGCCCTTACTGGCCATGAAATTGGTGAATTGGGATAAAATTTTTTATTTGAAAACAATGAAATAAATGTGGTATTTGTAAAAAATATTGATTATTGTGTGCTAAAAAGATTGATTTTTATCTATCTGTTTTATGGCAAGTATAGATAAGTTTCTTATTTACTTGTTCGTGTTGAAAACTGAAGAGGCAGAACTTTTCCACTGGTTTCCGAAAATAGGCCTTTAAACACAAGCCGTTGTACATTGCGTTTTAAGTAACAAGGATGGCTCTTAAAATTGTATAAGAAGATAGAAACCTCTCGGTTAATGTTATTTTTGGTTTTTGCTGTCCTTGCGATTCTGATGGCGACGGTATTTTATATTGATCGTGAATTGCGTTTTGAGCAGCAGAAGACCCTAGAGAAGCAATTGGTGGAAGACGCTGCACGATCGATTGTCAATGACATCAACGAGGTTTACGCCGATCTGCATTACCTTAGCCAGCAGAGCACGGCAAAAGACTTTCTTCTTGATCTTCCCGACGTTTCTTTGAGTGAGTTATGCCAAGAATATCTGACTTTTTCCAAAGATGAAAAACATTATTCCCAGATTCGCCTTCTGGATGTATTTGGTCAGGAAATCGTACGCATAGAGCGTGAAAACGACCATTCTTTTCGAGTTAATTCAGACAAGCTACAGAATAAATCCGACCGTTATTACTTTCGTGAAGCGGAAAAGCTTAATGTTGGTGAGGTATTTCAATCGCCTTTTGACTTGAATGTAGAACACGGTGAAATTGTGATTCCGTATAAGCCGACCATTCGTTTTGTAACCCCGGTTTTGGGGTATGGAGGCGAAATAATCGGTTACATGGTTTTCAACTATGACGGTTCGGCACTGCTTCAAAATTTACGTAAGTTGTCCGAAAGTACTTCGAGTTCTTCGCTTTTCATGCTCAATAAAGACGGTTACTTTTTGTACGGTGCTTCGGAGGACCGTTTTAATTGGGGGTTCATGCAAGGTGAGATGAATGCTCAGAATAATATGAGTAAACAAAACCCTGACTTATGGTCCGAAATTAATGAAAAGACAGAGGGGTTCGTTACTCAAAAGCATAAGGAACTGTATACCTTTACGCGGATCTGTTCAGAGAACAAGTGCGGTTTGAAATCGAATGACACCTCATTGGGCATTCCGTTCAAGGCATCGGATTTGCCTTGGTTCATTGTTGCGAAATCTGAGTCGAATTGGGTTTATGGTTCGGATTTTACATGGCAGAAGCAATGGCCTTTTATCGTAGCCGCACTTTTGTTCGTTGTGGCTTTTCTCTCTTTTGTGGTTTCGAGTCGTTTGTCGAATACCGTCCAACGTCTGGCAAATCGGGAGCGTGCTTTAGAGCAGAGCAAAAACACATTTCGGACCTTATTTGATTTTGCTCCGGACAGTATTTGCATCGTTAACCCTCAAGGGATCATAGAGATGGTCAACCATCAGGCTCGTAAGTTGTTTGAAAAAAAGCCTGAGGAGCTGGTTGGTCAAGATTATCGAAATATTATGCCCGAAAACATGCAGGCGAAGTTCAAGTCGCTTGAGGGGCGTTTGAAAAGTGAAGGTGAGGTGATAGAAGATTCAGGCGACGGCATATTGCGTTATCAGCGCTCGAAAGGTGATGAGCGATTGCTGGAAATGATTGTTTCTTCAGTGGAGATTGAAGATCAACCTATGGTTTTAGTATTGATCCGGGATTTGACCGAAAAGATTAAAACCGATAATCAGCTCAGGCAAGTGCAGAAGCTTGAATCTTTAGGAAGGTTGACCGGAGGTGTGGCGCACGATTTCAATAATTTACTGGGTATCGTCATCGGTCAGCTTGACCTTTTGGAGAGAGGTATTGACGATCGTGAAAAAACGATCGGAAGGGTGAATAAGGTTCGTAAGGCCGCGTTATTGGCGTCAGACCTGACCCAGAAACTGTTGGCCGTCTCAAGAAAACAGGCGTTGAAATTCGAACCCGTTAACCTCAATGAGTTGCTGGATGATGTGGTCGACATGTTGCATCGTACCATGAAAGATCACATCACGATTCAGTCGGAAATCGCCGAAAATCTACCGATTGTTGAAGCAGACTCCAGTGAGTTGGTCAATGCTTTGATCAATCTGGCGGTGAATGCCAAAGATGCCTTGCAGGACGGTGGGGAAATCTATATCGGGGCGGAAGTCGTCGGGGCTGGTGAAGTCTGTTCACAGGGGCCTGATGAAGCGATCTTGCCGGGGGACTATGTTTCGATCGAAGTGGCTGACAACGGCACCGGGATTCCGGCATCCATATTAGAACGGATTTTGGAGCCTTTTTTCTCAACCAAACCGAAAGAAAAGGGCAGCGGGTTGGGGTTGTCGATGGTCTATGGCCTTATCAAACAAGTAAAAGGACATCTTTGTATCGAAAGTGTGGAAGGTAAAGGTACTTCAGTCCATCTTTATTTACCGGTAATGGCGGATTCGAAATTGGAATCGTTTGATAAGCCGGTAGAAGAAGTCATGTTGGAATCGATTCTGGCAGAGGAGGAGATGGGGATTAGGCGACTTCTGGTCATTGATGATGAAGAAGATCTGCTGGAAGTGACTGAAGCCTATTTGAGTCAGGCGGGTTACCAGTGTGTGACCGCACGGAGTGCGGATGAGGCATGGGGTATTCTGGAAAATGGCGAACGCTTTGATCTTGTCGTTTCGGATGTGATCATGCCCGGACATTTGGACGGTTTTGAATTGATGAAGAAAATGCAGAAAGAGGGAATTGGGCTTCCTTTCGTTTTTGTCAGCGGTTTTTCTGAAAGCCTTTTGGACTTACAACATGACCGAGTACAAAATAGTGGCTTTATCTTAATACATAAGCCCTTTACAAAACAGCAGTTAGTGGAAGCGGTTAAGGAGCTGTTGAGCATTGCAGTTTGAGTAAGCACTTAAGTTGTTGATAACAAGAGGTGGGAAGATGAATGTTCAAGTTTTAATCATGGATGATGAGAGTGAATATGGCGAATTGATTTCGGACATTGCGGAATCGATGAATCTGAAAGCCGTGGCATCGACAGATGGTAATCAGTTCGAGGAGTTGATGACTGATGATGTTCAGCTTGTGTTTCTTGATCTTCATATGCCGGAGCGTGACGGCATCGAATTGTTGAGGGTTCTGTCGGATCAGGGCTATCAGGGCGGCGTGGTTTTGATGAGTGGTTTTGATGAGGCGGTACTCTCAACGGCGCACGAGTTGGCGGAAAAGCATGGACTCAATTTGAGGGAGCCGTTGACAAAGCCGTTTAGGATGCAGCAGATTGTCGATGTATTCAATAATGAAAACCTCAGTCCGGCCAACGCTGACCACGGCGTTGACCTGAATTCGGAAGTGGTTGCTCTTTTGCCCCCGGAAGAGCTTCAGGCGGCGATTGATGAAGGCCGTATCATAATGCACTATCAGCCTCAGGTATCACTGAAAACCTATCAGGTTATCGGTTTTGAAGCGTTGGTACGTCTGGTCGATACAGAGGGAGCGCTCGTCTACCCCGACCACTTTATCCTGACGGCTGAACAGTCTGAATTGATTGACCAGCTAACTGAAATCGTCATTGAGCAGGTGTTGGACGATTATTCGAGTGAGCTAAAGAAATTTGGTCCGGTGACGGTTTCCATTAATGTGTCTGCGTTGAACCTTAAGGATCTGAATTTTCCGGATCGTTTGAATCAGGCCGTTAAGGATCGTGATATCGATGCCAGAAACATTGTGGTGGAAATCACCGAAAGCAGTGTGTTTTCCGACGAGAAGACCAATCTGGATATTCTGACCCGTTTGCGGTTAAAAAACTTTAAGCTGTCTATTGACGATTTTGGTACCGGCGCAGCGGTGCTCGACTATATCAAGCGTTTTCCGTTTACGGAGTTAAAGATTGACAAGTCGTTCATCGATAATCTATTGAGTAACTATAAAAATCAACTGCTCGTCAAAAACACCATTGAGATTGCACACGGTCTTAACATGGACGTGGTGGCCGAAGGCGTGGAAGATTGGGAGACGGTCCAATACCTGAAATCGGCCGGATGCAATCTTGCACAAGGGTATTATTTTTCCCGGCCGTTACCATTGCAGGAACTGATTGAATCCTTGACGCAAAGCGATCACAACAACCAAGCCAGTATTTATCGGGAATTGGACATCAAGACGGCCGAATTGGTGACTTTGAAACCCGATCAACCTGAGGATACGAAACTCAAGGAAGTGATTGATCAGTTGATTCAGAATCCGGGCAATATTTCGACCCTTTACCATGATCCGGTCATATCCATTTTGCTGCCTCTGACCGGGCCTCTTGCAATGGTTGGCCAGAGTTTGCTTACCGGGTTGCGGACCAGTATCAGTGCATACAATAATGCCAATTCCGAACGGAGCCTGGATTTTGAAGTCTATGACACCAATTCCAAAACGGATCGACTGGTGCAGTTGACTAAGAAGACCATCTCCCAAAAGAGTATGGGACTGATGGGGTGCATTTTTCCGTTGGGCGACGTGGAACGGGTGGTTCGGTTACTGAACCAAACTCGAAAGCCGATGCTTTCTCCTTATGCAGGCTGCAGTTTGCTCCGCCAGTCTGGCTATACGAATATCTTCAACAGTAAGGCGAGCTATCTGGATGAATTGGATGCGATTCTTCAAGTGATGGAAAAAGAGGGCGGCGATTGTGCCATGATCTATCCGCCAACCATCGTCGGCAATCGATTGAAAAACCATGCGGCCAAGCAAATGAAGAACATGCACTTCATCAAACATAACCAAATGCACACCTGCGATGACTTTCTTAAGGATTTGAAGAAGAAAGACGTTGATAACCTGCTGGTGATTGGCTCCCACGCACTGCTTTCAAGTGTGGTTAACAAATATCAAAAATTGAAGCCAACGGCCTATTTTTACGGTATCTCCCTAATCAGTCCGAGCGGGATGCAGAACTTGCTGTCCGATTCGCAAAAGAACGTCTTCTTGAGTACGCCGATACCGGACATCAAAAGCGACACGCCTGTTGCCAGAAAGTTTCGTGAAAACCTGGAGGAAGCCGGAATGGATGTGGCCAGCCGGTACGTGAATACGATCTCTTTAGAGGGCTTTATTTCCGGAGAGGTCTGGCTGCCATTATTGCAAGGTTTTCACGAAGAAGGTGGTGACTTGACCGTTTCACAATACTTGAACCGAAAATTGCGTGAAACCAGTAATATCGGCCATGATCTGGATATTCCGATGCAGTGGAACGAAAGTGAACGACAACTTGTTTCGCCGATTAACATCATCCGTTACCACGAAGGTTCTTGGAACCATTTCAAGACGGTTTGAATTTTAAGAGAATCACCAGCCGCCTTTTATATAACGTCTATTCCATCGTTTCGTAGTAAGTCCCTGATGGCTCGTGGGTCATAGTGTTGGGTGGAATGAAGGTAATCTGACACCTGTTTTGAAATTATTTCCGCCAAATGTGGTTTTTTGGCTTTTTTCAATAGCGCGGCAATTCTGGGTTCGATGCTTTCCGGTGTCATGTTTTCTGTGTTAAGTGATTCATTTGGCTCCAGATTAAACCGGTCTCTTTCAATCTCTTTGCACAGGGTCCAAATTGCAAATTCGACCGCTTCCATGTATTTTTTTTCGTTTTGTAGAAATATCCGCATTTGATTGGCGATTTCCACTTGGGAAAAAACGTCTATATATTTGAGCGTTAAGCGATTGAGTTCTTTCCAACCTTCTTCATTACGTTCTGCCAGCTGTAGGTACATAGGCAGTCTAAGACGTTCTTTGATGGTCAGATTTTCCGCACCTTCCGCTTGATAGGCTTCCTGTAGCTTTTCACAGGCTAAATCGTATTTATTTTCTTTTTTGAGCGAGGTGGCCTGTTTTAGAAGTTCTTTCGTGGTGTTTTCTGATTCGTTGGTAGTTGGAGTGCTGTTAGCGGAAGCGGGTGTTTCCACTTTCAACTCGGGTTTGGATGACGAAAATAGGCTTTTTATGAATTTCAACACGTTATTAATCCTTCAATAGAGCCAGGAATTAGAATCCATTCTATTCCTTGTTATCTGACTTTCGCTGAAAAGACCGGAACATTGTTTTCATTGTTCTTCTTCTGTCTAGAAAACTATAACGCAAAGAAGATACAAGTCCATGTTTATTTTGAAAAATATACGTTTACGGATAAAAGTAGAAAGCCGGGTTTGGCTAAATAGTCGTCATGCAAGTGATGGATAATGAAGAATTGTGTTTAGCTGATGTATTCAACTAATTTGTATTTGGTGGAGATGGGCGGAATCGAACCGCCGTCCGGAAAGCATCCAATTAGAACTCTACATGTTTATTTGGTCTATTAATTTAACTTAGTGCTGCCCGACCAGCAGGGATCACGCTAAGCGAGTTTGTAAAGTTTAACGCCAGGCACCCAAACACGTACCTTACGCGATCCTATGTAAGTCGATACAGCAACAGGGGCCATAGGCAACGGGCCTGAGCTGCACAAGCGGGAATTAAGCCGCTAGAGCGTAGTTATCGTCGTTTGCAACTATAACTGTTTGAACTAAGATTTACGTGCATTGTTCGGGCACGACATGCATCCTAAGCTTCAGTCTCCCCGTCGAAACCAGTACATCCCCGAATAGAGAAATACGTCAATTTGACGTTGTTCAAAACCAACAGGCCTGTTCAAAATGAAAGGACGGTCTGTTTTGAAAGAGAGAAACCTAAAATTTAAGGTTTCCAGATTTTAAAAGAGCGTTTGCTTGATTCGACCGCGATTTGATCGCCGTTTGATCGCCGTTTGATCAGGCTGTGTATTATATAGGGTTTTAACGTGTGGTTTTCAAGATTCTTTGTTTGTCTCGGTTCCATTCACGTTCTTTTTCGGTTGCGCGTTTGTCGTGCAGTTTCTTACCTTTCGCCAGTCCGATGTCGCACTTGACCTTGCCGCCGCTGCTCCAGTGCATGTTCAGTGGCACGATGGTGTAACCGCCGCGGTCAACCTGTCCGATTAGACGGTCCAACTCACGGCGGTGCAACAGTAGCTTACGCAGACGTAACGGGTCGTGTGCAGTGTGAGTCGAAGCCGTGATTAACGGAGTGATCTGGGCACCGAACAGGTACGCTTCGTTGTTCTTTAAAAGGACGTAACTTTCCTTGATGTTAACTTTTCCGGCACGGATGCTTTTGATTTCCCAGCCTTCCAAAGACAGTCCCGCTTCATGCACTTCTTCGATGAAGTAGTCGTGACGCGCTTTTTTGTTTTGCGCGATCTGGCTGGAATTATCTTTTTTGTTCGAACTCTTTTTCGCCATAGTGGGTAAAACAACCGTAAATTAAATTCTGCTTTAAATGGGTGCGTATTATATCAGTCTACAATCCGAGCGTTAAATTTATGATTAGTCGATTAGTTTTCTACCGGTCAGGCAGAAATCGATCACGGATTCCGGAACGGCTTGTTGCATCCGTTTGATGTCCAGCTCAAAATCCCGGTCGGGCGCGTTGCGACCGTCAAGTTCCATTCGAAGCGGTTGGCTGTTTTGCAATGCTCGGTTCAAAAGTTCGAAGGTGTCTTCGGATTCGTCGGTGTTGGTGGCACCGCGGAAGCTCGGCATTTCCTGATAATTGAAGGTGAAGTAGAAACTCATTCCCAACAGGCCTGGTGACTTTTCAACGTCGGTTTTGAAGAGTTTGGTTAGATGGTTGTTCTGTCCGCCGACCAGTATTTCCATGCGTTTGCTTTTGCCATCGGTGGAAATTTTAAGATCGTGTTTGGCGTTGTAGACAAAACCGTGTTTGGCGAAAGAAGCGGCGGCGTTGGCTAAGGTTTCATCGGAATCTTTGAGTTTGTCTTCCTGTTCGAGATATTGCACGCTGAAGTTGGTGTAGTAGGGGCGGCAGCGGAGAAGAAAGGCCGGTTGTTTTGAAAAGTCTTTGGGGATGTAGAGAATTTTGGCTTCGTCGATCTTGTCGGTGAAGTCGTCGGCGGTGTAGTTGACCACGAAACTGTCTTTAATCAAGCCGCCCGATTCGGGTGGGTTTTCGATTTCCTGATACTCGCCGGCTACGGCGTTGAATGCACTACATAATAAGCCAATGGCAATCAGATGTTTCATGTCGACCCTCTCTACATTGAAGTGGTTTCATAAGTCTTTGATCGATTATAGCGTAATATTCGAATATTTCACGGCCACACTCTTCGAGTCGTCCGGCTTAGCTTTGGTATAATCCTGCTATTCGGATTTCGCCGTCTGTCGAAGCGCCATGTGATGAGTGGAGGGCTTTACGATGGACTCCGGCGATTAAATTGTGAAACCTTTTTAAATGAAACCAGCTGCAATATATGAAAAAAATCACAAGAACGGCCTTACTTCCTTATTCGGCACGACAGGTGTTCGATCTGGTCAATGATGTGGCTTCGTACCCTCAATTTCTACCTTGGTGTGGTGGTGCTGAGGTGATTTCGCAAACCGAACTGGAGATGGAGGCTAAGGTGACTATTGCCAAAGCGGGCATCAAGCAGACATTCACAACCCGTAATCATCTGGTTCCGGGAGAGCGAATCGAGATGAATCTGGTGGATGGCCCTTTCAAAGCTTTAAAAGGCGAATGGCAGTTTAAAGTGTTGGACGTTGATGCCTGTAAGATCAGTTTTGAAGTTGAATTCGAAGTGAATAGCGGGCTGTTGAATGCGGCGATCGGTCCGATTTTTGAGCAAATTGCCAATACTTTGGTGGACGCGTTTTGTGAACGTGCTAAGCAGGTCTATGCCTGAACGGAGAGAGGTTATGCGAATAGAAGTGGCTTACGCTCTCCCGGAAGAGCAATATTTATTCGAGCAGCAGGTAGAAGAAGGCTGTACCGTCGAGCAGGCGCTTAAGGCTTCCAAACTTTTGCAGGAATTTCCGGATTTGAATATCGAAAAGGTCGGTATTTTCGGCAGACAGGTTCCGTTGGAGACGGTTTTGCGTGAAGGCGATCGAATTGAGGTTTATCGTCCCTTGAAAGTCGATCCGCGCGACAGAAGACGTCAGCAGGTTGAAAATGAGCGGCGTCAGAAAAAAGAGGATTAGGATGTTTTTGTTGCCGTGACGATTGAAGCGTCACGGTAACAGGCATCTAGAGGTTAGCTGCCGTTGAAGGGGAAAGCTTCGTCGGAGATTTCCCATGACTCGATCATCTGGTCGGCATCAAAGTTGATCGTCAGGCGCTTGACGGCATCCGGATGGAAGTTGTCGTCAGTGGTATAAAACGCATAACTCCAGTGGTTCGGGTTGAATGGATCTTCACCAATTGGCGGTCCGAACAGCTGTCTGGCTTGGTCTTTGGTCAGACCTTCCTGAAGCAGTCCGACGGATTCTTGCGAAATGATTGTGCCTTGCGTCAAGGTGGCCTTATAAGGCGATAGGATCGAACAGCCGGTTAAAACACTACCTGACAAGCTCAGCGCTAAAAACAATTTAAAAGGTTTCCGGGCGCTAAGTAGAGCCGCATTAAGAACGGAGTTCATGATAGGAGTCATTTTCATTAATATTCTAGTTGGCTCAAAAATGGTTTATTATACACGCTATCCGTGAGATGTGGATGCGTCGAAAACAGAATAATAACGTATAAGGAATTGAGGTTCAAATGAGCGGAGCAGAGCTGAAGAAAAAGGGCTTGAAGGTCACTTTGCCGAGATTGAAGATTCTTGAGATTTTGGAAAGCGCGGGTGAAGATCATCACTTGACCGCGGAAGACGTTTACAAGATATTGTTGGATCAGGGGGAAGAAGTCGGCTTAGCGACGGTTTACCGAGTACTCACGCAATTTGAACAGGCCGGAATTGTTCGACGTTTGAACTTCGAGAACAATATCTCGATTTTTGAATTGGATACCGGCGACAACCATGACCATCTGGTTTGCTTGAAAACCGACAAGGTCAAAGAGTTTGTGGATCCGGTGATCGAGGAGCGCATCAAAGAGATTGCCAAAGAGAATGGTTACGAGCTTTCCGGCCATAATCTTGTGATTTACGGAACCTTGCCGGAATAAGCTTCGGTTTGACACACAATGAGAACAGCATAAAAAGCAGCCACTGGCTGCTTTTTTGTTTTTGGCGTAATCAGATTAGGTGTCAATCAAAGAGACACTGGTGAAGCCCGTATTCTTCTCTATGTTGAACATGACCTCGCAATATTCGTTTTGTTCGTCCTGTGGTGTCGGGTCGTCGGCACAACTGCAACCGGAAATGATGCCGGTGTAAAAGAGTCCCGCTTTTACAAAAATACTGTCTGCATCCTCGTCGGTATTCAATACAACCACCTTAAAATCATCGAACAATGCATAGCTCGATAAAGACAAACCAGCCTGTAACGGCAGTTTTGTGCCGTCCAGTCGTTGTACTTCCGCAATAAACCGAGGTTTGAAATCGGCGGAGTTCCAGGCTTTTATGGAATCGGTGAGTTGGATCATATTGAAGCATTTCCTGCTTGGATTATTCGGGCCAGGCTGTTGAACCTGATTCATTGTGTGCCGTCAGAGTAGGTCCCGGAGCGCTTAAAGGCAAGAGTTCGGGCATAAAAAAACCGCTCGACCGAATTAACATGCAATGCGGAGGAGCGGTTCTTTACAAAACCCGTCTTTTGAAACCGAACAGGCCTGTCCGGTTTATTTGAACGGGTTTTTAGGTCAAGCGGGAACGCTTATTTGCCCAATACCTTTTTCAAGGCAGACAAGCAGAATAGTACATTCTCTTCTTTAGCCGAGAAGCCCATCAAACCGATACGCCATACTTTGCCGGCGAAATCGCCAAGACCGGCACCGATTTCCAAGTTGTAGGTATTCAACAGTTCCGAACGAACCGCTGCGTCGTCGAAGCCTTCCGGAATCCAGACAGAGTTCAACTGCGGCAAGCGAATCGCTTCGTCAACCACGAAGCTGATGCCCATTTCTTCAAGGCCGGCTTTTAGTTTTTCATGCATCGCAGCGTGACGTGCCCACGAGTTTTCCAAACCTTCTTCTTTAAGCATCACCAACGATTCGTGCAATCCGTAAAGTGCGTTGATTGGTGCCGTATGGTGATAGGCGCGTTTGGCGCCTTGGCCCCAGTAGCCCATAACAAGGTTCAAATCCAGGAACCAGCTCTGTACTTTGCTCTTACGGTTGCGGACTTTATCCAAAGCGCGCTCGTTGAAACTTACCGGAGAAAGGCCCGGAGTACAGGATAGACACTTCTGAGTACCGGAATAGATCGCATCGACTCCCCATTCGTCTACCTTAAGAGGAACACCACCCAGTGATGTTACTGCATCGACGATGGTCAGGCAGTCGTATTTATGAGCGATGTCGCAGATCGCTTTGACGTCTGAACAAGCACCGGTTGAGGTTTCAGCGTGAACGAATGCAACGATTTTTGCATCGCTATGCTCTTTCAATGTTGCTTCGACTTTCTCAGGAGAAACCGCAGTTCCCCAGTCGTCGTGTACTTCAACGCAGATACCGCCAGTACGTTCGACGTTTTCTTTCATTCGCATACCGAATACACCATTGATGCAGACCACTACTTTATCGCCCGGCTCGACCAGGTTGGCGAAACAGGTTTCCATACCGGCGGAACCAGGAGCCGAAACCGGCATAGTCATTTCGTTTTCAGTTTGGAACGCATACTTTAACAGGGTTTTTACTTCGTCCATCATTCGAACGAATTCAGGATCCAGGTGACCGATAGTCGGACGAGCCATGGCTGAAAGAATTCGTGGGTGGACATCGGAAGGGCCAGGCCCCATTAAAGTTCGGATAGGTGGATTGAATGATTGCATAGCGTTCAATTTTTCCTTAATTTGAGGTTCTTACTATCTATTTAGTAGAGTGAATAAAAAATTGGGTGAAACTTGATTTAAATCAATTATAATCCCAACCATGAGTGTTATACAAGAACTGATACAAACGTTACCGAGCGGTAGCGTGATTGCGGACACAGAGCAATGCGCGCCTTATGAATGCGACGGTTTGTCGGCCTATCGACAGAAACCACTCGCAGTCGTGCTTCCTAATAATATAGAGGAAGTACAGGCCGCTTTGAGAATTTGCAAAAAACATAAA
Source organism: Thiomicrorhabdus sp. ZW0627 (assembly GCF_029767005.1). Lineage (GTDB taxonomy): Bacteria > Pseudomonadota > Gammaproteobacteria > Thiomicrospirales > Thiomicrospiraceae > Thiomicrorhabdus. Next base: position 15,257 of record NZ_JARUQR010000001.1, read on the forward strand.
ACGCCTGTCATTACCCGCGGTTCCGGAACCGGGTTAGCTGGCGGCGCTTTGCCTCATTCCGACGGAATCGTGCTTGGTCTTTCCAAGATGAACCGTATTCTGCATATCGACCATCTGGCGCGTACTGCCGTGCTTCAGCCCGGTGTTCGAAATATTTCGGTGACCCAGGCCGTTGAACCTTATGGCCTTTATTATGCACCGGATCCGTCTTCTCAGGTCGCCTGTTCAATTGGCGGTAACGTGGCCGAGAACTCCGGCGGTGTACACTGTCTTAAATACGGTTTGACCGTTCATAATGTCCTGTCCATCACTGTCGTGAATATGGAAGGCGATATTCTGGTACTTGACGAAAAAGACGACGGCATCGATCTGTTGGCGTTGCTGAATGGCTCGGAAGGGTTGCTTGGTGTGATCGTTGAAGTCAAGGTCAAGCTGCTTCCTAAACCGGATACCGCACAATTAGTCATGGCCGGATTCGACTCGGTCACGGAATGTGCCGACGCGGTGACCAGTGTGTTGGAACGCGGAATCATTCCTGCTGGTTTAGAGATGATGGACAAGTTCTCCATCAAAGCGGCCGAAGAGTATGCCCGTGTCGGTTATCCGCTGGACGCCGAAGCTTTGTTGTTGTGCGAAGTGGACGGCAGTTTCGACCAGGTGAAGGTGGACACTCAGCGAATCGCCAAGATTCTCGAAAAAAGCGGGGCGACCACAATCAAGGTTTCGCATAACGAGGCGGAGCGCATCGCGCTTTGGCAAGGGCGTAAAAATGCCTTCCCGGCAGTCGGTCGCTTTTCTCCGGATTATTACTGTATGGATGGAACCATCCCGCGTAAGCGACTGGCTTATGTATTGGAGCAGATCGAAAAGCTTTCTCAGAAGTATGAGCTCGAAGTGGCGAACGTCTTCCACGCCGGTGACGGTAACTTGCATCCGCTGATTCTTTATGATGCGAACAAGCCGGGTGAATTGGAGGAAACTGAAAAGTTCGGAGCCGAAATCCTCAAGCTGTGTCTGGATGTTGGCGGAACCATTACCGGGGAACACGGTGTAGGTGTCGAGAAGTTGGATTCGATGTGCCACCAGTTTGCGACGCCGGAGTTGGAAATCTTTCATGCAATTAAAGGGGTGTTTGACGACACCGAACTGATGAACCCAGGAAAGGCTGTGCCGACCCTGCACCGTTGTGCGGAAGTGGGGCAAATGCATGTGCATAACAATCAGTTGCCTTTCCCGGAGTTGGAGCGTTTTTAATGAGCGATTCGTTTAGCAATCAATTGTCGGACCAGATTAAACAGGCGGTGTCCGAAAAGCGCACCTTGCAGATTACGGGTAATAAGACCAAGGTGCCGTTGACGGAAGGTGCTGAGGAGATCTCTTTGGCCGACAATGCCGGTATTGTCGCTTATGAGCCGTCCGAACTGGTGGTAACGGTTAAATCGGGCACCAAACTGACCGATTTGAAAGCGATATTGGCCGAGCGTAACCAGATGCTGGGCTTTGAGCCGCCGGATTACGGCGATTCGACCATAGGTGGAACCTATGCCTGTGCCTTGACCGGACCGTCACGTCCGTTCCGTGGTGTATTGCGTGATTTTGTGCTCGGCACCAAAATGATTGACGGGCGCGGCCAGCAATTGAGGTTCGGCGGACAGATGATCAAAAACGTCGCCGGGTATGACGTTTCCAGAATGATGGCGGGTTCCAAAGGATCAATGGCCGTGATCACCGAATTAAGCCTGAAGGTGATTCCGTTGGTGGAAGAAGTCACCTACTGTAAAGAGATGCCGGAAGACGAAGCGATCATTCTCATGAACAAGATGGCGGGTACGACCTTGCCGTTGTCCGGATGTGCGTACTATGAAGGTTACTTTTATTATCGTGTGTTCGGGGAGCATGCCAAACAGGATGCGATCCAGTGCGACAACAGTGTCTGGCTGACGTTAAATCCGTTTCAGCCTAAGCTTGAAGCTGGGCAGAAGCTATGGCGAGTCGATACCGAAGGCCCTGCGCCGTCGATTCCAAACACCATAGCTGTCGGTATGTGCGGACAGCGCCGCTGGGTGGTCAGCGATGAAGCGCCGGCACCATACTCAACACTGTGGCAGAGTTATTTCGCGCCACGTCATAACGACACCGCTCCGATTTCAAAGATTAAAGCAGGGTTAAAACAGGTGTTTGATCCACATAATGTGTTCAAACCTCTTTAATATTCAATTTTTATGCAAACTCATATTCCAGTCGATTTATTGAAAACCCCTACGGGCAAAACCGCAGACCAGATTCTGCGCTCGTGCGTGCACTGTGGATTCTGCCTATCGGCCTGTCCGACCTACGGCATCCTTGGGGATGAACTCGATTCGCCGCGAGGCCGCATCTACCTGATCAAAAATGCCTTGGAAGGCAAGCAGGTCACTGCCAACTCTTTGGTTCATCTAGACCGTTGTCTGACCTGTCGCTCCTGCGAAACTACCTGTCCATCGGGTGTGGAGTATGGTCATTTGTTGGACATCGGGCGTGAATTCATCGAAGAGAAAAGCCCTCGACCTTTGCCTCAGAGACTGTTCCGCTGGACGCTACGTAAGACGTTGACGACACCGAAGTTGTTCAACTTTTTGATTGCGTTATGGCCGTTTGCGAAACACTCCAAAGCCGATCTAAAACTTGAACAACTGTTAGAAGCTGCAAAAGCGGAAACGCATCCAAAGCAGGTGTTGCTGGTTTCCGGTTGCGTTCAGCCGACCTTGGCACCGAACATTAATCTGGCGACGCGTAATGTCCTGCACCGTTTGGGGATCGGCGTGATCGAAACTCCGCAAGAGCAGTGCTGTGGTGCTGTGGATCACCACCTTTCGGGAATGGAAGACGCCTTGGCTAAGGTCAAGCGCAACATCGACGCCTGGCTGGCGGAGTTGGATCACGGTGCAGAGGCAATTATTTCGAATGCCAGCGGCTGCGGGGTGATGATTAAGGATTACGCTCACCTATTGAAGGACGATAAGGTCTATGCTGAAAAGGCGAAGCGTGTGGTCGAACATACCATGGACATTTCCGAGTACCTGCTGAATCAGGACTTGAGCATCTTCAAGCGACAGTTGGGTGATAAGATCGTGTTCCAGTCGCCGTGCACGCTGCAACATGGTCAGAAACTCTCGGGCGTGGTTGAAAAAACGCTTATCGATCTTGGTTTCAGGCTTGGAACGGTTCAGGATTCGCATCTATGCTGCGGTTCCGCCGGAACCTACTCGATTACCCAGAAGAAACTTTCTCACGAGTTGCGTGACAATAAGCTGAACAATCTGTTGCAGGATGAACCGGATGTGATTGTCACCGCAAACATCGGTTGCCTGATGCATCTGCAGAATGGGACCAATACTCCGGTCAAGCACTGGATTGAACTTTTATAAAACATTCACGAAATCATCGGATTCGAAAGTTCGGAACTTGGTAAACTTCGAATGAATCCGGATGCTCTTGGAATGAAGAATTTCACTCGGTCATTGGAGGCTGAGTAAGAAAGATTACACTCGATCATCGGGGATCGAGCAAGCAAGGCTACAAAGGAAGATTTATGTCGGACATTGAAATTGCACAAAACGCAAACATGAAACCTATCATCGAATTGGCGCACCAGTCATTCGGGATTCCCGCAGAGCACTTGGACCCCTATGGTCATTACAAAGCCAAATTGTCGTTGGACTATGTCGATAACCTTTCGCACCGTCAGGAAGAGGGTAAGCTGATTCTGGTGACCGCCATCAGTCCTACGCCGGCCGGAGAGGGGAAAACCACGACCACGGTCGGTTTAGGAGATGCCCTGAATCGCATAGGCAAGAAAACCATCATGTGTCTGCGTGAACCGTCTTTAGGACCGTGTTTCGGCATGAAGGGCGGGGCCGCTGGCGGCGGTTATTCGCAAGTGGTGCCGATGGAAGACATCAACCTACATTTCACCGGTGATTTCCACGCAATCGGCGTCGCTCACAATTTATTGGCGGCAATGATCGATAACCATATCCATCAGGGTAACGCCTTGCAAATCGATTTACGCCGAATCAAATGGAAGCGCGTTGTGGACATGAATGACCGTGCACTGAGAGACATTACTGTTGGTCAGGGCGGACCGGCCAACGGTTTCCTGCGTGAAGACGGGTTCGATATCGTAGTCGCTTCGGAAGTCATGGCGATTCTCTGTCTGGCGACCAATCGTGCCGACCTGAAAGAGCGTCTCGGTCGAATCATCATCGGTTACAAAACGGATGGTGTGACGCCGGTCTATGCCAGTGATCTTAAAGCACACGGGGCTATGGCGGCTTTGTTGAAGGACGCAATCAAACCGAATCTGGTTCAGACCTTGGAAAACAATATTGCCATTGTTCATGGCGGGCCTTTTGCCAACATCGCCCACGGCTGTAACTCGGTGACTGCGACCAAAACCGCACTGAAACTGGCGGACTATGCCGTGACCGAAGCCGGATTTGGTGCCGATTTGGGGGCGGAGAAATTCCTTAATATCAAGTGTCGTTCATCCAAGCTTGTGCCGTCGGCCGTGGTATTGGTCGCGACAGTGCGTGCTTTGAAATATCACGGCGGCGTCGCCAAGGACCATCTGAATCAGGAAAATTTGGAAGCGTTGGAGATCGGTTTCGCAAACCTTGAGCGCCACTTGCGTAACGTTACCGTTAACTATGGTTTGCCGGCAGTGGTATGTGTCAATCACTTCACTTATGACACGGACGAAGAGACCGCGTTATTAGTGAAGAAGTGTGAAGCTCTGGGCGTGAAGTGCGTGGTTTCCAAACACTGGGCTGAAGGCGGAGCCGGGGCCGAGGAGCTGGCGCGCGAAGTGATCGATATTGTTGATAATCGAGAGCCGGGCTTTGAATACCTGTACGACGATGAGTTGCCGATTTGGGAGAAGATTGAAACCATCGCTACACGTTTGTACGGTGCGAAAGAGATTACTGCCAGTGTTAAGGTGCGCGATGAAATCGCCCGTTTGCAGGAGAAATACGGCGACTTGCCGATCTGCATGGCGAAGACGCAGATGTCTTTCTCAACCGATCCGACAGCCAAAGGGGCGCCGGATGATCACACTGTCGAGATCAGTGAGGTCAAACTTGAAAACGGTGCCGGTTTCATTGTCGCGATTGCCGGCAATATGATGACTATGCCGGGGTTGCCGAAAGTGCCGACGGCCGAGAAAATTGATATTTCCGACGACGGAGTCATTACAGGCTTGTTCTAAAAACAGCTGGATTTCGGAGTTTGAAAACTAAACAGGCCTGGGTTAAAACCAGGCCTGTTTGTTTTTGGAAGGGCATTTTGTGCTTCAAGCCAGAGGTGGCTTGAATCGTGATTTGAACCGTTTAAGCGCTTTTTTGTTGTGCGTCTTTGAGCATTTCCTGCGCATGACTTAGGGTTTGATCGGTGATTTTCAATCCGCCCATCATGCGAGCCAGCTCCTCGACACGGCCCTGTTCGTCCAACTCGACGACTTGGGTGAAGGTCTGTTCACCCTCGGTCTGCTTGGAAATGTGCAGATGGCTGTGGCCGTGAGAAGCGACTTGAGCCAGGTGGGTGATGGATAGAATCTGTTTGTGCTCGCCAAGCTGGCGCATTTTCTGGCCGACCACTTCGGCGATGCCGCCGCCGATACCGACATCGACCTCGTCAAAGATGAGAGTAGGTAGGCTGGCGACTTCGGCTGTCGCAACCTGGATCGCCAAACTGATACGCGACAATTCACCGCCCGAGGCGACCTTGCTTAAAGCCTGTAATGGCTGGCCTTTGTTGGCGGTGACCAGAAATTCCACTTTGTCGGTTCCGTTGACGCTGGCGTTGTTATCGTTAAGTTCAACCGAGAACTGGCCGTTCGGCATGCCCAGTTGCTGCATGCCTTCGGTAACGATCTTGGAAAGTTTGGTGGCGGCCTTTTTTCGTGAAGCGCTGAGCGCTTTGGCCGCTTTTTCATAATCTGACCAGGCCTGTTCGATTTGCGATTTCAGCTCGTCGATCGAATGGTCGGACTGTTCCAGGTCTTCCAAAGACTGTTTGATTTGCTGTTGTTTTTCAATCAGTTCTTCCGGATCGATGTTGTATTTCTTTGCCAGTGCGAACAGTTGCGATAAGCGTTCCTCGATGGTTTGTAGATAAAGAGGATCGATATCGACCGACTCGGCGTGGCTCTGAATCTCGCTGGCGGCTTCCTGCGCTTCAATCAGTGCGCTGTTGAGTTGAGCCAGGGTGGCTTCCAGTGCAGGACTGAAATCGATGATGTTCTCGATGGCGTGAATGGCCTGGTTCAGCCCGTCGGTCGCCCCTTGTTCACCCTCGATGGCTTCATAAGCATGCTGGCAAGCCTGTTTGATTTCACTGGCGTGGGACAGTTTGCTTTGTTCTTCCGAAAGTTCGGCGAATTCGCCTTCCAGTGGAGCGGTTTCTTCAAATTCGTTGAATTGAAATTGCAGCAGTTCCAGTTTGCTTTGGTAGTCCGCCTGATCTTCCAATAGATGGTCAAGCTGTTGCTTGAGGCTTTGCCAATTTTTGTAATGGGTTTTGGTCTGTTCAATCAGTTCCGGATGAGCGGCATAGGCGTCCAGCAGTCCTAGCTGTTTGTGTGTACTGAGCAGTGACTGGTGTTCGTGCTGGCCGTGGATGTCGATCAGCAGGTTACCGATGCTTTTCAATTGGCTTGCCGGAATCGGGCGACCATTGATATAAGCCTTGGAACGGCCTTCCGAAGTGACGGTTCGACGCAGGTAACACAGCTGGTCGTCGTCGAGGTCCTGTTCGACCAACCAGGCCTGAACGTGTGGTAGATGTTCCACATCGAACAGGGCGCTCACGTCGGCACGGTCTGTGTTGTGGCGAACCAGTCCGCTGTCGGCGCGTTCGCCCAGTGCCAATCCGAGTGCGTCCAATAAAATCGATTTACCCGCACCGGTTTCCCCTGTGAGTGTGCTGAATCCGTTGTTGAAGTTCAGCGTAAGTTTTTCAATTAACGCTAAGTTCTGAATCGAAAGTTCTTGCAGCATGGATGGGTAGCTTCCTATAGTTTATCGCCCCAGCGAAGTTTGGCTCTGAGTAGTTCGAAGTGATCATGCCCTTTAGGGTGTAACATTTTAATGAACTTCGGGTTTCTTGTCACAAAGGTACGGTTGACCGCCGAGATGTCGTGCGTGATCTGACCGTCGCAGATGATCTGAGCGACGCCGTTGCAGTCCTCGTGTGGACGCAGTTCGACCTGACTTTTTCCCGAAATCACGTAAGGACGTGTGCTCATGGTGTGCGGGTTGATCGATACCAAAGAGATCGCATCCAGATCCGGATCCAGGATCGGACCGCCGGCGGAAAGCGCGTAGGCGGTTGAACCGGTCGGCGTGGAGATGATCATACCGTCGGAACGCTGGCTGTTGAGGAAACGGCCGTCGACGAAGGTTTCGAACTCAATCATTCGCGGCGAGTCGGTTTTGTGGATGACCACGTCGTTAAAGGCGCGCTGTTCGAAGACGACGTCACCATTTTCATCGATGATGGAGACCTTCAACAGGTTGCGTCGTTCCTCTTCGTAGACGCCAGACAGGATTTCGTCTAACGCGGTAATCATATTTTCCGGTGAGATGTCAGTCAGGAAGCCGAGGCGTCCCAGGTTGATTCCAAGAATCGGAACTTCGTCCTCGACAATGCAGCGAACTACGTCCAAGAAGGTTCCGTCCCCCCCGACGACAATTGCCAAGTCGATTTTCTTGGAGAGTTGTTCACGCGGTACGATCTCGATGTTGTATTTTTCGCCTGGGAAATTGTGGCACGAGGTGTCGTCTAGGTAGATGGTTTTGGATTTCGACTGTAGAAACTGAATTAAGGTCTCAATATTGTCCCAACATTGAGCTCCTGAATATTTGCCAAAAATACCGATTTTTTGAAACATCTCTTATGCTACCCATACAAGAAAAGTCGCTTCGGGTCTTGAATAACCTGTTTTCGATCTTATAATTTAGCACTCTAACCATGAGAGTGCTGAAATGTTAAACGACCGTTCACAACTTTTGTTTAAAAACTTAATGGGATTATACCTGAATGAAGGTAAACCGGTAGGTTCTACAACACTTGCGAAATTGCCAGAAATCGGATTGAGTTCGGCAACGGTGCGTAACGTCTTGGCAGACTTGGAAAACATGGGGTTGATCCAGTCGCCGCATACGTCGGCGGGCCGTGTTCCGACGGAAATGGGGTACCGGGTTTTTGTCGACTCTCTGGTCACGTATCAACCGATCTCGAAGCAAAATATCGCAACCATCCAGCAGCAACTTTCACCGACGTTCAGTCAGGATGAGTTGTTGGCACACGCCTCAAAAGTCCTTTCCGGAATCACTGGCCTGACCAGTATGGTGTTGATGCCCAATAAAGAGCGCGAAATCTTGAAGCACATCGATTTCGTGAACTTGGGTGGTAAACGTGTTCTGGTGGTGTTGGTCTTCAACGATCAGGATGTGCAGAATCGTATAATTGAATTGGAAGAACCGGTTTCGGCTTCTGAATTGCAACAGGCGGCGAATTTCCTCAATGAACAGTTTGTCGGTAAAAATCTGGCGGAAGCCAAATCGTTGTTGGTAGAGCGCATGCAGTCGATTCGCCAAAGTGTGAATAATCTCATGCTGTCAGTGGTTGAAGCGACCGATTCAGTTCTGAGTCAGCAGTTGGAACAGAAGTTGCCTTATCTGGTTTCCGGTAAGACAAACTTGTTGAATTATCAGGAACTGGCGAATTCGGAAAAGTTGCGAGCCCTGTTCGAATCGTTTGAAAAACATTCGGATATGTTGAACCTTTTGGATAAGAGTATGCAGGCCAAAGGGGTACAGGTTTTTATCGGCAACGAATGCGGCAATGAGATCTATAGCGACTGCAGTATCGTCACAACGTCTTATGAAGTCGACGGCGAGGTGCTTGGTGTGTTAGGAGTGGTCGGTCCGAGCCGAATGCATTATGAGAAAGTCGTACCTAAGGTTGATGTGACGGCAAAAATTTTAAGTTCGCTCTTGAAAAAATAATAGGGTGTTCTTAGTTACTTAGAATTCGAATTTATTAAATCAGTTTAGTTTCATTTAAAGTTTTATCTAATAGGAAAAGTGTCGTGGCAGAGAATAAAGCAACGGAAAATCAGCAGGAAGAAAACATCCCGACCGCAGAAGAGGCTCTAGAGCAAGCGGAAGAGGCTTTAGAACAAGCGGAAAAAGCCGTACAAGGCGATATTGAAGCTTTGTTGGAAGAAGCGCGTAAAGAGGCGGCTACCCATAAAGATATGGCACTGCGTCTACAGGCCGATATGGAGAACTTGCGCCGCCGTACTCGTTTGGACGTGGAGAACGCCCATAAGTTCGCGTTGGAGAAATTCGTCGATGCCTTGATTCCGGCGATGGATTCGATGGAAATGGGTATGGAAGCGGCTCTTAAAGAAGAGGCGTCGGTTGAAAGCATCCGTGAAGGTGTGGAGATCACCTTCAAGCAATTGCTGGATATTTTGCAATCGTTCAATGTAGAGCGTGTCGATCCTCTGAATGAGAAGTTCGATCCTCAGTTGCATGAAGCGATGACCATGGTGCCTTCGCCGGATCATGAATCGAATACGGTCATGAATGTGATTCAGAAAGGTTACACCTTGAATGAACGTTTGGTTCGTCCGGCTCGAGTCATCGTCGCACAGTAAGCTTTTTCAAAGGGTTGCGCTGTTTTTTTTGCGAATCGATTCAAATAAGCCCAAATTAAATTCAAATTAGGCTTGAAAAGCAAAACCGCAGCCCTATAAACGAAACAACGGTTAAAAAGTTTTAAGTATTATTCTGGAGAAAATGGAAATGGCAAAAATTATTGGTATTGACTTAGGAACCACAAACTCATGTGTGGCGGTAATGGAAGGTAAAGACGTTAAGGTTATTCCTAACGCCGAAGGTGCGCGCACCACACCATCGATTGTTGCTTACACGGCTGACGGTGAAGTTTTGGTTGGGGATTCTGCAAAACGTCAAGCAGTGACGAACCCTACCAACACTTTGTTTGCGATCAAGCGTTTGATCGGTCGTCGTGCTGATGATGCGGTTGTAACGAAAGATAAGGATATGGTTCCTTACGAAATCGTTGCTGCTGATAACGGTGATGCATGGGTACAGGTTGGTGACAAGAAGTTGTCTCCACAGGAAGTTTCTGCGCGTACTTTGATGAAAATGAAGAAGACGGCAGAAGATTATCTTGGTCATGAAGTGACTGAAGCGGTTATCACGGTTCCTGCTTACTTCAACGACGCTCAGCGTCAGGCGACTAAGGATGCCGGTAAGATTGCAGGTCTTGAAGTTAAGCGTATCATCAACGAGCCGACTGCGGCGGCGTTGGCTTACGGTATGGACAAGGTAACCAGCGACAGCAAGATCGCGGTTTACGACTTGGGTGGTGGTACTTTCGATATCTCGATCATCGAAGTGGCTGACCTGGACGGTGAGAAGCAGGTTGAAGTACTGTCTACCAACGGTGACACTTTCCTGGGTGGTGAAGACTTCGATAACGTGATCGTCGATTACATCGCGGAAGAATTCAAGAAAGACCAGAACGTAGACCTTAAATTGGACAAGTTGGCTCTACAGCGTGTGCGTGAAGCGGCTGAGAAAGCGAAGATCGAACTTTCGTCACGTGAACAGACTGACATCAACCTGCCATACGTAACAGCGGATGCGACTGGTCCTAAGCACTTGAACATGAAAATTACCCGTGCCAAGTTCGAATCATTGATTGAAGCGTTGGTTAAGCGTTCAATCGAACCATGTAAAACAGCGCTAAAAGATGCAGGGCTTTCAGCTTCTGAAATCGACGATGTTATCTTGGTTGGTGGTTCGACTCGTGTGCCAATGGTTCAGGATGCGGTTAAAGAGTTCTTCGGTAAAGAGCCACGTAAAGACGTTAACCCTGATGAAGCGGTTGCAATGGGTGCGGCGATCCAAGGTGGTGTATTGTCCGGTGATGTAAACGACGTTCTTCTTCTTGACGTCACACCTCTGTCTCTAGGTATCGAGACCATGGGTGGCGTTATGACTAAGTTGATCGAAAAGAACACCACGATTCCTACTCGTAAGTCTCAGGTGTTCTCGACTGCGGAAGACAATCAGTCTGCGGTAACCATTCACGTGCTTCAAGGTGAGCGTGAAATGGCTTCAGGCAACAAGTCTCTAGGTCAGTTCAACTTGGATGAGATTCCTGCGGCTCCTCGTGGTATGCCTCAGATCGAAGTTACGTTCGATATTGATGCTAACGGTATCTTGAACGTATCTGCGAAAGACAAGAACTCCGGTAAGGAACAGCACATCACGATCCAGGCTTCATCTGGTCTTTCAGAAGAAGAAGTGGAAGCGATGATCAAGGATGCGGAAGCGCATGCGGCTGAAGACGCCAAGATGAAAGAGTTGGTTGAAGCGCGCAACCAGGCGGATGCGATGGTTCACGCAACTCGTAAGATGGTGACTGATGCTGGTGATGCGGTGGATGCGGCTGAGAAAGAAGCGGTTGAAGCGGCGATCAAAGACCTTGAGGAAGCGATCAAAGGCGACGATAAGGCTGTCATTGAAGAGAAGACTCAGAAGTTGGCGGAAGCAAGCCAGTCTATTGCGCAGAAAGCACAAGCCCAGCAGCAAGCGGGTGGTGCCGAAGCCGAGCAGCAAGGTTCTGCAGAAGCGGCGGACGACGATATCGTTGATGCCGAGTTTGAAGAAGTTGATGATTCTAAAAAGTAATCATTAAACGACGTATCTCATTATAATGCGTCGTTGAATCAGGCGGGCAACTCCTTCGAGTTGCCCGTTTTTCTATGTCTTCAAGTTGCCATTCAAAAACCAACAGGCCTGTTGGGTCTGACGGATTTTGAATGGTAATTTTTAAATCTAACAAGATAACAAGTACTGTATAACTATTATGAGCAAAAGAGATTATTACGAAGTCCTGGGTGTGGCCAAGACCGCTTCAGAAGGCGAAATCAAAAAAGCTTACCGTAAGATGGCGATGAAATATCATCCTGACCGTAATCCGGATAACAAGGAAGCGGAGGACAAGTTCAAGGAAGCATCCGAAGCTTATGAAATCTTGTCGGATTCCCAGAAACGTGCGACCTATGACCAGTTCGGCCACGCCGGACTTGAAGGCGGTCACGGTGGTGGTCATGGCGGATTCGGTGGGGGCGGATTCGGTGATGCGTTCGGTGATATATTCAGTGAGATGTTTGGCGGTGGATTCGGCGGTCAACGTGGTCCTCAGCCAGGGAATGATTTGCAGTACGAATTAGAAATTTCTTTAGAAGAAGCGGTGGCCGGTACTACGGTGGATATCCGTATTCCGACCAAGGATATTTGCGATGCCTGTGACGGCACTGGAGCCGAACCGGGTTCGGACGTGCAGACATGTCCAACCTGTCACGGTGCGGGACAAGTGCGCATGCAGCAAGGATTCTTTGCGGTCAACCGTACGTGTCCAACCTGTCATGGTCAAGGTAAAATCATCAAGACGCCTTGTAAGAAGTGTCATGGCGAAGGTTATACGCATAGTAATAAAACCCTTTCGGTCAAGATTCCGGCCGGTGTTGATAATGGCGATCGCATTCGTCTTCAGGGTGAAGGTGAAGCCGGTGAAGTCGGCGCGCCGCGTGGTGACTTGTATGTTCGTATCCGCGTCAAGCAGCATCCGATTTTTGAACGTGACGGCAACACCTTATATTGTGAGTTGCCGTTGAGCTTCACGACAGCGGCGCTGGGTGGTTCGGTTGAAGTGCCGACACTGGGCGGTAAAGCCAGTCTGAAAATCCCGGCGGGAACTCAATCCGGTCAGCGCTTCAAGCTTTCCGGTAAAGGGGTGAAGTCGGTGCGTTCCTCTTACACGGGTGACTTGGTTGTACAGGTCAATATCGAGACGCCGGTTAAGCTGACTACACGCCAGAAAGAACTGTTGCAGGAGTTTGAAGAGAGCTTGCAAGGTAAGCACTATAAGCAGCACAGTCCAAAATCCCATTCTTTCTTTGATTCAGTTAAATCGTTCTTCACTGGCGAAGACGAGAGTGGTAAATCATCTAAAAAAGATGATAATGGCCCATGGAACGATTGATCGCCCGGTTTTAAAGGAAGAAGGATAGAAGAATTATGAGTGATTACAGAGTTGCGATTATCGGCGCTTCAGGCCGTATGGGTAAGAATCTGATTGCTGCGGTGGATCAGACAGAAGGTTTGAAGGTTTCTGCAGCGATCGAACGCCCGGAAAGCAGTTTGATCGGCGCGGATGCCGGTGAATTGGCCGGTATCGGAAAATTGGGTGTATCTATCGTCGGTTCAATCGAATCTGCAGTCGACGACTTTGATGTGTTGATCGATTTCACGACGCCGGCCACGACGGTTCATAATCTGGATGTGTGTGTTGAACACGGCAAAAAGATTGTTATCGGTACGACCGGGTTTGACGATGTGGGACTTGCCGCGATTGATCGTGCAGCAGAAAAGATCGCAGTGATTTTCGCGGCTAATTTTAGTGTTGGAGTGAACCTGTGTCTGAAACTGTTGAAGCAGGCGGCCGAGGTTTTGAATGAAGGTTACGACATCGAAGTGATCGAGGGGCATCACCGACACAAGGTGGATGCGCCGTCTGGTACGGCTTTAAGAATGGGTGAAGTGGTTGCGGATGCGCTTGGACGCGACTTGAAAGCTTGTGCTGTCTACGGACGCGAAGGAATTACTGGAGAGCGTGATCCGAACACCATCGGTTTCGCGACAGTTCGTGCCGGCGATATCGTTGGTGACCACACTGTATTATTCGCGACGGAAGGTGAGCGTATCGAGATTACGCATAAGGCTTCCAGTCGAATGACTTTCGCTAAAGGCGCGGCACGTTCATGTAACTGGATTCAGGACAAGACAACTGGCCTGTATGATATGCAGGATGTATTGAACTTACGTTAAGCCCAATCGCAATTCAGATGTTTGAATAAAAAGGTGTTCTTTGAAAAGAACGCCTTTTTTGTTTTTATTAGGCTGGAAAGGTTCTTTAAGTAAATTTAATTCGTTTTAAATCCCTATATTTAAAAAAGTCTATAAATGCGTTTATTTGCATTGAAAAGAGTGAAGTTTGACTCTTAAAAAACCGAACAGGATTTAACTTTCAAAATTGAACAGGCCTGTTGAGGTCGGACTAGGCGAGAACTCAAGACATTAAGGAAATTTAGGGTGATTTCATCCTAGACATTAAGGGTGTAATCAAGTAAAATCCGCGTAATTAAAATTTACGACTAAAATTAGATGTTTAGTGGTTGTTTACGAGGTATTTCGCAAAGATGACTGATCGTCATTTAGCCAACTAGAAACGGAGTGAGTCCCTGAGAGGGGGCTGGCTCCGTTTTTTTATGTGCGAAACATTTTAGCCGCGAACAACCGGATCTGATTTTAGTCTTGAAGCAGACATTCTATCTTGGGCGGACACATTACATGACACAGGCTTTACTGGCTTTAGAAGATGGTACTCTTTTCTGGGGTACTTCACTGGGTGCAGAAGGGGAAACCGTGGGCGAGGTGGTTTTTAACACCTCTTTGACTGGTTACCAGGAGATTCTCACCGATCCTTCTTATTTCAAACAAATTGTGACTTTGACTTACCCTCATATCGGTAATGTTGGGGTGAATGCGGAAGATGAAGAATCTCCACGCATCATGGCTCAAGGTTTGGTCGTTAAAGATTGCCCGGCTCTGATGAGTAACTTCAGAGCGGAAAAGACGCTGCCTGATTACCTGAAAGAGCAGAATGTGGTGGCGATTGCCGACATCGATACCCGTAAGCTGACCCGTATCCTACGTGATAAAGGTGCCCAGTCAGGTGTGATCGTAGCCGGTGACAACATCGACGCCGATCAGGCCGTTGCACAAGCTAAGGCTTTCAGCGGTTTGAAAGGTTTGGATCTAGCAAAGGAAGTCACCACTTCCGAAACTTATACCTGGACCGAAGGAACCTGGGTTCTGGGTGAGGGGCACAAAGATTGTTCCGCCAATCAAGATTATCATGTTGTCGCTTACGATTACGGTGTTAAATTGAATATCCTTCGCATGTTGGCCGACCGTGGCTGTAAGTTGACCGTTGTTCCGGCCAAGACGCCTGCCAAAGACGTGTTGGCAATGAACCCGGACGGTGTTTTCCTGTCGAATGGTCCTGGTGATCCGGAACCATGTGATTACGCTATCCAAGCGATTCAGGAAGTGCTCGAAACCGAAATTCCTGTGTTTGGTATCTGTCTAGGACACCAGTTGCTTGCATTGGCAAGCGGTGCACAGACCATGAAGATGAAGTTTGGTCATCACGGTGCCAACCACCCGGTTCAGGACATGAACAGCAAGCGCGTCATGATCACTTCTCAGAACCACGGTTTCGCTGTGGATGGAGATAGCCTGCCTTCTAACCTGGTAGCAACGCATAAGTCGTTGTTTGATGGTTCATTGCAGGGTATTCAGCGTACCGATAAAGCGGCATTTAGCTTCCAAGGGCATCCTGAAGCGAGCCCGGGACCACATGATGTGGCTCCTCTGTTCGACCAGTTCATTGCCAATATTCAAGCTTACAAAAAAGCTTAACGATAATAGATAGGAAAAGTAAGAAATGCCAAAAAGAAATGATATTAAAAGTATTCTGATCATTGGTGCCGGCCCTATTATTATCGGTCAGGCTTGTGAATTCGATTACTCTGGTGTGCAGGCGTGTAAGGCGCTTAAGGAAGAAGGTTATCGCGTTATCTTGGTTAACTCGAACCCTGCGACCATCATGACCGATCCTGAATTGGCCGATGCGACCTACATCGAGCCGATTGAGTGGAAAACGGTTGAAAGCATCATTGCGACTGAACGTCCGGATGCCATCCTGCCAACTATGGGTGGTCAGACTGCTTTGAACTGTGCGTTGGATCTTCATGATCGTGGAATCCTTGAAAAATACAATGTTGAATTGATCGGTGCGAATGCCGATGCGATCGATAAAGCAGAAAACCGTGACCGTTTCCGTCAGGCGATGACTAAGATCGGTTTGGATATGCCTGTTTCTGCAGTTGCCCACAATATGGAAGAGGCTTGGGAGATCCAGAAGCAAGTCGGTTTCCCAACGGTTATCCGTCCTTCCTTCACTTTGGGTGGTTCCGGTGGCGGTATCGCTTATAACAAGGATGAGTTCGAACAGATCTGTAAATTCGGTCTGGATTTGTCTCCTACCAAAGAGCTATTGATCGAAGAATCGATCCTGGGTTGGAAAGAGTACGAAATGGAAGTGGTTCGCGACAAGAACGATAACGCCATTATCGTCTGTTCAATCGAAAACTTGGATCCGATGGGGGTACACACGGGTGACTCGATTACCGTTGCTCCGGCCCAGACTTTGACGGATAAAGAATATCAGATCATGCGTAACGCCTCTTTGGCGGTATTGCGTGAAATCGGCGTCGAAACCGGTGGATCGAACGTACAGTTCTCCATCAATCCTGAAACAGGGCGCATGATCATCATCGAAATGAACCCGCGTGTATCGCGTTCGTCGGCATTGGCATCTAAAGCAACCGGTTTCCCGATCGCCAAGATTGCTGCGAAACTGGCTGTCGGTTACACATTGGATGAGTTGCAGAACGACATCACTAACGGTGCGACTCCGGCTTCGTTTGAACCAACAATAGATTACGTGGTTACGAAAATTCCACGTTTCACGTTCGAGAAATTCCCGCAAGCGCAGCAGCGTCTGTCTACACAGATGAAGTCTGTTGGTGAAGTCATGGCTATGGGTCGTAACTTCCAGGAGTCGGTGCAAAAAGCATTGCGTGGTTTGGAAACTGATAAGAACGGTTTCGACGAAATCATGCCGTTGGCGACGATGGAAGAGAAAGAGATTAAGGATATTTTGCGTCAGGAATTGCGCAATCCTGGTCCTGAGCGTCTTTGGTATGTTGCGGACGCGTTCCGTGCCGGTTGGAGCTTGGAAGACGTTTTCGACAGCTCGAAGATCGATCCATGGTTCCTGTCACAGATCAAAGAATTGATCGAAATGGAAGACGACGTCAAACAGCGTGGTCTGGATGCGCTTGACGAGGATTCATTGCGTCAGTTGAAGCGTAAAGGATTCTCGGATAACCGTATTGCTCAGTTGTTGAATACCGATGCGGCGTTTATCCGTAAGTTCCGTCACACCTTGAATATTCGTCCTGTCTACAAGCGTGTGGATACTTGTGCGGCCGAATTCGAAACGTCGACGGCTTACATGTACTCGACTTACGATGATGAGTGTGAAGCGAACCCAACCGATAAAGACAAGATCATGGTATTGGGCGGTGGTCCGAACCGTATCGGTCAGGGGATCGAGTTCGACTACTGTTGTGTACACGCTGCGATGGCGATGCGTGAAGACGGTTACGAAACCATTATGGTCAACTGTAACCCTGAAACCGTATCGACTGACTATGACACCTCGGATCGTCTGTATTTTGAACCTTTAACGTTGGAAGACGTATTGGAAATCGTTGAAGTCGAACAGCCTAAGGGCGTAATCGTACAGTATGGTGGTCAGACTCCATTGAAACTGGCTGAAGCGTTGGAAGAAGCGGGTGTGCCGATTGTCGGGACTTCGCCTGAATCGATCGATTTGGCGGAAGACCGTGAGCGTTTCCAGCAGTTGTTACAGACTTTGGAATTGCAGCAGCCGCCTAACCGTACTGCGCGTAGCGAAGACCAGGCGCTTGTTTTGGCGAATGAAATTGGCTATCCGTTGGTTGTCCGTCCTTCCTATGTTTTGGGTGGTCGTGCGATGGAGATCGTCTATTCGGATGCTGATTTGTCTCGCTATATGACTGAAGCGGTTAAAGTTTCCAACGACTCTCCTGTATTGCTGGATCGTTTTCTTGACGATGCGGTAGAGTTGGATGTTGATGCGATTTGTGACGGTGAACAAGTCGTGATCGGCGGTATCATGGAACATATCGAGCAGGCCGGTATTCACTCAGGTGACTCGGCGTGTTCATTGCCTCCATACAGTATTTCGGCTGAAATTCAGGACGAGATTCGTGTTCAGGTCGAGAAGATGGCCAAGGCACTTGGCGTTGTCGGTCTGATGAACACCCAGTTTGCGATCAAGGGCGACGAGATTTACGTTCTTGAAGTGAACCCGCGTGCTTCGCGTACGGTACCATTTGTTTCCAAAGCGATCGGTAAACCGTTGGCGAAGATTGCAGCGCGTTGCATGGTTGGTCAGAAACTGGAAGAGCAGAGCTTTACGACTGAAGTTCGACCAAAGCATTACTCTGTGAAGGAAGCGGTGTTCCCATTCATTAAGTTCTTGGGTGTGGATCCGATTCTTGGGCCTGAGATGAAGTCGACCGGTGAGGTTATGGGTGTGGGCGAGAGTTTCGCACAGGCCTACTCGAAAGCGCAGTTGGCTGCGGGTACTGTCTTACCTCAGTCTGGAACGGCATTCTTGAGCGTGCGCAAAGCGGACCGTCAGCGTGTCATCGAACTGGCTAAGCAGTTGATCGCCAAAGGATTCAATATCGTTGCGACTCGCGGAACAGCGAGCTCTTTGAGTGAAGCAGGCATCGAGTGTGAAGTTGTCAATAAGGTGACGGAAGGTCGTCCTAACATTGTCGATTCGATCGTCAATGAAGAGATCGCATTGATTGTGAATACATCAGATGGTTCGGTCAGTATTCAGGATTCTTCAAGCATCCGTCGTGAAGCTTTGATGCACAAAACTTGTTACACCACAACAATTGCCGGTGCGTTTGCAATGGTTGCGGCCATGGAGTTCCTGGAAGATCAGCCGGTAACCCGTCTGCAAGACTTGTAATCTACGATTTAGTTTTTTATAACGCCAAAGTCCGTTCAATATGGACTTTGGCGTTTGTGTTTTGATAGAGTGTTAAATTAGTAACGCTTACAAAGGAAGAAGATGTATGAACAAGCATCCAATGACTAAAGAAGGGGCCGAGGCCCTTCAGGCGGAATTGAATAAACTTAAGAAAGAAGACCGTCCGCGTATTACCGAAGCGATTGCAGAAGCTCGCGAACACGGTGATTTGAAAGAAAATGCTGAATACCATGCCGCACGTGAACAGCAAGGCCTGGTGGAAGCGCGCATCAAACAGATTGAAGCGACTTTATCGAATGCCCAGATCATTGATGTAACCAAGTTAAATCCCAACGGTAAGGTGGTGTTCGGTGCAACCGTAACAGTACTGAACATCGACACAGACGAAGAGGTCTCTTATAAGATTGTTGGTCATGAAGAATCGGATATCTCTGCAAACAAGATTTCGGTCAACTCTCCAATCGCTCGTGCGTTGATCGGTAAGGGAGAGGGTGAGGAAATCGTAGTCGCCGCACCGAGTGGTAACATCGATTACGAAATCATCGAGGTCCAATATATCTAAGCACCGGAGTTTTGTCCGGAAGCCAATTTGAAAAGCCTGCATCCATCCGGATTTGCAGGCTTTTCAATTTAAGGGGATTGTAGCGGTGTCGATGAGAAAAAACGTGATTCTTTCGAGCATGATGGGGCTGGTGTCCGGATTCGGTTTGATTTTTGCCACTTGGCTGGCCGTCATCGGTTATTTGGTTGCTCCAGTGCTGTTTTCAGAATTGGATCCGCTTAAGGCAGGCAACCTGGTAGGTATGTTGCTCTCAATCAGTAATATCGTATTGTTGGCAGGCCTGTTCGGTTTGCTGGTGGCGAGATGGTTGGTTTTTAAATGGCTGATTGCGAATGGGTTACTCGTATTAAGTGTGATTTTAATTTGTGTGAGTGAATTCTGGTTGTCTCCTAAGATGCAGGTGATCAAAGAGCAGTACCCTCTGGGACTCTCTAAAACCTCGCCTCAATGGGAAACCTTTATGACCCTGCACGGCGTTTATCAACTGGTTTTTTTAGCTCTTATACTAGTTCTCGTAGTTTGGTCAGTTTTGAACCTCAATAAGTTGTTTTTAGGTCGCCAATCTATTGATAAAAAAAGTTTATAAGCATTTAATTATTTTCTAACGTCATATGGGTTGCAATTTAAGATGAAAAACGTCAAAATTGACCCGTTATAGAGACAAACCAAACCTGGAGTTTATTAATGAAACACTTAACACTTAAAGCTTTATTCATTTCTGCTTTTGCTGCAGTATCTTTAAACGTTCAAGCAGCTGACGATACTTACGCTCAGTGCTTGGCAGACGCAGAAACTGTTATTGCTACAGCTAAGAAGGACGGTGGTCCTGCTGCACGTGACGTTGAGCAAAAAACAACTGTTGAAGCTTGCATGGCAGAATTAAGCGCAATCGAAGCTAAATACGGTGACAAAACTAAAGGCTTGAACCCTTCTTCAGTAATGACTCCAGAAGATCGTGCTAAGTGGGCTAAGCTTTTTGACGCTATCGATGCTAAGAAATTTACTGGTACTCGTTACAACATGGCGTCTTACTACCGTTAATTGGTAATTCACCTTTGACGAAGAAGCCGGTTTTTACCGGCTTTTTTGTTTTCTATGGATGCAAAAATGGAAAGATGGCGGTTGTGTGAATGAAAAAGAATCTTTTTGAATCAACTTTTGAGTGCCTTATGGAAAAGGACCTTGATCGTAAGGTTCAGCTATTGGCACAGCTACAGGAAGATTGGTCGGAGAATCGATTTGATTTCACGCCGACAGAAAGCATTGAGCGTATTCCCGATCCGGGTCGTCCGGAACGCCCGTTGTTGGTTTCTCCTAAGGAGTTGCCGCGTAGGGGATTAGGTACGCAGGAGGGACATGCTTCCCTGATGCATTCGATTGCGCATATTGAATTCAATGCCGTTAATCTTGCATTGGATGCGGTTTATCGTTTTCAGAATATGCCTTATGAGTATTATCGTGATTGGTTGGGTGTTGCCGGAGAGGAAGCGTTCCATTTTCAGATGATTCGTGAGCATCTCAACCATTTGGGCCATGAATACGGGGATATGCCGGCACATAACGGCCTTTGGTTGACGACCTACGAAACCGATCACGATCCAATCGTACGAATGGCATTGGTACCCAGAACGCTTGAAGCCAGAGGTTTGGATGTGACGCCGCCGATGATTCAGAAGTTACGGGCGATCGGTGATAAGCGCGGCGTGGAGATTTTGAAGATTCTTTTGCGTGATGAGATTGGTCATGTCGAGGTTGGAACTCGTTGGTTCCGTTATCTGTGCGCCGAAAAAGGCGTGAATCCGTTCACGGAGTTTCAGTCTATTATCGAAAATTATTTCCACGGTGATCTACGCGGACCTTTCAATTATGAAGCCCGCACTCAGGCTGGCTTTTCAGAAGAAGAGATTCAGTGGCTAAAAACCTTGTAGAAGGATAACTGAATGACAAAACTCTTATCGGATAAACAGCGTTTACGAATCCAGACTCGACACAAGGATTCCGTTGAAAAGTTTGGTTATCAACCTCAGGCCTTATATTGGAGTAATCGGGAAATCCAACAGATCCGTTTCCGTAAGCTCAGTGAAATTCTTCCTTTGAACCATAAGCTGGAGGGAGGCAATATCGCAGTCTGGTCGGTTTTGGATGTTGGGTGTGGGTTTGGTGATCTCAAAGGCTTTCTCCAGGAGCAAGGCTTCATAATCGATTACCATGGTATCGACCTTAGTGAAACCATGGTTGAGAGCGCACAATTTCAACGTCCCGATATTCAGGTCAGTCTAGGTGATCTCTTTGATTTTGATCCTGCCGATAATGCCTACGATTATGTTTTTTTGTCTGGTGCTTTGAATGAAGTCGTGGAAACCGAAATTGAAGGTACCGCTCAGTACCGTGGGCGTTACGCCAAGGCCGTGATTCGCAAGATGTACGATACTTGCCGTCGTGGTGTGGCTTTCAATCTCTTGGATGCTCGTCATCCGTGGATTCAAAGCCGTCCAGACTTGCAGAGTTTCATGCCTGAAGAGATCGTCGAATACTGCGAAACCTTTGCTGTAAAAGTTCGTTGGGCGGACGATTATCTGGAAAACGACTTTACGGTCTATTTGGAAAAACAGTGAGAAGACGATCATGCGTTTAGGAGTGGATCTGGGTGGAACTAAAATCGAAATCATCGCTTTGGATGAAGCTGGAGAGAGTCTTTACCGTAAACGGGTTGATACTCCGAAAGGGGATTATGCGGCAACTCTGAATGCGATAGTCGGTTTGGTGAAAGGTGCTGAAACGGAGTTGGGTCAAAAGGGATCGCTCGGCATTGGCATTCCGGGTGCGGTGTCTCGTAAAACCGGTCGCATTAAAAATGCCAACTCTACCTGGCTGATCGGTCAGGATTTAAGTGGTGACCTTCAGCAGCGGCTTGATCGTGAGATAAGATTGGCTAACGACGCCAACTGTTTCGCTTTATCGGAAGCGACGGACGGTGCGGGAAAAGGTGCGGAAGTGGTGTTCGGTGTAATCATCGGTACGGGGTGCGGCGGCGGTGTAGTCGTCAACGGCCGGATTATTAATGGCATCAATTCCATTGGCGGAGAGTGGGGGCATAATCCTCTGCCTTGGGCGAGTGCGGATGATGTTCAGATGGACTGTTATTGTGGTTTGAAAGGCTGTAATGAAACATTCTTGTCCGGTAGTGGCTTGCAGGTGCATTATCAAAAACGAACAGGCCTGTTCAAAACCGCGAAAGAGATTGTCGCTTTGAGTGAACGAGGAGATGCAGTTGCTGAACAAATCATGCAGGACTATACGCTCTGGTTGGCCAAAGGGTTGGCAAGTGTAATCAACGTCTTGGATCCGGATGTGATTGTATTGGGCGGCGGCATGTCCAATATCCAGCGATTGTATTCCGATGTCCCCGAGTTATGGGGAGATTGGGTGTTCAGTGACCTTGTCGATACCCGCTTGGTTCCGCCCGTATACGGCGACTCCAGCGGAGTCCGGGGTGCCGCCTGGCTCTAGAGTTTTAGCCGTCGTTAATTCAAATCGGCGGCGTGCTCTTTGAGAAGTGCCAGTGGAACCACTTCAAGTGCTTTTTGATGCGTTCTGGTCAGAAAGACTTTGGGAGCCATTTGATGCTGGTAGGCTTCCAGCCAACGGGCTGCGCAGAGGCACCATGTGTCTCCGGGCTGCAAACCCTGAAAGCCGAATTCGGGAACCGGCGTAGAAAGATCGTTGCCTCTGAAGCGTGAATATTCTAAAAATTCGGAAGTGGCTTGAATGCAAACGGTATGCGAACCTAAATCTTCAAGAGAGGTATTGCATGAGCCGTCACGGTAAAAGCCCGTCAAAGGGTCGTTACCGCAACTTTTAAGCGGCTCTCCAAAGACGTTGAGTGGTTCTTCTAATTCCATCTGTACGACTTTCCTTTGTAGATTTAGGTTGCTTAACGGTTGCGCTCTGAGGTTCAGGTATCGTCTTTGTCTTTGAGTCCGGTGACCATTGATCGAACCAGGTTCTCTCGGTGAATGAGGCTGGAAATCAACACACCGCCGATATGCACGAATACTAGAAACAGGGTGAAGTTGGCGAAGAACTCATGTATTTCTTCCATGAATTCGTCACCTTCACCGGACTCGTGTTCATGTTCGTCATCGTCAGCCATGGCGCTTGAAATCACTATGTCGAAATTGCCCGCAAGAGGCCCGTGCCCTTTTGAACCATAGACGGACAAACCGCTCCAGGTCGTCGCAATTAATGAAATAATCAGAGCTATAATCATCCAGCCGCCGAGGGGATTGTGACCAAGATAACGTTTCGGTTTGAGGGTCGCCATTGATTTGGCGTATTCGATCGTGGCTTCTTTTCCATATATGAAATTGCTGAAGCGGGCATACTTGGTTCCGACTAGCCCCCAGAGGATTCGAAACACCAGTAAGCCTATGATGCCGTAACCGGAATAGACATGGATCGTGCTTTCGTCATCGCCCGTAAGATAGGAGGTGAAGAACAGCAGGACAAGGGACCAGTGGAAAATCCGCACCGCGATGTCCCAGACTTTGATTTGGTTTGCTGAATGCATAATAGCACCTACTTCGATGTATGATTATTTCCCTCAAGGATAGCAAGTCGGCAGGCCTGCTTGAATCGGACATTCGTCTCAGAGTCGGAAATCAACTTTGACCTTTTCCGAATTCGATGAATTCATTATACGATGCTTTGGGGTGTTTAACACGTTGTTGCACTAGTAGCGGCAAGGTTTCACACAATACCAAACAGTTCCCGTAGTATGTAGCCTGTCAGGAATGCCAGACTTGCAGCGGCACCACCTGTAAGCAGGGTGCTTAAGCCCGAACGGAAAATGGGTTTGAATAGAAACAGGCTCTTGAGGCTACCGATCAGAAAGAACATGATTCCCGCTAGTATTGCGCTGATCAGGAATTGCGTACTCATCTCCCACGACAAGACCAGAAACGGCATCAAAGGAATGGAGCCGACAAACACAAATGCTAAAAAAGTCGTTAATGCCGCACGAATGGCATTGGGTGCATGTCTCTGTACCCCGTGCTCCTCGGTTAGCATAGTATCCACCCAGAGTTTACGGTCTAGGCAGATGGTTTCCACTATTTCGTCCAAAACCGCGCCTTTGAATCCTTTTTGTTGGAAAATTTGACGGATTTCTTCCCGTTCGCCTTCAGGGATTCTTTCGATGTGTTCTTCTTCGAGTTGGCGAAGTTGGTCGGTGAATTCTTTTTGGGCCTTATTCGCTTCATAATTGCTGACCGCCATACTGAAACCGTCGGCGAACAGGTTGGCAAATCCCAGAACCAAGGCAACCATCGGAGAAAACCCGGCACCGAAAGCGCCCGAAACCACCGCAAAAGTGGTCACGCAACCGTCAATTCCTCCCAGGACGGCATCCGAGATGTTCTGGGTTTTAGGCGGTTGAACCAGCCGTTCGGCGATGACCTCGGGACGGTGTTCCCGTTCCAATTCTTCCGGACTGATTTTTTTCATAAAGCATCCCGTTTGGTTTGATCGAGCTTTTTGGTGTATTGGGTCAATAGTCGATCCAGTTGGTTGGCGAATGCCTGCCGATCATTCTGGCTCATGGAGGATGGCCCGCCGGTATCCACGCCGCTGGAACGCAGGCTTTCCATGAAGTCGCGCATATTGAGCCTTGCCCGGATGTTGCTCGGTGTATAGAGCTCGCCGCGAGGATTCAAGGCAGTACCGCCTTTTTCAATGACTTCTGCAGCCAGTGGAATGTCGGCGGTCACGACAAGATCTCCGGCACTCATGCGCTGGACGATGGCATTATCAGCGACATCGAATCCCTTGGTAACCTGCAAAAAATGGATGAAGCGCGATGGCGGGATGCGTAAGCTGTGATTGGCGACCAGCGTCGTCGTGACCTGAGAGCGCTCCGCTGCCCGGAACAGAATTTCCTTGATGACTGCCGGACAAGCGTCCGCATCTACCCATATCTTCATCGAAATGTCTTTTGTTGTTGTCTGAAAACGGCTATCAGCATAGCATTTTTGTAACGGTTTCGCGTGGTTTTAGCGAGTTGAAACTCAACAGGCCTGTTGAGTTTACATTGAATTCTACAACGAGCTTTCAGGAATGGATTGACTGAATTCGCATGGTTTTAAATTAAGAAAAATCATGCGAATGAAATAGTTAAATCCGTAATTTAATTCGGATCAACAGCCGGCAATACATTTTCCGTTGCTGTCGAAAGACATCGTTATACCACTAAAAGGGACGTGAACCGGAACGTCAGTGGCCTCAATGAAGGTTTTGGTTCGAGTGTGCGGAAGGACTTTTCCATCGAGGGTTGCCTCTTCATTTGCATGGGAGGGAATCACCGAAGTCGGTTTGACTAGATCGTTGATCACATAGGCCGCTTCAGTCGGGCCGGTAGTGTAGGTATCGCCGATATTGATGACCGCCAGTTTGGCGCCATAGTGCTGGCGAACCACGATGTCCTGTTCCGCAGTAATACCGGTATCGCCGGAAAGGTACACGACCAAGCCGTTGCTGAACTTCAGAATGTAGCCTGTAGCAGGGCCGACGTGTGCTGTGAGTCCAGCACCTTTCATGAACTCGCCTAGCGAACCTTCGATCATGTCGGGTGAAAGGCCATTGCTGTGAATAGCAGGAACCGTGGTGATGCCAACACCATCAACGGTTTTCATAGCACCGAAACGAACCAACAAGGAATCTTTGGGATCTCCGCCGGCGGCTTTCAGTTTCGCCGCGAACAGGCTCGGCATTTCACTTCCAGTCACGATTTTAGCGTGTTTGGCGATGGCGATCTTGACGCTGTTAGAGGCTGGAGTGTCACTGACTGAAACGTCGGGTTTGGCGCAACTCCCGGCATCAAGGGCTTTGATGTGCTTGTCTCCAATGTGGTCGCCGTGTACATGACTGACCAGGATGATATCGATTTTTCCGAGTCGAGGGTCGTTCGCTCCGGCAACGGTTCGGCCCGCATCATATAAAATTCGGGTACCGTTCGGATCTTCGAAGATCATGGCTCGGTCAAGGGTACAGAACTCCCCTTTTTGACTTCCCAGGGGGGTGATGTTAACGACTCCGGAGGTGGCAAGTGCCTGCGTTGATGACAATGCCAGCCAGGTGAGTACTGTACTAATCGAGGTGAGTACACGTTTCATGTTCGGACTCCGTTGCGCTGATGTTTATTTGGCTTCTTCGACCATCTGTATCGTTTTCGCTTCGACTTCTCCAGCGATTTGAGTTAAAGCAGGATCCAGTGATAAAGTCGCCAACATCTCCGCAGGTTTGATAAGCCCGATCTTGGTTTTGCCTTGTTCAGTGTAAACCGAGATGCGGCACGGAAGCGCCATGTTAAGTCGCATATCGGTTGCCAGTACTTTTGATGCCTGTCCGGGATTGCAGACCTCAAAGACACGGCACTGTTCCGTAAAGTCGAAGCCTTTGCTGCGCAGGGTTTCCCCCAGATCGTGAACGTGAAGGACACCGAAGCCATTGTTTTTGACTGCGGCATCCAAGTCGTTTGAAGCTTGCTCGAAAGTTTTGTCTGATTCCACTACGTAATACATGATTCACCTCCAGTGACGGGTTTCTCTGATACTTTCCACATGCTAATCCATGCGTGGAATGTGGTCAATAAAACGATTAAAAAGAAAGTCCTTGTTTTTAATAGGTTTTTAGTTGGGGGACGGTCTAGCCCAATACCCCCAATCGGTTTTTCCGACGCACTTTTTTTGCGTAAAGCCAGGCGCCGATGGTCAATAAAATATAGGTTCCGAGAATGAGTGCCATCTGCACGGGTTGAGTGCTGATCTCAGAGTAGAAGACAAGGACGGTTGCAACTGCCAATCCGAACAGGGAGGTCAATGTGATGAAAGCGGATGAATTCGTTTGGTGCCGGATTCGGAAGTTGGCAAAAGCCATGAGTAGGGAGATAATCAGGAAAGTCACGCTTCCGAATTCGAGGATGAGTTGCAGGGAGCCGGATAAGACCAGAACAAAGGCCAAAGCGGACAGAGTCAGGACGGCATAGACTGGAATCCGGCGTGAATGTTTGGTCAAGTAGGCCGGAAGGTAACGATCTTCAGCGATGGCTGACATTTGCCGCGAAGCACCGAAAACGGTGCCGCTGATTGCACTACTCGTCGCCAGCAGGGCGCCAATAATAACCAGTTCGGTTCCCCAGTGTCCCAATATCTTATCGGCTCCGGAAGCCAGTGCATATTCCTTGTTTTGGATTATGTCTGCGAACGGAATGGTGAGAATTGCGCCTAAGGCAATTACCAGATAGATCAGGATCGCCAGGAAAATCGCGGCATAGATGGCGCGAGGAATGTTCTTTTCCGGCTTTTCCATTTCATTGACTGCGTTGATGACAAGCTCAAACCCTTCATAGGCGACAAATGTAATGGAAGCAACGATCATGATGTCAAGAATTGAGATGGTGCCGTTATGTTCAATCAGTGTCGGAAGGGTGGTGTTGCTGTTGTTAATCAAAACGAAAGAGATCACCACCAGAATGACCAGTTTGGTGTAGACCATAAGGTCTTCTATTTTTCCCATTCCTTTGACGCTTAGGATATTGACTAGAGTGAATACGCTAATGATGCCGCCGGCAACCAGTTTACGGATCCATTCATTGTCCGCGAATGTAAATCCACTGATCGCATAAGAGGCGAAGGTGTAGGAGTAGAGTGCCAGGGTGCTGATGTAACCGAAAATCACCCACCATCCGATCAGTGAGGCTGCAAACGGCGATTTGGGAAAGGTTTTTTTGTAAAATGCGTAGGTTGAACCTTCGTCTTTATAGTAGACGCCGAGTTTGATGTACGAATAAGCAGCCATGGCGGCGACTATCCCACCGAGGGCAATCGCAAGCGGGGTATAAACACCAATCATGGAGACCGAAATCCCTAAAATCGTGAAAATCCCGCCTCCGACCATGCCACCCAAGGCAATCGCAATCAGTTCGGGAACGCCCAGAACTTTGTTGCGCGGGCGATGAATCGCGGGCGTTTTTTTGAGTGGGATTTTCATATCGTCTTTATGCCTATCATGTTGAATTTAAGAAAAAATAACGTTTAATGCCGTTATTGGTTCGATTCTACAAAACCTAGGAAGATTAGCAATTTTAACAGTAAAAAAACGCAAAGAGGGGGGCGATGATGAATGGATGATGACTATTTGCAAATAAGAAGAGGAAAAGATAGTAATTATCAACCACTTACTGTAAGCTACCCACCTTTCCTTCGAATACCTTTATAGGTGTTCCGAGTCCTTAAGCAAGACGCAATCACAATATAATTATAAAAGAGACACCACATTTATGAGCTTTGCCTCCCTGGGGTTATCCGCCCCTATCCTTGAAGCTGTAGCCGAACAGGGTTACGAAACGCCATCTCCAATTCAGACACAAGCTATTCCAGCGGTTATCCAAGGCAAAGACGTCATGGCTGCCGCCCAGACCGGAACCGGAAAAACTGCCGGTTTCACGTTGCCGATTTTGGAACGGCTTTCTAAAGGGCAAAGAGCTAAATCGAATCAGGCACGAGCGTTGATTCTGACTCCAACGCGCGAGTTGGCAGCTCAGGTTGCCGAAAGTGTAGAGCTTTATGGTAAAAACTTGCCTCTTAAATCGACGGTGGTGTTTGGAGGGGTGAAAATTAACCCTCAAATGATGCGTTTGCGTTCCGGTGTGGATGTTCTGGTTGCAACACCGGGGAGATTGTTGGATCTGTATAACCAGAATGCCGTGAAGTTTGACCAGCTGGAAGTGTTGGTGCTGGATGAGGCGGATCGCATGTTGGACATGGGCTTTATTCATGACCTCAAGAAAATCATGGCTCTGCTTCCCAAGAATCGTCAAAACCTCCTTTTCTCCGCGACATTCTCGGATGACATTCGCAGGCTTGCCAAAGGTCTGGTTAATGATCCGGTTGAGATTTCTGTGGCTCCAGCCAATACGACAGCTAAAACGGTTGAGCAGTGGGTCTATCCTGTCGATAAAAAACGTAAGCCGGAATTGTTAATTCAGTTGGTTGCCCAAAACCGTTGGGAGCAAGTATTGGTTTTCACCAAAACCAAGCACGGTGCCAACCGTTTGACTAAGCAGCTTGAGAAATACGGTATTAAAGCTGCTGCGATTCACGGTAATAAAAGTCAGGGCGCCAGAACACGTGCTTTGGCCGACTTCAAAAATGGTGAAATCCGAGTACTGGTAGCGACAGATATCGCCGCCCGTGGTCTGGACATTGATCAGTTACCTCATGTTGTCAATTTCGAGTTGCCGAATGTGGCCGAAGATTATGTACATCGCATTGGCCGTACGGGACGAGCCGGCGCCAGTGGTGAAGCATTGTCGTTGGTTTGCGCAGAAGAGGCTAAATTGTTGTTTGCCATTGAGCGTCTGACCGGGGCCTTATTGCCTCGTAAAGTGATTGAAGGCTTCGAGCCGGTAGAAGGCGTTCCGGCTTCACGTTTGGATACTCGTCCTATTAAGCCTAAAAAACCTAAGAAACCGAAGCAACCACGTGAAGACCGGAAAGATGGGGCTCGTTCGGGTAGCAGCCATAGAGGGCAAAAGCCCGAAGGCGCCGACAAAAAACCTTCTAGATCCTGGCATTCCAAAAAAAGAGCAGATAACGCCTCTCACCGGTCAGAAGTCAAAGCGAGCAAGTAGCCTCAACTCTTAAAGCATCAATTCAAGTCATGTATTAAAACCGACCACTATGGTCGGTTTTTTTGTTTTCGGGTTTCGGAAACATTCTAAATTCCAGTTCAAAATCACAAATGTAAATAAAATTACGTATCTACTAGAATATTTTTCTTACTTCATATAGAATAACCACACAAAAAACATTATTAGTATTTTTACTCACATAGTGAGTAATTAGTTTTAGGTGAAAAGTTGAATGACTTTGCCTTAATAATTTGTCAAAGACAAGGGATTGCTAAGCCGTTTTCATAAAGCTTTCGGGGGGCGTTATGCATATGGACTTAAAAAACATTCGGGATTAGATGTGCTAATGGAGATTGAGTTAGGCCATAAGGTTCAGAGAACCAACGTGTAATCCGGGTAGGTTTTGATAATTAAACGAATGCGTTCAGAAAGGATTCCCTTTTTTAACGAGTGTGAACAACGATTTTGATGCATTGATTCATAGCGATAGAGAAAGCTCATTAAATCAAAGCATTAGGTAAGAGGTTGCTTATTAGAAACGCCTCTTTATATTATTTAGCAGGAAAGTATTTAAAGATGAGAAATAATCAACCAGTTACTCGTAATGAATATGTTTTAGATGAAAGAATTCTTGTATCGGAAACCGATTTGCACGGGACGATCCGTTATGCGAATGAGGCGTTTATCGAAGTATCCGGTTATGAGAAGGATGAATTGATTGGGGAACCGCATAATATTTTGCGCCACCCAGATATGCCTGAAGCCGCATTTGCCGATATGTGGCGTAGCTTGAAGCTAGGACTGCCTTGGTCTGGATTGGTTAAGAACCGTAGAAAGAACGGGGACTATTATTGGGTTGTTGCGAGAGCTGCCCCCGTCTATGAAGACAACCAGGTGACCGGGTATTTATCTGTTCGTTACGCGCCGAGCCGAGAGCAGGTAAGTTGGGCGGAAGAAAATTATCCTAAATTAAAACGAGGTGATTTTAAGATTTGGGGTGGCAAGCCTGTACGTTGGTGGCATAAGTGTCCGATCTATAAGGCTAGAGCAGAACACTTAGTGGCATTCATGCTGGCGGGCGCCAGTGTAATCGGCTTATTGGATGCGTTTGGCATCTATACACCTTCTGTCAGTGGCTTGATGGCCGGTGGCGTTTTATTAGGTGGTGTGGGTGCTTGGAAACTCCAAAAAATGAATCGTAAATTAAAAGATTACGCGGATTCTTTGTTGGCGGTGTCTCAAGAAGACTTTAATACAAATGTAGATTTCTCACCTAGCCATTCGCTTATGAAGCAAGCACCGGTTGATAAATTGGGCGCAATGGTTGGAATCATACAATCCAACTTGGCAAATAATCTGGATCAAATACAAGCTTTGTTGGGTCAAAGTTCCAAAGTTCAAACAGCGGTTGAATCGGCTTCCATTGGAATCATGATTGCGGATGCACGACATGTGATTCAATACGCTAACCCAATGGTCATTTCTCTTTTGAAACGCAATGAGGGGACTTTAAAAAGCCATTTACCGGACTTTGATGTAGCAAAAATTGTCGGTTCATCGATCGATGTTTTTCATAAACACCCGGATCATCAAAGACAGTTGATTGATGGTTTGAAGGAACCCTACGAGGCTAAGATCAATTTGGATAATATGCATCTGGTCCTACAGATCATTCCGATTGAGCAAAACGGTGTTCGTTACGGTACGGTGGTGCAGTGGGAAGACAAATCGGAAGAGGTTGCCATCGAGCAAGAGATCTCAGGATTGGTTGAAGCCGCGGCTAACGGTGTATTTAATAAGAGAATCCAAACCGACAATATTGAAGAACCGCTTCTAAAAAGCATGGGCGAAAATCTGAATGACATGGTGTTCCATTTGGAAAAAGCCCTGTCTCAAACGGGACGTGCGATTGGTGAATTGGCCTTTTCGAGAGTTTCTAGCCGTATGGAAGGTGAGTATAAAGGGGCGTTTCAAGTAATGCAAAATGCCATCAACCTTTCCTTTAAGAGTTTGAACGAAGTCATCGGTCAGGTTCAGTTTAACTCTAACGAGGTGACGGTCGCGACTCAAGAGTTGTCCGCCGGGGTGAACGATTTTGCAGGCAAGATTCAACAGCAAGCGTCTGAGATTGAACAAACCTCTTCTGCGATGCAAAAAATGGCTGTTTCGGTTCGCTCTAACGATGAAATTGTTGATCGGGCCAGTGAGTTGGCTAACAGCGTCGTTACAAAGGTCGGGCAGGGCTCGCAGGTGATGCTTCAAGCGATTGAGTCGATGAATCAAATACAGTCATCCGGAGAAAAAATAGCCGAAATTACCAGTATGATCGATGGTATTGCTTTCCAAACCAACTTGTTGGCGTTGAATGCGGCTGTAGAAGCGGCACGAGCGGGAGAACAAGGGCGAGGTTTTGCAGTTGTGGCCGGTGAGGTTCGCACATTGGCTCAGAGATCGGCTGAAGCTTCGCGAGATATTCAAGCTTTGATTCAACAGTCGGTTTCGCAAATTAATGAAGGTACTCAGTTGGTGACAAAAACGGGAGACGAACTGGTCTCTATTAGAGGCTTGGTTGAAACGATGCGTGAGCAGGTTATGCAGATTTCAGAAGCGTCAAAGGAACAAGAAGCCGACATTCTAGAAGTGAATAGATCTATCGAGGTGATGGATCAAATGGCTCAACAAAGTGCAGCCTTGGTTAAAGAGGCTGCTTCGTCTTCTCGTCACGTGGCCGAACAAGCAGATTACATGAACAAATTATCCGCCACGTTCTCATTGTCTCCAGAAGGACAGGAAGTGAGTAGAAAAGGGCGTTCACCTTTGGCTGAGTACAAACAGGCGCATTTTAATTGGCGAATTCGTATTGCGAATGTGGTTTCCGGCGTTGAGCAAATCGATGATGTTGAGTCGGTTAGAAATCATCATCTATGTGCATTAGGAGAATGGCGGGACACAGAAGGGCAGGCTTATAATCATTTACCACAAATGGGTAGGTTGGATCTGGTGCATGAAGAATTCCACCAAAAAATCGCTCAAGCCATAGAGTATAAAAATAGTGGCGATACAGAATCTGCGTATGTTTTATTGCCTGAGATTGACCGTTTATCTGAACAAGTTGTTCAATGCATAGAGGAGATTGAGCAAAGCATTTACGGAAACGGCGGCGCCAATCAGTTGCTGAGATTGTCAGCCTAGACGTATGAGTGTTTCAAAGCTTAACGCTGGTTAATTTTCCCAAAAGGAAAGCAATTAACTCCCTCTTACAAAGCGGGAGTTTTCAAAATCGATTTATTCAACTCTTGAATTGGGTTCTATCCTTTCTTTAACGTCGTTTACAACCAAACGATAGTCTGCATTTCTTATCCTTTAAATTCACAAGGTCACTAACGTTGCAATAGCGGATTAGA
The DNA here is from genome assembly GCF_029767005.1 of Thiomicrorhabdus sp. ZW0627. Lineage (GTDB taxonomy): Bacteria > Pseudomonadota > Gammaproteobacteria > Thiomicrospirales > Thiomicrospiraceae > Thiomicrorhabdus. Next base: position 48,801 of record NZ_JARUQR010000001.1, read on the forward strand.
CGTGATTTTGGCAATGTCTTAGGTGTTCTTTTGTTTCCCCTGAGTGATTTCGCATCCTGAATTTTTAAATTTCAGATCTGGCCATAAAAACTTCTCAACTGGGCAGCTTTAAATTTTTATATGCGAGTGAAAAAAATAACTCTGATTAGATTTGTATGTTTTGTTGTTGATATTATTGTTTTTTTTGATTGATAGTAAATATTTTCTTAGGCAGTTTTATCGTAATTAGTACGGATTATATTCGTCTATTTTTGTATGGATTAGTTTTGGTTTTAGGCTACAGTGATAAAAAAATAATAACTCAGAGGTTTAAAGGATTTATGCCTGCACAGTCTATCCGTGGAAGAACGACGTTTCAGAATGTCGGAATCTATTTTTTGATGCTGGTTCTAATCAGTGGAATCGGCTTCATGTCCTATCTTTATCTTGAAGTAAAGTATGAAGATAAATTCGATAATTTGAAAAAAGAAATGAACCAGAAAGAGGCGCTTCTGATCGAGATTCAATCTCAATTAGGGTATGGAAAGTTCATTCATAATTTCAAAAATTTCGTAATTCGTGGAGAGAAAGATTACCGAACGGAGAGTTACTCGAAAGAAGTTGAGCAAAATGGAAAGACGATTCTAGAAGATATCGAGGCATACCGTAAGTTCGGAAATCTTAGTGAGGTTGAAATAAAAGGCCTTGATGAGATGGAAGCGGTGGTTAGTAAGTATGTGAGCCGTGTAGCGGAGGTGAAAAAACTACGTCAAGCAGGTTTGTCTGTTGCGCAGATCGACAGCAAGGTGATCGTGGATGACCGTAAAGCCATGGATGCATTGAAAGTATGGTATGCGCATCTGAAAAAAGTGTCGGATGAAAAGAATAAACAGCTTAATGAAGAATTGTTTAGAGCGGAAATCATTAACGTCATTGCAGTCTTTCTGGTTTCTTTAATTGTCAGTTTGATTGCCTTCGAGTTTTTCATTCGCCGCGCTATTGTCACGCCGATTACGCATTTGCAGGATTCGTTCCTTCACATGTGTGAAGATCCTTCCGACGTGAACTGGTCGACCAAAATCGTACTTGAAGGTTCGCGTGAACTGAAGCAGATGGAATTTTTATTGGAACGCATGTTGGTTCGGATTCACGATCAGGTTGATCAGTTGAATACGGTGAAAACGGTTATGGATCAAAGCAGTTCCAATATTATGTTGGCGGATGCCGATCTGACCATCACATACATGAATGAATCCATTCTCAATACATTGAAAAAAGTCGAAAAAGACATTCAGAAAATGTTGCCGCATTTTTCGGCGGATGATCTGATCGGACAGAATATCGATATTTTCCATGTGCGTCCCGAACATCAGCGCAACTTATTGGGGAACCTGACAGAAACCTATACGGCTGAATTAAACCTGGGTGAGTTGAATCTGTTAATCATCGTTAACCCGATTTGGGGTCAGAATGGTGAACGAATCGGTTATGTGACCGAATGGAAAGACGTCAGCGAAACGGTGAAGCTGGAAAGGATGCAGAAAAACGTTGAAGAGAACCTGAAAGTGATCGTAGAGCGAGCCGCCAAGGGAGATATCGGCGAGCAGATCGACGTTTCCGTACTGGATGGTTTTGTACACGACCTGGGCGAACAGATCAACGTGATGACGTCTTCAATCTCTGAAGCAAACTTGAATATCTCGAACGTCATTCAGCTTTTGGCGCAGGGTGATCTGACCAAACGAGTCGAAGGGGATTACGAAGCGGGTCTTGGCGAAATGAAGGACGCCATCAACGGCTCTTTGGACAATCTATCTAGTATTCTGGCGCAGGTGAATGTCGCCATTCGTCAGATTTCCGGTGATATTCAGAGTACCAGCGAGCGCAATACGGATCTGTCGGGGCGCATTCAGCAGCAGGCGGCGTCCATTCAAGAAACGGCCTCAACCATGGAAGAGTTGACAGCAGCGGTGCGTAGCAATGCGGAAAGTGCTCAGCAGGCTAATGAAGTGTCCGTTCAAGCGAGCCATAAGACGACGGAAGGCGCCGAGGTCATGAAACAGACCATTCAAGCGATGTCGAGCATCAGGGAATCGAGCGAGCAAATCGAACAGATCATCGGACTAATCGATTCGATCGCATTCCAGACCAATTTGTTGGCGTTGAATGCTGCGGTTGAGGCAGCCAGAGCCGGTGAACACGGTAGAGGGTTTGCCGTGGTCGCAGGCGAGGTTCGGAGTCTGGCCGGTAAGTCGGCGGATGCGGCCAGAGAGATTAAAGGATTGATAGAACGCTCGACGCATCAGGTGCACGAGGGTACCAAACTGGCAGAGCAGTCGGGTAACGCATTGTCTGAAATCAGTCAGGCGATTTCTCAGGTAACCGAACTGGTTTCCGAAATGGCGGCCTCTTCGGTTGAGCAGTCGCAAGGAATTGAGCAGGTGAATCAGGCGATTGTGCTTTTGGATCGCAATACTCAGGAAAATGCACATTTGGTTGAATTGTCTGCAAGCAGTGCACAAACCATTGCTAAACAATCCGAGCAGCTGGTAGCACGTATGCAGCAGTTCAGTATTCTTGATGGGTTCCAAAAGGAGGCCGAAAGTAGCATGTCTTCGGCATCAGTGGTTCGAAATGAAGCGGTTCGTTTGGAAAAACCTAAGCCGGTTGCCATTGAAACCAAGAAGGAAACCAAGCCTGTTGAAGAAGAATCGAAACCTGAAAAACCGGTTCAAACGACTAAACCTTTAAAACCGATGACAGAAAGGAATGATTCCGGTGATTGGGAAGATTTTTAATCGCCTTTGGATTTAGAAAAGTAAAAAGCCGTCAAATGACGGCTTTTTTATTGTTTGGATTTTCTGTTTTTGTTTCTGAGCAGGCCTGTTGAGATTGGCAACAGCATTATTTATTTGCAGCGGCTTGGGTAATGCCAGCCAAGGCCTTTTCCATTTTGGTTAAAGTATCCGCACACCCTTTAATTTGATGTTTTCGCTGTAAATAGGCCGGTTGGTTATAACTGATCCAAACTTTCGAGTTTTCGTCTTGCCAAACCAGCGCTTTAAGCGGCAGGTCGATGGCCACGCTCTGCTGACACTGCATCAGCAGGCTACCGACTTTTGGATTGCCGAAGATCAAAAGTTGAGTATCTCTCAGGTCAATACCGACCGCTTTGGCGCCGTCGGAATGTCTGATCCGGTTGAAGATTGTCATCCCTTTTTGTTTCAGGATGGTTTCCATGCGATTCGCCGTTTCTTCCACACTAAACTGGCTTGGTACATTAGTCACGCCGTCCGCCGCTTGCACGGACACCACCCAGAAAAATAGCGGTAAAAGCAGTAATCGTTTTTTGTTCATGGTTTGTTCTTCTAAATTGAGATAGTTGTATCGGTCACTATATCAACTCACGAAGCGGTTATAAACCTAACCGGCCTGTTTAAAACGAAGTAGGTTGGTTTTGCAGTTTCAACTTCAATAGTTGTGCATTAATGGCAACAATGATGGTGCTCAGACTCATCAGTACGGCACCTAATGCCGGGTTGATGACGATGCCCGAACTGTAAAGAATTCCGGCGGCGAGTGGAATTGCAATCACGTTGTAACCGGTCGCCCATACAAAGTTCTGGATCATCTTACGGTAGGTTTCATTGCCGGAAAAGACCAGATAGGCGATATCCTTTGGGTTGCTGTTAACAAGAATGATGTCGGCCGTTTCCGCTGCGACGTCTGTCCCCGATCCGATAGCGATACCGACGTCCGCGGTAGCTAAGGCCGGAGCATCGTTGATGCCGTCACCGGTCATGGCGACAAACTCTCCTTGGTTTTGCAGTTCTTTGATCTTTTGAAGTTTCTGGTCCGGCAGCAGGCCGGCGTAATAGCCGTCCAGCTCTAACTCTTCGCTGACGCTGCGGGCAACTGCGTCGTTATCTCCGGTCAGCATGTAAACTTTGAGACCTTGCTCTTGGAGGTTTTTGACGGCTTCATAGGATTCAGGGCGAATTCTATCCGCCATGGCAATGTAGCCCGCCACTTGTTCATCTACAAGAAGGTAGATGACCGTTTCTGCGGAATTGCCGGTGGATTCTTCAGGTGGTTTTATGTCGTTTTCATTCAGGTACCCCGGACTGACGACTTTGATCCGGAGACTTCCCAAATTGGCTGATATGCCTTTACCCGTCAGCGCCTGAAAATCCTGAACCGGTTCGGGTTCGATATTTTCGTCTTTGGCTTTTTGCAAGACGCCCAGAGCAAGCGGGTGTTCCGAATGGGATTCCAGCGAAGCGGCCATTTCCAGAATCTGGCGGTCGTTGAACTGCTCGTCTACCGAAGCGTATCGTGTGACGCCAAAGTCGCCTTGTGTCAGGGTGCCAGTTTTGTCGAAGACCATTAGACTGATTTTGCGACTGTTTTCGAAAGCGGTGCGGTTGCGTATCAAGAGGCCGCGTTGAGCCGAGACCGCCGTGGAAATGGCAACCACTAATGGAACCGCCAGGCCAAGGGCGTGTGGACAGGTGATGACCATGACACTGGCCATACGTTCCAGTGCAAAGACGAACGGTTTGCCAAGTGCAAGCCAAGAAGCCAGCGTACCGAAACCGACGGTCAGTGCGATCAGAGTCAGCCAAAAGGCGATGCGGTTTGCCAGGTGTTGGGTTTTTGATTTTTCACTCTGTGCCTGGCGTACCATGTCGATGACTTTATGCAGATAGGCTTCTTCACCGATCTGTTGGACGAGTACCGTAATTGAACCGTTGCCGTTGATGGTTCCGCCAATGACTTTTTCTCCGGTGCTTTTTTTGACCGGCTTAGACTCACCCGTGACCATCGACTCATTGATGCTGGTTTCGCCTTCGGTGATGGAACCGTCCACAGGAATCTTTTCGCCTGGTCGCACCAGAACGAGGTCATTGGCATTTAATTGGTCGATAGAGACCTGTACCGGTTTCCCGTTTTCCAGTCGGTAAGCTTCGGTCGGCATCATTTCGACCAATTTCTGTAACGAGCTGGATGCACCCAGAACCGATTTCATCTCAATCCAGTGGCCCAGTAACATGATGTCGATCAGTGTCGCGAGTTCCCAGAAGAAGGTTTTTCCTTGCAGTCCGAAAGTCGTTGCAGAGCTGTATCCGAACGCGACGCTAATGGCGACGCCGATCAGTGTCATCATGCCGGGTTGTTTGCTTTTTACTTCATTGAACAGGCCTGTCAGGAATGGCCAACCGCCGTAAAAGTAGATCACCACGGAAAGGCCGAACAGAACATAGTTAGCGCCAATGAAGTCGACTTTATATCCAAGTACGCTTTGAACCAGAGGAGATAAGACCAATATCGGCAAGGTGATAATTAACGAAATCCAGAAGCGTTTTCGGAAATCCACAATCATCATTTTGTGATGCGCTGTGTGATCGTGATGGTGGTGATTATGGCCGTGACCATGCTCATCCGATTGCGAGGCAGAGTGATGGTGGCCGAGATGCCCTTCATGTTGGTGGGTCGAATGGGCATGCTGGTGTGATTGAGCGGATTGGGTTTGCATACATCCTCCTTGGCTTTTCAGCTGGGTGGAAAGGCAATTTTAGGTTGGAAACCACTCTGTTAAGTTAAACATTTAACCGGGTGGTTTTGCAAATTTTTAGGCATATCGGGCTGAATCGGAACCGAGGCCTGTTGATTTTTAGGATGGCGAATTGAAAAGGTAGCGTTTTATGTCGATCTCGTCGATCTGTTCCGGCGTCAGGTGACGTTTGGCGTATTCCAGATATACACCGCTGGTCAGGAACAGTTTAAAGATGTCGTAGTCGATGTGGTGCTCCAGCGTCATATGGTAAAGGATGTCGATGGCCACGCTGACCGGTTTGGCTTTTTTATAAGGTCTGTCTGCGGCGGTCAGAGCCTCAAAGATGTCCGCTACAGCAAGAATCCGTTCCGGTATGGATAGGTCATATGCTTTTAGCTTTCTTGGATACCCTGTTCCATCCAGTGTTTCATGATGGCTGGAGGCGTATTTCGGTACGCGGGCGAGTTCGGATGGGAAAGGCAGGTTTTCCAGCATTTTGATGGTACTGATGATGTGTTCGTTGATTTTAAACCGGTCTTCTGCCGTGAGCGTGCCTCTGGAAATGGATAGATTGTAGAGTTCGCCTAAATTGTACTGATGTTCCGGAATCTCCATTTTGATATGAAGTTTCGGATCGTAGTGACCATTTCGAGTACGCGGGATGATGTGTTCGGGTCTATCGCTGAGCAGGGGTTCATCGACCGGCAAGGTTTTAGGTGGTTCGTTAATGCGATCCTCTTCAACCGGAGACAGACCAATGCGATCGTCAAAGTGGCGTTGCCATGTCGTTTTAGCCAGTTGTTTAAGTCTAGAAGCGTCGGCTTCTTCCATATACTCCTGTCCCACATTGCAGCGGGCGACGAATTTAAAGTCTTGAACAAGACGAGCATGCTTTTGGTTCAGTTCGTCTTTTAATTGTCCCTCTTTTTCCGGGGATTCTGCCAACTGTTGCCAATAATGGATTTCGGCATCCCGCCATAGTACTTCGAAGCGCATACGAATTTCGTGGATTCGGTTGTAGATCGTTTCGAGTTTGGTGCCTTTGTCGACAATGTGTTCGGGCGTTGTGATTTTTCCGCAATCGTGCAGCCACGCTGCGATGCTAAACTCTCTTAATTCCTCTTCGGAGTTGAAAGCGAATTCATCAAACGGCTTGTTGTTGGAATCCGAAGCGGCCTTGGCAATCATGATGGCCAGTTCGGGAACTCTTGCACAGTGGCCTGCTGTATAAGGAGACTTGTCATCAATGGCCTGGGCGATCAGACGGACGAACGAGTCCATCAGTTCCTTCAGCTCGAATTCATGTTGTTTCATAGCTAGGGACATTTCGACCATCGAGTTTGAGAGGTCGTTGATTTCTATAATGTGGCTTGGGATGAGTTCGACGTCGTCGAAGCGACGATGCTTGATTTTTTCGTTTTCGTCCGATAATTTGCGAATCGGCGCTACGATCGGTGAGGCGAACAGCCAGGAAATCGGTAATAGCAATAGCAGACAGATTGCGGTGATCAGAATCGAGATTTTCACTTTATTGAGGCTTTCGGCAAGCACTTTTTTACTGGGAACCACGACTGCAAAATATTCCTGTCCGTCTTGGTTAGACGACAGATCCGTGATGAACACGAAATGTTTTTTTCCGTTGATGATTGTTTTTTGCAGCTTATTTTGTGATTCAGGGTGCTTGAGCAGTTCGATCAGTTGTGGATAAGGAACCGTGGATTTAGCTTTGACGGTAGAGGTTTTGAAAGAACCATCCAACCATTTCGCCTGCAGCTGCTGTATTGGTTTAGTACCGATATTTTTGAGCGCAAGATTGATGATTTGAACGAGTTCTTCGTTTCCTTTCTTGACCATTACATGCAATTCGTCGGGCAGGTCCACGGCCGAAGTATTGATATTGTCATGGAATTGGATGTTCTTGACGAAGTATTGATTAGCCGTGTGGTGCAAAATAACGCCGCTATCCAAGGTCGCATAGACTTTCCCTTGTTGGACGGCTTGAATCGCCTGCCTGGTGGACTCTACTTCTACAATGTTGATTAGGGGGAACTTATGACGGATGATCGGGATGATAGACCACCCTTTGGGGATGGCGACGGATTTACCAATCAAGTCACTTAGATATTCAATTTTGGGTCGACGAGGGCGAGTGATGACGGAGTACGGAAGTTTGAGAATTGCTTGACTCATCAGACCGTTCTGCTCGTTTTCGGGAGTGCGGAACAAGGGTTGCAGGATCTCCAACTCATCGTTTTTGAATTGATCCACTAATTCCGTCCATTTATAGCCATTTACGAACTCAATTTTCATTCCTGTCATTTGGGCGATGACTTTTATCAGATCGACGGCGTAGCCTTTTGGTTCTCCGGCAATTGAATAATCGATCGGTGGCCAATCTATTTCGTTTGAAATGCGAATCCGTCCGAGCTGTTGGATGTAGGCCTTCTGTTGATCGTTCAATTTAAGCGGAGGTACGGAAGGCAAGCTGTTTTGCGTGTCATCGATCTGATTAGTGGCAATAAGATCGCCGCTTTTTTGATAAAGATAGATTTCGCTGTCGTTGCTAAGGGGGTGTTGGTAAAGGTAATCTGAGATGGAAGACAGAGCGATGTCGACCGCCAACACGGCGTTAGTAGAGGGTACGACAGTGGCATAGGTTTGTCCGGGTGCTTGAAGGTGTTGGAACAGATAGGGCTTGGTTTTATAGACATGGCCTGTTTTCGCATTGGTGAACCAAAGCCGTTTTCTCGGGTCATAATCGCTCTGTTCCTGGCGTGAGACCCTTAGGTTAAAGTGTTCGTCGTAATATTCAAACCGGCGGAACCGTTCCGTTCCTTTGCCCGAGACCGTGATGATTACCCAACGATCGGAAAGGGAGGCTTTTAGCTGGTGCCTGACCGCGTGATTGGTGTTTAAGTTCACCAGCTCATAAAAGTTACCGTTATCGAACCCGATATAAATTGCGTAGAACAGGGGGTTGTTCTTCATCATCTCAGTAAACAGTTCCGGGGCGTTCGGATTGATCCAGTTGTGTTCGATAAGGTTAGGGTATTTTGATAATAGTCTGGTTGCCTGGATGGCTTTGTCGTCGATGGCGGTGAGATGGTCTCGGGTGTTGGATGCGGTGAGCTGGTATTTGGATAGAGCGTTTTCAGTGGCCATCGATTGGCTGAAATAATATTGAAGACCGATGGCAATTAAGGCGGTGAATGCGGTGGCAAGAATGAAAACTGTAAGTACCGTCAGTCGGATGGATATTTGAAATCGTTTAAGTTGCTTCACTCATATTTCTCCGACCAACAAAATTAATCTTGTTAAATCTGTGTTTTACTTACGTGATTAGAAAATATCCTATATAAATAGTAGGGGTACGTCAATTCGATTTTTGTGGGAATTTTCAGTCAATGAAAAGTGGGATGGAAAGTGAAAGAAGGTGAGTTGCAAAATGAACAGGCCTGTTCATTTTGCGGTGGGTTCTGTTAGCGATTGTTTTAGAGTACGGCTTAGCCTACAGCTCCAAATGCGAGGCCTACATAAGTGGTCAATGCCATAGCCAAACAGCCCCAAATAGACATGCGCAATGCACCTTTGAACATGTTGGCGCCACCTGTTTTAGCGGCGAGTGCACCTAAAACAGCAAGAAGAACCAGTGAGCTTCCGGCGACGATATACCCTAGGTTTTCCATCGGTAGTAATGCGACCAGAAGAACCGGAACTGCGGCACCGGAGATAAATGAAGCGGCCGAAGCGAAAGCGGCCTGCAAAGGACGGGCCGTGTGCACTTCGGTCAAACCGAGTTCGTCATGAGCATGGGCGCCCAAGGCGTCGTGTTCCATCAGTTCCAGTGCCACCTTGTGTGCCGTTTCTTCACTGACACCGCGCTCCATGTAGATTCTGGCTAATTCGGCGTGTTCGGTGTCCCAGTCTTCTTCCAGCGCGATTCTTTCCAGTTCCAGATCGGCGGCTTCGGTATCGGCCTGGGAGCTGACCGAAACGTATTCCCCGGCGGCCATCGACAAGGCACCAGCCACGAGAGCGGCAACGCCGACCAGTAAGATGTCATCTTTGCTAGCCCCTGATGCGATGACACCGACCAATAGACTGACGACGGAGATGATACCGTCATTGGCTCCCAGTACTGCGGCTCTTAGCCAACCCATACGATGGCTGTAGTGTTCTGCACTAAGATGTTCTTCAAGCATTTCTTGGGTGAAGTGTGACATGGCTTTTACCTGTTTAATGGAGCGGACCAAAGGTTTACGCTTGCCTTAGGTTCACTCGAATATTCCTTACGGAAGTTAAAATAACCGATTGAAAACAAATCAGTCAAATTCACTTGCTAACGCGCTCAGGACCTTCATGAACGCCTCAACCGATTCAATGGATGCCGATTCCGCCATGGTGTGATAGCCGGTGGTGGGAATCTGGATCGTCGTTCCGTCTACCAGACCGTTCGAAGCAGCGATGATGCGACCCATTTCGGTACTTCCGAGCGAATGCGGCATTTTTCCTTGGGCGATCAGTTTGGCGTTTTCTTCTTCCACGTAACGGTCTTTGTATAGAAAACTCAAATCGTGGCGTTTGCACAAATCCTCGATCAGTTTTGTGGCTTGCGGGTTGAAGGAAGCGTTGGCGTCTCTTTCCCTCAGCACGACAAGCTGGTTATCGGCCGCTTCAATGTTCGGGAACGGACTGGTATCCACCACGAACAGTCGGTTGGTCGAGCCTCCGAAACGGCGGAACCACTCTAAAAGGTAGCGCCAGCTTTTACCCGCTTCTTCCTGTGCGGTGAAAAATGCCGTGCCTTGAAAGCCTTGGCTGAACAAATAGACGATTGCCGCAGCGGTCAGCACATTATCCAATTGTCCTTCCAAACGGTTGTCCTTGATTCTGAGTTTGTCTTCAAAGGCGACAGGCGTTCCGGCGACGACACTGTCGAGTCCGTCAATTTCAAAAATCAGGTTGTTGCGGAATTCGCAGATGTAAGAGTTGTTGATGAAGCCTTTACCGCGGTAACTTCCCGACCAGGGCTCGTAGGCGAACACGGGGACAGACTGAAAGCGTTCGGTAATTTTAGACATCAGTTCTTCGGATACGGCGCTGTCAAGCAGGTCGGTTCGGTTAGCGGCAATGAACGCAGCATATTGGAATTCGTTCGGTCCGGTACAGACCAAGCCGTGACGGTCGATGTGTGCCGAGAACATGGTGCTGAATGGTTTATTGCCTTGGGCGACCAGAAGTCCTTCGTACCATGTGACCTTGGCACCGCGTTCTTCTAATTCACGTTGCAAGACCCTGAAAAAAGAGTGTTCTGCACCCACGACGCTGGGTTGGCGGATCAGCGCCTTAAGTAAATCGATAAAGTCGTCACCAAGCATGTTTGTTTCTACATTAAAGAGGTGGGAAAGACGACTTTTTGAAAAGTCGACCGTTTGTTGAGTCACGTGGATTCAATGTTGCGATTATAGCCATTTTTTCCATTTGAACACGGCTATTTGCACGACAACTATGGCGATCAATATCAAGCTGAAAATCAGGAACGCCCAGGGGTTTTCCGCTCCGGGGATTCCGCCGACATTGACTCCCAGCAGGCCGGTGAAAAAACCAAGCGGCAGGAAGATGGCCGCCACAATCGACAGGACATACATCCGCTCGTTGAGTTGTTCGGACATTCGGCTCAATAACTCTTCATGGGTAACGCCGGCGCGTTCACGAACGGCATCGATGTCTTCAATGTGTCGAATCAGTCGGTCGCTGACTTCACGCATACGCATGCGGTTGGTGTCGTCGAACCAACTTATTTTTTCGACCAATAAACGGGCGAAGGCTTCACGTTGAGGCGAGAGGTGGCGGCGTAACGTGATGGTCTGTCTACGCAGATTGGCCAGCTCGAAACGCAGGGTAGAACGCTCTTCCGACAGAGCGATGTCCTCAAGTTCGTCGACGCGGTCTTCGAACAGGTCGACGGTGTCACTCATGCGCCAGACCAGGCGGTCTGCCAGACTAACGATGAATTCGGCGGAATCGGCCGGTCCATTCCCTTTTTGCAGTTGTTCAAGCATGTCGCCGATTGAAAGCAGTTTACGTTTTCGGCTGCTGATGATGCGTTCGTTGTCGGCCCAGATGCGCAGAGAGACCATGTCTTCCGGATCCGCGCCTGGGTTTTTGTTGACCCCGCGGAACGCAATCAATAGGCCGTCTCGGATGCCGATTACGCGTGGACGTGTCTCTTCGGTCAGTAGGGCTTCGGTAATTAAAGGTTCTAAACCGCTATGATTTGTAATCCAGTCGCATGAAAATGGATCGGTGTAGTCGAAGTGCAGCCATATTCGGCCTTGTTCCGGAGTCCAGTTCTGGACTTCATCCCAGGTCAAAAAACGTCCTCCTCCTTGGCCGTCCAGAAGAAAGGCGTGGAGTAATCCTGTCGGGTCGGAAGATGGATTCATAACAAAACTCGCTTTTAAAGGGAACAAGTTGAATGCTAGACATGCTATCACATTTTTTTGATTTTTAACTTTGTCTGTCCTTACATGAAATTAGGAGGAGGGCGAAGAAACAGATGAGTGTTGATAAATGATGACTAAGTATTAAGCGTATTTGTACAGGCCTGTTGAAAAGGAATAAAATGGCTGAAGTTTACTTTTAGAGGTAAGGGCCATGAAATTTTTCCATAAAACGTTTTTGATTATTTCAACGCTGTTTTTAACACTGGTATTGTTCGGGTGCAGTGGCATTCCGGTCAATCAGGATTACGACGTCAATGCGGATTTCAGCAAAATCCGAATTCTTCAATGGTTGCCGGAATCTCAGCAAAGTATTCCCAAGGCCAGCGAGTACGCCAAACAGAATCCACTGATTGCCAAGCGGATCGAGAATGCGATTGCGGCGAACTTGTCGTCAAAAGGGATGATTCTCGCGCCGGGTAAGGCAGACGCTTACATCACCTACCACATGGTGATTAAAAAAATGCTGCGTTCCGATCCGGTCTCGCCAACTTTCGGGTTTGGCTTCTGGGGGCATCACACAGGCGTGATGTTCCACACTCCTCAGGAAATCTATGAATATGAAGACGGTACTTTGATTATCGATATTATCGATTTGGATGGAAACTTGTTGTGGCGCGGTTCGAGCAACACTTATCTGGTGGAGCAGGGAACACCGGCGAAAACCACCGAGCTGGTCAATGCAGTGGTGGGTAAGGTGATGGCTCAGTATCCACCTAAACTCGTCCCACCTGTCAATTGATTGGAGATATTGCTTGGATGCAGTAGGGCTTGTGTAAATTGCACTTGCCCAGTATGCTTTGCGTCCAGAGAAAACCGAATAGACGAATGGTGGAAATTCTGTGATGCAAAATATCGAAACGCTTGAAGAGTTGGAACAGTTGAAGCAGTCGGAAGACGCTTTGTTGGTGTTGTTCGGAGGCAAGGAGTGTAATGTGTGCCATTCGATCAAGCCAAAACTGATCGAGTTGATGGGGGAGAGTTATCCGAAAGTGAAACTGGTGTATGTGGATTGCCATGTGGTGACCGACATCTGCTCCCAGAACAGCATCTTCACCTTGCCGACTCTTCAGGTGTACTTCACCGGTCAACGTTTTATCGAAGAGGTGCGCAGCTTCAGTCTTCAAAAGGTCATGCAGGATCTGGCACGACCTTATTCCATGATGTTTTCCGACTGACGGAAAACGTTTCTCCTAACCTTTTTCTTAACGCTTGCCGTCGCCGCCGGCTTTGATCAATAAACGATCGAGCCAACGGTTAGGCAGGATGCGTTTCAGAACGGCAAACGCTTTAGTCGGCACTGTGACCCGGTAACGGATCTTGGCTTGCGGTTTCTGCAAAGCGTGAATCACGCAGTCGGTGACCGCTTCCGGCCCTAAGGTGAACGGCGCGCTCGGTCCTACCGTCTCTAATCGGTCGATCATCGATTGATACTGTGCCTGATGCGCACTGCCTTCCAATTGAATCCAACGCTTGAACTGTTCGTAGGCGTTTTTCCTGAAATCCGACAGGATCGGACCCGGTTCGATCAGGCTGACTTGAATGTTGTCCCGTTTGACTTCCAGACGCAAGGTATCGGCGAAACCTTCTACGGCGAATTTACTGGCATTGTAGGCGCCTCGGTATTGCATGGCGGCAAATCCTAAAATCGAACTGTTGTAGAGGATTTTGCCGTGGCCTTGCCAGCGCATGATTTTCACTACGGCGTTGGTTAATTCCTGAGTTCCAAATACATTGGTTTGAAACTGGTGGAGCATCGCGTCACGGCTGAGGTCTTCCACCGCACCCGGCAAGCCGAAAGCGCCGTTGTTGAAGAGCGCGTCGATTGTGCCTCCGGTCGCTTCCAGGGCTTTTGCCAGACCCGACCGGATTGAGTCGCTGTCGGCCAGATCGAGTTGAAAACTGGTCAGGCCTGCTTGTTTTAGGCGTTCCACGTCTTCCGGATCTCTACAGGTGGCGATGACTTGGTAGCCCATTTTATGTAAGGTCAGTGCGCAATGATGACCGATTCCGGTGGAGCAGCCTGTGATTAAGATGCTGCTGGGCGGCAAAAGTGAACGTTTCATAGAGTTGGATCAGCTTGTTTGATAGAGCGGATAGTCTAAAGTAAAACAATCCTTAAGGCCAACGTTAGACCAATGTTCTCCTCAAGGTTGATTTAAAAGGGCGGAGGTTTTGCGGCATGTTAGTTGCTTTGTCAATGTTCTAAGAGAAATATACTGAATAAAGACGATTGAGGAATGTATGGAAAATCGCGTGTTTATGGGGTTGGCGGCGCTGTGTTTGGCGAGTGTGTCGCTTTTGTCGGGTTGCAACATGGCAAACAGTGCCGATGGTGGCAGTGATTCATCATCGAATCTTGCCGAACCGACAGCCGCAGTCAGTGTGGTCAGTTCGACGCCTGAGGCAAACAGTTCCGGTTATTACAATGAACGAAGCACTTTGACCGTCAACGCTAGCGCGGTAGGCTCTTTAGGCTCCAGTGTGACCTGTTCGATCAGTTTTGATTATAAGTCGGCGGTTGCTACCGATTTTTCTAATCTTCAAACGGTCAGTGGTTGTGGTGCAAAAGACTTTAATTTGTATAGTGGCGCCGGCGTTTACCGCGTGAAATTAACGGCAACCGATGCCAACTCCAAGGTGGCAGAGGATCAGAAGTTCGTGATTGCCATACCTACGGCGATTTCGGATACACCTTATCTGAGCGCGAATTTCAATTTTACGACCAGCACGGATTTAGCCAATCTGTTCGATGTTTATTTGGATGCTACATCGTCTACCAAAGGCGAAACCGGCGATATCGTCAGTTATACCTGGCAAATTCGTCTAAAGCAGGATGACGGTAATGAAAGCTTGGTGAGTACGGTCGGCCCGAACATTAGCCCTGTGACTACTGTGACTGTGAATCAGGATGGAATTTATGTGGTCAGGCTGACTGTTGTTGACGCGGGGTCTCAGACGGCCACTACTGAGAAGATGTTCTCGGTCGATACCGCGAACACTCTAGTGGCGGATTTCAGTGCAACCATTTCGGGTACCGCTCCGGTCAATATCGGTGTGGATGCTTCTTCCAGTACGGTTGCCGCCGGAGTCAATCATTACGTTTGGGAAGTCTCCACCGTGGGTGCGGAAACCGATGCGGTGATCTATCGTCTGACGGTTGAATCGGCGACGACTGTGCTGCCGATCACCAGCGCCGGTACCTATCTGATTACGCTAAAAGTGATTGACAATCTGGGTAACGAACACCAGATCAGCCGGGTCGTGACGGTTTCCTAAGCGCTCCGCCGAGTGCGCCTGCTATACAGCATTTTTATGAAACCGGGCAAAGCAAACAGGCCTGTCTGTTTTGCCCGGCTATTCCTTTCCTAGGTTCTTATTGTTTTTGTCTCGGTTTTTCCATTACTTTCGGTATCAAATCTCCTTTAAATTCATTTATAATACTGCGTTTGGTCTCATGATTAATGGCATGGCAAATGTGGGTGGAAATGGGCAATGACAATCCTTAAGCGTTATCTGATTGCGGGGCTTTTGGTTTGGCTGCCGTTGGGCGTAACCATTGCGGCACTGATTTTTCTAGTGAATTTCTTCGACCGGAGCTTGTTGTTGTTGCCGGAGGCTTATCGCCCGGAAGCGTTGATTGGCTTCAATATACCGGGACTGGGGATTTTGCTCTCTTTAGGGATGATCATTCTGACCGGGATGTTGGTGGCCAACTTTTTGGGCAGTAAGATGATCAGTATGTGGGAGTCGCTTCTAGCGAGAATTCCGCTGGTAAGGTCAATCTATACGGCGGTTAAGCAGATTTCCGAAGCGGTATTCGGGTCGGGTGAGCAGACTTTTCAGAAGGTTTACCTGATTCAGTACCCAAGAGTAGGGCTTTGGACTTTGGCGTTCCAGACCAGCACCCAAATGGGGGAGGCGCAGGCCCGAACCGGATTGAACGAGGTGGTGAATATGTTCGTGCCGACGACACCGAACCCGACCTCCGGTTTTTTTATCATGGCGTCCAGAAACGAAATTATCGAGCTTGATTTAAGTGTGGATGAAGCTCTTAAGATGGTGATCTCCGGCGGAGTGGTTGTGCCGCCGTGGGATGAACTGAAAAAACAGGAATATCACCGCTCGAGAGTTCCTTCGGAAGCTATCGAGCCGAAAAAGCTATCGACAGACGAAGCACACGAATAAGTTGTGCGGCGGTTGTGAGCAGTAAATTAACGACATTAGAGTCATTTTGAGTAAAAAGGTAAAAAATATTATGCGTACACATTATTGTGGGCAAGTAACGGAAGCTTTAATTGATCAGCAAGTCACGGTAGCCGGATGGGTTCATCGCCGTCGTGACCACGGTGGGGTAATTTTCATCGATTTACGTGACCGTGAAGGTTTGGTACAGATCGTTGTGAATCCGGATACGGCTGAGATTTTTGCTAAAGCGGAACGCCTGCGTGTGGAATGTGTATTGAAAGTCACCGGTAAGGTCATTCCAAGAACGGAAGGAACCATCAATCCGAATATGCCGACCGGTAAGATCGAAGTCGTTGCGACTGATTTGGACGTGTTAAGTATGGCAGAGCCGATTCCGTTCCAGTTGGACGAAAAGA
This sequence comes from Thiomicrorhabdus sp. ZW0627, assembly GCF_029767005.1. Lineage (GTDB taxonomy): Bacteria > Pseudomonadota > Gammaproteobacteria > Thiomicrospirales > Thiomicrospiraceae > Thiomicrorhabdus. The sequence continues at coordinate 65,444 of NZ_JARUQR010000001.1, forward strand.
ACGTCGGTGAAGAGACCCGCTTGAAATACCGTTATATCGATTTGCGTCGTGAAGAGATGCAGAAGACATTGATGTTGCGTTACCAGGTTACCCGTACGATGCGCCGTTACCTTGATGACAACAATTTCATGGATATCGAAACGCCAATCCTGACTAAATCTACTCCGGAAGGGGCGCGTGATTATCTGGTGCCGAGCCGTACCCACGAAAATAAATTCTTTGCTTTGCCTCAGTCTCCTCAGTTGTTCAAACAGTTGTTGATGATGTCCGGTTTTGACCGTTACTATCAGATTACGCGCTGTTTCCGTGATGAGGATTTGCGTGCAGACCGTCAGCCTGAATTCACCCAGTTGGATATCGAGACCTCCTTTATGGACGAAGATGCGGTTATGAACTTGATGGAAGGTTTGACTAAAACCATCTTTAAAGAGACCATCGGTGTTGAATTTGATTATGAATTCCCTCGTATGCCGTATGCCGAAGCAATCCAGAAGTATGGTATCGACCGTCCTGATTTGCGTATCAATATGCAATTGGTGGACGTGGCTGATCTACTACAGGATATCGACTTTAAAGTGTTTGCAGGGCCGGCTAAGGATCCTAAGGGTCGTGTCGCAGCCTTGAAAGTTCCGGGTGCCGCCACTATGTCTCGTAAAGAGATTGATGAATACACCAAATTCGTTGGAATCTACGGTGCGAAAGGTTTGGCTTACATTAAGGTTAATGATCTGTCAGCCGGTATTGACGGCTTGCAGTCACCGATTGTGAAGTTCTTCCCGGATCAGGTGATGGAAATCATGGATCGCGTTGGGGCACAGGATGGCGATATTGTATTCTTCGGTGCCGATACGGCAAAAGTTGTTAACGAAGCGTTAGGTGCGTTGCGTGTTAGGATCGGTGAAGATCTTGGTATGTTGGAAGGTGAGTGGAAGCCATTGTGGGTTGTCGACTTCCCGATGTTTGAAGAAGACGAGAAAACGGCTCGTATGACAGCAATCCATCACCCGTTTACGCAGCCAAAAGCAACAACGGAAGAGATTTTGAATCACGACGAACCGCATCAGATGCTTTCCAAAGCGTATGACTTGGTTATCAACGGTCTTGAAGTTGGTGGTGGTTCCGTGCGTATCCACGATACTAACATGCAGGCGGCGGTCTTTAAGTTATTGGGTATTTCTGACGAAGAAGCTCAGGATAAATTCGGCTTCTTGTTGGATGCTTTAAAGTACGGTTGTCCTCCACATGCGGGTATGGCGTTCGGCTTGGATCGCTTGGTGATGATCCTTGGTAAGATCGATTCGATCCGTGACGTAATTGCCTTCCCGAAAACGCAATCGGCGGCCTGTCCTTTGACCGAGGCACCGGGCATGGTAGACGATGCCCAGTTGGCGGAATTGGCATTGCGCTTCAGAAAATTCGGTCAAGAAAAAGCTTGATTTTAAAAGGGGCCATAGTGCCCCTTCATCAAATTTGTGAGGTCAGTCATGTCTGAACAATCTTATGACATTCCTGTCGGCTTGGAGACTCGAATCAACCGACTTGCAGAGAATGCCAATATCCTGCCGCCTTTGAGCGAATCTGAAAAAGAGACACTTCGCGAGAAGATCAAGCGTTTGCTGAAAGAACACAATGCGCAACTGATTGCCCATTATTATGTGGATGCCGATCTTCAAGCCTTGGCGGAAGAGACCGGAGGGATTGTTGCTGATTCCCTGGAAATGGCAAACTTCGGTGCACAGTCCGATGCCAAAGAACTGGTGATTTGCGGGGTCCGTTTTATGGGTGAAACCGCCAAGATCATGAGTCCCGAGAAAACCGTCTTGATGCCGGATCTGGAAGCGACCTGTTCTTTAGATATCGGTTGTCCGGCCAAGGAGTTTGGTGAGTTCTGCGCGGAACATCCGGATTACACGGTGGTGGTTTACGCCAATACCAGTGCGGAAGTTAAAGCGCTTGCCGATTGGGTGGTTACTTCAGGTAACGCCTTGCAGATCGTCAGTCACCTTAAAGAAAGAGGTGAAAAGATTATTTGGGCGCCGGACCGACATTTGGGTGATTGGATCGAAAAGCAGACCGGGATTGAGATGCTTCGTTGGCAAGGTCACTGCATCGTCCATGACGAATTTAAGGCTTATGAACTTGAGCAGTTGATCAAGCAACATCCGGAAGCCAAAGTTCTGGTGCATCCGGAATCACCGGCCGAAGTTGTCGCCATGGCCGATGTTGTCGGTTCGACCAAGGTACTGCTTAATGCGGTGACCACCATGCCGGACGATACCTTTATCGTCGCCACCGATTACGGACTCTTTTACAAGATGAAGCAAGCGGCGCCGAAGAAGAACTTGATCGTTGCGCCGACCGCGGATCGTGAGCATCAGTGTGTCAGCTGTGCACATTGTCCGTGGATGGCGATGAACAACCTGAAGAATCTTGCCGAGTGTCTGGAGAAGCAGACCGGCGAGATCGTGTTGGATGAGCAGGTTCGTGTTAAAGCATTGGAGTCGGTCGAGCGCATGTTGACGTTTTCACGTGAACAGGGCTTGGTTGCAGCCAACGCATCAAAATAATCTTATGCATTCGCACGTTCAAGGAAGAATCAGCGGATGTCCCAATTGTTATCTATTTAATTAACGGAATTACTTCGATATTGGGTAGGTAAGAACTCAATTTATTCTGTAGAATGCTAGATGGGTTTGGCAAGTTTGGTTTTGCCATGGCATCGACGCAACCAGACCTGTCGGTTTACTAAAGTTTGAGGTTTGTTTTGAGCGCCATAAAACGTGTGTTAGGGATTGATCCGGGGTCGAGAAAAACCGGATTCGGTCTGATTGAATCAGGTCGTTATCATCCCAATTATTTGGTAAGTGGCGTGATTCGGGTTGAGAAACTGTCGGGGGCGGAACGCCTGAAAACGATTTTCGAATCGGTCTGTCAAATTATCGATCAGTACCAACCAAGCGTTATGGCGATCGAGAAGGTGTTTGTTTATAAAAACCCCAACTCGGCTATCAAACTCGGACAGGCCCGCGGTGTCATTTTATGCGCGGCGGCCATTAAAAATGTTCCGATTATGGAATATACTCCCACACAGATTAAAAGTACCATCGTCGGTAAAGGTCATGCGGGCAAAACGCAGGTTCAATATATGGTTCAAAACCTTTTGAAGCTGACGGAATCGCCTCAGGAAGATGCCGCCGATGCATTGGCGTGCGCCTTGTGCCACGACCGTTATATGACATTGGGGATTGACCCCGAAAGCCTTTCGAAGGGCACGAAGTTTTAAGGATTGATGGATGATTGGATTTTTGAGAGGCACTTTGGTTCAGAAGCAACCGCCGATGTTGGTGTTGGATGTACAGGGTGTCGGATATGAAGTGGAAGCACCGATGTCGACTTTTTATCAGCTTGAAAATACCAATGAAGCCGTAACGATCCTGACTCATATGCATGTGCGTGAAGACGCTATGTTGCTGTTCGGATTTGCTTCGGAGGCGGAACGCACTTTGTTCAAAACTCTGATTAAGGTGAACGGGGTCGGAGCTAAGATGGCATTGGGGATTTTGTCTGCAATGTCGGTGAACGAGTTCTGCTCTTATGTCGATGCCGGTGACGTAACCGCTTTGACCCGCATCCCCGGCGTCGGTAAAAAAACCGCCGAACGGTTACAGATCGAGATGCGGGACCGTTTGAAACCGATTATGGAATCCGGTCTGTTCGGTTTTGAACCAATGACGGGATTAGGGGGAGCTTCGGCAGATGCTCCGGCAATGCTGAACAGCGTACAACAGTCGGCTTGCGATGCGTTGGTGGCTTTGGGCTATAAACCGCAGCAGGCTGAGAAAATGGTGCAAGCGGTGTTTGACGAAAGCTTGTCTTTGGAAGAGGTCATTAAACGTGCGCTGCAAGGAATTAAACTGTAAATGATTGAAACCGATCGCATTGTAGGAAACCAGGAAACTGAAGATGATATGTATACACAGCCTTCGGTTCGCCCTACACAGATTCACGAATACATAGGTCAGCAGGCCGTTCGCGAGCAATTGCAGCTGTCCATGGACGCCGCTAAGATGCGCAGCGAGCATCTCGACCATGTATTGTTGTACGGCCCTCCGGGGCTGGGTAAAACCACACTTTCAAATATTATCGCTCAGGAGATGGGCGTGACCTTGCGTCAGACGTCGGGGCCTGTCCTGGAAAAACCGGGTGATTTGGCCGCAATTCTGACCCGTCTGGAACCGCATGACGTCCTTTTTGTAGACGAAATCCATCGCCTGAGTCCGATTGTAGAAGAAGTGCTTTATCCTGCGATGGAAGACTTTCAGATTGATATCGTCATCGGTGACGGTCCGGCGGCTCAGAGTGTCAAAATCGACATTCCGCCATTCACTCTAGTGGGGGCGACGACACGGGCAGGCCTGCTGACTTCGCCTTTGCGCGATCGTTTCGGTCTGGTGCAGCGTCTGGAGTTCTATTCGGATGAAGAGTTGACGCAGATCGTCAGCCGCTCGGCGAATATTCTCGGTACGCATGCCGAGCTATCCGGTTCCTTGGAAATCGCAAAGCGGTCGCGCGGTACGCCGCGAATTGCTAACCGTCTTTTACGTCGTGTGCGTGACTACGCGCAGGTCAAAGGGGATGGTATTATCACGGCGGAAATCGCCGATGCAGCACTGAATCTATTAGAAGTCGATCCGTTGGGATTGGACAAAATGGACGGACGTTATCTGGAGACTTTGATTGATAAGTTCGATGGCGGCCCGGTCGGAATTGACAGCCTGGCAACGGCGCTGGGTGAGGAACGTGGCACGATTGAAGACGTGATTGAACCGTTTCTGGTTCAACAGGGTTTTCTCATCAGAAGTCCTCGTGGACGTATGGCGACACGTCGCGCGTATGAGCATTTAGGAAGAATCTATCCGCAAAAGGGTAATTAGTATGAATAGTGATTTAATTGATATTGTTTTATTGGCGAGTCCGGTTGTTCAAGCTGTGATGGTGATTTTGGCCATCATGTCGATTTCCGCATGGGCGGTGGCGATTGCCAAGTCCCATCAGGTCCGTCAGGCGAGCAAGGTCGCTCAACAGTTCGATCAAGTGTTCTGGCAGACACAGGAACTGACATCACTATACAACCAGGTTTCCCAGAGCGGAGAAAAATCCAAAGGCATGGCATCAATTTTTGAAGCCGGGTTTAGAGAATTCGTTCGCCTTAGAAAACAGGGCGTAGCACACACTTCCGATTTGATTGCGGGCACGCAGCGTGCGATGAAAATCGCGTTTTCCAAAGAGTCCGAAGTTCTGGAAAACCGTTTGTCGCTGTTGGCGACGGTCGGTTCTTCTGCGCCCTATATCGGTCTGTTCGGAACGGTTTGGGGGGTCATGCACGCTTTCCAATCATTGGGGCATGTTCAGAACGCCACGCTGGCGGCAGTTGCACCGGGTATTTCGGAAGCGTTGATTGCAACCGCCATCGGTCTGTTTGCGGCGATTCCGGCGGTTATCGCTTATAACCGTCTCAGCAACCAGGTGGATCGTTTATTGGGTGAATATGAAAACTTTGCCGAAGGCTTCTTGACCATCATGCAGAGACAGGCCCACAGCCTGGAAAACAAACCGGCTGCCTCATCGACAACCGACGCTTAAGAGTGGATGGGTAGCAAGTATGAGTAACGGTTTTAGAAGTTCACGCCAGAAAAGGCGTCTGATGGCGGAGATCAATGTGGTTCCCTACATTGACGTCACTTTGGTTTTGCTGATCATCTTCATGGTCACGGCACCGATTGTTCAGCAGGCGGTTACGGTCGATTTGCCTCAGACGCCTGAAATCGTGCAGAAAACATCTTCCAAATCACAAGCGCAAGAGCCGACCCCATTCGTGATTACGGTGACACGTGACGGTCTTTACAAAACCTCCGAACAGCCAAACGTGGTGTTGAGCAACAAAGAGTTGGCCGATCTGGTGACCGAGGTGGTCGCACGTGCGCAATTGAATGCGAACCAACCTTTCTACATTCAAGGTGACCGTGCCGCACCATACGGTAAGGTCGTACACCTGTTTACGCTTTTAAAAGCGAACGGTGTGGAAAATGTCTCCTTGATGACCGAACCGGAATTGGAGGATAAGTCATGATCCAATTCATTCTAAGACATCCGGTTTCGGTATCACTTGCGGTTTTGATCCACATTGTCGTTGTCGTTGCGGTCGCTGTCCAATGGGAATCGACGCCGCACGCGATCAAGATCAGCAGTCAGGGTGATACGCCGCAAACAACTCAGTCGGTTAAACAGATGCAGCAGATGAAAACCTTCGCAGTGGATTCCAAAGCTGTGGAAGAGAAGCTGGCTCAGATTAAAGAACAGGAAGAGGCGAAGAAGGCTGAACAGAAACGTTTGGCGGCCTTGTCCGAAAAAGAGAAGCGCAAACTGGCCGAACTGAAAAAACAGCAGGAACTCGAGAAGAAGCGTGCCGATGAAGCCAAGCGTCTTGCCGAACAGCAAAAACGTAAAGCTGATGCTGAAAAACGTAAGGCCGACGAAGCCAAGCGTCTTGCCGATATTCAGAAACAGCGTGTCGAAGCCGAGAAAAAACGCGCCGAAACGGAAAGGGCAAAAGCCGAGAAGTTGCGCAAAGAAGCTCAGTTAGCCGAGAAGAAAAAGCAGGAAGCCAAAGAGCAGATCGCCAAGGCCGAGCAGCAACGTAAGGCGGAAGAAGCCAAACGTAAGGCTATCGAGGCGGAAATCGCCAAAAAAGCGGCTGAAAAAGAGAAGCTTCAGGCTGCAACCTTGCAGGCTAAGATGGAACAGGAACAGGCTCAGCAGAAAGCGGCACTGCAACAGCAGATGGCCGCTGAAGAAGCGATGCAGCGTGAACTACAGAAACGTCAGCAGTTGCTTTCTTTGAAAGAGACCTATATTTCTTCGATTGCCGCCAAGGTAAAAGACAACTGGCGTACTCCGGCCAGAATTTCGGAGCAGGCGCAGTGCGAACTGGATATCACTCAGTCGCCGGGTGGTCGTGTCACCAGCGTCAAGGTGGTCAACTGTAATCAGTTTGCCAATGAACAGTTCAAACAAGCGGCGGAAAAGGCGGTATATCGTTCCGAGCCTCTGCCGAAACCGCCGGTACCCGAATTGTTCGAACGTAATATCAAGTTTGTATTTAAACCCTGAATTCAAACCCCAAACAAACCCTAAAGGTTTAGAGAAAGATTATGTTTAGAGTTCTAAAAGAATCACGTTTACTGAGTTCCTCGTTCTGGGCAGGCCTGTTGGTTTTCGGTTTGGTTGTCATGCCGATGTCTGCCAAGGCGCAGTTGACCATCGAAATCAACGAAAGTTACGAGAATGCGTTGCCGATCGCTATCGTGCCGCTTGCTTGGAAGGGGCAGGCGCAACAGGCACCGGTAGATCTTTCGGAAGTGATTCGCCAGAACTTGCGACGCAGTGGCAAGTTCAAGCCGGTTTCTCCAACATTGATGCCGGCTCTGCCAAGTCTGCCGGAAGAAGTGGATTTTGATAAGTGGCGTACTCTGGATGTCGATAACATTCTGATCGGTAAAGTCACCGATCAGGGGAACGACCGTTACCAGATCGAGATGCGTTTTTTGGACGTGTTGCGTAAGACTCAGATTATCGGTAAGCGTTGGAGTAATATTCCGGGCAGACAGTTGCGCCAGATCGCTCATATCATGAGTGACCTGATCTATAAGGAACTGACCGGTATTCGTGGAGCGTTCAATACTCAGATCGCTTATGTCACCTTAAAAAATGTTAACGGCAAGCGCCGATATACTTTGGAAGTTGCGGACGCAGATGGTTACAACCCACAGCCAATCTTGAGATCGCCGCAGCCGATTATGTCGCCTGCATGGTCGCCGGATGGTAAGAAGTTGGCTTATGTCTCGTTTGAGAAAGGGCGTTCTTATATTATCGTTCAGAGTTTGGACGGCAAAACCCGTGAGACGGTCGCCAGTTTCAAAGGTATTAACGGTGCGCCTGCATGGTCGCCGGACGGTACGAAGATGTCCATGACTTTGTCCAAAGACGGCAGTGCGGATATTTATGTGATGGATCTGAAAACAAGAAATCTGAAACGTATGACCAGTAACTGGTCGATCGAAACCGAATCCGTTTGGGCGCCGGACAGCCGTTCTCTGTTTTTTAATTCGGACCGCCGCGGCAAGCCGCAGGTATTTCAGGTGTTCCTGGACAGCGGTGAGGTTCAGCGTGTGACTTATGACGGACCTTATAACGCCAACCCTGAAATTTCACCAGACGGCCGCTATTTGGCAATGGTTCACGGGCGTGGTGGTTTCCACATCGGTCTGCTTGACCTTCAGACAAATCAGTTTAATATTTTAACCAATACCTTCCTGGATGAGTCGCCAACGTTTTCGCCTAACGGGGAAATGATTTTGTATGCGATGAACCAGAACGATAAGGGTAAATTGGCGGTCGTTTCGCTGGACGGAAACACTTCCCAGACCTTGAGTGTCAAGGACGGGCAGGTCAGAGAGCCGGCCTGGGGACCTTTCCTCAGCCGATAAACCGGGAACGGAGTAGAGACCCCGTTTTTCAATAACAATAAAGGATACTTTGATGGAGCATTTAAAATCTCTCTTCACCTTGGCTTTAGTTGCTGGCCTGACAGCTTGTAGCAGCACGCCTTCCGACGATATTGACCGTTCCAAGAACACCGATCTTGATCCATTGGCAGTGGAAGGGGCAGCCGGTCAGGGTGCCGGTCAAAATGGCAGTGATTTGGATTTGGGTGTTGAAATTCAGGGTGTCGAGCTGGATAAAGGTATCGAAGGCAGCAACCTCGGCGATGGAACGTCGATTGACGGTGCTACAACCTATCAGCCGATCGTCTATTTCGGTTACGATCAGTCGAACTTGTCTGACGAAAACACCGCGCTGGTCAAACATTATGCGCAAGTTTTGCTGGATAACCCAACCAGAACCGTCAGCCTTGTTGGTCATACCGATGAAAGAGGTACGCCGGAATACAACCTTGCTTTGGGTGAGCGTCGTGCCAAGGCCGTTGCTCAGGTAATGATGCTGTTTGGTGTTCAGGCCGACCGTATCGAATCCATCAGCTACGGTGAAGAGCAGCCTGCTGAGTTGGCTCATGATGAACAGGCCTGGATGAAAAACCGCCGAGTTGAGATCAAAATCCACTAACCGATTCACGAACCAAGAAAGACCAGTCGAATGATGAAAAAAACGATTCAAATTGCGATAGTCAGTTCCCTGTTGTTTTCAACTTCCATGGCCAATGCAGCACCGGTCGGTTCGATCGAAGAGCGCATTCAACGTCTGGAGCGCATGGCGGATAACCCGGTGTTGTTGCAACTTAGTCAGCGTTTGGCGCAACAACAACGCGAAATTCAACAGTTGCACGACACCATTGATCGCATGAAACGCGATCAGCGACTGTTTCTTGATCAGGCTAAGCAGCGTTATGCCGAAACCGATCAGCGAATCAGTGAGCTTGAACAGCAGTTAAAGCAAGGTGTCACCGTTTCTGTTCGGCCTGGTGCTGGCGCACCTCCTGTCACACCCGAAGTGACTGGTCAGGCCGAAACCCCGGCTCCGGCAGCAGCTACTGCAGGTGAAACCATCAAGGTTCATCCTGCAACGGCTCAGGAAAACGCACAATATCAGAAAGCGTTTGCTTTGATGCGTGCCGCCAAATACGAAGAATCGATCAAGGATTTCGAGGCGTTTTTGAAACAGTCGCCTGACAGTAGTCTGGCGAGCAATGCGAGCTATTGGGCGGGAGAGGGTTATTTGATCCTTAAGGATTACGCCAAGGCGTTGTCTTCTTTCGAACGTGTGTTTAAGCACTACCCTGATTCAAACAAAACTCCGGATGCTATGCTGCGTGCCGCAGACAGTCTGGTCAGCTTGGATAAGCGTGCAGAGGCGAACGCCTTGTATAAACAGGTGATGAACGACTACCCTGAGACTCGAGCCGCTCAGAATGCCAAAAAACGTATCTTGCCGTAATCAGTAATAAAAGAAATTTGTAAAAGCAGTGAAATAATGCCAAAAAAAGCCGTCATCTTACTTTCGGGCGGGTTGGATTCCGCAACCGTTCTTGCCATCGCCACCTCGCAGGGGTATGAGTGCCATACCATCAGCTTCGACTACGGTCAGCGCCACCGTGCCGAATTGGATTTTGCTAAAGCCCTGTCGGCACAGCAAAATGCCAAGTCGCACCGTGTGGTGCAGGTGGATATGACGCAAATCGGTGGTTCGGCCTTGACCGATAGTTCGATCGATGTACCGGTAACGGGTGTGGAAGCGGGTGAGATTCCTGTGACTTATGTTCCGGCCAGAAACACCGTGTTTTTATCCTACGCTTTGGCGTTGGCGGAAGTGATCCGATCCAACGATATCTTCATCGGCGTCAATGCGGTTGATTATTCGGGTTATCCTGATTGCCGCCCGGAGTTCATCGAGGCGTTTGAAAAGATGGCGAATCTGGCGACTAAAGTCGGTGTTGAAGGGGAAAAGCTTCATGTGCAGACACCATTAATTGATCTGACCAAAGCGCAGATCATTCAAACAGGTACTCAGTTGGGTGTTGACTACGGTTTGACGGTTTCCTGTTATCAGGCGGACGACCAAGGGCGTGCTTGTGGCGTTTGTGACTCCTGCCGTCTGAGAAAGCAGGGCTTTGCCGATGCGGGAATCGAAGATCCGACCCGCTATCAACCCTAAGTTCTTGAAATTCGGCGAGTCCGTAAAAAAACTGTAAAAAGTCCTCAAAAAGGCTTGCACAGATCGGTCAGCCTTGTATAATACGCTCCATTCCGAAACGGGTCGTTAGCTCAGCCGGTAGAGCAGTTGGCTTTTAACCAATTGGTCGAGCGTTCGAATCGCTCACGACCCACCAAATTCTGGATTGCCTTAGTTGATTGAAATGACAATCGTCAGGTAATTTTCCCCAGCTTGATGCCCGGTAGTTGTGGGAACCGTTGCAGATGATGCTACACTGAAAACGTGTTTGGGTCGTTAGCTCAGCCGGTAGAGCAGTTGGCTTTTAACCAATTGGTCGAGCGTTCGAATCGCTCACGACCCACCATAGTCTGGATTGCCTGATTTGATTGAATTGACAATCGTCAGGTAATTTTCCCCAGCTTGAGTACCGGTAGTTGTGGGAACCGTTGCAGATGATGCAACACTGCAAACTTGTTTGGGTCGTTAGCTCAGCCGGTAGAGCAGTTGGCTGTTAACCAATTGGTCGAGCGTTCGAATCGCTCACGACCCACCATATTCTGGATTGCCTGATTTGATTGAATTGACAATCGTCAGGTAATTTTCCCCAGCTTGATTACCGGTAGTTGTGGGAACCGTTGCAGATGATGCAACACTGAAAACTTGTTTGGGTCGTTAGCTCAGCCGGTAGAGCAGTTGGCTTTTAACCAATTGGTCGAGCGTTCGAATCGCTCACGACCCACCATTATTTAAGAACCCCATGTTGCAGACGCACCATGGGGTTTTTTATTTTCCGGTATTCGACAAGCTTACTGTTTTGCTTTTCAAACAGGCCTGTCCGGTTTCTAGATCGTCACCGGACAGGTGTTTTTGATGTGCGAGCTGGATAACCTTATTTCAGGTGTTTCGAAGCGATTTCTCTCAACGTGAAGACTTCCAGTCCGGCTTCATCCGCAAAACCGAGCGCACGGGTCAGGCGTGCCGGTGCGGAACGTCCCATGCAACCGTGTTCCAAGTCGCCGTTGATGGCTTCAATCAAACCTTCCATCAGACGTTCCCGGTTGTTCTGTTCTCCGGTAAGCCAATCCTGAATGTCCAAAACGTCGCTGGCGACTGTCTGCATGACCATGGCGTGCTGGTTCATCAAACCTTCTACATTCCCTCCGACTTCCAGACCGGCAATGTTGGTGGTCAGAATATAGAGGTTTTTGCGAACCAGTTCATAGCTCAACTCTTCTTCGCTGTCGACCAGGTAGCTTGGAATGTCCAGACTGGCCAGGGCGTCGAAGACCAAACGGGCGTTTGGACCATAGATCGGAGACGGTAACACCACTTTGCTGTCCATGCCTTTTTTCTTTTCGAACCAGACAGAAATCACGGTTGGATCGGAAATGTTGGCGGCTTGCCAGTCGCGAGGCAGTAATTCGTTCTGAAGCAAAATCAGTTTGTCTTTCCATTTTTCAGGACAGTTATTCAATACTGTATGGATGTCTGCTTCACCGACGGCAACCAGTACCGCTTTCGGAGTCGGGTAGGCGTCCGCACTGGATTGAATATCCATGTCACGGGTAACGGGAAAAACGGGGTGTCCTGTTCTTAGAAACCCTCTGGCAAAGACGCTTCCAAGCTCGCCCAAGCCGATCACAATGATAGGATCTTTCATCTGTTTGACCTCTTTTTTATTTTTTTGCACCAAAATGGAAATTTTGCTGTGATTTTATTGATAAAATAGCTTTCAAATTTGATAGCACAGGATATTAGCAGTGAAACAGCAAAAAGCAAAATTTACCTGGCACTATTACGGCATGGCTTTTGGTGCATTGATGGCGATGCTAGCGGGAACAGTCGGTTCGATTGGTGGTGTGGTGTCTGCGTTGGCGTTTGCTGTATTGTGCCATCCTGTCATTAAGTTTCAGGGAATCGGGCGCTTTGTGTTTCTCATCCTGTTTACCATCCTTTATATCTTTGCCTTTCCCGAAGCCGATGTGATTCGACAGATGATGACGGAGACCAACTAAAAGTCATGGTGTCCAAAGCGTTAGAAGACTACCTGAAAATTATCTATAAGCTGGAAGGCAAGGTTCCGGCAGGTAAAGGTGTTCAAACTTCCGCCATAGCCGAACGTCTCTCAATCTCGCAGGCTTCGGTTTCCAATATGCTGAAGAAGTTGGCCGAGCAGGATTACATTGAATACGCACCTTATTATGGTGTCAGCCTGACCGACTCAGGCCGCAAGATCGCTTTGAACATGGTTCGCAAACACCGGATTCTGGAACTGTACCTGGTCGAGCGCCTTGGATATTCCTGGGACGAAGTGGATGCGGAAGCGGAAGTGGTTGAACATTCCATCTCGGATAAGCTGGTGAACCGAATGTGGGAAGACTTGGGGTATCCGACCCACGATCCCCACGGTTCCCCGATTCCTTCCCCTGAAGGTGAAGTGGAACAGCACGACTGGGTACCTTTGATCGAGATTCCACTGCACCAGTGGGTGGAGGTTAGAAGAATCAAGAACCGCAGTCCGGAAGAATTACGCTACTTGGCATCCATCGGTCTGACCACCGGGGTTTCGGTGGCGATTGAGAACATCGCGCCTTTGAACGGTCCTTTACTGATTGAAGTGAGCGGCAATAAATTTCATGCCATCGACTATAGGTTGGCGATGGCGATAATGGTGAGTCCATCCGAATGACAGATACGAACAGTAAACAAACGTTTATAGACCTGCTGGAAGGTTTGACCACGGCGGTGGTCTGGATACGCAGCGACGAATCCATCGGTTATATGAACATCGCCGCAGGTGAGCTGTTCCAGACCAGTACCAGCCGAATCGTCGGCGTACATTGGTCGGCGATCCTACCGGATCTGGTTGAAGACGTCCATAAGGCGGATGAACAGAAACTGACCATCCATGAATACGCTTTGGTGTTGCCCGACTTCTCCAAGGTTCGCGTCAGTTGTACGCTTGCGCCTTATGAGGTGAATGGTGAGAAGGGCTGGTTGATGGAGATATTCAATACAGAACGTCACCACCGTATCGTCGAAGAGGACGAGCGCTGGCACCAGTATGAAGCTGGTAACCTACTTGTCAGTACTCTGGCGCACGAAGTGAAGAATCCTTTGGCGGGGATTTTAGGTGCCGCCCAGCTGTTGCAGAAACGTTACTCGCCCAAAGACAAAGAACAGGCTTTTCTGGACATTATCTCCAAAGAGGTTTCCCGACTTAAGAACCTGGTGGACCGAATGCTCGGGCCGAAACAGACGGCTGAAAAAGAGCCACATAACATTCACGAATTGATTCGTTATGTGTTGCAGATCATTGAAGGCGAAAAACCTGGAAACGTCTATATCAAACTTGATTACGATCCCAGTATTCCGGAAGTGGACATCGATTTCGAAGCGATGGTTCAAGCCGTATTGAATCTGGTCAAAAATGCGATTCAAGCCATGGAAAAACATGGCGGAATGTTGACCATCAAGACTCGAGTAGAGCGTAAGTTCACCTTGGGCACCAAAACCTTCCCGCTGGTTGCCGTCATCAGTATTATGGATGAAGGTGAGGGGATCCCGGAAGAGGTGTTCGATTCGATTTTCTATCCGATGGTGAGCAGTAAAAAAGAAGGTACCGGTCTCGGGTTACCAGTTGCGCAGAGCGTATTGCGTCAGCATGGCGGCTTGATTGTGGCAGAAAGTGAACCGGGCAAGACGGTGTTTAACGTCTATTTGCCGTTATAAAAACAGAGGACGAAGTTAGTGCAAGAACATAATGAAGAAGAATTGCCGGTTGTTTGGATTGTTGATGACGATGCCTCGATTCGTTGGGTATTGGAAACGGCATTGGAAGATAAACCCTATGTTGTAAAAGCGTTCGATTCACCTCTGATGGCGTTACAGGCATTTGACGATATGCAGCCGACAGTCATCGTCAGTGACGTGCGTATGCCGGATATGGATGGTTTGACATTCATGGAAGCCATTCACGAACGTGACAAGAATGTTCCGGTCATCATCATGACCGCGCACGCTGACTTGGATACAGCGGTTAAGTCTTATCAGAGTAAAGCCTTCGAATACTTGCCGAAACCGTTTGATATCGACGAGGCTACCGGCCTGATCGAGCGTGCCATTAAGCGCAAGATGTCCGGCGGTGTTCAGAAGAGCCGCCGAAAGCGTGCGCATGACAAGCAGCCGTTGAACATCATCGGTGTCGCTCCGGCGATGCAGGAGGTCTTCCGCGTACTCGGTCGAGTTTCTCAGTTGGACGTTACCGTATTAATCAACGGTGAGACCGGTACAGGTAAAGAATTGGTCGCGCAAGCCTTGCACGAACTCAGCCCGCGAGCCGAACATCCGTTTGTGGCTCTCAACACCGCCGCAATTCCACGCGAATTATTGGAATCGGAGCTGTTTGGTCATGAAAAGGGTGCCTTTACAGGCGCACATTCCCAGCGTATCGGACGTTTTGAACAAGCCAACGGTGGAACCCTGTTTCTGGATGAAATCGGGGATATGCCGGTCGACTTGCAAACCCGTTTGTTGCGTGTTTTGAATGACGGTAGTTTCTATCGCGTGGGTGGAAAAAACCCGATCAAAACCGATGTACGTATCGTTGCGGCAACCCACCAGAATATGGAACAGTTAGTGCGTGACGGCAGTTTCCGTGAAGATTTGCTGTACCGTTTGAATATTATTCGTATCAAAGTCCCTGCTCTGAGAGAACGCCGTGAAGACATTCCTCTTCTGCTGCGTTTTTACCTCGACAAGGAGTCGAAATCGTTAGGACTTGAAGAGAAGCATCTAAGTAAAGACGTGGAACGTTTCCTGAGCAGTTTGCCTTGGCCGGGTAACGTCCGTCAGTTGCGCAGTCTTTGTACCTGGTTGACGATCATGGCGCCGGATAAAACCGTTCACATGGAAGACCTGCCTTTGGATTTGAGAAATCCGAGCGAATTCAAAGCTCCGGATGACGATGGTGACGATTGGGAAGCACCTTTGCGTCGTTGGGCCGAAGCTTATCTGCTTTCCGGTAAAGAGGGTGTGCATACCGAAGCGGAACCGATCTTTGAAAAGGTTTTGATCGAAGAAGCACTCAAAGCAAGTCATAACCATCGTCAGAAGGCTGCAGTATTGCTGGGTTGGGGAAGAAATACCCTGACTCGTAAAACTCAGGCTTTAGGCCTGGATGATTAATCCCGACAGGCCTGATCGGAGTTCGGTATGATTTGGGAAATCTGGCAGTATCTAAATACTCCAACGGCCTTGCACTATGCCAAGCCGATGGGGTTTGTAAAAGAGTCGATTGCCATGGCCGCCAGGGCAAAACGTTGTCAAACCACTTGGCAACCTCACTACCAGGCCTGTCAGGATGCCATTCTTGAAATCGCAGAACTTTGCGAGGAAAAACGTAAGGTTTTGATTTTCGGTGCCGGTTCTTTACAGGATATTCCTCTGGACGCCCTTAGTGAGTTGTTTGATCAGGTATTACTGGTTGATTTGGTTTTTCTGCCGGATGCCCGTAATCAGGCGGCGGCTTATACAAACGTTCAATTGATCGAATACGATGTGACCGAATCGTTGGATGATCTTTATCATGGTAACCATTATGTTGCTATCCCCAAAAGGTGGTTGAACGATTTTGGTGTTGATCTGGTCGTTTCTCTCAACTTGATGACTCAGTTGCCGTTGATGCCTGTTAAATGGTTGGAATCACACTTTCAACTGGACGAGGTTGAAGCGGACGATTTGGGACAGATGCTGATGGCCGCGCATTTGCACTATCTGCAACAGTTCAGCGAGCATGCCGACTCGCGGGATAATCCTTTAATATGTTTGATTTCCGATCGTTGGGTACAACGTTTCGATAAGAATGGTCAACTCATCAAGGAATTCGATCCTTGGGGAGATGTGCTTAAACCGGAAACTCAGAAAGAGTGGGATTGGCAGATAATGCCGCTTGGCGAGGCCTCGCGACATTACAGTCAGGTTAACCGGGTCGGTGTTTCGATTCTTTGAATCAGAGTCCTTTTTTCCCCATCTCTTCGAGTCTATTCAACCATTTGCCGCGTTTGGCGTCACTCATACCTTCCACCATACCCACAAGCGTGTGCTTGACCGGTGAAATACCGCTAGCAGCCAGAATGTTACGTTTAAGGTTTTTCAGGCTGTGTGCGCAATAGAACCATCGGTAAATGAAGCCCGGCATGCCCATGGTAATGACCACTCGGGCGCTTTTGTTTTTGAGTAGTTTTTTGGGCCAGCCGTTGGCACCTTCATAACTGAAGGCGAAACCGGGGCGTAGTGTCTGTTCAAGAAATGCCTTAAATAGAGCAGGCATATCACCCATCCACAGAGGGTAGAACATAACCAGATGATCCGCCGTGTGGATTTTCTCCTGCACTTCCTTGATGGAATCAGGCGCTTCGCCTTCTTCGAAATCCTTGTCCGTTCGTAGAATCGGAAACTCCAGATCCGCCACGGAAACCCATTCGACTTCATGTCCGGCTTCCTGCGCGCCTTTGGCATAAGCTTCCGCCAAAGCGTGACCGTAATGATTTTTATCCGGATCCGGATGACCTTGAATAATTAAGATGCGCTTAGCCATATCACTCTCCTCAAAATCGGGAACCGCGTTTACAGGCGATTCGTCTTCAAGTCGGTTTGTGTTCAGTCTTTTCGGAATTAGCTTTCAGCTCTTCGTAATCCTTGCGGATTTCTAGCAGTTTGTTCTGATAATCTTCGTAGTCGCCAAATTCCACAAACTTATGATAGTGATTATGCATGCTTTTGAGTTTTGTGGCATGTTTTATCGGGCACCAATATTGTTCCGTACGCGCCGACACTTCCTGAACGTATGCCATCAAACCGTTGAAATATCCGCAATACATGCAGTTCATACGCTCTATCAAGTTGAGATAACGAAGGCTATGACGGTCGATTACGATGTAATCGCTACGTTTAACTTTTGGAATGCCATACACTCGAAAACAGATGGATTGATAGATACTCACCACTAAATCCATGAACATCGCCGGAAAAATACCGAACCAGATAATCGGGAAGGTGAGCAGGTTCAAAATGGGTACATCCATCAAGTAAGCAAATAGATTGGTCGCTTGAGCTTTGTGTTTTTTCAAGGTGGATTTATCGAAGATCACCTTATGGTTTTCAGTTTTGTAGAGGAATTTTTCTTCCTGCTTTTGAATTTCTTGAAGTAACTCGGCTTCGAGTCGTTTGATTTCCGCAATCAAATCGCGCGCTTTATGCATTTCAGCTCACTTGTCGGTGGAGAATTTGGTTTTACCGCAGGTTCATCATAACCATTCATAGTTGGCTCTGCTAGGAAAACAGATAGGCTTGTTTAAAATTTGGGGGGGTAGGCTTGGGATATTAAATTGTGTGTATAATTGATTTTTAATAAAGTTTTTAGATTGCAAATGAGACATTCGGAAATAACCGGTTAAGATAAAAATCTAAGGGAATAGTATGCCGTATCCAATCGAAAGGAAGCTTGTCATTGCAGTTTCATCAAGTGCACTGTTTGACTTATCAAAATCACATGCTGTTTTTGTTGAGAAAGGCCCTAAAGCATATAAAGAGTTTCAAGAAGAACATATTGATGTAGTTCTTGAAAAGGGGGTTGCATTTCCTTTTATTAAAAGATTCCTAGAAATTAATAAACGCTTTCCAGATAAACTCCCAGTAGAGGTAGTTTTATTGTCTAGAAATTCTGCTGCAACTGGTAAAAGGGTGTTTCGCTCAATTAGGCATTATGGTTTAGATATATCGAGAGCGGCATTTATGGAGGGAAGCTCTCCATATGAATACGTTCCAGCGTTTAATGCATCTTTATTTTTATCCGCTAATGAAGAGGATGTTCAAAAAGCAATAGATTCAAATTATCCGGCAGGAGTGGTATTGCCAAGCAAGATTGTCAATGATGATGATCACGAAGAGTTAAGAATTGCATTTGACTTTGATGGTGTGATTGCTGACGATGAAGCTGAAGCGGTTTTTAAAGGTGGTAATTTACCCGAATTTCATGAATATGAAATGTCAAAATCAGATGTTCCCCATAAGCCAGGACCTTTAGCGGATTTGTTTAAAAAATTATCTTTTTTACAGAAGTTGGAAGATAGAGAAGTCGAAAATAATAGGGATTATAAAAGAATAATTAGGACATCTATTGTGACTGCTAGAAATGCTCCGGCCCATGAACGTGTTATTACTACACTGGAAGATTGGGGGGTTAGTGCAAATGAAGTGTTTTTTCTTGGGGGAATGGCAAAAAATAGAATTTTAAATACATTTAAACCCCATATGTTTTTTGATGATCAAAGGAGTCACTTGGAATCAGATGCCGGTGATATACCGATGGTTCATATACCTTTTGGCATCGCTAATACTAAGAGTTGAGAATGTAATTTTTGAGGATGAAACATGGCTACAATCCGCAGATTGGTTTTAGATGTACTCAAACCCCATCAGCCTAACGCCATTGCGTTTGCTTCGACATTGGCGGACTTGTCTCCGGACTATTGGGTGAACCTGGATGTTACAGAGGTGGACGAGAAGACGGAAACCACGGTCATTACGATCGAGGGAAACGATATCCATTTTGAGGATTTGTCGGCCGCCATTGAAAAGATGGGCGGTTCCATCCACAGTATCGACGAAGTGGAAGTCATCGGTTCTGAACAGGCCTGACCGGTTTTTTCATTCCTATGAATTCGACGGAATTCCATTCTTATGAACACTGAGAATAAACCGCACTTAATGCTGCACCTGTTGCGGGCGAGAAGCATCGCCCGGCGCTACATGGTCACTAACGGTTTTGATGGTGCCTTAACGGTGCTTGGAATGGTGACGGGGTTTTACATCAGTGGCATGACCGATTTGTCGGTGGCTTTGAGTGCGTGCATGGGTGCGACGATCGCTTTGTTCATCAGCGGGATCAGCAGTGCCTATTTGAGCGAGAAGGCCGAACGCAAGAAGGAATTGCACGATCTTGAACAGGCATTGGTGACTGATCTGAAGCAAAGCGATTACGGTGAAGCGAGCCGTTATCTTCCGATTCTGGTGGCTTTGGTAAACGGTTTCTCACCTTTCATTCTGTCGCTTTTGATTCTAACGCCGTTGTTTTGGGCTCAGTGGTTTAACGAGCTGCCGTTTTCTCCGTTTCTTGGATCAATAGCCGTAGCGATGGTCTGTATTTTCATTCTGGGTGTGTTTTTAGGCAAAATCAGCCAGACTTTCTGGTTGTGGTCGGGTTTAAGAACATTGCTAATCGCTATCGTGACCGTTGCGGCGGTTCTGTTTATAGACAGTGCGATTTAACATTCAGTGATCTATTTCTGATGGTTTTGAACAGGCCTGTTCAGTTTAAAAAACCTTTTTAAAATCGAATTTATCAATTTGATTTTATTTAAAAAACGAGAAGTGCATCATGGTCGAAAACGCTTCAGATTCCAATCGTTTGCCTCAAGCCTCTCAATCTCTCAGGCTGTTTCTTTGCGGAGATGTGATGACCGGAAGAGGCATTGACCAGATCCTTCTTCATCCATGCAATCCCAAACTTCATGAACCTTACGTCAGAAACGCAGGCGATTATGTCAATCTGGCCGAACTCGTTAACGGCCCGATTCCCCGTCAAGTAGACGACCGATACATCTGGGGTGATGCCATGGCGGAATTTGAACGCTATCAGCCGGATGTCAGAATCATCAATCTGGAAACCTCCGTTACGACACGTTCGGATTATTGGAAAGAGAAGGGCATTCATTATCGGATGAACCCGAAGAATGTTGGTTGTCTGCAAGCGGCAAAAATAGACTGTTGTGTATTGGCTAACAATCATGTATTGGACTGGGGATATAAAGGCCTGACTCAAACATTGGATGCTTTGCAATCAGCCGGTTTGAAGTGTTCCGGAGCAGGTGAAAACCTATCGCAAGCCCGAGAACCCGTGATTATGGAGGTCGGTGAAAAAGGGCGGGTGATTGTATTGTCCTACGCCTTGCCGACCAGCGGCGTTCCGGATTCCTGGCAGGCCTGTTCAAATCGGGCGGGGGTTAATTTCTTGGAAGCGCTTTCGCCTCAGGCGGTAGAGCGAATTTCCAAACAGGTTCGGTCGGTCAAACAGCCCAATGATATTGTCGTATTTTCGATTCATTGGGGCGGTAACTGGGGGTATGAGATTTCGGATGAACAAATCGAGTTTGCTCACAGTTTAATTGAACGGGCGGGGGTGGACGTGATACATGGTCATTCTTCGCATCATGTTAAGGGTCTGGAAGTCTATCTGGGTAAGCTGATCCTTTACGGATGTGGCGATTTTATAAACGATTATGAAGGCATTAGCGGTCACGATAGTTACAGGGGCGATCTGGCGCTGATGTATTTCTTGGATATGGACCCTGAAAGTGGCAACCTGCTTGGATTTAAACTGGTGCCGTTACAGATGAAACGTTTTCAATTGGTTTATCCGAGCTGTAAAGATGTGGACTGGATTGATGAGGTGCTTAACCGTGAGTGCCGTCGTTTCGGCCTGTCCCTGAATTTGGAATCGGGCAAGGCTATCGCCCTTAAGTTGGAATGACATCGACCTTTTCTTGATTTGTAACAAATAGTTTCTCTTTGAGTTTATGCCCTTGTTTACATGATGGTTAAACAGCGTTAAATTGTATCCATGTTCATTCGAAACAAACCGTACGAAATTGACTCAGTTTCGTATCGATAATCTCACAGCGTTGAAGGGAATCGAGGTGTTATGAAAGAAGGTAAGGCTGGAAATAAACAAGCATATCAAATCGCTCAAGACGATTTGTACCATGTCTGCGATCTTTCAAACCTGGCGTTTACCACAACGGACGAGCTTGAAGAAATTACCGAACACATCGGCCAGTCGCGCGCGATGGAAGCGCTGAAATTCGGCGTTGATATCAAACACGAAGGTTATAACCTTTTTGTTCTGGGCTCCACCGGACTGGGAAAGCACACCACGGTCAAAGAGCTGCTTGAAGAAGAGTCCAAGCAGGCTGAAGCACCATTTGACTGGTGTTACGTCAATAATTTCGAACACCCTCATAAACCCCTTGTTCTCAAGTTACCCAAAGGCGTCGGCCGCAAGTTGCAACAGGATATGCAGCAGTTCGTGTTTGATATTCTGGCTGCCATTCCGGCGGCGTTTGAGAGTGACGAATACAATACGGCTTTTCAGGCGCTTCACGACGAATATGTACGGCGTGAAGATCAGGCGTTGGAAGAGATTGCAGCCAAGGCCGAGCGCAACAACATCATCATGGTTCGCACTTCAACCGGTTGGAATTTGGGGCCTAAGAATAAAGACGGCAAAGCAATGCACCCGGAAGAGTTCGAGCAACTTCCCGAAGAAGAGAAGCAGGTCATCACCCGTGTGGTGGAAGAGATGCAAGATGACTTGAAACAGTTGTTGTTGAAGATTCCGGTTTGGCAGAAAGAGACACGGGACAAGGTCAAGGAACTCAACCGCGAAATCACCCAGTTGACGGTGACGCATTACGCGGACGATCTTCAGGCCAATTACACGGAAGAAGAGGTGAAGGCGTTCCTTAAAAGCGCCAAGCAGGACATCATCGACAATGTTGAGCTGTTTCGTAAATTCGGCGCTGAAAAGAAATCCAGCGGTCAGACGTCAAACAAGTTACCGCCTGAGTTTACCGGTTATCAGGTCAATGTACTCGTGGATAACAGTAAAACGGAAGGCGCACCGGTCATCTTCGAGGACAATCCTACCTATCAGAACCTCATCGGACGAATTGAACATATCGCTCAGTTCGGAACCTTGCTGACCGATTTCTCTTTGATCAAACCAGGGGCGTTACATCTGGCTAATGGCGGTTATCTGGTGTTGGACGCACGTAAAGTGTTGACCTCGCTCTATGCTTGGGATGGCTTGAAGCGGATACTGCGTTCACGGGAGATCAAGATCGAATCATTGGAACAGGTATTGAGTCTGGCCAGCACCACGTCATTGCAACCGGAACCGATTCCAGTGGACGTTAAGGTTGTGCTGACCGGAAGTCGTCTGCTGTATTACCTTTTGAAACAGTACGATCCTGAGTTCGACCTGCTGTTTAAGGTGGCGGTCGATTTCGCCGAAGATATGGATCGTGATGATGCTTCGATGGAGCTTTATGCACGCATGATCGCTGCCTTACAGAAGCAGAATGATTTGTTGCCTTTGGATAAAGGAGCGGTGGAGCGGATTATTGAACAGGCTTCACGCATGGCGCAGGATTCCGAAAAGGTCTCGCTGCACATGGGGCACTTGGCCGATTTATTGAAGGAATCCGATTATTGGGCGAAGGAGTCCGATCGTGAGAGCATTACCCGTGAAGACGTCCAGAAAGTGATCGATACCCGTCTTTACCGCATGGATCAGATTCGCGAGCGGGTTCAGGAAGCGATTTTACGTGGAACTTATCTGGTGAATACCAGTGGGGAGACGGTGGCGCAGGTCAATGGCTTGAGTGTGATCCAGCTGGATGATTACGCATTCGGCAGGCCTTCCAGAATTACGGCGACGGCTCGACTGGGCAGCGGCAAGGTAATCGACATTGAACGCGAAGTCGAATTGGGCGGCGCCATTCACTCCAAGGGAGTGATGATTTTGTCGTCTTATTTGGCTTACCGTTATGCCAAGGAACGTCCTTTGGCGCTGTCGGCCAGTCTGGCATTTGAACAGTCTTATGGAATGATTGAAGGCGACAGTGCTTCTGCGGCTGAACTGTGTGCCTTGCTTTCAGCCTTGGGGGACGTGCCGTTGAAACAGAGTCTGGCCGTGACCGGATCGGTGAATCAGCACGGCGAGATTCAAGCGATTGGAGGGGTTAACGAAAAGATCGAAGGATTTTTCGACATCTGTGAAGCACGCGGCTTGACCGGAGATCAGGGCGTGATCATACCGGCATCGAATGTAAAGCATCTGATGCTGAAAGCGTCTGTGGTCGAGGCGGTGGAAAGCGGTAAGTTCGCGGTTTACGGTGTGACGAGTATCGATGAGGTGATGGCACTGTTGACCGGTTTGGAGATTGGCGAGGCGGATGAAAACGGAGACTATCCGAAAGAAAGTCTGAATTGGAGAATCGAGCAGCAGATCCGTAAGTTGACGGAATTGCGGGAAAAATTCGCCGAGTCTAAAAAACCTGCAAACGAAAAGGAGAAGAAGGCTGGGAAAAGTCGTAAGCCGAAGTCACCTAAGACGGACAAATCAAAAGACTAACAAAGCCTAAGAATATAAATAACTTCGGTTGATGGATACAAAAACGCCGCATTGAAGCGGCGTTAAGACATTCAGATGAAATGTATTGTGCTTATAGCGCTTCTTCACCTGTTTCACCCGTACGAATACGGATAGTCTGTTCGATTTCTGTAACGAAGATCTTACCGTCACCAATCTTACCGGTTTGAGCGGCATTGATGATCGCTTCAACAGCTGACTCTACAACCGAGGCAGACACTGCAATTTCAAGTTTTAACTTTGGCAGAAAGTCGACAACATATTCGGCTCCACGGTACATTTCAGTGTGTCCTTTCTGACGACCGTAACCTTTGACTTCTGTAACCGTCATACCATGAATGCCGATATCATGTAGCGCATCACGTACATCGTCCAATTTAAACGGTTTGATAATGGCAGTAATCTGTTTCATATTTATTCCTCAGTTGAATAATCGTTGTCAGTGTCTGTTATTGTTTTTGTTGGATAGCTTGCAATTTTCTCTCCCATTTTAATGGGAGTGTTCTGGCGAATTTGCCCGAGTTCCGGTAATTGACCATTTGGTGTTAATAATACCACGGTTGAGCCCATATTAAAGCGCCCAATTTCATCTGCTTTTTCAAAATGCAAATTACGGTCGCTATAATCCCAATGACGTAGCACAGGATCGTATTCCGGAGTGATTTTTCCTTCCCAGACAGTCTCCATGCTTCCCACGAAAATCGCGCCGACCATCACCAGACAGAAAGGCCCGTGTTCGTTCTCGAAACGGATCACCAAACGCTCGTTACGCGCGAACAGGCCGTCGATGTTTCGGACCGTGGCCGGGTTCACTGCAAACAGATCACCCGGAACGTATGTCATGGATAAAAGTTTGGCATCGGTCGGCATGTGGATGCGGTGGTAGTCTTTCGGCGAAAGGTAGATGACCGCCGATTCACCGTCCTGAAACTGTTTGGCGTATTCGATGTCGCCGCCGACGAGGGCTTCTACCGTGTAGTCATGGCATTTGGCCTGGATGATGCGATTGCCGTCGATCGGGGTGGACTGGCTGATCAGACCGTCGACCGGGCTGACCCAGACATCGGAACTGTAATCCACCGGACGGACGTCAGGTTTTAGGGCACGGGTGAAAAAAGCATTGAAGTGTGGGTAAGTGTTGATGTCTTCTTCCAGTGCTTCGCTCACATCAATCTTGTAGATTTTGGTAAGCACTTTGATGGTGGTGTTTTTAATCCACGGGGTTTCGACCTGCATGAACCAATGCATTAACTGCGAGAGAAAATGCTTAGGGATCAGATACTGCGGAGCGACCTTGAAAAAGTCGAATATCTTCATGTTTGGCGTTCTTTTAATTAATCTAAAGAATGGATTTTAATGTATAATTCGCGCAAATAATAGAACGCATTGAGGAAAACAATTATGTCTGAAGTCAAAAAGGTTGTTTTAGCTTATTCCGGTGGACTGGATACGTCCATTATTGCGAAGTGGCTACAAGAAGAATATAAGTGTGAAGTTGTGACGTTCACGGCGGATATCGGGCAAGGTGAAGAAGTTGAACCGGCTCGCGCCAAAGCGGAAGCGATGGGAATCAAAGAGATCTACATCGAAGACTTGCGTGAAGAGTTTGCACGTGATTTCGTTTTCCCGATGATGCGCGCTAACGCCATCTATGAAGGTGAGTACCGTCTGGGTACTTCAATCGCCCGTCCTTTGATTTCCAAGCGTCTGGTTGAAATCGCCAAAGAAACCGGCGCGGATGCGATTTCTCACGGTGCGACCGGTAAAGGGAACGATCAGGTTCGTTTCGAATTGAACGCTTATGCGTTGATGCCGGATGTTAAGGTCATTGCGCCTTGGCGTGAGTGGGATCTTCTTTCCCGTGAAAAGTTGATGGCCTATGCCGAAGAGCACAACATTTCGATCGAGAAGAAAAAAGGTAAGAAGTCGCCTTATTCGATGGATGCGAACCTGCTTCACATCTCTTACGAAGGTGGCGTTATCGAAGATCCGGCTAACGAGCCTGAAGAAGATATGTGGTTGTGGACGGTTTCTCCTGAAAACGCTCCGGACGAGCCGACTTACCTGGACATCGAATTCGAGAAGGGTGATATCGTTGCGATCAACGGCGAGAAAATGTCCCCTGCGACCGTTATGGAATACTTGAACAAGGTTGGCGGTGCCAACGGTATCGGCCGTGACGACATCGTCGAGAACCGTTTTGTCGGTATGAAGGCACGTGGTTGTTATGAAACCCCAGCGGGTACTATCATGTTGAAAGCGCACCGTGCGATGGAATCTTTGACTTTGGACCGTAACGCGGCGCACCTTAAAGATGAATTGATGCCTCGTTATGCCGAAATGATCTATAACGGGTTCTGGTTTGCACCAGAAAGGGAAATGTTGCAGGCGTTAATCGACAAATCTCAAGAGAATGTATCCGGTAACGTGCGTCTGAAGTTGTACAAAGGAAACGTGGTTGTAGTAGGCCGTACTTCTGAAAATAGCTTGTTTGACGAAGCGATTGCTACGTTTGAAGAAGACGGTGGCGCCTACAACCATAAGGACGCGGAAGGCTTTATCAAGCTGAATGCACTGCGTTTGAGAACCGCTGCAAAAAAACGTTCATAATTTTTTAAAAAGGTTATGGCACAATCCACGCCGACATTCAGACAGCTGATTCAAAGCCCGGTACTTTTACTGGGTTTTGGTTTTGGCTCCGGTCTTGCTTCAAAGGGACCAGGGACAGTTGGAACCTTGTTGGGGTTGCTGTTGTTTCTGCCGGTTTTGCTTTGGAGTGAAACACTGGCATGGGTCATTCTGGCGCTTGCGACGGTGACAGGCAGTTGGATCTGCGGTCGTTCTTCCGAGATGCTCGGAGTGCACGATCACGGTGGAATTGTCTGGGACGAATTTGTCGGAATTTGGCTGGTATTGTTGTGTTTGCCCGAACAGACCGGCTGGTATTGGTTGTTTGCCTTTATAGCCTTTAGAATTTTTGATATCGCCAAGCCTTGGCCGATTAGCTGGGCCGATAAATCGGTCTCTGGCGGGTTTGGTATTATGCTGGATGATGTACTGGCTGCGCTTGTTGCCATAGGATTTATTTGGGCATCAACAATCAGTTTGAATTGGTTGTTTTAAAGACGGTACTGTATATTTATCCGCACGTTAAATCAGTGTATGTGGGAGTTTGAATAAAAGATGTTTATTCCTTGCGATGACGCGAAGCGTCTAATTAAAGAAAAAAATGCACAATTAGTGGACGTTCGTACTCCGGAAGAATTTGCGATGAGCAAGTTGCCGGGTGCAATTAATATTCCATTGCAGGATATCGATCGCGTTGGTGAGAGTATTTTGGATAAGGATTTGCCGGTAATCGTATTCTGTCGTTCAGGACAGCGTTCGCATATGGCAATGCAGATTTTGATGTCACAGAACTTTGAAGAGGTTTATAACCTTGGTTCGTTCATGGCATGGAATCAGTGCCCGGATATTTAATCCGTTGTAAATGTATTTTTTTGAAAGCGCCTACGGCGCTTTTTTTGTATTGGGTTATCGGATTTAAAATAAAGGAAAGAACATGAAGCTGGCTTTGCATTGGCAAATTTTAATCGCACTGGGTCTGGCGGCCGCAATGGGGAGCTATACCGGAACGGAAGGTACGATTCTGGGAATGCATTGGCTGGCAGTGTACACCTTTATCGGAACTTTATTCCTGAACGCTTTGAAGATGATCGTGGTGCCTTTGGTGATGTCTGCAATCATCACGGGGATAGGAAACATTGGAACCCAAGGCGGTTTCGGGCGATTGGGCGGAAAAACCCTCTCTTATTATGTAGCCACCAGTTTCATCGCCATCATGGTCGGTCTGGTGCTGGTCAATATCATCCAGCCGGGTGTTTCGGACAATCCGCCGCCGGTCATTGAGGCGAACGAGCATGTTTCCAAAGCGGTGGAAGGTAAGTCAGCCGGTGATGTGGTTGAGGTGTTTCTGAGAATGATCCCGACCAACATCGTTAATGCAGCGGCAGAAGGGCAGATGCTTGGATTGATTTTCTTTAGCTTGTTGTTCGGATTTTTCATGACTCAGCTTAAAGGCGGGCCGCGCGAAACCCTGATGAATTTCTGGCAGGGCGTGTTTGATGTGATGATGTTGATGACCTCCTGGATTATGAAGTTTGCTCCGATCGGGGTGTTTGGCCTGGTGGCTGCATCGGTGGCCAAAACCGGATTCGACCAGTTTGGCAATTTGGCGCTGTTCTTTATGACGGTAACATTGGCATTGGCTGTACACTTGTTGGTGGTGATGCCGTTGATTTTGCGTTTCGTAGGCGGTGTCAAGAACCCTTGGTTGCATTTCCAGGCGATGGCACCGGCCTTGTTGACGGCTTTTTCGACTAGCTCTTCTTCTTCAACCTTGCCGGTTTCGATGAGTTCTCTGGAGAATCGTGCAGGTGTGTCCAATCGTATCACCAGTTTTGTCTTGCCACTTGGCGCTACCGTGAATATGGACGGTACGGCGTTGTATGAGTGTGTGGCAGCGGTGTTTATCGCACAGTTGTTCGGCGTGCCTTTGGATTTTGGCACTCAGTTGTTGATTGTGGTTATCGCTCTTACGACTTCAATCGGGGTGGCAGGAATTCCTTCGGCTAGTCTGGTGGCAATCAGTATTATCCTTGTGGCGGTTGGATTGCCGGCCGAAGCGATTGGTCTGCTGTTGGTCGTCGACCGTTTACTGGATATGATGCGAACCGCTGTGAACATATTCAGTGATTCGGTCGGTGCGGTTGTGATTGCCAAATCGGAAGGCGAAAAAGACGTCTTGGTGTCTAAGAATTTTTAATTTTTGAGGTTTTCAGGTTTTGAGCAGGCCTGTTCAGTTTTAGGAAAGATCAAATATGAAGGTCGTATTTGCAGAATTGGCGAATTCGGGAATGGTGCAGGGCGAGGCTTTGGCTGAAACGTTGAAAAACAGCATTGAATCGCATTTGTCTGAATTACAGAGTGAGTTCGTTCAGGATATGTCCCATATCAGCCAGGCAGCCAGTTTTGCGGGTAATATGACGGTGGATGACGTGGTCTATCTTAAAGACAATCTATATCGTTGCGACTACTCTTACGACTGGCAGATCGCCTGGACTTGTTCGGGTACGCAGGAGTCGGGACGCGTTAAAGAGAAAGTGCGTTTCACCGTGGATGACAACGGTGAGTTGCACTTCAAGTTCCTGAAGCTGGATATCTGATTCCGGATTATTTTTAAAGGCTTTACAGGGCTGAGGGGTAGTCGAGCAATTCGATGCCGTTTTCCCCGGAAAGCTTGATGATTTTTGTCTCCGGGCGCCAATCGCCTAGCACCCAGCGGTGCTTTTCCTTTCCATTCACTTCAACCACATGATGCGCCGGACGGTGGGTATGACCGTGAATCAGGTGGTTTACGTGCGGATATTCCGTAAAAAGCGTTTGTACGGCCTGAGCGTTCACATCCATGATGTTTTCCGGTTTGTTCTGGCTGTATTTTCTGGATTTCTCGCGCATGTTATGGCCGATCTGCAAACGCTTTTTTTGCGGCAGTCTCAAAAACAACCATGTGACGATCGGGTGGCGCAGAATCTTGCGCATCTTCTGATATTCGCGGTCGTCTGTGCAGAGGGTATCGCCGTGCATCACCAGTACATCCACCCCGTGGATCGAGCGTTCTTCCAATTGCTTGATCGGTTGGATGCCAGTCGCTTTCCAGAAACGTTTGCCCATCAGGAAATCACGGTTACCGAACAACAGGTAGATCGGGATGCCACCGTCGGTTAGCTGTTTGAAACGTTCGATGACGCTTTTATATTGTGGAATACCGACGTCATCGCCAACCCACATTTCGAATAGGTCGCCGAGGATATAGATGGCTTCCGCCTTCGGCGCCTCTTGGGACAAGAATTTGATGAATGCCGAGTTGATCGGATGGTCGTTCTCCAGCTGTAGGTGAACGTCGGCGATGAATAGGGTATGTGTGCTCAT
Organism: Thiomicrorhabdus sp. ZW0627; assembly: GCF_029767005.1. GTDB lineage: Bacteria > Pseudomonadota > Gammaproteobacteria > Thiomicrospirales > Thiomicrospiraceae > Thiomicrorhabdus. Next base: position 95,436 of record NZ_JARUQR010000001.1, read on the forward strand.
GCGGTGATTTTACCAGAGCTCGAAGCCGGAGTGGCTGAACGTAATGTATTTTATGCTGTAAACAAGACATAAAAACAGGGTATAAAAAAACCGACAGGCCTGTTGGGACTCTGTCGGTTTTCAAACGTTTCACCGCAGTAGCGGTTTGACGAAGGTTTAGTCTTCGATCAATGTCGTTTTGGTGATCAATACATCTTCCACCGGAACGTCCTGATGACCGCGACGGCTGGTGGTTTCCACTTTCGCCATGGCATCGACGACATCCATGCCGTCTACGACTTTACCGAATACCGCATAACCCCAACCTTGCATGTCTTTACCTGTGTGGTTTAGGAACGAGTTGTCCTTCAGGTTGATGAAGAACTGAGTCGTTGCAGAGTGCGGGTCCATAGTACGTGCGTAGGCGATGGTTCCACGGTCGTTTTTCAAACCGTTGTCGGCTTCGTTTTCAATCGGATCGCCGGAAGGCTTGTCTTCCATGCCCGGAAGCATTCCGCCACCCTGAACCATGAAGCCAGGGATGATGCGGTGGAAAAGGGTGCCGTTAAAGAAACCTTCCATTACATAGTGAATGAAGTTTTCGGTACCGATCGGTGCGTTTTCCGCATCCAGCTCAACAGTGATGTCACCCATGGTGGTTTGAATAATGACTTTAGGCATTCTAGCTCCTATTAATGTGTTTTTATTTTTGATATTTGGTTGTTATTTGACCTGGCGCGCTTTTTCGATCACGACTGCTGTAACCGGCACATCGCCGTGGCCGTTCTTGAATCCGGTCTTGACCTGGCGGATTTGGTTGACCACTTTCATGCCTTTGATTACACGGCCGAATACGGCATAACCGTAAGCACGGGCGGTTTTTTCACGGAAGTCCAGGAAACTGTTTTGTGCGACATTGATGAAGAACTGCGCCGTAGCGGAATGAGGATCGTTGGTACGAGCCATGGCAACGGTACCGATCTGGTTGCGTAGTCCGTTATCCGCTTCGTTTTTGATTGGCGCACGGGTGATTTTCTTGTTCATGCTTTCTGTAAAACCGCCACCTTGGATCATGAAGTTAGGAATGACGCGGTGGAAGATCGTGCCGTCATAGAAACCTTCGTGAACATAAGCCAGGAAGTTCTCGACGGTTTTTGGCGCTTTGTCAGGATACAGTTCGATCAGGATATTACCCATATTGGTTTCAAGCAGAACTTGAGGGTTTTCTGTCTTTTTAGCTGTTTCCGATTCCGCGTGTGCGGCCGGACTTAAAAACAACCCCAAAAGGGCGATCTGAAGCGCTAAAAATAGTCGTCTGGTCATGTCTGATTCACTCCGAATAAAATGTCATTTAAGGTACAATAGGCGACATTCTAACATTAGTGTCCTTGGTGCAACCACTGCGCGGCAAAATTTTGGCGAAATTCGCCGTTTTGTTCCTTAGTGGCTGTGGCAAGGATTGGATTACGGATCGGTCGACAGGCCTGTCGAATCCGTCTTGAATACACTTTGACCAACTTGAAGAACAGGCATAGAGAGCATTATGGCATTGCAGATTTATAACACCGAAACCCGTCAAAAAGAGACGTTCACTCCGATTCACCCAGGCAAGGTAGGTATGTATGTGTGCGGTGTCACGGTGTATGACTTGTGTCACATCGGTCACGCCCGAGTGATGGTGGTGTTCGATACGGTGGTGCGCCATCTGAGAAGCTTGGGTTACGATGTCAATTACGTGCGTAACATCACCGACATCGACGATAAGATCATCAAGCGTGCTCTGGAAAACGGCGAATCGATTCAGGAGCTGACGAAACGCATGATTGCGGAAATGCATGCCGACGAAGCGTCCATGAACGTTTTGCGTCCGGATATGGAGCCGAAAGCGACCGAATACATGGATGAGATCAAACACATGATCCAGACGTTAATCGACAAAGGATTCGCTTATCCGGCTGAAAACGGTGATGTCTATTTCAAAGTGAAATCGTTCAAGGAATACGGTCGTCTTTCCGGCAAGAATCTGGATGAGTTGGAAGCCGGTTCTCGTGTTGAGGTCAATGAAATCAAACAGGATCCTATGGACTTTGTGTTGTGGAAAGCGTCTAAAGAAAATGAACCGGCCTGGGATTCCAACTGGGGTGGCGGGCGTCCGGGATGGCACATCGAGTGTTCGGCGATGTCGACCAAGTGTTTGGGTAACCATTTCGACATTCACGGCGGCGGTATGGATTTGTCTTTCCCGCACCATGAGAACGAGATCGCGCAGTCGGAATGTGCGACTGGCGAACACTATGTGAACACTTGGATGCACTGTGGTTTCGTACGCATCGACGACGAGAAGATGTCTAAGTCGTTGAACAACTTCTTCACCATTCGCGAAGTATTGAAAATGTATCATCCGGAAGTCATTCGTTACTTCTTGTTGGCGAGCCATTACCGCAGTCCGGTCAATTACTCTCAGGAAAACCTGGAAGCGGCCAAAGCCAGTGTCGGGCGTTTGTATTCGGCCATCGAGGCGGTTGCTCCGGGCGAGCCGGTGAGTGGTTCGAAGTTTGAGACGGATTTTATGGATGTGATGAACGACGACTTCAATACGCCTAAGGCGATGGCGATTCTGTTTGATTTGGCGAAAGAGGTCAATAAACAGAAAGATGCAGGCCTGTCCGGTTTATTGGTGAAGTTGGCCAATCAGATTGGTCTGTTGATGGAAGATGCAGAAAGCTATTTCAAATCACAACCGTCTGACTCGGAGTTGGGCGACGAAGAGATTGAAGCTTTGATTGAAGAACGTAAACAGGCACGTGCCGAAAAGAACTTTGCACGTTCTGATGAGATTCGCGATCAGTTGCTTGAACAAGGCATCGAACTATTGGATTCGGCAGAGGGGACAACTTGGCGTAGGGGGTAGGTTTATTGCGTAGCCGCACCTATTTCAGAATACGCTAATATCCTTATGTTTTGTAACTGTTTGAAAAAACGTAAATTATTTTAAAAAAATAAATATAAGGGGTTGACGAAATTAGAAAACGCTAATATAATGCGTCCATTCATGTTTCTTCATGAGTATCCTCCTCTGATTATTTCTATATGAGATAATGTTTAAACCCCGGTTGTCCACCGGGGTTTTTTTTGTCCAAAATTTATACCCATCTCTCCGACACTGTTTCTACCAGTTTTGTTTCAATGGATTTTAGATTGGAGCGTGTTGTTAAAGACGTTCTATTAGAGAAGAATCTAGTTCTGTGAAAGGGTCGAGGTTTTTAGCTTTTATCCTAAATCCAACGAGATGTTTGGATTTGCTTCAGCGGGACTTTCTAGTTTTACGACTTTCATTATTTTCATTGTCGGCTTCATCCGTTTTCATCGGGCTGATCAAAGGCATGACATTTTCTAGACGGTCGTATTTCTTGTTGAGCAGGGATTTAAAGATAGTGGTGTATTCAAGCACCGCTTTTACGTAGGCTCGGGTTTCTGAAAACGGAATGGAATCGATCCATTGATCCGCTGGCAAGGGATGTTCTTTAGGGAGCCATGAGTCGACACGCTGCGGCCCGGCGTTGTATGCGGCGGTCGCCAGAACCTTATTGTCGTCGTATTTTTTATAAAGGTAGCTTAAATACGCGCTACCCAGTTCTATATTGGACTCCGGTTTGATCAGCTCGGAATAATTGGTTCGCTTGATCCCGATCTTACGGCCGATGTATTTGGCGGTTTTGGGCATTAACTGCATCAGCCCGATGGCACCTGCAGACGAGCGGATGTCTTCGGAAAAGGCGCTTTCACGGCGAATTACGCCGTAGACCCATGCCGGATCCACATTGTGTTTTTCAGAGCTTTGCATGATTGGCGCTTTATGTGGAGTTGGGAAACGGATGGCAAGATCATTCCACTTTTGTGCTTTGGCAGCGGTCGTGATGGCCATGGCGTGTTGGTTCCACTGGTCGGTCAGAATGGCGACCGCGTGCAGTTCCGTTGGTTCGAGGCGATCCAGTAAACTGTACCATTCCCGTTTGGCACTGACCGTCCAGTCAATGGCCAGTAGTTCCTGCATACGTTGCAGTTGCGGGTACTTTTTAATTAATGCCTTGCTGTCGATCGGTTTGACGGGATCGGGATTGAATTGATAGGCAGTTTTCAATACGTCGGCGGACAGGAATGCATAGAAGTTACGTTGTTTCGAAAGTCTCCGGTAAATGGCATTGGCTTGTTTTTCTTGGCCTGAGGCCGCTAAAGCACGTGCTTTCCAATACTGCCACTGTTTTTCCGATTGCTGTTCGTGGTCCATTAGTTCGATGGTATCCAGCAGGAGACGCCAGTTGGAGTTTTTCAAAGCGATCTGAGCCTGCCAGCGTAAACTGGTTTCCGTTGCAGCCCCTTTACCGTTGACCTCCTGTAGGTATTCGCTTGCTTTTGGATCATAACGGTAGGCGCTTCGCAGGGCGATGCTCTGCTGCAAACTCTGATACTGTTTCTCCGATAAACCATACTGATTATGAAAACGTTCTAAGCTTTTAAGAGCCTGATTCGGCTCGCTGTTTGCCAGGCGTTTTACCGCTTGCATGAATATCTGTTTTTTGACGACCGCACTGATCTCTTTAGGAAGCGGCTTCTGGATTAACTCTGGGTTCTTGAATACTTCAAGCCAGTGTTTGACCATATTGCGTTCTTTGCGTGATAGGTCTTTGGAGAGTTTTGACGCGAGTTGTGTGCGGCGTTTTTGCATCGCCAAGTGAATACGGTTCCAGATCATCGGGCCGGTAAGTCGCTTATGTTTTCTTAGAAGGCCGTCAAGCGGAGCGCAGGCCTTGCTGAGTTCGCGACCGGTCTGCCAGAGTTTCTGGGCAGAGTTTAAAGCGGGTTCAAGTTGTTCGCGGTTGGCCTGAGCTTGTGCGAAATAACATTGGAGGTCGCGATCCTGTTGCGGTTTGTAGTGTTTAAGATATTGGCTCCATTGGCGGTTCTCTGCAAGGTAAGACAGCCATTTGGTATAGAGTCGGTCGCCCAGGTAGTTGTCACTGTTGTCCTTGATGAACTTGAGGACTAGTGACTTTGGCGTGTGGTCGAAGTGCAGGCGGTAATCATGGTATAGCACATACGGGTACAGCGGGTAATGTCTGAGTTGTGCCTTGTATTTGGCGATGGCTTTTCGGTCATTGATTTTGATGGCCTGATAGGCATCCAAAAAGGCTTGCTGTTCCGTACTGAGGTTGTCGGATGCTAAAGCAGGTTGTGAAAATCCCAGCAATAGGGCTGGCAGCTGAAGCAGAAAAACGAAAAACCCTAAGACAGCAGGCAACCGCACCCTGAAATGATAGGGCGGCTGTGCCAGTGTTGTATCAGGTTTCATGATCATAAGGTATTTTCAGAATTTGACCCGGTTTCAAAAAGGCTTTTTCCGTGATTTGATTGTAACGCGCAATGGTTTTTGTCGAAAGGTTATTCGCTCTGGCGATTTCCCAAAGGCTGTCACCGGATTTGACCACATACTTGCGGAATTTTGCGCCAGGACTACGACTGGTTTGAACCGAATCCGGCAACCAGATTACTAGCTTCATACCCGGTTGAAGCACTTGGCTACGCTTGATTCTGTTCCAGCTGCTTAATTCACTGGTCGAAACGTTGAACTTTTTGGCCACCGTCCATAGGCTGTCACCGTTTTTCAAAGTGTATTCGGTCTTGTAGCCGTATTGGTCGGAACGGATTTCCAGCTGCTGACCTTTACTCAGAGGAGTTCGAACGTCAAGACGGTTCCATCTGCACAGGGTTTGGGTGCTGATGTTGTAATAGCGTGCAATGGTCCACAGCGATTCTCCGGCCTTGACGGTATGGTAGGACTTAGGTCCTTTGTAGGTGGATTTTGTTCTTTCCTGTTGTGCGAACACCTTGGCGTAGTGCTGCGGAATTGGAATCATCAGAGTCTTGCCGACACGAATCGAATTGTTCTTCATGTTGTTGAGCTTTTTGATGGCTTTGGTCGAAGTTTTGTACTTCTGAGCAATCTCGCTTAAGGTGTCGCCGTTTTTGATTTTGTGTTCGGTCCATTGGATGTCGAAGATCGAGTCGTCTTGACTGAGTTTGTGCTCAAACTGCATGTGGTTTTCGAGCGGCAAAACAATGTTGAATGGCCCGTTAGGCGGTGTAGCCGGTCTTAAATAGCCGGGATTCAATTGTGCAAGCAGTTTGTTGGGGGTGTCGGACAGGTCAGCGACCGTGTCCAATGCTACCTGCTTATCGAGTTCGACGATATTGAAATAAGGCTTGTTCTCGATCTCTTCGAGAGCGATGTTGTATTCGTCTCGGTTTTTGACAATGTAAGACACCGCCAATAGTTGCGGTACATAGTGTTGTGTCTCTTTTGGCAGATAGTGACGGATTTTCCAGAAGTCCGGTGAATTGTCTTCCGGGTGTTTTTTCTGGTAGCGTTTGACCGCTTTCCAGACATTCCCTATGCCGCCGTTGTAGGAAGCCAATGCCAGTAACCAGTCGTTATCGTTGAGCTTGTAGAGTTTTTGCAGGTAGTTCAGCGCCGCTTGTGTGCTTTGCACAATGTCCTGTCGGCCGTCGTACCACCAGTTTTTCTTAAGTCCGTAAAGATGGGCGGTCTGTGGAATGAACTGCCACAACCCGACGGCGCTCTGGTGTGATTTCGCTTCCGGAACGAAGCCGCTTTCAATCACCGGCAACAAAGCGATCTCGTAAGGCATATTGCGCTTTTTGACTTCCGAGACGATGTAATGCAGATAAGGTTTGGCGCGTTTTGATACACGAGTCAGGTGTTTGTTGTTTCTCAAGTAGAAGTTGAGGTAGTTGTCGAAAGCGTCCAGATGGTTATCGCCCAACGTCAATTTTGAGCTGATTTCGTCCCATAGGTTGTCGTAGTGGGTGATGGCCGGTTTCGGAGTGTCCAGCAGATTCAAGTCTTTGGTGACGTGGACGTCGACATGCGGTTTTTCCGTTTGAAGGGCAACCTGTGTGTTTGTCACGGTGTCCGAGTGTGAGGCCGGAGTCAGCTGAATGGCGTCATCGGTCTGCGACGTCGTTTGAGTCAGGGCGCACCCGCTTAGAAGCCCCAAACAGCAACAACCCGCAATGAACGGTTTCATAAACCGTTGGGCTTCTACTGAGTGGATTGCGGTTCTGGCGTGCTGTCTTAAGGACTTCATGGTTTTCTGGTTAGCTCTGTCTTTGTTATTCTGTTAATCCGCTCGGTTCGGCCGGTTCATGGGTTGACCATTGACATCAGGTCGATGTTGTCCAATTCGCCGGACTGATCCAGTTCATCTTTCCAAAGGCGCAACGTTTTGAATAGGCTTTCGGCATTATCTTCTGCACCGCGAGCCAACAATTTGGCTTTGATAACCGGCGTGTCGAAACGCATGAACGGGTTGGTCGCTTTCTCTTCACCCATTGTCGATTGCGCACCGTCATGAAGTTCCGGATAACGGATATGAGTGTTGAGAATGCGTTGTTTCAAATCTGCATTTTCCGGTTCCACAAGATAGGCGAATTTCAGGTTGCTCACTGTGTATTCGTGTGCGCAGTAGAACCCGGTTCTGTCGTCCAGTTCGCGCAGTTTCAGGATCGATTCCGCGAACTGCACGAAAGTGCCTGTAAATTTGCGACCGCAACCGGCTGTGAATAATGTGTCGCCGCAAAACAGCATGTCTGCATTGTAGTAGGCGATGTGGTCATCGGTATGGCCTGGCGTATCCAATACCTTGAACTCCAATTCAGAATTCAATCGAACCGTATCGCCTTGTTTGACTCGGTTTTGGATGAACGCATTGTCGGTTTTTTCAGGACCGTAGACCACGCAATCCGGGAAATCCGCTTTAAGGTCGGCAATGCCGTTCACGTGGTCGTGGTGGAAGTGGGTGATGAGAATACCCTGCAAAGAAAGATCGTGCTGTCTGAGATAGTCGAGAACTTGAGCGGATTGTCCGGGGTCGACAACCCAGGCGTTGCGCCCTTGATGCAGTACCCAGATGTAATTGTCGTAACTGCCGACAAGGGCAGGTATTCCAATGATCTTCATATAACCTTGTCTTTCTTTGCGTATTGAGTTGATATAATTGAAGCTATTCTAACAAAATTATCCTTTAATTATCAGGTAAATGAACCCCGGAGAAATACGGTGAATCAAGGTTTTCAGCGGTTTTTGAAGCAGTGGTACAGAACCTCAAGCGGTCACCAGCTTTACAAGCAGGAGCATCATTTGATTCAACGCGCGGTGACGAATCTGTTCGGTTATTTCTTTGTACAGCTTGGCTGCACTGCCGAGCACGACTGGGTGAAGTACAGCCGGGTGTCGAATAAGCTGATTCTGGACGACCAACTGGATTACGACCTGGTAAAAAAAGGGTGTGTCGACGAGTCGAGCAGTCAAAACGACAAAACTTGCGTTCATTGGGTGAAAGCGGATTTGGATTATCTGCCGATTGCTAAAGAATCCGCCGATGTAGTCATGCTTCCACACACCCTGGAAACGGTTCAGGACCCGCATTACCTGCTGCGTCAGGTGGATGCAATGTTGGTGCCTGAAGGGCATCTGGTCTTGACCGGATTCAACCCTTACGCCTGCGCCATTGTTAAGAGCCGGCTTTCCAAAGAGAACAAGATGCTGCGGGAAGCGAATCTGGTTCGCAGCGGCCGACTGATTGAATGGCTTGAAGTTTTGGGGTACGACATCGAAAAGGTCGAATACAGCACCATCTCTTGTTATGCGGGAACCACCAAGTCCGATTCCGTGCTTGGTTGGCGCATTCTGGAGCGATTTGAAGGGTATTTGAACCGAATCGGATTGCAGTTCGGTAATGTCTATTGTATTGTTGCCCGCAAACGCGTCGATGCGCCGCGTATGGTCGGGTTGAGCTGGCAACGGGCGCGCTGGCTGAAATTCGCCAAACCGGCGCAGGTCATATCCGGTCGCATGGGCGCCAAACACCATAAGATAAAAGTGAAAGAGGATGTAAATTGCAAACGATAGAAATCTTCACCGACGGCGGTTGCCGAGGCAATCCGGGGCCGGGTGGCTGGGGTGCTTTGTTGCGTTACAACGAACACGTTAAAGAGCTGAAAGGCTCTCAGGACAATACGACTAACAATCAGATGGAACTGATGGCGGCGATTCAGGCGTTTGAAGCTTTGACGCGTCCTTGTCATGTGAAAATGACGACCGATTCACAATACGTTAAGAACGGCATCACTCAATGGATGGCGAACTGGAAGAAGAAGGGTTGGAAAACGGCCGCCAACAAACCGGTTAAGAACCAGGAGTTATGGCAGCGACTCGACAAGGCTTTAGACGGCCATAAGGTTGAGTGGTTCTGGGTTAAGGGGCATTCAGGTCATCCGGAAAACGAACGAGTGGATGAATTGGCGAACGAAGCGATCGACGAGTTGCTGTCCAATAAGTAGTAGATTTCAAAACAATTTAAACGAATTGAAACTAAACAGGCCTGGTGGGAATGATTCCCACCAGGCCTGTTCAGTTTTTGGATTCGAGAATTAATCGGTTACCAGTTCAATTCAACACCGCTTTTCTTGGTGATTTCTTCCAATTTCGCTTGATGTCGTCCCAGTTCGTCGTCCGATGCGTAAAGCACTTTAAGCGGTAGACGGTCTCGGCTGATTTTATGTGCCGAAGCATCGCGTTCGCCGCCTTCGTTCTCTTCGGCACCCAGCATCAGGTTGGTTTGCCCACCGGTCATGTTCAGGTATACGTCGGCCAAAATCTCGGAGTCGAGCAGGGCGCCGTGAAGCGTACGGTTGGAGTTGTCCACCATCAAACGCTTACACAAAGCATCCAAGGAATTACGCTGCCCGGGATACATCTTACGCGCCATTTTCAAAGTATCGGTGATGGTACAGTGGTCTTCCAGACGCCCCCATTTATTGTCGGGAAGCAGAGAGAGTTCGTTATTGATGAAGCCGACATCGAACGGCGCGTTGTGAATGATCAGTTCCGCACCTGAGACGTACTCCATGAATTCGTCGACGACTTGCGCGAATACCGGTTTGCCTACCAGGAATTCGTTGGTGATCCCGTGAACCTCGATGACCTCTTGCGGGACTTCACGTTCCGGCTGAATGTATTGGTGGTAATTGTTGTGGGTCAAACGGCGTTTGATCATTTCCACCGCACCGATTTCGATGATGCGGTCGCCGTTTTGCGGTTCAACCCCGGTGGTTTCCGTATCCAATATAATCTGACGCATTCCACTTCTCTTTGCTGTAAAATATTTGCAACTTATTCTAAAGCAAAATTTGATAGAAAGGACAGATATGAAAATTAAAAAAGGCAGCCGCGTTAGCTTTCATTACGAACTGCGTGATGAGTCCGGTGAAGTAATCGACACCACTTTCGGCGGTGAACCGGTTATCTACATTCAGGGCGAAGGTGAAATCATCCCAGGTTTGGAAGAATTGATGCAGGGCGAAGAAGCCGGTTTTGAAGCGAAAGTGACTTTGGAACCAGAAAAAGCTTACGGTCCGGTTAACGATGATTTGTTGGTATTCGCCGGTCCTGAAAACTTCGACGACGACGTTGAGATCGAAGTCGGTTCAACCGTTGAGACCGAAGATCCTGACGGAAATACTTTGACCTTCAAGATCACCGAAGTGAGTGAAGATAAAGTCTATCTGGACGGTAACCATCCTCTAGCCGGTAAGACGTTGGATTACAAAGTGGAAGTGCTTACGGTAGATTGATTGTTTATCCGATACCTGAACAATAAAAAAGCCTCCTAGTGAGGCTTTTTTATTGTCTTAAATACTCTACATTTCATAAAAACTACCCTATTAAAATAACAATGTTCATTTGTATATTGTTATTACCTTGTATATCAGATTGTGCTCTAGAAAAAAGAGGGATATTTAAGTAGTATTCATAAGGTTGTTTTTTGTTTTTAGAGTGGTTATTTGGGGAGAAGGGAGTTCAGTGTGAAAAAAATCTTGGTATCCCTGTTTGTACTTTTCACGCTTTTTGCCCTCAGTTCCTGTTCCTACATGAAGAATGCTTCGATTCAGGCTGAATACGCTCAGATTCAACAGGCGGATCCGGGGCAGGTCAACTTGAAGCATATGATTGATAGGCAGACCTATTTTGTTATTGGTCAAACTATCGATAGAAAAGCCAGATATACCAACATTCCCCTTGCCGTAGCCGCCTATTCGAGCAAATACAAAGCAAACGAACGTGTCGATACGATGTACTTTGCTGGAGCTGGAACCCATTTTGGGTTGAATTTGCCTGAAGGGGATTATCAGCTGCTGGTTTTTGCCGACAGTGACAACAATAAGGTTTTTGATCCGACGGAAGTGGTCGGTCAGAAGACGATTTCCTTGAATCAAGTGTCGTCTCCTGAAAAGGTACTGGATCGAATTGAAGTTCCGTTATCTTCACCCCAGCGCGTTGACTGGGCCATGGCGTTTTCAAAGCCTAACCTTGCCGAGCCTAAACAATCTTTATACTTTCCAACCGGAAGCATATGCAGTCTTGATGATCCTCTGTTTTCTGAAAACATGGCGACGCTAGGTATGTACGATCCAGCGTCTTTTCTGGAAAAGGCACCAACCATGTTTTACGCCCTGGAAGAGGATCTTGCCTATAAGATTCCGGTGGTATTTGTGCATGGTATTAACGGTTCCGTTAGAGACTTTGAAACGATTGTTAACCGGCTCGATCGTGAACGCTATAAACCCTGGTTTTTCTACTATCCTTCCGGTGGTGATCTGAACCAATTGGCAGAATTCTTCCATAGGATATTCCTATCCGGAAAAGTCATTAAACTGAATAAGATGCCGATGATTATTGTCGCACACAGTATGGGAGGGCTGGTCGTAAGAGAGGCTCTGAATAAATATGAGAGCGGCCAGAAGGAGAACAAGATAGGTCTGGTGGTTACGATTGCCTCACCCTTCGGCGGACACCCGTCAGCGGCTTTAGGCGAAAAGCATGGGTTGATTGTATTGCCTTCATGGCGAGACTTAAACCCGGACAGTCGGTTCATTAAAGAACTCTTTAGGAAGCCTTTACCGAAAACAGTCGAGCATCAACTGTTCTATGCTTATGACAATCCAGCGGCACTGAAAATCAGCAAAAACAGCGATGGTGTTGTGCCGCTTTCTAGCCAATTGCGTCTTGAGGCACAGCAGCAGGCGACAGGACAGCTTGGTTTTGAAAGTAGTCATATGGGGATTTTGAAAAATGAAGAGATGATCGATTCTCTCTTTACTCGTATGAATCAGGTGAAGAACTTCTTTCCGGAATCTCATTTGGCGGTATTTCGCCAAGGTGGCTATGATGTGAAATTAACAGACGACTATAGCCCGCAAAGTCAGTATGTCATCCATACCATGGGGAAATATTGGATGGCAGTTTCTAAGGGAATCCTCAAACCTTTCTATCCGGAACAGGAAAGATTTGTTCGCGTCGTAAAAGGGGAAGAACCTCCAAAATACAAAGTGGTCAAGGATTGGCTGCGATTCCTCAAAGAATACCCTGAAATTGATCGTGATTGACGGTTATTGATTCGTTGTAATCTATTAAGAAATACCCAGTAGACAGGTCTGTAATTAACTGAAATATAGTGACTTTTTTGTGTCTCTGGTCATTTGTCTGGGTCGCGAAAGGCGTGTTTAAACCTGACATTGGTGTGGATAAAGAGTATAATCACCATTCTACGCGTAGCGATTTAAATGCTTGAACTTGTTGCGTTTTATTTTTTAACGCAATCCAAGGTTTAATTTATGGCATTACCGCGTATTCGCTACCAGACAATCGAATTCGATGAATTTGATATCCATCTTCGCAGTTTAAAAGACAAACAGCAATTTCATGATCCCTTTGGCGAAGCCGAACGTTTAGGTATTTCATCAGCGCAATGGTCGTTGTTTGGTGTGCTTTGGCAGTCTAGCCGGGTTCTTGCCGAAAAAATGCAGGATTTCAATATCGAAGGAAAACGCATTTTGGAGATTGGTTGCGGTTTAGGGCTGTCCAGTTTGTTGTTGAATGCGAGGAATGCGGATATCACGGCCACCGATTACCATCCGGAAGCGGGAAAGTTTTTGGCGGAAAATGTTCGTCTTAATCAGGGGGACGCGATTCCCTTTTTAAGAACCGATTGGAAAGACGAGCACTCGGGAATTGGGCGTTTTGATTTGATTATCGGTTCGGATTTACTTTATGAACGCAATCATATCGAGTTACTGTCGCAATTCATTGAACGGCATGCTAATCCGAATGCGGAAGTGATTCTGGTTGATCCCGGTCGTGGCAATCATGCTAAATTCAGTAAGGAGATGGTCAAAATGGAGTTTGACCATAGCCAGCACAAGCCCGATTTGGAAACGGAAGAGGGGGTAGCACCTTTTAAAGGTGTTGTCCTATGCTATAAGCGAGAAGACGAGTCAATCGACTAAAGCGAGAATCGCTCACTGCGTGCACAGCTAACCTCGGATACAAAAAAAGCCTCTTATGAGGCTTTTTTATTGGATAAATTTTGTAGTCAGCTGGAATCAATCGTCCAGATCACCGCACTTCAAGTTACCCGGTACCGAGATATCCAGACGTTTCGGGTTCGGCAGGTTCAGGTTGTCCATGATGGTACTGAAATCTTCATACGTTTTGCCTGATCCCACACGGGTGTTGAACTGCTTTTCTTCACCGATGGTAGACTGCGTCAACCCTTTGTAGTCGTGCGCAGGGAAGACCATTGTGTCTTCAGGCAGTTTGAACAGCTTCTCTGTTAGGGAGTGATACATTTGTTCGTTGCTTCCAAGTTGGAAGTCGGTACGGCCGCAGTCGCGTACGAACAGAGTGTCACCCGTAAAAGCTGCTCCGTCGATTAGGTAAGTGATGTCGTTGTTGGTGTGTCCAGGAGTGTGCATGACACGGATTTCCTGTTCACCCAATTTGAATACATCACCTTCTTCAGCCAGAATGTCGGCACATTCCGAACCGGAGTTCGTGTGAACAACGATTTTACCGTTCGTGCGTTTACGGATCGGTCCGGCACCGGTGATGTGGTCGGCGTGGATGTGCGTTTCCAACAGGTATTTGACTTTCAGACCTAATTCTTCGATATGTTGCATGTCGCGATCCACTTGCTCCAGTACCGAATCGATGACCGCGGCTTCCTTGGTGGCTTCATCCCACAACAAGTAAGTGTATGTCCAGGTGTCGTAATCGAATAGCTGGCGGATTTTCATATGCAAAGACCTTTCGCGTAGTTTGTTATAATAGGCTTATCTTATACGTCATATAAATAAAATTTATATCAATATAAGTGTTTTCTAATTTATAGACATTATGCAGATTTGAGTTGCCCCGTCAATATGAACTTTCCCAGAAATAAGAATCAGTTAACCTCATTTATCGACCAATGTTTGATTAAGGATCGGCATCGTTTGATGCGCGATTTGAAGGTGATCAATCTTGAAGAAGTCACTGAAATTACTGAGGAAATTACGGCTGACGTAAGTGGAAAGTCGCAATCCGAAAAAGCGTCGAAAAGCCAGCAGGCCTGGGTGAAATGGTGTGACCGTTTGCAGTCGTCAATTGAAGCGGTAAAGAGCAACCGTATGGCGGTGCCGGAACCGATTCATTTCGACACGGCCTTGCCGGTCGCATCTAAAAAAGACGAACTGGTCGAATTGGTCAAAAACCATCAGGTGGTGGTGATTGCTGGGGAGACCGGTTCCGGTAAGACCACCCAGATTCCGAAAATCTGTCTGGAAGCGGGGCAAGGCGTATTCGGGCGCATCGGTTGTACCCAGCCGCGTCGTATTGCCGCCAGAAGTGTGGCCGAACGTATCGCCGAAGAGTTGGGTTCGAACATCGGCGAGTTGGTTGGTTATCAGGTTCGATTTCAAGATCAGGTACACCAACAGAGTCTGATCAAGGTGATGACCGATGGGATTCTGCTGGCGGAAATACAGAATGACCGTTTCTTGAGCCAATACGACACCATCATCATCGACGAGGCACACGAACGCAGTATAAACATCGATTTCCTATTGGGAATTCTCAAGCAGTTGCTACCGAAACGTCCCGATCTGAAAGTCATCATCACTTCGGCTACCATCGATACTCAGCGTTTTGCGGAACATTTTGCAATGAACGGCGTCAAACCTCCTGTTGTGGAGGTGTCCGGCCGTACCTATCCGGTGGAAGTTCGTTACAACCCGTTGGTCAGTTATGAAGACGATGCGGGCAACGAGATCGAGCAGGATATGCCGACCGCTATTCTGGATGCTCTGGAAGAGCTGTCGCATGAAGATCCGTTTGGTGACGTGCTGGTATTTCAGGTGGGGGAACGCGATATCAAGGAGACGGCCGAGGCGATTCGCAAGCGTAATCTAAAGAATACCGAAGTGGTGCCTCTGTATGCGCGTCTGTCGATGGCCGAGCAGAACAAAGTATTCCAGCTTTCACAGAAGCGCCGCATCATTCTCAGTACCAACGTGGCTGAAACCTCATTGACTGTTCCGGGTATCAAGTATGTGATCGATCCGGGATTGGTTCGCATGAGCCGATACAGCGTGCGCAATAAGGTTCAGCGCCTCCCCGTGGAGAAAATCTCCCAAGCCTCGGCCAACCAGCGAAAAGGGCGTTGTGGACGTGTTAGCGAAGGGATTTGTATCCGTTTGTATTCGGAAGACGATTTCAAGGCGCGTCCGGAATTCACCGATCCGGAAATTCACCGAACTTCGTTGGCGTCGATCATCCTGACAATGGCGCAGTTGAAACTCGGCGAGGTAAAACACTTTCCGTTCATCGAAGCGCCGAGCGACAAATCGGTAAACGACGGTTTCCGTCAATTGCACGAACTTGGAGCCTTGGACGACAAACGTCGTTTGACCGAAGAAGGTCGCCAGATCGCCAAGCTTCCGGTCGATCCGAGTATCGCCAAGATGGTGATACAGGCGGACAAGAACGGCGTTCTGGCGGAAGTTCTGGTGATCGCCGCCGCTTTGAGTATTCAAGACCCGCGAGATATCAACGAAGCCAACATGCAGGCGGCTCGTACCGCACACAAGCCGTTTGAAGACGAACGTTCGGATTTCCTGTTTTTCCTTAATCTATGGCACTTCTACGAGCACCAGCGCCGTCACTTGACGCAAAACAAGCTGCGCAAGTTGTGCAAAACCAATTTCCTGTCTTATATGCGCATGAAAGAGTGGCACGAACTTTACGTTCAGTTGGAGCAAAGTCTGAAGCGCACCGGTATCAAGGTGTCGCCGTTACATCTGTTTGAAGAAGTTAAACAGGGCAAGGAAACCAAAGAGCGTTTGAGCGATATGCACAGTATTGCCGTCCATCAGTCATTATTAGCAGGCCTGCTCGGAAATGTGTCGATGCGTGAAGACGATAAATCCTATCTGGGCGCACGCAATACAAAATTGTATATCCATCCGAGTTCGAGTCTGTTCAAGCAAAAACCAAAATGGATGCTGTCCGGCGAATTGGTCGAAACCAGTAAGCTGTATGCGCGGAATAACGCGACGATTGATATCCGTTGGGTTGAACCGCTTGCTAAACATTTAATCAAACACAACTACAACGATCCTCATTGGCAGAAGAAAGCCGGTCAGGTTGGCGCTTACGAATCGGTGACTTTGTACGGTCTGCCAATCGTCAATAACCGCCGATGTAACTACGGGCCGATCAATCCTAAGGAATCGCACAAGATTTTCATTCGTCACGCTCTGGTTCAGGGCGAGATGAACACCCGCGCCAAATTCTTCCGTCATAACCAGAAGCTGATCGGCGATATCGAGAAGCTGGAGAGCAAACTGCGCCGTCCGGACTATCTCGTGGACGACGAAGTGTTGTACCGTTTCTACGACGAGCGGATTCCGTCGCACATCTATAATCAGCCGGCGTTTGAGAGCTGGTTGAAGAAAGTCGATCCGGAAACCGAGAAATCGCTTTATTTGACCGAAGAACAGTTGTTGAAGCAGTCGGTTGACGAGGATTTAAGCAAGGCGTTCCCGGACAAAATCCAGCTTAAAAACCAGTTACCGCTTAAGATCGATTACAAGTTCGAACCCGGCAAGGCTCAGGACGGTGTGGTGTTCAAGGTGCCGTTGCACGGCTTGAATCTTTTGGAGTCGAAACAGTTTGAATGGCTGACGCCTGGATTTTTGAAAGAGAAGATCGCTTTCTATATCAAAGCGTTACCTAAACAACTTAGAAAGCAGTTTGTGCCGGTGCCGCCGGTTGCCGATGCGGTAATCGAATGGATGGAGCAGAATAACAGCCGTGAAAAGGGGCGGTTTGAATCGCAGTTGGTCTTGGGGCTGAATCGTCGCGCCAACCAGAAAGTCAGTGAAGTAGATTTCGGCGAAGTGGATTTGCCGTCTTATCTGAAACCGTATTTCATCCTGCTGGACGAGAAGGGCCACAAGATTGCCGAGAGCGACGAGCTCGATAGTCTGAAAGCTAAATACCAGCATCTGGTGGACGAGAAAATCCAACAGCAGAGTCGTGAGCAGACAAGCGGTTTCGAGAAGCGTCGGGTGACCGATTGGGATTTTGGCGACTTGCCGGATCAGCAGTCACTGAAAGCCAACGGCAACCAGTTAGTGGCCTATCCGTGTCTGGAATTGCAGAAAGGGAGCGAACTGTTCCTGACGTTGATGTCCGATCCGGAACAGGCGGACGAAAGTCACAGCCGGGCGGTGGTCTACTTGCTCAAGCAGATTTTGAACGACAAGGTCAAATACCTGAAGAAGCAGTTGCCATTGCAAAAGGCGTGTTTGATTTACGCCCCTTACGGCACCTGTGAGCATTTGAAAGATCAGATCATCGACCGGGCGTTGAACCAACTGTTGCCGGAGCCGCAGAAGATCCGAACCCAACAGGGCTTTGAGGAGGCTTCGGCATTATTGAAATCGGAGTGGGTGGCCGAGGCGCAGAAGCTTTCCAAACTTGTGAACGAGATTCTAACCGCCCATCAAAAGATCGCCAAACAGGTGAATGGCAAGGTCAATCCACGCTGGCTGGCGTCGATCAGTGATATCAAAACCCAGTTGTCCGGTTTGATCACTCCCGATTTTGTGGCGGATACGCCGTCGCAGTGGCTGTCGCAATTGCCGCGTTATCTGACGGCTTTGGAGAAGCGGCTTGAAAAGATCGATCAGGATCCGAGTAAAGATCAGGTGGCGATCCGTCAGATTCAACCGTTATTGGATCGTTATGCGGAGTTTGCGCATAACGAAGCCTATCATAATCATCCGGGGCTGATTGAAGTCCGTTGGCTGATTGAAGAGCTGCGGATTTCGATGTTCGCGCAGCCGTTGAAAACCCTGAAACCGGTTTCGATTCAGCGCCTTGAAAAGCAGTTGAAAGCGTTATAGCAGTTTAAGAATGTGATCTAAGACTTTGTCTCTTATGAATAATCTACCCATTTCACCGTTACTGTCCGAAATCGTTTCCACTGTAGCTTCGTCTTCCAATGTGGTGTTGCAGGCTGATCCTGGTGCCGGGAAATCGACCGCAGTTCCACTGGCGATTTTGCTGTCCGACTGGTTCAAATCCGAACAAAATGCGGGCAAGAAAATCGTTATGCTGGAACCGCGTCGTCTGGCGGTGCGTTCGATCGCCCGTTACTTAGCCAAACAGTTGGGTGAGAAGGTTGGTGAGAGGATCGGTTATCAGGTGCGTAACGAAAGGGTGCTTTCCGAAAAGACCCGTTTGGAGATCGTCACCGAGGGGATTCTGACTCGCCGAATTCAATCTGACCCGGAACTCGGTGATGTCGCTTTGGTGATTTTTGACGAGTTTCACGAACGTTCGATCCACGCCGATTTGGCGTTGACTTTGTGTCTGGACAGCCAGTCTGCTTTGAACGAAGAGCTGAAAATGCTGGTGATGTCGGCCACCATTGACACCGAAGCGGTCAGCGAATTTCTGGACGGTGCGCCGGTCATTCGTTCTGAAGGACGAGCCTATCCGGTGGCGACGCATTACCTGCCGCAAACCTTGCCAAGCAATTCGAAATTCAAATGGGATGTTCTGCCTTTGCTGAAGAGTTCGGTTTTGCAGGCGCTTCAACAGTCTGAAAAGGACATGTTGGTATTCCTGGCAGGCCAGGGCGAAATCAAACAAACCCAGCAGGCCTTGCAGGAATCGCTCAATGAAAACGAATTTACGGTTTTACCGCTGTACGGCGGTTTGAAGCCGGAACAGCAGGATCAGGCGATTCAACCGGATCCGAAAGGACGACGCAAGATCGTCCTCACCACCAATATAGCCGAAACCAGTTTAACCATAGAGGGCATCGACTGCGTGGTCGATTCTGGATTCGCGCGCAAATTGTTCTATGACGTGAACAGCGGCATGAGCCGTTTACAGACACAGCGTATTTCAGCAGCTTCGGCCGAACAGCGAAAAGGACGTGCCGGGCGTCTTTATGCCGGTGTCTGTTACCGTTTGTGGAGCGAATCTCAGCAAGTTCAACTGGCACCTTTTGAAGCCGAAGAGATATTGGTCACAGACCTGTCCGATTTGTGTCTGGAGCTGGCGCAATGGGGCGTGCACGATGTTAAGTCATTGCGTTGGCTGACAGAACCGCCTGCGACGCATTTCCAGCAGGCACAGCAACTGCTGGCGCAGTTGGATCTGCTGAATGACAAAGGCCAGATCACTGATCTGGGTGAACAGGCGATGGCGTTTGCCTGTTCACCAAGGTTGGCGAAACTGTTGTTGGCTGCCAAGAAGACGCAATCCGAACAGATAACACGTTTGGCGTGCGATGTCGCCGCCTTGCTGTCGGAACGGGACGTGCTGCAAGACCGGGATTCCGGTGCCGACCTGACCATCCGGGTTTTGGCCATGCAGGCGTACCGTGACGACCGTAACCGGGCCAAACGTGAATACCCGATTCTGGTTTCCGCCATGGAACAGGCCTTGTTGAACAGTCGTAACTGGCAGAGGCAGTTGGGCTTGAGTGGCAAGACCGAAGAATACGATTCGGCGTTCCTGCAAAACGAAGTTGGAAAATTGGTGGCGCAAGCGTTTCCGGATCGCGTGGCGTTGCAGCGAAAGGGCGGGCATCGTTATCTGCTTTCCAACGGTCGAGGCGCTACTCTGGAAGAGTCCGATCCGTTGAGCCGGGAATCTTGTCTGGCAGTTGCGAATATCGACGGTCAGGCACGTGAAGGGCGGGTGTTTCTGGCGGCACCACTTGATAAGAATGAGATTGAAACGCTGTTCGCCGGGCACATCGACGAGGGAACGGTGTACCAGTATGACGAGGCGCGCAATGAGGTCATCGGTTCTGTGCAGCGTCGTTATCAGGCGTTGGTCCTGGCGGAAGAGCGGTTACAGGAAAAAGACGAAGCGGCTCTTCAGCAATGTTTGTTGGAAACGGTTAAAGCCAAAAAGCTATCGCTTTTGCCGTGGAATGAAACCAACCAGGCCTGGTTGAACCGTGTTCGTTGGCTGGCATCACAGGACGGAGCGTGTGAGAAAGGGTTGCCGGATTTCTCGGATGCCTGGTTGCTCGAAAACCTTGAGGAATGGCTGGGGCCTTATCTGGCGGGTGTGGACAGCGTCAAGGCTTTGAAGAAAATCGATCTGCTTTCGATTCTGCAAGCGCAGTTACCTTATGAGATGCAGCAGGTGTTGGAGCAGGAAGCGCCGGAACGTTATGTTGCACCATCCGGCAAGAAGGTGGCGGTTCGTTACGCTGTCGGCCAGAATCCGACGGTGTCCGTTCAGTTGCAGGAACTCTTCGGAGAGTTGGCCTCGCCGAGATTGGCTTGGGGGGCGGTGCCTTTAACATTCGAACTGTTGTCTCCGGCAAGAAGGCCGATTCAAGTGACTTCGGATTTGGAGAATTTTTGGAAAAGTTCCTACTTCGAGGTCGCCAAGGAGATGCGCGGTCGCTACCCGAAACATCGTTGGCCGGAAGAGCCTTTGCTGGAAAAGGCCGGGCGTTCGATCAAGCCGAGAAATTAGAAACCCGGCAGGCCTGTCGGGTTTTTATGTTGAATCCGTTTGGCTATTCAGAAGCCGGTGGTTGTTGGATTGGACGATCACGGTATGGGTAGTTCTTAAGGGGAATGTCGCCTCTTTTATGTGGTGAAACAATCACTTTCTTGGGATCTATCCAGTCTTCCCATTTAAAGTTTTTGATGATTTTGGCTTGGTAGCTGTCTTCCAAAGGGTGGCTCAATACGTCGTTGACGTGAGCCCATTGGTAATACCGTAACTGGTCGACCTGATAAGGGTCGGGTTTGCCTCCCGCTTTTTTGACCTCTTTTTTCAAATCGATCACCTTTTGCATGTCTATTTTAGGTTTCCAGTTTATTTTCCCAGGCAAAACGACGGGTTCGCCCGGAATGTTATTGATGCCTTGCTTCCAGGTTGCCAGAACCGCCATATTGGTATCTTCCCGGTAGAGGAGGATGGCGTGGCCGTAATCCTTGTTTTTGAAATAGCCCAAATTACCGTATTGAAGCCGAGCGCCGGTCAAGAACGCCACTGCATCCGACCAGCAAGGCGAGGTACCGCTGATTCCCCAAAGAACACTGCGATCAATGATACCGTCGGGAAACAATATTCCGAATGCAACCTTGGCAGCGGCAGCGGCATGAGAGGTGCCTTCGCAGTCGTGACCGTGCCATTTGATCATGTCTTTGATGGTGACGGCATAAGTATAGGCATTGTATCTGCCACGTGTTCCTCGCGTGGCCAGCATCTCGAACACTGGAGCATAGGGTTTGGCAACCATCGGTGCGTACCAGGTGGGTGTGCGGTCGGGTTGCGTGACACCGGTTTCTATAAAAATTGATTCACCTTGGATGTAAGTCGGGGGAGAGGCTGAGATGGATAGAGGCCATAGGAGAGTCGAGAAAAGTATTGAAATCCATTTTTTCATGGTGAATCTCCCGTTTTTGATTGTGGTCAGATGATTCGGTCGTAAGCCATTCTCAAATCCATGCTATTTGAATGGAAAATAAGTGTCAAATTTCTAGAGCTGATGTTTTTTATGGATTTTTGTGACTAATTAGAAAAATTTATGTTTTTTTTAAAAAGAAGGAATTATAGAAAAACCTACCATAACACTTTGTTTTTCAATATGAAAAACAGTGTATTTCGGTTTTTTCTATAAGTTTTATTGAAGGAGGGAGAGAATTTAGAGGATTTATACAGAAAAATTATGTGGTAATATTGCGTACCACATTAACAATAAGTCGTAGTTGCTTTGATGTTTAACCTCTTGAAAGTGTTGATTCTTTTCTTTGTGTTTTTTTCAGGTAGCGTTTCAGCCTCTGAAATTGCACTGGATATTTCAAAGCCGCAATATCATATCGGAAAATCAGTCAATTATCTGGAAGAGACTGATAACCAGTTGGATCTAAATACAGTTTCTTATTTGCCTGAATCGTCTTTTAAGCCTGTAGGCAGTGCTGTGTTTGAACGCAGTTTTACATCATCAACATTTTATTTTCGTTTCAGACTTGTGAATCATGAAGAAGAGCCTGTTAGACGTCTTTTAGTCTTTGAAATGCCATGGCTGGATAGTATTAAGGTTCGAATCGAATCGCCGTCAGGCAGGGTGGATAAATATAAAACGGGAGACGCATATCGTTTTGAAAATCGAGCGGTAGAGAGTCGTTTCCCGAACATTGAACATAATTTCGCAACCGGAATATCGACGGTCTATCTGGAAGTTAAAAGCCATGATCCGTTTGTTGTGCCGATCTCGGTTCTGGATCGGGAGAGCCTGTTACAAAAACAGGCGGAAGATTCGACTGTGACAGGATTCGTGTACGGAATGATTTTTGTGATGATTTTGTATCATCTTGTGATTTTTATCATTATTCGATTGAACTATTACGGCTTTTATGTGCTGTATTTGATGTTGTTTTTGTTGATGAACGCAGCCTATAACGGTTATACCTTTGAGTTATTTTGGAATGATTATCCAACTGTTCAGAATTGGATGTTGTCTTTCACCATCTTTGCATTTTCTATCGCCGGGTTGTTTTTCTATCGATCGTTTTTGAGCCTTAAAAATACCATTCCGTGGGCGCATAAAGTGGTAAACACGATGATTGTCATGTTTTTGATTATCTATGTGATTACTCTTTTATCAGGCTATTCCTACCATATTTTGGTTGCGATCATATTGGCACTAGTGTTTGGTTTCTATTGTTTGTTGGTATCTTGGCTGTCGTTTTTGAAAGGAAACTTTTCTTCGCGTTTTGTTCTGTTTGGAAAAATATTGGCTATGACTGGCGGTGTGATTACAGTGCTGTCAATAACAGCGGTTATGCCTTATACGGTACTTGGTTTTAGGGCGATTGAGTTCAGCATGGTTTTAGATTCTATTTTGTTGGCTTTTGCTCTAATTGATCGTGTGAAGGAGAACGAAAAGGAACGTCATATTGCGGAAGTGTCGGCAAGAACAGATCCTTTAACCAGTCTGATGAATCGCCGTGCTTATGATGAAGTGTGTCACCAAATGACAGGAGATATGAAAGGTACTGACGTTGTTTTGAGTGCGATGATGCTTGATATAGATCACTTCAAACAGGTTAACGATACATACGGTCATCAAGCGGGGGATGTCGTTTTACAACGGGTGGCAAGGATTATCAAAAATTCCGTTAAAGAGAGTGATTATGTCTTCCGCTTGGGAGGGGAGGAATTTTTAGTTTTGTTTCCTGGTACGGGTAAGGAAATGGCCAGAATTTCAGCTGAGAGAATCCGGGCCATTGTAGAAAAGACGAACATTCAGGTTGCAGACCAGGAAATCAAAGTCAGTGTCAGTATCGGAATTTGTGAGTATAAGTCCTACCACAGCACCATTAGTCAGGTCGAGCATATGGCTGACAAAGCTCTTTATGTTGCAAAACAAACCGGCAGAAATCGCGTGATTGTTGCTCCATAAACTTTGGCAACATTCTTTCACAATTCCTTACTTTTCAATTTGTTCAAGGTAAAATCTAATCAAGTTGTTGTACTTTTAAACAACTCATTTCAAATCCGGGCAGGCCTGCCGGGGTTTGAAAATGGGGTTGGGGATGTTATGTTTCGTAAGAAAAGCGGATTGTTATTGGTCATCGCCTGGCTGATGGGGTTGACCGGCCTGGTTTTTGGTGTGGTTTTGGACCCATTGTGGTTTGCGCGCTTCGGGAGTCTGGTGGTGTTGTTTTCAGTGATGAGCGAGTATGCGTTATTGCACGGTGAGTTGGATGTGCTCTACCAGCGTTTGGAGAAAGTGGAAGCGGACGATGATATGCCGGACTTGACGCCGTCCAAATGGCATAGAAAAAAAGTGTTTCTTTCACATGTTACTGTCGTGGCCGGAACGTTGATCTGGGGATTTGGTGACCTGATTCTTTAGGTTTCGTCGCTGCGTTTTTGCGGTTTGGTTTTTTATTGAAAGCTTTTTTAAATCCGCGCCCTTTATTATATTTGTTTAAGCAAATATAATAAAGGTAGAGAGGTGATGATTCATTCAGAGCCTTTGACGAAATCTAGCAAAGGAGAGCAGGGTTATGTTCGAAAGTTTCGGTAACTGGATCGCTTATCAGGTAATCGGATTGGATGCCGGATCGCAGTTGGGTCAGGCCGTGCAATTCTTTGTTATGGACGTTGTGAAAATCTTCGTTCTTCTGGTTGTGATCATTTATGTGATGGGGTTGTTGCGTGCAATGGTATCGCCGGAAAAAGTACGCGACATCGTTAAAGGTAAGCCCAAATGGATGTCCAAAAGCTTGGCAATCGGTTTGGGGGCAGTGACACCGTTCTGTTCCTGTTCGTCGGTTCCATTGTTTATCGGTTTCGTTGAAGCGGGCATTCCTTTGAGTACGACGTTTGCTTTTCTGATTGCGAGTCCAATGATCAATGAAGTGGCCGTGGTGATTTTGGCGAGTATTTTGGGTTGGAAAGTCGCATTGTTGTATGTATTGGCCGGTGTGGTGGTGGCTTATGTCGGTTCTTGGATAATGGACTTTTTCAAACTGGAACGTTACGTGGAGTCTTATGTCTGGAATATCCAGAGCCGCCAGACAGACGAAAATGGACAGGCCTCTTCAAAAATGTCTTTGCCACAGCGACACTCTTTCGCTCTGTCTGAAGTGAAAGAGATTGTGAAACGCATCTGGAAATGGGTATTGATCGGTATTGCCATCGGTGCATGGTTTCACGGTTACGTCCCGGAAGAGTGGATCGTATCAACGTTGTCTTCGTCGGAGAGTTGGTGGACGGTTCCGGCAGCGGTAGTGGTGGGGGTTCCTTTGTATTCGAATGCGACGGGGGTGATTCCGGTCATCGAAGCGATGCTAAACAAAGGCGTTCCGATCGGTACCAGTCTGGCGTTGATGATGAGTATTGCAGCTCTGTCTCTGCCGGAATTGTTGATTCTTCGCAAAGTGATTCAATGGCCTGCGTTGGCGATTTTCATTGGTATTCTGGCTGTGTCGTTTACGTTGGTGGGTTGGTTGTTTAATTTTTATTTAGCTTGATGCTATTCAGGAGTAAAAAAATGAAAGGTAATGCAATGATGCGCCTGTTGGCGTTGATGATTTTGGTTCCGCTGATCTTGGCGCATTTTACAGGGCAAGTGGATCTGACAAAGCCGACGTGGTTGTGGTTGACGTTGTTGGCGGGCTTAAACGCTCTACAATCCACATACACTGGGTGGTGCCCTCCAGCGAACTTTTTCAATAAAGATGGAAAAGGTGCATCGTGTTGCACGACTGAAAGCAGTTGTTGTGGTGAAGAGAGTAAAGATTCTTGTTGCTCGTCTGCGCCTGCAGAAAAAGAGAGCGCTTGTTGTTCCGGTGATTCTAAGAAAGGTGTGTCGGGAACGGGATGCTGTGGTTCCGACTCGTCGGATAAACTAGTCATCAAAGTTTTGGGAAGCGGCTGTGCGAATTGTGATGCAACTGCCAAGCTCATTGAGAGGGCAGCCTCTGAGCATGGTGTTGGGATCGAACTGGTTAAGGTTGAAGATTTCGCTGAAATCGCCGCTTACGGTGTTATGTCGACGCCAGCGGTCGTGATTGATGAAAAGGTTGTGCATTCCGGTTCAGTTCCGACTAAAGACGTCGTTGCAAAGTGGTTTGAGTAAGAGTGCTTTGAATGGAGAAGGTGGATTCTTTCTAGAGAATAAATAGGCATCAAAATCTAAATTGATACGTAATTAGAATTATTGATTTACAATTTGAGGCAGTTTTCTGCATAATGACTGCAAGATATAACCTATTTCAGGTCTCCATTCATAATAACCAGGAAGGAAAAGGAACATGGAACAATTAAGCGCTTTATTGAATCGTTCGTCTATCAAGCCATTGTGTTTGGCGATTGGCATGGTTTCCGCATTGGCTTTGACGGGCTGTTCAAGTGATGAGGAAGGAAGTTATTCATCGGACAGCGGAGCTGGCGTATCGGCTCCTGCACCGGATCAGCCTAAAGCGGCGGATGTAAAACAGCCTGAACCGGCTCCGGCTCCGATGCCTGAACCGGCTCCAGCTCCAGCAGCCATGCCTGAACCGGAACCTATGCCTGAATCGGCTGCTCCGGTTGCGGATAAGGTAGAAGAGGTTAAGCAAGAAGCTCAGGCGGCTGCTACAGAAGCTGTCAGTGCGGCGAAGAACGGTTCGAGCATCTATGGAACTTGTGTCGGCTGTCACGGTCCGAACGGTGAAGGTGGTGTAGGACCGAAATTGGCTGGTCAGAGCAAAGCGGACATTGCCAGCAAGTTGGCTAAGTATAAAGCCGGTGAGCAGATGGGCGCGATGACTGCAATGATGGCGCCGATGGCGTCCGGCTTGAGCGACGATGATATTCAGGCGGTTGCCGACTACATCTCGACGCTTTAATTCAAATAAGTCGTAAGAGAACCTCTGCTTTTTAAGAGGGGGAAAGAAAAAGGGAGTTCGTTTAAACGAACTCCCTTTTTTATTGTCTTTTAGAATGTTTGAGGCTTCGTAAGTTCTTTATTTTTTGCCCTGTTTTTTGTATTTGCCCCAGTTTTGACTGGCCTGGATATAGAGCTCCTCAACCTTTTCCCGTGCCCAAGGGGTTTTTCTTAAAAACGTTAGACTGGACTTGATGCTGGGGTTGTTCTGGAAACAGCGAACCGGAATGCGTTCCGCCAGCTCTTGCCAACCGTATTGCGAATGTAATTGGGTGACGATTTCTTTTAGTGTGATGCCGTGCAACGGGTTGTTGGGTTGCGGGCGTTTCGGCGTATTGTCTGACTGTTTGTCCGTTTTATCTTCTTGAGTCATCTGTTTTCATTCCGGTTTTCTGTTTTTCGCTTCAATCCATTGTGCCATGTATTGAGTGCTTTTATGTTGGTGATGACGCAGCATCGAGCCTATGAAGTTTTGTTTTCGATGCCTTTCCAAGGCAGCAAGTATTTCTTCGATCCGTTCAATCAGAGCTTCGCCCTGTTGGGCGTTGCAGTAACGTTCTTTAGCGAGTGATTTGCCTTTGGATTGCGCTTTTTGCCATAAAGTCTGGTTTTGGTAAAGCTCAATTGCGGCTTCAGCGATGGCGTCTTCATCGGTTGCAATCAATCCCGGCCAATCCGATCGGCTGGCATCTTGAGGCAGCATCGCTTCCGCTCCGATGGGAGTAGTGATGCTGGGTGTGCCACACAGCATGGCTTCTGCCAATTTGCCTTTGATGCCGGCTCCAAATCGCAAAGGTGCTAGACATACTCTGGCCTGGCTGAGAACCAGCAAAGCGTCTTCGGCCCAGCCTTTGACAAGAAAACCTTGTTTTGGGTTGTTCAGGTCGGTGACTTTTTTAGCGGGATAAGCGCCGTAGACATGCAGTTCTGCCTGCGGTAACGCTTGGCGGATTTTCGGCCAGATAGCCGTTTTCAGCCAGAGTACGGCGTCCCAGTTGGGGGCGTGGCGAAAGTTACCGATGAAAACGAAGTGTTGGCGTTGTGTATCGTCCGGCATTTCCGGCAAACGGTCGCTATCGTACAGAAACGGCAGTGTGAATAGCAGTGAAGGTGAAACCTGGAAGGCCTGTTGTAGAAGTCTGGTTTCGAATTCGGAGATCATCAGGGTCAGGTCGCTGCGGAAAATGGAGGCGACTTCCCTTTGCGTCAAGTCGTTGTCCGCCATTATGTCGAACAGGGTTTCGGCGGTGTTGTCCCATAAGGGCGACAGGTCTTCATTCTCTTTTTTGAGCAAGTTTTTCAGGCGTTGCTGACGGGCTTCGCGCAGACTGTGAAGGTCTTCGGTATTGAGTATCCGCAGAGCATTCGGACAATGTTTCTCGACGCGCCAACCGAACTGCTCTTCCATCATGAAGCGGTCAAACACAACCGTATCCGGTTGGAGTTGGCTGACAAAAACGTCGAAACTGGCGCTGTTGAGTTCAATCGGTTGTTCGTCGATGCCCAGGGTGTTCAAATCTTCCCTGTGTTCACCCAAGGCCGCCGGGCTAGCGAATGTAATCTGCCAGTCGTGCCGTTGAAACAGCTCGATGAGTTGCATCATGCGGGTTCCGGCGGCGGAGGATTTAGGTTCCGGCCAGACATAGCCGATAATCAATAGCTTTCTTTTCATCAGTCTCAAGATGTGAGTATTTTGCATAGTATAGCGTTTTTGGTTTTCGGCCGACGTGTTAAACTGAGGCCTTTCAACAGACCTCTAAGCGGATAGAAAGCCATGGCCGTTACGATTACGGATGAAAAGCATAATCAGATCATGAAACGCCGAAAGGCTTATATGGATAGTCGGATTTCTGCGTCTGACCAGGATTGTGGTGTATTGGTGGTCAATACCGGCGACGGCAAGGGCAAGAGCAGTTCGGCGTTTGGAATGGTGGCCAGAGCGCTGGGTCACGGCATGAAGGTGGCGGTTATCCAGTTCATTAAAGGGGCGATGACGACAGGCGAAGAGAAGTTCTTCAAGCGTTTTCCGGACGAGGTTGTCTTCAAGGCGATGGGCGAAGGCTTTACCTGGGATACTCAAGATCGTAGCCGCGATATCGAGATTTGCGGCATTGCCTGGAATGAGGCGCGTAAATACCTGCAGGACGAATCGTTTGATCTGGTGGTTCTCGACGAGTTGAACATCGCCTTGAGTTACGGTTATCTGGATTGGAACGACATCGAAGAAGACGTTTTGAACCGGCCTCATCAGCAGCATGTGGTGATTACTGGTCGAGGTGCGCCGCCGGAATTGATTGAAGTGGCGGATACGGTGACTGAAATGAAATTGGTAAAACATGCATTTGAAAAGGGTATCAAGGCGCAAGACGGCATTGAAATGTAGTTTTTGGGGACTTGAAATTCGGGCTTTTGGCCTTATTCTTTAACCATTGTTATTAGATGCTTCCAAAGAAGGGAAAGAAAATATGAAATCAAAGTGGATTGGATTGGTTTTTAGCGGTTTGATGCTGACTCAAGTGGCGACTGGCGCTCAGGCGGGTGTTTGGGAAAATATCAAAGAGGATGCCGCGAAAGCTTGGGAATCGACCAAGGAAACCGCTTCTGGTGTTGCTGATGATGTGGTCGACGGTAGTAAGACCGGTTATGAGAAAGCGAAGAAACTGGGTGATAAGGAAACCTACACCAACGCTTGGGAAGGCCTGAAGCATTCGGCCAAAAACCCGAATAAAGCGCCTGAAGACGAAGCGGGCATTCCGCAAGATTAATCCATAAGTAGGAACACAGGATGATGTTATCGAATGTAATCAAGGGTGTGGGTTTGATTTCTGCCGTTGCCATGTTGGCAGTGGGAACGACCGGGTGCGAGAAGGTGACCAATAGCGCCAAGAACATCCAGTCGGACTGGATCGGGTTGAATCGTACGGTTGAAGTTTACAGTTGTATGAGCGGTAAGTTGTTGAAAGTCTACAAGGGCGATATCCGTTTGAACCCGGAAGACAATTACGGTGCTTCTTTGTTGGTGAACGGCAAAAAGTTACACACCAATATGTGTTATATTATTTCCGAAAAAGGCATTAAGGAAGAGCCTTTGCCTACGACGTTGCCGTCGGCCGGAATGTGATGTTGTCGGCTTTTTTGTGCGGCATTGAATCGAATAATTTTAACCCAAACATGTAGATTGTCTTGATGATGAAACCAATTTTAAAACTGACAGGCCTGTTCACAATTGTTGCGGCAGTTCTGACAATGTCGGCCTGTTCAACGGTACAAACCCAAGAGATTGATAAAGAAACTTTTTTTCTCACTGAGTTTTACCATGAGCCATTCACCAGTTACGACAGCTGGTCTTTAAGACGTCAAGCAAAAGACCTGTGCCCGACGGGTTATAAATATCTATTACGTAAGGCCGGAAAGTCTTCCGAATTCGCCAAGCAGGATTTTGAATGCATCGGCGGCAAGAATTGCGAGTACGCCTTGGAGTGGCGAATCAAATGTACCGACCAACCGGAAGAGAAGTTCTCGTTCTTCGGTAAGAGTTAAGGTCGTTTGATTTCGGTTAATTCTATTTTGGTACAGTTGAACGTGTTCTGAAAGTGAACAGGCCTGGTTGGTTCTAACCTCCAGGCCTGTTTGTTTTTGAGACGAACGAAATATTCCTAGTGTTTCAAAATTGTGGTTTTTTATCCCTTCAAACCTTAGCGGAAATGTTCCGAAAATGGTAAAGTTCGGCTTTGATTTGAACATTCATTCTTATTAAAAAAGGTGCTTGGTTTGGTTCGACACTATATCTGGTTGATTTTATTGAGCGGCTTCGCAATCTGGCAGGCCTCTAGTATCCAATCCTGGCCTTTAGGCTGGCAATCCCTGCTCTTCTATGCACCTTATGCGGTTGCAGGTATCGGTGCTTTCATCAGTGTTTTCCTCAATCGTATGCAGGCGGTCTTGTTGCTGGTCAGTGTCAGTATCGTTGTTCTGGCGTTAAGCTATTTCGTTCCAACCCAGTTGACCGACCCGTCGATGCAAGTGGTATTCCCTTTATTAAGTGTACTTCTTCCGCTTAACCTGCTGCTGTGGGTGCTGGTTCCTGAAAAAGGGGTCAAGCATAATGTCTACAACTTGCTCTTATTAGGGGGCTTCGCCGCTCAGGCAGCAGGTATTTACTGGGTGATGCAGAATATGCCGGTTGAGTTCGTCACCCATCTGACGACGCCAGTTAGTATCGATCCGACTTTCCCGATCAAGGTTCCGATGGTTGGCAGTGTGGTGATCTTGTTGGTGGCGAATATTCTGGTGATCCGTCTGGCGATGATGCACAAAGCGAAAGTGCTGGATGTCGTTGTCCTGTTCGTTTTGGTGTTGATGGCATATGGCCTGAACCAGCCGGGCGAATACGGCGTGTTGGAATGGATGGCGACGATCTCCGGTCTGATGATTATGCTTTCACTGGTGTTCGATGCGCATAAGATTGCCTATACCGATGAGTTGACGGGTATGGCTGGACGTCGAGCCTTGTTCGAATCGTTCATGGGGCTGACGCGAAAATATACGGTGGTGATGATCGACATTGACCATTTCAAGAAGTTCAACGATACCTACGGGCATGATATCGGTGATTTGGTTTTACGCACAGTCAGCCGTGTACTGAACGGTGTCGGTTCCGGAGGGAAAGCGTTCCGTTTCGGTGGTGAGGAATTTACGGTGCTGTTTGTCGGTAAGACGCCGGAACAGGTGCGTCCGGTTATGGATGCGTTGAGAAAAGAGGTCGAGCAGACCAATCTGAGCTTTAAACATAACGGTAAGGAAACCTCAACCAAGGTGACCGTGAGTATGGGGGTGGCTCAGAAGACCAAAGAGATGAAAACGCCGGAAGAAGTTATTAAGGCGGCCGATCAGGCGCTCTATCAAGCCAAAGAGTTGGGGCGTAACCGTGTGGTGGTCGCCGGAGATCCGAGCGAACAAGCGTTAAAGAAAGGACAAAAAAGTGCAAGAATCCGCAAACGAAACACAAAATCAGCTTAATGGCGATACGCCGCCGTTGGTTCAGGAAAATAGCGACGTAGAAATTAGTTTTCAGTTATCCATGCCTAATGGCGTGGTCGTCGAGGAGACCGGAGAGGGCGAAAGCTTCCGTTTTACCATTGGTGACGGGACGTTTTTGAATAAACTGGATGAACTGTTGATCGGTTTGGAAGTAGGAACCACCGGAACCTTTACCATTCCGCCTGAACAGGGATTTGGGCAGCCGGATCCGGCGAACCTTCAGACAATGTCGAAAAGCGACTTTCCGGCGGATATGCCTTTGGAAGAAGGGCATGTGATCGGTTTCAATACACCGACCGGCGAAGAGATTCCCGGAAAGGTTCATGAAGTCGACGGCGACAAAGTCATTATCGATTTCAATCATCCTCTTGCCGGTCAGACGGTGATTTTTAAGGCTAAGATTCTCGCGATCCACTCTTAACCGGAACACGGCAGCTCATAGGGTTTCTTAGTCGGAGGTGTCGTCGAAAGTACGGTCGGCTCCGTGTTTTTTATGGAAGTCACGCATATGGCCTTCACTACAGAATGTGTCTTTGCCATCGTAGAAGGCTTCGGATTGTGGTAGGTGGATGCCGCATTCGGCGCAGCGAACCATCGATTGCGGGTCTGAATCGGACGGTTTTTTTCCATCGGTTTTCTGCTCCGCTTCGCGGTTGCGTTGGCGGATTTCAATAACCCGGTTCAGGGTGAATTTCAGGATCAGGAAAACAAGAATTACAAATAGCAGAAAAACAATGGCTCTCACGGCGCTCTCACAATGAATTGTTGGTGCAATCATTGTCCAAAAATCATACAATAAAAGCAATTTTTATCTTGCTATAAGCCTTTAAGAAAAAGACACGTGATGATCTCGTGATTTTTGAAGGCTCATTACTAGTTATCGTTCAAAAAGGCTGTCGATAGCGGTCAGGGTGGACGGGAAACCGGAGACGTTTTTTTAAATGAATTTACACGAATATCAATCCAAGTCTTTATTTGAAGAGTATGGTATCGGCGTGCCGAAAGGGCAGTTGATTACCCAGTTGAGCGAACTGGACGCGGCGTTGGATGCATTGCCAGGAGAGGCTTGGGTCGTCAAGGCTCAGATTCATGCGGGTGCCCGTGGTAAAGCGGGCGGCGTACAGTTGGTCAAGAGCCGTGAACAGGCACACGAAGTATCTTCGCAACTATTGGGAAGTTCTTTGGCGACGATTCAGACTGCCGGTAAGAAATTACCGATCAACAGTCTGTTGATTGAAGAGACGTTAGCGATTGAAGAAGAACTGTATCTGAGTCTGGTGGTGGACCGTGTCAGCCGTACGCACACTTTCATCATTTCCGCTGCAGGTGGTATGGATATCGAAGAGGTGGCCGAAACTTCTCCAGAGAAAATTTTGAGCGTGCATATCGACCCGACTGTCGGCGTTATGCCATACCAATGCCGTGAGATCGGGTTTGCGTTGGGTCTGACGGGAACCGCGTTCAAGCAGATCGGTCAGTTGATGCAGCGATTCTATCAGTTGGCATTGGATAAAGACGTCTCCCAGGTCGAGATCAACCCTTTGATCCGTACGGCGGATAATGAATTGGTTGCTCTGGATGCAAAAGTGAATATCGACTCCAACGCTTTGTACCGTCAACCTGCACTGGTAGAAATGCGTGATTTCTCACAGGAAGACGAACGTGAAGCTAAGGCGTCCGAGCACCAGTTGAACTACATCGCCCTGGACGGCGACATCGGTTGTATGGTGAACGGAGCCGGTCTGGCGATGGCAACTATGGATTTGATTAAGCTGAACGGTGGTGAACCTGCGAACTTCCTGGATGTTGGTGGCGGCGCTACGCCTGAACGCGTTTCGGAAGCTTTTAAGCTGATTCTTTCCTCATCGGAAGTGAAGTCGATTCTGGTGAATATTTTCGGCGGAATAGTTCGTTGTGATTTGATTGCGGATGGAATCATTCAAGCGGTACAAGAAGTCGGACTGACGATTCCGGTTGTGGTGCGTTTGGAAGGTACCAACGTCGAATTGGGTAAAGAAAAATTGGCGCAAAGCGGTTTGAGTATCATCACCGCAGATGGTTTGGCGGATGCTGCTAAGAAAGTGGTGGAAGCAGCAGGAGTATCAGCATAATGAGTATTTTGATCAACAAAGACACCAAAGTAATTTGTCAGGGATTCACCGGTAAACAGGGGACTTTCCACTCCGAACAGGCAATTGCCTACGGAACCAAAATGGTTGGCGGCGTGACGCCGGGGAAAGGCGGCCAGACACATCTTGACCTGCCAGTGTTTAATACCGTTCGTGAAGCGGTTGAGCAGACCGGTGCAGAAGCGTCGATGATTTATGTGCCACCTCCATTTGCAGCAGATTCGATCATTGAGGCGATTGCGGCGGGCATCAAAGTCATTACTTGTATTACCGAAGGAATTCCGGTTGCGGATATGTTGAAAGTTCGAGCGGTTCTTGAAAAATCGGACGCTTATCTGATCGGTCCGAACTGTCCGGGACTGATCACTCCTGGCAATGACGGTAACGGCTGCAAGATCGGGATTATGCCGGGGCATATCCACTTGCCTGGTAAGATCGGCGTCGTATCGCGTTCCGGAACGCTGACTTATGAAGCAGTTCATCAGACCACGCAAAACGGTTTGGGTCAGTCGACTTGTGTCGGTATCGGTGGTGACCCGATTCAGGGAATGAATTTTATCGATTGTCTGAGCTTGTTCCAGGAAGATCCTCAAACCGAAGGGATCATCATGGTAGGTGAAATTGGTGGGCAAGCGGAAGAAGACGCCGCCGCCTTCATTAAAGAACATGTCACTAAGCCGGTTGTAGCTTACATCGCTGGCGTGACGGCACCTCCAGGCAAGCGCATGGGGCATGCCGGGGCAATCGTCAGCGGTGGGAAAGGAACAGCGGAAGCCAAGTTTGCTGCATTGGAATCTGCTGGTGTGACGGTCGTACGTTCACCTGCCGATTTAGGTTCTGCGATGTTGGAACAGTTGTCCTAAGGGACATAACGGCGGGTTGTTTCAACCCGCTATTTTCATGAATGGCTGAAAAGAGACGAATATGACGCAAAATGTAACCGTCGTGATGGCACAGATTAATCCGGTTGTGGGTGATATCTCGGGAAATGTCGAGAAAATCGTTGAGTCGGCTCAACAGGCTAAACAGGATTTGAATGCAGATATCGTGGTGTTTCCGGAAATGACTCTAACCGGTTATCCACCGGAGGATTTGCTGCTGCGCGAAGGTCTGTATGTGCAGATCAATAAGGCGTTGTCGACACTTTGCGAACGTGTTAAAGATGTGGTTATGGTGATTGGTTATCCGATGATGGACGACCTTGGAGAGCGTTTCAATATGGCAGCTTGGATTGAAGATGGTCTGATCCAGGCAAGTTACATAAAACAGAATCTTCCAAATTACAGCGTGTTTGATGAATACCGGTACTTTTCCGCCGGAAATCAGCCTTGCGTGGTAGAGTTCAAAGGCATTAAGTTTGGTGTTTTAGTCTGTGAAGATATTTGGAAGATCTCGCCTGCGGCACAGTCTGCCGAGGCGGGAGCGGATGTGTTGCTGAACCTTAATGCATCGCCTTTCTCTTTTGAGAAGCATCAGGACCGGATTGATGTTGTGACTCGGCGAGTCGACGAAGTGAAAAAGCCGGTGGTCTACGTGAATCAGGTTGGCGGTCAGGACGAGTTGGTGTTCGACGGCGGTTCGTTTGTGATGTCTGCCGATGGTGAGGTAATGGCGCAGGCCGAAGAGTTCAAAGAGTCTTTGGTTGCCGTTGAATTCTCAAAAACGGACAGTATCGTGACCGTACTTCCAGGGCAAATATCGCCTTTGCATGACCGGGATGCTCGCATCTATCAGGCTTTGATTCTCGGCGTTCAGGACTATGTCCGTAAAAATGGATTCCCTGGGGTGCTTCTGGGGTTGTCGGGCGGCATTGATTCGGCGCTGACGTTAGCGGTCGCGGTGGATGCTCTGGGTGCGGACAAGGTTGAGGCCGTGATGATGCCGTTCCGCTATACAGCCGCAATCAGTATCGAAGATGCCGAAAAACAAGCTAACACCATGGGTGTTAAATACAGCGTCATGCCAATTGAACCGATGTATAACGCTTTCGAGACAACTTTGTCGGAAGCGTTTGCGGGTTATGAGGAAGATGTGACTGAAGAGAATCTTCAGGCACGTATCCGTGGTACCTTGTTGATGGCGCTTTCTAACAAAACCGGTAAGATGGTGTTGGCTACGAGTAACAAGAGTGAGGTGGCCGTTGGTTATTCCACTCTTTATGGCGATATGGTCGGCGGTTTTTCACCACTTAAGGATGTTCCTAAAACCACAGTTTACCGTTTGGCTCGTTACCGCAATACAATATCGGAAGTGATTCCGGAACGTGTAATTACGCGTGAGCCGTCGGCGGAATTACGCCCAGATCAGAAAGATCAGGACTCTTTGCCGGATTATGAAGTGTTGGATGCGATCATCAAGGCCTACGTCAAGCAGGACAAGACGCCGCAAGAGATTAGCGAACTTGGTTATGACGAAGCAGAAGTACGCCGCGTGATTCGATTGATCGACCGCAGTGAATACAAACGTCGTCAAGCGGCACCGGGGATTAAAATCACCCATCGTGCATTCGGGCGTGACCGTCGTTACCCGATCACCAGTGGCTATTCTGAATAAGCTGCCATTAATTTAAATATGAATTAAAAAAGGGAAGCCCGTATCGTACGGGCTTCCCTTTTTTATTGTCTTTATTTTGAGAAGTATGGGGCTAAGGGTGATTAGATTGCATCCATGATTTTGTCCCACCAGGAATCTTTGTTTTTGAAGGGGGGTTCAATTTCCTTAGCTTCTTGAGCCGCCTGCTCTTGAATCTTCTGGTTGTACTCGTACACCTTCAGGGTGTCCTGATAGTTTTGCTTCATACCTAATGCAGCATAACTGTCTTTCATCAGCTCGAGAGCTTTCATGTTGATGACGGCACTAGGATAGTCTTCGATGATCACGCGGCAACGGTTTGCAGCGGCCAAATACGCTTTTCTATCATAGTAATACTGGGCGACTTGAAATTCGTGCCTTGCCATACGGTTACGAATAATGATCATGCGCTGCATGGCGTTTTTCGCATAGTCCGTGTTAGGGAATCGCTTGACCAGTTCTTCATAAAATTTGAAAGCACGCTTACTGGACTTCATGTCACGGTGTGCCGGATCCGTGATGAAAGGATCCAACCAGCTTTTGACAACGGAATCCGCTGCGATCGCTCTTAGGTAGTAAGCGTAAGCCAAGCTCTTATGCTTCGGATAGAGTTTGATGAATTCATCCAGTTCACGGATGGCCGATTCCGGTTCGTCGTATTTGTAATAGGAGTAGGCCAATTCAAGATAGGATTGTTCGGCATAGCTACCGTAGGGAAAATAAGCTTTTAGCTTTTCATAGTATTGAATGGCTGTATCCCAGCTCTCGTTTTCAAACGCTGAAGTGGCCTCGGAGTAGAATTCTTCAACAGTCATCTCCGAATCGGGTTTCTCAAGAAGGGAGGAACAACCTTGTAAAGAAAATGTCAGGACCAGCGCAACGGATAACAGCGATTTTTTCATGTTTCTTAGGTTACAATACATAAATTGAATAAGATCAAAATTGTATCATAGTTTAACCGCTTCACAGTATTTTAAGGCTATCAATTGAGTACGCAGATATTAAACGCACAAATTCCCCAATCTTCTATCGGACAGCGCTTGGATGTGGCGATCGCGCCACTGTTTTCAGACTATTCCAGAAGTCGTATTCAGCAGTGGATAAAAGAGGGTAAGGTCTCCGTTGACGGAGAAGTTTGGACCAAACCCCGTCAAGCCGTTTTGGGCGGAGAAAAAGTCGAACTGACTGCAGAGCTGGAAGAAGAAACTTCGTTGGAAGCGCAGGATATTCCGCTGGACATCATCTATGAAGATGATGCCATCATGGTCATCAATAAACCAGCAGGCCTGGTGGTTCACCCGGGTGCCGGCAATCCGGATCAGACGTTGATGAACGCATTACTGTTCCATGATAAGCGTTTGCGTGAAGTGCCTAGAGCGGGAATCGTACACCGTTTGGATAAGGAAACTTCCGGTTTGATGGTTGTGGCGAAAACCGTTCCGGCACAGACCCATTTGGTCGAGCAGTTGCAACGTCACGCAGTTGAACGTATTTACGATGCGGTCGTGGTCGGCAAAATGATTTCCGGCGGCACGGTCAATAAGCCGATCGGGCGCAGTTCCCAGGACCGCAAGAAAATGGCGATTCGTCTGATGGGCGGTAAGCCTGCAGTGAGCCATTACCGTGTCCTTGAACACTTCCGTGAACATACCCGTGTGCGTGTTAAGTTGGAAACCGGTCGTACTCATCAGATTCGTGTTCACATGGCTTCCGTTGGTTTTCCTTTGGTCGGTGATCCGGTCTATGGTAAACGTTTACGGATTCCGAAGCAGATGCTTGAAGAGTTCGTGGAAACTCTGAGAAGCTTCAAGCGTCAGGCGTTACATGCAGGGGCGCTAAGCCTGACTCATCCAGTAACCGGTAAAACGATGAAGTGGAAGGTCGATATGCCGGAAGATATGCTGAACTTGATCGATATGCTTCGTGACGATATGGACGAGTTTGAAGCTCAACATGCCGGCTACGATGAATTCGATTACGATTACGGTGTTGAAGTGGAATGGGTGACCGATGACGATATTCCGGATTGAGCCGTTTGGCATTTCAATAACCAGTCACTGTAAGTCGAGTAACTAGATACTTTCTTATGTTTATCCATCCCGACTGGCCTGCTCCTAAACAGATCAAAGCCTTGTGCACTACCCGAAAGGGCGGTGTCAGCAAGGTTCCCTATGATAGTTTCAATCTTGCCACTCATGTCGGCGACCAAACGGACGACGTTGAACAAAACCGTTTATTGTTGAAACGCTTGGCGGACTTGCCTTCCGAGCCTTTTTGGCTTGACCAGCAGCATACCAAGACACTGATTTGTCTGGATGACTCGGATGTATCGGATTGGGAACCGGTGGTTGCGGATGCGTCTTGGAGTAGTTTACCGAACCATGTCGCAGTGGTCATGACAGCGGACTGCCTTCCTATTTTAGTTACGAATCTCCAAGGGACCTTGGTGACGGCGATCCATGCCGGTTGGAAAGGGGCGGCTGAAGGGATTGTGACTAAAAGCCTGCTTGCTTTGCCGGAAAATCCGGAAAATCTGATGGTGTGGATCGGTCCGGCGATACGTCAAGACTATTTTGAGGTCGGCAAGGATGTTCTCGAAGCCTTTGTGAAACTTAAAGCTGAGAACGAGCAGTACTTTCAGCCGTTGAGTAAAGAGGGCGCCGAGAAGTATTTGGCAGACTTGGCAGGCCTGGTTAAATCGGAAATGTTGGATTTAGGCGTCCAACACATCTACGACAGCGGTCTCTGCTCATTCGAGAATCAAGAAGATTTCTATTCTTACCGTCGTGACGGTCAGACCGGTCGCATGGCATCTTTGATCTGGATTGCCGATTGACTTCGGCAATCTGGATTCTGTTTAAAGCCCGTTACCTGTTTTTAGAAAGTAATCGGCACGTTCCACGTCTTCGGCCAAGCCTGAGATGACAATTCGGTCATCCACGCGAATCCGGGTTTCGACGTCCGGGTTTTCACCTCTGACATGGCCGCGGGCGATGGCATCCACTTTGACGTTCAACTGGTCAAATGGTAACTGTTTGATTTTTTTTCCGACGGCGTAGTCCTTATCCAACATCAGTACCGTGTGAATCACACGGTTCATGATCTGATGCTCATCTAACGGGTTGTCATATTGACCCGGATAGAAGTTCTCCAGCAGTTTGTAACGGTTTTTCCGGATCTCACGGGTTTCCCGCAAGACTTTGCTTGGTGGTTGGCCGACCATCAGAAGCAGGTGCGAGGAGAGCATGATGCTTGATTCGAAGGTGTCCGGAACCACTTCGGTTGCACCGGCTTCTAGCAGTTCATTCAGGTGCGAGTCGTCGATGGTACGAACCAGAACCGGAATGTCCGGAGAAATGTGGCGGATAGTGTGAAGAATCTTCATCGAAGCATGGTAATCACTGAAAGTGATGATGACCGCTTTCGCCTTGTCGATTCCCGCTGCATGGAGAATTCGCTCTTTGGAGGCATCACCGTAGTAGACGCGTTCGCCGGCATTGTTTGCTTCGGTAACACGGCGGATATCCATGTCGAGTGCCACGAAGTTTTCCGGAGCCTTATGCAGGAAGCGGCTGACGGTCTGTCCGACACGTCCGAATCCACAAAGGATGATGTGGTTGGACAGATAGATGTTTTCCTGGGCGATGACTTTTTCCATCTCGCTTTGGCTTTTCGCATAACTGCCGCGATTAATGAAGCGGGTGATGTTGCCATTGAATTTGACCAATAGCGGCGCGATTGCCATGCTGATGACGGCTGCTGTCAGTAGGATATTACCTTCTTCTTCCGGCAGCAGGCGATAGGTAAAGGCGAGGGTCATCAATACCAGACCGAACTCACCGACCTGTGCCAAAGAAATGGATGTGCGCATGGCGACACCGGGCTCTTTGTTGAATAGACGGGCAACCGCGTAGATGACTACGCCTTTGACAAGAATGATGCTTACCGCGACGGCGATGATGATCCAGAAATGTTCCAGTAACCGCTCGATGGAGATGAGCATCCCGACGGTGACGAAGAACAACCCAAGAAGGATGTCCTGGAAAGGGCGGATGTCGGATTCGATCTGGTGGCGGTACTCGGTTTCACCCAGCATCATACCGGCCAGGAAAGCGCCCAGTGTCATGGAAAGCCCCATTTCCTCAGTCAGGGCGGCCGAACTCAAGGCTACCAGCAGTACGGTCAGGGTGAAAAGCTCGGAAGATTTTGCGGAAGCGACTTCATGGAAGAGCGGACGCAAAAGATAACGGCCGATTGCGTGCATGACGACGACGATCAGGATACCCTTCACGAAAGCACTTACAAGTGACATGGTGAGTGCGTTTTCACCTTCGCTCATCGCCAGAGCGGGAATCAGAATC
This sequence comes from Thiomicrorhabdus sp. ZW0627, assembly GCF_029767005.1. Classification (GTDB taxonomy): domain Bacteria; phylum Pseudomonadota; class Gammaproteobacteria; order Thiomicrospirales; family Thiomicrospiraceae; genus Thiomicrorhabdus. Next base: position 136,404 of record NZ_JARUQR010000001.1, read on the forward strand.
AGCAATGGAATTGCCATGATGTCCTGGAATATCAGGATGCCGATTGCCGAACGTCCATGGCGGGATTGGATTTCGGCCTGCTCTGTCAACTGCTTGATGACGATAGCGGTTGAAGACAATGCAAAGGCGGAGGCCACCACAATGTTGGTGTTATTATCCAAGCCGGCGAACCAGCCGATGATATAGATAATAATACCGGTACTGAATACCTGCATGCTTCCCAGGCCGAATACCTGCTTGCGCATCGTTAGCATCTGCGAGAGGGAAAACTCGAGGCCGATCGAAAACAGCAGGAATACGATCCCTAGTTCGGCGAGGAGCTTGATGTTCTTCTCTTCCTGAATCCAGCCGAAGCCATACGGCCCGACGATGATACCGACGATGATGTAGCTTAAAATCGGCGGAAAGTGCAGACGGCGGGAGATTGATACGGTGATGACCGCAATCCCTAAGAGTAAGACGATATGTAGCAGCAGGTGGTCGTTCACTGGGTTCCTTGGTTATCCGAGTTGATGCTGGTTTTTTAAGGTAAATTTCAATTCTGATTAGTAATATTAACTACGTCGTATTAACTATAAAGTATTTTAATGTTTTAGAGTAGCCTTTAACCTTAAAAAATATAGGTTTTATTACAGGTTTTGAAAGCGCATTGACAGGTCAATTGCCTGAACGTGCTTGGTGATCGCACCCGTTGAGATGAAATCCACCCCTGTGGTCGCTAATGTGGCGAGTTGACCGATTTCGACGTTACCCGAAACTTCCAGTTTCGCGCGACCCTCTACAAATTGAACGGCCTGGTGCATCATGTCGAGTGTAAAGTTATCAAGCATGATAATGTCTGCACCGGCTTCAACCGCTTGGCTGACTTCGTCCAGATTTTCGGTTTCGACTTCCACTGTGACGTTTGGGTGATAACTTTTCGCGGTGGAGACGGCATTGGCAATTCCACCCGCAGCCATGATGTGATTCTCTTTGATCAGAATCGCATCGTACAAACCAATGCGATGGTTCGTGCCACCGCCGCAGGCGACGGCGTATTTTTGCGCCAGTCTGAGTCCAGGTATGGTTTTACGGGTGTCGAGCAGTTTGGTTTTGGATTGATTCAACTCGGCAACATAACGTGCTGTGACGGTTGCCGTGGCAGAGAGTGTCTGCAGAAAATTCAATGCGGTGCGTTCGGCTGTCAGAATGGAGCGGGCCGGCCCTTCAAGCGTACACAGTAATTGATCCGCTTCAACGGTTTCACCTTCTTTTACCACCCAGTTGATCGCTATCGCGGGATCGACTTGTCTGAACACTTCGTCGAACCACGGACGTCCGCAAACAACGGCTGATTCACGGCTGATGATGTTGGCCGTAGCGCGGTTGGCTTCCGGAATCAGGTCGGCGGTCAAATCGCCTTCACGGACATCTTCGTCAAGTGCAATACGAACGGTTTCGGTCAGGTTTTGGAAGTAGTTGATTTCGCGCATAGAACTTTCTGTTAAATAATTAGGGGTATAATTAAGAATATTGTAAATCGCTTGGTTTCTGTATTATACCTCAACGAGAGGGGAGTAAAGGCCTAAGCTATAACCTATTCTAAGGGAGTTTTGAGTGTATCAAGTGGATGTGGAATCAGGCCTGTGCAAACAGGCGGAATTTATTGAAAGTCCGAACTATGATGAACGTCCTCAAGGAAGCCGTCCGGAATTGATTGTGATCCACGGCATCAGTCTGCCTCCCAAGCAATTCGGCGGTGACGCGATCACCCAGCTTTTCACCAATCGTCTGAATCCGGAAGAAGATCCTTATTTTGAAAAAATTCACGGGCTGAAGGTTTCCGCACATGCGTTGATTCGCCGTAACGGTCAACTGATTCAATATGTACCTTTCCACTTCCGTGCGTGGCATGCAGGCCTTTCGTATTTTGAGGGGCGTGAACGCTGTAATGATTTTTCAATCGGGATTGAGTTGGAAGGTACCGATGAAACCTGTTACACCTCAAGTCAGTACCATACTTTGAGCGATCTGATTAAAGGGCTTTGGCAGGCTTATCCCGAATTAAAATCCAATCCGGTAGTCGGGCACAGCGACATCGCGCCGGGTAGAAAAACCGATCCGGGAGCCTATTTTCAATGGGCATCTTTGGAGCGTATGTTGGAAGAGTCGTCAAAAAAGGTTTGATTGAAACCGGAATGTTAATTTAGGCAATCCATCCAGTCTTTGGTGGCGTTTTCTTCGGTGGTTCTTCTTTGGGGGAGAATTTCTTGCAGGCTTCGCCAGAGGTTTCCAGAACCACTTGACTTGGAAGGCGTTTGCTTTTGAATCCGAATGCTTTGCAGCCACGCGGTTGGTTGGCGTCCCAAGTGATGTAGAAATGCCGGCATTTAAAGCAGTCGATCGAATTAGTTTTTTTCATAAAGCACTATAAAATTTAGTGAATTAATTCTCAAAAAGGTTGTGCTATGATGCGCAATATATAAGTATTAGTTATGCTGTATAAGGTTTTTTATGGCCTTTGAGGCTTTTAGTAACAGAATTCATTTTACTTTCATTTGATTTAAAAGGGTATAGACATGAGTAAAGTTGGCCTATTCTACGGGACGGATACAGGTAACACCGAGCGTGTTGCGGATATGATTATGGAAAAGATGGGTGCAGACCTGGTTGAAGTCCATGATATCGCAACCGCCAGTGCCGATGATTTCGCCAAGTACGACAAGATCATCCTAGGTCAACCAACTTGGTATTACGGTGAGCTTCAAAGTAGCTGGGACGATTTCTGGGAAGACTTCAAAGGCATCGATTTTACCGGGAAGACGGTGGCTTGTTTCGGTTTGGGCGACCAGGCGGATTATGCTGAGTACTTCTTGGATGCGATGGGGCTGATGCACGATGTGGCTGTCGAAAACGGCGCAATTCCGGCAGGCTATACGTCAACCGACGGTTTCGAATTTGACGAATCCAAGGCGATTACGGAAGACGGTGAGTTCTTTGTTGGGCTGGGTATCGACGAAGATCAGCAACCGGAATTGACCGAGCAGCGTGTCAATGATTGGGTTGAGCAGGTCAAGGAAGAGTTTGAACTTTAAACGGTTTCAAGCTTGCTACCCTGAATAAAAAACCGCTTAAATGCGGTTTTTTTATGCCTGAATATTTGTAAAACGGTCTTGAAAACAGTGCCGAAAAACCCAACAGGCCTGTTGGGTTTTGAAAATTGTATTTTAACGCAGGCTGATTACAGGCCAGTTGTTCTGCTCTGCGACTTGTTTCAATTTGTCATCGGCATCGACCACGATCGGGTGGTCGACAATCTCAAGCAACGGCAGGTCGTTGTGTGAATCCGAATAGAAGTAACTGTCTTCAAGTGTTTCATTTTCCTGCTGCAGCCATTCTTTAAGACGAGTAACTTTGCCTTGCTGAAAAGTAGGAATGCCGGCAACTTCTCCGGTATACCGGCCGTCAACGATTTCGCCCTCGGTTCCCAATAGCTCGTCGATGCCGTAGCGCGCTCCAATCGGACGAGTGATAAAGGTATTGGTGGCGGTGATGATGATAACGCGGTCGCCTTTGGCTTTGTGCTCGTCTACCAGAGCCTGGGCTTTTGGTAGAAAGATGGGTTCGATGAAATCTTTCATGAACTGATTGTGCCAATCCGCCAGGGTTTCCATGCTCTGTTCGCTCAACGGTTTGAGTGCAAAGCGCTGATAAGCCATGATGTCGAGCGTTCCGGCTTTGTAATCTTCATAGAACTGGTCGTTCTGTTTGGCAAAGGCGCCACCGTCCACGAGGCCGTTCTGTACTAAAAACTCGCCCCACAGGTAATCACTGTCGCCTGCAATCAAGGTATTGTCCAAGTCGAAAATCGCTAATGCCATGCCGTTTTGATCCGAATATTGAATTGGGGCACAATCCTAAACCATTGATTGCGTTGCGACAAGTAGCGCTGCACGAAATTTGCAAAGAACCGTTATCTGGTAACAAACAGAAATTTAAGATTGAAAAAATTACAAAACTCAGGCAATAATAACCGATATTTATATTGAAAGATTTAAGGTTTTTTGTGATAGATGAAGATGGGTATCGGCCGAATGTCGGTATTATAATTGTAAACAAGGAAGGTAAGCTTTTTTGGGGAAAGCGCATCCAGCAGGATGCGTGGCAATTTCCTCAAGGCGGGATTCGCGAACACGAGACCCCTCAGCAAGCCGTGTTTAGGGAGCTCAAGGAGGAAGTCGGTCTAGAGCCTTCGGATGTCCGCGTTTTAGGGCGTACCGAAGATTGGCTGACCTATGACTTGCCTAAGCATCTCATTCGCCACTACAGTCAACCGGTCTGCATCGGTCAGAAGCAGATCTGGTTCATGTTGGGGCTGGAAGGGGATGCCGAGCGAATAAATCTAGGCTTGCACGACAGTCCTGAATTCGAAGATTGGACGTGGGTTGACTACTGGCGTCCGGTTCAGGAAGTGGTTTCGTTCAAGCAGGCGGTTTACCACCAAGCATTGACCGAGCTGGAAGAGACGCTGGATAAATTCTGGCTTCCAAGGTAGGTTGTTTGTATCGAGTTTTTGACCTGATAAAAGTTCATTTAAAGCCCCGGTTTCGGGGCTTTTTTATGTCTAAAGGTCGCATTTTTTTTACGTGTAATTACAATGGTTTCAATCGCTTAGCATTCTGATAGCCTTTGAACAGGCCTGTTCAGGCCGCTTTAAATGTAAAAATACATTAAAAAATGTTATTATGCTTCGAATTTCTTGAGCCCTCGGCGCGGTTAAATACGCCTTTTATGGCGTATCGAATCGAGGGTTCAGCGTCTTGGAATACTAAGTAGCTGGAACCCTAGACGTTTAATATTGTTGGCGGTACGGATATGACCTATCTGTACTGACTTTGCTTCAGGCATACCCAGCTCCTGAAGGTTAAATGATCCAACCCATGAGGTACGCACATCATGAGCGAAAATTTTGTAGACCAAGATCCACAAGAAACACAAGAGTGGATCGATGCGCTAGAAGCCGTTGTCGATTTTGAAGGCACGGACAAAGCGCAACACATCATCGCAAGCTTAATCGAAAAAGCCCGTGTTCACGGCATCGACATTCCTTATTCGGCAAACACGCCTTATATCAATACCATTTCTGAAGAAGAGCAAGTCAACTACCCAGGCGACATGGGACTTGAGCAGAAATTGCGCGCTATTTTGCGCTGGAATGCGATGGCAACCGTATCGGGCGCTAATAAAAATACGAGTGTGGGTGGTCACATTGCCTCTTATGCTTCAAGTTGTACCTTGTATGAAGTGGGGATGAACCATTTCTTCAAAGGTCCAAAGCATGAACAGGGTGCCGACATGGTTTTCTTCCAGGGACATACTTCACCGGGTATGTACTCGCGTTCGTTCTTGGAAGGTCGTTTAACCGAAGAACAATTGAGAAACTACCGACAAGAAGTGGACGGCAACGGTCTGTCTTCGTATCCTCACCCTTGGTTGATGGATGACTACTGGCAGTTCCCGACGGTCTCGATGGGTCTTGGTCCGCTTATGGCGATCTATCAGGCGCGTTTCATGAAATATATGGAAGCACGCGGTTTGGCTCAAACAGAAGGACGTAAAGTCTGGGCTTTCCTGGGTGACGGTGAAATGGACGAGCCGGAATCACGTGGTGCGATCCAGTTGGCCAAGCGCGAGAAGCTGGATAACCTGGTTTTCGTCATCAACTGTAACCTACAGCGTCTTGATGGACCGGTTCGTGGTAACGAAAGTATCATCGACGAATTGGAAGGTGTGTTTCGTGGCGCGGGTTGGTCAGTCACAAAAGTCATCTGGGGTTCCGGTTGGGATCGTCTGTTGGCCAAAGACAAGACTGGTAAGCTGATCGAGCGTATGGGTGAAGTAGTGGACGGTGAATACCAGTCCTATAAAGCGAAAGACGGTGCGTTCGTACGTAAGCACTTCTTTGGTAAATACCCTGAAACCGCGGCGTTGGTCGAAGACATGACCGACGACGAAATCTTTAAACTTAGCCGTGGTGGACACTCTCCACGTAAGATTTATAACGCTTATAAGCGTGCATCTGAAACCGTCGGTCAGCCGACTGTTATCCTGGCGAAAACCGTTAAAGGTTACGGTATGGGTGCTTACGGTGAAGCGGCTAACACAGCGCACCAGCAGAAAAAGTTGGACGTTGAAGGTTACAAATATTTCCGTGACCGTTTCTCGATTCCAATCTCTGATGAAGAGTTGGAAAAAGGACCGGTTCCTTTCTACCGTCCGGATGAAGATTCTGACGTTATGAAGTACATGCGTGAGCGCCGTGAAGCATTGGGTGGTTCTTTGCCGTCCCGTCAGGATGTTTCTGAGCCGCTACCGGTTCCATCATTGGATACCTTCAAAATGTTGACCGACGGTACAGGCGATCGTGAAATGTCGACAACCATGGCATTCGTTCGTCTGATCTCCATCCTGTTACGTGACAAGACCCTTGGTCCACGTGTTGTTCCAATCATTCCGGATGAAGCGCGTACTTTCGGTATGGAAGGTCTGTTCCGTCAGGTAGGTATCTACGATCCGGCCGGTCAGTTGTACGAGCCAATGGATGCTGACCAGTTGATGTGGTACAAAGAATCCGCAAACGGTCAGGTATTCGAAGAAGGGATCAACGAAGCCGGTGCGATGGCTAACTGGGTGGCTGCGGCGACCGCATACGCCAACTATGGCGTAAGCATGATTCCGTTCTACATCTACTACTCAATGTTCGGTTTCCAGCGTATCGGTGACTTGGCATGGGCGGCGGGTGATTCGCGTGCACGCGGCTTCCTTATGGGTGGTACGGCTGGTCGTACGACTCTGGAAGGGGAAGGTCTACAGCACCAGGATGGTCATAACCTTGTTCAGTTCGACCATATTCCTAACTGTATGACGTATGACCCAACCTTCGCTTACGAAATGGCGGTCATCATCCGTGACGGTATCAAGCGCATGTTCAATGAAAAAGAAGATGTGTTCTACTACATTACGGCTATGAACGAAAACTACTCGCATCCCGCGATGCCTGAAGGTGCCGAAGAAGGCATTTTGAAAGGTCTGTACTCGTTCAAGAAGTCTGAAGCCAAGCACAAAAATAAAGTTCAGTTGATGGGATCTGGAACAATCTTCCGTGAAGTCATCGCTGCGGCTGAAATGCTTGAAAACGAATGGGATGTCGCTGCAGACATCTGGGGTGCGCCAAGTTTCAACCTGTTGCGTCGCGACGGTGTCGAAACCACGCGTTGGAACATGTTGCATCCTAATGAAACGCAAAAACAGCCTTATGTTACTGAAACTCTTTCAGGTGCAGAAGGTCCGTTTATTGCGGCAACGGATTACATCCGTGACTACCCTGAGCGTATCCGTGAATACGTTCCTGGTGAATACTATGTATTGGGTACGGACGGCTTCGGTCGTTCCGACACCCGCACACAACTGCGTAAGTTCTTTGAAGTTGACCGCTACTATGTGGTGGTTCAGTCGCTTAAGGCACTGGCAGATGCTGGCAGCATCAAAGCTGATGTGGTTGCTAAAGCGATCGAGAAATACGGTATCGACAGCGAGAAACCTTATCCGGTTCACGCTTAATGTCAAAGCCGCTGACTCAAGGTGGAGTCAGCGGCTTTTTCATACAGATTCAAGTCGTTTTAAATTCGGGCAAAATCCGATACATAGAATTTACAAAGGAAGTTTGAACAATGGCTACACAGCAAATTACTATTCCTGATATCGGTGATTTCGATTCGGTTGAAATCATCGAGATCCTTGTGTCTGCGGGCGATACGGTTTCCGTGGACGACTCTCTTTTAACTTTGGAATCCGATAAGGCCACCATGGAGATCCCATCTCCGGTTTCCGGTACGGTCACGAAAGTGGCGGTGTCGATCGGTGATTCAGTTTCCGAAGGCGATTACATCATGGACATCGAAGTGTCTGGTGATGCGGCAGTGCCTGCTCCGGCAGAAGAGAAACCGGCTGAAAAAGCAGCTGCACCAACTCCAGCGCCAGCGGCGGAAGCGCCTAAGCCTGAGCCAGTTCCGCAAGCGGCGCCTCCGGTTCCGGTTGCTCCGGCGGCAAGCAAATTGGTTAACGCTCAGTCTATGGGCGCGAAATCCCACGCATCTCCATCGGTTCGTTCATTCGCACGTAAATTGGGTGTGGATCTGGCAAATGTATCTGGTACCGGGCCAAAGGGTCGTATCCAGCAGACAGACGTTGAAGCGGCAATCAAAGCGGTCATGAGTGGTCAAACGGCTGCTCCTGGGCAAGCTGCGGGTGGTGCGGGCATTCCTCCTGTTCCAACGATTGATTTCAGCCAATTCGGTGAGACTGAAACCGTAGAACTAGGCCGCATCAAGAAGATTTCAGGTAAGTTCCTGCATACAAGCTGGTTGAACGTACCTCATGTCACTCAATTTGACGAGTGTGACATTACTGAAATGGATCAGTTCCGTAAAGATCAGAAAGCGGCGGCTGAGAAGCAGGGCATCAAACTGACTCCACTTGTTTTCGTTATGAAAGCCGTGGTTAAAGCTTTGCAGGAGTTCCCGAGCTTCAACGCATCCTTGTCTCCAGACGCGCAATCGATCATCAAGAAAGGTTACTACAACATCGGTATCGCGGTGGATACGCCGAACGGTCTTGTTGTTCCTGTGGTCAAAGACGTCGACAAAAAAGGCATCTACGAGTTGTCCCGCGATTTGATGGAAATCTCTGCCAAAGCGCGTGACGGTAAGCTGGGGCCTGCCGACATGTCCGGCGGTACTTTCACCATCTCTAGCCTTGGCGGTATCGGCGGTACTCAGTTCACGCCGATTGTTAACGCGCCTGAAGTAGCGATCATGGGTCTTTCTAAGGCTAAGATGCAGCCGGTTTGGAACGGTTCTGAATTTGTTCCTCGTTTGATCATGCCGTTCAGTGTCTCTTACGACCACCGTGCGATTGACGGTGCCGAAGGTGTCCGTTTCACAACCGCAGTCGGCCAGTATCTTTCTGACCTGCGTCAATTGATTCTTTAATAGGAGTTTGGGATGAGCAAGATTGTAGACATCAAAATTCCTGATATCGGTGATTTCGCAGAAGTTGAAGTCATTGAAGTATTGGTTGCCGCCGGTGAAGAGGTTGCACAGGACGATTCACTGCTGACATTGGAATCCGACAAGGCCACGATGGAAATTCCTGCGCCTTTCGCCGGTAAACTGGTTACGTTTACAGCGGAAGTAGGCGACAAGGTTTCAGAAGGTTCGATTATCGGTACCATGGAAATCGCAGACAGCGACACCGTTGCCGCCAACGTGGAAGAAAGCGTTTCTGCAACCGCTGCACCAGCCGAAGAGCCAAAAGCGGAACAGACTGCACCTCAAGCGGTTTCAGCCGCTGATCTTCCACCTGCGGATATGCAGTGCGAAGTGTTGGTTCTTGGTTCCGGTCCTGGCGGATACACGGCTGCATTCCGTGCCGCCGACCTTGGCAAGAAAGTGGTTATGATTGAACGTTACGAGAACATCGGTGGTGTTTGTTTGAACGTGGGTTGTATCCCGTCTAAAGCGTTATTACACATGTCTGTTGTGTTGAACGAAACCCGTGAAATGGGTGCGCACGGTATCACCTTTGCCGAGCCGCAAATCGATACCAACAAAATGCGTGAGTATAAAGATTCCGTTATCGGTAAATTGACCGGTGGTTTGGCAGGTCTTGCCAAAGCGCGTAAGGTTGAAGTGGTTCAGGGTTACGGTAAGTTCAGCTCTGCCAACACCGTTACGGTTGATATGGCAGACGGTTCCACCAAAACCATCGCATTCGAAAACGCCATCATCGCAGCCGGTTCACGTGTTGTGAAACTGCCATTCATCCCGCATGACGATCCTCGCGTAATGGATTCGACCGACGCATTGGAACTGGAAGAAGTTCCAAACCGCATGTTGGTTATCGGTGGCGGTATCATAGGTCTGGAAATGGCTCAGGTTTACGACTCACTTGGTGCGAACATCACTGTGGTCGAATTGGGCGACACCATTATCCCGGGTGCGGATAAAGACATCTCCAAGCCGTTGCTTAAGAAGATCAAAAAGAAATACGAAAACATTTATCTGAAATCGAAAGTGACCAACGTCGAAGCCAAAGAAGAAGGCTTGGTGGTTACGTTTGAAGGTAAAGACTGTCCTGAAACCGATACCTTCGACCGTATTTTGGTTGCAGTGGGTCGTGCGCCTAACGGTAAATTGATCGATGCCGAGAAAGCCGGTGTTGTAGTAAACGATTGGGGCTTCATCGAAGTTGACGAACGTCAGAAAACCAATGTTGATCACATCTACGCGATCGGTGATATTGTCGGTCAGCCAATGCTGGCGCACAAAGCGGTTCACGAAGGTAAAGTGGCTGCGGAAGTTATTTCGGGCATGCCAAGCGCCTTCACGCCAATGGGTATTCCATCGGTGGCCTATACCGATCCTGAAGTGGCTTGGGCCGGTAAGACCGAAGACCAGCTTAAAGCGGAAGGTATCGAATACGAGAAGGGTGCTTTCCCATGGGCGGCTTCCGGACGTAGCTTGAGCTTGGGCCGTGACGAAGGGATGACCAAAGCGTTGTTCTGTTCTGAAACCCATCGTCTGCTAGGTTGCGGTATCGTTGGCCCTAACGCCGGTGAATTGATCGCCGAAGCGATGTTGGCGATTGAAATGGGCGCGGATATGCAAGACATCGGTCTGACTATCCACCCACACCCAACGCTATCGGAAACCATCTGCTTCGCGGCAGAGATGGCAGAAGGAACCATTACGGATCTGATGCCTCCGAAGAAGAAAAAATAAACAGGCCTGTTTATTTTAGTTTTTGAAAAAACCCGTAAAAAGCGGGTTTTTTTATGTCTGAATTACAGAACTCTTCATTTTTTCTAAGTCAATTTTCTTAAGGTGATCGTGGGATTGCTAGGCGAATAAAAATAATGAAAAGTCCCATTAAAACAAGTGATTAGAAACGACATGGAACAGACGTTTAGTTCCATTGTTTTTGAGTAAAATAGTGATCGTATCAAGGAAGGTATGAATTATGTATAAAAATAAAAAAATGAACAGTATTCGAATTAAAAGTTCGATTCCTACAGTGACATTAGCGATTTCGATGATCGTTTTGCTGGTAGTCGCTTACTGGATGTTAAAAATGCAGGAGCGTTCGATAAAGTTACAGGCGGATAAATTTATTCACTCCATTTCATTGACGCTCAATGCGGATCGAGACCTTTATCAAGCGAAAGTAGCCGAGTTAAATTTATTGGCCAACTACGGCTCGGCAGAGAAAAATGAAGGTTCGCGGATTGAGAATGCTCAACAGGTTTCTGATCGTTACGCCAAATATATGGAGCATATGAAAGATTATCCTGATGTATTGGCAAAATCGGATGGCTTTAAGTCGGACTTTGAGGCCTGGAAAAATCAATCGGACAAACTGGTTGCCGCGATCGGTCAAGCGGATGAAGCGGAAATCATGGCACTGAGAAGAGATGAAGAAAAAAAGTTTTCTGCATTACGAGACAATCTTGATGTAGCAGGTGAGGCCGCGTTATTAAAGTCTGTTGAGATGCGTGAACGCCTTGAGGAACAACTTACTCAATTCAAAACGATTGCCATTGTTATATTGGGTTTGATTCTGCTCGGCGCCCTGTGGATTGGTTATTCCATTCCTAAAAATATTTCCAGACAGCTACAAAAAACCATCGATGCCGCAAATGCCATTGCAGCGGGTGATCTATCCAATACAATCGAAACGAATACGACGGATGAGACAGGCCAGTTATTGAATTCGATGAAGCGGATGCAGGATACCATTAAATTGCTTTTGCACGATATGAACCGTATGTCCGAAGAACATGATGCCGGTGATATCGATGTTGTGGTAGACGAAAGCAAATTCCAAGGCGATTATAAAAAAATGGCGGCTGCGATCAATGCGATGGTCAGTGACCATATCAGCATGAATAAAAAATCCATGGCCGTATTCAAATCCTTCGGCAATGGTGACTTTGATGCCGATATGGAGAAATTGCCGGGCAAAAAAGCCTTTATCAACGAAAGCATCGAGACGGTTCGAAGTAATCTTAAAGCCATTACCGCCGATACCGATATGCTGATTCAGGCCGTGGCAGATGGCGAGCTTGATAAGTTGGCAAATTCCGATAAGTTCCAGGGTGACTGGAAACGAATGATCGAAGGTGTCAATCAGATTTTGGCCGGTATGGTAAAACCGCTCAATGAAGCCATTGGTGTGTTGGTGGAAATCGAGCAGGGGAATCTAACCAAGACGGTGACCGGCGATTACAAAGGCCAACTGGGCGAGTTTAAACAAACGGTCAACAATACGGTTGCCAAACTGTCGAGTGTCATTAACCAGACAGTTCAAGCTTCGCAGATTGTTTCTCAAGGTGCACAAGAAGTTGCGCAAGGAGCCATGGATTTAAGTTCACGCGTGCAGGAGCAGGCTGCGGCCATTGAGCAAACATCCGCCACCATGGAAGAAATCACGTCCAGCGTCCAGCACAATGCACATCATGCTAAAGACGCTTCGGATGTCGTGCGGACTGTACAACGTCAGTCCAATACCGGTTCCAAGGTAATGGGGCAAACCATCGAAGCCATGAATGCTATTCAGGAATCAAGTCATAAGATTTCCGACATTGTCACTTTGATTGACGGCATCGCTTTCCAAACTAACCTATTGGCGCTTAATGCCGCCGTTGAAGCCGCGCGAGCCGGTGAACACGGACGTGGTTTTGCAGTGGTCGCCAGTGAAGTCCGTTCTCTGTCTCAAAAATCTGCCGATGCTGCCAGAGAAATCACCACCTTGATTTCTGAAAGTGTCGACCGTATCGATCAAGGAACGAAACTGGCATCTGAATCAAGTGAAGTGCTTTCTGCTATTAACAAGTCAATTGATGACGTTGTGGAAGTGGTAGAGCAGATCGAATTGGCATCCAGTCAACAGATGGAAGGAATTGAGCAGGTTCATAAAGCGGTCGGTCAAATTGATGGTGTGACACAACAAAATGCAGCTCTAATAGAAGAGACCGCCGCAGCCGCCGACAGCATGAGTGAGCAGGCCGAACGTCTGAACCGGGACATGGCTTTCTTCAGAATACAATCAACCGAGGCTGAAGTGAAACAGTTACCGGTCTGAAGTCATTGAAATAAAAAAGTAATTGTAAAAATTACTCATTCTGTTATAACTAAAACCCGTGCCACAAGCACGGGTTTTTTTATGCCTAAATTTTATGTCGTTTTAGTCCATTGCGGAATATTGGCTAAGGCGGTTATATGATCACAATTTTGACAGGTTGAATTGAATAAAGTGAAAACAGTTTCTGCTCTACCGTTGTGTATGTGTAGGGAATTTAATTTTCCCTGTATCCGAATATTCTTAAAGGAATAAGAGTGTACGACTTCCGACATTTTCGAATAGACAGGGCGTTGCTGTTCACATTTTTATTAATAGGCCTTGTCTTTTCAAGCCACTCTTATGCTCAAGCTGCTCAAGTCGAAAATATAGCATGGAAGCTGTACGGCATTGATAAGTTCCAACAATTTGATCCTCAGCGACCGGAGTCGCAATACAACTTATTAGAGGTCGATGGTATCTCTTTGACCGGTGGGCACTATCTTTATTCCGGAGAAGTGAATATTGATCAGGAAGGCTTTTATGTGGTCGATTTCAAAAATACCTCCGCCATAGACCTTTTTTCCTTTTATATTTACGATCAACAAAACAGACGGGTTGCCACCGCCTCAGGCGGCATTGGCAGCACCGAGACCAACCCGTTTTTTCTTCGTCATGGACGAACATTTCATTTAAAAGCCGGGCAATATAAGTTGCTTGCGGAAGTGTCTTCTCCCTATTTTATTGCCCAGCCGGTTCCCTATGTCGATCCGCTTGCCAATTACCAGCAGGAGATCAAGCTTGGTAACGCCATCGTATTGATCGGCCTTGGTATTTTTCTTTCCATGGGTATCTATTACGGTGCGCTTTCTTTTGCTCGTTCGCGTAATACCGAAGTGCTGTATGCCATCTTCATATTCTCTAATTTGCTGTTTAATGCCGGTGCACATCAGGTTCTAGCGCAGCTATTTAATCTGCATAATTTTTACCTGATTTCTTTCCCCATCGTTATTTCCAATTTCATTTATGTACTCTTTGTCATGAAGCTTTTGGAAATTCATCCGGCCAAGAACAAAATATTGCATCTGATGGGAATCGTGGCCCTTTTGGTTCTGGCTGTATTTGCGCTATTTGGTATGTTGTCGCCACACTGGGTTAATGAAATGGCTCGTTTTGGCGTATGGGTGTTCCTGTTATATGGACTGATAGCGGGTGTTGCTCGTTCAATCCAGGGGAGCGTTGTAGCGCGTTTGTATTTAGTCGCTCTGGTCGTCTTCATTGGGCTTGCCAGCATGGCCACTCTGCCAACTCATTTAAGTTCAAATACCATCTATGTTGAACACTATGGGCTGGCGGCTATCGCAATGGAAGTTATTCTGCTTGCGCTGGTTCTAACTTATCAGTTCGGTGAACTTTATCGTGAGCGCGTGAGAATACTACTCCGCCTTGATCATAGTAAAAAATTGGCTCATACCGATGCCGTTACAGATATTCCAAACCGCTACGCATTGGAAATAGAATTGGCTTCCTTCGAGCAAAACTCTTCTTTAACTTATATCGATATGGACAACCTGAAGTTTTACAACGACCGTTACGGCCACGCGAAGGGCGATGAGATGCTCAAGATGTTTGCCAGTCTAATGAAACAAGGATTGGGTGGTGATGGCTGCATTTACCGAGTAGGGGGCGATGAATTTGCCGTCACTTGTCCGGATGGTAATGCGCATAGAGTTCAGAAACTCATCGACCGCGTCATAGATGAGATGCATCACATCGGTTTTGAACAGGCCGGGGTGAGTGCGGGTTCAGCCTTTATGCACGAGGCGGCCAACACCTCGGACCTGAAACACTTAGCCGATATACGAATGTACGAAAACAAACAGCATCGCAAATCGAAAAGCCATCACTGGTTCAATATAGGAGGATAGTTGTGCGCGCATCAAAAAAAGGTTTGCTCTTACCGATAGTCTTCTTAACGATCATTCCGCTAATAGCCTCATGGTTTGCCTATGCCGATCACTTGCCACCGGGCTTTGGTGTGTTTCCTCCCTTGCAGATAACTGATCCGCCGACGCCTGGCTTCAGTATCTGGGTATTTCTTGTGTTGTTGGCCGTTGAGATATTCCTGACCATTTTCTTATTGTTCCCGCAAAAATTCGGTTTCAAACCCGTTCCGGCACCGGCACCTTACGACCGCAAGGCATTGCCTTGGTGGTTTTGGCTGGGAGCGGCGGTCATGCTGGTTTTCTGGTATCTCATGTGGGCACGTCCTGAACCGTTAATGGAGTTGGTTTACTTTGCCTTTACACCGCTTTGGTGGGGCTTCATTACCGTGATTGACGGGGTGGTTTATTCGAGAAGTGGCGGTTACTCGCTCATGAGCAAGAAACCAAAACTCTTTGCAATCACCATCGTGGTGTCACTGTTTGCCTGGTACTACTTCGAGTATTTTGATTACTTCGCGTTAGGCAACTGGTATTACCCAAATTCGGTGTTGATTCCGGAACTGTCCCATACAACCGTTGTGATACTCTTCTTGGTTGCTTACACTACGGTGTGGCCTGCTGTGTTTGAATGGTACACCTTGTTGCATACCTTCCCGAAACTGGCCGTGAAATACTCGGACGGACCTAAAATCAACCTGCCGGGTTACCCGATGTTAATCATCGGCTTGGCGTTGATGGCGATTATGGTTTTCTACCCATATCCGTTCTTCTGGGCGCTTTGGATCGGCGTCATGCTGGCTTTCGCCGGGGTATTGGCCATCATGAATATTCCGTCACCAATCAGTGAACTGGCAAAAGGTAATTGGAGCCCGATGATTCTGATTGCCTTGTCATCCTTATTCAACGGCTTCTTTTGGGAAATGTGGAACTACGGCAGCGCCCACCCAACAGACCCTATCTCAAACCCCAACTATTGAGTGTATGACGTGCCGTATGTGAATGTCATTCACATCTTCTCGGAAATGCCGTTGGAAGGCTACTTCGGTTATTTAGCGTTTGGTTTACTCGTATGGTTGATGTTCATCTGGGCCGGTAAGGTATTTGGCTTTGAGACTTACTTGCTGAAAGAAGGTGAGCGTAAGTATGACAGTGAGGTTTGAAGACTAAACTAATTTGAAATGATAAAGAATATTAACAATTCAAAATTAAGGCTTTAAGGTAAGATTGGCATCCTTAAGCCTTTAAAAAAGAAATAACGATTGTAAAAGTTGCTTGTTCTGATGTAACTAAACTTCAATCAGTGATGAGTTTTTTTATTTTTTGAAAAATCATGAAATTTAGTTTTATCAAGAGAATGTTTAATTTTAGTAATTGTATGAGGGGTTTATGAGTGAAATAATTACTGCTAAAGATACAGAAAGTCAGACGTCTTTAGCTCTAAATAATCAAGATTTTGCGAAGATAATATTAGATTTTTTGGGTAATAAGCAAGAGTTAAATTATTATGAGGAATTTGATTTTACTCTTAGGTTAAATGACCTTGAACAATATTATTATAAAATTGCTACAAAAATTGAAAAAGAGCATCATACGTCAATTGAGCACTTTACTGTGATTATTTTTTATAATGATGGTACAAGTAGAGAGATAACAGGGATTGAGAATTTAAATAAATTTCATGAAACGAGGGATGTTTTACCTCAAGAAGTTCTTTTGAATTGGAACATTGTTTTACATTTCCCTAACTCACCAACAATTGAAAATCAAAATATACGTATAAAGTTTATTACAGATATTTCAAATTTCTCTAAGTATAAACGCGTTAAAGTTGGCGCAGTGTACACAGAAATTGAACATACAAATGAAGTGTGGGCTAATGAAATATTAACGTTAATTAAAGATAAAACATCTGAAATTACAATTAAATACAATAATGTATATTCAACAGGCTTAAAAATTAAAAAGTATCTTTTTCAAAAAGAAACTTTACCAATTATATTTGTATTATTGTTTTTCCCATTAATGATATATGTATCGTATGTAAAAGAAATACCCCAAGAGTATTCCTATGAAGTAATTGCATCTTTACAAGATTCTCAAGTGTCTAATAATTCTAACTTAGCTATATTGGCGGTTCAAAATCTTAATTCTGAATTTTTGAAAAAATATAGTGATAATCATATCGAAAGTGATGAACTTAAGAAGACTTTTAATGAAATTATTAAAGATAAGTCTAAAACAGAATTTTTAACATCTTCATCAGGGCTGTTAATTATCCTCTTCAGTGTAATGTTGCCTTTTTTATTTTTGTATTTATGGGTAAGGTCAACTATAAATTATTATCATATGGGGAGTTTTATCATCATAAATAATCGCTCAGAAGCAGTTCACAATAATTTCATTAGTGAAAAGAGCAAGCTGCAATATATATCAATTTCTCTGACATTATTTACATTGATAAGTGGCTTGCTTGTTAACTTGATATATCAATTGATTTATAACATATATTTATAAAATAGTGAGTAAAAAAGGGCGAGGCCCTTTTTTATTTGTGCTGTATCTATTCGTTAATCCATAGCTACTTTCCCTACTTCCCCTACTTAACAATTCGATATTCAACTGGAAGAACTCCGTTAAACCTCTCTGAATCTGTAATACTTAAATCTTTTAAACTGCTTGGATTTTTAATTGTTTGGAAGGTTGATGTCTGCACGTATTTTTTCTATTGCCAACCAAAAGGGCGGAACGGGTAAAACGACCCTGAGTATGAATTTTGCCGCGGGGTTGGCGCAACGGGGTCGGGCGTTGTTGATCGATGCGGATCCTCAAGGTTCGGCAAGTCATTGGAGTAGATCGTCTGCGGACGATAAGCCGTTTCCGGTTTCGGTGATTTCGGTTGGTGGTCAGTTGTCGCGGGAAGTGGGGCGTTTTGCCGAGGATTACGATTTTATTGTGATCGATTGTCCGCCCACGCTTGAAACCGGAGTGATGCAATCCGCTTTGAGTGTGTCGGAATCGGTTTTGATTCCTGTTTTGCCGTCTCCGGTGGATTTATGGGCGAGTATCCGAATCACGGATGCGATTGAGCACGCCAGAATCCGTAATCGATCTCTCAAACCTTATATTGTGGTGAATCAGTTGGAACCAAGAAGCGCTTTGTCTACCGCCATGAAAGAGGCGTTGGATGAATTTGATATTCCTGCTTTGCAAGGTGGTGTTCGTCGTCGGGCGATTTACCGTAATGCGGCCATAGAAGGGTTGAGCGTATATTGCATCGGCAAGCGTGGAGAAACGGCGGCACAAGAAATAGATGAAATCATCAAGGAGATTTTATGACTACCGCAAAACCAAGAAGCACCACAGGTTCAAAATTAGCCAATAGCGTACGCCGTGCAAAGGCCACTCCGGCGGAAGAAACTGCATCGGAAGTTAAGTCTGCAACGAAACCTGCAACGCCAGAGGTTCCTGAATCGGAAACAATCACCGCCATGCCGTCCAATCGAGTTTGGCCGGATTAATGTTTTACATAGGTTGTTGATGCTATAGGCTTTAGCAACCCTTTAATGTATTGATAAATCCTATAGGTTGTATAGGAATTTCCACTCGAATCTATCTCAGATTTTTTCACAAATAAACGATAATAATTTCCGTCAAATAAAGTATTGCGGGAGATGACTGTGATCGAAACTTACGACGATTTACATAAACTGGTTACGTCTGAAATTGAAAAGTATGTGAAAGAAAATGAGCAGGCCTCAATTAAATTCGTGGCTGATGAAAATGGTTCCTGCGTGATGATGAACAACAGCAATGGCAATAAGTTCAAGTTCATGCTTGCGCGTTTTGGAGACGAATATAAAGTTGGATTTGCCTTATTTGAAGGGTATCAGCCTCAGCCGGTTTGGATTGACGATGTACTGAGTTCCAGCTTTGACGAGAAATTTATGAATACGTTGATTACTGAGCATCTAGTCTAAATCGACGGGTTCGGATTCGATGGGGTTTACGTTGACAAACCCTAGAGTATTGGAGAGCAAAATAAGCCTGCCGTAGATGCAGGCTTTTTTATGACGGAATGTTATCGAAGGTGGTAGTTCAGAATTGAAATAGGCACAGGTTTTCTGACTGGGAAGCCCTCTATTTCCCGGCGTTCGATGATATGACCCAGTAGACTTTCGATGGCGCAAAGGTTTTTAAAGTCGTCTTTGGAGACAAAAGAGATGGCTTCGCCCGTTTTGCCTGCGCGGCCTGTACGACCGATGCGGTGAATATAATCCTCGGCAGGATAAGGCAGGTCGTAATTGACTACTCGGCTTAGATTGTTAATGTCTAGTCCACGCGCAGCAATGCCTGTTGCGACTAAGAATTGTAATTTTCCTGTTTTAAATTCGTTCCAGACTTTTTCCCGAGAGGCTTGACTTCGACCAGCGTGAATAGAGTCGGCGATAATGCCGCGCTTGCCGAGCTGTTCCACCAATTTGGCTGCGGAGTGTTTTTTCTCGACAAAAATCAGCGCCTGATCCCACTCTTGTTCTTTGATCAAATGACTCAAAAGTGCGGACTTGGTGTCTTTGTCGACGGTAATTAACCACTGCTCGATTTTGGGTGTGGTTTTCGTTTTAGGGGAAACGGAAATTTCGGCGGCATCGTCGTAGACGGTATCGGCCAGGTAGCGAACATCATCAGTTAGAGTCGCGGAAAACAGCAAACTCTGACGGTCTCCCGGCAAGCGTTCGATGATTTTATTGATGTCGTCAATAAAGCCCATATCCAGCATTCTGTCGGCTTCATCCAATACCAAAAATTCTAGATCATCAAAGAACAGGGCACGTTGGTAGGCTAAATCCAACAATCTTCCGGGTGTAGCGACCAGAATGTCGACGCCTTGTGCCAGACGTTGTTTTTGAGGCTCCAAATCCACACCGCCATAGACGGCCAGTGAACTGATATTCAGATACTTAGCATATTCGACGATATTGGCTTCTACCTGAACGGCCAGTTCACGCGTAGGGGTCAGAATCAGTGCGCGAACAGATCGGCCGCGTAGTTCGTCATAGTCTTTGATTTTTTCCAACAGGGGCAAAACAAAGCTGGCGGTTTTTCCCGTTCCCGTCTGCGCCGCCGCCATTAAATCCCGACCCGATAAGATAATGGGGATGGCTTGTTTCTGAATCTCCGTCGGGGTTTTGTAGCCTAGCTCGGAAACGGCTTTTAAAATAGGATCGCTTAATCCAAGTTTAGAAAATGACATGTAAAACCTCGAGTTGGGAACAATCAATGTGCGGCGTACGCAAATTGAGGAAAATCATGGAAGAGAATTAGGCCTGATTATAAAGCAACGCAATTTATCGCCTGCATTTTTTTAAGATTTTGTGTCACCTTATACCCTTTGAGTCACGCATGGCCATTACGATATTAGGTAAAATAGTAAAAATGAGCAGCCATCTTTTAGAATAGGCCACAGAGAGCAATTATTAGCGACATTAGAAAGACGATAATGGTTTAATCATAGCATCTGACCAAGGACGGTAACATTATGACATCCAAGCCCTTTAGTTCTAATAAACCATTACAAATCATGTTGATCTGGCTGGTGGGGCTTTGGTTGGTCACAGCCATCAATCCGCTGTATCCCCGGGACTGGCTGGTTGAAAATCTGCTGGTGTTTTTCTATGCCGCGCTGTTGATTTTCACTTATCGACGCTTTGCGTTTTCCAATCTGTCTTATGCGTTGTTTACCCTGTTCATGAGTCTGCATTTGATCGGCGCGCATTACACCTATTCTGAAGTACCGTTTGGTTTCTGGATGCAATCGTTGTTTGAGCTTGAGCGTAATCATTATGATCGGCTTGTGCATTTCAGTTTTGGTTTGTTGATCGCCTATCCTTTCAGGGAAATTCTGTTACGTAAGGCACAGGTTAAGCCGGCTTATTCTTATTTCCTTGCTGTGTGCGTAGTGATGGCTTTCAGTGGCTTTTACGAAGTGATGGAAAGTGCCGTGGCGATGGTGGTCAGCCCCGAACTGGGTATGGCATATCTTGGCACGCAGGGCGATGTATGGGATGCGCAAAAGGATACTTCTTTGGCTTTTGTTGGTGCTATAGTTGCAATGTTTGTAACCTGGTGGCTTCAGAAGAAGGGAAGTTGAGCGTGCCATCCAGTGATTGATAATTAACATAGAAAAAGCGCGGGTGGCCTAAGCCCCTAAGAAGAAATTTAATTTTAATTTGGCTTTAATTAAAAAGCCGTTTAGACAGGAGTTTAAGATGAATCTAGCAGAAATTGCTAAAAGCCGTTATGCCACTAAGAAATTTGATAGCAGCAAACGTATTCCGGATGATGTGTTTACGCAGATTAAAGCGTTGTTGCGATTAAGTCCTTCGAGTGTGAATTCTCAGCCTTGGCATTTCATCATTGCGGATAACCCGGAAGCCAAAAAGCGCTTGACCAAAGGAACGCAAGGTTCCTATAACGCCAACGAAGCCAAGGTGTTGGACTCCTCTCACGTTATCCTGTTCTGTGTTAAAACCGATATGAGTGACGAGTATCTAGAGCACTTGATTGATAACGAAGACAAGGACGGCCGTTTCCCTCAGCCGGAAGGCAAGGAGCTGGCAAAAAAAGTCCGTAGTTTTTTTGCCGATCTGCATAGAAAAGAACATAACGACACTCAAAGCTGGATGGAGAATCAGGTTTATCTGAACATGGGTACGATTCTGTTGGGTGCCGGTGTGTTGGGCGTTGATGCCGTTCCGATCGAAGGAGTGGATAAGGACGCGCTGAACGAAGAGTTCGGCCTGCTGGAAAAAGGTTTTGCCGCAGTTGGCTTGGTCGCTTTGGGCTACCGTGCGGAGGACGACTTTAACGCCAAGTTGCCTAAGTCTCGACTTCCGGAAGAAGAGATTTTTACCGTTCTGTAAATCGAACTAGGCTGCCAATTCGAACAGGCCTGTTCATTTTAAAATAAGACCCGTTTGGCCGTTTGGTTAAGCGGGTTTTTTATTGCGCATATGCTATGATTCTTTTTGGTTTTTGATGATAAAAGAAATGAGGATACCTATGCACATTCAAGACTCGATCAATGAAATGCTTTCCATGCAAAATGCGCTGAACGAAGCGACCAATGGAACCGATTGGCGTTCCGGCGTGACGCAGTTGGGTAAGGAAATTGATTGGCGTCGTTGCATTGTGATGGAATCCGCGGAATTGATCGACAGTTATCCTTGGAAGCACTGGAAAAGCGTGGATGCACAAACGGACATGGAAAATGTACGTGTCGAACTGGTAGACATCTGGCATTTCCTGTTGAGCTTGGCTTTAGAGCATTTTGAGCAGAAAGAGGCGGCAGAATTGTTGACTAAGGCTTTGATGGACAGTGAGGAGCCGGAATTTGAGCTTAATAAACTCACAGTGATCGAGCAGGTGCGTATCCATGAAATGATGATGGCCATCGCCTTGCAGAAAGACGCCGTATCGGGCGAGTACCTGGCCGCACTGGCGGAAGCGTTTTTCAACTCCTGCAAAGTCGCTGAACTGAACTTCGAGCAGCTTTATCAGATCTATATGGCGAAGAACGTTCTGAACAAATTCAGACAAGATCACGGCTATAAAGAGGGCACTTACATCAAAGAGTGGAACGGTAAGGAAGACAATGTGGTGATGTTTGAAATCATTGCCGGAATGTCGAGTTTCTCCGGTGACCAGCTTTATATCAGTCTGAAAGAGACTTACGCTACGTTAAGTTAACTTCGCGATCGCTTCTTATTATTTTACGTTCTTGTGCGTTTTCAAAATGTTAGGATGATAGGAACCTCTTCTGAAAGGAGTGAGTCATGCGTTTCATTCATCCTTTTGTTTTGCTTTTCGTTTTCTTAATTCAGCCTGCATTCGCAAGCGAACAACCGTTCAATATAAAGAAACTTGCCGGTAATCTGGGGGTGGTTTGGGGTATGGATTTTGTGGATTCCAACCGGATCATTTTCACGCAGAGGGAAGGCAAGGCAGGCCTGTTGGATTTGTCCAACAATCAGGTAACTTGGCTTTCGGGTGTGCCGGAAGTACATGCAGAAGGTCAGGGCGGTTTGTTGGATGTGGCGATTCCGCCGGACTATGCCAAAAGCGGTTGGATTTACTTCACTTACAGCAAGCCTGATCTGCTTCAAGCACAAACCACCTTGGCGAGAGCCAAGCTTCATAATACATCGCTGATTGATTGGCAGGATCTGCTGGTAAGCGATTCAGCCAGTTTCAGGAACATTCATTTCGGCAGCCGCATTGCGTTTGATGGTAAAGGGCATGTGTTTTTCTCAATTGGAGATCGAGGGGAACGTTCCAACGCACAGGATCTGACCAATCATGCCGGCTCGATCATTTGTTTGAATATGGATGGCAGTGTGCCGAAAGACAATCCGTTTGTAGGCAATACGAAAGCGCGTGATGAAATCTGGAGTTACGGTCACCGAAACCCGCAAGGCCTGTATTACGATCTGAAAACCGATCGGCTTTGGGAGATTGAGCACGGTCCTCAAGGCGGCGATGAAATCAATCTGATTAAGAAAGGCAAGAATTACGGCTGGCCGATTGTTTCCCAGGGCAAGGAGTACTTTTCGAGCATTGATGTGGGCGTGAATCATAAGCCGGGAATGGAAGAGCCGGTAAAGGTCTACATTCCTTCCATCGCCCCCAGCGATTTGCAGGTGTATCACGGCACGGAATTCAAAGACTGGGAAGGCAATCTGTTAACAGGCGCCTTGAAGCTGCAACATCTTAACCGTATCACATTGAACGACAAGCTTCAGGCTGTTTCTGAAAGCCGTTATCTGCAAAACCTGAATCAACGAATCCGCAGTCTGGCCGTAGATGAAATAGGACGGATTTATGTTGGAACGGATTCGGGCAATATCTATCGGTTGACCAATTCAGATAAACATTGATGCAGCTTGTCTATTTTTGAAAATGTTGATGACCGGATAATTCGAAATGATCATTGAATCAGACAGGTAGTGATATTATTGCTCTCGATATTAGAGGTCATAACAGAGTTAAGCTTCTTTAACATCTATTCTTAAGATAATGAAAAGTAAGTGAGTTTTTTATTTGATGGTTGCTGGAATGAATCCTGAAGAAAGTGTCTATGATTAGTTTTGAGCAGATGTCCGCCGTTCTCAACGCGATGCCCGATCCGGCTTTTTTGTTTTCAAGAAGCGGGAAGTATGTGGCGGTGTTTGGTGGTCGAGACAAACGTTATTATCATGACGGTAGCGGTTTGGTCGGTTTGTATATCGCCGATCTGATTGAAACGGAAAAGGCGAACTGGTTTATTGGAAAAATCGAAGAGGCTTTGGATTCCCGCAAACTGTTGATTGAGGAATACGAACTCAGCAATAAGGATGTGAAAGGTCTGCCGGACGAAGGACCTCAAGAACCGATCTGGTTTGAGGGACGTATTCAGGCTTTGGATTTTCTTGTTGATGGCGATGAAGTGGTTCTTTGGGTAGCGAGTAATATTTCCGAGCGACATAAATTAGAGATTAAGCTTCGTGAGCTGAGTGACACCGATCAGCTTACGGGTATCTTCAACCGCAGAAAGCTTGAGCATGAACTCTCGATGCATTTTGAGACGTTTTCACGGTATTCAACGCCGACTTCCATCTTGATGTTCGATCTGGACAATCTCAAACAGGTAAACGACCACTTTGGGCATCATGTTGGTGACCAAGCCATTCGCACTATGACCGATGTCTGTCAGTCTCAACTGAGAAAAAATGATTCGGTATGCCGTTTCGGGGGTGACGAGTTCATTGTTGTCCTTCCGAATACTGAACTGGAAAATGCGGTTCAGTTTTCAGAACGCCTGATGGAACACTTTAAACAGGGATTGGAGTCGTTTCGAAAGGGCGGCACCAATGTATCCGTCAGTATTGGTGTTACCACCATTATGCCGACAGACCAGACTTACCAAGATACTTTGAAGCGTGTGGACGGTGCTTTGTATACCGCCAAGAAGAATGGTAAAAACCGGATCGTTACAGCTTGATCACTAATAATCTTTTACTGTCATTGAGAGACATTCATCATGACCATGCCCGGTGAAATAATCGATTTTTGGTACACACTACCCATGACTAAACACTGGTTCCGCTCTACCCCTGAGATTGATGAGCAGATTCGCTCTCGTTATGAATCGTTATGGGAAAAAGCGGCGGATGGCGGATTGGACGAGTGGAAACAGACTGCGGAGGGGTGTTTGGCCTTGTGCATTGTTCTCGACCAGTTTCCATTGAATATGTTTCGTGGTGAGGCGAAAGGTTTTGCTTCCGAAGACAAGGCGGTGGAGGTGAGTAGGCATGCGGTTTCGAATGGATTGGATCTTGAGCTGCCTGTCGATCGCCGCGCGTTTCTATACATGCCCTTGATGCATAGCGAAAACCTGAGAGATCAGGATGAATCGGTACGCCTGTTTGAAGCGTCTGGATTGGAGAGCAATTTACGGTTCGCTCGTCACCATCGAGAACTCATTAGACGCTTTGGTCGTTTCCCTCATCGGAACGTGATTTTGGAACGGGAAAATACAACGGATGAAAAGGAATACTTATCATCTCCGGAAGCGTTTACCGGTTAGAAAAAGGAGAGGAATCCTATGACTTAAAGGGGTTTCTAGGGTTTTCGTTTTTCTTTTTATATCAAGTGTTTATTAAACTCTAATAAAAAATATTTTGATTGGTAATCCGGCCTGGCAATCGTTAATCTATACATCAAGACTTAGTGGTTTTGCTAGAGCCTTCTAGGTTGTTAGAGCTTTACATTCTAATCAGAAGACCTCCGGTTTCTAAGGAGCGAGAAACCGAACAGGCCTGTCTGTTATCCTCCATGATTAACCCGCATTCTGCGGGTTTTTCTTTTTTAATGCCGCTGCATTTTAGCCTTTTTTATGATGCACTGATTAAATTCAAACCTAAATAGATCCAAGATAGCAGCAACATTACGGCGCCTGTTACAAAAGCCCTCATTCGCCAAACTAAACGATTGATTGTTAAATGGATTACGGTATGGGCTATACGGCTGAATACAAATCCCCAAGCCAGTACCAGTTGAACCATATCGACCTGTTGGGTTACGTAAAGTGTGATGACGAGTAGATAAAACAAGATTGGAAGTTCAAACAGGTTCAGATAGTGTTGTTCTGTTTTAACCAAATATTCGGGCGCTTTTCCGCCTTTATTCAAAAGAAAGTATCGCGGGTTCAAACTGTCTTGTTTTACAGCTTTAAAGCGTAATCTCAGTAATGAAAATCCGACGAAAAACGTCAGCAGTGCCATTGCCAGTAGTGGGTATAAAATCATTTCATTAGTCATATCGTGTTCCTTTCTAAAATGGAATTTATTTGCCTATTCATGCTAGATGGGATCACAATATGTTCAAGATAATATTTTAAAAAGGAAGGGTTATGGCTTGGCCGGCAGAGAAGAGACAGGAAACGCGTCAGAGAATTCTGGAAAGTGCCGCGCAACTGTTTACTCGTAAAGGGTTTGATCAGGTTTCCATTGGAGATGTAATGAAAAATGCCGACCTGACTCACGGTGGGTTTTATTCTCACTTTGATTCCAAAGAAGCGTTGTATGCGGAATCGCTCCAGACCGCTTCCCGCAAGAGTTTTTCCTATAAGTTGCCGGAGAGTTCCGACAATGATTTGGATCTTATGTCCCAATTGCTTGAGGCTTATCTGGATATGGATCATCTGAAACCGGAGCATCCGTCTTGTCCTTTGGCTTTTCTGGCGACGGACGTTGCGAACAAAAACGAAGCTGTCCGAGACAGTTATACCAAGGTGTATAAACGCTTCGTGCTTTATATGGATAAGTTGATGGCGAATTCATCGTACAGCGACAAGGCATTCGCATTATCGGCTTTGATGGTGGGAGGTGTCGCACTTGCCAGATCTTTTTCCGATGAGAAAATGGCGGAAAGGTTGTTGGAGGCGTGTCGTGAAGCAGGGCTGAAAATGATTACTTCCACTGAATGATCGTCGGGAAGTTCTGTGGCGAGGTTGTGATAAACGTAGGATTAAAAAAGCGGGGCTAAGTTTCTTAGCCCCGCTTTTTGTTTTTAGGAAACGATTTCCAATAGTTCCACATCAAAGATCAATGCAGAGTATGGCGCGATCTTGCCGCCGGAACCCTGAGGGCCGTAAGCAAGATTGTGCGGGATGTATAGGCGCCATTTCGAACCGGTAGGCATCATCTGCAATGCTTCGGTCCAGCCAGCGATTACTCGGTTGACCGGAAACTGAGCAGGTTGACCACGTTCAACAGAACTGTCGAAAACCGTACCGTCGATCAGAGTACCGTGGTAGTGCGTTGAAACTACAGACTCCGCTCCAGGTTTTTCGCCGGTGCCTTCTTCGATGATTTCATACTGCAGACCGGATTCGGTTACGACGATACCTTCTTTCTTAGCATTTTCTGCTAGGAAGGCTTCACCTTCTTCAGCGGCTTTTTTCGCTTTTTCAGCTTCTTTAGCCTGCATGATGTCGTTGATTTCCTGGAAGGCCTGTTGCAAGGCTTCTTGACTGACCGGGCTTGGTGTACCGGATAGAGAGTCGACCACACCTTCGGCAATCGCGCTTGGGTTGATGCCATCAAACGGATCTGCCGCGAACTGGTCGCCCATTTGACGCCCTAGGCTGTAGCTGACGATATCAGCCGAAGTAGTATATTTTTCTGACATTGCTGTCGTCCTTTTGAGTTACGAATAAAAACGCTGAATTTTAGCATAATCGGAAGATTTTATCTTGACTGTACCTGCATGGTGAGCGGTAACTAACTCCATTAATTCGTTTTCATATTCAGGCTATGACCCTAAAAATAATGACTATTTTATTTTAGGCGGTTGTCTTTGTATTTTTTATCTGGTATTCTTCGCGACATTGCTCATGTAGTGAGTATTTGTACTTATAAAAATAAGAAGAGGAGTGGTGTTGTGAATAAATATGGTGCGGAGTTCCTGGGAACTTTTTGGCTGGTGCTTGGCGGATGTGGTAGTGCGGTTCTAGCGGCTGCGTTTCCACAGCTTGGTATCGGACTACTAGGCGTTTCTTTGGCGTTTGGTCTGACGGTATTGACCATGGCGTATGCGATTGGTCATATTTCTGGTTGTCACCTTAACCCGGCCGTTTCAATTGGGCTTTGGGCGGGTGGTCGTTTTCCGGCCAGCCAATTATTGCCTTATATCGCTGCTCAAGTATTGGGTGGTATCGCGGCGGGTGCGGTCTTGTATGTGATTGCCAGCGGGCAAGCCGGATTCGATGTGTCGGCCGGATTTGCGTCAAACGGTTATGGCGAACACTCTCCCGGCGGATACAGCTTAACCGCGGCATTGGTAGCGGAAGTCGTCATGACGATGATGTTTTTACTGGTCATCATGGGTGCAACGGATCAGCGTGCGCCTGCCGGGTTTGCACCGATTGCGATTGGTTTGTGTTTGACGTTGATTCACTTGATCAGCATTCCTGTGACCAATACGTCGGTTAACCCGGCACGTAGTACCGGTGTTGCCGTATTTGTCGGCGATTGGGCCACAGCACAGTTATGGTTGTTCTGGTTGGCTCCGATTGTCGGTGGCGTATTAGGAGCTTTGGCTTACCGGATGATTGGCCGAGAAAAATCATGATGATTATCAAACAATAAAAATAAAAGTCTCTTAACTTTGTTTGCCCGCTTTTTAGCGGGTTTTTTTATTCTTAACACGCTCTAAATGATATTTATTGGTAAGTATAAATCAGCAATATGGTTTGACATGCTTGTGCTGCCTGATTTACTATTCGCATCCTTAATCTTACGTATCGTTTTTTGGATGGATTCATATGCCCAAGTTATTGCAAATTGATTTTGAATTTAAAGGACCTTTTGGAGAGGAGATGGCCGAGGGCCTTCATGATCTTGCGGTCTCAATTAACCAGGAACCAGGTTTGATCTGGAAAATCTGGACAGAGAATAAAGAGAAGCAAGAAGCGGGTGGTATCTACTTGTTTGAAAATGAGGAAACGGCACGAGCTTATCTTGAAATGCATGCAGCAAGGCTAAGAGCGTTTGGTGTGAATGAAGTCAATGCCAAAATATTCGATGTGAATGAACCGCTTTCTAAAATTAATAAAGGTTCTGTCTGATACTTTGAATTTTTGTTAGATCATGCATTCTGTTCTACAGGCCTGTTGAAAACGAAAGCCCGCTTAAAAGCGGGCTTTTTTGTGTTTTAATTCTTGTGCTTGTATTTGATTAAAGCTTGAAATATACTTGATTAGTCAAGTAAATATTTTGAGGTTTTTATGTCGAATGAATCGTTAGATGCGTCTCTTGTAATCAAGAATGCATTACTGGCATCCAGTTTATCGAAGCGGGCGGGTACTCGTTTGAGTATGCATGGAATCAGTTTCACCGAATATCTGGTTATGGATTATTTGGCCAGTTCGGACTTTAAGGCTGTGGCCAGAATTGAATTGGCCGAATCTATGGGAATGAGTGCATCTGGTATTACGCGCCTTATTGCACCGATGGAAAAAAACCATCTCATTGAAAAAGTGGTGAATCCACGTGATGCCAGACAAAGTCTGGTCAAGCTGTCCGATACCGGAGAGCGCCTTTATGGTGAGGCAAAAGTGAGTTTTGAACAGATCGCCAAGGAGATGGTCGGCGGTTTAAGCAAGGCTCAGAAAGAGAAAATGTTGGAACTGTGTTCAAAGGTGTTTTAAAAATGGAAAGAACTTATTTCGAACCCACGCAAGCTTCGGGAGCCGCTTTGTTCAAACGAAACCTTGCGGGCGAAGTGATCATGTTGAATATGCTGCGCTTCAGAGACGTTGCCGATTACACGGAATTTCCGGAAATTGCACCGCCGTCACCGATTTCCGGTAGGGAGGCATTTCAAAAGTATATTGATCATACAATGCCGTTTTTGAAAGAAAGTGGCGGTGAAGTGTTGTTACTCGGTAATGGGGGTCCGTTTTTCATCGGGCCGGAAGAAGAGCATTGGGATCTTGTGATGCTGGTAAAGCAAAATTCTCTTGAGAGTTTTGTGGCATTCGCCTCGCACGACGCCTACCTCATTGGAATGGGGCATAGAAGCGCTGCGATTCAAGACTCCCGCTTATTGCCATTGGAAGAATGTGGGGCGCATAATATACTGAAAATGTGATTGGATGCATTGATAATGCCGTTGCAATCATTAGGAAAATAAAGGGAATCAAATTCTATGGAAAAACAATTGGGTTACAAACTGATCACCGGGCCGGACGATTCAACTTTCTGCGAAAGAATCTCCAAGTTGCTTGAAGAAGGTTACGAACTTTACGGTTCGCCGGCGCTGACGTTCAACGGTAAAGAAGTCATTGCCGCTCAGGCTGTGGTTTTAAAATCTTCGGAAAGTGCCGGGAAAATAATCCCGGTTTAATAATCGACGGTTTGTATGGATACCTTAAGTCATACTCTGTGGGGTGGAGGTGTATTCGGTAAGCGGGGCACCTTCATGCTGGCGATGTTTTTCGGGGCTTTACCCGATCTGGTGTCGTTCGGTTTGTGGCTTCCCGCACAGGTGTACGCCAATGGCTTTGAATTCGGCAAGCCCGAGCTTGCCAGTATCCCCGATTGGGTGAGCATCAACTACAACATTTCACACAGCTTGATCGTTTCTTTTGTAATCATCGGTCTGGTTGCGCTCTGGCGTAAGGAGATTGCTTTCGTCATGCTGGCGTGGCCGTTTCATATTCTGTTGGATATTCCGTTTCATACAGCGGAATTCTTTCCGACACAGCTTTTCTGGCCGTTTTCCGATGTGGTGTACGATGGCGTTGCCTGGAGTAATCCTTGGGTTTGGTATTCCAATATCGCCGGTTTGATGGTGCTGTATGCTTGGCGTTGGAAGCGTGGGGATTTCAAAAGACTACCTCGAGCCTGATTTTGTGGGCGTTTCAGAACCGAACAGGCCTGTTCGGTTTAAAAATAAAAGATTAAGAACCAAGTAGATCGGGAAGTGCTTTAATCGATTCGATTAAGTGCGCCTGTTCGGGCAGTTTCTGTAAGTCCATTTCCTTGAATTTTCCTGTTTTTACCAGGCTGGCATGTAAGCCAGCGTTGATGGCGCCTTGCACGTCGCTTTCGACGTCGTCGCCTACCATGAGGCATTCATGCATTTCAAATCCGGTGGAGCGAACCGCTTCGGCAAAGAAGTGGGTGTCGGGTTTGCCCATGATGACGGCTTCGGTTCCGCTGGCCCATTCAAGTGCGTGCAGGAAAGCGCCTGCATCCAATTTCAAACCGTCGTGGTTCATGAAGTATTTGTTCTTGCCGATGCCAAAAAGCGGCATGCCTTGTTCCAGTAAGCGAAATGCCTGATTAAGATTGGCGTAGTTCAATCCATCCTGTGCATCGCCGAGCAACACGCAATCGGGTTCGCCGCTGCAAAGGTCAGAGAATTCTTCTTTTAAATTGGGATGTAGGATGCAATAAGGGGTCATGCCGTGAGCAAGCAGGTAATTCTTGGCCGCTTGCGGTGCCGTGAACAGTTCCGGTTTCTGAATGTCCAGTCCCATGCCTTTGAGTTTGTGCAGTATTTGAGTGTGCGATTCGGTGGCGGTATTGGTGACGAAGCGAACCACATAACCGTGATCCCGCAACCATTGCAAAGTGTTGTCGGCACCGGGTATGCGGTTGTCACCCTCGTATAAAACACCGCTGAGATCGAGTAAGAGCGCTTTGATGCCCGAGGGCTTGGCCGATTGTACTCGTGTTTTCATAACATCCTCTTTCTTGTGTTTTGGCTGTGCATTGAATTGATTATATATTTTGTTGTTTTTCAATGAGTTTCATTTTATTTTAGTACAACCTAAAGACAATTGGAGTGAATTGGAATGACGGGACAAAACATCAATACGGAATCGTTTTCATCCCTCGCCAGAACGGCGGGGTGGTTGTATTTGATTATCATCGTCTGTGGCATCGGCAGTGAAGTTTTCATTCGTTCCAGCTTGATTGTCGACGGGGATGCTGCGGCGACGGCATCGAATATCGTGGCGTCGGATTCGCTGTTCCGACTCGGTTTTGTCGCTGATTCGATCATGTTGTTGAGTGATGTTGCCATTGCAGTGCTTTTCTATGTTTTGCTCAAACCGGTCAGTAATACGTTGGCGTTGATGGCGGCGGCGTTCAGGCTGACACAGGCTTCAATTCTAGGGTTCAACCTACTCAATTACTATGCTGCGGCATTGCTGCTTAACGGCAGTGTCTATGTAGGTGGTTTTGAAACAGCGCAATTGAATGCGATGGCGTCGCTCTTTTTGGAGCTGCATAGTCACGGCTATGATTTGGGGTTACTATTCTTCGGGCTTTCTAATCTGATTCTGGGTTACCTTGTAATCAAGGCCGATTATTTTCCGTCTTTGCTGGGGTATGGATTGATTGCCGCGGCAGTTGTTTATTTGGCGGGGAGCTTCACGCGGTTTGCCTTTCCGGATTACGCTTCGATGATGGAACCGGTTTACGTGATTCCGTTAATCGCCGAGTTGGGATTCGCGATTTATTTGTTGGTTAAAGGTGTTAAGAACCAATCGTAATGCTTTGAATTGGAAGAGAAATAAAACCGAACAGGCCTGTTCGGTTTTATATTGTTGAAAGGTTTACGCTTCCATAAAGGGATAGTCGTTGTAGCCTTCTGCTCCTTCGGTGTAGAAGGTGTTTGGATCCGCTTCGTTTAATGGCGCGCCCGCTTTGAATCGTTCCGGTAAATCCGGATTGGCAAGATAAGGGACACCAAACGCGACGGCTTCCAGATTACCATCAGCAATCGCCACTTCGGCTTCTTCTGCGGAATACCCCATATTGCCGATGAGGTTGCCTTGGTAATGTTGTTCACAAACTGAAAGTACGTCTTCTTTCTGTACGCCGAAAAAGTCGCTGCGCATGACGTGCAGATAGGCTAAATCAAATTCGTTCAGTTTTTCACTCAGCCATTTACTTAAAGCCAATGGATCACTGTCTCGCATGCTGTTGAAGCTGTTTACCGGCGAGATACGCAATCCAACTCGATCGCTGCCCCAAACATCACAGACCACTTCAAGTACTTCCAGCATCAAACGGGCGCGGTTTTCGATCGGGCCACCGTAAGCGTCCGTGCGTTTATTGCTGCCGTCGCGCAGGAACTGGTCCAGTAGATAACCGTTGGCACCGTGCACTTCGACACCGTCGAAACCGGCCGCTTTGGCATTGATTGCCGCTTGTTTGAAACCTTCGATGATGGTCGGGATTTCTTCCAAAGCCAGTTCGCGAGGTACGGTGTATGGCAGTTTTCCGTCCGGGGTGTGAACTTCGTCCTCAATGGCGATGGCGCTCGGTGCAACCGGAACTTTACCGTTGTTTAGGGCTGGATGACAGGCGCGGCCACCATGCCAGATTTGCAGGAAGATGCGGCCGCCTTTGTCGTGTACGGCATCGGTGACTTTTTTCCATGCTTTAACCTGTTCGTCGGAATAGATGCCAGGTTCTTTCCAGAATGCGCTGCAACCTTCCATCGCCATGGTGGCTTCGGCAATAAGGAGACCACCGCTTGCACGCTGTGAATAGTGTTCGGCCATCAAGTCGTTTGGAATGTGTTCAACTCCTGCACGGGCACGGGTTAAAGGCGCCATGACGATACGGTTGGGCAGTTCGATCGCTCCCAGTTTAACGGGGGATAAAAGGTTCGGGTAAGCGTGTTCCATAATAGTCCTCAATAATGGATCGTTGATGAATCTACATTCGTTTTTCTTGTTAAGAAAATAGTAGCGGGCATTACATATTGATTTAAGGGCAATACTAACACGCAATGCAGGGCTGAATACAGAGAGAAAAATTAAGGTTATTTGACAACCGGACAGGCCTGTCCGGTTATGCGGTTTTAAGAGGCTGGCTGATAATTTTTGACGAACTCGGTTTGTAGTTCGTTGACCGGCATGCGGTCACCGCGTGCCTTAGAGGCCATTTCAATCGCTTGTTCGGCGGAAATGCCGTGTTCCACCATCAAGCTGATGGCGACGATTCCGGCGCGCCCGCGTCCGCCATGGCAATGGATAGCGAGATGATGACCGTTTTCCAGATCCTGTTTCAGTTGTGTGTTAAATGTCTGAAGGTCATCCATTTCAGGTACGGACATGTCTTTGATCGAGAAGTTAACAAATTCGATCTCATGGGCATCGCACACTTCAGGTTCCTGCTGCATTTGCAGTTCTTCAATTTCTTTAGGAAGCAGTAGGCTGATCACTTTGGTGACGCCTTGGGAACGGTAGTGACGGACGTCGCGTTCCATCTGTTCGTGGTCGGGTTTAGGCATGACCGAAAGTTGGCCGTTACCAAGTTTGCAGACTGTATAAAGTTGGGTTGTCATGTTTGTTTTTTTCTATGTTTTAAATATGGTGATCATTTTAACCATAAGGGCGTATTGTTTGCTCGACAAATGCCAAAGCTTGTCTAAAATGAAGCCAAGATTAACTCAGAGTGGAGATTGAAGCATGGCTGGATTGAAACGGTTTGGTTTAGTGGCTTTGATGGGTTGCATGGCTTTTTCCGTACAGGCGGAAGACGTGGTGCAGGAGAAGAGTATCGGCATGGAGCTGGCGCGAGATATCGCATCGGAAGCGATTATGGTGTGTCGTAAAAACGGCTTTTCGGTGAGTGCCGTAGTGGTTGATCGTCACGGTAATCAGCGCGCGGCTCTACGAGATGATTATGCTTCGAGATTCACTTTGCAGATCGCGGAAGAGAAAGCCAATGCGACGATCATGTCCGGTTTGAAATCGGGTCAGTTCCGGGAAATGCGCGGTGATATCCGTCCGGAGTTGAATCATGTGAACGGCATTTTGATGATGGTGGGTGCGGTACCAATCGTCAGTGGCGGGGTTCGCATCGGAGCGGTCGGTGTGAGCGGCGCGCCGGGCGGAGAAAAGGACGAGGCCTGTGTGGTCGAAGCACTCGAGAAATTCGAGGATCGTTTGGAAATGCTCTGATTCATGGTTTGAATGTTGAGTTCTTTCTATACAAACCCGCGATTTAGCGGGTTTTTTATATTGAATGTGTAAAATTCCCTCTTATATAGGAAAGGGTTTTTGTCTAAAATAGGCGCCGATTTAACGGGCTTAGTGATAAAAAATTATCGAATAGAAGACATTCACCGAAATCGCAGTTATATTTGTAACTGATAACCATATTATTTGATTGGATAATCAACAGTTTGAGTAACATGAACTTTGAAATTTCGGTGTTGGGAAGCGGGGCGGGAGACTCGGCCGTTTACAATGCGTTGCCCAGTAGCGGTTTCATGTTGCTGGC
Organism: Thiomicrorhabdus sp. ZW0627; assembly: GCF_029767005.1. Lineage (GTDB taxonomy): Bacteria > Pseudomonadota > Gammaproteobacteria > Thiomicrospirales > Thiomicrospiraceae > Thiomicrorhabdus. The sequence continues at coordinate 171,853 of NZ_JARUQR010000001.1, forward strand.
AGATGGTCAGCCTTTTTGTCTGGTGGACTTGGGGTTAGGCGTTGGCCAACAGGTGTTGGAGGCTTTCGGCGGATTTCCTAAGCAGATCATCATCACTCATAATCACAGTGACCATGCAGGTGAATTACCGGTGGTATTGAGGGTTGAGCAAGCGCAAGGGCGTAAGCTTGAAGTGATTTCCCATTGTGAGGTGGCCGAGCAGCTCAAACTTCATAGAGTGGCCGAACATTTACAATTGATTACGGCCGACGAACTGGCCGATTGGCGTTCTCCGGAAACGGCGGAGACAATTGATTTAGCGCATGGTCTGGATATTACATTTTATCCGGGGAGCCATTCCGAATTCAGTTGCGGTTTTCTGGTCCGGCGTGACGGCGAGCCGTTGCTTTCCTATAGCGGTGATACAACTTTAGTACCGGAGCTGTATACGCTTTTGGATGAAGCCGAGGTGTTCATCATGGATGCCCGCCCGAAACCGAATAGATGGCATGCGAGTTTTGAAGATGTGAAACCGTGGCTGGACAGAGGGCGTTATATTCTGGGTCACGGCTTAAACGAACAGAATGCAAAACAATATAAGCAGGATGGTTGGCCTTTGCTATGGCAGGGCGACCGTATCGCTTTCGGCAATTAACCTTTAAAGGAGAGGTTGTGAACATTACCGAAGTGGTCAAAAATTTGATCCGATTCATTTTCGCGTTGTCCCCATATTATTGGGTAGATCACTATTACAAACAGCGTGAAAAAAACTATCATCCCGAATCAAGCGAATGGCAGGCCTTGAGGGACAAGCGTCTGTTCTTGTCCGAATTCTATATCGTCAGTTGGCTGTTCCTGTCTGCCGGATTGTTGGTGTCGACCTTTTTCTACCATCTGCCAGGCTGGATTGCCGTACTGGCGCTCTTCCGTATCCTGGGAATCATCAATAAAGAGATCGGGGTAATTCTGTTCGGTATTTGTAAAATTACCGAGGGCGCAGCGATTTCGGCGACCGGAAGGGTAATCGTGTTGGCAATCGTCAACTACATTACCGCGATGCTACTGTTTTCGACGGTTTACCAGATCATCGGCGTGTTTGAAGAAGTACCGGATTATCTGTTGGGCGGTTTGCACCTGATCGGATTCATTGAAGCCGTCAATATCCACTTTACGCTTTCCGGGCCGTTCGATCCGGCGAATGTGACCACCTGGTTGCTGGTTTCAGCGCAAGGTATGTTCTGTTTCGCCTTTGGTACGATCGTTCTGTCCCTGTTCGTTTCCTTGCTGAACGTGAAGCCTCTGAAGGCATAAGTCTTTTGAATCTATGGCGCTAGCTGCAAGCTAACGCCAAAACTTCAGTGAGTGTCCGGACTTGGTTTCTTAATGCCTGAACAGATTGATGATGACTGTCAGTATCAAGCTGACGACGATCATTGAGGTGATCGGCACGAAGACGCGGCCGTTTTCAGATTTGATGTCGATGTCGCCGGGCAGTCGGCCGAACCAGTTGAGCATCCAAGGAGCGAAGTGCAGGATCAAGCCGATTCCGACCAGTGCCAACCCTGCGATGATGAACCAACGCGCCATTCACTATCCTCTCTAATTTAGGGTTTCTGCCAGCACAGAATACGATTGTTCTGCGGCATGGCGATGTCCTGTTTGAACATCAGTCCGGCTTCTGCCGCCAATTCGTTGAGCCATTCAAAATCTTTTATACCGCTATCTGGATCACGGTTCTTCAGAAATTGGTCGAACTGCCGGTTGCTGTCGCTGGTGTAATCACCGTTGAAATTGAACGGGCCGTAAACCACCAGTAAACCGTTTGAATTGAGCAGGCCTGTCAGGTTTGCGAACAGGTCGCTGACGTTTTGGTGGCTCATGATGTGAAAGGTGTTGGCGGTAAAGACGGCATCATAAGTTGTTTCCGGCCAATCGTTTCCGGAGACGTTCAACTCTATCGGCGGCAGAACATTTTCAAGCCCGGCTTCTTCAAGCCATAACAGTATTCCCGGATGGTTTTCCGGTAGTTCGGAAGTCTGCCAGGTCAGGAAGGGCATATGTTCGCCGAAAAATATGGCATGTTGTCCGGTACCGCTGCCGATTTCGAGTATCCGGCGGCAATCATGTAAAAGTGGACGGATGGCCTCTAAAATGACCTGTTTGTTTTCTTCACTGGATTGGGCGTAAGGCTTTTGCATCGTTCTCTACAGACATGGTTAAATAGGAATCTAAATTCTATTCTAATCGCTTTAGCGGCGGTTTTTAAAAAATAAGGAGAGGGTATGTTGCTTAGAGGCGTGTTACTGTCTGTTGCCGTGTTGAGTCTGACGGCGTGCAGTTGGGTTAAGGTCACCGAAGAGGGAAATCAGGTGATGTTGCGCGGTTATGAAGAGGTGACGATGTGTAAGAAGTTAGGTTACACGCGTTCTCTGGTCAAGGATAAGATCGGTTTTATCGAGCGTGACGCCGATAAGATGACCGAGGAGTTGATTGTTTTGGCCAAGAACGAGGCGGCAGTGATGGGCGGAGACACGATCGTTGCCCGTGCGCCAGTCAAAGACGGTCAGATGGTTTTTGACGTCTATCGTTGCAAGCGTTAAGAATACTTTACGGCTCTCGGCCGTTGTAAAAGAAAAAAGCCCGTTAAGGGCTTTTTTTATATGCGTTCTTTTTATTAGTTCTGAACGGTGCTTGAGGCCGGACCGTTATAGCGCATCTGAACCAGAATACCGAACAGCGGATGGTCGATATAGTGCAGTTGGTTAGGGCGAATTTTACGTGATTCCTTAAGGTGGAAGTGCCAGGTTTCAGGAAGGATGTCTTCTTCCGTCAGTTTCTGGTTGGACATGAAATCTTCTTTAACGCGATCCGGAATTTTGCGTTCGAAATCCAAGTCGAAGTCGACGTGTGCATAGCGGCTCTTATAGAGTTTGATGGTTCCGCTGACCATGGAACCGGCTCCGTCCATGTTGCTGTTGTCGATGGCCAGTTTTGGCATGTTCTTGTCGTCCGTGGTGTTTTGTGACCAGGTTTGATGGTACAAGATTCGGTAACCTTTGCGTGGCGATAATTTTTCGGCTTCGGAAGTGAGTTCATTGGCTTGCGGTTTGATGTTCATCGCTCCGCTGTCGGTGGCGCCGCTAAGCAAGTCCTGTAGGATCAATGCGTTGTCGTAATCCGGCGATTCGAACTCTTCCGGCCAGTATTCTTCGGTCCAGCTTTTCAAAGCAAAGGTTTCGAAAATAATCACTTCGATGGTGTAGTTTGGAATCTCTTCTTCGGCGTGTGCGCTTGAAAAGACACTGCTGAATAGGAACAGTACGGCAATCAGGGAAGCGTTTAGGAACTTAGCCAAGCGGTTTTGCATTTTGGACAGGCCTGTTGAATTCATGGGTTTAAAAATCATCTTTATCTCAGTCGGCTTTGATCGATTTAATCATATGTTCGATGGCGGCGATTCTGGATTCTATAGTGGGCATTGTATCGAAAAACTTCAATTCGGTCTGGCCTTTTAATTGGTAGTTTTTCGGGTAGGCCTGAATCAGTTTGATGAGCTTCATCGGGTCGATATTCGGTTGGTTGTTGAACTGCACGCGAATCATCGCTTCGGAGCCATCCAGTTTGATGATGCCGATCGGTTCGATGATCAGCTTGATCTGGGTGACCGCGAATAGGTTTTTGACCTGTTGAGGCAATAATCCGAAACGGTCGATCATTTCGACTTCCAGTTCGTACAGGGCATTGTCCGCCGCCGCGCTGGCGATGCGTTTGTAGAACACCAGGCGGGTATGGATGTCCGGCAGATAATCTTCTGGAATCAGTGCCGGTACGCCGAGGTCAACTTCCGAGCCGGTATGCAAAGTGGTGTCCAGTTCGGGCTGTTTACCGGACTTGAGCGCTTTGACGGCGCGGTCCAATAGTTCGCTGTAGAGTCCGAAACCGACTTCCTGTATTTGGCCGGACTGGCCGTCTCCCAACAGTTCACCGGCACCACGGATTTCAAGGTCATGGCTGGCAAGCATGAATCCGGCACCAAGGGTGTCGTGTTTGGCGATGGCGGTCAGACGCTTTTCCGCGTCACTGGTCAGTAGGGATTTACCTGCCGTGAACATGTAGGCATAGGCCTTGTGGTGCGAACGACCGACACGGCCACGCAACTGATGCAACTGAGCAAGACCGAATTTGTCGGCACGGTGGATCAGGATGGTGTTGGCGGTCGGGATGTCGATACCGGTTTCGATAATGGTGGTACATACGAGGATGTTAAAACGGCGGTGGTAGAAGTTCTCCATCACCGTTTCCAGTTCGCGTTCGTTCATCTGCCCGTGGGCGTAATCGACCTTGGCTTCCGGAATCAAAGCTTGCATGTCTTCGACCATCTTCTCGATTCGGTCGACGTTGTTATAGAGCAGATAGATCTGACCGCCACGGCGGATTTCTCGCAGACAGGCCTCGCGTACCGTATCTTCGTTCCATTCCTGCACGAAAGTCTGCACCGCCAGACGTTTGGCAGGCGGTGTGGCGATGATGGAAAGATCGCGCAGATCGTTCATCGCCATGTTCAGGGTACGTGGAATCGGCGTCGCGGTCATGGTGAGGACGTCGACTTCGGTACGAAGCTTTTTGAGCTGTTCTTTCTGGCGTACGCCGAAACGGTGCTCCTCGTCGATGATGATCAGGCCGATATTCGCGTATTTGACATCTTTCTGGATCAGCTTGTGGGTTCCGATGATGATGTCGACCTTGCCTGCTTCCAAATCGGCCAGCACCTGTTTCTGTTCTTTGGCCGTCTGGAAGCGTGAAAGCACTTCGATCCGAACTGGCCAGTCGGAGAAACGGTTGCGGAAGTTTTCAAGGTGCTGTTGCGCTAGCAGGGTGGTCGGCACCAGCATGGCGACCTGTTTACCGTCGTAAGCAGCTATGAAGGCAGCACGCATGGCCACTTCGGTTTTCCCGAAACCGACGTCGCCGCAGACCAGACGGTCCATCGGTCGAGCAGAGTGCATGTCGTGGATGACGGCTTCGATCGCCTGTTGCTGATCCGGTGTCTCTTCAAACGGGAAGCTGGCGGAAAAGCGTTGATAGGCTTCTTCTGGGGTTTGGAAGGCGTAACCCGGACGCGCTTCACGCTGCGCATAAATATCGAGCAGTTCCGCGGCGACGTCATGCACTTTTTCCGCCGCCTTGCGCTTGGCTTTTTCCCACTTGTCGCTGCCGAGCTTGTGTAAAGGTGCGCTCTCCGGCGTGGCACCGGTATAGCGGCTGATCAGGTGAAGCGAGGTTACCGGCACATAGAGTTTGGCTTCGCCGGCGTATTCGATCATCAGAAATTCGCGTGATTCACCTTGAATCTCTAGCGTTACCAGTCCCTGATAACGGCCGACACCGTGATCGATGTGGACGATCGGGCTGCCGATGTCGAGTTCGATCAGGTTGTTGATGGCTGCATCGAAATCGCTGTGCTTGCGTTTTCTGCGACGTTTCTGCACGACGGTCTGTCCGAAGATCTGCGCTTCACAGATGACGCTCAGTTCCGGCGTATGAATTGAGTGTTCCAGCGGACTGACGACAATTGTATATGGCTGATCCGACTCAAGCGCTTCGGTCCAGTTATGGACAATCTGCGGATGCTGTTTGTGTTTGCCGAGCAGGGTCATCAAGGTTTCGCGACGCCCGGTGCTTTCCGCGCTGTAGATGACACGACCTTTGTATTGATCGCAGAAAGCGTTCAGACGAGCCAGAGGGTATTCACTGTCGGTTTGCACATTCAGCGGTGGCAGGGTCAAGGTGTCGAAAATTGTGGTGCTCTTATCGTTTTTATCCGCTTGCAAGCTGATGCGATGGTATGGCTTGATTGCGGTCAGGAACTCCGTCTTGGATAGAATGAGTTCTTCCGGTCTCAGAATCGGGTAGTCTGGATTGTGTTGTCCGATCTGGTAGCGTTCGTCGAAGTCGTGTTGTACCTGGTCGATGGTGGTTTCGATCTGGTCGAAATCGAAGAACAGGGTATTGTCCGGCAGGTAATCGAACAGCGAGGTGAGCTGTTCATGGAACAGCGGCAGGTAATATTCCAGCCCACTGACGGTTTTGGATTCGCTGACCGATTGATAGAGTTGGGAAGTCCGGCTGTCGTCACCGAATGCCTGCTTGAACTTCTGGCGGAATAGGTCGATGCCTTCCTGAGTGAAGTTGTACTCTTTGGCCGGCAATAGCTGGATGTCTTCGATCTGGCCGATGGAACGCTGGGTTTCCGGATCGAAACTGCGGATCGATTCGATTTCGTCGTCGAAAAGGTCGATGCGATAGGGTAGTTTACTGCCCATCGGGTAGAGGTCGATGATCGATCCGCGAATGGCGAATTCACCGTGTTCCATGACCTGACTGACTCTCTGGTAGCCGCCGTTTTCAAGTTTCTGGGCGAAGGATTCGATATTCAATTGTTCGCCGACGGACAACAGGAAGGTGAACTTCTGGATGTATTCGTGCGGCACGACCCTTTGCATCAAAGTGGCGATTGGCAGGATCAGAATGCCTTTTTCCGTATCCGGTAGTTGGTACAGGGTTTTGAGGCGTTCCGAAATGATATCCTGATGCGGCGAGAACTGATCGTAGGGCAGGGTCTCCCATTCCGGAAAATTAAGAAGTGTCTGCGAGCCAAGAGTAAAGAACTTCAGCTCGTCGATGAGGCGGTTGGCAGTTTGCGAGTCGGCGGTGAGCACAACTACCAGGCCTGCTGAGTTTAGACTTTGGTTTGCGATGGCAAGGGTTTGTTCCGACGGGTTCAGGGGCGCCCAGTAAGAGCGGTTGCCTTTAAGCGGAATCGGGTCTAGAGCCAGCAGGGATCTCAATGATTTCATGTTCAACGATCAATTCTGTAAAAATATCAAAGCTCAATATTTTAAACTACCGTCTGGAGCCGTGGGGACTGAATTGCAATTCTCCTTAGTTTTATGTGGCAGTAGAGAAATAAATAACAAAGCAAGGAACCTTATGTACGGAAATTGGGCTTTTAGCTGGGTGCAGATCATTGCACATAACAAGGTGGTGTTCGGTGTTGTTTGGGGAGGACTGAGTCTGCTTATTGCTGCCGGTGCAATGAATTTACAGCAGCAGGTTTCCGCAGAGTCATGGGGCCTCTTGTTATTGGCGATTGTATTGATGGGGGCGGCGGTCGCAAAGTTTCTGGATTCGATGAAGACTGCTCTGTTACAAGTCGGATTGAGTCTGTACATATTGGCGATAAGCCTCGGCGCGCTTGGTTGGCTAGGTAAGTCGTTGGATGCAAATAGTCTGCTTGGGTTGGTGGTGCTTGTTACCATCATGACCAGTAACCTGATTCACATCTTGAGCACTCTGTTGCGTGAGATGGCGAGAGGCCTGTTCCAGTTCGATGCGGTCGCCGAGGCTTTGAAACTGAATAATTCCCCAATATTTCTGTCCAATTTCACTTCCATGCTCGGGTTTGCGTTTGCCGCTTGGTATGAGCCGGAACTGGCTGGTATGGCGTGGATTGTCGGCATCGGCGCTTTGATGAGCTATCTGGCGACGCTGACTCTGTTGCCGATGATTTTATTGAGTTGGCTGCTGGAATTCCGGGTCGGTAACAGTGACGACCGTTACGGTTATGTCTCCGTAGTCAAATGGATGAAGGCGTCGCCGAATAAGGTAAAGGCGATTACGGGTTTGTTTGCAGTATTGTTTGCAGTTCTTTTGTGGTTGCAAAACGAAGCGCTGCCATCCTTTAACGGGTTATGGGGGGTGGTATCGTTGCTGCTGGTGCTGTTCACATTGTTTTGGAAAGACGTCAAGCTGTCGCTATTGAATACTTTGTCGAACTTGTTGGCGTTGGTTTGTTCCATTTTAGTATTTGTTCTGCTCACTCCTGAATCATCGTTGTCTTTGCTGCTGGTTATGATGCCAATGGGCTTAATTGTGGATGACGGCATTCATTTCTTTTCACGCTATGTTCGGGCTAAGCAGGGCTTGTTTTCCGACCCCGAGTCGGCGGTTCGTTACTCAATGGCGAGTGTCGGTCGTCCGATTTGGATGACGAGTTGGATTATGATGCTGGGCATGGCGGTTCTGTTATTCAGCGGGCAGACGCTGGTTCAGCAGGCCAGTCTGATGACGATGGCGGCTTTGGTGATTGCCACGTTTATCACGCTTTTTCTGGTTCCGGCTTACCTTTTGTTCAGGGTGCGTTAGATTTCTGGTGATCGAAAATTAATTTGTTCATTAATTAAGATAATTAATATTAGTGATATGTAAATTTTATTTTTAATTTAAGGTTCTATAGTCCATTATGCTGTAACGGAAGTTAAGTAGAGCTTGTCAATAAGTAAGCCTAATTAACTACTATTAATAGAATGTATAACACTGATAAAAAATATAACGAAAATATACATCGCAATTAAATAACGCATAAAAAAATCAGAAGGAAAGAAGCATGGCAACAGTTGTTGTGGTTGGATCGAGTACAGGTGGATTACCAATGTCTTACGATATTCGTAAGCATCTGGATAAGGGACATACAATCAAAGTAGTAAACGCCATTGACGAGTTCAATTTTGTTCCGTCAAACCCATGGGTAGCGGTAGGCTGGAGAAAGCCGGAAGACATCTCTTTCAAACTAGAGCCATATCTGACTCGCAAGGGAATCGAATTCTATAACCAGACTTGTACTGGTTTGGATCCTGAAAACAACAAAATTACATTGGACGACGGTACCGAGATGGATTATGACTATCTTATTCTTGCGACCGGTCCTGCTTTGGCGTTCGATGAAGTAGAAGGTTTCGGGCCTAAGAGCCATGGTGGTAACACAGTTTCGGTTTGTACCACACCTCATGCTGTAGAAGCTTACGACCAATGGGAAGAATTTTGTAAAGAGCCGGGACCAATCATTGTCGGTGCGGTTCAAGGTGCATCTTGTTTCGGGCCTGCTTACGAATTCGCAATGATCATGGAAACGGACTTGCGTAAGCGTAAAATCCGTAGCCAGGTTCCGATGACCTTCGTTACAGCTGAGCCTTATATCGGCCATTTGGGTCTTGGTGGTGTTGGTGATTCCAAAGGTTTGATGGAATCTGAAATGCGTGCGAGACACATCAACTGGATTTGTAACGCGAAAGTCACCAAGATTGAAGACGGTATGATGTACGTCGACGAACACAATAACCAGGGTGACGTTATCAATCAGCACGAATTGCCGTTCAAATATTCAATGATGTTGCCTGCGTTCAAGGGCTCGAAGTTCTTGCAGGAAATGGTTGATGCCGATCCGGAGAAAATGGGTGGACCTTTGGTGAATCCACGAGGTTTTGTGAAAGTAGATAAGTTCAGCCGTAACCCGACTTTCCATAACATCTACGCTTTGGGTGTAGGGATTGCGATTCCTCCGGTAGATACCAAGTGTCCGGTGCCTTGTGGTACGCCTAAAACCGGTCTGATGATCGAATCGATGGTAACGGCGATCTGTCATAACATCGAAGCTAACCTTGAAGGTAAGGAGCCTCACGAGGAACCAACTTGGAATACGGTTTGTTTGGCGGATATGGGTGATTCCGGTGCGGCTTTCGTTGCCTTGCCTCAGATTCCTCCGCGTAACCTGACTTGGGCTAAGAAAGGTAAGTGGGTTCACTTGGCGAAGATTGCATTTGAGAAATACTTCATCCGTAATATGAAAGCCGGTAACTCCGAGCCGATTTACCAGAAGTACATTATGAAAATGTTGGGTATCAACCGCTTGAAGTCCGATAAATAATTGCGTTTGACTGCCTGAACTGGAATCGAATCGGATAGTGATTTGACTCCGGATGAAAACACCCTCAACTTAGAGGGTGTTTTTTTTTATTTGCTTTATAATACGCCCATGAGTTTTGTCCTATCTCTACATTATCTAGATCTGCTTGGAACGGTGGTGTTTGCGTTTACCGGCCTTTTGGCGGCAAGCCGTAAACAGCTCGACCTGTTCGGTGCAATCGTGATCGCAATGGTAACGGCCATCGGTGGTGGAACTCTCCGCGACGTCATTCTGGGACAACCCGTCTTCTGGATTACCCAGCCGGTTTACATTTATGTAATTGTCATTTCAGCCCTGTTCATGTTTTTCTATGCTCGTTTCCGACCTGTTCCGATGCGGCTTTTGCTGTTTTTGGATGCGTTGGGATTGGCTGTGTTTACCGTGATTGGTTCGCAGAAAGCGCTTGCTTTAGGATTGAGCGATCCGATTGTCATCATGACCGGTATAATGACCGGGGCGGCCGGCGGGGTGATACGAGATGTATTAGTGGGCGAAGTGCCACTGATTTTCCGAAAAGAGATTTATGCGACCGCATCGTTTATGGGGGCGAGTGTTTTGCTGGTACTTATGCAAAACATCGAAAGTCAGGAGTTGGCGATCACCATTTCGATTTTAGTCGTTTTGATAATGAGAATTTCGGCTATTGTATACAACTATAGTTTACCTATCTTCAATCCTGTTCACCGTGGTGATCATGACTGAAACACATCAAACGGAACTTCAAACTGATTATGTTTAAACTGCCTTACGAACTGTTTTTAGGACTGCGTTATACCAAAGCCAAACGGCGTAACGGTTTCATTTCCTTCATCTCTCTTTCATCGATTATCGGTATTGCACTGGGTGTGATGGCTTTGATCACGGTGTTGTCGATCATGAACGGATTCCAACAGGAATTGCGTGATCGGATTCTGGGGATGACTGCTCACTTGACACTCACCGAAAGCGATTCGCGTCTGCGCGACTGGGAGAGCCTGTATCAAACGGTGATTAAATTGCCGGATGTTGAGGGGGCTGCTCCGAACATTATGGAACAGGGGATGCTGACCAGTGGTCGTGAGGTGAAAGGTGCCGCGATCCGAGGGATTAATCCGGATTACGAAGATCAGGTGGCCGACATCGACAGCAAGATGCTGCATGGCAAACTGGCGGACTTGCATTCCAAGGAATACGGGATGATTCTGGGGTCCGAACTGGCCGGCAGTCTTGGGGTTTCGGTCGGCGACAAGGTGACTTTGATTGCCCCGCAGGGAACCTTTTCTCCTGTAGGGATGGTGCCTAGAATTAAGCGCTTTACCGTCATTGGCTTATTTAACGCGGGTATGCACGAATACGACAGTGGATTGGCGATTATTCACATTAAGGATGCGCAAAAAGTATTCAAATACAATGACGCTGTCGGTGCTTTACAGCTCCGCATAAAAAACATGTTCGATGTTCGTGAGGTACGCCACGAAATCGCGCAGCATATGGATAGACCTTTGTATGTTCGAGATTGGACACAGCAACACGCCAATTTCTTCAAGGCGATCGAGATGGAGAAGCGCATGATGTTCATCGTTTTGGCATTGATCATTATGGTGGCTGCTTTCAATATCGTTTCAACCATGGTGATGGTGGTCACCGATAAACAGAGTGATATTGCCGTATTGAGAACGCTGGGGGCGACACCGAACAGTATTCAGTCAATTTTCATCATCCAGGGGTTGGTGATCGGTTTGACCGGTGCGATTTTCGGCCTTTTGGGCGGTGTCACGCTTTCTTTGAATATCGATGTGATCGTACCGTTTATCGAAAACCTGCTCGGGTTCAAGTTCTTCCCGGCAGATGTCTATTACATCAGCCAAGTTCCGTCCAAGCTGGAATGGGGTGATGTCTGGTACATAACAGGATTAGCGTTCCTGCTTACGTTGCTTGCCACGCTGTATCCGGCCAGAAAAGCCGCCAAGGTGCATCCTGCGGAGGCTCTACGTTATGAATAAGGAAATGGATAAGATGGTACTGTCCGCACAAGGATTGAAGAAAATTTATCAGGAAGGCGTGATTTCAACTCAGGTGCTTAATGGTGCAGAACTCGACGTTGCGGCGGGTGAAAAGGTCGCGATCATAGGCGCTTCCGGTTCCGGTAAGAGTACTTTGCTTCATCTGTTGGCAGGACTGGATCAGCCTACCACAGGGGCCGTCTCGTTGATGGCGCAGCCGTTCTCTACTTTGAGCGCAATCAAGCGCGGCCATATGCGTAACAGCCATATGGGATTTATCTATCAGTTTCACCATTTGCTGCCTGAATTGAGCGCTTTGGAAAATGTAATGGTGCCCCTGAAGATTCGACGTGAGTCTGCTAAAACCGCTCAACAGAAGGCCGAAGCGTTGTTGAAGCGCGTCGGGTTGGGAGAGCGTATTCACCACAAACCGAGCGAGTTGTCGGGTGGAGAGCGTCAGAGAGTTTCGATTGCAAGAGCATTGATTACACGTCCGGCTATCATTTTGGCGGATGAACCGACCGGTAACCTGGATCACGAAACCGCCGAACAGGTGTTTGAATTGATGTTGGAACTGAATCAGGAACTACAGACTGCGTTGTTGATCGTTACCCATGATTTGGACTTGGCCAAACGAATGGATCGTCAGCTAAGTTTGGTGGATGGTTTGTTGCATCCAGTTGAATAAGGTTCGGTTTTAATGTTAGCAATCCAAAGTGTTTCCATTCGCGCTGGACTGAAACCGCTTTTTGACGGGGCCAGTCTGACTATCCATCCCGGGCAGAAAATCGGTTTGATCGGCCAGAATGGCGTTGGTAAAACAACCCTGTTCAAAGCGATTATGGGTGAAGTGCCATTGGAAGAGGGGCAGATATCCATTCCAGCGAATTGGTTGATCGGGTATGTGGAACAGGAAGTTGCGGATTCAGAACTGTGCGCCTTGGATTATGTCTGTTTCGGCGATACTCAATATGCACAGTTGACCCGACGGATTAATGAGGCTCAAGAGATCGGTAATCATGATGCATTGGTTCAGGCTTATGACGAGATGGATCGCATTGCCGGTTATGATGTTCCGCAAAAAGCGCAGCAGCTTCTGGCCGGACTGGGCTTTTCCGTCGAGGACCTGACTAAGTCCATTCAAGCATTTTCCGGTGGTTGGCAGGTTCGTCTTAAGCTGGGTCGTGCCTTGATGCAACGTTCCGATTTGTTGTTGCTAGATGAGCCAACTAACCACCTGGACATCGAAGCCGTCGCCTGGTTGGTACAATGGCTCAAATCCTATCAAGGCGCTGTGCTGATCATCTCCCACGACCGCGACTTTCTCGACCAGGTGGTGCAGGGTATCGCTCATATCCACCAGCAGAAGATTTATTACTACTCCGGTAATTTCGCCGCATTTGAAAGACAGCGTAACGAACAGTTGATGCAGCAGCAGGCGTTGCACGAAAAGCAGAAGCAGCAAATGCAGCACCTGAAAACGTTCATCGAGCGGTTTAAGGCAAAAGCCAGTAAGGCCAAACAGGCACAGAGTCGTGTGAAAGCGTTGGAGCGTATGGAACAGGTTGCAGCCGTTCAGGCGACCAATCCGTTCCATTTCGAGTTTTTCGAACCGAAACACCAGCCTGATCCCATGGCGAGAATCGAATCGGTCGGATTTGGTTATGGTGATAAGCCTATTCTGAAAGATGCCAGCTTGGTGTTGCGTGCTGGCGATCGAATCGGTCTGGTCGGGGTGAATGGTTCGGGTAAAACGACATTGATCAAATTGTTGGTCGGTGAGTTGAAACCGAAATCCGGGACTATTCAGATGAGCAAGGGAGTCAGTATCGGTTATTTCGCCCAGCATCAGTTGGAAGCTTTGGATCTGGATCACAGTCCGTTACAGCATATGCTGGCATTAAGTGATGAAATAAGTGACCAGCAGGCGCGTGATTTTCTGGGACAGTTTGGTTTTTCGAACGAGCAGACTCTTACGGCGGTACGTTCATTTTCCGGTGGTGAAAAGGCGCGTCTTGCTTTGGCGATGATCGTGTACCAAAAGCCCAATCTGATTATTCTCGACGAGCCGACCAACCACTTGGATATGGACACCCGTGACGCTCTGGATATGGCTTTGCAGGAATTCAGTGGGGCCTTGATACTGGTCACGCATGATAAGCACTTGTTAGCCAGTATCGCTGATCAGTTCTGGTGGGTTCACGAGGGTGAAGTCAGCTTGTATCACGGAGATTTGGAATCTTATCTGCAAACCCGTCTCAAGACCTTAAAGCAGTCACAGGAAGCGTTGAAAAGCAAAGAGGACAGGCCTGTTCAGAATAAAAAACAGCAGCGCCAGCTCAATGCTCAGCGCCGCAAGCAGCTTGATGTTCAGCTTAAACCGTATAATCAGGCGTTGAAGAAGATTGAGAAGCAGATGGATCATGCTCAGGCAGAGTTGGCTAAACTGCACGCTTTGATGGAAGACAATTCAATGTATGAAGCGGAAAACAAAGCCAGATTGACCGAAGCCATCAAGTTACAGGCCGAATACGAACAGCAGAGTGAAGAGAGTGAGATGGAATGGTTGGAGGTCCAGGAGCAGATTGAGCGGATCACCAAAGAATTTGAAGAGCAGGAAGCGGTCTGAAACAGCCGGAAAGAATTTTTAGTTAAATATCCGGAGTTTCGCAGATGCAAAAAAGGCCTGAATTTCAGGCCTTTTTTGATTTCGGAGAAACGAAGCGGCGCTTATTTGAATGCGATACCGTGCTTCATTCCGAATTTACGAAGGAATTTAACCATCGGGCAGAATCCGGTAATGCCTGCAAACAATAAGTTGGCACCTACGAATCCAGTTAGGTAAATCCATTCAGGTGAGTGATATACGCTCAAGATTGAGCTACCAAGCACCATGGTTCCGGCTACTAATAAAATGATTTTTTCAATAGTCATGCTATGTCCTTGAATTTGTCAGGTATTTCTTGGTTGAATTTAAAGAAATATCTGATTGGTCTATACAAAAAAATTATCGAAATTCTAGCACTTTTTTCGTGCTCGACAAAGTGTTTAGAAATATTTCTTGTTGTTTTTATTTGTTTTTCTTTAATTTTTTTCAATAAAAAAGTATAATTTTGCACCTTATTTATAGCTACTGTGGTTGAATACACACTAGCTTATTTTAATAACCAAACTTTGAGAAAAGAACATGCAAGTAACTGTAGAAAAGCCAGAACAAGGTCTTGAGCATAAGATTACTGTCACATTCCCTTCTGATGAAATGAACAGTCAGATCGAGAAGCGTTTAAACGAAATCCGCCGTAAAGTGAAAATGGATGGTTTTCGTCCTGGTAAGGTGCCTCTAAGTGTCGTCAAACAACGCCACGGAGAACAGGTCAAGCAGGAAGTGATGGGCGAGAAAATCCAGCAGACATTCTACGATGCGGTTGCACAAGAGTCTTTGAAAGTGGCTGGTTACCCAATGTTTGATGAGTTGGATGACAAGGATGGTTCCATTACTTTCACCGCTCGTTTCGAAACTTACCCTGAAATCACGGTTCCTGAGTTCTCTGGCGTGAAAGCGGAAAAAATCACTGCCGAAGTAACGGACAAAGACGTTGATAACATGATTAACCGTCTGCGTGAACAGCGTATGGCTTGGAAGCCTTCTAAGAGCGCTGCTAAGAAAGCCAAGAAGGGTGAGCAGGTCATTATGGATTTCGTCGGTAAGATTGACGGTGTTGCATTCGAAAACGGTTCTGCCGAGAACGTTCCTCTTGAACTTGGAAGCGGTCGTATGATTCCAGGTTTCGAAGATGGCATCATCGGTATGAAGAAAGGTGAAGAGAAAACGATCGAAGTGACTTTTCCTGAAGAGTATCAGTCTGAAGAGTTGAAAGGTAAGACTGCGACTTTTGATATCACTGTTCACTCGATTTCGACTAAAGAACTTCCTGAGATTGATGAAGAGTTCGTTAAGTCTTTCGGTATCGAAGCTGGTACTGAAGAAGCGCTTCGTAACGAAATCAAGGAAAACATGGCGAAAGAACTGGCGCGTGCCGTTCAGAACCAAAACCGTACTGCCGCACTAGATGCGTTGCAGGAGATCGTTGACGTTCAGCTTCCGAAATCGTTGGTTGACCAAGAAGTTCAGAACTTGATGAACAACATGGCTCAAAACCTACAGCAGCAAGGAATGAAGCCGGAAGACCTAAATATGTCTGCGGACCACTTCCAAGCGGATGCTGAGAAGCGTGTTAAGCTAGGTTTGATTATGGGTGACATCATCCGTGCAAACAACATTGTAGCTTCTGACGAAGATGTTGACGCTTTCATCCAAGAGCAGGCTTCTTCTTATGAAGATCCATCTGAAGTGGTTAACTGGTACAAGCAGAACCCTCAGGCTATGAACGAGATCAAAGCAATTATCGTTGAGAACTCTATTGCCGAGAAGATTTTGTCTGAAGCGAAAGTGAAGGAAGTGAAGAAGTCATTCGAAGAAGTTGTTAATACAGCTGCTTAATGGTTTTTCCGCACACATTTTAACCGGGCCTTATTTGGTTCCGGTTTTAAAGAAAACTTAACCTGCCGAAGGAAATTTTTAATTTGTCTTCGGGGTTAAGTTTTTTTTTGCTCTAGAAAAGGCTAAGATACCTTTCAAAGAACATAAATAAATTGAAATAAACGAGGCATGGTATACAGAATGGATAGTAATTTGGTTCAAAACGCTTTAATTCCAATGGTCATTGAACAAACGAGCCGTGGGGAGCGTTCCTACGATATTTACTCTCGTTTATTAAAAGAACGCGTTATTTTTATGGTCGGTCAGGTCGAAGACCACATGGCTAATCTGATCGTAGCGCAGATGCTGTTTTTGGAATCAGAGAATCCAGATAAAGACATCCATTTATACATTAACTCTCCAGGCGGGAGTGTGACCGCAGGTATGGCGATTTACGATACTATGCGATTCATCAAGCCGGATGTCAGCACAATGTGTATCGGTCAGGCGGCCAGTATGGGGTCTTTCCTGCTGTCGGCCGGCGCAAAAGGCAAACGTTATGCATTGCCTAATTCCCGCGTCATGATTCACCAGCCTTTGGGTGGCTTTCAGGGGCAGGCGAGTGATATTCAGATTCACGCCCAAGAGATCATGAAGATTAAGCATACCTTAAATCAGGCTTTGGCGGATCATACTGGGCAGAGCCTCAAGACCATCGAAAAAGACACGGACCGTGATAATTTCATGAGTGCGCAAGAGGCTTACGAGTATGGTCTGGTGGATCAAGTATTGACACAACGATAGGATTAGATTGATGAGTGATGAAAAGACACTGTATTGTTCATTTTGTGGAAAAGGGCAGGATGAAGTCCGTAAACTCATAGCTGGTCCGTCGGTCTATATTTGTGACGAGTGTGTTGAGTTATGTAACGACATTTTGCAAGAAGAGTTCGGTGGGGAAGAGTTGTCTCACTTCGAGCTTGAGAACTTGCCGACTCCGCACGAGATCAGCAATATCCTGGACGATTACGTCATTGGTCAGCATTCTGCGAAGAAGGTACTTTCCGTAGCGGTATACAACCACTATAAGCGTTTGCAGAACGCTCATGTCAAAGACGATGTCGAATTGACCAAGAGTAATATTCTGCTAATCGGTCCAACCGGTTCCGGGAAGACTTTGTTGGCGCAGACGTTGGCGAGATTGTTGGACGTACCTTTCGCGATTGCCGATGCCACAACTTTGACTGAAGCCGGTTATGTGGGTGAGGACGTTGAGAGTATCGTTCTTAAACTGCTTCAGCGTTGTGATAACGATCCTGAAAAGGCGGAGCGCGGAATCATCTATATCGATGAGATCGATAAGATCACCCGCAAATCCGAAAACCCTTCGATCACCCGTGATGTATCGGGTGAGGGTGTTCAGCAGGCATTGTTGAAGCTGATTGAAGGTACTCAGGCTTCGGTTCCTCCACAAGGAGGGCGTAAGCATCCGAATCAGGATATGATTCAGGTAGACACTTCCAAGATCCTGTTTATCGTCGGTGGAGCCTTCGAAGGTTTGGATAAGATTATCGATCAACGTATGGAAACCAATCTTGGTATCGGTTTTGCTGCTGAAGTGAAATCAGAGGATAAGAAAAAGACGCTTTCGGAAAAATTCCAGAGCATCGAGCCGGAAGATCTGATCAAGTTCGGTTTGATACCGGAATTCGTCGGGCGTTTGCCGATGATTTCTGCTTTGGAAGAATTGAATGAAGAAGCGTTGGTTCAAATTCTGACTGAGCCTAAGAACGCTTTGGTGAAGCAGTTCCAGAAGATGTTCGAGCTTGAAGGTGCTGAATTGCAGTTCAGAAAAGATGCGCTTTTAGAAATCGCCAAGCTTGCGATTGAGCGTAAAACCGGGGCTCGTGGATTGCGTTCGATTATGGAACAGTTGTTGTTGGACACAATGTATGATCTGCCGAGCTTGAAAAATGTCGAGAAAGTCGTTATTAATAAAGCAGTGATTCAAGGTAAGAAGCCCCCAATGATGGTGTATAAGGAAGAAGAGCCTAAGAAAGCCTCTAGTGAATAACGATTTACTATAAGCAGAACGGCAAATTTCCTTTAAAAATACCCAGCTTGGCTGGGTATTTTTTTTGGCGCTTACCCTTTTAGTAGGAAGGAAAAACATGGAACTCGACCAAGTAACAATGAAAATGAATGTATTAGTGCTGCCTCTGCGTGATGTAGTGGTGTTCCCCGGCAATGTAATGCCGTTGTTTGTGGGGCGTGAGAAATCGATTCAAGCACTGAATGAAGCAATGGAGGGGGATAAGCAGATTTTTCTGGTGACGCAAAAGAGTGCGGAGCTGGATGTCCCGAGCTTGGAAGATTTGTACTCCGTAGGTACCATGGCGAATATTCTTCAGCTTCTTAAGTTGCCGGATGGTACTGTTAAGGTGTTGGTGGAAGGTGTTCAGCGTTTTAAATTGTTGAGCCTTAACCATGAAACGAATGTTTTGATGGGCGATATCGCCGAGTTTGTATCGGTTGATGATAATGAAGCGGATACCGTCGTGTTGATGCGCGCCTTGAAAGACAGTTTTGTCAAATATGGTGAACTTAAAAAGAAGATTCCATCTGAAGTGATAACTTCGGTTAAAAAGGAAGAAAATGCAGATCGTCTGGTGGATCTGGTTTCCGCTAACGTAAACTTGAAGGTCAGTGAGAAGCAGTCTCTGTTGGAACTGGTGGCGGTTAACGAGCGACTTGAGCGTATGTTGACGGTCGTTGAGACCGAAAGAGAGTTGTTGGAGTCCGAGAAGCGTATTACGACGCGTATCAAGAAACAGATGGATAAGACTCAGCGAGAGTATTACCTGAATGAAAAGATTAAAGCGATTCATAGTGAATTGGCTGGTGATGATGAAGAGACGACCAGTGAATTCGATCAGATTGCAGAGAAGATCGAAGAGGTTGGTTTGACCGAAGAGGCTAAGACTAAAGCCAAGTCGGAATTGAAAAAACTTAAGATGATGCCCGCCCAGTCTTCGGAAGCAACTGTGGTGAGAAACTATCTTGATTGGTTGTTGGATATTCCTTGGAAGAAGCGTAGCCGTGTTTCTAAAGACCTGCATAAAGCCGAAGATATTCTAGATAGTCAGCACTATGGCCTTGAAAAGGTTAAAGAGCGCATTGTCGAATATCTGGCGGTCCAGAAACGTGTACGTAAGATGAAAGGGCCGATTTTGTGTCTTGTCGGGCCTCCGGGGGTTGGTAAGACATCCCTGGCGCGTTCGATTGCTGAAGCGACCAACCGTAAATATGTTCGTATGTCGTTGGGTGGTGTTCGCGATGAAGCTGAGATTCGTGGTCACCGTAAGACTTATATCGGTGCATTGCCCGGTAAGATCATCCAGAAAATGAGTACGGCCGGGACGAGAAATCCGCTGTTCCTGTTGGATGAGATTGATAAGATGTCGAGCGATATGCGTGGTGATCCTGCCAGTGCCTTGTTGGAGGTGTTGGATCCGGAGCAGAACAGCACATTCAATGATCATTATTTGGAAGTGGATTATGATCTTTCGGACGTCATGTTTGTTGCGACATCCAATTCGATGGACATTCCTGAAGCCTTGTTGGACCGTATGGAGGTGATTAACCTTTCTGGTTATACCGAGCCGGAAAAGTTGAATATCGCCCGTAAGCACCTGCTGCCGAGAGCTGAGAAGGATCACGGTTTGAAGGCGGGAGAGCTGGAGATTACCGAGGAGGCATTGAAAGCGATCATTGAAACCTATACACGCGAAGCGGGTGTACGTTTGTTGGCGCGCGAATTGGCGAAGATCTGCCGTAAAGCGGTCAAGAAACTGGTCACTGCAGAGGTGAGTGGAAAAATCGTCATCACTCCGGATGATTTGGAGGCCTATTTGGGCGTTGCGCGTTATCGTATCGGTTTGGCAGACGAGATGAACCGTGTCGGACAGGTAGCCGGTTTGGCGTGGACACGTGTCGGCGGGGATTTGCTACGCATTGAAGCGACAGCCATGCCAGGTAAGGGCAAGTATTCCAGTACCGGTCAGTTGGGTAGTGTGATGAAAGAGTCCGTGGACACGGCTATGAGCGTGATACGCAGCCGTTCGGCTGACCTCGGTCTAAATGAAGACTTCTACGAGAATCTGGATCTGCACCTTCACTTTCCGGAAGGAGCGATTAAAAAAGACGGTCCAAGTGCAGGGATAGCCATTTGTACAGCCATTACATCTGTATTGACGAAGATACCTGTGCGAGCCGATGTGGCCATGACCGGTGAGATTACTCTGAGAGGAGAGGTGTTGCCGATCGGGGGGCTTAAGGAGAAATTGTTGGCGGCGTTGCGTGGTGGTATCAAAACCGTATTGATTCCGTACGACAATGTCCGTGACCTAGCTGATGTTCCGGAAGAGGTTAAAGAGCAACTTGATATTCGACCAGTTAGATGGGTTGAAGAGGTGTTTGAGGTCGCATTAGAAACTTTGCCTAAGCCTATAAAGGAAAGTAATGAGATGCCCGCATTTTCGGGCTCTAGCAAGGGTAAAGCGGTCGAAAAGGGCACAAAACGACATTAATTGATAAATTCACTGTTTTTTACTTGACACTGTGAAGCAAGGATTGCTATAAATGTTGCTAGCCCTTGACTGGAGCTAGAATCAAACAAAATAAATGGTACTCATGGAGATAAACAAATGAATAAATCTGAATTAGTAAGTGCAATTGCAGAAGAAGCTGGTTTAACAAAAGCAGATGCGGCTCGTGCATTGGATGCAACTGTTTCTGCAATCACTGGTGCGTTGAGCAAGGGTGATTCTGTAGCGATCATCGGTTTCGGTACTTTCAAAGTTGGTGAGCGTTCTGCACGTACTGGTCGTAACCCTCAAACTGGTGCTGAAATGCAAATCCCTGCTGCTAAAGTTCCTAAGTTCTCAGCTGGTAAAGCCCTTAAGGATGCTGTTAATTAAAATCTGTCAAAAAATTGTAAAAAACAGATAAATTTAATTGACAAGTTCTCCCAACAACCTATAATACGCCACATCAATTAAGCACAGCGCTAAAGACAAGCCGAAAGGCCTTCTGAAGCGGCTTGATTGGGTGATTAGCTCAGTTGGGAGAGCATCGCCCTTACAAGGCGAGGGTCACTGGTTCGAGCCCAGTATCACCCACCACGGAGCGGTAGTTCAGCTGGTTAGAATACCTGCCTGTCACGCAGGGGGTCGCGGGTTCGAATCCCGTCCGCTCCGCCAAATTTTAAAGGTAGTTTTAAACTACCTTTTTTATTGCAAATTTCAGGAGTTTGCAATAATAAAACCAAAGCGCAAACCTTAAGTCGTTTTGGTCTTATTCTGGGTGATTAGCTCAGTTGGGAGAGCATCGCCCTTACAAGGCGAGGGTCACTGGTTCGAGCCCAGTATCACCCACCATGGAGCGGTAGTTCAGCTGGTTAGAATACCTGCCTGTCACGCAGGGGGTCGCGGGTTCGAATCCCGTCCGCTCCGCCAAATTTTAAAGGTAGTTTTAAACTACCTTTTTTATTGCAAATTTCAGGAGTTTGCAATAATAAAACCAAAGCGCAAACCTTAAGTCGTTTTGGTCTTATTCTGGGTGATTAGCTCAGTTGGGAGAGCATCGCCCTTACAAGGCGAGGGTCACTGGTTCGAGCCCAGTATCACCCACCATGGAGCGGTAGTTCAGCTGGTTAGAATACCTGCCTGTCACGCAGGGGGTCGCGGGTTCGAATCCCGTCCGCTCCGCCAAATTTTAAAGGTAGTTTTAAACTACCTTTTTTATTGCAAATTTCAGGAGTTTGCAATAATAAAACCAAAGCGCAAACCTTAAGTCGTTTTGGTCTTATTCTGGGTGATTAGCTCAGTTGGGAGAGCATCGCCCTTACAAGGCGAGGGTCACTGGTTCGAGCCCAGTATCACCCACCATACAATTAGGAGCGGTAGTTCAGCTGGTTAGAATACCTGCCTGTCACGCAGGGGGTCGCGGGTTCGAATCCCGTCCGCTCCGCCATTATATGAAAAGCAGCATTCGAAAAATCGGGTGCTGCTTTTTTCGTTTCTATAGCATGTCTTTTTTTATTCAATTCTTTCAAACTAAGCAGGCCTGTTGAGTCCGTATTGTTTAAAACGGTCGTCTTTCTAGGTAGAGTCTTATCTGGAAGAGAGGCAGGTAGGTGTTTGTATATAACAGAAGGCATTTAGGAAAGAGGCAGGCATAAAAAACCGCATTCATAGATGCGGCTTTTCTGGTGTTCGGTGCATTGGGTGATGCACCGTCGACGGGCTTCGATCAGTTGGAAGCCGTAATGTTGTAACCACCGTCCACATAGGTGATTTCACCCGTGATACCGGAAGCAAGGTCTGAACACAAGAATGCCGCCGTGTTGCCGACTTCTTCAATGGTGACGTTACGGCGTAACGGCGTTGAAGCCGCTGCCTTGTCCAGCATGCTGCGGAAGTCTTTGATTCCAGCTGCCGCCAAGGTGCGGATAGGGCCGGCAGAAACCGCGTTTACTCGAATGCCGTCTTGACCAAGGTCAGCCGCCAGATAGCGAACAGTTGCTTCAAGAGACGCTTTGGCGATGCCCATTACGTTGTAGTTCGGTACAGCGCGTTCCGCACCTAGGTAAGAGACGGTCATGACTGAACCATTTTTAGCCTTCAGCATTTCGTAAGCCGCTTTTGTGCAAGCTGTCAGGCTGTATGCAGAAATGTCGTGGGCGATTTTGAAGCCGTCACGGGTTGAAGCATCGATCATGCGGCCTTCCAACTCTTCACGAGGTGCGAATGCGACCGAGTGAACTAGAATGTCCAAACCGTCCGTCCAGGTTTTACCCAACTCGGCAAATACGGTGTCGATTTCTGAATCATTAGCAACATCTAATGGAAGAACGATTGAAGAGCCAAGTTCTTCAGCGATCTTTTCGACGCGACCTTTTAGTTTTTCGTTCTGGTAGGTCAGGGCGATTTCGGCACCTTGTTCCTGCATTTGCTTAGCAATACCGTAAGCAATCGATTTATTGTTAGCTACTCCAATGATTAAGGCTTTTTTTCCGCTTAGGAATCCCATCACGATTTCTCCATTTGATGTATGACGGCTTGACTGTATACCCATAAAAAATTAGGTTTCTCAGCGGCCGTTCTGCTGATTGATTTAAGTTTTAACATTAAGATTCAATAGTGGCATTATAACGCTAATCAACTTGAATTTATTCGCTATAATGACAGTTCTTGAAGATATTAAAACGGTTTGTTTGTAAGAGGTTGGGTTCATTACATTATGCTTAACGGATTCAGGTTACAGAGTTTCCTTAGATGCGGTGTTTATTCTGTTATCTTGGTCGTGACGGCGTTGTTGTCCGGTTGCCAATCCGGTCTTTGGAATCAGCCGTACAGTACCCAGCAAATCGAATCTCCGACACTGTTTAGCTCTTTTTCCTCACCGCCGAAACATCTTGATCCTGTCGTTTCCTACAGTTCCAACGAAGCATCCATTCTCGGTCAAATCTATGAGCCGCCTTTGCAGTATCACTATTTGAAACGTCCTTATGAACTTGAGCCTTTGACGTTGACCACAATGCCGAAAATCCGTTACCTGGATGCAGGCGGCAATCCGGTTACCGATGAAAGCGCCGCTGTTTATAGTGAGTACCATCTGACGTTGAAACCTGGAATCCGTTTTCAACCGCATCCTGCGTTTGTTACGACGACAAGTGGAGAGCAGAAGTACGCCAACCTATCTGACGCGCAACTTGAAAAAATTCACGAGATTTCGGATTTCAATGAAACGGCGACACGTGAACTTGAGGCGTCGGATTATGTGTATGCCATTAAGCGTATGGCGTTGCGCCAGAACCATTCCCCGATTCTGGATACCATGAATCATTATATCGTCGGCCTGAAAGATTTTTCGGATACGGTGAGTTCGGCGTGTCAGTCCGAAATGGACGGCACGACCAGTTTCAAACAGCACTTTTTTGACCTGAATCGTTTTCAAATAAAGGGTGTTCAGGTTGTTGATAAATATAACTTTACCATTCGAATTAATGGTCGTTATCCTCAGTTCAAATACTGGTTGGCGATGAACTTCTTCGCGCCGATTGCATGGGAAGTGGATCGATTCTACAAGCAGCCCGGTCTGGTTGAGAAAAATCTAACGCTGGATACATCACCGGTTGGTACCGGGCCTTATATGCTGGCCGAGAACAACCCGAACAAACGCATGCGTCTGTTGGCGAATCCGAACTTTCATAAAGAATATTACCCGGAATCCGGTTTGGCGGAAGGCGCCGATCCGGCTTTGTTGCAGGATGCTGGTAAGAGGCTACCTCTGGTCAAGGAAGTGATTTACTCCTTGGAAAAAGAGAATGTCCCTTCTTGGAATAAATTCCTGCAAGGCTATTACGACGCTTCAGGTGTCAGTTCCGACAGTTTCGACCAAGCTGTGGCGGTGACGGCCAGTGGCGGAATGCAGTTGACGGATGAGATGAAGCAGAAGGATATTCAGTTTCTGAATGTCATCCAGCCGACGATCAT
The DNA here is from genome assembly GCF_029767005.1 of Thiomicrorhabdus sp. ZW0627. Taxonomy (GTDB): domain Bacteria; phylum Pseudomonadota; class Gammaproteobacteria; order Thiomicrospirales; family Thiomicrospiraceae; genus Thiomicrorhabdus. Next base: position 196,654 of record NZ_JARUQR010000001.1, read on the forward strand.
GTACCTAGGTTTTAATATGGCCGATCCGGTGGTGGGAGGTTATTCCGAGAAACAGCGAAAACTTCGTCAGGCACTGAGCATTGCCATCAATTACGAGGAGTACATTTCCATTTTCCTCAATGGTCGGGGAGTAGCGGCTCAGGGGCCGATTCCTCCAGGTATTTTCGGTTATTCGGAAGGTGAGGAAGGTATCAATCCATACATAAGTGAGTGGCACAACGGCGTTTTGCAGAGAAAATCGATGGTAGCCGCGAAGAAACTGTTGGCCGAAGCGGGGTATCCGGATGGTAGACAGCCGGATGGTTCGGCTTTAACCCTATATTTTGATACGCCGGCGACCGGGCCGGACAGCAAGTCGATGTTGAACTGGTATCGCAAACAGTTTGAAAAGCTCGGGATTCAGCTGGTAATCCGTGCTACGGATTACAACCGTTTTCAAGATAAAGTACGTGGTGCCAAAGCGCAGATGTTTGTCTGGGGTTGGAATGCCGACTATCCCGATCCGGAGAATTTCCTGTTTTTACTTTATGGCGGAAATGCGGTGATCAATACAAATGGTTCCGGAATCAATAGTGCCAACTACGATAACCCCGAATTCAACCGTTTGTTCGAGCGCATCAAGACAATGGATAATACGCCCGAGCGACTGCGACTGATCAAAGAAATGGTTCAAATCGCCCAGAAGGATGCTCCTTGGGTTTGGGGCTTCTATCCGAAGTCGTTGGCGCTTTATCACGGCTGGTATCATAATGTTTGGCCGAATCCCTTGGCGAACAATACCATCAAGTACAAGCGTGTCGATTTTGAAACGAGATTGGAAAAACAAAAAGAATGGAATCAACCGGTTATGTGGCCTTTGTTGATTTTGTTTCTAGTGGTTTTCGGTTCGATTTATCCTCTGGTTCGGGCTTATCGTTCACGCCAGGGCTCGGTAGTTTTGACCAATAAATCGACTGAAGGAGAGGCCTGATGTTTGCTTATATCATTCGACGTCTTCTGTTTGCTATTCCGATTCTGATCGGTGTGAATCTGATCACTTTCGCACTGTTCTTCATGGTCAATACGCCTGATGATATGGCGCGTGCGCAACTGGGTGCCAAGCAGACCACACCCGAAATGATTCAGTCGTGGAAAACAGAACACGGTTACGATAAACCGCTGTTCTTTAATTCGGAATCGACAGGCCTGTCCAAAATTAGTGATACCTTGTTTGTTGAGCAGTCCTTAAAGCTGTTTGTATTTGACTTCGGGCAATCGGATTCGGGGCGCCAGATATCGGCAGACATCTACGAACGTATGTGGCCGAGTTTGGCAATCGCGCTACCGACGTTCATGATTGGTCTGATCACCAACATCGCCTTGGCGCTGTTGATCGTACTGTTCAGAGGGTCGGTTCTGGATACGGCGACGATGATGGTTGCGGTGGCGATCATGTCGATTTCCGGTCTTTTCTATATCATCGCCGGACAGGTAGTATTCAGTAAGGTCTGGCACTGGGTACCGATTTCAGGTTATGAAGGTGGTTGGGAAGGCATCAAGTTCCTGATTCTGCCGATTCTGATCGGTGTATTTGCCGGATTAGGCGGCGGTATCCGCTGGTATCGCAGTCTGTTTCTGGAGGAGATTAATAAGGATTACGTGCGTACCGCTCGTGCGAAAGGGTTATCGGAAATCAAAGTTCTGTTCGGGCATGTGCTTCAAAACGGCTTGTTGCCAATCCTGACTGGTGTGGTTGTGGTGATTCCGACCCTGTTCATGGGTAGTCTGATCATGGAATCGTTCTTCGGGATTCCGGGGCTGGGGAGCTATACCATCGATGCCATTAATGCTCAGGATTTCTCGATCGTGAAGGCGATGGTGTTTCTGGGCTCGGTGCTTTATATCGTCGGTCTGATTCTGACCGATATCTCCTATACCTATTTTGATCCAAGAGTGAGGTTGCAGTAATGACAGTCTCGCTATTGTGGACGGATATGATGATCTGGGGCTTGGTGATCGCCTTGGCGGCTTGGGGTCGTTTGATCAGCCGTTCGATACAGGTCAGAAAGCAGTGGATGCAGGTGTTTGAATCCAAAGTGGCGATGGTGGCGGCCATTTTATTGGTTTTCTATGTGTCGATTGCGCTATTGGACTCGATTCACTTTTCACAGAACGGGCAGGCCTCGCAAAGCATTCTAGATGCATTGTTTTCGCACTTGGCAGATAGCGCGGAACGCACCTATTCGGCGCCGTTTGCGACGGTTGAGTACAACCGTTCGATGCAGGTTCTGCCAAGCGGCGAAGTCGCCCAGGTCTATCTGCCGTTGGTGAATATCGACCCTGCTGCATCCGTCTGGCAGCAATCCTTGTTGGCGATGGTATTGGGTTTGTTGATTGGTACCGTCTTTATCGGCAAGCACCTTTGGTGGCGCAGCCGACAGTATGGTGAAGGCTTTTCTGCTTATGCGCTAAAAGTCTGGCGCGAGGAGACGAGATTGCCTTGGCGTACGGCTTACGCCACGATATTGGTGGTGATCCTGTTTTTCAGTTGGTTGTATGTGCTCAGTTTTTCTTATCATGTATTGGGCACGGACAAGGTTGGTGGTGATGTGCTTTATGAATCCCTGAAGAGTATTCGAACAGGGGTTTTGATTGGTGTATTGACCACTTTGGTGATGTTGCCGGTTTCTTTGATTCTAGGAATCTCGGCAGGCCTGTTCAAAGGTTGGGTGGACGATGTGATTCAGTACCTCTATACCACCTTAAATTCGATTCCTGGCGTGCTGTTGATCGCCGCTGCCGTGTTGGTGATGCAGGTGGTGATGAATAATCATCCAGACTGGTTCAGTACCACCGAAGAGCGTGCCGACGTTCGCTTGCTGTTTCTGATTCTGATTCTGGGGATGACCAGTTGGACCGGCCTGTGCCGCTTGTTGCGTGCCGAGACTTTGAAGATCAGCCAGATAGAATTTGTGACGGCTGCCCGGGCGTTCGGTGTCAGTCGATTCAAGATCATCGGCCGCCATATCATGCCGAATGTCATGCACATTGTTTTGATTGCTGTGGTGCTGGATTTCAGTGGCTTGGTGTTGGCGGAAGCGGTATTGTCTTACGTCGGTGTCGGTGTAGACCCGACCATGCACAGTTGGGGAAATATGATCAATCAGGCCCGTTTGGAGATGGCGCGTGAGCCGATGGTCTGGTGGTCGCTGTTTTCGGCATTTTTCTTCATGTTTATTTTAGTTTTGGCTGCCAACCTGTTTTCGGATCGGGTGCAGCAAGTGTTAGATCCAAGAGGGCATAAATAATGCAATCCACTCAACCGGTATTAGAAGTCAAAGACCTTCAGGTGGCCGTCGGGCAGTCGGCTCTGATCAAAGGCATCAGTTTTGATATTCAGGCGGGTGAAATTTTCGCACTGGTCGGGGAGTCGGGTAGCGGCAAGTCATTGACCAGTCTGGCGATCATGCGCCTATTGCCGGAAGCCTTGGATGTGACCGCTGGAAGCATCTATTTGAATCGTCAGGACCTGTTCGCATTGCCGGAATTCCAAATGCAGAAGGTTCGAGGTAAGCAGGTTGCGATGATTTTTCAGGAACCGATGACCTCGTTGAATCCAGTCATGAAGGTGGGTGATCAGGTTGCCGAAGTCCTGCGAGTGCATCTGGGTTTATCCGGCAAGCAGGCGCGAGAGAAAGTGGTGGAGCTGTTCGAAGAGGTTGGGATTCCCGATGCAGGCAACCGTTACGACTGGTATCCGCATCAGCTTTCCGGTGGTCAGAAGCAACGTGTGATGATTGCAATGGCGTTGGCTTGTGAGCCGGACTTGTTGATTGCCGACGAACCAACCACGGCGTTGGATGTCACCATTCAGGCCCAGGTGCTGGATCTGTTGAAACAGATTCGCGATGCCAGAGGTCTGTCGATTCTGTTTATCACGCACGATATGGGTGTGGTCAATGAAATGGCTGATCGAGTGGCGGTCATGAAGCACGGCGAAATCGTCGAACAGGCGCCTAAGGCACATTTTTTCGAGAGTCCGGAGCATCCGTATACTCAAAAGTTGCTGGCCGATGCGATGCCGAAACACGACTATCGCCCGATCAAGGATACCCAGACATTGTTGCAGTTAAACGACCTGAAAGTGCATTTCCCGATCAAGAAAGGTTTGTTCCAAAGAACGGTCGGTTATGTCAAAGCCGTGGACGGCGTGACCCTAAATATCCAGAAAGGGCAGACGTTGGCACTGGTGGGCGAATCCGGCAGTGGTAAAAGTACAATTGGTCAGGCGATTTTAAAGCTGGTGGATGCGACCGACGGTTCGGTCGATTTTCATGACGACGGTCGCGACTTGATCGATTTGACGCAGCTCAGCGAAAAGCAGATGAAACCGTTACGCAAGAAAGTACAGGTGATTTTTCAGGATCCGTTTTCGGCCTTGAATCCTCGTATGACCATCTGTGAAATCATCCGAGAAGGCATGAACAGCTTGAAGGTCGGACCGAAAGACCGGGCGTCTCAGGACAAGCGTATCGAACAATTGTTGGAACAGGTTGGCTTGTTGGCCGAGCACAAGCACCGTTATCCGCATGAATTCTCCGGCGGCCAGCGTCAGCGCATTGGAATCGCCCGTGCGTTGGCGGTGGAACCGGAGTTGATTATCTGTGATGAACCAACTAGTGCCTTGGATGTGACCGTACGTGCCCAGGTGCTGGCGTTGCTTGAAGATTTACAGAAAGAGTATCAGATGTCGTATCTGTTCATCACTCACGACCTGTCTATTATTCCGGCTATTGCGCATCACGTAGCCGTGATGCAGCAAGGTAAGATCGTCGAACAGGGCACGGTTCAAGCTGTGATGAAAAACCCGCAGCATGAATACACGCAGAAATTGTTAAGTTCAGCACCGAAGCTGATTCGGGAATCGTTGAGAGAAGCCTAAAGGATGGGCGCATTCAACAGAATGAAATGAATAATGAATTAAAGGATTAATGGTGTTTGGATTTATCAGTCGCAATGTGTTGACCGGAATCATTACGATTTTACCGGTGTTTTTGACCTTTTATCTACTGTATTGGATGGCAGTGACCGCAGAATCGATGTTGGGCGGCGTTATTCGAGCCACTATGCCGGAAGAGATGTATTGGCCGGGCATGGGTGTAATTGCCGGTTTGGCCGTGCTGTTTATCATTGGTATGTTGATGCACGCCTATATTGTGCGAACGGTTTTCTCCAAATTTGAGGCGTTATTTTCCAATATGCCGGTGGTCAAACCGATCTACCGGGCGATGAAGGATTTCTTCGATTACTTTTCGCCTAAAAAAGAGCAGGAATTTGACCAGGTGGTGTCGGTGACCTTTAATGGCATGAAATTGGTGGGATTCATCACCCAGAACGATTCGAACAAGTTGCCGCAAGGGTTCAATGATGAAGAGAGTATTTTGGTCTACCTGCCGTTGAGTTATATGATCGGCGGTTATGCTGTGCTGGTGCCGCGTTCGGCAGTTGAGCCGGTAGATATGACCATGGAGGAGGCGATGCGTTTCACTTTGACTGCCGGTGTGGCATCGACATCGAATCATAAGCCGGTCAAGAAAACGAAGAAGCCTGAAGAGGTTCGCTGAACCGTCTTTTTCGGACATAAAAAAACCAGCAGGCCTGCTGGTTTTTTTATGTCTAGAGTTTGGCCGTCTTAATTTTTAGTGTTTATGGACAAGCTCTGCATTCAGGCCATGCAGGACGATGTCGATGATGTGCTTGGCCATCTCTTCCGGTGTTGGTAGGTTTAAAGGATTTTCGCCCGGAAACAGTCTGCCGCGGGCTTCCGTGGCAAACGCCTCAAGCTTGGCCAGATAGCATTCGAGCGGCAACTCTCTATGTTCGGCCGCCACGCTTTTTATCATTTGTTCCAAACCGGCTTTGGCAACGCCGTAGGCGCCGTAAAACGCAGGATGCTCTTCGATGTTTTGATCCGAAACGGCCACTAGCTGACCTTTCGAAGATTTAAGCAGTAATGGCAGAGTAACCTGCATCAGATGGAAGTTGGCGTTGAGGTTGGTGTGCAGTACTTCATACCACTGTTTGTAATCGAATTGCGCGATCGGCGTAAATGCCGGTAGGGTAGCGGCATTCAGGAAAACACCGTCCAAACGGCCGTAGTTTTCAGTGAGAATATCCTGCAACTGCTGGTAGTGGTCGATGTTGGCGCCTAACAAGTCCATTGGATAAAGTGCCGCTAATTCTGAGTCCAGTTCGTCATAGAGCTTGTTGAGAGCGCCAAGGTCTTTATCCAGCAGGATGACGTCGTGACCCTGTTCAATCAGTTGGGTGCTCAGGGCTTTTCCAAGACCAAGGGCGGCTCCGGTAACTAAATATACACTCATAACTTTAACTCTTAATTTTCTGTTTTCGTATTGAAGGGTGTTTTCATGCTTTGCAGAAACTGGCTGATCTCATACGGCGTTGCGAAGAAATAATCGGCAGGCCAGCTATTGTCGTCGGCTGACTCCGGCAGGTAGCCGAATAGGGCGGCTCCGGTTTTCATGCCGGCATTGATGCCCGCTTCGATGTCGCGAGGATGATCTCCTACATACAGGCAATTCTCGGGTGAGACGCCGCACTGTTCTGCTGCCAGATACATCGGTTCCGGATGCGGCTTGCGGACTTCAAGCGTATCACCACTGACCACCGCCAATGGGCGGCTAGGAAATGTGAAGTACGACAGCAGTTTTTCCGTTAGCCAGCCGGGTTTGTTAGTGACGATGCCCCAAGGAATCTTGTTTTCGGCCAGAAATTCGAGACCCGGAAGCAATCCCGGAAACAGCTGGGTGTGATGGGCGATGTTTTCAAAATAGATTTTCAGAAAGTGCTGGCGTTTTTCTTCCAGTTCATCACCTTCCAAATCCGGGAAGCCGAGTTTGGTCATAGCCAGACCGCCTTGTGAAACGGTTTTACGGATGTCTTGATAACGCAGTTGAGGGCGTTCGAAATCATTCAGTGTACGGTTGAGCGCATACGCAAAATCGTAAGAAGTGTCCAGCAAGGTGCCGTCCAGGTCAAAAAGAATACATTCTGTGGTCATGGATTATTCCGCTTTCTGATAAGCAAGCAAGTAGTTGACGTCGACCTTGTCGCTCAGGCCGTAACGGTTTAATAACGGGTTGAATTCGATGCCGCTGCTGTCGCGCAAGAACAGATCGGCCTGACGAGCCATCTCGTCCATCTCGGCTGGCGTGATGAACTTTTCATAGCTGTGCGTGCCCTTGGGGACGAGGTTCATGACCTGTTCGGCGGCGAAAATCGCCAGCAGGTAGGCTTTGTAATTACGGTTAAGGGTGGAAAAGAACACCCAGCCACCTGGTTTGACACAGTCGGACGCCGCCTGGATGATGGAGGCCGGATCCGGTACGTGTTCCAGCATTTCCATGCAGGTGACGATGTCGTGGCGTTCACGGTTGCTCTGGGCATACTCTTCGGCAGCGATCAGCTGGTAGTCAACTTTCACACCCGAATCCAAGCCGTGCAGTTTCGCAACGGTCAAAACTTCATCGGCCAGGTCAATTCCCGTGACTTGTGCACCTGCAACCGCAAGCGATTCCGACAGGATTCCGCCGCCGCAACCGATGTCCAGAATGCTCTGGTTTTCGATCGTTTGGTGGCGTCTGATGAAATCGAGACGGAAAGGGTTGATCTTATGCAGTGCACCGAATTCACCTTCCGTGTCCCACCAGGTGTTGGACAATCGGTTGAAGTTATCCAGTTCGGCTTGATCGGCATTGCCTTTGTGAAAAGTCGATTCGGTCATAGTGTCTCTTTTGCTAACCTGTTTTGCTTTAGTCGGACACGTATTCCCGAGGTCCGAACGTCAGCTTACAGTGTTGAAAAAATAAGTCCAAAATTATACCTTTTTGAGCGTGTTTTGTCGGCCTAAATTCCAGAGTTGTCTTTGTGTGGCTATAAGTGTCTTGAATAACGCTCAAAAAGTGGTCCGAAGGGCGTTGAAAGCTTGTTATTAATGTCGCTTTGAATGAAGAAATTGAGTATAATGTGGGCTTTAATTTGGTTAACAAATAGATTGGATGATTGATGTCTGAATTTGCACGTGAAATTATTCCCATTTCGCTTGAAGATGAAATGGAACAGTCCTACCTGAGTTACGCGATGAGCGTTATTGTAGGACGAGCGCTTCCCGATGTAAGAGATGGTTTAAAACCGGTTCACCGTCGCGTACTTTATGCGATGAACGAACTAAGCAACGATTACAACAAACCTTATAAGAAATCGGCACGTATTGTCGGTGACGTAATCGGTAAATATCATCCCCACGGTGATACTGCAGTGTATGACACGATCGTCCGTATGGCGCAGCCGTTCTCGCTTCGTTATATGTTGGTGGACGGACAGGGTAACTTCGGTTCGGTTGACGGCGATTCTCCCGCTGCGATGCGTTACACCGAGATTCGTATGGCAAAGATCGCCCATCATTTGTTAGCCGATCTTGATAAAGAGACAGTGAATTTTGCGGAAAACTATGACGGTTCCGAGTCCGAGCCGGTTGTTCTTCCAACTCGTATCCCTAATTTGTTGATCAACGGTTCTTCCGGGATTGCCGTTGGGATGGCGACTAACATCCCTCCGCACAATCTGAATGAAACGGTCAATGCGTGTTTGGCTTACATCGATAATCCGGAAATTGATATCGCTGGTTTGATGGAGTACTTGCCGGGGCCGGATTTCCCGACTCACGGTATCATCAACGGTAACAAAGGAATTCGCGAAGCCTATGAAACAGGTCGTGGACGTGTCCAGATCCGTGCCAAGACCAATGTCGAGACGGATAAGAGTGGTAAGAGCCAGATTGTCGTCGAGGAAATTCCTTATCAGGTCAACAAGGCGCGTCTGATCGAACGAATCGCTGAGTTGGTTAAGGAGAAGAAAATCGAAGGCATTACGGCGCTACGCGACGAATCCGATAAGGACGGTATGCGTATCGTTATCGAATTGCGTAGAGGCGAGGTTCCGGAAGTCGTTATCAATAACTTATACAAGCAGACGTCTATGCAGACGGTGTTTGGTATCAATATGGTTGCCTTGATTGACGGTCAGCCTAAGTTATTGAACTTGAAGCAGATTATTGAAGCGTTTGTGAAGCACCGCCGTGAAGTGGTAACTCGTCGCACGATCTTTGAGCTGCGTAAGGCGCGTGAAAAAGCACATATTTTAGAAGGTCTGACGATTGCGTTGAATAACATCGACGAGATGATCGAGTTGATCAAGGCATCACCAAGTCCGGCAGTCGCGAAAGAGCGCATGTTGGAGAAATCCTGGCCGGTTGGAAATGTTATCGACTTCCTTGAACGTGTCGATATGAGCGATATCCGTCCGGAAGATTTGCCAGCTGGTTTCGGAGCTGACGGGGATGTCTATAAATTGTCTCCGGCTCAGGCTCAGGCGATTTTGGAAATGCGTCTGCACCGTTTGACCGGTTTGGAGCAGGATAAGATTGTTGAAGAGTACAAGGGATTGATCGAGAAAATTGCAGAATTCCTTGAAATCTTGAGAAATCCGGATCGTTTGACGGAAGTGGTCAAAGAAGAGTTGCAGGAGGTAATCGAGTCCTTCGGTGACACTCGTCGTACCGAAATCGATTTCAATTACCAGGACTTGGATGCTGAAGATTTGATCGCGGTTGAAGAGCGTATCGTGACTCTTTCTCAGGATGGATACATCAAAACTCAGCCATTAAGCGACTACCGTGCGCAAAAGCGTGGTGGACGAGGAAAGTCGGCCACGGCGATGAAAGAAGAAGACGAAGTCGGGCAGCTTTTTGTGGCGAGTACGCACGACATGTTGTTGTGTTTCTCGAACCGCGGTAAGTTGTACTGGCAGAAAACATGGCAGTTGCCGTTGGCAAGCCGTGGAAGCCGCGGTAAGCCGATCGTGAACGTTTTGCCTCTGGAAGATGGTGAGCATATCACTTCGGTATTGCCGGTTGACGAGTTTGATGATGAGCGCGTCGTGTTCATGGCGACCCGTAACTCGGTCGTCAAACGTGTTGCGCTTAAAGATTTCTCCCGCCCTCGTGCCAACGGTATTATCGCAGTGGATCTGCTGGATGATGACGAACTGGTCGGGACGGCTTTGACTGATGGTAATCAGGATGTGATGTTGTTCAGCAACATCGGTAAAGCGATCCGTTTCAAGGAGAGTGATGTCCGAGTCATGGGTCGTACCGCACGTGGTGTTCGAGGTATGAAACTGCCGGAAGGCGCACATGTGATCAGTATGCAGATCGCCAAGCCGGATTCACTGATTTTGACCGCGACTGTAAACGGTTTCGGTAAGTGTACACCGGTAGATGATTATTCGACCATTAATCGTGGCGGGCAAGGTGTTATCTCCATCAAAACAACGGATCGAAACGGCGATGTGGTTTCAGCCGTGTCGGTAACTCCTGATCAGGAGATGGTCTTGATTACCAATAAAGGAACGCTGGTGAGAACCCGTGTATCCGAGGTGTCGGTAGTAGGGCGTAATACTCAGGGCGTTAAGCTGATCAATGTCGGCAAAGGCGAGCAGGTTGTCGGTCTGGCGGTTGTCGATATCGAAGAAGAAGACGATATGGATTTGGAGGGCGCCGATGTAGAAAGCGGCGCCACCGTAACGGACGAGAGTGTAGATGCGCCTACAGTTGAAGAGCAGGCGGACGACAGCGAAGAGTCCTGATCAATCCCTTTAATTTAATATAAGGTAGGGCGACTCCATTTATGGAGCCGCCCTGTTTTTGTTACCAAGGAAGCAAATTTAGAATGACACGTGCCTACAATTTCAGTGCCGGACCGGCTATGTTGCCGGAAGTGGTGATGCGCAAAGCATCCGAAGAATTTTTGAATTGGAATCATACCGGAATGTCGGTTATGGAGATGAGTCACCGCAGTAAAGAGTACATGCAGGTGGCACAGCAGATGGAAGCCGACCTGCGAGAGGTTATGGAGATTCCGGACAATTATAAGGTATTGTTCATTCATGGCGGCGCTTCACTTCAGTTTGCGGCAATTCCATTGAACTTGACTCAGGAAGGCGACACGGTTGATTATTTCAATACCGGTGTCTGGTCGACCAAGGCCATCAAAGAAGCGAGTCGTTATGTGAATGTGAATGTGGTTGCTGGCGGCGAGAGCGCTAATCCGACTGCGATTCCGGATCGTTCGGAGTGGAAGTTCAGTCCGGATGCCAAGTACATCCATTTGTGTGCCAATGAAACTATTACCGGTCTTGAATTTCAGGAAGACGATCTGGAAGCGGTGTTTGCTCAAGGCAAGCCGGTTATCGCGGATATGTCATCCAATATCATGTGCCGCAAGATCGACGTTAGCAAGTACGGCATGATCTATGCAGGTGCTCAGAAGAACATCGGACCAGCTGGATTGGCAATCGTTATCGTGCGTGAAGACTTGGTGGGTCAAGCTCGTGAAATGACGCCAACTCTAATGAACTGGCAGGTTTATGCAGATAATGAGTCGATGTTTAATACGCCAGCGACGTTTGCATGGTATCTGGCCGGTCTGGTATTTGCCTGGATTAAAGAGATTGGCGGTGTGTCTGAAATCGCCAAGATTAATCAGGTGAAAGCTCAGAAGTTGTATGAATATATTGATTCGTCGGATTTTTATCATAACAGCATTGTTCCTCACAATCGTTCTTGGATGAACGTGACCTTCAGCTTGAAGGATTCGGATTTGGATGCGAAATTTTTGGAAGAGTCAAAGTCGGCAGGCCTGTTGAGTTTGAAAGGTCATAAGGCATTTGGTGGCATGCGTGCCAGTATCTACAATGCAATGCCTGAATCGGGTGTGGATGCGCTGATTGAATTTATGCGCAAATTCGCAGCTGAAAACGCTTAATTTTAATTTCAGAGAGTGGACCAGGTCAGGCAAGATGACAGATCAGAGAACAGAGCAAGAGCAGTTAACGGACATTCGTAATCAGATCGATTCGATCGATGCGCAGATTCAGGAGTTGATCGGGCAAAGAGCAGCTTGTGCGCAGAAAGTGGCGGATATCAAAACCCAGGGTGGAAAGGTGGAAACCATCTTTTATCGTCCTGAGCGTGAAGCCCAGGTTTTGCGTGCCGTGAAAGATCGAAACACCAGTCTTTTGCCTGATAATGAGATGGCTCGTCTGTTTCGTGAAATCATGTCAGCTTGCTTGGCTTTGGAGCAACCGATTTCGGTCGCCTATTTGGGGCCGGAAGGCAGTTATTCCCACGCCAGCGTCATTAAACAGTTTGGCTCTTCCGCACATCCTTTGGCGGTCTCTTCAATCGAAGAGGTGTTTGCCACTGTTGAGAAGGGTGATGCTAATTACGGAATCGTTCCGGTAGAGAATTCATCGGAAGGTGTGGTAAAGAATACCGAAAACGAAATGATTCATACCAGACTCACTATCTCTGGAGAAGTGGATTTGGCGATTCATCACTGTTTACTGTCTAAAGGTGAAGACCTGGAAAAGATTCGTAAGGTCGTTGCCCACAGCCAGGCGTTGGGGCAATGCGAGCATTGGTTGAAGAATAATATGCCTTGGGCAGAGCTTGAAGCGGTTGACTCAAATGCTTTGGCGGCGAAGCTGGCTCAAGAGGATGATTCTCTGGCGGCGATCGCTTCCGAGCAGGCTGCTCAATTGTACGGTTTGAGAATCTTGGAATCTCATATTGAAGACCATCGCGACAATACCACCAAGTTTTGGGTGATTGGCCGTGAAACCACTCAGCCAAGTGGTCAGGATAAGACTGCAATGATCGTTTCGATTCAGAATAAGTCTGGAGCTCTGTTGGAATTACTGTCCTGTTTTGCGAATCGCAATATCAGCATGACCCGCATTATTTCACGTCCTTCGTCCGATAAGAAATGGGATTATCTGTTCTTTATCGATATTCTCGGGCATCAAGAAGAAGAGAATGTGAAGCAGGCCTTGCAGGAAGTGGAAGCTAAATCTTCTTTCTTCAAGTTGTTGGGATCTTTTCCAGTCTCTCCTCTGGAAGCTTGATAGGCGCGGCTTATTTGAAGGCCGTCAGAAATAAACACTCATATTGAGAATGGATGATTATGAAAAACGTTTCGGGTCAATTTTGTGATGCTGTACAGCCTCAGATATTGGGCATTCACCCTTATATTCCGGGTAAGCCGGTGGAGGAGGTGCAACGTGAATTGGGGTTGACCCGGGTTTCAAAGTTGGCTTCGAATGAGAATCCGCTTGGTGCCAGTCCTCGAGTAGTGGCAGCAGTGCAGTCCGAGCTTACCGAGATCGCACGTTACCCAGACGGTAGTGCTTACCGTCTTAAGCAGGAATTGTCGGAATTTTTGTCTGTAGGCAGTGAGCAGATCGCTGTAGGGAATGGTTCTAATGAGTTGTTGGAGTTGGCAGCACGGGTTTTTGCCGGGCCGGGTGATGAAGTAGTCTATTCTCAATACGGATTTGCGGTATATCCGATCTCCGCACAGGTTGTAGGCGCAACGGCTGTTGAAGTGCCCGCAAAAAACTGGGGGCATGATCTGGACGCGATGCTTGAAGCAATCACGGATAAAACCAAGATTGTCTATATCGCAAACCCGAACAATCCGACCGGAACGGTTTTTGGAAAGACTGAATGGGAGCGTTTCATTTCCCGTGTTCCGGAAAAAGTGGTTGTGGTTTTGGATGAGGCTTACTTGGAATTTTGTGAATTCGACGGCTATCCGAACGGTATGGATTATATTGCAGACTATCCGAATCTATTGGTATCAAGAACTTTTTCAAAAGCTTACGGATTGGCTTCGTTGCGGATTGGTTATATGGTTGGGTGTAAGGAGGTTGTTCAATATATCAACCAGTTGAGAGAGCCTTTTAATGTTAATCATTATGCCCAGGTTGCGGCGATGGCAGCGATTAAGGATCAGGATTTTGTGCGTCAAAGCGTCAAAGTTAACCGCGAAGGTATGCAGCAGATTTGTGATGCCTTGGCCGAGCTGGGTATTGAATGGATCCCTTCAAGCGGCAACTTCGTTTGTGCGCATTTCGGTGAGCATGCGGGAGAAGTCAATCAAGCCTTGTTACATCAAGGGGTGATCGTTCGACCTCTGGGGAATTACAAGATGCCGGAGACGTTGCGTATTTCGATTGGAACCCGTGAAGAAAACCGACACTTTATCGAAGCTTTGAAGTTCGTTTTGAAAGAATTGAGTGCGGCTTGAAAGTCGCCTGGAAAATAAAGAATTAAATGAAATTAAAAAAAATAACAGTAGTAGGGGTCGGGTTGATTGGCGGCTCTTTTGCAAAAGGAATTAAAGAAGCCGGTCTAGTCGAAGAGGTGTCGGGGTTCGGTCATAATGAATCCAATTTGAAGAAGGCGGTTGAATTGGGCGTCTTGGATACTTATTCGACCGACATAGCCGAAGCAGTGAAAGAGAGTGATCTGGTTATGCTTGGCGTGCCTTTGGGGGCAATGTCATCGGTGTTGGAGTCCATGAAGCCACACTTGAAATCATCGGTCATCCTATCGGATGTTGGTAGTTCCAAAATGAGTGTCATTGAAGCCGTCAAAGAGGTGTTTGGAGAATTGCCGCCCAATTTTGTCGCCGGCCATCCTATTGCGGGTAAGGAGAAGAGTGGTGTGGAGGCGGCCACTTCGGATCTGTTTGTTGATCACAGAGTGATTCTGACGCCGACTGCTGAAACTTCCATTGAAGCTTTGCAAGTCGTTGAAAATTTATGGAAGGCATTGGGTGCAAATGTGGTTTCTATGGATCCGGGTTATCATGATGAAGTACTTGCAGCAACCAGCCATCTTCCACATCTACTGGCATTCAGCTTGGTTGAATTGTTGAACGAGCATCCCGAGCTTGGAAATGTTTTCCAGTATACGGCAGGTGGCTTTCGTGATTTCACCCGCATCGCTTCCAGCGACCCGGTTATGTGGCGAGACATCGCCGTGAATAATTCCGAGGCGATAGCCAAGTGGTTGAGACATTATCAGCAGTCGTTGACCGAATTGATCACTATGGTCGAGCAGAAAGATTCCGACAGTTTGTATCACCTTTTCAATGAAGCGAAGCAGGCGCGTGATCTGCATATCGTGAACAAGGATTGATTCAGTCGAACCATTTAATTATTAGAAGATAAAAGTAAAAGTTTATGGCAAACGTAAAATTCATTGTTCAACCGGGTGGCCGTATTCAAGGCCGTATCCGAGTTCCGGGTGATAAGTCGATCTCTCACCGTAGTATCATGTTGGGCGCTATCGCCGAAGGCACAACGACCGTAACCGGTTTTCTTGAGGGTGCGGACGCGCTGGCTACGTTACAGGCGTTCAGAGATATGGGAGTGCAGATCGAAGGCCCTGATAATGGAAATGTGACCATTCACGGAGTTGGTTTGCGTGGTTTGAAGAAGCCTGAAAAGCCTATGGATATGGGGAATTCGGGAACGTCTACGCGTTTGTTAGCGGGGATACTTGCAGGGCAGGACTTCGATTGCGAATTAATTGGTGACGCCTCTCTATCTAAACGCCCGATGAAGCGAGTGACCGACCCTTTAGCTATGATGGGGGCTAAGATCGAAACCGCCGAGGGTGGTACTTTGCCGATGAAAATATTCGGCCATGGCCAGACGCTTAAAGCGATCGATTACGTTTTGCCGATGGCGAGCGCTCAGGTTAAGTCTTGTGTATTGTTGGCAGGCCTGTATGCAGAGGGGAGAACCTGTGCGGAAGAACCTGCGCCGACCCGTGATCATACTGAACGCATGCTAAACGGTTTTGGTTATGAGGTGGTCTCGAACCAGTTGGATGAGAGCCGCACTAAGGCCTGTTTGCAAGGTGGTGGACGTTTGACCGCACGCCATATTGACGTACCATCGGACATCTCGTCAGCGGCTTTCTTTATGGTGGCCGCCGCTGTTTCGGAAGGTTCCGATTTGGTGATCGAGCACGTCGGTATGAACCCGACGCGTACTGGGGTAGTTGAAATTCTGAAGTTGATGGGGGCTGACATCACGCTTGAAAATCCACATGAGGTTGGTGGTGAGCCGGTTGCCGATGTGCATATCAAGTATGCGCCTTTGAAGGGAATCGATATCCCTGAGTACTTGGTGCCGTTAGCGATTGATGAATTCCCGGTGTTGTTCGTTGCAGCTGCCAGCGCGGAAGGTCAGACGATATTGACTGGTGCCGAGGAGCTTAGAGTTAAAGAGTCGGATCGTATTCAGGTGATGGCGGATGCTTTAAACGCGGTTGGCGTCGATGCCCAGCCTACGCCGGACGGTATGATCATCAACGGTGGACGACAGAGTGCCCAGCGGGGCGAGATTCAGAGTCATCACGACCATAGGATTTCCATGGCGATGACGATTGCCGGTTTGAATGCGGCTTCCGAGATCGTGATTGACGATTGTGCCAATGTAAATACTTCTTTTCCGATATTCCTGGACTTGATTAATCAGGTCGGGATGCAGGTTGAAGCGGTTGAGGAAGATTGAATGACAGTTCAGCAGCAAGCAATTCCGGTCATCACTATTGACGGACCAAGTGGTGTCGGGAAAGGAACATTGGCCCAATATCTGACGTGTAAAACGAATTTCCATCTATTAGATAGCGGCGCGATTTATCGTGCTCTGGCCTATGGTGCTGTAAAGCATGCATTGGCACTGGATGATGTGTCAGCTCTGACGGCTTTGGCGGAAAAGTTGCCGGTGGAGTTCGTTGCCACCAGCATTCTTTATGAAGGTGAAGATGTCACTTCAAAGGTCCGTACTGAAGAAGTTGCGGGAGTCGCCTCAAAAGTGGCCTCCATTCCTGAGGTTCGTGCAGCCTTATTGGCTCGCCAGCAGGATTTTGCAGAGCTTCCTGGTTTGGTGGCGGATGGCCGTGATATGGGGACGGTTGTTTTCCCTGATGCGGCTGTGAAACTGTTTTTGACGGCTTCGGCGGAAGTGCGTGCAGAAAGACGTGTTAAACAGTTGAAAAACCAAGGAGTTAGTGCTAACATTCACCAAATTACTCAAGACATAAAAGAAAGGGATGAACGTGATTCGAACCGTTCAACCTCGCCTTTGAAGCCTGCGGATGATGCGATTATCATTGATACCAGTGATTTGGATATCGATCAGGTCTGTCGTAAAGCAGAAAGCCTGCTGTGGGATAGAGGCATCTTGAAATAATGTCTTGAATAGTGACTTTGTAATATAAGTTATTGAAATTAAAAGAGTTTACTGATCCTTGTTTTGTGTTCAAAACAGGGATTTTGTTTTTTCTGTCGATTGTTTGGGAAATCGACAATTGTTTAACTGACCCGATTGTTTTTGGAAACCCCAATTCGAAAATGATAGTCGGCTATGTACAACTATTGGTACTTATCCATGAGTGAATTATCTTTCGCTGAATTATTTGAAGAGTCTTTAGAACAAGACAGATTTAACACAGGTTCTTTAATTGTTGGGACCGTTGTCGGCATCGACAAAGAAACCGTTTTGGTTGACGCGGGTATGAAGTCCGAGTCTGCTATTCCTAAGAGCCAGTTCATGAACGCTGAAGGCCAGCTAGAAGTTGCTGTTGGCGATGAAGTAGAAGTTTTCCTTGAGTCTCTAGAAGACGGTATGGGTGAAACTCGTTTGTCGCGTGAAAAAGCCAAGCGTGCTAAGACTTGGGATCGCCTTGAGTCTGCCATGGAAGATGGTGAAGTGGTTATGGCCTATGTAACCGGTAAGGTTAAAGGTGGTCTTACGGTTGATGTTGACGGTGTTCGTGGTTTCCTACCTGGTTCACTTGTGGATGTTCGTCCGATTCGTGATTTCGGTTTCCTTGAAGGGAAAGAAGTTGAAACTAAGCTTGTTAAGCTTGATCGTAAGCGTAACAACGTTGTTGTTTCTCGTCGTGCTGTTATCGAGCAGGAAAACTCTGCTGAGCGTGAAGCGCTTCTATCTAACATGGAAGAAGGCAGCGTTCTTAAAGGTATCGTTAAGAACCTTACTGACTACGGTGCATTCATCGATCTTGGTGGTGTTGACGGTCTTCTTCACATCACTGATATGGCATGGCGTCGTGTTAACCACCCATCTGAAATCGTTCAGGTTGGTGATGAGATCGAAGTTAAGGTTCTTAAATTCGACAAAGAACGTAACCGTGTTTCTCTAGGTCTTAAGCAGCTTGAAGAAGATCCATGGGCGGATATGGTTGCTCGTTACCCAATCGGTGCTGAAGCATCTGGTAAGGTTGCAAACATCACTGACTACGGTGCGTTTATCGAAATCGAAGACGGTATCGAAGGTCTTGTTCATACTTCTGAATTGGATTGGACTAACCGCAATATTCACCCATCTAAGGTTGTACATTTGGGTCAGGAAGTGCGTGTTAAGATTCTTGATGTTGATCAGGAACGTCGTCGTATCTCTCTATCTATCAAGCAGTGTACTGTTAACCCATGGGAAAGCTTCTCTGCAACTCATGCTAAAGGTGACAAAATCTCTGGTAACATCAAGTCTATCACTGACTTCGGTATCTTTATCGGTCTAGACGGTGGTATCGACGGTTTGGTTCACTTGACTGATATCTCTTGGAATCAGACTGGTGAAGAAGCGATCCGTGAGTTCAAAAAAGGTGATGAGCTAGAAACTGTTATCCTTTCTATCGATCCTGAGCGTGAGCGTATCTCTCTAGGTCTTAAGCAGTTGGAACAAGATCCGTTCGGTCAGTTTGTTGCGGACAACGGTAAAAACAGCATCGTTGAAGGGACTGTTAAGTCTGTAGACGAAAAAGGTGCTGTTATCGATCTAGCTCCTGAAGTTGAAGGTTACTTGCGTGCTTCTGAATTGTTGGAAGACACTCGTGATGCATCTTCAGTGCTTAAGGAAGGTGATAAGGTTTCTGCGAAGATCACTAACATCGATCGTAAGAACCGTTCTGTTTCTCTTTCTGTTAAAGCGAAAGAAGCTCAAGAAGAAGCCGATGCAATCAAAGATTACACCGGTCAGCAAGCTTCTGCTGCAAGCACCCTAGGTGATTTGTTCAAAGACAAAATGTAGTCTGGCAGTAACAGCCTAATCTTTTAGGCTGTTGTGTTTGTGACTTTTGATTTTTTAAAGTCACATTTTGGTCTTTCTGGGTGTTCAATTCTTCGATTGAATGCTCAGATTCATTGAAATCTCTCTTTTTCGAGAATAAAAAGATAATAAGAGCATTATCGTATGACCAAGTCAGAACTTATTGAACTTATTGCAAGAAAGCAGACTCAGTTCAGTCAAAAAGATGTTGAGATTGCAGTAAATAAAATTCTCGATTCTATGATCAACACCTTATCTCAAGGAGAGAGGATTGAAATTCGCGGTTTTGGGAGTTTTAGTCTGCATCATAGAAAAGCTAGGATCGGCCGCAACCCTAAAACAGGGGAAACGGTCAAGTTATCGGATAAGCGCGTACCGCACTTTAAGCCTGGAAAGACTTTAAGGGAGCGCGTCGATTCTTCTAAAGATACGACAGATATCAT
The DNA here is from genome assembly GCF_029767005.1 of Thiomicrorhabdus sp. ZW0627. GTDB lineage: Bacteria > Pseudomonadota > Gammaproteobacteria > Thiomicrospirales > Thiomicrospiraceae > Thiomicrorhabdus. Next base: position 216,144 of record NZ_JARUQR010000001.1, read on the forward strand.
AGCTTAATTTAAAAAAGGGGCTCCGTTTGGTAGCCCCTTTTTTATTATTCCTCTATAATTTCCCTATACTTCCGATAGAGAATTTCATAACAAATGTTCAAAATTATTTCTTTAATAGGAACCGCACTTTTTCTTGTGGCCGGGGTTGCTCTAGGAGTGTTAAACCCTCAGCTTGTCACGATTGATTTGTTCTGGTTTCAGCAGACGGTTGCATTAAGCGTCGTGATGGCAGTCGTATTTATTGCCGGGATGTTGATGGCATCAGTGATTATGTTGTTTCAGGTAACGCGTCTCAAGTGGCGGTTGTCGCAAAAAAAACGGGAATGCCAGAAACAAGCGGATCAAGTGGTTCAGTTAAAGAAGACTCATGCACGTTCATTGTCAGCTTTAGATAAGAATCGTAATGCATTGATTCAAAATGATAAATAATAGGTTTAATAGATGAGTTTCATTCAAGGTAAAGATGTGGACCCAAAGGTTTTGGTGGCGTTGGATTTTAATGATGCAGATGCAGCGATTGCGTTTGTCGATCGTCTGGATGCTGATTTGTGCCGGTTGAAAGTGGGTAAGGAATTATTTGCCGTAGCTGGGCCTGAATTTGTTAAACAGTTGGTTGCTAAGGGTTTTGATGTTTTTCTTGATTTGAAGTATCACGATATTCCAAATACCGTTGCCAAAGCCGTTCAGGCTGCGGCTAAGCTGGGTGTTTGGATGGTGAATGTTCACGCATTGGGTGGTCGAAAGATGATGCAGGCGGCGCAACAGGCTTTAGAAGAGCTGGATATGGAGCGTAAGCCGTTGCTGATTGCCGTGACTGTTTTGACCAGTATGGAGCAGGCGGATCTGGAAGAGGTGGGTTTGAGTGGTTCTCCTAAAGAGAATGTGCTTCGTCTTGCCAAGTTGACTCAGGATTCGGGGCTTGATGGTGTTGTATGTTCTGCTCAGGAAGTTTCCGAATTGCGCAACTTGTTGGGCGGGGCATTCTGCTTGGTGACTCCCGGGATTCGTCCGGCTGGTAGTGATCTTAATGACCAGAAGCGTGTCATGACCCCTAAAGATGCGATTGAAGCGGGTTCGAGCTACTTGGTAGTCGGTCGTCCGATTACTCGTTCCGATAGCCCGGTTGATGTGTTGAAAGAGATTAATCAGAGTATTGTTTGATCTACTAACCGTTAAATTTACGCGGTTGAATTGATTAAAGGCCTTGTGCTTTATTAAGTGTTTGAAAATGGGTGCTTATTCGGTTATAATTCGCGCCTTTCAGACTAAGTGTTTGAATTTCCTTGTCTCACCGTGCCCTTATTGGTGTCGGGAGACTGTATTATCATCCATAAGGAGAATATGAATGCGTCATTATGAAGTCGTATTTCTAGTGCACCCTGATCAAAGCGAACAGGTTCCTGCAATGCTAGAGCGTTACCGCGCCCTTATCGAGCAGTCTGGTGGTCAAATCCACCGTTTGGAAGACTGGGGACGTCGTCAACTTGCTTACCTTATCAACAAGGTACACAAAGCTCACTACATTCTAATGAACATCGAGTGTAACCAAGAAGCACTTGATGAGCTTGAGAATGCTTTTTACTACAACGATGCAGTTCTTCGTAGCATGTTTATCAAGCGTAAAGAAGCCGTTACTGAGCCTTCTGTTATGGTTGGTAAAAAAGATTCTAAGGAGTAAGAGATGGCTAGAAGCTTTGGAAGAAAAAAATTCTGTCGTTTTACAGTAGAAGGCGTTAAAGAGATTGATTACAAAGATTTAGATACTTTGAGATCTTATATCACTGAAACAGGCAAGATTGTTCCAAGTCGTATTACTGGAACAAGTGCTAAGTATCAGCGCCAATTGGCAACAGCAATCAAGCGTGCTCGTTACATCGCTTTGTTGCCATACACTGATCAACACAAATAATTTTGAAGAAATTGAATTAACAGGTAGCACATGCTAGGAATCGCAAAGTTTGTTATGAAAGGGCCGATGCAGGCTCTGATTGCAGCGGTTCTATTTTCTGCGCTAAGCGTGTGGATCGCACCTTTCGGAATGTTCGTTGGTGCGGTGATCGGTCTGGTAACCCTGAGAGTCGGGGTGGTCGACGGATTGAAACTACTTGTATGGAGTATATTGGCAAACATTGGATTGACCTTTGTCATGACGGGAACCTTGTTTCCGGCTTGGATTTCGGTCATCGAGTATATGTTGCCGGTTTGGCTGATGGCAGTGGTGTTGAGAAACACCAATTCATTGGCTTTGTCATTACAGTTGGCAATGATTATGGCCGGTTTGGGAGTAGTAGCGTTACATTTGCTCGTTCCTAATCCGGCGGAATGGTGGTTAGACCTGTTTAACCAACAAGTGAAACCGTTGCTGGAAGCGTCAGGGGTTGAATATCAATCCGACGCGATCCAAGCATTGGCAAATATGGTAACCATGCTGTTGGCCATGTTTGCCGTTGCACTATGGTTTTCAATTTTGGTTATGGCACGTTGGTGGCAAGGCGGGTTGTATCATCCAGGGCAATTCCAATCTGATTTCTATCAGATGGCGTTACCGAAAACGACTGCATACGTCGCCGTGGTATTGGCGATTGCAGGATTGTTTTTGAGTACGGGTTACGGAATTGTTTATGATCTGTCCGGTGTGATGGTGGCCGGTTTGATGTTTCAAGGCTTGGCCATTGCGCATCAGACGGTTTCGGTTAAAAAACTCCATACGGCGTGGTTGGTTGCATTGTATGTGCTGTTATTTCTGTTTCCTCAAGCTATGCTGATACTCGCAACCATTGGTTTGTTGGATATTTGGATCAACTTCAGAAGCCGATGGGTGCAAGAATAAATAAAGAGGTTTAAGCTATGAATGTTATTCTGCTTGAAAAAGTACAAAACTTAGGAGCTTTGGGTGACCAAGTTTCAGTAAAAGCTGGTTATGCACGTAACTTCCTTATTCCACAAGGTAAAGCTAAGCCAGCAACAAAAGAGAACGTTGCAGAGTTCGAAAAAATTCGTGCCGAGCTTGAAAAGGCTGCAGCAGCTGAATTGGCCGTTGCTCAGGGCGTTTATGAGAACCTTAACGGTCAAGTTGTTACAATCGAATCGGTTGCCGGTGATGAAGGTAAATTGTTCGGTTCTGTTGGTACCCAGGATATCGCGGACGCTTTGACTGCAGCAGGTTTCGAAGTTGCTCGTCGTGACATCCGTATGCCTGAAGGTGTATTGCGTCACGTTGGTACTTATGAGATCGATGTTCAATTGCACTCAGATGTAGTTGCGTCAATCACTGTTGAGATCAAAGCTGTTCAGGAATAATTTCCTCGACTTTATCTTGATGAAAAAGCGATAGCGCTCAATGCGCTATCGCTTTTTTTTTGTCAAAATTTCATCTTTTTCAATCGGTTTGTACGTCCGGTTATTTTTTCCGAGCTTAAACACTTCGGAGAGACATTCCGCTATAATAACGATTCCTTTATTGTGATTACCTTTACCTGGTGAATATGAATTCGACAAACGTTAAGCAAATCTCAGGCTCGACTCAGAATACCGCTGAAACCTTATTTAAGGTTCCTCCACATTCCATAGAGGCCGAACAGTCGGTTCTTGGTGGTTTGATGCTCTCGAATGATGTGTTTGAAGACGTTGCCGTGGTTGTTAATGCGGGCGATTTCTATACCCAGCAACATAAGGCGATTTATGGTGCAATTGTCGAGTTAAGTCGCAATAACAAGCCGTTTGATCTGGTTACGGTGGTTGAATATCTGACTTCCGTCGGTCAGCTTGATCTTGCTGGAGATAAGGAATATTTGGCGGAACTTGTCAAGAATACTCCGGGCTCCGCAAACATTCTTTACTACGCCAAAATCGTCCGAGATAAATCCATCTTGCGGAGCCTTATTCAGGCCAGTAATGAAGTTGCAGAGACGGCCTATTTCCCTCAAGGAAAAGATATTCGCGAAGTGCTGGATGTGGCGGAATCTAAAATCATGTCGATCGCAGAACATGGTGAAGGTAAAGAACGTCAATACAAAACGATGGATGTCCTTCTTGAAGCCGCCATCAATAAGATCGATGAGCTGTTCAATACAGAAGGGACTATTACCGGCCAAGCTACGCATCTGACTGAATTCGACGAAATTACGTCCGGTTTGCAGAAAGGGGATTTGATTATCGTCGCGGGTCGTCCGTCGATGGGTAAAACGACCTTCTCGATGAACATGGCGGAAAACATCGCTACCAAGAACAATACCCCTGTTGCGGTCTTCAGTATGGAGATGCCGGGCGAGGCTTTGGCGATGCGTATGATCAGTTCGATTGGCCGTATCGATGCCGGACGTATGCGTACCGGTAAGCTACAGCAAGAAGACTGGCCGAAGCTCAATAAGGCGATCAATGTCCTCTCCCAAGCCAAAGTTTATATCGATGATACACCCGCGTTGATGATCACCGAGTTGCGTGCCCGTGCCCGTCGTATCGATAAAGATATAAGAGATCTTCAACGCAAGGAAGCAATTCGGGAAGGTGTTGAAGATCCAGATTCCAAAGTAACTGGTTTGGGATTGATTGTGGTGGATTATCTACAGTTAATGCGTGGTTCCGCTGGAGCCGAAAACCGAGTTAATGAAATTTCCGAGATTTCACGAGGTTTGAAAGCGCTTGCCAAGGAGCTCGAGATCCCTGTAATTGCCTTGTCTCAGTTGAACCGAAGCCTGGAACAACGTCCGAACAAACGCCCGGTTATGTCGGATTTGCGTGAATCTGGTGCGATTGAGCAGGATGCCGATTTAATCATTTTCATCTATCGTGACGAAGTCTATAACAAAGAGAGTGAAGATAAGGGTATTGCTGAAATTATTCTCGGTAAACACCGTAACGGTGCCCTGGGAACGGTACGCCTGACCTTTATCGGAGAATACACCCGATTTGAAAATCATGCTGCTTTCGATCCTGATGAAGCGCATTATTAAATCGGGAGAAGAGTTGCATGTATCGACCAACTAAAGCTTATATTCACCTGCCTGCTTTACGACACAATCTTCAAGTTGTGAAAACAATGGCGCCTAATAGCAAGGTGCTGGCGGTAATTAAAGCGAATGGCTACGGTCATGGAATAGATCGCGTCGCGCACCAGTTCAGTTCTGCAGATGGTTATGGCGTGGCTTGTATCGACGAAGCTATCATTTTAAGGCAAAAAGGTTTTCTACACCGAATCCTGTTGCTGGAAGGGCTGTTCTCCGAAGCGGAAATTCCTTTGGTTTACCAGCATCGGTTGGATCTGGTGGTGCATTCTTTTCATCAACTTAAATGGCTGCTGGAGTCTCAATACCAAGCGACCATCAATGTTTGGGTGAAGATTGATAGTGGAATGCACCGTCTTGGTTTTCATCCTGACGAGGTAGCTGATGTCATTAATCAGCTTGAAAAGAGCGACAAACCTTTCCAGATCCATTTGGCTTCACATTTGGCTTCGGCTGATGAGTCGGAAGACTTTACTCTAAAGCAAATCAATTGTTTCAACGACGCCAGTAAAGGGTATACGTATCCCAAAAGCCTTGCGAATTCCGCGGGGCTTCAAGAATTTAAACAGGCTCAGTATCAGTGGGTTCGTCCTGGTATCATGCTCTACGGTGCCGGGCAGTGTAAAAGTTGTCGTCCAGCACTAAAGCCGGTGATGAAATTGGTATCCGAGGTCACGGCACTAAAGAAAGTCAAAAAAGGGGAGTATGTCGGTTACGGCAATACCTGGCAGGCGCAAAGGGATTCGTATGTCGGCATCGTTGCGATTGGTTATGGTGACGGCTATCCCCGCCATGCACCTACCGGCACGCCAGTATTGGTCAACGGACAGCGGGTCTCTCTGATTGGCCGCGTTTCTATGGATATGATTTGTGTTGATTTGACCGAACTTGAAGGGCAGGTACGTATTGGTGACGAGGCGATATTGTGGGGGGATGAATCCTTGGGAGTTGATGAGATTGCCGAATTTGCCGGTACCATCGGTTACGAACTGCTTTGCGGTATCACGCAAAGGGTTCCAATCATTGAAGTGCAGTAATCCAAACAATAACGGATAAAGAATGTCTGAACAGCAGTTAGAGAATAAATCCTTTGAAATCAATTGCATAGACAGTGGTTACGACGGCTTTTTTAAGATCGACTTGATCGATTTCAAACATACGCTCTATCAGGGTGGATGGACAAGCAATATCCGACGCGAACTGTTTGGTCGAGGGCAGGCTGTATTGGTTTTGCTGTATGATCTACAGAAACAGGTAGTTATATTGGTTGAGCAGTGTCGCGCCGGCGCATTAGGGCATGCCCATGCTTCCGGACAAACCGAGCAGGCCTGGTTGTTGGAACCGGTTGCTGGAATGATTGATCCGGGTGAAACAGCGGAACAGGCTGCCTACCGAGAAGCTCAGGAAGAGGCTGGAGTTCAGCTGGATAATCTTGAATATGTCTGTCAGTTTTATCCGAGTCCGGGCGGAAGTGACGAGATTCTTTATTTATATGCCGCTGAAGTCGACAGTGGGCAATTGCCGGAGTACGCCGGCTTGGTCGACGATCACGAAGACATCAAAATCGTTCGTTTGCCTTTTACGGAAGCGAAAGAAAAACTGCTTAAAGGGCAGTTTAATGTGGCCAGTACCATCATTGCATTGCAGTGGTTGCTGTTGCAGAAACAGGGCGAATTAAGCTCGAATCAATAACGGATATTTCGATAAGTCTATGTTTTGTTTATTTAAAAATTCTCACATCCATCCTGCTCTGAATCGTTATGTCGTTCTGTTGAGCTGGTTGGGAGTGGTCGCCTGGCTCTATTTTGCATTTATTGAAAAAGAACTGGTCTTGAAGCTTTTCAAAGGTCATGCCGTTATGGTTGATCTGTTGCTCGGCATTCCTCTCGTATTGATGTTGGCTGTTGTGGTCTATGCGACCATCTATTGGCTGTTCAAGCTACTTATTATCTATTTGCTTCCTCATGCTGTGATTCCTGCAAACCAGGAGGATTTGACGGATTCATTGGATGACGAGTCTTTTCAAAAAGAGCTGGAGTCTCAATACGGAGAGGAGTACTGGCAACAACAAGAAGATGAAGCGTCGAATGCTGAAAAAGCTCTAGACTCGTTTAAGAGCTCCCAACAGGCCGGTGCGGAAACTCCTGATTCCGGCGAGTCTAACCGTAAAGCCGATTCGGGCGCTGATCGCCACTCATCCTGAGTATGAGCATGATTCATCAAGTACTTGATGAAAGCAAATTGCTTTTCAAGTTGGCTTTGCCCATCTTTCTAGCTCAGTTGGCATTGACTGCACTGGGCTTTATCGACACTATTATGTCCGGTTGGGTGGGAACCGACGACTTGGCTGCTATCGGTCTTGGTTCGAGCATCATGTTGCCGGTATTCATTTTCTCGACCGGTGTTCTATTGGCATTAACGCCTTTGATTTCCAAGCAGTTCGGTGGACACAACTTGCAGGCTGTGACGCGTTACTTGCACCAAGGGCTTTGGCTATCTGTCCCTTTAGGTTTGCTCTCTATGTATATTCTGATGAATCTGGATGAGCTTCTGGTCTGGTTGGACCTTTCTGAACCGGTTTATAAACTTACTAGTGACTACTTGTTCTATATCGCTTTTGGACTGCCCGGTGTTGCGCTTTATCAGGCGCTGCGTTTTTTTTGGGAAGGCCTGGGGACGACCTTGCCAACCATGTGGATCAGTTTTCTGGCGCTTCTGGTGAATATTCCTTTAAACGCTTTGTTCATTTATGGATACGGCGTGGTTGAACCGATGGGAGCTGCCGGTTGTGGTGTCGCCAGCGCGATTGTTATGTGGTTGATGTTTGTGGTCGGCTTTGTCTATGCCGTTCGTGCTCCTCTGACCCGCTCCTTAGTGCATTTCAAACAGTTTGACTGGCCAGTCTGGAAGCAGGGGATTGCTGATATTGTCAATTTGGGTGTGCCGAATGCCTTGGCGTTGATTTTTGAAGTCAGCCTATTCAGTTTTATCGCTTTGTTCATTGCAAAGTTGGGGTCTGTTGTTATTGCAGGGCACCAGGTGGCGATCAGTTTTACCTCTTTGACGTTCATGTTGCCGTTGAGTATTGCCATGGCAATCACAGTAAGAGTTGGAAAAGGGTACGGAGAGAATAGCCGTCAGGCGGTATTGGTGAGTTTGTATACCGGTATCGGATTTGCCGTTGTAATCGGTGCTTTGTTGTCTGTGGTGACCTACCTTTTGCGCGATCAGATTGTTACGATGTACTCCAAAGATCATGAAGTACTTTTGTTGGCCAGCACTTTATTGATTTATGCTGCCTATTATCAGGTTTTCGACGCGATTCAGGTAGCTTGTGCCGGCGGACTAAGGGGGCTGCACGATACACGAGTGACAATGGTGGTTACTTTTTTCAGTTATTGGGGGGTCGGGCTCGCCGGCGGGTACGTTTTAGCCTTTACCGATTGGTTGACGGAGACACCAATGGGCGTGCAAGGATTTTGGTTTGGGATCGTTATGGGATTGTTATTGGCCGCGATTCTGTTGACGATACGCTTGAGAGGACAGTTTGATGTGCGCTTCAATGGTTGAATTAGGAACGGAGATATGCCCGTGCGGATTGGGTAAACCTTACAGTCAGTGCTGCGAACCTTTTCACCAGGGGAAAAACCATGCAGAAACGGCGGAACAGTTAATGCGTTCGCGTTATACGGCTTACGTCAAACATCTGGATGAGTATCTTTTGAGAACTTGGGCGGAATCTACCCGGCCTGTTGGAATGGACGTTGAAGAAGCGTTGAGTTGGCAGAAATTGACGGTTTTGAAAACCAAAAAGGGGCGTCAGAAAGACAAAAAAGGCTGGGTGACCTTTTGTGCCGAATACCAGATCGGGTTAGAGCGATTTAAATTGGTCGAAAAAAGTGAATTTAAACGCGATGACAACGGACACTGGGTGTACGTTGAAGGCGAATTCGAATAGTCTGGATTTTAATTAAATGGTTTGGTGTCGGACGATGTTAATTGTCTTTATTTGACGGAGTGTCATCGTGGCGAAAGAAGCGGTACACCAGCCACATTGCTATGGCAACAACTACAATCGATACGCCGAGTAAACTCAGGGTCAGTAATAGGGCGGAACCAATGTTTTCTAAATCCGGCATTTTTTATCAATCCTTGCGTTTATGATGTATCTTTTTACGGTAAAGCATTTTACAATAAATTCTAATTTTGACTCGGACATTGTCTTATTTTTATGGCCCAAACAATTTCGGAACTAGAAAAAGAGCGCGCTGAATTATTAAAAGCGATCGAAAGCCAAGCACAAAATATCTCGTCGCAACGTTCCAGCGATATCAATAACGAATCAGGCCACTCATTACACGATTGGTTAAATGCCGCAGAGGAAGTTATGCCCAGTACGAAATCGTCATCGAATTCCACTAAAGCCACGAGCAGTTCACACAGTACAAAGACAAAACCGACTCCAAACAAAACCTCATTCTTCGGCATCATCATCTTACTTACGTTGTTATTGACGATTCTGGGTGTACTTTACATAGCCTATACAACCATCAATAAAGAATTGCAGAGCGTCATTGAAATTAAAGAAAAGGGACAGGCAGAAACCCAGCAACTTCAAAAGTCGATGGATGAACTTCAACAGAAGTTAGTTACGGGTGGCAAGCCAGAGATGTTTACGGCACTTGAGCAGCGTGTTGTGGATCTCGAAAAGCAATTGGACGATATCCAGCAACAGCAACAGGCGTTGATTGCCAGACTGGAAGCTATGCCGTCGTCTTCAGTAGCAGCATCCGCCAAGTCTGGGGTTGCCTCAGAAGAGGGTTCTGAGCAAGTTGAGCTAACTCGGCCCGCAACGGAAACCGACCAGTCGAAAGTTATGCAAACCATGGTTTCCGAAGATGGTGATAAGGTGGTGACCGAGTCTATTTTGGAAGAGAAATTAAAGACTTATACCTCAAAGCTGGAAGAGCGTATCGACCAGAAGCTTGAGGTAATTTTGCAGCATCTTACTAAAGGCGACGACAAAATTGATTTGAGTGATCAGGTGTTGCTTAAACCGGATGAGGTGAAGGCACCAGAAGCCGAGGTTGTCCCCGATGAGAAAATTGAACAACCAAATGAGCCGGAAACACCTAGCCTTGATGTTCCGAGAATCGAGCAGCCGATTGTAAAATTAGTTGATGAGATCGCCGAACCTAAGCCGGCTGAAATCGATACCAAATCTCTGGAGGCTCATAGCTCCGATGAGAAGTGGCTTCTAGAGCAACCTGCACAGCACTATACCTTGCAATTGGCAAGCATGGTTGAAAAAGAGACGCTGGAGGGGATGGTGAGACAAAAAGGTCTGATGGATACCCGTATTGTTCTGCAGAAACGAGGTGATAATCAGCGTTACGTGCTGGTAACCGGAAGTTATGCGAAAAAGTCCGATGCCGATAAACTCGCTAAAGAAATCAAGTCGGAGTTCGGGATTTCTCCCTGGGTGAGAAAAGTAAAAGATCTAACGTCAAAGCTTCCTTGATCTAATAACCGCCAGTCGGCTCGGAGTGTTTCAAACTCTGGGCTGAACTTAGAGAGCACTATTATTTTCAATAGATGGGTTTTCGATTGTTTTGGTCGGTTTAGTAGTCCTAATTCTAATATCGGGTATGTCAGCCGAGTTAACCGTTGTTAAAGCGGAATAGCGCTCATATTAATCACGCAAACCTTTGTTGAATCTTAGATGACATGTCTAAGAATCTTGTCTTATCTTTTTGAATATATTGGTTTATAAGTTGTTACGATGCCTTCTGGCTGATTAGAGGCAGTTCAACCGTAAACCTTACTCCAGGCAAATTATGCTGACGATCCAGGAAGATGTTTTCAGCGTAAACCTCACCTTTATGATAGTCGGTAATCAGCTTGACGATATAAAGCCCTAATCCTAAGTGTGCTTGGTCATCCTGATTAAGTGTTCTGATCGATGTCATGCCGTCGAATATTTGCTTTTCGTATCCAGCAGGTAGATTAGGTCCACTGTTTTGCACTGAAATTAATGCATTTCGGCCGTCTTGTCTACAGATGACTTCAATCGGATGTTTGCCGTCGCTGAAGTCTTTCGCATTGCTCAGAAGTTTATCCATAAGCTGCTCAATCATGAACCCGTCACCAAGTACCAAGGCGTTTTTCGGAATCAGGTTGTGGTAATCGAGGCTGTATTCAGGATGTAGGGTTTCGCTATTTTTCAAATAGTGTTCCAACATTTCGCCGATAGGGAAAGGTTCCGGTTCCTGATGATTCAGGCTGTCTTCGATGCTGGTGGCTTCTGATAGGGATGCGATGATTTGTTTCAACTGAAGTACAGCGTGCTGGGCATATTCAAGTTGGGTGTGTTGTGTGTCTTTTTCCAGCAAGGTCAACGCCATTGAGAGCCTGTTTAGCGGGTTATGCAGTTCGTGGCGAAGTGTTTTCGGTAACTGTTTCAGGTATCGTTCATAGGCACCAAGCTGCCCCAACATTTCATGAATGTGGTGGCGTAGATCCGAAAGCTCGTCATTGTAGAAACGTTGATAGCGATCAGGGAAGATGTGATCCTTGAGGCGACCTTGGATGTTGAAGGTTTTTTTAACGTCATTATCCAACCTTAGTATCCGGTTAGAGACAGAGGCAGTATGTAAGATGGCGCCGATGGTGACGATTAGAAAAATCATTGCACCGATCCCCATCAGTCGGTAGAAATAGTCCAGGGAGTCACTGAACAGGGTTTCCATTTTTTCCTCTAGGATCAGACCACCTATGATCTTGTCTTTGAAGATCAGTGGCGTGGCGGACATTAGCGAGATGGGTTGGTGTTCCTTGTCCATGCGGTATTGTTGAATTGTTTGACCCTGAAGGGCGTTTACTATCAGGTACTGTTCCGGTGTTCGGCTCTGAGGGTAGGGGTATGGAAGCGAATAGGGGATTACAGTAGCGAACGTTTTGATCAGGCTTTTTCCGATGGCGGTGAATAGGTCCTCTTCAACGATGGTGTGGCTACTTTCTGGCAGGTTGCCTACTACATAGGTCGTTCGTCCGTATTCGTTGACGATCCATATTACCGAGTTCTGTAGGTTGAGGTGACTCAGGCGAGTCGGGTTTCCTGATTGAATTTGCAGTGCCCATAAATCAGTTCGGTTTTGCAAAATTAAAGCCAGGTTTTCTACAGTCTGTTTTTGTATGATTGCCTGGTTGTTAAGTAGCAAACGATGCAGGTCGATTGCGAAACGGTAAGCCAAAAAAGGAAGAAAAGTCAAAAATAACAACAAGATAAAGAATCTTGTTCGAATCGATAGACGGATATTGAACGGTCTGAAAACCATTGGAGTCTAGTTTTCCGAGCGTTCGGTGTTGGAAAGTATGGTGTGATCAGTCATCTTTATTTTGCCAGCTGTAACCACGTCCGTATTCATTGTGAATCAAATTGAAATCCGGAGTGATTTTTTTGAATGCATTACGGATACGGCAGATATGGGTGTTGATTGTGTTACGTTCGACCACTCCCTGTGTGGATGATTGTAGCGTATCGTAAGTGACGACGCCGCCTTCGCCACTGGTGGCGAATTGTTTCAACATTTCAAATTCAGTCGCGGTCAGGTCGAGTGGTTTATTGTGCCAGTACGCTTTGAATTGGTTTGGAACGATTTCCAAGTCCGGTATTATCGATTTTTCTCCGTTGGCTGAATTGGCTTCTTTGGAAGGAGTTGTGATGCGGAGAAGGTTTTTGACCTTCACGATCAAAACGTTCAGGCTAATCGGCTTGGGAAGATAATCAATGGCTCCCAGTGCGTGTCCGGTGTAGATATCGAATTCCGACTGTCTTTCGGAAAGGAAAATGATTGGAATGGGCTTATTGTAGCTTAATAGGTGTTTCGCAAGGTCGAATCCACCATCCATCTCTTGTCCAAGAATGATGTCCGAAATGACTAGGTCGGGCAGGGTTTTGTCGAAATAGGACTCTGCGGAACGACGGTCAGCAAAAGAGACAATACTGAAACCTTGCTGTTCCAAGGCGGTTACCAGGGTTTCCCTTTGAATCGGGTCGTCTTCGATGATTGCGATTTTGTAATCTGTGTTTTGCATAAAACCCTTCCTCCTGCCGATTCGGCTAAAAATTCAAGCTACCCGATAAGCTCGATTAACGGATGTATTGGAAATCAAGTACCTGCATATTCATGATCAAACCAGCGTCCTGAATCGGCAATACGATTGCATCTTGATCCGATTCATTGTGGTGTGAATGCCACCAGCCCGGAGGCGTGATGAATACCGAACCTGGTGTCCACATCGCTTTGATCGGATCTATGATATTGCCTTCGTCATCAACCTCTTTGCCGATTAACGTGTAGGTATCCGGTCCGGCTGATACACAGTAGTCTAATGCAATCGAGTTATGGCGGTGTGGCTTTTGCATGACGCCAGCCGGCAAAGCGTTGTATAGAGACCATAAAGTATGTGTCAAAGTCATCGTCAGAGGGAAGTTAGGGTTAGACAGAAGAATACCTGTTCGGTTTCTGCCAGCCGCTTCTTGACGGACTTTTTCAAGTTCTTTATCCAATCTTTCTTTGGTGTAAAGAACCGGTGTGAATTTTTCTTCATTTGGTTGGGCGCCAAGATAGTTCAGTAATGGAGCGTCGTGCACCCAATAAATAGCGGTATCGCTGGATGCCTGGTGAAGGGCATCCGGAACAGCTGGAAGGGTAAACAGGTCACCTGCTTTCCATTCGATGGTTCCATGTTTCATTTGAGTTTTGCCTGAACCACGGATAACGTAAAACATTTGAGATGTGGCCTTAGCGTCCGTTTTAATTGTTTCATTTCCACGGATGCGGATGAAGTTGGCCAATAGGTTCGGTGATGTGGCTGGATATTGAGTTGTGATCGCTTTTGAAAGGTCGAAAGGGATGACTCGAGTTTCACCTTCTTCATGCAGGCTGCTTGGGTAAGCAATGACATCGATTTTAGGCATTGGAGGGTTCACGGCGGACATATATTCTTTAAAGTCTGCTTGCTGCTCCCACTGTTGTTGGGCTGCCTGTTGAACTTGTTCTACATTCACTCGATTCATGGTTTAAAACACCTGCTAAAATTATATTTTAATTAAATTAGTGTGGATTATAGTGCGATGTGGGTGAAAAATCACCCAATAGAAAATAGGGTTAAAGTTTAAATTTATTAAGCTTTTTACGTTCGCTGGAAGATGGGATGCCAAGTGATTCGCGATATTTGGCAATGGTTCTTCGAGCCACGCTGATTCCCTTTTCCTTTTCAAGGAGTTCCATCAGTTTGCTATCACTAAGAGGTTTTTTAGGATCCTCTTGTTCGATAAGGCTTTTTATGTGCGCCTTGATTGCAATGGCTGATTGGTCGGCACTGCCGTACTGACTTACGCCCGAAGAGAAAAAGTACTTCAATTCAAACGTGCCGCGTGGTGTTTGAATGTACTTTTGGTTTGTAGCGCGCGAAATGGTCGATTCATGTAAGTTCAGGTGTTCAGCCACATCTCTCAGAACCAATGGTTGCATAGCCAACTCACCTTCTTCAAAGAAAGCTTGTTGTTTTTCGACGATGAAGGTGCCGACTTTAAGCAGGGTTTCACCTCTACTGTGGATGCTCTTTATCAGGCCTTTTGCTTCGATTAGTTGTTCTTTGATTTTCTTGGATTGCTCATTGTCATCAAGCTGTCCGGCCAGCTCGATATAGGCACTATTGACTTTCAATCTTGGGAAAGCGTCGCTATTTAATTCAACTAACCAGCCTTCTTTGGTGCGTTTCAAACGCAGGTCGGGAATGATAATTTCCGAATTGGTCGATGAAAAATCACGCCCTGGACGCGGGTTTAAAGACTGAATCAGTTTGAAAAGTCTGGTGAGTTCTTCATCGTTCAAGCCGTAGAGTTTCTTGATGCGCTTATGGTCGTGAAACGAAAGCCAATCAAAATGCTCTGAAATCAACTGTCTTGCTGTGACGACATAAGGTGTTTGTGCCATGTTCATCAGCTGCAGCAGCAGAGATTCTTGAACGTTTCGGGCACCGACCCCGGTCGGTTCGAACTGTTGAATAACAGTCAGTACCTCTTCAACCATTTCTAAGGTGAATTCAATTTCAGGGAATTGGCTTTGCAAGGATTGCAGTAAATCGGGAAGAGGGGTGGTCAGGTAACCTTCGTCATTGATGTCGTCGATGATGAAGTCGGCAATTAGATCCTGATTTTCTTTCCATACGTAAATATCGGATTGCCAGTAAAGATGGTCGTGCAATGTCTTTTCTTCAGACGTGTAATTTTCCGCGCTGACGTATTCGTCGGAAGAGGTGCTGGTTTTGGCGGCGGAGTAATCCGAATAGACTTCATCCCAGTTGCAGTCAATTTCAAGCTCGTCGGATATCTTGTCATTGGTGTTGATGTCGAGCGGTTGTTCATCTCTTGCATCGTCGCTGGGCTGGGCGGAATCCATTTCCTGGTGTTCGCCAAGTAGGTCGTCTTCGGAAAGGCTATCTTCTTCAACCTCAAGCATGTAATTGGTCTCAAGCGTTGCTTCAACCGTCTGTTGCACTTCAAGTGCAGAGTACTGCAGAATCTTGATTGATTGTTGAAGCTGTGGCGTTAACTTGAGTTGTTGGCCAATATTGATTTGCAAACCGGGCATCAGTGCCATGCAGTTGTACTCCAAATTACATCGTTTTTAAGGTATTAAAAATACGTCCTGTTTTTCTTTATCTGGCTTGGTTTTGCTAGGCTTCGATTGAGGTGAAAGCCGGCTAGTAAAATACCGCAAGTTAAAGATATAATAATCTATATTCGGGCAAAAGGTAACGGTTGCCATAGGGTTTTTTAAATAAATGTGACCGTTTTGGTAAGTTTTGGCTCGATTTTTGAATAATGCTATAAAATAGAAAATAATCATATACAAATAAATACTTAAAACATGAATTAACTCGGCTGGAGGAGTTTTATGTCTATTAAACAAGAAGCGCATGAGATTGTTGATCAACTACCGGAAAATGCAAGCTGGGATGACTTGGTTAAGGCGTTGTACACAAATAAGAAGATTACCATCGGTATGACGGATATTGAGGTTGTGCAGGATGAGCTGTCGGATGCGGATGTCAATACAGTGATGGCGCGACTTCAGTCGGCAAGTTCGACACCGGACGACATGCGTAATACCAAGCGATACAATCCTAATAACAGTCTGACGGCGAGCTGGGTGTTGGTTGCATTGGCGCCGTTGTTGTTTATTTCGATCCTGTTGGCGCCGGTATCTTATTTCTTGGCGATCGCCGGTATTTTCATGGGCTTGAAGGCGTTGAGCGAAAAAACAGAGCATGCCTGGTATCCGATTCTTGTCGGTGCAATCGAGTTGATCTTGTTTGTCGGGTTGCCGATTATCGGATCTTGAAGAGATTGGTTGAACGATAAATGTAGAACCGGGAATTTCCCGGTTTTTTTATGTCAGTAGAATTTAGTGGTTGTTTGCATGAAATGATGCGTAACCATAATAAGTAATTATTGAATTATTTATGGTTGAGTGAAGTGGTTGCTGAGGCGCGAATTTATAGGGTTTGGGGCGGTTTAAGGTTTTTATAAATGTTCGTATAATATATATTATGTTAAATTGATGATTTGTTTAAAATGGTACTTGTGGCCTCTTCTGCTATTTAGTGAAAACTGAGACTCTATGAGTTTCTATTGGAGTGTTTAGTGATTAAGTTCGGATAGTTGGTTTCAAAGGTGTAAATGTGGATTAATCCGAAACTAAACAGGCCTGTTCGGTTTCGGAACTTTGGAATGAAATGATTTTCCAGTTATGAGCTTCTCAGTCGGATGATGATTGTTTACGAGTTGATGATGCTCAAAACATTTTCAGGTGGTCTTCCTATGACCGCTTTACCGTTTATCTTTACGATTGGCCGTTCAATCAACTTGGGATTGTTGATCAGGATATTAAGCCATTCATCGTCACTGCGGTCGTCGTTCTTGTCTAGACCCAACTCTTTGAATAAGGTTTCACCTGTGCGTATGATTTCAACCGGCTTCTTGTTCAGAAGATCACACAGTTGTTTCAGTTCTTCTTTACTTGGTGGTGTATCCAAGTATCGGACTTCTCGAATTTCCAGATCGTGTTCTTGCAGGATATTCAAGGTGTTACGGCTTTTTGAACAACGTGGGTTGTGGTAAATAGTGGCTGTTTCAGTCATGAATTTATTCGCTTTCGTTATCGGATTTTTCAGGTTCGCTGTCCAGACGCTTGCTCAAAGCGGTTTCAACTGCTTCAATTCGAGATTTGCAGAGCTGATAAGCACGGGTGGCTTCATCCACCATCGGAACCAATTCGTCGATGTCGACTTCTTGTGTATTCGATAGTTTTTGTGCGATTTCCTGCAATTTAGCGTAGTTTGCCTTGAAACTTTCAGATGTCTGGCTCATGGAAAAATCCTTTCGTTAATCCTTGTTTGCAATCGGTTGTGTTTAATTCGTGTTAGGTTTGATTTCGGCATCAGGGCTGATTTCCGCCGGTATTTCGCCGTCAATGAATTGCAGGTTTAAACGCCCTGTTTCCTTCGCTTGTTTTGCGGTTTTGATGGGCTCACCCTGCTCGCTTTTGGCAATGACAAACCCTCGGTTAAGCTGGGTTTTAGGGCCTGAACTTAGAATGAATGCGATCCACTGTATGATTTGATCATGTTGGTATTCCAAGCTGCGTTGTGCTTCGTTGAGCACGGTTTTTTGGTTTTGCTCCAAGGTCATTTTGACCGAATCGACCTGTTTGATAACGGTTGCGTTGATGTGTTGGTGAAGCTGCTGCAGGCGATCTCCAGTAGCTTGAAGCTTCTGCCTTCCTTGTCTTTGCAGTTGGTATTTTAAAGGTTCCAGCTTGTCTTTCCAATAATACAGGCAGGCCTGACTGTTGGTTTGTAGCAGATGGTCGAATTGATCCAGTTGGTGTTCTAGCTGTCTGACTTTCAGTCGGCTGGCCTGCTCAATTTGAATCCAGTTCTGTTTGGCCTGATGCGCTTTCTGGAAGATGTGCTGGCGAACGTCGGCAATCACTTTGCTGGGCGTGTCGTATCGTGTGTGTGCGACTTCATCGAGAATGGTGTTGTCGCGTTCATGGCCGATTCCTGTCAATACAGGCAGTTTGGCTTCACAGATCTTTCTAGCGATCGGATACAGGTTGAGCATGTTCAGATCGAGCTTGGCACCGCCACCGCGAATAATCACTAGCGCCTCAAATGGGTTAGCTGAATGCAGTGATTGAATCGCATCAAAGGCGGCGAGCATTTCAGGCTCAACTTGTTCGCCTTGGAAGGCGCTATAAAAGTATTTGAACTCACACAGGCCGGCTTGCTGCAAGGCGTCCGCATCGGCTCTGAAATCCCCAAGACCGGCCGCTCCCGGCGGTGCGATCACGGCGATTCTAAAGAAGTCGTCGGCCAGAGTGAGTTGTTTATTTAGGTTGTATAATTTCTCTGAAATCAATTGCTTACGAATGGAATTAAGGTTTGCTTCTAATTCACCCAATGTAAAGCTCGGATCGATATCCTGGATGACGAATGAGAAACCGTATTGTTCGTGAAAATTGACCTCTCCCAGTAGAAGCACTTTCTGGCCGACAGCCAGCTCGCTTCCTGTTTCAAGCTGGAAACGGTTGAGCAAACGTTCCGCTTGAGATTGCCAGATCATTGCACGACAGCTTGCTAGGGTTTGACCTTGTTCATTCGTTTCGGATAGTTCGAGATATACATGTCCTCGATTGCGATTGATATTGGCGATTTCCGCAATGACCCAAAGCGCGCCAGGAAAGCTGCGGCGCAAAGCCGATTGGATGTTTCTGAGAACAATCGATAGACGAGTCCCCTTCTGTTCCTCTTCATTCAAAAGATCACCCTGTCGGGTATCAGCTGACGACGGTTGGGTTTTTTGATCGATCGGAAGCCAGCGTTCAAATTGATCCAGCTGCTCGGAAAGTTCGCTGGGTACATACCATTTACGGCTGACGCTGTCCCAACGTGCGCCTAATGCTTTGGCTTGGTCTTTTTCCTTAAAAGGAACATCTAGAAAAGTCATAGAGTGGTGTTCTGCCTTTCTTCCATGCGTTCGATTTCAGCGGTTACCTTTTGAGTGGCCTGTTCGAGTACCTCTATTCCGGCTTCTTTCTTGAAGGCGTTTTCAGAGAGGTATCTACGCCATAGTCGGCCACCAGGGAGTCCATGAAATAATCCTAACATATGGCGTGTGACTTGAATAAGTTTCCCACCGTCCATCAGGTGTTTTTCAATGTAGGGTTTCATGTTCTCAACGACGTCAAGGCGGCTTGGAGCGGGATCGAGTCTGCCGTAGTAGAGGCGGTCGACTTCGCTTAGGATATAAGGTTGTTCGTAGGCGGCTCTTCCAAGCATGACGCCGTCTACCGGAGGAAATCCTTCGTAAGGCTTGAGGTGTTCTAGTCCGGCTTCCAATGTTTTGATGCCGCCGTTGATTGCAACTTCAAGCTGCGGGAATTCGGATTTGATCCGATGCACCCAGTCGTAATGCAATGGTGGAATCTCACGGTTTTCTTTGGGTGATAACCCCTGTAGCCAAGCTTTACGGGCGTGAATGACGACGCCGTCTACATCCGCTTCGACCAGGCCTGCTATGAATGAATGCAGCGTTTCAAAATCTTCCTGGTCGTCGATTCCGATACGGCATTTAACGGTAACGGGAATCGATTGCACTGCCGCTTTCATTGCAGAAACCGACTCTGCGACAATCTGCGGATGCCCCATTAAACAGGCACCGATCATGTTGTTCTGTACGCGGTCGCTTGGACAGCCGACATTCAGGTTGATTTCTGAATAGCCCCACTCCTCTCCCAGTCCTGCACAGGTCGCAAGGTCTTTCGCATCGCTTCCCCCCAGTTGCAGGACAACCGGTGCCTCTTCCGGGCTGTGTCCCAAAAATCGAGGCAGGTTGTCTCCGTAGATAATGGCGCCGGTCGTGACCATTTCGGAATATAACCAGGCCTGCTGAGTTAGTTGGCGATGAAAATAACGGCAGTGACGATCCGTCCAGTCGAGCATTGGCGCGACGGAAAAGCCTTTGGCACTGCTGCTGTATGTGTTTGGATCGGCAATAGTCGGGGAATTAGGATTTTGCAATTTGACGTTACTTCTTGTTTGTCTTGGCTGGTATGGTTGAATGAGCCTAGACGGGTTTTAATCAGAGTTCAGTGCTTCCGGTTAGCCGGGAAGCAATTTGAGATTATTATAATCGTTTATGCCTTAAAAAATGAGTCCGTGCGGCGTGCTTTGTGGTGCTTTTCTGTAGGATTTAATGCTGGCTGTCTCGATTGAGGAGGCGAAAAATCTTAAAAATGCCGAGTGATAAGCTTTAAATGGGCTTATAGCCATAAAAAATATGGATTCTTTCTGTTCAGACTATAAAATAAACCTAATTGATTAAAACACTGAAAAAGACGTATTCATGACGAGTAAGGCAACCGAACTTTTTAAATTGTTATTCAAGCCGAGTGAGCTGACTGGCGGTCAGTTGGAGAAGTGCCAGCTTGCATGCAATATCGCCGTTGAGGCCATGGGGCTGCCTGAAAAGTCGATTGTCAGAAGCGTGGATGTCGCTTTAATCCTATCTGAATTAAACATGGATGCTGATACATTGGTCGCCACTTTGTTGAGCGACGGTAATGTCGCCGAGTTTTATGACAAGGAATATATTGAAAAGCACTTTGGCGATTCGACGGCGGAACTGGTTGAGGGAATCCGTTACCTGAACCAGTTCAAGGAACTGGATTCACCTAACAAGTCGGATATCCAGTATGAGCGTTTGAGACAGATGTTGTTGGCGATGACGACCGACATTCGCATTATGGTTGTCAAATTGGCTTATCGTGTCGCCCGTCTACGACAACTCAAGTTTGAAGAGCCAAGTGTCCGCCAACAGATTGCCGAGCAGACTCAATTGATTTTCGCGCCTTTGGCGAACCGTTTGGGGATTGCACAACTCAAGTGGGAATTGGAAGATCTTTCTTTCCGCTTTTTAGAGCCGGACCAGTATCGCGAAATTGCCCAGCAACTCGATTCCAACCGTCTGGGGCGTGAAGCCTATATCGATTCGGTAATCGAGATCCTTAAAACGCTATTGGAATCGCAGAATATTGAAGCGAAGATCACTGGTCGACCAAAGCATATTTACAGTATCTGGAAAAAGATGCAGCGCAAGAAGCAGCCGATCGATGAACTCTTCGATCTTCGTGCCGTGCGGATCTATGTCGATTCCGTCAAACAGTGTTATGAAGTGTTGGGCTTAATCCACAGTCATTGGAGTTATATCAAGGAAGAATTCGACGACTACATCACTTCTCCGAAAGACAATGGCTATCAATCGATTCATACGGTGATTCTGGGGCCGGAAGGAAAGACAGTTGAAATTCAGATTCGTACTTTTGATATGCACCGCCATGCGGAATATGGTGTCGCGGCACACTGGCGTTATAAGGAAGGCGGTAAGAATATTGATAAAAACCTTGAGAAAAGTATCGCGAATGTCCGCCAATTACTTGAGAATGCGGATGATCCGGAGGTTTTCAAGGAAATCAGTACGGAACTTCAGAGCCAGCATATTTATGTTTTGACACCTCAGAACGAAATCATGACGTTGAGACAGGGCTCTACCCCACTGGATTTTGCTTACACTATTCATACCGAGCTGGGACATGGGTGCCGAGGGGCTAAGATCAACGGGCGAATTCAGCCTCTGACGACGGTTTTGAAGACCGGGGATAAGGTCGAGGTTTTATCCGTCAAAAATGGTGGTCCAAGCCGAAACTGGCTGAACCCCAATTTAGGTTATCTGAACAGTAGTAGTGCTCGTACCAAGGTGAAAGGCTGGTTCAATAAGCAGAACCGGGCGCAGAACATTCAAGCCGGTGAAGGCGTGTTCAATCGTGAAATTAGACGTTTGCATGCCACTACCGTCAAGGCGCAAGTTATCGCCAGACGCTTCAAGTACGAAAATGAAGACGACCTGTATGAAGCGATTGGTAAAGGTCAGCTGAATGAACGCCAATTGGCCAATGCGATTCAGGAAAACCTTAAGCCTGAGCAGAAATCGTACCGCCCTAAAGGTTTGCACAAGCCGGAAAATATTCCGGAAGACCAACAGGTTTACGTTGTTGGTGCAACGCAGCTTAAAACGAATCTTGCCCCCTGCTGTCAGCCTGAGAAGGGAGATGATATTGTCGGTTATGTCACCCGTGGTCGAGGCGTTACCGTGCACCGAAGCGATTGTCCGAATATTCTCAATCTGACCCATGAAGAGTTGCAGCGAATTATCGAGGTATCGTGGAGCTATGCCGAGGCTGAGGCCGAGTGCTACACTGCGGACTTGTCGATCACCGCTTTTGACAGAAAAGGTCTGTTGCGTGATGTCATGTCTGTGTTGACCGATCTGGATATTAACCTGATTACTTCAGAGACCCATACTGACAGTGCCGAGCGAACAGTGGAGATGAAATTGACGCTCGAGGTCGAGCCTCAAATCCATTTAGGGGAGCTTTTAGATCATATTGAAAGGATTCAGAATGTGGAATCCGCTTCTATTTCAAAGATTTAACGGGGTTTTCTGAAGCGCTTTTGCCGCGTTCAGACTTGCGGCAAACTCTCCTGACTGATGAATACCAGCGTCTGTTTTCCTTTCGCTTGGGCAATCGGTAATTCTTCGCCAGCCAACCATTTCTCAACCGCTTCGGCTTTAGCTTTACCTGTTACCAGTTTGATCTGGTGTCGGCAGTGGCTTAGGCATTCCTGAGATAAAGTGACTCTTTCAGGCGGCGGTTTCGGTGAGTGAAATTCGGTTTGAACCAGGCGCCCCGCCTCGGCTTCATGATTACGCCCTGGAAATAGACTGGCTGTATGACCATCCTCGCCCATTCCCAATAAAACAACGTCGAATTCAATGCCAGAGACGGTACTTTCATAGGCTTTAGCGGCTTGTTCTGCGCCGAGTTCTGCCGGCATGTAATGAATTTGATCTTTAGGTATCTTGCTGAATTTGAGCCAGGCCTCATGTAAGGCCAGGCTGTTTCGTTGAGTATCGTCTGTAGGAACGCAGCGTTCGTCTCCCATGTAGATGTGCCACTTGGACCACTCTATGAGGCTTTTATTGTCTTTGGTTTCCCGTTCTGCCAAAAGACGGTAGACTGCTAGTGGGGTGGTTCCCCCTGCTGTCACCAGGTGGAAAGCTTTCCTTTCATCGATTGCTGTTTTGGCGATCTCCAAAATAGCCTCAACAGTTTTTTGTGCAACCGAGTCGGCATTATCAAATACGTGCCAGTCCTGTGGCAGGGTGATCATTCATCTTCCTCTTCTGGAGAGGTGGTGTGACGCCAACCTTGCTCAGGATGATCGAACAGTTTATCGGCGTCTTTCGGTCCCCAGGTGCCGGATGGGTAGGTATCGATATAGCTTGTGTTTGATGCCCAGGCTTGGATAACGGGGTCAACGATACTCCAAGCCGCTTTGACCTCATCATAACGCAGGAAGAGCGAACGGTCGCCTTTGATGACATCTAGAAGCAGTTCTTCGTAGGCATCTATGGTAATGCCCTCTTCATGGCTAAGACTGGCGTCCAGACTGATTTGGCGAGTATTAATTTCCAGCCCTGGTTGTTTAGCAGTCATCTCAACTTTGATACTCTCACCGGGTTGAATGTTAAAGATGATCCAATTCGGTTTCATCTTTTTGACTTGGGAGGCCTTGAAGAACTGTTGTGGAGGATGTTTGAAGCAGACAGAAATCAATGTTTGACTCTTGGGCATGTTTTTACCGGTTTGCAGGTAGAACGGTACCCCTTCCCATCGCCAGTTGTCTATGTAGAGTTTCAATGCCGCGTAGGTTTCTGTGACACTGTCTTCACTTACGCCCTCTTCTTCAAGATAGGATTTGACGCTCTGGTCGTTGACGGTTCCCTTGCCATATTGAGCACGGTAGGCTTGTGCGTTGACGTTTTTTTTCAGGATAGGCCTAATCGAATTAAGCAATTTAACTTTTTCGTCACGAAGTGCTTCGGCTTCCATAGATGCCGGTGGCTCCATGGCAACTAACGCCATCAATTGCAATAGGTGACTTTGGATCATGTCGCGCATGGCTCCGCTGGTATCGTAGTAGCCGGCACGAGTGCCGACTGCTCGGTCTTCAGAGTGGGTGATCTGGATATGATCGATGTAATTACGATTCCAAAGCGGCTCCATTAGAATGTTGGCGAAACGGAACACCATGATGTTCTGCACCATTCCTTTACCAAGATAGTGATCGATCCGGTAGGTCTGTTCTTCGGACAGGTAGTGGTTTAACTGATATTGCAGTGCTTTGGCGGAATCCAGGTCGTAGCCGAACGGCTTTTCGAGTACAACACGTTTCCATCCATCGGATTGATCGAGTAGATCGGCGTCTCCAAGGTTTTTGACCACGGGGCCGAAATCCGCCGGGCTCATCGACAGGTAAAATGCCATATTAGGAGACCAGCCTTTGTCCATTATGAAGCTTCTTAGCTCCGGATAACGGTTCTTGTGGTTGATGTCCATTTTGAAATAAGTGAGACGTTTGGAGAACTTGGAAAATGTGGTTTCACTGATTCCACCGCGAGCGGATTTTTCTATCGAGGTGATAATAAGTTCTTGCCAGTCAGCATCGGTTAGGTCACGACGTCCGATCGCGACTATGTTGAAATCCTCGGCCAGACGCCCTTCGGTTTCCAGGTGATAGAAAGCAGGCATCAGCTTGGTTAGTGAGAGATTACCGGTTGCGCCGAAAATGATGTAGGTGCAGGGGTTGTTTCCGGGCATAAGTCATACCTCATAGCTTGTTGAACTGATGTGGCCACCGGACTGAATCCAGTCGGTGTGAAAGCGTTCTCCTCGTGGCGCGTCGACTCGCTCATAGGTATGTGCGCCGAAATAGTCGCGTTGAGCCTGAATCATGTTGGCGGAAACCGTTTCACTGCGGTAACCGTCGAAAAATGCCAACGCCGAGCTAAGTGCTGGTGTCGGAATGCTCTGTTTGATGCCGAAAATAATGGCTTCACGCCAGTTTGCTTCGGCTTTCTTGATGGCTTGCTCGAAGAAACCGTCTTGCAAGAGGTTTTGCAGATCCGGTGCTTCATCGAAAGCACGTTTAATTTCTCCTAGGAAGGTACTGCGGATGATGCATCCCCCTCGCCACATCAGTGCAATACCGCCGTAGTTTAAATCCCAGGAATAGGCTTTGGCCGCTTCTTTCATCAGCATGTAACCTTGTGTGTAGGAGATAATCTTGGAGGCGTAAAGTGCATCATGTATCGCCTCCAAGACTGTTTTCTTGTCGTTCTCGGTAATAGCTGGTTTGCGAGGATAGATTTTGGAGGCGGTAATACGCTCTTCTTTAAGAGCTGAAAGGCAGCGCGCGTAAACGGATTCGGTGATCAAGGTCAAAGGAACTCCCATTTCCAGGGAATTGATTCCTGTCCATTTACCGGTACCTTTCTGTCCGGCGGCATCCAGAATCTTGTCAATCAACGGTGAACCGTCTGAATCCTTGAATGTGAGAATGTCTGCCGTGATTTCAATCAGGTATGAGTCAAGCACTCCTTTGTTCCATTCGGCAAAGACTTGATGACACTCTTCTGGAGTCATCTTGAGGCCTTCCCGCATTAGCTGGTAAGCTTCCGAGATAAGCTGCATATCGCCGTACTCGATACCATTATGTACCATTTTAACGTAGTGTCCCGCACCTTCATCTCCAACCCAGTCACAGCAAGGTTCTTGGTCTACATGGGCTGAAATGGACTGAAAGATCGGTTTGACCGAATCCCAGGCAAGCGGATTGCCGCCCGGCATGATGGAAGGACCGTGGCGAGCGCCCTCTTCACCTCCGGAGACTCCGGTTCCTATGAATAGGATTCCTTTTTCTTTAAGGGCATGTGTACGTCGTGTGGAGTCTATGTAGAGTGAGTTACCCCCGTCAATAATGATGTCACCGTCGTCGAGAAGCGGAACAAGTTGATCGATGAAAAGATCGACAACTTCACCTGCTTTGACCATTAACATGACTTTACGCGGTGTCTCAAGCGAGTCGACAAGTTCTTCGAGTGAAAACGTGCCTATAATGGGTTTGTCTGCCGCTTCACCTGCCAGGAAGTTGTTTGTCTTATCCGGGCTTCGGTTGTAGACCGCGACCTTGAAGCCGTGGTCGGCCATGTTTAAAACCAGGTTTTGCCCCATGACTGCGAGACCGATGAGTCCAATATCCGCTTTCGACATAATCACTCCAAAAAGATTTTTTAAAAATCAAAATCATTGTAACCAGGAATTATTAAGAAAAGATTGCAAACCATATCCGGTTGAATGACATTCTGATTTTATTTGTATGTTGAGACTACAACGTTGTAGGTGGGTTCAGTCGGAAATATTACTGATTGGGTTTTAGTTTAACAGTCGGGAGTTTCAAAGGCTAGAAATAAAAAAAGCCCACGTAAAGTGAGCTTTTAGTATGTGGCGTCCCGTAGGGGAGTCGAACCCCTGTTACAGCCGTGAAAGGGCCGTGTCCTAGGCCTCTAGACGAACGGGACAGATTGTTTGTCAGTATTTCAGCTGACAGTCGGCTGAATTCAGTAACGCTGGCCTAATAGCTTGAATTCAACCCACTTAAAAATGGAGCGGGAAACGAGGATCGAACTCGCGACCCCAACCTTGGCAAGGTTGTGCTCTACCGCTGAGCTATTCCCGCATAGTGGCGTCCCGTAGGGGAGTCGAACCCCTGTTACAGCCGTGAAAGGGCCGTGTCCTAGGCCTCTAGACGAACGGGACGCATTGTAAAACTGATTCTTAATTTCNATAGTGGCGTCCCGTAGGGGAGTCGAACCCCTGTTACAGCCGTGAAAGGGCCGTGTCCTAGGCCTCTAGACGAACGGGACAGATTGTTTGTCAGTATTTCAGCTGACAGTCGGCTGAATTCAGTAACGCTGGCCTAATAGCTTGAATTCAACCCACTTAAAAATGGAGCGGGAAACGAGGATCGAACTCGCGACCCCAACCTTGGCAAGGTTGTGCTCTACCGCTGAGCTATTCCCGCATAGTGGCGTCCCGTAGGGGAGTCGAACCCCTGTTACAGCCGTGAAAGGGCCGTGTCCTAGGCCTCTAGACGAACGGGACGCATTGTAAAACTGATTCTTAATTTCTTAAAAATCCAAACCGAAATGCCTTTCAGTTTTTAGTTCAAGTTACAGCTTTAAGCTATATGAACTATATCAACTTGGTGGAGCTAAGCGGGATCGAACCGCTGACCTCAACACTGCCAGTGTTGCGCTCTCCCAGCTGAGCTATAGCCCCTCGAGCTGATGGGTGCGTATTATATAGATATGGCGGGAACCGTCAAGCATTTATTTAAAAAATGTGACACTTTTTTCCCAAATATTCTGAAAGGAAGTTAAGTGCTTGATTTTTGAATCGAGAAGCTAACGTAAGCCGTTATTCTTCACGATTATCGCGACGGTTTGAAGGCGTTTTTTTTATTGTAAAAATGGAGAGAAAATAAAAAAGGGACCGTTCAGTCCCTTTTCATTTGGCGCAATCGCAATGGATGGAATGATTCCTTCCATTCTCCCTGAACCGTTTTCCCTTATTGGGCTTCTTTTCGATTCTCTATGAATTCAAGTGCAAGATGGATTCGTTCGATGCATCGTGATTTACCGATCAGTTGAGCGGTAGCATCAATTGCAGGTGACTGCCCTCCTCCTGTAACGGCAACACGCAAAGGCATTCCAATCTTGCCCATACCGATTTCAAGCTCTTCGGTGGTGGCGTGAATGGCTGCGTGAATGGCTTCAGCCTGCCATTCGTCGATTTGTTCAAGTTTGCCTAGTAGAACTCTAAGAGGTTCTTCGGCAACCGGACGCAAGTGTTTTTTAGCTGCACCCTCTTCAAACGTTTCAAAATCGTTGTAGAAGTAAGTGGCTGCTTGTGCCATTTCAACAAAAGTCTTCGCTCGGTCTCGCAGTAGGTCTGCCACTTCTGCCAGATCCGGCCCTTGGGACAGGTCGCAACCGTGTTGCGTCATGAACGGTGCAAGATGTTTCGCAAGGTGTTCAGCCTTAGCCATCTTGATGTGCTGTTCGTTGACCCAGGTCAGCTTTTCAGTGTTGAAAGTGGATGGAGAGCTGTTGACGGAATCCAAATCGAAGAATTCGACCATCTGGTCGATGGTGAAAACTTCCTGGTCGCCGTAAGACCAGCCCAGGCGAACCAGATAATTCAACAATGCTTCAGGCAGGAAGCCCTGCTCTTTGTATTGTAGAACGCTGACCGCCCCGTGGCGTTTTGATAAACGACTGCCGTCTTCGCCTAGAACCATTGGAATGTGTGCGAACTTAGGCACTTCGGCACCGATTGCCTTGTACAGGTTGATCTGGCGTGGCGTGTTGTTTAGATGGTCATCACCGCGGATGACGTGAGAAACGCCCATGTCCCAGTCATCGACAACAACGGTTAGATTATAGGTCGGCGTGCCGTCCGAACGGGCGATGATAAGGTCATCTAGCTCTTTGTTACCGATGACCACTTTGCCTTTGACCATGTCGTCGATGATGACTTCACCGTCAATTGGGTTTTTGAAACGGATGACCGGCTCGACACCTTCCGGCGGCTCACCGGTGAAATCACGGTAACGACCGTCGTAACGTGGCTTCTCTCCGGCTGCTTTTTGTGCTTCTCGCATGATGTCCAGTTCTTCTGGAGTCGCGTAGCAATAATAGGCCAGACCTTTTTCGAACAGTTGGTCGATCACTTCTTTGTAGCGTTCGAAACGGTGAGTTTGATAGAAAGGCCCCTGGTCGTAGTCCAGACCTAGCCAGCTCATACCTTCAAGGATGGCATTGACTGATTCTTCCGTGGAGCGTTCCAAGTCGGTGTCTTCAATCCTTAGGATGAATTCACCGCCAAGTTTTTTGGCGTATAACCATGAAAATAGGGCTGTTCTTACCCCACCAATATGTAAATAGCCCGTTGGGCTAGGTGCAAATCGAGTACGAATCACAAAAAGTTCCTTAAAGGTGTCTCAAAATAAAGGCCTATTATAAACGCTCGGTCGTTAAATCTCACGACTTGATGATGTGCTTTAGCAATAGACCGGATAATAAAGTAATGAAAAGTGTAACAAGAAAGAAAATTACGATGCTGGCGAAAGAGAGCACCGGACTATTAAGTATTTGCGCCATATACTGTGTGGCAAAACCGAACGCGGCCAACGGGTAGACGTACGCCCACCCTGTTGTGGTCAAACCGCAGCTTATAAAATGCTTGGCGGACACCATCAATAAGATAAACATGAAGATCGCGAAACTGTATAGCATCCAGGTTAGCATCGGTAGTTCGTTTTCTTGTGGTAAAGAGTGTGCCAGATCAGGATGGATCAATAGAAGCGAAGCGATGGTTGCTAAGGATGGGGGCGCTAAAAAAATAAAAAGGCTTGGTCTCAAGGCAGGTTCAAGGCTGGGCTCGAAAAACAGTCGATAAAATTGACTGACAGCGAAACTGAACCAAATCAACAGGCCTGCTGAAAAGTAGAACCACAATAATTCGTTCCAAACCGGCCAGGCTGCAAGTTGTTCGGCGTCAAACAGGGTCAGACCGGAAATGACGACGACGAAGTTTCCGGACAAGAGGATGAACCAAGTTGGTTTGTGGTCTTGAATTGGAACGCTCGGTTCGAAAATCCAGCGATTGATCAATAATCCATTGAGAAAAGTATGAAATAGAACCACTAGGAAATAGACGGTGTACAACCAGGCCTGCTGGGTTTCGGAAAGCGTGAAGGTTTCGTACAGGGTGACGATTCCCAAAATCAGGGACAGTGTAATTGACGGGAACAGTGAGATTTGAAAAGTATTTAGCCACTCGGCCTTGAGTTTGTGGCGGCTTGGTGTAAAGAACCCGAATAGATAGCCCCCCCCGACGATGGCTAGAGCTAGCCAACCATACCAGAGTAACCAATCAACATAGAAAATATGAGTGTCGAACATCGTTTCGAGATGACGGCCGTTAAGGACGCTCCCCAATAACCCCATGGGAATACCAAAAAAGATGACGGAGGGTGAAAAACGAAAATTCATCAATCTCACTTCATATAGAGGTTAATTTGAAATACGGCCACATGAGTTATAAATAGGCCTTGTACGATACGGATTATATTGAGATTATAAGTCTTGTCTTATACGGTTCAATCTATAATAACCTTAAATACAACGTATAATTCATCTTCAATTAAATTCATAACGGTTCAGTCAGCGATAGCTTTGAGTATGTTTCAGAAATTAATCTCACAATCGGCAGGAATTCCTATTAGCTTATTTAGTGTTGCTGTTGGATATTTGGGCCTGGCGTTGGGGTATGAAACCTTGTTGCAAGCGATTGGATTCGTTTGGCCGTTGGCCGACGTGATTTTTTGGATTGGATCCAGTGTGTTTTGGATTGGATTTTTTCTGTTTGCCGGGATTGCTATTGTCTATTTCCTGAAATTGTTATTCCACTTCAAGTTGTGTGCGAACGAGCTTAAAAACGCTTCCGAGGGAAATTTTTTCTCCAGTATCAGTATCAGCGTTATTCTACTGGGATTAATGTTGTATTCTCTGTCCCCTGCTTTATCCATGATGTTGACTGTGATTGGATCCATCTTACAGTTTTTGATTGCAATTTATATCGTGAGCAGCTGGATTTACCAGGAACATTGGCAAGTGAGCGATCTGAATCCGGCGTGGTTTTTACCGATTGTCGGCCTTTTATTGATCCCGTTAGGTCTACCTAAAACGTTTCCGGTTGAATTGGGCTGGTTCTTTTTAAGTATCGGTTTGACCTTTTGGTTGATTATGTTCAGTTTGATCTTGTATCGCCTGTTTTTTCACCCACCCCTGGCCTCTTATCTGGAGCCGACTTTGTTTATACTCATTGCGCCTCCAGCGCTTGGATTCATCGCTTATATGACACTGACCAATCAGGCGGGAGTTTTTGAGGTGGATTTGGTCGCACGAATTCTGTTTTATACCAGCCTGTTTTTAAGTTTCTTGCTATTGAGTCAGTCGTTTCGATTTAGCAAAATCCCCTTCAGTTTGGCATCCTGGTCAGGCGTATTTCCGTTGACGGTGATGGCAATAGCAAGCCTGATTATGTATCAGAGCCTTCGATTGCCGCTATACAGTTACCTGGGGGTAGCTTTACTGGCGGCTTTGTCACTGACTGTTTTATATTTCACTGTCAGAACCTTTATCGCCCTTAAAAACGGGCACCTTCTTATTTTGAGTAGAGAGCCAGAAATTGAGTAGTAACGTTATGAGTCATACCAACCACCCTTCCGCTATCGAATATACGATTACACCAGCAGATCCAAACGGTCACCAGTTTGAGGTGAGCGTGACTATACAGAAGCCTACTCAGCCAGTTCAGACGGTTTCATTACCGAACTGGATTCCTGGAAGTTACCTGATTCGCGACTTCTCAAAACACTTGATCGGTTTGAAAGGTAAAACCGCTCATGGCGAGAGTGTCGACTTGGTGGCGGTGGATACATCGACCTGGCAATTCGACAGTGATGGAGAACCTGTTACTTTGAGTTACCGGGTCTATGCCTGGGATTTATCCGTGCGGGGGGCACACTTTGACCAGACTCACGCTTTCTTCAACGGCACCTCGGTTTTTCTGGCGGTAGACGGTCAGCGCGATCAGCTTTGCCGTATGAAGGTCGTTGCGACTGATTTTTGTCTAGCAAACGGCTGGAAAGTCGCTTGTGGTATGCCGTCCGTTGAAATCGATGAGTTTGGATTCGGTATTTATTATGCGGATGATTACAGTTCTTTGATCGACTATCCGGTTGAAATGGGAGACTTCGTCGATATCCATTTCGAAGCCTGTGGAATACCGCACAGAATGGTGCTAACCGGCGTATTTGAGTGTGATGAAGAACGTTTGAAAAAGGATCTGATTAAGATATGCGAAACTGAAATTCGCATGTTTGGTGAACCCGCGCCGATGGAAAACTATTTGTTTCAGGTGATGGTGACTGGCAGTGATTACGGCGGGTTGGAGCATCGTAATTCGACCGCTCTGATGTGTAGTCGGGATGATTTGCCCTATCCTGGCATGAAGGAAGCAACCGAAGGTTATTTGCAATTTCTTGAGTTGTGCAGCCACGAATATTTCCACCTGTGGAATGTAAAACGCATCCAGCCTAAGGTTTATCAGCTGTCCGATCTGAAAGAGCCAGCGTTTACAAATCAATTGTGGTGGTTTGAAGGTGTCACCTCTTATTATGATGCATTGATCTTACTGAGAGCCGGAATCATCGATCAGAAGAAATATCTGCAGTTGCTTGCCGAGCAGATGACCCGTGTATACAGAATGCCAGGGCGTTTTGAACAGTCAGTGGCTGAATCAAGCTGGCTGACCTGGACAAAATTCTATCAACAGGATGAAAATGCGCCGAATGCGATCATCAGCTATTACACCAAAGGCAGCCTGATTGCCTTAGGGTTGGATTTGTGGATTCGCCAGAGAACCAGAAACGAAAAGTCGTTAGACGATGTTTTGTTACATCTTTGGGAGTTTTACGGCAGTACAGGAACCGGTTTGGAGGAGTATCAGATCGAAGCCATCTGCTCTCAAGTCACGGGATTGGAGCTGGATGAATTTTTCAAGCGTTACCTATACGGAACCGAAGACTTGCCTTTTAATGAACTTTTCAAAGCCGAAAACATCGAATTCAGTTTGCGCAGTGCTGCTGGTTTGGCGGATAAAGGTGGAGAGGAAAGTGCCCCGTTGATGGCGACTCATTTGGGGGCGAACCTGGTTGATACGGAGCATCAGACAGTCAAGATTACGCATGTCTGGAATGGACAGGCAGCCTATGACGCCGGCCTTGCTGCCGGAGACGAGATTGTTTCCCTTAACCGTTTGAAAACGACTTCCAGTGCATCGATTGAAAAACGCTTGAAACGTTTGGATTCTGATTTGGAAATGCCTGTATGGGAGTGTCACTATTTTCGTCGGGATGAATTAAGACAGACCGAAATCAAACTGGCTGCTGCCCCCGAGGATCGTGTGCAGCTTATTATGCAAGGTGACGTGGAATCGAAATGGCTGTCAATGCAAGTTTCATTGGAGGGCGCGATTTGATGAGTTCGGATATGCAAGAATTACAAGACAAGCTACATTCCATAGAGATGACCCAGGCCTTTCAGGATGATGTGATTGAGGCACTACAGAATACCGTGGCCAAACAGCATCAGGAGATTCAGACGTTGCAGACGCAATTGCGTTTGTTGTCCGAATATTTGAAAACGTTGCGTGAGGAAACAATTAAGGATCCTAACCAGGAAGTTCCCCCTCCGCATTATTGATCTAGCTGTGCAAACCTTGGATCGCTTCTCTGGCGAGCTGGTCGGCGACCAGGTTTCCTGCTACCTTGCTGTGCCCTTTTACCCATTTTACGTTGACCTTGAGCGCCAGAGTCAGGCTTTCAAACCGTTCCCAAAGCGACCGGGATTCGACCGGGCGCCCCGATTTATGTACCCAGTTTTGCTGGCGGTATTGTCGGATTTTATAATCCAACCCTTCAATCAGTATCTTTGAGTCGGTGAAAAGTTGAATGATCAGGTCATTGAGTGGAAAGTTCTGGATCTCTTCCAAAGCGTGAACGGCCGCTTTAAGCTCCATTTCCAGGCTGGAAGTATTTCGCTGGGAACCTGAAAATCTTAATTGTCGGTTGTCTGGTGCGATGATCACGATTCCCCATCCCCCAACGTCCTTTTTTTCGACGTAGCCGCCATCTGTGTAGATGTTGAGGCAGTTTGAGCATGAGGCCGTAGGCTGGTCTTTTGAAGTTTCTACTTTTGATAATAAGGTCATGTGAACAATTCTAATCAAATCACTAAGGAAATCAAATGAATGGATTCGCTTTCTTGCATTGATACTGTGTGTTCTAATACTGCGTATATATGGAAGCTTATCTTAGTCTTTTTGCGATTTCATTTTTGGCTGCCACTTTGATCCCGGCGGCATCCGAAGTGTTCTTGTCCAGTTTGTTAGCTCTGGATTATGACCCTTTCCTTTTATGGTTTAGCGCGACGCTTGGAAACAGTTTAGGGTCGGTCGTAAATTACCTGTTGGGTCGATATTTTTTGCATTATCAGGACCGAAAGTGGTTCCCGTTTACAGTCGAGAATTTACACCGTAGTCAGAAGTGGTTTCAGCGTTATGGTGTCTGGTCACTGCTTTTTTCTTGGGCTCCGGTTTTTGGTGACTTGTTAACTTTTATTGCTGGGGTAATGCGGGTGAACTTGATTGTTTTTACACTTTTGGTCGTGATTGGTAAAGGGATACGTTACGCGGTTTTATTAGGGGCATTTTACTGGCTGACTTGAATTAAATCACTCGAACATGTTCAAAGTGGTATAAAGTGTGTTACGTATTTAGTATCATTGAATTAATAAAATAGTAGCTAGAATGAGATTATGAAAAAACTTATCCTCTTAGCCATTCTGGGATATTTTGCGTGGGATTACTTCCAACCGCTTCCAGCAGTTCATCTTCCACCGGGTGAAGAGGCTTATGACGACCCGGTTCAGCGGAATTTGGGTTATCCGGAGACGTTTAATTTCAAAAATCATGAAATCACTGCTGTGGCCGATTTTCAAATTGAGGCCAAGGTTCTGCATCAAGAGCATTATTATCTTGATAGAGCATCCAAAATCTCACCTATGGACTTTGTTTTAGGATGGAAGTTGATGTCCGATCAGGGGATAGTGGATCAATTTACATTCAGTCAGAGTGTTCGCTGGCATTCATGGTACAGCAAGTTACCCCCCGTTTCTAAGTACCATATCATTAACGAAACTGCGAACGTGCATTTGATTCCTTCCAACGAGCAGATTGCCCAGAAACTTAAGGAAGTCCGTACTGGAGAGATTATTCGTTTGGCGGGTAAGTTGGTTAATGTCCAAGGTAAAGACGGATGGTTCTGGAAAACCTCCATGGTTCGGAGTGATCAAGGTGAAGGTTCAAGTGAGATCCTCTGGGTTGAAGAGGTTGAAGTCACTAAAACCGAAGAAAAGAAAGAGGCTGATGCAGCTTAGTTCCGTAGCACCAATATGAGTGCGTGGAGCTTCTTTTTACATTTAAAGCCCCCTCTTTCAGTCTTCTGGCTTATTTAAAACTTACTTAGATCGTGAATTGTCCGTTTCTTGCCACTTAGTGCTCTTTGGCCTGAGCGTGAGTTCTTGACGAATCTTTTTTTGTCTACGTTGTTTGTTTGTCTCATGTCAGGACGAGCCTCTTCCGGCAAGTCAACGCTCTTCAGAAGTTGGTTGATCTGTTTCCAAGTCAAGGCTTGGGTTTTTCCTTTTCTCAGGTTTCTAGGTAGTCTGAATTCACCATAGCGGACGCGTTGCAGGCGGCTGACTTGTACCCCTTGTGATTCCCACATACGTCGCACTTCCCTGTTTCGCCCTTCTTTAATGGTAACCCGGAACCAGTTATTCATCGACTCTTCATCTGTCTTAAAGCGACTGATCTGTTCAAATTTTGCAGGTCCGTCTTCCAGTACGATTCCTTTTTTCAATTGGTTGACAACGGAGTCTTCGACTTCACCGAAAATTCGCACCAAATATTCACGTTCCACTTCGAAAGATGGGTGGGCTAAACGGTTAGCCAATTCGCCGTTGTTGGTCAGAATCAACAGGCCACTGGTGTTCAAGTCCAAACGACCGATACTGATCCAGCGACCGTTGTGGATACGTGGTAGCTGAGTAAAGATGGTTTCACGCCCCTTTTCATCGCTTCGCGTGCACAGGCGTCCTTCCGGTTTGTTGTACAGGATAACCTGAGTCGGCTGTTTGACCAGGCGACTCGATTTTACCGGCTGGTTGTTTACCTGAATCCGGTCTGTTTCCGTCGCCCGGTCACCCAGCTGAGCGACTCGGCCATTAAGTTTTACTTTACCTTGGGCAATCAGGGCTTCGACAGCGCGTCTGGAACCGTAACCGGCTCGTGCCAAAATTTTCTGTAATTTTTCATCTGTTTGCTGGTTCATAACAAGACTCTGTATGTGCAAAGAAAGGCTTAGTGAAGCCCTACCACGCTATAAATAAATTGTTGGATAAAGGTATAGGGGCCGATCAAAATCGGTGTTAATAATCCCATCACCATCATGACGACTAGGATGATAAAGCCAAACGGCGCTATACGATTATATTGCCAGGCCAGTCGTGGAGAAAGCAGTGCCGAAACCACGTGACTGCCGTCTAAAGGTGGAATTGGCAGAAGGTTCAATACAAGCAGGATCAGATTGATACTGACGCCTGCTAAACCGCTGTAGACAAGGAACTGACCGATTTCAGGGGCAGAGCCTTGTGTGGCTATTCCGATTTTTATGATGATGGCCCAAAGAATGGCCATGATGAAATTCGAAAGTGGTCCCGCCATCGCAACCCAGGCCATATCATGGCGCGGTCTTTTAAAATTACGTGCGTTGACCGGTACCGGTTTTGCCCAGCCGAAAATGAATCCACCAAGCATGAGAAGCGCTAATGGC
Source organism: Thiomicrorhabdus sp. ZW0627 (assembly GCF_029767005.1). Taxonomy (GTDB): domain Bacteria; phylum Pseudomonadota; class Gammaproteobacteria; order Thiomicrospirales; family Thiomicrospiraceae; genus Thiomicrorhabdus. Next base: position 252,767 of record NZ_JARUQR010000001.1, read on the forward strand.
ACAACAATCGTTCCTATGGGGTCGATATGTTTGATTGGGTTCAGCGTTAAGCGGCCGAGCATTCGTGCCGACTGGTCGCCAAATTTCGACGCGACCCATCCGTGTGCTACTTCGTGCACGGTAATGGCAAAGATAACCGGTATAGCCCAAACAGCGATTTTTTGGATAAGTGTCAATTCATTCATTCTATAAAAGCCCCTTGTCCTTGGCGGATCAATACTGGCTCATCATCGGTAAATTCAATGATTGTGGTTGGTTCGAAACCGCTAAACCCGCCGTCCAAAACGGCATCTAAGGCATGTCCCAAGTCTTCGCGAATGGTCCATCCATCTGTCATTGGGTGCTCGTCTCCAGGTTTGATTAAAGTGGAGCTGAGTAACGGTTTGTCGAAATAAGATAGCAGTGCATTGGTCACCGTATTAGGAGTGACGCGTAAGCCGATGGTTTTCTTTTTCGGACTTTGTAACCTTCTTGGAACTTCCCGACTGGCTGGAAGTATGAACGTATAAGGCCCGGGCAAATGGCTTTTCAAGTAACGAAATTGCGTGTTACCGACTTTGGCGTATTCGGATAGGTTACTCAAGTCGCGGCACATCAAGGTCAGGTTGTGATTCTCGTCTACGCCACGAATGCCGCGGATGCGCTTAACACCATCACTGTTGTCGAGCAGACAGCCGAGTGCATATCCGGATTCTGTCGGATAGGCAATCACCCCACCTTTTTCCAGTATTTCAACAACTTGCTGAAGCAGTCTGGGTTGAGGATTGTCAGGGTGAACGGAAATGTATTGACACTCTTTTCGCACGGTAGTTTTTACACTCACTAACTTGTAGGCTTAAGCCCATTTTGATTGGGCTTTATTATAGCACTTACTGTCTATGGAATGCGTGAGTAAAGCTCTGTCGCGCGGAACGAGACTTATGGTTTGCCGTTTATGAACAGCGGTTTTTTGAAGTGTTCCCAGACAGGGGTGCAGTGTTCGGGCAGAGGTGCAAGCCACCCAAGCCCTCTCCAGCTGTGCTCGGGCCGATGGAAATCGGAACCGATCGAGGCAAGTAAGTCGTAACGTTTTGCACGTTCGGCCATACCCATCATATCCGATGATGGACGGGGATGGTTGACGACTTCAATTCCTTGACCGCCTGCCGTGATGAAGTCTTCTATTAAGCGATTCAATTTGCGGCTGGTGAATTTGTAGATACCAGGATGGGCGATGACGGCGATGCCGTTGGCTTGTTTGATCCAATTGACGACATCCGCCAAGTCGGGCCATTCGCTTTTCACATAGCCGACACGGCCCTTTTTTAGATATTTATCAAAGGCTTGCTGGCTGTTTTTAACGTAATTCTGCTCGATAAGGAGCTGTGCGAAGTGCCCTCTTCCGACCACGCCTTCACCAATCTGCTGTTCCAGTAGGTCGGCAAGATCGAGCTTTTGAAAATTGGGCCGCGCTGCCAGTTTGTCAATCATGGCGTCTGCCCGTTTTTGGCGTAGGGCTCGGATGAGTTCTAAGCCTTTTTGCAATTCTTCGTTATCGGGGTCAAAATCCAAGCCGACGATATGGATGGTATGCCCTTGCCAATCGCAGGATGCTTCGACGCCTGGAATCAGTCTGATGCCCTTTTTAGTAGCGTACTCCAAAGCTTGGCTGTAACCCGACGTGGTGTCGTGATCGGTAATTGCTAGAGTTTCAACTTCGTATTGAACGGCCAGATCGATTAATTCGCTGGGGTTAAGTGATCCGTCGGAAGCGGTTGTATGGCAGTGAAAATCGACTTTCATGATGCTGTATCAGGTACTTGAGGTTTGGGCGTTAGAATAATTCTATGGAATGTTTTGTGACTGAGCTTTCAATCTGCTTCAAACACGGCTAGAATCGTGGATAATTATCGTCTTTACTTTCAATTCGGACAACGTTTTGGAGTAACTTAACACAAATTAGCAAAAAAATTCATGAAACTACTATTTGATCTATTTCCCGTCGTCTTATTTTTTATCGCTTATAAGATGTACGACATCTATACCGCCACAGCGGTAATCATTGTTGCAACCGTTGTCCAGGTTGGTTATGTCTACTTCAAGCACAAGCGTGTTGAAAAAATGCACGTCATCACGCTGGTGTTGATTCTGGTGCTGGGTGGCTTGACGTTGGCACTACAGGATGAGGACTTTATCAAATGGAAACCAACCATCGTCAACTGGGGTTTCGCTCTTGTCTTTTTGGGTAGTCATGTAATTGGTAACAAGCCGATTATCCGTCGCATGATGGATCAAGCGATTCATCTTCCGGATGTTATCTGGACCCGCTTGAGTATCATGTGGGTGGTATTCTTCTTGATTTCCGGGATCGTCAATTTATATGTGGCGTTCAACTACGATACTGATACTTGGGTAGATTTTAAGCTGTTTGGCTTGATGGGTATGACTATCGTATTCATACTGCTACAGGGGCTTTATATCAGCCGTTATATCCAGGAGTCTGATTCCAAGGCGGAAGCCGATGAGTTGTTGGATGGTGTTGAAATGACACATGATATGTCTGCTTCAGGCAAGGATGATGAAATCAACAAGGTTAATAAAAAGTGATTTGATCACTCAAGTGTTTAGAAAAGGAAATATTTGATGCTTTATTCGATTTACGCTTTTGACGTTGAAAACAGTTTGCCGTTAAGACTGAAAGCCCGCCCTGCCCACATCGAACGCCTAACCGCATTGAACGAAGCTGGTAAGCTTGTGTTGGCCGGACCCAATCCAGCAGTGGATAGCTTGGAGCCGGGTGACGCAGGTTTCAGTGGCAGTTTGATCGTAGCGGAGTTCGAATCACTGGAGCAAGCTCAAGAATGGGCGAATGCCGATCCTTACTTGGAAGCCGGCGTCTACGAAAAAGTCATCGTCAAACCGTTTAAGAAAGTTTTACCCTAATTCTTCCTATTAAGTATTGAGGTGTTGTATGAGCAATCTAGCCTATTTGATTCCGACCAGAAACCAGAAATTGCATATTCACCCACAGGATCCTGTGGAATTGGTTGAAGAGGATTTTGTCGAAATCCCTTTATTGGGTTGGACTTCGGCTGGTGAGCCAATTCAGATGGAACTGGATTACGATACGGTTGCTGTTCCTTCCGCAATGGTTAAGAAAGAGACCTTTGCTCTGCGCGTTAAAGGGAACTCGATGATCGACGAAAACATCGAGGATGGCGATATCGTCATCATCGAACGCCGCTCAAATGCGGAAAACGGTGAATCGGTTGTGGTACGCATCAATAATGAAGAAGTCACTATGAAGAAACTTTATATCGAAAAAACAGGTGTGCGTCTGCAGCCTGCTAATCCCGATATGGAACCGATCATCCTGCGTAATGAAGAAATTGAAATCCTGGGTATCGTCACAGGTATTTTGAGACAGCCATGAGTGCCCAGCATTCTGAAAGCGAAGCGATCCAGCTATTCATTACGGGCGGCACCATCGACAAGGACTACGATGCCATTCTCGGTGAATTAGTTTTTCCCGTTACGAACATCCCAGAACTATTGTTCGAATCGAATTGCACCCTGCCGATTACGGTGGATCTGTTAATGCAAAAGGATAGCTTGCAGATGGACGGTAGCGACCGGGAGAAAATCAGTCAGGCCTGTCAGGAATCCGAGTGCAATCGAATCGTGATTACCCACGGTACCGATACAATGGTGGAGACGGCTCTTTGGTTAAAGGGAAATGCTGAACTTTCTGAAAAGACTATTGTGCTGACCGGCGCAATGCGACCTTACAAGCTTGGAAGGTCCGACGCCGGTTTTAACATGGGTGCGGCTATGATGGCGGTACAAACAGCCAAAGCAGGCGTTTTCATCTGCATGAACGGTCGATTATTCGAGGCCGATCAGGTGAAAAAGAACCGTTCTGCCGGTTTGTTCGAGAATCGTTAAATCCTTTGAAATGAACATTCCCTTTTTTTCTTTTTCGGCAATCCGTTTGCCGTTTGTCAAAGCCTTCCGTTAATGCAAATTGCCATCGCTTACTTGTCCATCATTCTTATCTGGACCACAACGCCGCTTGCGATTAAATGGAGCGGTGAATCCGACTGGATGTTCGGTGTTGCCGCCCGTACCGCTCTTGCAGCATTGTTGATCTTGCCGGTTTTATGGTGGTGGTCCAAAGCGAGTTTTTCGTTTCAATGGCAGGCCTTAAGGGTCTACCTTGCTGCAAGTATTCCAATTCTTGGCGGTATGACCGCTATGTACTGGGCTTCGCAGTATCTGCCGTCCGGTTGGATTGCAATACTATTTGCCCTGAATCCGGTCGTAACAGGCGTTCTGGCTCATTATTGTTTGCCGAACAGCCGTATGACCGTAAAGAAAGCCTTGGGCGTGCTAATCAGTCTGGCTGGACTGGTGGTCATTTTTGCCCCTAACCTTCAGCATCAATATGTTCAGGTGCAGGTTATCGCTATTCTGGTGGCGTTGCTTTCAGTGATGTTCCATTCCTATGGAACGGTCTTGGTCAAGCGCTTGAATCACGATTTATCAGCCATACATGTGGTTGTCGGGGCTTTGTGGGTGACGGTCATAGGACAATTCCTGATTGCGCCGACCACCTTGTTTGATTGGCCTGAGTTGGGAGCACGAGAAAGTTTGGCGATTGCCTATGCGGCTTCGATCGGTTCCGTTGGCGGATTCCTGCTTTATTTCTATCTTTTGAAAAAAGTCGATGCGATCAAGGTAGCGCTCATTCCGGTTATTACTCCGGTGTTTGCTCTGTTGTTAGGACATTGGCTGAATCATGAGGTGTTGAACGCGTCCGTATGGATCGGAACCGGATTGGTCGTATTTGGCTTGATGATTTTCGAATGGCGCTTTCAAAGAGTCTGGCGCCGATAAGGGGTAATTTGAAATTGAACAGGCCTGTTCGGATTAATGTCTTTTAAATCAAATGGTTGCTGTTTCTATTTTAGGTTTTGGATGAAGGGTTAAACCCTTCATCCGTAAGCTGTTACCATTCCAGGCCGCGCAAGTATTTAAAAATCAGACGGGCTGATTTAGGCGGTTTGTTGCCTTCACGCTCTTTTTGCGCATTGCGGATCCATTGACGCAGTTGCTGACGATCCGCCTGAGGGTATTTCTGGAGAAATTCGGCTAAAGCGTCATCGCCCTCTTCAACCATACGGTCACGCCATTTTTCCAGTTGCTGGAAATGGGCGTTCTGCTGTTTGGTTCTGGCTTCAATTTCGGCCAGTTTGTCTTTGATCTCGACAATCAGGGGTTCGTTCTGACGAAGGTATTTACCCAAGAATAATTTTTGACGCTTAATAGCCGGACCCTTGTCCATGGTCTTCAACAGCAAAATAGCCTGTTCGAACTCGCTAGGAAGTTGCAGTTTTTTGATGTCGGTTTCCGACATTTCGGCAATCTGCTCACCTAGGTCGGTGACGGCTTGCGCGGCTTTTTTAATCTGTGTACGGCTTTGAAATTCCTCTTGTTCCCAATCTGGAACTTCCGTCGAGGCTTTCGTTCGGTTGACGTTACGTGGTCTAACCATTGTTTTCTCCCATCATTTCAAGCCATTGCTCTTCGTTCAAGACGGTTACACCCAGTGATTCCGCTTTGGTGAGTTTCGATCCCGCTTTTTCACCGGCGATCACGAAGTCCGTCTTGGCGGAAACGCTTCCGGTAACGGTTGCGCCAAGCGCTTCAAGTCTCTTTTTGGCTTCACTGCGGCTACCTTGTTGCAAAGTGCCGGTAAGAACGACTACTTTACCATTAAAAGGCGAATCTTTCTCAATCTTCACCTCTTCCGGTGTCGGCCATTGCACGCCAGCATCCAGTAATCCCTGGATTACATCCAGGTTATGAGGTTGTTTAAAGAAAGTCAGAATGTTTTCGGCGACGATGTCACCGACATCCTGAATGGAGATCAATTCGTCCAGTTCGGCTTTCATCAGGGCATCAAGCTGTTTGAAGTGTTGCGCAAGGTTCTTGGCCGTGACTTCTCCAACTTCCGGAATGCCCAAAGCATAGATGAAACGTGCAAAAGTGGTCTGCTTGGATTGCTGGATTGCATTGATGACATTTTGTGCCGATTTTTCTGCCATGCGTTCCAAACCGCTGAGTTTTTCCACCGTCAGTTTGAAGATGTCATCGGGGTGCTTGACCCATTCGAGGTTGGCGAGCTGATCAATCAGTTTATCGCCAAGTCCCTGAATGTCGAACGCTTTGCGGGAAACAAAATGTTGCAAGGCACGTTTGCGCTGTGCCGGGCAGAACAATCCGCCGGAACAACGGTAGACGGCTTTGTCATGTTCTTTGACCACTTCGGAGTCACACTCCGGGCAACGGATCGGCATGACGAACTCACGGGCATCGTCGGTTCTTTTGCTGAGAACCGGGCCGACAACCTCTGGAATGACGTCTCCCGCTCTGCGAACGATGACAGTATCGCCGATTTGAACGTCTTTACGACGAATCTCATCAAGGTTGTGTAAGGTTGCATTAGAGACGATAACGCCACCAACCGCAACCGGCTTGAGGCGGGCGACAGGCGTGAGCGCGCCGGTTCTTCCGACCTGGATCTCTATATCCAGCAGGTCTGTCCAGACCTCTTCGGCCGGGAATTTACGAGCTATTGCCCAGCGAGGTGCTTTCGCGGTGAAACCGAGTTGTGAGTAGTACTGGATACGATTGACTTTGTAAACGATCCCGTCTATTTCGTAAGGCAGCTCAACGCGTTTTTCCTTGAGTTTCTCATAATAATCCAACATCCCCTGTTTGCCCGTAACCACTTCCGCGTCCGGGTTGGCCGGTAACCCCCATTCCTTGAACTGTTGGATTACATTGTTGTAGAGTTCGGGCAATTGCCAGTCGGCGCTGATCTCTCCCCAGCCGTATAGATAAAAGCTGAGATGACGTTGTGCCGTGATTTTGGGATTAAGCTGCCTCAAGGTACCTGCGGCGGCATTTCTTGGATTGGCAAACGCTTTTTCTCCGTTTTCGATTTGAGTGAGGTTCAGTTGTTCGAATGTCTGTTTTGACATGAAAACTTCACCACGCACTTCTAAAATACGGGGCCAGCCGTTACCGAGCAATTTTAGTGGGATCGAGTGGATGGTGCGCACATTGTGGGTGACATCCTCTCCGGTTGTGCCGTCTCCGCGTGTCGTGGCTTGATGGAAAATGCCGTTTACGTAACGAAGATTGATCGCCAGACCGTCCATTTTAGGTTCGGCGGCGTAATCAACCGCTGTCAGTTCCGGCAGACGTTCCTGAATTCGTTTTTCAAAACTGTCCAGGTCTTCCTGGCTGAAAGCGTTGTCCAAGGAGAACATCGGGACCGCATGGGTGACCGAAGTGAAACCTTTCAGTGGTTGATCCCCTACCCGTTGTGTCGGTGAATCCTCGGTGATCAATTCGGGGTTTTCTTGTTCCAGTCGAACTAATTCTCGATAAAGTTCGTCGTATTGGGCGTCGCTAATTTGCGGGTTGTCTAGTACGTAGTAGGCGTAATTGTGCTGGGCGATCTCATCGCGTAATGCTTGGATTTGTTGTTCAACTGGATTCATGATGGTGTTTTTATCTAAAAGCTGGAAATGGCTTGGCCGCAAATGCGGCCGACATGGAGTTTAAAGCGGTTCGGATTCGTATTCTACCGCTGCATCTCGCATGGCCTGGAGGTCCGATTCTTTTATCAGGTGGCGTTCCATGTTGTAGAGTCGACCATTCAGACGTTGTGACAGCTTGCGAGCCATCATGATCAGGTCATGCATCGCGGCCGGAGCACGTTTGGTAGTCGGCAACTCAAGAATCAAGGCAAGGCCAGGTGTCGTGTAATTGTGCAAGTTTTCGGCCGGGAACGTGCCGGGTTCAAGGATGTTGGCGACACGGATTATCTCATTACCTTTGTTGTCAGTTGTGACGTAGATCTGACTTTCGGTAAAACTCAATCCGACTCCCAATAGTGCTTGGTTGACGGTGTCCATACTGAATTCTTGACCGGAACCGCCTGTGCTTAATACCAGTAGAGCAAAAATTTGAGGTTCGGTCTTTTCACCTTGCGAGATCCCGGGAGAGATACCCTCCTGCTCTTTAGGGATTCCAAAATTGACTTTGGAATCCACTTCCGGCGCCACACCGACTTCATCAAGCGTATAAAGATCTTCAACTTCAAGAACGTGGTGTTTCGGGCCTGTGCTGGTTTGTTCAGCTTCGGCTTCAGCCGTTTGCTGGGCAGTTGTTTCCATTTCGAACTCGTCGCCAAAAGGAAGGCGTGCCTGGTTTTCAGGGACGCCCGGTTCTTGAAGATGGAGACGGGCTTCTGTTTGAGGTGAAAGCGCTTCATGCTGCTCATTTAAGGCATCGATGATACTTTCCTGTTCGTGTTTTTCTGTGATGGCTTCCGCTTCATCCAGATTAATGGTCTGTTCCGTTACTTGATTGGGTTGTTGCTCAGTCGCTTGGTCTTTGGATTTTATCTGTCGTTTTTTACTTAAAAAATAAAGTACCGCAATGACAATCACTGCAAACACCAGCAAGACTTGCTGTAACTCATTCATGAAAACGGCTCCAAAATATGCGTCTAAATCAAGTGATTCCTGAAACAGAGTTAGAAGAATCAAATTAGTTAGATTGTACCTTTTATAGATACGGAATTTCCAGTTTAAAGTCAGCTAAAATTCGGTTCATTTGCTGTGATTTGTTAAACTTGCGACTATTCTTTTTTTAGATTTGATTCGACGCCTGTCTAAGCAGTTGAAAATAACTGTTTTTTTATTGTGTGTCGAAATTCGACGGTTTTTCGGTGATAACGATATGGTATTAAATCCACATAATTTGTTTTCCAAAGAGCTCATTCTTGGCTTGGATATTGGTACAAGCGGTATTCGAGGAAGCATCGTTTCACTTGATCGATCCGTTATGGGGGCAAGTAGCGAAAAGCACTCGCATTGTGAGCTTTTCAGCGCACAGGTCGGTATGCCGATGCCGGATAGAAATTGCGCCAGTCGGCGCAGTGCACAGAATCCATTGGTTTGGATAGAGGCTTTGAAGAGGCTGTTTGCGAAATTGTCGGAATCGCCTTATTGGCAAGATATTGGCCACATTGTCGCGGATGCCACCTCTTCAACGGTGATGCTCTGTGATGGTGACGGAAACCCGCTTACCGAGGCTTTGATGTACGACGATCAACAGGCTCAGAATGAAGCGAAGCTTGTTGCAGAGCGCGCGCGAAAAATAGGTGTTGAAACCGGTGCTTTGGGGGCAAGCAGCACACTGGCGAAGGTGATGTTTCTCTTGCAAAAATCTGAACTGGCGAAAACAGACAATTCGGAGGTGTCAATTTGTCACCAGATTGATTTCATTAACCATTATCTTACGGGAAGTGTTGGCTTAACCGATGAAAACAACGCACTGAAATTGGGTTATGACTTGTTGGCAGAGGCTTGGCCTGACTGGGTTGTGAGGTTACTTGAGCAGACGGCGCACTCAAAACAGCTTAATGTTCTTCTTCCGAAAGTGAACAGGCCTGGTGAGTTTTTACAAGAGATTGATCACGAGGTGGCACAACGCTTTGGGCTATCTCGCCAGGTTCGTGTTTATTTAGGAACAACCGACAGTATCGCCGGGTTCTTAGCCTCGGGTGCTTCGTCTCCGGGTGACGGCGTGACCTCCTTGGGGTCAACCATTGCTCTTAAGCTGTTATCTGAAAAACCGATCTTCAATGCGGAGTTCGGTATCTATAGCCATCGCTTGGGTAACAGCTGGTTGGTCGGTGGCGCGTCGAATGCCGGCGGTGCCGTTTTGTTGTCTTATTTCAGTCTAGACGAAATCAAAGATTTGGTCGCCTATTTAGAGGATCATCATGCAGCTAAGCGGCTTGAGGAATTTTATACCGACCGCTTTTACCCGATTTTGCACCCCGGAGAACGGTTTCCGATCTCAGATACTCGGATGCAGCCGAGACTGCCGTCGCCAGAGCCGAAGGAGAACAGTTCAACTGAAGAAAAAGCGGCTTTTTTGTTGGGGCTGCTTCAGGGGCTCTGTCATGTCGAAGAACTCGGTTATAATCGCCTGCAACAAATGGGTGCGAGCCGTTTACAGCGAGTTTTTAGTGTCGGTGGCGGAACTCAGAATGCGTTCTGGCAAGCTTTGAGGGCCGTTTATCTGCCTGTGGAACATAAAAAACCGCTTTCTCTTGATGCCTCTTTCGGCGTAACCCGATTAATCAAATAACAATCAATAACGATAATAAAAAAGGAAATTAGTATGAGCCATTTGTCCACTCAAGATTTGATCGATTCTTTAAGCCGCGGCGCGGTAGCATTTGAGATGGTTATGCAAACGATCGATGCAGAATATGAGTTTACCCCTACCCGCTTCACTAATGGGGATGCCGTGAACGAGTCCGGAACTAATAATGGTTCGTGTAAGATTTTTGCTTTCGCTAAATTGAATGGACTTGATGAACAGATGACATTGAATGCATTTGGTGACTATTACATGGTGGATGTACTACAACACCCTGATAACCAGGATCACCAGAATATCCGCAATTTTATGCAGACCGGTTGGAATGGTATCGAGTTTGACGGTGTAGCTTTGGTAAAAAAGGCTTAATAGAGCAAAGAGAGAATTGCAAAATCACCAGGCCTGGTGATTTTGCTTTAGAGGACGCTAATAATATCAGTTAGCGTGAACTTTCTTGACAAGTTCCAAGTCAAGATAATCGTGACCGTGGTTTTCACCCGCGATGACTGAGAACGATTGGTCGGATTCACCCATGTGATCCAATACCAAGTGCGCATCACTGAAGTCATCTTCTTTCGTATAGTCATTGATGGTGATGATGGTCTTAACGTTTGCACCTGTAGAAGACTGGATACCGTTCGAAGAATCTTCAAACGCAATCGCTTCTTCCGGTTTTAGGTTCATCTGTTCCAAAGCCCAGTCGTAAATGTCCGGAGCCGGTTTTTTGGCCGGAACGATGTCACCTGCGGCAATCACTTCAAACCAGCTTTCAGAATCCGGTCCCAAGGTGCTTTCCAACAAAGCCGTAACGTTTGCAGGTGTAGTGGTTGTGACCACAGCCATGCGCATGCCGCTTTCGCGCGCTTCATTAATTAGACGTTCAACGCCCGGACGAAGTGGAATCGCACCTTCTGCCAGCAGTTTGGTGTAAAAATCTGTTTTGGAAGCGTGTAGACCTTTGACGAAATCATCAAAATCTCCAGGTTTTTCGAAATCGGTGTTGAACTTTTCCAGATAGAAACGGATGCGTTCTTTACCGCCTGTTACTGCAAGCAGTTCGCCATATAGGGCTTCATCCCAATGCCAGTCCAAACCTGCCTTCTCAAAAGCCAAGTTGAACGCAACGCGGTGTCCGTCCTTTTCCGTGTCGGCCAAAGTTCCGTCAACGTCGAATAATAGTGCTTGTAATGTTGCCATAAGGATTAATCCCCTAGTACTTGATGAAATTGTTGAAGAATTCTCATAGATATAGGGACGAATAGCAAGTAATACAAGTTTTCTTGTCGACAAAAATTAGAGTTTTATTGTGCTAATCGAAAAAAAATTTTGCTTGTTGCCTCATATAAAACCTGCTATAAAATGCTGTTAGGAATTTTATTCTAAGGCCGGAAATGCCACCCCTGCTTTTTACGGGACTTATATGAAATTCTGAAAACAAAAAATAATAGATAAACTAATACGACAAAAAGACTCCGTCTTTTTGGGAGAAAAACAGATGGATATTCAGACAGACTTTATTGAGGATTACCCTCCTTACGTGCCTGAAGAGGGTGAGGAATACATGAGTCCGCGTATGCTGGAACATTTCAGAAAAAAACTATTGGCCTGGAAGCAACAGTTGCTTGATGAAGCCAATTCTACGGTTTCTCACTTGCAGAAAGATTCGGAAACACCGGCAGATCCAAACGATCGTGCCTCTCAGGAAGAAGAGTTCGCACTGGAACTTCGTACCCGTGATCGTGAAAGAAAGCTGATTGCTAAAATCGATAAGTCGTTGAAAGACATTGAAAGCGGTGAGTACGGTTATTGCAAAATGAGCGGTGAAGAGATTGGTTTAGGGCGTATGGAAGCTCGACCTACTGCTACATTGACAGTTGAAATGAAACGTAAACAAGAGATTCGCGAGAAGCAAGGGGTTGCATAATTCGCTCCGCATTTCTGTTTTGATAAGCCAAGTCTAATCAACTTGGCTTTTTTGTTTAATTTTCTTATAAAGTATCGATTTTGAATACAGAACAACTCATTGACAGTCTGTGTTTGCCTGAAAGCTATCCCCACTCTGTTGAAGTCATCACTACCATCGAAACCCATATCTCCGTGGTGTTCTTAACGGGCCCTTATGCCTATAAACTTAAGAAACCGGTCGATTTCGGTTTTCTGGATTTCACACAACTTGATTCGCGCAAGCATTTCTGCGAACAAGAATTACGTTTGAATCAACGTACGGCCCCAAATCTCTATCTGGATGTCGTTCCTCTGTTTTTGGATACGAATGGAAGAATTACGTTTGATCAGAATCTCGCTGGTGGTTCATCCGCCAAACCGATTGAATATCTGCTTAAGATGAATCAGTTCGACCCCAACGGTGTATTGGGGCGCTATCTAAGTGATCATGACCTGTCGAAAGCACAGGAACGGGAACTAGCCAAGCAAATCAGTCAATTACATCTCAATGCACGGATTGTTGAGGGTGACTCCCATCTTGGGGAGCCTAAAACCATCCTACAGCCGATGTTGGATAATTTCCCGACACTGCTTGAAAACTGTACCTCGGAATACAAGCCACGGTTGGAAAATCTCCTGAATTGGACTCATCAACGTTTTGCAGATCTACAAGAGGACTTGGTCAATCGCAAGAAACTCGGTTTTGTTCGTGAATGCCATGGTGATCTTCATCTCGATAACATCACGTTAATTGATGACCGCCCCACTCTGTTTGATGGAATCGAGTTTAACGATGAATTCCGTTGGATAGATGTGATTAGTGACTTGGCTTTTCTACTAATTGATTTGGATTTTAGGGATAAACAAGCTTTAAGAAGACGAATTTTGAGCACCTATCTTGGGTTTACCGGAGATTATGCTGCTTTGAAATTGCTGAGGTTTTATCAGGTTTACCGTGCTTTGGTTCGGGCGAAGATTTCCGCACTACGCTTGGGGCAGATTCCTAAAAATTCAATTGAATATCAACACTATAGAACGATAACGTTACAGTATATCGAGCAGGCGGAAGGCTATGCGCTTACGTCTTCTTCCAATAAGTTGATAGTGTTGCAAGGTGTTTCCGGTTCTGGAAAAAGCCATTTTGCCGAACAACTGCTGTCGGAACTAGATGCTGTAGTGATCAGTTCAGATATTGAACGTAAGCGGCTCTATGGCATTTCCCAGACAACTCGTGTCCCGGAGGAAGAGAAATCCACTTTATATTCGGCAGAGATGAGTCGCAAGACTTATGCGAAGTTGCTAGCGCTTTCTAAACAGCTTCTTGAGCAAGGGCAATCGGTCATTGTCGATGCGACCTTCTTAAAATCGGAACATCGTCTCCCTTTTTATGAAACCGCGCGTTCTTTGGGGTGTGAGCCCTACCTAATTTATATTGAAACTGATACTGATACGGCTGAAGTCTCCATTCGCCAGCGTTCTCTTGCTGATTTGAGTCCTTCGGATGCTGATGAAGCGGTGATGAATCGACAGCTTGAATTTATTGAGCCCCCGAGTAAATCGGAGCCTTCATTAACGCTTTCGGCAGAAGGGTTGCGTAAGGTTTTTCCTAGAAATAAGATTCAAGAATTCCTGCAACTGCCGTTAACCTGATAAAGAAATTTATCAATGATCGTTTCTAAAACGGTTTCAAGGCTGGCGAGTGACAAAGGTATGTATCGACTTTGGGTAAAAATTTTCGGAATTGGATTATTGGCAATGTCTTCAGCCAAAGCTGCTGGTAATCCGACGAAATCCGACGCGTCTGTTGATTTAAGTGCAGTGCGCTTTCTTGGGCTCGAGCTGAAATCCGCTGACCTCAATAAGGTACGTGAACATCTTTGGGCAATCGGCGGTTTTGACCAGGCACGTTCAACGGTGCGGCAGCGAAATATCGACAAGTTTTTTACTAAGTCGCGCATTCGTGACAGTTATTATGTCGAGTTTCACTACAATAACGCAGGGAATGTCACTTCCGTGAAAAGACTTTACCGCCCCTATTCGACCGAAAACAGTAATCGACGTACAGCAATCAGTACCAAAGAGGTTGCACTGCAACTGATTCCTGATTTGGGGCAACCGTTACAAGTTGAGACAAAAGGCTGGGGAGGCACTTTGACGTATTCCAGTTACCGTTGGGAAGATGATACTATGAGTGTTGTAATCGATCGTGAAGGTAGTGAAAAACTGGGTAATGTATTTGTAGAGTACACAGTTAAAACCGAATCACCTTATGCGATTGCGGAAAAGTAAAAATGATTAATATGGAATTCGACGGTAACAAGATATGAATGTTCAGAACAATCCCGCCTCGATCGCTTTAACGGGGATCAATCAAGGTTTTGAACGCTTGGCGGATAACACCCAGAAAATCGTTAATCCGCAAAGTGGCGAGCAAATGGAAGCCTTGGTCGACAATACACAGGTCGAAAAGCAGGTTCAAGCTTCGACTAAAGCCTTGAAAACCTATGACGGTATGATTGGTACCCTGCTTGATGTCATGGCTTGATAGCTAAACTTTTAGCTCTCAGGACTTACAAGCCTATTTAGTCACACTCTTTTTTAAAAAATTTCTAATCTCTTCTTCCGCTTCCGACATATGCTCGAAAGCATGACTTCCCCCATTGAACAGTCGTGTTACATGATTCGGGTTTCCGGTTCGATACATTTCATATGATTGTCGATACGGAATAACTTCATCCTTCTCATCCAATAACAGCAAGCACGGTATTTCATCATTGGGCTTGCAGTAGTAATTGGCCAGATCGTTTCGATAGGTTTCATCGATTATTATCGTTTCACCACTGTAAGGGTTTTGATGTTCACCCATGTAGTCTTTCATCAGGCCGACTGGGTCCAGTGCAGGATTGATCATGATGTAAGGCACACGATATTGTTGGGCTAGGTACTGTGCATAGAATCCACCCATCGAGGAACCGATTAGGAACCACGGGACATGGGAACTTGGAAGGCCTGTATCTTCAATGTACGCCTGTAGGAAATCGACGCTTTGCGAGGGATTCTGCATGGAGTAACTGGGCGTGAAAAGTTTGCAGGAGACAGCTTGGTTGTTAGATGCGGTAACGTTTTTCAAACGCTGTTTGAGCCACTGCCCTTTCTGGCTGTTGCCGCTGCTTAAAAAGCCGTGTAGATAGACGCCACCGCATTGCTGCATTCTGTTAAAATTTCCTTATGATTAAAACACCTGAAATCGTTCAACGTCCCTTTTCCCAAGAAGTCCATTCAGCCTGTATCAAACTGGGTTTGTCGGATATCCAAGCCAGATTGGTCGCACAACGAACGGACACCATCGAAAAGTTACCGGAAACGGTTTTTCCTAAATTAAAACATATCCAGCATCCCGACGCTTTAAAAAACTCCCAACAGGCCGCCCAGTTGATTGCTGATGCGATTCAATCGGACGGTGCGATCGTTTTAGCGACCGATTACGATACCGATGGCGTGACTTCCGCATGGGTTGCCGTTACAGCTTTAATTGATTACTTCGGTGTCCCAAAGGAACGTGTAATCCATGTAATTGGGGATCGTAAAACCGGCTATGGCATTACCGATGAAGTGTGTGAACGTATCTTGGCAATCGAGGATCCGATTTCATTGGTGATTTCCGCAGACCAGGGATCGAGCGACGAGCCAAGGATTCAACGGCTAAAACAGGCTGGTATCGATGTTTGCGTAACTGACCACCATCAGATGCCGATCGAGGGTGTGCCGGTGAGCGCAGCCTGTACCGTCAACCCTCAGCAGGAAGGTTGTGAATACGATAAAACCATTGCAGGATGTTTCGTGATCTTTCTGGTTATGACGCAGGTGAGACAAGCCTTGGTTCAACGAGGCTATCTTCAACCTGACAGCCCTTCCCTCAAGGCGCTCTCTATGAATGTTGCATTGGGAACGATTGCAGATAGTGTCAGTCTTAAAAGCCCTAATAACCGAGCAATCGTCAACGCCGGTTTGCAGTTCATCAACCAATTCGACCAGCCAAGCTGGCGTGCGATGAAAGCGCTTAATGACAATCAGGGAGAACCATTTAATGCCGAGTATCTGGCGTTTCAGGTCGCTACACGTATTAACGCCGCTAGCCGGGTAAGTGATGTCACGACGGCTTATCATTTCCTGACGGCAGAGACGGAAAATGAGGCCAAAGGTTACCTTGATCAGCTAGATGCGGATAATCAGGATCGCCGCTCGCAACAGCAGCAAATGTTGGAAGACGCACAACAAAAAGCCGGTGAACTGTATCATCCGCAAAAATATACTTTGGCCGTGGCTTTGCAGGGTAATGCTGGGATTCAGGGCATTATTGCCACACGAATTGGTGAGAAGTTCGGTTTGCCGACCGTTATTCTGACGGATTTGAATGACGGCTACCTGGCGGGCAGTGGCCGTGGGATCGTCTCAGACGTCGATTTGCGTGAAGCCTTCCAGTGGATGTCTGAACAGGATGACGCACTATTCAGATCGATGGGCGGACATAAGGGGGCTGCTGGTTGCATGATTCCAATCGAGAAGTATTCCGTCTTCGCGGAGCTTTTCGAACAAGCGGTGCAAAACCAATTGGGTGACAAGCCCCCTGTTCCGCTTCTGGAAACCGACGGTCAGCTGGAAGACCATTTACTCGTTCCTGAATTGATTTATCATTTGAATATATTGGAACCTTACGGACGGGAATGGCCACAACCTAGCTTTTCAGGTGAGTTCGAAATTGTTCAGATCAAAGAAGTCGGACAAACCAAGGTTCACCTGTCTTGCAGACTACGCACCGATAACGGAAAGACGCTTCAAGCTATCTACTTCAATGCCAAGCAGCACGAGGACGACGTTATGCCGTTTCGTCCTAAAGATCGCGTGACTTGTGTCTATCAGCCCGGTCTGAATCATTTCGGTGGACGCACACAACTCCAATTGCGTCTGCAATGGATGCAAAAAAGCGTCTAATTCAGCCTGAATGATTGTCTATTCTGCTTTCTTTTGGGAAGATGGTTTGCGTCATCTTTCACATTGAAAAATTAGAGGGTTATTCATGAATCAGGCAAATTCAGGTTTGCAGAAGTTGCAGTATTTTCCTGCAAGTTTTTTCGGCATGGTTATGGGAATTGCGGGACTAAGCATCGCTTTTATGAAATCCGGTTCGGTAATCGAATGGGGTCCGGCTACCGGTCAATACCTGTTAATGTTCACTGCTGTTTTATTCGCTGTTCTCCTGGCGAGTTATCTATATAAAGTATTACGTTTCAAAGATGCGTTTTGGGCGGAGATGAAGCACCCGGTGAAGATGAATTTCATACCAACCATCTCCATTAGTCTGTTATTGCTAAGTGTCGGATTCTGGGAGTTGGAGCAGGTCAAAACCTCGTTCAATCTATGGCTACTGGGGGCGTCATTGCAATTAGTACTGACCTTGTGGCTGCTGTATAGCTGGATTTACCACGATTTATTCAAGATCGAACATTCAAATCCCGCTTGGTTTATTCCGATTGTCGGTAACATCATTGTACCGATAGCTGGTGTACAGCACGTTCCCGGTGACATCAGTTGGTTCTTCTTTGCAATAGGAATTGTCTTTTGGCCGCTTTTGAAAGCGGTTTTACTATACCGTCTTATCTTCCATCCGCCGTTGCCGGAAAAGTTGATGCCGACGCTGTTTATTTTTATCGCTCCACCAGCGGTAGGTTGCATTTCTTATCTGACGTTGAATCATTGGGAAGTTGATGCGTTTGCCCGTATTTTATATTTCTTCGCTCTGTTCTTTACGCTGTTTCTGCTTTTCTCAATCAATAAATTCCGTAAATTGAGTTTCGCGCTTTCCTGGTGGGCCTATACTTTCCCGTTGGCGGCGATGGCGATCTCTTCATTCATGATGGGAACCGCACTCCATAGTACCGGATATCAATGGATTGGTGCTGTTATTATGGTCGGATTGGTTGTCATGATTGGCTGGCTGTTTTATAAAACTTCATTAGGGGTAATAAATAATAAAATTTGTACGCCGGACAATTAATCCTTAACCACCCATGTGATTTAATAAAAAAGCCCATCTAGAATGGGCTTTTTTTGTGAAACAATTCATTCTTATGAGTTTTACACGATTAAAGGCGGTTCTTGATTCTCCAAAAGCGCCTAAGGTGCTGCGGCTGAATGTGATAGCGGTAGCCATCACCGAGTTCAAGCAATAAAGAATTTATCTTTTTTTCCTTCAGTAAGGCCAGCAGTGGCTTCATCCATTCGTTTTCTAGCCAGTCGAGGGTTTCAAGCCACTCTTCCATGCTGAGATGTTCGAGTTTGTAGTAAATGGTATCCGGCATCAATAGGTGTTGCTCACCCTCCTCCAGAGACCAGGCCTGTCGGGTTTGTGGAAAAGGAGTTGAACGTGCGTCACAGAGCGCTGCCATTGACTTCAAATAGTGGTCGTTGGACCAGATCATGGCGTTTTCACGTTTAAACAGGGCATTGTGGTTTAACTGCCCTTCTCCCCAGAGCCACACGCCATTAATCTCCGCTAAGCCATCATTTCGACGCGATTCATTGACTTCGTGATTAAAGAACAGCATAGAGGCTTCATTAAGCAATTGGCGCCAGTATTGTGCAGCGTTGCCAGTCGGGTTGTTACCTTCGATCGATCGATAGCTGACCGCTTCTAACGATTGGGTGTGCAGGTCGATAGGTTGTTTGATCCGTAGGAACCAATCCGTAGGGCTGCCGTATTCGATGCGAACACGGTCCTGTTCGAAGTGTTGATTGAAGCTTTCGATCAAGGATTTGGCTTCGCTCTCTTTAATCTCTAAATCCTTACCGGGAATCAGTACCAATGTGTCGCGATCCGGAACCATTTGTACCGGATCGATTTTAAGCCAGAAATCATCGGCTGTGAAATCGTCAAAGAGCTGGGACGCCAGAGTTGCGGCAACTGGCAAGGTACTTGATTGATGGAAAAGTTGGCAGGCCGTGCTGTAGAAGTCACGGTTTTGAGGTTTGCCCAGGTTGGACTGTAACGGAAACAGATCTGCTTTTTTGAACAGGATCTGTAGGGCCGGAAAATCCTTGCTTTTGAATGCCGGGCCGGCTTCCTGGATTCTTTGGCTGTCCAAAAGGCCGGGAAGCCAGAAAGTAACTGCTTTTGACATGATGTTGAACCTTTTAAACCTTGAGTCCGCTATGGTCGTAATTATAGGGTTGTTGTCAGGTTTTTCATAACAAAAAAACCGGGGGAATCCCGGTTTTAAATGACTTGATATGAAACTTCTATCTTATTGAAAATTTAGGATAATCTTATCCAAGAAAGTTCAATATTTCTGTTTCTATATCATTTTTATCGATGACCGTGGACTGGCTGACCGGCTGATCAAACAAGGCCTGGATTTTAGCCGGGATTTTAACCTGGGCTTTTTCGGCGATGATCTTCAGTGCATCGATGTCGTGTAGATCGGTTACGCCAGAAATCGCATTGGCGATGACCGGTGAGAACTTAGTCCATTCCGCCGTCGAATAGACGATGGTTTTCAATGATGGTTGTTTTCGACAGGTTTCATAAGATTTGAAACAAGTCGCCGTATGAGGGTCCATCAGGTAACCTTCTTCAAACGCTTGCTTGATGTAGGCTTCCCCTTCTTCATCGGTACAGAAATCCGCTGCGAAAATGGATTGGATTTGCGCCAATTCATCCGCTGTCAGTTCATAGTGCTTTTCTTTATCCAAAGCGAACATCAATTCTTTGGTACGTGCCGCTCCGAACAGGTCGAACAAAATGCGTTCAATGTTGGAGGACTTAAGGATATCCATTGCCGGTGAGGTTGTCGGAATGACTTCCAGGTTTCTCAAGTCATAGACACCGGTCTGAATGAACTTAGTCAGAACGTTGTTGTTGTTGGATGCGATCAGAATCTGTTCGACCGGTAAGCCCATCTTGTAAGCGTAGTATCCACCCAACGCATTACCGAAATTTCCGCTCGGGACGTTCAGGTAGACTTTATCCCCTAGCTGAATCGCACTCTGGCGAATCAATTCAAGATAGCTGTGGACGTGATAAATGGTCTGGAAGATGATGCGTCCGAAGTTAACAGAATTGGCTGCTGACAGGGAAACCTGATTATCCTTGAGCTTCTCTTTAAATGACTCAGAAGTCAGTAACATTTTTAATGCGCTTTGCGCGTCATCAAAATCGCCTTTGATGCCGATGACTTTCAGGTTGTCGGCATCTTCGGTTACCATCTGTAGGCGTTGTACATCGGATGTACCGCCTTCCGGATAAAGACAGGCAACCTGTACGTTTTCTTTGTTTCTGAAGGTATCCAGAGCAGCCGGGCCGGTGTCACCGGAAGTGGCCGCCAGAATCAGGTATTTTTCTTTACGGGCTTGTGCGATAGCCGAAAGCACGGTTCCGAAAGGTTGAAGCGCCATGTCTTTGAAAGCACGTGTTGGACCGTGATAAAGTTCACTGACATACAGGTCTTCTCTGACTTTGACGACAGGAACCGGGTTCTTCGGATCATCGAAATGGTCGTAAAGGTTCAATGCGGCCGTGATGATTTCCGGTTCGATATCGATTTCAAATTCGTCCAAAATGGCTCGTGCCAGAGTCTTATAGTCCGAATACAGGTGCTTTTCAAGGAATGCAAGACCCAGCTTCGGCAGGCTTTTAGGAGAATAAAGGCCTCCGAAAGATGACATTGGGCTCAGGATCGCTTGGGAAAAAGTGATCTCTAAAGGAAATTGGCCGTCGTTGCCACGTGTTTCAATAAAGTTCATAAGAAGATGTCCAACACAAAAATATTAATTAGCGGGAATTATACAGTTAATTCGAATCCAACATAACAAAGCCGGTTATAAACCGGCCTCTATTAAATAGATTTAAGCGCTCAGCCTAATGAATCGACACGAATACGCATGATCTCGCCGTCGATTTCTTTCAGCGCCTGCAAGGAGGCCAATGCGGTATTGAGATCCGACTCTTTGACAGTATTGGTGATCATAACCAGAGTTGCATCGTTTTTGTTGCTGGTACTCGGTTCTTGAAGCATATGCTCAACACTGATGTTGTATTCGGCAAGGATCGTGGTGATTTTCGCTAAAACACCTGCGTGATCCAAAGCGAAACAACGAATGTAATACGCCGATTCAATTTCATCAATTGAAACAACAGGTGCCTGCTCTAGGTGGTCTGCCTTAAAACCAAGTGCCGGCACACGATCCTCTTTCGGTTGATCCTGCCAGCGAATAACATCGATAATGTCAGCTACAACCGCGCTCGCCGTCGGCCCTGCCCCGGCTCCCGGGCCGTAATACATAGTCGGTCCGACATGGTTGCCATAAGCCATAACCGCGTTCATTACACCGTTAACGTTGGCGATCAGTACCGATTTAGGAACCATTGTAGGATGCACTCGCAACGAGTAGCCATTCTCGGTGCGGCTAGCCATACCTAGGTGCTTAATTTCATAACCTAGCTGAGAGGCGAAACGGATGTCGTCTGCACTTACCTTACTGATGCCCTCGGTATAGACCTTGTCGAACTGAAGTTCAATTCCGAAGGCGATGGAAGCCAGGATAGTCAGTTTGTGTGCTGCATCAATCCCTTCAACGTCAAAGGTCGGATCCGCTTCGGCGTAACCAAGTTCTTGAGCAGTCTTCAAAACGGTCGCAAAGTCGGCACCCGGCTGTTTCATTTCTGTAAGGATGTAGTTTCCAGTACCGTTAATGATTCCGGCTACCCACTCGATCTCATTACCTGCCAGTCCTTCTCTCATCGCCTTAATGATTGGAATGCCGCCTGCTACGGCCGCTTCATAAGAAACGATGACGTTGTGTTTGTCAGCTAGAGCAAACAGTTCGTTTCCGTATTCTGCAATCAATGCTTTATTGGCGGTAACGACATGCTTGCCGTTCTGAATGGCTGTTTCAAGAAGTGATTTAGCAAGTGTGGTACCGCCCATCAGTTCGACGACGATGTCGACATCCGGATGGTTGACGACATCGCTTGGTTGATCGGTCACTTTAATGCCGGTCGTGTCAACCGGACGCGCACGGTTTAGGTCACGTACAGCAATAATGGAAACTTCAATCGTCTGGCCTAGGCGTCGCTGAATTTCCGACAATGACTTTTGCAGGATTTCAACGGTACCGCCACCGACGGTACCCAACCCTAATAGACCAATTTTGACTGCTTTCATTTTTACTTGTTTCCTGTTTGTTTTGCTATGTGTGATTTTGTTTAATCTTGTTTAATCAATCCGTCTTTGCGGAACATGTCACGAATTCCTCGAATCGCCTGGCGCGTACGGTGTTCATTTTCGATCAGGCCGAAACGGACATAGTCGTCACCGTAGTCACCGAAGCCGATTCCCGGAGAGACGGCCACCTTGGCATCAGTCAGCAATTTTTTAGAGAATTCAATCGATCCCATCGACTTATACTCTTCAGGAATCGGTGCCCATACGAACATGGTCGCTTTAGGCGGTGTGACATTCCAGCCGATCGAGTTCAATCCCTGGCAAAGTACATCGCGACGTAGCTTGTACATGTCGCAGATTTCCTGAACGCACTCCTGCGGGCCTTCAAGTGCAGCGATCGCAGCAACCTGAATTGGCGTGAACGTACCGTAATCCAGGTAGGATTTCATGCGCTTCAAAGCGTTGACCAAAGTCGGGTTACCAACCATGAATCCGACACGCCATCCAGGCATGTTGTAACTCTTCGATAAAGTGTAGAACTCGACTGCGATGTCTTTCGCCCCTTCGACTTGCAGAATCGATGGCGCCTTATAGCCGTCGAAAACAATGTCTGCATAAGCCAAGTCGTGAATGACCCAGATGCCGTGCTCTTTAGCAATGGCAACGACCTTTTCAAAGAATTCCAGCTCAACGGTCTGAGTTGTCGGGTTACCAGGAAAGTTCAAAACCAGCATCTTAGGTTTTGGCCAGGATTCCTTGATGGCTTTCTCTAGCTCATCAAAAAAGTCCACTTCCGGGGTCATGCGTACATGGCGGATGTCGGCACCCGCGATTACAAAACCGTATGGATGAATCGGATAAGCAGGATTCGGGACAAGGACGGTATCGCCCTTATCCACAGTAGCTAAAGCCAAGTGGGCCAGCCCTTCTTTCGATCCGATCGTGACGACCGCTTCGGTGTTTGAATCCAAGTCGACGTCGTAATTTTTTTTGTACCAGTTACAGATCGCTTTACGTAAACGCGGAATTCCCTGTGAAACTGAGTAACGATGCGTCCCTTCACGTTGTACGACTTCGATCAATTTATCAACGATATGTTTCGGAGTGTCTTGGTCGGGGTTCCCCATACCGAAGTCAATAATGTCTTCACCTCTTCTACGAGCCTCGGCTTTTAATTCGCCGACGATGTTGAACACATAAGGTGGAAGTCTTTTAATTCTTTGGAACTCTTCTATCACGAAAATTAGCCTTCTGTAAGCCACGCAAAAAAGCGGTAAAATAGAAATTTTTTATAAACGACTAATGATACAGAAACATTTCATTTCGTCAATTGATAATCATCATTAAATCCGCTTTAATAGCGGATTTGTGGCGAATGCTGAGATAGCCTTCAAATATCTAAAACGGGACCATAATTTATGAAATTTACCGAACACCGCGACTCGAACGTTTATGCGGTAAAACGATACGAATCCGGAGAGGTTAAAATCAACGATCAGGTCGTCAATCAAAGCTGTTTTCTGAATCAGAAGGAATTAGTCAGGGAATGGTCTTGTAACCATATTTCCAAATTGGAGGAGCGGCATCTGGATCAGTTAATGTCCCTGAATCCAGAAGTCATCATTCTAGGAACTGGTGAACAACAAGTTTTTCCTGAGCCGAGGCTGTTTGCCCATTGTGCACGTAAAGGAATCGGACTGGAAGTGATGAACAATGTCGCCGCTTGTCGTACTTATAACGTGCTGACGACCGAGGATAGAGAGGTAGTTCTGGCTTTGATCATGGAGCCCGAAAACGATTGATGTGAAAGCCGTCAGTGTCCGTTGAAGAGCTTTTTCACATCGACCTTTCGGCCTCGATAACGGGCTTCCAGATAAAGCTTTGGTCGATCGGTTTCGCCGCTGGCGCCTAGGGAAGCGATTGTTTGGCCGGATTTGACCGCTTGACCTTCCTTGACAAGTAAGCGGCTGTTATGGGCGTAAGTGCTCAGATAGCCACTGGGGTGCTTGATCATGACCAGCAAACCAAAATGCGCGATTCCGTCGCCAGCGTAGACTACCTCGCCTTGTTCGACGGCTTTGACCGGAAGTCCCGGAACGCCGTAGATTTCAAGTGAATTCAATCCTGAAGGATCTCTCTTGTATTGATATTGTAATTTAGTGTCCATAGGCCACTTCCAAGAGGCAGATTTCTTGGAAATCAAAGACCTCTCGAAGTGTTTTTTTGCCGTAGAACCGTTTTGCGGAATCACTAATTTCTGGTTAAGGTAGATCGTATAAGGTGGGAGCAGATCATTTGCGTAGGCAAGCTGATCCATGTTGATCTTGCATTTGACCGCGATCGTACTCAAGGTATCCCCTCTCTTCACTTTGTATTGCGTTCCGCAGCGGGAATGCCCATTGCCTGTTGAGCTATAATGAGATTGTCCTAACCGTAAATATTCCGAATCATTGGAACTTGGTGTGCTGCTGCAACCTGACAAAAGAGAGAAGGAAAGTACGGTGGAGGCCATTACCACCGTTTTGCTTTGTATGGACTTTGATTTTCGTATGTATTGAAGGGATTCGAAAGTCATCGTTTCGCCATGGTTTATGTGAGTTTTACGATCAAATAAAATACGATCAGAGCAACAGCAAGCCACCCCAACCAATCGATCCATTTGCGGATTTTTTCCTGATATCGTTCGCCACCGACTTTCATCACCCATGCGACCAAAAAGAAGCGTGCGCCGCGACCGACCAACGAAGCCAGTAAAAATGGCAATAGCGCCATGTTAGTGGCTCCGGCGGTAACTGTAAACAGTTTGTAAGGTATGGGGCTGAAACCGGCTACAAATACGATCCAAACGCCATACTCCTCAAAGAATCCTTCAACTTCATGATAGCGTGCCTCGTAGCCGATTGACTGAATCATTGGCCACACAAGCTCTAGGAGCCAGTAACCGATGGCATAACCTAAAAGGCCACCTATCAGTGAGAAAATGGTTGCAATCCATGCGTATTGGAACGCTTTTTCCGGTTTCGCCAGAGCCATCGGCATGAGCATGACGTCGGGTGGAATCGGAAAGAATGAAGATTCGGCGAAACTCATGCCGCCCAAATACCAAGGGGCTTTCGGGTGTTTAGCCCAGGTTATAGTTTTATCGTAAAGAGTAGAAAACAGGCTCACGCTTCAATCCCTTGTTTCATCGGAACAAACAGTACTTCGCCCAAGCAGGTTTCTTTGACACCTGTCGAAGTTTTGATGAATCCATATAATAATTGTTCTTTTTCGCCAATCGGCATGACAAGTCTGCCTCCGGTTCTAAGTTGGGTGATGAGTTCTTCAGGAAGCTTTTCAGGCGCTGCGGCTGAAATGATCCCGTCGAAAGGTGCATTGGATGGCCATCCCCAGTGCCCATCACTCAAGTCGAAAGTAATGTTGCTCAGATCCAAGGATGCAATGACATCTTTGGCTTTTTTCATCAAAGGCTCGATACGTTCAACACTAAACAATTTATCGACTAACAATGATAATACGGCCGTCTGATAGCCGGAACCGGTACCAATTTCTAAAACCTTATTCATAGTTTCATTGGTTCTGTCGGCGAGTAGCCATTGAGTCATCGTGGCGACAACGATGGGTTGTGAAATGGTTTGACCGTAACCGATCGGTAGAGCTGTATCCTCGTAAGAGCGGGTTCCCATCGCTTCATCCAAAAAAAGGTGCCTTGGAACGACACGCATCGCATTAAGTACAGACTGATCCGTTATACCGAGGTCAACGAGCCTGCGAATGAGACGGTCTCGCGTCCTTTGAGACGTCATACCGACACCTTGGTGGCGTTGAAAGGCGCTGTTTGGGTATTTCGCTGGTTGCGACAGAAATTGTTGAGCCAGTAGTGCGTTCAGGTTCAAGGATTCGTTTTTGCCCATTGTTGTAGTGTTTCCATCATCTCGTAGTGACTAAGGTCGATCTTAAGCGGTGTGATAGAGGCGTAGCCGTGCTCTACCGCATAAAAATCTGTACCCTCGCCTGCATCGGCCGCATCACCGGCGGGACCGATCCAATAAATCGGTTTGCCACGCGGATCGGTTTGTTTCACCACCGGTTCCGAGCAGTGACGTTTACCCAAGCGGGTGATCTTGATACCCTTCAGTTCTTTTAGCGGGATGTCGGGCACGTTGATATTGATAATGGTGTCCGAGCTGATCGAGGGAAGTTGGTTTAAAAATTTAACGAGTACATAAGCTGCGGTTTCGTAATGACGGTCTCCGCATAAAGAAATCGCAATGGACGGTTTACCAAGAAAACGCCCTTCTGTCGCGGCAGCGACCGTCCCAGAGTAAAGGACGTCGTCTCCCATGTTGGCACCGTCGTTTATGCCTGAAAGGACAATATTCGGCTGAAAGTCTAGAGCACCGTTGATGCCGAGATGAACGCAATCGGTTGGTGTGCCGTTGACGCTGAAGATGCGGCAGTTATTAGGGAGTTCTTTGGTAGATTGGCTCTGGATGCGTAAAGGTTCCAGTAGAGTCAGGGAGTTGCTCGCTGCACTGCGGTTACGATCTGGAGCCAGCATCACCAGCTCTTTAAAATCGACTTGTTGACGTAAAGTGTCAAAGAGAACCTTAATACCGGGAGCTAAATAACCGTCGTCGTTGGAGAGCAGAATGTTCATCAGGTAAAATAACCCATATCCATAATTTTTATAATAAGAAGATTATATAGTGTCTAAGTTGTCAGCAGAAGATAAATCCTTATTTACTGAAGCGATGAGCGGTGTGGAACCGCTTAACCGTAATGCTAAGGTGTCCCATCATCAAGCCGATCAGCAACAGGCCCGTTATCGAAAAGCCTTGAAGGGAATAAGGCAGAAGCAACGCCAGGCAGTTTCCGAGGTGGATGTGATTGAGACGCTTGATACAGCTGATACGGTGGGTGCGTTCGAGAGTTTGATGTATCACCGTAAGGGTTTACGTCTTCAGGAATTAAGCCGGCTTAAGCGAGGTGAGTTTCCGATTGAAGCCGAACTTGACCTGCATGGCATGACCGAAATTTCTGCGGACGAGTCTCTTCAGGCTTTTGTGCATCGTTGCTATCAGGCGCACAAGCGCAGTGTTTTAATCATACATGGTAAAGGGTATAACTCGAAAACCGATGCACCTGTGCTGAAAAACTTGGCTAATAAGCGTCTTCGTCAACTGAAGAATGTGATTGCATTTTGTAGCGCACAACCTAAAGACGGTGGTACAGGTAGCGTGTATGTACTGTTAAAAGCACGCTAATATTACTTTTAAAACATGGACTTAATGTGAAGAGTTGATTTTTATTTCGAACAGGCCTGTTCGAAATGGAAGCAAGTTTCGAAATGAATTATTGTGAAACTGTTTGGTTGTTTGTCGGCACACCGTCATTTTGCAACGAGGCTTCTGCCTTTTCTTCTGTTAGGCTATTTTCTTTTCTGGGTTTTGTTTCAATCACTTCTACAAAAACCTCGTCTTTGGCGATCATGCCCAACGTCTGTCTTGCTAAAGTTTCTACCGAGCTGTCTTGGGTTTGCAGGTCTTTTACTTGTTGGGACAACTCTAAATTTTGTCTCTTTTGGTAGGCCAACTGATCTTCAAGCTGCATAAGTTGATTCTGCAAACTAAAAAGCTCGCCGACCCCACCGTTAGATGAGAGCAAGCGAGCTAATAAAATAACAAGAATGAGTCCTAAGATCAGATAAAGACGTTTCATAAAACTTCTGTGTTCCGACCTGAATATGGACTCATCAAAGCGCCAGATTACTTCAAGTTATAGAATGCAGCTTTACCAGGGTAAACCGCTTCTGAACCTAAAGCTTCTTCGATACGGATCAATTGGTTGTACTTGGCGATACGGTCAGTACGTGACAAAGAACCGGTTTTGATCTGTCCTGCACCTGTTGCCACTGCGATGTCGGCGATGACAGTGTCTTCGGTTTCACCGGAACGGTGAGAAACAACCGCGGTATAACCCGCTTTCTTAGCCATTGCAATCGCTTCGAAAGTCTCGGTCAAAGTACCGATCTGGTTAATTTTGATCAGGATAGAGTTAGCGATGCCCTTTTCAATCCCTTCTTTAAGGATTTTAGGGTTGGTAACGAACAAATCGTCACCAACGATCTGCAGACGATCACCGAACTTTTCAGTCTGTAGTTTGAAGCCGTCCCAGTCAGACTCATCCAAACCGTCTTCGATCGAGATGATCGGGTATTTGTTAACCCACTCACCTAGGAAATCAACCATTTCAGCTGAAGTCAGAGTTTTGTTTTCAGAAGCTAGGAAGTATTTACCGTCCTTGTACAGTTCGGAAGATGCTGCATCCATAGCAATCATGATGTCATCGCCTGCTTTGTAGCCAGCTGCTTCGATGGCTTCAAGGATAACGGTAATCGCTTCTTCGTTTGACTTAAGGTCTGGCGCGAAACCACCTTCATCACCTACTGCTGTATTGTAGCCTTTGTCGTGCAATACTTTTTTAAGTGCGTGGAATACTTCTGCTCCGTAGCGAATTGCTTCAGACATAGAAGGTGCGCCAACCGGCATGATCATGAATTCCTGGAAGTCAACCGAGTTATCAGCGTGCTCACCACCGTTGATAATGTTCATCATCGGAACAGGCATCTTGTAATCATCTGTCTTAAGGTATGCATACAGCGGTAGGCCTTTTGACTGTGCTGCCGCTTGTGCTGTTGCGATAGAAACGGCCAAAATAGCGTTTGCACCCAGGCGACCCTTGTTTTCGGTACCGTCAAGTTCGATCATGGTGTTATCGATATCAGACTGGTTAGTAGCGTCTTTACCGATAAGAGCGGATTTGATTTCCGTGTTGATGTTATTAACCGCAGTTAAAACGCCTTTACCGCCAAATTTGGACTTGTCGCCGTCACGTAGTTCGATCGCTTCGCGTGAACCCGTAGAGGCGCCGGATGGAGAGATACCACGTCCGAAAGAACCATCTTCCAAATAAACATCTGCTTCAACGGTAGGGTTACCACGTGAATCGATCACCTGGCGCGCTTTAATATCTTTAATTAATGACATTCTTTTTTCCTGTTTAACTTAAATTTTTTATATCTGGTTATTTTAAAACGGTTATATAACAAACGGATGACAATTTTACTGTCAAATTGAATTTTCAATGAACCCTTCAGATTTAACCAAGTCATCTATATGTTTCAAGGTGGTCAGCAAAGGTTTTAAATTACCAATCGGCCACATGTTTGGGCCATCACTCAATGCCTTTTCCGGATTTGGATGGGTTTCCATAAATAAACCGGAAATTCCAACCGCTGTAGCTGCACGCGCCAAAACCGGAACCATCTCTCTTTGACCGCCGGAAGTGCTTCCTTGTCCACCAGGTTGCTGTACCGAGTGTGTGGCATCGAATACGACCGGGCAACCCGTGCGGCGCATGGTCGATAAGCCCCTCATATCCGACACCAGTGTGTTGTAACCGAAAGAGGTTCCGCGGTCACAAACCATAATGTTTTCATTGCCTACTTCACGCGCTTTGGCGACAACCTGATCCATATCCCAAGGTGCTTGAAACTGCCCCTTTTTGATATTGACCGGCAAGCCCTGGCTACAGACACGCTGAATAAAGTTGGTTTGGCGTACTAAAAAAGCAGGTGTCTGTAGAACGTCTACAACATCCGACACTTCCTCAAGCGGCGTATCTTCATGTACGTCTGTCAGAACTGGTACACCAATCTCGTCTTTGACTTTTTGCAGAATGCGAAGCCCTTCTTCGATTCCCAGACCACGAAAGCTATTGGTCGATGTGCGGTTTGCCTTATCGTAGGACGATTTAAAAATGAAAGGGATACCAAGCTCGTCCGTCATCTCTTTCAACTGGCCAGCTGTATCGATGGCGAGTTGTTCCGATTCGATAACACAAGGACCCGCAATCAAGAATAAAGGTTGATCAATGCCTGCTTCAAAGTGACATAATTTCATTAAATCAGGCTCCCTGAGATTGCTGATGCTGGTTGGCCGCTTCAACGAAAGCGGTGAATAATGGGTGTCCGTTACGCGGAGTTGAAGTGAATTCCGGGTGGAACTGGCAAGCTACGAACCAAGGATGTTCAGGGATTTCAATGGTTTCAACCAAGGTTCCGTCTTCTGAACGTCCGGCGAAAACCAATCCAGCTTCTTCTAGCTTAGAAATGTAGCCGTCATTCACTTCATAACGATGGCGGTGACGTTCGTTGATCATTGAGCTACCGTAAATTTCCTTGATTTTAGAACCGTCGTTCAAGCGGCAGTTCTGGCTACCAAGGCGCATAGTACCGCCAAGGTCGGTCTCTTCGTCACGCTGAACCTTTTGACCGTTTTCATCAGTCCATTCGGTAATCAATGCAACAACCGGATGTGGTGTGTTCGGGTTCAGTTCGCTACTGTGCGCATCTTTGAGTCCTGCGACGTGGCGGGCGTATTCGACAACCGCCATTTGCATACCAAGACAGATACCCAAATAAGGGATCTTATTTTCACGTGCGAACTGTATCGCAGAAATCTTTCCTTCCACGCCACGTTCGCCGAACCCACCCGGTACCAGAATCGCGTCCATGTACTCCAGGCAGGAAGTATCGGATTTTTCGATCTCTTCCGAGTCGATGTAATGGATGTTGACTTTGGTTTTGGTATGAATTCCAGCGTGAATCAACGCTTCGATCAGCGATTTGTACGCTTCAGTCAGGTCGACGTATTTACCGACCATGGCAATTTCAACCGAGCGCTTAGGGTTAAGTTGGGCGTTGACGACGGCATCCCAATCTGAAAGATCAGGTGCCGGCAGATCCAGCCTAAAACGGTTCACAACCAAGTCGTCCAGGCCTTGTTCATGAAGCATGCGAGGAACTTCATAAATGGTTCTTGCATCCAATGAATTAATAACGGCTTTTTCTTCAACGTTAGTGAAAAGCGCAATTTTAGTCTTTTCGTTTTCCGCCAACGGAATTTCGGAGCGACAGATCAAGATATCCGGCTGGATACCGATTGAGCGCAACTCCTTAACAGAGTGCTGAGTTGGTTTGGTTTTAACTTCACCTGCTACTGCGATGTAAGGAAGAAGCGTCAGGTGCATAAACATGGCACGGTCGCGCCCTACTTCAATGCTTAGCTGACGGATTGCTTCTAGAAATGGTAGAGATTCAATATCCCCCACAGTCCCGCCGACTTCAACCAGTGCGACGTCATAACCTTCCGCAGCTTTCAAGATACGGTGCTTAATTTCATCCGTAATATGCGGAATGACCTGAACGGTTCCACCAAGATAGTCTCCACGACGTTCCTTGCGGATAACGCGCTCATAGACCTGTCCTGTCGAGAAGCTGTTGCCTTTCGTAAAGTGTCTTTGAACAAAACGTTCGTAATGGCCTAAATCCAAATCGGTTTCGGCACCGTCGTCAGTAACGAAAACCTCGCCATGTTGAAACGGACTCATGGTACCTGGATCAACGTTGATATACGGATCCATTTTTAACATACTGACTTTTAGGCCGCGCGCCTCTAGCAAGGCACCTAATGAAGCAGCCGCAATACCCTTACCTAGGGATGAGACTACACCACCTGTCACAAAAATAAATTTAGTCATTTATTCACACTTTATTGAAAGGTTGGAAATCAAGATTTTGATGTTTCAGAATGGAAGCGAATTATAGCCTAAAAGCACCTAACCATCAATGTTATTTAGCTTATTTAAGAGGCCTGTTTGCTGGCTCAGCAATTTCTATCCGGACATTATTCCATCGTTATTTGTTTTGTCGTTATAGTATGAATCATATCGTCATCTAAAGATATTGCAATGGTTTCACCTTCATGTTTTTGTTTTTGCAGGGAACTTTGTAATTCAGCTTCAGGAATGTCACCTTGCATACCCCAAATGGACAGCATTTTGTCGTTTAGGCACAGCACAGGCCAATAAGGTCTAATCCAAGGTGGAATCGCATGGGTCTGAAACCATTTTTTCAAGGTGTTTCGGTTGATGCCGTCCGATTTTCGGATATTGCGAACGATTAAGTCTTTCCGGTGTTGTTGATACCAAGTTTTAGATAATCTTAATGTGTAATTTGGTTCATTGCATGACTCATGATTGAAGTGTGTCATTAAGTCAGAAAGGCTAATGGAATAATCCGCATAAGAATCAATATGATAATAGAGATTTTTTCGGTAAATCCTTAGCTCGCCAACTGGTAATTTTAAGGTCGCTTTTGTACTAGGTTGTTCAAAACCGTGTTTATGAATCCACTGAAGTTGACTAAAACCTAGGTTGAATCCGCACACGGATTCACTCCAGTGCCGCAATAGGTTCTTCAATGCCACCCAATCAAGATCGTCGTATCGGTTTAAGTCGATTTGGTAACGGCCATAACCGCGAGCCTGAAGTTGTTGTTCGGCAAGCCCCTGTAGCAAACTATGAGCTTCTTGCATGTGTTGTGCAGATCGTTCGATCTGAGCATCGATATTTGACCAGGCCTGTCGGAATTCTGGAAGAATCTTGTGGCGGATAAGATTTCTTCTTAAATCGGTGTCATTATTACTTGGGTCTTCTACCCATTGTAGTCTGTGTGTTTCCGCGTAGGATCTCAATTCGTCGTATGGCACTTTGATGAGAGGTCGAATTAGACAGGCCTGCCCACCCTTGGAAAGCGACAAGGTTTTCTTATAAGGCATGGAGGCAAGGCCGTTCACACCTGCGCCTCGAGCAAGATTCAGCAAAAAGGTTTCGGCTTGATCTCGCTGGTGGTGAGCTGTCAAAAGAAAGTCACCCGGTTGTAGCACTGAAGTTAGTGCTTCGTAGCGGCGTTTACGAGCAACGGACTCAAGCCCTTGTCGTTGAGTTTGTCCGATGTCCACTTTGGTTTCTGTGAATTCGATACCGTTAAGTAGGCAGAACTCCCTGCAATGCTCACCCCATTCATCGGCGTGGGATTGGAGTTGGTGATTGATATGGATAGCATGTAGGCGGGCATGAAGGGACGGAGTTTGTGAAAGGATGTGGAGTAGAACCATTGAGTCAAGCCCACCACTGAAAGCAACAACAAGAGTGTGTTCACCTGCCATCTCTGAGGTAAAGCATTCAATCTCGGATGTCAAAATCGAAAATGAATCGGTCACAAAACACGCCTTTACTAATTAGAATCTAGCCTTAAAAACAAAAAATCACCGGATACATCGGTGATTTATTCGTTTCAACAGTATTTAGTTTGTTGCGATCAGGAATCAGGCATTTAAGCCACTTCAAAGTTTCCATAATCCATATAGCGTTGATAGCGTTTGGCCAGCAACTCTTCCGTAGCAATGCCCGAAAGTTTGTTTAACTGTTGATTCAGAGCTTGCTTAAGGTTTGCTGCAGCAAGTTTAGGGTCACGATGCGCGCCACCTAGTGGTTCTGGAATAATTTCGTCGATTAAACCGAGAGACTTTAAGCGCGGTGCAGTGATGCCAAGGGCTTCCGCAGCATCTTTTGCATTCGCCGCGTTTTTCCATAGGATGGAAGCACAGCCTTCCGGCGAAATAACCGAATAGGTGCTGTACTGCATCATCATGCTGACATCACCGACGCCAATCGCCAGAGCCCCACCGGAACCACCTTCACCGATAACGGTACAGATGATTGGTACACTCAGTTCAGCCATTTCAATCAAGTTACGGGCAATAGCTTCACTCTGCCCACGTTCTTCAGCATCAATTCCTGGATAGGCACCTGGAGTGTCGATGAACGTGATGATCGGTAGGTTAAATCTTTCTGCCATTTTCATTAGGCGCAAAGCTTTGCGATACCCTTCCGGACGAGGCATGCCGAAGTTACGTCTGATTTTCTCTTTGGTGTCGCGCCCTTTTTCTTGGCCAATGACCATGACAGGTTGACCATCAATACGTGCAAGACCTGCGACGATCGCCAAGTCGTCGGCGAACGCACGGTCACCATGCAGCTCTTTGAAATCAGTAAAAATTTCTTTGATGTAATCAAGCGTATAAGGTCTTTGAGAATGTCTGGCGAGCTGAGCGATCTGAACGTCGTTCAAGTTTTTGAAAATGGACTCGGTTAGATTTTTACTTTTGGTTTCCAGTGCTGCGATCTCTTGAAGGAGATTCATATCGGCGCCATCCAAGTGGCGAAGCTCGTCTATCTTCGCTTCCAATTCAGCAATAGGCTGCTCAAAATCTAAAAAATCTAATTTCATTCTCAATTTCCATAATATAGTTATATGAATAAGCTCGCTATTTTAACAAACTTCATTTTCATGTGCTGTATATGACTGATTTTTTTTAATTGGCTTTATCATAAGACTGTTTTTCCGTAGACTGCTAAGTAAAACATGTTAGAAAACTCTGATATACTGTTCGGTCTTTAATTTCTTCATTTTGGTTATCGCTTCCGTAGATTGCTTTGCATCTTGGTCGATAACGAGAAACAAAACCACGATATTTGGAAATAGCGATTATGAAACACATTCCTTTAATGATGAGCGGCGCCATTTTGTCAGGCGTATTGAGTGCAAATGCCTTTGCGGGTGATAAATTGGGTCTACAGGGGGCCGGAGAGCTCGGTTATACCAATACAACCGGTAATACTGAAAGTTCCGCGATTTATGGTGCACTTAAAATCGACTATATCCAGAACGTTTATGAATTCAAATCTGCATTTGAAATCAACAATAAGTCGGAAGACGGTAAGCAGACTCAGGAACGTTACGTGGCCGATTTGCAATACAATCGTTTTTACGCCAAGAACAAGGATTATTACAGCTTCATCCAGGCACGTTTTGAAGAAGATAAGTTCGCGGATTTAGATTTAGATTCCATGTTAACTGTCGGTATGGGTAAAACGTTCATCAAGGATGAAAAAACATTATTGCGAGCGGAGGCCGGTATCGGTTACCAATCTACCAACTATGTCGTAGCGGACGACATTGACCAGGTGATCGGACGCTTGAAAGGCGACTACTCTTACGCATTTAATCCTCATGTAAAATTTACTCAGGATGCGATTATTTATACGGGTGGTGAGCAAACAAAGCTTGAAACCAATACGGGGATCAAGGTCAAAATGATGGAAAGTCTGAGTTTAAAAGCGACTTACCAATACCGTAGCAACAGTGACCCTGCCCCTGGCGTTAAGAAGGTCGACACCCAGACTATTGTCACTTTGATGTATGACTTCTGATTTTTACCAGAACAGACGTTGAATCAATAAAAAAGCCACAACAATGAGCTTGTGGCTTTTTTGTTTTCAGTCTACCAGACCGGGACTCTTAATCTTAAACGAATCGTTCCTGTTTGACCTGACGTACACGATTATAGATAGACAGCATCGATTGATGACGGTTTGACTGGCGGTAGATATTCAAGCCGAGGGGTTCGTCATAGAAATACTCTTTACCATCGATATTCTTTAAAACCTTATCGGTCAAAGCTTGTCCGAAAAGACAAACTGCCGAATCTGTGTCGAGCTGATCAGCAACAATCATTTCCAGACAGAATTCAAAGGCTTTGTAGCGTACACCCCATTCGCTTAGAGGTTCGATAAAATAGAGCGATTCCTGAACGGATTCCAGAGCGGCTTCATGATTTCCGGCGGCTAATGCCAGCCAGAAACGTAAATCACTGACTTTCAACTGAGCCCAGAAACTACCTGGATCCGGCATCAACCCGATCAGAGAAGCGATCCCCTGGTGTTCACTTAAGCCCAAAGAATCCAGTTCGTCGACCAAGGATTCGAAGTCGGAACCTTCGTCAATAGACAACAGTAGTTCACGCAAAGTCAGGCCCACATTCTGGTTGCTTTCAACCAATTCGGTACAAGGGTAGATTTCGGACATTCCCGGTACAATAATTCTGCAGGATGGGAAATCATAATGTTCGTATTGTGCAACGTAAACATCGGAACCTTGTTGATGGACCATTTCCACCAATTGTTGCCACTGTTGTTCAGTCGAACCGGAAAAATCCCAAGCGTGGAACTCATAATCTGCATCATTAGTGATAAAACGGGCATGAATCAGACCGCTTGAGTCTATGAAATGGTTTTCGATATTCTCGTCTTCGGCAACGGCTTCTTCATCAAACACCGGGACTTGGAAACCATCCAAGTTCCCAAGCTGCCTGCCCTGCAGGGATTCAGTTAAAGTTCTTTCTAGGGCAACCTCGAAGATTGGGTGTGCACCAAATGAAGCAAAGCAGCGACCGGTTTTTTGTTCGAACAAAGTGACATTGATTACAGGAAAGTGTCCACCCAATGATGCGTCACGCATGGATACCTCGATCCCCTCTTTTTGCAGTGCCTCACGTGCTTGAACGACAGTATGGAACTGCTGGACGATGGTTTCGGGAATTTCAGGTAAACACAGGTTTTCCCGCATGATCTTATTTTTTACCCAGCGCTCAAATACCTCGGATAGGCCTTGTACCTGTGCTTCTAAATGTGTGTTACCTGCAGACAGCCCATTACTTGCATAAATATTACTCAAAATATTCATAGGAAAATAAACATCATTGCCGGTGCTGACTTGCTTTAGTGGTATGGCTCTAATTGTGTCACCGCTGTCATTGAAGCTCAGCAGATCCTCGGCTTGGTATTCTTGGGTTGCGTCGTAAAAGTTCCATAGTTCAGGGGTCAAGCATTTTTTGTGGTCAACGAGGTCGAAGCTTTTCTCGTCAGGATAATAAAGCCAGTTTGCAGCGTGTTCGGATGGCACCTTCTCAAGCCAATAATCTGAAAAGAAATAGTTAGTGGATAGGCGTTCAATGAATTCACCCAACGCACTAGCCAATGTTGCTTTCCGACTGGTCCCCTTACCATTAGTGAACAAGCCTGGACAGTTCTGGTCATAAATATGGACCGAATAGACGTTGGAAACCGGATTAAGCCAGGAGGCCTCTACAATTTCAAAGCCAGCTTGCTTAAGGATGTTTTGCATCTTTTCGATCGAGGTTTCCAAACAGGCGTCTTTGCCTTTGATAAACGTTAATTCACTCATTGAACCGGATTCCTTGGTTGTTTTGTATAGGCAAGTGCCAATCGTTTTTTTATTATGCTTTTATAAAATAATTTTAGTAAGTAGTTTTGGTTAATATTAAGTAGAATAAAACTTGTGTTTGATTTCATTAAGGGGGCTAAAATGAAAAATCAAAGTACACCAATCGCTATCACTCTCAGTAGCAGTCTAATGTTTTTTTCAAGCGGGCTGTTGGCAGAGCCACATCCCGGTAAGGTATTGTTGGATAAAGGACAATGCATGAAATGTCATGAGGCTAAACCATTCGATCCGCAAAAAACCAAAGATTATCCTCAACTTGTTAAAGCGGTAAATTTCTGTAACGTTAACTTAAATACCGGTTTTTGGGATGAAGAAGTTGAAGAACTCGCAGATTACTTGAACCAGAAATATTATCACTACGAAAAATAATGCATTCTTATTGAGAACAAGGGGGAGTCAAATCAAAATTTGACTCCCTGTTCTTTTTTCTTATTCATCCCGTTTTAATTTATCCAATTTGGCTTTCAAAGAGTTTAAATCTTTAGGGTCGGCTTCTTCAACGCCATCCTCGTATAATTGATCTTTGGCATCATTAATGACTTTATCAATGGCTTCGATTAAGAAGTAGTCGCGGGTAGATTGTTCAATTTTCTTCCAGTCCCTTTGCTTGGCGCGCCACATTGCTTCAAGTGTTTTGTCTTCATTAAACTGTTTTAGAATCCAATTGAGTGCTTTGTTGAGCGGTGCAATGGTTTCAAACGCCATCAGGGGTCTGCCATATTCACCGTAAAAGCTCTGTCTATGCAATTTACTTAGCTCGAAAGCAGGAATCATATCAGATAGGCCGGCACTTTTCGCTTCACGTTGGGCATTATTTAGTCTCTCTAAAGTTAACATCGGAGCGTCGGAGCGCCAGCGTCCGAAAACGATGTAGAGGTTATTACGTTCTACAAAATAAAGTTTTCCACTGTCCAGCTTCATGATGTTTTTTTTGGGTACGACATATTCAAGTTGCTTTGTGTCCAACTTGGTTGTGTCCTGCCAGATCTCCCAGCCTTGACCTAAGCCTTGGTCTTCTGTTTTGCTGATGGGCACACATGAAGAGCCGTAATCATGTCCCTCCACATAATCCAGTACCGAAATCTGGTAGTCACCGCTTTTAAGTTGTTTTGTCACCTTTCCTATGATGAAAGCGTCATCTTTGATATTTGCTTGTGGGAACGCTACAAAAACAGTTTCTCCGATGGCGTACTGTCCGGCATAGGCGATGCCGGCCGACAGCATGAATAACATAACTGCCACTGCCCTACTTAAACCCCATATTTTTTTATTGAACTGACCTAACATTCTTTCTCCTTATCGTTCTTATGCCGGGCACTTATTCATCAATCTTAACGGCGAGAACATCGCATGGCGATCTATGCATGACACTATCCGTTGTTGAACCGAGAAGTCTTTTCCAGCCGGATAAGCCGTATTTGCCCATGACAATAATATCGGCATCGATTTCTTCCGCTGTTGAGACGATCGTATCGCTGGCAATACCGTTGATGACCGAAGCGTGATTCTGTGAAAGGCCGCACAACTCCATTAAAGCGCTCATTTTTTTATTGGCGTTTTCCATCAGAGTTTGTGTAAGCTCAACATCCCATACACCTGGCAAGCCTGTTACTGCGACATCTTCAAGTACCGGATAGGTCGGAATTTCCACTACGTGGATCACGCGAATAGAAGCATTATAGAGTTGAGACAGCTGAATTGCCCTAGAAAGAGCAACATCGCTATGTTTAGAGAAATCAACCGCCACTAGAATGGTTTGATAGTTATGCATTTGTTGCTCCTATTCACTATTTGGACAGAGGTTTTATACACAATTACTGTGGATAAATTTGTGCGTAAGCAATGGTCAAATCAAAAAAAACCAATAATCTCTTAAACTTCTCTTAACCTGCTTATTTAGTAAGCAGTGCTAAGTTTTTTACCCTTTTCAGTTAGCCTTTGCTCGACGCTGCTCTATGGTCTCGGCGACATTGTTCCTCAGATACACCGGTAAAGGAACCTCTTCCGAGATCAGTTTGGCCGTATCCGGTTTCAAGTCTGCTAATCGAGCTACTGAAGAGGCTGTAGGTAGCGTTTCGTTCCACGTATCGAATAAGGCTGTTATATCCGGATAGCTATCTAGTATATCGCCATAAGCTGCCGAGTTCTTAAAATCGGGAATCCTCTTTAGCTGTTCAACGATACCTGATTCATTAAGCATAACCGGAGACTGTGATTGCCAAATACCATTATTCGGGTCATATTCACCTCTTTGTAAATAGATTTCCTGCATTCTGGCATCCATGAGCGCGATCCACTGAATCGATTCTTCTGGCATGCCTGAAGTTTGTTTAGCAATACCCGAATGAGCCATTGCTTCTAGTGAGGAGACGCCTATTACCGGTTTGTCCCATCCTAACGCCAATCCTTGAACCACACCAGCTGCAATACGGATACCTGTGAATGCGCCCGGCCCTTCTCCAAAGGCCAGATAATCGATTTGGGCAGGCGTTACTTTGGTTTGGGATAATATTTCATCTACCATTTCAAGCACTCTTTGAGCGTGCTTTTGAGGTAGCATCTCAAAAATTTCGGTGATTTCGCCTTGATGCAATAGGGCAACCGAGCATGCAGCCGTTGAAGTTTCTATCGATAAAATGGTATTCATAAGGTTTGAAGGTTCCTGTTTGCACATCCAATAACGGTGAACGTTTTATATGCCTTTTTCACTCAAATTTCAAATTCTTAAGAGCGTCTCTATCGCTCTTTATCACTCAGACAGTTTCTCTATTGCCGTTTGCGGTTCATATACCCATGGGAAGTTTGGAAGGCTTTCACGAATAACCGTTCCATAGCTTTTGCTACTCAATCGTGGATCGCATAGCATTAATACTCCGGTGTCTTCAATATCCCGGATCAGCCTGCCTGCTCCTTGCTTCATTGCAATAACCGCTTCCGGCAGTTGGAAATGCACGAAACCGTTAAGCCCTTTCTCTTTTAAATAAGCTTCCCGAGCCTGTACGATTGGATCATCAGGCGGTGCGAACGGAATACGGTCGATCATGACCAGTTTCAACGCCTCACCTTTTACGTCCACCCCTTCCCAAAAACTGCTTGTGCCTAATAGTATGACACTATCAAGGGTTTTGAACTGGTTCAGAAGAGTCAATTTGGGTAATTCTCCCTGCACCAGTAGCTTCCCATCCCAGTGTTGCTTGAGGATGGCATGTGCTTCCTGCATGGCACGGTGGCTTGTAAAAAGCATGAAAGCCCGTCCTTTACTCGCTTTCAGTAGAGGCCAGGCTGCCCTAAGGCATATTTTTATATAGTTCTGGTCTTTAGGTTCCGGTAAACCGATGGGATGATAAATAACGCCCTGTTTGACATAGTCGAAGGGACTCGGCCACTGAACGGTTTTTGCATCGGACAATCCTAGGCGGTTGGCAAAATAGTCGAATTGGTTGCGAACACTTAGTGTGGCGGAAGTGAACAGCCAAGCACCGCCGATCTGTTCCCTTTGACGACTGAAAGCGGCAGCAACGCTTAATGGTGTTAAGTTCAATTTGAAACGCGCTTGAGATGATTCGATCCAGCGTATTTTGTTTTCCGCTTGAGGGTTCGTCCACTCGCCAAGCTGGATTTCGAAGTCTTTAGAGCGCTTGTAGACAGCGGTTAATTGTTTGCCTCGCTCGGAAACGGCTTTAAGGCTATCTGAAAGGAAACCCAGTTGATTTTTAAGCGCCTTGATTGTCGTCTGAAAGATGTTTTCCTGTTCAAGCTGTTTCCAAGTCCAGCGCTTCTCCCATTTACCGAGTGAATCATTGACTTGTTTGACCTGTTCTTCCAGTTTAATCGCCAGGTCAGAAATTTCCTTACTGTCAGGCGACTCCATTTTTTGCGCATGTCGTACATCCCTTGCTAATTCTTCAAGCTGCCCTCGGCTGATGGAAAAACCCAAGAATTGCGCTGCGATATCTGGGAGTTGGTGGGCTTCATCAAAAACATAGACATCCGCGTCCGGTAACAATTCTCCAAATCCCTGTTCACGCAAGGAAAGATCCGCGCAGAATAAATGGTGATTGACGACAAGAATTTGAGCTTCGGTCGCCAACTCCTTGACTTTAGGATAAAAACAGCCGGATTCGGATAGACACTCGGCCGCTTGGCAGAATTCAAGCCTTGCTGTAACTTTACGCCAGATAGGATCATTTTCTGAAACGCTGGCTAATTCAGCGCGATCGCCAAGTTTGGTTTTTTCAGACCAATCCCTTATCAACGAGAGTTTTTTCCAGTCTTCCTTTGAATGATGTTCCGTTGTTTCGGTGATTTCAAGACGCTGAGGGCACAAATAGTTGTCGCGCCCTTTTAGGAGCCTCGCCTTACCTTTGGATTGACATGCTTTTAAAAGGATCGGTAAGTCTTTTTGAATTAGCTGTTCCTGCAGAGTTTTGGTGGCCGTTGAAATTATGACTTTCTTTCCGGATAACAACGCTGGTACCAGGTAGGCAAATGTCTTACCTGTCCCTGTTCCTGCCTCCGCCAATAAAGTAGATTGATCCTCGATCAAATCCGCTACTTCATGTGCCATGTCTAGCTGGGATTGCCTTGGTGTATAACCGTCAACAAGTTCCGAAAGCGTGCCCTCTTCTCCCATGACTTGTTCTATAGTCAATACCTGTTTTGATTTTGCTTTTTCACCCATTACGACGATGCGGCTCAAACTTATAGTAATAAAGGGAGATTATTATACTGAAACAATCCGTTGAAATTGGATTTCTCTACCAAGGCTACGTTCCCAGTTTTATCGTAAAGCCTGATGACCAGCCTTTGTGACGGGATAAAATGATGTAAAATTCACCCTATAAAGTGGGTGCTACCATTAATTTGTTTCGAATTGCCGTTTTTTTGGTTGTTTTGAATGGATGGTACTAGACAAAATGTCTATAAGGCGTTAAAATCCGCAGCTTCAAATTTGAGCTAAAACCGAAATCGGTTTTGAATATTCGACCATAATTATGGAACTACAAAAATGAAAATTTTATCATCATTGAAATCAGCAAAAACGCGTCATAAAGACTGCCAGGTTGTTAAGCGTCGCGGTAAAGTGTACGTAATCAATAAGACTAACCCTAAGTTCAAAGCTCGTCAGCGTTAAGCACGACTTTAACAGGGTATGAAAAAAGGCGCACTGATCATGCGCCTTTTTTATTGTCTGAAATTTATCGGTAATGATCGCAATTAATATCAGTACCGGAAAACAACCTATCAGTTCTTGAAATACTTCTCGTCTACTTTAGAAATGGTTTCGAGAATCAAATCGGTATCCACTTTTCCTATAAAATAATCAGCCCCCATTTCCAACACTTCTCTCTGGTTGTTATCGCTTGTCATTGATGTATGGACGATAATCGGTAATTGGCGAGTTTTAGGATTTAATTTTAGTTCCTTGATAACGGTGTGTCCCGAAGCGACCGGCATTTCCAAGTCTGTAAAAACCATCGCAATCTCATCCAAAGAGTGAAGGCTTTGGATGTAATCAAGCAATAACCTGCCATTATCAAAACTTTTATATTTCAATTTGAGGTTGTCAAAGACCATGCCCATATATTTTTGAATCGCCTGGCTGTCTTCAGCAAAAAGAATTGTTTTTTCGACAAGTTGAGAGCTAAAGTTGAATTCATTATTGTTGTTTTTAACGTCTTCAGCGGATGCGAAAATTTTCTCGGCCATGGAAGGCATTGCTTCAATAAGAAGTTTTTCAATATCTAAAATAAAGCAAAGGGTTTCACTGTTTTCTAGATAGGTATGGTTAACAACCTGGTTGGTGTTTACATCAACTTTATAGTTACCTGCCGGCTTAATGTCGGTCCATTCCTTTTCTTCGACTCCATGAATGTGGGAGACACGCAGACCAACAAAGTTATGACTGAAATCTGCAACTATAATAATAGACTTATCCCGGTCTTCTTCTGTCATGTCGAATCCCATCCATTTAGGAAGGTCGATGACCGGCAGGTAAACACCACGTAATTCGATCATCCCTTCTACCAGAGGATTGGCATCCGGGATGGGGGAAATTTCATAAGCACGCGCTTCCAAGACCTCACGAACTTTGAAAACATTCAAGCCGTAATACGGTGGTTGAACTCCATCACGTGGAAATTGAACTTGAAAAATCATCAGGCTCAATTGATTGTTCTTGCTTAGTTGGGCTGTCTTTTCAACTTGTTCTAATGTCGTGCTCATCGTCTGACCTTGGTAATAAATTCGTTAGGCTTATAATGCAATGGTGGTAATTATACCTATAAAAATAAGGTTTAAATAAAATATTAACCCGATTTATACGGAATCGCAGAGTGAATAAGTCCAGTGCTGGCCCCGCGCTTTAATGAACAGGCCTGTTCAGTCTTATAAAAGGTCTAATATTCTTTTAATCGGTTTAAAAGACTTTCTGTAACCGGGGATGATGCCTAAACGTTCAATGGCGGCAAGGTGGCTGGATGTCGGATAGCCCTTATGTTGAGCAAAGCCGTATTCCGGATAGAGCTTGTCCAACTCAAGCATCTGTTCGTCACGATGTACCTTGGCGAGGATAGAGGCGGCACTGATTTCGGCGACTTTG
Organism: Thiomicrorhabdus sp. ZW0627; assembly: GCF_029767005.1. Classification (GTDB taxonomy): domain Bacteria; phylum Pseudomonadota; class Gammaproteobacteria; order Thiomicrospirales; family Thiomicrospiraceae; genus Thiomicrorhabdus. Next base: position 296,814 of record NZ_JARUQR010000001.1, read on the forward strand.
TCGTCCCCTTTTACAATTGCTTCACATGGATATGGAATGTGAGGGCAACGGTTGCCGTCGACTAGAACAAGGCTGACGTCTCCGGCTTGTTTTACAACCTCTTCAACGGCTCTTCGCATTGCCAGCATTGTGGCATGAAGGATATTCAGCTCGTCGATTTCATCGGGAGAAGCGCTGCAGATGGCATAGGCTATTGCCTGCTCTTTGATTTCAACGGCTAATAGATCCCTCTTTGATTCGGATAGTTTTTTTGAATCCATTAAGCCGAGTTCGCAACCGTCGGGTAGAATCACTGCCGCAGCTACAACATCCCCAATCAGCGGTCCCCTGCCAACTTCGTCAACACCAACCTTATAGCCACTAGAAAACTCATCCTCAAGACCTAAGCCTGCGAATAGATTGGTTTGCTCCATATTCAAGGTAGGTCGGCCCATTTTTTGATCGCATCAACCGCAATTTCAGATGCATTCTGTTTAAGCTGGAGATGCTGTTTTTCGAAAGCCCTGATCTGCTTTTCTCGTAATGATTCGTCCATAACCAAACGTCCAAGATGCAGCGCTAATTTTTCAGGCGTTGCATCATCTTGTATCAGTTCTGTAACGATCGACTCGCCAGCCAGAACGTTTGGCAGGCCGACCCATTTTGTTGTAGCAAGGCGCCTCATAATCCAATGAGTAATCGGGTGTAACTTAATGGCTAATACCATTGGGCGCTTCATAAGCGCACTTTCCAGTGTGGCTGTACCAGAAGTGACAATAACTTGATCACATGCAGCTAAAACAAGATTGGCACTTTGGTCAAATAAGTGGATATTCAAATTCGCGCCATAGGTATCTACTGACTGCTGAATTCTTTCCTTTGCCTTTTCATGAACACAAGGGACGATGAACAGCATGTGAGGATAGATCTCAGAAATTTTTCTGGCGGCTTGAATGTATACATCTGCCATGCGATCGATTTCAGACATTCTGGAACCAGGAAGTAATGCTGTCACTTGAGAGTCGACTGGTAGGTTCAGGGCTTTTCTAGCCGCATACTTATCCGGCTTTAACGGGTAACGGTGTGCTAATGGATGGCCAACAAATTGAACAGGGATTTGATAACGGTCGTAATAATCGGGTTCGAACGGAAACAGAACAAGTACACCATCAACACTGCGTTTTATTTTTTCTAAGCGTTTTTCTCGCCATGCCCAGACGGACGGACCGACATAATGTACGGCCGTCACATCTTGTTGCTTAAGAGAGGCTTCAATTTTGAAGTTGAAATCCGGAGCGTCAATCCCAATAAAGACGTCTGGTTTAAGCTCGGATAATCTTTTAATCAATTCTTTACGAATCTTCAGAAGTTCAAATAGATGTTTTAAGACTTCGAAAAAACCCATTACAGAGAGCTTTTCCATCGGATACCAACTCTCAAAGCCCTGTGCTATCATTTTGGGCCCGCCGATACCTACAAAACGGGCATTGGGATAACGGTGTTTGAAACTAGCAATCAAGTCCGCTCCTAGCGTATCACCAGAAGCTTCACCTGCCACCATTGCAATGACAGGTGCATGCTCCAAAGAAACTTGTTCCAAATTCGGTTGAATGTTATCTGACAATGCCACGGTTGGATGATTTCAAGAAGTTAATCAGAGAGTCCAATGTACCTGCCGAATCATTGATTGATTCAAGCTCCTCTATCGCGAACGAAAGTTTATTCCCTGTGCGGTACAATGAGCGATAAGCTTTTTTAATCAGGTTGATCTGGTCCGAACTAAAATTTCGTCTTTTTAGCCCTTCTATGTTGATGCCGCGTGGTTTGGCAAGGTTACCCGAAACAATAACAAAATTGGGAATGTCTTGGTTAATCACACTTCCCATTCCACAAAAACTGTGTTCGCCGATTTGGCAGAATTGATGTACTAAAGTGTAACCACCCAAAATAGACCAGTCATTAACAGTGACGTGCCCAGCCAGCGCGGTTGCATTGGCGAAGATACAGTGACTTCCAATCACACAGTCGTGAGCGATGTGTACACCTGCCATAATCCAGTTGTCATTGCCAATGGTTGTTTCGCCACGATCTTGGGTCGTGCCACGATTCACTGTGACGTTTTCACGGAAGGTATTGTCGTCACCGATCTTTAGTGTGGTTGCTTCACCAGCATATTTTTTGTCTTGCGGAGCCGCTCCGATATTTCCGAAAGGGTAAAAATGATTATTTTTACCGATTACCGTCGGGCCTTCGATTACGACATGGGATTCTAAGATGCAGCCGGAACCAATCGTAACGTCTCCCTTTATTACGCAATAAGGTCCTATCTGAACGTCATCGGCAATGTTAGCCAATGGGTCAATAATCGCAGTTGTATGAATCAAAGCTTAAACCTTTCTTTCAGCACACAATAAATCCGCTGAAGCAATGACCTTGCCCTCAACTTTTGTAACACATTCGAATTTCCAAATACCGCGTTTATTTCCAAGTGTTTTTACTTCGAAATCCAGACGGTCACCTGGTACGGCAGGCTGCCTGAAACGGCAATTATCAACGGCAGCGAGATAATACATAGAGGTCCCATCCGGTTTTACCCCTTGGCTTCTGAAAGCCAGAATGCCGGTACACTGGGCCATTGCTTCGATGATCATAACGCCTGGCATGATAGGGTTGTTAGGAAAGTGACCAGTAAACTGTGGCTCATTGAAAGTAACGTTTTTATAGGCCTTCAACGATTCACCCGGTACAAAATCAGTGACCCTGTCGACCAATAGGAACGGGTAACGATGCGGTAAATATTCAAAAATCTCTTTAACTTCCATCATGTTCTATTATTTCCAAAGTTATCAATACAAAATTATCAAACGTTAATTCTTCTGCTCATCTTTAAGCAATTGTAATTCTTTTTCAAGCGATTTAATTTTTTGAGCCATTTTATCCAGCTGGCGTGAACGCACACTGTTTTTTTGCCAATCAGCTGCCGGGACGGCTGGAAATCCAGCATAAGCGCCCGGTTCGTTAAGACTGTGTGTCACACCTGCTTTTGCCATAATATGTGTGCCATCAGTAATGGAGATATGACCCGCAAAACCGGCTTGACCTGCAATGGTACAGTATTGTCCGATGATAGTACTGCCCGCTAATCCAGCCTGTCCTGCAATAGCACTGCCTTTTCCGATCTGTACATTATGTCCGATCTGTACAAGGTTATCGATGATGCAGTTATCACCGATGACAGTGTCCTCGATTGCGCCACGGTCAATCGTAGTATTGTTACCGATTGATACACGATCGCCAATAATTACGCGGCCTATTTGAGGGATCTTTATCCATTCTCCATTGTGATTCGCCCAACCGAATCCGTCACCGCCAATGATGGCTCCTGCTTCAATGGTCGTATCACACCCGATTTGGCATTCATCCATGATGACGACATTAGGTGCAATCCTACAGCCTTTGCCAATACGTACACCTTTACCTATGTACGCGCCAGCCATAATAACTGTGGAATCACCAATTATTACTTCCCCTTCTATAACCACATTAGCCTGAATACTGACGTCATCACCTATGGTTGCAGTTGAATCAACGGATGCAGAGGCATGGATGTTTGGTGCATATTGAGGTTGAGGATTTAATAATTGCGCGACTTTTGCATAAACATAGTATGGATTGTCGACAATCAAACAAGTATGTTTACACTTCTCAGCATAAGTTCGTTGAACGATTACGACAGAAGCACGAGTTGTTTCAAGTTCGTTTATACGTTTTTTGTCTGATAGAAAGCTAATATTACCTTCACATGCATTTGCAAGACTTGAGACTTGACAAATTTCAATCTCAGAATCACCTTGAACTTCAACTGCAATATCAGCGTCATTCAAGTAACGAATAATTGCCTGTAGTTGCATCTCCCACCTACTTATAGCGTTTACTTATTAAAATCAGCTCGTTGTTTCTTGCTGACATCTTGCAAATGTTTCAATACATCCTGTGTTACATCTAAACGGTTATTGGTGTATGCGATTCCTTCATAAAGAATCAAATCAAACCCCTGCTGTTTGCCAATTGTTTTAATCGCATCGTTTACAAGCGTTTGCAGTTTAGCAAGCTCTTCATTACGTCTTAGATTGAGCAATTCCTGTATGTCGTTTCGGCGACGCTGAATTTCACGTGTCATCATTCCAATTTCACGCTCTTTCGTCACCTTCTGACTTTCACTCATAACAGATTTGTTTTTCTGATATTCACTCTGCTTTTTTTCCAATTTACTTGCGAGCGTTTTTAATTCAGTCTGTTGGGGAGAAAACTCTTTTTCAAGATTAGCACTGGCCTCCTTAGCCTGAGGTGCTTGTTCAAGCAATAGTGCGACATTTACCACGCCGAGCTTAACCGAGTTTTCGGCGTGTGCAAGCAAAGATGCCGTCATCAAAAAGGTTGCTAGAAAGAGTTTTGAAATTTTTAACATGTATCCCATCCTGGTTATTATCTGTTCCTTTTTAGCGTAGTTTTAAGCTTATTTATAAAGGAATACCTAAATTAAACTGGAAAGCTTGTAGTTTATCGTCCTTGGTGTAGCTAATTGGGTTCGCGATGCTAAACGATAAAGGTCCAACTGGCGTGATCCAAGATAATCCGACGCCAGCTGAGGAACGTAATTCAGCAACCTCAATGGCGTTAATATCAGTGAACACATTACCTGCATCATAGAATAGGCTTAGACGCATATTGCTTGAGTCGTCGATAAATGGCATAGGCATAACCAATGCCACAGTAGAAACAACTTTTGCTGCACCACCTATAGGACGATCACTACCGTCTGCAGCAAGATCGTAATGCGCACCTAACGAGTTCGATTCATACCCTCTTACTGAGCTTATTCCACCAGCATAAAAGTTTTCATAAAACGGCAAACTTGTATAGTTCCCTAAACCATTTCCGTACGCAAGACCTAATTTTAGCTTCATTGTTAGGTTTTCTGATAAAGGATAATACCATTTTTCATCCATGAATAATTTGTAAAACGAAACATCAGACGAAATTGGTGCGGTCACTTCTCCCGAGAGGCTAAAGCGCTGTCCTTTACTTGGGAAGTAATATGAGTTTTTAGTGTCGTAACTCCAGCTCAAACTTAAAACAGCTGAAGTACTATTATCCCCCTTCTCGGCCACATAGTCTTTACATACGATGAAATTGTCCGAACAGACCAAAGTCTGATCATCAAATTTCAACCCATAGTTTATTCGACTGTATTCGCTTAGCGGATAACCGACTGTAAAGCGTATACCGTAATTATTGGTCGTGTAATCGGACACACCCAGCTGTTCAGCATCAATTTCACTGAGATAGAACCCGCCACCGAAGCTGACACCATCCGGGGTGAAATAGGGATTAGTCATACCAATATCAGCCGATTTACGTGCGGCCGAAGTACTGACTTTGAAGTCAAGTTGGTTACCGCTACCGATGAAGTTTCGTTCTGAAACCCCGACATTAAAACTAACACCATCAATCTGAGAATAACCAACACCGGCGGTAAAAGAGCCAGTAGACTGTTCTTCTACTTTTACAACCAAATCCACCTGATCAGCAGAGACACGTTTGGTATCGATATCAACTTTAGTGAAGTACCCAAGACGATTGAGGCGTGTAGTCGACCTTCTGACTTGTGCAAGCGAGTATGGAGCACTCTCAAGTTGGCGCATTTCTCGACGAATAACATAATCACGAGTACGGGTGTTCCCTTCGACTTCGATTCGACGGACATATACACGATCTTTAGGGGTAATATCGAACTTAAGTGAAACGGTTTTGGCTTCTTTATTAAGTTCTGTATCCGGTTTTACTTCAGCATAGGCATAGCCTTCTTCACTCAAGCGATCTCGAATGGCGTTCATCGTGCTAATAACATCACTTCGTGAGAAAAGGTCTCCTACCTTTGTTTTTTGTAATTTCCCTAACTCTTCCTGTGAAATTCTGGTGTCACCGGTGTAACTGATGTCGTCGACGGTATATTGAACGCCTTCCGTCATGTTGATGGTGATAAAGACCTTGGTTTTGTCCGTAGACAGACTGACCTGTGAAGATCGTATATTAAATTCGGCAAACCCTCTATCCATATAATAGGATTTCAACGTCTCAATATCTGCTTGCAACTTTGGTTTCGAGTATTTGTCCGCGCTTCCAAATACGGGACTTTCCGACAAAAGCAGCAATGATTTAAGACGGTCGTCACTATAGGTTTCATTTCCGACTAGGTTGATTGCACCAATTGTAGCCGGCTCTCCCTCTTCCACTTCGATTTTTAAGCTTACGCGGTTACGCGGCAACTGCTCAGTAATGAACTTGACCTCGGCAGCATAATAACCCTGGTTTTGATAACGGCGTTTTAAGTCAACAACGACACGGTCTAGTTCAACTTGGTTGTAAATACGCCCTTTTTTTATGCCTAATGAGTTCAGAGCTTCCATGAAATCATCGGTTTCGATTAAGGAGTTTCCATCAATCTTAATTTCTGCAACAGAAGGTCTTTCAATGACTTTGACGACCAATATGCCAGGTTCGCGCTGGTATAAAGAGACGTCTTTGAAAAAGCCGGTTTTATAAAGTTGCTGAATACTTTGCTGAACTAGTTTTTCATCGATGTCCTGGCCGATAGTAATAGGAAGGTAACTGTTGATTGTCTCAAAACCAATTCTCTGAGAACCTTCCACTTCGATCTTGTCGACAGTGAATGCGTAACTTGCACTTGCATTCAACATCAATCCAAGAACAAGACCACTCATCACACCATATTTAGAACGCATATTTTTCATATTAACCATCTGTAATTCTTAAAATGTCGTTTGTTAACGCAAGTATTGTTAAACCAATAATCAAAAGCAAGCCTATTTTTTGACCTATTATCATGGTTGATTCTTTTACGGGAGAGCCTTTAACCATTTCGATCATATAATAAAGCAAATGGCCGCCATCAAGCACTGGAATCGGCAATAAATTCAAGATTCCCAAGCTTAAGCTCAAAAGACCAAGCAAACCTAAAAATGAGATCAGGCCTGTTTGCAATGCCTGGCCGGAAAATTGGGCTATACTCACCGGCCCAGAAAGGTTTTCCACTCCAACTTCACCAAAAAGCATCTTCTTGAGCATGACGAGACTCATATCAAACAGATCCAGACTTTTCTCGTACCCAAGAATTAAGGAATCGATAATGCCGTATTGCGATGTGGACAGATAGGGTTTCATATCCTCGGGTGACTGCTTCAACCCTACTCCAAGCTGACCGACGGTTTCACCCATAGAATTCTTACGTTGCGATAAGCCAACGGTTTTAATTAGTTCAACACCATTTCGCTTCAATACGAATGAAACTTGTTGATTGGGTTTAGCCGCCACCGTCTTGACAAGATCCCTCCAATCATCGATTTGAATGCCATCAATTGAAAGAATAATGTCGCCTTCCTGAAGGCCAGCTAATTCGGCAGGACTTCCCTCAGAGATGCTGCCCACGACAGCGGGGACGGAAATGGCAACGGGGTTGAATCCCAATGCCTTAAGCCAATTCTGCTTCTGATTATTCAAATCCAAGTCTTTAAGTGAAACATTCTTAAGTAATAGCGTTTCGTGACTTTGGTTGAGCCCTTCCACTTTGAGTGAAATGGTTTGTTGACTATCGACCAGTGCCTTCAAAAGTGATTCATGTACAGAGCGCCAAGTAGTAACAGGCTTTTCATCAATTTCCAAAACCAACCAGGCCTGTTCGGTTTTAGGCATCGCTTCATAAAGCGCGGTGGATTCGGTCGGATGTTCAAAAATTGGCTTCAAACCGGTAATTCCAATCATGTAGATGACTGAAAACACCAACCATGCAAAGATAAGATTGACTAAAGGACCGGCTGCGACAACTGCGAAACGTTTATAGACACTCTGTCGATTGAATGCCCTGTCTAAGTCCTGCGGAGCTACTGGACCCTCTGCTTCATCAACGAATTTGACGTAGCCGCCTAACGGGATTGCAGCAATCTGGAATTCGGTTTCTCCGTTTTGCTTACTCCAGATAGTTTTGCCGAAACCGATGGAGAATTTCAATACCTTGATATTGAACCAGCGAGCGACCTGGTAGTGCCCCCATTCGTGGATCGTGACCAAAATACCGATTACGAGGATAAAACCCAAAACCGACCACAGAAACGTCACGCAGAAACACTCCCTAAAAACCAAAGTAGGTAAAACAGAGGTAAAGCAATCAGAAGACTGTCAATCCTATCCAAAATCCCACCGTGACCGGGAAGGATTGAGCCACTGTCCTTTACACCCATCTGTCTTTTTAGCACGCTTTCGAATAAATCTCCCATTACCGAAATCAAGGCGATAACTGCAGTGATTGCAGCAAATAGCGACACAGGCAATGAGAGCGTCGGTTGAATCCAATAAAGGCCAATCAAGCTAATGATAAAAGCCAGCACAACTCCACCCCATACACCTTCCCAGGTTTTGCCGGGACTGACATACTGTGCCAATTTAGTCTTACCAAAGCGGCGGCCTGTGAAATAGGCGCCCGTATCCATGGACCATACTATAAACATGCTCATCAATAGGATTTCGGCCGAAAATTGTTCGCGAAAACGAATCGTAACAATCGTAAATAGGACAATACAAAGCCAACCCAGGGCCAAAATCAATAGGCTCGAATTGACGCCATCTTTTCCTTTTGTACGTTGATAGCGTCCAACCACCAAAAATAGGATCAGAGTCTCAATAACAGCCAGTCCTGCAATCGACGATGAAGGAAGAAAAATTAATCCTAAGTAGGCCAATGCAGTCGTGGATAACGAAAATAAGACTTTATGAAGAACAGAAGCAATACGTCCAAGCCCTGCCCACTCCCAGGCAGCAATGAATGAGATTGAAAGAATCAAAACTTGCCAAACGGTGTCTGAAGATTTGAATAAAGCCGTGATGGCCAAGACAGTAAGTATGAGAGCAGTAATGACGCGTTGCTTTAACATTATTTCACCTGGTCGCCGGTTTTTCCGAAACGACGTTCACGATTATTAAAAGACTCGATTGCTTCGTCTATGGAAGACTCTTTGAAATCGGGCCAGAGTGTGTTGGTGAAAAAGAATTCTGTATAGGCCATCTGCCAAATAAGGAAGTTACTTATGCGCTGTTCGCCACCTGTACGAATCAATAGATCGGGTTCAGGCAGACCTGCCAAGCAAACATATTGAGCTACGTCGTCCTCAGTCAGAGTCTCGATTGGTGAATCCGGGTTGGCTGCATGCCATTTTTTAACCGCTTCGACCATATCCCAGCGTCCGCCGTAATTGGCAGCGATATTCAATATCAGTCCCGTGTTGTTTTCGGTCTGCTTTTCAGCCATTTCGATGTTTGTCTGAATATCCTGATTGAAAGCAGATCGTTCGCCAATGATTTGTAACCGGACGTTGTTTTCATCAAGTTTACGGACTTCTTTTTGCAAGGCTTTGAGGAAAAGCCCCATTAGCTTGTTCACCTCTTCTTCCGGTCTGCGCCAATTTTCAGTACTAAACGCAAACAGGGTAAGTGCTTCCACGCCGAGTTCGGAGCAGTGCGAAACCACACGTTTAACAGCATTCAACCCTTTCTGGTGGCCAACAAAGCGTGGCAATAAGCGTTTTTTTGCCCAACGCCCGTTACCATCCATGATGATGGCAATGTGTTTCGGAACATTAACATGTTGATTTTGTTCTTTAAGCAAAACAAACCCCAGGAAAAGAGATATAAAAAACGGCCAACAATAATAGAGACACTCTATTATTTAAAGGCCGTTTTATGAAAAAACCAATAGATTATGCCGTAAAACGGCATAAATATCGACTTAAATTTCCATCAAGCTTGCTTCTTTATCAGAAAGTGCAGAATCGATTTTAGCGACGATCTCATCGGTGATCTTTTGAATCTGGTCTTCCGCTTGGCGAGACTCATCTTCAGTAATTTCCTTGTCCTTCAATAGAGTTTTGATGTCATTGTTTGCATCACGACGGATGTTACGTACTGCTACACGAGCCTGCTCCGCTTCGTTGCGTGCCACTTTAATAAAATCGCGACGGCGCTCTTCGGTCAATGGCGGCATTGGAATACGGATCAAGTTACCAGAAGTTGAAGGGTTGATTCCCAAATCAGACATCATGATGGCTTTCTCTACCACTGAAACCATTGGCTGTTCCCAAGGCTGTACCGTCAGAGTACGCGCATCTTCAACATTAACATTGGCTACCTGGCCAATTGGGACTTCAGAACCGTAATAATCGACTGTGATTGAATCAAGAATGCTTGGATGAGCGCGCCCTGTACGGATCTTGGCGAAATTACTTTCCAAGTTCTCAAAAGATTTCTGCATTCTGCTTTTAGCGTCTTCACGAATTTCATTTATCATTTTTATTCTCCTGAGCTTACCAAGGTGCCTTCATCGTCACCCTGAACAATTCTGATAGCGGCGTGGTCTTTAAACATGTCAAACACACGAATCGGCATATCATGGTCACGACATAATACGAAAGCAGTCATATCCATTACCTGCAAATTCTTTTGAATCACTTCGTCGTAGGTCAATGATTGATAGCGCGTGGCAGATGGATCCTTAACCGGATCGGCAGTATAGATACCGTCAACCTTGGTAGCTTTCAACACAATGTCTGCGTCGATTTCAACACCGCGCAACGCTGCAGCGGTATCCGTTGTAAAGAACGGGCTACCGGTTCCAGCCGCAAAAACAACAACCTGGCCTGCAGCAAGCTGCTTCTTGACTTCATTGGCATTGAATCCACTTGAGATTCCCTCGATGGTCATGGCCGAATAAACAGTTGCAGACATACCTTCACTTTCGATCACATCACGCAAAGCCAAGCCGTTGATGACAGTGGCCATCATACCCATATGATCACCAGTGGTACGTTGAATACCTGCCCCTTGAATTTGGGCGCCTCGGAAGATATTACCGCCGCCGACTACGATACCAACTTCCACACCCAGATCACGGAGGGCTTTGACTTCACCGACCACTTGCTTCAATGTGTCGGCGTCCAAACCAAACTCCCCTTTTCCCATCAGTGCTTCACCACTAAATTTTAAAAGAATGCGTTTGTATTTTAATGCCATGTGTTTCTTCCTTGTGTGTTGATACCGTAAAACGTTTTGTAAGGGACATTTAAATGTTCAAATCATCACTTACAAAAAGTTTTAAATACAAAAAAGCCACAGCTGGCTTGCCGAAAAATTCGGCAAAACCAACTATGGCCTCAAGACAGAAGTGAAATTAACCAGTTACTGCTTTTGCAGCTGCAGCTACTTCATCAGCAAAGTTAGTTTCTTCGATCTCAATACCTTCACCAACTTCCAAACGAATGAAACGAGCAACAGAAGCATCGTTTTCCTTAAGAAGTTTTTCTACAGACTTGTCAGAATCCTTAACGAAAGGCTGACCCAGTAGAGTGATTTCTTGTAGGAACTTACGCATACGCCCTTCAATCATCTTCTCGATGATTTCCATTGGCTTACCGCTTTCCTGAGCCTGTTCGATCTGGAACTTACGCTCTTTCTCAACCATTTCCTGATCAACATCGTCAGCAGAAACGGCCGTTGGCTTCAATGCTGCAACGTGCATCGCAACGTCACGAGCCAAGTCGTCATTACCACCAGTCATGTCAACAACAACACCGATCTTCTCACCGTGCTGGTACTGACCGATTTGACCGTTAGTCTCAACCAACTCAAGACGACGAACAGACATGTTTTCACCAATCTTGGCGATCAATTCACGACGACGCTCATCGATCGTCATGCCACTAGCCATTTTCTCAGCCATCAGAGCTTCAATATCAGTGGTTTCTTTTGCTAAAGCGATCTGTGCAACTTCATCCGCAAAAGACTTGAACTCATCACCTTTGGCAACGAAGTCAGTTTCACAGTTTACTTCTGCGATAACCGCTTTTTTCTTATCATCAGAGATAGCAATCGCGATTACACCTTCCGCTGCAACACGACCAGCTTTCTTATCTGCACCAGCCATACCCTTCTTGCGAAGGAATTCGATTGCTGCATCCATATCACCGTCGGTTTCACCCAACGCTTTTTTACAATCCATCATACCTGCGCCAGTGATTTCACGCAGTTCTTTAACCATACTTGCTGTAATTGCCATTTTAAAATTCCTTACTTAAATCGAATTCGTTATCAATTAAAAAGGCCTGGTATGACCAGGCCTGTTCAAATTATTCAGCCGCTTGCTCGGCAGCTTCTACGAAATCATCGCCTTCAACAGCGGTCGTAATTGAGTTTTTACCTTCAATTACCGCGTCAGCAGCAGCAGACAAATAAAGTTTGATTGCACGGATTGCATCATCGTTACCAGGGATTACATAATCAATGTTACGAGGATCGTTGTTGGTATCAACAACACCAATAACCGGAATACCTAGGTTTCTAGCTTCCTGAATGGCAATTGACTCATTACCAGTATCAATAATGAAGATTGCGTCAGGCATAGCACGCATATCTTTGATACCACCCAAAGAAAGTTCTAGCTTTTCTTTCTGGCGAGTACGCTCAAGCGCTTCTCTCTTAGTGATCTTTTCAAAAGTACCGTCTTGCTCTTGAGTTTCAAGTTCTTTTAGACGCTTGATTGACTGCTTGATGGTTTTGAAGTTTGTCAACATACCACCCAACCAGCGGTGGTTAACGTATGGCATACCACAACGTTGCGCTTCTTCAGCAACGATGTCACGCGCAGCGCGCTTAGTACCAACAAACAAAACTTTACCTTTGTTTGCAGCGATGCCACCGATCATGTTTAGGGCATCGTTGAACAACGGAAGGGTTTTTTCCAAGTTAACGATATGAATCTTGTTGCGAGCACCGAAGATGTACTCACCCATCTTAGGGTTCCAATAACGTGTCTGGTGTCCGAAGTGAACACCCGCTTCTAGCATTTGGCGCATTGTAACTTTTGCCATGATATTTCTCCAAATTGGGGTTAAGCCTCCGTTTACCCATAAAGACGAACTCGAAGACCTTAATAAAGGTTTTCCAGCACCCCGTTTTATGTCTCGGTAAACGTGCGGATTTTCTGTTAAAATTCCTTTCATTCCGAAAGGCGCGGCATTTATACCATATTCCCGCAAACTTAACAATTTTTAATTTAAAAAATCCCGTGAAATTCAGCGATTTTCAAGGAAAAGTGATCAGGACATGACGATTAAAATCAAAACTGCAGACGAGCTTCAAAAATTAAGGGTGGCTGGCCGTTTGGCTGCCGAGGTGTTGGAAATGATCGAACCCCATATTGTCCCCGGCGTTTCAACGGGAGAGCTGAATGAGATCATGCATGATTATATGGTTAATCAGCAAGGCACGGTTCCGGCAACTTTGAACTACCACGGCTTTCCTGCTTCAAGTTGTATCTCGATCAACCATGTCGTCTGTCACGGAATTCCCGATCACAATAAGAAACTGAAAAAGGGTGACATCGTTAATGTCGACGTCACCGTCATCAAAGACGGTTATCATGGTGATACCAGCCGGATGTTTGAAGTCGGCGAAGTCAAGCCATTTGCACACCGTCTATGCCAGGTTGCCCATGAGTGCATGTGGCTTGGAATCGAACAGGTCAAACCGAATGCTACTTTATATGATGTCGCCTATGCCATTCAGCAGCATGCCGAAATAAATAATTTCTCCGTGGTCAGAGAATATTGCGGTCACGGAATCGGTGCCGACTTCCACGAAGAGCCACAAGTCCTTCACTATGCCGCACCAGATTTGAAAAACATCGTATTGAAGCCAGGAATGGTGTTTACGATCGAGCCGATGATCAATCTTGGAAAAGCGGACGTGAAGTTATTGGGTGATAACTGGACTGTCGTCACCAAGGATCGTAAACTTTCAGCTCAATGGGAGCACACATTGGCCGTCACCGAAGATGGTTATGAAATCTTCACTATGCGCAAAGACGAGGTTCCGGTATTGCCGTAAGCGGTGACCGGAACAGTAATCGCTTTTGTGAACAGCCAATCAATTATATGAGCGAACCAATGAACGCAGTACGCCCTTCCGTCCCAAGTTTTGTCAAGGCCTTAGAGAAAAGTGAAAAACCAATCGACGCCATCAAAGCCGGGCGGGAAACCCTAAAACAGTTTCTGGATTATCAATTCGATCAATTCGATGACGGTGCGGCGGTAGCCGAACTGGTCAAGGAACGTGCAACGTTTGTAGATCAGATATTGAAAAAGATCTGGCAACACTTCATTCCTGAACACATCAACGCCAGCTTATTGGCAGTGGGTGGTTACGGTCGTGGTGAGCTACATCCCTACTCCGATATCGATGTGCTGATCCTGACGCAGGATGCTGAAAGCCAACACGAACAGTTTTCGACATTCATCACATTCTTATGGGATCTCGGCTTTGATGTCGGCCACGCCTTACGTTCCGTAGACGAATGTATCGCCGCAGGTCTTGAAGATGTTGCCACCGCGACTAATCTATTGGAGTCTCGTTGGATTACGGGCGATTACAGTCTGTATGAACACCTTTCAACAATATGGAAGCGTGAAGACTTCTGGCCTAGCCAAGCCTTCTTTCAAGCGAAATTCGACGAACAGCAAGCCCGTCATCGCCGTTTTAACGACACGACCTATCAGCTTGAACCTAATGTTAAGGAGAGCCCGGGCGGACTCCGCGACATCCAGACGATTTACTGGGTTGCGAAACGCCATTTCAAAGCCTCATCCATCAACCAATTAGTACAAAACCAGTTCCTGACAATTGAAGAGTATCGAGAGCTTGAAGCGGCTTATAAATACCTCAACCGTGTTCGTTTCGCCTTGCACCGCATGAAGAAACGTCGCGAAGACCGTTTACTGTTCGACCATCAACAACACATAGCCGAGAGTTTCGGTTATAAAGATACAAACGAAAAAATGGCGGTCGAACAGTTCATGAACAGTTACTACCGTAACGTTCAGAATGTGGTCAAGGTCAACGAAATCCTATTGCAACACTTCCGTGAAGAGATCTTTATCTCAAGCAAGCCGGAAGTCAAACAAGTAAATGCACGTTTCAAGTTGGTCGACAAGTATCTGGATATCGAGTATCCAACGGTATTCAGCGACTTCCCTACTGCATTATTGGAAGTTTTCCTGATCCTACAGCACTACCCTGAGATTGAAGGAATCCGCTCTCATACAATCCGTTCGATACGCGACAACCTACACTTAATCGATGATAATTTCCGACGAGATCCGATTAATAAGGCGCTGTTCATCGAAATTTTCAGACAGCCCAAGGGAGTGAATGCGGCAATTCGTCGTATGCATACCTACGGAATTCTCAGTGCTTATTTACCGGTTTTCGCCAAAATCACCGGATTGATGCAATTTAATATTTTTCATGCCTATACGGTGGATGATCATACGATACTGGTAATTCGAAATCTGCGCCGCTTCTTTGTGGAAGAATATGCCTATGAATTCCCGACCGCACACCAGATAGCCAAATCGGTTTGCAAACCAGAAATTCTGTTTCTGGCAGGCCTGTTCCACGATATCGCCAAAGGGCGTGGAGGCGCACATGAAGTACTTGGGGCTGAAGACGCCAAAATTTTCGCCAAACAACACAACCTTTCACAGGAAGACAGTGACTTATTGAGCTGGCTGGTGCGCTATCATCTTGAGTTTTCCGGTATTGCACAGAAAAAAGATCTTAGCGACCCGGCCGTTATCCACCATTTTGCCGAAATAGTAGAAGATCAAAAGCGTCTGGACTACCTTTATCTACTGACGGTAGCGGACGTTTGCGCAACTTCGGACGAAGTTTGGAATGATTGGAAGAATGCCCTCTTCCTCGAATTGTATAACGAAACGACCAATGTTCTGGACGAAGCCTCCAGCACACCTAAAAACCGTGCTAAGAAAGCGTTGCAAGCCCAGGAAAAAGCAAAAGAAATTCTTGCGAAGCGCGAACTTAAGTCTTCGGATTACCAGCCATTCTGGGACAGCCTCAGCAAAACGGAATTCTTCAGTCGCCAAACGCCTGCGGATATCGCCAGAATCAGTAAGCTGCTTTACAATCGTGACTTGAAATCGACGCACATTTATCTACAGAACCAAGCTCAGCGTGGTGCAACCGAGGTGTTGATTTATATGCCGGACCGGGATTTCCTGTTCGCACACATCACCTATGCGCTCGACAAACTTAATTTGAACGTTATGGAAGCTCGAATCTATTCCACGACGCAGAATATGACCTTGGTGATTCTATATATTCTTGATAATGAGTTGCACAGCATCTCCGATAAACAAATGCATAAAGCGATTATCGAAAAGATTCAAAGCCAGTTAGCAGAGCCGGAAATTGACCCTGCCGAGATGCGTCCGATGCTAAATTCACGTCGAATCCGCTGTTTCGAAACCCCAACAGAAATCATCTTCCACAAGATCAACAAGCATCTGACGGAATTAACCATCAATACCAAAGACATTCCTGGATTACTGTCTCGCATCGGGTGCGCTATGAAAACCTGTAATATCCGTATACACGATGCCAAAATCAATACAGTCGGGGAAAAAGCGGAAGACGTTTTCTTTATTAGCGACACCAATAATCAGGCCATCACTGAACAGCACAAAAAAGATGAGTTAACTGAGGCTTTATTGAGCTTGATTGAAAAAGACGCCTAATCGATAAGTTAAGCAGCTTTTAATAAACCCGACAGGCCTGTCGGGTTTTCTTTTTAAGATAGTGATACTAATTTTGACCGCATTCAAACAACTCAAAAGCATTATCATCCAAGTCCTTGATAAACAAAGCCTTTCTTCCTGAACGACTACGGGTGTAATTCATGCCCATCTCATCGAGTTTTGCACAGCATGAGTCGATTGAGTCGACTCGCAACGCAAAATGGTAGTCCCTCCCACCATGCTCCGGGCGGATCGTATTTTGGTTTGGGTTATCAAGTTGCATTATGTGTAGGCTCTGTCCGGCATGCAAATCCAACCAGTACCCAGGAAATCCAAGGTCCGGGCGATCCAAACACGTCAACCCCAGTAATGACTGATAAAATGCCAGTGATGCCGCCGCGTCTTTCACGATGATACTCACATGATCCAAACCTAAAACTTTAGACATACAATCCCTTCTCTTGAATTACTAAGACCTGAGTCAACAATCGTAACGAATTCACGGTTTATTTAAAATGAACACGCTTATAAACCCAGATAAAAACAGAATTACCCATACTCAAGGGTAGGCAGAAAGTGTAATTGCTAATGCAAATGTGTCAAGAGAACAATAGAAAAAGAGAGGATTAGATCACCCAACCTTCAAGGCTGGGTAATAAAAGATTAGCAAGCCGACTGTTTGTCGACAGCACAACGATTAATCGTTGCTGTGAAGTGTTGTGTTCAAACCGCCCCACAAGGTGCCATCAGTAACGATTGCTTCGACAGCACCAGTCTGGCTATGGCGTCTGAATAGCAATTTAGATTGACCGGACAATTCACGTGCCGAAACAATCGAGCCATCCGGCATTTTCACTTTTGTACCGGCTGTTAAATACAGACCCGATTCAACGATACAGTCGTCACCTAGAGAGATACCCAAACCGGCATTGGCACCCAACAGGTTTCTTTGACCCATTGAAATAACCTGCTTACCGCCACCTGAAAGCGTACCCATAATTGAGGCACCGCCGCCGATATCGGTGTTCTCTCCAACAACGACACCCGCACTGATACGTCCTTCAACCATTGAGTTACCCAAGGTACCGGCATTGAAGTTTACGAATCCTTCATGCATGACCGTTGTACCAGGAGCCAAGTGTGCACCCAGTCTGATGCGGTCGGCATTACCGATACGCACACCCTCTGGAATCACGTAATCCGTCATGCGAGGGAACTTGTCGATGGAAGTCACATTAAGCTGGTGTACTTCACCGGCAATCGCTTCACGCAAGTTTTCAACCTCTGATGGCAAGACAGGACCGGCACTTGTCCAAGCAACATTCGTCAACAATCCAAACACACCGTCCAAATTGATTTCATGCGGCTTATAAGCACATTCTGACAAAAGGTGTAGGCGAAGGTATGCGTCTTCAGCGGATTTTGGCGCATCATCCACTGAATCGATTTCAACCGTAACAAAATCACTTTTAATCAAACCTACCTGTAAAGCCAAACAGTTACGGGCAATCTCTTTGTTGGAGCGTGGAAACCATACATCCAATGTTGCACCTGTTTTAGTATCGCTATAACGATGTCCGATTCGTTTAATTGTCATAATGCTACTCTCTTAAATAAACGTTACAAAAAATCAAATGGAAGTATACCTGCTCTAGGGCGTAACAGAAAAAAAATCACGTCCTAAATAGGAAAAAACGCGATTTAATGACTAAAAACCATCTAAATGATAAGGCTTTATTCCGTTTTATTAAGTTAAAGGTGGATCATTTAGACGTTTTTGGAATGTGGGCCGTCCATAAAGTTAAAAATGCTTTAGAATTATGTGCGGAAAATAAACGACGAAGTAGGATGAATATGATTTTATATGGTATCCCCAATTGTGACACGGTACGCAAAGCGAGAAAATTTCTTGAAGAGCGCCAGATCGATTACCGTTTTCACGACTTTAAAAAAGACGGACTGACACAGGAAACCATTCAGAAATGGTTACAGAATCTACCAATCGAAATCCTTGTCAACAAACGTAGTACCAGTTGGAAGCAACTCACAGAACAGCAAAAAGAAAACTTGATGAATCAGTCCGACTTGACTGTCTTGACCGAGATGCCAACTTTAATCAAACGACCGGTTCTTGAAACGGCGAATGTTCTTTTGGTCGGTTTCAAAGCAGATGAGTACCAAGCTTTAAAATGATACACGAGACTTAATTAATTTTTATTATGGTAATCGTATAAATTAATTTTCTTATCATATCTGTACCCAAAACCGTAAAATAGCCACCTAACGATAAAAAGAGTAAACCATGTCCGAAATCATCACCCTAGCCCAACAACTGATCCAAATCGATTCGGTGACACCGGATGACAAAGGCTGTCAAAACCTAATTGCTGAATATCTCAAACCGCTTGGCTTCGAGACAGAGCACATGCCGTTTGGTGAAGTTTCCAATTTGTGGGCTCGTAAAGGTGATAGCGGACCGTTTATCGTATTCGCAGGCCACACCGATGTCGTACCAACCGGACCGGAGTCCGCATGGACTCATCCACCCTTTTCAGCGCACATTGAGGGCGACCTGCTTTATGGTCGAGGTGCAGCAGACATGAAAAGCAGCATCGCCTGCTTTATGGTGGCCAGCAAACGTTTTATCGAAGAAAATCCGAATCACAAAGGATCGATTGGTTTTCTGATCACCAGTGACGAAGAAGGTCCGGCTGTCGATGGCACGGTTAAGGTCATCGAAACATTGGAAGCACGCAACGAAAAATTCGAATACTGTTTGGTGGGCGAGCCTTCAAGCTCCAACAAACTTGGCGATTCGATCAAGAACGGCCGCCGCGGCTCTCTGAGCGGAACGTTGACAATCAAAGGGATACAAGGACACATCGCCTACCCTGAACTTGCCGAAAACCCGATTCATACATTCGCTCCCGCGCTCGAACAGCTCGTTCATCTACAATGGGATCATGGAAATGAATACTTCCCACCCACCTCTTTCCAGGTCTCGAATATCAATGCCGGTACCGGTGCGACCAACATCATTCCCGGCAGTGTCGAAGTGCTTTTCAATTTCCGATTCTCGACTGAACATACGCCAGAAACCTTGAAAGAAGGCGTGCATGCCGTTTTGGACCACCACAACCTGGATTACACCCTGGACTGGAACCTATCAGGCCTGCCTTTCATCACACCTGCGAACGGTGAGTTAATTCAAGCCGTTAAAAAGGCTACTGAGCAAGTGGTTGGTTACACCCCTGAATTATCGACGGGTGGCGGGACTTCTGACGGCCGTTTCATTGCCACAACTGGTGCTCAAGTGATTGAGCTAGGGCCTCTAAATGCAACTATCCATAAAATCGATGAAAACGTCAGTGTTTCCGATTTGGAAAAGTTGACCGAAATCTATTACCAAACCCTTGTTCACCTTCTGAAATAGGTCCACTATTGCATGATGACAGAAACCGAATTGCCAACCACCGTCCAGTCTATACTGATTGGACTTCAGCTGATTGCTTTAGGCGTGTTTCTGTATTTTATATGGCCTTTGGTGAAATCAGAGCGCTGGAAAGAAAAGTTTGTAGAAAATAAGCAAGCCCTTTCAATTATCATTGTCTTTGTCTTTATCTTGATTTTCGTATTTGGCTTGGGCGCTTTTTTCGATGCTTTCTTCCCGGTAGAGCGCCTTGATACCCCCGCTTCATCCCGCTAAACACCCTTGCAGGAAAGTCACTTAGGCCATTCTGGTTTTTCCTTATCCCAAACTCTAGTATTTGATTTTTTTTGAGCGTAGAATTGAATTCACACTTACCGTTAATTCCGAGGACACGTTCATGTCAGACGCAGAGAAAATCGCCCATACTGTACTAGGTCAAGATGTGACAATTGAAGATTGTGAGGTCTTGGCGAATGCCGTTGAAACCCGTCAGCTGAAAAGTGGTGAAATCCTTTACGAGGAAGGCACCAAAGACGATACTTTATACATCCTGATTACCGGGAAATTAAATGTGGTCAAAATGCTTTCTTCAGGTAAATCGGTACATATCGATACACTTAAAGAAGGTGCCATGAGCGGTGAGTTGAGTTTTATCGACGGCGACAGTCACTCTCTGCATATCATTGCCAAAAGCGACAGTGAAGTACTGCTTCTTCACCGTGAAAAATTCGAATCGCTGGTAGAAACGCATCCACTAGTTACATTTCATGTCATGCGTTCTATTCTTCGCTACTCTCACAAGTTACAGCGAAAAATGAATGCCAAATACCTCGAAATGACTCGTTTAGTTCAAAATCAATATACGGCACAGTACTAAATCAAACGCAATAAAAACCCAACACAAAAACGGGGGACGCTATGTCCCCGTATTTATTGCATAAACTCTTTTCCTATTCACGACTTCCTTACGCTATTGAATATGAAAATACCATAAGCCGCCAACGCTACAACAATCATCAGCCAAACGCTATCTGAACTGACAAGATTGGACGCAAAAACGATCAGGATGGCAACCGGAGCAATCCATTTAAGATCAAATAAAAACCACATCATACCCTTCTCGTTAAGTTCGATTTCATTCCTGCGTTGCTTTGAACTCAAAACCCAGGCCACGAAGATCGAAATCAACAGACCTCCCATCGGCAGCATGATATTAGCCGTAATAAAATCAACACTGTTGAAAATATTACGGTCACCGAGAATTTTCAATCCCGACCATTCATTGAAAGAAAGCAGTGAACCGATTCCGAATAACCATATCAAAAAGCCCAGTATCCAGGCAGAACGAACCCGGTTGATACCCCAGTTCTGTTCAAACCAACTGACTACCGGTTCAAGAAGAGAAATCGCAGAACTAAGTGCCGCTACGACTACGAATGCGAAAAACAGGGTTCCGAAGAACCAACCACCAGTCATCTGGCCGAATGCAATCGGCAGTGTCTGGAACAATAATCCCGGACCGGCACCGGCTTCCATGCCATTTGAAAAAACGATTGAAAAAATAACCAAGCCGGCCATCAACGCGACCAAAGTATCTGCAGCAGCAATCCAGAGGCTCGCTTTAACGATTGAGTATTGTTGACTGACATAAGAGCCGTACACCATCATGACCCCAAGACCGATACTCAAAGTAAAGAACGCATGCCCCATTGCAATTAAAACGGCTTCCCAGCTTAGTTTTGAAAAGTCGGGGGAAAACAGGAATGCAAAACTCTGCCCGAACGCACCGGTCGTTGTTGCATAACCTAAAAGAATCAAAAGAATGAGCAACAAGCCCGGCATCATCCAACTAATGGCACGCTCCAAACCGCTTTTGACACCTTGAGACACAATTAGAACCGTCACCAATGAGATTAAACTGTGCCAGAATAATAATTCATAGGGATTCGCCAGCAGCGATTTAAAATGCGCATCGACTCCGGCAGAATCAATACCAATGAACGTACCTTGCAAGCTTTCAAAAAAATACGATGTCGCCCATCCGGCAATGACGGTGTAGAAAGAGAGAATCAAAGCACTTGCCAACACCCCGTTCAAGCCAAGCAGAAACCATAACCGGCTGGCATTATTTTCACGAGCCAAGTTTGCCATTGCTTGAACGGGATTCGCTTTCCCTGCTCTCCCTAATGCGATTTCTGACATCAAGACCGGTATACCGATTAATAAAATACAAGCCAAATACACCAATACAAAAGCACCACCGCCATTCTCACCAGTGATGTAAGGAAACTTCCAGATGTTTCCTAAACCGACGGCGGAACCAATCGCGGCCATGATGAAGACCGTTTGATTGGACCAACCTTCTGTAGAAAGTTTCAGTTGACTCATGTATCTTCCTTTATAATTGTATTTTTAACAGATTATAGCAAAGACCAAAATGCACATTCAGGCCAACTACTCACTTAAAAAACACAACACTTTTAAGATCGATGTAAAAGCCCAATACTACGTCGAAATCAATCGACAGAGTGACATTGCCGTATTGCGTTCCGACCTGACTTTGGCATCTTTGCCATGGCGTATTATCGGCGGTGGCAGCAATATGCTTTTCACCCACGATATCGAAGGTGTCGTAGTTCATTGCGGATTTAAAAAACTGAAAGTCGTAAAATCCGATGCCGATAACGTTTGGCTTTCAGTCGGTGCGGGCATGAGTTGGCATGAGCTGGTTACCTACACAGTTGAACATGGCCTATGGGGTCTTGAAAATCTCGCACTTATACCTGGTACCGTCGGTGCTGCGCCGGTTCAGAATATCGGTGCTTATGGTGCTGAGGCGCGCGATGCCATTACCCGTGTTCAGACATTGAACCTTTATACGGGACAGAGAACCGAATTCCGTAACGCCGAATGCAATTTTGGTTACCGAACCAGTATATTCAAGCAAGAGCTTACCGACAAGGTGCTCGTGCACCGAGTGACCTTCCGACTGAGAAAATTACATGCCGGAAACCCTAACCTAGTTTTCCAACCGCTTAGAGAAGAACTCGCCGACATTCCGAAATCGGATCTAACGCCTAAAATGATCTACGATGCCGTCATAAAAATACGTCAGTCACGCATTCCGGATCCGGAAATCTTTGGTAATGCCGGAAGCTTCTTCAAAAACCCGGTGGTCAGTCCGGAATACTTCGAGGAACTGATCTACGATTATTCTGATATGCCCCATCACAAGACCTTAGACGGGAATTATAAGATACCAGCCGCCTGGTTGATCGAGAAAGCGAATTGGAAAGGACAACGGCATGGGAAAGCACGCGTTTCATCCAAACATGCTTTGATATTGGAAAACCTGGGTGGCGCAGAAGGCCAGGATATTGTAGAACTCTCACAGATGGTTCAGGATGCCGTAGACCATAAGTTCGGTATCCATCTGGAGCCTGAGGTCATCATCATTTAAATAACTTTTCAAATTGAACAGGCCTGTTCAATTTCAATACACCATGTAACCCGGACTATATTACCACCCGGGTACGAATTACCTACGTTTACGCTTCCGGTGGTACCGTTACAGCGGATTGATTCTGAAAATTAATCGCTTCCTGATTGGATTCAATATGCAAAGTGCGTGTTGGAAATGCGATTTCAGCACCTTGTGATTCAATGATCTCACTTACTTTCAGCAATACATCCTGTTTGATTTCATGAAAGCGAATCCATTCTGTGGTTTTTGTAAACGTATAGATGAAGAAGTCCAGTGACGAAGGTCCAAACTTATTGAAATTAACAATCATAGTCTGGTTGTTATCGATTTCAGGATGTTCAACCAGCATCTGTTTGACCTTCGCCGTAATCGTATCCATCTGCGATACGTCTGCGTAGCGGATTCCGACCGTTTCATAAATTCTACGGTTGGTCATGCGAGACGGGTTTTCAATGGCGATATTTGAAAAGATGCCGTTAGGGATGTAAAGAGGTCGCTTATCAAAGGTACGCACCGTCGTCATACGCCAACCGATTTTCTCAACCGTACCTTCTATCTCTTTATCAGGAGAACGAATCCAGTCACCAACTGTAAAAGGCTTGTCCATGTAAAGCATCAAGCCACCAAATACATTACCCAGCAGGTCTTTAGCCGCAAAACCGATCGCGATACCACCCATACCACCAAAAGCCAGTAGCCCGCCCATGCTGACACCGAACGCATTCAGGAAGAATAAAGCCGTTAAAGTGAACGCCAGCAGTTTAATGATTTTGGCCATCGCTTCGACCGTGACCTCATCGAGGCGGTCGTCTTCACGCGCGTACGCTTTTAGATGGGCTTCCAAACGATGCACCAACCGGATCACATACCAACCGAAAGATAACGTCAGAATCGTCGATTTAAACGACTGTATGTACGGAACCATATCAACATAAACATTGAAATGCATGATGATCGTGGTCATTGTTAATACCGTACCGTTCACCCAGATAAAGAAAGAAGCCGGTGAGCGTGCGGCATCGACAAAACTGTCGAGCCAGTATTTCTCTTTTTTAAGGAGGTGGTTATGCGCCATCTTGAGAAAAGAACGTTGCAATAAATCAATTATCGCCGTAGCTAACAGGATTCCGGTCACAATCAGTATCCAGACATTACCTCCGAACAAAACGACAAGTTCATTCCAGATTTGCATTGCCCATTCCATCAAATTAACTCCTGTTGACCATATGACTTGTTCAGATTGTCGATAACGGTGACAGCCGCCTGCCACAATGGGTGATATGGCAATTTTGAATAGCTTA
Source organism: Thiomicrorhabdus sp. ZW0627 (assembly GCF_029767005.1). Taxonomy (GTDB): domain Bacteria; phylum Pseudomonadota; class Gammaproteobacteria; order Thiomicrospirales; family Thiomicrospiraceae; genus Thiomicrorhabdus. The sequence goes on from NZ_JARUQR010000001.1 coordinate 321,723, forward strand.
CTTTTTGGTGTGCATGCAAGCGGATGAGTCTTGCATGGGATAAAGGCCCGGCATGCCAGTCCACCTTAGCCAATACTTCATCAGCCGCTTGTGGATCGTTACACACCAACACCAAATCGCAACCAGCCTGCAACGCTTTAAGGACACGCTCCGATGCAGAACCGTACTCCACTGCCGCTTGCATGCTCATATCATCGCTAATAATCGCACCTTCAAAGTGGCACTGTTTACGTAGTACGGTTTGCAACCAATGGGTTGAGAAGCCGGCAGGCAATTTATCTACTTTGGGGTAAATAACATGTGCCGGCATCACTGCATCCAGACCGTTTTCAATCAAGGTCAGGAAAGGTTGCATGTCCTTTTGCTGGATCTCCGCAAACGGTCTTTCGTCAACGGCTATTTCGGTATGGGTATCCGCTTCAATAAAGCCGTGCCCGGGGAAATGCTTCGCAACCGAAGCCATACCCGCCTTGCGCATGCCTTTCATCAGATGGAAACCAAGCTGACCGACCGTAACTGGATTCATTGAAAAGGAGCGGTCACCAATCACCTTACTGCCGCCGTAGTCTAGATCCACTACCGGCGCGAAACTGAAATCCACCCCTACTGACAGTAATTCAGTCGCCAGTAACCAACCGATCTTTTCCGCCGCTTCATAACTTTGACGTGGATTATGATCGTGAAGCTGACCTAGGACACGCATCGGCGGAATTCGGGTAAAACCGGACCGGAAACGCTGAACCCGTCCACCCTCGTGATCCACAGCAATCAATAACCGAGGATGTCTCAACGCGTGAATCGATTCCGTCAAAGCCTGTAATTGCTCAACCGATTCGAAATTCCGGCTGAACAAGATCACGCCCGCAACCAATGGGTCCATAAGCCGTTCGGCTTCGTGGGGTTGAAGAGTGGTTCCTTCAATGTCGACCATTACGGAGCCCAATGACATCGCTTTACCGGCTGGTATATTCATATATGCCCTTTCAATAAATTTGCGGGTATGATACCGAAAAGTTCGCACTAAGTGAAATCTTCAAATGATTGTCATACTCGCTTTGTATATTGCTAATTGATAAAAAAGAAAGACAGGAATAAGCCATGGCAAAATTGATCGGCATCGCCACACACTCTAGTTCAAAAGGTCCTATCACCACACATGAGCGTATCCACGTCAGCAAAGAAAGCGGACTGGAAAACGACTATCAAGGTGCAAGAAGACGAGAAACCCAAGTTACCCTTCTTTCCAAAAAACGTTGGGATGAAGTTTGCCGTCAACTCGATGCCGACATCAACTGGACGGAGCGACGCGCGAACCTTTTAGTCGATGATATGGACTTTGACGAAAGCATGATCGGCCAACAAATCCAAGTCGGTTCGGTTCTGCTGGAAATCACCTGCGAAACCGATCCTTGTATGCGAATGGAAGCCATAAAGCCGGGACTTAAAGAAGCCCTGACTCCCAACTGGTATGGCGGAGCGCGGTGCAAGGTGCTTCGTGAAGGCGAGATTGAGCTGGACGACAACGTCAGTCTACTCAAGCGTTTCTAAACACGTGTCAACCCTGAAAAAACTTACCTCACCGTTACTTCATTTTCGATTATGACGCGCCTTCACATCCAGGTGATCGCGCCACTGGTCCCCAATCAGGTTAACTGCCAACACGACCAGCATCAAGGCGATACCAGGCGCCAATACCAAATGCGGTGCAACAAGCAAATAACGTGTTCCTTCCTTGATCATACTCCCCCAAGACGCTTCCGGCGGCTGCACCCCTAATCCTAGGAACGACAGTCCCGCTTCGGATATCACCGCACCAGCCACACCGAAAGTCGCTTCCACGCCAAGCGGAGCCAGAAGTAAAGGCAAAAGATGTCTGAACAGAATTAACCAGGTCGGAATCGCCAAGGCACGGGCTGCAAGCACATGTTCTCGGCTCCGAAGACTGAGCGTTTGTGCCCTTGCCAGGCGCGCATAGCCTACCCAGCCGACAACCACCAAGGCGAATACCACATTTTCGATTCCCGGGCCTAATATGGCAGCCAGCGCAATGGCAAGCAGCAAGCCTGGAAATGCCAGGAAAACATCAATAATCTTGGTGATGATCCGATCGGTCCACCCTCCCATGTATCCGCTATAGACACCAACCGTAGTTCCAATAATCGCCGAAAAGAACACAACGCCTATCGCTACGAAAAGAGATGTCTGTGCACCCAGTATGACTCTTTCAAGAACGGGGCGCCCTAGTTCGTCCGAACCGAGTATGGCCTGACTGTTCGGTCCGACCAACAATTGGGAGAGCATCACATTATTGGCACCGTCTCCGATAATGAATCCGACCGCCCCCATCAATAACCAGACCACGAGAATACTGTAACTTAGATAACGTAACATCAGCCGGCCACCCTGATTCTTGGATCCAGCCAACCGTAGACAAGTTCGGTCAAACCGTTGACGGTAATATAGGCGATGCTTATAACCAGAATACAGCCTTGTACTACGGGATAATCACGGCGCTGAATCGATTCAACCAGAAGCTGTCCCAAGCCAGGCCAGTCAAACACCACCTCTGTGATGACTGCACCGCCGAGCAGGGTTCCAAGTTGCAAGCCCAATATCGTCACGACCGGCAATAAAGCGTTCAGTAATGCATGTTGTCCGTAGACCCAACGGTTGCTAAGCCCTTTCGCTTTGGCCGTACGGATATAATCCTCATGCAACACTTCCAACAGTGACGCGCGCAACATTCTCGCGAGAATGGCCGCAAGTGCCGTCCCCAATGTAACCGCCGGCAATATCCATGAAAGCGGTTGATCCGCTCCACTGACGGGCAGCCAACCCAGACCGATAGAAAACAGCAGAATCAACATCGGCCCGAGCCAAAAATTTGGTACCGATACACCAATTAGGGAAACAGTCATGGCAGCATGATCCGGCCACTTCCCGGCTCGCAGTGCTGCCCAGATACCAAGCGGAAAAGCAATTAGAACGGCTATCAACAGAGCCATCAACGCTAACTGCAATGTCATGGGAAAGCGTTCGGCAATCAAAGAATTAACCGGTTGTTGAAAAAACAGGGAACTCCCCAAATTGAATTGACTTAAACCGACTAGGTAATGCCAGTACTGCGCAAGAATCGGCTGATCCAATCCCAGTTGACTTCTGAGAGCTTCTTCGTCTGCAGGACTCGTCCAGTCCCCCAGCATGACTGCAACAGGATCACCGGGTACCAGGTGAATAAGAAAAAACACCAGAGTCCCGACGATCCACGAGACAAAAATAACGGACCCCAAAAGACGAAGAAGATAGTTAATCATGCCGAAATGTCCACCTGTGTACCAGCGTCGATTTTATCGAACAGATCAATAATATCTTGGTTACGCATGCGAATGCAGCCATGAGACTTGGGCGTCCCCATTGGTTCGGTATCAGGGGTGCCGTGCAGATAGATATAACGTTGCATCGTATCCACTTGGCCAAGTCGATTTTTGCCGATTTCACAACCCGAAAGCCAGAGGATACGACTGAGAATCCAGTCGCGTTGCGGGTTTTGTTCACCTAATTCCCGTGAATAGATTTCACCGGTAGGCCTGCGTCCGACCAGAACGCTGTTGATTGGTAAGCCTTCGCCTATTTTGGCGCGGATAATATGTTTACCCAAAGGTGTTTTACCAGACCCTTTCTCGCTGCCGATGCCGTTAAGCGCAGTACTGACTCGATACTGCTTGAGCGGTTTTCCGTCCTGAAACAGTTTCAGTATCTGATCTGCAATGGAAATCGAAATGGAGTAAGACAAATGGCTTCTACTGCTCTAGTGTTTAAATTCAAAGTCCGTGGGCGAAATTCCCAAGGAATGAAAATATTCTACCCTTGATTCCCTTCCGTTTGAAAAGGAATCGTCGGAATTTTGGTAGTTATTATCAACAGGCCTGTTCAAAAGTATTTCATTCAGCTGAACTGGCGATGGAATTGTTTTAACCCGAACCAAAACAGAATCGTGCCTAGCCCGAACATTTCAAGCAATGGTAGCCACATCAATTCCAAACTCGCACCTTTCAAAATAATACTGTAGCCAATATCGATGTAATAAGACAACGGCGACAGAAACATCAAATATTGCTGGAAATCAGGCATGGATTCACGTGGCGTCCAGGCACCGGAAAGCAGCAGCATCGGCATCAACAACATGAACGACACCATCAATGCTTGTCCCAGATTGCGGCTGACGCTGGATATGAACAAACCAAGCCCCGAAACGGCATAGACAAATACCATGGTCACAAAAAAGAATGCCCACAGACTGCCTCGGAACGGCACCTGAAAAACGGTTCCCACAACACCAAATATACACACGGCCACACCAACCAGTATGATGATCTCGGCCGCTAAGATTTTAGGAAACAGGATTTGAAACGTGGACAAAGGAGCCACCGACAACTGTTCGATTGTCCCTCGTTCCTTTTCCCGGACTACAATCGCAGCTGGCAAGAACAACGATAGCAAGGTAATGACAGTCATCATTTCCGAAATCGGCATGAACCAGGTGCTTTTACCTTCCGGATTGAAGCGGATTTTCTGACGCTCCTCGACAATCGGTGCCTGAATCGAATCGGGATCGACGATCTTCATGTTTTTGAGCATCCACTTCTGATTGTACTGGGCGTTCATCAACCCCGAGTAACTACTCGCCAGCGTGCCCAAAATGATGTTACTGGCATCCAGTTGCAACTGTATGGACGTTTGCTGCTGGTTTAACAGCTTCTTCTGGAAATCGGGCGGTATGTCAAAAATACCCAGTACATCGCCCTTATCAAGCATTTCGTTCGCCTGCTCCCGGGATTGCGCCTGACCAAGGACGTTGTAATAAGGTTGTTTGAGCTGACTGATCCACTCACGAGACGCTTCGGTTCGGTCATGATCCATAATCACCACCGGCGCGTTGTTTAAGTCCATCGTCACACCGGAACCGGCAATAAACACTTCTGCAGTAAAGAACCAGGCAACCGCAAACACCAGAACGACGTCGCGGGAGAATTGCAGCAACTCCTTTTTCGTGAGTGCGATGACGCGAGACCACCATAACCAGCTCATGCCTTCACCCTCTTGCGGAAACGCCAGATGGAAATTCCCCATAGCACACAGGCATGAAGCGCCAATATCAAAACATTGGTGCCCAGTTCCGGCCAGCCCTGGCCTTTAAGGAAACTACCCCAAACTATATTGAGCTGATACATGGCTGGTAATAGGTGCGCTTCCATTTTGGCGCCCGCTTCCATGGAATTGACCGGTATCATCAGTCCCGACATCATCATTCCGGGAATCATTGTACCTAACATAGTGATTAATGCCGCAGCGGCCTGCGTTTTCACCAGTATGGAAACCAGCATACCGATACCTGTCGAACAGGCAACATAAAGTAAAGAGGCGACCAGATACAATACCGGATCACCCTTGAACGGCACTCCGAACATGACGAGTGCCATCCAAGACAGAACTAGTAAGTTCACAAATGAAATCACCACGTAAGGCAGAATTTTGCCGATTATGAACTCACTACGACTGACGGTAGAGGCGTAGATATTGAAGATCGAACCACTTTCCTTTTCTCGCACGACGCCCAAGGCAGTCAAAACCGCTGGCGCCATCAACATTACAAGCATGATCATTCCCGAACCAGTCGACCATAGACTGCTTAATTTCTCATTGAACAGATAGCGCGTCTCAAGCGTCACCGGTGCCAGCAAAGCCTCAATATCATTGTCGTTCATCCCCCGTTTCTTTTTAAGCCATTGGCGCATCAACTGTTGATTGAAATCCGCATTGATCGAGGAGACATAACCCCTCACAACTTTTGATTGATAGGTAAATAAACCGTCGATAACAGGCTGCACCTGTACCCGTTTTCCGGCCAACAGTTTTTCCTGGAATCCGGGAGGTATCACCAGAATGAAACGAATCTTGTTTTGAATCATCAATGGTTCCGCCTGGCTCTCATGCGCCTTCATACCTTTGTAATCGAAATAGCGAGAATCGATATAACGGTGAAGGTAATCTCGGCTTTGCTCACTGTTGTCATAATCCACTGCTACAAAAGGGATCTTCTCGACATCCATAGACATACCGAATCCCAAAACAATCATCATCAGAACCGGAATGAGGAAAGCCATCGACAGATATAACTTGTCTCGCCAGATTTCCAGCACTTCCTTAATAGCGACTGTTTTGATACGTGACCACTTCATGAGGCCACCCTTGATGGGCTTGCGTCTGGCAATTCCTCTGCATGGGTTTCTATGAAATGGATGAACACGTCTTCAAGCGAGGGCAGCATCTTCCTGGTATCGTGTATTTCGATTTCATGGGAAGACAATACTTTCTTAATCTGATTCAAAATCCGGTCAGGGACTAAGGAAAACAAGTGGATGCGCCGCCCGAACAGAGAGACTTGTTCGAAACCGTTTTTTCTTAGCACATCTAAAGCTTGATAGGGGTAATCGACCTTGATACTGAGCACCATTCCAAGCTCATCAGCAATATGTTCTCTCAATGAAATCGGAGAGCCATTGGCAACCACTTTACCCGCTTGCATCAATGCCAATTGGTCGCAGTGTTCCGCTTCGCTCATGTAGTGAGTGGTAATCAGAATCGCAACCCCTTTCAGTTTGGCAAGCGCTACCAGAATTTCCCAGAATTGCAGCCGGCCTAAAGGGTCTACTCCGGAGGTCGGTTCGTCCAGGAACAGTACCTTGGGTTCGTGCAGTAACGCGCAACCCAAGGCTAAACGCTGGCGTAACCCCATCGGCAAGCTTCCCGCCAAAGTGTCGATCTCATCCTGCAGGCTTCCCATCTGCAACGCCCAGTGGATTCGTTGTTTGAGCCTGGATTTAGGAACACCGTAAATCTGCCCATATAGCTTCAGATTCTCGTGCACCGTAAGGTCTTCATAAAGCGAAAATGACTGCGACATGTAACCGATCTTCTGTTTGATTTCGCGTCCTGACCGTTCCAGTGACGATTGTGAAATTTGGCCGAATCCGTGAGTGGGTTTCAACAGGCCTGTCAGCATTTTGATCGCCGTGCTCTTGCCGGCACCGTTTGCGCCCAACAAACCGAACACCTCCCCAGCCCTTACGTTAAAACTGACTTCGTCCACAGCAACGAAATCGCCGAAATGACGACTCAGCTCATTGGCTTCAATCATAACGGCGTTACGGTCGAATTCAGGGGATTCATCGAAATGATTGACGGCATTATCTTGCTGACCGAAATCGAACTCTCCGTCGCCCGCTTTCTGTTTCTCCCAACGGTGTAACATGCCGATAAAAGCATCTTCAAGTTCAATAGGACGAATCTCAACCGTCTTCGATACTCCGTGCTGTTGCAACAACCCAAGCAACTCGCCTTCAAACCACTCTTGCGTCACATCATAGGCCACGATACGCATGGTTTTACCAATCAACTCGGCCTGAGAGAACTTTGATTGTAGTTCTCCTATGATATTCAGTCCCTCCTCGCAGTCGCATTCCGCCACCCATCCTTCGACACTGTCCAGTATTGAATCCGGTTCGCCTTGCGCCAAAACACTGCCCTCATAAAAGAATGAGAGGTTCTGGAAACGTTCCGCCTCATCCATATACGAAGTCGACACAAGTGCGGTCATATGCTCGTGCCGAACCAGATACGAGAGGATTTCCCAAAAATCACGGCGCGAAACCGGATCGACCCCGGTTGTAGGCTCGTCCAGAATGACCAGCTCCGGTTTGTGTATCAAAGTACATACCAAGCCCAGTTTCTGTTTCATACCGCCGGAGAGATTTTTCATAGGCCGGTCACGAAAAGCGGTTAATTGCGTCATATCCATCAACTGTAGTTTGCGCGCTTCCCGCTCTGCAACCGGTACATCACGCAGATCGGCAAAGAAATTGATATTCTCTTCAATGGAAAGTTCGGGATAGAGGTTCAGGCCGAGCCCTTGGGGCATAAAGCCGATACGGGACTTGACAGCTTCGGCAGACATTTCGGAATCCAGAATGTGGTCGAACACTTTAACTTCACCGGATTCATAACTTAAGACCCCAGCCAGTATCTGCATGACACTGCTTTTCCCGGCACCGTCCGGACCGATCAAACCGTAAATCTCGCCGGATTTGACCGTCAGGTCGATCGATTTGACGGCAGGTTGTTTCTTGTAGCACTTGCTGAGCTGTTTGACTTCAATCACCGGCGACATATCAAATTCTGCTATTGGATATGGATGTAGGCATCGGCGGGTAAACCGGGCGTAACCCGGTGCTGAGGGTTATCCGAAAGATAGAGTTTGATAACGTAAACCAACTTGACCCGCTCTTCCTGTGTCTGCACTTCTTTTGGCGTAAATTCGGCCTGCGAGGAGATGTAGCGGATTTCGGAATCGAAAGGTCGATCGGGTAAGGAATCAAGGTAAAGATCAGCTTTCAAACCAAGGTGGATTTTACCGATCTGATTTTCGGCGATGTAACCCTTAAGGAAAACCTGGTCTAAATTAACAATATCGAACAGGCCTGTTCCGCTATTGATGACTTCACCGGTATTGATTAGTTTGGTCGTCACGACCCCGTCAATCGGCGATCGGATCTTCATGTCTTCCAATACGCTCATCGCCTCCATAAGTGTGGCATGAGCTTGAAGTGTCTGAGCCTTGATGGCATCCGTTTCTTCGCGTTTGGCCTCCAACTGTTCCCATCCGAGTTGAGCCAGTGCCAAAGCTTTACGAGCCTGTTCGACGGCTGTTTGTGCGGTTATAGCCTGTGCATGAAGAGTCTTGAGGCTGAGTGCAGCGCTTTCTACGTCGTGCTGAGAAACCGCGTTCTTTTTGATCAATGCCTGCATTCGTTTCAGGTCGGTTTTCGCCTGATCCTCGCTGGAAACTGCTGCTTTCAAAGCCGCTTGTGCATGTGTCAGGTTCGCATCGGAAGTCGCAATCTGCAAGGGTGTCTGTTTTTCATAAACCACCAGACCGGTCTGGGCCGCTTTGTAATTGGCCATAGCCGCACCGTAAGCCGCAGCCGCCTGGGTCACTCGAGCCCGAACCTGGGTATCATCCAATACCGCCAAAACCTGGCCCTTTTTAACCTGATCCCCTTCCGCGACCCGAACTTCCATTATTTTACCGGCCATTTTGGTTGAAGCTAGATGGTGCTCGCCTTCAATACGGCCGCTCACTTTAATCAGATTATCAGGAACCGTGGCCGGACGAGAGCTGACGAAGCCGTAAATGGCAGCGGCTAATAGAAAGGCGACAAATAGAAAACTTAGTCGGGTTTTGGTTTTGGTTTGCATTGGCAACTCCGTTGGAGGAATATAGGCTGAACACAGGTGAAAGACTGATTTCCCATTCAGTTGTCATGTTATCGAAGTATACCAATTTACAGCCGTTAAAAACGGCTTTTATAAAATCATTCACTTATATTTTAAGTAGTTTTATGCATTATCACGACTATCGCTCAATTCTCTATCTCGTGCCAGTCTAGAGTGAACGAAAATGAAGCATATCTTTCACAAACGATTTGCTTCGACCATCCGCTGATACCTGCCTTGCGCAATAAATGTTGGACGAAGAGCTGTTTATCGGGCAACTGTTCCCATACCGACGGAAGAAACGTCGCTCTACGGAAACCTTCACTGATAATTAAACCGTCTTCACCTGGTTGTAACTGATCAAGAAGGTCATTCAGAGTGACAACATTTTTCATAGGTACGGGTGCTGTCAAATAAGAAATGCCAACATTCAGCTGTGCCACTTCATGTTTTGTAAGCGGCATGAAACGTGGGTCCCTGAATGCGGCATTATATGCATTGTGGGAGACATCCTCATGTAAGGGACGCACTGCTTCTAATGTACCGATACAACCTCGCAGTTGATCGTCCTTGTTAAGCGTTACGAAACTGGCTCCAGGATTTTTCAGACGCTCCAATTCAACCGGCAATGCCGATGAATCCGTATCAGCCTGAGACCCTTCAAGACCGTTTTCTATCGACTGCTTGGCTATCGATAATAGATACTTTTGTTCTTCGCTTGTAAGTGACATTATGATTTCCCTCTGTAAATGGCCCAAGTTCCATAACCAACAACTCGACTCTTATCACCTGCGGTATCACCTGAATTGACCAAACCAACCTCTTGAATCTGCATAGAAAATTCATCATGCAATGCCAGCAACCCCTGAATTCCTTTATAGCCGCAGGCACGTTCGCCATTCAATGGCAGCCAATTAGCCTGATTGACCATCTCGGCCGTTTGGGAATCAATCGTCCTTGCTTCATCATAAGGATGAAAGTGACTTAAATCACTACTGATGACGAAGTAGACATCCTTACGCTGCCATAGGTTTTCCAATACCTGTTTAACTTGATCCACGCTTACACTGCCGTTCAACAAAGGCAGAACCTTCACGTCCGGTAACAGATATTTTAAAAATGGAAAATGTACCTCAAGACTATGTTCTTGCTTCTGTGCGAAGTTTGAAACCTCTATCTGAGGAAAGGTTTCCAATAATTCATCACGCAGTTGCGTATCTATTTCCAGAGGGCCTAATGGCGAATCCACCGCATCGAAATCCAAAGTGGTGATTCCGTGGAATCCAACACGATGCGCAGGCCCCATCACCACAACTGTCTTGATTTGGTCTTCTGCCCCCATCCATAATTTATAACCTCTAGCTGCCGCCTCGCCGGAATAAACATAACCAGCATGCGGCACGATCAAGGCTCGAGGAATTTCACTATTAGAAGATTGCATGTCTTCATCAGGCATCCACTCCTTGAACATCGTCAGAAGAAGTTCCGGCTGTTGCGGATAAAATAGGCCTGCTACGGCTGTCTGACGGATATCATTCGATAAAATCATGTTGTCAAACCTTGAAATATTAATTACTTACAGCCATATATAGTCATAACAATTTAAGTTTTCAAGGTAACAAAAAATGAAAAACGTCGATATTGAACATCCATCCGTCGTACCGGTCGAACACTGGCACAAGCTGGATAACGGTTTGATTCAGTGCGACCTCTGCCCTAGGGAGTGCAAACTGCATGAAGGACAACGAGGCTTCTGCTTTGTACGAGGACGCAAAGAAGACAAAATGTGGCTGACCTCCTACGGCCGTTCAAGTGGTTTTTGCATAGACCCGATTGAGAAAAAACCTCTAAACCACTTCCTGCCGGGGTCCGCCGTACTCTCGTTTGGTACCGCAGGATGTAACTTGGCGTGTAAATTCTGTCAGAACTGGGACATGTCAAAAGCGCGCGATATGGATCGCTTGCTCGATCAGGCCGATCCGGAAGCTTTGGCGCTTGCAGCCAAAAAACACAACTGTGCGTCAGTCGCGTACACCTACAACGATCCGGTTATTTTTTACGAATATGCGATCGATACTGCCAAGGCCTGTCGTGAACACGGGATCAAAAACGTTGCCGTCACTGCAGGCTATATCAGTGAAGAGCCGCGTAAAGAATTCTTCAAATGGATGGATGCCGCCAACATTGATCTTAAAGGATTTAACGATACCTTCTACGAGAAACTGACGGGAGCCAAACTTCAACCGGTACTGGATACAATCGAATACGTGGCCAATGAAACCGATTGCTGGCTGGAACTGACGACGCTGCTTATTCCCGGAGAAAACGACAAGCCGGAAGAGATACAGGCTATGAGCGAATGGATTATCCAGCACTGCGGTGATTCGGTACCATTGCATTTCACCGCCTACCATCCGGACTACCGGATGATGGACAATCCACCGACTCCAGCCTCCACTCTTGAGATGGCACGGGATATAGCCATGAAGGCTGGCTTGAAGTATGTCTATACGGGAAACGTCATCCACCCTGAAGGACAGGCAACCTACTGCCCTGATTGCCATCAGAAGGTAATCGGGCGACAGTATTATGAAATCAATGAATGGCACCTTGAAAACGGCAAATGCGCCTATTGTCAAACACCTCTTGCAGGCGTTTTTGAAGATAAACCCGGAACTTGGGGCAATAAACGTCTACCTGTTCGCCTGAATAACGGCTAAACACTTCTTCACTTTGACGCCCGTTTATTCATACGGGCGTCCCTCTCTATATTTGACGGCACAATAATTACAATGCAAAATGTGTTAGATTTTACATTAATCGACCACTCTTTCCGGGTATAAGATACCTTTTATATCCAACCTGTAACACATTGTTTTAAAACAACTAATACAAATCAATATTGCAAAGAAAAACGATAATCAGAGGTGCTTCTTTTATTATCATCAACCCATCTTATCCATTCATAACCAATGCTTATATTAGCGTATAAATATATTCAGTTTAAAACCGAAAGATTTCACCTGAACGGGTGAATGAATTGCAGAAACAGGGTTCTTACAATAGAAACCAAGTCAATTCAAAACCAATCACGAAGCGACTTGAACATTATTTGTTGCGCCAAACTTGTTGCGAAGCAAGGACGGAAAGCCAAGGGTCTTATTCCTATAAGATAGCCGGTTGCCAAATAACTTACGGACTCATCGTCCGACCTTATTTGTGTCTCTTCCCTCATTTTTGTGCCTTCAATTTTAAAACGTCAATTTTGCTTTATCACAGCCTGCTCTGCTTCTCTTATGGTTCGGGCTGCTATTTCGACATTAAAAAGGAAGGTTTATTATGAAACACATCATCTTGAAAACGACTGTATTATCTTTAGCGCTTTTAGCAGGAAATTCAGCGGCGTATGCGGCTGGCGGCAAGTGGAATCAAAGCAGTCAGACCACAACCACAGAAACCGTGTCACAACTCACTACTTTTGAAACCACCAGCTTGCAATACATGCGTGAAGAGGAAAAATTAGCGCGCGATGTCTATTTATCATTATATAACCGTTGGGGTGTGCCGATTTTCAACAACATTGCCAGCTCTGAACAGACTCATACAGATACCATTGCAGGCCTGCTGGAAAAATACAACATCGAAGACCCGGTGACCTCGGACGAAATCGGTGCTTTCACCAACCCGGCCTTCACGGAATTATTTAATCTTCTGGTTGAAACCGGTTCTCAAAGCTACGAAGCCGCCTTGATGGTCGGTGCTGAAATTGAAGAATTGGACATCGCCGACATCAGCGAACAGTTGAATGTCATCAAGAAGCGCGATATCACCCAGGTTTACGGTAACTTGCTGGAAGGTTCCGCGAACCATTTGAGAAGCTTTTATGACCTGATTGTACAAGGCGGATTCGAATACACACCTTCCCATATCAGTCAGGAAGAATTTGACGACATCATCGCCGGCGAATAATCAAACGTTCATTTACGGGGTTGGCACCCACCAACTCCTCCTATCGCTTTCTTCAAAAAGCTGACCTAAGTCAGCTTAACATCTTCCGTACTTTCAGCAGACCGTCTAGTCGTCCATCGGAATAAAGTTCATAACCGGCCACATTTGCACGTGACACCGCATACTGGTCTTCATACCATAACGGCAATGCTGCCAAATCGTCCTGTAAATGCCTTTGCAGTTGCTGATAGGTTTGCGCCTGTGCTTCCAAACTCTGTTGAGTTGCTGCTTTACGAATCAAACGATCCGCTTCAGGATCCCGATAACGTCCTCGGTTGGCGCCCTTTGGCGGCACCGCTTCGCTATCGAAAACATACTGAAAGATATCGGGACTTTTAACACCGACCCAGGCCAAACTGTAAAGCTGAAAACGACCTTGTTTAATATCACTGTAAAACGTCCCCCAGTCGTAACTCTGAATTTTCAGTTGAATCCCGATTTTTTTGAGTTGAGACTGATAAATAGTCGCTAGGCGAATTCTTGTTGGGTCGTTGGAGGTTTTATAACTCAATTCGATCATCCCATTTGAATTGAGCAGGCCTGTTGAGATTTTCACCTGTTTCAGTAACGCTTTCGCTCTTTCAGGATCATAGTCGAAACCGTGAATATCCTTCACACCACACCAGTGTTCGGGAACCAGCAAACCGCCTGCAAGACGAGCATGGCCATTAAATAAAGCATCAATCACTGCTTGGCGATCAATCCCCATCGCAATCGCCTGCCGTAAGGCTTTCTGTGCCAGCAATTCGTCTTCGAAATTGAAACCGACGTAACCGAAATTGGTACCGTTGTGCCAATCAACCTGCAATTCAGGCTGTTTCTGGCAATACCCGACCAATTCAGGCGACAGGTCGTTCTGCACAATATCCAACTCGCCCTTTATCAATTTCAAAACTCTAACGGTCGCGTCTTTGACCGGAACAAATTCCAACAAAACGTTATCACTACGCTGCAACACAAGTTTCTGTTCGTTCATGGATATGAAACGGCAAGGACCGGAACCGACCGGCTCTTCATGAAAAGCATGCCCTTTTTCTATCAAGGATTTGGGCAAAACACCAATTACCAAACGTCCTACAAACAAAGGATCGGGTTCGTTAAGAATGAAATCGACCTGGTTTGAATTATGCGCTGTGACTTCTTTGATAACTTTCAAAGAGCCTCTGTGAGCGGAACCGAAATTCGGGTCTAGAACACTGCGATAAGTTGCGACAACATCCTCTGCATTCAACTGTTCGCCATTATGAAAACGGCTTGGAGTCAACGTGAAGCGGTAATGAGTCGGACTGAGTTGCTGCCAATCCGCCAGATCGGCCCTGGGTTGAAAATGGGCGTCGAAATCAATCAGTTGACGATAGATCAAACGATTAATACGGCTGGACAACGCATCAGTCGCCTTGCGTGGATCAAGCATTCTCACACGAGTATTGACGCCCATCCGTATAAGTCGGGTCGATTCTGAATTATTGCAACCGCTTAATAAGGGAAGGATACTGGTTGCAGATGCCGCCAGCCCTAACTTAAACAAATTTCTTCTAATAAAACGTGTCTTCATCTAACCCTTATTTACAAATCCGGTTACTTGTTTTGAAACGGCTTAATTGGTTTCTGTCAGCAGAGCGTCATAAACCGCTAGGTCGTCCGCCTGAAGGTCACCGACAGTTGCTTCAAGGTTAAGACGATTTAGTACCTGAGTATGTAAAGCTTCAACGAGGTTACGTCTGGCACTGTAATAATTCGATCGTGCCGTCAACACTTCCAGAAGACTCTTCAATCCGACCTTATAACCCTCTTCTGCCGCTTCCAAGAACGCTTTATTGGATTTAACCGCTTCACGTAGCGCCGCAACCAGACTCGTGCCTCTTTCAACACTTCTCACCTGAATTCTTGCATTCAGACGAGCTTGCTCACGACTATCTCTCAAACCTTCGAACGAAGACTGGTACAGGTATCTGGCCTGGGTGACCTGAGAAGAGGTCGCGCCACCTGAATAAAGCGGTAACGTGACACTGACCCCAATACTGGTACTGGTCCGGTCGGTATAACTGTTATTGAAATTAGTATTAAAATTAGAGTATTCGTTGTTTGACATGCTGGCCTGCAATCCGGCGCTGAACCAGTGGCCCGATTTCTGCACCTCGATCTCCTCGGCAGCACCCTCGGCCTGTGCCTCAAACTGCTTGACCGTCAGGTTATCGCGTTGGGCTTTATTTTCCCAGGTAGCGATATCAAGCGATTCACTCGGCAAAGAAACCTGTAGCGCCAACACCTTCAAGTGCTCAACCGGTTTCCCCGTCAGCTTCATCAATTCCTCATAAGCCACATCCAACGCGTTTTCAGCACTGATCCGGTTGGATTTTGACAAGTCATAACTGGATTTTGCCTGGAGTACGTCGGTACGACTTGCCAAACCGACTTCCGCCGATGCTTTAGCACGTTCCCATTGGGTTTTATCCGCCTCTTCCTGAGCTTTGGAAAGTTTAACGTCTTCCTGAGCAAGCAACACCTTGAAATAAGCATCCGATACACGAACGATCAGATCTTGCTCGGAAGCCTTGATGACGAATTCGGCTTGCTCCAGTGTATATTTTGACTGTGCATAACGCGCCCATGAAGCATGGTTGTACAGAGATTGATTCAACGTCAAAGACAAGCTACGTACATCAACATCACCAGCGCCGGCCGGCAAGTCGGTTTCGTTTCTGGAATAAGAACCATCCGCTTGAATCTGCGGCAATAAAGCGGCACGTGCAGTGGTCACGACCTGTTTATTCGCCTGATAGGTTGCACGCTGTTGGGCAAGCGTCGCATCATGTAAGACGGCCATCTGATAAACGTCGAGCAAACCGGCACTTTGCGCAGCCTGAACCGGAACGGCCATTGCGCATAACAGAGTGGCCGGAACGAATTTACGCCAAGGAAAACTACAGTTTTTCATCTTCACTCCAATCCTTAAACGGATACTTACTTAAGCTGATGTTATAGAAACGAACTTCGTCTGTCACCTCTTGTCCGGCCCAATCAGGCATTTCCACCACATCGTCTTCGGACTCCATCTCAACTTCGGCTACCACCAAACCGGCGTTATCGCCTAGAAACTCGTCAATCTCCCAGGTGTGATTACCGTATTTGACGAGATAACGGACCTTTTCGATTACAGGCCCGACCGTCAAGGTCGCCAGCATTTTTTTAGCGTCTTCAACCGGAATCGAAAATTCGTACTCATCACGACTCAAGCCGATTTCCAAACTTTTGATGTTCATATTGGCCTCGTTACCTTCCAGACGTACCCGTACCGAACTTTTGGCGGTTTTGTCCGAAATATCATTCAGGTAACCCTGTGCGAAATGGGTTTCCTGAAAGGCTAGCTTTTTCCAATCTGAATTCTTCAATAAAAACTTACGTTCAATTTCTCTTGCCATGGGGTTCCAATACCAAATTAACCATATACGCCGGTAGACAGATAACGATCACCACGATCGCAGACAATAGTCACAATAACAGCATTCTCAGTTTCTTCCGCTACCTGTAGGGCGGCCGCCAAGGCGCCACCGGAAGAAACCCCACCGAAAATCCCTTCCACCTTAGCCAAGTCACGCATAGTCTGTTCGGCTTTCTGCTGGGACATATCGATGATGCGGTCAACGCGTGTCGATTCGTAGATTGCGGGCATGTATTCAGCAGGCCAACGACGGATTCCAGGAATGGAAGCACCGTCTTCTGGCTGGACACCAACAATCTGAACATCCTGATTCTGTTCTTTCAAATACATTGAGGTTCCCATGATTGTGCCTGTTGTTCCCATCGCACTGACAAAATGGGTGACACTTCCCTTAGTGTCATTCCAGATTTCAGGGCCGGTAGTAAGGTAGTGGGACAATGGATTGTCTGGATTGGCAAACTGATCCAATACAATCCCTTCACCGCGTTGCTGCATAGAGGTTGCAAGATCTCTTGCACCTTCCATACCCTCTTCTTGGGTAACGGTGATCAACTCGGCACCGTAGGCCGCCATAGAAGCCTTTCGTTCCATGCTCATGTTATCGGGCATGATCAACTTCATCTTATAGCCCATCAACGCCGCTGCCATAGCCAGGGCGATGCCCGTATTACCGCTGGTTGCTTCGATCAAAGTGTCACCGGGTTTAATTTCACCGCGCAACTCAGCCTGTTTAATCATGTTGATTGCCGGACGGTCTTTAACCGAACCGGCCGGATTATTACCTTCCAGCTTGGCCAAAACCACACTGTTGGTTTTAGGATTCACCATGCGCTTCAACTGCACCAGAGGCGTGTTACCGACAAAATCCATTAAACTCTTATACTGCATCTACCTTTTCCATCTCTGTAGCCGAACGCCCACGCAGGTCTGATCGGCTTTCGTCTGAATTACAATGGGATTTATTATGACATTCATTAACATTTCAAACAGCAGTTTCTGCGCTTTTGATTGCGGTTATTTAAACCTTTCAAATACGAAGTCATTTCAACAGGTAACCGTCTAAACGTTTATACCATCCTTTTAGCCAGCGTGATTCGTTGCGTTCCTTTGGCGCTAACTGTGTCCGTAAAAGAAGGCGTTGTTTAGCACTCTCCACAAACAATTCAAGTCTGGCTTGATTGCTGCCAGGCATATTTTGAGGCGACGGCAACTGTCTCAAAACCGACACGAGCCCCCATGTCTCACCTTGATACTGCTCCTTAGGGTTGGAACCTATCCCTTTGAAATTAAAGTAATCGATAACTGAAAACAATCCTTCTCTGAAAGCCATCATGACAGCCAATTTGCTTTCCAGTTCTTGTCGCTCTTCAAATGACAAGCGTGCTGTTTCTTCTTTCCAGCGCGCTTTAAAAGCTGAAACAATAAACTCGGCCTGTTGAGTTTTGGTTTCCGACAACCACTCACGTAGCGAGTTTAATTCCGGTTCCGACCAGGCCTGTTCAAATTCTTTTTTGGAGTTCCATGGTGCGTCAAACGGATCCAATCTATGAAGCCATACTGGCGGTGAATGGGATTTAGAGACAAACTGAACCAATAATGGAAAGGTTTCGGTATACGGTGGCGTGACTTCCTTGGGAAACCAGATGAAATGCCCGATACCAAATGAGGGAAATTCCTCACCCTCTCCCCAATGAGTTAGGTATTTAGACTGACCTGCGCATTCGTTTTGATAAATGCGCGACCCAATCCAGGCGTAATCATTCTGAGTCAGGAAGTTCAGTGAAGACGTCGAATGCAACGGTTGGTCAGCAGCCTCCAGAGCCATGGCCGTAGAAGCATGCAAAAAGATTACCGCACTCAGGACAGAAAGAACGGTTTTGTTATGAATCGACTTCAACATTCAAGAATCATCAGGTTAATCACACAGTCTGGATGCGAATACACCGTCCATGTTCTTGATCATTCCGCAGTACATTTGCGGCACCTCTTCAACAACCGACTGCTTGACAAAGTCCAGTTTCAAAAGACTGTCTGACCATTTGGTAAGTTTAGGAGTATGTTCCAAAAGGTCAAGACCGCTCAGGTTCTTAATGAAATCAATCCGCATGAACATCGGTGCATAGGCAGCGTCGATCATATTGAATGCCTCACCGTTAAAAAAATTCCCGCCGGAATGGACCGCTTCCAGCTGCGCAAGTTTATGCTCGATCATTTTTTGTTTCTCGGCCATGACTTCACCGTCTTTTGACGTGATCATTGCATGCATGGCAAACAGGATGTCGTTACCGAAACTGATCCAGGCGCGGTTTTTTGCTTTGATTAGCGGATCTTCAGGCTGAAGGCTCGGCGGTGTGATTTCATCCACATATTCCTGAATAACGGCGGATTCAAATAATACTTCGTCTCCAACTTTTAGTACTGGAACCTGTCCCAAAGGGGAAATGGCTTCAAACCATTCTGGGGGATTATTGAGATCGATGTAGGTAATATCAAAATCGACATTTTTCTGCTTCAATACGATTACAGCTCTTTGAACAAAAGGACAGAGCTTGAAGCTGATCAATTCTAATTTAGGCGTCATACCATCTCCTTTGTCGGTAAATGCATGGGATGCCTTCATCATACCGATTGACACTGTATTTTCAATTCAAATGAATATCAAACGCTACGCAAATAGACTCAAATCAATTTTTGTGCAAATACGGAAACTTATCAAATATCCAAAACAAAAAAGCACCCGTTGGGTGCTTTTAATTGAAGGTTAAAACCGTTTAGATTTTATCGGCATGAACCAGTTCTTTGAATTTTTCGTACAGCGTTTCATGATCTTCGACACGATCCGGATCCGTTATGATGCAATCTAACGGACAAACACTGATACAAGTTGGCTGGTCATAAAAACCGACACACTCTGTGCATAGGTCCGGATTGATTTCATAGATTTTCTCACCCATTGAAATCGCCTTGTTCGGGCACTCCGGCTCGCACATGTCGCAGTTTATGCAGCCTTTGATGATTTTAAGAGCCATCTAAAATCACTTCCTTAGGCGCGTTTGGCCGCTGCACGCTTCTCAGCGTCTTTGGCATCCTGTTCCTGTTTCACTTTTTTCGCAGCAGCATCTCGTTTGACGTCTCCGCCCCACGCTTCGTTACGCATCACTAAACCGAACTTCAATACCTCGATATCCAAATCTTTAAACGGGTTCGGAATTCTAACAAGCCAACCGGAACCTTTGGCACAATCAACCACTTCATCATGATGCGTCTGCATGTGATCCAGCACCATCGTGACGTTTCCGGCCGGGCTCATGATTTCGATCGAGTCACCAACGCAGAACTTGTTCTTAACGTCGATTTCCAGCAATGAACGACCATCGCGCTCAACCACATCAACGACTTCACCTACGAAACGCTGGCGATCCGATTTGGAAACACCGTATTCGTAATTCTGATATTCGGAATGAACGTGACGACGCAGGAAGCCTTCTGTATAACCACGACTAGCAAGACTTTCCAAATCTGCAAGCAGGTTTTGGTCAAACGGTTTTCCAGCTAAAGCGTCATCGATCGCCTTACGATAAACCTGTGCGGTACGGGCAACATAATAATGCGACTTGGTACGGCCTTCGATCTTCAACGAGTGAACGCCCATTTCGACCAGTTCCGGAATCAACTCGACCGCACGCAGGTCTTTGGAGTTCATGATATAGGTACCGTGCTCGTCCTCATAAGCCGGCATGTATTCGCCAGGACGTCCTTCCTCTTCCAACAGCATGACCTGCTCGGTCGTCTGCCCGACACCAAGGGTCGGCTCCACCGATGTAGTTTCCGAGCCGGTCAAATCGGTGATATTTGAGACGTTTTCCAATGGAATACCGACGATATCGCCACTTTCGTCCTCTTTACCTTCATAGGTGTTGTAGTTCCAGCGACAGGCGTTTGTACAGGTTCCTTGGTTGGCATCACGCTTATTGATGTAACCGGAAAGCAGACAGCGACCGGAATAGGCGATACACAAAGCCCCGTGAACGAAAACTTCGATTTCCATCTCAGGAACCGCTTCGCGAATCTCACGAATCTCCTGCATCGACAGTTCGCGTGACAAGACGACTCGGCTGACGCCCTGGTTATACCAGAACTTTACCGTTGCCCAGTTGACCGCATTGGACTGCACCGACAGATGAATTTCCTGTTCAGGGTACGCTTCATGAACCATCGCAATCAAACCAGGATCGGACATAATCAAGGCATCCGGCTTCATCGCGATGATCGGCGCAATGTCCTTCATATAAGTTTTGATTTTAGAGTTGTGCGCCGCGATGTTACTCACCACATAGAACTTCTTACCAAGTTCGTGAGCGCGTTTGATCCCCTTCTCCAAAGTCTCTTCGTCAAACTCATTATTACGCACACGCAGGCTGTATCTCGGCTGCCCGGCGTAGACCGCATCAGCGCCGTAAGCAAAGGCGTATTCCATATTCTTCAATGTGCCCGCAGGCGAAAGTAGCTCCGATTGAACCGGTGGCTTAAGGTTGTCTGCTTCCAAGGCAAAACTCCTAAAATAATCAGTTTGAAAATAAAGACGGGTATTTTACAACAAAGCGGATAATTTTTCCTGCCATAACAACCGTTTATCTTCCAAGGTTAAACGAGCGTTCGCAGGACTGGTTGAAGGAAGAGTGACAAACTCCAAGTCTTCTGGCAGAGACTGAATGCCGAACACGTGCCGCTTAAACAATGTTTCCGCCGTTTTTCCATTAAAAACAATGGCTTTTATATGGGGGTGTTTTTTAAAAACCCAAGTGAAATCGTTTGCAGAGGGGTTTTTAATTGCCGAATCTAAACTTCCTTCACGATTACAAGCGCCCAGCACATCCCACAAAAAAATGCCCAATTCCTCTAACGCATGCTTCTTTTGAGTAACAGATTGCAACTCCCGATGAACCATTGATCCTATGATGAACCAAAATGCATTGCGAGGATGCGCATAATAAAAATTCTGGTTTATCGATTCAATGCTCGGCATCGTACCTAAAACAACGACTTTTGCTGATTCCGGTTCTATCGGAAAAAAACCTTCACAAAATGACATGAACTCTGTATTCCTTTACCTATTTATACGCTTGAGCCGACTATGACTGCACTGAAAAAATAAATCACGAAAATCAATGGTGCAAATACTACATATTTTATGTGTAAATTTACGTAAAATACTGTACAATTCCTCATTTTTACTAATGCTTTAAAGACTATCTCAATTAAGTGAGGGATTTTGTGAATTCTTTTTTTCGCTCTATTTACAACAATCTTTTAAGTGCTAATCAACCTTATAGCAATTCTCAGCGTTACCGAAGACTCGTGATCGTAAACTCCATGCTGTATCTTGTTTGCGTGATACTGCTCATTTTTTCTTTTTTGCATTTTTTTGTGTTTGCCAACGGGCAACAAAATATTGCGCTAGTCGACTTTTTATGCGCACTAGGAATGTTGGTAGCCATTTTGGACCTGAGACGCAGCGGCAATATTGACCGAGCTGCGTTCATTGG
Source organism: Thiomicrorhabdus sp. ZW0627 (assembly GCF_029767005.1). Taxonomy (GTDB): domain Bacteria; phylum Pseudomonadota; class Gammaproteobacteria; order Thiomicrospirales; family Thiomicrospiraceae; genus Thiomicrorhabdus. The sequence goes on from NZ_JARUQR010000001.1 coordinate 344,052, forward strand.
CTCAATCAGCCTGATTGTTTTATTGCTTGCTTTTGTGCAACTAAACCAAAACAACAGCTTTGGTCTGATCTGGGTCATATTCTTACCCATTTTTGCGATTTGGGTAAACGGATCAAAGCTCGGGCTCCAAATTACCATAACCTTCTATTTAATCCTTTTTGTCATGGCCTACCAGGGAATTGGCGTGTGGCAAAATGGAGAATGGGATTCTACCAGCCTCTTTCGGCTGATTATTTCATCCATCATTCTCACGATCATCATCTATAGCAATGAAGTATCCATAACAAAGGCAAAAGAAAAAGAAAGGGACGCCCGAAATGAACTGGAAAAACTCTCCTGTCTAGATGAGTTAACCCAAATAGCAAACCGTCGGGAAATCAACAACATTCTAAGCAAAGAAATTAACCGCGCCAAACGTTACGGTCACAAATTATCATTTATCTTGTTTGATATCGATGATTTTAAACAAATTAACGATGTATACGGCCATATTAGCGGTGACCATGTACTGCAAAAAATCTCTGAAATCGTAAAAAGCAATATACGCCAGACAGATAACCCCGGTCGTTGGGGCGGTGAAGAATTTTGCTTAATACTTCCTGAAGAAGATCTGCAATCCGGACAAAGATTGGCCGAAAAACTAAGGAAAATTATAGAAATTTCAAAATTCGACTCTATCCCGAACTCAATCACATGCAGTTTTGGAATTGCGGAGTGGAATGAAAAAACACCAAGCGTCGATGATTTAATTAATAATGCGGATAAGGCGCTTTACCGTGCAAAACGTCTTGGCAAAAACAGGGTCGTTAACTACAAACCTGAACAGTCTTTTATCATTGAGTCCAATGAGTTAGTTCTGTAATGGAATAAAGCCAATAACTAACTAAAAATCAAACAGGCTGCAATTAACAGCCTGTTTCGTATACCAGAAATACGAATTTAATTAACCCAATTCTACGTAAGAGCTTTCTTGCGGGACAAACTCTTCGACCGGTCTCGCCCATAGGTCATATTCGTCGGCCGCGACAATCTCGACTTTAACGAATTGCCCCGGCTCAAGATGGAACCCGTTTTCAATGAAGACCAGTCCGTCAATTTCAGGAGCGTCGGCCATGGATCGAGCAATAGCGCCCTCTCCATCAACCTCATCAATCAACACCTGCATGACCTGACCGATCTTGGCCTGCATCTTTTCGGCACTGATTCTTTGCTGGGTTTCCATGAAACGTTCAAAACGATCCTGTTTGATTTCATCAGGAACCTGTTCTGCAATCTCGTTGGCGACTGCGCCTTCAACAGGCGAATATTGGAAACACCCGACACGATCCAACTGAGCTTCCTCCAAAAAGTCCAACAGATCCTGAAACTCTTCTTCGGATTCCCCTGGGAATCCGACGATGAACGTTGATCGAATCGTCAAATTCGGAACAGCTTCACGCCACTTCTTGATGCGTTCCAATGTCTTCTCAACGTTACCCGGACGCTTCATAGCTTTCAAAACACGTGGATTTGCATGTTGCAGAGGCATATCCAGGTAAGGCAGAATTTTACCCTCGGCCATCAAAGGAATGACTTCCTCAACGTTCGGATAAGGGTAAACATAATGTAAGCGAACCCAGAACTCGTCAACGCCACCCATCTCGCCTAAGGCTTCGCACAAACCAACCATGGAGGTTTTAGTTGGTCGACCCTCGGCAAAATCGGTCTTGTATTTAACATCCACACCGTAAGCGGCCGTATCCTGTGAAACCACCAAAAGCTCTTTCACTCCGGCCTCTTTCAAGCGTTTGGCCTCGGCAATCACATCCGCAACCGGACGACTCACCAGGTCACCACGCATAGATGGGATGATGCAGAAAGTACAACGATGGTTACACCCTTCCGAAATTTTCAGATAAGCGAAATGCTTAGGTGTCAGTTTAATGCCCTGAGGAGGAACCAAATCAGTGAATGGGTTGTGCTGTGGCGGAGCGATTGCTTTATGAACGGCTTTCACCACCTCTTCATAAGCAGCCGGGCCGGAAACCGCCATTACTTTAGGGTGAACATCCAGAATCTGTTCTTCTTTAGCGCCTAGACAGCCGGTCACGATTACCTTACCGTTTTCCTCGAGTGCCTCGCCGATCGTATCCAACGACTCTTGTACGGCGCTGTCGATAAAGCCACAGGTATTAACGATGACGGTATCCGCATCTTCATAGGAGTTTGTAAGGTGATACCCTTCCGTACGCAACTGGGTCAGGATGCGCTCGGTATCGACTGTGGCTTTCGGGCACCCTAAACTGATAACACCAACGGTAGGCTGTGACTTCGACATGATTTTTTCCAACTGAATAAACTGGCGTCATTTTACCTGAAATTTGTTTTTCAAACAGCTTTAGGTTTCCGCTTTTACCCTTCAGGACACCTTTCTCTTAAATTATTCACTTTAAGCACTCATAGCGATTCATGAATACATCTATCAGACCCCTAAACAAAAAAGAAATAAAAATTATTCTCATTAGCATTGACTTTAAATCAAACGCCGCTAACATATGCAAATGCAAATTATTAACATTTACATTAGCGGAGACAAGAATGAAAAAACAAGCTCTTTCATCAGCCCTACTACTAGGCGCAATGGCGTGGAACCTACCTTCAATGGCCGGAGAAAACCTGCTGGGTTATACCGCTGGTGCAGAACCACTTCCTAAAGGCGCACTCGAGTTCTACCAGATTTTTGTTCAACGCTCAGACAAAGGCCAAGGTTCATATACGGCTTTGGACAGTATTACAGAGCTTGAATACGGATTCACCAACCGTTTTTCCGGTTCGGCTGCATTGATTGCCCGCTCGGTCGACACCAACGGTTTGATCATAGGTGGCTACTTGCCTGAAGAAAAGAGCAACGGACTGACCCTATCCGGTATCGAAGGTAAATTGAAATACAGTTTCCTAACCCCTGCCCTTGATGATATCGGACTGGCGACAGCCGTCGGATTCGAGTACGACACCATCGACAAGCACTCAGGACAGGATAAAGACACGCTTTCCATTACTCTGGACCTAATGCTTCAGAAATACTTCATGGATGCACAGCTGGTCTGGCTGGCAAACATAGGAATGGAAAGCACTCATGCTAAACGTGCTTCTATCAGTGGAATCAACGATGAAGAGATGTGGCCGACGGTGCCTGAAATGGAAATCGGAACCTATGTAAGCACCGGTTTGTCCTACCGCTTTGCTCCAAATTGGTCTGTCGGTGCAGAAGCGATTTACGAACAGGAACATGAAACCGAGGTCGGACAGGAGCGCTGGTCGGTATTTGCAGGGCCATCCATCCACTACGGCGGCAGACACTTTTGGTCTACTCTGACCTACCTTCCGCAAATTTCAGGTGGCGGTGAAAGCTATGACGGACAGACTGACGACAACTTGCACCTGATCGAAAAAACCAAGCAGGAGATCAAGTTCAAGATCGGTTACAACTTCTAATCCGACGCTTGTTTCACAAATACAATGAGAGGTTTAAACACGCTATGAAAGCATTCAACCCATTGTTTATGCTTCCGGTCGCCGCAATAACCTGCCCGGCTTACGGCATACAATATCTCAGTGTGGAGCAAGCGCAGCAGGTTCTGTTTGCGCAAGCCACACAATTTACAGAAAACACCATCAAACTTAACAGCGAGCAACGTGACCGAATCGAAGAAATCAGTGACGTTCGCCAACGCTGGAAGAAACAGCAGGCCTGGAAGGCTTACGACGGCGAAACCTTTATAGGCTGGTTCATCGTCGATAAGGTCATAGGTAAACACGAATTCATCACCTATGCGACCGCCCTTTCTCCACAAGGCGAGGTATTGGGAATCGAAATCATGGATTACCGTGAAACTTACGGTGGCGAGGTCAACGAAGCCTTCTGGAAAAAACAGTTTATCGGGACGACAAAAAATAGCCCGCTTACACTCAACGAGGACATCCAGAACATCAGTGGTGCCACGCTTTCGTGCCGCAACGTGACCAATGGCGTCAAACGTCTATTGGCATTATACGAAGTGGTTTTGAAATGACCGAAACATATACTACCTTTAAGCGCATGAAACCGTTGTTAGGTACATTCGTTGAAATAGGAATGGTCTCTGAACAACACAATTTAGATATACAGACAATATTTACCCAAACTTTTGCGACCATCGAAATGTTGCAAAACCAGATGAGCTTTCATGATTCAGACAGTGCCCTGTCTAAACTTAATCATGCACAAGGGAAATGGCTCGAACTGCCACCTGAAACAATCAAAGTGTTGAAACATGCCAAACAGCTATACCGTCAGACAGATGGTTTATTCAACTGCACACTGGGAGGCTACCTGGTAAAGCGCGGTAAATTGCCAAACCACTTTGATTTTTCATTTAAGGTCAATGGTTCGTCCGAGGACATTGAAATCGAAAACGGACTTGTACGATTAAGAGCGCCATTTCTCGTAACTTTGGACGGCATCGCTAAAGGCTATGCTGTAGATTGCGCCGTCGAGACCATGCAAAGACAAGGGGTTCAGTCCGGTTGGGTAAATGCAGGAGGCGATCTGCGGGTTTTTGGTGAAATAGAAATGCCGATTTACCAACGCAGCAATCAAGGGTTAAGCAACCTGATCACACTCAAGCAAAACGCTTTGGCAACTTCGGAAGTCAACCAATTTAATCGTTACGACCAGCCTTCACACATCATCAATAATCACGGTCAATGGCCGGACGATTGCATCATCAGTGTCAGGGCATCTAAAGCTTGGCTCGCCGATGGTTTGACGAAAGTGCTTGCGCTGCTGCCGGACAATCAAAGAAAGAACATTGCTGAACGATTTGATGCTTGCTACTGCACAGCCAGTGAACAACCAGAAATCAAACACTTTGCTTAAATAAAGAACTCAATCAACCTATTTTAAGGATTCGAAATGAACGGATACCCGAAAATATTCATGCCCCTTTTAATGAGCGTTACAACGACACTTTTCGTGACAGGACTTCTGCTAATCCCTTCCTTCCTGATGTTTCGGATGCAATGGGATTATGACTGGATCATGGATTCGGGCTTGAGCAGTGGCGACATTCGAAGTATAACCACCACCCTTCACGCCATTTCGGGATGGATAATGGTTTGGATCATCGGTGCATTATGGTCTTTACATATGCGGTCACACTGGCGCCGGAAAGAGAATCAAGCCAGCGGCCTCGTATTCTCAATTTACTGGACAGTGCTTTTAGCAACCAGTCTTGGCATCTACTATGTTGGAGACGAACTTTACTCACAATACAGTAGCATCATCCATGTTCTGTTCGGTTTAGGGTTACCTTTGACATTCTTGATGCACCGCCTTCACGGTAAACAGTCCCTTGCCAAAACCAGAGGGAACTGAACGTTTCGCTCAAGAGTTTCAATACGTTTTCTAGACTTTTTTCACGCATTACCGTTGCTTTTTAAAGTAAATTCTATAAATCGCCGGAACTATAGGTATAATTCACGGCTTTGAAAAAACAACGGCAGTGATAGATGCTACAAACTTGGACACTTAGAACCTTAATCCCGTTTCTGTTCTTTCCTTTTATATGTCTTGCGGAAAGTTCGACAAAAATATCGGCTTCAATCGCCACGCCCGACTTCGCTAACATCAAGGATGTAAAGCTGAAGAAACAGCTCTTTTTTGAATATCTCACCCCTTATATCCAGCAAGCCAATGAGGCTATACTGAAAGAAAGAGCGTTTATTCAGTCTCTGAACTTCAATCGCCTGAATAAGAAGCAACGTAAAGAAGTCAGGCTGTTAATGCAGAAATATCGTATAGAACCTCAATATCTCACTCAGCAAACACAAGAAACATTATTAAAGCGAATCGACATCATTCCAAATTCTATGGCGCTGGCTCAAGCCGCAAACGAATCATCGTGGGGAACCTCTCGTTTTGCCATTCAGGCCAATAACTACTTTGGCCAATGGTGTTTTAAGAAAGGCTGTGGTTTGGTTCCGTTGAGAAGACCAGAGGGACAATATCATGAAGTGAAAAAATTCGCTTCCCCTCTGGAATCGGTGCAGAGTTATATGCTGATGCTGAACAACCGTCCCGCATTCAAAACTCTGCGTGACCTACGACAGCAGGCACGTAAGGCCAACAATTCCGTGAATGGAATCCTCTTGGCACAAGGATTGGAATCTTATTCGGCTTTAAAAGCGAGATATGTGGAAATCATTTCGTCGATGATCCGTACCAATCAACTGGCTCCGTTGGACGGTTAACTCAAATTCGGCGGAAAGCTCGTAAAGACGGATTTGAACAGGCCTGTTCAAATCCTTAGTTCAACAATTATTCACTGCAAAGAAGGGATGTCGTCGGTCGGATACGGCAGTATCGTTTCGTCCAGCAGTTCCTCATGGAATTCCTCAACCTTGCCTTCTGCAATGTCACTGCGTGCGAATTTGGCGATATGGAACAATGCCTCACCCTCGTTTACCAGCGGCATCTTCATCTGCCCGATGACAATGCCGCTGCTCGGTGAATAAACCTCTACCTCCGTTTCACCAAACGGATCGGAAACGACACCGATCAACGTCTTGTTCCCATGTACACGGCTACCATCACTTACCAATGAGCGAAAAATTCCGCTGTGTGGTGCACGCACCCAGAAACTGGACCGAGCCAACACTGGTTGGATCTTACGGTCTTTTTTCTTTCTCGACTTCGGTAACATTTCAAGATGCCGCATGACATTGATGATTCCTTTCACTCCGGCCCTAATCGAAACCTCATCGAATCGCAAGGCTTCCCCTGCCTCGTACAACAGAATAGGAATTCCTTTTTTGACGGCGGCGGCACGTAAAGATCCATCCCTGAGATTCGAGTTCAACATAAGCGGAGCACCAAATGCCATTGCCATCTCACGGGTCTCATCATCGTCAAGATTCGCTCGGATTTGAGGCAAATTGCTGCGATTGATCGCCCCCGTATGCAGATCGATCCCGTGCGTGGATTTCTTAACGATCTCATTCATAAAGATATACCCTAAACGTCCGGCGATGGAACCGGTTTTCGAACCCGGAAAACTACGGTTCAAATCTCTACGGTCAGGCAGATAACGGGTATGGTTGATAAAGCCGTGCAGATTGACGATCGGAACGGTGATTAAAGTACCTTTTAAGCGCTGCAGAGACTTGACCTTGAGCAACCTGCGGATGATCTCAACACCATTCAGTTCGTCACCATGAATCGCGGCACTGATGAACACGACCGGTCCGGCCTGACGGCCACACCAAACTTGAACCGGCATAATCAATTCACTGTGCGTATAAAGTTTACCGATTTCCAAATCAATTGTTTTGCGCTCACCGGGGGCAACCGTCACCCCTCCAATCGTAATGGGCTGGTTACGCCTAGGCATTAGCCGGTTCCTTTTGTACGGGTACGATTGTGTTTTTTATGTGAATTTTTTTCCAAAAATTCGATGATCATTCCGGCAATGTCCTTACCGCTCGATCCTTCAATTCCTTCAAGCCCCGGCGAAGAGTTCACTTCCATGACAACCGGCCCGTGATTGGAACGCAACAGGTCGACACCGCAAACGTTAAGTCCCATGATCTTCGCGGCATTAACCGCAGTAGCGCGCTCGGCCGCCGTGATTTTAACCAGATTAGCTGAACCGCCCTGATGTAAATTGGAACGAAACTCCCCTTCCTTACCCTGGCGTTTCATTGCGGCGATCACCTTGCCGCCAACCACGAAACAGCGGATGTCCGCTCCGCCGGCTTCCTTGATGAATTCTTGTACGAGAATGTTTGCCTTAAGGCCGTTGAAAGCCTGGATAACACTGGTTGCAGCAGAATGCGTTTCCGCCAAAACCACACCGACACCTTGCGTCCCTTCCAGCAATTTTATGACGACCGGTGCACCGCCGACCGTTTTCAAAAGATCATCGACATCATCAGGCGAATGCGCGAATCCGGTGACAGGCAAGCCAACTCCCCGACGCGAAAGCAATTGAAGACTACGCAGCTTGTCACGGGAACGGGTAATAGCAACCGACTCGTTAAGCGGATACACGTTCATCATCTCAAACTGTCTCAATACAGCTGTACCGTAAAAGGTTACCGAAGCACCGATACGAGGAATGACCGCATCAAATCCTTCCAGAATTTTTCCTTTATAATGAATTTCAGGATTCACCGAATTGATGTTCATATAGCAACGCAACACATCGATAATCTGTACTTCGTGCCCACGGGATTCCGCCGCTTCGACAAGTCGTTTGGTGGAGTACAGTTCCGGCCCTCTGGAAAGGATGGCAATCTTCATTATTCACTTCCTTGCATAAACGATTTAGTTGGATTAACAAGCAACCCCGCTTTTCTTAATGCCGTCCTGCCCAACAGCATTTTATAAGTCATGGTATCCCTGCTGGTGAGGGAAACCGAAATTTTTAAACGGTGCTCACCGATTTGGATTCGCGTACGTATGAAATAACGTTCGCTAACATTGCCGCTGGAGTCGGTTACGGCACGGATATCATTGACTTTGGCTTCACAGATTTGAATTTGGCTCAGATCCTGTTCATCGGTGTGGATTGAAAATCGGATCCACTGCATGCCATCTTTATCAAAAGGTTCGAGTCCAAACGCATGCAACGCCGAATTTTTAGCTCCGGTATCGACTTTACACTTCAAGCGTTGGATTCCCAATTCCGGCAAAGAAACCCATTCTCGCCAACCAACCATTTCAGACATGCAGTCATCCTATGAAAGACCCTTTACGAATTATACTAGCAGAATCCCCCATGAAAGATAAGACATCAAACTACTCGAAATCATAATCCAGTGCGCATTCATGACGGCTAGATAAAAGCGGCGGAAGTTTAAGGCATTTATCACTCAAAGGCACTAAAATATTCACAGTGAATCATAAAATAATTCATTTACGGTTTTTCATTCTCACCATAAGGCTTAAATTCTATGTCTAAGCGGCTTTTACTTATCTGGACAGGCCTGTTCATTTTGCTTTGCCTAATCGGTGCATGGTTTTACATGAGCATAAAAGCTCCGCGTATCGTAAATAACCAGACCGCCCCCTTAAAGGCACCCTCTTCACAACAACCGTTGCAATCCTCAAACCCAGTATCGAATGAACTAAAGAATGAGGCGCCTAAAACGCAATCCACAATAAAGCCGGCAACATCGCAAACGGCGGACAAACAACTCAAGCCATTAAACTTGGAGTTGAATAACACACCTTCCAGTATTTCACCCTCTTCTTCCATAGAAGGACCGGTAAAACCGCCATCAAGTTCCGAAGGTGCTGCCACAGGCGAAAAGGATACCTTGCCACTTAAAGGAACCGGCAAAAAGGACAAGCTGCTTTACGGCTATGAAGGTAAGGACAAGGATGACAATGTGAACCTGATGCTCGGCGTTCAAAAAGACGACGTGACCATCAAAAGCGGCATCAAAAAAGGCGAGGATGAGACGGAAGTGCAATCCATCGAAATCGAAGTTAAGCTACCCAAATAACACCTCAGCAATAGCTGCTATCCATAATGATTTCCAACACACCCCGTTTCAGACTCAATAGAAGCGCTCATAAAAATAAACCATAACCCATTGAATTTAGTTATTTTTACACAACCAAAGACTACTGTAGAATAAAAAATGAATCTACAACCCAGTCTATCGGATAAGGGGGAGTCATGGCTTTTCAAACCATCTTACGAGTACTGGTCGTACAGCTTATCGCTACGTTTGCTATCATTTTTCCGGCTCACGCCGAGCAAACTAAACTCAAGGTCAACATCACACCCGAAATAGGAAGTTTCACGGTCATGCATAACGGCCAACCGGTTACCATTATGCGTAATCAGGATACCACGCATAAAATCATTGATGACTACGCTCTCACCTCTCGTTCTTGCCCGCCGTTCTGTGTCCAGCCAATGAATCTACTGCCGGGCGTAACCACCATCGGAGAGCTGGAAATGATACAGTTTCTGAAACAGAAAGCCACAGGTGATAAGAACCTGCTGATCATTGATTCACGGACGCCGGACTGGGTCGCGAAAGGCACGATACCGAGCGCCATCAACATTCCATGGACACAGCTTTACCGGGAATCTTCCAGTTACGAACCCTTAGTGGTGGAAGAAATTTTAACCGACCGTTTCGGAGCGCAAAACGAGGACGGCATCTGGAACTTCACCAAAGCAAAACAGTTGGTTCTGTTCTGTAACGGCCCGTGGTGCGGACAATCGCCGACAAATCTTATTGCACTCGTTAATATGGGTTACCCCGCACATAAACTGTTTTGGTATAGAGGGGGCATGCAAGCCTGGAATGGATTGGGGTTGACGACAGTTAAACCTTGACGATCTCTATTTTAAAATTCGTAAGCACTTGTTCAGCCAACAAGGTCACGTTCAAGAAAACGGATTTTAAGTTCGCTTTGCATGGTGGTCAGCCAGATCTCACCGGGTGTTACTTCAAATACCATCGGATAGGCCAGCCATGCACCCTGACAAGAAGCGATGACTACCGGATTCGACCAACTGTCACCGTCGTCGTCCGAGAACCTTACAGAGAGTTCTTCACGTTGCCAAGAAGCCGCCACTTCAGAACACAATCCCGCCCGGCGAACGGCCGTCGTTTCATTTTCTTTATAGAGCTGATTATAGGAGAGCATCAATCGCCCCGAAGCCAGACGGGTCAGCATGCCGGGAGAACTCGAAGCCGGCAATCCCGGTTCAACACTCGTCCAACTTAGTCCTTTGTCATTCGAATAAGCGTGCCAGAACCAATCCCGGTTGGTGCGGATGCAATACCAGAGGCGTTCGTCCTTCAATTCAATCAAAGTCCCTTCATAGCAGCCGCCATGATGCCCTTGTCCGCCAATATCAAGTCGATTACTGGCCTGCCAGGTTTTTCCATCGTCTTCAGAACTAAAACTCAAGGCGTAGTGACGCCCGTTTTCGTAATCGAGATTCTGTGCCGATACAACCACTTCTCCGCCTTCAAGCTGAATAATCGAAGTGGTGGCCGCCGCATAACCGGCCTGAATCCGAATCGGCTCTTCCCAGGTTCTACCTCCATCGAGACTGCGCGTAATCCAATGGTACAACCATGAGTTCTTAGTCGGCTTATTGGTCTTGCGATGCCAATTAAAATACCTACGCCCGGTATTAACAAAAGACAACACAATGACACCGGATTCAAGACAAATCATTGAACGGGAATCGTCAATCGAAAAATCCTCCGAACCAAAAAGTGGCCAGGCCTGCCAGGTTTTTCCTTCGTCCTGAGAAATATGAATTTGATTGGAATCGAACCCGACCAATTCACCCTGCCGGTTTCGTACAAAGGGCCCGGCAAGACCATGATTGGACGGCGTTACTTTTTCGTGCAGGAAAACCGGCTCTTCAGTAACCGGCGCCAACTTGAAGTCCAGTCTAATTTGGTCGTGTTTGATCATACACATGAATTAGAACGGCTTGACGACAACCAAAATCAGGATAATCGTTACCAGCACGAGTGGAATCTCGTTCGCCCAGCGATAGTAGATGCCGCTATGATCCAAGTGTCCTTCCTGCATCTCTTTCATGCGTGCTTTGGTCCACATATGGTAAACCAACATCAAGATCACGAAGACAATCTTGGCGTGCAACCATCCCATGCCCTCGGCAAGCGGAAAATACGCCAGCCACAACCAGATTCCGGTACCGATCGCCAACATCATCATGATGGTCATGAAACCGTAGAGCTTTTTCGCCATGATCGCCAAACGTGTTACGTCCTGGCCGGCTTCTTTCCCTTCCACGAAATGTACGAAAATTCTCGGTAGGTAAAAAATACCTGCCATCCAGGACATCATGAAAAGAATATGGAACGTTTTTAACCAAAGCATAGATTTTCCTCGAAAGTTGTCAAAAGTTAGAAGTTTGTGCGCGGTATCTGTATCATAACGTTTTTGTAATGAATTAAAACTCTCAAAACTTAGGAATTAATCATGTCTATCCAAAACGATAAAGTCGCCTTAATCGAATACACCTTAACCAACGAAGCTGGCGAAACTTTAGATGCTTCCAACGGTAACCCTCTTGCCTACCTCCACGGTCACGGCAACTTGATCCCAGGTCTGGAAAAAGAGTTGGAAGGGAAATCGGTTGGGGACAAATTCACAGCAACCATTCCGGCTGCAGACGCCTACGGCGAGCGTGTGGATGCATTGGTTCAGACAGTTCCAAGCAGCATGTTCCAAGGCGTTGAAACATTGGAAGTCGGTATGCGTTTTCAGGCACAGTCTGAACAGGGCATGCATTCTGTTGAAATCACTGCGGTTGATGGTGACCAGGTCACTGTAGACGGAAACCACCCTCTTGCGGGCATGCCTTTGACGTTCGATATCGAAGTAACAGGTCTTCGTGATGCAACGGAAGAAGAGTTGGAACATGGCCACGCTCACGGTGAAGGCGGACACCACCACTAATCGACCTCACTTCTATACGGGCGGTTCTTACATCGCCCGTTTAAATCACTACGGCAAATTATTCAATTCTGCTTAAACAGAAGCCTCAAACTAACCGACTACGGTTCCTCTCACACCCAAGACGAAACTTATCTTCCCTGAATGAACTGTTCCAATGCTTCCGCATCCATCGGACGTGCCTTAAAGAACCCTTGAATGATGTTGCAGCCAATCAGCTTAAGCAGTCTAAAGGTCTCATTGTCTTCAACACCTTCCGCAATCGTCTGCATCTCAAGGTTATGCGCCATCGTGATAATACTTTCCACCACAGCAAGCGCCTTGTCATCTGTTTTGATCTTGCGAATGATCGACATGTCGATTTTCAGATAATCCGCAGGCAACTCAAGCAAATAACCGAAAGAAGAATAACCGGTTCCGAAATCATCAATGGCGATCTTGAAGCCTAGTTCACGCAATTGCTTGAAAACGGTTTTGGCATATTGTGTGTCTTCAATCAGAGCCCTTTCGACAATCTCAAGAGTAATCCAATGTGGATCCACTCCAGTCCTCTCCATGATGACCTGGATACGCTCGAGCAAGTTCTGATGTTCGAAGTTAACTGCGGACAGGTTAATAGCGATACGTTGACCATCCTCGAAATACTTTCTCCAACTAACGGCTTTCTGGAAAACATGCTCCAAGATATAGTCTTCAACCATTAAGATCAAACCGGAATTCTCCAGTTCTTCGATGAAGTCTCCCGGGTAAATCAATTCGCCGTTCCTTCTCCAACGAATCAAGGATTCGATTCCTGCCATGATATCAGTACGACTTTCGAAATACGGCTGATAGTGCAACTCAAAGTCTTGGTCGGCGACAGCCTGTTGCAAAGCATGATAAGTCTGTAAAAACACCTTCGCACGAATGTTCATGTCCGGTTCATAGTATTGAATGCTCTGACTGCTCGATTTCTTGGCATTGACCAAAGCCAAATCGACATTATGAATCAAATCATTCACCGTCTTGGACCCATCCGGATAGGTTACGACGCCGCAATCACAATTAAGCTGGATCGAACCCTTCTGGTTGGACAGCTTGATCGGTTGGACCAAACAGTCAAACAGTTTGTTGACCATCGCATAGATCTCTTCATCAGACTCTAACCCCTGCAAAGCAATGGCAAACTCATCACTGCCGAATCGTGCAACAATATCATTCTCGCAAACCTTCAGCGAAAGTCGCGATGCAACTTGAGTAAGGATATCATTACCGGTCTCAAAACCGTAGGTGTCATTGATCATCGCAAAATTCTTGATATCGACAACCATCAACGCCATAGAGGTTTTTTGCTGATGGGCATTGGCGATGATATTCTCAAGCTCTTTTGTAAAGAAGGTTCGGTTGTGTAACTTTGTGATCGGATCGTAATAAGTGACGAAGCTGAGTTCTTGTGTCAGTTCGATTTCGCGGCTCATGTCTTTACCGACATAAACGTATTTATAACCGTCGCAATGCTTTACCGGTACGATGGTGGCATCGAGAATGAAAATTTCATTATTTTTCTTTTTGTTGGTGAACACGCCATTGAATGTCTCGCCGGCAAGGATCGTATCCCAGAAATCTTTATAAAACGACTCAACGTGCTTACCGGATTTGAATATCGATGGTTTCATTCCCAACAATTCTTGACGGGAATAGCCGGTGATCTGACAAACACTGTCGTTGACGAATTCGATTGTACCCGACTGATCACACACCATCATCCAGTTAGGACTGCGTTTAGCGCTTTCAAAGAACAACTCACTTTGACTCTGTTCGTTGAAACGGTTCAAAACATAGTTCAAGTCGACAACCATGCTGTCCAAAAGTTCTTTTTCTTCCGGACTGTCGAAGCGCCATTTTTTCGAATAAAATGTCACCACACCAACAACCCGGTCACCCTGACGCAAAGGCAAAGCAACCGAACAGCGAAACCCGCATTCCGTCATTTTGGCTTCCCAAGGCGCCATAAAACGATTTCTATTGGTGTCGTCGTTAACAAAAACCCGATTTTGCAGAACGGCTTGGGCCGGTGGCCCTTTAGACAGCTCAGAATCAGGCAACAGGGAGATATCGAGAGTATCAATGTATTCCTGACAGCAGCCCGCCTTGTGCTTGATGTCAATTCTGGACTCTTCCCTATTGACCAGGCCTGTCCAAACAAAATCGATTGTCGAATTTTCTACGATTGTCTGAGCCAACTGGAAACACAGCTCTTCGCGTGAAGAAACATGGACAATTAACTTATTGATACCATTAAGAAGGTTGTAGAGTTCATTGATGAAGCGAAGTTTGGAATCACTGACCTTTTCAAGGTTCGTCTTGGTTGAAATGCAGACGCCGACTTGCTGATCCTGCCACCTATGCAGATTGACATTGGATTCCATGATTAAATCTCGGCCATCCTTTGTTCGCCATTCGGATTGGACAACGTGCGAGGTTTCGATATTGTTGGAATTTTCGGATGGTAGATCGGAAAGATATCCATCCCAGAACGATTTTGAAACGATGTGCTTGATTGGTGTGTCAAACAGTTCGCGGTCGGAATACCCTAGTAGTTCAGAAGCTCGGGGGTTCGCGTACACAATATTGCTGTCATCCAAAGAAAAGACAACAACCGACAAGTTAGAAAAATCCTCTAATGCGTCCTGCAAAATCATCTCCATTTAAGCCATACATTAAATTGAAGCATACGGCTCTTCCTTGAACCGCCTAAAGCGTTCAACCGATTCACTCTATGTATCGGCTGTCTTTAGATTTTATTTAAACTGGATTTTGAAAAATAGTCTTGATAAACCAATCATCCACAATGAATGAGAACTGTAATCTCATTCCATCACCATGAAAACCACGTGCATTCTATACCGTATAATGCTAAAACCCAAGTATATATATGGGTTTTTATTACCCATAAATTACGAATAACACACAACGGAAGGATTACTTACCTTGTTGCTGCCAGGTATTCTCATCCGACGTTTGCCCTTTCCAAGGCATAATCCACATCTGATACAGAGAAGTGAACAACATGAAAGCCGAAGCCAAGCTATATCCAAACCCACCGATGATGACCAGGTAAGCGAAGCTTGGATTGATTTTGGTCAACCACCAGGAAGCGACATCTATGATTAGAAATGCAAACGGAATGAAAATGATAACGGCTTTGATCCAACGCTTTATTCCCACCGCCATCGAAAAGATAAAACCGATAAAGAAAAAAATGAAAGCGATACCAAACAGATGAATGTGTGACACCCGTGTCAATGCACTGATTTCAGCACCATGATCAATCTTCGCAACCTCTTTCATCGTTTCGAATTTGGTTATATTCGGCAAAGTCGAAATATGAGCATGACAAACCGCGCATTTTGCCTCTACGATCGGTTTGATGACGGGTTGCCATTCGGCTTCCGGCGAACCATTCCGGGCCCATTTGATCAATGTCAGGTTCTCTTGCGGAGTCGCCTTGTCTTTCATGGACCCATGCAGCTTGCTTTCAAGCTTGGAACCCTGACGGTTTCCATAATAACTATAGACGATATCATCCACCGAAAGACCGAATTTACCGTCCGCCATACCATGGGTCAACATTATCTGTACGCCTGCCATCATCAGTCCAATTCCAGTGACGAGGATATAACCGGTGAACAAGGATTTTACAGACAGGGAAAGACTGGGAAGATTGATCCAGGAGCCTTCTTTCATGGCATGGTTCTCCATTGACTAAGTATTTAGCCATAGTATAGAAAACCGCCGGCTGGATGGAAATAAATACCGCCAGTTTTTTAGGATTTTATTTCAACAGAAGATCTGTCGAAGCTCTTTAATCGTTCAGCCGCAGTTTTTAGGGCTTTTCAATCAAATAATCTTCATAATCCAAATTCCCGTTGTCGATGACGACCGGGATAGCCGTGATGCCGTATCCGGCTTTTTTCATAGAGTCTGACTTGCCGGAAACCAAAGGATGCCATTCAGGCAATGGTTGACCTCGATAGATCAAACGGTAAGCACAACTGTCCGGCAACCAGTCGAATTCCGCGACCCTTTCTTTAGTCAGCTGTACACAGGTTGGAACATTGACGGAGCGGTTGGCGTAATCGGAACATTGACCGGTTTCCAGGTTCGAATAGCGGCAAACAACGCGTGTATAAACAATCTCTTCCGTGTCTTCATCCTGCAGCTTATTCAAACAACATAAACCACAACCGTCGCAAAGAGATTCCCACTCTTCTTGACTCATTTCATCCAGGGTTTTAGTTTCCCAGAAAGGCTGGTTTTTATCGGATTCAGACTTTGACATAATTAAAAATTCTTTTTAAATAAACATATAACAAAATGATTTTAATGGATTTATTGGAATTCACGCCTTACTAAACACATCCCAAGGTGCCCACCATTCCTCTATCTTATGTCGACACTGAGGACTTAGAAAACGCCGGCCATGTTCCGGCTTACAGACGAATCGGTAATGCTCGCTGAACAGTTCGAACTCGACCGCATAAGCGTGTAGATAACCTCGATCTTCGTGTTTAGCGACCTCTGCACTGGCATAACGTTCATCGCCACAGATCGGCGCAGAAATACTCTTCAGGGCCACGCGAATCTGGTGTGTCCGTCCGGTCACCGGCTTCAACAGGAAAAGCCGTTCACCCGGCTGAACCGAAACGCTGACAAAACGAGTGATTGCCGGATTGTCATTCGACTTGGCGAGTTTCCAACTTCCTCTACGAGCCGGCAGCATATCCCCTTTAATCGTTCCCTGCTTCTTCTTAGGTTTTTGATCGGAGATTGCAAGATAATATTTCTGGACTTCATGGGCTTCAAACAAGCGTTGAAATGTTTGTGCCGTCGATTTATTCAGTGCGAACAGCATCAGTCCCGAAGTCATCTTATCCAAGCGATGAACCGGATAAAGCTCTTCAACGGCAAGTTGCTGTTTCAGTAAAACAACCAGGCCTGCTGAATCTTCAGAATGCACATTCAGCCCCTCAGGCTTGTCGATGACGACAAAATCCTGGTTTTGAAACAACACCGGTATGTGACTGTTTGTGCTCACGTTTTTCCTATTGGTTTATTCTTGCGCTTCAAGCAATTCAAATTCGCTCGCCGCTAGAACAACCCCGTTCACGACCAGTTCAATGAAATGGGTTCCGGCATAATAACGCCGCGTACTGATCGGCTTAAAATCATGCTGCTTACTGAAATGCCTGCTCACTTCTTCATAATCGCCCTCAGCGATTTTGAATACTTTACGGTAGGCTCCCTGCTGCTTTCTTTTGAAAGTGAGCGCGTATTCTAGCCGCAAACGTCCAAGTCTTCCAGCCGAGCTATTTAAACTGAAACCAAAACCGAACCGTTCTCCGATTCGAACTGAATGGTCTGTGTTCCAATTACAAACCAGGTCAAAATCGGGCGGCTCATATCCGATCAAAGCCAAAGCCCTCTGGTTTGCCTGCTTGAGCAAGGTTCTAAGCGCGTGCTTGATGATCCATTGTGTCCTTTGTGCGTGCTGATCGGAAGGCATGTCGCTCCAACGGTCAAACAAATCAAGCACCCAGTCCGCTCGTGTTTTAGTCAGGTCGTTCAACAAATTGGCAACGCTTTTCCTGACATAAGCGCTTTGGTCGGCTTTTAATGCTTCAATGATAGGCAAAACCCGATCAGGATCACGTTCGATCCAAGATAACTTTGTGGCCCAGGGTAATCGTGGACGCGCGCCCTCACTAGCCAGCCTTCGAACATGTTCGTTTTCGCTTTCCGTCCAGCGAAGCATCCATTGCAGCGTTCGTTCAGGCTCACGGTTCAGGTACTCTCTGATTCCATATTCCGATGTGCTTCCTGATGTAAAAAAAGCCAAAGCCTCCATGGAAACGTCATAATCTTCCAAACCGAAACAGCCGACATAATCGGCGAAAACAAAGTGGAAAATACCGGAAAAATGCACCGATACCTTTCGTAAAACAATTAAGGACTCACAATAAGACAGCCCCGTAGTTGACTGCAAGGCATGGCTCACATGACGAACCCGTTGCTTCAGCTCCCGCGTCTCCCACTCCTCATCAAAAATTGCTTCAATAAAGACGTCTTCACGAAATTCAGGTAATTCAAGACTGAGCAGGCCTGCCAATTTTTCTACATTTTCCCGGTTAAAAACCGACTTTAACAAATTCGACATAACGCTTTACTTTCAATTAGTTAACCCCACAAGTGCATACAGGTTAAAGTTGGCACGGCAATTGATATAACCCTATAGAAATCAGTTAAATACGATTAAAAACGTCAATTTTATGACGCATGGAATTAAGATTCATAAGGAGCATATGATGGCACAACTCACCACACAGCAAAAGGTGCAAACCTGTCTGGATTTCATCGATGAACAGTTTGACAACGAATCGGAACAAACAATCCTGATCGCTGAAATGATCATTGAAGACATCAAAACACTGACTCAGGCCTACCCGGACGCACTTAGATCAGGAGATATAAAACAGCATCTGGAACGCGTACGACTTACTCAGATGAACTGGGTTAACCAGTTACAGAATATCATTCTGGAACAGAGCAGCCGTGAACTAAATCATCAGGTACTGGATTCGTTAAAACATTTCATCGATAACCTAAATCAGCAAACAATCGAACAAACCAAGTTCGAACTGCCTTGCGATCTAATGTTTAAATCAGAAGGCAGAATCGACGATACTTTGGATCTTCTAGAACGCCAAGAAGTCGATCTCCTGCTAGGACAACAATCCCTATTCGACCCGGTTATTCGTCACTGAACATCCTAGCCTTCATTCTTAATTCCCCGAAAAGCAACACATCTGTTGTTTTTTAGGGGAATAATCCTCATACTTAAACTGAAAAATCGCTTTTTAAAAGACGGTTTCATCGCTATGCGCTATCTGTCTCTGGTCACTTTTAATCGGTCTAACGCCCTATGCCAAACTACCGGATTGAATTCCATAAACGCATTAATGAAATACCCGCTTCAGAGTGGAATGCCTTAGTCAGCGATAACAATCCATTCATTCGTTACGAGTTCTTAGATGCGCTAGAAGAACACCGTTGCGTCAGCCCTGAATTCGGCTGGCTTCCACACCATATGTCTGTCCGTCAAAACGGCAATCTGGTCGCCGCGATGCCCTTATATGAAAAGCATAACTCTTACGGCGAATTTGTTTTTGACCATAGCTGGGCGGATGCCTGGCAAAGAATTGGTCTGCCCTATTATCCGAAGCTGGTGACCTCAATTCCATACAGTCCGGTAACCGGTCCGAGGTTACTGGTTTCTGAGAATCACCGGAAAGAGCCTTTGCAATCCCTCCTGGTTGAACAAGTTCAGCAATATTGTCTCTCACACGGTTTCAGTGGATGGCATTGCTTATTCGCCAACCAAAATGAACAGGCCTGGTTATCTACACAAACTGATTTCTATACCCGACACGACTGTCACTTCCATTGGTTCAATCGGGATTACATTACGTTTGATGACTTTCTCGATAAACTGACCGCAAAAAAACGCAAGAACATCCGCCAGGAACGTAAAAGCATTGATCAATCCGGCATCCATATACGGGTACTGGACGGACACACTGCCAGCGACGATGATTGGAAGCGATTCAATTACTTCTACCATAAGACTTTTACCGAAAAATGGAGTACTCCGACCCTTAACGAAGGCTTTTTTAAATCTGTGGCGAAATCGCTTCCGGACCAGACCGTACTGGTCATGGCGGACAACCCTGACGGCGTATGCATAGCCGGTGCACTGATGTACCGAAGCGATACGATTCTATATGGACGACACTGGGGTTGCATCGAAGAGGTCAAAAACCTGCACTTTGAAGCCTGTTACTATCAGGGAATTGAATATGCGATAAGACATAAGCTGGAACGCTTTGAACCCGGTGCGGGTGGAGAACACAAGATTGCCAGAGGATTTATCCCCGTCGAAACCCAATCGTCACATTGGGTAAGTCCAAATCCATTTCCGGAAGGCTTGGCTCAGTTTATCGTTGAAGAAAGAAACGCCATAGAAGATTACATTGAGGAATGCTCGGAACACTCACCCTACAGAGAATAACCGTGATAAACAAAAAAGGGGCTAAAAGCCCCTTTTATAATTTTGAGATTAATCTCTTTACTGAACGAACCCAACTGTACTGCCAGTAGAACCTGAAACAGGCTCTGAACTAGAAGTGCTGTCCGTTGCATTGTATGTATTGATAATACGCTGCATAGCACTCAGGTTAAACGGTTTGAAAATTCCCGTTCTAACAGAACCGTCTGCCGCAATACTGTCATCAAGACGGTAAGGATTTGTACCATCGGTTGTATACACCTGATAACCAACCTCAAGTTTATTATCCTCATAGCGTCCCATAGGCACCGCAACATACGGTGTAGTGTCCGCCAAAGCTCCGGTTACAACATTACCAAGAACCACCTCTGTGTTCGCTTTACAAGCGATGGAACCATCGGCCGATTTGACTGGCATACCGTTCGCATCTGCTTCATAGTTACACATAGCAACCGTTTCAGCCGTTGCATCCTTAATATAGAAGCTCAACTGTTCCTCTTTCCAGTACTTTTGATTAATGGCATCCTTACGTACTTCCGAACTGTTGATGTAATCGCTAAAGGTATATTGAGTGTAAGCTCCAGTCGCTGGGTCCATGGTACCGCCAAGCTCGTATGAACCAACTAGATCACATGCATAATCGCCATCTATACCTGGAATTTCAACCGTTGGGCACAATTCACTGAAGCCCTTAAGATTACCGATGTTACCTAAATGTAGATCCGGTGTTTCGCTATAGGCGAACTGATAGACGTAATCCCCCTCTTCAAACGTAACGCTTGCATCTGCTCCGTCGAAATCTTCGATACCCTTTTCAATATCCATTGTTTTTCCTGCCAAAGACATCTTAGCAACACTGAATACCTGAAGTTGGTGACCGTCAGGAGTCTTAAAAGTAATCGAACCATCAGCATTCTGAGTTACAGGCATGCTTTTAATCTCGTCTTCAGGTGCTTTAGCGGCCAAGCGGGTTGCGACTTCATCTTCACTTTTCAGCCCAAGGAATGACTGCACATCCACCTTGGCCTGGTAAAATGCATCCTTCAACATTCCCATCACTTCAACGATCGGTGTTTTCTGCGTTTCAGTGTAAGTCGTATCAGTCGTGCTAGTCTGCTTCATCTCTTGCATGCGCATGTTCATGAAAACCGCGCCACCTGCATTCATAGCCTCTACCGGAGTAATGCTTTCAGAAGTTTCTAAAAGAGTCAGTTCTGATTTAGAATCTTCATAATCTTGGCCAGTCATAGATGACAAAGTTGCGTCTTCTGTTTCATTCGACTTGCTATCGGCAAAATCAACGTCTACTTCACCATTGTCTTCAATATGAATCTTGGCCGCAGAATAAATCGAAGGCAACTTAGCGCTAACCGCTTTAGCAACGATCAATTGGATTTTCTTGGCGTCTTCATCCGTCAGCTGAACACCTTGGTTCTGCAAAGTCGTTGTCAAGGTTTCCGAGAATGTCGCCAATACACGTGCCACCACCTGAGCGGTCTGGTGAATCACTTTGTAGTTTGCATCACCCGCTTTACCCGCTTCGATGAAGTTTTCATACAAATCAACGTCTGTATCGGCCGTCACACCCAATTCGCTTTTGACGCTGGCTTCTGCCTGTGCAGGCGTCATTGAAGGGTTTAATTCGAGTTTCGATTGAACCATGGTTGTAATCGGGCTAACAAATTCCGGCTTCCCTGCCGGTGCAGAAAGGACATAATCCTTGGCAACCACACCACCAATATCACTATCAATGGTTTCACCACCAATCACTTTGGCGATCACTGCCGCACTGGCGATTTGTGCAGGAGTCGCTTCAAATGAATATTTACCGTTTGCATCGGTAGTTGCACTTGGTTCACCTGCATCACACAATTTGTTTGCGTTTAAATCAAGGCAGACCTTAGCACCGGCAAGGTAACCATCTGCAACAGTACCGCTGACGGTATTAGACGCTGTGGTAGATCCTCCACCACACGCGGTCAATCCTAGTGAAGCTGTAAACATCGCCGTCCAAATGGCCTTTTTGTTCAAACTCATTTTTATCACCCTTTTTACAAAAAAAATAGAATTGCTTACTTGGGTGGAAGTTTTATTTATACTCCTGCCCAAGTCTCATTTATGGTAATTTCATCCTAATCAAGGCGTTGGGTAATAGGTAGAGTAAATATTCTTTACACCCCTAAATTTCATAAAACTGTCATAAAAACAAAGAACAAAAAAAGCCCGGTAAAACCGGGCTTTTTTAATCAAAATACTCAATGAAATCAATGATTTTCAGGTAAAACCAAATTCAATTCCAACACTTCAAAACCATCTGCTTCATCCACTGATATTTGCAGTTTGTCTTGATCGATATCAACGTACTTGGAAATCACAGCGAGAATTTCTTCGCGCATCTTCGGCAAATAATCCGGAGTATTACGTTCAGAACGCTCATGCGCCAATAAGATCTGCAACCGATCTTTGGCCACATTAGCCGATTTCTTTTTTCTTTGTCCAATTAGGTAATCGAGTAATGCCATTCTTTACTCCCTATTACTTGCCAAACAATTTTTTGAATAGGCCTTTTTTCTCAACCGTCAAGAAGCGATGCTCGATTTCTTCGCCCAAGAAGCGATCAACCACATCGTTATAGGCCTGTGCCGCCGCTGAATTCTCATCCAAAACGACAGGAGAACCGGCATTTGATGCATTCAATACATCTTCCGATTCCGGAATCGCACCCAACAACTTCACACTCAGAAGATCAATTACATCTTCGACTGACAGCATTTCACCAGTCTCTACGCGTGCCGGGTTGTATCGAGTCAGAACCAAATGCTCGACGATCGGAGCGTCGCCGTTTTCCGCACGTTTGGATTTCGCCTGAAGAATGCCCAGAATACGATCCGAATCACGTACCGAAGAAACTTCAGGGTTGGTGACAATCAACGCTTCATCGGCAAAATAAAGTGCCAATTGCGCGCCCTTTTCGATACCTGCTGGAGAATCACATACGATGTAGTCAAACCCGGCTTCTTTCAAATCTTCGATGACTTTCTCGACGCCTTCAAGAGTCAGGGCGTCCTTATCACGGGTCTGTGACGCTGCAAGAATGTACAGGTTCGGTACACGCTTATCTTTGATCAGTGCCTGCTGTAGACTCGCTTCACCTTGCACGACGTTGACGAAGTCATAAACCACACGGCGTTCGCACCCCATAATGAGGTCAAGATTACGCAAACCCACATCGAAATCGATGACCGCAACTTTATAGCCTTTTAAAGCCAAACCGGTTGAAAAACTTGCACTTGTGGTGGTTTTACCCACGCCTCCCTTACCGGAGGTCACTACGACTACACGAGACACTCTGACTCCTTTAACATCTATCTAAAGATGGTGAAATGTTTCTAAATGATTTTAAAAATTTTGTTTAATTATAGTAGCTTAAAATTTAATTGTTCGTTCATTAAAGCAACTTCGACAAAACCGGTTTTATACTCAGGCAGAATATCTTCCGATAACTGATATAGCCCGGCAATGCAGACCAGTTCCGCATCAATCTTCTGGGCGAAAATCCGTGCAGAGATTTCACCTTGAGAGCCGGCAAACACCTTGCCTCGAATGGTACCGTAAACGTGAACGTTACCGTCGGCAATGATCTCGGCACCCGGGTTCACCGATCCCATAACGATCAAATCACGATCTTTAGCATAAATCTGCTGACCGGAACGTACTGCGTGATTGACGACCATCGCGGTTTTAAGACCCGTTTGCTCTTCGGCACCACCCTGCTCTTTTTTCTCTTTTGGTCGTTTTTTGGATTTCACTTCTTCTGTAAATACGGCCAGCCCTGCATAATTCGCCTGCTCTTTAATAGCCTCATCCTGGGTTCTTATCCCGATAGGGATCATCTGCTTCTGATGCAACAGCTCAACTAAAAGTGCCAAAAAGGTGGGATCCAAATTATCGACTTCCGGCTCTAAGACCACTGGAATGCCGACGAAAAAATCAGGAGCTTGACTGACCTTGGCTTCCAACGCCTCTTTGGTCTGTTCAATGTCGTTACTGAAAAGTTTTAAAACCGTTAAAGAAAGAATAGACCCCTTAAGGTCAATGACTTTATTCATAATGTTATTTTTATTCTCTGGAAAGGTTGAGAGCAGTTCTATTTGAAATGCAGTCTACTAGAGCCTTCCAGACCTGTCAATTCGGGCTTTGAAGATACTGTAGAATTTATCGACCAGCATGGTTTCTTCGCAAAATCCAACCATAATAACAGTGTGTGAAAGGATTGACTTGTTTTAAAAAACGAGCAGGCCTGCTGGCTTTGTAAAAGATAGAAACCAACTGTAAAACACCCGAAACAACTCACCCTGTGAATGTTTTCTTTTGAATGATCCGAACATAATTCGTGTACAGATAAAACAGTCCCAAGGTCAACAATGCAACACTGTATCGTCCAATCCAATCATGAACCAAATGAAACTGCTCCGGCTGGTCTATAACAACTAACGTGATAAAAAGCATACGAAGCGTATTGATCACTAACACAGCGCAATACCCAATCAACAGCCACAGGGCTTTGCTCTGTAAAGAAGTAGGATAAGCAAGAATCGCCGCTGCCAATAAAAGATATGGGGTCAGACCATTACACTCATGCAGAATCTTCAAATGCATGCCATTATCCAACAAAAGACTCTCGGCTTGAAAATGAACGGGAAGATCAAAAATAGAGACCCAAAGGTGGGTGATGTGAATCGTTAATCCGGTTTGAAGCTGGTTAACGATAAAGAGCGGGCTCAACCCATCAAAGAAAAGCAAAAAAAAGAGCGCTCCCACCCAGACTGCATAGCGAATTGCAAAGCCTATCATCTGAGTGGTGCGCCCTTTTGTTTAATCGACTTTAGAGACGATTATTTAGACAGTTTTCTGCGTGCAATCAAGGCTCCCAATCCCAAGAAACCAAGGATACTTGCTAACAAGCTACCATTATCGTAAACGCTGAATGCATTACCACTGGCTGGAATATATCCAGTTAAATCAGTCGGGGCCGTAGTCCCTGTCGGGGCCGTTTGATCCGTCGATACGATTGGCACCATGCGGATAGTAAACGTATCTTGAGGCAAGGCGCTTACATCACCAACTTCAACCATATAAGTCAATCCCAGGTTCAGCAAATCTTCAATTCGATCAACTGAATAACGTGAATCAAGAGACCATGTTTCTAAAACACTCATAGGAACAGGTGCAAAATTTTCTTTCTGACCATATTTCCATTGGGTACCGTCCCAAAATGCGCGCAATAACGCATCCGTTGTGGCATCACTGTCGTGATCGAAGAAAATACCTGCCGGAACAAACGTACTCGGAATCCACTTACCGAATAAAGTTGGATAATTACTCGTCTTCACAGCCACAGATTGAATTGTGCCTGCATCCGCCAATGTCACATCATAACCTGCCGAACGGGTATCGAAGAAACCATTCGGATCGGCTGTAGCAGGATCATAATTAGGATCTGCAGGGTCCGTAATCACCTTGTCGTCAATACCAAACAAACCAGTTGAGAATTTTGCCAGGTCGGTTAAATCCCAAAAATTGTTCGTTGTATCCGCATCAGTATTATCACCTACCGCCAAATGCAGATTGGTTCTTACTGAATCGGCATAGGATGCATCCGTAATTTTCTTGAAATCAGCACCAACACCAAAACCTAACTCGATTTTAAAGCCATCAAGGCGTTTGTCGGTGTAGTTGTTCAACTTCTGAAGAACCGTATATCGTCTGACAGCAGTCTCAGCAGAACTGGTGACGCCTTTATCAACATTGAAAACGATGTCGATTCCTTTCGAACCATCCAAAGTAGCTGAGGATGGTAAGGCCGCCACTTTAAAACGCTTATGTGTCTGGTAAGGACTGCCGCATAAAGTCGGAGCCGGTTTAGCGGTATCTAAATAACCGGTATAACCCAAATTCGTTTCTTCCGTGCTTAAGTCATCCGCACTCAGATAAGAGGTTGTCATAATACAACTTGCCGGGCGACCGTTTGTTAAGTTACTGATTGTATCGGTTGTAATGACCTTGATTCCCGCCGGTTCACCAACCGGCCAGTTTTTACCGGTCAGACGCCCCATTAAAGTCCCTGATCCTACGCCATCGTAGATCAAACTTTGGAAGGTATCACCCGAAACCATAGCGTTATAAGAACCATCGGTTTCATTAAATGTTTTATTCAAAACCGCACCGGTTTCCGCATCAACTATTTTGACTTCAATATTTCCAAGATTCCAACCACCAAAGCCATTTTTCCATTCTTCAGTCAAATTTGAACTAGGAGTGCCTTGGGCAACACCTACAATTTGACCCGCTTGAACGGTTGGCACTGCCATCAAACAAGCTGAAGCAATCATGCTCAGTTTGAACATTTTAGATATTTGCATTTCCATCCTCCGATACGATCTTTTCTGAATTTATAGTGTCACCCGACCAAGGGTAAGTAAAATTACCCATAAGTATTTTATGGTATTCTGGGCTTAAGTATAAACAAAACCTAATACGCTTGCATCCCCCGTTCGGGGGAAATTTTCATAAATTTGATTCTATGTTTTTCAATCTTGATTTTTATCAACAAAATACCGTTATTTTTGCTATCTTTTTAAATAATGACCCTCATAAAATTGTTGGTAAAAACTAGATAAAGGGATTTTCTTCAATGCACAACCTTCCAGACAACATAGCTAAAAGCCCTTGTTCATCGGTAACCAATTTATTTACGGATACGGAGTTCCTACAAAAACTCACACACATCCAATCCTGCTTGATTTATGGTCACAACATACAAGCCATACTTAAGACGGAGGTGCCTTTCATCACCGAAACAACAGAATGCAAAATCATGGCGATTTGCTTGGAACAACAGGGCAGATTACAACTTGAATTTATTCTGGATAGAAAAAAACAACTGATTAAGAACTTGAAAAAACTGAACGTCGTTCCCGGTCAACTGGACCTTTCAAATTTCATGAAGCAACATGAAACCGAAATGTTGGAAGAAGGCAGTTACACCGAATTCAGAACACTTTTCAATTTTTTTGAGGGTTTATTAACCGAGACCAAGTGCCAACAACTTGAACAAGCTATTAAATTCCAATCAGCTTTGGTGTTACCTATTTTCAGTTACGATGATCAAAAAATCGGTTATTCAATCTTCGTCTTTCATGAAAATGAAAAACCAAATCTCACCAACTTGAAAAAAATTAATAAGCTTTTTCAAGCCATTGTTCAACCACTCTATGATCAGGAAAGTAAAATTTTCTACTCTAAGTGCAATCGTGTTTGCACAGAAATGCCGATGCTGACCGCTACGGAGAAACGAATCATCAAATTGCTTCTACAAGCGAAGAACTACCCAAAAATCGCAGACGAGCTGAATATTAGTTTGAACACCGTCAAAACCCATATGAAAAACATTTTCTTCAAATACCAGGTTCACTCAAAGTTAGCCCTATATAACAAAATAAAAGGCAGTAGCTTCTAACCTCATAACAAAACCAATGCCCATTAACCAGGCCCCGAAAACAAAAAAGCCCGGTTACTAACAAGCCGGGCCAATTGAGTTTAACGACAAATCAAAAAAGGAATTAGCGCTTGCCCGCGCCACCTGAATGATTCATTCCCATTGAACCGCCATTCTTCACTCCACTATCAAAGCTACGGTTCATTGGACGGTTAACGCTACGATCACCCTGACCATTGCTTATCTGTTGCTGCTTCTCGTAGCGATATTCATAGGTATTCTTATTCTGTTTCTGATACTGGTTACTAGTGCTTTTAGGAACTTCCGGTCCGACTCGATCCTGATTCTGCAACTGAATCTGGTCTCTTGTCTGTAATTGAATGTTCTCTGCTGCATCCGCTACTGCCGAAGTTCCGGTCAATACAAACCCAAACATACCGATTGTAATAACTTCTTTAATTGTCATGCGTCCACCTTTTGGTTAGTTATTATTCAAGAATCCATGCATCCTTTTACGATTATACTAAATGGGAAAATTTCACACGTCAATATTAAAAAGTGATTTTTTTACATTTACCTGCTTTTTAACAAGTAGGACAAATGTCTTAAAATAAATTTTTTTTATTAAAATTCATAACATTAGCAATGAATCGCTTTTAGTTTTATACTTAGAGTCTAGGATATTATATGGCGGTGAGTAACTATGTCTTCACGTTACAACCATGCTTCATTGGAAGAAGCGGATGCCACACTGGGATACATTCTCGACATCGTCTCCGACGGAGTATGGGACTGGAACGCCACGACTGGACACGTACAACGCAGTCCAGGCTGGTATCGCATGCTAGGATATGAAGTTAACAGCTTCGAAGAAAGTGTCTTTACATGGGAAAATGTCATCCATCCCGATGACTATGAAAAGGTCATGCAACACTTTGAAGCCTACATCCGTGGCGATATTAATGAATATCGAATTCAGTACCGCTGCAGAAAAGCCGACGGCTCTTATCTGTGGATCGAAGACTCCGGTAAAATCGTCGCCCGTAGTGCTGACGGTAATGTAGAGCGCATGATCGGCGCCCATACCGATATAAACGAAGAAAAAAACGCACAAAAAAAACTTCGACGTCAAAACCAACTGCTTCAAAACGACAACTCGACGCTCGAAAGCCTTATCAACCAACGCGCCGGCGAACTCATAAAACTCAATCATAAACTTAAGTCACAGGTCGAAGAGGCTCAATACAATGCATCACACGATGTATTGACTGGTGCCTTCAACAGAAGATGTTTCGAAGAGCGCTTCCATCAGGAGCTCGATCGTGTAAAACGCTATGCGCACCCTTTAAGTGTCATTTTAGTGGATGTTGATGACTTTAAAGTTTTCAATGATAACTACGGACATAAAATGGGAGATGAGGTGTTGCGCTGTGTTGCGAATCTCTTGAAGCAACACCTTCGTGACAGTGACCTGCTCGCCCGATGGGGGGGTGAGGAGTTCATTGCCATACTTCCCAACACCAAACTTGAACAAGCGGCGGAGAAAGCGGAACAATTACGTCAAATCATCGCCAATACCCATTTTCTGGATAAAGCCAATATTACGTGCAGTTTTGGGGTAACAGCCTATACGCAAGGAGATACATCGGACTCAATCTTCTCTCGTGCCGACAAAGCACTTTACAAAGCCAAATCACTGAATAGAAACAACATTCAAACCATCTAAGTGCTCACAAACCACTCTGATTCAAAAACCGATGTGAATATTCACAAGTTGATATGAAGTCTTTTAGAAAATAATGGTGCCCAGGGCCGGAGTCGAACCGGCACAGTGTTTCCACCGGGGGATTTTAAGTCCCCTGCGTCTACCAATTTCGCCACCTGGGCATACAGAAAGTACCGGAGTACCTTAGAAAGAATTCGTGTCAATTTACGAGGGGTAAATTGGAGGCGGAACCCGGAGTCGAACCGAGGTCCACGGATTTGCAATCCGCTGCATAGCCACTCTGCCATTCCGCCATATTGGAGCGGGAAACGAGGATCGAACTCGCGACCCCAACCTTGGCAAGGTTGTGCTCTACCGCTGAGCTATTCCCGCTGATGAGGGCGTATTATAGGGCTTTCCCAATTAAGGTCAAGCTATTTTATTAAAGAATCTCGTTTTTTCACTCTTGCCCCGGTAGCTATAAACGAGTTATAAATTCTTAATGCAAACTAAGTGTTTGATTCCGTTGAACGAATGATTTCAGGTAACGCCGCACGGGTATATTGCACCCAAGTAATCACTGTCAGCGCCGCTGCGAAATAAAGCATCGGGAAACCGAGTGCTCCCCAGTCAACACCCCATAGTTCACCACCATACAGCAACCAAGTCAAAGCGGCCAACTGTGAAGCGGTTTTGATCTTGCCTAACTTGGAAACGGCCACCACTTCTCGTGCATCATTTTCGGCCATCCATTCACGTAAGGCAGAGATACCGACTTCCCGCATCATGATAACAACAGCCGAAAGGATAACCCATATATTGTCATGATACTCTGCCGCAACCACGATTAACGCCGCCGCAACGATCAACTTGTCAGCCACCGGGTCCAAAAACGCACCCAACTTACTGTCAGAACCGAGTTTACGGGCCAGAAAACCATCAAACCAATCTGTGATGGCGGCAATCATAAACGCCAAACCAGCCCAAAAACGGGCATCCTCAATCGGTGCGTAATAACAAATCAAAAATACAGGAATTAAAACGACTCGAGACCAAGTCATGATCATGGGAATGGACTGAACATTCATCTTCAAAATGTTTCTCTTAAAAAATTAACCAAAATTACGAATTCAAATTATCACTAATACTATCACGTTTAAACGGTATTTAATCCGTTAAAATCCCCTATAAGAAACAATAACCTTAATTTTTACATACAAATTCAAACAGGCCTGTTCAAAATCTGGAGTGCTGCTTCAGGCGACCTAAAGGCTTCCATGAAAAAAGTCGTAAATTGTCTGAGCCTTTTCCAAACTGATTCCCTTAACTTTACTCAACTCTTGCACCGATGCGTTTTTAATCTCATTCAGACCACCGAAGTGCAATAATAAGGACTTACGGGTTTTTGGTCCAATCCCGGCGATCGACTCTAAACTGGATGAAGTTTGTGCTTTAGTACGTTTAGCGCGATGTGAAGTGATTGCAAATCGGTGTGCCTCATCCCGGATATGATTGATTAGATGCAGAGCAATATCGTCCGATTCGAGATCAATGCCTTCTTCATTGAATGGCGTATAGAGAATTTCCAGCCCCGCCTTGCGCCCTTCTCCTTTTGCAACCGACACCAAAGGCACCGATTCAAGATTAAGCGACTTCAACACATCTATGGCTTGATTAAGCTGCCCTTTACCGCCATCGACAACAATCAAATCAGGTAATCGCCCATCTTCTTTTTGAATACGGCTGTAACGACGTTCAAGCGCTTGATGCATCGCTGCATAATCGTCTCCAGGCTGAATTCCCTGAATATTGAATTTGCGATACATCTGAGTATTTGGAACGCCATCCGTAAACACAACACAACTGGCTATTGTATGAGTTCCTTGAGTATGACTTATGTCGAAACACTCCATCTGTTCGGGGGGCTTAGCCAGTGCCAATACTTCCTGCAAGGCTTTCACCCGTTCAAACTGGCTGGCCTTCTGACCAAGATGCTGCTTCAACCCGGTTATCGCATTGGTCGAGGCTAATTGAATCAAACCCTTGGCCGTCTGCTGCACAGGCTGTTGAATCTTAACTTTTTGCTGACGTTTTTCGGAAAGCCATGTTTCCAGCAACTTCTGCTCTTCCAGCTTACTCGGTAACAACAGAATTGCAGGAACAGGATGGCTTTCATAATGCTGAGCAATAAAAGCCGACAAAACCGCTGATTCATTGTTCCCGTCGTCAATACGGTCAACCTGCTTTGGATAGAAATGCTCGCTCCCCCAAAGATTACCTCCACGATACATCATCAAACAGACACAAATCTGATTGGCTTGCTCAGCAACCGCCAATACATCCATATCCTTAGCGCCAGGCTGGTTTATCAGGTGCTGGCTCTGAATGGCACGCAAAGCCGCAATTTTGTCACGGTAAACCGCCGCCTTCTCAAAATCCAGCGCCTCGGAAGCTTCCTCCATGTTACGGCCTAGCTCATCGATGACATCAAAGCTTTTACCTTCCAAAAACATCAGAGTGTGGCGAACGTCTTCGTCATATTCCTGCTTAGTCACCAACCCGTCGACACAAGGGCCAGAACAACGTTTTATCTGATATTGGAGACACGGACGGGAACGGTTATTAAATACGCTTTCGGCACACTGTCTGACCGGAAATATCTTCTGCAGCGCCTGCAGCGTCTGATGAACTGCCGACGCATTTGGAAATGGACCGTAATATTTTCCCACCCTACGTTTCGCACCACGATGATAACTTAATGATGGAAAGGTTTTCCCTGTTGAAACAAAAATATAGGGATAAGACTTATCATCACGAAACAGGATGTTATATTTCGGCTTCAAACGTTTGATCAGAGTATTTTCCAGAATCAGCGCTTCGCTTTCGGTGTCTGTGACGGTCACTTCAATATACGCAACTTGCGCAACCATCGCAGCCGTCTTGATCTCTTCGTGTGATTTTTTGAAATAACTGGACACACGGCGCTTAAGATTTTTGGCCTTACCGACATAAATTACCTTGCCCTTGGCGTTATACATCCGATAAACGCCGGGACGCTGAGTCAACTGTTTGAGAAAAGCCTCTATATCGAAATCGTGCACGACTTTTTCTACAGGGACTTCATCAAGTTTTGATTGTGTGTCGGTTTTTTCCAGATTCGGTTGGGTCATGAGTGTTTACAAGGTAAAATGCGAATGACTAAATCACCATTATAAAGGATAAGAGATGGAACAAGGCCCACAAAACGATCCTCAAGGTTTTAAACGTCTGGCAGGCGCCGTTGAATCACTGGTCAAACAGGAACGTTGGACACGCCGGTTTGCCAACCTTCTTAAATTGGCGGTTGCCGGCTACATCGTCTTCTTCATCTACACGGCGATTCAAAACATGAATCGATTCGATGAAATGAACACAACTTCCTCCAATCAAGAACACGCTGCCATCGTAAAACTTGAAGGGCCAATCATGCCTGGTTCCAAGGTCAGTGCAGAGGTTCTGAATCCGCTACTACAAAAGGCGTTCTCAAACCCAGCCAGCAAAGCGGTCATCATTCAAGCTAACTCTCCTGGCGGTAGCCCGGTACAGTCCGCATTGATCAATGATGAAATTACCCGTTTGAAGAAAAAATACAATAAACCGGTTTACGTCGTGGTCGAGGACCTGTGCGCATCGGGTTGTTATTACATCGCGGTTGCGGCAGACAAGATTTTTGCCAACAAAGGTTCGATTGTCGGTTCGATCGGCGTTCGCATGGACAGTTTCGGCTTTACAGGCCTGATGGAAAAAATCGGTATCGAAAACCGATCCATGCATGCCGGAGAACACAAAACCTTTATCAACCCATTTGCTCCTGTTGACGAAGAAGGACGTAAATTCTTCAAAGAACGTGTATTGGAACGTACTCATCAGCAATTCATCGCCGCCGTCAGAGCTGGTCGTGGTGACCGCATCAAGGAAAATGACCTAACCTACACAGGTCTTGTCTGGTTAGGTGACGAGGCCGTCGAAAACGGATTAATTGATGGCTTGGGAGATATGGGCTCGGTTCAACGTGATGTCATCGGTGTCAGTCATCGCCGTGTCTACGAAGCGGAAAAATCGCTTTTCGAAGAGTTGATGGGCGACATCAGCAGCGAAACCTCGACCAAACTTTCAATGTATCTGATGTCACTGAAATAAGGCCTGACCCAGTGCCTGAAAAGCAAACTCTAAACGCTGCCTTGTTGGAAGGCAGCGTTTAGAACATGGGCCACGAAAATACGTAATAAACTCATATAAACAAATAGTTATAAAAGGTTATAATATCTGCTTATGCCAATATATTCCCTGAAGAGCAGATGCCCCTTTCGTACAAACAACGACAGTCCCATATCAGAAAATTTCTGACATCGACAAAACGCTTGAGTTTCTTCATCGCGTTTGGCATCTTCATTCTGTTCAGCGGTATCAGCATCCTATTCAATTACCTCAGCTATACTTCCCAGCAGCAACGCCTCATCCAGTACATCAGCAAGGAAGAGATCAACAGCTTCAATTCCAGCACTACAGCATTGAACATTAATGCACAGACCATTTTCAGCACAGTCATTTTCCGAGATGACATCTATAAGCTCATGGCCGACGCATTTCACAACCCTGGAAAAATACGAGACCTGAAAAGACAGGAGTTGTTGACCAAGCTCTACCCTGAATACCAGATTCTTAAAACCGAAAAACTTCGCCAACTACACTTCCATTTTCCGGGAGGCGAAAGTTTTTTAAGATTCCACCGGCCTGAACTTTATGGCGATAACATCTCGCACGCTCGTTACAGTATCCGACTCGTCAACCAGACCCATGAGCCCGTGGAGGGGTTTGAGGAAGGTGTGATATTCAACGGTTACCGCCACGTCTACCCGATTATCTATAAAGGTGAATTTGTAGGAAGCGTCGAGATTTCATTCTCGCTAGACGCAATCTTCAACTCGATTGTTCATGACCATAATGAATTCTACGGCCTGCTTCTTCACAAAGAGGTCATCGAAAACAAGGTTCTAAGCGAAGAACAGCGTAAAAACTACAAGGACTCAGGAATCCTCAAGGACTTCCTGATCGACAAGGCGATTCAAACTCAGACTCAGAACAGCTTGTTCGATAACAGCAAAAGTGAACAAAACCGGATTCCTCAGGAACGCCTTGATGAATTGCATGCCGCTGTACGAATGGAAATGGAACAGAAATTCCATAACGATTGCAATAACTACAGTTTTATTGCCGATCTGCATGGCGATAACTATTTAATCAGCTTATTCCCTTTGAAAAATATTCAAAATATAAGAGTCGGTTATATTATCAATTACCAAGCGCAACCCGGACTGAAGATACTTTACGCCAATTTCTTGAAAAACAGCCTGGTCATCGAAGTACTGCTATTAATCATCAGCGTGTTGATGTACTTTTATCTTTCGCATCAGATCTACCGGCACCGCCGTTTGAAAAAGATGGCCAGAACCGACAACCTGACGGGAATCCTAAACCGCGCTATGTTCAAACGCGCTTTGAAGGACAGCATTAAATCCAGTCACGGTTCACGACAGCCTCTAAGCATGATCTTTTTTGATATAGACCACTTCAAAAAGATTAACGATACCTATGGTCACCTCACTGGCGACAAGGTACTTAAAAAAGTGGTTCAAACCATTCAGGCCGGTTTGCACCACACGGACGTGTTTGCCCGCTGGGGAGGCGAAGAGTTTGTGATTCTTCTACCAGACACCACCATCGAACAAGCTGAAGGCGTCGCAGAACGTCTTAGAAAGAAACTGGAAAACCTGAGTGATTTTGAATTCAAAATCACCTCCAGCTTCGGTGTTTCCGATCTTCAACCACATGACACGGCCGACAGTTTCATGCACAGAGTGGACGAACTCCTTTATATCGCCAAAGAGCGCGGTCGAAACTGTGTTGCTGCCATGAGCAGCCTGTCGTTCGCACAGATCGATTAAGAAGACCAACTCTCTTCTTTCATCAGTTACACTGATTAACAACGAAACTCTTAACTTTTCTGAAGACATAAAAAAACCGCCTGACGAAAATTCATCAGGCGGTTTTCGATTGACCGGTTTAGCTAAGCGAATTACGCTACGGCAACACCGATATCAGACAAGTTCTTAGGCGATTCAACTTCGTAGTCCGCCATCTCATCAAACTGCAAGTAACGGTAGACTTCATCACCCATTGTATCCAGCATGCCAACGGCATCCATATACTCTTGAACAGTCGGAATACGGCCCAATACCGAGCAAACCGCTGCCAACTCGGCAGAACCGAGATAAACGTTTGCGCCGTTACCCAAACGGTTCGGGAAGTTACGGGTTGAAGTCGAGAACACGGTCGCACCATCAGCAACACGTGCCTGGTTACCCATGCACAATGAACAACCCGGCATCTCGGTACGTGCACCAACCTTACCGAAGATGCTGTAGTAACCTTCTTCAATCAACTGACGCTCGTCCATTTTCGTTGGTGGCGCAATCCATAGACGGGTTGGTACATTCCCCATCTGCTCAAGCACTTTACCGGCAGCGCGGTAGTGACCGATATTGGTCATACAAGAACCGATGAACACTTCATCAATCTTCGAGTTTTCGACTTCAGACATCAACTTGACGTCATCCGGATCGTTCGGACAAGCTACGATCGGTTCTTTGATTTCGTTCAAATCGATTTCGATTACAGCTGCATAATCCGCATCCGCATCCGCTTCCAACAACTCTGGATTATCGATCCAAGCCTGCATCTCGTCACGACGACGCAACAAAGTACGTGCATCCTGATAACCGTTCTCGACCATCCAGTCGATCAAAGCCATGTTCGACTTCAGGTATTCGATGATAGGCTCTTCGCCAAGTTTGACCACACAACCGTTCGCGGAACGTTCGGCGGAAGCATCCGACAATTCAAACGCCTGCTCAACCTTAAGGTGCTCAAGACCTTCGATTTCCAGTACACGACCGTTGAAGACGTTTTTCTTACCTTTCTTCTCAACGGTCAAATGTCCTTCCTGAATCGCCTGGTAAGGGATCGCGTTCACCAAGTCACGCAAAGTGATACCCGGCTGCATCTCACCTTTGAAACGCACCAGAACCGATTCCGGCATGTTCAACGGCATTACGCCCAAAGTCGCGGCAAATGCCACAAGACCGGAACCGGCCGGGAACGAAATACCAATCGGGAAACGCGTATGTGAGTCACCACCGGTACCAACGGTATCCGGCAACAACAGACGGTTCAACCAAGAGTGGATAACCCCGTCACCAGGACGCAACGCAACACCACCACGGCTGGTCATGAAGTCAGGCAACGTGTGCTGTAGTTTGATATCGACCGGCTTAGGATAAGCGGCCGTATGACAGAACGACTGCATGACCAAATCCGCAGAGAATCCTAGACACGCCAATTCTTTCATTTCGTCACGCGTCATCGCTCCGGTAGTGTCCTGTGAGCCGACCGTTGCCATATGAGGTTCGCAGTACATGCCAGGACGCACACCTTCGATACCACACGCCTTACCGACCATTTTCTGAGCCAAGGTATAACCGTGAGACGCTTCGGATTTATCCTGAGGACGCATGAACACATCTGAAGGCTCCATACCCAAAGCTTTACGTGCCTTGTCGGTCAAACCACGACCGATAATCAAAGGAACACGACCGCCCGCACGAACTTCATCCGGCATGGTGTCAGGCGCTAATTCAAATGTCGAAATGGTTTCGCCGGCTTCGTTAGTGATCTTACCTTCGTATGGGTAAATTGTGATCACGTCGCCCATGTTCATGCTGTCTACGTCACATTCGATCGGTAGAGAACCGGAATCTTCGGCAGTATTGAAGAAGATCGGAGCGATCTTGCCGCCAAGTACCACACCACCCTGACGCTTGTTTGGAACGAAAGGAATGTCGTCACCGAAGAACCACATGACCGAGTTCATCGCAGACTTACGCGAAGAACCGGTACCGACAACGTCACCCACGTAAGCAACCGGATGCCCTTTCGCTTTCAAAGATTCGATTGTACCGTCGACGTCATCCATTCTCGCCGCCAACATCTCTTTAGCGTGTAGTGGGATATCCGGACGAGACCAAGCCGCCGTTGCAGGAGAAAGGTCGTCCGTATTGGTTTCACCTTCCACCTTGAATACCGTTACCGTAATGCTTTCAGGCATTTTCGGTTTGTTCGTAAACCACTCGGCTTCCGCCCAAGACTTTACAACCTGCATCGCATAATCGTTGTCTTTCGATTTCTCGACAACGTCATGGTATGCATCGTAAACCAACAATGTTTTCGACAACGCTACAACAGCCGCTTCCGCAACTGCGGTATTTTTGCTGTCCAACAATTCGATCAAAGGCTGAACGTTATAACCACCCAGCATCGTACCCAGAAGGAACGTCGCTTTTTCAGGCGAAATCAAATCAACCGAGATATTTTCCTTAGCCACGTCAGCAAGGAAACCAGCTTTTACATAAGAAGCTTCATCCACCCCTGGAGGCACGCGATTGCTCAGCAAGTCCAATACAAACTCTTCTTCACCGGCAGGCGGGTTCTTAATCAATTCAACCAATTCCGCCGTCTGTTCGGCATTCAAAGGAAGTGGTGGGATTCCCTGCTCCGCTCTTTCAGCAACATGTTGACGATAAGCTTCTAACATATATTCATCCTCAAAAATCAAACTAAATAAATTTGCGATATTTTAACACAGAGAAAGTGAAACGCTTACGTCATCGGCCTTAGAAGCTAAAAAAACCTATTGAAAAACAGACAGGCCTGTCGAATTCCACAAAACAGCCTCAATGGAATGTTTTCAAAACAATAGCTTAAAGACCACGCAGACTGTAAAAAATACAGTTGACGGAAAATTCATAATGACATTATTTTAATGAAGTTTTGCGGTTTCCAGACCTTCCCAAAGCAACATGATAAGCAACCAGACATTCAGGACGACAATCACAGCCGTTGCCGTCCAAGCCGCGATTTTGGTTTTCGCATCGTTGACCAAGTCCCCCATCAACATCGGATCGGACGTCATCCTGACCAGTGGGATCACGGCAAATGGTAATTGCATGGACAATATCACCTGGGACAACACCAATAAGCTCAAAGGTTTGGCACTCAACATGATCGCCACGGCCGCTGGAATCATGGTTGCCAGACGGATATAAACGCGGACTTTCAAGATATTGATCTTACGTCTTCTAAAGAACGATTCAAATACGATCTGCCCAGCCAAAGTGCCCGTAGTCGAACTTGCAATACCGGAAGCCAACAAGGCAATAGCAAACGTCAACGCAGCAGACTCACCGAGCAAAGGTCCAAGCGTGTGATAGGCCTCATCGATATCAGTGATCAACAACCCTTTTTCGTGGAATGCCGCCGACGCCATGATCAAAATGGCGGAGTTCACGACCCACGCAGCCATCAATGCCAGAATCGTATCCCATTTCATCATCTTGTAGAAACGTTTCAAGGCCTCACCCGCCGCGTTTGCTCGCGTCGTTACCTGATGAGAGTGTAAATAGAGATTGTGCGGCATCACAGTCGCACCCAAAATCCCCATAGCAATAAACAGTGCCGTGGTGTTCATAATGGTGTCGTTTGGCACCAACAAAGCTTGCGCAACCTCAGCCCATTCGGGCTGAACCAGCCACAATTCAATCACATAGCCCAAACCGATTGTCGCCACGAAAGCAAATATGGTCATCTCCACCCACCGAAATCCGAATCGTTCCAGCCAGAGTATGAACAACACATCGAATATGGTCAGGAAAATAGCCGCTACCAGAGGAATGTCGAACAATAGGTTCAAGGCGACCGCCACGCCGAGGAATTCCGCCAAATCAGTGGCAATCATCGCCAAGGCGGCGGACGACAACAGAAAAGTACCGCCGTTACCAGGGTGTTGGATTCGTATCAGTTGTGCTAGGTTCTTACCTGTTGCAATCCCGAGTTTGGCGCTCAACAACTGCATCAAGATAGCAATCAAAGACGCCAGTGTAATCACCCACAACAAACTATAGCCGTAACGCGAACCCGCCTCAATTGAGGTCGCCCAGTTACCTGGATCCATATAACCGACAGACACCAGAAAAGCAGGCCCTAAAAAATACCAAAAAGAACGCTCTTTTGGAATTTTGCTTTCAGTTGGAACATCCATGAATGAAAAACCTTCTTACCTTTCTTTACCTTACATGGCAGGACTGGCTCCGCACTTCACCTACTCGAAGCCGGAGAAAACCAACGATTAAGAACCATACAAAACTTAATTTTTAGCCATAGCTAAATTTTCGATTAACTATAACAAAACCCAGCTGTAAGTACATCCGTCGAATCCTTGACAGAACCTTGAAGAAGAGCTTTATTACGCTATAGAGACAAGAATTACCAAAAGGAATTCAACCGAGGGGTTTCAATATGGCGAAGCCTTTCGCCCTTCTCCGCAAAAAGGAAGTTTTTTGCGATATAATACCGCGCATAAAAATATTGATAAGGAACTTACAACGATGCAACTTTCAGAATTGACCGCAATTTCTCCTGTTGATGGCCGTTACGGCGCACGCTTGGACAACCTTAAAGAAATTTTCAGTGAGTACGGCTTGATCAAAAACCGTGTCAAAGTGGAAGTATTCTGGTTGCGTATGCTGGCTAACCACCCAGGAATTCCTGAAGTTCCGGCTCTAAGTTCCGAAGCTGAAAACCACCTGATCAAGTTGGTTGACGAATTCACACTTGAGATGGCACAGCGCGTTAAGGAAATCGAACGTACCACCAACCACGACGTAAAAGCGGTTGAATACCTAATCAAGGAACACTTCGCCGACAACGCAGAATTGAATGCCGTCAGCGAATTCGTTCACTTTGCCTGTACTTCCGAAGACATCAATAACCTGGCTTACGCTTTGATGCTTAAGGACGCTCGCCAGGACATCATCATCCCTGAAATGGACAAGTTGATCGAGAAGCTTGTCGAGATGGCTGAAGAGATGGCGGACATCCCGATGATGTCTCGTACGCACGGTCAACCAGCCTCTCCGACAACAGCCGGTAAAGAGTGGGCGAACGTTGTTTACCGCCTACAGCGTCAGGCCAAACAACTGATGAACGTTCAGATCATGGGTAAAATCAACGGTGCAACCGGTAACTACAACGCTCACCTTGCTGCCTACCCTCAGGTCAACTGGTATGAATTGTCAGAACAGTTCGTACAGAGCCTTGGACTTGCTTGGAACCCTTACACCATCCAGATCGAACCGCACGACTACATTGCAGAGTACTTCCATGCGATGCAGCGTTTCAACACCATCCTGATCGACTTCGACCGCGATGTTTGGAGCTACATCTCAATCGGTTTCTTCAAGCAGAAGACCGTTGCCGGTGAAATCGGTTCTTCGGCCATGCCGCACAAGGTCAACCCGATCGACTTCGAAAACTCCGAAGGTAACTTGGGGATCGCCAATGCGATCTTCGATCACCTAGGCCAGAAACTTCCAATCTCCCGTTGGCAGCGTGACCTGACTGACTCAACCGTTCTACGTAACTTGGGTGTCGGTGTGGCGCACACAATGATTTCATTGCAGGCGACTATGAAAGGTCTAGGCAAACTTGAGGTCAATGCTGAAGCAATGGCGGCGGACCTGGACAGCAACTGGGAAGTTCTTGCGGAAGCGATCCAGACTGTCATGCGCCGTCACGGTTTCGAAAAGCCATATGAAAGACTGAAAGACCTGACTCGCGGTCAGCGCGTCAACAAAGAGATCATGCAGAACTTCGTCGACGGTCTTGAAGGCCTACCTGCTGACGCCAAAGAGTACTTGCGCAACCTGACGCCTGCTACCTACATTGGTAACGCAGCTCAGCAAGCGGCGAACATCGAGTTAGCGATCACCATGCTGAAAGGTCGATAAGCCAACCGCTTTTCGAGCGCATTCAAAACCCACCAGGCCTGGTGGGTTTTTTATTACCGGAACAAACCAAACCCATTAGGAATCGCATCATGATTCAGTTTCAAGACATTGATTTAAAAACCTTTCTAACCGAATACTGGCAAAAGAAACCATTGGTGATTCGCAATGCCCTACCCGGTTTTGAGTCTCCGGTTTCCGCCGAAGAGTTGGCAGGCCTGTCTTTGGAAGAAGAAGTGGAAAGCCGAATTGTCATTCAGCACGGCGAACAGAATTATCAACTCTTGAAAGGCCCGTTCGACGAGTCGACTTACGCTGAATTGCCGGAACAGAACTGGACCCTGTTGATTCAAGGTATGGACCGTTTGATTCCGGACGTTACCGACGTACTTAATGATTTCGACTTCTTGCCGCGCTGGCGCATTGACGACATCATGATCAGCTACGCCACCACCGGCGGTAACGTTGGCCCGCATTTCGACCACTACGACGTATTCCTTCTGCAAGCGGCCGGAAAACGCCGTTGGCAACTTACTGCACAGGACTGTTCCGAAGACAACTACATCCAAGGCGTAGACCTGCGTTTGATGAAAACCTTCAAGGTCGAAGAAGATTACGTGTTCGAAGCCGGCGACATCCTTTACCTACCGCCGAAATGGGGGCATCACGGCATCGCGCTGGACGACGAATGCATGACCTATTCCGTCGGTTACCGCACCTATCGCGGACAGGAACTGTGGGACAGCTTCGGCGACCATCTTTCAGAGATGGGAGCATTCAAAGACCTCTACATCGACCCGCAATGGCAGGAAAACCTCAACCCGGGAGAAGTGACCGATGCGGCAGTCGATCAAGCTGAGAAGCTTTTGCAAACAATCCTGCAAGATAGAGCCCTGCTCAAAACCTGGTTCGGACGTTTCGCCACCCAATTGGATCAAGTCGCCGCACAGCAATTGCCGGAACCACTGACCGAAGAAGAAACGCCGTCTATCGAAGACTTCGCTGGCGCTCTTATGATTGAGAACGGCCTGATCAAAGACCCGGTCTGCCGCTTCGCCTACACGGAAACAGAAGACAAACCAGTACTTTACATCAACGGTGCCATCTGGAACGACTTCGGAGCCCAGCCGGACTTCCTCCGAAAACTTGCCAACCAGTCTTTCCTGACACAGGAAGATCTCAGCAAGATTGCATCGAATCAAGGCAATCTGGAACTTCTGTTCGACTTATGGAAGTTGCAATATTTGACGTTTATCGAATGATACTTTCAAGCCTTATAGCTCAAAGAATAAAAATGAATTCACGCATTTGAGCACCAACCTTGAAATCGGGTTAAAATCCATACTAAACAACAGGAATTTTAGATAGCTTCACTCTCAAAAATAGTAAACCACATGGAGATTGTCCCGCTATGAGTATAAGAAACCTGACTATCGGTGTACTTTCTTTATTAATGGTCGGCTGTGTTGTTCCTAGTGCAACGACCTATTACCACCCTTCTGCACAAGGCGGTAATATCCTCACCAACAAATGCTCTCAGACAGCGTCCATTATTGAACTCTCTTCTTTACCACTAGTGGCTAGAGTAGTCGAAGGCCACAATAAAGCCTTATACGTGATAATCAACCTTCCAACGATTAGACCCGAGAACGTAAGCTGGAAGACGTTCAATTTCACAAGTTCAGAATTTGAAGTTTATTTCCCTGAGTCAGGCCAAAAATTCAAAAAGACACCGAGCTATCTTTATAGGAACGACAAATCAACGACCATGACAGAG
The DNA here is from genome assembly GCF_029767005.1 of Thiomicrorhabdus sp. ZW0627. Classification (GTDB taxonomy): domain Bacteria; phylum Pseudomonadota; class Gammaproteobacteria; order Thiomicrospirales; family Thiomicrospiraceae; genus Thiomicrorhabdus. The sequence goes on from NZ_JARUQR010000001.1 coordinate 387,559, forward strand.
CCTTATAGCTCTAGCTTCTCTCAAAGCTGGTCTTATACCGTCGAGATTAAAATCGAAGGGAAAATTCCGGAACAATTCCAAGTCACTCTACCGCCTCTCATTATTGACGGAGTGGAGCAAAAAATTCCGCCAATCAATTTCAAACGTAAGGTATGGATGGGAATCGCTCCGTTTAATTGTTAGAAAGGGTTTTGTTTCATTACATTCCTTCTAAACTGATCATAGAGGAAATCGATGCCGCAAGAATATAACTTTGAATTAGAGCGCTTCATCAAAGCCCAACAAGACACCTATGAAACGGCTCTTACTGAATTGCAGGCTGGGCGTAAGCGTACGCACTGGATGTGGTTTATCTTTCCACAGTTAGAGGGGCTTGGGCGTACCGAAACGGCGATCTTCTATGGCATCAAGAGTGTTGACGAGGCCAAGGCCTATTTGAATGACTCTGTCCTAGGTCAGCGTTTGATCGAATGCACAGAAGCGGTCATGGCGGTAGAGGGCTCTACCCTTTTCGAGATATTTGGAAAACCGGACAATCGCAAATTCTGCTCCTGCATGACGCTATTTTCAGAAGTTTCGGAAACAGCTGAACGAAAAGCATTCTTTGATGCGGCAATTGAAAAATACTGCGAGCAGAGAGACGAAAGAACCCTTGCGATTCTCAACGATAGCTAAGTTTAAGATTCACCACTGACAAGCGCCTTAGCGTAGGTGCTCTTATCCATATCGACCACTTCGACGGTAATCACCACCGAACCTTTAAACAACCCTTCCAGATTCTTCAAAACCGTTTGCGTCAGCAGACGTTTCTGCTCATCTGTTTTGCCTGAATGAATCCTGCACATCACATGAATGAAACCACAGTCTAATAATCCGAGTTGATAATGCGTGACAGGATGCGCGCGCACCTTGAGATTGGCCTCATCAAACAGGCCTGTCGACTTCACTGCATCATAAGCAGACGAAACCATTGTTTTGACAACATTATCCGGAATCGTATCCTGACTATATTCTAGAATTATATGTGGCATTAAACTCTATCCATTTGTTTTATAAGTCTTTTAATTAAATAAAACTGAACAGGCCTGTTCAAAACTGAAACCCGGGAAATACAGTCTAAAAAACAACATTTGCTCTTAGATTAGCCGTCCAAATCTCATCATCGTTGAAGCCAGCGGGTTCATATAACGGGTGTTTAAAGCACTGAACGGAAGGTGTTAAAGACCAATGTTTTCCAAGCTGCCTACGTCCATAAACCTCGAGCTCCTGAACATTATCATGTACCCTATTAAGATACTTGGAAGTTTTTGTATAGCCATAAGCACTGCCAAACGTCCACTCTTTGGCCGCATACGCATAGGCTATCGAGGCAAAAGAACTGGCCGTCGAGACACGTTCATTACTACTACCGGCACGTACTTCCAACTTGTGATTGTTTAAATTCCTACCGCCAGTCAAATAGGCGCCATAGTTTTTAAGTCTCTTACTTTCAGGATTGTCTAACGCTTCATGGTCACCATTGTGCAACCAAACTCCCAATTCAATATAACCTTGCTCATTGTGCCACTGAGTTTCCAGAATCGAAAAAATCCCCTTGGTATCGTCGTTTACCTCAAACAAACTGCTGTAATCTCGACTCGGATTATCCGCAAGACCGTTGGTCGATGAGATCATTAACCGTGTTGTATTCGTGAGTGAAAACGGATGTTCGATGAATACTGCCAAAGCATAATCCGGAAAGTCGATAACGGGGCTGTTAACAAAATCGGAAGCGATAAACTGACTGTTTTCATCGTTCGTAATCCGACTCGTGTCAAAGTAAGCGGTGGAATCCAAAAGCCCTAAAGATACCTTGCTACCAAATTCTAAAGGCACACTTATATAAAATTCCGATAGTTGCAAACGCCCTTCATCATTACGAGATAAAGCCGTACCTGCATCCGCGTTACTTTGACCGATGACATAGGCGATACCTTTCCTCTTGGGTGTAGAGTTGGCTTCAAAATGGGCGTTAAGCTCGTAGTTATCTGCCAAATAGTGTGCAAACAGATCAGCCGACCAGTTCAAGTCATTATCCAGACCGGACACATAGGCGTGTTGATAAATGGCCGTGGCGTTAAAATCGAATTTTAGCGGCAACGCTTCCTCTGATGCAGCAACCCCCAGAGGCATTACACATAACAAAACACGGACGAAATTTCTCATTTGAAACATATAAAGCCAATAATATAAGTAATGATTATTAATCTATTCTGTACAAAAAGTAACGATATTCATATTTAAAATATTTTGTTCAGCCCTTCCGCTCCCCTTATACAAAAAAGCCCCAACGTATGTGTTGAGGCTTTTGAACCGATACTGGGAAACTTGGAAAGCTACAAAGTAAATACCTCAAAACCGTTATCACCCACGATCTCTTTCATTCCGCTGTGCGTCAGTACCGCAGAAGAAGACTTTTCAGGATTCAGGTAACGTTCCGCCACTTCACGAAGCTCTTCTACCGTGGTTGAAATCACACCTTCACGGTACGCCATGCGGACATCGTGCGTACGACCATACAAAGACTGATAGAAGGCTTTCTTAGCTTCACCAGCCGGAGAGCCCGGCTTGTCCATCGCACTGATGACGTTCAGAATCGCTTCGTCCACTTTAGCTTGTGTCATTTCATTACTCATCAGCCAGTCTTTTGCTTTCGCGAAATCAGCATAAGTCTCCATCAAACGCGGATCACGATAGGAATAAAAGATAAACGCCGCCGCTTCGGCATTGTAGGTCGCCCCACCACCGTAAGCGCCACCCTTCTCGCGAATCGCCGAATGCAGGAAACCGTTACGCAGACAAGCTCCCAACACAGCCAACTTAGGCGCATCGGCATGATCCGCCAACACCGCAGGATACGCCTGAGCACAGAAGTTCACCTGAGTACTGGTTACCCAAGCCTGTTTGATTTGTTGCTGTCCGATTTCCAGCTTGAACGAAGAACCGGAAGATGCTTTTTGCATTAGGCTGGACCATTGCTTTTCCATGCCTTGAATTGCCTGCTGCTTGCCCGGTTCGTCCACCACCAGTAACGCCCGTTTCGGCGCTGCCTGCAATTTGGATTGAATACCCTGTAGCTGCTCGGCAAAACGTTCAAGTTCAGCATCGTCTTTCAAGGTTTCGTGAATCTGTTTGATGAACTTGATTCCGGCAAAGCCACTGCGATCGAATTTCCATTTCGCCATCGGCGTGAAGTTCTGGGTTGCCGCCATCATTGCCAAACCATGACCGTTACCGGTGATCCCCTGATCAACACTGGCACGAACCTGCCCAACCAAATCCTTGATGCGCGCCAACTCGTCGAAACGAGCCGTATAAAGCGTATCTTCGATCAACCCGGCCAGCTCTTGCTGATTACGGTTCAGAGCTTTGGACGACAGGATATAGTGACTATGACAATCAGACGGTTGTCCAATTTTGGAATGCAGCGCCGAACGCGCTGAAATACCGCCGGAAACCGCAGCTTGATGTTCTTGAGTTTCGATGTAATCACGCCCTGCGCTACCCACTTCGGTGATACAAGTATTGAACAACGGCAGAATCGCCTGTTCGTTGTCGGAAAATTCCGGCAAATCAATCAAGACCTGTTCGTAAACCAAGCCGTTAGTACCACATTCGTAAGCCGTCACAGGCAGGTCGCCAACCGAAAGCGTTTCGCCTGTCATGGTCTTGATTTCGGCCGGTATATCATCCTTGGTTACTTCCGGCAGGATAGTTGGATCATCAACCTGCTGCTGTCGTTCTTCCAAAGCGAATGCCTGGTCTATTATCGCTTGCTTTTCCTCTTCGGACAGGCCTGCTTGGATTTGTGCCAGTTTGTTTTTCTCGATTTCTTCTTCACGCTTAGCCAATTCGGTATCCGGCTGCAAGCAAAGACGGACACGATGCGGATTGTCTAATAACCACGACTGAACCAAACCAGGAATGAACTGTGGATTCTTGATCTCTTCTTCCAGCTCTTTCAACGCCTCGTCAACATCCAGCAAGGCAATTGGATCACCGTCGTGCAAAGCACCTGGCAATGCGTGCAAAATCAGTTGTAGACCGTAAGGGTAACTATCACCTCCGACTTCACGCTGTGACAGCTCTAATTGATGTAACATCGCTTCAAGTTGCTTTTGGTCGATGCCTTCATCGGCGATACGCTGTAATTCATTCAGAATCAATTCTTGGACCGCATCGGCATGTTCGGCTTCGGAGCCTTGCACACCGACGACAAATACCATCTCTTTATTAGATTCTTCCACACCACACAACGGTGAAGGTGCGCTGGCCAGTTCTGTCTCTTCCAATACCTTGCGCAAAGGCGAGGCACTGTTGTCCAACAGTACGGAAGTCAACAGCTGTCCTTTTAGCACCTCTTTAGGGTCTTTGTTCTCACCAAGCAACCAACCCAAAACAATATGCGTCTTGTTACTGGTGTCTTCTTCATCCAATGCATAAACGCCATCCACGGTTTGAGGTTCATCGAAACGCTCTTCCAAACCGACATGAACTTGCGCAACTGGAGTTTTGAAACGATTCAATGCCAGTTCCTCAAACTGCGTCTGGTGTTCCAATGCACTGATGTCACCGTAAGTCATGAAAACCGAATTGGACGGATGGTAATGCGCTTTATGGAAATCAACCAACTGTTGATAGGTCAGATTAGGGATGTCAGTCGGTTCACCACCGCTGTTGTAATGGTAAGTATTTGTTGGATACAGTGCTTCGGTCATGCTCTGCCACAATCGGCTAACCGGAGAGCTCATCGCCCCTTTCATTTCGTTGAAGACCACACCTTTATAGGTCAGTGGCGACGTAGGATCGTCCATCTTCTCAAATTCAAAACGGTGTCCTTCCTGAGCGAAATCCAACGGATCGATATTCGGAAAAAACACGGCATCCATATAGACTTGCAGCAGGTTCTGGAAGTCTTTTCGGTTTTCCGTTGCAAACGGATAAGCGGTCCAGTCACTGGACGTGAAAGCATTCATGAAAGTATTAAGGGAACGACGGATCATCATGAAGAATGGATCGCGAACCGGATATTTTTCACTGCCGCACAACACGGTGTGTTCAAGGATATGCGCCACCCCGGTCGAATCCATCGGAACGGTGCGCAACGCGACTAAAAATACATTCTGAGGGTCGTCTGCCGCCAAATGGTAATGGGTGGCACCGGTCACTTTATGGCGGTACTCTTCAACCGTAAGATTCAAAGTATCGATTGTGTGTTGACCTAAAAACTCGAATGCTGGATGGGATTTAGACATAGATAGTTCCAAAATATATTTTTAGTAGAATTGTTTTGTTATAAGGCTTACTCAGCCGGAACTCAAGTGATAAAAAAGGCCATTTTAAATGGCCTTTTAAATCAAACGCGTTAAAACGGAACGGCTTATTAAGCGTCCGCGTCTTTCATGGAAAGCTTAACACGTCCCTGCTTGTCGATATCAGTCAACTTCACGCGGATTTCCTGGCCTTCTTTCAGGTAGTCTTCAACGTTCTCAACACGCTCTTCAGCGATTTGAGAAACGTGAACCAAACCTTCTCGACCAGGCATATAAGCCACGAACGCACCGAAATCAACGATCTTCTTAACCACGGCATCGTAAGTCTTACCGATTTCAGGTTCTGCCGTAATTTCGGCGATACGTGCTTTGGCTAAGTTCGCTGATTCTTCATCTGAAGAAGCGATCTTAACGTTTCCATCGTCGTCGATCTCGATTGTACATCCGGTCTCTTCGGTCAACGCACGAATGGTCGCTCCACCTTTACCGATGATTTCACGCACCTTCTCCGGCTTCACTTTTACCATGAAGAAACGAGGTGCTGTACCCGCGACGTCGGTGTTTGAAGACGTGATTGCTTTCGCCATCTCTCCCAGAATATGCAAACGACCTTCCTTAGCCTGATCCAATGCGATGCTCATGATTTCTTCGGTGATACCGTTAATCTTGATGTCCATCTGTAGGGCGGTAATACCTTGATCGGTACCGGCTACCTTAAAGTCCATATCACCCAAGTGGTCTTCATCACCAAGGATATCCGAAAGAACTGCAAAACCGCTCTCTTCCTTGATCAGCCCCATTGCGATACCGGCAATTGGCGCTGCAATCGGTACACCGGCGTGCATCAATGACATGGAAGTACCGCAAACGGAAGCCATGGAGCTCGAACCGTTCGATTCGGTGATTTCCGAAACCACACGAATGGTGTACGGGAACTCATCCGAAGTCGGCAACAATGCCGCAACACCTCGACGTGCCAACATACCGTGACCGATTTCACGGCGACCTGGGCTACCTACTCGTCCACACTCACCAACCGAGAACGGAGGGAAGTTGTAGTGAAGCATGAAACGGTCATGGTAAGAACCTGTCAACTCATCAACGATCTTAGCGTCTTTTTCGGTTCCTAGCGTCGTAACAACAAGAGCCTGCGTCTCACCACGGGTAAACAAGGCGGAACCATGTACCTGAGGCAAAACGCCTACTTTACATTCGATGTTACGAACGGTTTTACCGTCACGGCCGTCGATACGAGGTTCACCCGCAATAATTCGTCCGCGGACGATATCTTTCTGCAACTTACCGAACATGCCTTCAATGTCTTTTTCTTCAAAACCTTCTGGGTTCGCTTCCGAAACAGCCAACGCTTCAATTGCTTTCGACTTGGCCGCATCCAACGCGCTGTAACGATCCATCTTGTCTGAAATCAGATATGCCGCTTCAACATCTGAACGAATCAAATCGAATACTGCGTCTTTAAGTGCCGTATTCTCTTCTGGCGCTTGCCAATCCCAGGCTGGCTTTCCAGCTTCTTGAGCGAACTCTTCAATTGCAGAGATGGCTGTTTGCATTTGCTCGTGGCCAAACATAACTGCGCCTAGCATGACTTCTTCAGGCAATTCTGCCGCTTCAGACTCTACCATCAATACGGCGTCTTTGGTCCCAGCCACGCTTAATTCCAAATCGGAATCCTGAAGCGCATCCGCACTCGGGTTCAATAGGTAACCATCATCCTTATAACCGACGATTGCCGCACCGATCGGACCATTAAATGGAATACCGGAAATAGCTAATGCCGCCGACGTACCCAACATAGCAGGTACTTCAGTACCGACTTCCGGATCCAGAGCGATAACGGTTGCGATGATCTGAACTTCGTTCAGGAATCCTTTAGGGAACAACGGACGAATTGGACGGTCAATCAAGCGTGACGTCAAAGTCTCTTTTTCCGAAGGACGTCCTTCACGCTTCAGGAAACCGCCTGGAATACGGCCTGCAGCATACGCTTTTTCTTGATAGTTAACGGTCAGCGGAAAAAAGTCCTGACCTTCTTTAGCGGACTTGGCCGCTACGACCGTGACAAGCACACGGGTATCACCCATACCGATGATCACGGCACCGTCAGCTTGACGAGCTACTTCTCCGGTTTCCAAGGAAACCTGATGGTTTCCATATTGAAATGTCTTGGTAATCTTAGCCATACAGCATCCTCATGATTAAAGCGATCTGTATTCCGGCTGAAAACCTGAATCCCTAAACATAAAAGGATTTTCACGCTTAGGGATCCAGGCTATTGGTTTACAGCCAATACAGAAAAATACGATAAAAAAACGAATTTTGAAACCCGTCCATTCTACCTTTTATTCGCTTACAGACCAGGCCTTTTTATAACTTTTTTGGCAAAAAAAAACCCTGCATAGCAGGGTCTTTTTTTATCTTCAAACGAAGTGATTACTTACGTAAACCAAGACGTTTGATGATGCTTAGATATCTTTCACCATTTTTCTTGTGAAGATAATCTAGAAGCTTACGACGACGGCTTACCAAACGCAACAAACCAGTACGTGAATGGTTGTCCTGCTTGTGCTCTTTAAAGTGCTCAGTTAGGTACTTGATACGGTGAGTAAGAAGTGCGATTTGAACTTCCGGTGAACCAGTATCACCTTCAGAAGTAGCGTATTCCGCAATGATTTTTGCTTTAACTTCAGCATTAAACATTCGTTTTTTCTCCATTTGGATCGGTTTTGATTAAATATCAACTTCCACAACCGATGATAGAAGCCGAACTTGAGTATTTTACGGATTTAAACTCAACATTCAACACTAAATTGTAACTACCGTAAAATAATCAAGACATTAGACTCTAAAAGTCTAAAAAAACGATTAACGCTTGCCGTAACCGTGGACGTAGTTTTCCAATGCATTGATGTCATCACCCATATGGCGAATCAATGTATCCAGACTGACGATCGCATTTTCAAGAATGTTTACCGCGATATAAGGCTCTTCAACCTTCAAACGGTCGTACATAGGACGAGTCAAGATCAATAACTTGACCCCTTTCTTGCAAGCCGACATTTTAAGGTTACGCGGCTTACGGTCAAAGAACGACATTTCACCGATCAAACTCCCTTCACCCTGCTTACCGACTTCCGCCGCTTCGGAACCTTTACCGCTGATAAATTGAACTTTACCTTCGATGACAAAACCTAAGGAATCACCAACTTCACCAGTATCCGAGATTACATCGCCACCGTTATAGGATTTTTCCTGTAAAAAGGTGATCAATTTCTCAACATCATCGCGAGTCAACGACTCACAAATCAAGTGGCTTTGAAAGAAGTTAAATAATTCTTTGGCGGTCATACTAATCATAAAGTCTCCAACATTTAATCTAATTAGACGGTCGCTTTTGGCTTTTGCGCTATGAAAGAAGCCACTGGACGCCCGTCAGGCAATGCGTCTATTTTATCAATAATCACCGAAAAGTCCGCAAAAACTTCTTTCAACTCACCCGGTTTTAAAAGGAAGTTTGGATTTTTAGGGGAGCCAAATACTTCCGCGCCTTCCGCAAATGTTTGGAAAACGATCCAACCACCGGGTTTGACCAACTCCCTGATTTGTGTAAACAGATCCCGGTTCAGAAAACGCATCACCACCACAAGATCGACAGGTTCAACAGGAAGGCAGCCGTCTTTTTTCAGATCACAACACTTCCATTTGACTGCCGCTCCGGCACGATTTGCCAACTGTTTAGCACGTTTAATGACCCGGGCCTCCTGGTCTATTCCGACAACCCGCCATCCAAGCTTCGCAAGGTAAACAGAGTCACGACCACCGCCGCATCCTAAATCAACCGCACTTGGGCGAAGACCTTTAACGTCCAAATCAATCAATTCCGAAAACGCTTCCAAAAGCGGGTTGGACGCCCACAACCTTTTAGATTGTGATCCAGCTTCCCAACGTTCCGGCAGCTGCTCTTGCCAACGCCTTAAATCCGCCTCATCGTTTATGACCAGAGAGCCGATCACCTGATAATTTTTTTCATTCAGAAAAATTGAAATCTCTTCGATCGCACCCTCTTCACCCACCAACATGAAACTGGCCGGTGATGCAGGAAGTTCGTTTAGCAACTCTGGCAGATCCTGCCAAGCCATCCAAGTGGAATTCGTGAGATGGGATACCTTGAATGCTTCGAAACTGCGAAGATCGATGATTCCATCGGCTTTATTAAACATCATCATTCGGCTGCCACCTCTGCACTCTTCAGCTCGGTAGTTTCCAAATTAAAAACCCGCTTCGGCTTCAAAAGATTTTTTTCTGCCTGCCACTCACCGACTGCGAAAAATACGCCTTGATCATCATAAAAACGCACTAACTGTGTCTCTGGCTTTGGCAGATTCAATTTTTGTCCATGCCTGATTAAATCGGCCTGTTCGGCATCGAGATCAATGCGTTGCAGATGGGTCAAAGCGATATCAAGCGGTTTCAAGCAGGCCTGCTTCTGCTGCTCAATCTCCTCAAGCGTCAACATATCATCACCGGATAGACTGCCTGTCTGAGTTCGGTGCAACGCCGTAAGATGCCCGACTGTACCTAATGCCATGGCGATGTCTTCTCCCAAAGTCCGAACATAGGTTCCTTTTGAACAAAACACATCGAAAATGATTTGATCGTCACTGAAACTAACAAGATTCAATTCCAGAATTTTGATAGGACGTGTCGGGCGCTCAATCTCAATCCCTTTTCGGGCATAGTAATAGAGCGGCTTACCCTGATGCTTGAGTGCGGAATACATTGGCGGAAGCTGATCGATGTCACCACGAAATTTGTCCAACGCCGACTCAATCAATTCGACGCTTAATTCAGGAACCGGTAGTGTTTTGACAATGTCACCTTCGGTATCTCCGGTATCGCTTTGCTCTCCCAGCTTCAAAGTGGCGGTATATCGTTTATCGGAATCGAGCAACAAACCGGAAACCTTGGTAGCTTCACCAAGACAGATCGGTAGCAACCCCGTTGCAAAAGGGTCTAAAGCACCGGTATGACCGCCTTTCTTAGCATTGAAAACGCGCATGACTTTCTGAAGGATACCATTCGACGAAACGCCGGCCGGCTTGTTCAACAATACAATTCCGTTGATATTCTCTCTAGGAGGACGTTTGTATTGAGCCATTTACTTATTCAACGCCTTATTGATCAAGTCTTCAATATAGGCGGCATGTTCCGGTGCTGAGTCGTAATAAAAACGTAGATGCGGTACGATTCGCAACTTCAAACGGCTGCCCAATTCGCTTCTCAAAAAACCCTGTGCCTTTTCAAGCGCTTGAAGCACGTCGGCTACTTCCGGATCAGATTCATTGTGCCCGATCAAGGCAAAGTGAATCTTCGCATGACTCAAATCTTTTGAAACTTTACAGTCTGTCAGATTGATCTTCTGGAAACGAGGGTCTTTCGCTTCTCTCAGAAGCAATTCTGCCAGAGTTTTCTTGATTTCTTGCGCCACTCGGGTCGGACGACTGAAATTTTGTTGATTCATATTTATGTCTTCTCATAAAGCGAAAATGCCCCGACAGGAGCATTTTCTAAGTTCGTGTTTCAACAAGCCGGCAGGCCTGCTGGTTTTGTAAACACAATTTGTAAGTTTAGGGGTAAACGCTTAATCCAGTGTACGCTTAACTTCAACGCGTTCATAACACTCGATCTGGTCACCCACTTTAACGTCGTTGTAGTCCTTAACACCGATACCACATTCGATACCCTTCTGGACTTCCTGAACGTCATCTTTGAAGCGACGTAACGACTCAAGTACACCTTGATAGATAACAACGTTATCACGTAGGACACGAATTGGGTTATTACGCTTAACAACCCCTTCAGTCACCATACAACCTGCAATCAGGCCGATCTTAGGAGCCTTGAACACATCACGAACGTCTGCCACACCGACGATATCTTCTCTGAAGTCAGGTGCCATCTTACCTTCAATAGCGCGCTTGACGTCATCAACAATTTCATAGATAACGCTGTAATACTTCAAGCCAATGCCTTCACTGTCAATCAAACGCTTGGCCGTTGCATCTGCACGTACGTTGAAACCTACGATCAATGCATCGGAAGCGATCGCAAGGTTGGCATCCGTTTCCGAAATCCCACCAACGCCGCTGGAAACGATATTAACTCGAACCTCATCCGTAGACAATTTGGTCAACGCGTCCGCAATCGCTTCGATCGAACCTTGTACATCCGCTTTAAGCACCACATTGATATGCTGCAAATCGCCTTCCGCCATCTTGTTGAACATGTTATCCAACTTGGCTTTCTGCTGACGGGCGATCTTAAGCTCTTTGAACTTACCTTGACGGAAAGTCGCCGCTTCACGCGCTTTACGCTCGTTTTCGACGGTAATCATCTCGTCACCGGCAACCGGAACACCGGAAAGACCCAGGATCTCAACCGGAATAGAAGGACCAGCCGAATCGACCATGTCGCCGGAATCGCTGACCAATGCTCGCACACGACCGTATTCCATACCGCATAGTGCGATATCACCCTTCTTCAGAGTACCGGTCTGAACCAATACGGTTGCAACCGGACCACGTCCTTTATCCAAACGGGATTCGATAACCACACCTTTAGCATGACCTTCAGTCGGCGCTTCAAGCTCCAACATTTCAGATTCAAGCGAGATAGCATCAAGAAGCTCGTCGATACCCATACCGGTTTTAGCGGAAACAGGCACGAACTGAACGTCACCGCCCCAATCCTCAGGAATAACTTCCTCGGCAACCATTTCCTGCTTGACGCGTTCAGGGTTAGCCGTTTCCTTATCCATTTTGTTCACCGCAACAACGATGCCTACGCCAGACGCTCTCGCATGCTGGATTGCTTCCTTGGTCTGAGGCATCACACCATCATCCGCCGCGACAACGATAACAACTACGTCAGTTACCTTGGCACCACGAGCACGCATTGCGGTAAACGCTGCGTGACCCGGAGTATCGATAAAGGTAACACCACCCTTATCGGTATCTACATGGTAAGCACCGATGTGCTGAGTGATCCCGCCGGCTTCGCCGTGAGCCACTTTGGCTTTACGAATATAGTCAAGCAAAGAGGTTTTACCATGGTCAACGTGCCCCATGATAGTTACAACAGGAGAACGCTGAACCGTTTCACCGTGGTACTCCTGTCCGGTTACTTCGTCTTCAATAGTCACTTCGCTGAAAGCGACCGGTTTATGCCCCATCTCTTCAACGATCAACATTGCAGTTTCCTGATCCAACACCTGGTTGATCGTCGCCATAGTGCCAAGATTCATCATCATGAATTTGATGACTTCACCCGCCTTAACCGACATCTGATCAGCCAGTTCGGAAAGCTTGATACTTTCAGGTACTTTAACTTCTTTTATTACCGGAGCGGTCGGTTTCTGGAAACCGTGTTCATTCTGCTGAGGCTTTTGGCGTTCCGGCTGACTGCCTTTGCGTTTTTTCAAACGACGTAGATTGTCTTCACCGATTGAAGTCTTCTTATCTTTCAGTACTTTTTTACCGCCTTTACCCTGCTTAGACTCTTCGCTATCCTCGTCTATATGACGTGACTTCTTGGCTTTCTTAGCCGCTTTTGAATGATCCTCCTTCACAGGTGGAGGGACAACGACTTCAAGATTTTCTTCTGTTGATTCCTTTTCCGCCTTAGATTCTTCCTTGGCAGGTTTTTCTTCAACAGCCGTTACTTCCTCTACGACACTTGACTCAACAACCGCTTCTACCGGTGTCTCTTCAACCGCTTCAACTTGTTCAATCAATTCCTTATCAAGCGCATTATCGGCCTGTTCAGTCTCAGGCTTCTTCACATAGGTACGCTTCTTACGTACCTCAACATTTACGGTACGCTTACCGGAACCGGAACCTGATGAGAGGTTCAAAGTCTGCTTGCGGCGCAACGTCACCTTTTTAGGCGCGTCGTCACTCGACTCACCATGCAGACTTTTTAAATAGGCCAACAAAGTGCGCTTTTCTTCTTCCGAAATGGTGTCATCTGCACTTTTCCCCTTCACGCCTGATGCTTCAAGCTGTGAAAGTAATTTATCTACCGAAAGGCTGAGTGTTTCCGAAAATTGTTTTATCGATACTTCTGCCATTGAAACTCTCCCTTTATTCAAACCATGGTGCGCGCGCTTTTAAGATTAATTCACCTGCTGCGGCTTCATCTAAATCGACGTACGCTAATAATTCGTCAGTATCCAGCTCTGCCAAATCTTCTTGTGTAATCACACCGTTGGTAGCCAATTGCTTAGCCATCTCCGCTGTCATCCCTTCAAGAGCCAACAAATCATCAGCCGGTTCTGCTAAAGCGGCCTTCTCTTCATTCGCGATCGCCTGTGTCAACAACGCATCTTTAGCACGTTGCTTCAATTCGGCGACAATATCTTCATCAAACCCTTCAACTTCCAACATTTCGGCAGCAGGTACATAAGCCACTTCTTCCAAAGTGGTAAACCCTTCCGCCACCAAAACTTCTGCCATATCTTCATCGACATCCAGCGCATTAACAAACGTATCGATTTGATCTTTCGATTCCGTTTCATGCTTTGCTGCCATATCTGTTTCCGACATGACGTTCAATTCCCATCCGGTCAGCTCGGAAGCCAATCGGATATTTTGTCCGTTTTTACCGATCGCCTGAGACAACTGCTCGTCGATTACAGCCAAATCCATCGTGTGGCGATCTTCATCGACCATGATCGAAGAGATTTCGGCCGGCGCCATCGCGTTGATCACGAATTGCGCGTCGTTCGAATCCCACAGGACGATATCGATACGTTCACCGTTCAACTCGTTCGTTACCGCTTGAACACGCCCACCACGCATACCGACACAAGCACCGATCGGGTCAAGACGTGGATCGTTAGCACGGACGGCGACTTTAGCACGGAATCCGACATCTCGAGCCGCGCTCATGATATCGATCAGGTCATCGCTGATTTCAGGGACTTCGATCTTGAACAATTCAATCAACATTTCCTTGCAGGCACGAGACATGAACAACTGCGCACCACGTGGACGGTAAGTCACTTCCTGCAAATAAGCACGTACGCGATCACCGATACGGAATGTTTCGCGGTTGATCAACTCACTACGAGGAATCACGGCATCAACGTTGTCACCCATATCCAGGATGACATCGCCGCGGTCGATACGCTTGACCTGACCGGTCATGATTTCGCCGACACGCTTACTGTACTCTTCAACAACTTTCTTGCGTTCTGCTTCACGTACTTTTTGAATAATGACCTGTTTTGCTGTCTGGGCGCCGATACGACCGAAATCGATTGATTCCATCGGCTCTTCGATGAATTGTCCAACTTCAATATGCGGATCGACGTCAACCGCATCCATTTCACGAATATACCAACCAACGTGATCTTCGATCAATGCGTCGTCTTCAATGACTTCCCAGCGGCGGAAGGTGTTGTAGTCACCTGAAACACGGTCGATTTCAACTCGAGCATCCAACTCATCGTTATGACTTCTACGAGTTGCCGTAGCCAAAGCGGTTTCGATCGCATCAAAAATGATCTCTTTTTCTACACCTTTTTCATTTGCCATGATTTCAACAATGGCTAAAACTTCTTTACTCATTATTCACTCGCTCTAAATAATTTGGATGTCAGTTATATTAAATTTCAACTACTAAATTTGCTTTATCAATCATGTCGAACGGAATCTCAAACAACTCTCCATCCACTTCGACCTCAATTCCTTCGTCCGTCACACGGGTCATAGGCCCGGTGAACTTCTTGCGCCCCAATACAGACGAAACCGTTCTCAAACGCACTTGCTTTCCTTCGTAACGTTTGAAATGTTCCGGCTTAATCAGCGGACGATCCAACCCGGGTGACGAAACTTCCAACATGTAGGCGTTCGTAATCGGATCTTCTACATCCAGAACCGCACTGAGCTGGCGACTGATATCCGCACAGTCATCGACGGTAATACCTGATTCTTTATCCACGAAAACACGCAAGGTTGAATGGCGGCCGGCAGGCATATACTCTACGGCCCAAAGCTCAAACCCCATAGTTTCTATGGTCGGTTTCAGCAACTCTTCTAACTTTTTCTCTAATATCACGCAGTTATCCGTTCGTTAGGTTTAGCCAATTCAAATAACAAAAAACCCCGTAAAAACGGGGTTTTTAAAAATTTAAGCCGATGTTTAGACACAGTTTAAACACCACTTAATCGAAACTTTTAAAAAATCTGCGTGAACAATACACCTTTTATGAAATTTTGTCAAGAAAAATACCTAGTTACGATTCATGAAGCAGACTCACCAATTTCTATCTAGGCTGTTGTAATTTAAGAAAAATCAGAGAAGTCATCAAAGCATCACTAAACGCATCATGCTGACCAAGATTGGGAACATCGAGACGCTTGAGAATTGAATCAAACTTCAAATCGATATTCGGCTGGGCAATCGACTGACTAACTTCCTTCAAACGCTGCTGATAATAAAGCTCCGAGACCTCAATCATGCGATTGGGCAAACGAACCCCCAACCAATCTGAAATGGCACCGTTCACCATCGCCACATCGAATTCAAGATAATAACCAACCAACGGATATCCCTGAATAAAATGCAAGAACCGGCCTATCGCTTCACGCTCTGTCAAAACCTCAATCTCCCCATCCTGCAAATCCACATTACGTATGCGGTGTACAGCAATGCTTTCAGGCGAAATCAATCCCTCTTGCTGAATCAGCAGATTAAGCGCCCCACTGGTCAAAACCTGATTTCCCTTAATTTTGATGGCGCTCAAGGAGACGATCTTATCTTTTTTGGGATTCAACCCCGTCGTCTCGCAATCAAAACAGACGTAAACATTGTCATCTTGAGGCTCAGAAAACAAGAATTTGTAATCAGGATCCTTAAGCTTGTTTGCCTGGCACTTACGGCGCCAATCACGCCAAATAGACAACATCACATCACCTCGTGCAGCCTGAAACGTTTCTGCAATTTGCGCTTGAACTCATCAACTACCGTAAACGCCTGTTTAAGAAGATCTTGTTGCAAATGACTCAATGTCTGCAGATCGATGTAATTATCCAATTCGTCATCGGGACGACCCTGCATCTTCTGCTGCAACATAGCATCCAAGCGCAAACCGTGGAAATAATTCAAGGTCTCACCCAATTCAATGCCGAAATCCTGATCCAACACACCCGAATCCATAAGCGCTTTGATTCGCCAGTGGGTATTCGCTTGCTTGAGACCAGCTTCAATTGCATAACAACGGACTCCGTGGACGATCGGAAAGATACCGCTTTTCTTCAGGTCTATACGGGCCTGACCACCTCGCTTATCACTTCTCAAGCCACCAAAGAAACCGATTGGCGTATCGAACTGCAGAGCCGTCTTAGCGAAGTGCCTCAAAAAGACTGGATTATCCCGTAATCTCTTGAATAAAACTTCACGCAGACGATCCAGCATCGTCTCATCGCCGAAAACGATTTGAGCGTCATACAGAATGGATATGTACATAAAACTCTCTTCAGTAGGCCGATCAAACCATTCCTTGAGTTGATCCGAAAACTCAATAACGGATCGCCTCCACATCGGATTGGAGACCATAATCCCCCCTTTACAGGCAGGAAAACCGATGTCGATCAACGCCCGACTGAACTGTTCGCTCGCCTCCGTCAACTTGGACTGCTCATCCTCAGACAATTCTTCAAACAAGATTGCATTATCTTGGTCCGTGCGGAGAACCTGCTCCGAACGACCTTCACTCCCCATAACCAAAAGACTGACCTTGTTACAAATTGATTCAAGCAGATACAAAGTTAACAGCTTCTCCATCAGTTTACGGTGAAGCTCGTTGACCAGTTTGGCGATGTAATGTGTCTTGATTCCTTTTCTCTGCAAGTTCACAATCAAGTCGTCAATCTGTTCTGCAACCCTTCTAAAATCCTCAACGTTTTCAGCTTGGTCGATCTTAATCAACGCCAAACCGGACTGGTTGGCAAACAAGCCCATTAAATCTTTTTGCAGCAAAAAGCCGATCAAACCATCATCGCTACGCACGACCAGTCGATCAATCTTAAACTTGGTCATTTTCAGCAACGCATTGAACAAATAGTCGAATTCATGCACCGTCACCAAAGGTCCATTGGCAAAATCCTTCAATATGGCATTTTCATTGAAATCACCCGACGCAATAATCTTCATGATGTCGGTTGAAGTAACAATGCCGTAATCGTAACTTTCACCCTTTAGTTCAACCACACAAGCATCCGATTGAATTTCGACCATACGCTCAACCGCCTTCTGCAGCGTCACACAACCATCAAGCATCACCAACGGATGAATCGGCGCCGAGCAAACTGTATCCATCATTACCTCTGTCGAGGTCATCAATTGCATTGATTGATGCAGTGCATCCAGCTTCTCAACAATGGACGACAGGAAATGTTGTTTGAAAACCGGCTGACTATCCAACAAACGGCTGAACACTTCTGCGGGCAATCGATACAAAATCGATTCCTCCAACACTTTGAACTCACGCATTCCTTCTGCGTTATCAGTCCCAAGCAAGCCCTGCTCACCAAAATACCCCCTCACCCCGTAATGGGCAATCAACTCTTGCTCCCGATATTCGGCAACACGACCCTTGATGATAAAGTAGAGGTATGCATTTTCCTGTCGATTCACTTCTATAGCGGAACCGACAGGAAAATACACCACATCGAGATGACTTGCGACTTCTTGTAAAACGGAGACAGACAAACTGTCGAATGGTGGAATGTTCTCTAAAAACTGTGATTGCTGTTCTATCGCCATACCAAAACCTTAAGGTAAAAACCCAAAATACAAAAATGAAAAAGGGCCGTTACGCATAGCATAACAGCCCTCTTTGAATCATTCTTCAAGAAAGTGCAAGACTTGAACCATCATGACACCTTCTATCGAACTCAATCACTTAGTGCTCAGAAGCACCTTCCGCACCGATACCCGTCTGAGAACGGATGAACTGTGCTTCGAAGCCGTCTAGGTCTTCTTTAGCACGTGCAGACTTGTCGGTAATCGAGAAGAACCAGATACCGACAAACGCGATCACAACTGTGAACAACGCCGGGAACTTGTACGGAACGATCGCATCACCCATACCTAGGATTTGCGTCCATACAACCGGCCCAAGGATAACCATAACAACGGCAGAGATCAGACCTAACCAGCCACCGATTACAGCACCGCGGGTAGTCATCTTGCTCCAGAACATAGACATGATCAATACCGGGAAGTTAGCCGATGCAGCGATGGTGAATGCCAAAGCCACAACGAATGCGATGTTCTGATCTTTGAATCCGATACCGAACAAGATCGCCAAACCACCGATAACCAGTGTTGCGATCTTAGCCACTTTGGTTTCCTGTGCTTCTGTCGCATTCTTGTTGACTACGTTTGCATAGATATCGTGTGAAAGTGCAGAAGCACCCGCCAACGTCAATCCGGAAACAACCGCAAGAATTGTTGCGAAAGCAACCGCTGAGATGAACCCTAGGAACCAGTCACCACCAACAACGCTCGACAAGTGGATCGCCGCCATGTTGTTACCACCGATCAACTTAGGCCCGTCGAAATACTCGGCACCGACAATCAAAGCAACCGCACCAAAACCGATGATGAATGCAAGGATGTAGAAGTAACCAATGAAACCAGTCGCATAAAAAACAGACTTACGTGCTTCTTTCGCATCCGGAACGGTGAAGAATCGCATTAGGATATGTGGAAGACCAGCCGTACCGAACATCAAAGCAATACCTAGAGAGATTGCGTTGATCGGATCGGAAACAAAACCACCTGAATACAGGATATCCATGTTACCGCCACGGTTTTCAACCGCTGTCTTAAATAGCGTTTCAAAGCTGAAGCCCATCTGGTACATAACCGCTATCGCAATGAATGTCGCACCGGAAAGCAATAGAACCGCTTTGATGATCTGTACCCAAGTCGTCGCCAACATACCACCGAATGAAACATAAGCGATGATCAGAATACCGACCATGACAACCGCATAGTTGAAGTCCAGACCGAACAGAAGCTCGATCAGTTTACCTGCACCCACCATTTGAGCGATCAAATAAAGGATAACAACAGCAACCCCACCGAAAGCCGCTAAAACGCGGATTGGAGTCTGTTGGAAACGGTAAGCTGCAACGTCGGCAAACGTATATTTACCAAGGTTACGTAGACGTTCAGACATCAAGAACAAGATAATTGGCCAACCGACAAGGAAACCGATTGCGAAAATCAATCCGTCATACCCTTTCAGGTAAACCATACCGGTAATACCCAGGAAAGACGCTGCAGACATATAATCACCCGCAATCGCCAAACCGTTTTGTAAACCGGTGATTCCGCCACCTGCAGCATAGAAATCTTTAGCGGATTTAGTGCGCTGTGCCGCCCAGTATGTAATGTAAAGAGTCAAACCAACGAAAACCACGAACATTGAAATTGCTGCCCAGTTGGTTTCTTTAGCGGCTGGAGCCTCTACGTCGATTCCGGAAGCAATTGCCAAAGGTGCAAATGCCAAAGCCAAAAGGCCAAATAATGCTTTCTTCATCATAGTCATTATTCAACCTCTTTCTTGATTTGAGCCGTTAGCTCATCGAAATCCGAGTTGGCTTTCTTAACGTAATAACCCGTCAACAAGAAAGCAAACACGATAATACCCACACCAACCGGGAAACCGATCGATACATGATCACCACTTACAATCGTGGTGAAAAACGCAGGGTCAAATGCCAATAACATAATATACCCGTAGTAAACCACCAACATGGCGATCGAAAGCTTCCAGGCTAAGCCCGTACGCTCCTTAACCAGCTGCTGATACTGCGGAAGACTTTTAATCTTCTCAATCTTAGCTTGATCCAAAACTATTCTCCTCTGAGATTTTCTCTGTAAATACCACTTTTCGCTCCTACAAAAAGTTCCCCTATTATGTAGGTACGAAACCCAAAGCTGAAATAAGATTTACTTATTAACAGCAAAATATATTTGGGTGCGAAATTCTAACATTTTTAACAATGATTATTAGGGATTTGCTACAGAAAAATACCCATAAAAATAATATGTTTTTTATCTCTTTCAAATCAAGGTGTTAAAACGAAAAAACCCAAAGCGAACAGGCCTGTCCACTCTGGGTTTCTTAAGTTTTTAGACAAGCTTTTAGCCTGTCTGAAAGCATCAACTCTTATTTATTTTGGAACTGCTCCAAAATCGATGGATCTTCAAGCGTTGAAGTATCCTGGGTAATTTCCTCACCTTTCGCAATTGTTCTCAACAAACGACGCATGATTTTCCCAGAACGCGTCTTCGGCAAATTGGTTCCGAAGCGAATATCGTCAGGCTTGGCGATCGGTCCGATCTCCTGCGACACCCAGTTACGCAACTCTTGAATCAAAGTATTACGCTCTTCACCTTCTGGAATATCAACGTTCAACACCACAAACGCCGCAACCGCTTCACCTTTGACATCGTGAGGGCGTCCAACTACAGCCGCTTCAGCCACTTTGGCATGGGAAACCAACGCGGATTCAATCTCCATCGTTCCCAAACGGTGTCCAGATACGTTCAAGACATCATCGACACGTCCAAGAATCCAGAAATAACCGTCTGCATCCTTGTGTGCACTGTCACCTACCACATAGTAAGGTTTACCTTGCAATGGGAAGTAAGTATCACGGTAACGTTGGTCATCACCCCAGATATTACGGATCATCGATGGCCAAGGCTTCTTGATGACCAGCAAACCACCGTCATTATTTTCAAGCTCGTTCCCCTCTTCATCCAAAATAGCCGCATCAATACCAGGAAGCGGTAAAGTGCAAGAACCAGGCTTCAAAGGCGTCACAGGGAAAGGTGCAATCATGTGTGCACCGGTTTCGGTTTGCCACCATGTGTCGATGATCGGACACTCACCACGGCCGATAACTTCGTGATACCACATCCAAGCTTCCGGATTGATCGGTTCACCGACCGTTCCCAGAATTCTCAATTTAGAAAGGTCGTACTGCTTAGGCAGATCCGCACCGAACTTCATCAAGGCACGAATTGCAGTCGGAGCCGTATAGAAAACGGTTACACCATGATCTTGACAGACCTGCCAGAAACGGCCGGCATCCGGATAGGTCGGTACACCTTCGAACATCAACATGGTCGCACCGACTGAAAGCGGTCCGTAAGCGACATAACTATGACCTGTGATCCAGCCCACATCGGCCGTACACCAGAACACATCATTATCGTTTAGGTCAAACATCCACTCATTGGTCACATGTGCATTCAACAGGTAACCACCCGAACTGTGCTGAACCCCTTTCGGCTTACCGGTTGAACCGGAAGTGTAAAGCAAGAACAATGGATGTTCTGAATCGACCGGAACCGGTTCATGATAATTGCTCATACCCGCTTCTGCATCCATCCAATCGATGTCACGCCCTTCTTTCATAGATACTTCGTCATCGGTACGCTTGTAGACGATGACTTTTTTAACCTGTTCGCAATCGTGTTCAAGTGCTTTGTCCACAGCTGTTTTAAGCGGAATGGATTTACCGCCGCGACGGCTTCCGTTGGTAGTAATTACCAACTTGGCACCCGCATCGACGATACGGTCACGCAAGGCTTCAGCAGAGAACCCACCAAATACGACGGAATGAATCGCCCCGATACGCGCACAAGCTTGCATCGCAATGACCGCTTGTGGAATCATTGGCATATAAATGATAACGCGGTCACCTTTGGTGATGCCCTGCGCCGTTAGAGTATTGGCAAAACGACACACCTGATCGTGCAGTTCTTTATAAGTATGATGCTCAACATCACCTTGATCACCTTCAAAGATGATTGCCAACTTATCGCTCTTAGTGTCTAAGTGACGATCGATACAGTTGTAAGAAACGTTCAACTCACCGTCTGAGAACCACTTATAATGTGGCGCATTACTCTCATCTAGACCGACCGTAAAAGGCTTGGTCCACGTCAACTTTTCTTTTGCCAGTCCAGACCAGAAACCAACGTAATCTTCAGCGGCATCTGCTCGCATCTTTGCCAGTTTTTCTTCTGTGATGGCTACGCTCGATTTAATGGCGTCACTCGGTTCGAATACTCGGCTCTCTGTTAAGATCGACTCGATATTAGACATGGATACACTCTCTTTAGTTTATTTTTCTTCAGGAAAATGGGGATGTGCTATAACTAAGCATTAATGAGCAAGAAGTTTACTCTTCTGAGGTGCAAAGTTAAAGCTTCATCCCTATTTTTCTTATAATAAAATCTTATAATCTTAGGTTGGTTTTCAAATTCGTTGCCAGTGACTTCCATAAAATGGTTTCTCTCCGGTTTGAACGATTCAAATCAAGATTTATCCAGAATATAAACCAAGATATAAACCAAAGCGTTTCGGAATCAGGAAATAGCTACTATGCGTGCATTTATTGCAATACCGATTGATCACACAACAACGCAACAATTGACGAAAATCACGGAACGCCTTAAAAACACGGAGTGGGGAAAGGAAATCATCTGGTTTCCGCCGGAGAACTATCACCTGACACTGCACTTTCTTGGAGGAAAATTGGATCCAGAAAAGGTTCATATTATCTGCAACGCTATGTCGGGCTGGTTTGCCGAAGGGATGAGTTATTTTGAAGCAGAAATCCAGAAAATCCGTTTATTTCCCAGCGAGATACATCCCCACACCATTGTTGCTTCACTCGACGCAACGATTTTGCTGCAATATCTGGTGCGTGAAATCCAAGACCAGCTCAAACCTTATGGCCTAAGTAAAGCCAAACAAGCATTTCGGCCCCACATCAGCCTAGGACGGATTCCCAAAAAGATGGAATTAGAATCTATTCATTTATCGGAAGAATTCCGAAGACTTGAAGATATATGGTTGACGGTTGATCGCTTGACTCTCTACCAAAGCCAACTTACTGACCACTCCCCAATCTACACCCCCTTACAAACCCTTGAGCTGGAACGTTATGAATCCTGATGCACACCTACCGGATCATTCATAACAGATTCAAAGAGTTTTCACTCAAACGGATGCGTTCAGAAGCATCAGAATTTCATTCACTTTGATTGGCTTAGTCAAGTAACGGTCAAAACCGGCTTCCATTCCATTTTGTATATCACCTTCCATAGCATTGGCACTCAGAGCGTAAAAAGCCGTCCCTTTTTGTTTCAGCTCGGGCAGATCCTTAAGTAAAGGCAACAGCTCAACACCACTCATACCAGGCAGGTTGATGTCAATGAACATCACATCCGGAATCACCTGTTCGGCAATCGCCAACCCCAGTTCAGCACTGTTTGCGACTGTCAGTTCAACCCCGTCAAGCGTATCGATAATATCTTCCATCAAACTAACGTTATACGGATTGTCCTCAATATAAAGTACACGCAGTCCGTTGATATTCTTCCCGGCATCCGGCGATTTGAAGACATCATCCTCCTGACTTACAACGGCTATTTGTTCCGTACCCGATTCTCCTAACCCCTCAATTACAGGGAAACTGAACCAGAAATCTGATCCGACACCTTCCGTACTCTCAACACCTATCCGACCACCAAGTTGGTCGACCAAATCCTTTGCAATGCTTAAACCGATTCCCGTTCCTTCAATATTCGAATTCTCATGACCCAGACGATTAAAAGGCTCAAACAGATGTTTCAATTCTTTTGGCGCTATCCCTAACCCCGTATCTTTGACATGAACCTGAATCCACCTACAACCGTCTTCCTCAACCATTTTCGCATAGACGAATACGTCACCCTGACTACGGTTGTATTTAATAGCATTACCCAAGAAGTTCAGCAACACTTGCTTGACCCTTGTGAAATCGACCTTAATAAAATGATTCAAACCCTCATCATTGCAATGCAAGGTGACATGCTTCATCTTGGCCAGGGTTTCGACCATCGAAAAGGAATCCAACAC
This sequence comes from Thiomicrorhabdus sp. ZW0627, assembly GCF_029767005.1. GTDB lineage: Bacteria > Pseudomonadota > Gammaproteobacteria > Thiomicrospirales > Thiomicrospiraceae > Thiomicrorhabdus. The sequence continues at coordinate 411,886 of NZ_JARUQR010000001.1, forward strand.
CAACTCCTTGACATTCACCGGTTCCAAACTCATTTCATAGTTTCCAGCCTCAATTTTGGCCAATTCAAGAATATCGTTTATCAACACCAACAGATGACGACCGCTATTACTGATATTCTGCAACTGCTGTTTCTGCTTGTCATTTAAATCCGAAAACTCCAATAACTGAGTAAAGCCGATAATCGAATTCAGAGGCGTTCTCAACTCATGACTCATACTGGACAAAAACTGAGATTTTGCTCGACTTGCATTTTCTGCAACTTCCTTGGCTGATTGAAGAGACTCTTTCAATTCAACCAGCTCCGTAATATCTTCTCTAATCGCCAGATATTCGGTAACCTCGCCACTCAGGTTTTCGATGGGCAGGATATGAGTCGTTACATAGTAGGCGGAACCGTCTTTCGCCCTGTTCTTAATCTGCCCTTTCCAAACCTGTCCGGCCTGTATTGTTTCCCACAATTCCTTATACGTTTCTTTTGGCATATCCGGGTGACGGACAAGACTGTGCGATTGACCGATCAATTCTTCTGCACTGTAACCGCTGATCCGCTCAAACTGCTGATTGACATAAGTGATGGTTCCATGAAGATCCGTTCTCGATACAATCAAGGAGCTGTCAATCGCCTCCTGTTGATACTCTAAAGAATGAATCAATTCCTCCGTCTGTCTCAAAAGCGCATTGAACTGCTCGGACAACCTTCCTATCTCGTCATCGGAAGCAATTTTGACCGAAGTGCCGTACTCCTTGCTTGAAGTAATTTTTTTAATCGTTTTTTCAAATACGGCCAATGGATTGATTACGCTGCGCTTCATCACCAGCAGTAATAGCCCGGATATCGACAAGGTACTTAATAAGATAGCGGCAAGAATGTAGATGGCATCCACGTTACGCTGCCAGACCCTCGCATGATATTCCTGCAATGGAATCGACACGGCATGAACCGCTAGTATATGATTGTCGTGATCAACAATCGGCTGGGTATAAACAATTCGGTCATCGAAAAAATAAAGGTTCTGCGAACGAAGTTGCTTTTCAATAAAAACCAACCCGGACAGTGGAGACGATTCAAAATAATCCGCCTTACTGATTATAAACTGCCTGGCATTGGATTCTGTTTCATTTCCCGCCGGAGCAAAAAGTGCATAATCGACCTGGTTCGTCGCAAACGAATCCTCAACACTGCGCAAACCTTGCGAAACACCCACAAAACCGATTATTTCTGACTCGTCGTTTAAAGAATAAATGGGTTGGATGTTAATGACTCGGAAATAATTCGCCGCCCCCCCGATATTAATACCGGAAGTCGATTTACCTGTTTCGATCGCCCGCTTGACCAAATCCTGTCCAGTCAAATCCTGACTATAACTTTCCAAATCATAAGTTTTGACTAAAGACCGCCCGTCAACAGTGATGATGTGCGCTTGAACATTCTGAAAACGGCTTTTTTGCGAAAATTGCCGATTCATATCCTTCAGCTCTTTAATAATCGGACCACGTTCCTCGAACAGCAGCGCATCACGGATTGCAGAGTTCTGGGCATAGGAAATAGAGATGGAATCACCGATATCGATCTTCTGTCTAATCTGGTCGTTTAGTATCCGGGATTCTTGCTCAATGAAGTTTTGACGGACAATCTCTTCGTGATATTGATTAAGTATCATAATCAAAGGAACACTGATTACGACCAACGCAAACAACGTCGCAATCGAAACCCATAAAGGCTTTTTCAATAAAGTCGAGTTTTTAAATTGAACCTTAGGAACTTTCAACACCAAAAATTTCTCCAACACCGTCGCTGCGTAAATGTGTCACTAAATCTCATAGTAACCACACAAATTATGACAAAATTAGACAGAAGGATGGATTAAATAAAACTAATTTTTTCGATTGAAGAAACAGAAAAAATAATAGGTAAGTAATTTTTTGGATAAAAATGAATTATTGTGGCTGCAGACATTCAGCCACGTTGAGCCAGACAGACCCGGTTACGCCCACCCGCTTTGGCCTCATAGAGAGCAACATCCGCGGCATAGAACATCCCTCTGGCCGTGGATTTGTATCCGGAGACGCCAATACTGACGGTCAAGGAAAGATCATGTTCCGAAAAACGTTGTCTTGATAACAAAATCCTGAACTCTTCACAGAAATTGAAAACCAAATCAATATCATCACTCGAAAACAGAACTCCGAACTCTTCTCCCCCTAAACGAGCAACGCTGATCGCATCGGAAAACATATCGGTCAGACAACCAGCCACCATCTGGATCGCTTCATCCCCGATCAAATGTCCATAGCCATCATTAATCTGCTTGAAATGGTCAATATCGATAATCGCCATACTCATGGGGTGATCCAGATGTGATTCGAGCTGACGTTGAAATTCTCGGCGATTGCTCAACCCTGTTAACGCATCGGTACTGGCCTCTTCCTGCAACTCGATTTCGAGGCGTTTTTTCTCGGTGATGTCGCGGATGATTGCAAAAGCCCAACGTTTGCCTTCGACTTCAAAGGCCGTCAAGCTCAACTCCACCCATATCTCGACACCGTCTTGTCTGAGCGCTTCAATTTCAACCATTCGACCTAAAGCGCGACCTTCTCCACTTTCCTGAAATTTCTTGAACGCAACATGAGAAATAGCGCGGTGGCGGTCGGGGGTAATATACGAATGCATATTCTTGCCGACCATAAAATCGGAAGAGTAACCAAACAACTTTTCGGCCGATTCATTCCAAAAGAATACCTGACTGTCTGCATCAACAATCACAATGGCATCATGGGAAGCATTGATTACCGCTTCATAGATGGATTGGTCGAGTATCTCGTTTTGGTTACCCATTGCCTCTACTCATAGTACAACCTCGGGTTGCCAACCTTGTGATCTCAAGGTCTCTATCAGCTCATCATCCGGAAAATAAACAATACCATCATTGGTTTTCATCTGCACGTTTGCCATTTGGTTTTTGTAATCAACCACAATCGGCAAACCGTTATCTGCTTGGTAAGAACCCAACAAAACTTTCAAGTCATGAATTCGATTCAAATCCGTGGTCGCTTCATCGACAAACAGCTTCAAGGCACGAGCCTTTTCGATACGGGCTTCCGCAAGGCTCACCACTTGCTCGGCATCAAGCTTTATACCGCCGTTAAAGGTGTCTTCACTCACCTCACCATAGATCATTACAACCATATCTTCTTTGATATTGTCTTTAATCGATTCGTACACTGCCGGGCGCATCACCACTTCCAGACGAGCGGTTTTATCGTCAATCGCCATGAAGCCCATGCGATCACCTCGCTTGGTAATCTTAGCCCTCAATCCAACTACAAGACCAGCCGCCCATTTCTTCTGCCATTTTTCTGGCTTCAAGCTCGCCAAAGAACTGCCGATCAACTGATCCAGTTCTTCACGGTAAATATCGATTGGATGACCGCTGACATAGAGACCCAAGGTCTCTTTTTCCCCTCTTAGGCGCAATTTCTCGGTCATTTCTGGCACATCCAGCAACTGGGAACTACCACTTTCTTCAATCGAAAGCATATCGCCGAACAGATCATTCTGTCCAAGCTCGTCGTTCTTCTGTTGCTGCTCCGCCTGTTTCAACGCCATTGGAACGCTTTCCAGCATCGCATTGCGGTTTTCATGCAAACAATCCAGCGCGCCGCAGCGTATCAATGCCTCCAACATTCGGCGGTTGATCTTCTTGCCAACGCGCAAACAGAAATCAAATAGATCCTTAAAATCACCGTTTGCCCGGCGTTCTTCGATCATGCCCTCCAAAGCCGACTCACCTACACCTTTGACTGCACCCAAACCGTAATTGACGGTACGCGGACCAAACGGTTTGAAGTGCACCGCACCGGTATTGATGTTCGGAGCCAACACTTCCAAGCCCATCGCATAGCACTCATTAACCATATGCACGACCTTGTCGGTGTTGTCCATGTCGGACGAAATCTGGGCAGCCATAAATTCCGAAGGATAGTGAGTCTTCAACCAGGCTGACTGATAAGAGACCAATGCGTATGCAGCCGAGTGGGATTTGTTGAAACCATAACCCGCGAACTTTTCAACCAAATCGAAGATTTTCATCGCGAGATCGCCGTCGACGCCGATACTGATCGCCCCGTCCTTAAACACCGATCGCTGTTTCGCCATCTCTTCCGGTTTTTTCTTACCCATCGCACGACGTAGCATATCGGCGCCCCCCAGCGTATAGCCGGCAAGAACCTGCGCGATCTGCATAACCTGCTCCTGATACAGGATAACCCCATAGGTCGGTTCTAGAATCGGTTGCAACGATTCGTGCTGATATTGCGGATCCGGATAGGAAACCTTCTCTTTACCGTGCTTACGGGCAATGAAGTTGTCAACCATCCCCGATTCCAAAGGACCCGGGCGGAACAGGGCAACCAAAGCGATAATGTCTTCGAAACAGTCCGGTCTCAGACGAACGATCAGGTTCTGCATCCCACTGGATTCCAACTGGAACACCCCCGTGGTCTTACCGGTCTTGATGAGATCGAAAGTCTGCACATCGTCCAGCGGAATACGTGCGATGTCGACAAACCCTTCATCGCCCGGCTGTTTGTTTTCGTTGATCGACTGTAATGCCCAGTCGATGATCGTCAAAGTTCTCAAACCCAGAAAGTCGAATTTGACCAGGCCTGCTGTTTCTACGTCGTTCTTATCAAGTTGCGTGACTACGCTGCTGCCGTCCGGTTCACACAAAACCGGGCAGAAATGATCCAGAGGTTTCGGTCCGATAACCACCCCACCAGCGTGCTTACCGGTGTTACGAACCGTTCCTTCAAGTTTGAGTGCAAGCTCCAGTAACTGTCGCGCATCTTCATCATTGTCGCGCTTGGCTTGCAGGTCCTCCTCTTTTTCGATTGCGTCCTTAAGCTTGATCCCCAATTCATTCGGAATGAGTTTGGCGATACCGTCAACGACACCGTAACCAAGACCCAATACTCGACCCACATCACGTACAACCGCCTTTGCGGCCATGGTACCGAACGTTACGATCTGGGAGACATGGTCTCGCCCATAATGACGAGAAACATAATCAATCACCTCGTCTCGGCGATCCATACAGAAGTCGACATCGAAATCGGGCATGGAAACACGTTCCGGGTTCAGAAAACGCTCGAAAAGCAGGTCGTATTGAATTGGATCCAAATCGGTGATTTTAAGTGCATAGGCCACAAGAGAACCCGCACCGGAACCACGTCCCGGTCCGACCGGAATCTGGTGATTTTTACCCCATTGAATGAAGTCGGCAACGATCAGGAAGTAACCGGGGAATCCCATCTGCAAAATAATATCTAGCTCAAACTTGATACGGGCGTAGTATTCTTCTCTCTTAGCAGCGTAAGCCTCCGCATCCAGATGACCGAACAGGAACTGCAAGCGTTCTTCAAGCCCCTTATGACTCTCCTCAACGAAAAACTCGTCGATGGTCATCCCTTCAGGAACCGGGAAATCTGGCAGGAAGTAGGTTCCCAAAGTCAGATTCAACGAGCAACGTTTGGCAACCTCAACCGTGTTCTCAATGGCTTCAGGTAGATCGTCAAACAAGGCGACCATCTCTTCAGTCGTTCTGAAATACTGCTCTTCGGAATATCGTTTCGGTCGGTTTGGATCGTCAAGAACGTAGCCGTCATGGATACATACCCGAACCTCATGGGCCTCAAAATCTTCAGGACTCGCAAAACGCACATCGTTCGTCGCTACAACCGGCACTTCATATCGCTGTGCAGCTTCAACCGCACCCACAATATAAGCCTCTTCACCATCTCTTCCTGTGCGAATCAATTCCAGATAAAAACGGTCTGGGAAGTGCGTCTGCCACCACTTCATCCGGGTGGCGACCAGGTTCGGCTTTTCTGCCAAAATTGCTGCACCGACGTCACCTTCACGACCGCCAGAAAGAACAATCAGCCCCTCGTTATACTGTTCCAACCACTCGCGTTTAATCAACGCCACCATATCATTTTGAAACAACTTCTGGTTTTTTAGATAACCCATTGAAATCAAATGGGAAAGATTCAAGTAACCTTGTTCATCCTGACACAAGAGAACGCACTTAAAAACCGACTCATCTGCGTCTTCGATCCAAATCTCAGAACCAATAATCGGCTTAACGCCCGAACCAATCGCCGCGTTATAGAACTTGACCAAGGCAAACAAGTTGGATTGATCCGTCAAGGCAATGGCCGGTTGTCCACCTTTCTTAGCCAGGCCGACAACAGACTTTACCCCTAAGGTACTGTCAACAACGGAATACTCGGAATGAACATGTAAATGTACAAATGAAGTCATAAAATACTAAGCTGAACTCTGAATCAAACGTGAGTGGGAATAATTATGGTATTCTAACGGTTCCGCCTTACCGTGTGGATAAAAAGATTCCATAAAAAACCATTTTTCAGAACCAGAACACTTTTTAACTATGACCCAAATGCCCTACTGGCTGGACCCTCAGCCCGTTGTTTTTCCGCCTACCCATCTAGCCTTAAGCGACCCCGACGGCCTACTCGCAATGGGCGGCGCTCTGACACAAGAATGGATTCTACAGGCCTATTCAAAAGGCATTTTTCCATGGTTCAATCCCGGCGAGCCGATCCTTTGGTGGACACCCGATCCGCGTAGCGTCCTGTTTATTGACGATCTTAAAATCCGACGCAGCCTGCGCAAAACTATCAAAAAAATGGCAGGAATGCCCGGATTCAAAGTCACCTTGGATCAAGACTTTGTCGGGGTCATGAAAAACTGCGCGTCTATCGACCGAAAAGACCAAGCAGGCACTTGGATCTCCGACGAGATGCTTACCGCTTATACACAACTTCATCAAAGCGGTCATGCGCATTCGGTCGAAGTCTGGCAGGATGATGAACTCGTCGGGGGATTATATGGAATCTCCATCGGCAAGATGTTTTTCGGTGAATCAATGTTTGCCAAAGCCAACGACGCATCAAAAATCGCACTAGTTGCCCTCTCCATGCAATTAAAAGCTTGGGGATTCAATATGATTGATACCCAGATCGAAACCGAACATCTTAAGAGCATGGGCGCCAGTCTGGTTTCCCGGCTGGTATTCGAAGCGCTGTTACAACACCAATTGCAGCAACCGTTCCCTGCCATGCAATGGGAAATGGAAATCGACTGGGTAAAAGCTGCAATGGATCATGTGTATTTCCAAAAAGCTCTTAACGAAGCCTGATCGAAAAGGTTCTTTCTGAGCCGATTAAAAACTTTATCTCTTACACCTCTAGCGGCCACTTTAATTTGCAGTAAAATGGATTCACTGCTTAAAAACGCGTACAGAGGTGAACGCATGTACCAGCACCCGCCTAACCGCCCTGTTTACTTGAGTTTGAGGAAATTCCGCTTTCCTTTCAACGCTTGGTTATCCGCCGCTCACAGAATCACAGGCCTGATGCTTTTCATTTCGCTTCTGGGTTATCTGGCACTGGCCAACCTTGTTGTTTTTCATGATGGTGTAACACTGGAAGGCATTCGGGGTCACTGTATCATCCGCTGTTTGAACACGGTTTTCTGGATTAGCTTGTGCTACCACTGGTTAAGCGGCTTTCGACACCTGCTTGCCGAACATTTCACCACAGCCGCTCCTTACTCAATAATCAACGCCAAACCAACAGGCATTGCTTTGCTTTTCGCATGGTTGCTGATAAGCCTCTTCATTTTTAAACAGGCCTGGTCATTATGAAACTGAACACTCTTTCCGGTAGCAAAGCCCACCTCTGGCAGCGATTGAGTGCTCTATACCTGCTGTTTTACCTGCCCTTGCTTGCTTGGCAGTCACTGACGATGCCATACCAAGAAAACTTACAAGTACTGTTCGGCACACTCATTCAGCCCCAATACTTGGTGCCAAGCCTAATCGCTATTTTCTTTACCGGCATTCATACCTGGATTGGTTTACGCGATATTCTGATCGACTACACACCTAACAACCGAACGCTGTATTGGCTGTGGGGATTACGCTGGTTGTTAATATTAGCAAGCCTGGACATCGCCTGGATCCTTTTCCGGATGCTCACCACTTCCATTCACTAGAGAACCTTATGGCCAAGAGAGACATTACCCCTGAAACAATCGTAATCGAAAGCTACGATGCACTAGTGGTAGGCGCAGGCGGTGCAGGAATGCGTGCCGCCATGGCATTAACCGAACAAGGTCATAACATCGCCATGATATCCAAGGTGTTTCCGACCCGCTCACATACGGTGGCTGCTCAGGGTGGCATCAACGCCGCACTCGGAAACGTCACTCCTGATCGTTGGCAATGGCATATGTACGACACCATCAAAGGCAGCGATTACCTAGGCGACCAAGACGCAATTGAATTCATGTGTCAGGAGGCCTCTGAAATCGTCCGTGAACTGGAACACTTTGGGGTTCCTTTTTCTCGTCTGGAAAACGGAAAAATATACCAACGGGCATTCGGCGGTCAAAGCCAGAACTTCGGAGAGGATCAGGCTTACCGGACCTGTGCGGCGGCCGACCGCACCGGTCACGCGATTCTTCATTCCCTATACCAACAGAACCTCAGAGTCGGCACAACCATATACGAAGAGTACTATGCGCTGGATTTGATTCAAAACACGGACGGAGAAATCTGCGGCATGCTCGTCATGAACATTCACAACGGTGAATTTCGGATTCTGAAAAGTAATCACATACTTTTAGCAACCGGAGGTGCAGGACAACTGTTCCGCAACAACACCAATGCCAGTATCAATACCGGGGACGGTCTAGGCATGGTGCTACGAGCCGGCCTGCCTTTGCAGGATATGGAGTTCTGGCAATTTCATCCAACGGGTGTTGCGAGTAAAGGGATGCTTATTTCGGAAGCCGCCCGTGGTGAAGGCGGTGTTCTGCGCAATGTTCAAGGCGAAGCCTTTATGGCTCATTACGCTCCTCACGTAAAAGACCTCGCCTCACGGGACGTGGTTGCGCGCGCCATCTCCATCGAGGTTCAGGAAGGCCGGGGTTGCGGCCCGAACAAAGACCATGTACTGCTTGACCTGACCCACCTTCCAGCGGAAACCATCACCCAACGCCTACCGGGAATTAGAGACATCAGCATGACCTTTCTCGGCATCGATCCAGTTGATGCTCCCATGCCGGTTTTTCCGACCTGCCACTACATGATGGGGGGAATCCCGACCAACCTCTCCGGCCAAGTCATCGTACCCGAAGGAAATCAACAACAAGCTGTCAAAGGACTTTTCGCCATCGGCGAGTGTGCCTGCGTATCGGTACATGGCGCCAACCGCCTAGGTGGAAACTCTCTGCTCGACATCGTGGTATTCGGACGCAAAGCGGCACAAACGATCAGCCAACAACTAAAAATCGAATCTGAGCAAACTCACTCCAAGATGAATCTGGAACCGGTTATTAAGCGTATACAAAGATGGCAGAGGACAGCCATCGAAACAGACACAAGCGATTCTGTCGATGCCATCAAACGAGACATGCAAATCGCCATGGAAAAAGGTTGCGGCGTCTTCCGAAACGAAGAGAGTATGCATACCGCCCTAAAAGAGCTTGAGGCACTCCAGCAGCGCCTGAATTCGGTCGCTTTACATGATCACTCGCAAATATTCAATCTGGAAAGACTGGCCGCTTATGAGCTGGAGAACCTAATGGCCATCGGGTTTGCCACAGTGCACTCAGCCTTAGCGCGTAAAGAGAGCCGCGGCGCGCATTCAAGAGTAGACCATCAGGAACGCGACGATGAAAATTGGCTGAAACACACATTGTATTTTTCGCAAGAACACAAACTGGTTTACAAAGCAGTCAATTTGCAGCCGCAAAACCATTCGGGATTCGAACCCAAAAAACGGGTTTACTGACCCGGTTCTTTATTAGGACAATGACTATGGAATTCATTATCAGCCGTTTCAATCCGGAAACCGACGAATCAGCTTACGATCAGAGCTATTATCTGGAAGATACCGATATCACTCCAGATATGATGCTTCTGGATGCGTTACACGCAATTCGACGACAAGACCCAAGTCTGAGCTTTCGTTTTTCCTGCCAGGAAGGTGTCTGCGGTTCGGACGGAATGAACGTCAATGGTCAAAACTGCCTCAGCTGCATCACACCGCTCTCCTCTCTAAAAGAGCCTATTACAATCAAACCGATGCCCGGGCTGCCGATTATTAAGGACTTGATCATCGACATGGAAATGTTCTACAGACATTACCGCGAAGTCCAGCCGTTTCTGAAGCCTCTAAATTCCAGCCCTCAATTGGAGAACCTCCAAACTCCGGCACAGAGAAAGAAGCTGGATGGTGCTTACGAATGCATCCTGTGTGGCTGCTGCTCCACAAGCTGCCCCTCTTTCTGGTGGAATCCCGACCAATTCCTTGGCCCGGCTGCATTGCTCGCAGCCAATCGTTTCGTCATTGACTCCAGAGACATCGATTCCAAAGCTCGCTTGCAAGAACTGGACGACCCGATGAAAACCTTCCGGTGCCGTCATATACAAAACTGTACCGCCGCCTGCCCAAAAGGACTCAACCCGAGCCGGGCAATTCAGGAACTCAAAGGAATGATCGTCAAAAATGGCTGAAGCTGAAAGCAATCAAACCGAACAGGCCTGGTTACGTCGTATGCTGTTTTTATGCAAACGCGGCAACCTCGAAACAGAACTGCTCCTAAGTGCCTATAGCCTTACTTTGCTTCATGCTTGCGAAGCTGACCGACGATTGTTCGAACAACTGCTACTTGAATCCGACCAAGCTCTGTTTAACTGGCTACTAAAAGACCCCTCAGCCAATAACGTTACAGGCCATGAAATTCCTACATGTTATCAAGGGCTGATTGACGCAATCCGAAATAATTATTTGATTACAAACCAATAAATTGGTATAATCCGCGCAAATTTTTTTTCTAAGGATTTACCTAGGCTTATGGCAAAACAAGATGTTATTGAATTTGATGGTGTAGTTATCGAAACCCTACCGAATACCATGTTTAAAGTGGAATTGGAAAACGGTCACCAAATTTTGGCGCACATTTCCGGACGCATGCGTAAAAACTATATCCGAATTCTTGCCGGTGACTCAGTCAAAGTAGAGCTGACTCCTTATGATCTAACCAAAGGCCGTATCACTTACCGCGGTAAGTAATTCCTACCGATCATAAAATACCGTCGACAGCGCTCATAGCCTGTCGACAGCCGCCTAGAAAAATTAATTAAAAAAGCCCGTTTATCTGTAATGGATAAACGGGCTTTTTTATTGGGCTCTTGCGTAGTTAAACATCAAAATGACCAACCGAACAGGCCTGTCCGGTTTGATCCAGCTTTCAAACCATCAAGTTTCGACGTTAAAAACCAAAGCATCATCCTTGCAATCAATCTCCAGCTTGCCACCGTTCTGTAACTCACCAAACAGTAATTTGTCCGCCAAAGGCTGTTTGATTTTCTCCTGAATCAGGCGACTCATCGGACGTGCCCCCATCAATGGATCATAACCGTTCTTGGCCAACCAGCTTCGTGCAGCCTCAGTCACCTTCAATATCACCTTCTTATCTGCAAGCGACTGCTCTAATCCGTAAATGAACTTATTCACCACTGAAGCCATCGACTCCTCTGAAAGTCGATTGAACTGAATCACGCCATCCAAACGGTTGCGGAACTCAGGTGTAAAGACCTTTTTCAATTCCGCCTCAAAGTCCATAGTATGATCCTGCACGGTAAAGCCCATACTGGCACGTGCCATCTGCTCTGCCCCTACATTGGAAGTCATGATCAGAATCACATTTCGGAAGTCCGCTTTTCGGCCATTGTTATCGGTCAAGGTACCGTGATCCATCACTTGCAACAGAATATTAAAGACATCAGGATGCGCTTTCTCGATTTCATCCAGTAACACAACGGCATGAGGCTGCTTATTCACCGCTTCGGTCAAAAGTCCTCCCTGATCGTACCCAACATACCCCGGAGGCGCACCGATCAAACGAGAAACCGTGTGACGTTCCATATACTCGGACATATCGAATCGCAACATCTCAACGCCCAAATGCGTGGCTAGCTGCTGTGTCAATTCGGTCTTACCGACACCCGTCGGCCCGGCAAATAGGAAACAACCGGTCGGCTTGTTCGGGTCACTCAAGCCGGATCGCGCCAACTTGATGGCGGACGTCAACTGGTCGACAGCATGATCCTGACCAAACACCACACGCTTAAGGTTATCACCCAAGTCATGCAGTTTGTCCTTTTCCTTCTGGGTAATCTGAGAAACCGGAATTCTTGCAATGCTAGCCACCACATTTTGAATCTCTGTCACACCGATCTGTTTCTTACGCTTGCTCGCCGTTTGTAGTGCCTGTTTGGCTCCGGCTTCGTCAATCACGTCAATGGCCTTATCCGGCAGATGGCGGTCGGTAATATAACGGGCTGACAGTGCCACCGCTTCTTTCAGAGCTGGCAGTGTATATTTGACCTGATGATGCTCTTCGTATTTATCCTTCAGTCCTTTCAGGATTTCAAACGCTTCCTGGCTGGTCGGCTCCTTGACGTCTACCTTCTGGAAGCGTCTCGCCAAAGCACGGTCCTTTTCAAAGATACCTCGATGTTCTTCATAAGTGGTCGCACCGATACAACGAAGCTTGCCTGAAGACAAGGCGGGCTTCATCAAATTGGAAGCATCCATCGCTCCCCCCTGTACCGCACCGGCACCAATGATGGTATGGATTTCATCAATAAACAAAATGGCATGCGGTTGCTGTTCCAACTCTTTCAACAAGCCTTTGAAACGCTTTTCGAAATCACCGCGGTAACGGGTACCGGCCAACAAAGCTCCCATATCAAGACTATATACAACGGCGTCCAATAACTGCTCTGGTACCTTTTGGTTCACAATCTGATACGCCAGGCCTTCCGCCACGGCGGTCTTACCGACTCCCGGCTCACCAACCAACAAAGGGTTGTTCTTACGACGACGACTCAAAATTTCCAAAGTTCGGCCAAGTTCCCACTGCCGTCCTATAATCGGATCGATCTTGCCGTCTTCAACTTCCTGGTTCAAATTGATCGCAAACGATTCAAGCGGCGTCTTCCCTTCACTGGATTCTGCCTGCCCTTCACCCTGTTCCGCATTATCGCCGCCAGGAATAATATACTCTTCAGAATCACTGGCGGTCACTCCGTGCGAGATGTAACTCAACACGTCAACACGGTCTACACCGTTACTTTCTAAAAGATAAACCGCTTGGGAGTCCTGTTCCGAAAACATCGAAGCAAGAACATGTAGTCCAGTTACCTCAGGGTAACCGTTTGACTGCACCAGATAGATGGCACGTTCTATAACGCGCTGAAAACTCATGGTCGGTTGTAGCTCGTCCGGTTTACGGCTCACCATTTCCGATTCCAAGAACTTCTCCAAGCCCTCTTCTATCTTGCTGACATCGGCACCACAGGCACGAATGGCATCCTGGACTTCCGGCAAGCCCAACAACTCAAGCAACAAATGCTCCAGTGTCACGAACTCATGCTCGTATTCATGAGCCACACTAAAGGCATTACTTAAGGTCATTTGTAATTCTTTGCTTAACACAATCAGGCCACCTCTAACTGGCACATCAACGGATGTTTATTCTGGCGTGAAAATCGATTCACCTGTTGAACTTTCATTTCTGCCACTTCACGACTATAGACACCACACACCCCTTTACCTTCATGATGCACCGCTAGCATAACAGCATTGGCCTTCGCTTCGTCCAATCCGAAGAAACGCATGAGTACTTCAACAACAAAATCCATCGGGGTGTAATCGTCATTCAACAACACTACTTGATAGCGTTTCGGCGGTTTTACTTTGGCGCGTGCCGCTTCTAAAAGCAGATTGCCATCATCATAATCCTGAGACATAGCTGAAATCTTTACTTCTTTTTTATTCGTTTAGCAGCGGCTTTGACGCGCTACATTGAAATTGAACGGAATGATTACATGAATTTGAATAAGGCCATATTGTAGCCTTTTCAAGCAGCGGCGGGAAACAAAGCGCCAAAATCAATTGAACCTATTACCCTTTTGCAATAGCGTATCATGAAAGGAAAATTTGAGGAAATTTCTATGCCGCGATCAGACGGGCGTAAAGATGACCGGCTCTTTCCTTCTCACCTGGAGGCAGCCCCATATTATCGATACGAATGAACGTATCGGAAGAATAGTTTGAGGGAACCTCAATTGAAAAAGAGCCGCTAGGCGCTTCCAACCGTATCTGATTTCCTTCCGCCAACAATGGTTCGGCAACATTGAAGGTCCCATAGATGTCGGCCCCTTCAAGCCTCCACTCAAGGCTCTCGTTTTTGATCTCAAATCGAACTAGAAAATCGCCCGGTTTTCCGCCAAACAAGCCACCGTATCCCTTGCCTTTGAGACGAAAAGTTTTGCCCATTAAAGCTTCTCGGGTAAATTTCATTTTGACTTTCAGACTTGGAATGTAAAACGATTGCAACTTCAAAAGACGGATAGCATAACGCAGGGTCAAAGGATACGTGATCAGACGATCCTTTCCGTCTATCGGCTTATGAGCTCGATAACCATTATATTGCCGAGACTGACTTTCATTGGTTTGCTGCTTGGTCTTGGCTTTTGTTTGGGATCTGGATTGCTTTTGATTGGCAGAAGATTTCCTATTGAACTGAGAGCGGTTATGCATTTCAAAATCCCGCCAGTAAGCTTCTCTATGCTTACTTAGAATCTCATAAGCTTCGGCAATTTCCTGAAACTTCTTTTTGGCGTCGTGCATTTTTGAAACATCGGGATGATAACGACGCGCCAATTTTCGATAGGCCTGTTTTACCGTGTTCGGGCAAGCTTCTTTATGAACCCCTAAAACGGCAAAGTAATCGACATGTGAGTTATAAGGACGGTTTAAGGAAGCCATTCAATAGGTATATTCTCAATTCTGAAAAATCGGTCTGATATTACCAAGCTAAAATACTATGCTTAAACATCAAAATCAAATTCATTCTAACGCCTATCCCTATAAAAAAAAAGACCGTCTGAATGAAAAACAAAGCCCTTCGAAATTTCATATTAAATGAGGTATCAGAAGCCATTAACCATACTTCTACACAAACCTCTTCAAGCCCCATACAACCATTAATAAACCGGGCTTTGATTCAAAATTCCTGCAAATTCAATCCGAATATAAGCGATAATATGGCGGTTTTAAGTAAAGGGGAAAATTATGAGTATTGAGCAGGCATTATTAGATCGTAGCGGTTCAAAGTGTGAACTGTGCGGTTCCGAAGAAAATCTAAGTACTTACGAAGTTGCGCCAAGCGACGGCAGTGTAGATCAGAGCATCGTTGTTTGTCAGACGTGTAAGGAACAGATCGAGTCCCCTGAAAAGATGGATGCGAACCATTGGCGTTGCCTGAACGACAGCATGTGGTCACCAGTACCGGCGGTACAAGTAATGGCTTATCGTTTATTAAACCAATTGCGTTCCGAAGGTTGGCCTCAAGACCTGTTGGATATGATGTATATGGAAGACGATGTCAAAGCTTGGGCAAATGCTGGTTTGCCGACTGACGACGAAGATGCAGTCGTACACAAAGACAGCAACGGAGCCATCCTTCAAGAAGGCGACAGCGTCACACTAATTAAAGACCTTGAAGTAAAAGGCGGTGGATTTACAGCCAAGCGTGGCACGCTGGTCAAGAACATTCATTTGACCGACAATCCGATCCACATTGAAGGTAAGGTTAACGGTACTCAAATCGTACTGGTGACAGAATACCTGAAGAAAGCCAACTAATAAAAAACCGCCTAAAGGCGGTTTTTTTATCTCTTAAAACAATTCCCGTCTAAGCAAATGAGTGAGGCAAGTAAGCTCTAATCTCCTGAGGCGTCATCGCGACCACATTTTTATCCAGTGTATAAGCAACATGCTTGCTCAACCGAGTTGAAAATGAATTGCGCAATTCACCCAAAAATGAAAGGGCTGCGACCACAAATAGTTTTTCGAATTTATTCTGGTTCAACTCATCGCACAGGTGCCCGGCAACGCTTTTTGCAAAATTGACTTCTTCCTGCTCTTTCGGACTCACCTCATCCGTATACACATGCCCTCCGGCACCTTGTGTTCCATTAGCCTTCCCTGGTAAATCGCTGTCCAACTCCTGCTCGTGCAGTCGCCCTTCGGGATGCGCTAGAGTTTCAATCTCCACCAATTCGGAGACTGAATTTTCGGCAGTAAAAATACGGGCTCGACTGCTATCTGCAACAAGAATCCATACTGTTTTCATAATTAACACCTCAAGAAAGTTATTGTTAATCAGAATGTTACCCATCTTTAAATGAATAACCTTAGGATTTCATTCTACGCCTATTCACTAAAAAAGAAACCTTACGTTTTTGAAATACAGCATTGATTATCAAACAAAAATATGAAAAAACCGCTAGAAACAAAGGTTACAAAACTTATTAATTTTTTAGGGCCTATACAGGCCCATTAAATCAATCAAGCAATTGTTTATTGATACAAACTCTGTTTCTTCCTGCTTTTTTAGCAATGTAGAGAGATTGATCGGCCGCTTCAAACAAGGTGTTAAAATCGACGATCAGATCGTCATCTTCCTCACCGATATTCCCCATCAACTCCACTAGGTGAAGTCCACGGTTTTTATCAACACAAGAAACACCGATCGTCACACTGATATCAATCCCATCCGGCTTCAACAAAGCTGCTTTTTTGCGTAACTGCTCTGCCTTGAAAGAAGCGGCTGAATAACCGCAATTAGGCATGATAATTACCATTTCATCGCCGCCATAGCGGACAGAAACATCTCGAGGGTGACTGTTTTCGCGAATCATATCACCAATCTGGCGCAACACCTCATCGCCAATTGCATGTCCGTGCAAATCATTTATCTGCTTAAAATAATCGATATCAATCACACACAATGCAATCGGCTCACTCTGAACTAAAGCTTGTTTGACCAGACGCTCACCAAACTCATCAATATAATGGCGATTATTCAAACCAGAGAGTGGATCCAGGTTCACTTTATCATGAAGCGCTTTTTGGGATGCGATCGAAGCATCCAACTGCTGTTTATTCATAATCAAGTTGATGGCCCTTGCCAGAAAATCGGTTTCATGGAATGGTTTAGCAATGAAATCACCGGCCCCATGTTTCAAAACATAAACCTGTCGCAATAAGTCATTCCAACCCGATACGGCCAGAATCGGTGTATTACGAATGTCTTCCCGTCCCTGTCGGATTAAATGAATCAAACCAATACCGCTAATCTGTCCTTCCAACACCAAGTCGGTCACAACCAAATCGAACTTCTGCTCTTCCAGCAGCTCAGCCGCCGCTTCTCCACTTTTGACATGAGTCACAATCCACCCTGCATTTTTCATAATATGCATTGTGTAATCCGCGGTGCTTTGAGCATCTTCAACGTAAAGGACTTTGGCGGAAATCTTAACGGTCGCATAATACAACAGGCTTTTCATTGCACGCTTGAGGTTCTTAAAATCAGACTTGACGAAAATCTCAGTAAATCCGGCGTCATACGCCTGAAGTTTGAATTCTTTGCTGACGTTAGAGGTAATCAGGAATTTTGGAACGGACTGAAATCTGTCCAGATTATTAATCTTTTCAAGAAACTCGAAACTGTTCATATCCCCTAACTCATGCGCAACACTGATCGCATTCGGCGTTTCATGCTCAAGATATTCCAAGGCTTCCTTTGCATTACTCGCCTCAGAAATCGAAATATCGTCATTATTCAACAGTTCGCTGACAACTTTGCGATAGATTGCAGAGGTATCGACAATTAAAATATTCATTGTAAAAATTACTTACTTATTAGAGGGGTACTTATACTACCAGATTATTTCTAATCCTGAAACACAAAAGCCAAATTGAACAAAATATTCAATTTGGCTTTCTCTTAAAAAAGACGATATTAACAGTTAATATCGTTCACATTTACTCGCTCAATAAAAACTTAGATAGAGTCCAATACCGAATTTAATGTCGAGCTTGGACGCATTGCTTGAGAAACAAGTTCTGTATTAGGCTGGTAATACCCTCCGATATCAACACTCTGCCCCTGAACCGAATTCAATTCATCAACAATCTTGGTCTCTCTCGATGCCAACGCTTCGGCAACCGGCTTAAAAGTCGCCTGTAATGATTTGTCGGTTGTCTGGCTAGCCAGCTCCTGAGCCCAATACATTGCCAGATAGAAATGACTTCCACGGTTGTCCAGTTCACCCGCTTTACGGGAAGGGGATTTATTGTTTTCCAAAAACTTGCCTGTTGCCTTATCCAAAGCATCCGCAAGAGATTGAGCCTTTGGATTATTAAAATTAACAGCCAAGTGTTCCAACGAAACCGCCAGTGCCAAGAACTCTCCCAATGAATCCCAACGCAAATGATTTTCGCTCAGGAACTGCTGAACGTGCTTAGGCGCCGAACCGCCCGCACCAGTCTCGAACAAGCCACCACCGTTCATCAAAGGTACGATCGACAACATCTTGGCGGATGTCCCCAGTTCCAGAATCGGGAACAAGTCAGTCAAATAATCACGCAATACGTTACCCGTCACAGAAATCACATCTTGTCCTTCTTTTACATGACGAAGCGTAAAACGCGTTGCCTCTTCCGGAGACATGATATGAATTTCCAAGCCGGTCAAATCGTATTCCAAAAGATACTTATTCACTTTCTCGATCAATTGGTGATCGTGCGCTCGATTCGTGTCCAACCAGAAAACGGCTGGCGTATTCGTTGCACGCGCGCGGTTAACAGCCAACTTAACCCAGTCTTGGATCGGTGCGTCTTTCACCTGACACATGCGGAAAATATCCCCCTCTTCAACCGTTTGCTCAAGCAAGGTCTTTCCTTTTGCGTCAACAACTCGAACCATCCCGTTTCCGTTCATCTGGAAGGTTTTGTCATGCGAACCGTACTCTTCCGCTTTCTGGGCCATCAATCCGACATTGGGTACGGTACCCATGGTCGTCGGATCGAATGCACCGTGATGCTTACAGAAATTGATCGTTTCCTGATAAACACCCGCATAGCAACGGTCCGGAATCACGGCCAAAGTATCCTGCTGCTTCCCGTCCTTATTCCACATTTTTCCTGAAGTACGAATCATTGCAGGCATGGAGGCATCCACGATGACATCGCTCGGCACGTGCAAGTTGGTAATTCCTTTATCTGAATCCACCATCGCGATATCGGCATGAGATGCCATCACGGCCTGGATATCGGCTTCAATTTCAGCTTGCTTGTCAGCTGCTAGAGATTGGATTTTGCTGTAGACGTCCCCCAAACCGTTATTTGGATTAACACCCAATTCTGAGAAAGTTTGTGCGTGCTTATCAAACACATCCTTAAAGAAAACCGACACCGCCTGACCAAAGATGATCGGGTCGGAAACTTTCATCATGGTCGCTTTCAAGTGCAACGAAAACAAAATCCCTTGTTCCTTCGCCTCCTCCATCGCCTCAGCCAAGAATGCACGTAAAGCTTTCTGGTTCATGACCGCCGCATCGATGATTTCACCTTTCTGTAATGGCGCATAACCTTTCAACTCGGTTACTTCACCGTTACCGTCAACAAACTCGATTTTGAATTCGGTCGCTTCTGCCAGTGTAGTAGACTTTTCTGAACCGTAAAAATCGCCGGAGGACATGTGTGCAACATGCGTTTTCGAGTCCGCAGACCAGGCACCCATTGAATGCGGGTTCTTTTTAGCGTAATTCTTAACCGACGCAGGTGCTCGACGATCGGAGTTACCTTCACGCAAAACAGGATTTACCGCACTTCCCAAAACTTTTGCATAACGCGCTTTAATTTCCTTTTCTTCGTCGTTCAGAGGTTCAGCCGGATAATCCGGGACGGCGTAACCGTGAGCCTGCAATTCTTTAATTGCCGCGTTCAACTGCGGAATCGACGCACTGATGTTCGGTAACTTAATGATATTGGCTTCTGGTGTTTTGGCCAATTCTCCCAATTCCGTCAACGCATCCCCTATTCTCTGCTCTTCCTTCAAGTAATCCGGAAAGTTTGCGATGATACGCCCGGCCAATGAAATATCTCTTGTTTCGACTTCAATTCCGGCTACACCGGTAAAGGCTTGGATGATCGGCAACAAAGAGTAAGTCGCCAATGCGGGTGCTTCATCTGTTAGGGTATAAATAATTTTAGATTGTTCTGTCATGTGAATTCCTGAATTATTCGCCTCGACCTGAGAACTTGGTTCAATTAAAAATGTTAGAATACGCAATATTCTAACGCACTCGCACGGGAAGTCCCAAGAAACTTAAGTAAAGCGCCCATGAGCCAGATTCTTTTATTCAACAAACCTTTCAATGTACTCTGCCAATTTACCGACGACCCTCAATATCAGGATCAACGGGAAACCTTGGCGAAATACATAAAATTACCCGGCTTTTATGCTGCGGGTCGCCTTGACCGGGATTCCGAAGGTTTGTTATTACTGACCGATGACGGCAAACTACAACATAAGATATCCGATCCCAAACATAAGTGGATCAAGACTTATCTGGTGCAAGTGGAAGGCGACGTCACGCCACAAGCGGTCAAACAACTGCAGCAAGGGGTCCAACTCAAAGATGGTATGACCCGTCCGGCGAAAGCGAAAAAAGTCAACGAACCTAAGTGGCTATGGGATAGAAACCCACCGATTCGGGAACGTAAGAACATACCGACCAGTTGGATCGAAATGACCATCACAGAAGGCAAAAACCGTCAGGTTAGAAGAATGACCGCAGCCGTCGGCTTTCCTACCTTACGCTTGATTAGGATTCGCATCGGCGACTTCCAACTCAAAGATCTTCAGCCGGGTGAAAGCCGTTTGATTGAACACTGAAACAAATATCCGAAACCTCGCAAATACACTCCGGGGTTGCTTAATGAATTTATACGACCGAGTTTGCTAAAATACGCTTATGAAAAATAACTCAGAAACAAAAGTCATTGTCGGCCTATCTGGAGGCGTCGACTCTTCCGTTACGGCACTTCTGCTTAAACAGCAAGGTTATGATGTCGAAGGCCTGTTCATGAAAAACTGGGAAGGTGATGACACGGAAGATTATTGCCCGGCTGCGGAAGACTTGAAAGATGTCATGGCCATCTGCGAAAAACTGGACATTCCACTGCACATCGAAAACTTTTCCAATGAATACTGGGATCGCGTTTTCGAGCACTTCCTTGAAGAATACAAAGCGGGAAGAACACCCAATCCGGACATCCTTTGCAACAAAGAGGTTAAATTCAAGGCTTTCCTCGACCATGCACTAACCCTGGGAGCGGATTACATCGCTACCGGCCACTATGCACGTATTCACCGGGATGACGATGGCACTTGCCACCTTCTTAAAGGATTGGACGACAACAAGGATCAGAGTTACTTCCTGTACACCCTTCAACAACACCAGTTGAGCAAATCCATGTTCCCGATTGGTGAGCTGGAGAAACCGTACGTCCGCCAATTGGCGGAAGAAGCCGATCTGATCACACATGACAAAAAGGACAGTACCGGAATCTGTTTCATTGGTGAGCGCAAATTCAAGGACTTCTTGCAGCGTTTTATTCCTGCACAGCCAGGAGACATTATTGACGACCAAGGCAATGTCATCGGTCGACACGAAGGTTTGATGTATTACACTATTGGCCAAAGAAAAGGGCTTGGCATCGGTGGAGGCTACGGCAAGGACAACTCCCCTTGGTTTGCAGCCGATAAAAACCTGCAAACCAACCAGTTGATCGCCGTACAAGGCAAAGAACACCCGTTATTACAGCATCCGATCGTCATTGCCAACGCAATGGACTGGGTATCTGGACACTGCCCTACTTTGAATGCGCCATTGAAAGCAAAAATACGATACCGTCAGCAGGAGCAGCCCTGCCGAATTACAGAGAACGTGAATGGAGAGATAGTCGTTCAGTTCGACGAACCTCAAACGGCTGTCGCACCAGGCCAGTCGATCGTATTCTATGACGGCGACGACTGTCTGGGTGGAGGTATTATCGACCAACGCCTGCATCAACTTTCTGAACGCAGAGTTTAATTTCTATTGGATAGATAAAGCTTGTTTTAACACCGTTAAATGAACCAGGAAACATTATGTCGAACTACAATGATCATGACCGTGCCGTTGCCCTTATAGGAATCTACCAAAGTGCCAAAATGGTCTACGATTTAGCAACGACCGGAAAAACAGACGAAACGGCTTTTAAAACCACTATCAATTCGTTGTTTTGCGATCAGCCTAAAGACACGCTGGATGTTTTTGGAGGAAACGTGGAAAACATCCAACTCGGCGTAAACACCCTTCTGGCACAAATGAGTTCGGATCAGGCCATTCAGAACCGCAATGTTGAAATCACTCGCTATGTCCTGAGCATGATCATTCTGGAAAAAAAATTGAATCAAATTCCAGAAGCCATGGATAAGATATACAGCATGCTTGAAACGGCAAAAGCACAACAGTCGCACTTCGGCGAACTGCATGAAAACGTCGTAGCATCACTCGCCCGCACCTATACGGAAAATATCAGCAATGTCTCCCCTCGGGTCATGGTGAATGGCAAACACGGTCATCTCCAAAACTCGACGACTGCCAATAAAATCCGTGCCCTTTTACTGGCTGGTATCCGCGCAGCGACTCTATGGCGACAGGTTGGCGGATCACGCTGGGGATTGATCTGGTCACGCAAAAAATATCTGCGTGCCGCCCAAGCTTTATCCAGACCCGGCCATGACCAGGAACCGCCTAGCTATTTCAACCCTGACTTATAAACAAGTTTCTTTCATAAACAAGGAATGAACATGCAAATTAAGATCGAATCCAATCCATCTCAGCAAACAATTGAACGGCTAGGAATCGACAGTTGGTCAATCTGGGAAAAGGAAAATTCAAACTTCCCTTGGACTTATGACATGGAAGAAGTCTGTTATATTCTTGAAGGCGAAGCGACGATTCAACCTGAATCTGGAGAAGCGGTTACCATCACGGCCGGAGACCTCGTCACCTTCCCGCAAGGTATGAACTGCCACTGGCATATCACCAAGCCTATCCGTAAGCACTACCTATTCAGATAAGAGCCAACCACAACAAACCCCGTTAACGTGTCACCAAAGTCTTTTTAGACTCGTAGACAAGTACAACCAACCCAAAACCGTACAGTAATAAACAAAAAAGCCAACTGAACAGGCCTGTTCAGTTGGCTTCTTAATTTCTATGAGTCGAATTATGACCCCTTCTTAAATGAGTCATAACTCACGCTGTCTGAATCCAAGGATTACTTAAGCGTTTTATAGTTTTGTTTTTTAACAATTTCCGCTTTGGCAAGAATCGCTTTCAAACGTCCCTGCACTTCGGTACTGCCCATCAAGTCTGTCACAGCCTTGCTTAACTGGGCTTTTTGATCGTCAGTGACTTCACCGTTTTTGACACCGGTAACCTGAATAAGAACCGTATCACCAGTGGTTAGCTGGTAAGAACGCCAAGTAGGTTTGTCACTTTGTGGCTTATTCGCCTTAAACGCTTCTGCAGTCATTTGCGGAAGGATACGACGGTTATTGCGGTCAATCCAACCGACTGTGTTCCACTCGATCCCATCACGCATCAGAGATTCAGGATTCTCGCCAGCTTCGACTTTGGCGAACAGGTCTTTCGCCAGTTTAGCCGCTTCGGCAATGGCTGCTTTTCGTACTAGATTCTCCTTGATAGAAGCTTCGACTTCGTCCAAAGACTTCTGATGCGCTTCAAAGTAATCCTTGACTCGAATCACTACCGAATGGTTCGGCGACAACTCGATTGATGAACTGTTCAATCGTGACTTCAAAACATCATCCGAAAATGCAGCATTGATCACCTTGCCGTTTGAGGTGACCGCACTTGCGCCACCTTCACGACTGAAAGGCTTGGAAGTCTTCACTTCAAGGCCGGTCGCTTCCGCAGCAGGGTCTAAACTATCAGACTGCTCGTAAGCAATGGTATTCAGTTTCTCAAGAATATCGAAGTACTGTTTTTCGGCTTCTTGCAACTGGTATTGCTTTGTAACCTGATCTTTAACATCGGCAAATGCCTCAATCTTTTTAGGCTCAATGCCGTCGAGTTTGATCAAGTGATAACCGAAATCCGTCTTGACCGGCTGACTGATCTCTCCGACCTTCATAGAGAAAACCGCTTCATCAAAAGCTGGAACCATCATTCCCTGCTCGAAACTACCAAGATCACCACCAGACTGAGCCGAGCCAGGATCTTGTGAATAGGTTTTGGCCAACTCTTCGAAGGACTCGCCCGCTTTTAACTTTGCTTGGACTTCGGCAATGGTTTTCTTCGCCTTCTCATCCGCTTCTTTTGAATCCCCTTCAACGGAAATCAGAATGTGCTTAGCATGTCTTTTTTCCGGTAAGGTAAACAATAGTTTATTGTCTTCATAATAAGCCTTCAGCACCTTGTCATTGACCGGAATCTTTTTAGCCAACTCTTCTTTCGACAGTTCAACATACTGAACAACGACTTTTTCTGGCTCAACATAAGCCGACTTATTCTTATCATAATAATCGGCAACCTGATCGGACGTGACTTCAACGGTTTTCAGGAAAGGACGCTGGTCAATACGTAAGTAATTGACGTTACGTTGCTGAGCTTGCAGCTGAGCCAACTGCTCAATTTCCGATTCGGTCGCAAAAGAAGAGCCTAAACTTAACGATCGGTACTGATTCTCCAATAGGAACTGTCTCTGTTCATACTCAAAACGCGCCACATTCATGCCGTTACGCATCAAAATCTCTTCATAAACCTTCTGAGAGAACTTACCGTCCTGCTGAAAAACATCCGCAGCATGAATCGTTGCCGCCAACTGAGGGTCACTAATGATCATATCGTTATCATTCGACCATTGGCGAATCACTTCCGACTCAATCAGGGCATCCAACACCTGATCACGCAACTCGCTGTCCTTAACGACCTGATCGTACATATCGCCAAACTGCTTTTCCAGACGAGATTTTTGACGGTTATACAACATTAGGAAATCACGGGCTGTGATATCCTCACCATTAACCTGAGCGACCACAACAACCTTATCGCCGCGTGCATACTGATCTATTCCAAATAACGCAAAGGTTAATATAATTAGACCAACAATCACCCAAGCTATCCAGCCTTGTGCCTTATCTCTAATGGTTTGTAGCATGTTTCGTCCTTTACTGATAACAATCTATAAAATAGCGTCTATGATACCAATCTCACTGGGGCGTTTCATCTTCTTTATAACGATTTTCAAATAAATTTAATGGAATTAAAATTTACCTGAACAATTCAAACGCTTACACTGAATCTAATAATAAAAATTCCACAAATCCGAACGGAAAGCGAGTGCCCATGAAAAAGCTTTTATATGTGGATGACGCAAAATCAATGCGTCGTCTTGTGGAGATGGTTCTCGAAAGTCACTACGAGCTTACGCTCGCCGAAGATGGGGTACAAGGCTTGAAAGCGATTCAACAGCAAGCTTATGACATCATTATTTCCGATGTAAACATGCCAAACATGGATGGCTTCGATTTCTTACGGACAATTAGACAACAACCCCAATATCAATCGATTCCAATCCTGATGATGACGACCGAAGCTGATGAGGAGATGAAACAACAAGGAAAAAGTTTAGGCGCGACCGGCTGGATCATCAAACCTTTCATTCCGGATAAGTTAATTCAAGTAATCGAGCGTTTAACCAACTGATCTTCCCTATTCAGCATTGGTCTAAATCCACCAACTGAAATGAAAAAGCCCGAGAAAATCCATGATTTACCCGGGCTTTTTCATACAGAATGCGACTGACATCGCAACCGTTTTTTATTTAAACGGATCTTCCAAAACCAAGGTTTCAGAACGATCCGGACCGGTAGACAGGATTGAAACCGGCACGCCGACCTCTTTCTCTAAAAAGCGGATATAGTTCTTGGCGGCCTCAGGCAACGCGTCCCAAGAATCGATTCCAACTGTTGAGGTTTGCCAACCTGGCATGGTGATGTAATTCGGCTCGCACGCTTCATACTCATCCGCACTGCTTGGCGGCAGCATCAAGGTTTCCCCATTCTTGGAATAAGACACACACACCTTAACCTCGGCCAATTCGTCCATTACATCCAACTTTGTCAGACACATACCGGTCAAACCGTTGATTTGTGCCGAACGACGTAACGCGACAGCGTCAAACCAACCACAACGTCTCTGACGTCCGGTTGTCGCCCCGAACTCATGGCCACGCATTCCCAATTCCTTACCGATATCGTCACCTTCGTCAGTCGCAACATCGTAAATCAATTCAGTCGGGAAAGGACCACCACCTACTCGGGTCGCATACGCCTTAGTAATACCAAGCACATAATCAAGCTGTGTCGGTCCGATTCCAGCACCTGAAGCAGCACCGCCAGACGTGGTGTTTGAAGACGTTACATAAGGGTAAGTCCCCTGGTCGATATCCAACAACGTACCTTGAGCACCCTCAAACATCAGGTTCTTACCTGCACGGTTGTAACCGTCAATAAGGTTGGGGATATCCGCCAGCATTGGAACGATCATCTTGCTGTATCTCTGGCACTTCAACCAAAGATCGTCAAAAGAGACAGGCTCGACCTTATAAAAGTTTTCTAACATATAGTTGTGGTATGTCAGGATCTCTTTAAGCTTTTCCTTAAACTGGTCCATGTCCTTTAAATCGCCGGCACGCAAACCACGACGGGCAACTTTGTCTTCATAGGCTGGTCCGATCCCTCTGCCGGTAGTTCCAATCGCCTTATTGCCTCGTGCAATTTCACGAGCCTGATCAATTGCCACGTGGTAATCCAAAATCAACGGACAAGCTTCACTGATCTTTAGACGATTCTGTACTTTAAGACCGTTCTCTTCAAGTTGTGTAACTTCCTTTTCCAGCGCATCTGGCGCTAAAACCACACCGTTACCAATGAAACACTCTACATGTTCGCGCAAAATACCCGATGGAATCAGATGAAGAACCGTTTTCTTACCATCGATCACCAAAGTGTGACCGGCATTGTGTCCACCTTGAAAACGGACTACGGCTGCGACGCGATCAGTTAACAGATCAACAATCTTTCCCTTACCTTCATCTCCCCACTGGGTACCAACAACAACAATATTACGCTTTGACATAAATTACTTCTTAAAAATTAACGATTTTTAAATAACTCACACTTAGTGAATTAAACCAATTACTTAACAATCCATTGACCTGATTCGAATACCAGATTGGCGGCACCTTCTTCCACGGATTCGCCGTCATAAGCACTAATGACCTGATAACCTTCATTCTTTAATTCCGCGACTCTTGCTTTCAGAGCCATATCAGCGGAAACCGGTGCATAGACACGCCCCTTAACAATCTCTTCTACAGGCTCTAAAAGGTCCAGTGCGGTTCTAAGATCCAGACTGAATCCGGTTGCTGGCAACGACATTCCAAAATCGGCCCCGATTCCGTCGTAACGACCGCCTTTAGCAATCAACTGGAGTTGGCGTCCGGTACTATAACAACCAAAAATAACACCTGTGTGGTAGTGATAACCGCGAATATCGGCTAAATCCAAATGTATACTCACATCCTGAGTTGTAAGAATGTGACTGACGATTTGCTCAAGATGCCCCAATGCAGAATCGAGTACTGAGCTTTCCAGACCGGAGAACAACTTCTTAGCTTCAGAAATCACCGTTTGCGCATCACCGACCAAATCAAGCATCCCCGAGAACACGGTATGAATCTGTGCGCTCATATCCGTTTTGGCTAACCACTCCTGATACTCGGGAATCGCTTTACGCTTCAAAATATCCAGCAAATCGGCCTGTTGTTCTTCAGAAAGATTAGCAAGCGACATCAACTCATCCACAACGCCGACGTGACCTAAACTGAGCTGCAATTGAGGAAGTGAAATCAAGCTCAAGCTTTCAAGCATCAACTCGATGACTTCGATATCACTTTCAACCCCTTGATGACCAAACAATTCGGCACCTACCTGGATTGGGCTTCGAGAACCTTTCGCCTTATTGTTGCGGGTTTTCAAAACTTCACCAACGTAACAAAGACGGGAAATACCTTCCGAAGCCTTCAAACGATTACTCACAATTCGAGCAACTTGAGGAGTCATATCAGAACGTACCCCCATCATGCGACCGCTTTCCTGATCGGTGAAGCGGCACGTATCCGTTGCTCGATGAAGCCCCGTCCCTGTCAAAAGGGAATCCGTAAATTCCGCTATCGGAGGTAGAACCAAGTCATAACCCGATAGATGAAATCCGTCGATCAGCTTTCGACGATAAAATTCCAACTTTTGGGCTTGAGGTGGTAAAAGGTCTTCTAGACCTTCAGGAGTGAACCACGAGGATTGTTGCATCTTTAACTTCTTTCTTTGTAAATTTAGGTCAAATTAAATTCAAACGCTTTATTTTAAATCAAATTGCCATGATTAACTAAATAATAACAGCAACACCATACCGATACTCAGACTAAGAAACCCCATAACCCGGAGTTGCTTTTCCGATAACTGCACAGCTTCCGTCATGACCTTGCGCCAAAATTCAGGAAACACGAAAGGCAGTAAACCTTCCAAAATGAACACAAGCGCGATTGCTGCTAATAATGTATTTTCTAACATGCTTCCATAAAAAAGGTGGGTTACCCCACCTTTTATACTCTTCTATGATCCGTCAACTACTTAGAGGATCCGTCAAAATATTTGAAGAAATCCGATTTCGGATCGACCAACAAAATATCCGACTTATCCTTAAACGACTTCTGATAAGCGTTCAAGCTGTGGTAAAACGAATAGAATTCCGGATCCTGATTATAGGCCTTCGCATAGATCTCGGCCGCTTTCGCATCCCCCTGACCTCGAAGGATTTCCGCTTCACTATAGGCATCAGCCAAAATGACTACACGCTGTCGATCCGCATCTGCTCGAATTCTTTCTGCGGCTTCAGCCCCTTTCGAACGCAGGTCTTTAGCGACACGGTTACGTTCCGCTTCCATACGGCGGTAAACCGAATCACTGACGTCTTTGGCTAGATCGATACGCTTGATTCGTACATCAACGATCTCGATACCGAAATCACTAGATGCACTTGCAGTGGTATCTTTAATCTTTTGTGCGATTTCGACACGCTCACCCGAAATGACTTCTTTAACGGTACGGTTACCGAATTCAGCACGTAAGCCGTCTTTTACGATTTGACCCAGGCGCATGCCCGCCAAACGATTATCACCGTTCATGGTCGTATAGAACTTCTCTACGTCTTTGATTCGCCATTTAACGAACGAATCGACTTCCAAATTCTTCTTCTCACTCGTCAAGAACCGCTCAGGAGCAGAATCCAATGTCTGGATACGCGCATCAAACGTGCGTACATTGTTGATAAACGGTGTCTTGAAATGCAAACCAGGCTTGACGTCACTTTTAACGATCTCACCCAATCGTAACACAACGGCGGTTTCCCACTGATTGACGACAAAGACGGAACTGCTTCCAATAAAAAGAACGGCCGCCACTAGAATTAACAATACAGATTTCATTATCGTAGCTCCCTATTCCTTAGATATTCACGAATATTAGGTGATGATTTCGAATTATTCGAACTGCTATTACGCGTGTCCGAACTCGAAGACGTCACAGGAGCGGCTTGTGTAGCAGCTGGTTTGAAGGGAACGGCCTGCTGTCCACCGATCATCTTATCCAACGGAAGATACAATAGATTGTTGCCACCTTCTGACCCTACGAAGACCTTACTGGTATTACCTAAAACGTTTGAAATCGCATCGATGTATAGACGCTGACGGGTAACTTCAGGCGCTTTCTCATACTCGGCCACGATACTGCTGAAGCGTGCGGCCTCACCCGTTGCCTGAGCAATCACACGATCGTGATAGGCACTGGCCTCTTCCAATTCACGTGCCGCTTTACCGCGAGCTTTCGGTAAGATATCGTTTGAATAAGCTTCGGCTTCATTAATGACACGCTCACGGTCCTCTCGTGCTTTGACCACATCGGCAAAAGCATCCTGAACCTGCTCAGGTGGCTGAGCGTCCTGAAGGTTGACACTGGTAATCATCAGCCCGGTGCGATAATCGTTTAAGTTCGCCTGCGCAAGCTGCTGAACTTTTGAAACCACTTCATTACGCCCTTCAGTCAAGACAAAATCCATTCGATTCTGACCGACAACCTCACGTAAAGCACTCTCAACAACAGAACGCAAAGTCACATCCGGATCAGACACTTCAAATAAATATTGGTTGGCGCTTTCAATCTTATATTGAACTGCAATTTTAAGGTCAACGATATTCTCATCTTTGGTCAACATCAAAGATTCTGTCGGAACGTCGCCAGAACGGCTGTTTCGAGTATCGGAACGGTAACCGATTTCCGCGGTACGGATCTGATCAACATTTACAACTCGAACGGTTTCAATCGGATATGGGATATGCCAATGTGGTCCGGCCTTGGTCTCTTCAACAAACGCACCGAAACGGGTGACAACACCGCGTTCCGCAGGGTCAACGATATAGATGCCGGAGAGAAGCCAGATAACCAGAACAACACCAAGGATAATGCTTCCGCCAATACCGCCGACGCCGCCACTATTGAATTTGTCTCCAGCACCTCCAAAAAGGCTCTGAGCTTTTTTCAATAATGCATCAATATCCTGATCATTATTTTTTCTCGGCGGTCTGTTACCACCTTGATTACCGGAATTCCCGGGGTTTCCCCAAGGGTCCTGATCTGATTTACCTGGTTCGTTCCAAGCCATTAATCTCTCTCCATACAATTGGCCTATGAGACGCATCATTTTTTGAGGACACGAAATAGAGAACATTTTAGTGTCAAAGCACCTAAATGTCACCCATTAAAATTTTTTATTGAGTAGAGACTGTAGATGTTTCAGGAGACAGCCACTTTACAAAACTTAAATTATTGAGCTGCCTCTTCCGATACAACCTTCGCATCCAGCAATTCGTTCCAATTACGAACAACATCCCATTCTTGACGAGTCAGATGCATCTTGAACAAACTATTGCCGGATTCGTCAAAACCTTCCTCTAGAATCGTGCCAAGCTCATACAGCTCAGCCCTCCTCTTACCAGCACTGACATCGAGCGTCAAAGAGACCGTATAAAACTCGCCTTTAAAGAAAGACGCGACGGTCTCCATCAACAGATCAATTCCCAAGCCGTTCTTTGCAGAAACCCACACCCTCTCAGGTTTACCGTCATCATTAAAATCGACCTTTGGCTCTACTGCCGGATCCAGCATATCGATCTTATTGAACACCATCAACTGAGGAACATCTTGAGCACCGACTTCTTCAATAACATCGAGAACATCCGCAATCTTCTCTTCTCTGTGAGGGTCGGCAGCATCCACCAAATGAATCAGCAGACTCGCTTCACGAGTCTCTTCCAATGTTGAACGAAAGGCAGTGACAAGATCGTGTGGAATATGGCGAATAAATCCGACCGTATCCGCAAAGATGACCGGACCCGCACCAGGCAGATGCACGCGTCGCAATGTCGAATCGAGCGTTGCGAAAAGTCGGTCTTCCGCATACACACCCGCTGTCGTCATATGATTGAATAAGGTCGACTTTCCGGCATTAGTGTATCCAACAATCGTAATCGTCGGTAATTCCGACTTCGTACGCGCTCTTCTTCCTAGATTTCGTTGTTTTCGAACCTTTTCGATTCGTGCTTCCAACTGCTTGATACGACCTTGCACCAAACGTCTATCGGTTTCAAGCTGTGTTTCACCCGGCCCTCTCGCTCCGATACCGCCCTGACGGTCCAAGTGAGACCACCCTTTCACCA
Source organism: Thiomicrorhabdus sp. ZW0627 (assembly GCF_029767005.1). Classification (GTDB taxonomy): domain Bacteria; phylum Pseudomonadota; class Gammaproteobacteria; order Thiomicrospirales; family Thiomicrospiraceae; genus Thiomicrorhabdus. The sequence continues at coordinate 443,813 of NZ_JARUQR010000001.1, forward strand.
GGCGTGTAGACATGCGTTTGAGCTGAGCCAGTTCAACCTGCAGCTTACCCTCATGGGATCTCGCCCTTTGCGCAAAAATATCGAGAATCAGGCCGACACGATCCAGAACCTGGCAATCCAAGTAGGTCGAAAGATTTCTTTCCTGTGCGGGAGACAGCGCGTGATTGACAATCACAACGTCCGCATCGTGTAATTCGACGGCTTCTTTAACCTCTTCCGCTTTACCTTTACCGATAAAGAATTTAGAATCAGGTGTTTGACGTTTGGTTGTGATTAACTGACAGATTTCGGCTCCGGCAGAATCCACGAGCTCATAAAACTCATCCAATTCTTCACGGTCCGCTTCATTGTGAAAATCGACGTGAACCAGAATAGCACGATCCAGCTCACGTCGATCGAGACGATCAAATAATTCCATTAAACAGTACAGTTTCCTTAAGCAGCGCTAGCACATAGCCCCATCAGCGGCTGCTCGATCGAGTCACACAGATTAGGCATCTGCGGTACTGTTCTCTTCTGCACCCGCCTCATAAGGCTTTGGATCACGCATTGGCACGATAGTAGAAATGGCATGCTTGTAAACCATCTGCGTCACGTTACTTCTCAGCAAAACGACAAACTGGTCGAACGAATCCACTCGCCCTTGCAATTTAACTCCGTTCACCAGGTAAATGGATACGCTGATTTTTTCTTTACGCAACGCATTCAGATACGGATCTTGAATAGGTAAAGCCTTTGCCACCTTCTTACTCTCCATGATTATTTCCTATTTTTTATTTTGTTTTTTTATTACCCGGTCGTTGTTTTAATTATCCGAGTCTTTAAATAAATACACTTTACAAAGTAAAGCATAGTAAAACTATATTAACTAAAACTTTAAATTCAAGCTAATTTAGCAAGACAAGCTAATTTAGCAAGAATAACACAGTGCATTACTTTGTTTTTAGCGTTTTTAGCAATCCGTCTTATTAAATTGACAAAAATAGGCACCGCACGACCATTTTATCGTCTTTTCAGGCAGATTCAATCAACTTGACTACCACCTGCAACCGATCTTCCCTTGAAACCTCAAACGGATCCAAAACGATCAAGCCTTCTTCCTTCCTCAACCAGGTCAGCTGACGTTTCGCCAACTGACGAGTCGCCACCAACCCTTTCTCAACGAAGGTTTCATAATCATACTCACCCGATAAAAACGACCAGGCCTGTCGATAACCTACACTGCGAATGGACGTCATTTCCGGATTCAAGTCACTGCGGGACATCAAAGCCTTCACCTCTTGCAGAAAACCGGACTCCAACATGGACTGGAAACGGATCGCGATCTGCTTGTGCAGACGTACTCTATCCTCAGGGATTAATGCCACCTTCAACAGATCAAATTTCGGCAAATTCGACTTCGGCTGAGCACGCAACTCCGTCAAGGTTTTACCGGAAACCTCATACACCTCCAAGGCACGAATCAAACGCTGAGGATCGTTAGGGTGAATACGCTCGGCAGAAACCGGATCAACCATCTGTAAACGTTCGTGCAGAGCTTCAGGCTCACTCTCCCACTGCGCCTGCAATTTCGCACGTACAGATTCGTCCGCCGAAGGCAAATCCGACATCCCTTGCTGCAAGGCATTGAAATACATCATGGTTCCACCGACCAAAACCGGCAAACGGTTACGAGCAAAGATCTCCTCAACCAAACGATGAACGTCTTCCACAAACTCCGAGGCGGAATAACTCTCAGCCGCATCGTGTGTATCGATCAGGTGGTGCGGAACCGCAGCCAGCTCTTCGGCACTTGGCTTCGCGGTACCAATATCCATATCCCGATAAATCAAAGCGGAATCCACACTGATTATCTCGATTGGATACTTGGCCGCCAAATCCATCGAAAGCTGACTCTTACCTGATGCGGTGGGGCCCATTAAGGCCAAACACTGGCGTTTCTCAATCATGTTCTGTATGGACATTTTTTCCCTTTTACACAAATCCGATACTTACTGCCCGCGCATAAACAAGCCGTCCAGCTGTTCCATCGAAAGCTGCACCCAGGTCGGGCGGCCATGGTTACACTGGTCTGAACGTTCGGTCCGCTCCATTTCACGTAACAACGCATTCATCTCTTCAACCGTCAACTGGCGGTTCGCTCTGACCGAACCGTGACACGCCATAGTCGAAAGAATGACATTAATTTTTTCTTCGACCTGTTGCGACTCTCCTGCCACAGCCAAATCCGCCAACATGTCGTTCACCAAACCGGCGATATCATTTTTACCCAGCAAGGCCGGAATCGCACTAACTTTCAATTGTTCCGGCCCCATCGGTTCCATCTCAAATCCGAGTTTTTCAAACCATGGCTGAAATTCCTGCCATACCGAAATCTGGGAACTCTCCAAAGCTAATACCATCGGTACCAGCAATGGCTGGCTGACTAGTGACTGCTGTTGCCATTGAGTTTTCAAACGTTCGTAAACCACTCTTTCATGAGCGGCATGCATATCCACCAAAACCAGCCCATGTTTATTTTCCGCCAAAATAAACACACCATGAAGCTGCATTTTCGCAAACCCAAGCTTAAATTCTTCATCTGTTTCAGCAATTGATCCGGACTCTCTTTGTATCACGCCCGATGTTGAGGCTGAATAGGCCTTCAAAGCCTCTGAAACTTCATTATTCGAAGCCGATTGCCCGTAACCAGAATACTGAAAACCGGCTCCGGAAGAGATTTCTGACGATGCGCCAACAGGCGCCTGGAACTGCATAGACGACTGAACTTGAGGCGAGGTCGGCATCTCCACCGAATTCATACCCGATAAACTGCGGCCGCTACCTTGTTCCGCACTGACCGGGCGACTAACGGCTTCGCGCACCGAACGTCTCAGAAAATCATAAACCCAACGGCCGTTTGCAAAACGAACTTCGTATTTAGCAGGATGCACGTTCACATCGACCAGTTCGTGAGGGACTTCCAAAAATAACAGATACGCCGGATGACGGCCATGATACAAAACATCGGCATAAGCCTGTTTGACGGCATAGGAAAGCATACGATCACGCACTATCCGTCCGTTAACAAACAAATACTGCATATCTGTCTGACTGCGATTAAACGTCGGCAACCCAACCCAACCGCTCACTCTGATATCCTGCGCTTCAAATTCAACTTCCAGACTTTGTTGAACAAAAGGCTGTCCCATTAGTTGCGCCAGGCGTTTCTGACGTGTGGCGTCATCAATCACAGGAAGCACATGACGTACGACCTTACTGTTGTGCACCAGTTTGAAACCCACCTCGGGGCGACTCAACATAACACGCTTAACCAGTTGGTCGATATGGGAGAACTCGGTTTGCTGCGAACGTAGGAAACGCTTTCGGGCCGGTGTATTAAAAAACAGGTCTTCAACCGACACCTGAGTTCCCATCGTACCGGCAACCGGTGTCAACTCACTCCAAGCGCCTTCGCCTTCCGCACCTAACCGCCAAGCTGCTCCCTTCTCGTCGCTTTTGCTGACAATTTCAAATCGTGATACCGAACTAATACTGGCCAACGCCTCGCCACGAAACCCTAATGTCGCCACAGCAGCCAAATCTTTCACCGTCTTGATTTTGCTGGTCGCGTGACGGCTCACCGCCAAGTTCAATTCCTCTTTGGGAATACCACAACCATTATCGATTACCTGAATGGATTTTTCGCCCCCCTGCTCAATCACCACATCGATTTGACTCGCACCGGAATCCAATGCATTCTCCAACAACTCCTTGACCACTGAAGCCGGGCGCTCTACGACTTCACCCGCAGCGATCTGATCGGCCAGATGAGATGGCAATTGAGTGATGACAGAACGTGTCGCGGAGATATTCTCACGACCGGAAGACTGAACAGATGTATTCGAAGAACTCAAAATAAATTCACTTTGTATACAGTAATGGATTTTTGTTGGCAGCTGGTTTTTCAAATGATACTTGAAAAAAACCGGGAATTTGCAAAATACCCGAAATGCAAGATTATAGCATCTACAAATCCACTTTTTATGCTGATGAAGCGTTCGCTTAACGCCAATTCTAACCAATCATTCCGAACAGGCCTGTTCGGTTTCAAACGCAAACACCTGTACTCCAAAAAACCTCTTACCTTTTCCCCATTCCTGCACCATTGAAATAACCACTTAAAGAGTCTGATTTTTTATCCTGCAAACACCTGATAAAATGGCGGGTAATTTAGATTCAGCGCACAAAAACGCAAACCAAAAACGAAAGAGGCTCTCAGTGGGAATTTTAAACAAACTATTCGGCAACGGAATTTCTGAAACCCTGCAAGCAGAAATCGAACAACAACTCAAAAAAACCATTGACCCGACCAGCGAAAAAGACCTGATCGAACTCAAGTCGGTTAGTGACATGCAATTTAAAAAAGGGTTGCTTGAACTCACCCTGAAGATGCCCTATCCATGCAAAAGCCTGTGGCCAACCATCGAACAGAACGCCATACACAACCTAAAACAGATAGCTGAAATCGAGTCTGTCAAAATCAACTGGGAGACGCAAATCGTCGCTCACGACGCCCAGAAAGGCACATCTCCATTACAAAACATCAAAAACATCATTGCCGTCGCTTCCGGAAAAGGCGGCGTCGGTAAATCCACCACCAGCGTCAACCTGGCTCTAGCACTGCAACAGGAAGGTGCGAGAGTCGGCATCCTCGATGCCGACATCTACGGCCCAAGCATTCCCACCATGCTGAACATCAAAGAGAAACCTCAATCCGAAAACGGCAAAACCATGAAACCGCTTGAGGCCTATGGCTTGCAGGTCATGTCGATTGGCGCACTGATTGAAGAAGATTCACCAATGATCTGGCGCGGGCCGATTGTCACCCAAACTTTGACCCAACTACTAAAAGAAACTGACTGGAACGATCTGGACTATCTGATCATTGACCTTCCACCAGGAACCGGCGATGTCCAACTCACACTGGCACAACAAATTCCGGTCACAGGCGCGGTCATCGTCACCACACCGCAACAAGTTTCCTTAATCGACGCGAAGAAAGGTCTGAAGATGTTCGAAAAAGTGGAAATCCCAATTCTTGGAATCATCGAAAACATGTCTACCCACATCTGCACTAATTGCGGACACGAAGAGGCGGTATTCGGCGAACATGGCGGCCAAAAACTGGCAGAAACCTACAATGTAGACTTCCTTGGCTCGTTACCGCTCGACAAGCGCATCCGTGAAGAAGCGGACATAGGAAAACCGACTGTCACAGCAGAACCGAGCAGCTCGATTGCACAAAAATACCGTAACATGGCTCACCAGATCGGCGCCAAGATCGGTGTCACCAAACGCAACTACGGCAACCTGTTCCCCGAGATTGTCATTCAGAACACATAAAAAAGAAACGAAACCAACAAACAAAAAAGCACGCTAAAAGCGTGCTTTTTTTATATACGATTTCCTTCTGCGAAAATCGATCTTCCTACTAACCGCCCTGCACCGACTCGATCACAAACAACTGATCGAAGTGTGCCATCTTCAGGATTTCCATAACAGGCTCGGTGACGTTCATGATCTTGACACGCTTTCGGTCGCCTCCGGTACGTTCCCTAAGCAACAACAACATCCCCAGTGCAGAACTGTCCAGATAGGTCGTCTCCCGCATATCGATCGTAAAAACATTGTCAACGGACGAAAGATACGCCTTGTAGGAATCGTTGAATGCATCATAGCAACTGACATCAAAACTTCCGATGATCGAAATAATGACATCATGATTTAAAACCTTACACTCAACACCCACAATCTGCCTCTCGAAAAACCTGTCAAATTGACCCCATAATAAATGAGACTAAAACTCGATTCAAACACTATCTGCAAAAACACGTATTAAAGTGGTCACTTTGATCATCAACCAACAGGTAAAACCACATAATTTAAGCCAACAAATACACACCACCCCCCATAAAGCAGCTATAATATCAGGTTACTTTCGAACAATCGTTTACGCTTGAACTGGCGGCGTTTGCATTCGATTAAAAACTTATTAACTTACAACTGAAAATGGATTCTTTTAAGATGTCTGAAAAACCGAATTCTTCTATTGCAAAGCAATCCCCTAGAAAGATCTTGATTACCAGTGCATTACCTTATGCTAACGGTCCAATCCACCTGGGGCATTTAGTCGAATACATCCAGACAGACATCTGGTCTCGTTTCCAGAAAATGCGCGGACATCAGTGTACTTATGTTTGCGCTGACGACGCCCACGGTACGCCGATCATGTTGCGTGCCCAAGCCGAAGGCATCACACCAGAACAATTGATTGCAAAATCATCCGAAGAGCATCAGGCCGATTTCGCCGGATTCAATATTGCCTTCGACCATTACCACAGCACCAATTCACCGGAAAATGAAGAGCTGGCCGGCTATATTTACACCCAGCTTAAAGAAAAGGGCCACATAAGCCGCAAAACCATTACTCAGTACTACGATCCTGAAAAAGAGATGTTCCTACCGGATCGTTTCATCAAAGGAACCTGCCCGAAATGTAAGGCGGAAGATCAGTACGGTGATAACTGTGAAGTCTGCGGCGCGACCTACAGCCCAACGGAATTATTGAACCCGAAATCCGTAGTTTCCGGCGCCACGCCGGTTGAAAAAGAGACTGACCACCTATTCTTCGAACTGGCGCACTTCGAAGAGATGCTAAAAAACTGGACGCATAAAGGCCATCTGCAAACCCAAATCGCCAACAAACTGGACGAATGGTTTGAATCCGGTCTTCGCGGCTGGGACATCTCCCGTGATGCACCTTACTTCGGTTTCCAGATTCCGGGTGAAAAAGACAAATTCTTCTACGTATGGCTAGACGCTCCGGTCGGTTATATGGCGAGTTTCAAAGCCTACTGCGAAAAATCCGGCTTGAACTTCGACGACTACTGGAAAGCCGACAGTGATGCGGAACTGTACCACTTCATCGGTAAGGACATCATCTACTTCCACGCCCTATTCTGGCCTGCAATGCTATCCGGAGCAGGTTTCCGCACGCCGGATGCGATTTACGCCCACGGATTCCTGACCGTAGACGGACAGAAAATGTCCAAGTCACGCGGCACCTTCATCATGGCGAAGACCTACTTGAACCACTTGAACCCGGAATACCTGCGTTATTATTTCGCAGCAAAACTGAGCAGTCGTATCGACGATATCGATTTGAACCTGGAAGACTTCGCACAGAGAGTCAACTCGGACTTAGTCGGTAAGGTCGTCAACATCGCCAGCCGTTGTGCCGGCTTCGTCGTCAAGAAGTTCGACGGCAAACTGAGCACAGACTGGAGCGATGAAGCCCAAGCGCTTTACGACAGTTTTGCAAACGAAGCTGAAATGATTGCCGAACTATACGAAAAACGCGATTACGGTCAGGCCATGCGTGAAATCATGGCCTTGGCGGATCGCGCCAACGAATACATCGCCGAAACCGCACCTTGGGTACTTGCAAAAGAAGAAGGCAAGGAGCAGGAGCTGCATGAATCGGTCAGTATCGGAATCAATCTGTTCCGTATTTTGATGACCTATCTTGCACCGGTCATTCCGGCCACGGCGGAACAGGCAAGAACCTTCCTTAATATCGACGAGTGGCGCTGGCAGGACGTAGCCACGCCTCTTAAAGGACATCCAATCAACAAGTTCAAAGCCTTGTTGACCCGTTTGGAAATGGAAAAGATTGAGAAAATGGTTGAAGACTCACAACAAAGCCTGACGGCTAACGCACCGAAGGCATCCGCTCCTGCCACGCAGGCCCCACAGGAATTTGATCCACTGGCAGAAGAAATTTCTATTGAAGATTTCGCCAAGGTTGACCTTCGTGTTGCTAAGATTGTCAATGCGGAAGCCGTTCCGGAAGCCAATAAACTACTGAAACTGACTTTGGATATCGGCTTCGAGCAACGTCAGGTCTTTGCCGGAATCAAGTCGGCTTACGAACCAGAGCAACTAATCGGCAAGATGACCGTCATGGTCGCCAATCTCAAGCCACGTAAAATGCGCTTCGGCATGTCAGAAGGTATGGTCCTTGCTGCTGGCCCTGGCGGTAGCGACCTGTTTGTCCTGTCTCCAGACGAAGGCGCACAACCGGGCATGCGTGTTAAATAACGGCTTGGAGCCAAATCAATTGGGTGATAGCTGAACGAAGCGAGCGTATATGCAAGAATATATCCTGATTCTGATCAGTACCGTACTGGTGAACAATTTCGTGTTGGTCAAATTCCTGGGACTATGCCCTTTCATGGGCGTGTCCAAGAAAACCGATGCGGCATTGGGAATGGGATTGGCGACCACATTTGTCATGACGCTCTCTTCCGTACTCAGTTACATCATCTATACCTATCTGTTGCATCCGTTCGGGCTTGAGTACCTACAAACAATTGGATTTATTCTGGCAATCGCCGCCGTCGTCGGTTTCACCGAGATGGCAATCCACAAAACCAGCCCTGCTCTGTATCAAGTATTGGGAATCTACCTGCCGCTCATCACCACAAACTGTGCGGTTCTTGGGGTTGCCTTGCTGAATGTCGGTGAAAAGAACGATTTTATCGCATCGGCGGTATACGGATTCGGGGCGGCAATCGGTTTTACGCTTGTAATGATCCTGTTCGCTTCAATTCGTGAAAGAGTGGACGCTTCGGATGTTCCCGCCCCATTCAAAGGCGCACCGATCGCTTTGATCACAGCCGGGTTGATGTCGATGGCATTTATGGGATTCGGTGGTTTAGTTAAATGATCGAAGCCATTCTGATTTTCCTAGGCCTGGCGGTTCTGTTCGGCATCCTATTAGGTTACGCTTCCATACGTTTCAAAGTGGAAGGCAATCCGATGGCCGACCAGATCGACAAGGTTTTGCCCCAAACCCAATGCGGCCAGTGTGGCTACCCTGGCTGTAGACCTTATGCAGACGCACTGGCAAACGGTGAGGCAGAGGTCAATTTGTGCATACCCGGCGGCACCGAAGTCATGATCGAAATTTCCGAGATCACAGGCCTCGAACCCAAGGCCATGGATGAAGCCGCATCGGAACCAAAGCCGAAAGAGACTGCGATCATTGACGAAGACCTTTGTATCGGTTGCGTATTGTGCATCAAGGAATGCCCTGTCGATGCGATTCTGGGTGCTACCAAAATGATGCATACCGTCATCCAACAAGAGTGCACCGGTTGCGAAAAATGCGTTCCAGTCTGCCCGGTTGACTGTATCGACATGATTCCAGTCGAGGTCACCACAAAGAACTGGAAATGGCCGGAACCGAATGCTGACAAGGAGAAAGGTAAATGAACTTGCTCTCCTCCGTTATCAAGTTAGTGGCTAAGTTCAATCCGGCAGCCAAGCGTTGGATGCACAGTTTCAACGGCGGCGTATTTCCAAAATACAATAAGTCCTTGTCTGCGAGCCAACCGATCCGAAAACAGATCATACCCGAGCGTCTTATCTTGCCTCTGCAACAACAGGTGGGATTGACGCCGGAAGTCAAAGTCCAGGTCGGCGACAAGGTCAAAAAAAACCAACTTCTAGCACAACCGTCCAAAGATCCATTCAAAGCTCTGAGCGTTCCCGTTCACGCACCAACTTCCGGAACGATTGTCGCCATCGAACCGGTTACCCTGCCGCACCCTTCCGGGCTACAAGATCAAGCGATCATTTTGGAACCGGATGGTCAGGATGAATCGATCGACAATGTACTCGGTGTAGACGGCTCCATTCCAGATTCGCCTCTGGCATTGAAAGCAATATTGCTGAATGCCGGTATCGTCGGCATGGGAGGCGCAGGATTCCCTACCTACGCCAAGATTCCGAATCAAGCCGGCAAAATCCATACTCTGCTGATCAACGGGGCCGAGTGTGAACCGTTCATCACCTGTGATGACCTTTTAATGCAGACTCAGGCCGGCGACATCATTCAGGGCGCGTTGATCACCGCAGAAGCTTTGGGAGCGGAACGCATTATTTGTGGAATCGAATCCAACAAACCCGCAGCAATCAAAGCGATGAAACAAGCTGCGTCGAATACCAAGGTCGAAATCAAAGTCGTCGAGACCGTCTATCCGATGGGCGGACAAAAACAGCTCACATTGGAATTGACCGGTGTCGAAATGCCGCACAAAGCGCATGCCGTCGATGTCGGCATGCTGATGATGAACGTCGCCACCTATGCCGCCATCTATCACGCGGTCAAATTCGGCGAACCTTTGACTTCACGCCTTGTGACCGTATCAGGACTCGGCTTGAAACAACCGTATAACATGAATGTGATGATGGGAACTCCGTTCTCCGCTCTGGCTCGAGAGGCATCGCCTAAAAGCGAACTCAACTACCCTCTAGTCATGGGTGGGCCGATGATGGGCTTCAAGGTCGCGAACAACGACGTCCCTGTCATCAAAACCACCAACTGTATTCTGGCCAACCCACCTGAGCCCGTTGAAATGCAAATGCCTTGCATCCGCTGTGGCGACTGTATGGATGCCTGCCCGGTCAACTTGTTGCCACAACAAATGTATTGGCACAGTCAGGCTCATGAATTCGACAAGGTCGAAAAACTCAACGTTTTCGACTGTATCGAATGCGGTTGCTGCAGCTATGTCTGTCCAAGTCACATACCGCTTGTCCAGTACTACCGCCATGCAAAATCCGAAATCAAGGAAATTCACGCCGAAAGAGAAGCGGTCGAACTGGCAAAACAACGCCATGAATTCAGACTGGCGCGAATCGAGCGAGAAAAACAGGAACGTGAAGCTCGCTTGAAAGCCAAAAAAGAAGCGGTTAAAAAACAGACATCCAAATCATCGGAAGCAACAGCAGATACCACCAAGAAACCGGCATCCGCAGCGGCTGCAGCTGCCAAAGCAGCGGCGGCCAAGCGTGCCGCCGCCAAGACTAAAACCTCCCAGTCCGAAGGACAGGAAACCAATAAAGTTCCCTCTGCCCGTATGAAAGCGATTGAAGCGGCCAAACAAGCGGCACAAAAATCGGCAGCGGAAAAAACGGCATCCCAGCCGGAAGAATCCAAACCAAAGCAGGCAGACACAAAATCGGCGGCCAAACAAGCGGCCATGATGGCAGCGAAAAAACGCGCTCAAGCCAAAGCTCAAAAATCCGAAGAACCGACCGATCTGACGCAGAAAACTGCTGAAACGGATGCGTCCAAAAAAGAAGACGCCCGCAAATCAGCGATGCAAGCGGCCAAAGCCGCTGCAAAAAAACGAGCTGAAGCAGCCAAGACCAAAAATAAAGAAACCGAATCGCTATCACCTGACGCTGCAACAGAAAAACCTGAAACAGATTCATCAGGAGACAAACGCAAAGCCGCTATGGAGGCCGCTAAAGCCGCTGCTAAAAAGCGTGCGGCAGCTAAATCCCAAAATAGCGATAAAACGGAAGAGCAAATCAAACCGGTTGATACTTCTGCAGAACAGACGGAAACCGACACTTCGGTCGACAAACGCAAAGCGGCCATGGAGGCGGCACGAAAACGCGCTGCTGAACGTAAAGCAAAACAACAAGCTGAAAAACAAGACAGTGACGAGCAACAGGAGAATCCTCAGTGAACCAGCCTACCGTCTCTTCCTCACCTTACGCGCACAACAATCAGAATGTACGCAAGGTCATGTTGCAAGTTCAAATAGCGGCCTTCCCAGCGCTCTTAGCGCACATCTACCTGTTTGGTTTCGGTATTGTCATCCAATGGATGCTGGCACTCACCACCGCACTGGCCGTCGAATACTTCATGCTCAAACTGCGCGGTCGTCCGGTTCTGCCGTTCATCACAGACATGAGCGCACTGATCACCATTACCGGCCTGGTGTTCTGTATTCCGCCGGATGCACCTTGGTGGATTGTCGTCACGGGTAGCGCATTCGCACTCATCTTCGGCAAACACCTCTATGGTGGACTGGGCTACAATCCATTCAACCCGGCCATGCTTGGTTATGCGTTCCTACTGATCTCCTTTCCGGTTCAGATGACTCAATGGACCATGCCGGTTGAATTCACACAACACACGCTCGACTTCATGCAGTCTGCTCAGTACATCTTTACCGGACACATTCCGGATGTCTCATTGGACATGTACACTGGTGCAACGCCTCTTAATGAGATGCGCACCGGCCTATCACAAGGACAGCCAATTACAGACACACTAAGCAAGGATATGCAAACCACACTTGGAGGGCTGAACAGCTGGGCCTGGATTAACCTTGCCTTCCTGCTCGGCGGCTTATGGATGCTTTATTCCGGCGTAATCAGCTGGCAATACCCGATCGGGTTCCTGGGGACACTTGCAATCATTAGTTTTGTCTTCAACCAAGTAGACCCCGAACTGTACCCTCCTATGGACGTGGTACTGTTGACCGGCGGAACCATGTTGGCCGCATTCTTCATCATAACCGACCCGGTCACAGCCAGTACGACCCCAAAAGGTAAATTGATTTATGCCGCGGGCATCGCCGTACTGGTTTACGTTATCCGTAATTGGGGCGCTTTCCCGGACGGCATCGCATTTGCCATACTGCTCATGAATATCGCGGTTCCTCTAATCGACCAATACACACAACCGCGCGTATTCGGACATAAACGATGAGTGATACGGAAATGAAGGAATCTAAAACCAAATTGCTGCTACAAACCATGCTGCGTTCCGCCGGCAAACTCAGCTTGTTCGTGCTGGTCAGTATCGTTCTGTTGCTGGGCATCAAATATATCACCGACCCGCTTGTCAGCGAGGCTGAAAAAACGACGCTAATGGAAACCTTCGACCAGGTGTTGCCGAAAAACCTTTACGACAATGAACCCCTGAATGATACTAAAACCATCACAGACCCAGCCATGTTGAAAATGCTTGGCAGTGAAATGCCGGTGACCGTGTACCGGGCACGCAAGAACGGCAAACCAAGCGGCCTGATTCTAACCGCCATCGCTCCAAATGGATACAGCGGAGAAGTCCACCTATTGATCGGTGTCATGGCGGATGGTCGTATTTCCGGCGTCCGGGTTTTGAAACACAAAGAAACACCGGGACTAGGCGATAAAATTGAATTGAACAAGAATCCATGGATTCTAGAGTTTGACGGGCGCAACCTTCGGGACGACAACGACCCACGCTGGGCGGTCAAAAAAGACGGCGGGGACTTTGACCAGTTCACCGGTGCCACAATCACGCCACGTGCTGTCGTAGCCGCCGTGAAGAATGCGCTTCGCCTAATCAATCAACAGGGGGAAAAACTGTATGAGTGATTCCACAAACGTAACGGCAACCGAAGTTCAGACATCCACGGAGCCAACTAAAAGCCGACTGGATGATTACAAGCTGATTGCCCAAAACGGCCTATGGAAAAATAATCAGGCTTTGGTTGCCCTACTTGGACTGTGTCCTCTGTTAGCTGTCTCCAATAACGCCATCAACGGTTTAGGACTGGGATTGGCGACACTGGTTGTCTTGATGACGTCCAATATCTTGGTTTCCTTGATCCGTCAGCACGTCTCCGACGAAATCCGCATCCCAGTGTTCATCGCCATCATTGCAACGGCCGTGACCATCATCGACTTATTGATGAATGCCTACTTCCATACCCTGCACGGCATACTCGGCATTTTCATCCCTTTGATCGTCACCAACTGCGCGATCCTTGGTCGCGCCGAAGCCTACGCTTCCAAAAACTCATTGGACAAAGCCGCATTGGACGCCTTCTTCATGGGAATCGGTTTCCTGTTCGTTCTGGTTTTATTGGGTGCCCTACGAGAAATGATCGGCAACGGCACACTCTTTGACCAGGCCTACCTGATGTTCGGTGAAAGCGCCCGTAGCTGGACGATCCACTTCGGTGACAACTACCAGGGCGTACTGTTGGCAGTCTTGCCACCGGGTGCCTTTATCGGTCTGGGATTATTGATCGCATTCAAGAACTATGTGGATGCAAAAAAAGTAGCCAAACAGCAAAACCAATTGGGTATTCAGGTTGCGGTGACGTCACCGATGCAACACAAATAAGTACCGCAAAACAACAAAATAGACACACAATACAGCACTATGAATAAACAGAAACGACTGGAAATTTTCGAGCGCCTGAGTGAAGCGATTCCGGAACCGGAAACCGAGCTCAACTACACCACTCCGTTTGAATTGCTGATTGCCGTAATTTTATCCGCTCAGGCAACAGATAAAGGCGTCAACATCGCCACCGCCAAACTGTTTCCTGTCGCCAACACGCCCGAAGCCATCTATGCCTTGGGCGTGGACGGACTGAAAGAGTACATCAAAACCATCGGTCTGTTTAATACCAAAGCTGAAAACGTCATTAAAACCTGCAAAATGCTTGTGGAACTGCACAACTCAGAGGTGCCGGACAATCGCAAGGATCTTGAAGCCTTGCCGGGCGTAGGCCGAAAAACCGCCAATGTCGTGCTCAATACCGCTTTCGGCCAACCGACCATGGCGGTGGACACCCATATTTTCCGGGTCTCTAACCGTACTAAAATCGCACCGGGAAAAACCGTTCTGGAAGTGGAGAAAAACCTGCTCAAATTCGTTCCGAAGCAGTTCCTTATTCCAGCACACCATCTGTTGATTCTGCATGGTAGATACACTTGCACCGCCCGTAAACCCCGTTGTGGCGCCTGTTGCATCTATGATCTGTGCGAATACAAAGACAAAACCGAATAAATTAAACCAGACAGGCCTGTTAGCTATGTTTTACACCACCGAACGAGATCGACTTCGTCAATTCTATGCCGACACCTGGCAAAAGGCCCGCACCGGCCAACCGATGGATGCGATGGAGCAGATGGTGGCACGCGTCATCGAAATGCATCCTGAATACCACAGCATGCTCAGCAATGAAAAGCATCTGGGCAATGAATACAAACCGGAAGACGGCGAAACCAACCCTTTCCTACATATGGGCATGCACCTCGCCTTGCAGGAACAAGTGGCGCTGGATCGTCCGCATGGCATCCAAGCGGTTTACGAGCAACTTGGGCAACGTCTTGGCGACGTTCAAGCAACCGAACACGCCATGATGGATTGCCTGGCCGAATCCTTATGGATGGCGCAACGCGACCAGGTCGAACCCGACGAGCAGACCTATTTGCGCTGCCTTCAATCCTTATTGATCAAATAAACACACAGAGACGTCATATGAAAACATTCAAACGGTTTTCCCTAATCCTAACCCTTTTCCTGAGCGGTCTGTTTTTCCATACAGCAAACGCCCAAACTACTTCTCAGAACGATGTGTTTGTCACCGCCGACTGGGTAACTAAACACCAAGATAAACTGCTACTGGTCGATTTGAGTTCCCAACAGGCCTATCAGAAATTCCACCTTCCAAGCGCCATATGGGTCAACTACGACTGGCTGATTCGCCCGCAGAACGGTCTGGCACTCAGCGGTGGTGAAAAATACATGGTGATGGTGCTTTCCCAGCTGGGCATCCAACCTCAAGACCACATAGTTCTATACGACGATATCGGCAATCTCAATGCCAGCCGTTTATTGTGGGAATTAAAAAAGTTAGGCCACAATAAAGTCAGCCTGCTTGACGGTGGAATCGTTGAATGGATTCTTAAGGGCAAGCCAGTCACACAGACTGTTCCAAAACGCCTGCCAATCAGCCATTACCCACTACCGACGAATAACCTTACCGACGTGCTGACCGCAGACAAAAAGGAAGTTCTTGCCGCTATCGACGATCCAAAAATCACCCTGCTGGACGCTCGTAGCGAACCGGAATACATCGGAGATAAAAAACAGAAGCGTACCGGTCATATCCCGTCTGCACGCTGGTTCGACTGGAGCGAAGCACTGGATGTCACCAACGGATTCAAACAACTGCCTCAAAATAAACTGCTGGATCATCTGAAGTCATTGGGCATCTCAGACAAGCAACAACCGATCATCGTTTACTGCAATTCGGGACACAGAGCCTCTCGCAGTATGGCGATGCTTGAAAGTCTGGGATTCAATCATGTCAAGTTGTATGATGGCTCCATGCAGGAATACGGCATCGATAAAACCTTGCCGTTGAAACTCGGCAAAACGCCTTAAATCGAATTCATACTAAAAGGAAACAGGCATGGAACTGTCACCGGTTAAACGCGCACTGCGCAACAGTATCGTCCTTAGTCTAGTCGTAGCGGCCGTAGTGGTCTATCAAGGTGACGGTGCCCTGAAAAGCGCCCTAACAGCGCTATTTACTTTCTGTGTCACCTTCCCTGCTTTGTGGCTTTCGTTCCGCTACACTCAAAGCCTGCTGGACAAATATAAGAATCCGGAAGACCAAACCGAGCGACACGATCACTGACCGCATCGAGCAACATCGAAAACGAACAGGCCTGTTCGTTTTCGAACTGCCCATTCCTCCTTTATCGAACACCTCAATAACACTCCAATGGATAAGGTCAAATAGCTCGACAGCGAACGATAAAATGCGATAATTGATTTGCGTCATCCGTTACCACAACTCTTTATTTTTGCGCACCGATATCCAAAGAGGATCGATCAATATGAGCGTGAACCACACCCTCTATGCACTCTGCTACTGTGACAATTTCAATTTCGACGAACTTCAACAACACCTTCTAGAAAACCTTCGCTGCACCGCTTACCGAAAAGTACTCAATATCGAATGGAAACAAGGAGATGCGTTTATCTTCGATTACGGTGTCATAGTGTTTTTCAATCTGGATATCGTCGACCGGCTTGAATTGCTGCACAAACTTGAACCGTTTGCCATCAAGCCGTTGGATTATCTAATCGAAGACGAATTCAGCTATTCGACCGGCAGCGACAAACTAATCATAAAGAACGACCACATTTCTCTGTCAAACGATGAAATGATGAGCCGGCTAGCGATTTCCCACGGAATCGCCCAGTCCACCAAGCTGATGCATTTTGAATACCAGGTACAACAAACCATCAACGATACGGCTTACATTCCTGCCAATATTGCCGACACAGGTAAATCGAAACTCAGTGGCAAGGAGTTGGCAAAATTGAGAGGTCTGCTTTTTATCACCAAAAGCAATGTCATGCTTAACTACGATCTATTGGACATACCCGACTTCTTCTGGGAATACCCCGAACTGGACCACTTCTACATCATGGTCTCGGATTACCTGGAGATCAAACAACGCATCGAAGTACTCAGCAAAAAATTGGAAACCATCCATGAATTGTTCGACATGATGGCCGAAGAGCAAAAACACAAACACTCTTCCTTACTGGAATGGATCATCATCTGGCTGATTGCATTTGAAATCGCGGTCACGATTTTTCATGACCTTCTGGGCGTTTTCTAATAAAAGTTCTGCTCACCAAACCAAAAGCAAACCGGGCAGGCCTGCTCGGTTTGAAGTAACGATATGGTTTAACCATACACTGCATAAGCTTCCGAAAATACGGCAACTCAGATTATTAATTCCAGTAAATCCTTGACTTAATTAAAAAACCGCGTATAGTCAATCGAGTTGGAAGTTTGTCTTCTATTTATGCGCTCCATTTCGATGTCTTTTTTAGTCTAGTCCTGTTCTCCATAAGTAATAACCACATTTCCATCCATTTGCCTTTCGAAGGCTCAATTACTTTTTTAAATTTTTATAGGATATTACTATGTCTAATACAATCACAGGCACCGTTAAGTGGTTCAACGAAACAAAAGGTTTCGGTTTCATCGAACAAGAAAATGGACCAGATGTTTTTGCTCATTTCAACGCAATCACTGGTTCTGGATTCAAAACATTGACTGAAGGTCAAAAGGTTGAATTCACTGTTACTCAGGGTCAAAAAGGTCCTCAGGCAGAGAACATCGTAGCGCTTTAATTTAAAACGCTATTTGGCCTGATATCAAAGGCCGGCCTCAATCCAAGAAAGAATTGAGGGTATTTAAAAGGCGAGGCCATTTGGGTCTCGCCTTTTTTATTGGCAGCTTGCCAAGCGACACCATTGAAACCATGGCATCGAATAGTTCCAACGGCTTGCAAAACTCGCCGTTATTTAAAGGATATTCTCATGAGCGACAGCGCTTTTTCCTCCCTAAAATTGCACGCAGACCTGCTAAAAAACCTGACTTCACTCGGCTATGAATGCATGACGCCTATTCAAGCGCAAAGCCTGCCACCTATTCTGGCCGGTAAAGACGTGATTGCCCAAGGGAAAACCGGCTCAGGTAAAACGGCGGCCTTCTCTTTAGGTTTATTATCAAAACTGGATGTCAAACGTTTCCATGTACAATCTCTCGTACTCTGCCCCACTCGGGAATTAGCCGACCAAGTCGCTAAAGAGATTCGTCGACTTGCTCGTACCATTCATAACATCAAGGTATTATCCTTGTGCGGCGGAACCCCTTTCGGTCCTCAAATCGCATCACTAGAACACGGTGCCCACATTATTGTTGGAACGCCCGGACGTGTTGAAGAGCACCTGCGCAAAGGCACATTGAAATTAGACAAGCTCAATATGCTGGTCTTGGATGAAGCCGATCGAATGTTGGAAATGGGCTTTCAATCTGCACTGGATGCAATTATCGAACTCACCCCAAAGAATCGTCAAACGCTGCTCTTCAGCGCAACTTATCCGGAACAGATACAGGCGATTTCGGAACGCATCATGAACAATCCGGTCATGGCGCAAGCGGCATCCACTCACGACGACTCCAGCATTCGTCAGCACTTTTACAAGGTCGACGATGACGAACAACGTATGACAGCCATTCGCTTACTGCTTTTGCACCATACTCCGGAATCCAGCGTTATTTTCTGCAACACCAAACTCGAAGCTCAAAACGTCGCGGACAAATTAACCGGATATGGTTTCAGCGCTGCTGCGTTACACGGTGACTTGGAACAAAGGGATCGAGATCAAACCCTGGTGCAGTTTGCCAATAAAAGTATCTCGATCCTGGTGGCAACGGATGTGGCCGCTCGCGGTCTGGATATAGACAGTCTGGATGCGGTTATCAACTACCACATCGCACGCGACACCGAAGTTCATGTTCACCGAATCGGTCGTACAGGACGTGCAGGCAGCAAAGGAATCGCTTGCTCACTGTACAGCGATAAAGAAAGCTATAAAGTGGCACTGCTCGGTGACTATTTAGGCCAAACGATCGAACCGGAAACACTGCCTTCAAATAAAATTTTAAGCAACGCCCCAAGCAAGCCGCTAATGGCGACATTACAAATTGACGGTGGAAAAAAGCAAAAGCTACGTCCGGGTGATATTTTAGGCGCATTAACCGGAGAGAAAGGCATTGCCGGCAGTAAAGTCGGTAAAATCCAAATCTTCGATAATCGTTCTTATGTTGCGATCAGACGCGATTTAATCAAAGCGGCTATGGATAAATTAGCACAGGGCAAACTGAAAGGTCGGTCATTCCGCATACGGTATATTTAAAATTACGATAAACCGTTAAAAAACGTATTAACTATAAAAACGAGCATAAAAAAAGGGAATCCAATCAACATGGATTCCCTTTTTTACTGCAAAAATTATGTGTACGTTTTATTTGGTTTTGAACTGGCCGATTAGTTTACTCAATTGAACGGCCAACTGCCCAACCTGAGAACTGCAATCGTACGTTCTTGCCGCCCCGGCGGCAACATTTTGCGCCACTTCGCTGATATGCTCGACGTTTTCATTGACCACAGCCGCCTGACGACGCTGGTTATCCGATGCCGATGCAATATGACTGTTCATCTGATTGATGGTGTTTACAGCCGAATCAATCGCTTTCAAAGAGATACCTGCTTCATTTGCTTGGTTAACGCTGTTATGCGCCTGTTCACGACCTCGGTTCATCACTCCAACCGCTTCACGGGATGCAACCTGCAAACGCTCTATTGTCGATTCGATCTCTTTGGTGGAATCCTGAGTACGGCTGGCTAGGATTCGAACTTCGTCCGCCACCACGGCAAACCCTCGACCGTGCTCACCAGCACGCGCCGCTTCAATTGCCGCATTCAATGCCAACAAATTGGTCTGCTCCGCAATATCCTTAATCACATCCAACACGGTTCCGATAGTTTCGCTATCCTGTTCAAGACGCTTGATAACAGTGGCAGCCTGCTCCACTTCCTGGGCCAACTTACCAATTGAAGAAACCGTATCGCCAACCACCTTCGTGCCTTTTTCAGTCGCTGAATTCGCCTCACTGGCCGAACTCAACGCTGCTTGGGCCTGATTAGACATTTCCATGACTGCATCATTCATGCTTTCCATCGCGTTGGCAACACTTTGCGTGTCCTGCTTCTGTTGCTCGACGCCACTTTGCGTCGTTTGTGTTACCGACACCATCTCGGTCGATGCATTATTGAGCTGTTCCGTCACATCGGCAATACGCGTAATCATTGTGCGCAGGTTATGAGACATCAGGTTAAAACTTTTCGCCATATCCCCGATAAAATCGTTACTTTGCATAACACAGGTATGAGAGATATCGTTCTGGCTGATCGCGTTTGCAACTTCGGCGATGCGCTTAAGACGCTGAAGTAACATCTTGTTTACTAACCAGAAGTTCATCAAACCGATACTAATACCGGCCACGATACAGGACAAAATAAACCAAATTAGCATGCCCTCTTTCCACTCGACGAATAAGTCGGCAAAAAACGGGAATGCTATCCCCATAACAAACCCGAAAGCCATAAAGGCTAAAAACAGGTTTCTTAAAATACTCGGTTCGCTAAAATCAAATCTGGCCATCACCAAAGTTCCCTATACATCTTTGCTATCTGCAACTGATTTTTAATTGAATTTATGGACTAAGCTGCATTAAGCAATAACCTGACCAAAACAGGTAGAAATAGTTTTTTCACCTTTTAAAACGTTGGGGAATTATACAAGAAGCTATACATTTATTGCACGAAAAACCCACTAAATTCAATGGTCAAACGGTATAGAAAAAGAAAAGAAAGAAATATATACAGACAGGTGTCAGATTTTCAAATCCATCAGGGTGACATCATCATTCAACCCCTGTTCACCGGCAAAATTGTTCAATACCTGATTAATTCGGTCCAATGAATGCTTTTCCGCCAGCAGCTCTTCCAGAAGCGACTTTAAACGTGTTTTACCAAACAGTTCACCCTGCTCGGAACGTGCATCGATGACGCCATCGGAATAACCAAACAAGCGATCGTCGCTTTTAACCTCTAATTCGGCACATGGCAATAACGGTTCTTCATGCTCGACAATTCCCAAAGGCAAATAAGCCGAGCTGACCGACTCAATCAACTGATGGTTTCTAAAGTGCATCAGGTCGGACATACCGCAGTTCCAGACCAGAATACGACCTTGTGTGACCTGCCATTCCATCACCAAACTTGCCATAAACAGCTCAACCGGCATCTTGGTAAACAACTGATTATTAATTTCCTGAACGATTTGAGTAAGTGGTACTTCCTGCTCGGCCAAAGCATAAAACAAGGCCGATACCAACGGTCCTCCCAATGCTGCTGGCAAGGCATGCCCGGTAAAATCACCAATTAGTAGGTAACGTTTGCCGCCCGGAGTGATCGTTGAAAGAACCAGATCCCCATTGGTTCGGTTCAACGGAGTCATCAACAACCTTAGATTGTCACTTACAAACTGGGCATCATCCCTCATATTGAGCAAAATATTTTCAATATAGGCATGTTCTTTATTCAATTCTGAATTTTGATTAGCCAACATCTTTTTAGAGCTGGATAAACTCAAATGCGTTCGAATACGAGCCAGAAGCAACGGTTCGGTAAACGGCTTGGTAATGTAATCCACCGCCCCGATTTCAAATCCCTTTTTCTGATCCGACACTTCAATTTTAGCCGTCAGAAAAATAATCGGAATATCACTTGTCTTTGCGTTGCCTTGCAATCGTTCGCAGACTTCAAACCCGTCCATACCCGGCATATCAATGTCCAACAAGATCAAATCAGGCTTACGCTCTTCAACGGCATCCAAACAGGCCTGTCCACTTTGTAACAGGCTAAATTCGTAATGCTCTTCAAGTAAATCCTCGAGTACGTACCGATTGATCAACTCATCGTCTACTGCCAGTAAATAGGGTTTGTCACTCATAAAAGTTACAGTCCTTTAAAAATTAGGAGGATTCAGCGCCATCTCAGGTGAGAGCAACAAAGTGAATTTGAATACGGCACCGCCCCCGGCTATATTCTCGGCCCAAATCTCTCCCCCATGCGCCAAAATGATCTCTTTTGAAATGGACAAGCCCAAACCGCTTCCTTTAACCGAAGACTCCTGTTTTCGGCTCTGCACGAACTTATCAAATACGCTGATTAATTCATCCTCGGGAATCCCCGATCCTTGATCGGAAACCGACACCAGCAAATACGACTCTTGGTAAGGTTCATAGCTAATCTTGATTTGTCCGCCTTCCGGCGAAAACTTGATCGCATTGGAGAGCAAATTTGCCAATACCTGAGCGATTCGCTGTCGGTCAAAATACGCTTCCTGATGATGATCCGGCACACTAACCGACAGTCGGTTCTGCAGCAAAATCGCTTCCTGTTCAGATACGGCCATTTCAATGACGCTTAGAAGGTCCTGTTGCACCAGATTAAAGTCCATCTTACCGGTTTCAAGCTTGGCTGAGTCCAACAGTTCATTCAACAAGTGCATCAAACGCTGAGCACTGCGGTCAATCAAGGAAAAATAACGCGCCAGCTTCTCTTTAGAAGCGCTTTCAATCCGGCTCTCTCCCATATTGGCATAACTCAAAATACCGTGCAGAGGCGTACGAATTTCATGCGACATATTTGCCAAAAATTCCGATTTGATCTGGTTGGCCTTTTCAGCCGATTCTTTGGCTCTGATCAAATCCGATTCCAGCTGCTTACGCTTTGAAATATCACGAAAAGCCGCGTGGATGATCGTCCGCCCGTAAAGTTCCAAGCGAGTCAGAACCACGTCTGTCCAGAAAGGCTCTCCGTTAGCACGTAAGTTAACCCATTCGAAACTATGAGAACCTTCATCCAGACAACGCTGCAACATTCTGTTGCCTTTCACCATAGAGCTTTCACCGTCCGGCTGAAACGGCGGCGACAACAAGTGGTTAGGGCGTTTGATAATCTGATCTTTAAAATCATAACCGAAGGTTTTAACCGTCGCCTCGTTACAATCAATCACCCGTCGGCCTTCAATCAGGAAAATACCATCCGTCGATTTTTGAAAGACCGTTTCGAAAGCGTTTTTCTGCTCTTGTAACTCTTTGGTATATTTTTTAAGCTCGGCTTGCAGCTCTGTATTGTCGATCGACAAAGCCCTGAACGTGACACGTTCTGTCAAATCACGAACGAATGATGCCACGACATAACGTTCATCCAGTTCAATCTTGCTGGCACTGATCTCAACCGGTAAAGCCGATCCGTCCAGTTTCAAATGAATACTGTCGACCAAAAGCTTTTCTCCCGGAGAAAGATTGACGCACATAGATTTCAACTCGTCCAATGAATACTTACCATCAATGTCAGACAAGTTGCGTTCCAGCAAATCCTCTCTGGAATAACCGAGCATCTTGCACGCCGTCTCATTGACACTTAATATCTGGCCCTCGCAATCCGTCAAATAAAAGCCTTCCGAGCTTTGTTCTATCAACTGTTGGTAACGTCCTCTCTGCAACTGAATTTTCTTCTCACTGCGGTAATGGTCCCGACGGTAACGCAAGTAACCGTAGAGTAATAAAGCCACTAGGGAGCTTATCGCGAATCCGTTCAATAATGGGTGTTTGCTCAACATGGTTTGACCGGGTTGAAACTTATTCAACAACAAACTATCTGCATAAGCGGTCAAGCGCCAAAGCCTTCCTCCAACAGTCAAAGTTCGACTCATTTGATAAATGTCTGACAAATCGTTACGATCCAACGTAATCTCGTTCACCATCTGTTCAGTAGCTTGAGTGACGTCAGTGATGGCGTATTGAATGTTTTGATTCAGAAGGTAATCACGTTTCAAGTAGGTCAGGAAATCCCCCATTCTCAGAACCAATGAAACATAGCCTTGCAAAGTTCGGGAAGGCGATTTATCAAAGACCGGGCTGAAGACAATCACCCCTTTTTGCGTGGCCGATTCCTGAACAAGCTGAACGGGAGCTGAGATGACATCCCTTCTCAGTTTTTTTGCTGTTTCCGTTGCGGCCTTTTCAATTGGGATAGAATTCACATCGAGTCCGAATGCTTTTCGGTTTGATGTCAGCGGATAAACATAAGTAACGGGTAAATAGGTTTGGGCTCGTGGGGCCGGGACTAAAGTATCGTCCATCATGATTTTAATTTGAAAGCCATCAAAACCCTGGGAACGGATTTTCGCCTCAAATTCAGCACGCTGATCGGCATGAACAATAGGAATCCAGCTTAATGCCTGAATGGCGTGTTTAGAAGCGGTCAATACTTGGGCGTAATTATTAAATTCATCACGGGTAACCAATTCACTGAATTTGAACACGGCGGCTAATCCATTGAGTCGTTCCACCTCGCTTTGAACCCCCTGTTGGACGGCCCAGAAGAACTTATTCGCATGCTCTCTAAACTGTTCCTGCAAAACCTCTTTGTTCTTTTCTTGAAGATAGCCATAACGGACTGCTGTAATCGATAAACCGATCAACAACACAACAAACGTAATTAAATAAATTTGTCTACTGGATTGAATCCGGGGCACTCAGAAATCCTTTTAGATAGAGCCTATTAGAACGTGATTTTACAGACAAAATCATTGTAGCCTATTCCAAATAACTACGCAGAAAAACCTGTTTAGACGCTACGCAATGCAGGCGTAATTGGGTATGATGACCTTTTTATTCTGCATAAGGAATCCGATCATGCTTCAGGCTCAACAAACCGCCCCCGAATTCAATGCCCCAAACCAACACAATCAAACCGTCTCTTCTTCCGATTACAAAGGGCAAAAAAACATCGTTCTCTATTTCTATCCAAAAGACGATACGCCGGGTTGTACGATCGAAGCCAATGAATTCACACAACTCGCGAGCGAGTTTGCCGCAGCCGACAGCGTAGTCATAGGCGTCAGCAAAGACTCCTGCGCAAGCCATAAGGCCTTTATCGACAAGTTCGGTTTAGAAGTTGATTTGTTGGCAGATACCGACGGAAAAATTTGTGAAGATTACGGTGTCTGGCAGCTTAAGGAAAAAAACGGGGTTTCCAAAATGGGCATCGTTCGCTCAACATTCATCATTAACAAACAAGGCTTACTGGAAGAAGCGCTATATGGTGTTAGCCCTGAAGGTCATGCCCAAGCCATGTTGGATCGAGTAAAAAGCTTATAAGAATTACACTTTTTAAGACTTAAGAAAACAAAAAGGCGTGGAGCCGAATGACCCCACGCCTTTAATGGTAAGTTATCCATCATTGTTCCAATAGAACAATCATATACATAACCGAGCGGATTTAACTGCTCCAGGTTTCACGCAAAGCAACCGTGCGGTTGAACACCATGGCATCACCGGATTTATTGTCCCGGCAGAAGTAACCTTCGCGTTCGAACTGATAAGCTTTTTCCGGTTCAGAACTCAACAGGCCTGGTTCAACAAAACCATTTTTAAGCACTAACGATTCCGGGTTGATGACCGATTCAAAATCGCCCTCTTTTGCCGGGTTGGCGACCGTGAACAAACGATCATAGATTCTGAATTCAGCCGGTACCGCTTTCGTAGCTTCTACAAAGTGAATAACACCCTTAACCTTACGACCGTCCGCAGGGTTTTTACCTAGCGTTTCCGGGTCGTAGCTACAGTAAATGGTTGTGAAGTTACCCTCTGCATCTTGGTCCGCACGTAACGCCTTAATAACATAGGCATTACGCAGGCGTACTTCCTTATCGATCGCCAAACGCTGGTATTTGCCGTTCGGTGCAACTTCCATAAAGTCAGCACGATCAATATAAAGTTCACGACTGAAAAAGATCTCACGTTTGCCCATTGCTTCATTCTGAGGATGAACCGGAGCTTGAAGTGTTTCTACTTGGCCTTCAGGATAGTTTTCGATCACCACTTTGACCGGATCCATAACCGCCATGCTGCGCGGTGCCACTTTATTGAGGTCGTCGCGAATCGCCGCTTCCAGAATATTCATCTCGGTCATGCTGTCGACTTTGGAAATACCGATACGGTCTGCGAAATCACGAATGGCCGCCGGGGTGTAACCACGACGACGCATACCGGAAATAGTCGGCATACGCGGATCATCCCAACCTTCCACTAGTTTATCGTCAACCAACTGGTGCAATTTACGCTTGGACATCACCGTGTATTCCAGGTTCAAACGCGAGAACTCGTATTGGAATGGACGGTCCGGTTTCTGGAAATCTTCCAAATTATCCAAAACCCAATCGTAAAGGCGGCGGTTGTCCTGGAACTCCAAAGTACACAAAGAATGCGTCACACCCTCAATTCCATCCGACAAACAGTGGGCGAAATCATACATTGGGTAAATACACCACTTGTCACCGGTCTGGTGATGATGCTCGAAACGAATACGGTAAAGTGTCGGATCACGCATACACATGAAAGAAGAAGCCATGTCGATCTTGGCACGGAGCACGCACTCACCTTCCTTGAATTCGCCGTTTCGCATTTTTTCGAACAAAGCTAAGTTCTCTTCAACCGAAGTATCGCGGTAAGGGCTGTTCTTGCCAGGTTCGGTCAAAGTACCACGGTATTCACGCGTCTCGTCAGCATTCAAAAAACAGACATACGCCAAGCCTTTCCCAATTAACTCCACCGCATACTTATGAAACTGATCGAAATAGTTCGATGAGTAACAAGGTTTGCCCGGCCATTTAAACCCAAGCCAAGATACATCCTGTTGAATGGAATCAACGTATTCCATGTCCTCTTTAGCCGGGTTGGTATCATCGAAGCGAAGATTGCATTCACCGTTGTAATCTTCGGCAACTCCGAAATTCAGGCAGATCGACTTCGCATGCCCTATGTGCAGATAACCGTTCGGTTCGGGCGGAAAACGGGTACGCACCGATTCATACTTATGGTTAGCCAAATCTTCATCAATGATGTTGCGAATGAAATTTACGGGACGATCAGTTGTTTCAACTTTGCTCATTTGGGAAAAAAACCTACTGAATTAAAAATCAAGCCTAAAAATCATCAGGCCTGTGCCAGCCGTCTCTCATGACGACTCCGATGGAAATAGGGCAAATTATAGCATTAAAGCCAAGTGGGACAAGCACAACTCATTAGGTTAGTGGTCATCAAAAAAATGACGAATGCTCTCCCTCTTACATTTCCATGAAGATAATCTTTGGAACGTTTTCAACCCGTCAGAAAGAAAACGAAACAGAGAACAGCATTGATGAATACTTAATAACTCAGTCGGTTTAATAAAAGCTTAATCAAATTGCATTACATAAAATAAGGAATCCCATATATACTTATATCCAAATATAACCAGTCGTATATACATCCCGTCGATATTGCATGCTTAATTCAATATCTGTCAACGGAACTAATCGACAACCATTTGTTTTTTTTCTGATTTTTAGGATGCCTCCATGCAACCTAAGCTGTCATTTTTTAAGGATTCAGACCACAATGAAAAATATTAAGCTCAAATACAAAATGATGCTGATCCCTACGATCGTCGCCATTTCTCTTGTGATTTTATATTTCACGATTACCTCCGGCATGACCAATCTTGATGACAAGGCTTATAAAGCCAGTGCTGCAAACCGCATCATCAAAAACATGTTGGATTCTCGTATCTCAGAGAAAAATTACGTCAGAAGAAAAGATCCTCAATATGTAGCTGAGGTGGAAAACTTCGCCAAAACAAACATCGAAATCGCAAACGACCTTGAAGCGCTTTTTTCCAATCCGGCTAATAAAGAACAGGCGGCCAACACTCGACAAGCAATCAGTGAATATAGCCAGGCTTTTAAGGACTACACAGACGTCAGAGAAGAGTCGTTGAAAGCCGAAGAGGAAATGGTCAAGCAAGCGCGTAATATCGAAACCTTATCGAACAAGGCAAGACAGGAACAAAAAAATCAACGTCAGGCTCTGATTGGTGCCAATGCCCCACTCGACCAGATAGTTAACAAGATGGAAAAAGCGTCCTTGACCAACCGTATCGTCAAAGACCTTAAAGACATGCGAATCGCCGAAAAGAATTACGTTCGCCGTAAAGACCAGAAGTATGTAGACACCATTAACAAATTATCCGCTAGCATTAGCCAGACTTCACTAAATCTGAAAGCGGACTTTAGCCGCCCAGAAAACAAGCAAATGATGGATGACATCATCACCAGCTTGAATGCCTATAAGAAAGCCTTCTCTGAATATTACGACCTGCGAGAGAAGTCCATCGAGCTTTCGGCTACCATGAAAGATAAGGCGAGAATAGCCGTCGATCAGGCTGTTGCAATCCGTGCCGACCAGAAAAAAGAACGTGAAGAAATCAAGTCAAACCTTGAAACCACAATGATTACCATTTTCCTACTGATTGGTATCATCGCCATTGCATTCAGTCTTTATATCACCGGATTGATTGTCAACCCGGTACACCGTTTGGCCGACGTCATGCGACGCGTTTCCGAAACCGGAGAATTCCAACATAGAGCCGACGTTAACCAGAAAGATGAACTGGGAGAGATGTCCGATGCATTCAATGCCCTACTATCCAGCTCTCAGCAAGCGATCCAAGAAGCCAACACCGTTGTAGGCGCCATTGCAAAAGGTGAATTCGACAAACGCGTCACCGCTGAACTTAAAGGTGACCTTCATACTCTGAAAGAAGGCGTTAACGGCAGTGCTGAAAGTGTCGACTTCATGATGAAAGAACTGGGCAAAGTGATGGACGCACTCTATAACGGCGACTTTACTGTGAAAATGGATCCGCGTGTAGCAGGTGAATTCAGAGCTCGTACGGAAAACGCACTTGGCGCCATCAACGAGACCATTAACGGCATCATCCGAGTAATGGATCAAATGCAGCAAGGAGAATTCGAGCATCGCGTAACAGTAGAAGCTCGTGGTGACCTGCTGAAACTCAAAGATGGCGTAAACAACTCAATGGATTCTCTGGAGAATGCTATCCAAGACATCACCAGAATCATGGTGGGACAATCAAACGGAGATCTGACTCAGAAAATCACAGCTCAATACCATGGTGAATTACAGGTCTTGAAAGATGCCATCAACCAAACAGCCGAAAAACTGATTGAAGTGGTTTCAGACGCCGTTAATGCATCCAACATCGTTAGCGATGCGGCTCAAGAGGTAACCAAAGGTGCCATTGACCTGAGTCAACGTGTTCAGGAACAAGCGGCTTCTCTTGAAGAAACTTCGGCCACCATGGACGAAATGAATACAGCCGTTCAGAACAATACCCAAAACGCCTCTGAAGCTGCGCACCTGTCCGAAGATGTGCAAAGCAAAGCGCATGCAGGCGTACAGGTCATGCAAAAAACAATCGAAGCCATGAATGCCATTCAGGATTCGAGCCAAAAGATTTCAGAGATCGTCACATTGATCGATGGCATCGCATTCCAAACCAACCTTTTAGCCTTGAATGCTGCGGTAGAAGCGGCACGTGCAGGTGACCACGGTCGAGGTTTTGCCGTTGTAGCCGGTGAAGTCAGAGCCTTGGCCCAAAAAGCGGCCGAAGCGGCAAAAGACATCAAGAGCTTGATTGAAGAAAGCGTAAACCGCATAGGGGAAGGAACCGATCTGGCTTCTCAATCCGGAGAGATGCTCAACACCATCAACGAATCCGTGGCTTCGGTCACCGAAATGATTGGTCAGATCGCCTCTGCGTCATCCGAACAGGCGACTGGTGTCGGCCAGGTACATCTGGCTATCAGCCAGATTGATCAAATGACCCAACAAAACGCCGCTTTGGTCGAAGAAACCTCTGCTGCCTCGGAGAGCATGAGTGAACAAGCCGAAGCACTGCGAAACGACATGTCATTCTTCAACACCGGCGCGGTATCTCAACAGAGAACGGTTCAACCAAAAGCTACAACAATTGAATCCAAAATGGAAAAACCGAAAGTGTTAACGCTGGAAAATCCGGCCAAAAACACACCTTCCTCCACAATCCAGGCGGAAAATATCTCTCAAGAGTGGAGTGATTTCTAACCCCTTCTCATAAACCGTCATGACAAAACACCGTTCATGACAACTTTTCAGGCAAGCTCTTACCAGACTTGCCTGACTCCCTTCCCGGCCATGTGCCGTAAACCTCTTCACTACCGTTCGCCTTTTCACTTTATTTCTCTATCCGTTTGGATTCCAACTTAATAAATTCCCGCTTTATTCAATACGGTCAAAAAGCTCGTGTTAAAATCAAACTCTGTAATTATCATTACACTTAAACGTCATAAACCATTCAAGATGACACAGGACAGGACACACAGGCGTGAATTCCAATAAAAAAATCTGGCTCATTCTAATTGCGGCACTCGGCAATATGATTGCGCCCTTTTCGATCGATACCTACTTGCCTTCGTTTCCGGCAATAGAAAGCTATTACGATGTCTCCCGCGAAATCATGACCACCACCATGGGCGCCTATCTGGCCGCCTTCGCGATTACAACCCTCGTGTGGGGGCCACTCGCCGATCGTTTCGGCCGAAAGGCCATTGCAATCACCTCACTGATTGGGTTTGCATTGGTATCAGCCGGATGCGCCCTATCGCCTTCGTTCGACTATTTTATGACCTTCCGCATACTGCAAGGCGTATTTGCCGGAGGCGTTATTATTGCGGGGAGAGCGATGATCCGGGACGCTTTCCCTCCTAAAGAAGCGCAAAAAGCCATGGCGTTAATCATGATGGTATTTGCGATCGCTCCTGCCATCGCTCCGATTATCGGCGGGTTCCTGCAACACCATTACGATTGGGAAAGCATTTTCTGGTTTTTAACGGCTTACGGCATCATCACTTTTCTGCTTATCTTATTGTTTCTCAAAGAAACTCAGGCGGCCGAGCACGTGCAATCCATAGCTCCAAAAAAACTGATTTCTTCCTACGTTCACAGCCTTAAGCATCCAGTGTTTATCCGGGTTGTCCTGGCTCAATCATTTGTATTCGGCGGCTTCTTCGTCTACGTGGTCGGTTCCGCCAGCTTGATATTCGATCACCTGCATCTCGGTGCGGAAGATTTCTGGATTCAATTCGTGCCGATGGTCGGTGGAATGATGCTGGGATCGTTCTTCTCTCACCGGGTCTCTAACCACAAAACACCAATCGAAATGGCCAACATCGCCTTTGCCATCGGGGGTATCGCGGTAGTCACCAATCTGATTCTTGAACTTTTCACTGAGCCTCAAGTCATGACCGTCATCCCTCAGTTGAGCCTTTACGCTTTCGGGCTTTCTTTCGCGCTGCCGGTACTCTCTATCCTCGCCTTGGACTGTCTGCCTGAAAAGCGTGGTATGGCGGCTTCCCTGCAGAGTTTAATGCAGATGGGTATGATGGCCTTAGTGTCCATTTTAGTGGTTCCGCTGGTCCATGCCTCCCTACTTGAAATGGCGATTTCAATGGCATCTTTATGGTTTTTGGGATGGCTCCTCTGGTTGAACGTCCACCGCCGCTTACCCCGTCAGGCCGAACAGATACATGAGTTTTAAGCATTAAGAAACAAGCCGGACTTCATCCGTTCGGCTTGCCAAAGTGAAACATCGACACTCTCTTCCTTTTATTTCGTACTTTCCACAGGCCTGATTTAATTCATAGAAAAAACTCTATTGCACTTTACGTACTTTCAGGCAGAATAGCTCTAACGATTATTCTCTTTTTTCGAATGGTTATTCTTGAAATCATGTTTGCGGTCAAACAGGTACCCCCCAACAGCTATCAAAGTCTGTTTAAGCCGCTTATCCAGTGCCTACTTCACCTATCGCGGCACCTTTAACGCCTAAAAAGGAAAAGGGTTATGCAAAAAAAAGCGGGAGCGAACAATTTTAAACCGCTATACGATGTGCTTTTTGCAAGTTCAAAAGATGCCTTGATACTACTTGATGCCGAAACCGGTAAAATCATTGATTGCAGCAAGGCTGCGACCCAACAGCTTTCTACCGCATCATGCAACGATATCATCGGAAACACCCTAGCGGAACTGTCCCCCGAGCATCAACCAGACGGCAGCCTTTCAACAGAATTTACTAAAAAACACCTCCAACAGGCTCTAACCCACGATTCAGACATCTTTAACTGGCATTTCAAAACCGACCATAATAATGAGACTTCCTCTCAAATCACGTTGCAGGGGGTTGATTACGATGGAAAAAAGTGTGTTTTAGCAACCCTGATCCCTCTCAAAAAAACTGAGTATGACGAAGCCAGACTAAACGCTGCTCAAAACCTAGCCAGCCTGGGGAGCTGGGAAATGGATCTGATCACAAACAAATTATGGTGGTCTGATGAAATCTTCCGAATTTTCGAAGTTGATCCCAAACAATTCGAAGCGTCCTACGACGCCTTCATCAACGTCATTCATCCGGATGACAGAGAATCCGTCAATCAGGCCTACCAGGATTCCATAAAAAACAAAACACGTTATGAAACGGATCATAGACTACTATTTCCGGATGGACGGGTTAAATACGTTCATGAACGTGGCGAGCACGAGTTCGACTCTTCGGGAAAGCCGTTACGTACGCTCGGAACCGTTCAAGATATTACCGAACGAAAACAGATGGAAATCCTCGTACAAGAATCCGAAAAGAAGCACCGAGCCATTTATGAAGGTGCCCTGGATGGCATTGTCGTCGCAAACATTGAAACCAAACAACTGATCGACGGCAACGCCGCTCTCTGCAATATGCTGGGATACAACCTGGATGAATTGAGAACACTCAAAGTTGACGACATTCACCCTCAACAAGATTTACCCTACGTATTTGAACAGTTCGAAAAACAAGCCCGTGGAGAAATCGCACTGGCTGCGGAACTGCCCGTTCAACGCAAAGACGGTTCGGTATTTTATGCCGACGTCAACAGTACACCTCTGATAACAGACGATAAACCCTATATCTTGGGTGTTTTCAGGGACGTCAGCGAACGGCGGCAGAATCAGGAACGATTCAAACTGTTTCGTGCCCTACTGGATCAGTCCGGCGATTCGATTGAAGTACTTGATCCGGAAACTTTGCAATTTCTGGATGTCAATGAAACGGAATGCAAGGAACTCGGCTATACACGTGAAGAGATGCTTTCGATGAGTGTGTTCGACATCGACGCCGTATTCGATAAAGAAAAAGCTAAGTACGTCAAAAAAGAGGTCGATGAAACCGGAAAGGTTCATCTTGAAACCATACACAAACGAAAGGACGGATCAACGTTTCCGGTCGAGGTTCGCGCTTCGGTCGTCAACTTAGACAAACCGTATCTGATCAGTATCGCCCGAGACATCACCGAACAAAAAGAAGCACAGAAAAAACTGCGTGAAAGCGAACTCGCCTACCGAACCTTGACGGAAAACCTTCCCGGCCTCGTATACAGGGTCCTTATCCAAGACAATTACCATATGGAGTTCTATAACGACCTGACAGTCGAAATCACCGGTTATACGGAAGAAGAACTCACGACCGGTGATATTTGTTCGATCGACCCACACATCCTCGATGAGGATCGCCCAAAGGTACTCGAGGAAGTCGACAAAGCGATCGTCGAAAAACGTTCTTTTGCCGTTGAATATCGCTTGAAACACAAAAACGGCGACATCCTCTGGATGCAAGAAAAAGGCATGCCGGTATTCGATGAAGAAGGAAATCTTCTATACATAGACGGCATGATATTCGACATCACTGAAAACAAGCACAATCAAGAATCTCTGCGCTTGAGCGAAGAAAAATTCCGCGCACTGATCGAGTCCACCAGCGATTGGATCTGGGAGGTAAATCCTAAGGGAATTTATACCTACGTCAGTCCGCAAGTCGAAACCCTGCTCGGTTATCCTCCACAAGAAGTCATCGGCAAATCCCCATTCGATTTCATGCCTAACGAAGAAAGAGAACGAGTCAGCAAGCGTTTTGCCAAACTTGCAGAAAAGCTTAAACCGATCAACATGCTGGAAAACACCAACGTCCATAAAGACGGTAGTTTAAAAATCATTGAAACCAGCGCTGTACCGTTTTTTGACGATAACGGAAACTTTCTCGGTTACCGCGGTGTCGATCGCGACATCACCGACCGCAAGCGCGCCGAAGCCCAAATCAAACGCATGGCGCATTACGACGCGCTGACCAATCTACCTAATCGCGCCCTGTTCCTGGATCGAATCAAACAGGAACTGGCAAGAGCCTATCGCGATGCAAGCCAATTCGCCCTATTGTTTATCGACTTGGATCACTTCAAAGAAATCAACGATACCCTGGGCCACGACATGGGCGACCTGCTTTTGCAGCAAGTCGCCGAACGCCTGACAGGCTGTGTTCGTCAAATGGATACGGTCGCGCGAATCGGCGGTGATGAATTCACAATTATACTCACCGAACTCAAGTCGCCGTCGGGTGCTGAACATGTTGCCAAAAAAATCATAGCCGCCATTACAGAGCCATTCAATCTAAATCAAGAAAAACGCAACATCGGATGCAGTATCGGTATCGCCATCTACCCTTCTGACGGGAAGGATCGGGAAACCCTGCTTAAACATTCCGATACCGCCATGTACTGCGCTAAAAAACTGCGCAATACCTACCACTTTTATTGCAATCCGGCTTTAGAGCCAAAAGGCGAAGAAGACGAACCGGCTATTGCCGAATAACTGATTTCAACAGGCCTGCCGTAATTGTCGCGCATTGCGATTTGCAAGCCTGGGTTTAAACCCTTACAATGCGCATTTTCTGGTGCTCATTTCACAAACAAGTGTCATGAGTTAAACGGGAAGTGAGGTGAGGTCTGTATACAAACATTCAGACCAATGCCTCCGCTGCCCCCGCAACGGTGATAGAGAAGACAGATTGAGAAGCCATTGGATTCATCCGAGAAGGCAATCTGGAATCGCTCTTAAGCCCGGATACCGGCCAGAAAAACTCGAGTGGTAACACACACTCTCAACCGATTGCGGAGGGCAATGCGGCGTGAATCTTACATGTAAGTATGTACCTAATTACAGGCACGACACTTGTCAAGCTAACGACCCATTTGCCTTCGTTCATAGACAAAATGAATTGAAGGAAAATCATGAAACTCAAACCACTTTCTTTGGCGCTACTGGCCGTCTTAACACCGTCATTAGAGGCTCAAGCGCAAGATACGACCTCACTGAACACTGTTTTGGTCACCGCCGACCACACCAGACAAACCGCTCATGCAATTACGTCCAACTATAAAGTCATTACACAAGAAGAGATTGAATCCAAAGGTTATACCAGTCTAGAAGACGCTTTGAAATACGAAGCCGGATTCAATTTCGTCACCTACGGCGGATTGGGTCAGACCACCTCCATCCATATGCGCGGTCAAAGCAATCGCAGTACCTTAGTGCTGATCGACGGCGTCGAAATGAACAACCCAATGGGAACCGGTGGTGCCCTACTTGGTAACCTGATGTTGTCGGACGTAGCGAGAATCGAAATCATAAAAGGCCCGCAATCAGGCATCTGGGGTGCCAACGCGAGTGCTGGTGTCATTAATATCTTGACTAAACACGCCACAAAACCTTCCGCAAAGGTTTCAATTGAAAGCGGTAGCCTTAACACAAAAAAACTGGCAACTTCTCTGTCAGCCGCATCGGAACAGGCAGATTTCCTGTTAAGCCTTTCCGACATCCGCTCCGACGGTTTCAGTGCGGTCAAAGCCTATAAAGAAGATGTTTCCAACTTTGAAAGCGACGCCTTTTCGCAAACAGACATCCTGTTCAAAATGGGATTGAATCTTGCCCCTGCACACCGCTTGGAAACTCTGATCAAAACCGCACGTGGAACGACCGATTACGATTGGACCAGCAACCCGGATCAGACCGACTTCGCCAGCGTTAACTACCGCAATACTCTTAAAAAGATCCTGTACCGTTATCATAAACCTCAGTTCAATGCCGATGTATATCTGAGCGATAACCAGATCGAACAGTATTATCAAGCCAACATCACCGAGATGGGCATCAAAGGCGGTTACACCTACGCGGCAGATCAATTACTGGGATTCGCAGCCACACACAAGGAATTCTTGAAACAGAGCAGTTCCGACCGTTACGACAACCAGGCCATTGCCATCAGCAATACCAACCAGTTTGCCGATAAACGTTGGATTCTGACTGAATCTCTGCGCAGCGACCGCTATAGCGATTTCGAAGACAAGGTCACAGGTAAAATTGGGGTCAAACATTACATCGACGGTTCGCTCTTCTTCAGCGCCAACTACGGAACGGCCTACAACGCTCCGACGTTGTTTGAGTTGACCTATGGTGCGACAAACAACCTCAAACCGGAAACCACCAGCGGTTACGATCTGACCGTAGGTACCGACGGATTCAGCCTCAGCTTCTACCATACAGAAACCGAAGATCTGATCCACTATGCAGGTTCCTGGCCAAACGATTATTACGAAAACCTGGCTGGCACCTCTAAATTTGAAGGGATTGAAATCGCCTATCAGCGCAACCTAAACGGCATCGACACCGATTTAAGTTTCAACTACGCACAAGGCACGGCGAAAGACGACGATGACAAATGGCTTGCCCGTCGTCCGGAACAGACGGCAAACCTTGGTTTGTCTTATTACGGCCTGAAAAATACGGTTGTAGATCTGCAAACGCAATATGTCGGCACCATGTATGATCTGGCAGACCAGAAAGGCGCTCAAATTGGAGATTACTTCGTGACCGACTTGATTCTGAACTATCAGGTCAACAAACAGCTTAGCCTCTATGCCAAGGCCATCAACCTGTTTGACGAAGACTATACTCGTGCCGTCGCCCAATATGTCGGTTACGACTCGAACAACGAGCCTCAGTACGTTTACGCCAACGGCGGCAGACTGTACTATTTCGGGCTTCGCGGAGAGTTCTGATCCTTTAGGTTCCTACTTCAAGCAAATCCAAAAAGGGCAAAAAATCTTTGCCCTTTTTTTATTTTCAAAGGTTAAACTTCATGGTGTTAACTCAATTCCAACCCGAATCTTTCAAACCAACAGGACGAATCATGCCTTTTAGAGCTTGGTTACTGGCCACTTTTCTGCTTTTGCATTTTCAACAGGCCTGCTCAAAACCGATTGAAGAAAAAGTTTATCACAGGGTAATCAGCCTCTCCCCCCATCTGACCGAACTGCTATTCAGTGCCGGCGCCGGTGACAAACTGGTCGGGCGTGTCAGTTATTCCGACTATCCCCCGCAAGCGGGCAGCTTACCCGAAGTAGGCGCCTACAATGCGATTTCCATCGAAAAGGTCATCCAGCTCAAACCGGATCTCATCATCGCCTGGCAATCAGGTACCCGCCCTGTCGACGTTAACCGTTTGAAGCAACTGGGCTTCAACGTCATCCTGTCGGACTCCCAAAAACTTTCAGACATACCGAATGAGATCGAACGGTTCGGCAAACTTCTGCATACCGAATCGGTGGCCGAACCAGAAGCACAACGCTTACAAGCCATCTTAAAAAACTTAAATGATCACTATAGCTCACGAAAGCAGATTCGAGCCTTTTACCAAATATGGAATGCGCCCTTAATGACCGTTAATCATGAACAGTTTATCAGTCAAGCGATGCAGATTTGCGGCGCAAAAAATATCTTTTCAGACTTGCCGCTTCTGGCGGCCGAAGTCAATATCGAAACGGTTCTGCAGCGTGATCCGCAAGTTATATTGGTAGGAGGTGAACAGGCTATGCAGAACCAATGGCTGCAAGACTGGAAGAAATGGAATAGTCTGACGGCCGTGCGTAACGAGCAAATCTATCAACTGGATGCAGACCGCTTTCACCGAGCGACGGCTCGCTTAATCGATGGATTGGAAGGACTCTGCAAGGCCATCGACAAGGCCAGAAAGGCCATGTCCAAAACAGACAAAACGACTAAAGAGTAACCCTAAACGCCGAACGCATCATCCTCATCCAACAGACCGGAGGAGTTATAAGCGTCTTTCACTTCCAGCCCCTGAATCGCATGACTGATCAGCATGACTGTCTCTTCCGGAACCGTCATGAATTCGCAAGCGATCAGATATCTTCCCAGATCGGGTTTCGGTTCGATACGAACCACTTTGGCTCTCTGATGAATAATCTCGAATTCTTCGATTTCCGTCTTGGAAATATCGATACGGAAGAATAATTCCAGAATATCGTTTCTCTCGACCAGGAATTCGCTGTAAAAAGCAAATCCGCCCGGAGAAATATCCTGATATTCCTGAGACCAGTACTCGGGGAAGATGATGATGTAATTACTGCTGGAGATGTTGTTATAGATTTTCTCCATCAGCAAAGTGTAATGATATAGGTCGATGAACGCCTTCAACAACTTGGAACCGTTCTTCTTGTTTTTCTCGACGTAACCTCGAATATCGTGATCAATCTTCATTTTCTGAAGCATCGGTCCTTCGTATAACTTATGCGGCGTCGAATTTTCCAACAAGGTGATCGTGTGATTGTTAAGTTGGTTCAGCTTTTCTTCGAAATCGCGCAGGATCGATTCGGTACGGATATTCCCTTGCAATGAATCGTAATCAAGCACGTTTTTGACGTTTTCCTGCAAGAAACGCATCGCATTGCTGATATCCAGAATCCCGACGGAAATTCCGTTAAGTACCTCTCTCAGATACTCCAGTTTCTCCAGTACAACCATGAATAGGTCGTAGGCTTCCGGATAACTTTCCTGTAAGGACGATTTGATGTTCTTGGAATAGTTCACCACAATGGTGTCGAGCTTTTCATTAACGATCTTGTTGAAGTGCTTAACCCCGGAACTGTAGATATCCCCTTGCAGATCCTCGACCTTTTCATGATTACCGATACGAATGAAGTGGTAACTCATATTGGCTTGATAACGGAAATAACGTCGAGTATTTTCGCGGCGACTGCGTATCGCCAACGAATGCTTGCCGTGGTCATCCTTGTCTTTTTGGATCCAGTGCAGGGTTTTAGGGTGTGCATCGGCAAGAATGTTGTCGATAACTTCGTTTTCAGCGCCCGGTCGCTCCAAAACCACACCCAGTGCCTTATAAAGCACCTCTTGAAGGAATTGGAAATGAATCTCGCTGATGAACAGGCCTTTTGAAAAGGAAGTTATCTTGGCGACGATACAGGCACAGATTGTCTTTTCGACATAATCGACGTCTAATGGTTCGGTTGCCTTGAAAAGTTCGAAATGCTTTGAATATTGGCTTCTCAGATCCAACAGCATGATTTCCAGGGAACTGCTGCGAAGGATCCTATAGGCAATCTTCTTATACTCGAACGGTAAAGCTTCGATAAAAGAGTGATCGCTGTCGTAATGCGTACCCGGCATAACCTAGCAACCTGCCTTTAATGACAAATTTTGATGTATATTCATTGAAATCTTACGAGCATTCATCGTTTGTAATCGTTTTGGTCATTCATCAATTTTATTATGGTTAATATAATCCATAAAACGGCTTTTGAAAGCGAAAGTTTAGGGTAAAACCGGGTTTAATTGCCTATCACGTGTTTTATTTGAGTTTTTCGAGGTAAATCCATTAAAACACAGGCTTCAGGAAGGATTACTGAGTAGATGGTAAACCAGATAGCCGCCGTATATCACCACCATGACAATACTTAGCAAAGTAATTGGCCGCAGCCCCTTTTGCTCGACAACAATTCCTTGCTGTGCAAGCTTTCGCGCACGAAGCTTGGATTTTATCAACCAGTAGAAAAAATAGACGACGGCGGCAAGGGTTAGATATTTCAGCATGGATTCGACCGTCAGACTTCTCGATAACCTTGCATCAACTGACGCACACGCTGCAAATCGGCTTCGGTATCCACGCCGACACCGGCATCGCACAATGCATCCAGCACAAGAATCTTTTCACCGTGCCAAAGTACGCGAAGCTGCTCAAGCTTTTCCACCTGTTCCAAAGCGCATTCCGGCCAGGAAACATACTGTTTGACGAATCCGGCACGGTAGGCGTACAAACCGATATGACGCTTGTAACCCAAGTTTTCAGGCAGCGTTTTGACAGTTTGCGCAAACGTATCACGAGACCACGGCAAAGGTGCCCGGCTAAAATTGATGGCCCGGTTTGCGACATCGCGACTGACCTTGACCGCGTTCGGATCAAATACCGTCTCCACGTCCTCGATCGGCTCACACAAGGTCGCCATTGAAATTTCAGGGTGCGCCACCAAACCTTCAGCCACTTGATGAATCAGCTCCGGAGGCAACATCGGTTCGTCCCCTTGGACATTGACGATAATTTCATCTCCCTGAATACCGGCAATCTCGACGACCTCAGCGATACGTTCCGTACCCGACTGATGATGATCCGCCGTTAGACAGACCTCGGCGCCAAACCCTTCGCAGACATGCTGCACATCGCGCGATTCCGTTGCGACGATCACGCGATCCGCTCCTGACTGTTTGGCCTGCAACCAGGTCCATTCAATCATCGGCTTACCCTCAATCTCCATCAAAGGTTTTCCTGGCAAACGGCTCGATTCAAAACGCGCGGGGATAATAACGGTAAAGGCCATAAATGTTTCTTAATCCAAATTAATACAGTAATCCTAAATCTGCTTAAAAGCGGCTCAGGCCTTCTGGGAACGGAACTTTTCCGCTTCTTCCGCAGTAATCTGGCGCGCTTCATCCTCCAAAAGGA
Organism: Thiomicrorhabdus sp. ZW0627; assembly: GCF_029767005.1. Taxonomy (GTDB): domain Bacteria; phylum Pseudomonadota; class Gammaproteobacteria; order Thiomicrospirales; family Thiomicrospiraceae; genus Thiomicrorhabdus. Next base: position 484,577 of record NZ_JARUQR010000001.1, read on the forward strand.
TCGGAATACCGTCACGCACCGGATACGCCAGATTAGCCGCAGTGGAAATCAGTTCCTGATTCGTTTTATCGTAGATCAGTTTGGTTTTACTCACGGGGCAGACTAGAATTTCTAAAAGTTTAGGATCCATGCTTCTCTCAATTTTCACTTAATTTCTTGGTGTAATAGTGACCGTACCTGTTCATACAACGGTTCGAACAAAGCTTCGTCCGCTTGAGGCTCCACTTCCAAATACCACCAATTGTTTTTTTGCCCGGATTGGGCGAACTCGCTACATTTTACAGCATCTTTCTCGGTCATAAGTAAGGGTTTTTCATCGCCGTATTCAGTGAAGTCAGCCGATTTGTATGCATAATGATCGGCAAACGCCCGGCCTTCTACCTCGATCTGTAATTCATTCAACGTATCGAAGAACCGCTGGGGATTACCGATACCGGCAATCGCATTCACACTCTGTCCGGCAAACGCATTAGCAGGCAGCGTGTTTTTAGGATTGGTCAACTGACGGAAACAGACCGGCTGCAACTGCATCGCAAAACTCTTTTGCGGAAACTCGATGCTCTTGGGCATGTTGCCGTTATAGACGATGAAATCCACCTGCTGTAAACGTTCTTTAGGTTCTCTTAAAGGCCCGGCAGGCAGGCACAAACCATTTCCGAATTGACGCTGGGCATCGACCATCACAACTTCAATATCACGAGGCAATTCATAGTGCTGCAAGCCGTCGTCGCTGACGATGACATCAATGTCATGCCGTTGCATCATCAAAGCGACCGCCTGGCAGCGTTGAGGGGCAACCGCAACCGGGCATTGCAACTGTTTGGCCAACAATACAGGTTCATCACCAAGCTGTTTGGGGTCACTGGCCGGATGAGCTTCCTGCGGCCAGTGTTTGGATTTACCGCCGTATCCGCGACTGACAATGCCCACGTTCAAACCTTGCTGACGTAGCTGCCTTACCAACCAGATGATAAATGGGGTTTTACCACTGCCACCGACCACGACATTACCGACCACAATCACGACCGCACCGGTCGGCTTCGGTGGTGGAAATTGCCTGAAACGCTCTAGTCGGCGCTTCGCTTCCCAACACACCAAACTACCCAAAGGTTTTAGCAACGTAGTTTTCCAGTTGGTTCGGCTCCAAAACGATGGCCAGCTCATTGAAACAGGATTCCTTTCTCATTCGTTAAACAGCTGTGATGATACCATTTACTCAAGGTTTTTCTGACCTGATATGCCGGTAATGGATTAAATTTTCCGCTTTCATTACCAATTTCATAACCGATTCCACCTGAACAAGCCGTATTAAACCAAAAGATTTCAGGAGCGAGACGTTGCAACGTCTCCTCTGTAGGAAAGTGGTAACGGTTATGATAACCAGCCGAAAACACCACCACTTCTGGCTGAACTTGACGCAACCAAATACTCGATGTCGAATAACGGCTGCCATGATGTCCAGCCACCAATATATCCGCTTTCAACTTGTCACCATATAGCTCGATCAGGCGTTTTTCACCTTTGGCACTCAAATCGCCGCTAATTATTACCGAAGACGAGTCAGACCTTCCGCCGGCTGTTACCTTAAGTACACAAGAACGATCGTTATCGCTACGCAAGCCAACATCACCTTCCGAGACTCCGGGAGACAGCACTTCAAAAACGACGCCATCCCATTTCCACTTCTGCCCCGCCGAACAATTCTCAACCGGGTAAGAACCTGACAGTCCTTCCTGAACCTTTTTCGGCTGTCCACTGACAACATGCTTGACCCTGAATTGGCGAAGCAAACGCTCTAAGCCGCCCGCGTGGTCGATGTCACTGTGACTCACCATCACTAAATCCACCTCCGACCGGTTTTGAGCGCGCAAAAACGGCAAAATGGCAAGTTTGGCGCCATCCATCTTATCGCCCCATTTTGCTCCGGTATCGTATATCATCACATGATTCCGGGTTTCGATCACCAAAGCCTGTCCCTGCCCGACATCCAGTACATGCAACCAGGCCTGCCGGTTTTCAGGTCTTGACCATAACGGATTTCCCAACGACCATACTGAAAAAATCAGCAAGAACACCCCAGCTGAAAAGCGTATCCATATCGGTTTCTTCAGCAACGTAGCAAATAAAAGAACGTAGGTTGTTACCACTTGCCAAAATTCAAGGCTCCCCCCTATAGAACTAAACACAGAACGATCATTCATTGAAACCAGCAAATTCCAAATCGGCTTCCAAATCCAATCCAGCCATGCCACTGTATGCACGGCGAAATCCACCGAAAACAGACTGATGACAGAGACGACAAACACCAAAGGAAGACCGATAAAACTTACAAACGGCACGGCAACCAAATTGGCAATCAAACTGTAGCTTGGCAAAAAATGAAACATCCATAACAGATAAGGCGCCAATCCGGCTGTCAGGGCCAGTTGTATCCAAAGCAGTTGCAGCCAGCGTGATGAGCGTTTGACCATAGGAATCTGCAAGACGGCAAAAATCAACGCCACGGCCATAAAAGAGAGCCAGAATCCCACGCTTAACACGGAACGAGGATCCCATAACACAACAGAAAACGCCGCCAGAAACAGAGCTTGCCAAGGTTGAAACGGACGTTTAAGAAACAAGAACAACAACACCGCCAACACCATCAAGTAGGCGCGTTGTGTAGGAATGGCAAAACCGGACAGGATCAAATAAAAACTGGCGAACAGCAAACCGCCTGTTGCCGCAACGACAGGAAGGTTAAAACGCTTCACACGATACAAACCCAACCACCATAGTCCCTTGAAAATCCAATAGCCCAGCGCTGCGACAATCCCCATGTGCAAGCCGGAAATCGCCATAAGATGAACCGTACCGGTATTTTGCAGTACCTGCCATTGCGCGTCACTGATGTTATGCTTATCGCCATAACTTAATGCCTGGTAAATACCGCCTAATTCACTCCGTTCAAACGCACTGCTCAGACGCTGAGCCAAATGGTAGCGCAATCCATAAACGCTCGAATCCTCTAGCTTACGATTGGCTTCCTTCGTACTCGACTTCTGAATGATGTAACCTTTAGCCGCGATACGGTTCTGATAGAGCCAGGTTTCATAATCCAGAGCGCCCAAATTCATCGATGCATGATTCGCCCTCAATTTCACGGTGAACTGCCACTGTTCGCCTGGTTTAGGAATGACTTGAGGTGCCGTCTCTTCTGCAGTTTTTATATACCAGTTCAATTGCACTTTGGGTTTTAAAATTGACCAGGCCTGTTCAGTTTTAATCTGTAAATCCGATTGAACCGCTGAAAAACCCGAACCCGGATTGCCAATCTTCTGCAACTCAAACATAAACCGCATCCGGGTACTATGACTGCCATGCTCCACTTCCGGCAACCCAATCACGGTACCTTGAATTTGTACCGGTCGATTAACCCAGTTCTCATCGACGGAAACCGAAAAAAAAGTCTGCCAAAAGACCCAACTCCATCCTATAATGAATCCCAATAAAACATTACTAAGCCAAGTTAAATACTGGCCTTTAACCCAAACAGGATGTTTTCTTAGCGTATCTTCACGGTTGCGTTTCCAGCCTCTGCGAACCATCTCATTGGCGATCAAAACGACTAAAGCGACAACGGCGGGCCACAAACCCGACGTCTGAACGCCTTGATAAAAACCGGACACTGCTAAGACAAACGCAATAACAAAACTAATAAACATGCCCAAAAAGCTCATTAAACGTTATATGCCGACCCCGGAAAAAATCAAAAACATGAAGGGGTTGGGCATTTTAGGAAAATGGTTGCATAATCCCAGTATCTGGCATTTTCACCGTCATTCCGTTTCGAAAGCCTTCCTGATTGGAATGTTCTGGATGGCGATTCCAGTTCCTGCACAGATGGTGGCTTCCGCTTTCACTGCAATTCTGTTCCGCGCGAATTTACCTGTCAGTGTCGCGCTCGTCTGGATCAGTAATCCGTTTACCATGCCGCCAATTTTCTATTTTAACTATCTGGTCGGTGCCTACATCCTCGGTCAAGACGCTTCCGAAGACTGGCACTTCGAACTTAGCTGGCAATGGCTGATTCACACCCTGGGCGACTTATGGATGCCATTATTCCTCGGCAGTGCCATCGTCGGTATTGTTCTCGGTGTAGCAAGCTATTTCACCATCGACCTGCTGTGGCGACGACACGTGATCAAAAACTGGAAAGAACGCCGCAGTAAAAAGTGGCGTAAAAAATTCCGTAAAGAAGGGCTCAAAAAATAGCCCCAAAGTAACCCTACAAAACACCTAGAAATAAAAAAGGCCAACTTCGAATCATCAAAGCTGGCCTCTGCGTCGGCTAATGGTCAACCGTTACCTCCCGGAAACGGCTCCCGAAACGTCTTTTAAATCGTTCAATCATCGTTGTCGTGTTTCTCATTCATCTTTTCCAAAGCCGCAACCACTTTCGCATTGACACTGCCCTCCGGGAAATCTCCGTCGTCGTTTTCCGAACCGACCGCCAACCCGGTCAATAAGCCGAGTGCATCGTCAATATGACTCATGGTATAGACGTGGAACTGCCCCTCTTCGACCGCATTACGCACTTTCGAGCTCAACATCAAATGCGCGGCATTCGCTTCCGGAACAATGACCCCTTGAGTTCCAGTCAGTCCGCGTGCTTCACAGACTTTAAAGAAGCCTTCAATCTTTTCGTTAACCCCGCCGATTGGTTGAATCTCACCGAATTGGTTAATCGATCCAGTGATTGCCAAATCCTGCCTCATCGGCACATGGGCAATTGAAGAGATCAGAGCCAGCAATTCTGCTGAGGAGGCCGAATCCCCTTCGACACCGTTATAAGATTGCTCCATAACGATAGAAGCGCTGAAGCCGAGCGAACGCTGCTTCATATAACGCCCGCGAAGGTAACCGCTGAGGATCAACATCCCTTTGGAGTGGATCGGTCCGGCCATTTCCACTTCACGTTCGATATCGACCACTCCTTCATCCCCTGCCGAAGCCTGGGCTGTGATTCGTACCGGCTGACCAAAGGACAATTTACCAACGGTCAGCACCGTCAAGCCATTCACCTGACCGACATGTTCGCCCTTCAACGAAATCAACACCTGCTGTTCGATGATCGCGCGATGGTAATAATCCTCCATCAAACCGGTGTGGAAATCCCGCTGAAGAATGGTTTCCTCAATGGTCTTACGGGTCACCTGCATCTCGCCGTTGGCACGGGCATAAGCGTTCGCTTCCGCCAACACATCACGTAAAATCGCCTTGTTGGTATAAAGACGGTTGGCATCCTCAGCCATGCGCGAAGCATACTCGATCAGACATTCGTAAGCCGTAACGTCAATCGGCAAGTCTTCCCACAATCCAACTTCGTAAGCCAGCTGACGTGCTAAAGTCACTTCATGTTCGGCCGTTCTTTCCAGTTCGACTTCAAATTCCACCTGTACCTTAAACAGACGGCCAAACTCCGGATCGATTTCCTGTAAAGCATAAAAATGTGCTGACTGACCCGCCAGAACCAATGTCACGTTCAGAGGAAAATCTGGAAGATGGTACGGCACCACATTACGCGAAGAAGGGATCTCAAACGTGATCTTTTTGGACATCAATGCGGCCTTAAGATGCGACCAGATATCCGGATCCTTAAGCACCGACTGGATTCCCAGAATCAGGAAACCGCCGTGCGCCTGCTGTAACAAACCGGCCTGATGGCTCATCGCCAAACTCAAGGTATCTACCGCCGAAGCCGCTGCCGAATTGATGGCATAACCGAACAACTTAGGCATACTTGCATTCTGCTCGTAGATAACAGGTGCACTATCCAGCCCTCGATGATCGACCAATAGATTGACTTCAAAAATCGAAAGTCCCTGCTGTTCGCTCAGCAGTTCCTCCATACTGATCTGGGCCCCCGGAGTGGTCACTTGATCGGCACTCTGATCCCAGAACAGGTGAAGCTTGGCGACCAAGCTGGTTTGCAGGTCATCCAGATACTGTTTGATCTTATCGGTTTCGCCAAACTCCATTTTCAAGGAGTCGATCAATGGCCGGATATGGTCGGTCGCCACTTCGGTATTCAGTTTCTTACCCGCATCCAAATACTCATGCTGTAAAAAAGGAAAATGCGTCAAGGCTTGGTTCAATGCGGTTTCGACCTCATCCATCGCATTGGCGAAATGCTCCTGAACCTTTTCGTCAAATGCTTTAAGTTCACTCAGCTTATAACGTTTATCATCCACCACAGCGGACAACATGAAGTTGTTTTCGGTCTGTATGATCTCGATACTCAAACTTTCCGCCAACTCAAACGCCGGTTCCAAGATCGCCTGTTGTTTATCGGCCAGTTCGTTTTCCAATTGCTGGCTTCTCAACTGATAGGCATGACCGTCGAACACAATCGGTAACTGTGATTTCAACTGAGTAATCAGCGCTTCCATCGCCAGTTTGAATTCATGACCATGCCCGGCTGTAAAATAGAGATATTGAGTTTTATCACTGTCGCTGAAATCGGAAACCAACACCACGTCTTTCGGTTCCGGCTTAAGCTTGGCCGCTTGATTCAGCAATGCTTTCGTCATGCCGATACGACCGACTCCCGGTTCCCCCATGATGAAGATATGGTTCTGATTACGTTTCAGGTGCAGTCCGAAATTCAGCGACTGATAAGCTCTCGGGTGAAAGCGTTTCATGAATTCAATAACGTCGCGGTCTTCGACTTTTATTTTGCTGGGATCAAATTCTTCAGCATTAATGGAGGTATATCGATAGAGTTTTTCAGGAGTGAGTTTTCGCATCAAATTCGCCAAATTATTATTTTTATATCAATATCTTAAACATGCAAAGCAATAAAAAAGGGAGTTGCTTCCAACGAAGCAACTCCCTTTATCATACCCGACAATGCCCGCTTGCAGAAGCGCGGCATTCCATAATCCGAACGTTAATAATCCTCACGCGGCGGATTCGCATGGATACGGTGAATACTCAAATCCGCTCCATTGTATTCCTGCTCTTCGGTCAAACGCAGGCCGGATACTTTTTTAATGATGCCGTAAATCACGGTCGCACCGACAACAGCAACAATAATTCCCATCAAGGTACCGATAATCTGAGACTCGATGGCAACACCACCCAGTCCGCCAAGCGCAGCAGTACCGAAGATACCGGCCGCAATAGCGCCCCAAACACCACACAATCCGTGCAGTGCCCAAACACCCAAAACGTCATCGATCTTAAGATTCTTCTGAGTCCAGGTGAACGCTTTAACAAACAATGCTCCTGCAATCAGACCGATCACCAAGGCACCCAACGGGCTAACCACGTCCGAACCGGCACAGATTGCAACCAAACCTGCCAATGGACCGTTATGAACGAATCCAGGGTCCTTGTCGCCAATGAACGTCGCAGCAAGGATGCCACCAACCATCGCCATCAAGGAGTTCACCGCAACCAAGCCTTGAATGCCTTCGATCGCCTGTGCGGACATCACGTTAAATCCGAACCAGCCAACGGTAAGAATCCATGCACCCAACGCCAGGAAAGGAATGCTTGAAGGCGGATGCGTCATTTTGATCTGACCGTCTTTACTGTAACGGCCTTTACGTGCGCCAAGCAACAATACCGCGATCAGTGCGATCCAACCGCCTACACCGTGAACCACGATCGAGCCGGCAAAGTCGTGGAATCCTGCGCCGAAATTCTCTTCAAGAAGCGCCTGAATACCGAAGTTTCCGTTCCATGCAATCCCTTCAAAGAAAGGATAAACCAGCGCTACGATGAAGAAAGTCGCCGCTAGCTGAGGATAGAATTTCGCGCGCTCGGCAATCCCACCGGAAACAATCGCAGGAATCGCCGCAGCAAACGTCATCAAGAAGAAGAACTTAACCAGGTCATAACCCGAACGCTCAGTCATCGCCTGAGTCAAAGCTCCGTCAAGATTAAACCCAAGGAAGACGCCGTAAGCAACGCCATAACCGATAAAGAAATACGCCACCGTGGAAACACCCAGATCACTCATGATCTTAACCAGGGCATTCACCTGGTTCTTGTGCTGTACGGTACCCACTTCCAAAAAGGCAAAACCGGCATGCATAAACAATACTAAAATAGCGCCTAGTAAGATGAACAAAACATCGATGCTTGTCGTCAACTGTTCCACTGTCTTCTCCAAAAAATCTTATAATTATTTTTTCAGGCGGAATTCTAACAAAATATGCAGACGCGTTTTTCGAAAAATCCCACTCCTTTACAACCTATTAGCGATCCCTTATTCGAAAAAAAACGCATTCAGGTGTGGATTAAACGCGAAGATTTGAACCATCCCGATATCCAGGGAAACAAATGGCATAAACTCAGACACAACTTAGCCGCAGCCCTTGAAAAGGGCCAAACTGAATTGCTTACGTTCGGTGGCGCCTACTCCAATCACATCGCAGCCACCGCCTTTGCCGCCAAGGAATACGGATTGAAGAGTATTGGCCTGATCCGCGGTGACGAACTGGCCGATAATCCGCAGCGTTGGAGCCATACACTGAAGCTTGCCTCTGAAAACGGTATGCAACTGATTTTTCTCAACCGTCAAGAGTACCGTAAAAGAAACGACGCCTCGTTTCTGCAAACGCTTCAAGAACGCTATCCAAATGCTTTCATTCTCCCTGAAGGCGGCAGCAATGCCTTGGCAGTGCTAGGTTTTGAGAGTCTGATGCAGAATCTGCAAGAGCAATGCCCGCAATGGACGCACCTTTACACCGCCGTCGGTACCGGCGGAACCCTGGCAGGCCTGGTCAAATATGCGTCCCCTTATTCCGGACGGAAGATACTCGGTGTCGCAACACTTAAAGAAGCCGACTACCTTTTGCCGCAAATCAGTCAATGGATCGGCAAAACTGAAGTCGTCGACTGGGAACTGCTCACCCAATACCATGACGGCGGCTACGGTAAACTTTCGGAAAATCTTCGTCTTTTCAAATCCCGCTTTGAAACCGATTACGACGTACCGCTCGATCCTGTATACACCGTCAAAGCTTTCCATGCGTTTTACCAACAACTGCAACAAGGGGAAATTCCGCCAGGCTCCAACGTCGTGCTATTGCATACAGGCGGCCTTCAAGGCAATTCCGTTTAAGCAGCATCCGTCTTTCCTCAAAAAACCTCCAAAACTTTCGGTTTCCTCAACCAAAATCGCTTTCAATTAAGCCACTCAATTCGAGTTGCAAACTCATCATTTTATTTTGGTATGATGCATAAAGAATTTAAAAACGTTTTCGGATTAATCCTTTCTATAATGGATTTAACTTTTAAATTAAACACATCAAAACTGAGAGTTGAGAGCCGTCGAATATGAACATTACCATTCTAGGCAGCGGATTTGCCGCTCTGACAGCGATTAAACACGCCCGTAAACATGCACCGAACGCAATCATTACCGTAATTGCCCCCAGTGAAGAGTTCATCTACCTGCCAAGCTTGATCTGGATTCCATCCGGTCTTCGCAAAGCCAGCGACCTGCGAATCAACCTCCACAACTTCTTCAACCGGACAAAAGTCGTGTTCATAGAAGCCCGAGTCGAAAACGTCATCAATGGCGGCCGTACCGTCGTCACCGATCAAGGTGAGGTCGAAAACGACGGTCTGATCATCGCCACCGGAGGGCGCTTCATTAAAAAGCTTACGGGAATCGAGCATGCCATCACGCCTTGCGAAGGGATTCCTGCTGCGGAGAAAATCAAACAACGTCTGGACGGCATGTTCAACGGCACCATCGCCATCGGCTTCGGCGGCAACCCCAAAGAGCCGTCAGCAATGCGCGGCGGTCCGATGTTCGAATTCCTCTTCGGTATCGACAACCTGCTCCGCGAGCAAGGACGTCGCCATAATTTCAAACTGGTGTTTTTCAACCCGGCACCGGAACCCGGAAAGCGACTTGGACCGAAGGTACCGGAACATCTGGTGAAGATGATGGAAAAACGCGGTATCGAAACCCATCTGGGTCACAAAATGGTCGGTTTCGAGAAGAATCTGGTGAAGACCGAAGACGGCGAATTCCATGCCGATCTGATCCTGTTTATGCCGGGAATGACCGGGCCGGCCTGGTTGCCGGACAGCGATCTGCCTAAATCCGAAGGCGGCATGATCCGTGCCGATCTGCAGGCCAAGGTAGAAGGTTACGACAATGTCTACGTCGCCGGTGATGCGGGCAGTTTTCCCGGTCCGGACTGGCAGGCGAAACAGGCCCACGCCGCAGACATACAAGCCAAAGTGGCAGCCGGCAACCTGATCAAGTCACTCAAAGGGCAAAGCGACTTCGAAGACATCAAACACGAACTGATCTGTATCGTCGACACGTTGAAACACGGCATTCTGATCAAGCGTACGGAAAAAGGCACCACCCTACTTCCGCCGTGTCGTTTGATGCACTACGCCAAACGTTTTTTCGAATGGCTCTATCTAAGCCAATACAAGTAACCGTTTCTTCAGGCCCTCGTTAAGAGGGCTTGGTCGCATCGGCATACGAAAAACGATCATAATATTTGCCCTCGCCTACATAAACGCTATACTCTTACCTATTCAGTTATCAAAACAGTGAGAACGATGACGATTTCAAAACGTTTCCTGACACTGCTGTTCAGCACACTTCTCCTCGCCTACAGCCAAACTGTATTCAGTACTGAGGAACAGGCCGTCTCTATCGATGAGCTGAACGGTCAGGCGCTGCATGAAAAATTAGTCGAAACCGCTTTGAAATACGACTTCTATAATAAACGCTGCCGCGGTATTTCCGTTTCAGGCGAAAGTTATCAAGTCGAACGTATGTTTCTGAAAAAATACGGTTTGACCATCAACAACTTCATCAAACAATACATCGACCGAGACACCCGCGGCTATAAGGAAAAACTCAAAAAAGACATCTACCTTCAACTGTCTCAAATGGGTGGCTGTGAAAAAGCCAAAGAAAAAGGTTTGTTGAAGGCGTTTCAAGAAAACCTGCAATCACTCTTCGACAAGGCTGAAACCTCACAGTGGTTTCCGATCGAACCTTAAACAACCGCTTCCGTCATCATTTTTTCATTGGTATTTTTCAAAATATGAGCAACACCCCGTCAAGAGCCAACCTCATCACCCGTGAAGGGCGCGTCGCCCTGGAAAAAGAACTGGATCACTTATGGCGAGTCGAACGTCGCCAAGTCACACAGGCCGTCACCGAAGCCGCCGCCCATGGCGACCGTTCGGAAAACGCCGAATACAAAGAAGGCAAACGTCGTTTGCGGGAAATCGACCGTCGAATCCGTTTCCTGCGCAAACGTCTGGATGTGGTTCATGTGGTTGAGTATTCACCCGTACAGGACGGCAAAGTGTTTTTCGGCGCTTGGGTGGAACTGGAAAACGACGATGGCCAGATCGCTCGATATCGCATTGTCGGCGCCGACGAATTCGATCCGAAAAAGAACGCCATCAGCGTCAATTCACCAATGGCACGCGCACTTATCGGAAAAGTCGTGGACGACGAAGTGGTCGTTCATACGCCGGAAGGAAAAAAGAACTGGTACGTCAATGCCATTCAATATCAACCATTTAACGAAAACAGTTAAATTTTAATTCAAACATTTTCAACAGGCCTGTTCAGTTTAATGAACTAGAGTGCCCCTGCTTCTTTCAACTTTTTGAAGATCGCTTCGGCAAGGGCTTGGTATCCCGCTTCGTTGAAATGCACGTAATCCGATTTCATGGTCAACCGACCGACCAGATCGGCCACGGTGTCTTCCTCCAGTGGCACCTCGTATTCGTCGGACAAGCTTGCGTACCAATCGGCGGTACTTGGAAACACACCTTTCTCCGGCACTCCAACCAACAGAACCGGCACCCCTTTAATCTGCGCCATTCGTATCATCATTCCCAAATTGGATTCCACCGCATCGGGCGGCACATTTCTTAAAACGTCGTTACCGCCTTCCAGCAAAATAAGCAGATCCGGTTGATGCTGTTCCAAAAGTTTCGGCAGACGTTTCAACCCCTGTGCCGTGGTCTCCCCCGAAAGCCCGGCGTTGATTACCTTGCGACCACTCAATCGTGCCAATACCGCGGGGTAACTTTGAGACGGATCCACGCCGACCCCTTCGGTCAGGCTGTCTCCAAACGCCAGTATCTTGGCATCACTTGCCAATGGCGGCAGCTTCGGATCACTGCACCCGACAAGACTCAGAAACGATGCCAACACCAGGCTCAAAAACCAACGCTTCATACCGCTCAAATAACCTTATTTTTTATCAAGAATTTCCAGATTCGGCCGATAACCGACTGACACGATAAAACATATAAAAACACAGCCCAAGGGAAAACCCAAATTCCGGAATGCAATAAAAATAAAACCGCTCCGGAAGACACGACAATAATAAATGGGACTGTAGTATGAAAATCCTAGACCAGAACGTTCAGCTTTCCGCTCAGCATTACGCCCGAAGCGAAAGCCGAGTACAAAACATACACGACATCTTCGTGGACGGTATGCTCAAAAGCCGCACCACCGAAACCGCATCAAGTGAAAGCGAATCGCTTGAATTGATCGATCAGCGTGAAAAGCGGATGTCGTCCACCGATCATCACAACCGTAAAACCGGCGTGATAGAAAACCAGCAGTTTGCGGCCATGCGACACCGACAGACTCTGCAAGCGGAAAAGTTAACACAGCACTTCGGCCCGCTTCCTGAACAAGCAACAGCTGCTCAGAGCCAAAAAGCCGATAATAAACCGGCTTTACCGCCAAATTTGATCCGAATGATTGAAGCGATTGAGGCGCTGATGGAAAAGATGACCGGCAAACCCTATCATCTTAAGGTCTATGGCTACGAGCCAAGAGATACGACCTCAGCCGAAACCACCAAACAAACACCCGATAAAGGGCTACAAAACCCGGTTTTCAGACTGCCTGACATTGGTGGTTTCCAACGCCCCGTCGGTCAGGCATCGCAACACGGTGAACGCTGGCGGCTTTACAGCTCCCATTTTGAGCAGGAACAGACCGATTTCCGTGCCCAGGGTAACGTCACCACGACCGACGGCAAACAGATCGCTTTCGATCTCAATATGCAGATGAGCCGTACCTTTTCTGCACAGGTCAGTTCCGAACGCGAGAAAGGATTTGTTCTCAAAGACCCGCTAACGGTCAACTTCGGTGGAACACCCGCCACCCTGACAGTGGAGAAGGTTCAGTTCGACATCGACTCCGACGGACAAGAGGATTCAATCTCTTTCGTTCAACCCGGTTCCGGCTTTCTGACGCTTGATAAGAACGGGGACGGAACGGTTAATGACGGTTCCGAACTGTTCGGTACCCAAAGCGGGAACGGCTTCGCCGATCTGAGCGCTTACGACGAAGACGGCAACGGCTGGATTGACGAAAACGACAGCGTCTTTGCAAAACTGCAAATCTGGCATAAAGACGCCAACGGTCTCGACCAATTACAAGGGTTGCTGGAACTCAACATCGGCGCTATCTCATTACAGAATGTCGATACACCGTTCAGCTACAAAGATGACACCAACCGGATGCAAGGTCAGGCTGTCAGCAGCGGGCTCTTCCTATACGAAGACGGCAGCGGTGCCGGCAGTGTTCAGCAGATTGATCTGGCCGTCTGATTCTTTCCTAGGTTAAAAACTCAGCAGGCCTGTCCAAAACTGCAAACCGGACAGGCCTGTTGATTTTCACTTTAAAGGCCCAAATTAAACTCAATTTCCCTGAACTCGATAATGGAACTCCTCGCACATACTGATATACTTGGTAGCGGAGGGTGTTTCATGAGCAAATCACAGCAGAATCCGTCGGACAAAAAGGTCACGCATGAAGCCTTGCCCGAGAACGTGGTGTTTCACGTTCACGGTGTCACCAAGACCTATCAGATGGGTGAAGTCCAGGTTCACGCCTTGCGCGGGATCGATCTCGATCTTTATCGGGGTGAACTCACCGTATTGCTTGGTGCCTCCGGAAGCGGAAAATCGACCCTTCTCAACATACTCGGAGGATTGGACTTACCAACCGACGGCCATGTCATCTACGCCGACCATGACCTGACACGCGCCAGTGAAGATGCTCTCACCGAGTACCGTCGCTATCATGTCGGCTTCGTTTTCCAATTCTACAACCTGATTCCAAGTCTGACCGCACGTGAAAACGTCGCCGTCGTCACCGAAATCGCCCAATCGCCGATGACGCCTGAAGAAGCGCTTAAACTGGTCGGCCTCGGCGAGCGTCTGGATCACTTCCCTGCACAACTTTCAGGGGGTGAACAACAGCGCGTCGCCATCGCCCGCGCCATCGCAAAGAATCCCGACGTGTTGCTGTGCGACGAACCGACGGGGGCGCTCGACTCACAGACCGGTATCATGGTGTTGGAAGCCTTGCAGCGCGTTAACCGCGAACTCGGCACCTCCACCGTTATCATCACTCACAACGCCGGCATCGCACAGATGGCGAATCGGGTCATTCATCTGGCCGACGGACGCATCACTAACGTCGATATCAACGAAACCCTTCTCGACCCGAAAGAGTTGAGCTGGTAAACCGCCATGAACGCGATCGACATCAAACTCTGGCGGGAACTGTGGAACATGCGCATGCAGGCGTTGGCGATTGCAATGGTCATCGTCAGCGGCGTAGCGATCTTCATCATGTCGCTCAGCACGTACGATTCACTTTACGAAACCCGTGAAAGTTATTACAGCGACCATCATTTCGCCGACGTCTTCGCGAACCTAAAACGCGCTCCGATTTCCGTCGAAAAAAGAATCCGGGAAATACCCGGGGTCGACAAAGTTGAAACCCGTGTCGTCACCTACGTGAATCTGGATGTGGAAGGCTATTCCGAACCAATCAGCGGACACCTCATCTCCCTGCCCGACCAAAGCCGCGGGCTGCTCAATCAGATCGTCCTGCGTAGCGGCAAACTCGTAGAACCCAAACGGGATGACGAAATCATCATCAGCGAAGAGTTCGCCAATGCCCACCACCTCAAACCCGGAGATAAAATCCGCGCCACTATCAACGGCCGAAGCAAAGTGCTCAGAATTGTCGGCACCGGACTATCGCCCGAATACATTTACCAGATTGCTCCCGGCGCCATGTTTCCTGATTACAAAAGCTATGGCGTAATGTGGATGGCGCGCAAGCCTTTGGCGACCGCCTATGACATGGACGGCGCCTTCAACGACGTCAGTCTCACCCTGACCAAAGGCGCCAACGAACAGGATGTCATCGACCGTCTCGACCAGATTCTCAAGCCCTACGGCGGCATCGGTGCTTACGCCCGAAAAGACCAGCTTTCGAACCGATTCTTGACCGAAGAACTCAAAAGTCTGCAAAACATGGCAACGATGTTTCCGATCATCTTCTTCGGCGTCGCCGCCTTCCTGCTCAATGTCGTCATCAGCCGTCTGATTTCTCTGGAGCGCGAACAGATCGCGGTACTCAAAGCATTCGGCTACAGCAATTTCGACGTTGGCCTGCATTACAGCAAACTGGTTTTGATGATTGTTACGCTCGGCATTCTCATCGGCACCGGATTCGGTATCTGGATGGGCAAGGGGCTGAGTAACCTGTACATGGACGTCTACAGCCTTCCATACATGTATTACGTCTTACACCCTCAGGTCATCGCCACCTCGATCCTGGTAAGCGTTGGCGTTGCGGTTCTGGGAACCCTGTTCGCCGTCAGTCAGGCGGCTAAGCTGCCGCCGGCACAAGGAATGCGCCCCGAACAACCTTCCACCTACAAACCCACCTCTCTGGAACGCCTCGGGCTTCAAAAACATTTCTCCCAGTCCTCCCGCATGATCCTGCGTCACATCGAGCGCCGTCCGTTCAAATCTGTGCTGACCACACTTGGTATCAGTATGGCCTGCGGCATCATGATGGTTGGTGGTTTTCAGGAAAGCGCCATTGAAGAAATGGTAGACGTTCAATACAGCATGAGCCAGCGCGAAGACTTCATGATCGGTTACTCCGAACCGACCTCTAACGATTCACTCTACTCTTTGCGCGGCTTACAAGGCGTGGAATACGTTGAAGGTTTCCGCAACGTGGCCGCCAAACTGAAATTCGAACACCGTTCCTACCGTACAACGGTCAACGGCGTCGAACCCAGTAGCAAGTTGATGCGTCTGCTTGACCAAGACCTGCATGAAATCAAACTGCCGGCCGAAGGCGCGATCATCACCGACTATCTGGCCGAACTGTTACACATCAAAACCGGCGACACTCTGACCATTGAAGTGCTGGAAGGACGCCGCCCCACGATACAAGTGCCGATCGTCGGTACCGCCAAACAGTATCTGGGGGTCAGTGTCTATCTGCAACGTGAGACACTCAATAGACTGCTCAAGGAAGGCGACGTGATTTCCGGTGCCTATATGACGGTGGACGAAAAATACCGCAAACAGGTCTACGCCAAACTCAAAGGCATGCCAAGAATCGTCGGAGCGGTAGAACAGCGTTCGTCCATCGAAGGATTTTACGAAATGATGGACAACACCATTTTGTTCTTCACTTTCATCACCACTCTGCTCGGTGGCAGCATCGCTTTCGGTGTAGTCTACAACAGCATGCGCATCGCCCTGTCCGAACGTAACCGAGAACTCGCCAGCTTACGCGTTCTCGGCCTGAGGCGAAGCGAAGTCGCCTACATCTTGCTGGGTGAACTGGCGCTTCTGACCATAATCGCCATCCCGATCGGTTTCCTGATCGGCAACGGTTTGTGTTATTACCTCGCCCTTAAATTCGACAGCGACCTGTACCGAATTCCGGTTGTTTTGAATCCGGATATCTATGCGTTTGCGGCGCTGGTTGTGATTGTTTCATCCATTATTTCCGCCATAATGATATGGCGAAACCTCGCGCACCTTGATATGGTGGCAGTATTGAAAGCTAAGGAGTAATTTCATGCAGATTCCGTTGCGTAATCATCCGGGCATCTTGGTCGTCAGTGCATTAATCATTGCACTGCTGATTTGGGGCTTCTGGCCTCAGCCGGTATTGATTGAATCGACCACCGTCAAACGCGGACCGCTGACTGTCACCGTTGAAAAAGAAGGCCGCACCCGCGTGATCGACCGCTATGTAATCTCCGCACCCGTGAACGGTATGACCTGCCGAATGCACCTGAAAGTCGGCGACCTGGTCGCCAAAGGCGAAACCCTGCTCGGCATCACACCTTTGGAATCCCAAGTACTCGATTCCCGCAGCCGTGCTCAAGCAGAAGCTCAGGTTTCTGCCGCAAAATCCGCATTGCAAGCCGCCAAAGAGCAGGCTTTAGCCGCGAATGCCGATGCCAAACTCGCAAGCGACAAGGTCAAACGCTACAAACCGTTAATTGAAAAAGGCCTGGTTTCTCAAGAGACCTACGATCAGGCTCGAACCGAATCCTTAACCGCAACCGCCGCCAAACGTTCTGCCGACTTTAATGTTGAGGTCGCCAACTATGAACTGCAGGCCGCCTTAACCGTATTGGAATATTCGGCCGCCAAACCAAGCGACGAACCGGTTGAACGGGTTCCGGTCAAATCCCCAATTGACGGTCGCATCTTAAAGGTCGCACGCAAATGCGAAGGCCCGGTCACCACCGGCGAATCTCTGCTTGAAGTCGGTGATCCGACCGCACTTGAGGTAGAAGTGGACGTCCTTTCTGCCGACGCCGTCAAGATCAAACCGGGCATGAAAGTACTGTTCGACCGCTGGGGAGGAGAAGAGACGCTTGAGGGCATCGTACGCAACATCGAACCGGTCGGTTTCACCAAGGTCTCTGCACTTGGCGTGGAAGAACAACGTGTTCTGGTCATCTCCGACTTCACTTCCCCTCAAGAAGAGTGGCACCGTCTGGGTGATGGTTACCGCGTCGAAGCCAAGTTTTTACTCTGGCATGAAGACAACGTACTGCAAGTACCGATCAGTGCCCTTTTCCGTTATAAAGACGGCTGGGCAGTGTTCGCCGTCGAAGACGACCACGCCAAACTCAAAACCGTCACACTTGGTGAACGCAACGGCTTGACTGCGCAGATACTGACTGGCCTGAAAGAAGGCGAGAAAATCATCAACCACCCAAGCGATACCGTGGAAGACGGTGTAAGTTTAAAAGAACGCTTGTCATAAAACATTTAGCCTAAAGACCCATTCCCAACAGGCCTGTTCAATTTTATTTTGAGCCGGCCTGTTGCCTTTTCAGCTCTACAATTCGCAACAACATCCATAAAAACCCATTCAAAACAAAAAGTTACACCCTCTCCACCCAGCAATTTTGATTGACCAACAACCCTAGTTAAATTAGTATTATTTCTAGCCCACCTGAAAGCCGAATACTTTCTTCTCGTTGACGGCTCTCAATTCGACTCACGGAATAAATCTTAAAATGACCGACAGTGAACTTTAAGTCGAACCGTCGGTATTTTTATACTGTTGAATACCCGGAGGCTTCAAATGGACAGAAAATTCGTTTTAACGGCTTTTGCCTACGCACTGGTCGGTCTCGCACTGGGCATCTATATGGCCGGTTCCCAAAATCACACTCAACACGTGACCCACGCCCATGTCATGCTGCTTGGTTTCGTCGTCACATTTATCTACGGCTTATGCCATAAACTGTGGCTTAACAACCTCACAACCACCCTTTCCAAAATCCAGTACTACTTACACCAGATCGGCACTCTGTTCCTATTGATCGGACTGTTCCTGCTGTTTGCCAAAACCTTTCCCGAAAATGTAATCGGCCCTATTCTGGGTATTTTCGAGATCATGGTTTTCATCGGAATGCTGCTGATGGCGGTGTTGTTTGTCGTCGCCACACAAAAGACAGACGTGTAACCATCCCGGTTTCAAACAGGCCGGTTCAAAACAAAATGAACAGGCCTGTCTAAATCACACAAACCGGTATAACATAGAAATCCTTAATAGAAACTTGTTACCGTCATGCAAATCCGCCAACTCGACCACTTAGTACTCACCGTCAAAGATTTAAACAAAACCGTCCGTTTTTACGAGTCTGTACTGGGAATGGAAAAAGTTGTATTCGGCCAAAATCGCGTCGCTTTGAAGTTCGGTAATCAAAAAATCAACCTTCATCAAGCAGGGATGGAGTTCGACCCCAAAGCGGGCAACACAGTAACAGGAAGTGCCGATTTATGTTTTCTTACCGATCTTCCATTGGAACAAGCAATGCATGAAATTACAGGTCATGAGGTGGAAATCATTAAAGGTCCTGTTGAGCGAACCGGCGCAAACGGGCCGATAATTTCCTTCTACATCCGCGATCCGGATCAAAACCTGATTGAAATCGCCAACGAAAAGCATTCGGCTTAAATGAAAAGGCACAACAAACGCATGAAAAAAACGACTTCGCCTCTTCAAACCGTCCCGGGTATCGGTCCGGCCGTTGCCGCAAAACTGAACTGGCTGGGCATCATGGAACCTCAAGAGCTGTGCGGGCAGAATCCGCAAGAACTGTATGACCGCTATCAAGATCTGGTTGGTCATCCTGTAGACCGCTGTCTTCTGTATGTGTTCCGTTGTGCGGTTTATTATTGTGAAACTGAAAAACCGGATCCCGAGCTTCTGAAATGGTGGAACTGGAAAGACAATTAATCGCCTGTACGGCTTTGAAATCCCCTGCGGCTGGTGTATAACGTATTACTTGAACGTAAGTGGGCACGGGCAACGAAGCCTGCCACAACTCCAGCATCAATTCCAACTTTTTATACGAAGCCTTGCAAAGACATCGAACATGATACAAAACCTGAACTTTAAATTAGCCGTCAACGGCCTGTTACTGATTTTTTCCGGACTCCTGATTTTCCACTTTCTGATTCTGCTTCAAGTGATCCCTTATGACATCGTCTGGGCCGGCAAGCACGAAAGCATTGATAAGATGCAGCGCTATGAAATCCAAGCGATCATCATCAATCTGATTATCCTGACAACCGTATTGGTCAAGGCGGGTTATGTGATGTCAAAGTTCCGCAATAGCCGCGTGGTCAAGGTCCTGTTATGGGCGTTCGTCATCATCTTCTCGATCATTGCTTTAGGAAACTTTCTAGCTGAAACCACGACGGAGACACTAGTCTTCACGGCTCTGACATTAGCAAGTGCAGCGCTTTTCTATCGTTTGGCGATTGATAAATCCGAATCATAAAAAAACCGGCAGGCCTGCCGGTTTCCATCTTTCGAAAATGTCGTCCAGCCGTCGCTAAACAAACAATTTGGCGACGTCGTGATGCGGTACCGGTGGGCTGAACAGATAACCTTGAGCGATATCGCAACCATGCTCTGCAAGGAATGCCAACTCTTCGGCGGTTTCCACTCCTTCTGCCACCACCTGTAAACCAAGGCCATGCGCCATCGCAATCGTCGCAATGACCAGTTCGCGGTTGTTTTCGTCTGCTTCCAAATCCATAATGAATTCCCGGTCGATCTTGATGATGTCAAACGGATATTTCCGTAAATAACTCAACGAAGAATAACCGGTACCGAAGTCGTCCATCGAAATATTCAAGCCGATCGCCTTCAATGCGTTCAGACTCTTATGAATCGATTCCGATTCGCTCATCAAGACCCCTTCCGTGATTTCCAGTTCCAATTTTTCCGGATGAAGTTCTGCGTCCCATAACATACGCTCGATCTTTTCAACCAACGTCGAATCCCTGAACTGAACAGGTGATAAGTTAACTGCAATGCTCAACTCACGTTCAAACGTCACTTCCCAGGCTGCTACGGCCTTCAATGCTTCACGGATCACAAACTCGCCGATCGGCAAAATAAGACCGTTCTCCTCGGCCACAGAAATGAATTCATCTGGACGCACCGAACCCAGTTCCGGATGCTGCCATCGCAACAACACCTCGAATCCACAAATTTCTCCGGTTTTGATATCGACCTTAGGCTGGTAGTGCGGCTGGAATTCGCCTCGCTCCAAAGCGCCCACCATCGCTTCGTCGAGCCGCATTCTTCGATTCACCTTCTCGTTCATGGATTGGGTATAAAAAGACAGACTGTTTTTACCGTTCTTCTTGGCGTACTGAAGTGCCGCGCCGGAATGGTGGAATACCGTCTGAGCCTCTTTACCGTCGGTAGGATAAAAAGCGATGCCGATGCTCGCCGTCACTTTCAACTCCCGCCCGTCCAGTTCATAAGCGGTTCTAAACTGGTTAAGCAGCGCCTCGGCTTGTCTATCAGCCTCCGTAGGCTTTTTTAGCCCGCCCATCAAAACGATAAAGGTATCGCCGTCAAATCGCCCGACGGTGTCGCCGGTACGCAACGACGCTTGAATCCGTTTGGCCGATTCGATGATGAACCGGTCTCCCGAAGAAAACCCAAGGCTACTGTTGATCATACTGACGTTATCCAGTCCAATTGTAATAACGGCAACGTATTCATCTTCTCTTCGCGCTTCCTTGATTAACTGGTTCAAACGATCGTTGATCAGGAAACGGTTCGGCAAATCGGTCAAGGCGTCGTGGTACGAGCGGTGTTGAAGCTCATCCGTAACCTTGCGCACCTTTCTTTTCAGCATCAAGTTCCACGCTAGGAACAACAAGAATACGATCGCCGCAATGCCGAGATATTGCATCACTTTCCAATATCCCAGGCCACTCTCGACTTTTACCCCAATCCATTTCTTGTAAATCGCGTTCTTCTCTTCCAAAGAGAGCGAATCCAGTGCTTTCTGGAAAGCGGACATCAGAAGCGGCCAGTCGTCGCGCACGCCGACAGCCAGATTGTATTGCTCGTCAAGCTGGCCGGACACTTTGATATTGGTGATCCCCTGATTCCTCATCAGATAACTGACAGTGGCGATATTGCCCAAATAGGCAAACACTTTCCCTTTAGAAACCGCTTCCAACGCTTTGGAACTGTCATTAAACGTGTTTTGTTGGATCTCGGGGTGCTTCTCCAGAACCAGAGCAATCGGTGCGTATCCATGTTCATAGGCCACCGTCTTTCCTTCCAGAGCAGACAAGCCGTTCACATAACCTACATTGTCTTGCGTTACGATGACTATCGCTTGCGAAAGATACGGTTCGGTAAACAGAATCGACTTCCGGCGTTCCGGGGTTGGTTGCGCGGCGGCTAGAACGTCCAGTTTTTTGTCTTCAACACTTTTAACGATCTCCGTCCACGGCATAAACGGTGAAGGTTCGAACTTGACTCCCAAACGGGATTCGACCAACTTCATATAATCGGCAATAATCCCTTCGTAATTTCCGTTCTTGCTCATCTGTTCAAACGGCGGCCAACCGTAATCGGATGCCAGACGAATGATCGGATGCTCACTCAACCAGGCTTTTTCCTCCGCAGTCAACCGATCCCTGAAGGGTTTCATTTTATTCAAAGGATCCACATGTTCCTGAATCTGCCATTTCGCATAAACTGAAAGATAATCCCGGTAACTCAATGAGTTCAATGCCTTATCCAGAATCGTCGCCAATTCCGGCCAGTCCTTGCGAACCCCGAACCGCTGTAGGGATTTATCAGGGGAATAAAGCCCTGCAAGACCGAGATTCTGAAGTCCCGTCTTAGCAATGAGGTGTTGCGCCATTCCGGCATCGGCAATGGTCGCATCGGCCTGACCGGTCGAGACCGCGTAAAAGGCCTCTTCCAGATTTGCATAGTATCGAGGCTGAATGTTTTTAACCTCACTGAGCGCCCGTTCGGCCGTTGAATAATCACGAACCAACGCCACCCGTTTGCCATTTAAAGAGCTTACTTTTTGGTAATCAGCTTTTTCATCATTACGGGTCACGATGTACTGTGTCAGAGACAAATAGGGTTGCGAAAAGTTGAAGTAATCCTTCCTTTCAGGGCGTTCCTCCAGTGTTGCGATCACATCCACCTCGTGTTTTTTTGCGGCGGTAAACAATTGTGACCAGTTCCCGTTTGGATAGACCGACAGTTTAACGCCCAGACGCTTTGCAATCTCTTCCGAAATATCGACGGATACACCTGCAAACTTGTGTGCATGACCTAGATAACTGTAAGGAGCGAACGCCTCATCATAGGCGATGCGAATCACTGGATGCTGTTGAAGCCATAGTCGTTCCGCAGGCGTCAGTGCAATTTCCGACTCATAATCCTGCTCCAGCCATTTTTGGTGAATCGTTTGAATTTCGGTCTGACTCATATCCGCCAGCGCGCGGTTAAGCAGGTCTCTCAAAACCGGCCAATCCTTTCGAACGCCGATTGACAATACCGAACCTTTTTTCTGCATTACCCCGTTTATCTTAAGGTTGCTCATGACCTTCTGACGCATCAGATAAAGCGCGACACTCCGGTTACCCGCATAGGCATCAACATCGCCCCTTGATACCGCTTCCAGCGCTTCTTGAGTATTCGGATACTCGTGAATCAATACCTTGGGAAAGTGTTGTTTGAAATAATCGACATTGCCGAATCCTTTTTCCAGAGCGATGGTTTTACCCGCTAGCGCCTTGGCGCCCGTCACGTAACCTTGATCCTGACGGGTCACGATGACATGAGGAACGTCTAGATAAGGAACCGTGAAATTAAAATAAGGCTCTCTATCTGGCTTGTCGGTTATATCCAATACGGCATCCAGATGCCTATCCTTAACGGATCCATAAAGGTTTTCCCACTCACCGGGAACCAATTCCAGCGCGCCGTTCAGACGTTTATTCAGTGCTTTGACATAGTCAATGCTGATGCCTCTGGATACGCCCCTTCTATTCACAAAACTGAATGGCGCCCATCCTCTCATATGACCGATGGTGATTTTCGGGTGTGCCGCCAGCTATTTTTTTTCTGCTGGGGAAAGTGTGAAACCTGTAGAGTTGGTGTCGGCGGATAGATTAGCTGGATTCGCAGTGACATCGTCTGCCCTTGCTATGGGAGTATTTAGGGCGACTACAAAAAATACCAATAAAGCAAAACAGGCACCGAGTCTTGCTCGATTAATAAAGAAAGAGTCTAACTTATTACTCATCTACGCCAATAACCTGAAATCACTATATTCATTTTAAAAGACTATTATAGAAACGGGCTTTAATGTCAATCAATTTCCGAAAGCGGCCAGGCATAAAAAAACCGGCAGGCCTGCCGGTTTTAAGAAAACATCCGATCAAAATCTAATCAATGGAACAGGCCATTTACTTCATTTGCCGGAACAGCAGGACTAAAGAAGTAACCCTGTGCGATATCACAGCCCTGTTCAGAAAGAAATTCAAGCTGTTCACCGGTCTCAACCCCTTCTGCAACCACTTGCAATCCCAAGCCGTGCGCCATCGCAATCGTTGCGATAACCAACTGCCGCTTATTCGAATCCTCTTCAAGACCCATAATAAATTCCCGTTCGATTTTAATAACATCAAAAGGATATTTTTGCAGGTAGCTCAATGAAGAATAGCCTGTACCAAAATCATCCATCGATATTTTGATGCCTAATGCTTTTAAATCGTTCAAGCTTTTTAGAAGCGGTTCCGATTCGGTCATCAAAACGCCTTCGGTGATTTCAAATTCCAACTGTTCCGGACTGGCTCCTGCATAATCCAGATATCGTCCGATCTTTTCCACCAAAGATGCATCTCTGAACTGCACCGGAGACAGGTTGACCGCCATACTAAAATGGCCGCTGTTGTCATTCCCGCATTCAGTCACGCATCTCAAAGCTTCTTTAATCACAAATTCGCCAATTGGCAAAATCAAGCCATTCGCCTCGGCAACCGCAATAAATTCATCCGGCCGGACGTTCCCCAAAACAGGATGGAACCAACGCAGCAGTGCTTCAAATCCACTAATTTCACCGGTTTTAATATCTATTTTGGGTTGGTAATGAACCTGGAATTCCCCTCTTTCCAATGCGCCGACCATGGCTTCGTCCAGTTGAAGTTTGCGGTTAGCTTTCTCATTCATCGATTGGGTGTAGAACGATAATCGGTTCTTGCCGTGCTTCTTGGCGTATTGCAGTGCGGAACCGGAATGGTCAAACAAAGCCGGGGCCTCTTGACCATCCGTTGGGAAGAAAGCGACACCAATCGATGCTGTTACGTTCAATTCACGCCCCCCCATCACAAAAGCAGGCTTGAACTGGTTCAGCAATGCCTCAACCAAACTATCGGCCTCGTTGGGGTTTTCCAAGCCGCCAACCAAAAGAATAAACGTATCGCCCTCAAATCGTCCCACCGAATCTCCAGTTCGTAAAACTCTTTGAATGCGATTCGAGGTTTCCGCAATAAATTGGTCTCCGGTCGAGAGACCCAAAGTGCTATTGATCTCATTCAGGTTATCCAATCCAACGCTTAAAACCGCAACGTATTTTTGCTCTCTGTTCGCTTCCTGAATCAACTGGTTCAGACGATCGTTAATCAAAAAACGGTTTGGCAGATTTGTCAAAGGGTCGTAATAGGATCGGTGTTGAAGTTCCTCCGAGACTTGGCGTACTTTACTTTTCAACATCATGTTCCAAACCAAGAAAAGCAAAAAGATCGCTGCTGCAACAGCTAGATACTGAATAACTTGTCTGAACCCGAGTTCAGGATCGACCTTAACATTAATCCACTTCTGGAAAATAGTATTTCTCTCTTCCATCGTTATCGAATCCAACGCCTTCTGCATGACAGACAGCATTAGTGGCCAATCATCACGAACAGCTACAGAAAGCTCAAAACGCTGATCAAGCTGTCCGGATACTTTTAGATTAGTAAACCCTTCCGTTCTCATCATATAACTGACGGTGGCGATATTGCCGACGTAAGCGAAAACCTTACCCTTTGCAACCGCACTCAAGGCATCCAAGTTGTCCGTATAGATAGACTGTGTAATTTCAGGATACCGAACCATGATCTGGTTAATAGGTTGGGAATCTTTCTGATAAGCGACTGTTTTACCGGTCAAAGCAGAAAGTCCGTCAACATAACCGACGTCATCTCGAGTCACGATCACAATCGCTTGGGAAAGATACGGCTTAGTGAACAACATAAAAGTCCGGCGAGCGGCTGTCGATTGAGCTACTGGCAGAACATCCAGTTCTCTATTTTTGGTTTTATTAAGAATTTCCGTCCAAGGTAGTAACGGTGAGGTTTCGAATTTGACGCCCAAACGACCTTCAACCAATTTCATAAAATCGGCTGCAATACCTTCGTATTGAGCTTTTGCGCCCAATTTTTCAAATGGAGGCCAACCGAAATCCGAACCTAAACGAATAACGGGATGCTCTTTAAGCCACTGTTTTTCCGCTGGTGAGAGAACTAAACTGGATGGGGATGATGTCGGAGTTTCTTCGGCATAGACAACATTGAACACACTCAATAAAAATACTGCGAAAAGTAACGCAATTCCTGTAACTGTTTTTAAAAACGGTAAAGGGAGGACATCGGTGGTTTTGGTCATCTACTGTTATAATCCGCAAAGAATCTTAAACTAAAGACTATTAAAAAATCAGGTGCACTGTCAATGAAATATTCAATTGAAAAGGAAAGTAAAACGTAACACTTCAAAAGACAGTTAGTAAAAAATCTAAGTCAAGAGGTAAAGCTTATTATTCAATAACTTAAAGAGTTACACTCAACAGAAAACATGATTCATTAACCATGTAACAAATCAGCTTTTGGCTCGCCAAACAAGTAACCTTGCAAACTGTCGACAGGAAGGTTTTTCACGTAGTTATACACCTCCTCATCCGAGACGAATTCCGCTATCGTTTGAATATTCAACTTTTGCGCGAAATCAAGAATGGTTTCGGTAATCACCTGTGATGAACGATTCTTATGAATATCACGAATAATCGAACCGTCAATTTTTATGAAATCAACATCCAAACGCATGATATAAGCGAAATTGGAATAACCGGCGCCAAAATCGTCAATTGCAATCTTGACGCCATAACGTTTGACCTCTTTGATAAAGCGGTTAACTTCATCGTAGTTTTGTATCCCTTCCGATTCGACGATTTCAAAAATCACCCTTTCAGCGAACCCGCATGAACGAACTTTTTGCAAAATCCACTCACTAACAGACGGATCAATAATATCTTCAATAGACAGGTTAATAGAGAAGGTATAAGGCTGATTCTCAAACTTTTCAAAAGATTTCTCAATCATCCGTTTGGTTAACAACGTATGCAGTTTGAGTTTTTTAGCGATTTCCAGAAAATAAAATGGTGAAACAACACTTCCGTCTTCTTCGAGGATTCTGACCAAACACTCATAACGCTCGACTTCCAGAGTATGAGTATTCACAATGGGTTGGAAAAAAGGCACTAAACGGTCATCATCCATCGCATCGCGCAATCGCTGAACCCAATTCAAATTACTCTCATAACTTTGTTTAATATTCAGCTCAGGTTCATAATACACCAGGTCTTTATGTTGTTTCTTGGCCATTTTCAACGCCATATCTGCGGCAATCAGCACGTCCCTTACCGGTTCTCCCTGCCCGGATGAAACAGCCAAGCCTGCTGTCATGGTCACATTGATGTGTGTATCATCCACATCAAAACCTTTTGAAGAAACTCTTTCCATAAGGGTATGGGCAAAATATTCAAACTCGACTTTATTCCAGTTCTGACGAATCACCAATGCGTATTCATCGACCGGTAACTTATAGATCTCGACCGGCATATCCGAAACAAGTTCCTGTAGTCGTAAAGCGACGGCATTGAGTAATTTGTCCGCCAGCTCATGACCGTAAAATGAGTTTATCTCATTGAAACTGTCGATGTTGAAAAGCGCGATCTGAACTTGATTGATATTGCTGTCGGTATCCGCGAGAAGTTTGGCCCGGTTAGGAAAACCGGTTAAGGCGTCGTGATATAAACGGTAAGAAAGCGCGTTGGTGGATTCTATCAGAGGGGAAATATCGTAGCTGATGTTAACCAGCTCCCTGACCTCTCCCGACTCATCCATGATCGGTACGATACAGGATTCAAAATGAAGCGGATCACCCGCCTTGGATTTCGTAACGACTCTTCCCTTCCAGGATTTGCCTTCCATCACCAATCGTTTAATATCAGGAAATAATGCCATAGAGGCTTCATCCCAACAACACGAAGCAGGCCTGCCAATATACTCTTCTTCTGTATAACCCGAAAGTTCACATAAAGCCTTGTTTACTTCCGTGACCTGATTATTTAAATCGTATTTACTAACCAAGGTACTGGTATCAATCGCTTTCTTGTAACTCGATAAAAACGCCATCTGTTCATTCAGGCTTTGAGTGCGATCCAGCACCATAGCAGAAAGATTCTGATTATAATGCTCTAACTGTTCGGCGGAACGTGCTAATTGTTTATTCAATTCATGAATCTGAGTCAAATCACGGACACTGACAATTAATCCAAACTTGCCTTCATCGTCCAAAAGCATCTGTACGTTTTTGGAAATACTGATAAACGTGCCGTCTTTTCGCTTAAACGTGGTTTCCTGATCACGGCAACTGCCTGTCTCCATCACTTCTATTTGACAGGCCGCCAAAATATCCAAATCACCCAAATAGGTTGTGATTTCAGTACCAATCATCTCTTCCGTACTGTACCCCATCAACCGACAAAACGCCGGGTTGACGTAAGTGATAACCATCTCCTGGTTAAGTGTGAAAACACCATCAGGGAACTCTTCCAAGATATGCTTAAGCAGGGAGAAACTTTGATGTTGTTGATTAATCGCTTTCGGCATTGCCATTTAGAATCATCATCCTGTTTTCAGAATAAGTATGGAACGTTTATTAAATTCCATTCTACCTAAAAAAATGCAGGGGGCGTAAAAAGTGTAATCAATCCTTGTTAACCTACCATTAGAAAACTCAATTCACGTCATTTATTTACATTTAGGAAAATTCAAAACAAAACCCCAACACTTGTAAACAATTCACAGCAATAATTATAGAAAGAGACGAGATTAAACCACACACAGAACGGTGAAAAGGAGCCATTCAATCCTTTGAAGGGGTTTTTCTCTGCCAGAAACTGGCAAACAAGGCACCGGAAAGATTATGCCAAATACTGAACAATGCGCCCGGCAAGGCACTGGCAGCGGAAAAGTATTTAAGAGCAAGCGCTACGCTCAAACCGGAATTCTGCATCCCGACTTCGATTGCAACGGTACGGGCGACCTTGGAATCGTAACCGAACTTACGACTAATCCAGTAGCCGCTCGTCAACCCAATCAGATTGTGTAGGATAATTGCAGCGAACACTCCGATGGCCGCGCCAATCAGGTTGCTTTGATTCAACCCGACCACGATGGCGATAATCAAAATGATCGCCGACATAGACAACAAAGGAAACATTTGATGTAAGAAGCGCCCTCGTTCACCCAACCAGTGGTTGAATAGCATTCCAAGCGTCAAGGGAACGACAATCAATTTGAACAGGCTCTGCATCATTGAGCCCACCGGCACATCAACACTCTGTCCAATGTAAAACCAGGTCAACAAAGGTAGCATGACAACGGCTACCAACGTTGAAACCATCGTCATACTCACTGACAAAGCCACATGACCGCCGGCCAGATAGGTCATAACGTTTGAAGCGGTGCCGCCCGCCGTAGCGCCAACCAGCATCATGCCAACAGTCAATTCCTGCGACAAACCAAACAGACGTGAAATCAGCAGCGCCGCTAACGGCATCACCAGAAACTGGACAGCCACACCAAGCCCAACCACTTTCCTCAATTTCCACACACCTTGAAAATCGTGCCAGCGCAAAGTGAATCCCATGCCAAGCATCACCACCATCAGCAACGGCACAATCCAACTTTTCAGTTCGACAAAAGCTTGCGGCTGGTAAAAGGCCGCTACCGAAAGTAACAAG
The DNA here is from genome assembly GCF_029767005.1 of Thiomicrorhabdus sp. ZW0627. Lineage (GTDB taxonomy): Bacteria > Pseudomonadota > Gammaproteobacteria > Thiomicrospirales > Thiomicrospiraceae > Thiomicrorhabdus. The sequence goes on from NZ_JARUQR010000001.1 coordinate 514,357, forward strand.
GCCCAGAGTGGGAATAAAACGGTCAGTCTCTGCAAAGAAAATCCTAAAATTTCAATTCAAAAACCCAGCAGGCCTGCCGTGTTCATAAAAGGCTAAACCGCCAAATAGGTAGAAACCAGTGCGGAAATCAAACCGATCAGACCTCCGAAAACACCGCCCCAAACAACCAGCCATCCAAGATGTTGCTTGATCATCTCCTGCACCATCTGCTTGACAAGTTGAGGGGTCAACTCGGCTAGGCGTGCATCAATGATCTCCTCGATTTTCGCCTGAATATCGGCCATCACATCGGGCTGGTCGATCTCTTCCTGTAATAACTGCAAGAACTTCTCTTCTTCCGTCATTTCGATCAGAGCAGACTTCATATTACTGATAAACGGTTCTTTCAGTGGATTCAAAGCATCCGCCCCACCGAACATGCCCAACATACTACCGAAAGAGGAGTTCATGATCACTTGAACCAACTTGTCGAAAGCCGGTGTCAGATCGACTTTTTCGATTACCGGCGATAGTTGCAGACGAGTATGCAGCGGAGGCTGGCCACTGACAAAACGGTCGATGTTCTCCTGATTGAAGAACTGCTGCATCATCAATTCCCGAATCGCCGCCTTGAAGGCTTCAAAACGGTTGGGAATAACACCGGAACCGTACAATCCCGGCACTTTTTCAAACAGCATGTAAATCGCCAGCCAGTTTGTCAGAGCGCCCGACAAAGCGAACAGGCCTGTCCAGAACAGAAGAGAATTCGAAAAAACAATACCGACCATAAGTAACAAAGCGGCCAGTAAATTGGTTATCAAACTTTTATTCATTACTCAATTCCATTAACAATCATTCAACGGCTTTCGGCAATCGCAAAGGCCACAGCATGGGTTTTCTCGTCACTGACACTGATCTGCCAATGCGTAATGCCCAATGATTCGGCTTTTTCCTGGGCGATTCCAGCAAGCTCAAGATAAGGTTGTCCACTTGGTGCATTCTTGATGGTCATGTCGTGAAACGACACCCCTTGAGCGATGCCCGTCCCCAATGCCTTGGAAACCGCTTCCTTCAACGCCCAACGTTTCGCCAGATAACGCTCTGGAAAACTGTGTCGGCTGAACCGATCCCACTCCTGCTGAGAGAGCAGTCGGCGAGCAAACGCCTCGCCTTGACGCTGATACACCTTGGCGATGCGGTCGACATCAACAATATCGGTTCCGATTCCGATGATCACACTTTCACCTTAGTCGTTCAAATACGCTTGCTGACGCGCTTCGACCATCAAGCGTTTCATTTCACGAACCGCTTCCGGAAGACCGGAATAAATCGCCTGCGCAATGATGGCATGTCCGATATTCAGTTCTTCGATCTCCTTGATGGCGGCAATCGCCTGAACGTTATGGTAATGCAGTCCGTGACCCGCATTCACTACAAGCCCCAGGCGTGTTGCGTATTCCGCTGCATGGCGAATACGTTGCAACTCTTCTTCCACTTCTTGTGGTTTTTCCAGTTCCGCATAGGTTCCCGTATGCAGTTCAATCACCGGCGCACCGACTTCCTTTGCGGCTTCAATCTGCTTTTCGTCGGGATCGATGAACAGGGAGACACGACACCCCGCTTCGGCCAAACGGCTGCAAACTTCAGTCAACCACTCTTTCTGGCCGGCAACGTCCAAACCGCCCTCTGTAGTCAGTTCTTCACGTTTTTCAGGAACCAGACAGATGTCTTCCGGCTGATACTGACAAGCGATATTGACCATCTCTTCGGTTGCGGCCATTTCAAGATTCACTTTTGTCTGACGCATCGCAGAAATCTTCGCCACATCTTCGTCCTGGATATGGCGACGGTCTTCACGCAAGTGCAAAGTAATGCTGTCTGCACCGGCCATTTCAGCATCCAAAGCAGCCTTGGTAGGATCAGGATAACGTGTGCCTCGCGCTTGTCTCAAGGTGGCCACGTGATCGATATTCAATCCTAGAAAAATAGGCGACATAAATTTTCTCCAAATAAATTTTCAATAATTGAGGTTTGGTCGATTCAGCGAAACAGTTGACGCGAAAGAATCGGTTTTGACCCCAGATACAAACTTAATACATGACGCAACAATCGCTTCCAGGAAGGTAAGCAATTCTCGCAGAATTCCAAATTAGACAGCAGTAGGAGGCATTCACCGGAAATCGGCACACCATTACCGCCGGTTTCTTCTCCATTAACCGGATAAGCACCCATTTCCGGATAAAACAGATAATTCACGCCGGATTGAATCGGCTGATGATTCACATCCGTCTCGCAATTCAAGTTCAAGCCCATCGCTTCAAGCAACTGAAACTCGAACTGGCGCAGTACCCAGGCCTGTTCACTTCGATTTTGGCTACGAAGCAACGAAAACAGTGCCTGCTCATACTGCTCAAACAGAGAGTCCACCGCCACGCCGTTATACAACAAGCGATAGAGAATTTCATTCAGGTACAGACCGCAAAAACTACTTTCGGCCTCCAGCGGAAAACGTAAGGTATCGGCTTCAAAGCCTCTAAGCGAAACCAGATCGGACGTCGAATTAGGCTTTTCCCGCCACTCCACCAACAGTTTCTGAAACGGTTGTAAGACCGCTCCTTTAGAGGTGGATCGCTTACCTTTGCTGCGAGCGCCTTTTATGACTGCATTGAGCTTACCGTGTTCCGGCGTCAACAGTGTCGCAATCACGCTGGTTTCGCGATAGGGTCGGCTATGCAAGATATAAGCGGGCTGGCTAACGTCCATCTGTCCGATCTGCCTGATCGTTAAAGCTTAACGACTGTAATCGTCGTTGTAACCCAAACTCGCCAAAGCACGAGCATCGTCGGACCAGTTCTCTTTCACCTTAACCCATAGTTCCAAATGCACTCGGCTGTCCATCATCGCGATCAAGTCTTTTCTTGCCTGAGTACCAATCTTCTTGATCAGTTCGCCCTTGTTACCAATGACGATTTTCTTCTGCCCCGGACGTTCAACCAGGATCAAGGCATGAATCACCCAGCGTCCTTCCTCTTCATCGTATTTGAATTCCTCAATCTCAACCGTTGCGCCGTAAGGCACCTCTTCACCCAAGGTACGCATAAGTTTTTCACGAATGATCTCGGAAGCCAGGAAACGGGTCGAACGGTCAGTAATATCGTCTTCCGGGAAAATTGCCGCTTGCTGAGGCATAAACTTCAATACCTCGTCAACAAGCCTATCCAGACCGTTTTTCTGATACGCGGAAACCGGAACCAACGTCACCATATCGACTTTCTCGGAAATCATCTGTAGAAACGGGAACAGGTCTTCCTTCTTCTTGATCTTGTCGATTTTGTTCACCACAACGATGACGGGGACATCGATATTTTTAAGCTTATTGGCAACTGCCTGATCTTCGTTGGTCCAGCGCCCTGCTTCAACCACGAACAGAATCACGTCAACATCGGAGAACGCACTGTTGGCAGTCCTATTCATGTATTCGTTAATGCTCTTCTGTCCGCCCAAATGCATACCCGGCGTATCAACGTAAACAATCTGATAGGTGTCGGTGGTATGGATTCCGTGAATACGATGGCGTGTCGTCTGCGGCTTATGAGAGGTAATGCTCAGTTTCTGGCCGAGCAACTCGTTCATAATGGTGGATTTACCCACATTCGGGCGTCCGATAACGGCGGCGAAGCCGGCCTGAAAATCGGTATCATGCGTTTCAGACGTTTGACCTGAATCTTGGTTTAAATCCGAAATATCCATTTTATAGCCTTCTATAACAACGTAACGTAAGTGATTGATATGCAATGACCGCCTACAAGAAAAAGAGGACGGCCTAGAGTCTGGAGCGAGTGTGCCGCTTTTGAGAACTAAAGGTTTTCTAATGCTTCCAACGCGTTTTCAGCGGCTTTTTGTTCGGCTTTGCGTCGGCTGGACGCCGTAGCCTCGAATTTAGTATTTAATTTGGCCACATAACATGACACAGTGAAATCCTGTGCGTGGGCGGCACCATTGACACTAATAATGCTGTATTCCGGTAATGGTTCCTGTCTGGACTGCAACCACTCCTGCAAGCGTGTTTTCGGGTCCTTGCCGATTTTTTTCGGGTCAAGTTCCTGCAAACGCTTTTCATAAAAACGATTCACCAACTCACGGCAAGCATCCAAGCCGCCATCTTCGTAAACGGCGGCTATGATCGCCTCGACACTGTCGGCGATAATCGAATTACGGCGGAACCCGCCACTCTTCAACTCACCCGGCCCCAAAACTAAATACTCGCTAAGGTTGTATTCCTTACCGATCAGAGCCAGAGTGTCACCTTTTACCAAATGCGCACGCACACGGCTCATATCACCTTCCGGCAACTTTGTGAATTGGTGGAACAACACATCCGCAATCATAAAGTTGACCAGACTGTCGCCCAAGAACTCCAAACGCTCGTTGTTTTTCGCGCCCATACTGCGATGGGTTAAAGCATTTTGCAAAAACTGAATATCATTGAATTCATAACCCAGTTTTTTTGAAAGTTGCTTGAGTTTTGCCTGTCGCTCTATGCTTAATGGAGCAGGTTGGTCGTTCATGTTACTCAATCCCTTTACCGAGTCTGTTCAAATGGATACCGTTATCCCAGTTCATCCAGATGCCGAAAGCCTTACCTTTCAGATTCTTTTCCGCCACAAAGCCCCAGAAACGGCTGTCATTACTATGGTCACGGTTATCCCCCATGACAAAATAATGCCCTTCGGGAACGGTAATGGTATCCATGTCTCGACTACTCTTATCCATGTCATGCAAGATATGATAACTGTGGCCGTTATCCATGGTTTCAATCACGATATTGGCGCCGTTCATTACCGCACCGGAATCGTTACCCAGATATTTTCCGTCCGGCTGCTGAACAATTGGCTTACCATTCACGAAAACAGTACGTCCGACGTAAGTGATCTTGTCGCCCGGCAGACCGATGATGCGCTTAATGTAATCAACATCCGGATCTTTCGGATAACTGAAAACGACCACATCGCCTCGTTCCGGTTCACCAATCGGGATGATTTTAGTTTGCGTAACCGGCAACTTAATACCGTAAGAGAACTTGCTCACCGCAATAAAATCCCCGATTTCCAAAGTTGGATACATAGAGCCCGAAGGAATTCTAAAAGGTTCAATGACAAACGAACGTAAAACCAACACCACCAGGAACACAGGGAACAAAGAACGGGAATACTCGATCAACAAAGGCTCCCTTTCCATTGTCAAAGCCCCTTCACGCTTAGGGCGCCAAACGAGTCGATCCACATAAGCAATCACACCGGTCACCGCTGTGACGATAACTAAAATCAACTCAAAACTCATTAGGACTCTCCCCCTGTATCCAAAATAGCCAAGAAGGCTTCTTGCGGAAGTTCAACACTACCGATCGACTTCATGCGCTTTTTACCTTCTTTCTGTTTCTGTAACAGTTTCTTCTTACGGGAGACATCTCCCCCGTAACATTTCGCTGTTACATTCTTACGCAAGGCCTTCACGTTGGTTCGACCGATGACTTTAGCACCAATCGCCGCTTGAATCGCCACATCGAACATCTGGCGAGGAATTACTTCACGCAATTTCTCAATAATTACCTTACCACGCTGAACGGCAAAACTGCGGTGTACGATAACAGCTAACGCATCCACTGGCTCACCATTAATCAAAAAGTCCATCCTTACCAGGTCATCCGCTTGGAAACGTTTGAATTCATAATCCATGGATGCGTAGCCTCGGCTACAAGATTTTAAACGATCAAAGAAATCCAAAACAACTTCATTCAACGGTAATTCGTAGTTGATGGAAACCTGTCCACCCGAATACTGCATATCTTTTTGCACGCCGCGCTTTTCGATACACAATTTCATCACCGCTCCGACATAGTCCTGAGGCACCAGGATATTCGCCTGGATGATCGGTTCACGAATTTCGGCAATGATGCTCGGATCCGGCAATTCGGACGGATTGTCGATTTTAATCACTTCACCCTTCTTGGTCAGCAACTCGTAAACAACCGTCGGCGCAGTGGTGATCAAATCAAGATCATACTCACGTTCAAGACGCTCTTGGATGATCTCCATGTGCAGCATTCCAAGGAAACCACAACGGAAACCGAATCCTAAAGCTTCCGAAGTTTCCGGTTCGAAATGCAGTGCCGCGTCGTTTAAGCGAAGCTTACGAAGCGCTTCACGCAAGTCTTCGTACTGCTCGGAAGTAACAGGGAAAAGACCGGCGAAAACGCGTGGCTGCGCAGGTTTAAAGCCCGGTAATGGTTCAACTTCCGCTCTGGCCGCGTCCGCTAAGGTATCCCCAACAGGCGCACCGTCAATGTCCTTGATGCCAGCGATAACATAACCGACTTCACCGGCTGACAAAAACGGCTTGGAAGTACGTTTTGGAGTAAAGATTCCTACATCATCGACCAGATATTCTTCTTTGGTCGACATGACTTTCATTTTGGTTTTCTTTCCGATTTTTCCGTCGATGACACGGACCAGGGAAACCACCCCCAGATAGTTGTCGAACCAGGAATCAATGATCAATGCCTTAAGCGGCGCTTCCGGATCGCCTTCCGGCGGTGGAATCTTGCTAACGATATCTTCCAACGTCTCTTCGATACCGATACCTGCTTTGGCGCTTGCACGCACAGCATCGACGGCTTCGATTCCGATAATTTCTTCAACTTCTTCAATGACGCGTTCCGGATCGGCTGCCGGCAAATCGATCTTATTCAGTACCACAAGCACTTCCAAGCCCTGCTCGATCGCGGTATAACAGTTCGCAACGGTTTGCGCCTCAACCCCTTGGGATGCATCAACTACCAGAAGCGCTCCTTCGCAAGCCGCTAAAGAACGTGATACTTCATAAGAGAAATCGACATGCCCAGGAGTATCGATGAAGTTCAACTGATAGGTGTTACCGTCTTTGGCCTTGTAGTTCAAAGTAACGCTTTGAGCCTTGATGGTGATACCGCGTTCACGCTCGATATCCATCGAATCCAAGACCTGAGCAGACATTTCCCGATCAGTCAATCCGCCGCATAGATGGATAAAACGATCGGCAATGGTCGATTTACCATGGTCAATATGAGCAATAATTGAAAAGTTTCGAATCAATTTTAAGGCGTCTGACATTTAAGCTCCAACAATAACAACATCCACACCACTCCGCCTGTCAGGCGTTCAGGAATTTCATGCTATAAAAAAAGGGGCCAGTAGCCCCTTTAACCTTCCCACTAAACAAACCATTCGAACTGAAAAGCGGAAAGGATACGGTTCAAAATCTAATGGTTGCGTATTTTACGATAAATTCGCCTTTTACGCAGAGATAAATCACATAGATTTCAAGCCGTTTCTCCAAATTGAACGCTTCGTTTACTTCTCGACAACCAATGGTAAAAACAGTGAGCGTTTATTGCGTACCACTCGTACCGGTAAAGAACGTCCGGCTGGCGCCTGCTTCAGTATCTGACGTAGCGACTCCACATTCTTGACCGGTTGGAAATCGATGGTCACGATGATGTCACCCGGGCGGATTCCGGCTTTACTCGCCGCACCTTCGCCTACAGATAACACCTTGACGCCAAACGGCAGATTCAAAGCATCGAGCTCATCTTTACTCAAGGCCTCTACTACCGCCCCCAAACTGGCATTTTTACTCGCTCCACCGTCTGCAGAAGCAATCTGATCCGCCTTGTCTAACTCGGTCAACTTGACATTAACGGTCACTTTCTTACCTTGACGCAACAGGAGCACCTTGATCGGCGTGTTAATTTTAGCAACACCAACCAGCGGAGGAAGATCTGCCGACTTCTTAACTTGCTGACCATTGAATTCCAGAATGATATCTCCAGCACGAATACCGGCACGTTCCGCTGGTGTATCAGGATAAGTCTCCCCTACCAGTGCGCCCATCGGTGCCTCCATTCCAAACGACTTGGATAGATCGCTTGTCACTTCCTGCACCAGAACACCAAGATAACCACGAGCCACCTTACCGCTGTCTTTCAGCTGTGCTGCAACGTTCATGGCAATATCAATCGGAATCGAGAAGGAAAGCCCCATAGAACCACCATTCTTGCTGTAAATCTGCGAGTTGATACCCACCACTTCGCCGTTCAGATTGAACAAAGGTCCACCTGAATTACCAGGGTTAATTGACACATCTGTTTGAATGAACGGAACATAAGTATCATCAGGCAAAGAACGGCCAATAGCACTGACAATACCGTGAGTCACCGTATAATCCAGTCCAAACGGCTCACCAATCGCCAATACCCACTGCCCCACTTTCAAATCACTGGATGAACCGATTTTTGCAACCGGAAGGTTATCGGCTTCAATTTTCAAAAGAGCCACGTCACTGCGAGAATCTGTCCCCACAACCTTGGCCTTCAACTCCTTACGGTTACGCATACGGACTACGATGTCGTCTGCTCCATCAACCACATGATTATTGGTCAGGATATAACCGTCTTTACTGATGATGAAACCGGAACCCAAAGAATGGACTTCCTGCTGAGGCATTGGCTGTTGCAACTCCTCTTGCCTGTCACCAGGCATACCTTGCCTTCCATTAGGAATACCAAAGAAATAACGCAATAGATCCTCCGGCATACCTTGAAATTGCGGAGGCCTTTGCTGTTTGATTTTCTTGGTCGTACTGATATTGACGACGACCGGACTGTTGTCTGCAGCTAATTGAGTGAAATCCGGCAGCCCATAAGACTGCGCAGTTTGAACTTGAGTTTGATTTGGTGCCTTGACTTGCGGTTCATTACTCGACATCGCATAGGGTGCTTGAACCATAAACAGAAGACCTGTCATCACCCAGGCTAAAAAATACACTTTTTTCATTTTCCCTACCTTATCCATAAACCTAAGAGATTTTTATCCTACAAGAAATAATTTACAGAAACCCTTAAAAAACACTTGAGAGATATTGGCTTTATTTCAAGATTTTTGCCAGCACCGGCAGAGTCGGTTTATAAAAACGACGTGTAACCAACCAGCCCGCAAACAAACCCAATAGGCCACCCGAAATCGACAGCAAATCAGCGTGTTCTTCCGCAACCCCGAAAAAAGCCTGACCAAGTGCTTTCAAAAGAATGGCGAAAACAAACAAACCGACCAACGGCATGCCATAAGCCATAAACGAATGCTTCACCAGTTTCGATTCATCCAAAGTCAGTTCAACCTGGTCGCCCACTTTGGCCTGTAACGTATTAAGGACTTTCAGTGGCGCTCTTCGGGTTGAAGTGAACAACTTGGACAAAGCCGCCGTGCCGCAACCCGATTCAGAGCTACATCCACTGCAACCCGTTTGTTGCTGAGTTTCAATCAGAACAAACGAATCTTCAACGGCCACTACACGTCCTTGCGAAACCAACAAATTACCTTCATTGGAGCTCATAATATCTAAAACCCTTATGTTTTGCGGATAGTAAACTAACATAAACATTCGCTTACCACCGGCTTTTCTCTATAATATGCTACCAATTATGCACGTATTCAAGGACGCGCGCCAAACAACATGTCTCAATATGACAATCCTCCTGCATCGATCAATATCACAAAGGGATTCGAGTGGTTCACTCTAAGAGTTTAAAAACGGACATCTTAATTATCGGCAGCGGTATTGCCGGGCTATCGACTGCCCTGAAATTAGCGAACAACCACCATGTGACCATATTGGCAAAGGCCTCACTGTCCGAAAGCAGCACCAACTACGCTCAAGGCGGTGTTGCGGCAGTTCTGGATCCCTTCGACAGTATCGAATCCCATATTGATGACACCATGGAAGCCGGTGCCGGCTTGTGCGACCGTAAAACAGTGGAAATGGTTGCCGTCCACGCCGCCGATTCCATCAAGGAATTGATCGAACTTGGCGTTCCTTTCAGCCGATGCGAGGGTGAACAGTGCACCTACCCGTTCCACCTGACGAAAGAAGGCGGACACAGCCACCGTCGAGTGATCCACGCTGCAGATCACACGGGGCACTCGATCAGCGAAACACTGATCAATAACGTGGAAAACCATCCCAACATCACCCTACTTCCGGAACACATTTCGATCGATTTGATTCTGAACAAACAGAATACCCGCTGCATCGGCGCATATGTACTGAACAAAATCGAAAATGCGGTCTATGACATCTGGGCAGATTTCACCGTTCTGGCAACCGGAGGCGCCAGTAAGGCCTATCTCTACACCAGTAATCCAGACACCTCGACAGGTGACGGTATTGCCATGGCGTGGCGCGCAGGCTGTTCGGTCGGCAACATGGAATTCAATCAATTCCACCCAACTTGCCTCTACCATCCGAACGACCGCTCCTTCCTAATCAGCGAAGCGGTACGCGGTGAAGGGGGCATACTGCGCCTTCCGGATGGCACCGCATTCATGGAGTTTTATGACGCGCGCAAAGACCTCGCGCCAAGGGACATCGTCGCCCGCGCAATTGACCAAGAAATGAAAAAACACGGTTTAGACTGCGTCTATCTGGACATCACTCACAAATCACTCGACTTCATTCAGGAGCACTTTCCAACCATCTACGAGCGCTGTCTCAAAGTCGGCATCGACATTAGTCGCCAACAGATTCCAGTGGTTCCTGCTGCCCACTATACCTGTGGAGGGATCGTCACCAACCAACACGGAGAAACAGACCTAACAGGCCTGTATGCAATCGGTGAAACCGCCTATACGGGCTTGCATGGCGCCAATCGATTGGCTAGCAACTCTTTAGTTGAAGGCTTAGTGTTTGCGGATATGGCAACTAAAAGCATTGAAAAGGCCTATAAAAAACCTCTGGACAACAACGAAGCCCCCCTTCCCTGGGACAGCAGCGAAGTGACCGATCCTAAGGAAAAGATTTTAGTCGCCCACGACTGGGATGAACTACGTCGCGTGATGTGGGACTATGTCGGAATCGTAAGGACAAATAAGCGTTTAAAACGTGCCCGTCAACGTATACGCAACCTGCAGAGAGAGATCAACGAGTACTACCATGAACATACGGTTCATAGTGATTTGCTGGAATTGAGAAATCTGGCGTTAGTTGCCGAACTGATGGTTAAGAGCGCACAGAAACGTAAAGAGAGCCGTGGACTTCATTACAATTTGGATTACCCGCTGACCTTAAAGAAAGCTAAACCGACAATCTTGAAACACAAGAAACAAAAGAATTAATGGTAGAACATTGCAGGATTAGGGATGGAAACGTCTACAACAACGTCCGATCCCTACCTATCTACCCTAAGAACTAACCGTTACCGACCGGCATATTGTCCTGACTAGCAACCTGTTCGATCAAACCTTCCGAAGCCAACTTATCGATATCGATCAGAATCACCATCGTGCCTTTCGGCGCCTTAGTCGGCTCACCAGAACCTTCGGATTCGCCTTGCTTGTCCAGATCATTCAGCAAAGTCGATAGACCAAGGATAAACTGGTTTTCAACCGATGTTGCAACATCTGGAGCTGGTTGCAAACTATCCATATCAATCTGCTGAACGTCCGAAACCGCATCTACAACCAAGCCGACAACACGCTCACCTAAAGAAGTGAATACATGCACTACAACGACAACAGTCGTGGCATTGTAACTGGCATCAAGATTAAATTTCTCTCTTAAATCAATAATTGGCACCACACTGCCACGTAAATCAACCACACCTTTTACAAAAGGCGGTACATTCGGTAATGGAGTTGGTTCCTCCCAACCTCTTATTTCTTGGACTCGAAGAATCTCCACCGCATACTCTTCTTTCCCCAAGCGGAAAGTTAAAAATTCTTTTTTTGATTCAGACACAACCGATCTCCAATTCGATCTGCAAATAAGCACATAAATTACATAAGTATGTAAAGATTATGAACTATAAAGGGGTATAAGTGAATGGAAATACTACTGACTAAGCCGCAAAATTTCAAATTGTTTCAAATCCGGCAAAACGATTCGACTTCTAGCGACTAACAGGCCTGTCAATTTTGTGATTCAACAAGACTAAGGTATCATTTGTGCACATTTGAAATCGAGGACAAAAAATGACCACTGTTAATGAACAACTTGACCCAACTTGGCAAAGCTTCATGACTGAACAAGGTGCTCAATTCACGGACGACGCCAGGATCGAGACATTCGGCCACGCCGAAATCGAACGTTACCTGATCAAACACGGTCCGGTCGTCACCAGCCTTGCACATCAAGGTCTATTAAAAGTCAGCGGCAGCGAAGCAAGCACATTCCTTCAAGGTCAATTGACAAGCGATGTCAACCAAGTCAGCGACACTCACGCTCAACTTAGCTCGTACTGCGACCCGCAAGGCAACGTTCTGGCAGTATTCCTGATTTTTAAATACAAAGGGGATTTCTACCTGAGTTTCGACAGCTCTCTGAAAGAAAGTATTCAAAAGCGCCTCAGCATGTTCGTATTACGCTCAGATGTACAGATTACCGATGCTAGCCAAGAATTAATCCACATCGGTTTCGGCGGGGAATTCGGCGATCTGGACATCCAAAGACGTCTTGAAACCAAAGTAAAAGAAGTCTACGAAGCAGGTCATGTGGCAGCCGAAGGCATGGAAGACGTTTTCGTTGTTAAGGTTCCGGGTCCTTACCACAAATATGACCTGTTCGGCCCGGTTGAACAAATCAAACAGGCCTGGTCAAAACTTCGTGATAACAGCGACGTAACTAACACTCAAGACTGGAACTTGCTGAATATCGCAGCTGGCGTTCCGGAAATCACATCTGCAACGACAGGTAAACTGACCGCCCAGTTTTTAAACCTGGATAAATTAGACGCGATCAACTTCAAAAAAGGGTGTTTTCCGGGACAGGAAATCATTGCCAGAATCCATTACCGAGGCAAGGTCACCAAACGCATGCTTCGCGTTCGTCTTGAAGAGACGTTGGAGTTGGCAGCTGGCGACACCCTAACCCTTAAAGATAACAACGGTAAGAACCACAATCTGGAAGTAATCAACGCTAACCCAGATATTCTCGGTGGAACCCGTTGTCTGGCGATTGGAACCCTAAAATCACTTGGTAGCGTAGAAGGTAATTTGATGAGTGAATCCGGTCAACCGGCTATCATCGAGCCTCTTCCGTACAGCATCACTGAAGATGAGTGATTTTGTTAAACACTCTTGATTTGCGCGTAGCGCTAATCAACAGGCCCGCTGGGATTTGAAGCCAGATCTCAACGCCCATTAAAAAACCCGCTTAAAGCGGGTTTTTTAATTTCTGAACAATGTCATTCCAAGCGCAATTACTGAACCGGTCTCATGTGCGGGAACAACAAGACATCACGAATGGTTGGTTTGTCCGTAAACAGCATAACCAGACGATCGATTCCAATCCCCTCACCCGCTGTCGGTGGCATACCATGCTCAAGTGCTGTGATGTAATCTTCATCATAGTGCATCGCTTCATCGTCGCCGGCATCCTTAGCCTCAACCTGCGCTTTGAAACGTTCCGCCTGATCTTCAGCGTCGTTCAACTCGTTGAAGCCGTTCGCCAATTCACGACCACCAATAAACAATTCAAAACGGTCGGTGATGAACGGATTTTCGTCGTTACGACGCGCCAAAGGCGATACTTCCGCCGGGTATTCGGTAATGAACGTCGGATCCATCAACTTCTCTTCCGCCGTCTCTTCGAAGATTTCTGTCATGACCTTGCCTAAACCGTAGGACTCTTCGACGTGAACATTCAAAGACTTCGCCAACTCGCGTGCCGATTCCAAGTCATCCAACTGTTCGGCCTTAGCAGACGGGTTGTATTTCAGAATCGCTTCTTTCATCGTCAAACGTGCAAACGGCTTACCGAAGTCAAACACCTGTCCTTGATAAGGTACCTGCGTCGAACCGACCGTCAACTCGGCCAACTCTTTCAACAATTCTTCGGTGTAATCCATCAACTGGTGGTAGTCGGTATAAGCCGAGTAGAATTCCACCATGGTGAATTCCGGGTTATGGCGAGTAGACAAACCTTCGTTACGGAAAGAACGGTTGATTTCGAACACCTTCTCAAATCCACCGACAACCAGACGTTTCAAATACAATTCCGGCGCGATACGCAGATACAAAGGCATATCCAATGCATTATGGTGTGTATTGAACGGTTTGGCCGTCGCCCCACCCGGAATCACGTGCATCATCGGAGTTTCAACTTCCATGAAACCTTTTCCAATCAAGAAATTACGGACATGCTGAACGATCTTTGAACGCATGATAAAGGTATCACGACTCTCTTCGTTAACGATCAGATCAACATAACGCTGACGATATTTGACTTCCTGATCCTGCAAACCATGGAACTTATCCGGTAACGGACGAATCGACTTAGTGATCAACTCAATGTTTTCAACGTGCACCGAAAGTTCACCGGTATTCGTCTTGAACAAATAACCTTCCGCACCGACGATATCCCCCAAATCCCACTTCTTGAACTGAGTGTTGTAGAAACCTTCTGGTAATTCGTCGCGAGTAACGTAAACTTGTATACGCCCTTCATGATCCTGCAAAGTTGCGAAACTGGCTTTACCCATAATACGGCGCAACATCATACGACCGGCGACCTTAACTCTTACCGGCTCTGCCGCCTCCAGCTCTTCCTTGGACATTTCATCGTATTTGGCGTGCAAATCCGCTGAACTGTCTTCACGGCGGAACGTATTCGGATAGGAGTGGCCGATGTCTCTCAAGGCCTTAAGCTTAGCGCGTCTCTCAGCGATAATTTTATTTTCATCCACTTCAGGCACGTTGTTTTGTGTTTCTGACATTTAGATAACTCTCTTCAAATCTTATGATAAAGCCCGGCAGAGTCGAAAAACTCAAATGACCAGGCCTGTTTAATTTCAAATTTTCGGTTTAAACACCAGACTTTAAGCTGGCAATGATAAATTGGTCCAAATCGCCGTCCAATACCGCCGTGGTATTTCCTGTTTCGACACCGGTACGCAAATCCTTGATGCGCCCGGAATCCAACACGTAAGAACGAATCTGACTTCCCCAGCCAATATCCGACTTGGAATCTTCCAAAGCCTGTTTCTCAGCATTACGGCTCATCATTTCCAACTCATAAAGTTTGGCCCTCAGCTGCTTCATCGCTTCAGCCTTGTTCTGATGCTGAGAACGTCCGTTCTGACACTGGGTCACAGTATTGGTCGGTAAGTGTGTAATACGTACCGCCGATTCGGTTCGGTTAACGTGCTGACCACCTGCCCCACTGGCTCGGTAAACGTCGATACGCAAATCGGCCGGGTTAATGTCGATTTCAAAACTGTCGTCGATTTCAGGCGAAATAAACACCGACGAAAACGAAGTATGGCGACGGTTACCCGAATCGAACGGCGACTTACGAACCAGACGATGTACACCGGTCTCGGTTCTCAGCCACCCAAAAGCATACTCGCCCTGAACATGGATCGTCGCCCCTTTGATACCGGCCACTTCACCTGCGGTCACTTCCAGCAATTCCGCCTTGAATCCGTGACTTTCCGCCCAACGCAAATACATTCTCAACAGCATGTTCGCCCAATCTTGCGCCTCAGTACCACCGGAACCGGCTTGAATCTCGACGTAACAGTTATTGGCATCCAATTCACCCGAGAACATACGCTGGAATTCAAGCTTCTCCAACTTTTCTCCCAAGTCGTCCAATTCCGCTACGACTTCGGAAACCATCTCTTCATCCGACTCCATCTCAGCCAGTTCCAGCAATTCCTTACAGGATTCCAGACCGCTTTCCAATTCATCAATGGTCGCGACAACATTCTCTAGCAGGGACTTCTCTTTCCCTAATGCCTGGGCCTCTTCAGGCCTATTCCAAACATCGGGATCTTCAAGTTCCCGTAAAACCTCATCTAATCGTTCAGATTTGGTTTCGTAGTCAAAGATACCCCCTAAGCGATTCCGTTCTCGCTTGATAGTCGTCCATTCGGCTATAAACTGGGTTTAATTCCATCTCTTTGAGACCTTTCTCATACGGTTAAAAATAAACGGGAATGATAGCAGAAATGAAAGTATTTTGCTTGTGCTTATACACTGCTGAAAGCGCTTTTTTATTAAAGAAAACACATTGATAGCCGCTAACAAGTTAATAATAAAACGCAACATTCGCAAAATGCAAAAACTGTACTTGCAAAACAGGAAGCGTAAAATAACAGATAGACCCATGAAGTACATGGAAAAATGACCGGAAAGAGGTAAACCCTAATGGCAATCCAAACACTCAATAGCGGACCGCTCTCAGCGTATCAAAAACTTGTCAACCAAGACATGGAACAAGCTGACAAATCTAATCAAGGCAAACGCACCCTCGGACAGCCCGACCTGCCAGAACAGGCTTCAGAAAAGGCATCTCAAGCCCATCAATCACAAATGAGTGCGCGTCTGGAGCGTCAGGCAAGCTTGGTTCAGCATCTGTTTGGCACACCGGAAAAAGCAACCGAAAACAGCATGAAAATCACCTTTCAAGAGGTGATTGATAAATTGAACGAAATTCTGTCTGCAGGCTTGGGACAAACCGAAGACGCCCCTGCACCAATCAGTGAAGAGGCTTTGCAGGCGCAAGGCGGTATGGAGTATTGGTCTCCGGAAAACACCGCAAAACGTATTGTCGACGGCAGCACCGCCTTTTTAGCCGGATTCCAGGCAGCTCACCCTGAACTGGAAGGTGAGGAACTGATCAATCGTTTTCTTGACGTAATAGGCGGAGGAATCAGCCAAGGATTCGATCAAGCCAAAGGAATTCTAGGAGACATGAAAGTTTTGGAAGGCGAGGTAGAAAGCAACATCGATCTGACCTACAAAGCGGTTCAGGATGGGTTAACAGCTTTCAAAAACCAATACCTAGGTATTTCTGAAGAGGAAAGTGAGTCGACAGAAACGGAAGCATCCGAAACACAGGAAGAAGACGCCCAACAAGCTGGCAGCTAAACACTCCTTAACTTCCCGACTTTGTCGTATAAAAAAAGGAGCCGATGGCTCCTTTTTTTATACCGACTGAATAAAGTTATCTTATTCAATCTCTTCAAGGCGAACCTTGGTCAATCCCGATTCATTGGCGTAATTCGTGATTTCAGCCGTAGACGTCACACCCATCTTAGTCATCAAGTTCTCACGGTGTTTTGACACCGTACGGTCACTGATATCCAACATCTCTGCGATTTCTTTCGTTTTGTAACCTTCGGCAACCAACTTAACGACTTGCTTTTCACGAACAGACAGCTTTTTACCAATACCCACTTCTTCCATCTCAGCATCTAAAATCGGCTGAATCTCAGAATGAATAAACGTTTCACCGTCAACAACCTTACGAACACCCGCAATCAGTTCCTTCTGAGAGACAGATTTCATAGCAATACCATTTACACCTAAATCTAGCACTTCCGTCCAAACACTCGGTGTTTCAGCTGCCGTCAAAACGATGATTTTAGTATCTGCATAACGTTTCTGGATATGAGATATCGCATTCAAACCACTTAATTTAGGCATAGACAAATCAAGCAACACGACCATCGGTGACTTAGCTCGGACCAACTCCAGACACTCTAGACCGTCTTCTGCTTCTCCCACTACAGAGAAGTCCTCTTCAGATTGAAGAATCGATTTAAACCCGGCTCTAACCAAGCTGTGGTCTTCTGCTAATAAAATCGTAATTTTTTTTGTCATGGAATTTTCAACCTCTTGTAAATAGGGCCTCTTCCTGGTGCCCCATCCCAAATCAACATTACTGGTCAGTATTATGTCTAAATACCGCGGAATTCTCAAGGTATTTCAAAGCTTTTTCAAGATCTTTAATGTTCAATTCTATCATTCTTTGGCGTTCCGCATCGCTTATTTCCTCTTGAACCAGTCTCTCAATGTCTTTCAACATGTCAACACAATTAAACAATTGAAATACCATGCAATTACCTTTCATGTAGTGCGCCAAGCCTTTAACTTCCTGCCACTGAGCCTGTTCAACGATCTCATGCAGTCTCTCCAGGTTCTCACTAAACTCTTCAGCAAAACGCCCCAAAAGATGGTAAAAATTTTCTGGAATATTGGAAACATCCTCCAAATACTCAACCGCTTCCGAAGACACCCCTTCACTTGATTCCTCAGACACTTCTTTCGTTTCAGGCTCACTCAAAGACTGTGGTTCTACATCGGATGGTTTATTAATCACTTCACTCTGATCTGGATACTCTTCACTTCCCCAAACTTTCGAAAGTA
Organism: Thiomicrorhabdus sp. ZW0627; assembly: GCF_029767005.1. Lineage (GTDB taxonomy): Bacteria > Pseudomonadota > Gammaproteobacteria > Thiomicrospirales > Thiomicrospiraceae > Thiomicrorhabdus. Next base: position 532,575 of record NZ_JARUQR010000001.1, read on the forward strand.
ACTTGACCACCTGCGACTTTCCAATTGGTTTCACCAGCCACTTCTCAAAACCAAGCGTGTCAAGTGAGTGCCCCTCGGGAATTAACTCTTCTCCCCCTCCTGCCGTAACAGCAAAGACCGCTTTAAGATGACTCGCCCCTCCGGCCGATCTCATCGCCTGAATTTTTTCCATCACCTGAAAACCATCCATGATCGGCATTTGTATATCCATGAAAACGAAATCAAAATCATCCTTTTGGAAAAGTTCCCAAGCTTCAAATCCATCTTTGGCTTCGACGACGGTGCAATCCAGCTCTTTTAAATATCCGCTCAACACCATTCTATTGATTTTAGAGTCGTCTACAACGAGTACTTTATAACCTCGGCTTTGAAGAAGTTCGACCTGCTGAACTCCCTCGACAACAGGTACTCCATCCTCCTCAACAGTTTCAAACCTTTCCTCAATATCAGCTTCCGTGTCTGCTTCTGCGACCGGCAACGTCAAACTAAAATTGAACGTCGTTCCAACGCCAACGGTGGAAGTGACCGAAATTTCTCCGCCCATCAAGTCGATCAGCTGCTTAACGACGGAAAGCCCCAAACCGGATCCTAATGTTCTCGTCGCCCCTTCTGTTTTGAACTGAACAAAAGGATCGAAAATATGTTGTAATTTTTCTTCCGCAATCCCTTCGCCTGAATCCATAACCATAAATGAGAATTGGTCGTCCGACTCCTGACGCACCTCAACGGAAACTCCACCTAACTTAGTAAACTTGATCGCATTAACAATCAAATTAATTAAAATCTGTGACAGGCGGATACTATCGCCATAAACCCAATCGCTCTTACCAAGATAAACCAAAGAGACAAAAACCCCTTTGTCGGCGGCGATCGATTTGGTGAGCTGCTTGACGTAATCAAAAGATTGCTTGAGAGAGAATCGTCTAGGGTGAAGGCTGATTGCGTCATACTCTGTCTGCGAATAGGTCAGGATATCATTCACCAGGAACATCATCTGTTCAGAGGTCAAATTAATGATTCGCAACCTCTCGACCAGATATTCGTCATTCGCATAATACTTCTTGAGATGGGTCACCATACTGTTTATCCCCAGCAAGGGTGATCGCAATTCATGACTCAGCAAGGCCAAGAATCGTGACTGTTTGGAATATGATTCCTGAATAAGTCGATTCTGCTCTTCCAGCATGGCTTGCCGTTCATAAACCTGGGTTAAAGACATTCGACCCTGAGCATCAACAATGTCCTTTTCCAGTAAGACCATCTCGGTCACATCGATACACTCCGCAAACACAGTGCGGTGTCCTTCACGCTCATGCACATGCAAACGGTGCTGATAGGACGCTTTACCGTTTCGGGTTTCGAAACTACACACAAAACGTAAATCCGCTTCCGGATTGTTCAAAATCTCTTGAATTTTCAATACCAATAGCGACGAGTCATAAGATCCGCTTAAGTCTTCCAGCTTCTCGACCGGGTGATCAAACAAACGTTGAAGAGCTTCGGAGCACTTTATCCGATAATCGGAATCCTCTCCCTCATAACTCCACCAGAGGAACTCATCCAACATCCAATGACTAATAGACTGATTATCAATACTCATAGAGTCAACTATCATCCTGCCCGTTTACGCATATAAGGGTAAAAGCGTGTAATTTCTTTGCAACTAAGCGTACTTATTTACGACCTTAGTGAGAACACATATTACCCTAAAAGCCCATATTGTTTAGCGATAAGTTTTCATGATTAAGCTGTCAAACCAATCCAAAAATCGACTAAAATATTCAGATTCAATCTTTTATTAGCCAGATTTAAAGCAGTCACCTGTTATTTAAATTTAAACCTACAGCAAAATCGAAAACATGTCAGACAAGCAATATAGAATCGAAAAAGACAGCATGGGAACTCTTAACGTTCCTCAAGATGCTCTTTACGGCGCTCAAACACAAAGAGCAATCAACAACTTTCCGATTAGCGGCACTCCAATGCCTGCAAACTTCATCAAAGCACTCTGCTATGTGAAATTTGCCTGTTCCGACAGCAACCACGAACTCGGCTTGCTCAGCGAGGAAAAAGCGCACGCCATTCAGACCGCCGCCGATAGTATCATCAAAGGCCAGTATCTTGAACATTTCCCGATTGATGTATTCCAGACCGGATCCGGGACCAGTACTAACATGAATGCCAACGAAGTCATTGCCCAACTGGCGAAAAACCTTACCGGCATCGAAGTACATCCTAATGATGACGTCAATATGAGTCAGAGCTCAAACGACGTAATCCCAACTACGATTCATGTTGCTGCGGCTATCGCAATTGAAGAACAGTTATTGCCAGCGTTAAATCACCTAGCACAAACCATCGAAGACAAAGAAAAGGCGTTGGCCGATGTCGTCAAAACCGGACGCACACATCTTATGGATGCGACCCCGGTCAAAATGAGTCAGGAACTTTCCGGTTGGAGAGCTCAGATTACAGACAACATCGCTCGCCTTAAAGACACCCAAAAACGTCTGCACAAAATTCCTCAAGGCGGAACCGCCGTCGGAACAGGAATCAATGCCGATCAGGAATTCGGACGTTTGGTTGCTGCAAACCTATCAACTATCACCGCGGTTCCATTCGAACAGATGGACAACCTATATGTTGGTTTAAGCAGTCAAGACACGGCTGTCGAGCTAAGTGGTCAGCTCAATGTTTTGGCGACCAGTCTAATGAAGATCGCCAACGATTTAAGATGGATGAACTCCGGCCCGCTAGCCGGCTTAGGCGAAATACAGCTGCCAGCCTTGCAGCCAGGAAGCTCCATCATGCCTGGCAAGGTTAATCCGGTCATTCCGGAGGCAGTTTGCATGGTCGCCGCACAGATCATGGGGAATCACACCGCCATCACCATCGGGGGGCAATCGGGCAACTTCCAATTAAACGTTGCCTTACCGATGATTGCATTCAACCTATTGCAAAGTATTGATATCGCCTCTAATGCCTCCACCCAACTGGCCGACATGGCAATCAAAGGTTTTGTCGTTAATACTGACCACCTTAAAAAAGCCTTGGATATCAATCCTATCCTGGTTACCGCACTCAATACGGTAGTAGGATACGAAAAAGGTGCCGCCATCGCTAAAGAGGCATACAAAAGTGGTCGCCCGGTTTTGGAAGTGGCGCTAGAAATGACCGATTTAGACGAGGCCACTTTAAAACAGTACTTAAATCCTGTACTGTTAACCCAAGGTGGAAACCCAAGCATTTAAATAAACATCAAAACCCAAAGGAGCCCAACATGGCTGTAGTCAACCTAACCACGGCGGAATTCGAAGAAACGATCAACAATAACGAAATTGTCATTTTCGATTTCTGGGCTGAGTGGTGCGGTCCTTGTAAACAGTTCGGACCGATTTTTGAAGAAATCTCCGAAAAGCATCCGGAAATTGTATTCGCCAAGGTGAACGTTGAAGAAGAGCAGGAATTGGCTGGCATGTTCCAGGTTCGCTCAATTCCGACACTGGTTTTCATGCGTGAAAAAATCGTCGTTTTCTCAAACCCGGGTGCTATTCCGGGCAGCGCTTTGGAAGAAGGCATCCAACAGTTATTAGATTTGGACATGGAGCAGGTTCACAAAGACCTGGCTGAAGCCCAACAGCAACAGCAGCAATAACTGGCAAATCCAATTCCCAACAGGCCTGCTCATACAAATGAACAGGCCTCTCCCCCTCACTATCTAAACGCTATACGTAGAGTCCTACTGGAGGACGTTGCGACAGATGCTTGACTAAATCCGTCAAGGTCACAATCCCAATCAAATGCTCTTGCTGATCCATTACCGGCAAAGCACCAATTCGATACTGCGTCAGCGCCAATGCGATCTCTCGTATTTCCGTTTCCGGCCTGGTCGTAATCACCTGAGGGTTCATAATCCGCCCGACCACATCCCCCCGCGCCTCTTCAATATTGCCGTTTTCATCCAAAATAATTCGCTGCAAAACATCCGATTTAGAACAGATTCCGGCTAACTGCTCATTAAAAATGACCGGTAGGTGATGTATTTCCCGCTCCACCATCAAATTCCAAGCATCTTCTATCAGTGCCTCACTATCGATCGTCACGACCGGACTGGACATAAGCTCGGACACTTTTACACTTCGGCGCCTGTCGCCTCCAGACTTCTGAACATTCTGATATTTTTTCAACGCCTCATTTTTCTGAAAATAAGGGTTAGAGTGATCGGGCTCCAAACTCATGTCGTCCAATCCGGCTTTTTTCGCCTGAGTGACACGCATAGACGGATCTACCTTCAAAACCGGCAAATTATGGGCAGCGCCAATAAAACTTTGACCTTCCGGACTGTAAACTACAAACATCTCCTAACCCCCATTACAGAGTCCTGATTCTTTAGTTATCGGCATAAATAAAAAAGCATTAGGATTCAAGTAAGCATTTATACCCCATTCGATCGCAAAACAGAAATATAATGTTTTTTTACCGGACACGCCTGACCTCATGGATCACGTTGAGAATGCACTTCGTTTTGTAGCATATACCCTACAAATCTACTATACTATTCCGGTATTTAATTTGATCATTTAATTTACTTAGAGAAAGGATTTAACATGTCAGTACTTGTCACTAAACAAGCACCAGATTTCACAGCTGCAGCAGTACTTGCAGACGGTTCAATCGTTGATGACTTCAACCTGAAAAGCCACATCGACGGTAAATACGCGGTCGTCTTCTTTTACCCACTAGACTTCACTTTCGTATGCCCATCTGAAATCCTAGCTTTCGACCACCGCGTTGATAAATTCAAGGAACTTGGTACTGAAGTTATCGGTATCTCTGTAGATTCTCAGTTCACTCACAACGCATGGCGTAACACTCCGGTAAATCAAGGTGGTCTTGGTCCGGTTAAATTCCCATTGGTTGCTGACCTTGGCGGTTCAATCATGGAAGCTTACGGCATCGTTCACCCTGGTAACGTTGCACTACGCGGTGCGTTCCTTATCGATAAAGAAGGTGTTGTTCGCCACCAAGTCGTTAACGACCTACCACTTGGACGTAACGTTGATGAGATGGTTCGTATGGTTGAAGCTCTTCAATTCCACGAAGAAGTTGGTGAAGTTTGTCCTGCTGGCTGGAACAAAGGTGATGAAGGTATGAAAGACTCTCCAGAGGGTGTTGCTGAATACCTAGGCAAGCACGGTGACGAGCTATAAGCACCACCTCCAGCCATGAAAGGTGTTTATTTAGAAGCGTTCTAAGATTAGAATAGCACCATTCAATGGAACCCTGAAAAGGCTGTCAAATTGACAGCCTTTTTTTATGGAGCGGAGTTTTGCAAACACAACTGACTTTTTACCAGCAACGCACTCAAACAAAACTGTCCGAACTGCTCTCAAAAGCAATGCTCGAACCAGCCATCCCGGACAAAATCAAACAAGCCATGCGTTACGCGACCTTAAACAATGGCAAGCGCCTGCGCCCCGCCTTGATTTATGCCGTTGGCCAAAGTCTTGACATCCCTCTTGAACAACTTGACAGTTCGGCCTGCGCCATTGAACTCATTCACAGCTATTCCCTGGTTCACGACGACTTGCCGGCTATGGACGACGACGATTTGAGACGCGGCGTTCCCACCTGCCACATACAATTCGATGAAGCGACAGCCATTCTGGTCGGCGACGCCCAACAAACCTTGGCTTTCAAAGCGCTCAGCGATGACGCTCTAACTCAGCCAGAACATAAAGTGGAACTGATTCGTCTTCTGGCTGACGCCAGTGGCATCGCAGGCATGATTGGCGGACAGATGATCGATATCCAATCCGAAAACCTGGAACTCGACCTCGACAGCTTGAAAACCATGCACCTCATGAAAACCGGCGCTTTGATTCGCACCTCCCTACTAATGGGGGCAGTTCAAAGCTCCCGCTACACAAACATAAAGCCTTCACTTGAGCAGCTCGGGGCCTGCATTGGTCTGGCTTTTCAAGTTCAAGACGACATTCTGGACATCGAAGGCGACACCCAGACCCTAGGCAAACCCCAAGGCAGCGATCAAGAGGCCAACAAATCCACCTACCCAAGACTGCTCGGTCTCGATAAATCCAAACAATACCGAGACCAACTGATTCAGCAAGCGCAGTCTCACCTGTCAGAAAGCGGAATCAAAAGCCTATTCTTAGAGAACCTTATCACCTACATCGCTCAACGCGACCATTAAAGAGAGATTGTTAATTTTCAAAAAAAGGTTTGCTTTCAATAGGCTAGCCTTTTAGATATAATTCCCTCCTCTTAAATTTAAACAGACATTCCGGTTGGTTATGGCACAAACATTTGTTTTAAAAACCTTATTAGATTTTGCTTCGGCTCACAGCCTGAGGGGCTATCCGGGCGACTGTGCCAAACTGCACGGCCACAACTGGAAAATCGAAGTACAGGTAGAAGGCAACAAGCTCAATGAAATCGGTATGGTTATCGATTTCAAAGAGATCAAACGCCATGCAAAAGAGGTGGTCAAGGAATTGGATCATACCTTCCTGAACGATCATCCGCACTTCCAGGAGACCAACCCGACAGCTGAAAACATCGCGGTCTACCTATTCCGTGCCATTCAGGAGCGCATAGCAACACCTGAAGTAAAAATGCACAGCATCACCGTCTGGGAAAATGACCGCAACTGCGTCACCTACTCGGAATAACCTTTTCCGCCCGCACTCAGGTAGTGCGGGATAAAACCACAAAAAACACACGCTATTCCATCTTAGCCTGCTAAAATCTGTATATTTACAGATCGACAGGAATGACATGGTACAACTCAGTCTCACTCAACTTCTGATTTTCAGCGCATTAATCGGCTTAATCATCGGCAGCTTCATCTCCATGCTGAGCTGGCGCCTGCCCCGTCTCCTCATGATGGAAGAAAGTGAGCAACTGAAGTCAATCAGCCTAGGTGGGTCCAAATGTCCTAACTGTGACGTCCGCTTGCCTTGGTACCGTCTGATTCCCCTATTCAGTTGGCTCTGGAGCAAAGGCCGGTGCCACAATTGCAATGTCCGCATCTCCGCCCGCTACCCTCTGATTGAAATTGCCACCGCCGCTGCTACCACACTGGTCATATGGCACTTCGGTGCGACATCAATCGGTTTTGCGGCCTTAGCGTTCACATGGATTCTAATCACCATCAGCGTCATCGACATTGAACACCAATTAATTTTGGATAATTTAAGCCTCCCTCTTTTATGGATAGGTTTACTGCTTAATTCCCAAAGCCTGTTTACTTCACCAACCGACGCCATTTGGGGCGCGGCAATCGGCTATATGCTACTGTGGGTTCTATTCCACACCTTCAAACTACTGACCGGAAAAGAAGGGATGGGGTACGGTGACTTTAAACTCCTGGCAGCACTGGGGGCTTGGTTTGGTATTGCAGCCATCCCACAAATCATTCTGGTCGCTTCGGTTGCCAGCCTGGTGATCGGATTGGGAGGCGTTTTATTGAAATTACGCGCTTACAACAGTCCATTGGCATTCGGGCCCTTCTTGGCATTAGGCGGCTGGATTACATTAATTGCAGGCACCAATCTGATTTAGAGCACGATTTCATAGAAAAAATTGAAGGGTATAAACGGTATAAGGGCGGTATAAGAGATAAAGACGCTGTGCTTTAGAAAAGACTGAAAGTATGACGATGTGAAAACGGTGAATGTCGGACCAGCCCACTGCGCTCTACGCACAGGGACCACATCAAATAATCAGCTGCCCAGCTTCGCTTCGGTTGCGTCACAGACACGTGACATCTTTAATTTATTGCTTTTCACGAAGTTCATCACGTATTGAAACATGATCGGGTTTTTGATTTCCAATTCCGTGTCGATGATCAGGCATTTTTCGCCCTCATATAATTCCGGATGCAACAACTCAGAAAATACAAGGCGATGCGCAGTACCATAACTCGCCATCATTGACGCGATACGGTCGATCCAATCACTGGGTCTGAATTTTCGGCCATCTTCGGTGTAGCCTTGAATTATGTATTTACAATGCACGTTCTTTCTGCCTAGAAATAATTTAATTTTTTAAAAATTAAGCAATAAATTTTAAACCCCGTAAGTTTAGCACAAAACAATTTAATAACCATCCCCATCGCCCCTATCTTTAGGCGATTGAAGTGATTTTTTCGTTCAATTTCATTCCCGGCAGGCCTGTTGATTTTCAACCAACACCTTTTTTGAAGGTTTTTCCATAAACAAAACGTACATAGCCATAAAATCCTAAAGCAATTCAATCAATAAAATGGCATAATATTTTGCTCTAAAAATAACGTTCACTCACAAATTGAGTCTTACTTGAAAACAGGGTTGATTATGACGCAGTATCAGACCGATGATCTACGTATCAAAAACATTACAGAAGTCCGTCCACCATGCGAACTGCATGAGCAATTTCCAATTACAGAAATGGCTGCCCAGACGGTGTATGATACGCGTCAACAGATTCACAATATCCTGTCTGGACGTGACGACCGCATGTTGATCATCATCGGCCCTTGCTCGATCCACGATCCGGAAGCGGCGCGTGAATACGCAGAGAAGCTCAAAGCGGAAATCGCCAAACACAAAGAAGACCTATTGATCGTGATGCGCGTCTACTTCGAAAAACCGCGTACGACTGTTGGCTGGAAAGGCCTGATCAATGACCCTGGTCTGAATGAATCCTTCGAAATCAACCGCGGCTTGGAGTTAGCACGCTCCCTTCTGCTCGACATCAACGACATGGGTGTACCTGCCGCGACGGAGTTCCTGGACCTGATTTCCCCTCAATACATTGCAGATTTGATTTCATGGGGTGCAATCGGCGCCAGAACCACCGAGAGCCAAGGGCATCGTGAACTGGCATCCGGTCTATCCTGCCCGGTCGGATTCAAAAACAGCACGGACGGAGGCTTCCAGATTGCCGTAGACGCAATTCGCGCGGCGAACAACCCACACATTTTCATGTCCCTGACCAAAGCAGGCCATTCGGCCATCTTCGAGACCACGGGGAACCCGGATTGTCACGTTATTCTGCGCGGTGGAAACAAAGGGCCGAACTACGATGAAGCGCACGTTAAAGAAGCGGTTGAAATGCTTCAGTCGGCCGGCGTTGAAGACAAGTTAATGGTGGATTGCAGCCACGCAAACAGCAGCAAACAACATGAACGCCAAATGGTCGTAGCAGATTCGATCGCAGAACAGCTATCAAAAGGTTCGCACCATATCATGGGTGCTATGATTGAGAGTCATCTGCTTGAAGGTCGTCAAGATGTGAAGCCCGGTCAACCATTGACTTATGGACAAAGCATCACCGATGCCTGCATCGGCTGGGAAGACAGTGAAAGCATTTTGGATACACTAGCAAAAGGTGTTCAAAAGCGTCGTCAATTCAAGGATTGATTCCAGTACCGTAACCTATAAAACCCACATCCAACTTCCTTAAAACCGGATGTGGGTAAATCCTGACTAAAAGACAGTCATCTTTAATCTCGCATAAGATCAGAAATGTTGATAACCATTGATTATCGATAAAACGTCAGAAAGCACTTCTCCCCCTTCCGTCTCTTTGATTTGCACGCCCTGTACCGACTGGATTCTGCCAATAGGCTTCACATCCATCTGTAGACCTACGAGTCTTGTACTCAAAGCCTCCCAATCCTTCTCGCGGACTGTAAAACACAACTGATAATCGTCTCCGGCCGAAAGCGGCAAACTCCAGTCTCCGGTTTCATCAATCCATTTACGCATTGCCTCGGATATAGGTACCTGATCCAGATAGAGCTCGGCGCCTAACACCCTGCCTGTTTTAGCTGAAGACTTTTCCAGAATATGCCCCAAATCCGCCAACAAACCATCCGAAACATCGATCGCTGCCGAAGCAAAATCGGTTAACTGACGGCCCAAATCAAGCTGTGGCTTAGGACGGTTCAAGGCTTCCAGGCAAGATTCCATGTCCGCTTTAGACAGACAGGCCTGCTGATTTCCTTCAAAAGTACGCATTGCGACTTTCAAGCCCAAACCGGCATCGCCCAAACAACCGGAAGCACAGATAAGGTCGCCCTCGTCCGCGCCGGAACGCAATATGGCTCGCCCTTTTTCAACCCAACCATTTGCGGTCACAGTCACCGTCAGAGGGCCTTTTGTAGTGTCACCACCAACCAGAGAGATCCGATAGAGTCGGCTTAATTCTGCAAGCCCCAGGGAAAAAGACTCTAACCAGGCCGGATCATTTTCCGGCAAAGTCAAGGCCAACGTAAAAGAACCCGGAATCGCTCCCATCGCCGCCAAATCACTGAGATTCACCGCTAAAGCTTTCCAGGCCACGTCATAGGCAGAGGTTTCGAGAGGAAAGTGTACACCAGCCACCAAGGTGTCGGTAACCACTACTAGCTGATGGTTTTCCGGCGGCGTCAATACGGCGCCGTCATCGCCGATACCGACTTCATCAGCAGATAAATTTTGGCTCAACGGCAAAAAGTAGCGGTCAATCAAATTAAATTCTTCGGACACTGCATTCCCCTATTACAAAAAAAGCCTCGCAAGTCGTTAAAACCTGCGGGGCTTTCTTCATAAGTTTTACCCGTTTTTCAATTAAGAAGCATTCACTTCCAGGCTTCTTAGTTGCTGAGCAACCTTATCCAGAACACCATTAACGTACTTATGACTCTCCTCGGCACCAAAGCGCTTGGCCAACTCAACACACTCATTGATGATAACCTTATACGGAATTTCAGGCTTGGCCTGCAATTCGTATACACCCATACGCATAATGGTTTTCTCGACCGGATCGATCATCGAAACTGAACGGTCAAGCAAAGAGCCGTAAACCTCGTCCAAGTCAGTTGCCTTAGCAGATACTTCGGTTAACAGTTCGTTGAACAATTCTGCATCGACGCCCGACAACAAGCCGTCCTCATTGAACTGCTTGGCAATGACAAACGGTTCATCCGCATTCATCTGCCATTGATATAACGCTTGCAGAGCAACGCGACGGGTCTCGGTACGCTGTGACACCTTCGGTTCGTCTTCGATGACTTCTTCGCCCTTGCCAGGCTGTACTTGATTCAAATCTTTCATTCAGTGAACTACTTTATAATTGTTTTAATACGTTAACCATCTCAATGGCTGCCAAAGTGCATTCTTCACCCTTGTTACCCGCCTTGGTTCCCGCGCGTTCAATTGCCTGTTCGATGCTGTCAACCGTCAAAACGCCGAATGAAACCGGAATTCCGCTATTCAACTGAACTTGACCTAGTCCTTTGACACATTCACCGGCTACGTAGTCGAAATGTGGCGTTCCGCCTCGAATAACCGCACCCAATGCAACAATGGCGTCGTACTTTCCGGAATTCGCCATTTTCTGTGCGACCAGAGGAATCTCAAAAGCACCCGGAACCATCACCTTATCGATATTGGCTTCATCACCACCGTGACGCACGATTGTATCGACGGCACCTTCAACTAGGTGATCAACAATAAAGCTGTTAAAGCGGCCAACCACCAAACCGATTTTCATGTCTGCTGCAGTTAAGTTTCCAACGATCGTTTTCATTTATAGTTCTCTTAAATTAATTTCATACCGATATCTAATGCGGTATTTTGCCATATTTGCCGTTAAATAGAAAAATTTCAGACCCAATGGGGTTTTTATCCGTAATTTATCTGTTTAAATCATTCAATTTTCGGTAGTACTTCGGTAATTTCCAACCCGAATCCGCTCAATGCGTTCATCTTCCACGCCGAACCGATAACCTTAATCTTTCGAATATTCAGATCCGCTATAATTTGAGCACCCAAACCATAGGTCTTAGTATCGTCTTCCACAATGCGTTCCGGAGATTTCACACCCAAGTCACGCATCTGGAACTGCTGAATCTTATCAAGCAACTCGCCAGCCTCTTCATGCTTGCGCAGTACCACAATCGCACCACTACCTTCCTGAACGATCTGCTGCATCGCCTTTTGCAACGACCATCCGCATTCGCCTCGAGTAGAACCGAAAACATCACACAGAGTGTCGAGCATATGTACACGAACCGCCGTCGGCTGTTCCGGATCCAACTGACCGTACACCAGAGCGAAATGCGCCTTGTGTTCAACCACATCCTGATAACCCACCAATTTGAATTCACCGTATTCGGTCGGCAACTTACATTCTGAGACGCGCTCGATTGTCTTTTCGTTTTGCAGGCGATACTGAATCAGGTCGGCAATCGTACCGATTTTCAAGCCGTGTTCCTGAGCGTAAGCTTCCAGATCGTCGCGACGGGCCATAGAGCCGTCTTCGTTCATGATTTCAACGATTACCGAGGCCGGTTCAAAACCAGCCAAACGAGCCAAATCGCAACCCGCTTCGGTATGCCCCGCACGTGTCAGGACGCCGCCTGGTTGTGCCATTAAAGGGAAAATATGCCCCGGCGTTACAATATCGCCCGGCGAAGCTTCTTTCGCCACAGCCGTCCGCACGGTCACCGCGCGATCGGCGGCAGAGATACCAGTCGTTACACCTTCCGCCGCTTCAATAGAGACAGTGAAGTTGGTGCCATGAGGATCTTTGTTATCACGCACCATCAAAGGCAAGTGCAGTTGATTACAACGTTCACGCGTCATTGTCAGGCAGATCAGACCACGGCCGTAACGTGCCATGAAGTTAATATCCTCTGCCGTTACCGTACTGGCAGGCACCAAAAGATCCCCTTCATTTTCACGGTCTTCGTCATCCATCAGAATAACCATCTTGCCTTGCTTGTAATCTTCAATCAGTTCTTCAATCGTATTTAACTGCATGCTTATTTAAATCCATTTTCCGCCAAGAATTCCGGCGTGATTTTCGATGTCGATTCCGCTTGTGGAGCGGACAGCATCCGCTCCAAATAACGCGCTAATAAATCTACTTCCAAGTTTACCTGAGTACCCGGTTTAAAATGTTTGATGGTCGTCTCCTGACGGGTATGAGGAACAATATTGACGCCAAACACACAGCCGTCGACCTGATTGACCGTCAGACTGATACCGTTGATGCAAATCGAACCCTTTCCTGCAATGTATTTACAAAGCTCAATCGGCGCTTCAATTTCATAACGCCAGGAACGGGCATCCTGAGCAACTGACTTCACCACACCTACACCGTCAACATGTCCGCTGACCAAGTGGCCGCCCAAACGATCCTGCAAACGCAAAGCCTTCTCCAGGTTGACCGGCGTACCCACATGCCATTCACCTGCCGTGGTCACACTCAAAGTCTCACCTGACACATCCGCCACATAAGACTGCCCACCTAATTCGATCGCCGTCAAACAAATTCCATTGGCGGCGATACTGTCACCAATCTGAACATCGCTCATATCGAGCTTTCCAGTATTGATGGTGACATGCCAATCGCCCTGACGGGACTCGATTTTTTCTATAAAGCCTTCTGCCTGGATAATTCCCGTGAACATTGACCAATATTTCCTCTTAAGCCTGGTTCGTTTCCTGATCCGTTTTCGGTATCAGGATCATATGTACGTCTTCACCCAACCGGTTTATGGACTCGATTCGATAAGACAACTTGTCCTCCATCGACTCCATTCCGGGCAGCACAAACATCGGTTTGGCCTGGTGCCCCATCAAAACAGGTGCGATGAAACTATGCAATTCATCAACCGTACCCGATTGAATAAAGGCTCCGGCCACAATCGCACCGGATTCCACCATCACTTCGCGAATTTCTTCTTCCTGAGCCAGATAATCCAACACCGATCCGATATCGAGACGATCCTCCTCGGAAGACACCGCAACCAGTTCATACCCTGCTTCGATCAAAGCCTCTACCTGACCGAGGTCACGTTCAATGGTTTCTTTCGACGTCATCAGAACCGTGCGCCCCGGACATGAAAGCATTTTAGCGTCCAACGGCATACTTAGGTTCGGATCAAGCACCACTCGTAACGGCTGGCAGGATCTCTCATCCAGATTCATTTCCGCCAACACGGCTTCCGGAAGACGAACATTCATACTTGGATCGTCGGCCAATACAGTTCCGATACCGGTCACAATCGCTCCACTTCGAGCACGCAATTTATGCACTTCAATGCGCGCCTCCGGACCGGTGATCCATTGGCTTTCACCGTTTGCCATCGCCGTACGTCCATCCAAACTACTGGCCATCTTCAACCGCACAAAAGGTCTTTGCTTTTCCATCATTTGAATAAACCCCGGATTCAATTCTCTCGCCTGCTCGGACAACAGACCCACTTCTACAGCAATTCCAGCTTGCTGCATCCTCTCGATACCGGAACCGGCTACCAAAGGATTCGGATCTCGCATGGCGACGACGACACGAGCCACACCCGCTTCAATTAAACCATCGGCACACGGCGGTGTCCGGCCGTGATGCGAACAAGGTTCCAAAGTCACATAAGCGGTTGAGCCTTGCGCCTCATCACCGGCTTCCGCCAACGCCACCCTTTCCGCATGCGGCAAACCGGCTTTTCTGTGCCACCCTTGACCGACAATGCTTCCGTTCTTGACTAGAATACAGCCGACAGCCGGATTCGGTTTGGTCGAATAGATGCCTTTGCCGGCCAAATCAATGGCCAGTTGCATAAAACGTTCGTCTTCTTCTGAAAAACGTTCCGTCATGAATTGCCATTATCCATTTTAGCGGTCGTGGCCATCACCAGTTTTTCAATTTCTTCCCTAAAGGCGTTTACATCCTGGAAAGAACGGTAAACTGAAGCGAAACGCACATAAGCGACCTGATCCAACTCTCTCAAAGCTTCCATCAGCCACTCTCCTAGCTGGGAGGAAGGGATTTCTCGCACACCTTCAGACATTAGGCGTTTGGTCATCTGACTGATGATCTGGTCGATGGCATCGCTCTCAACCGGGCGTTTTTCCAGTGCCTTGATCAAGCCACGGCGAATTTTCTCCTCATCGAAACGCTCACGATTGCCATCGCTTTTCACGACTCGAGGCAGCGAGAGTTCCGCCGACTCATAAGTGGTGAAGCGCTCCCCGCACTGCAGACATTCTCTGCGGCGGCGTACTTGAGCACCTTCGGTCGCAAGACGTGAATCCACCACCTTCGTATCCGGCGCATTACAAAACGGACAATGCATACCTCATTCACTCCATGGACAATGATTTATCTGATAATCTCTTTTATAAAAACCCAAGTCAAATCCAAGATTTTTATAAAAACAAATACCAAAAATTCAAGAAACTCTTTTGCAGATGCTAAAAAACCACCAGGCCTGGTGGTTTTTTAGAACTCGAATTCAGTTCGTAAAAACTGAAATTACTTGTAAACCGGCTTAGCTTCACACAAAGCAGAAACTTTAGCGCGAACATCCGCAATCACCGCTTCGTCCCAGGTCTCGTTTTCCTGGTCACAAGCATCGATTACGTCACACATCCACGTCGCAAGGTTCGTACAATCTTCTTCAGTGAAACCACGCGTGGTCGCGGCCGCCGTACCAACACGGATACCGGAAGTCACAAACGGAGACATCGGATCGTTCGGAACCGAGTTTTTATTGATGGTGATGTGCGCGCTATCCAAAGCCGCATCAACCAGCTTACCAGTCAAACCTTTCTCGATCAGGCTGACAAGGAACAAGTGGTTTTCAGTTCCGCCGGAAACAACATCACATCCACGCTGCATGAAGATTTTTGCCATTGCCTGTGCGTTGTTAACCACATTCTGGCAATACGTTTTCCATTCAGGCTCAAGACACTCTTTGAAAGCAACCGCTTTTGCCGCCATGACGTGAACCAAAGGACCACCTTGACCACCCGGGAAAATCGCAGAGTTCAATTTCTTTTCCAATTCCGGATTGGATTTGGCCAGGATCAAACCACCACGAGGACCGCGAAGAGTCTTGTGGGTCGTAGTCGTCACAACATCCGCGAACGGTACAGGGTTAGGATACAAACCACCGGCAACCAGACCAGCCACGTGAGCCA
Source organism: Thiomicrorhabdus sp. ZW0627 (assembly GCF_029767005.1). Lineage (GTDB taxonomy): Bacteria > Pseudomonadota > Gammaproteobacteria > Thiomicrospirales > Thiomicrospiraceae > Thiomicrorhabdus. The sequence continues at coordinate 548,549 of NZ_JARUQR010000001.1, forward strand.
TATCAACAAACAAGTAAGCGCCAACCGAATCCGCGATGTCGCGGAAACGCTGCCAATCAATAACTTGAGAGTAGGCTGAGAAACCGGCGATGATCATCTTAGGCTTATGCTCGTTAGCCAATGCCTGAACTTCATCGTAATCGATCTTACCGGTAACGGAATCGATTCCGTACTGAACCGCGTTGTAGATCTTACCTGAGAAACTGACGTGAGAACCGTGAGTCAAGTGACCACCGTGCGCCAAGCTCATACCCAAAACCGTATCGCCCGGCTCGACCAAAGCCATATAAACCGCTGCGTTTGCTTGGGAACCGGAATGCGGCTGAACGTTTGCATAATCCGCTCCAAACAATTCCTTAGCACGGTCGATCGCCGCTTGTTCAACGATATCCGCGAATTCACAACCACCGTAGTAGCGTTTTCCTGGATAACCTTCCGCATATTTGTTGGTAAAGCACGAGCCTTGCGCTTCCATCACTCGCGGACTGGTGTAGTTTTCAGACGCGATCAATTCGATGTGAGATTCTTGTCGTTTCTCTTCGTTTTGGATGGCATCTGCGATCAAATCATCGTAACCGGCAATGGTCATAGATTTTGTGAACATGAAAAGGTTCTCCGTCTCAAGTTTTAGTTTGTTCAAAGATGAGAATTTTACCCGTTTTCAAGCCAAATAACCACGGCAATCCATACATTTACAAATCTTATCCATCCAGAAGACGGTTTATCTTTATAAACGCCCGTTTTTTCGGTAAAGTTGCATGCATTATTATTTGTATTTTTGAAGTTAGATTAGAAAATTTTAGGAAACTGCTAAATGGCTCAATTCGTTTATACCATGAACCGCGTCGGGAAAGTCGTCCCGCCAAACCGCCACATCTTGAAAGACATCTCACTGTCATTCTTCCCCGGAGCCAAAATCGGGGTTTTAGGTTTAAACGGTTCCGGTAAATCCACACTATTGAAGATCATGGCCGGTATCGACACCGATATCGTCGGTGAAGCCCGCCCACAACCGGGAATTAAAATCGGCTACCTGCCTCAGGAACCCCAACTGGATGAAAGCAAGGACGTACGCGGCAATATCGAAGAAGCCGTAGCGGACGTCAAACAGGCTTTGGCCGACCTGGACGCGGTTTATGCCGCCTACGCCGAACCGGATGCCGACTTTGACGAACTTGCCAAAAAGCAAGCCGAAATCGAAGACTTGATCCAAGCCAAAGACGGGCACAATCTGGACCGTACCCTAGATATCGCTGCCGATGCATTACGCCTGCCTCCTTGGGATGCGGATGTCAGCAAACTTTCCGGTGGTGAACGCCGCCGTGTCGCACTTTGCAAACTGCTTTTGGAAAAACCGGACATGTTGCTATTAGACGAGCCAACCAACCATCTGGATGCAGAATCCATCGCTTGGTTGGAACGCTTCCTGCTCGACTTCCCGGGTACCGTGGTGGCCATCACTCACGACCGTTACTTCCTGGATAACGCCGCTGAATGGATTCTTGAGTTGGATCGCGGCGAAGGGATTCCTTTCGAAGGCAACTACTCTTCTTGGCTGGAACAGAAAGAGAAACGCTTGGAGCAGGAAGCCAAAACCGAAGCGGCCCGAATCAAAACTATGAAAAACGAATTGGAATGGGTACGCTCCAATCCAAAGGGCCGTCACGCCAAATCCAAAGCACGTTTATCACGCTTTGAAGAACTGAGTAGCTCCGAACACCAAAAACGTAACGAAACCAACGAAATTTATATCCCGGTTGCGGAACGCTTGGGTGAAAAAGTCATTGAGGTCAACCACATTTCCAAAGGTTTCGGCGATCGCTTACTGATCGACGACCTGAACTTCCGCCTGCCACAAGGGGGAATTGTCGGAATCATCGGTGCCAACGGTGCCGGTAAGTCCACCCTATTCCGCATGCTGACCGGGCAGGAACAGCCCGACAGCGGTTCTATCGAATTCGGTGAAACCGTACAGCTATCCTACGTTGACCAGAGCCGTGACGCTTTGAACGACAACAACACCGTCTGGGAAGAGATTTCCGGTGGTGATGATGTCTTCATGGTCGGAAACATGGAATTCAATTCTCGAGCCTACTGTAGCCGCTTCAACTTCCGAGGCGGAGACCAACAGAAAAAAATCGGTCAACTTTCAGGCGGTGAGCGCAACCGCGTCCACTTGGCAAAGACTTTAAGAAGCGGCGGGAACCTGCTGCTGCTGGATGAACCGACCAACGACCTTGATGTTGAAACTCTGCGTGCTTTGGAAGAAGCCCTACTGGAATTCGCCGGTTGCGCCGTGGTCATCTCCCACGACCGTTGGTTCCTGGATCGTATCGCCACGCACATGCTGGCTTTCGAAGGGGATTCACATGTCGAATGGTTCGAAGGAAACTTCTCAGATTACGAAGAAGACTTGAAACGCCGCAAAGGTGCGGATGCCGCACAACCACATCGCATTAAATACAAACCGATTAGCAAGGACTAGGGATTCCAATGACTGAAGAAAATATCAACTCTCATCTTATCGCCATTGCCAACGCCATGCCCGACCCGATTTTCGTCATGGGTCAGGACGGCACCTATCTGGACATCATAGGTGGACAGGAACGCTCTTTATACGCCGACGGCTCCGAACTGATCGGCAAGAAATACAGTGACGTCCTGCCTGAAAAAATGGCTGAACGTTTCCTGCTTGTTGTGCAGAACGCCATCAAAAGCGGTCGCTTACAGGAGATCGAATACCAGTTGGCGGATGAAGAAGTTGAAGGTGTCCACGACAGCTCAACCAAAGGTGGTCAGTGGTACGAAGCGCGTGTCTACCCGATCAACGAAGGCGCTTATGAACAGCCAGCAGCCATCTGGTTGGCGATCAACATCACCAGTCGTAAACACATGGAAGAACAGTTAGAACACCTCTCTTCCAACGACCCTCTGACCAACTTGTACAACCGTGACTTCTTCTTCGACATCGTCAACGAAGAGATCAGCAAAGCCAAGTTGAACAATCAGCCTCTGTCACTATTCAAGATCAACCTGGATTGCTTCAAACGCATCACCGACCGTTATGGTCATGAGATGGGTGATACAGCGATTCTCACCGCTGCTCATGCAATCAAGAACGTCATTAAAGATCTTGGCCACATCGGCCGCTTGAGCTGCGACCAGTTCATGGTGGTTCTGCCGGAAGTCAAAGCGGTCGATGCCTTCCGCATCGCCAAACTGGCACAGGAAACCATCACTGCCCAGACAATCAAACTGGATGACGGTACGACGACCTGCCTGACCAGCCATGCAGGCGTGACCGAACTGCGCAAACCTGAAGAGGACAGCCAAACCCTATTCATGCGTGTCAATAAAGCCATTGAAGCGATTGAAGGCAAAAAAGACATCACCAACATCCTGTAAACCAACGAGGGGAATCAACGATGAACATGTTCCACAAAGGTTTTAAAGCATTTATCGCCGGTATCGTGCTTGCCGTATCGTCAATCACTACGGCGCAAGCTGCCGATGACGGTGCTAAAGTCGTCTACCACGTCGACTTCAAGGATCCGACCCGCTATTCGGCTACACTAACTTCCATCAACAACATTCTCAACTTCTACGAGTCTGAATTGATGGAGCCGGAAGTACATTTAGTATTTGTCGGCTACGGCTTACGCTTCACAACCGACGACGATTTGAAAGGCACGCCTTACGAAGCAGATCAGCCACTACTTGAACGCCGTGAAGAGCTTAAAGGCCGTTTACAGAGCCTGATTACGGTTCGTGGCGTGAAAGTCGAACTTTGCGACAAAACACGTGACGAAGTCGGTCTGGCAAAAGATAAGATCTATAAAGGAATTGAATTGACACCTTCCGGTGTGGCAAAGATCGCCATCCTGCAAAGCGAAGGCTTCTCATATCTCAAAATTCAATAATTGTGGCCTAATAACCATCTAGAACCATCTTGCCTGCACGGACTTCAAAGCCCGTCAGGCGGGCTCCCTCCCCATCTCCCAAATTCATCTTCATCCTCTCACACTCCTAATACCAGACCGATCCGGTAGAACAACTCATTCAAACCAAAATTTATAACGCCCATTTTCCTTTTACGTATACCTCTTGGGACATCACCAAACAATACGGTACGTCAATAATCCTTAACTCAGCCAAATAACAATCCAAACAAGCCTGTTCATTTTTTCCGGACATAAAAAAACCGGCATTAGAGCCGGTTTTTTTTAATCGAAAGCTTAAGTTTAAATTAAGCCATCTCACCTGGGTAAGCTTCGATACCTGGGTTGTCCTTAACACCCTTAAGCTTAGGATGGTTAACCTTCTTAAGCTTCATGTCGCTCTTATGACGACGTAGGTAGTCAGCAGCAACATCCCACATCAAGCGGCCGTCACCAACAGACTCAACCTGTGCCCAACCGGCAACAGTGTATGTCTTGTTAGCTTCTAGAGGCGTACCGTCATCCAAACGCATGTCAGAGATACGGTTACCTAGTGTAGCGTTTGGCTCACAAGTGTAGTCCATACCACCAAGACGAACCATATCACCACCAGACTGTAGGTATGGGTCTTTCTGGAATAGGTTCTCACAGATACCTTCTAGGATATCCTTCATTTGAGCACCGGTTACTTCAGACTTATAAGTTTCACCATAAGTCATAGAAGTTTCATCCATTACGCGCTCCATAGTGATGGTTTCACCAGCTAGAACAGAAGTACCCCAACGTACACCGGCAGACATAGCGATCTGAGTATCATGCTCTTCACGTAGAGAGTTTACGATGATCTGATCCCAAGTACCCATGAAGTTACCACGACGGTATAGAGTATCTTCCGCTACCGCTAGCTCTTCGTTCAGGATTTCACCGTAAGTCTTACCTAGACGCTCTTTACTGTATGCACGTGAAGGATCACGAGATTCAACGATGTTTGTATCGTACTTACGAGTATATAGGTGATCGATGAAAGTCGTTACTTCCTGATCTGCATCCAAGATGTTAGAGAATACAGGTAGCAACTTGTAATCAACGCCTTTCAATTTACCGTTAGAGATATCCAAGTCCATGCAACCAACAAACTTACCGTTAGAACCGGCGTTTGTTACGTGACATACACCACCTTCTGGAGTCTTAACCGGAGTAGTCTTAGGAATACCGTCGTGAGTGTGACCACCAAAGATCGCATCTAGACCGTTGATACGTGAAGCCATCTTGATGTCAACATCCATACCGTTGTGAGAAATCATAACGACTGCCGCTGGCTTCTCAGTTTCACGGATCTTGTCGATTGTTTCCTGAAGCGCATCTTCACGAAGACCGAAAGACCAATCCGGGAAGTTAGACTGTGGGTTAGCGTTTGCAGTACGTGGGAAAGCCTGACCTACAACAGCGATACGCTCACCGTTAACGATTTTGATTGTGTATGGCTTGAATGCACGTGCTTCGTCTTCGTCATAAAGACCAACACCGTTGTTCGCTTCAACCATTTCACGATATGCGTCACCAAACAATGAATCTTCTTTGATACGGATGTTCTGTGCAAGGAATTCACCTTTGAAGTTGTTCAAGTTCTTCAACACTTCTTCTTCAGTGTATGTAAATTCCCAGTGACCGGTCATGATGTCAACACCTAGTAGGTTTGACGCTTCAACCATGTCCGCACCACGAGTCCAAAGCGCAGTACCGGAACCGTGCCACAAGTCACCACCATCCATAGTCAACGTGTTTTCACGTCCACCAGCTTGCTCGCGCAATTTATCCAAAAGGGTTTTAACGTGTGCGAAACCACCTACTTTACCGTACTGTTCAGAAGCATCTTGGAAGTTAATGTAAGTGAAAGCGTGTGCAAGAGGTGTGTTTGGCTCAATACCAAGCTCTTTTAACAATTTTGTACCAACAACGTGAGGCAATTTACCGAAAGCTGGACCAGTACCCAAGTTTACGTTCGGCTCACGGAAATAGATTGGCTTTAACTGGGCGTGCGTATCTGTAATGTGCAGCAGACGAACCTTACCTTTCATAGGCTGGTTATAGATTTCTGCAGAAGCTTTTGCTGCTGCAGCTTTGTCTGTACCTGAAGACATTGCACTTGCAGTACCTGGTAACATCCCTGCAGCTGCAGCCATAGACATTACATGTAAAAATTCACGACGATTTAAAGACATTCGGACTCTCTCCGTTTTAGTTTCAATTTTGGCTCACTCTAAAAATGGGCTATAACAAAGCCCAGCAAATTTAAAGAATAAACCTTATAAAGTCAAATAAAGCAAAGTTATCGACCCCAAAAAATTCCTTATGGAAAATTAAGGCCGACAAATTTACCCCTAGTTATAAATTAGAACTGATTAACCAACCCACTTCCGCGCATTTCTAAACATGCGCATCCATGGAGCATCCTCTAACCAGTCATCTGGATGCCAAGAATTCTGTACCGTTCTGAACGCACGCTCAGGGTGTGGCATCATAATAGTGACGCGTCCATCCTTCGTTGTCAGACCGGTCATACCACCAACCGTACCATTCGGATTAAACGGATACGCTTCCGTCGGAGCACCTGTACTGTCGACATATCGAAGCCCGACAAGACCTTCAACATCGGAAGCCGAACCATTACCAAAATCCATACGCCCTTCACCATGCGCGACAGGAACCGGAATACGGGTTCCCTCCATTCCCTGCAACAACACGGAAGGAGAAGACTGAATTTCAACCAATGAAAAACGTGCTTCAAACTGTTCTGAATGGTTGCGGACAAATTTTGGCCAACTTTCAGCCCCCGGAATAATTTCCTTCAAGTTCGACAGCATCTGACAGCCGTTACAAACACCTAAGGTAAAGGTGTCCTCACGCTGGAAGAACTGAGCAAACTCTTCACGAGCGGTATCATTGAAAAGGATTGAATTCGCCCAACCACGACCGGCACCCAATACGTCACCGTATGAGAAACCACCACAAGCCACCAAGCCTCTGAAACCATCAAACTTGACTTCACCCGACAATACGTCAGACATATGCACATCAACCGCATCGAATCCGGCACGGTTGAATGCGGCAGCCATTTCCTGCTGACCGTTGACGCCCTGCTCTCGAAGAATTGCAACTTTCGGGCGAGGTTTACCGGCGAACTCAGCAGTGATATCTTCGTTGATATCAAACGTCAAATTCACTGACAATTCTGTATTCGCATCATTGGAAATTGCATCGAATTCCTGCTGGGCGCAATCTTCGTTATCTCGTAAGGCCTGCATGCGATAACTTGTTTCAGACCACCATGCCTGTAACGTTTTGCGCGGTTTAAGCAACATGGTTTCACCATGAGCAACAATTTTAATCTGGTCATCCAACGCTGGCGTTCCAATCCAGTGTGACATACCAGTCAGATTATTGGCTTCCAATATAGCTTCAATACTGGCTTTATCCGTCGATTTAACTTGAATCACAACACCGACTTCTTCAGCACACAAAGCGGCAACCGGCTCGGAACCCAATGCAGAAACGTCCACATTCAAACCACAATGTCCGGCAAACGCCATTTCCAACAACGTAACCAAAAGGCCACCGTCGGCACGATCGTGATAAGCGACCATCAAGTCATCAGCCAACATCGCCTGAGTTGCATTAAATAAATTCAATAGATCATCAGCGCTATCTAAGTCAGCCGACACATCACCGATCTGATTGTAAACCTGTGCCAAACAGCTTGCACCGATACGGTTTTGACCACGCCCGAGATCGATGACCAAAAGCTCGGTTTCACCCAAATCCGTTCTAAGTTGAGGTGTCACCGTTTTACGGACATCCTCAACCGGAGCGAAAGTCGTGATGTTCAAAGAAACAGGCGAAATAACAGCCTTATCCTGATCACCATCTTGCCAAACAGTTTTCATCGACATGGAATCTTTACCGACCGGTACTGCAATTCCCAATTGAGGGCACAATTCCAAGCCAACCGCTTCCACGGCATCGTACAAAGCGGAATCTTCTCCAGGGTGACCGGCTGCAGCCATCCAGTTGGCAGAAATCTTGATTTTGCCCATTTCAGCGATTTTCGCACACGAGATATTAGTGATCGCTTCAGCAATCGCCAAACGTGCAGAAGCTTTAGGATTGATCAATGCAACCGGTGGACGCTCACCCGTCGCCATCGCTTCACCGGTATAACCTTTATAATCCGAACAAGTCACCCCGGCATTCGCCACAGGAACCTGCCAAGGTCCGACCATCTGATCACGAGTAACCATACCGGTGATGCTTCGGTCCCCGATGGTAATTAAGAAAGATTTATCCGCAATCGTAGGCAACTTCAACAAACGTTCGGTCACATCTTCAAAATCCAAAACCGCCGTTTCAAAGCCTGGCTGGGGAACCAATCTCGACTCAACAGTACGATGCATTTTTGGTGGCTTGCCCAAAAGTACATTCAACGGCATATCCACTGGATTGTTATCGAAAACCGTGTCATTAACGACCAGCTTTTGCTCTTGAGTGGCAACACCCACGATGGCATACGGGCAACGTTCACGCTTACATAGAGCTTCGAACTGTTCGATCTGATCAGGGTAAACCGCAATAACATAGCGTTCCTGAGATTCGTTACACCAGATTTCCATTGGCGACATGCCCGGTTCGTCATTCGGCACCTTGCGCAGATCGAAGATTGCACCCTTACCCGCATCATTCACCAATTCCGGGAAAGCGTTAGACAAACCACCTGCACCCACATCGTGGATAGACGCAATTGGCGAGTTTTCGCCCAAATAAGTACAGCGGTCAATCACCTCTTGCGCACGGCGCTCCATTTCAGGGTTTTCACGTTGCACGGAAGCAAAATCCAGATTTTCGGAACCTGCACCGCTATCAACCGAAGACGCTGCACCACCGCCAAGACCGATCAACATAGCTGGACCACCCAACACAACCAACTTGGCACCAACTGGAATGTCATTTTTGTGGATATGAACTTCACGGATACTACCCAGACCACCCGCTAACATGATCGGCTTGTGATAACCACGTACCTCTTCTCCATCATGGGTCATCAATGTATTTTCATAAGTACGGAAATAACCATTGATGGCTGGACGACCGAATTCATTGTTGAAACCGGCTGCTCCCAAAGGTCCTTCGATCATGATTTCGAAAGGCGTTACGATACGCCCTGGCTTGCCATACTCTCGCTCCCAAGGCTGTTTAAAACCGGGAATGTTCAAATTAGAAACGGTAAAACCCGTCAAACCGGACTTAGGCTTGGAACCACGACCGGTCGCACCCTCATCACGGATCTCACCACCGGAACCCGTAGCCGCTCCCGGCCAAGGTGAAATCGCAGTTGGATGGTTGTGAGTCTCAACCTTGATCTGGAAGTGTACCGGCTCGGAATGGTAACCGTATTCACGGGTTACCGGATCCGGGAAGAATCGAGTGGCTTGAGCACCCTCGACAACAGCGGCATTATCGCTATAGGCGGACAACACCCCTTGAGGATTTTTCTGATAAGTATTGCGGATCATACCAAACAATGAATTTGGTTTGTCTTCGCCGTCAATCGTCCAGTCAGCATTGAAAATCTTGTGGCGACAGTGCTCAGAGTTGGCCTGGGCAAACATCATCAATTCGGCATCAACCGGGTTACGCTTCAAGCCGGTGAAAGCATCGACCAGATAGTCAATTTCATCGTCACTCAACGCCAATCCCATTTCAGCATTAGCCTTAACCAACGCATCCCTACCACCACTCAGAACATCAACTGTCGTCATAGGCCTTGGTGACTGGTGGGAAAACAGATTTTCCAACTCATCAAATGAATGAAATACCTGTTCCATCATTCGGTCATGCAATTGAGCTTCCATTACTGGCTTATCAGACTCTGCAACCCCCTCCAGGAAATAAACAATACCACGTTCAATTCGCTGAATAGACTGAATACCACAAGTATGGGTGATATCCGTCGCCTTGGATGACCAAGGAGAAATCGTACCCAAACGCGGCGTTACGATACAGCTTCCGGAAACAATCGAAGCATCCAGACTCTCTTCCGTATTGTTCAAAAGAACTCTCAAATGAGCCATTTCTGTCGAGGATAACTCCCCTTCCAGCTCCACGAAATAAACGAACTGTGAACGAACCGCTTCAATTGCGCCAACACTCTTTAACTTGTTCAAAAGTTGATTCAAACGGTAATCAGAGTGAGCAGGATTTCCCCAAACAATTTGCATATCTTTTGTCCTTCCAAAAAAACAAAAACCCCCGATCTTCGAGGGTCCTAAAATCAAAATCTTTTTTTACTGTCCCATCAACCCTAAACGCTCGAACAAATACTTACGCTTTTCTTCGTTAAGGGGCGTGTCGCTTTCCAGCGCCTTGGCTTTCAAAATAGACACTTCCGAGTTCTTCTCGTCCGCTTCAAGCTGCAACATAACGATTTCAGGCAACTGCATTTTTTCCGAATCGTCTTTCCAGAAGGCCAGCTTAGACAGGAAACCTTCGTCTTTTCTTGCTGACTCAGGTACCTTCACCCACATCTGATGCGTTTCTTGGCGTGAATGATCGACCTGCCAATCGGCACGATACACCATCGCCTGCAGATAACCCCAGCTTTGTGAAAGATTGGCATGCAGAACCAGGCCTTCCAATTCCTGCTCACCGTTAAATTCTTCCGACATCTTTCCGGTCACTTTCAACTGAGCCAAAGCCACATCCGAAGTCGAACCGAAGAAAATCATCGCTCTATATAAAGCTTCCGCTTCCATCATAGGATTATACGGCTTGATTCTCCAACGATCTTCACCGCCCATTTCCGAATTGGTATCCGGCGAATACACCATATGGTGATGGAAATAAACTCGCGTTTTGCCGGCTTCCTTATCCGTTTCAACACGTGCGACGAAACGATCATAAACCCCTTCTGCCAACTCAGGACGCCAGCTGTTCAACAAACGGGTAAGAGGACTAACATCGTCTAACGGAACCAATTCAGTACGTTTGGTGAATTCGGTCTTAATGATTCCGATGTCCTTACGCTCTTCCTTGATCTTCATCCCCATTGTGGAAAGAAAACGTTTTACGCTATCCCAAACGTGTTCACTGTTGATGGTATCAACTTCCAACCAACGTTCCGACAGATTCGAATTGATCGCAACACCCGAAGCCTTATAAGTAGGAATATAATCATTCTGCTTCTCTGTCGTCGCTTTCTGCAAGACGACTTCCATTGGATCTTGACGTTTGGATGGGTTAAACAGATTTGGCGGAACCTCTAAGTCTTTGGCCAAGCGAGTATTAGTTTCTCGGTAATCAGACTCATCGGAACTCCCCCAACTTGAGAGAGTTGAACACCCACTCAATCCGGCAAGTGAAAACATTAACAACACAGGAACAAATTTAGTAGGCGTGTTCATTCTTAGGACTTTACTCTTGATTTTAAATTGATAGCTGTCTTAAGCGACACCCGCTTGCTTCATCGCCTCTTTCACAAGAGGTTGGTATTTCTCGGAAAGTACTGTTAAAGGTAAACGAATCGCCTTTCCACACAACCCCATTTCAGAAACGGCCCACTTAACAGGAATCGGATTCGCCTCAACGAAAAGGTCTCGATGCAATGCCGTCAGACTCTCATCCAAACGCTTTGCCTCTTCCTCATTTCCTTCCAGGGCCGCTTGGTAAATTTCATGCACCTGCTTGGGAGCAATGTTTGCCGTTACAGAAATTCCGCCATGACCACCGGCCAGGATAAAATCGACCGCGCTGGCGTCATCACCGGTATAAAGATCAAAATCGTCAGACACTCCCGCCTTGATCTCAGCCACTCGAGAAAGATCGCCCGTCGCTTCCTTTACACCAATGATATTCTTGACCTTAGAAAGACGAATAATGGTTTCAGGCAGAAGGTCACAAGCTGTACGACCTGGAACATTATATAAGATCTGAGGGATATCGACGGTCTCCGCCACTTTCTTATAGTGCAGATAAAGCCCTTCTTGTGTCGGCTTATTGTAGTATGGCGTCACCAGAAGACAGGCGTCCGCACCTGCTTCTTTAGCGCATTGAGTCAACTCAATTGCTTCCGTCGTTGAGTTAGCGCCTGTACCGGCAATAACAGGAACACGTTTATTAACCTTATCAACCACAAACTTGACCACTTCACAATGTTCTTGCATATCCAATGTTGCCGACTCTCCGGTCGTCCCTACTGCAACGATGGCATCGGTTCCTGATGCAATATGAAATTCCACCAATTTCTCAAGTGAATCGTAATCAATCGATTCATCATCCAACATAGGTGTGACTAACGCCACCATACTGCCTCTAAACACGGCGAAATTCTCCAATAGATTTACGCTAACTCAAAAAAGGGTAATCTTACCCTTTCCCCCTGAACACTTCAACTTAAATTCGGCCCTCTGTTGACGACAAAATCCAGTACAAAAATCGTTTTTTAGAAAACTGATTTTTATTTATTGAAACACTCTTTAAAACGCGGCATACTTGAATAAAATCTACTATTCAAGAGGCCTCGAATGAATATTTCCCTTGGACAGAAAGTTCCCAAATTTTCACTGCCCGCCACATCAGAACGAACCATCACTCAGCAAGACCTTCTCAAACACTACACCGTCCTATACTTCTATCCCAAAGACAGCACTCCCGGCTGTACCACCGAAGGAAAAGATTTCTCCGAATTAAGGGAATCGTTCCAAGCGCTTAACTGCCAGATACTAGGCGTCTCAATGGACTCCATGAAGCGACATGAAAGCTTTAAAAGTAAACAAGGATTTACATTTGATCTTATTTCAGACACTGAAGCGGAACTCTGCCAAATCTTTGGCACCTACCAACTTAAAAAGAATTTCGGCAAAGAGTACATGGGAATCGTACGCAGCACCTTTCTGATCGATCCCGATGGCAAACTGGTCGCAGAGTGGCAAAAAGTAAAGGTAAAGGATCACGCGCAAGCCGTTTTGGAAAAACTAAAAGAACTCAGCAAATGAATATCTAGCAGCACCATTAAAACCATATAGGAAGCCTTCGTATGACCAATGAGCACAAACGATTATTTATACTGGACACCAATGTATTGATGCACGACCCAATGGCCATGTTCAATTTTGAGGAACATGACATATTCGTATCCATGACGGTACTGGAAGAATTGGACGCTGCAAAAAAAGGGATTTCCGAAGTTTCCAGAAACGCTCGTGAAACCAACCGTCTGATTGACGAAATCATTAGCAATGCATCATTCGAAGAGATCAAAGAAGGCTTACCACTTGAAAGAATCCACCCTCACTCTGACAAAGAAGGCCTACACTTAGGAAAACTCTATTTTGAAACGGAGCCATTGATCGCCGAACTTCCGATCTCACTGCCAAGCCACAAGGCCGACAATCACATCCTGCAAACCGGCTTGGCTCTAAAGGCAAACTACCCGCAACGCAACGTTACACTGGTCACTAAAGACATTAACATGCGCATCAAGTCTTCCGCGGTGGGACTGCACTCCGAAGACTACTACAACGACCGGGTACTGGAAGATGTTGACCTGCTTTATACTGGCTGGGAATCGCTTCCGGAAAACTTCTTTGAAGAACACGGAAAACAGATGAAATCGTGGCAGGACGGCAGCCGAACCTTCTACGAACTTGAAGTCGACGACACCTGCAACTGGCATGCCAACCAATGCTTAATCAGTGAAAATGAAGCCGGATTCAATGCCATCGTCCGTTCCGTATCCAACAACAAAGCTGTATTAGAGTACATGCAGGATTACGGCAAAGGCACTCAAGGAATCTGGGGGATTCATGCACGAAATGCCGAACAGAACATGGCACTAAACTTCTTGATGGATCCGGAAATCGATTTCGTCTCTCTATTAGGTATTGCCGGAACAGGAAAAACACTTCTGGCACTGGCTGCCGCATTAGAGCAAACTTTGGACCTGAACATTTACAACGAAATCATCATGACACGCGCCACCATTCCAATTGGCGAAGACATCGGTTTTCTACCAGGCACCGAAGAGGAAAAAATGACGCCGTGGATGGGAGCCTTAATGGACAACCTTGAGGTGCTCACAAATTCTGACGGCGCCAACACAACCGAATGGGAAAAAGAGAGCACCCAACAACTACTGAGCAAACGCATCAAAATCAAGTCCATGAACTTCATGCGCGGCCGCACCTTCCAAAACAAATTCATCATTCTGGACGAAGCTCAAAACCTAACCTCAAAACAGATGAAAACCCTGATCACGCGGGCAGGAGCGGGCACAAAAATCGTCTGTATCGGTAACATCGGTCAGATCGACTCCCCCTACCTTTCAGAAACGACAAGTGGTTTGACCTACGTGGTTGATCGATTCAAGAACTGGGATCACGGCGCGCACATCACCCTCCAGCAAGGAGAGCGTTCAAGATTGTCGCTATTCGCTTCAGAAACACTTTAATTGTGTAACAAGCGACTTTCCATCCAGAAACAAAAAAGGCCGTTTATACGGCCTTTTTTATCATTCGAGCAATCATCTAAGCTATAAATTATTTCTGACGCTCTTTCAATACGTCTTCAGGCAACGAAAAACCTTGCTCCAACGCCTTGTCACGGCAATAGTTGATTGCGAAATCCAACAACTCACCGACCGCGCGATGACGGAACTTATGCTTCTGACGGACATGAGAGAACGGACGTACGATAGGTGGATCCAGAGGGATTGCCTTCAGAGTACCCAAACGCAACTCTTTAGAGATAGTGGTACGTGAAACAATCGCTACCCCCACATCAGACTCTACAGCCATTTTGACAGCTTCAGGGCTACCCAACTCCATCACAACGTTTAAGTCACTGTAACTCAACCCCTGCTCACGAATGTAAGTATCAATTACCGAACGGGAACCTGAGCCTTCTTCACGTGAAATATAACCATACTTTCTGAAATCTTCGATCGATACTTTGTCGCGTTTAGCCAATGGATGATCCAAAGGACAGATCAACTGCATTTCATCCAGTCGGCAGACATCCACTTCAAGGTTTTTGTTGTGTACCGGCGCTTCAACCAGACCCAAATCGATCATGTTGTTTTCGACCATAGACACGATTGCATCGGTATTCCCAACCTGAAGACGGATATTAACGTCTTCAAATTGCTTTTTGAACGCACCCAAAAGGCTTGGCAGCATGTATTCGGCAATCGTCGTACTTGCACCGATCACCAGACTCCCAGTAACTTCTCCAGTCAATTCCCGGACTTCGCTGTTCATCTTCTCATAATGCTCAAGAATCTGGTCAGCATAGTCATACACTACCTTCCCGGCATCCGTCAGAGTTATCTTGTTGTGCGTACGGTCGAAAAGTCGGGTGTTAAAGAAATCTTCAAGCTGCTTTACTTGGAACGTGACTGCCGGCTGAGTCATATGAAGCGTTTCAGCAGCTTTGGTAAAGCTCATTACTTTCGCAACAGTATGGAATACTTGAAGACGTCTATCTGCCATCCGAAATTTCCTTTATGATCTACAATAAAATTTATTAAACACTGTGAATATAGGGCTTTAAAACCCAAAAGTCAAACTTATTGATAGCAGCATAAATTTTATGCCGCAGAAGTCTCCAACACCTGCTTTAAGCAAGCAATCATAACAGCTTGTATTACTTTGACTTTGTATCATCTGATTGACTTTTCAGGTCCTGAATTTCTTTGGTCATGTGCTTAATGATATTTTCAACATGCTGCTGATTCTCAATCGTCTGCCTCTCAAGACGCTCTTCCATCAAGCGGACATAATTAAGAATTTCTTTTTCTTGCTTACGCTGACCCGAACCAATCAAAAATGCGGAAATATTCGCAGTAACCAAGGAAAACAAAACCACCCCGAACAAAATCAGAAAGGTTCCAAAAATACGGCCATTTTCAGTTTGTGGTACCACATCACCATAACCAACGGTCGTTACGGTCACAATCGCATACCAGATACCATCAATGATATTGCGATCCTCTATATAAGAGAACAAACCACCTGCACCGACAATCATGAACGCCGCGCCTATCAAAATCTGCCCAAGCCGGTGGCGCTTGAGGATAGTAACAACATCATTATAGAAGTGAGCAAAAAATCTCAGGAACAGCAAAAGCCGCAGGGAACGCATGATAACAGCCCAATCACCATGCCAACCGATCCACGGGAATGCCAGGATGACAATCAAAACGTTCAGCCAATTCTCCCGCAAATATCGAGGACGGTCGTTCACGTTATACAGGTTGACGAAAAGCTCTGCTGCAAACACGATCCAGATAAGCGTCGATAACCATGAAGTATCCGCCTCGTATCCTGAATAATACATCAACAACTGGACAAACACGGCCAGCAATGCCAGAAGCACCAGTACCTCGAATTGACCACCAATCCGTTTCGCCTTGGCATTCTCACGGTAATTAACGCCGGCAATCCCTAATATCGACTTATAATCCATTCACGCTTCCCAACCAACACTGTATTTCTGAACATCAATTTATTTTGCCAATTTCGGCAAGGCTTCACGTCCGTTCAAAGCCTGCCCCATCAACCAGTTCTTAACAGGCGTAAGTCGATTGGCAACCGGTAAGAACCCTTTTCGGAAGACCGACTTGAGCGCAGCATCCTGCTTGAACATCCAATCAAACCCTTCCATTGAACGTTGAACAATGGCATTGTCGCCTCGGCGCCAACGTTCATATCGACGCAAAACAGAAAACTGCCCTAAATCCCTACCGGTATCTCGCGCCTCGGCAAGCACTTCAATCAAAGCGGCTGCGTCCAATAGCCCAAGGTTGACCCCTTGTCCAGCTTGAGGATGAATCGTATGCGCGGCATCACCAATCAGTGCCAGATTCGGCTTCACATAATGCTCCGCATGACGTCTTACAAGCGGAAAAGCGGCTCTTTCAGCAACCTCAACCACACGACCCAACTTCCAATCCGATGCGATACCAAGCTGCTCGGCAAATTCCGCATCCGATAACGACAATGCCCACTGCATTTTTTCGATCGGTAGATACCAAGCGATCGAACTGATATTTTCACCCATTGCCAAATACGCAAACGGGCCGTCCTTAAGGTAACGCTGCCAACAGGTATCTTGATGACTCAACTCTGTCTTGACACAGCCTACCACCGCGCACTGCTCATATTCGTGGATATCCAATCCGATGTTAGCCATTTGCCTAACTTGAGAATTGGCGCCATCTGCTCCAATGACCAGGTTTGTACGAATCTTTCCATAACCTTCCAAAAACAGACAGGCCTGTTCATTTTCGCGTCCCAACTTTTCCAGCTTCACATCCAGCAGAACCTTGATCTGCTCACATTGTGCGATCTGCTCCCACAAGGCCGCCTGAACCACACTGTTCTCTACTGTATAACCCAAATTAGGTTCGCCCATATCTTCAGCGGAAAAATGCACTTCACCAGGGGTGACTTCATCCCAGACATGCATGGCAACAAACGGATGGTAACGACGACGCTCGATTCCTTGCCAGGCCCCCAGGTTTCTAAGAATGTTTTCCGAAGCACGTGTCAAAGCGCTAACACGGGTCTGATAAAGCTGTTGCGGGTTCCAGTCGGTGTTAACCGCCTCACGCTCAAGAAGTAGAACATTAAAACCTTGACGACCCAAGCCCAAAGCCATGGCCGCACCAACCATTCCACCACCAACAACCACAACACCCCAAACTGTCTGTTCCGCCTGCTCGGGCGTGACATGATTCAATGCACCCTGTTCCGTAACTAAATTCATGAGCGGCGCCCTCCCATTGCAAATCGGGCAAACCGCTTGCGCAGTCCAGGCATCGCTTGCAAGGCCATCATTCCAATTCCTCTTAAATGCCCTACCAGAGGTGAAGTATGCTGAAACACTTGAATCAGGCTGTCCGTCAATCCCATAACGCTTTCATGATCCGATTTGCGTTGTTCGGCATAGTCGGCCAGATATTGCGGATCACCAATATCAGCCTGTGTTTCCAGCCCTTCCAGAAAAACATCAATATCACGAATTCCCAGATTTAAACCTTGCGCTGCAACGGGATGCTGGGTATGCGATGCATTTCCCATCAACACAGCCCGCCCCGAATTCATCTGTTCGACATAAGTCTCTTTCAACGGGTAAGCGACACGTTTACTCACCTGGGTATAAGCACCCAGACGCTCCCCCATCTTTTCGGCAAACAAATCCATGAACGCCTCGTCATTCAGAGCCATCAACGATTCGATTTCTTCTTCGGGACAAACTAATACCGCCTTATGAAAATGGTCCTGCATTGGCAAGAGTGCAACCGGTCCTTGCTCAGTAAAACGCTCGTACGACCAACCTTCGGGATGCTGTTGCGTCTCAATCTGGGCAATGACTCCAAAAGCATGATAGGACTTTTCCTGCATAGGCAGTCCCAAAATCGTCCTTACCCGAGAGTGTGTTCCATCGGCTCCAATGATCAATCCTGCTTGCACTTCGATCTCTTCTCCGGAACCCATTTGAACCTTTGCATGGATTCGATCACCCTTTTCACAAAAATCGACCAGTTCAGCCGGGCAAAGTACGGTAACAGTCGCCATCTTACGGACATGCTGCCACAACACCCTGCCCAGATCACTGGACTGGATACTGTACCCCAAAGCGGGAACGCCGACTTCGTCTGCATTAAGGGTCGTAACACCCAAATAGCCTTTCTGGGAAACGTGAACATGTTGGATTTCGGTCACAAAAGTCTGAACGTCGGCCCAAACCTGCAATTTTTCCAGAACCAGTCTAGAACCATGAGACAAAGCGAGAACGCGCCCGTCAAAAGAGCTTCGGGAAGGCTCATCCCCTCCAGTTAAAACATCATCCAATGCAACGCTTTCCGCTAAGACAACCGAATGCCCTTTCAGAGCCAAGCCGATAGCCAACATCAAACCGACTGGACCTCCGCCGCAGATAAATGCGTCACCCTGATTAATCGTTTTTGCCATGAATGTTTTATCCGTTTTATCTATCTCTTAGCCCCGAACATCACACATTGGGATTGTTCTCAGACATCCATTGCTCAATGGCTTCCACCGTTCTCGGTAACCCTTTGGTCAATACTTCACTACCCGAATCCGTCACCAGAATGTCATCTTCAATTCGGATTCCGATACCTTTCCAGCGCTCTTCAACATCGTCCAGTCCCGGATCAACATATAATCCCGGCTCAACAGTCACCACCATACCCGGCTCAAACTCTCTCCAGTCGCCATTGATCTTGTAACTGCCAACGTCATGTACATCCATACCCAGCCAATGTCCGGTTCCGTGCATGAAGAAAGCGCGATACGCCTCTTCCTTGATCAAGGCCTGAACATCACCATTCAACAACCCTAACTCCACCAAACCTGTCGTCAGGATTTCAATCACCTTTTGATGCGGTTCACTGTAACAGACGCCCGGTTTGATACAATCAATCGCCGTTTGCTGAGCCTGATAGACCAACTCGTACAAACTTTTCTGTTCTTCGGAAAAACGGCCGCTTACCGGAAATGTAGTCGTAATATCGCCGGCGTACCCACGGAATTCCGCCCCGGCATCCACTAGAACCAATTGATGCCTTCCCATCTGATCACTATTCTCGGTATAGTGAAGGATGCAGGCATTATCACCACTGGCCACAATCGAATTAAATGCCACTTTCTGCGAACCGTGCTGCATAAACGTCGCTTCCAAATCCGCCTGCACCTGAAACTCATATTTACCGGCAGCCACACTGCGCATGGCCGCCAAATGCCCTTCAACGGAAATTCTCGCGGCTTCACGCATCAATGCGACTTCCGCATCGGATTTAAACAAACGCATCTCATGAGTAATGGTATCCAAGTCGCACAACTGCGTCGGCGCCGAAACCCCTCTGCGAACCTTAGATTTCAAAGTGGACAACCACTGCTCGACCGGCTCCATCCAAGTAGCCATCTGACCGAAACTGAAATAAAGGTTCTCGATGTTTTCCAGATATTCCGCCACGTGCTCATCCATCTCTTCAATTGACCAGGCCTGATCAATTTTCAGAATTGCCGGCGCCATTTCGACTCCGAGGCGTCTACCTTGCCAGGTTTCCTGCTCGGGGTCCCTCGGGCGAACAAAAAGTACACTCTGATTACGTGATGTCTTAAGTAGCAGCAGCACTGAATCGGGTTCGGAAAAACCGGTCAAATAGAAAAAATCGCTTTCTGCGCGGAACGGAAATTCCACATCCCGGTTACGAATCTGTTCGTGTCCAGAAGAAACCAGTACTGCGCTGTTTTCCGGGAGTTTAGCAAACAGCGCATGGCGGTGCTCCTGTGCCATATCAATCATATGATTGGCTGGCTGACAGCCATTTTTCTGAGCAGAACCAGTTTGTTTGGAATCGTTTTGCAACATAAGGTACTCGACTTAAAACCAATTAATGAACGGTATCAGACATATCCGAATCTTCAGGCATGATCGGCGGCGCCTGTGTCGGATTCAACTCTTCATTAATCGTCAGAATCCCGATGCGCACAAACTCGATCAACTCCATCAAATCACTCTCTTCGGCTTCACCCAATTCCTTCGCTTCGGCCAAACCATCCACATCGATTCGTGCGATGTCACCCAAATCACTAATCAACTCACGAACATCTTTTGAAATTTTTTCTTCCGGATCTTGCAGCCGCCCAACCAATCCTAGACCGTAAAGGACACCTTCGCACAACTCACCCAGCATGGAAGCCCTGTAAATCAAATCCTGTTCATCTTCAGGTAGGCACAATTCCAACTCAAAACCGGAACCGTTCAGGCCGTTATCCGTAGCCAGGTAAAGATCGTGCAAAGTTTTCAAAAAAGACTCTTTAACGGATTTAATCTGAGCCTCTTCCAGCAACTTACGAATCCACACCGACTCTTCAAGGTCGTTATCACCACAAATCAAGCCGACAAGCACCCCTTGAACGAAAGATGGCGACTCCAATTCCGGATACGGTGAAAGCGCTTCTTTTATTTGATCAAAATCCATTTCCAACACACTCTTGTTAATCTCAAAATATTGATGAATAATACCATACTTAAAGGCAGAACATACTTACTCGAAGTCCCTGCAAAAACCAAAAATCCCTTTAAGGAGCGTTGGCCGTGTTAACCATAACCCTAATGAATCACACTTTTGAAATCCCTTGTGAACCAGAGGATAAAGAACGCTTGATCGAAGCCGCGACCTTAATCGAAGACCGTTTGGAACAGGTCCCGAGTTTAAAAGGCGAAAGCAAAGTTCTAATGGTTGCCTTGAACCTGGCCTACGAACATTTGATGATGAAAGACGAAACCGTGCAATACACATTACATCTGGAAGATCAGATGGACACAGTCATGAATCAGTTGGCGACAGAATCGACCTGACCGATAGACGCCAAACGTCAAACCGATAAAAGACATCACATTTACTTATAAAAACCGATCAAAATAATCGCAGCGATTCGCGTTATTTCTTATTCAGAGTCTGCCTCTGGCAATGTTATAATATAACCATGGCACGGAGTTGCTGGGCATAAACCCCCTTCCGATAATTACTACATTGGGGCCAGAAACTTTGAGTGGTGAGCATCTCGTTAGCCTGGCTAACCCGAGAAGCCTAAATTCTTAGTGGAGGCTGCCACCTGAACTCTTCGGTTCAGGGATTTTCGTTCAGCGATTTCGTGTCTACCCTATCATCCATTTCGAATGCCGGACAATGACAATTCAAAGCAGCGCCACCCTAAGAAAGACACTGCGAGAAAAGCGCCAGACGCTAACAACGCAACAACAAAACGAACACGCGCTCTCGGCCTGCCAAAACCTACTGAATTCCAAACTCCTTCAACAAAACAAAAAAATCGCCGTATTTTTAAGTCAAGACGGAGAACTGGGAACCGAACCACTCATCCACGCGCTATGGGAAAAACAAAATCTGGAAGTCTACCTGCCGGCACTGGAAACCCAACCTAATTGGCACATGGGATTCTCGCCTTACTTGCCTGGTAGTCGAATGATTCCCAACCGCTTCAAGATTCCCGAACCGGATATACCTCTAGAGCAACACCTATCGGGTGTCGACATGGATCTGGTCATCATGCCTCTAGTCGGTTTTGACGGAGATGGAAATCGCATGGGAATGGGCGGCGGCTATTATGATCGAACTTTCGAATTTAAACTCAAAGAACACAAACAGAAACCGTTGTTGATCGGCTGGGCGCATAGTTGCCAACAGGTACAGAAGCTCGATACTGAATCTTGGGATGTTCCACTCGACGCCATCGTAACCGAACTAGGCCTTTTAAGCTTCAACAAGTGAGTGAAAGCCGCCTGAGAATAAACGGCCAGAGATAAGAAAAAACGTCCAGAAGACGCTTCCGGGTTCTTTAAAGACCCGCAACCACCTGATCAGACAAAGGAATTCTCATCTTCTTACCAACATAAAGCTGGTTCGCATTTTTAATTCCATTCAACTTTTTCAAAGTCTTCGTTGAAACCTGATAGTTACTCGCGATTTCAGACAGCGTATCGCCGGGCTGAACTTTATACTGCACATATAAAGTCTCTCCCCAATGCGGTTTCTGTGCATTGCCGTCAACGAACTTCTGCAAACCGCGCACGATAGAGCTTGCCATCTTGGTTTGGAACGAAGAGCTCATTAGCTTACGTGCTTCACTTGGGTTCGAAATAAATGCCGTCTCGATCAATAAAGAAGGCATATCAATCGATTTCAATACAGCAAATTCAGCCGACTGCAGTGTGGATTTATGCATATGAACCGATCTCTGCATCTCTTTCAAAACGCTTCTTCCAAGCTTGCGGCTGGCGCGGATATTCGCTTCTCGCGTCAGATCACTCAACGCAAACGCCACGTCACGATCTCGCCCTTGCAGCTTAATATCCTGTAAAGAGGCATTTTCACTTTTTGCCAACAGTCTGGCCATGACACTACTCGCACCACCCTTCGACAAAACGTAGACCGAACCACCTCGCACCGATTTTTTATGGAAAGCATCCGCATGAACCGAAATAAAAATATCGGCATTATTCTTTTTGGCAATTTTAACGCGCTCATGCAATGGAATAAAGACATCGCTGTTTCTCGTCAAAATGGCGCGCATCCCAGGTTGCTGATCGATTAGACGTTTCAGCTCTCGCGACATTTGCAACGTAGCATTCTTTTCGTACACATGGTTATGACCGATTGCCCCAACGTCTTTTCCACCATGCCCAGGATCAATCGCCACAACCAACGTATCGCCCTTAATCAGAATCGAGCTATCTTTATTAAGCAAGGATTGAGTCGCTTGGTTATTCTTAACTTCGCGTGCAACGTTGTCTTTTACCGTTTTGTCCATCGCTACCAAAGGCTGTGAAGGAGTTTTTTCAATCAACGGCTTCGGATTTTCCGGCGATTTAGCGATCAAACTTGCCTTAGTTTCGGCAGGTTTCTTCTCATGCTTTTGAACTGTCACCTTTTTGTCGGCAACCTGAACGTCAGGCTGAACCAGGTCTACAACCAAACGCTCGGCGCCGGATTTGTTCTCACCCAGCGTAAAGAAGTTGTAGTCATAATTCTTATGAAGATCCAAGACGATCCGCAAGCCTTTCTGGTGATCAGAAACACGGACTCGATACAGACGGGAATCTTTGAAATATTTATTCTTGAAATCGAGCTTATTGGCGGTTTTGTAAAAGTCGACCACCACTCTGGACGGATTGTTTAGCTTATAAACCTTAAAGTCATGATTTTTTCTGATATCAAAGACAACCCGCGTCTTATCCGGTTTCTGGCCGACACGAACTTTGTCCAACTCTGCTCCGGCATAAACCGAAGAGGCATTGAGCAGCAACGCCACAGCTAAAGTCGCAGTAATGAATGTCTTGGCAAAGCTGAATGATTTCATAAACTTATCTCTACACTAAAGTTTAACTTACCAATGTCATAACAAACAGCATGCCAACTTCACCGTCAAAATTCCGGCACACTTCCTAAAAGCTGCCGTCCTTCTGTGCTCAATGCCTGCAATTCAAGCTGCCGACCAGGCTGTTTGTGATTCAGAGTAATTTCGATATCTGCACCCGGTAAAACGCCCTCACCTTTCTGCGGCCATTCCACCAAAGCGACATAAGATTTTGATAATAAATCCCTAACAGCTAAGTACTCTAACTCTTCCGGATCGCAAAGTCTATATAAATCAAGGTGATGTATCGTAAATTTACAAAAATTATAACTTTCAACGATAGTATAGGTAGGACTTTTAACTTTTTGATCAGGTAAAAAGTATTGAATGAATGCTCTGGAGAAAAAAGACTTCCCGGCTCCCAAATCGCCTTTCAGATAGATCATCAGCCCCTTTTCGTAGAGCCCGGAAGCCTCACAGACCTGTGCCAGCTTGACTGCAAACTGCGCCGTCGCCGTCTCGTCCTCTAAAAAAATTACCTGTTTTTCAGAAACTGCCTTAGAATTTGTCATTATGCAACCTTACTTATCCAAACCGTTATCCCTGGCCCAAAAAATCAAGCAATGGGGGCTTGAATTGGGGTTTGCCGATGTCGGTATCTCCGATACGGACCTGTCGGACTACGAAGCCCGTTATTTTAACTGGATAGGTGAGAACTTTCATGGCGAAATGGAATACATGGCACGTCATGGCACCAAACGAACCCGCCCTGAGGAATTGGAACCCGGTACACTCACCGTGATCAGCGTCCGTCTCAACTATCTGGATCTTGAAGCCAACTCACCGTTTCAGCAGTTGCACGACTCCGAACAAGCCTATGTCTCACGCTACGCCTTAGGTAAGGATTATCACAAGCTGATGCGAAAGCGTCTGCAACAGTTGGCCGAAAAGATTCATTCGGAAGTTCCCGACTTTAGCTACCGTGCCTTTTGCGACAGTGCCCCAGTACTCGAACGCCCTTTGGCGCAGAAAGCCGGCTTGGGATTCATCGGCAAGAACAGCCTAATCATCCATCCACGAGCCGGTTCCTGGTTTTTCCTCGGCGAACTGTATACCAATCTACCGTTGCAACCCGATCCGGCATTCGACAAACAAGGTTGTGGTCCTTGCACCGCCTGCATCGACGAATGCCCTACCGGCGCCATTCTTGACGACGCCGTTGTTGATGCACGCAAATGCATCTCCTATCTGACCATCGAATACGACGGTTCAATTCCGGAAGCGTTACGCGACAAAATCGGCAACCGTATCTACGGCTGCGACGACTGTCAACTGGTTTGCCCGTGGAATAAATTCACCACTTCCACGCAAGAAGAAGCCTTTCAACCTAAAGCCGATCTGGATTCGTCAAGCTTACTGGAACTCTGGAAGTGGGACGAAAAGCAATTTCTGAAAAACTTTGAAGGCTCGCCCATCCGTCGGATTGGCTATAATCAATGGAAGCGCAATCTGGCGGTCGCTTTGGGTAATATGCAAAGCGATTCTGACAACCTGGAAATTGCGGAAACCGCGTTGAGGTCTGAGATCGGTCAAATCAGCCCTTTGGTAGACGAACATATTCAATGGGCCTTAAACGCCATCGCTAAAAACAAACTTCAGCAAAAACCCAACAGGCCTGTTGGGTTTTCAGAAACCAAAACTGGGTTCAATTTCAAGCCCTTCAAGGCACCTAAATACTATCTTCCCAAGCCAAAATCCTGACTACAGAACGTCAAATACCGAACCTTGCGTCGGCGTAAAGAGTTTCGCATACAAACGCGAAGCATAGGTATTGGTCATCCCGGCAATGTAGTCGGAAATCACACGCTGCTGCGCCTGCTCGCTTTCAGCCGCTTGATATTTCTGGTAGGAGCTTCTAGGCAATAAAGTGCTTGGGTTAGCGCGTAACGATTTGAACAACTCCAGAACAATCAGCTGGCCTTTGTACTCCATCCCTTTCACTTCGGGAATGGTGATGACGTTTTTGAAAACGAATGCCTTCAAGAGTTCCAAAACCGCCGCCTTGTCTTCGGCCAACTTAGCCTGATAGCGCAGTAGCGGATGCTCGAATTCGTGATTTTCATCCATATAGATGCTTTCCACCATAATACCGACCATCTTACTGATAGCATGCTTACGGGCACGAGAAGATCCACAGAACAAACGTTCTGTCATTTCATCACCCCAAGGTGCATATTGTTGAAAAACCGGATCGTCCATGACTTCCGCCTGCCACAATTCGCGGGAAACCATCTTCATTGCCACCGCATCCTCAAAGTCGTGAATACCGTAAGCAATGTCATCGGCCAACTCCATAATCGTGGTATCCAACGCTTTGTATTTGGTTCGGTTATGGCAAGCGCCTTCGCAATGTGAAAGCTGGGTGAACAAGGCACGGTCAGAGTCCGAAAACGGCTGTAGCACCCAATCGAATACCGTCTTTTCTTCCGAATACAAACTCTTAGGAGGGTTCCAACGATTCATCTGCAAGGTTCTGAAATCAGAGACTTCCGGCTCCAGCAACTGCATCTGATAGTCTTCGTTTGTATTGATAACTTCATTGTAAAGAGCTGGATACTTCATCACCCCTAATGTGGTACGTCGCGACAAGTCCAAACCGTTTTCCGGTGTGTATTCACCCAACTTCGCCATGATACGCAGCGTCTGAGCATTGCCCTCAAAACCGCCATAATGACGCATCATATAATTCAAGGCCACTTCTCCGCCGTGACCGTAAGGCGGATGTCCCAAATCATGAGCCAGACAGATAGCCTCAATCAGATAAACCGAAGGCAACCATTTGATGTATTCGGCTTCTTGGGCCACCCCTTCCGTTCCCACGGTAATCAACTGTTCCACCAGGCCGGAACCGATTTGTGCGACCTCCATCGAATGGGTCAGACGAGTGCGGTAGAAATCCGATTCACTCAAACCGAAAATCTGGGTCTTGGCCTGCAAACGGCGAAATGAAGCGGAATGAATCACTCTGGCGCGGTCACGTTGATAGACGATTCGTGCCGGTCTGGATTCCTGTTGATTCAAATAATCGGTATAACGCTGTGTCCATATTTGGCTTTGCGTAATATCCATGCTTCACTCCGTATATTGGGATTAGGATGATTGCGAACAATGACAATTGGCTATCATCATACGAAAAGCCCGCAGGGATGCAAGCTTCAAGCCATTAATAAAGCCAATAAAAGAGAAAAAGGATAGGTACCGGCAGGCCTGTTAAGATTTTTGAAACGTTTTGAACAACACAGTAAAAAATCAGATTATTGTATGGATTTCGATGCGGTTGCGCCCATTCTCCTTTGCCAAATACAAAGCCCGGTCGGCACATTTCAGGATGTCCTCGTCCAGATGTGTCAACCTCGGATCCATGATGAACAACCCGATGGAAACAGTGACGCAACCATAAGGCTCGTTGCCATCATGCTCCATTTTCAAATCAAACACGGCCTGCCTTGCTTTTTCGGCCAGATGCGCAAATCCACCATGGGATTCCGATGCGAAAAGAACGCCGAACTCCTCCCCCCCCAAGCGGAAGACATAATCGCCATTGCGCTGAAAAACCTGCTTCAATGTGTCGGCGATTGCTTGCAAAGCGCCGTCTCCAGCGTGATGACCGTAGCCGTCGTTGTATTTTTTGAAATTGTCCGCATCCACCATCAAGAACCCCAACCATTCTCCATGACGCTTGGCGCGGTTCACCTCACTCATCAAAACCTGGTTGTAATAACGACGATTAAAGACACCGGTCAGTTCATCGGTAATGATTAACTGCTCAATTTTCTTTCTATCCGTGATGTCATGACGAACCGCCGTATATCCAGATACTCCACCTGTTTCATCATGCTCTGGCTTGATGGTCACATCCACCCAATAGAAACCATCATCTTTTTTACGGTTTTTGATTTCACCCCGCCACACTTTCCCCCGGGAGATTGTTCGCCACAAATCTTTATACAAGGATTTAGGCATATCAGGATGACGAACCACATTGTGGTTTCGACCAATTAACTCCTCACGACTGAATCCACTGATCTCACAAAAAGCTCTGCTGACCGAAGTGATGGTTCCATAAGGATCCGTTGATGAAGTGATGACATTTTCGTCGATCAGGTCAAGATACTCGTCCAGTTTCTTTTCACTGAGCTCAACAGTTTGGGATAACGCTTCGGCACGTTTTCGGTCGGTAATATCACGACGAATAGCGGTATAACCGACAACATTTTGACCGAGCAAATCATAGTTCGGAAAGATTTCAACTTCCACCCAGTAACTGCTGCCGCTCTTATGCCTATTTTTCAACTCTCCCCGCCAAACTTCACCGCGAGAAATTGTCTTCCACAAATCCCGGTAGATCGAAGACGGCATATCAGGGTGACGAACAATATTATGGCTTTGACCAATCAATTCCTGCTTACTGTACCCACTGATTCTGCAGAACGCCTCACTGGCGTATAAAATGGTTCCATGCAAATCGGTCGCAGAAGTAATGACATTCCGATCAACGATCATCTTATAGTCATCAAAAGGCTCCATATTCCAACCTGCCTATATCATTGTTTTTTATAAGGTTATTAAACATACAAACCAATTTCAGTTTGAATTGAAACCAAAAAATATACAAACTATATTTTCATTAGGGTTAATAAAATATACTTATCAAAATCAGGGAGAACGGTTAACTTTTTGAAATAGCCTACATAAGTGACTCACGAATATATGTGTAAAATCATCATCACAAACAACATGATTGGTTTACACTTAAATTCCAAATTCTATTTTGCAGCCCCATAAAACAGACGATCGAATGAAATAACTGTGGAAACTCCAAAGCTCAATCGAACGCTTTCCTTACCGCAAATGGTTCTCTACGGATTAGGTACCACAATCGGAGCCGGAATTTACGCACTGGTGGGTGAGCTGGCCGGTATTTCCGGCTATTTGGCTCCGGCTGCATTTTTAGTTGCTGCCATCCTTGCCGGAATGACAGCCATGTCGTTTGCCGAACTTTCCGGTCGATACCCTCAAGCAGCCGGTGCCGCTCTTTACGTCAAACAAGGCTTTGACTCCGATCGATTTTCCACTCTGGTCGGATTACTGGTCGCCCTTGCAGGACTGGTTTCGGCGTCGGCCCTGGTCAATGGTTTCATCGGCTACCTGTCCGAACTCCTTCCCATCCATCCACAAATCGACATCATCATTTTAGTCTTCCTCATAGGCGCATTGGCCGCTTGGGGAATTGCCGAATCGGTCTTCATCGCCAGCCTGATTACATTGATTGAAGTCGGCGGCTTACTGTTGATCATTTACACAGGCCTGCCCAGTCTGGAAAACCTCGGGGAGATCGGCCCGCACTTCATTCCCGATCTGAGTTTCACATCGGTATCTCTGATTTATTCCGGGGTTCTGCTCGCCTTCTTCGCGTTTATAGGATTTGAAGACATGGTGGACGTCGCCGAAGAAGTCAAAGACGTCAGTCGCACCCTACCCAGGGCAATACTCCTGACCTTGTCCATCACGGCCATCATCTACATCTGCATCATGGTCATCGCCCTGCTATCCTTTACGCCGGCTGAACTGGCGAAAAGCCAAGCGCCTATGGCCCTTCTCTATGAACACCACACCGGCAACAGTGCAACCCTGATCACTTTCATCGGAATGTTCGCCATCATCAACGGCGCTCTGATTCAAGTCATCATGGCTTCCAGAGTCTTATACGGACTCAGTTGCCGGGGATTGATCCCAAAACCGTTCTGCCGGGTCAATGCAAGAACCCATACCCCGGTCATCTCAACGTTTACGGCCAGCCTAGTGGTGTTGATTCTGGCTCTGCTGGGAGAACTCTCCAGTCTGGCACAAGCCACTTCAATCATTATGCTGGCGGTTTTTTCAATGGTAAACTTGGCTTTATGGCGCATCAAAAAACACCAACCCGCTCCTTACGGTAATTTGGTGATACCGCGCTGGGTACCCTTGGTTGGATTTATCGTCAGTAGCGGTTTCGTGATATTTGAATTGTCGAACCTAGTACTCTGAAACAAAGCGCAACCGCCTCATACACCATTCGTAACAGGGGAATCAGAATGAAAGAAACAATATGGTTGTTGATTTTCCTTGGTGTACTCATCTGGTCCGCCATTGCGCCAAAAGACGGAATCACATGGATTCTGGAAGCATTTCCGGCATTAGTAGCGCTACTACTCATTCTACTTACCCATAAACGTTTCCCTCTAACGCCTTTGGCTTACATTCTCATCCTGTTCCATGCCTGCATCCTATTTGTAGGGGCCCATTACACCTATGCAGAAGTCCCGCTTTTCAACGACATTCAAAGCTGGCTCGGAACGGCCCGAAATGATTACGATAAACTCGGCCACCTCACACAAGGATTTGTCCCTGCCATCATTGCCCGCGAAATATTGATTCGTTTCGAGGTTTTCAACCGGCCTGCTTGGCAAAACTTTTTCATTGTCTGTTTCGTACTCGCCGTCAGTGCCAGTTACGAACTGCTTGAGTGGGCAACGGCCTTGGTTTCAAACGAAGCCGCCGAGGCCTTTCTCGGCACCCAAGGGTACGAATGGGATACCCAGTCCGACATGTTCTGGGCTTTAGTAGGTTCCATCGCTGGATTAACCATCCTCAGCCGCCTGCATCAGAAACAACTGGACGAACTACTAAATAAATCCAATCCCAATTCAAACTAAAAAAGGCTGGTAATTTCACTTATTGGTCATTTATGATGAAACAATTATCAGGTTAAGCTCTTGAAACTATTTTCACTCAAGCAGCCTTTCTACAAAGATGTAAAAACTCCGGGAGATCGCTCATGAGCCTACTAAAAAAAATTCTAATCGGATTCGTCAGCTTAATCGTCTTGTTCATCGCCGCGATTGCGATTATCGTCGCCACCGTCGATCCTAATGAACATCGCGAAGAAATCACCCAATTCGTCAGCGAACAGACCGGTCGCGACCTGACAATCGGTGACATGAACCTTTCGTTCTTCCCGCGTCTCGGGCTCAGTTTACAAAACGCACAGATGAGTAATGCCGAAGGCTTCGGAGACAAACCCTTCGCTTCAGTCAAAGAGGTCAACATCGGCGTAGCCATTCTCCCCCTTCTAAAAAGCAAATTGGAAATCGACACTCTCACGCTACACGGTTTGACCCTTGACCTGCAACGCAACGCCGACGGCGTCACCAACTGGGATGACTTAGTCGCCAAGGGCGGAGGTAAAGAGACAAAAGACCGTGACATCAAAGATGAAGGCGGAATGGAGAAACTGGCCTCCCTAAGCTTTGGCGGACTTGATATTCGCGACAGCTACATTCGCTGGGATGACAAACTCAACCAGCAGACTGTCGAACTGACTCCGTTTGAACTGACTTCTGACTCGATCAGCTTCGGTCAATTCTTCAACCTCAATCTAAAAGCCAACACAAAAGTCACCAACCCAGACTTGACAACGGAAACCACGCTTTCCGCCGAAGTTAAAATCGATCAGGACGGACAACTTGAAATCAAAAACCTAAAACAGAACAACGAATTGCAGGGCAAGGATTTTCCTGTTCAAAGCGTGATCACAGAATTAGAACTTCCTTCGCTCAAACTCGCTATGGAACAGCAACAGATCGACCTACCGTCTTTAATGCTCAGTTATTCAGTTAAAGGCGGTCAGGACTTCCCTGCCAAAAAACTGGAAGGGAAACTGCAAATCTCCGACGTCAAAACCGATGTCAAACAAAAGGTATTCGGAGCCGGCACCGTCAAACTGACCTATGATATGGAAGGCGCCACTGACTTCGCTCTGAAAACCGCTAAAGGCGACCTGAGCTTGAACAATCCCGAGTTTTCCATGGAAAAACAGATCCTCAAATCCGGCCCGCTTGCCTTGCAGGGCGACTTAACCGGAGACAGCCTGCCGAACGGAAAAGCACATGTTTCCTTAAGCACTCAACCGGCTTTGAACCTGACTGCGCAAACCGCCGCCTTGAATAACATCAGCTTGAAAGCATTGGATCTATCGGCCAAAGGCCAAGTCAACGTGACTCAACTTAAAGACCAACCAAAGGTTGCCTCTAAGCTCTCCGTTGGCGAAACCAACCTGCGCAAGCTCTTCAAACAACTTGGATTGCAAATTGCGGCGATCGACAACATGTCGGATAAAACCAGTCTGACCAAAGCCTCTGCGGATCTTGCCGTCGACTTCGACAGCAAAACCCAAGCAGTCAATGCCAAGAACATCTTGGTCAAACTGGATGATAGTCAGTTGAAAGGCTCCGCCACTTTCAAGAACTTCGAAAAACCGAATATTGGCTTCAACCTGGGATTGGATAAAATCAACTTGAACCGCTATCTACCGCCTAAACCTGAAAAGCCTGAAGCCGAATCCAAAGCGCCCTCTGAAGATTTCGAGGTCACTCTTCCGATGGAAATGCTTAGAAATTTGACCATTAACGGAACTGTCAAAGCCGGTGACGTCACTTACGATAAACTCAATCCAAAGAATATCGTCGCAACCGTCAAAGGACAAAACGGTTTGATTAATATCAATCCATTGAAAATGGACATTTTCAAAACCAGTCTATTGGCTTCTGGGTCACTCGATGTCCGAGGTCAACAGCCGAAATACGCATTCAAAACCAATGCTAAAAACGTACCTGTAGGCGATGTTTTGCTGGCACTCACCGATAACGACCGTCTTAGCGGGACCGGTGCGGTCAACGCCGACATCACCACTGGCGGAACGAAACTATCCCAATTCAAACAAAATCTGAACGGAACGGCTTCGGTCGACCTGAAAGACGGTGCAGTCAAAGGCTTCAACCTGGCACAATCCATCCGTCAGGCCAAAGCCAAAATCGCAGGGCAACAAGCGGCAGGTTCACAGGAAGAGCTTAAAACCGACTTCAGCTCCCTGATTGGCGAAGTGGCAATCACCAATGGCGTGGTCGACACCAAAAAACTGTTGGCACAAGCGCCTTACATGCGTATCAACGGATCAGGTAAGGTAAATTTGGTTAAAGAAGATATGGACTACCTTGTCAAAACCAAGATCGTCGCCAGTGACAAAGGCCAAGGTGGTGAAGACCTGAAAGATTTGAATGGTTTGACCATCCCAATCAAACTCAAAGGAGCCCTAACAGGTCCGAAAGTGTCTCTCGATCTCGGCTCTCTGCTTGAACAAAAGGCCAAGCAGGAAGTGGAACAAAAAGTAGAAGAGAAAAAAGAAGAAGTGAAAAAGCAACTTGAAGATCAGCTCAAAGAAAACCTTCTGAAAGGCTTCAAGTTTTAAGACCTTCAAGCTAATAAAAAAAGCCCCGAATCGGGGCTTTTTTCATTTTATAGTTCAAGGTATTGGGAACCGGGATCCGCAAATTTTTCTTTCACTTTCAGAATCTCCGGCAATACACTCTTGAAGTGAGTCACCAAATTGGGATCAAAATGCCTTCCGGATTGATGATGAATCAGTTCAACGGCATCCACAACCGGCCATGCTTCTTTATAAGGCCTTTTCGATGTTAAGGCATCAAACACATCCGCAATCGCGACAATTCGTGCGCTCAATGGAATATCTTCACCCTTAAGACGATTCGGATACCCGGTACCGTCCCATTTCTCATGGTGATTCAATGCAACTTCATGCGCAATTGCCAATATCCCGGATTCATGTTCACCTATGATTTCCGCTCCAAAATACGGATGCTTTCTCATTAGCGTCCACTCACGCTCATCAAGCGGACCGTTCTTTTGCAACAACTTATCCGGAATACCGATTTTGCCAATGTCATGCATGGGAGCGACCTGAAACAAAAGATCCGTCCACTCATTCGGACCGTCAAACACCGACTCAGCGATCAAACGCGCATAATGGCTCATGCGCATGACGTGCATGCCGGTCTCATTATCCTTGAACTCGCCTGCACGTCCCAGTTTTTGAATAATCTGCATACGAGTCCGCTGAAGATCTTTGGTTCTTTCTGCAACTTGGCGCTCCAACTCCTTTTTCTGGTTGGCCAACGCCAGATGCGTCCTTACCCGGGCTTTGGTAATCATCGGACTGATCGGCTTCGTAATATAATCGACGGCGCCGAGCTTCAACCCTCTCTCTTCATTTTCCTCATCGGATAAAGCCGTGATGAAAATAACGGGAATGTTCGCAGTCAAAGGATTGGCCTTAAGTTTTATGCATACCTCATAGCCATCCATAACCGGCATCATGACATCGAGCAGAATAAGATCTGGTTGAGGCTTTTTCTGAGCGATTTGCAACGCCTTTTCACCATTAATAGCCACTTTGATTTTATAAGTGTCTTGCAAAACGCTGGCTAGGATATCGATATTTTCGGGCGTATCGTCAACTACAAGTACCGTGGTATCCAGTTCGGTCATTATTTGTTCTATCCCTTTGATTTCTCGTATTCTTCGTAGATCAGTTCATTAAATTCAATTAGAGTTTCAAGCGCTTTTTCAAACTCATATTTCTTGATCTGGTCATTCAAAGTCCGCAATGCTTCCGCTTGGGAGTTCATCCCATCCAGAGCCATCAATTTCTTGGTGTGCTGTAGTGCGTCTAAGTCATGCTCTTCCAGTAAAACTTTCAGTTCCTTGAAAAGCCTGTCATAGCCCAAACGGTCAAAATCAGCTGTAATCAATGCAGCTTGGGTAGCCTCTATATTCAAATCGGCAGATTGATCATCTAGTTCGGTTCCTGCCGATAAAAGCCTAGAACGAACCGGCGACTCTTCTTTTTTCAGAGGCAGGCTCAAACAAAAAGTACTGCCCGCTCCGTACACACTTTCAACCCAAAGTTTACCTTGCATTAATTCAACCAAACGCTTTGACGTCGCTAGCCCTAAACCGATACCGCCAAACTTTCGTGTCATGGAGCTATCAACCTGACTAAACGGCAGAAACAATAGCTTCTGCTGGTCTGGCGTTAAACCGATTCCACTGTCCTTAACCAGAAACAACAATTCGGTTCGCCCTTCTGCATCAGGATTTTCTTCGCTCGTTTTAACAAAGAACTCAATCGTGCCACCGGCTGCCGTAAATTTAATGGCATTATCCAAAAGGCTCAATAAAACCCGTTTGATCTTGTCATAATCCCCTATCACTAGGTCTGGTGCCCTATCATCGATAAACTGTTCCCAAGCCAGGTTTTTATGCTTCATCCGAAGAAAAACATACTCATTGATTTCATCAATCAAACGGTTCAGACGAATCGGCCTAAGATCCAATTCCATTCGGTTTGCTTCCAGATCCGAAAAGTCGATCAACTCGTTAAACACTTTAAGCAACTCATGGGAAGCACCCTGCACTTTTTCAATATATTCTCTCTGGCTGCTATCCAAATCCGTATCCAATGCCAATTGCGACATGGCCTTGATTGAATTCAATGGTGTCCGCACCTCATGAGTCATGCAGGCGAGAAAGTTTGACTTCGCTTTCGATGCCATTTCCGCTTCCTCTTTAGCTTGTTCCAACTCCTTCGTCCGCTCAACGACCATCGCTTCCATAAGGCTTGTGGTACCCAAAAGATGTTGTTCTCTCTGGTTTCGGATCTTTTCATGCCAAGCCATCACGCCCAGAATCAACGAAAAATTGATTAGAACGGTATAAAAATCCACCGATGACAGGAAAAAGCTTCCGGGAAAAACCGCCTCAATCAAAACAAAGGCCGACAATAGAAATACGGCCCAGATAAACCCTTCATCACGCCCCCTGAAAAAGAACGCCAGAATCATCGTAACCTGAAGCCATAAAATACGCGCGTCACTTTCGGGAACACTGTGCATGACTAACAAGGCAACAAGGGTAGCCATCGTCAGGATCGTTCTTGAGGCAAAGGTGTAATAAGCTTTGTCCCTATAAAGCAGGTAATAACAAACCGAAATGACGATGATAAAAGCAAATTCCGTTACAGCCATCGTCAGATAGCCTTGGAAATAGCGTATCGTCGACATGACAATGAGCATGCACACCGCTAAAAACGAAACCAACACCAGCGTCTTCATCCGGTGTTGCAACATTTCCTCGTCTTCGCTAAAGTCATGGCCCGCAACCAGGAATCGTCGAAAAAAGCTCGGGAGTCCCTCACTACGATCTTTGAACGTTTCAAATTCACGCATCGTCATCCCCTCTTTCCGCTAATTCGACTTCCAACTTTGCCATCGTTTCGATCGCTGCATCAAAATCATAACTTTCAATATGCTGAATCAGCTGAACGATATCTGCATGACCCGCATCCAAACCACTTTGCTGTTGCAACTGTTTGACGAATTCAATCGCTTTCGCATCGTCATCTTCAAGCAGTGATTTCAACTGAACCAGCGTCTTCTGAAGAGCTTTCCAATCAACTGCATACTCACCAATCTTCTTTTCTGTCTTAAAGCAGTCCAAAGCCGAAAGCGCTTCCAACAAAGGATTTAAACGATCCATTACATCCGTCAATAAAGCGTCCAATAACGTCTTGTCCACATCCTCATGACAGTTACGTTCCAACTTATCGGCCCGATCCTGTAATTCAGTCGCGCCAATGCTACTGGCCACGCCTTTCAAGGTATGAGCCAAACGCAAAGCCATCTGCCAGTCTCCGGATTCGGCTGCTTGTTTAAATTGGTTCTCAAACTCTCCCTGATTCTTCCCAAACCTCGACAACAATTTGAAATAAAGCGATTTATTATCGTTGGTCGTCACCAAGCCTTTCGCCTTGTTCACCCCAGGTAGATCCAATGTGGCGAAATCCTTTTCCAAGCACTGGTGATCCACTTGACGTTTACTTTTTTCAGTTTCTTCTAAAGCTGCAACATCCAATTTGTCTTCCGAATAATCCGGCGATTCAATCCATCGGGCCATGGTATTGAACATTTCAGCAGGCCTGATCGGCTTGGCGATATAGTCGTTCATGCCCGCATCAATCGCTTTTTGTCTGTCATCCAACATCGCATTAGCGGTTAATGCAATGATCGGCAGGTTCTTCAACCCCAACTCACTTCGGATATTTCTTGCAGCCTCGTAACCATCCATAACTGGCATCTGGCAATCCATTAAAACGCCGTCAAAATCCTGAGTCTCAATCAGGTTCAACGCTTCCAAACCGTTGCTTGCCGCCGTAACGATGATGCCCTGACTGTTCAACAGTTCCTCAGCAAGTTTCTGGTTGATTTCATTATCGTCCACCAGAAGAATGTGTGTTCCTCTCAGCCGTCTGGCTGCAGCCTCGGCAGTCACATTCTGAGTTTCCTGATTGGCCTTCAGCTCGGATTGGAATATTTCAGTGACCGCATCATGAAGGTTGGAATACGTCAGCGGCTTATCCAAAATCGATTCAATGCCCAGTGCTTGCGCATTGATACTCTCCTTCAATTCATGTGGGGCAATCATGAGTATCGGAGGTTGTGGCGTAATTTCATCCTCATTGCGAATCGCATCAACCGTTTCGACCCCACTCATTCCCTGAAGCTGGTCATCAATCACAATCAATTCAAACGGCTCGGAAATAACCGCCTCTTTCAAACGTTCTATGGCTTCAGTACCGCTGCCTACCACTTCAACCCCAAAACCGAAGCTTTTCAACATCTTGGTCACAACACTACAGGAAATTTCCTTATCATCGACAACCAACACCTTGTAGCCCTCAAGCACGGATTCATTGCCGATAATCTGGATAGGTCGTTGTTTAGGTTGCTTTTCCAGGCATACCGTAAACTGAAAATCACTGCCTTTCCCTCTTTCACTTTCAACCCAGACCTCGCCGCCCATCATTTCGACCAACTCTTTACTGATAGCCAACCCCAAACCGGTACCACCATATTCACGAGACGTCGAAGCATCCGCTTGGGAGAACGGTTGAAACAGCTGCTTTTGCGCTTCTTGTGACATCCCAACACCGGTATCTTTAACGGAGAAGTGCAGTACCGTACAACCCTCTTTATCCTCATCGATCGAGATATGCAGACTGACCTCGCCGCCGGGATTGGTGAACTTAATCGCATTGCCAACCAAATTCAGTAAAACCTGCCCCAGTCTCAATGGATCACCTACGAATTCGGTAGGCATGTCGGCATCCATCCAGTAGAACAATTCAACATTCTTTCTTTGCGCCGACAAGGCTACTACGTCAATCACATCTTCCACCACTTTCCACAAAGAGAGCGGCGTATGTTCAATGCTTAGTTGGCGAGATTCAATTTTCGAGAAATCCAAAATATCGTTGATGATTCTCAACAACATCTCCGCCGATTGATTCGCTTTATAAACATAATTTCGCGCCTTGGAAGGCATCTCAGACTGCAACGCCAAGTGAGACATACCGATAATCGCATTCATCGGCGTACGGATCTCATGACTCATATTGGCCAGAAACTCGGATTTCAGTCTAGTCGCCGCTTCCGCCGCTTCTTTGGCTTCGACCATAATCCGTTCGGCCTCTTTCATTTCGGTAATGTCTTGAATCAAACCGATAAAAACCCGATGATCCTTAAACCGGACTTCACTGACTCGAATGGCAACGGGGATTTCGGCACCGTCTTTTCGCACCAGTGTTTGTTCCAAGGTATAACCGAACACATTTGATTGCTGTTTATTGGCGTTTCTTAAATAATTTTTGATAAAACTATCTTTTCCGTTATCGGACGTTTCAGGAACGATAATGCTGATATTGTTACCAATCATTTCGTTCCTGCCGTACCCGGTCATTTTTTCAGATGCTCGGTTAAAGCTCTCGACAATCCCTCTTTCATCAACCGTAATCAGACCATCAACCGTGCTATCCAAAATCTTAGCCAGAAACGCTTCCGACTCTTTCAGGGAATCTTTGGTTTCACGAATACGTTTATTCAAAAACAGGAATACAAAAATATTGGTAAAAACAAATATCAGAATGATTACTTTCAGCCAGTTATCAACGATAACAAATCGACTCTCTAAAGCACGCACTTGATTTAATGTACGCTTTTCCAAACTGTTCATGAATTCGTCAATCGGCTGCATAATGGCCTGTTTTTCCAACAAATACGCATTGGAGTGCAGCAACTTAATCGCAAAATCCTGATCGGGCTTTCCATGAACCGTATAATTTCCCTGACTGTCCTGATACACCCCAATCATGGCGTTAAACGCTTTGGTTTCCATGCCGACTAAAACATTAGACTTGTCTTCCGCTTCTTGAAGTTTTGCATATTCGACTTTTGTGAATGGCAGTGACGCCATCAGTGACCGTAAAGACTGAGATTGACCATCTGGATGAATACGGCTTCTTAAAGGCTCCAGGTAATTCCAGTAGACTTGATCATAACCTTCGGGTCTAGCAGACAGGCCATTACGGATATCCAAAATTCTCTGATAATTCTCTTTATAGGTTTTGTCGCCGGTCACCACATACAGTCGCGCGAAACGCGTCAACTCATCGGAACTTGATTTCAATGAGACCGCGGCTTTGTGCATTTCATAGCGGTCTGATTGCGCCTCACTTAACTTGGTTTTTAAATTGGTGTTATGCTGCTGCAACACGACAATGACAATCATCAATACAATTTCAACCACAGCAATAACAAAAAACAGATCCCTGATTTTTATGGATTGGTTCATCCCAAACTTAACTCTTAGTAACTTTTATTTTATTGTGGGTATTGTACGCATATCCTTACAAGTTGTCGTGAAAAAGATGAAAGTTTTTCTTATGCAATACGCTATTTTATCCATACTAAAACATGGGTTATTAGTTACCTTTTTGATTTTGTTATTTTTTTCATTTTCAACAGGCCTGCCGGTTTTTTAAAAGCCATTTTTGGTTTTCATTACTCACAGGCTTTTTTAAAATAGGTTAACTTCAATACAACAATAAGAATCTTTACATGAACTATCAGGTCGCCATGATTACCGGCGCTTCTTCCGGCATAGGAAAAGCCATTGCCGAAACACTCGCCGAACAAGGAATAAAACTCATTCTTCTAGCCCGCAGAAAAGAACGTCTGGAACAACTGAAAAACCAACTGAAAACGGAATGCCATGTAATTGCTTGCGACATCAATGACCACAAAACACTGGCAAAAGAACTGGCAGAGCTGCCCGAACCTTTCGCAAACATCGACGTCCTGATCAATAACGCCGGACTCGCTCTTGGACTCAATCCAGCACACGAGAGCGACTGGGATGATTGGCAGACCATGATAGAGACCAACTGCCTTTCCCTTGCCTACCTGACCCGACAACTCTTGCCGGCCATGGTAGAACGCAATCATGGACACATCATCAACATCGGCTCGATTGCCGGAACTTACCACTACAAAGGCGCCAACGTCTACGGTGCAACCAAAGCCTTTGTCGAACAGTTCTCGGTCAATCTACGAAGCGACCTGCTAGGAACAGCCGTCCGGGTAACCAATGTCGAACCCGGTTTGCTCAATGAAAGTGAATTTTCTCTGGTGCGATTTAAAGGGGATGAAAGCAAGGCCGACCGGGTCTATCAGGGGTTACAACCTTTAAAATCATCAGATGTTGCCGAATCGGTACGCTGGATTCTGGCTCAGCCGGCGCACGTCAACATCAACCGCATCGAATTGATGCCCGTGGAACAAGCACCGGGAGGCCCAATCACTTCCGTCGTGCGTTCCGATACGAAGAATTAAACAAAAATACGTATAAAAATACCCTTTCAACTTAAAGCAAACGTAGTCTTCTCCATATTGGTTGTGATAAAGTTAATATCAACACATTTTGTGGTATTAAATGGTTGATGAGTATGAAAATGGTTAAGACGTTCTTTCTTTTTGCTGCAATGGCATTGTTAGGCTGCAGTAGCCAGGAGCAACCGTCACTCAAAATCGTCGCCAACTCATGGATAGGCTATTCACCTTTGTTTTACGCCAAGGCCAACGGCTGGCTGGAACCACTTAATATCAAGCTTTCTACCGTGGTTTCACTAGGTGAAAGCATGCACATCTACGAGTATTCCGGTCTCGACGCCTTTACAGGAACGCAATACGAATACCATCAAGTTCATCAGAAAAATCCCAATCTCATTCCCGTCATCATGTTCGACCGTTCGAATGGTGGGGACGTCGTCATGAGCAACCGTAGCGAGAAATCGTTGCGAGAGACCGCCGACCCCATCAATGTCTACCTGGAAATCAATTCCGTCAACCAACTTGTCTTCAAGGACTTCGTCAAACGCCACAAGTTGCAGGACAAAACCTTTAACTACATCAATGGGGATCAACTTAAAATCGTCTCCGAGTTAAAGAACAACCTCGATCCGGGTCCTTCTATCGTCGTCACCTATGTTCCCTACAACCACAGTCTGGAAAAAAGCGGATTCACAACTCTCGCTTCCACTCGTGACGGCCTCGACCTGTTGGTTCTTGACGCACTCTATACGACCAAAGACACTTTCAAACTGCATAACGAACAGTTCAAGCAGCTGAAATCACTGATCGACCGAGCCATTTACGATCTGGAGAATCATCCCAAACAATTTTACGAGCGCGTCAAACCTTACCTTGAAAACAATACCTATGACGAATTCCTTTCGAGTCTGGAAGATATTGTATGGCTCAACAACGAGTTAGATCCCAAACTGGTCGAACGACTGGATGAGGCCCTGTTCCCAACGAGGGATCTCCTGTAGATGCTGTCCATTCATCACTTTGTCATCACGGCAATCGTCGCCATCATTACCCTGTTCTACTCGGTTTTCTTCTACCATTTCCTGAAAGATCAGCAACAGAAAACCGATTTGATCATGGAAAGCATTCGTCATGACACCTCCGAAACGGCCTATATCATTTCGACGGAGATGCAGGGAATCGAATCGATTCGCTCATTCAAATCTCTCTTGAATAGAAAGGTGGCCAGCAGCCCACTGATTACCAATATGGTGGTTTCCTTAGGCAACAAAATACTCATCAAAACCGACGCGGCCATCACGACAATCCCACCCGGAAAACGTACACTTTCGACCCTGAATAACATTCCAACCAGCAAGCTGCTCGAACAGCGTGTTTTTGAGTCCGACATCGACTTTTTCATGCAGGACAAACCCGCTAAACTGCGCCTGTTCACCTATGTAGATCACAAATACATCAGTAACTACTTTTCCCAGAACCAGATGAACTACCTGCTGTTTTTCGGCCTGTTCCCCATGCTAGGGCTGGGCCTGTTATGGCTTATTCTAAGAAACTACATCACCACCCCTTTGGAATCCCTAAGGCTCTTTGCCTACAGCCAGGAAAAACGCCCTAAACCATTCAAACTGAAAGAATTGGAATA
This sequence comes from Thiomicrorhabdus sp. ZW0627, assembly GCF_029767005.1. Lineage (GTDB taxonomy): Bacteria > Pseudomonadota > Gammaproteobacteria > Thiomicrospirales > Thiomicrospiraceae > Thiomicrorhabdus. The sequence goes on from NZ_JARUQR010000001.1 coordinate 590,763, forward strand.
TGTCCGCAGCTCCATGGAAGAGACCTTTCAACGACTCGAACATGAGAAAAAAGAACTCTACCGTTTGGCAAGAACCGACAGCCTCAGCGGCTTGGCTAACCGTAGTCAACTTAATGAACGGCTCAGCTGGCTTATTTCGGAAGCGTCACGCGAAAATTCGGAATTCGCGATCGTCTTCATCGACCTGGATAACTTCAAGGTCGTCAACGACTCTTTGGGTCATGACATCGGCGACGAACTTCTCAAGAATGTTGCCGACCTGATCCATCATGTACTCCGGGAATACGACATCATCGCCCGAGTCGGAGGCGATGAATTCGTCATCGTCTTAAGCCATTACAAAACCAATTTCGAATTGACTCATATCATCCAGCGAATTATTGACCGTATCAGTGAACTGCACATCATCGAATCGCATCCGATCCGCGTATCGGCCAGTATCGGCGTCGCTTTCTACCCTCAAGACGGAACCGACATCACCGGCCTGATGAAAAGTGCGGACATCGCCATGTACGAAGCCAAGAAGCTTGGCAAAAACCAATTTAAATTCTTCACCAAAGCGCTGCACCAACAAGTCCTTAAAGAAATCGAGCTTGAACACAGTATGCGCAAGGCGATTAAAAACAACGAATTCGAACTGTTTTATCAACCTAAAATGAGTACCGATGGCCACCAAGTCGTTGGTGCCGAAGCCTTGATACGCTGGATTCATCCGCAAAAAGGCATCATTCCGCCGAACGACTTCATCCCGGCTGCCGAAAAGAATGGCCTGATGGTCGAACTCGGCGAATGGATTCTACAAACCGTGGTACAGCAGCAAATCGAATGGAAAACCTCAGGGCTGGCCGATATCCAACTCTCGGTCAACCTGTCCGTAGTGCAGTTTTTGGACGACCACTTCGACGATAAGTTCGAAAGAATCATCATTCAATCCGGAATCGATCCTCAAAAACTCGACATCGAAATGACCGAATCGGTGTTTCTGGAAAACTCCCTGAAAAATCTGAGTTCGCTCAATAATATCCGAGATCTTGGGGTTTCCATTTCACTGGACGACTTTGGTACAGGGTATTCCTCTCTGGCCTACTTGAAAGCCCTACCGATTGACACCCTTAAGATCGACAAATCTTTCATGGATGACTTTAACAACGAAACGGGTTCCATCTTCATCGAAACCATCGTCAAACTCGCCCACACGCTCAAACTGCACGTGGTCGCCGAAGGCATCGAAACCCAGGATCAAATCAACTATCTGGTTAAAATCGGCTGCAATACTTATCAGGGTTATTACTGTTCTCCACCGCTTCCAGTTGATCAGTTCGAGGCCTTTTTGCGTCTGACCGACTACGGCTGCGGAGAAGATCGCGAATAGAATGCCTTAATTCGCCAACAATCTCCGCGCCGCCGCCTTCGCTCATGTTAAAATACGCGCAAATTTATTCTTTCAGTTTTTAAGGTAATACTTTGCAATGAAAACCTCCAACCTACTGCTTTCCACTACTCGTGAAACCCCATCCGATGCCGTCGTCATCAGTCATCAGTTGATGATTCGTGCCGGAATCATCCGCTCTTTAGCCGGAGGCCTGTACAACTGGCTGCCGCTTGGCGTACGCGTACTGAGAAAAGTTGAGGCCATCATCCGCGAAGAAATGGACCGCTCCGGCGCTCAGGAACTGTTGATGCCGGTGGTTCAGCCGCTTGAATTATGGGAAGAGTCCGGCCGTGCAGAAGACTACGGCCCGGAACTACTGCGCTTCAAAGACCGTCACCAGCGTGACTTCGCACTGGGCCCGACGCATGAAGAGATCATTACCGATCTGGTACGCCGTGAAATCCGTAGCTACAAGCAACTGCCGGCCAACTTCTATCAGATCCAGACCAAATTCCGTGACGAAATCCGTCCACGCTTCGGTGTGATGCGTTCACGTGAATTCATCATGAAAGACGCCTACTCTTTCCATATGGATCGTGACAGTCTTCAGGAAACCTACGACGAGATGTACGATGCCTATAACCGCATCTTCACCCGTCTTGGTTTGGATTTCCGTCCTGTACAAGCCGACACAGGTTCCATCGGTGGTGAAGGTTCACATGAGTTTCACGTACTGGCCGATTCGGGTGAAGACGACATCGCCTTCTCGACCGGTTCCGACTACGCGGCTAACGTTGAACTTGCGGAAGCCTTGGCACCGCGCGGCGAACGCCCTGCGCCTTCGGCGGAACTGACCAAAGTCGAAACCCCGAACAAACACTCTATCGAAGAAGTCTGCGACTTCCTACAGCTGAAAAAGAAAGTCGTCGCCAAAACCATCCTGGTCAAAGGCGCGACCGAAGAAGCTCCGGTTGTTGCTCTGGTTGTCAGAGGCGATCACGAACTAAACGAAATCAAAGCAATGAAACTGGACTTGGTTGCCGAACCATTCGAGATGGCAAGTGACGAAGAAATCAAAGCCGCCGCCGGTTGTTCGGCAGGTTCTATCGGTCCTGTTGGTTTGGAGATTCCGGTTATCGTTGACCGCACAGCGGCCAACATGGCAGATTTCGTCTGTGGTGCCAACGAAGACGGTTACCACTTCACCGGAGCCAACTGGGATCGTGATGCCAAAGCGACTTTGGTTGCAGACATCCGTAACGTCGTCAAAGGCGACCCAAGCCCATGCGGCAACGGTAAGATCGAAATCCGTCGCGGTATCGAAGTCGGCCACATCTTCCAGTTGGGTAACAAATACTCAAAAGCGTTGAACGCCAGCGTTCAGAATGAGAGCAGTCGTTCCCAGATTCTGGAAATGGGTTGTTACGGTATCGGTGTGACACGTGTTGTTGCCGCTGCCATCGAACAGAACTACGACGACAAAGGCATTATCTGGCCGGAAAGCATTGCGCCGTTCCAGGTTTGTATCGTACCGATGCAGATGCACAAATCGCCTCGAGTGGCGGAAGTCGCCGAACAGCTTTACAAAGAGTTGACGGCAAAAGGTGTTGAAGTGCTATTGGACGACCGCGCGGAACGTCCGGGCGTCATGTTCTCCGACATGGACTTGATCGGTATCCCGCACCGAATCGTCATCGGCGAGCGCGGCTTGGACAACGGCATGTTGGAATACAAAAACCGTCGCGACGAAAAATCGCAAGACATCGCTCAGGAAGGGTTCATCGACTTCTTGATGGAAAAACTGGGCAAGTAGTTTCAACTTAACCAGAACTTAAAAAAGCGGCCTTGATGCCGCTTTTTTTATGCCCAATCAAAACTGAACAGGCCTGTTCGGTTTCTAATAAGCCCCCTCAAGTCCCAAAAAACCCCATTGACATCAATAAGATAACTAACATACGATACGTATTAACAATGTAGCGTTCGAGGATACCCTAAGTGCCAAGAAGAATGACTCAAACAAAAAGTAAAACCCATCAGGCCATGAAGAATTCTTCCTATGAGAGTATGGTCGTCAGTTGGCTGATGCAAGATGGTTGGCAGGTATTCATTCCCATTTTGGATCATGGACACAAAACAGACCTTCTCATTTCCGATGGTCCAAATTATTACCGAATACAAGTGAAGTCAGTAGAGGCCTCGGGAGACGATCACGTCGTTTTAAATCAGTGGGAAGGCAGCGATATCGACGTAGTCGTTTACTTTACGCGCAATTCTAACTGGGGCGTTATCGCCCCGGCCTTCCATGAAAAAAAACGTCCACTTAACCATAAAGAACATAGAAAGTTTCTACAAGATAGAAAAGAATTTCTTAAAGAGTTCCATCAACTTTAACAACCAAACAAGCCAGTCCAGTCCACGTTACAAAGATAATATTTTGTATTTTCATGCCGAGCTTCAATGTTCTCATTAAGGCAAAGATCAATTAATTATCCACGTACATTCAAGGGATTTGAAAGGTTTACACTGAATTCATGAAAAACCTTAACCAAGGAAGCGATCATGAACAGTACAATTTCTCCTCAAGCACCAACCGCATTATTTCTCTCACACGGTGGCGGGCCATTGCCTTTGCTTGGCGACATTGGCCACAAAGAATTGGTCGAGAACCTGAAAGCCATGGCCGGAATGATTGAAAAACCGTCCGCCATTATCGTGATCAGTGCCCACTGGGAAGCTAAAAAGCCAACCATCACCAGCGGCGCTCATCCTTCTTTGATCTACGATTACAGCGGTTTCCCTGCCGAATCCTACCAGATCGAATATCCCGCTCCGGGTAATCCTATGCTGGCGTCGGAAATCCATTCGTTGCTGAACAAACACGGATTGGGGGCAGAACTGGATGACCAGCGCGGCTTCGACCACGGCTTGTTCGTGCCTTTGAAAATCATGTATCCGGAAGCGGACATTCCTTGTATTCAGGTATCGTTGGTCAATACATTAGATCCAAAAGAGCACATTCGAATTGGTCAGGCGCTGTCGGAACTTCGTCATGAAAACCTGCTCATCATCGGTTCCGGTTTCTCATTCCACAACATGCGCGCTTTTTTCAGCCCGCCGAATGCAGAGGCTGAAAACATGAACGCATCGTTTGAAGCCTGGCTCATCGACACATGTTCCAATCCCGACATTGATGAAAAGGAACGCACCCAACGACTTGAAAACTGGGAACAGGCGCCTTTTGCTCGCTACTGTCAACCTAGGGAAGAACATCTGATGCCACTGCATGTCTGCTATGGCGTCGCCCAACGCGCCTGCTCCAACGTATTTGAACTTCGTGTCTTGGGTAAAAAATCGAGTGCCTATATCTGGTAAATCTCTTGGAATACAAGACCTTATATAACGGGTAATTGAAAATTTCGGACGATTAAGCGATACTGGCTTTCAATCAACCTTTGTTGAGGTGAGTCATGAAAGCGATTGTTTGGACAGCCTATGGAGCGCCGGACGTACTTCAAATGCAGGAAGTCGAAACGCCGGTGCCCAAAGAGAATGAAGTTCTCGTCAAAATCCTCGCCACTACCGTTGAAACCGGTGACTGCGAAATGCGCCGCTATCACATGCACAATCGCCTCCTATACATCATGAGACCGCTTTTCGGTCTGTTTAAGCCTCGAATCAAAATACTCGGTCAACAACTGGCCGGTGAAGTAGAAGCCGTCGGTCAGAAAGTAACGCGTTTCAAACCGGGCGACCCGGTGTTTGGAGTGCCAAATTTTAGTTTCGGGACCTATGCCGAATACAAATGCCTTAAAGAAACCGCCCCCCTATCGATTAAACCGGACAACCTGAGTTTTGAGGAGGCCTGTTGCGTTCCCGTCGGAGGAACCAATGCCCTGCACTTTCTCAAAATAGCCAACATCCAGCCTGGTGAATCCGTTCTGATTTACGGTTCGACTGGTACCATCGGCACCTATGCCGTACAGCTCGCCAAACATTTCGGTGCCGAAGTCACTGCGGTATGCAGTTCCATGAAAACCGATCTGGTCAAATCATTGGGCGCCGACCACGTCATCGACTACACGAAAGAAGATTTCACACAGGTAAACCGACATTACGACGTCATCTTCGACACCATCGGCAAAAGTCCGTTTTCATGGTGTCTGGACTCATTGAAACCGCATGGCCGATACCTTCTGGCTAATCCAACCGTTTCCGAACTAGCCAGAGGCATCTGGACAAACTTGATTGGAAACAAACGGATTCTGACTAAATTAGCCAAATATACACAGGACGACTTGGAGTATCTCAAAGCATTAATGGAAGACGGCAAGCTCCGAACCGTTATCGACCGGGTTTACCCGCTTGAAGAGATAGCCGAGGCACACCGTTACGTCGAACAGCGACACAAAACCGGCAATGTCGTCATCCGCATACAGGCAAATACACACGAGACAATCCCAACAGGACCAATGCAATCATGAAAGCGGTGATTTTGGAAAAGTATGGTTCCCCTGACAACCTAAAATTGAAGGAGGTAGAACGGCCAACTCCCAAAAACAACGAAGTACTGGTTAAGGTACATGCAACATCAATCAACGACTGGGATTGGGCGATATTAACAGCCACTCCGTTCGTAAACCGCTGGATGGCAGGTGTTTTCAAACCAACCAAGATTCCGATTCTCGGATGCGACATCGCCGGACGGGTTGAAGCGGTTGGTGATCACGTCAAACGCTTTCAGGTTGGTGATGAAGTATTTGGCGACCTGTCCGCAAGTGGCTGGGGTGGTTTTGCCGAATACCTATGCACCGATGAGAACGCCCTTTCCCTAAAACCAAAAGACATGCCGTTTGATGAAGCCGCCTGTCTGCCCCAAGCAGGCCTGCTGGCTTTGCAGGGACTGCTTCAGGGTAAAATAGATGAAGGCCAAAACAAGAAAGTTCTGATTAACGGCGCTTCAGGCGGTGCCGGCACAGTGGCGATTCAAATCGCTAAATCCTACGGTGCCGAAATCACGGCCGTTTGCAGCGAAGCGAAAATGGATCTGGTCAAGTCGCTCGGTGCAGACCACACTATCGACTACAAAAAGCAGAATTTCACCCAAGACTCCCAACGTTACGACCTGATTCTGGACGTGAAAGGGTTTCACTCTCTTTTCGACTACCGACGCGTTCTCAATCCAAAAGGTCATTACGTGATGCTTGGCGGAAGCAACCGTCTGGCTATGCAGTCGATTTTACTTGGCCCTTTGATTTCGCTATTCGGAAAGAAAAAGATGGGAATATTAATGCTGAAACCCAACTCAAAACTGGAGCTGTTGAAACTCTACTATGAAGCCAACAAAATGCGCCCCATCATCGACAAACGCTTTACTCTTGAGGAGACTTCCGAGGCCATGCGTTATTACGGCAATGGCCTCACCAGAGGCAAGGTCGTCGTTACAATTAACCACAAGTAATACAAGGAACATTTTCACTTTTTATCGGTTAGAATGAAACCGACGTAACATCACTACAAAATCAAGACGAGGTATTGAAGATGCGCACAAAACTGCTTGTATTATCACTGTTCACCCTACTAATGGCCGGATGTGCCAACAACCCGAACAGCTCCTTAGCATTGCAATGTGAAAACGGTTTAAAAACTGCTTATCAAGAACTGGATTATGCAAAAACCAATGGTTTCGACGGCACGGTTGAATACACCAAAGCAGCAGGCCTGTTGAGTGCGGCTAAAATCCAACAACAATTCGGGAAATACCCAAACTGCATCGACAAAGTGAATCGCGCCCGCGAGTTCATCAAAGCCTCGCAACGCTAATCGGTTCGTACCTTAGAAAGAGGGTTCGTCTGTCTTTTTCGGCGGACCCCAAACCAGATATACACCGCCACGTTTATTGCAATCACCGCAATGCCCATGGCAACCGCCATCTCTCGGGTAGCACCGTCGGGATAAACCAACGTTACTAAATAACGGTCAATAAATCCTCCGCTATAGACTTCACTCGAACCTGCGGCTTGCCGAAAACTGTTTTCCATCGGTGTTAACGGACAAGTCCAACCAATCAATGAAATCAACGCGCCCCACACGGCTGCGGGTACCTGCAACCAGAACATCCAAGGCCACCTGAATACCAGAAAACCGCCAAACAGCACGAACAGAATAAACACAAAGTGCAGCAATACAATGAAATCCGCCGCCAATTGATATAACACTCTTCCGCCCCTATCTGTCGGTCATCGAATCATTTCTCTTTTTTCAAAAGCGAATCGATCAATTCCATCGGCAACGGAAAAACGATCGTATTCGAACGTTCGTTGGCGATTTCCGTCAACGTCTGCAAATATCTCAACTGCAAGGCCTGAGGCTGCTTGGCAAGAATCTGCGCAGCTTCGAACAGTTTTTCAGACGCCTGCATCTCCCCTTCGGCATGGATGACCTTGGCGCGTCGGTTACGCTCCGCCTCGGCCTGCTTGGCAATCGCTCGTATCATGCTCTCGTTCAAATCAACGTGTTTGATTTCAACATTGCTGACCTTGATTCCCCAAGCGTCGGTCTGTTGATCAAGAACATTCTGGATATCCGCATTTAAGCGTTCACGCTCCGACAGCATTTCATCCAACTCATGCTGCCCCAACACAGATCTTAACGTGGTTTGCGCCAACTGACTGGTAGCCTCATAGAACTTCTCTACCTGGATGATGGCTTTATCGGGTTCGATCACGCGAAAATACACCACGGCATTCACATTCACCGAAACGTTATCCCTTGAGATGACATCCTGACTGGGAACATCCATCACGATGGTTCTTAAATCCACTCTTTCCATCTGCTGGATAACCGGAATGACAATGATGAAACCGGGACCTTTCACTTTCCAGAAACGTCCCAATAGAAAAATAACTCCACGCTCGTATTCGCGCAAAATCCGAATGGCACTGGCAAAAAACAACACTACTAGTGCGATGACGATATACATAGAATAAGCCGTCATGTTTTATCCTCCTCTGTTGAAACTTCTAATGGCTCTACAGTGAGAGTCAGGTTATCAATTTCTTTCACTTTGACCATTTGGTCTTTATGTAACGGCGTTTCGCTCACTGCCCGCCAATGTTCGCCGTGGATCACCACCGTTCCTTGTCGGTCAAAATCACCGACAACCCTCGCCTGCCCTCCAATCAGTTCTTCGATACCACTGACTACCGGACGGTGACGTGCTTTCAAAGCCAGACTGACCACGGTGAACAGGATTACGAAACTGGCAATGGCGAAGGTCAAGATAATGGAAATATCGATGCCGTAGCCCGGCGCATCGGTGTCGATGAGAATGATTGATCCCATCACGAACGCAATGACCCCGCCGATACCCAACATTCCGAAACTCGGCTCAAAGGCCTCGGCCACCATCAGCGCAACACCAAGGAAAATCAGCGCCATACCGGCATAATTGATCGGCAACAACTGGAAGGCATATAAGGCAAGGAACAACGAAATCGCACCGATGGTTCCCGGCAGAACCGCACCGGGATTGTAGAATTCCAGAATCAATCCATATACGCCGATCAGCATCAGGATATAGGCGATATTGGGATTGGTAATGACGCTCAAAAGACGGCTGCGCCAATCGGGATCGATTTGGATAACCGTCGCACCACGTGTTTTCAGTATTCGGGTCTCATCGTTTATCGTAACTTTACGACCGTCCAATTTCTGCAACAGGTCGTCCATGTTTTTGGCAACCAGATCAATCACATTCAATTTTAGAGCCTCATCGGCAGGCAAACTCGCCGCCTGTCTGACCGCCTGCTCCGCCCATTCCGCATTCCGGCCATGTAACTTTGCCAGTCCTCTAATGTAAGCGACAGCATCGTTGATCGCCTTGCTCTTGGAGGCATCCTGAACGTTCTGGGGCGCCGTGTCTTTATTGTCTCCCTCACCCGGCTTGTCTTTATCGATTTTGGTTGGATCCGGAGGGAAAACGCCGCCAATCTGAACAGGCGTCGCCGCACCCAGGTTGGTTCCCGGTGCCATTGCGGCGATATGACTGGCATAAAGGATATAGGTTCCTGCACTGGCTGCACGGGCACCAGTCGGCGCGACAAAGGTTGCGACCGGAATTTCGGAATTCGCGATATTTTTGATGATGCCGCGCATCGCCGAATCGAGTCCGCCCGGCGTATCCATTTGGATGACAACTAATTCCGCATCGGTTTTCTCCGCCCCTTTCAGAGCACGTTCGATATAGTCGTCCGTGGCGGGACCGATGGCGTCATTGATGGAAAGTTGCACAACCGTACCGGTTCCGGCCTGTGCGGAATGTGAAGAAATATCATAAAGCAGAAAAACCGTTGCCGTTAACAACAGCGGTAAAACAGACCATCGTGCGATTCGCTTCATAGCGGGCAACTCCTTAAGCAATCACTTAAGCGCATCCAACGGTGATGCGGACTCTGTTACTGACCTGACTAACCTCTACTTTACTCCTCTCTTTTGAAAATTTCTCAACAAAATCAATGGGAATTACATCCATAACAGTTTTATACCCATTGAAAACCACACTTCACACTACTAGAAATCAATCTACTGATTCCATTGAGGAATTAAGATACACTAAGTGCTGATAGACAACTTTTCGGCAACCGTTTTAATCAAAGAGGATTGAACGATGAAGGTAGGTGTTCCCAAGGAAATCAAAAACAACGAATTCCGAGTCGGCATGACGCCAGGCAATGTCCGTGAACTGATCAATCACGGCCATCAAGTCTTGGTTGAAACCGAAGCAGCGGCTGGAATTGGATTCAGCGACGACGACTACCTTCAGGTTGGCGCACAGATTGCCAACACCCCTGCCGAAATATTTGAAAAGTCGGATATGATCGTCAAGGTCAAGGAACCGCAACCGAATGAACGCGCTATATTGCGGGAAGGCCAGATTCTGTTCACCTACCTCCATCTTGCCCCCGACCGTGAACAAACCCAAGAGCTGATCAAAAGCAAAGCTGTCTGTATCGCTTATGAAACCGTCAAAGACCGTCACGGTGGTTTGCCACTATTGGCACCAATGTCCGAAGTCGCCGGACGCATGTCGATGCAGGTAGGCGCACATTTTTTACAGAAAATGTACGGCGGCCGCGGCGTTTTGCTGGCTGGCGTGACCGGTGTTGAAACCGCCAAAGTGGTGGTGATCGGCGGCGGAACCGTCGGACGCAATGCCGTACAGGTCGCGGTTGGCTTAGGGGCCGAAACAGTGGTACTCGACCGTAACCTCGATGCTTTGCGCACGATAGAGATGCAATTCGGCAACAGCGTCAAAACCATCTACTCCACAGCCGAATCACTTGAAAAACACGTGTTGGAAGCCGATGTGGTCGTCGGCGCCGTATTGGTTCCCGGCGCCAGCGCGCCCAAACTGGTGACCGTTGAACACATCAAGAAAATGAAAAACGGATCGGTCATCGTCGATGTAGCGATCGATCAAGGTGGCTGCATGGAAACCTCCCGTCCGACATCGCATGAAAACCCGACCTATATAGTCGACGGCGTAGTGCATTACTGCGTGACCAACATGCCGGGCGCCGTACCGACTACTTCCACCTTTGCGCTCAACAACGCCACCCTACCTTACATACTCGACCTAGCCAATAAAGGTTACAAACAAGCTTTACTGAAAGACGATTTGTTCCGTGAAGGTCTGAATATCTATAAAGGCCACGTCACTTGCCGTTCTGTTGCAGAAGCACTTGGTCTGGACTACCTAGATGCTAAAACCGCATTGCAAAACGAATAAACGGCTTCCGCATTTTCAACAGGCCTGCCGATAATGAAGATACGGTCCTTCAGCATTATCGATCAACCAGATAATCCATTAAAACCATGTAGTTGCGCTCCAACACTTTGATATTCTGCTTCGTCTTTTCCAGATCACAACCTTCGCATTCCAGTGCATCGTAATTTTCCTGCAAAATCCGTTTACAGGTCTGCAAGGTCACCCGCAGTTCATAAGGCGTCGGATTACCCGGAGAAGCCCAGTCCGACATCATCATCTCTACCTCTTTCGGCTTGAAGCTGGTGATATTTCCATCCGATTTTTCCGTCATCACTCTTGCTCCCCTTCGTAATTCCACATTTCAATTTAACCACTTGCCGGTCATACAGGGAAAATAGATTGTTTTAATCTTTTGCCATCTTAAAACAACCCGACATGAAAAAATTCATGAAAAATAAAAGAGTTAACTACCATATTAATTTCATTGGATTACAATGAAAAACTCTGGGTGATATGAAATCCACTTGAGCAACTCGACACCCCGTCTCACGGGAAGGAGTGATCATGATTCAACCCGAATGCACAAAATGTCCCGACATCCTCATTGTCGGTGGTGGCGCCGGCGGTCTCGAACTTGCCACACAGCTTGGCCACTCGCTAGGCAAAAAGCAGCTTGCCAGAATCACTCTTGTCGATCCGAACCGGGTTCATCTCTGGAAACCTCTGCTGCACGAAGTCGCATCCGGTTCTCTCGATACCGGACGCGAAGCACTTAGCTACCGTGCCCACTCGGCCGAAAATCACTACTATTTCCGCCTTGGAGCATTCAAAAGCCTCGACAAGTCTGCCCAAACCATCACTCTTGCACCATTCATCGACCATCACGGCAAACAACTTCTGGACGAACGCACCCTGCCATACGATTATCTGGTCATTGCCATCGGCGCAAAATGCAACGACTTCGGATTAGAAGGCGTACAGGAAAACTGCTTCACACTCGACACCTCACAAGATGCAGAGGATTTCCACCTCTCTTTCCTTAACCGTTTCCTGCAATATTCCGAAGAGAGCCAAAAAAACGATCAGGTTTGCATCACCATCGTCGGCGGCGGGGCAACCGGCGTCGAGCTGGCGGCCGAACTCTACAATGCGGTGGATCGTCTGGAACAGTTCGGCATCCACCGCATCCATCATCAAAGTTTGAATATAGCGTTGATTGAAGCAACCGATCGAATCCTTCCCTTCATGCCCGAAAACATCTCAGAAAAGGCACAACGCACCTTGACCGAACAAGGCGTGACAATTCACACCAACACCGTCGTCAAAGGCGTGACCGCTAACCGCCTGACGACCGAAGACGACACCTATGAAGCCGATCTGATCGTCTGGGCTGCCGGTGTCAAAGCACCGAAATTTCTCGCTGAACTCGATCTACCGACCAACCGTATCAATCAGATCGAAATCACACCCACCCTGCAAGTAAAGGGTGAAGAAAACATCTACGCCATCGGCGACTGTTCCGTACTATTGGATGAAGTGACCTCAAGACCCATGATACCTGCCACCGCACAAGCGGCACACCAAATGGCGGAAACCTGCGGCCGGAACATTGAAGCGCAAATCAATCGCACGCCTTTGGAAACCTTTCAGTTCCACGATCACGGGACATTGATTTCATTAAGTCGTTTTCAAACTCTTGGAAGCCTGCTGGACGAACTCTTTCATAAGAATTGGAAAGTCGAAGGAAAAGTCGCGCAATGGATTTACGCCAGTATGTATAGACAACACCAGTTGGCTATTCATGGCGCATGGAAAACCTTCTGGATCATGCTGACCGGATTTATCGAAAAACGAGTCAAACCGAAGTTGAAGCTCTACTGAAAAAAAACAAAAAAATGCTCCGAAGTCTAAAGAACATCGGAGCATCAACATTATAAATATCCAACCCGGTTAATCCCGTCGATCTTCCCGACGGTCCCGATCTTTATCTCGTTCTTTATCCCGATCCTTTTTATAGCGGTCATCGTCCCGATACTTTCTATCGTCATAATCATCATCACGATATCTTCTATCTTTCTCATAGCGCGGGTCATGACGCTGTTGATGTTTATCAAAGTGCTTGCGATTCTCATATCGATATTGCTCTTCGTAACGGTCACGATGTCTCTGCTGATAATGCGGAACATATTCACGGTTATACCAATCGTTATCTACAAAAAAGACGCGTCGGTCGCAGGCATTGTATTCCCTACAATGCATTCTCCAATGTTTGATATGCCCCGGTGGAACATGCAAATATAGCGGAGGCCGGCGGTACGGAGAACGATCAACAACAATCGGGTGATCGTAAATAAGCCGAGGTCGACGCGGATAATCGCCTAATTGAATCACCCCGTAAAAACCGGGCTGGCCTACCGAGATTGTAACGCCTACTTCGGCGGACGATGCCGGGGTATAGAAAGTAACCGCAGCGGTTGCAGCGGCCAAGGCAGCAGAAATCATGAATCGTTTCATGTTATGACCCTCATTGTCGTAGTCAAAAACCTTTCTTTGTGATTGAACCACTTGGTATAGAACCGTCGTCGCTTGCGTAATCCCTCGTCAGCGAATCGGGATTTAATTAACACACAACTAGTATTAATTAGTATTAATACACACTCAACAACACTTAGTAAAATAAAAAAGTCTCAACAACCTGATTCAGTCACTTAATAATTCATTGAATGACAATTCCTGCAGGCCTGCTCAAACCCTCAAACCTCGATTAGCCGATCATACTGATTTAATGCTTAAATTAGGCTAAAATCAAAATTCGTAAAAACCTCTAAAAATAATCAAAAAATAAAGAAGATACGATGTTGCATCCGGATTCACGCGCCAAAGCGCATCACATTTTGCTGGAAACCGAGCAGGCCTGTTTGGATTTAAAATCTCAGATTCACACCTTGGAAGAGTTTATGAAAATGGCGAAACAGCACTCGCTCTGCCCTTCCGCCAAAATTGGCGGGGATTTAGGTTTGACCAAACCCGGCGTAATTGTGACTGAACTCGAAAACGCCATTTTCGAAGAACCTTTGAACACCGTTGTCGGTCCAATCAAAACCGTTCACGGTTACCATCTATTGTGGATTAAAAAACGTCATTTTGGCGATCAGTCGTAACAAACAACCCAAGCAGGAAAGACGGATTTCAGAAGGTTCTCCATGTCACCAGTTCACGGAAAATCGATGCCATTTCACAAAATAACTTATAATTCTCTAATTACCTCCTCCACCGGCATTTGCCCACCCTATTCGAGATTCCAATGAAAAAAACGTTTAAGTTGACCCACGAAAAAATCGCCCCTGCCAGACTGGTTGAAGCCATCAAACACGAGGTCAAAAAATACATCAAAAGAGAACGCAACAAGCCGTTGCCGCAGGATGCGGATTTCTGGGATTTCGATTGCCGGTTCGGTGCCGATCAGGAAAACAGTGTTGTGATTCACGTCGCTGAAATCGACAAGGCAATCAGCCAAGCCGAAGCGGATAATCTGGAAAGCTTCTACCTGGAGATTGTAGCCAAACCAGGACATCGTCAAAAAAGAGTCGAAGCCATCGAAGAAGAATTGGAATAACCTGCGAGCAGTAAAAAAGCGGCAATAAAAGCCGATTTTTTATTCCCTCGTACTAAACCGCTTTCACGAAACCGTCTTTGCAAAGACCGCATGAAACATCTTCTCTACAGCTAGTGCAAGCGCTCCGATTACGGCTCCAATCAACAATTCGGCTAAGATTATCGGCATAAAATCGACTGCGTGGTGAACCACTTCCAAATTGTGTACAAAGATACCGCCACCGACCAGTAACATCGCCAGGGTTCCAACAACTGAAAGCAAACGAATGACTTTAGGCAGAGCCAGAATCAATCCTTTTCCGGTCTTTACGGTAATGGTGCGCTTCAGGCCTTTCAGGTTTTCGGCGGTCTCCAATAAATAAAGCCCCGCGTCGTCCATTCGCACCAACAGAGCGACGATTCCGTAGACTCCGACCGTTGCCAATAAAGCCACCACGGTCACCGCCACGATTTGAACCGGCAGGGTTTGTTCCGAGACGGCGCTCAACGCCAGAATGACGATTTCGATAGACAGAATGAAGTCCATTAAAATAGCGGATTTAATCTTGCTTTTTTCCTGCTCGAGAATCGCAGCTCGGCTCTCTTCTTTCTCGGCAACGGGTTTCTCCGCGTTTTTTTTATGAAACAGGTATTCATAGATTTTCTCCGCCCCTTCAAAACTCAGGTAAACGCCCCCCACCAATAATATCGGGACGATCAGCCAAGGCGCGAAAGCACTTAACAGAAAGGCGATCGGCAAAATAATCAGCTTATTCTTAAACGACCCCTTGGTGATGGCCCATAAAACCGGAAGTTCTCTCGAAGCTCTGAAGCAGGAAGCCCGTTCGGCTCCAACGGCAAGATCGTCTCCAAGCACGCCGGCGGTTTTCTTGGCCGCAACCTTGGTCATGGTCGCCGCGTCGTCGAATAAGGTTGCTATATCGTCCAATATGACAAAAATTCCGGAAGCCATTTCCAATCCTCGTTGATTACCGATTTGAGTCTTATCATGGGCGTTTTAACCGAAACAATCAAGCCTGCTGTCACCTCCGGTATCGCCGTTTAGATTAATCCAGATAAGCATTCGGCTAAGCACCTAACACGGAATTTAAAAACTGTGATACGCTTCGAATAAATCAAGAACTTAATTGGAAACCGTCCTTTGAATGCAAATCCGCTGAAATGGTTCAGTCACTTAAGAACGCGTTATATCCTGCATCGACACCCGATACCGCACGATGTCTGGCATTCGCTGATGAGTCATGCTCTATTCAAAGGATTGAGTGCGGTCGAAAAAGCCCATCTCCGGGAATTGAGCACCCTGTTTCTTTATCATAAAAATTTCATCGCGACCCAAGAGTTCAGGCTTTCGCAAGAGATGTTGGTCAGCATCGCCGCCCAAGCGTGTTTGCCTATCTTGAATCTGGGACTGAATTGCTATGACGGCTGGCGGGACATCATCATCTATCCTGTGGCGTTCAAGGTGAACCGAAACATCACCGATTCAATCGGCCTGGTCTCACACGAGGAACAGTTTCTGGGTGGTGAAGCCTGGTCGAAAGGTCCGGTCATCCTATCTTGGGAAATGATCTACTCCAACCTTAGAACGCCGCATTCCGGACACAATGTCGTAATACACGAATTCGCACATAAACTCGACATGCTCAATGGCACGACCAACGGCATGCCGCCACTGCATCCCAAAATGGTCAGGGAAGATTGGACACAAGCTTTCAGCGACGCATTCGAACACCTGCAACAGCAGATCGAACGAGGTCATCGCCCAGACATCAATGCGTATGCGGCCACCTCACCGGCTGAATTCTTCGCCGTATGCAGTGAATACTTCTTTACAGCACCGGAAAATCTCAACCACCACTTCCCGAAGGTATACGAACAGTTAACAGAGTACTACCGGCAGGATCCCAAAACCCGAAAAGTATGAAAGAGCAACAAGTGAAGTTGCACAGAAACGAAATGAAAGTGAAGAACCTCCTAACCGACGGTTAGGAGGCATGACATTGAACGATGGTTATTCCACCAAATAATCCATCAAAATAATGTAAAGCTTCTCCAGAACCTTAATATTTTCCAGAGTGACTTCACGGTCACAATCCGGATGCGACAATGCATCCTGATTAAGTTGCCACAAACGTTTGCAGGTATGTAATGTCACCCGCAACTCATAAGGAGACGGATTCCCCGTTTCCGCCCAGTCTCCGGGCATCATATCCACTTCTTTCGATTGAAATTGGCACACTTTACCACCCGAATGGTGTGCCTCTCTCTGACCGAACTCTTTGATTTCCCCCGATTGAGATAAAATCTTAGGCTGTAAACTTGATACTGTCGCCATAGCCTCCCTCCTTAAACAAATTAAGCAGACTTAAAAAAACAATACA
Organism: Thiomicrorhabdus sp. ZW0627; assembly: GCF_029767005.1. Classification (GTDB taxonomy): domain Bacteria; phylum Pseudomonadota; class Gammaproteobacteria; order Thiomicrospirales; family Thiomicrospiraceae; genus Thiomicrorhabdus. The sequence continues at coordinate 607,897 of NZ_JARUQR010000001.1, forward strand.
AAAAGTTAAAGACCTTACCTCACGAACCGCTTAATAACCCAGCGAATCACTGGGAATTAAACGGCTCGATTTAACAATACACTACTTATACACAAAATTCTACACCAGTTATCCAAATTTTATTTTTCGCATCAGAAGCAGGCAAGACATAACCCCAATTAAAAACATAAAACCTGCTTAAAACGCTATAATCCACCCATCAGAAGCTTGAGGAAAATATAATGGGAATTCAATGGTATCCGGGGCATATGCACAAAGCCCAAAAAGAAGTTCGTGAAATCTTTAACCAGGTTGACGTCTTCATCGAAGTGCTGGATGCCCGCATTCCGTTCAGCAGCCAAAATCCGCTGATTGAAGAAATTCGTAAAGATAAGCCCACCATTAAAATCCTTAACAAAACCGATTTGGCCGACCCGCAAAAGACCCAGGCCTGGCAGGAATACCTTGAGCGCGAAAAAAGCGTGCAAACCCTGGCGTTCAACGCACAACAATCCGATAAACGCGAACAGGTACTGAGCCTGATCAAAAAAATGGCACCCGAAAAAGCCAATACGGTCAAAACCATTCATGCACTGATTATCGGGATTCCCAACGTTGGTAAATCCACCCTGATCAACAGCATCACCGGACGCACCATTGCCAAAACCGGGAACGAGCCGGCGGTCACCAAAAACCAACAACGCATCAAATTGGAAGACAACATCACCCTGATCGATACGCCGGGTATGCTTTGGCCTAACATCGAAAACGAAAACAGCGGATACCGCCTGGCGATCACAGGTGGAATAAAGGAAACCGCTTTCGAACTGCCGGACATTGCCTCCTACGCTGCCGAATATCTGATGCAGGCCTATCCGGAACAGCTTAAATCACGTTTTGAACTGGATGAATTGCCGCACAGTGACATCGAATTTCTGGAAGAGATCGGGCGCAAACGTGGCTGTCTGCGCTCCGGAGGCATGGTCGATCTGGACAAGATTTCACGCATCCTGATCATGGAGTACCGTGACTTCAAACTCGGAGGAATCACACTGGAAACGCCCGAGATGATGGAAGAAGAACTCAAACAGGTTGAGATCCAGCGACAGAAGAAAGAAGAGAAAAAGAAAGCCCGCGAAGAAGAGAAGAAAGCCCGCCGCGCACGCCGAAAACGCAATTCTTAACCCCCCCCCCCTAACGATTTCATCGCCCGTACACAAGCTACGGGTGATTGAATCAAACCGCCTTTTTAGGTTCAATCACCATTCTATTCCTACCCACAATCTGAACAGGCCTGTTCGGAATTCAGACCCCATTTTTTGATTCAAATCAAAAAAAGTAATATTGATTACACTTATTCTAGACCGGGTTTTTATCTGCGTGTATGATTGATATCAGACATTTATCATTGCAAAGGATCGCACCATGTCCGACTCGCCGAATGACAATGATTTAAAAAATCATATCCTCAAAACCTCGCCAAAAAGTTCGCATCTGAAACGCTGGTTGCTGATTCTTGTTGTCATCTCCGTACTTGGCGCAGCCGCATGGTATTACCTGCAAATTCAATCCAGCAGTAACGGCGGTTACCGCTATGAAATGGAACAGACTTTTCAGGGCAATCTGACCGTAAAAGTCACGGCAACTGGAACCCTGCAGCCGCTTGACGCCGTTGACATGAGTTCGGAAACATCGGGAACCGTCAAGGAAGTGATGGTGGAAGAAAACGATCTGGTGAAAGCCGGACAAGTGTTGCTGAAACTCGACACCACCACATTGGAAGCACAAGTGAAGCAGGCTCAGGCTAACGTCGAAGTCTCCAAAGCGCAGGTAAAACAGGCGCAAATCGGGCTATCCGAAGCCAAAACCACCTTTCAGCGAAAAGAGAAACTACTTCCGAGTAAATTCGTTTCAGAAGAGGAACTGAATACAGCCAGATCAGCCTACCTGAAAGCCGAAGCGGATCTGGAGTCGAGTAAAGCACAATTACTGCAAATGAAAGCGACTCTGGCATTGCAACAAGACAAACTCCGTAAAGCCACCATCCATTCACCGTTTGACGGCGTAGTCCTGTCACGCGAAATCGATCCCGGGCAAACTGTGGCAGCCTCGTTACAGGCACCAGTGCTGTTCACCTTAGCAAGAAACCTGACGCAAATGGAACTGCTGCTTGATATCGACGAAGCCGATGTGGGTACGGTCAAGTCAGGACAGAAAGCCACCTTTACCGTAGACGCTTATCCCGAAGAGACTTTTTCGGCCACCATCACAAAAGTACACCTAGCCTCGCAAACTGTGGACGGCGTCGTCACCTATCAGGCGCGTTTGAGCGTCGATAATCCGGATGGCAAACTAAGACCGGGCATGACCTCGACAGCGGATATAACCATCGCCAGTGTCGAAAACGCCATATTGGTTCCTAACACAGCCTTGCGTTTTGAACCGCCAGCCTCAAATACTCAAGCGACAAAAAGCGTTCTCAGCCAACTGATTCCTCGACCACCGCGTGCAGTTAAAAAGAAAAAAGCCAACAACACCACGCCTCATGTCTGGATACTGGAAAACAATCAACCCGTCATGGTTGACGTCAGCACTGGCATGACCGACGGCGTGAACACGCAGATTATCAGCGGGTTGAAATTGAACCAAGCTGTCATCGTCGATACCGTCAACGAGAAAAAATGATGGCCACGCCACTGATCGAACTCCGCCAGATCGTCAAAACCTACGGAACCGGTTTGGCTCAGTCCACCGTTCTTAAGGGCATTGACCTAAGTATTCAGCCCGGTGAATTTATTGCCATCATGGGACATTCCGGCTCCGGAAAATCGACTGCTCTCAATATCCTGGGCTGCCTGGACACACCCACTTCCGGTCAATATCTGTTTGACGGCATACAGGTTGAAGAGATGACAACGCAACAACGCGCCCTGCTACGTCGCTACTATCTTGGATTTGTCTTCCAAGGTTTTAATCTGCTCAACCGCACCTCGGCACTGGAAAATGTGGAGCTACCGCTTATCTATCGTGGAATGTCTGCTAAAGAACGTCATGAACTGGCGATGCATGCTCTGACCACCGTCGGTTTGGAAAACTATGTCGACCACACCCCCGGCGAGCTCTCAGGCGGACAGCAACAGCGCGTGGCCATTGCCCGCGCGATTGTCACCCAACCCAAAGTCCTGCTGGCCGATGAACCGACAGGGAACCTGGACACCGCCCGTTCAATCGAAATTATGGAAATCCTTGCGGAACTCAATCAAAAGCAAGGCATTACCATCATCATGGTTACCCATGAAGAAGACATGGCGGAATATGCCCACCGCCGAGTCCTGTTCAAAGACGGTTGCATCGTCTCGAAAGAGGAGGCGGAAGCATGATCTGGAACGCTTTGGTCCTTGCCATCCGTGAAATACGCCGCAACCTGATGCGCTCTTTTCTGACCGTACTCGGTATCGTCATCGGGGTAGCGTCGGTCATCACCATGGTGACACTGGGAAGCGGTGCGACCTTGCAGGTAACCCAAGATGTCGCAAGCCTGGGTTCAAACCTTCTGAGCGTACGCCCCGGCCAAAGAATAAGCATGGGGGTAAGATCCGCCTCACCATCATTTAAACTGGACGACGCGCTTGCCATTGAACGGGATATTCGTGGTGTCAAAGCTGCCGCCCCCATATCGAGTTCTGCCGTGACAGCGGTTTACGGCAATGAAAACTGGTCGACAACCGTGCACGGAACCACACTAGAATACTTCACCGTCCGCGAATGGAATACCGAATTCGGACGGGTCTTTACCGATGCCGAGGTGCGTTCAGGCCGTGCTTTGTGCGTTATCGGAACCACCGTACAGAAAGAGCTGTTCGGTGATTTGAATCCGGTTGGCAACAAAATCCGTTTCAACAAAATGGCCTGTCAGGTGATCGGTGTACTGGAATCAAAAGGCCAGAGTTCTTTCGGCTCGGATCAGGATGACTTGATCCTGATGCCGTTGAAAACGTTTCAACGCCGAATCAGCGGGAATAGCGACGTCGGTCGTATTCAAGTCGCAATCCAGGAAGGTCTGAACACCGCTGAATACAAAACCAAAATCGAACGTTTGCTACGTGAACGCCGCCACCTTTCGCCCAATGAAGACAATAACTTCTCGGTCACCGACATGAAGGAAATCGCCAGCATGCTGAGTAACATCACCAAAGTCATGACGATGTTACTCGGTGCGGTTGCTGCGGTCAGTCTACTGGTCGGCGGCATCGGAATCATGAACATTATGCTGGTATCGGTTACCGAACGAACCCGTGAAATCGGTATCCGATTGGCGATTGGCGCATTGGAAAAAGAAGTGCTGCTGCAATTTCTGGTCGAATCGATTGTACTCTCCTCATTCGGAGGCCTGTTTGGAATCCTGCTGGCGGTCATCGCTTCTTACATCTTCTCAGTCGTCATGTCGATCCCACTGGTGTTCAATCCGTTGGTAATCCTTATGGCCTTTGCGTTCTCTGCGTTGATCGGTGTCATCTTCGGATATTTTCCGGCCCGCAAAGCCGCCCGGCTTGATCCAATCGTCGCCTTACGCCACGAATAAGGGAGTTCATTCACTATTCAAAATGGGTGAAGATTAAGTATACTGAACGCAGCCTTTTCAAACGACGAAACGACAGGAAAGTAATATGGCTACCGACAATACCTCAGCTCACCCACCCCTCTCGGAACTGGAACAGTCCGCCAAGAACGTGGCTTTGGTGGTCTATGTACTGCAAGCATTCAGTTTCGTGACCGTCGTCACTTACCTGATCGGATTGATCATCAATTACGTCAAACGGGATGACGTCGCAAACACATGGATTGCCACACATTTCCGCTGGCAGATTCGAACGTTCTGGTTCAGCTTGCTTTGGGGCTTGATCGGTCTGGCAACCGCCCCTATTTTCATCGGCTACGTCATCCTCATGGCAAACGCAATCTGGATTATCTATCGAATCGTTCGCGGTTGGTTGGCCTTGAACGACAACCAAAGTCTCTATCAGGAATAAAAGCAGATCCCCGATTAATTATTGATTTAAAACAACAAACACTTAATAACCTTGCATAAAATATGCTATTTAATTGACAAATCTCCAGACGATTTTTAAGCTTAAATTTCATTCCCTGCTCCCCTTACGGATTACAAGGAGGTGTGATGCAACTTCCCATTCCCAACCGAACCATCGCCGGAAAAGAACTGGCAGAAGATCTGCAAAACTATCAAGGACGTGACGATCTGATCGTACTTGCTCTCCCACGTGGCGGCGTACCCGTCGCTTATGAAATCGCAAAGTATCTGAATGCGCCTTTAGACCTGATGCTGGTAAGAAAACTGGGAAGTCCCGGCTTTCCAGAATTGGCGATGGGCGCGATAGCCAGTGGCGGAATCAAAGTCCTCAACACACAAGTGATTAGGGCTTATGCCATCAGCGACGATGCCATCAAAGAAGTGGAACAGAAAGAGCGCGAAGAGTTGAAACGACGGGAAAAAGCTTATCGTGGAGACCACCCCCACCCTGAACTGTCAGGCAAAACGGTCATTCTGGTAGATGACGGCCTGGCAACCGGATCGACCATGCATGCCGCAATCGACGCCGTGCTCCAACAGAACCCAAAATCGATTGTCGTCGCCGTCCCGGTTGCTCCACCGGATACCGTCTATGCCTTACGCAATAAGGTAGACGAAGTGATCTGCCCGATTCAGCCGGAACCTTTCTCCTCCATCGGCCAGTGGTATAACGATTTTTCCCAGGTAAGCGACGAAGAAGTCACTGAACAGCTCTCTCAGGCCTGGCAAGAATGATAAGACTAAGGAACACGATTATGGATACGCCACAAACAATTGTCATCGACGCCGCCAATGTCAAGCTCGAAGGCATCTTAACCGTTCCGCAAAACGCCACCGGTCTGGTTGTATTCGTCCATGGCAGCGGTAGCAGCCGTTTCAGCCCACGTAATCACTATGTTGCCAACCTATTGAATCAGACAGGCCTGGCAACGCTTCAATTCGACCTACTGACTGCCGAGGAAAACCAGGTGGATGAAATCACCCGTGAATACCGGTTCGATATCGACCTGTTAAGCCAAAGAACGATTGCCACCGTCGATTGGTTGAGCGAACACCCTGAATTAGGTAAATTGTCGATCGGTCTGTTTGGTGCCAGCACCGGTGCGGCCGCCGCATTGAATGCAGCCAAGGCCCGACCCAATGAAGTTGAATGCGTGGTTTCCCGAGGCGGCCGCCCGGATCTGGCGATGGAGTCTTTACCCGAGGTGCTGGCTCCGACCTTGTTGATTGTCGGCAGTTACGATCATGAAGTTATGCAACTCAACCTGCTTGCTCAAAGCGCTATGCAGGCGAAGTGTGAATTGAAGACGGTGGAAGGCGCGACCCACTTGTTCGAAGAACCCGGGACGCTGCAACAGGCCGCGACTGCGGCCAGAGATTGGTTTGACACCTATTTGTAATCGTTTGTTTGTAACAAACCCAACAGGCCTGTCGAAAACAAACTACTCTTCGTCCAGATATTCTCCGGCAATCTGCAACGCTTCCTGTGCGCTTAAACCTTGGTGCATGAAATCGTAAGCGATCTGCTGCTCTTCAGTTAGAAAACGTTTTTCAAAATCGGCAACCATGGTTTTCCAAGCCTGCTTATCTTCTTCCTCATTCGGGGTGTGCGCCAACAACTTGGCCAGCATGCCAAGCGCCATAGTGGTTTCACTCATCTTACGATAGGCCAGCGTGAATTCTCTAAATTGTCCGTTCAATTCGGCCTTCAAAGCAGTTTCCTGTACTTTTTCCAAACTGTCTTTCATCTGCTTCAAGAGTTTTTCACCCAACAGACGTCCGGTATCCAACTGGGAAACCGCCAGATTCAGAGCCATGCCCGCTTCCTGATAATCAGACTGGTCTGTCGACAATAAGGATCCATCTTCCACGAAATCAAATTCGGAAACTTCGCTGACAGCCAAAGAGACTAAAGCATCTTCTTCATCAATGATGACCAGGCGATGATGCGCCAACAACTGAGAACTGGTAACGTGTGTGATATGGCAACCACAGATATACCGCCCTTCTGCAGCTCGAATGTGAATCACTTCCACACCCTCCAAGCGGTACACCTCTTCGTTATCCAGGTTTTTCACCCTCAAACTCAGTAACTGCTTTGGATAGAACAGATCTACTTCATCGACCCAAAAACTCAAACCGGTCAGGTTGACGTCGAAGCCATCAAAAGGCTCGGAAAACCCGACATCGTCATAATCAGTGACAATAAAATGACGTGAAAAACGGGAAGATTGACGTTGTTCGATATCTGGTTGCATCACGACACTGACTCCTAGTTAGGTTTTAGGCTTGAATCCCAAGGCCAGACATTCCGCTTCAGGCAACCAACCAAGGCAACTGCGGACCTTCAATGACTGATAATTCCGAACGATCGGCATCACGGTGAGAATACCCCAAAGAATCTGATACCAGTGCCACCCGATGGCCGAAGGCTGTGTGGCCCACCATAAATTATTCACGCCAAAATGCTTAGTTTTGAACACCAGATGAATGGCCAAACGCCAGTATTTCATCCCATATTGAATGCGGGTCGATAACATGGTTACGTCTCTTGGTTGATTATTGATTCTTGGCCGCCATATTGAGCAGCCGGTTTCATCACTGCCGATTACTTGGTTTCCAGTTCGATCAGCGGGTTATTCTCTTTATACACGGTCGTTCCCATAGGAGCGTGAATTTTCACAACCTTAGCGGAAAACGGCGCTTTGATTTTAAAATATGGCCCCCATGACTGGGCCATTTTCAATTCTGCCTGTGCTTTATCCACATTGGCCTTTGCCACGTCGTGTTGTAACTGTGCGGCATCCAGGGTACGTTTTGCGGTCACGGTACGGTCAAACAGGTCCAAAGCTTGATCCAATTCAATCTTAGCATCTTCATACTGCGCTTTCTTAACCGCCAACTCGGCTTTCAGATACGCCAGTTTCGCTTTGTAGCGGTTCTGATCAATCTCCAACAGAACGGTTCCGGCTTTGACTTCCTGACCTTCTTCTACATTCACTTTAGTGACCTGACCACTGACCAAAGCACCAATGGTCACATTCTCGGCAAAAGCATTCGTTGATGTCAACGCCATCAGACCGCTGAAAATAACGGTACCGAATAGAGAATGAATCGAGTTACGACAGAACGATAATTTCATGATTGGTTTCCTTGCATTGGCTCGGAAGAGGAATCTTCTTGTTTTCTTGAAGGCTGAACGTCCGCCTTAGCGGAAAACATCTCTTTGCCCATTAAATAGTCCAGTTTGGCCCATAGCAGCGCCTGCTTGAACTTCCAGGCCACTTGCTGGTAGTTCGCTTCAGAAAGACGTACCATAGAGTCACCCAGGTCGGTTGCAGTTTCGTTTTCGTATAAGGCGCGACTGTAATCCAAATACAAATCCGCATAATCGCCAAACGCCTGATTCTGTTTCTTTTCAGCCTGAAGCATCTTCAGCTGGAAATAAAGGTCGGCCACTTCATCGCGTAACTGTTGTTCAAGCAGTCTCATTTTGGCCTGTATGGCTTGCATGTCGGCCTTGGCTTCGCTCACCTTGGCGGAAGTCAAACCACCATCGTACAAAGGCACGTCCACAGTCAAACCGATGTTCCAATTACCCTCTCGAATCTCCGGATAACTGGACAGTTTTCCGGCCCATGCATCAAAACTGATATTTGGCTTATTACCGGCCTGCTGACTTTGTAACTGAAATTGTGCCGCCTGCAACTGCTGCTTCAAAGCATTTAACTGAGTATTCTGTTCCAATACCTGTTGCTGCAGGCTGTCCAACTGTAAGTCTTTATCATTGCGTTTGGCGTAATTCTCAAGCTTTGGAAAACTCAATTCATCAGGACGCGCTTTCGGTTGCCCCAGCATATTAGCCAGTGCGATTCGGGTTTTCAGCTGGTTCATCTCAGAACGCTGACGTTTGACCAGAATCTTTTGATAATCGTTTTCAATCTGAAGGTAATCGACATCCGAAATACGTTTAAGTTCCAGACGGTCTTTCGCTTTGTCCAAAGCCACATAGGCAACGGCCATGCCTTCATTATCAATCCGGTACTGAAAGTCCGCCAACAACACATTGAAATAACCCTGCATCAACTGAAGTTTGAATTGCTGTTCCGTATCGCCGTAAAGGGTATTTTCGGCATCACGACTTGCAGCCAAGGCATCTAATTTATGTTGGTTTCTGTCGAAATCGTAAATCGTCTGTTTAGCATGCAAGGCAGCCAGATGGTAATCTTCGGTCTTCTCGGCATAATCACGCCAAGCCAGTCGCCCTACGATATCCAACTGCAAGCCGTCCTGGGCATCTTGCGATTCCATCTGCGACTGCAATTTGTTCATTTTCGCCTGCTGAAGACTCAACTGAGGAAGTTCTGCCAACGGCGCTGACAACACATAATCCAACGTCAACGGGTTCGGCAATTCGGCCTGTGCAGTGCTGCTCACCGCTAACGCCAGTGCCACACCGAGTCGGCGCAGTCCAGTTTTTACGGGTCGGACGGACAATCCGGATAAAGTTCGCTTAGTCACGATCTGCTCGCTTCATTTCACGTTTGTACTTGGTAAAAGGCATCTCTTTGTACGCCCCATCAATCACGTAATTCGCCAACCACTTGAATTCTTCCTTGGTACGGGTCGGCCCGGTGTATTTCAAAATCGGCTTGCCGTCCAGGTCAAAAATCATCATCACCGGCGTGGCGCGGACACGGTATTTCTTTTCCGACATATGCTGTGCCGTTGAGACAGTCCCGTCAAAATCGGTCACTTCGTTACTGCCTTCGATATCAACCTGAAACGTTAGAAAGTTTTCTTTGTACAATTTGATCACGTCGGGTTCCGTCATTATCGTCGTCTTCATGCGGTGGCAGAACGGACACTCGTCCATTTCAAAAAACATGAAGATTCCCTTTTTACCGGCTTCCTTGGCAACTTCCAATTCTTCCTGATAATTTCCGAAAGACTCATCGAAAAAATTTCCGCCCTGTGCCCAACTCGGCGAACTCAAAGCCATAAAACAAAACGCCATACTGGTTAAGATCCATTTTTTCATTCCGATTTTCCTTTTAAACCGCAACCCTCAAAGGGCCTTTTGCATCTCTAAGATTTCAATTTGATTAAATTATTTATTCATCTTTGAGAAACGCTCGATAAACTCTTCAAGCATCTTCTGGTCGACCATCCCCGTTCTTGCAGCCACAACGGTGCCATCCGGTGCAACCATATAGGTAGTCGGCAAACCGTGCAATGGCCCTAACGGCGAAGTTTTCCCATCAATTTTCTGTTTAAAACGAACAACATCATAGTTAATCATCTGAGAGTCCGCGAACGCCTTGACCTTTTTCGGATCGTTATCTTCGTAATTCACACCGATGACAATGGCGTCTTTATCCTTATGCGCTTCATGGAACATGATCAGATCGGGAATCTCGACCAGACAAGGCGGACACCAGGTTGCCCACAAGTTCAGAATGACCCACTTACCTTTGTAATCAGACAATAGAGAGGCTTTGCCGTCCAGATCGACAAATTCGATCGGTTTGCTTGGAGGTTCGGCATAAGCCGAGGAAGCGATGCTTAACAGACAGGCCGTAGCGACGATGTGTAGATATTTTTTTAGATTGAAACGTTTCATACTTACTTCAAAAAACCGCGACTTCATTCAAAATCCTTTCATTTTTTGGTCGGCCCGGCGTTCCTACCAGGCCTGTTCAAAATTCTTCATTCGTTTTCCGGCTTTCCTTGGCCGGGTTTCCGTATGGATCACCTTATGAATGACCCAGAACCTTCTTCACAAACGGCAACGTCAAACGCCGTTTTTCAACCAAGGTCGCCTGCTCCAACATTTGCAACACTGCAAGCAATTCCTGAAGATCGTTCGAGAACTGTTTGATAAGGTAATTGCCGACTTCGACCGGTAACTCGAAACCAAGACGCTTGGCATGTCTCTGCAAGGCCATGATAATCTCGTCTTTTTCATTCAACGCCGAAAGTTTGATCGGCAGAACGTTCATTAACGCCTTGGTCAACTCCGGTGTCGCCAGAGACCAATCGACCACCGACTTCTCACCGGCCAGAATGACGTTATGACCCTGTACACTGGATTTAGTCAGCAGGTTGGCCAGAGCCAGTTCCCACTTGGCATTGCCAATAATATGCTCCATATCATCCAGGCAAACCAACGGCGTCCGTTCCAAACCGATCAATACATCGGGAATCAACGGCAGACTGGAATCGTTCATTGGTAGGTAAACACTGGCTTGACCTTTCTCGGTCACGTAACGACAGGCGGCTTGCAATAAGTGCGTCTTGCCGGCACCACTTTCCGCAAACAGATAAAAAGCATTGCCTTTAGGTTGCTTAAGAGCCGATTGCAGTGAATTCAAGGCAACCGCCAGGGATTCCTGTTCCGTCACGAAGGTTTCGAAACAAGCGTCGTCTCGCAAACCGATTTTAAGGGGCATCTGTACAAACACGTGTTATTGCCCCTCTCTCATATTCTCTTCAAATTCTTTAGACAAATCGATCAATTGCGTCTCCGGTCTCTGGGCCAAGCCCAACATTTTCATTTCCACTTTTCCAGTCAAGGCACTTTCATCGACCAGCTTGCTATTCTCGATTCGCTTGAAAATCTGCAGTACGTCATCATAACGCCCTTGATAAACGACTTCAAACTCGGCTCGACTGCCTTTTACCGCCTGTAAAGAAACCTGATGAATCGCAGGCTTTTGACTTTTCAGGAAATTTTCAACATCAATCAACTGCTCGGCGCTCGCCAACTGATCCATTCCCAAAACGGCGACCCCCATCATACTTGCACTTTGGCGGTATCCATAAGAATAACTGGCCATCATCCGGTCAAACATCGAATTCATTAAAGGCTGTACACGATTGCCATGATTGCTCCCGCTCAGATACTCTTCACCGTTCTGTCCGTATACCCGCCAGGTCAGTGAATAATCACGTTCAGGCTGTCCAGAAAGTTCAAACATCAGTAAATACTGGCTATCGAATTGCCCCAAACTCTGTTGAATTTGCTCGGCAGAAAGCTGTCCGGCCTGTGGCTGAAGCCAATCAGAAGTATAAGTAGGGAATTGCAAAGGCAGAGCAAGCAATTTTGGATAGCTACGGAATTCGATATCCGGACGGTAACTCAACGCTTCCGGATTAAGTTTCAGCACCGAACCAGCTTCTATAAACGACCCCATCACGAGTGTTGTCGGCCGCTCAGAACTCGGCCAGATCAAAATACTGTTACGTTGAAAGACTTCAAGCAGTCGCTGTCTGTCAAACTCCAACACCAAGTTCTGACCGACCACCACGCCTTCCTCTTTGCGAGGTGCAAAATGATAACTGCTTAGCCAAGCTTTGGCCTGATTAACGAAATCACGCCCGTCATCAGTCTGCAAAATTCCGCCATCACCAGTCAGGCGAACCAACAGATCTCGCATACCTTGATGGATCTTAGCGTTCAGATTTGGAGTTTCCACCACATTTCCGGCATCGTCGACTTCGGGATCGAACGATTCAACAATGGTGAATAGTTCCGACGCTCCGTTAGTTTCCTCTTGTGCTTGCACCGCACTTAAACCGCTAAATGCAAAGATTAAAACGATTAGAATAAAACTTCTCATATCTGACTCTTAAATTTTCGTTACAATATCATAATATTTTTTGTGTACTCAGTAGAGACTTTTATAGAGACTTTTACAAAGGCCCTTCCTCCTTTCGAAAAGCCTCTGTACTGGCTGACTGTGGCACTTTGCATTAACGAAGCCTTTTAATTGGAAATTAGAAAAACGCTATGACTTCAAACAACCAATCGATCAGCTATAAAGATGCCGGTGTCGACATCGATGCAGGAAATGCATTAGTCGATGCTATCAAACCCATTGCCAAAGCAACGGCACGCCCGGAAGTTTCCGCTTCTCTCGGCGGGTTTGGGGCCTTGTTCGAACTGCCAATGGACAAATATAAAAACCCGGTTTTGGTATCGGGTACCGATGGTGTCGGGACCAAGTTGCGTCTTGCAATTGACAGCGGCAAACACGATCAGGTCGGAATCGACTTGGTGGCAATGTGTGTCAATGATTTGATCGTACAGGGTGCGGAACCTTTGTTCTTCCTGGATTACTATGCCACAGGCCAGTTGGATGTAAACGTCGCTACGGACGTAGTCAAAGGCATCGGTGAAGGTTGTTTGCAGTCTGGCTGTGCGCTGATCGGTGGTGAAACCGCTGAAATGCCTGGCATGTATCCAAAAGGCGATTACGATCTAGCCGGTTTCTGCGTCGGAATCGTTGAAAAATCCGACCTAATCGACGGTACTAAGGTAAAAGCCGGTGACGTCATGCTTGGTTTAGCGTCAAGCGGCCCACACTCGAACGGTTACTCACTCATCCGCAAGATTATCGAAGTCTCCGGTGTCGACCTACAGCAAGACATCGACGGTCAGCCGCTAATCGACGCGTTGATGGCACCGACCAAGATTTATGTTAAATCCCTATTAGAACTAATGAAGTCGGTCGAGGTTCATGCCGTTTCACACATCACCGGTGGTGGCCTGCTGGAAAACCTACCTCGCGTCATGCCGGAAAACACCATGGCCAAAATCGACACCAATAGCTGGAACCGCCCTGCCGTTTTTGATTGGCTGGAAGACGCCGGTAACGTCGAATACGAAGAGATGCACCGCACATTCAACTGCGGTATCGGCTTGGTCATCGTCATCGACCAAAACGACCAGCAGAAAGCGATCGACCTATTGACACAAATGGGTGAAAGCGTTTCCGTCATCGGACAAATCGAAACGTCCGCACAAGCGGAACCAAGCGTCTCGCTATTTAAGGGATAATCACCCTAAAAGGTCGGCCAGTCCATCTTGCCGACCGACTATCAGGCCTCCTCTTCTCGACATACGTTCAATCCGGTGGCCTTTTACTCATGACCATTCAAACAAACCGACCCTATGAAACAACCATTGCGTATTGCCGTTCTTATCTCCGGAAGTGGTTCCAATCTTCAGGCGATTATCGAGCATCAAAAACACCATCCCAACCTTTATGAAATCGTTCTGGTGTTATCCAACAAGGCCGATGCCTACGGCCTGGTGCGTGCCGAAAACGCCGGTATCGAACACATCGCAATCGATCACCGCAATTTTCCCGACCGCGCTGCTTTCGATGCCGAACTCCAAAAAGAGATCGACGATAGAAACGTGGATCTGGTCGTCCTTGCCGGTTTCATGCGCATCCTTTCCAACGGATTTACCGAGCACTATCTGGGCAGGATGCTGAACATCCACCCGTCTCTGTTGCCGAAATACCCGGGATTGGACACGCACCAGAAAGCGATTGACGCAGGCGATGCCGAGCACGGATTAAGCGTCCACTTCGTTACCCCGGAACTGGACGGCGGCCCGATCATTTTGCAATCATCGGTCAACATTGAGGCAAAAGACGATGCCACAAGCCTGAGACACAAAATCCACCGTAATGAGCATTTAGCTTATCCGTTAGTAATTCAATGGTTTGCCGAAGGCAAGTTGAAATTTGAAAACGGCAAGGTCTGGTATAATCAGCAACCACTCGCCCAACCGTTAATACTGGAATCGATACAGGATGCGGAATCTCAACTGGGTTAAGATTGCGGTACGCTACGTTGCTTTCATTTAAGGGAGTCTTCGCAACATGTCCGATGAAATTTTTAGCCGTAAAACAGTCAATTCGGTTCATTCGAAACTGAAACACGCTCTATTTGGCGTATTAACAGGCCTGGTCATCTCGTTACCAATGAATGCCAGTGCAGCGGTCATCAAAGACTTCAAAGCCAGTTACGAAGTCGATGCCTTTGACATCAAACTCGGAACATCCCAACAGACCTTTCGCTGTGAGCAACAAAATTGCACACTGACGGCGACCGCTTCTCCCAGCGGAATCGCCAGCTGGTTCCTGCACGAGAAAACCGAAGAAATCATCCACCTGCAACAAACCGAAAGCGGTTTTGCTTGGCAAAGTTACCAGAAGATCACTCGCAGCACTTCCGAAAAGGGCAAGATACTCAAAACCGTTAATTTCGTGAAAACCGACTCAATGCCGGTTCGAGTGAATTATGTGGAAAAAGAGCGTTTCTGGCCGATACAGCCAAAACTCTACGACATGGTTTCCATTGCTTACGCCCTGCAATACGCAAAACTCAACAAACAACCTTTGAACGGATTCCATCTGCAAGACACCAATCTGCAGGAAGCGGTAGATATCTCTGATTCCAACCCAATCGAATCACTGGAACTGGCCGACCTTGAAACCACCGTTGATGCGGAACGATTTGAATTCGAAACCAGCAAAGCCAAAATAAAAGTCTGGCTATTACCGTCATATGACTACTTCCCGGGACGAATTGACGTTTATAATATCGAAAAAGATAAAACCATCACCCTTTTATTAGAAGAGCTTCCTGAAACACTATGAAACTAAGCGACCGCGACATTATCCAATACCTTAAAGTCGGCAAGATCAGCATTGAGCCGCAACCGTCTCAAGATAAGATAAAAGGCATCAGTGTCGATTTACGGTTGGATAACCGCTTTCGCGTTTTCAACGATCATACCGCCCCTTACATCGATCTAAGCGGACCGAAGGACGAGATGCAAAAGATCATGGACACGGTCATGGGCGAGGAAATCCTTATTCCGGAAGGCGAAGCTTTCTTCCTACACCCGGGCGAACTGGCTCTAGCGGCCACCGCTGAGTCCGTCACCATCCCCGACGACTTGGTCGGTTGGCTGGACGGCCGCTCAAGCCTTGCGCGACTGGGATTGATGGTACACGTCACTGCACACCGAATCGATCCGGGCTGGCACGGTCAGATTGTGCTGGAAATCTTCAACAGCGGAAAGTTACCACTGGCATTGCGTCCGGGAATGGATATCTGCGCCATCAACTTCGAAACCTTATCCAGTGCGGCAGTCAAACCTTATAACAAACGTGAAGATGCGAAATACCGCAATCAGAGCGGTCCGATCGCCAGCCGTATCAACCAGGATCAGAGAGACGAAGCGCAACTGGACCTTTTAGCGGATTAACTCCTTCTTTCATACCCTGTCTGCCGGCATCACCGGCAGACCAGTTTCCCCTGACACAAATCTAAGACTTCATCTATTTCCAACGTTGCATCGCTAATTTTTCACCCAGATTCAGCAAAAATAAGCACGCTTCTCTTTACATTTCTGTAAATTGGTCGATAATTCGTTCTATCTGAACACCACCCTTCAGTGGACAACACATCACTTCTCGAACACACTTGCTGTTCACATTTTTTAGCCTTCTTATAATAGGTAACTACTGATGAATATCGGCTTTATCATTGCAGACTGGGAAAAAATCGAACCGACCAAAAATTCGACCATCTTGATCATTCGCGAGTGTATGAAACGTGGTCATAACGTATTCATTCTCTACCCCAAGAACCTGACCGTACGCAATAACATCGCTTACGGCTATATCAAAAAGGTTGAGAAGATGGAGAAGATTCCCGATAACATCGTCCAATTCTATAAGAAAGTGTCGTTCAAACAGACCCTGACGCCTCTGCACGGGCTGGACAGTTTGATGATTCGCAAAGATCCGCCGATCGATCCAATCATGTTCAACTTCCTGGACGCGATCAAGGACGAATGCGTCATCCTCAACGACATCGACGGCGTACGCAAAGCCAATAACAAGTTGTACACCACGACGTTCAACGATCCGCATAACAACTTCCTGCCGATTACCTACGTTTCCAAAAACAAGGAATTTATCCGTCAGACGATCGATGAAATGCCTGGAGACAAAGTCATCTTGAAGCCGTTGGTCGGTTCAGGCGGACATGGTGTCATCGTTTTGGAGAAGAACGCGCAATCCAACATCAACTCGATTCTCGACTTCTACATCCACGGCCAGGGTGACGACAACTACATCATCATTCAGGAGTACATCGAGGGGGCCGAAGAAGGAGACGTCCGAGTCCTGATGCTGAACGGCAAATTCCTTGGGGCCTATAATCGCAAGCCGCCGGAAGGTGATGTCCGTGCCAACATACAGGTAGGCGGCACCGCCCACAAGTACAAGATGACCGACTCCCAGATGGCCGTATGCCGAAAAATCGGTCCTCGTCTAGCGGCCGACGGTCTATATTTCGTCGGTGTCGATATGATCGGTGACAAGATCCTTGAAGTGAACGTGTTGAATCCAGGCGGAATCAGCAACATCAACAGACTCGACAAGAAGAAGCTGCACATTCCGGTTGTGGACTTCATCGAAGAGAAAGTGCATGAAAAAGAAGAGAAACGCGCCGATCTGGAATACCTGATTAAACGTCTGAGTGATTTCAGACAGTCTGAACACTGATCCATTCACGAAACCGGGAATGCACCGAAACAAACACAGACATTCCCGGCACCCGCCGCAATTGATCCGAATCACGTTCAACCTTTGCGAGAATCCTGAAAAGAAACACGCATCCTGAACATTTGCAGCCCTGCTGCTTCCACACGCCTCAAACACAACACAAAGGAGAGGTTATGAATACGCTTTTTCGTACATTATTATTAGGTTGGTTTTTGACCTATTTGCCGCAAGCTCTTGCGGAAAACATGTCTTCACTGGACAATGCCCACATGCAGCAGATGGTTCATCAAATGAATAAGATGCAGCAATGCCTGCAGGAAATCGACGAAATCGAACTGCAAAAAAACCAAGCACATCTAAATCAAATTGAAAATGAACTGCGTGACTTATGTGGCGCAGGGAAACGCGAAGAAGCTCAGGAAAAAGCACTGGAATTCAGCAAAGAGATGCAGAACTCCAAAACTTTCACACGTATTCAAGCCTGTAGTAAAGAAATGCAACAGCAAGGTTTCATGCCAAAATTCCCGACCCTTGAGTTGGATGAACAAGGCAAGAGCACTGGACACATCTGTGACCAGCTGAAATAAGCTACTGAGGTGCTTTCCAGCCGATCGGAACCAAACAGGCCTGGTGGAAAGCATCCTTTCCGACCAGGCCTGTTGAAAACATACTTCCCTACTTTTCTATTCCTGCCCTGTTCGACATCTACTGCTTAGACTTCAAAAACAGTCCATAACCGGGATTATCTTGCTCATTGACATATCGGTAGCCAAGATTTTGTAAATAGGCTTCAAAGTCATCGCTTTGTTCCGGTGGCACCTGAACACCGACCAGAACACGACCATATGCCGCACCGTGGTTACGGTAATGGAACAGACTGATATTCCACTCTTCGCTCATTTGCGATAGGAACTGCAATAAAGCCCCAGGTCTTTCCGGAAACTCGAAACGGTACAGCAATTCATTCTTAACGCCGTTGGCATGCCCTCCGACCATAAAGCGCAGGTGTAGCTTCGCCATCTCGTTGTCAGTCATATCCTCGACCGCATAGCCTTTGGAAACCAGTTCGTTCAGAATCGCTTCCCGTTCAGGGCGGCCACCTTCGGTTCGCACTCCGGCAAACACTACGGCGCTCTTCGGATCGGAGTAACGGTAATTGAATTCAGTGATTGAACGACGTCCACCCAAAAGTTCACAGAACTGTTTGAAACTGCCCGGCTCTTCATTGATGGTAACGGCAAAAATCGCTTCACGCTTTTCACCCAATTCGGTACGTTCCGAAATATGACGCAAACGATCAAAGTTCATATTCGCACCACTGACGATCGCGGCCATTTCCAAGCCGGACACTTCGTACTTCTCGACAAACTTTTTCATACCCGCCAAAGCGACCGCACCCGCTGGTTCTGCAATGGCGCGTGTATCTTCAAAGATATCCTTGACTGCGGCACAGATCTCGTCGGTTTTCACCGTCACCATCTCGTCAACGCAGGTCTGCGCGATCCGGAAAGGAATCTCCCCCACCTGGGCGACAGCCACTCCGTCGGCGAATAGACCGACTTGATCCAGTACGACACGTTCACCAGCCTTAAGAGCTTCAGTCATACAAGCCGCATCTTCCGGCTCTACACCGATAATACGTGTCTTAGGAGAAACCTGTTTAATGACCGCCGCCACACCGGAGATCAAACCGCCACCACCAACCGCAACAAAGATCACATCAAACGGTTTACTGTGCTGACGCAGCATCTCAAGAGCGATCGTCCCCTGCCCGGCAATAACGTCCAGATCGTCATACGGATGAATGAAAGTCAGGCTCTCTTCTACCATCAACTGTTTGGCGTGTTTTGAGGCCTCGTCGTAAGTATCGCCGTGCAAGACAACATTCCCACCCAAGTTCTTCACTGCATTGACCTTGATTGGAGGTGTGGTTCTCGGCATGACAATAGTCGCCTTGATGCCCATTTTGGAAGCTGACAAGGCAACGCCTTGTGCATGGTTTCCAGCCGAAGCAGCAATCACCCCCGCCTGTTTCTGCTCATCAGACAGATTCACCATGCAGTTATAGGCGCCGCGCAATTTGAATGAGAACACCGGCTGCAAATCTTCGCGCTTTAACCAGACCTTATTCTGCAGACGTTTAGACAGTAACGGAGCCACTTCTAACGGAGTCTCCTCAGCAACGTCATAAACTGGAACGGTTAACACTCGGCGCAAAATTTCTTCTGGCATTCAATTTCCTTAGGCTCTTTGATAATAGAACTGCGATACAGGGTTTAAGCTATAAAACTGCGAGCCATTATAGCATTTATAAAAGACGATAAAGCCTATGAAAAAAATGCCTAAAAATTGATCGATGTCATGCAATCAAATATTTCTCAAGACTCCTGTAAAAAGCCTTAAGAATATCTCAACGATTGCATCAGTTCGGGTGAGTAAAATACCCCAAAAATTAACCAACTATTAACCTATTTAAAGGTCTGAACATGTTTTCAAGAAAAAAACTATCCATTGCAATTCTAAGCGCACTTTCCGCACCAACGGCGGTATTGGCAGCGGACATCTCTACGGTCGAAGTGGTCGAGAAAAAAGAAACTTCCCAACAGGAAACATACGGCACTGAAGAATTGACACACACTGGAAATACGGAAACAGGTCAGATCTTACGTCAACTTAATGGCGTCGACGCCATCCGCATGGGCGGACACGGATTGGACGTCCAGATCCGTGGTCAACAAAACACACAATTGAACGTTATTCTAGACGGTGCTGAAATTGCTGGTGGTTGTCCTAACCGTATGGATCCTCCAACCTCTTATGCCGAAGTCGGCAGTTACGACGACGTCACCGTTATTAAAGGGGTTCAATCGTTGCTTTATGGAGCAGGCGGAACCGGCGGAACCATCCTTTTCGAACGCAAAGCCCCGACTTTTGAAGAAGGTAAACCTTACCAGGGTGAAATCAGCGCGGCCACCGGTTCAAACGGCCTGACTCAGGACTTGAATGCCAAAGTTGCTGTCGGCAGCGACCAGCTATACATGGTTCTTCAAGGCTCGAAAAAGTCGGCGGACAACTATAAGGACGGTAATGGAGACGAAGTCCGTTCAAGCTATGAAAGTCAGCAGGGGCATCTGGATCTGGGATGGCGTCCGGATGAGAACAACGAATTCAAATTCTCCTATGAAAAGAGCCGCACAGACGATGCACTTTACCAAGGTGCAAGTATGGATGCCCCACTTTCCGATGCAGAAATCAAACGACTTAGCTATGAAGGCAAAAACCTGGCAAAAAACCTGCAAGGTTTGAAAATCGAAGCCTACCAGTCAAACGTCGAACACGTAATGAACAACTTTGAACTTCGTACTCCAATAGATGCGACTAAACTGATGGAAACCCCATCCAAAACCGAAACCACCGGTGGTAAAGTGACACTAACCAGCCAGTTGGGTCACACAAAATTGGATTACGGTGTCATCCTGAAATCCGAACAGAAAGTGGCTTCATTGTATAACCGTTACCCTGATCCGGATGCACTGTTGTTCAAGATGTGGCCGGACGTTTTAACAGAACAGAACAGCGTTTTCGCAGAAAGCACTTCTCTATTCCGCAACAACCAAAAAGTCATTCTCGGCTTACGTTACGACCAAGTCAAAGCCGAAGCACGTGACGTTAATATGATGGCGACCAACCTGTACACCAACGCCAACAGTGACTACTCCGGAAAAACATCGGTCGAAGAAGGAAACTTGAACGCACTGGCACGCTATGAGCGCGGTTATGACAACGGCGTTAACTGGTTTGCAGGCATCAGCCATACAACCCGTACCGCTGACGCAACCGAACGTTTCATGAATAAAGGCGGAGCCATGCCTTCCATGTGGTGGGTCGGAAACCCGGACTTGAACCCTGAAAAACACAATCAGATCGACATAGGAGTGAGCCGTAATACCAAAGCCTACGATGTCAGTGCAACGGCTTACTACGACCAAGTTGAAGACTATATTTTGAGAACCAAGAATGCAGCCGGCTCTGCGGTTTACATAAATAAAGACGCAACGATCTACGGATTGGAATTAGCGGCCACTTACTTCGTAAACCACGCTTTCAAAACAGGTTTCAATGCTGCATTGACCAAAGGTGACAACACCACGGATAATACCAACCTTGCAAGCATGACGCCGCTTTCCGGAAACGTCTTCGCAGAGTATTACACCAATAAACTTTATGCCGGTGGGCGTTTCAACTTTGCAACCGAACAGGACGAGGTTTATGACGTAATCAACGAAAAGACCACTCCAGCTTGGAGCACAGTGGACCTTTATGCAGGCTATAACGTGAATAAAACGTTTGCACTATCGGCCGGAGTTGATAACTTATTCGACCACGCTTACTACAACCACATTAACCGTGAAGATCCTGTCAGCGGGAATCTATACAAGGTTAATGAGCCCGGACGTAATGTTTGGGCAAAAGTCACTGCAAGATTTTAAGCAACTAGTGATATGATTATCGAAAACCGCCATGGAATCTCTTTCTATTGGCGGTTTTTTGATTTATATAAAGGACTTTGAAAATGAAAACCAAATACCTGATTTCCGTCATAGTTTTAGGAATCCTTCTAGGCATTGGGTCATTCTTCATTCCAAGTCATTCCAACTCGTCAACACCAGTCAAGTTGATTTCAAGCGATGCACCACACGGTGGTGATTTCACTCTCAATGCTGCAGACGGCAAACATTCATTAAGCGATTTCAAGAACAAACTGGTACTGATCTATTTCGGCTACACCTACTGCCCGGATATTTGCCCGACCAATCTTGGAAACCTATCCGTCGCTTACCGAAGACTGACAGCAGAGGAAAAAGCCAAAACCCAAATCCTGTTCATTTCAGTCGACCCGGAAAGAGACACGCCGAAACGCCTGAAGCAATATTCGGATTACTTTGAAGCAGGCATTATCGGTTTAACCTCCGACCCGGACACCATCGCTGAAGTCAGCCGACGTTACGGCGTGGTCTACGCCAAGGTGGACGACCCGAACAACGGCACAAACTATTCTGTCGACCACTCTGCTTTCACTTATGTGGTTGACCAACAAGGCCAACTTCGGGAACAACTGCCACACGCAACCAATCCTGACAATTTTGTGAAAACCATCCGGAAATACCTTGAAAAATAAACAATAACCACCATTTATTCTCAATATCGTCTCCGATTGCTTTGCAACTTGGGGCTTATAAACAAAGGAATTAATACATGTCTTTCCACACCTCCTATAAAACCAAACTGGCCACATTCATTTTGGGCGCAGCCGCGTCTTTCAGTTCATTCAGCGTTTATGCAGATCAAGCGGAACAGATTCAGGTCAGCGGAGCCTATGCCCGTGAAGTGCCTCCAGGCGCACCTGCAAGCGCCAGCTTCATGACACTGAGCAATCAGAGCGATCAGGACATCAAGCTGGTTGAAGCAGCTTCAAAAGCAGCGGAAATTGTGGAACTGCACACTCACAGTAACGATGACGGCGTCATGCGCATGCGCAAAATCGATAGCATCACCGTCCCAGCACACGGTGAAACCGTACTTCAACCAGGCGGTCTGCACATCATGCTGATCGAACCGGTAGAACCTCTAAAAATGGGAAATACCGTTAAAATGCAGTTGAAATTCGAAGACGGCAGCCAAAAAGCCATCTCCATGCCGGTTAAATCCTTGAAAGTGATGACTATGCCGATGCAGCATAATCATGGCGACATGCACTAAGTCCGGTTGTAAAAAACTGGATTTTTTCATGGGTAAGGGGTAGACTATCTGGCCTTTTACCTAGCAAAAACCTTAACAATAATAGGTACATAGAATGAAAAAGAACATTCAGAAAAGCTTCTACGGCATCTTGATTTCAGGCTTGATGATTAGCTCGGCTCAAGCGAAAGAAAGCGATATCAGCGAAATGAAAAATTTGGATCTATGTGTGAACTACTCGACACTGAAATCCGAAGAAGAGAAAAAAGCCTATTTTGATGAACTGAACAAACGCGGCCAACTGAGCTACCAGGATTTAGATCGCCTGCCAACCAAAACCGTTGCAAGCAGCTCAACCATCTGCGGAATGTATATGTCTTTAGGTAAGCCGATTGCTGAGCAGTCACGCCAGATTCGTCCTATGACATTCAAAGCGGTTCACGTATATCCTGACAAATACTATGTTTCGCAATCCGGAATGATCGTTTCAAGCTATGAGCGTAAGGAAGGCGAAATGCCTCCTAAACTGATCGCAGAGAAACCGGCTGTCGAACCACCACCGGTTCTATACAAGCACGCGAAATAATCCCGAGAGAGTTCCCTCTCATTAGCATGCCGGCTTCTTGCCGGCTGCTTTTTATGACGTGCTTACAGTCAAAGTGCAATGCTATACAACCACACTGTTATTGATTACAATTACGCCACAAAAAATAACGACAAAATAAATCAATAACATAATTAGAGAGATAATCATGACACAAGATGAACTAAAACAAAAAGTTGCTCAAGCGGCAATCGAATACGTCGTGCCGGATACCATCATCGGTGTGGGCACAGGGTCAACCGCTAACTTCTTCATTGACGAACTGGCTAAAATCAAAGGCTCTATCGAAGGTGCCGTCGCCAGCTCCGAAGCAACTGCGGAACGTCTGAAAGGTCATGGTATCCCTGTTTTGGATCTGAACTCGGTCGCTGAAATGTCTGTATACATCGACGGTGCCGATGAAGCCGATCCGGGATTGCACCTTGTCAAAGGCGGCGGTGGCGCCCTAACTCGTGAAAAAATCGTTTTGGCGGTTGCCAAGAAGTTTGTCTGCATCGCAGACGACAGCAAAAAGGTCGACGTTCTAGGCAAATTCCCGCTACCTGTGGAAGTCATTCCAATGGCCCGCAGCTACGTCGCTCGTGAAATCGTCAAGCGCTTCGGCGGCGAACCGGTTCTTCGTGATGGTTTCATCACTGATAACGGTAACGTCATCCTAGACATCCATGGCCTTGAAATCACAGACCCGGTTGCCATGGAAAACGAATTGAACAGCATTGTCGGTGTCGTCACCAACGGTCTGTTCGCTGCACGTAAAGCGGACATTTTCCTTTGCGGAACAGCAAATGGTGTCGAAACCATTACGGCTGAGTAAAACGCTCATCCGCAAATAGCGTTAATTTGAATCGGGTCCATTGCTTCAATGTAGACCCGATTTTTGTTTATAGGTATTTTAGGTTTTTCACCTCCATACAAAAGTGATTCGATCCTATGCAAAACATTGGTAGTAAACTCTTCGGACTTCTAGTCATCGTCCTACTGTCCACCCTGCTTTATTTCACCGTCTTTTCCGATGGTCTTGGCAAAGCTCCGGCTGTCACGGTCAAGAACACTCAGGGAGAAAGCATCGACCTCAGTCATCCTAAAAAACCGGTACTGGTCAATTTCTGGGCGACATCCTGTCCTGGTTGTATTGCCGAAATGCCCCATCTGGCCAAAATGAAACAGGAGCTTGGTGACCGTTTTGAGCTGGTTGCAATTTCCATGCAATACGACCCTGCATCGCAAGTCCAGAAATTCATTCAGAGTAATCCCTATCCATTTATTTTCGTCATGGACACCGACGGCAAACTATCCAAAGCGTTCGGCGAAGTGTTATTGACGCCGACCAGCTTCCTGATCGCTCCGAACGGTAACATCGTCTATCAACAGATCGGTGAAGTTCAGTTCGACATCGTAAGCGAACGCATTAAGCAAATGAGCCCGAACCTCTAAGTCCAGACCTATCAGATCAAGTATTAAAGGAAACCCGATGAGCAATTCACACGACCTATTTCAAGCCGCCCAAAAACATATTCCCGGCGGTGTAAACTCACCTGTGCGCGCATTCAAAGGCGTCGGCGGTGATCCGGTATTCTTTAAAGCCGCCAAAGGCGCTTATCTGGTCGATGAAGATGATAAAAGCTATATCGACTATGTCGGCTCATGGGGTCCGGCAATTCTTGGTCACGCCCACCCTCAAGTCATCAAGGCCGTACAGGACAAAGCGGAAGATGGTCTGTCGTTCGGTGCTCCGACCCAAATCGAAACCACGATGGCCGACCTGGTCTGCGACCTGATCCCTTCCATCGACATGGTTCGTATGGTCAGCTCGGGTACCGAAGCCACCATGACGGCAATCCGTCTGGCTCGCGGTTATACCGGTCGCGACAAGATCGTCAAATTTGAAGGCTGTTATCACGGTCACTCCGATTCTCTATTGGTTAAGGCCGGTTCCGGTGCTTTGACCCTGGGCGTGCCATCTTCACCAGGTGTCCCTGCCGCTTTGGCGGAAGAGACCCTGACTCTGACACACAACGATTCGGAAGAAGTAAAAAAAGTCTTCTCTGAAATCGGCGACCAGATCGCTTGTATCATCGTTGAGCCGGTTGCCGGAAACATGAACTGTATCCCGCCGGAAGAAGGTTTCCTTGAAACTCTGCGTGAAGTCTGTGACCAGCACGGTTCGGTTTTGATTTTTGACGAAGTCATGTGCGGTTTCCGTGTCGGCTTGACCGGCGCGCAGGGCCGTTACAACGTCACGCCGGATCTGACTACGTTCGGTAAAGTCATCGGCGGCGGAATGCCGGTTGGGGCTTTCGGCGGAAAACGTGAAGTCATGGAACACATCGCCCCACTTGGTCCGGTCTATCAAGCGGGAACGCTTTCCGGTAACCCAATTGCGATGGCGGCCGGTTTGAAAACTCTGGAACTGATCAGCGAAGAAGGTTTCTTCGACAAGCTTGAAGCCATGACTACCAGTTTGGTAAAAGGCTTGCAGGCCGCTGCGGATGAAAACAACATTCCATTCACCACCAACCAGGTCGGTGGCATGTTTGGTTTCTTCTTCAGTGAAGAGAAAAACATCAGCCGCTATGCACAAGTCGCCCAAGGCGATATGGAACGTTTCAAAGCCTTCTACCATGGCATGCTAGATGAAGGTGTCTACCTGGCACCTTCGGCCTTTGAAGCCGGCTTTGTCTCTTCAGCGCATACCGAAGCAGACATCGACGCAACCATCGACGCGGCACGACGCGTAATGGCTCGTCTGTAATCCAATCTTGGGGGATGAAAGCGTTCAAATGAATGCTTTCACCCTTTCCTTAAATGCATCCTACCCAACCCCAACAACACCTAGCTTTCACAAGACCATGAAACACACACCCGAACAAGTCGTTGAACTGTTTAACGACCTTTTCATTCCAACCTACAACACAGAACTGGTCTGTTGCGAAGAGGAACCGATCTACCGTCCGGCAGACGACGAACACCCTCATCACCGCATTATTTTCGCGCACGGATTCTTCGCCAGCGCTTTGCATGAGATTTCACACTGGTGCGTTGCAGGTAAGGAAAGACGTTTACTGGAAGATTTCGGTTACTGGTACAAGCCAGACGGAAGAACCGCCGATCAACAGGCTGAATTTGAAAAGGTGGAAGTCAAACCGCAAGCTCTGGAATGGATTTTCTCGCAATCTGCCAACTTTCAGTTTCACTTCAGTGCGGACAATTTGAATGGAGAAGCCGGTATTTCGGAAAGTTTTAAACAGGCCGTCTGGCAACAGGTTCAAACCTATCTGGACAACGGCTTGCCCGAAAGGGTCAGAATGTGGTCTGACGCCTTGATTGAAGCCTACCGACCTGGTCGCGCCCTCTCAACCGAAGAGTTTTCACTCAATCAAGTTCGGTAGCCTTAACAGAGACCAAACAAGCCTGCCGTACCGCCTCTTCAATTTTGAACAGGCCTGTTTAAAATCAGTTTTATGCTCGATCCATCAGATTTTTCTAGTTAGTCGCTGACCTATTCAAGGCGACTTTAAACTCATAGCTAAAATATCTTTGGCATCACAAATCCGCCTAAACATCTTTGGATCGCCTCCCTTATCAGGGTGATGCTGCTGACACAGTGTACGAAACTGTTGCTTCACACTCTGCAAAGATAACGACTCCTCCTCCAACCCCAAAGTTTTCATTGCCTCCGATCTAGAAGTCGCATCAATAGATAAAGCCGGAAGACCAGCCATTCTCCGCCAGAAATCGTCCAGCAATCCCAACACATCTTCTTTTTGTGTATTTAAGAACTCCTGGTAGTCCAGATAATAAGATTTGATAGGATCGTTCTCTCGCAGTTGAGACTGCAAAGGATTGGACGAAGGTGAAAAAGACGCATCGGGTTCCAAGTGGATGTCAGTGGTATGAATGCTCAACCAACCTTGACCTTCTTCATGCCAACGATCTTGAAGACGATAAAGCAGATGGAATAATAAGAAATGAGAACGGAACATCGTCAACGGTTCCAAATCCGGTTTGAATTCAACCAAGCCGTTCGCGGACAAATGCTTCATCAATTGATATTCACTGATCGTTGGTTCTGCCTTTAAAGCCTGACTTACCAGTGCTTCAAAGCGTTCGGGAATCGGCGGAACTTCAATAGAACCGTACATACTTGAAGCTCCTATCCTTTTCTTACTTTTTGTTACTTCTTACTAGGTGGCTTGATCATCCAGACGATCCAAACCACCACCAAAACCAGAATGCCAATTTCCAGCAAAGCCCACATTAGCGATTTTCCAGAGCGGCCAACAGTTTGCTGTGAATACCGCCAAAACCACCGTTACTCATAATCACCACGGTGTCGTTCGGCTGCAATTCTTCGGTTAAGCGTTGCAACAGGCTTTCGTATTCGTGCTCTACCGTCACCGGCTCTTTAAATGCATCCAAAGGTAATTGCCAATTCCAAGCGGTATCGATGAACGCATAAACGGCATCGGCCTCGTCGAATGCCGCAGGCAAGGTTTTCGCATGAACCCCCATGCGCATGGTATTGGAACGCGGCTCAAATACCGCAACCAATCGACCAGGCCTGTCGAGTTTTTTCAGCTGGTTTTTCGCTCCCTGTAAAGTGGTGGCGATGGCAGTCGGATGGTGTGCAAAATCATCGTAAATCCGAATATCGTTCGCTTCACCGATCAAAGTCATTCTGCGGCGGATTCCTTTGAATTCGGACAGTCCGTCCACCGCGGTTCTGGCAGGCACGCCGCAATGCACCGCAGCGGCAATGGCACTTAACGCATTGCGGACATTATGCAAACCGGTCATCGACCATTTGACGCGTCCCATACAATGCCCCTTGAACATCACTTCGAACTCCGAACCGTCGTCTTCATAAAGTTTGTAACTCCATTCGGCGGCTGCGCCCTGCTTTTCAACCGGCGTCCAACACCCCATTTCAATGACTTCGTCCAGATTGGATTCGTCCTTGGGCATCACAATCAAACCGTTGCCCGGTACAGTTCGAACCAGATGATGAAACTGTTTCTGGATATCTTTGACCGAATCAAAAATATCGGCGTGGTCAAACTCCAGATTATTCAAAACACAGGTACGCGGATGGTAATGAACAAACTTGGAGCGCTTGTCGAAAAAAGCGGTGTCGTACTCGTCCGCTTCCACCACAAAGAACGGCGAATCACCCAAACGGGCCGATACCCCGAAATTCTCAGGCACGCCGCCAATCAAAAAACCGGGATTAAGCTTGGCATATTCCAAAATCCAAGCCACCATCGACGCGGTCGAGGTTTTGCCGTGCGTTCCGGCAACCGCCACCACCCAACGGTCTTTAAGAATCGTCTCCGCCAACCATTGAGGGCCGGAGGTATAAACCTGTTGTGCGTTCAAAGTCGCTTCAACGGCAACATGGCCGCGGCTCAACGCATTACCGATCACAACCGCATCCGGCTCCGCTTTCAAAAAGTCCAAATCCTGCTCGTCGCTGACCTCGATACCGGCTTGTTCCAACTGTGTGCTCATTGGCGGGTAGATGGCCTTATCCGAACCGGAGACATCGTGTCCCATCGCTTTGGCGATCTGGGCGATGCCCCCCATGAATGTGCCCGCTATACCCAAAATATGAATCTTTTGCTTTTTCACACAATTATCCTTGCTCTCTACCGAGGTTGCTCTTACACTTTTGCTATGCAAAACATAGCCTACCTTTCTATCCAAACCGAAGACGAACTAAACCGTTACAGTCGGCACCTGATCGAACACAGCGATATCGACTGGATTGCCATCGATACTGAATTCGTTCGCACCGACACCTACTTTGCCGAACTGAGCCTGGTGCAAATTCAGGACAATCTAGGCGAAGTTGCGATTATTGACCCGCTGGCGATTCAGGAAAACGGCCAACTCACAGGGCTGGTCGACATTCTGACCGAACCAGGCCTGCTGAAAGTCTTTCATTCAGCCCGTCAGGATATTGAGGTATTGTATCAACTTGCAAACAAAATGCCGGTTTCAATTTTCGACACCCAACTGGCTGCAATCTTTTTCAAACACGGTGATATAGCGGGCTTTGCGCGTGTAGTAGAAGCCGAACTCGGCCACAAACTGGACAAAACCCAGACCCGTACCAACTGGCATGCCCGTCCACTGACGGAAGAACAGATCCAGTACGCCATCGACGACGTACGTTATCTGGCGCCGCTGTATGAAAAATTCATCGAGAACCTGACGCCGGAGCAGACGACCGCTATTCAACAAGACTGCGACACCCTGCTCGACGAATCCTTATACCAAATCGATCCGACAATGGCCGGTGAAAAGGTCAAAGGCGTGCGCAATTTCAAACCCAAGCAACTGGCCATAGTCAACGCCTTGGCCGAATGGCGCGAACGTTTTGCCATTGAACATAACCAACCGAAGAAATGGGTCATGAGCGACGAGGTCATTATCGGCATCGCCAAACGTCCGCCACAAACCGTCGAAGCGCTCTACAAAGTGCCAAACGTAAAATCCTCGTCCGTTCGCGATTACGGGTCGGAATGGATCGAATGCATCGACCGGGTATTTGCCTCTTCTCCCGAGAGCTGGCCGAAACCCAAACCGAAAGACGCGCCGGTTGAGCCTCAGGAAGAAACACTGGTCAACCTGTGCATGACTTACTGCCAACAGGTTGCATTGGATTACCGTATCAATATCCATAATTTGGTTCACAAGTCCGAACTGGTTAAAATGATTCGTAACGAACAAAACGCCGATCTCAACGGTTGGCGCGCCCTGCTCATCGTCGAGCCACTAAAATCGTTGTTATCCGGGCAGACCTGCCTGCAAATCGAACAAGGGAATCTGGTGCTCAAGCGTCATTAAAAAGCAACCTAGAGGCCTGTTCAATTCGTTTATAATGCCCATCAATAAAATCGACAGGCCAGAGTAATGAGCGCAACCTTTTCACACAACCAGCCCTCAAAAAACGTACTTTTCGCCCAGGCGGGCGGCCCGACATCGGTCATCAACGCCAGTGCCGCCGGCGTGATCGAAATGTGCCAGGCGCACCCTGAAACTTTCGGCAAAATCTACGCCGCCAT
The DNA here is from genome assembly GCF_029767005.1 of Thiomicrorhabdus sp. ZW0627. Classification (GTDB taxonomy): domain Bacteria; phylum Pseudomonadota; class Gammaproteobacteria; order Thiomicrospirales; family Thiomicrospiraceae; genus Thiomicrorhabdus. Next base: position 638,752 of record NZ_JARUQR010000001.1, read on the forward strand.
TAACGGCATCAAAGGGGTGCTTGAAGAACAGTTAGTCGATGTCAGCAAACTGTCCGACAGCGTGATGGATCGCATCAAGAACCAGCCTGGAGCCGCTTTTGAGGCCTGCCGTTTCGATCTGGACCCAATCGACGAAAATCCAGCGCAATACCAGCGCGTTCTGGAAATCTTCGTCACTTATGACATCGGTTATTTCTTCTACAACGGCGGTAACGGTTCGATGGTAACGGCGCAGAAAGTCGCCGACTACTGTTCGGAACACGGCCATCCGGTCATCTGCATTGGCGTTCCTAAAACCATCGACAACGATCTGGCGCTTTCCCACTGCAGTCCGGGATTCGGCAGTGCGGCGAAATACCTGGCAACCAGCCTGCTTGAATCGACGCTGGATCTGTATTCGATGCACAATACCTCAACGCGCTTTTTCTGCATCGAAGCTATGGGCCGTAACGCTGGTTGGCTAGCGCTGTCAGGCGGGCTGATCAAAAATCAGATTCCGGATGTCCCGCTGATCGTTCTTCCGGCCGAACGCCCTTTCCGCCGTGAGGAATTTCTTACCAAAGTTCGTTATTTCATGGAAACCAAAGGTTACTGTACCTGTATCGTCTCCGAAGGACTGACCGATGAGAACGGTGAGTACATTTCCATCGAAAACGTCGAGCACACCCATTTAAAGGATTACACCCAGCTTGGCGGCGTTGCGCATACCATCGCCAAAATCGTCAACAAGGAATTCGACTGCAAAACCCACAGCGCTGTTCCCGATTACATGCAGCGTGCAGCCAGCCATCTGGTTTCTCAAACCGACTGGGAAATGGCTTACGGTGCCGGAAAAGCAGCGGTTCAAGCGGCACTGGACGGCGAACACGGCGTCTTGCCGGTTGTCGAAGTAACCGCAACCAACCCTCTGAAATGGCGTTTCAAGAACATCGACCTGTTTGCTGTGGCCGATTTGGAATACCGTGTGCCCGATGAATTCATCAGCGAAGACGGCATGGACGTCACTCAGGCTGCTCTGGATTATCTGCAACCTTTGATTGAAGGCGAACGCCCGATGCAATATAAAAACGGACTGCCGGACATCTACCCGCTTCAGTTCGAAATCGTTGAACCGAAACTGTCGGAATATAAAGCCGTCAAATAATTGTTTTTCCATCATTTTTTCATACAAATAGAGGAAAAAGCCTCATAAGAGTATGGAAAAACTCTGCTATCATATTCGGTATGTTTCGTTATATTCGCCTGAAAATTCATCAAATCGGCCGCAAGACTAAGCAGTCGGTTTTCTTGAATAAATATTTCCCCCGCTTCAAGGACCGTATCTATTGGGCCGGGGACCGCACATCTTTCGCTCGCGCCGGCTTCATCGGCGCATTCTGCATGATGTTGCCGGTTCCTTTCCAGATGGTCTTAGGGTCGGTGTTTGCCTATTACCTACGCGCTAACATTCCACTGGCAACCGCCTTGGCGTGGGTTACCAACCCGATCACCATGTGGCCGATCTGGTACGGCGGCTATAAGTTCGGCGTATTCATCATGGGCACCCCCGATCTATACGACATGTCGTCAAACATCCCGATCGCCTCCGAGGAATGGTTTACCACCGTCTTCCCACACATCTGGCAACCCTTTTATTTCGGCAACGTCCTGTTAGGCGTCATGATCGGCAGCGTACTCTATGTTTTCATCGCTCACTTTCATTGGCTTAATGTCTGGCAAACCATTCGTAACCGCCTCCAGAACCGCCAATCACGTTAAGTTCCGCCTAGACACCTTACGGTGAGTATGAGTATACTTGCTTAAAACCGGATTAATACAATCAGAATCACCGCTGTCAATCGAACTAGGGACGGGAAGATTACCAGCAGAAGAGGCCCTATCCAGGCAGACTACTAAACCTATGTTCAATCAAATTCTATCTCCCAAGCAACAGGCTCTGATAAAACAATTCCTATTCACCTTCAGCGGTTTGTTATTGGCGGTTCTGTTGATTTTAAGCAGTTGGTACAACGTTAAGTCGGATCAGGAACTCAAATACCAAGAACACCAGGAACTCAACCAACTGGACTTGCATGAAACTTCGATCTTTAAGGAGTACGAAACGACCCTGTCTGACCTGCTCACCCTTGCCTCGCTACCGATATCGAAACAAATCCTGTCTACCGAGGCGTCTGATCGATTAATCAAGTCACAATTAACCGATACCTACCTAACCATTTCGCAAACCCGAGGCCGTTACGACCAAATACGTTACCTGAATAATAACGGACAGGAAGTCATCCGCATCAATTTCAAAGACGGCATCGCCAGTGTTGAAAGAGAAGATAAATTACAAAACAAAGCCGACCGTTATTATGTTCAGGATATCGCCTCGTTAAATCAAAATGACATCTATGTTTCCCGGATGGACTTGAACATTGATCACGGCCAAGTGGAACGGCCTTTCAAACCCATCATAAGAGTTGGTATGCACCTGTTTGATGCCAACGAACGTCCACAGGGCATGGTTATCATGAACTATTTCGGACAACGCTTACTGGATGCCCTGAATTTCGGCTCCAAAGTACTCGACTCCCGCTCGTCCCTGATGCTTCTCGATCATGACGGTTACTGGCTGAAAGGACCTGACAAGGAAAAAGAGTGGGGCTTCATGTTTGACGACAAAAAAAAGGTCTCTTTTGCCAATGAACACCCCAAAATTTGGCAGCAAATACTAAGGCAAAAATCAGGGCAAATCCGCACTCCCGCTGGCGTCTATAGCTTTAAAACCCTTCTGCCTCTAACTCCAAAAGACCTCACAGGAAGCTGGCACTACGACTTCAGCAAGACCTATTTCAAAACCCAGACAAAACTGGAAAACTATCAATGGATTCTTGTCTCGTTCCTGCCTGCATCCCAGTTCTATACCGACACTCACAAAGCTCTGCAAAGCGGTGTACCCTACCTGCTCGTCGGATTGGTTTTCTTGTCTTTACTGTCGTTTTATTTGGCGACCTATCACCGGGATAAGCAGTACCTGCTATATAAAACGCATTACATGGCTTTCCACGATGAACTCACAGGCCTGTTTAATCGCCACGTCCTAGATCAGAAAAAGGGTTTAAACATGGTGTTGCCTAAGGATAAGTCGATTCCCTATGCCGTATTTTTCTTCGATCTGGACGGCTTCAAACCCATCAATGATAAATATGGCCATCACATAGGTGACGAAGTATTAAAAATTACCGCTAAGCGATTACAGGGTAGCGTACGCGAACACGATGTTCTGATCCGTTTGGGCGGTGACGAATTTGCACTTATCGCGCCTAAACTGTCCAACAAAAAACATGCCGCCCACCTGGGCGAAAAACTGCTAAATAAAATCCAAGACCCGATTCATATCGACGAATGCATCTTACAGCTAGGCGTGAGTATCGGTATCGCCATGTATCCGAGTCATCACAACAACCTTGAGAAACTGATCGATATGGCCGATGACGCCATGTACGCAGCCAAACAGAGTGGTAAAGGCAGAATATGCTTTCCGGAAAACGCTAAATCGAAAAACACCGATACCTAATCAGCTTGGAATTTTGCAACAGAAAATGAGACATAAAAAAACCCGCATTGAGCAATCTCAATGCGGGTTTTAAGAATATGGCGGTGGACTAGGGATTCGAACCCCAGGTAGGCTACTAACCTACAACGGTTTTCAAGACCGCCGCCTTCAACCGCTCAGCCAGTCCACCAATGTTTGATGTGGCGTATTATAGAGCCCCCAGAGTTTTTTGCAAGGCGTTTCGTTCATATTTTTGTAAAAAAATATACAATTGTCATGGAACCCGAATTTTTAAGCAGGCCTGTTGAAAATCATGAAAACTTCAAAGCCCGAATCGAACCCTACGCCCTTTCAAATACGTTGCTACGATTTGTTGAAACGCATCCCAAAAGGCAAAGTCACGACCTATAAAGCGATTGCCGACGCTTTGGACAGCAAAGCCTACCGTGCAGTAGGATCAGCGATGGCGAAAAACCCGTTTTTAATTGAAGTGCCCTGTCACCGTGTAGTCAACAGCGATGGCGCCATTGGGGATTACGCTCTGGGAAAAGACAAGAAAGTAGAATTACTTGAAGGCGAAGGAATTGAGATCAAAAATTCCAAAGTCGCCGACTTTGAATCGGTGTTTTTCGATTTTAAAGAGTCCGAATCGCAGGCATAAAAAAACCAGGCAGGCCTGGTCTTTTTATCAAATCACATCAAAGCGTCATTAAAGCACTTCAACACCGCCCATGTATGGACGCAAGGCTTCCGGCACGGTGATGCTGCCGTCGGCGTTCTGGTAGTTTTCAAGTACCGCAACCAAAGTACGGCCTACTGCCAAACCGGAACCGTTCAACGTGTGAACCAGTTGCGGCTTGTCGTTACCGGAACGGTAGCGCGCCATCAAACGACGTGCCTGAAAGTCTTCGAAGTTTGAACACGAAGAGATTTCACGGTATGCGCTCTGCCCCGGCAACCAAACTTCCAAGTCATAGGTCTTGGCGGACGAGAAACCGATATCACCAGTACACAACGACATCAAACGATAAGGCAAGCCCAGTTTCTGAAGAATCAGTTCGGCATGACCGGTCAATTCTTCCAACGCTTCGTACGACTTTTCAGGGTGAACAATCTGTACCATCTCAACTTTCTCGAACTGGTGCTGACGGATCAAACCTTTGGTATCACGCCCGTAAGAACCCGCTTCGGAACGGAAACAAGGCGTGTGGCCAGCCATACGGATAGGCAGGTCGGCTTCATCAATGATCTCGTCGCGTAGCAGGTTGGTGATCGGTACTTCCGCAGTCGGAATCAGATACAAGTCACGATCGTTGGTGTCATGTTCTTCGTGCTTGCTCAGCTTGTAAAGATCTTCCTCGAACTTAGGCAATTGCCCGGTTCCGCGCAAGCTGTGCTGGTTGACGATGTAAGGCACATAGACTTCTTCATAACCGCTTTCCGCATGCGTATCCAACATGAACTGTGTCAAGGCGCGTTGCAGCTTGGCGACCGAACCTTTCAACACAGAGAAACGAGAAGAAGCGATTTTGACCGCCGCATCGTTATCGTACCAACCGCGGGCTTCCATCAAATCGACGTGGTCTTTGACTTCAAAATCAAATGCTTTTGGCTCACCCCACTTACGAATCTCGACGTTGTCGTCTTCACCACCGCCAATCGGCGTGGATTCGTGAGGAATGTTAGGGATGCTCGCATAGATCTCTTCGATCTTTGCTTCAACTTCATCGGATGCGGTTTTAGCCGCTTCCAACTGGTCGCCCAAATCAGCTACTTCCGCCAACAACGGTGCAATGTCTTCACCCTGTGCTTTCGCTTTACCGATGCCTTTCGAACGGCTGTTACGTTCGGCCTGCAAGGTTTGTGTCTTAACCTGCAACTCTTTACGTTGCGCTTCCAAGGTTTCGATCTGCGCGGTATCCAATTCAAAACCGCGAGTTTTCAATTTTTCAGCAACCGTTTCCAGCTCGGTTCTCAGTAGCTTAGCATCTAACATGGTGACTCTCTGTGTTTGATTATTCTGTTTTTCCGCCGTCTCAGGACGACTTGAATTTTGCGAATTATTCTAACATCAATTCGCGCCGCCGATAGCGCAATTACACGCCATATTCGACGGGATTTACCAACTTCCAAACAGAACGAAAAGATTTTGAACAGGCCTGTTGGTTTCGGGCCGGATTCAGGATTGATAATCACTCATCGGCGGACAAGCACAAACCAGATGGCGGTCGCCGTAAACATTGTCGATCCGGCCTACCGGCGGCCAATACTTGTTATGCTTCAAAGAAGCCAACGGATAAGCCGCCAGTTCCCGGCTGTAAGCGTGCGGCCACTCATCGGCCATCACATGATCGGCCGTGTGCGGAGCATTAATCAAAGGATTATCTTCGCCGTCCAATTCGCCGGAAGCCACAGCGTCGATTTCCCGTTTGATGGCGATCATGGCGTCGCAGAAACGGTCCAGTTCTACCTTTGATTCCGATTCGGTCGGTTCAATCATCAAGGTTCCGGCTACGGGAAACGACATGGTCGGTGCATGAAAACCGTAATCGATCAGCCGCTTGGCGACATCGTCGACGCTGATGCCTGTGTCGTTCTTGATTGGTCGCAGGTCGATAATGCATTCGTGCGCCACAAGACCTCTCGCGTCACTGTAGAGGATTGGATAATACTCACCCAACCGTGCGGCAATGTAGTTGGCGTTTAGAATCGCGGTTGCCGTCGCTTGCGTCAGCCCGGTCTTGCCCATCAAGGCAATATACATCCAACTGATCGGCAAGATACCGGCACTCCCTTGGAGAACCGAAGAAACTGCTCCGACGTGTTGAGATAAATCCATATCCGCCTCCAACGCATTCCCAGGCAGGAATTCGGCCAAATGTTTCTTGACGCCGATTGGCCCTACACCCGGGCCACCTCCCCCATGCGGAATCGCAAACGTCTTGTGTAGATTCAAGTGGGAAACGTCGCCACCAAACTCGCCGGGCGCACAGACGCCGACCATCGCATTCATGTTGGCGCCGTCGATATAGACTTGCCCGCCGTGTTGATGTACCCGGTCGCAAACGGTTCTTACATTCTCTTCAAACACACCGTGAGTCGAAGGATAGGTAATCATAATCGCCGCCAACTTATCCGAATATTGTTCGAGCTTAGTCTGCAAATCGTCCAGATCAATATCGCCGGATTCCGCAGTTGCCACCACTACAACCTGCATTCCGGCCATCTGCGCCGAAGCGGGATTGGTTCCGTGCGCCGAGGCGGGAATCAGACAGACATCCCGATGCCCTTCGCCTCGGCTTCGGTGATACGCCCGGATGGCCAACAGGCCTGCGTATTCTCCCTGAGCTCCGGAATTCGGTTGCAAAGAGACCGCATCGTAGCCAGTAGCCGCGCACAACATGGCTTCCAATTCTTTGAATAGTTGTTGATAACCCTGCGTCTGTTCCTTTGGCGCAAACGGGTGGAGTTTGGCGAATTCCGGCCATGAAATCGGCATCAACTCGGCCGCGGCATTCAGTTTCATGGTACAGGAACCCAACGGAATCATAGCGCGGTCCAATGCCAGATCTTTGTCTGCCAACTGGCGCATATAGCGCATCATCTCGGTTTCCGAATGATAGGAATTAAAAACCGGATGCGTCAGAAACTCCGACTGTCTCAACAGAGAATCCGGCAGCGTTTCTAGGGATTGAGATTGAGATTCCAATTCAGTTACATCAAACTCAGCACTATTTTCACCGGCAAAAATCTCCCACAACTGCTTCACGTCTTCAAGGGTAGTGGTTTCATCCAGGGAGATTCCAATGCTGCTTTCATCAAGAGAACGAAGGTTGATTCCATGCGCCAATGCGACTTCAAAAACTTGAGTAGCTCTGTCGAAAACATGGATGCTCAAGGTATCGAAATAACAATCGTGATTAATTGAATAACCGAGCTTTTCCAGACCGTCTGCCAGCAGACTGGTCAAACGGTGCACTCGGTAGGCGATTTTGAGCAGGCCTTGCGGGCCGTGGTAGACCGCGTACATACTTGCCATGACGGCCAGCAATGCTTGGGCGGTGCAGATGTTACTGGTGGCCTTTTCTCGGCGGATATGTTGCTCTCGGGTTTGCAGAGCCAATCGATAGGCCTTCTCTCCCCGGCTGTCGACTGAAACGCCAATCAAACGTCCGGGCATGGATCGTTTAAAGGCGTCACGAGTTGCCATATAACCTGCGTGCGGGCCACCATATCCCAAAGGCACACCAAAGCGCTGTGTATTGCCGACCACAACATCCGCTTCCATTTCACCCGGCGGTTTCAACAGCGTCAAACTCAACAGGTCTGCCGATACCGCCACCAATGCCTTTTTCTGATGTGCCCGTTCGATCAGATCGGTGTAATCCTTTACCTTGCCGTCGGTTCCGGGATACTGCAATAGCACACCAAACAGATCCAAATCGTCGATGCGTTCAAACGGATTCGCCACCACCACTTCAATGCCGAGCGGCTCGGCGCGGGTTTTAACCACGGCGATATTTTGCGGGTGGCAATCTTCGGCCACCAGAAACACCTTTCCTTTAGATTTGCTCATACGTTGACAGAGCGTCATCGCTTCGGCGCAGGCGGTGGCTTCATCCAACATAGATGCATTGGCAAGTTCCATTCCGGTCAGGTCGGACACCATGGTCTGGAAATTGAGCATCGCCTCCAGACGGCCTTGAGAGATTTCCGCCTGATAAGGCGTATAAGCGGTGTACCAGGCCGGGTTTTCGAGAATGTTACGTTGAATGGTCGGCGGCGTGTGGGTGTTGTAATAGCCCATGCCGATATAGGATTGATTGACGATGTTTTTTGACGCGATGGTTTTGAGTTTAGCGAGAGCCTGAGGCTCGGTCATACCTTCTGACAGCATCATGTCGTCATGACGGCGAATCGATTCGGGGACGACACTGTTCAGCAATTCGTCTATCGAAGAAAGTCCCAAAGCTTCCAACATACAGGCCTGTTCGGTTTCATCCGGACCCAAATGACGGTTAACAAATTCATCGCTGTGTTGCAGTGCATCCAGCGACAATAAAGACAATTCTTTGAATCCGGTTTTGGCCATAAAACCTCCTGCCGAAGTGTTAAATTACTGCCTAATTACTATTCGATACTGTCTTTATAATCGGCTTCATCCATCAAGTCGTCTAGCTCATCTGCATCCGACAATTTGACCTTGATGAACCAGTTGCCCATGGCATCCTGATTGACCAATTCCGGTTTTTCGTCCAAGGCGCCGTTGACTTCAACAATTGTACCGCTGACCGGCGCATACAATTCGCTGGCCGCCTTAACCGATTCGATGACCGAAACCGACTCTCCCTTCTGGATTTCCTGACCCTCTTCCGGCAATTCGATGTAAACCAAATCGCCCAGCTGAGCTTGTGCGAAATCGGTAATGCCAATCGACGCGATTCCATCGTCACCTACTTCCACCCATTCATGCTCTTCACTGTATTTTATTTGACTCACAGTCACCTCTCCTTTGATGTTTACTGCTCTTATTTTTATGAACGGGACGTATCATCCCCGGTAGTAATGCGTTTTCATAAACGGCAACGGCACGACCTGCATGGGTATTGCCCTATCTCTGACCAGCGCCCATAATTTGGTTCCTTCTTTAGCCGATTCGATTGGCACATAACCCATCGAGACAGGTCCGCCCACACTGGGACCAAACCCACCGCTACTGACCTTGCCTATGATCTGATCGTCATCGTCGACAATAATGGAATTTTCGCGCACCGGAATCTTGCCTTCCGGCTGCAGGCCGACCCGCTTCATTTGAATGCCTTTCTCCAACTGTTCGAAAATCTTATCGAACCCCAGATAACCACCCGGTCGCTTTCCGTCTTTCCGTCTTTCTTTGGAAAGCGCCCAAGTCAAGCCGGCCTCAACCGGCGTGATGTTTTCGTTCAGGTCGTGGCCATAGAGGCACAATCCGGCTTCAAGGCGCAAGGTATCCCGCGCGCCCAGACCAATCATCTCCACGTCCTCCTCTTCCAAAAGAAGACGGGCAAGATGTTCCGCATGACTGGAAGGCAAAGAGATTTCAAAACCGTCCTCCCCGGTATAACCCGAACGGGTCACCAGACATTCCACCCCATCCAACACCAGGTTCGCGGCCGTCATGAAGACCATTTGACTAGACTCCGGCGCCAGTTTCGCCATGATTCCCGCTGCAGCCGGCCCCTGCAAAGCCAATAAGGATCGATCTTTAAGCATTTCGATATCACACTTATGCTGAATATGACGCTTGAGATGTTCGACATCCTTTTGCTTGCAGGCCGAATTCACCACCAGAAACAAACCGTCTTCGATATTGGTCACCATCAGGTCGTCGAGAACCCCGCCACGGGAATTGGTGAACAACGCATAACGCTGTTTCATCTTCGGCAAGTCGACAATATCTACAGGAACCAGTTTCTCCAGTTCGGCGGCAGCGGACTCACCTTTCAACAAGATTTGCCCCATATGAGAGACATCGAATAACCCGGCTTTTTCACGGGTATGAAGGTGTTCCTGTTTGATTCCGAGTGGATATTGAACCGGCATACTGTAACCGGCGAACTCCACCATCTTGGCGCCTAACTGCTTATGAAAATCATATAGAGGCGTGTATTTGATCGATTCTGTCGCTTGAGTCATGTCGGCATCCCTGAAGTAGACGTGATTCACATGGCCGATTCACAGAACCGGGTACGGAGCGATTCGCAATAATTACTATACTATATATTTGAAAAGAAAAGAGATTCGAGATTTTCTATCCCCGTAAAGGGAGATTTAATGAAGCCGTGACGAGAAGTGCCACGGCTGTAAAAAAACTGATTGCAGTTGAAGGGTTTTCGGAAAAACTTTAGAGCTGACGGGCGGCCAGCATGCCCAACCAGACGGCCACCAGACAGGTAATGACACTGACGGCGATATTAGCCAATGCCTTATTCATCTCACCAACTTCTATATACTGCATGGTCTCGAACGAGAAGGTTGAAAAGGTGGTGAATGCACCGAGGAAACCGACCATAATGAAAGAGCGCCACTCGTTGGATGCACCCAGTTTATCCACAAGCAGTACCGCCACCACGCCCATGATGAAGGAACCGATTAGATTCACCGACAACGTTCCCCATGCGAAATCGCGCCCAAACCACTGATAGGTCTGATGCGATACGGCAAATCGGGAAACTGCTCCCAAAGCCCCGCCTGCGGCAATCGCAAGCCATGCAAGTCCTGTCATTTCATAACACCCTGTTTACTCAAAAAATTCATTGTCACCGGTTTGTAAACCGCTACGAACGTCGCTTATAAATCGCATTGGCATTTAGCTGGCGAAGATGCTCCATCTTGGCGGAAATCTTGATTTCCAAGCCGCGGTCCACAGGCTGATAATAATCTCTTTCTGCCATCTCTTCCGGGAAATAACACTCGCCCGCCGCAAAGGCTTCCGGCTCGTCATGCGCATAACGGTAACCCTTGCCGTAATCCAGTTCCGACATCAACTTGGTCGGTGCATTACGCAAATGCAACGGCACTTCATAAGAGCCATGTTCCTTCACATCCGCCAATGCCGCGTTGTAAGCCATATAAGCGGCATTCGACTTCGGTGCGACCGCCAGATAAGTCGCCGCCTGAGCCAAAGCCAGATCGCCTTCGGGTGATCCCAAGCGCTCATAAGCTTCAGCCGCATTGATCGTCAGTTGCAATGCGCGGCTATCGGCGTTACCGATCTCTTCGCTGGCCATGCGGATCAAACGTCTGGCCAGGTAACGCGGATCCACACCTCCGTCCAACATCCGAACCAGCCAATAAAGCGCTGCATTGGGATCGGAACCGCGAACGGATTTATGCAGAGCCGAAATCTGATCGTAAAAGGCTTCACCACCTTTGTCAAACCGTCTTAAACCGCCTTGAACCACTTCTTTGCAGTGCTCGGCAGACAAAACCAACAGGCCTGTCTCTTCCTCATCCGGTTCGGCAAAATCGACTGCCTGCTCCAAAAGGTTCAGCAAACGACGGGCATCACCGTCGGCGGCCTGCAAAAACAGGCTTTTCGCTTCTTCTTCGACTTTGAGACATGAACCGGCGGAAGCTTCCAGATCATCGGACAACATGCCGACTCCGCGTTCCAACACTTCGGCCAGTTCGGATTCGTCCAGACTGCGCAGCACGTAAACACGGGCACGCGACAACAAAGCGTTGTTGAGTTCAAACGACGGGTTTTCAGTCGTTGCACCGATGAAAACAAAAGTTCCATCTTCGACAAACGGCAAAAACGCATCCTGCTGCGCCTTGTTAAAACGGTGCACCTCATCGACGAACAGCAGTGTGCCCTGTTTGAATTGTTCACGATGCAATCTGGCTTGTTCAACCGCAGCACGGACGTCTTTAACCCCGTCCAATACCGCCGAAAGGCTGATGAACTGCAAATCGGAATGTTTGGCGATCAAACGCGCTAAGGTGGTTTTACCGGTGCCCGGAGGTCCCCAGAAAACCATGGAATGCAATTTGCCGGAATCGAACATCCGTGACAAGGCCCGGTTAGGTCCGAGCAGATGTTTCTGACCGACATACTCTTCAAGAGTCTGTGGCCGCAACCGGTCCGATAAGGGTTGGTACAGGCTCATTATTGCGGCTGCCCTACCAAATCGTATCCCTGAGGCGGATGATAATTGAATTCAGACGCCGGAACCGCTTCATTCATATGAATATTCTTGAATCGAACACGAGTAACATTGTCAGCACTCTGATACATCCACACTTCGGTCATCTGACCGTCTCTCAAAACGATTTCAATGCTCTGAAAATAGGTGGCTTCCTTTGGCGTCAGGTTAAACCGCATACTCCCGTGGCGCGAACCTTCCTCAATGATCTTAAAACGGTTTTCGATCGGTTCGTCGTATAGCAACCAGCTCAGCGGAATCTCGGATTTGATGTCTTCGATCGGACGCACGGAGACCTGCTCCAGATCGTCATCCTGTACCCAAAGGTTGACACCGTCGGCGACGATTTTCTGCGGTTCAGGTTTAATGTAATTCCAAACCAGTTTCCCAGGGCGCTCCAACTTGAAATTACCGCTCGATGCATTCAAGGTGAAACGCTCTTCATCCGGCTGCACCTGCTCGAAATCGGCACTGAACGTTTTCAGTTGGTTAACGTAATCTTGCAGTTCGGACTGCGCATAGGTCGGCATGGAAATGCTGAAAACCAGCACGGCCAGCCATGTAAAGGGATTGCTAAATTTCATTAAAAACTCTTGTATGTATTTGTTCATTATTTAAGTAGAGCGTTAAACCCGAAAAATCATTCCTGCGGTTTCGGCGCCAATACTTCACGGTTACCGTTCGACTGCATGCTCGAAACCACTCCGGCCGCTTCCATCGTCTCAACGATACGCGCAGCACGGTTATATCCGATCTTGAAGCGTCTCTGGATTGACGAGATCGAAACCCGGCGTCCCTGTATGACGAACTCCACGGCTTCATCGTACAACGCATCCTGCTCGGCATCTTCATAACCGCCTTCACCGCCGGAATCCGAAGTCGGTCCTTGCGTGATGGCTTCCAAGTATTGCGGCGCGCCTTGGGATTTAATGAACTCCGCTACTTTATGGACTTCTTCGTCGGTCATGAAAGCGCCGTGAACACGTCTCGGGCTACCGGAACCCGGCGGCAGGAACAACATGTCCCCCATCCCGAGAAGCTGTTCTGCCCCACCTTGATCGAGAATGGTACGTGAGTCGATTTTGGTGTTAACCATAAACGAAATACGAGTCGGGATATTCGCCTTGATTAGACCCGTAATGACATTCACCGAAGGTCGCTGAGTGGCCAAGATCAAGTGAATTCCGGCTGCACGTGCCTTCTGAGCGATACGGGCGATCAACTGCTCGACTTCCTTACCAACTACCATGATCATGTCGGCAAATTCGTCCACCACGACGACGATGAACGGCAAAGGCTCCAGCGTAGGCGGTTTCTCGCCGAGTTCATGACCAAAATTCGCCGCCTGTTGATACATCGGGTCGATAATCGGCTCGCCCTTGTCGATTGCAGCCTGAACCTTCTGGTTGAATCCAGCGATGTTTCGAACGCCCATTTTCGCCATTAACTGGTAACGACGATCCATTTCGAACACACACCAGCGCAAGGCATTCGCTGCATCGCTCATGTCGGTCACCACAGGCGTCAACAGATGTGGAATGTCTTCATAAATGGAAAGCTCAAGCATCTTCGGATCGACCATGATCAAGCGAACTTCATCAGGGCGGCTCTTATACAGCAAACTTAGGATCATACTATTGACCCCCACAGATTTACCGGAACCGGTGGTACCGGCCACCAAAAGGTGTGGCATTTTGGCAATATCCGCCACGACCGGCTTACCGGAAATATCTTTACCTAAGGCAACTGTCAGCGGCGACTTGGCGCGCTGGAATTCATCCGAAGCCAACACTTCCCTGAAGCTGACCAGCTCACGCTGCTCGTTAGGAATCTCGATCCCCACAAATGCCTTGCCCGGAATAATATCGACGACGCGTACCGACTGCACAGATAAAACCCTAGCCAAATCTTTGGCCAAATTATTGATTTGACTGACCTTAACCCCCGGAGCCGGCAAAATTTCAAAACGTGTGACAACCGGTCCGGGCTGAACCGATTCGACCTTAACCGTAACGCCAAACTCGAGCAAACGCTGCTCAAGAAGATTCGAAAGCCCTTTCAGGTCGTCTTCCGAGAACCCTTCCTCATAATCCGGCGGAGGATCTAAAAGGTCCAAACTCGGCAAATCGCCCCTCTCAACAATCGGCATTGTCGAAGTCGGGGTTTGACGGGTTCCTACTTTCACATGCGAAAGATTCCCAGCCTTTGGCTCGGACTTTCGTTCCATAAGCGATTCGGATACGCCCACCGGAGTTTGCGAGGGCAGTTCCGGAGTAATATCGTCGACCGCATCTACCTTATTGACAGAGGTCTGTAGGCTTGGTCCATCCGTGTCGACATCAATGGCATCAAAATCATCCACGGCCACTGTTTTGTCGGCGGCCGGCTTGACAGGAGCCGTTTCGGTTTTCTTGAAAGCGCCGAGCATTTTAGCTAACGGCTTCTTCGGTTCCGAGACCGAACTCTTGGCTGAAAGTTCACCCACCTGGCCTGCCGAATTTTGCGAGGCCAATTTCAAATCGATTTTCTTGACCCAGGATTGCATCTTTTCAGAATTCTGGGCTTTATCCTGGACTTGGGCTTGGACCTTTTCAGCCAGCTTTACTGCCATACGTCCTGTCACTTCAATAATCGTCAGCCACGAATAACTGCTCAACATGCTAAAGGCAATCGCAAACAGTACCAGCAGTACCAAGGTCGAACCCAAAAGATCGATCCCTGAAACCAGCCAGCTGCTAAGTTCATACCCCCATACTCCGCCAGCCGAATACGGCAACTGTATCAAAGCGTTATCCGGTTCCATATACAGGTTCGCCAGACCGGCTCCGGACGAGATTAACAGTAGCAGTCCCAACAGGCTGACTCCGAAACGGAAATAATCCAACTCACTGCCGGAACGTATCTTCAATGTCACCCAACCTGCCAGCAAGATACCGAATGGAATCAGGAAGCCGAATATTCCAAATACATATAAAATCATCGACGACAACCAAGCGCCTGTTTTCCCACCGTAGTTCTTTAATTCATGGACACCGCCGGCGGAATCAAATCCGGGATCCTGCGGATCATAACTGAATAGAACAATGAACAGAAAAAAGGCCAAACCGATGCAGCTCAACACAAGGCTGTCCTTCAACACCCAGTTAAACTGACCGGAAGCGGTTTTTTTATTTTCTTGAACGGATTCTTCTTTTACTGGAGATTTGACTGGCTTAAAGGTCATCGAAAACTCTGATTCTCTGTTACACTCATCATCTACGTCATTCACCCAATTACGGATATTGAAATAGAAGAGCTAATTTAAAGACTAGATTCGTCTATATTATTCATAGTTAGGTCTAGTTTATCGATTAAAAACTGCTAAAATTTTAGCACATCAGCAAAGTTAATTACTTATAGATTACAGAGAAGAATAAACACTTGTTGCGTTTGGTTTATATTAACCGCCAGATATGTTTACTCCACTCTCAATCAAAACGCTAAAAGGGAACGTTTCATGGCTACAAAACATTGCAAATTACTTATTTTAGGTTCTGGTCCAGCAGGTTATACGGCTGCCGTTTATGCCGCACGTGCCAACCTTGAGCCGGTAATGGTAACCGGTATGCAGCAAGGCGGACAATTGACCACGACAACCGAAGTGGACAACTGGCCTGGTGACCCTGAAGGATTGACCGGTCCTGACCTAATGGTACGTATGCAAAAGCACGCCGAGCGTTTCGGAACTGAAATCATCTTCGATCACATCCATACTGCAGAATTGACCAGCAAGCCATTCAAACTGATTGGTGACTCGGGAGAATACACTTGTGACGCGCTAATCGTCGCAACCGGTGCTTCGGCCAAGTACCTTGGCTTGGAATCGGAAGAAGCTTTCAAAGGTAAAGGGGTTTCAGCTTGTGCAACTTGTGACGGTTTCTTCTACCGTAATCAAAAAGTCGCGGTTATCGGTGGTGGTAACACAGCGGTCGAGGAAGCACTATACCTATCAAATATCGCTTCTGAGGTAACCATCATTCACCGTCGAGACAAATTCAGTTCGGAGAAAATTCTTGCCAAGCACCTGCATGAAAGAGCGGAAAACGGCAACATCAATATCGAATTCAACAGTGAACTGGAAGAAGTTCTGGGCGACAACATGGGTGTGACCGGATTGCGTTTGAAGAACAACAAGACTGGCGAATCTAAAGAGATCGACGTGGCCGGTGTCTTCATCGCCATCGGGCACACGCCTAACACTTCAATCTTTGAAGGCCAGTTGGAAATGGAATACGGGTACCTTAAAGTACAAAGTGGCCTGCAAGGTAATGCAACTCAAACGTCCATTCCTGGCGTATTCGCAGCCGGCGATGTAATGGATCAACATTACAAGCAGGCAATTACATCGGCTGGTGCAGGTTGTATGGCTGCGCTGGACGCCGAAAAATACTTGGAAGAATAATCCAATCATTTTTAAAAACCACCGAATACGGTGGTTTTTTTATACCTGAAATCGTCGCCTGAAAAGTGTGACGACCTTTTCTATTCTTTATTACAAAGACAGAGGAAACACCATGAAAAAAACATTGCTCCTAGCAATCGGTTTAAGCGTTGCCAGCATGGCAAACGTCTCACAGGCCGCGGATCCTGCATTGAAAACCACCGATCAGAAAGCAAGTTATGCTTTAGGCACAGACATCGCTAAGAATCTTCACCAACAAGGTGTCAATCTTGACATCAAAGCTTTGACGCTTGGGCTTGAAGACGTTCTGAACCAAAAGCCTTTACGATTGACGGAAGAAGAGATGCAAACGGCGGTCAACGAAGTCAAAAAAGCCGTTATGCAAAAACGCATGGAAGAACGAAAAGCCCAAGCTGAAAAAAATGCCAAGGCCGGTGAGGAATTTCTTGCCAAAAACAAGACTAAGCCAGGCGTAAAAACCACCTCCAGTGGTTTGCAATATAAAATCATTACTGAAGGAAAGGGCCCTTCTCCGACAGAAGACGATATGATTACGGCGCACTACAAGGGGGCATTGATTGACGGCACCGTTTTCGATAGCTCTTATGATCGTGGCACACCACTTGAGTTTAAGTTGGGCAATGTCATCAAAGGTTGGCAGGAAGCTTTGAAACTGATGAATGCCGGCGCAAAATGGGAAGTCTATATTCCGGCTAAACTAGGGTACGGAGAAAAAGGCGCTGGCGATCGAATCGGGCCGAATGAAACCCTGATCTTTACAGTGGAATTGATTAAATTCGATAAAGCCAAATAAGGTTACCCTTCAGGCATAAAAAAACCCAGTTGAACAACAGTTAACTGGGTTTACCTAATGCAGGCTAAATGAAGTTGCTCTTCAAGAGGAGTGTTGGTTAAACAACAGAGTCCATACTAATATAATCATTCCCCTATATCAATTTTTCCTTATATGTTTTTTCTTATCCTTAGATAAATCAACGTTATAGACAAGCATTAACATTATCAATGACGCAGGAAAAAACGCATCTCCGATTGATTGTAAATCCGCCCTGTTTCAGACATCCACCATCTGAAAAACCTCATAGGCAGGCGTTTCATAAGGGTGAGATTCAAGCAGTCTCGAAACGGCTTCTTCAATCAAATCATTACTGCATACCATCTCAACCTTATATTCTTCAACCGTTTCCACTTCACCCTCTGTACCGATAAATGGCCGACTTCCTGACAAGGCCCGAAACTGTCCCTGCCCCTTAACCTGCCAACAGCAACAATCGTAATTCCCGATTTTACCGACACCGATTGAAAATAAGGCATTTTTGACTTGCTCTAAATGCGATTCCGGTACAAAAAAACAGAGTTTGTACATTTAATCTCTCCATCTCATTACGGATTAATTGCTAAAAGTTTACCGAACAAAACCAAATTCAATACAATAGGCCATCGAACTGCGATCTTCAATAAGTTACAAGGAGTTTTCCATGAGACCATTGCTTATCACCTATGCCGTGATTTTAACTCTTGGCACTACAGCAATGCTGACCGATTATTACTACCTCGCTAATATCGCCGGATTTATTTCCGCAATCGGTTTTCTGTTTGTTTTCTTCAAAGATCGCCCGGATGATGAACCCGAATATGCAAAGAGAATGCGCCGCTATTGGTATATCGTCTTCGCTACCGGCATTTTCTTCAGTTTGATTTTCGGAAGTTTGTGGAACGATCAAATGGGCGGCATGAGTTAAAAACTCTCAAAAAATCCGGACATAAAAAAAGCTCCTTTTCGGAGCTTTTTTATTTAAACCTAAAACCGATCAGAACAGGTCAACATCGCCTTCATCCATACTTTCGGACTGCACACGTCTCATACGGTTTGTTTCCATATAATCACGCTGCTGCAATAGAACCAATTTCAATTGATCGATGCGTTCCTTATGTTCCGCTTCGTTTGCAACAGGAAGATTTTTGCTCTCTTCCACGAACTGGTTAATCTTATTCGAGAACTCATTCAAATTCGCCAAATGATGCATCGTCTGATCAACCAACTGGCGAACAATGTCTTCAAACTGCAACGAACGCATCGCATTGGAAACACTAATCTCGATTTCTGAAATCACTCCGGAAATATCACCGAGTTTTTCTGAAATACCGCCGTTCATTTCTTCAAGGTCATTCAACATACCATCGACTTTACTTTGCGAAGAAACGGCATGTTCCATATCCTTGGAGGCGGTCTCACTGACAATGCTTCGCACCTGATCAACCGTACCGCGTGCCTTTTCAGCCTGTTTACGAATCTGTTCGTTGAGCAGGTTAGAGTTCAATGAAAGTTTACGAACTTCATCTGCTACCACTGCGAAACCACGTCCGGCCTCACCGGCACGCGCCGCTTCGATTGCCGCATTCAAAGCCAATAAGTTAGTCTGATCCGCAATACCTTTTACATCTTCCAGCAGGATAAAAATGGCTTCGATCTGACCAACCATATCATCAATTTTGGAAACCGTCTGAGTACTTCGTTGACTCGCATCCGTCAGCAAATCGATCAAATATTGCAACACAACCTTAATTTCTGAAGAAAATCTCTGAACACTCATATGCTCTGAGCTTTCACCACCACCTAGGTTTTCCAGAAGCGAAAGAACCATTTTGTATTCTGCCTGAGTCTGGTCGTGTAAATTGGAAAAACTGTTGTTTAAAGTTTCGATCGCTTCCGCGATCAACTCTTTCACCTGATCAAGTTCTTCGTTGATAATTTCGATTTCGTGCTCTATCACCTCTTCATAATCACCAACGACAGTTTCCAATGAGTGGTTTGCCGTGGCAATTGAAACGCTTCCTTCCATCACTTTGCTAGGTAAAGAAACAGGTTCCGGGTTTTTTTCTGAGGAATCGCCGCGCGTTCTGGCAACTATTGCCACCTGCGAAGTCCATGCCAAAGAAATAATAATGATTATCACCGGAGCGATATAGGGAATATCTAAAAAGCTGATGCCCACACCGATCGCTGTCAATAACCATGCAGCCCAATAAACCTTCATGACTTGAAGCATGTTGTTAATCCTTAACTCTTGTTTTTATTATGTGGAACCAGAATTCAAACATTCTGATTCGCCCAGAAACCTTAGCAAACTCTAAGCAGGTAATATGCCAAAAACTTCGGGGCTGATTGAAATATCGATTACGCTATTTAACTGCAAGATCGAGAATTTTTTTAGAAATTTCTTCGAGAGATAACACGCTATCCGCTGCGCCAAGTTTAACCGCTTCTCCCGGCATTCCCCACACCACACTGGTCTTTTCGTCCTGCGCGATCGTTGGAGCTTTAGCCGCTTGCAGTTCTTTTAATCCTGCGGCGCCATCATCTCCCATTCCCGTCAACAAAACACCGATGGCATTCGGTCCAACATTCTGTACAACCGAACGGAACATGACATCAACAGACGGTTTATGGCGATTAACCGGCGGCCCGTCATTCAAGCGGCAAACATATCCACCCGCCCTTCTCTCGACCAACAGGTGTTTTCCACCTGGCGCAATATAGACATGCCCCGGAAGAATCGGTTGGCCATCTTCTGCCTGATAGACTTTCATTTCCGTAATAGTGTCCATTCTATTTGCAAAAGGAAGGCTAAACGCCTCAGGAATATGCTGCGTAATAACGACGGCCGGAGTGCTTGCAGGCAGTCCCATCAGAACCTCCTTGATCGCCTCGGTTCCACCGGTAGAAGCACCTATGGCAATCACCTTGTCTTTCATATTTTTTAAGTGTCGAGCATCAAACGGTCTTTTTTCCAGAATGGCATCGGCGGTAAACTTCCCCTCAACCCTCATTGAAGGTGTAACCGAAGTTGGTAATGAACGATCAACGGTCTGTTTTTTATTCACATTAGCACTATACCGGGCATATTTACGCTCCAACATCGGTTTACTGACTCGAGCTGCCGTTTTAACCTTGCGGCAAATTTCCGCTGTATAATCTTCAAATGTGTTCTTTAGATCTATTTTAGGTTTTGCAACAAAATCAACAGCCCCCATTTCCAAGGCTTCAAATGTCACGTCCGCTCCCACTTCTGTCAGAGTTGAGACCATCACCACTGGAATTGGATGCAGTCGCATCAGGTTCTTCAAAAATGTCACACCATCCATTCGAGGCATCTCGACATCCAACGTCAAAACATCCGGGTGCAGTTTCTTAATTTTATCTCTCGCCATATAAGGGTCGGAAGCAGTACCGACCACTTCAATAGCCGGATCGGAGGACAACATTTCCTGCAGCATCTGTCTAACCAATGCCGAGTCATCCACAATTAAGGCTTTTATTTTTGTCATATACATCCCTTCCATCTTCAACAGCGTTAACCGCTAAAACAAACTAATTGATCTTCCTATAGATCGTTTGTCCCATGAGTTCAAAGCGGTCGCACACCTTATACAAGGACTCAGAATGGCCAATAAACAAATGTCCATGACTCGGCAAAAGATCCGCATAGCGGTTAAATAAACGACTTTGAGTCGGTTTATCAAAATAAATGACGACGTTACGGCAAAAAATCACATCAATCTGTTCTTTCAGAGGCCATTCGTTCATCAAGTTGATCTGACCGAATTCAATCATAGACTGTAATTCCGGTTTAACCTTGACCAAGCCATCCTGTTTTCCGGTGCCTTTTAAGAACCAACGTTTTTTTCGCGCTTCCGAAACCCCTTTAAGGCGGTCGATATTATAAACGCCCGCTCTGCCAGTTTGCACAACTGTCGTATCTAAATCTGTCGCAATCACCTTCACATCCCACCCTTCAGGCGCGGATTCCTTTAACGTAATCGCAATTGAATACGGTTCTTCCCCAGTTGAACACCCCGCCGACCAAACACGTATTTTTTTTGTTGCCCTATTTGTCTCCAGGAGCTTTGGCACGACCACTTGAGCCAAATATTCAAAGTGATGGTTTTCTCGGAAAAAGAAGGTAAGATTAGTGGTAATGGAATTGATTAGATTGACGAACTCGGCTTCACCCTGTTCTTCTACATAGTTTAAATACTGACCGAAGCTCTGTAGACCTAAAAAACGTATACGCTTTGAAAGACGGTTATACACCAAATTCTTTTTCGATTCGTTTAAATCAATACCTGCGAAGTCATATACCAGTTTTTGAATTCTGGAAAAATCTTGTTCAGTGAATTCGAACTCCCGATCATTCATATTTAAGAGAACCCTGTAACTTAATTTCTTATATCATTAATAAATACCAGCAGCTAAGTAAAATAGCGAATGATATTATCCACATTTTTCTGCATGATATTAAGAAATATAACTAAAAATTTGTGACGATGGTAAATATATCTCAGTTAAACACTGGCGGCTTGCATTTAAAACAGACCCAGGCTTTAGCCAATCTAAACCTTAAAATCGGTCAGTCATTGACAATTACCGTCAAACAACTGAACGGTGATCAGGCACAATTGCAAATTGGAAAGCAAACCATCATTGCCGAAAACAAACTCACTTCACTAACCACCGGACAGCTTCAAGTCCAAGTCAAACAGACGCAACCGACGATTATACTAACCATTCCAAAACCAAACGCAGCGCAGCAACAGAATACGCAAGCAGCGCTACAGCAAACAACACTTCAAAACGGTTATAAGCAATTCATCGGAAACCAATTGCCGATCACTCAAGTCCTTCAAAACTTGGCAACGATTCCGTCCCTACCGCAAAACATACAGACAGCGATCGCTCAAATACTGGAACAACTTATAAGACCTTCCCAGACATTCGACGACAAAGAACTAAAACGACAAATTACCAACAGCGGCGTATTTTTAGAAAACAAGCTCTTAAATCAAGCAAATAAAGAATCGCTTTCATCTGACGCAAAGGCTCGATTACTTAAACTTCAGCAACAGGCATTGAACGAACTCGCAAAACACCCTAATTCAAAACCATTGCAACAATTAACCCAACTGCTAACTCAAGCCCTAAACAAACTTACCGTCCAACAATTACAGTTATTCGAAAACCCGCTGCTTCTTAATATCGACCTACCAATAGCCAATCAGAATCAAATAGAAAACTTTCGACTTGCCATCCATAAAAGAAAACAAAATGAACAGGCCTCTTGGGAAATCCTGTTGAACATGGACATTCCACAAGGGGAACTCATTGCAAAACTGAACTTAAATGAGGGACAAGAGAACCTAAATTGCTTTCTATGGTGTGAAACCCCTGAGCTTGAAGAGTTGGTACAACAAAGCCTGCCACAACTACAGGAACAGCTGCAACAACTTGGGCTAAACGTCCCCGCCATTCAAGTTGTAAAGAGTAAACCGCAACAATCCTCTTTAAGCACACAGGTTGCTTTAATCGATGTACACGTTTAACATACGCACCTCGGCGTAAAATAAGAAAAAATACGTGCCGTACAGGATGTTCTAGCATGTCGACTACATGATCGACATAAACATTTTATTATTCCCATAAAATTAAAGCGATTAAGACTAGACCTTTTAATTTGAATAAGGTAATTTAGTGGGCATATAGCTTCAACGAATAGAGCGACAGATTATGGATACAAATCTTGAAAACATTCAAGAGCAAATAGACCAAAAAAACGATCAAGACAATCAGGTTCTCAGCTTCCTTTTAGGAAAAGAAGAGTACGGCGTCGACATCTTAACTGTTCAAGAAATTAAAGGTTGGGAAAAAACAACCGTTATCCCTAATACACCCGACTATGTAATGGGTGTCATCAATTTACGTGGTGCTGTCGTTCCTATTATCGATCTAAGAGTTCGATTTGGTTTGGAACACATCACCTATAATGATTCAACCGTTGTAATTATTTTGCGTGCGCAAGATCCGAACGGTTCTCAAAAAATCATTGGACTTGTAGTTGATGGTGTTTCAGATGTCTATTCGCTGAATGAATCAGAAATCCAGTCTGCTCCAGATATGAATGGTTCCATTCACACGGATTATGTGAATGGTTTAGCGACAGTGGCAGAAAAAATGATTGTCGTACTAAATGTGGATCAACTTATCAACGATGGTATTCTTGCCCTGATTAAGCAGACGATAAACAAAGAATAAGATTGACCAAATTCAATTTTTCAAATTTTAATTACTAAAAAAATTTAGACCGTGAGAGAGTAACAATGTCAAAAATCTTAGCTGTAGACGATTCTAAATCCATGCGACAAATGGTAAGCATGTCACTAAAATCTGCGGGACATGACGTCACCGAAGCAGAAGATGGTGTAATGGCACTAGATATCGCCAAACAAAATCAATTTGACTTGATCGTAACCGATATCAACATGCCCAACATGAACGGTATCGAACTCATTACGGCTCTACGTGCTCTACCTAACTACAAATTCACTCCGATTCTATGTCTTACGACTGAATCCTCTGGCGACATGAAGACTAAAGGAAAAGAAGCGGGAGCAACCGGATGGATTGTAAAACCGTTTAGCCCTGAAAAACTGCTTTCAGTCATCGGAAGAGTGCTTTAATAACAAGCTGAACGCCCCTTCAACCCTTTCCTTACACCGGAATTGAGGGGGATTTATCTTTAACCGCTTAATTGCACATAGGTGAATAAGATGGCAGATACCATTACCCTTCCTGAAAACCTGACAATCCACGCCATTGACAGTACATTTAGCGAGCTAAACCAATCGTTACGGGATTCTGGTATCGATGTCATTATCGACGCTAAAGCGGTCGAATCTATCGATACGAGCGGATTACAGGCACTACTCGTACTGATTAACTCTGCACAACAAGACAACAAAAACATCACGTGGCAGAATACCAACGAACTCTTTACCAGCTCTGCTGAAAAGATAGGGCTTTCCGAAGCCTTACAGCTCTGATCTAAACGAAACGCAAACGTTCTAAGCTTGCGTTCCCACCATGAAAAAACACCCCCCCTCTCTAAGCGACAAAGTTGCTGTTTCACTTCAGTATGAAGGAGAGGGTGCGCCAGTTGTCACAGCAAAGGGGTCCGGGCACATTGCGCAGCAAATTATCGAAACTGCCGAACAATACAACATCCCCATCCAGCAAGACGAACAATTGGTTGAGCTACTCAGCCAAGTCGAATTAAACCATGAAATTCCGGAAGTATTATATGAGGCGGTCGCTCAAGTACTTATCTTCGCTTATCAGCTGAATAACAAACCGATTCCCGGCAAAAAATAATATAAACCGGGCTCAAGCGAGGAATCTTAGCGGGGAGAATATGGTGTAGCGCACCACCCTTTATTAAGATGGTGCAGTTTTATTAGATCAATTCTTTCAACATGCTATCGACGTCTATCAGAATAATGACGTTTCCTTGATAGTGTGCAATACCTTGAATGTAGCGGGAAGCATTATCCTTTGTAGATGAGAGTGGTTCCAACTTACTTTCAGGAATATCTTTTACTTCCATCACAAAGTCGACCATCATCCCTACTGTCTGCTCATCATCCAACTCAACAATTATGATTCGTGATAAATCCGTAACCGGCTTAGGCTGCATCCCATAAACAATACGAGTATCCAAAACCGTTACAATCACACCTCGAACATTAATCACTCCCAATACACTGGAAGAAGTTCCAGCCACTTTCCTAATTTTTCCGACTCGCAATACTTCTCGTATTTTCTTGACGTGAATGCCGTAAATTTCGTCTTCCAAAGTAAACAGAACACATCGAGCACTCGGCCCCATATAGCTTGAATCTTCATCCAAACCGGAAACCGACGACGCACGATTTTCAGCTAACTCCTGTTGAATACCTTCATTCATAACTTCACTCCATCAATACTGAAAACGCTGAATCACGCCAGGCAAATCCAAAATCAAAGCAATACTACCATTCCCCGTGATCGTCGCCCCTGCATAACCGGAAACCTTCTTCAACATCACGCCCAACGGCTTGATGACGACTTCCTCCTGACCATTAACTTGCTCTACAACCAAGCCGACTTTTTGATTACCGATCGAAACAATTACTACCTTATCATCTTCATAACTGTCCTTAACACGATCTGGTCTCAGCCACTCAGCCAAAAAATAGAGCGGGATACTTTTTTCCCGCAGTCTAACCATCATTTGCCCATCGATCTTATTCGTCTTATCTGGCTCAAAATCAAAAATTTCTTGAACACTGGTCAACGGGATTGCATAGTTGTCTTCTTCGAACGAAACCATTAAAGTCGGCAGGATTGCCAATGTCAAAGGAACACGGATACTCATACGCGTTCCCTCACCCAATACTGAATGGATATCAATGCTTCCATTCAGCTTGGTGATCATGCTTTTAACAACATCCATTCCTACGCCGCGGCCTGAAATATCACTTATTTGCTCTGCCGTCGAGAATCCGGCTGACATAATCAATTCAAAAGCCGCTTTATCGTCTAATTGATTCGCCGTCAGCTCATCCATCAATCCTTTTTCGACCGCTTTACGTCGAAGTACATCTGGATCCATCCCTTTACCGTCATCCGTAATCGATAGCAGAATATGGTCACCTTCCTGTTCTGCGGCCAAAATAACTGTTCCCTTTCGAGGTTTAGCCGCTTTCACACGATCTTCCGGCATCTCAATACCATGGTCGACCGAGTTACGGACCAAGTGAACCAATGGATCTGCCAAAGCTTCAACCAGGTTCTTATCCAGATCCGTTTCTTCTCCACGGAGCTCTAACTCAATCTCTTTACCAAGCTTACGAGCAAGATCTCGAACCACTCGTGGAAAACGACCAAAAACCTTTTTAACAGGCTGCATACGGGTTTTCATAACCGATGACTGCAGATCGGTTGTGACATGATCCAAATTCGCTACTGCATTAGAAAGATCTTCATTATTCCCCTGACTCGACCTAAGTGTTAGGAGACGGTTTCTCACCAAAACCAATTCACCAACCAAATTCATAATTTCGTCTAAACGCTTTGTATCGACTCGAACAGTCGATTCGGCTGCATTTTTAGCCGGCGCTTTAACCCCTCCTGAAGCTTCCGAAGACGTAGGAACAGGCTGTGGTTTAGGAGACGGTGCGGCAGGTTTTGCCTCGACAATCGGCTCAACTGCTGGTTCTGGCGCACTTTCCATTGCCGCCATTTCCAACATATCACGCTGGTTTAAAAGTGCTTCAAATTCATCATCAGAAATTTCGCCATCAGGATCCAATCCTTCATCAAGCTTCAGCTCTGGCACATTCGGTGCCGAACTTGGAGCTTCCTGTGCAAAATCGGCATCTTCAAGCATCAAATCACGCTGATTTAACAATGCCTCGAATTCTTCGTCCGTGATATCTCCATCGGGATCCAACCCTTCCTCCAACTGTAAAACAGGTTCACTAGAGGCGGTGGCTTCGGCCGGTTCTGGGACTTCCATCAACGCTCCCTTGGTCAAAGCATCCAACTCAGCCAACAAAGATGGATCATTTTCCGGCAAATCCCGGCTTCCTTCATTCAATTTATTAATCGAGTCGTTAATCACATCAAACGCTCTTAAAATCACATCTGCGGCAGCAGCATCGTATTCAATGTCGCCGTTACGAATCTTATCAAAGACATTTTCTGCACGGTGACACACCTCAATCAAAGGCGTAATCCCTAAAAACCCAGCTCCGCCTTTAACAGTATGGAAACCTCTAAAAACAGCATTCAACAAATCTCGATCGCTCGGAGATTGCTCCAAATCTACCAACTGCTCATTTAGCTGGTCTACTAGTTCGGTCGCTTCAACTAAAAAGTCTTGTAAAATATCTTCATCCACAACCTATACCTCTTATCACCTATTTCGTGAACTCACACTGACTACGTCAATGCCGCTACATTAATTAATGAATTAACAAAAGCAATCACTATGCCACGAATGGTTCCGGAATTTAAGGATTGTTACATTTGAATGTTCAAATCCCAAGATCGTCCAGGAGATCATCGACATCCGCCTGTGATTCAACAGTATCCAATTTGGATTTTTGAGTCACGTTTGGCCCCATACCCTTTTCTTCCTGAGCCTTTTGATCGAGTTCGTTTTCAACTCTCTCTGGAATCGATTCATATTCATGTTTGGAACGCGCAATCAAATCTTTCAACGAATCTTCCAAAGCCGTCATAATCAATATAACTCTGTTAAGTACTTGTCCAGTTAAATCCTGGAAAGACTGTGCCAACATGATATTTGTCAACTCATGATTAATCTTCTCTAAAACCGGCTTCACCTGTTCTTGAGACAAATCCTCATCACTAGATAACGTCTCTAGTTGCTCCAGCAGCCCCAGTGCATTTTCAGCCGAATTCAATGTGTTATTGCTTGCGTTATTGGTTTCGTCTACAACATATTGCAAACGTTCAGCAATATCCGGCAAGTCGTGTTTGGCGTGCAGTAAAATTGGAGTATCTTCACCAAGGTCGTCCAGCGTCTGATGCAGGTTTCTAGTGAGCTGCTTTAACTGCTCGTGCAGTTCAGTTTCGCGAATCTTGGTCAACTCATCAACCAGTTGAGCCGCCTCATCACCCTGGTCATTCTCGATTGCTAGTAATAACGCTTGCACCTTATCTTTATCTATTTTGGTTGCGAATGTCATAGTCCTTCCTCTGGTCAAAAAAAAACCCCTTACTGTGCAGATGACAGCCAGGGGCTTTTATTAAATTCAGTACTGATACAAACTTACTGTCTCTCAGCAACGCGTGCGAATATTTTCTGAATTTTCTCGTTAAGTGTTGCCGCTGTAAACGGCTTCACAATATACCCGTCAACACCGGCCTGTGCCGCTTCTAGAATCTGACTGCGCTTGGCTTCGGCAGTGATTAGCAGAAAAGGGGTATTCTTCAGGTTTTCGTCTGCACGAACACGACGCAACAAGTCTATTCCGGTCATCTGAGGCATGTTCCAGTCACTGACGATGAAATCATACTTTCCGCTTTGAACCATCGGCCACGCGGTTGCTCCGTCATCCGCTTCATCAAACTTACTGAATCCCAATTCCTTCAGTAGGTTCTTTACAATACGACGCATGGTTGAAAAGTCATCCACAACCAAAATATTCATATCTCTATTAATCTGCATTTCGCTTTCCTTAAAAGTCCATTTCTTTTATAAATTTCAAATCCAATCTGCCAGTCTCGATCTTAAACGCTTGATTGCCTGGCTGTGAATCTGGCTCACTCGGGATTCACTCACCTCAAGCACCTCACCAATCTCTTTCAAGTTGAGTTCTTCGTCATAATACAAAGCCATCACCAACTTTTCCTTTTCGGGAAGTTGCATAATCTGCTCCGCTAACTCTTCTTGGAACCCTGATTCCGCCAATTCCGAAAATGGATTGGGAGAAGACCCAAGAATACGGTCCTCCGACAACTCTTCGTGATCTGGCTGGTCAATCGACATTAACTGAGCGCCGTTCGTATCTCTCAAGATCGCATGATATTCGTTCAGAGAAACACCAAGCTCCAATGCAATTTCGCTGTCTTTCGCTTCACGCCCGTTCTTCGACTCCAGTCGATTGATTGCGTCACTGACCTCACGTGATTTACGGTGTACCGAACGAGGTGTCCAATCGCCTTTTCGGATTTCATCAAGCATCGCGCCACGAATTCGAATACCGGCATAAGTTTCAAAACTTGCCCCCTGATTCGCATTGAACTTCTGCATCGCTTCAATCAAGCCGATGATTCCTGATTGAATTAAGTCTTCGACAAAAACACTTTCCGGCAACCTTCCTTTAAGATGGTAAGCGATGCGTTTTACAAGCGGCAAATACTGTTCCATATCCTGCACCCCTTCCTGGGATGCATTTTTTTGTACGGCTGTGTAAACATCGGTTGCACTCATGCACGCTTCCTAATGGCCTGATTGAAATAAGCTTTCCACAAAAAACTGTAAATACCCTGTCACCCCTTGAGGCACTGGCCATGAATCAATGGCATAAGCCATCTCTTTAAACGACTTGGCTGCGCCACTGTTAGGCTGGTGAATCGTGACCGGAACCTGTCTTTGCACAGCCTCTCTCAAGTCATTGTCATAAGGCACGGATCCCAAATAATCAAGAGAGACATCCAAGAACTGTTCGCAGACTCTAGCCAGTTTGTCATAAAGCTGACGGCCGTGTTGCGGCGAGCGACTCATATTGGCCAACAGTCTAAAACGCGTTACTTGATAGTCTCGGCTTAACACCTTGATCAACGCATAAGCATCCGTAATAGAGGCCGGTTCATCCGTTACCACCACCACCACTTCCTGTGAGGCGCGGCAAAAACTGACCACGCTATCTGCGATGCCCGCAGCGGTGTCGATAATGAGGACATCCAACTCGCCGTTGAGTTCGGAAAAGGCGTTAATTATTCCAGCATTTTCCATAGCAGTCAATTGAGCCATCCGCTTAACACCAGAAGCCGCCGGAATAATTTTCAACCCGGCCGGACCTTCTACTATTACCTCTTTCAGGGTCTTTTCACCGTCTAACACATGAGCCAGATTGTATTTAGTCTGCAACCCAAGCATGATGTCCACGTTTGCCAACCCCATGTCAGCATCCATCAACAATACGCGATTTCCCATTTTGCTCAGAGAAATCCCTAGATTCACGGAGACATTGGTTTTACCAACCCCTCCTTTACCACTTGCAACCGCAATTACTCTCACCGGCTTTCCGGCCGGCTTTGACGTCTGCATTTGATTAGATTGCATAGCTCTCAAGCCCGCTGCTTGGTCATTGAGCATCAGATATCTCCTTCCCCATTCCCATTCGGAGTGCACTTTCATCCTGTTGTGTGTTTGAACTTTGTTGTCCCAGCACGATAGCCCGGTCGATTAGTTCCCTGGCTTTAATTGGTGTCAAATCTTCGGGGACACGTTGCCCGTCAGACATATAAGCGATTGAAAGTCGCTCCTCGATCAATACGGTCAAAATGTTACCTAACTGCACGGCTTCATCAACTTTGGTCAGAATACAGCCCTGCAATCCAACCTGATTAAAAGACTTGACGATGTCTTTCATCACATTCAGTTGTGTCGCAGCGGACATTACCAAGTAATTTCTGACAGTGCTTATACCATCATGTCCCGAGGTCAATTGCTGCGACAATTGTAGGTCTCTCTGACTCATTCCGGCCGTATCAATCAAAATCAGTTTCTTATCGCTCAATGACGCTAATAGTGCATAGAGCTCGCCCTGCGCATTTACCACATGCACCGGCACACCGATCAAATCGGCAAATGTTTTAAGCTGGGCCTGGGCACCGATTTTATAACAATCGGTTGTTATCAAAGCCAGTTGGTTAGGGCTATTTCTCATCACAAAACGACTCGCCATTTTAGCGATTGTCGTCGTCTTACCCACTCCGGTCGGCCCCACCAGCGCGACAATTCCTCCCCGCTCGAGAACATCTCTTTCCTCGATCGGAATACCCTGCTCCATTTCCATAAGGATTTCCGACCAGGCCTGCTCACTCTGCATAACGATATTTTCGACCAGTTTCTGGCTTAAAGACCAGCCAATTCCCATCCGCATCAGACGTTTGATCAGCCCGACTTTTTCGGGATTCACTTGCTCGTTCTGACCCCACGCCAAACCGGAAAGCTGGTTTTCCAACATGGCACGCACAGCTTTCAACTCTTGAGCCATACTGTTCAATTCCGGTGATGCGGCGACCGGTTCTTGTTGT
Organism: Thiomicrorhabdus sp. ZW0627; assembly: GCF_029767005.1. Taxonomy (GTDB): domain Bacteria; phylum Pseudomonadota; class Gammaproteobacteria; order Thiomicrospirales; family Thiomicrospiraceae; genus Thiomicrorhabdus. The sequence goes on from NZ_JARUQR010000001.1 coordinate 670,104, forward strand.
TCCTTTTTCATGCTGGACGGAGTTTCAGGAGAAAGATAACTGCTTCCCAACTTTTCCGGCGCGGCTTTTTGCTGTTGGTAGTCCTGCGCTTCCGGATCACAAGCCGCTACCAACTCAACGCCTTCATCCGTCGTCCGACTCGATAAAATAACGGCATCATCGCCATGTTCTTCTTTCACCAACAACATGGCCTGACGCATATTAGGGGCAAAGTAACGTTTGATTTTCAACTTAGCCTCCCTGTCCTACATTTGCTACCACACTGATCTGTCGATTTTCTGGCACCTCAGAATAAGCCAAAATATGCAACGTCGGCAAACTGTATCTAAATAAACGTGCTAATTGCGAGCGTATCTGCGGCGCCACCAGCAATACCGCCGACTGCCCCGCCATCTCTAGCTTTTGCGACTCTTCTTTCAACGTCGAATGCAAACGCTCGGCCAAACCAGGCTCAATGGCCAACTGACCCTCTGGCGCACCTTGCGTAGCTTGTAGCAACAACTGTTCCAGACTTGGCTCCAACGTAATAACTTTCAATTCAGATTCCGATCCCAAGATATCCTGGACAATCGATCGTCCGAGTGCGGCCCGTACAAACTGAGTCAAATCATTAGGATCTTGAGTGACAGAAGCTCTGGAAGTCAACGCTTCTAAAATGGTTCGCATGTCTCTAATCGCCACTTTCTCCTGCAACAAACTCTGCAGAACTTTAACCAAAACAGCCAACGACAATCGATCGGGAACCAGTTCGTCCACAAGTTTAGGCGAGGTTTGCTTGAGTTTGTCCAATAACTGCTGGGTTTCATCATGCCCGAGCAATTCGTACGCGTAATCCTGAACAACTTGGCTGATATGTGTTGCAACAACCGTACTGGCATCGACCACGGTGTATCCCAAAGCCTGAGCCTGATCACGGTCTTTTACGTCAATCCATACAGCATCCAAGCCAAATGTCGGATCTTTGGTTGCCATACCGGCCACCTCACCGAACACCTGACCAGGGTTGATTGCCAATTCTTTGTCGGGAAAAACCTCTCCCTCACCCATGTTGACGCCCATGAGCATAATTCTATATTGGTTTGGTTTTAAGTCCAAATTATCCCGAATGTGAACCGGCGGAACCAAAAATCCGAGCTCCTGTGATGCCTTTCGACGGACCCCTTTTACACGTTCCAAAAGTTGACCGTTTTGCGACTTATCCACCATCGGAATCAGACGGTATCCGACTTCAAGCCCCAATACGTCCAAAGTCTGTACATCATCCCAGCTCAACTCAGGAGGCTTGGCTTCTGCCTCCTCCTCTTCAAAAATTTCAGCTTCTGTTTCAGGAGCGGTCTGCTGTTTTCTATGTATCAGGTAAGCGCCTGCACCGGCAACACTCGCAAATGACAAGAATGCCAGATTAGGCATGCCCGGAATCAAACCAAGCACTCCGACAATACCAGCGGTCATCCCCAAGGAACGAGGGTTGGCGAACATTTGCAGCTGCATCTGTTCCCCCATATCCTTCTGATCTCCCGATACCCGGGTCACGATAATCGCCGTCGCAGTGGAAAGCAATAAAGCAGGAATCTGTGCGACGAGCCCATCACCAAGTGTCAAAATGGTATACACCTGAATCGCATCTGAAAACGCCAGATCGTGCTGCCCCATCCCGATCGCAAATCCACCGATCAAGTTGATGAACAGAATGATGATACCGGCAACGGCATCACCACGGACGAACTTACTAGCACCGTCCATCGAACCGTAAAAGTCAGCCTCGGAAGCGATTTCACGGCGACGTTCCTGAGCCTGCTCCTGTGTAATTAACCCTGCATTCAAATCCGCATCGATCGCCATCTGTTTACCGGGCATCGAATCCAAAGTGAAACGCGCGCTAACTTCCGCGACTCGCCCGGCACCTTTCGTGATAACCACAAAGTTGATTACCACAAGAATTGCGAACACCACCAAACCGACGGCAAAATTTCCGCCGATTACAAATTCGCCAAACGCTTCGATGACGTGACCGGCAGCGGCACCTCCCTGATGCCCTTCCAATAAAATCACTCGCGTGGAAGCGATATTCAATGCAAGACGGAAAAGCGTGGCCAATAAGATAATGGTAGGGAAAATGGCGAAATCCAACGGACGCTTAGCATAGAGCGTCACCATCAGAACCACTAGAGATAAAGCGATATTAAAAGTGAAGAATACATCCAGCAACATTGGCGGCAACGGAATCGTAACCATACCCAATAATGCAAGAACGGCGATCGGCACCCCTAATCCACGAGTAAAATTCTGCTTAATATTTGCGAACAGCTGTTGAAGATCCATCTTGTCTCTTAATCACTTTTCTCTCGTAGAAACTACTCTGTCTTCATCTCTTCTGGAATAGGGAGATTATCAAAATTCGTTTGGTTCACCGGCTTACCGGCTTTCAACTGGTAAACATAGGCAAGTATCGCGGCAACCGCCTTAAATAAATCATAAGGAATCGCACGGTCTACTTCCGCATTATAGTATAAAGCTCGTGCCAATGGTGGGGCTTCTACAACCGGAATATCGTGCTCTTTCGCGATAGTACGAATCTGTGATGCCATAAAATCGATTCCCATAGCTAAAACAACAGGTTCTTGCATGCTTTCGGGATCGTATTTCAACGCAACAGCATAGTGAGTCGGGTTAGTTACGACCACATCCGCTTCAGGCACTTTCTGCATCATACGTTGCTGAGACATTTCCCTTTGAATCTGTCGAATCCTTCCTTTGACTTCAGGGTTACCTTCCTGCTGTTTATACTCTTCCTTGACCTCTTGCTTAGTCATTTTAAGCTGGCGATTGTGATCCCATAACTGAAATGGAACGTCAATCAAAGCCACGATAATTAAGGAAAGGCTGACGAAAATAAAGGCCTCAATAATCACACTGCCTGAATGTGCAAGCGCCTGTTTAAGAGGCTCGGCGGCAAGACCGACCACTTCCGAAAAAACGCTATACAGGAAAAACGTCGCGATCGAGATAACCAGAGTGAATTTTGCCAACGCCTTGAAAAGCTCAAGCAGCGACTTTGCTGAAAACATCCTCTTGATGCCGGACACCGGATTAAGCTTGCTTAATTTGGGCGCCATCGCCTTGGCACTGAAAGACCAGCCGCCCAACAACAAAGGAGACACGATGGCAATAAAAGCCATTACAAGCATAAAAGGCAAAATCATGAATATGGAACTCAGCAACATCCCTTCAATAACATTCCACATTTTCAATTCGTCGAACGCCACATCCCTCTCAAAACTCAGTCCCTGAATGGTGAAAACCTCGATGTGGGAAAACATGACACTGCCGTAAACCAACAGAAACACACCGGCCGATAGAGTCATCAATACCGTAGTCAGTTCCCTGGAGCGCGGTATCTGCCCCTTCTCTCTGGCTTCCCGAAGCTTTTTCTCGGTGGGTTCTTCGCTCTTTTCGCTGCCGTCTTCGTTCTCAGCCATCTCGCTTCCCTCTTAACCGCCCACCAAGCGCAAGCTGGCGAGTACGTCAATCGAACGAGTCACCAATTCTTGCAGATGCGGCAAAATCAAAGGCGTGGTTAAGGACAACATCACTAAACCGACCAATAAGGTTACAGGAAAACCGACCGCAAAAATATTCAGTGCCGGAGCTGCACGAGTGACAACACCAAACGCCACGTTGATTAACAACAAAGCTGTAATCGCTGGCAGTGCAACCAATACACCGGCAGAAAACATATAACTGCCAAACTCAACGATCGTTCTCAAACTTTCCTGATTCAGAAAATGCGTGCCAATCGGCAAATAATCAAAACTGTCGACAACGGCTTGAATCATCACTAAGTGGCCATTCATCGCCAAAAACAAGAGTGTGACGATAATTGTGAAATATTGCGAAACGACGGTCGATGTAACACCGGTTCCCGGATCCACCATTTGCGCAAATGCTAAACCCATTCCCATCGCAATGATATGCCCCGCCATGACAAAAGCCTGAAAAACGATTAAAAATACGGTTCCCATTACCAGGCCTATCAGGATCTGCTGAACCAGATAAAGTACTCCAAGCCAGGTGAAAGGATCGACAGGGGGCGGCAGTGTAAGTGTAGGCGCAACCACGATCGTAATCAGAAGGGTCAACATGATACGTGTTTGAGGAGAAACGGCGCTGATGCCGAAAAGAGGAAGAATGGAAATCATCGCACCGATTCTGACAAACGGCCAGAAATACAATCCGATTAACTGTAAGAATTCCGCATAACTAAACGTCATGATCTAACCAATCAGAGCAGGAATATTTTCATAAAGCTCTCGAGTAAAGGATAGTAAAGTCGTCAACATCCAAGGGCCGAAGATCACCAATGCCGCTCCGACAATGGCTAACTTTGGGATAAAACTCAGAGTCATCTCGTTGATCTGCGTAGCGGCCTGAAACATCCCTACCAACAAACCGATGATCAACGCAGGAATCAACAGAGGAGCTGCCAACATCGCCGTCACTTCAAGCATCCTCTGCCCTAAAGTCAAAACAAATTCCTGTTGCATCACACACCTCCGGGCACGACAAAACTGTTCGCGAGCGTTCCGACAACCAGTACCCAACCATCAATCAATACAAACAACATCAACTTGAATGGCAATGAAATGATCATCGGGGAAAGCATCATCATCCCCATCGACATCAGTAGACTGGCCACCACCAGGTCGATAATCAAAAATGGGATGAAAATCATGAAACCAATTTGAAACGCCGTTTTCAACTCACTGGTCATGAATGCAGGAATCAGAACTTTAAAAGGAACGGATTGCGGATCATCCAAAGTAATACCTGCCATTTCTGCAAACATTCCCAGATCGTCTTCCCGTGTCTGCTGCAACATGAATTGATACATCGGCTTGGAGCCAATTTCAACCGCTTCCTTAAACTGTATCTGTTCGTCAAGATACGGAGAAACCGCCGTATCATAAACCTTATCCAAAACCGGAGACATGATGAACAATGTTAAAAACATCGCTAGGGCGATCAAAACCTTGGTTGACGGAGTCTGCGACGTACCCAAGGCCTGACGCAGCAAGGCCAGCACAACAATAATCCTCAAAAAAGAGGTCATGGCAATTAATGCCGTCGGCAACAACGTCAATCCCGTCATCAACAACAGGATCTGCATCGTCAAGGTATAATCTTGATTACCTGCCGCGTCAGTTTCAACGGTGAACGCGGGAATTCCCGGCATGGCCCAGCTGACGATAGGAAAGCTACCTAATAGAACAAATAGTAGGAATTTAATGACTTTCACCGGAAATATCGCCGACCTCTTTTGGGTTAAGGTTATTTGATGTCTCTTTTTTCTTTGCCAGCGCTTCCTGAAGCCTCTGTGCAAACGAGCCGGAAATCGGCTCCGACGCTTTAACCAACACGGGTTCTTCGAGTTGATGCAGTGTCGTAATCTTGCTACTTGTCACACCTACCAGCAACTGCTCTTTACCGACTTGCAACAGCAAAATACGCTCTCTTTGACCGACTGACAAAGCGCCTACAACCTTCAAGTTACCGTCCGCTACGCCCGGAAAACGCCCATAACGCCGCAATAACCATGCTGATATAAAGATAATAAGCAATACCAGCACAAGTGACAACATAATTTGCCCAAAGTAATCGCTCGGCTGTGCTACGGACTCACCAATCTTAGCCACATCCTGTGCATAAATTAGTGGTGAAATCAGCAACCCCAAAATAGCAAAAAGAGGCTTAAAAAAACCTCTCGATGTATCTTGATAAAAAGATCGGCCTGCCATTATTTGAGCTTCTTGATTCGGTCTTGAGGGCTAATTACATCGGTTAGACGCACACCGAACTTGTCGTTGATTACAACAACCTCACCGTGGGCAATCAAAGTACCGTTGACAAGAAGATCTAAAGGCTCTCCTGCTAAACGGTCCATTTCAACCACGGATCCTTGCGTATAAGAAAGCAGATTGCGGATCGACACTTTCGCCCGACCAATTTCCAATTGAAGGGTCACGGGAATATCCAGCAAGACATCCAGATCAACCTTCTCTTTTCCATCTTCCCGGCTTGCCGCCAACTCGTCAAATGAAGTGGTTTCAGCAGTCGCAGTCGCTGCCTCAGCTTCTGCCTGTTCATTCAGAGCATCGCCCCATGCGCTCAAGTCGTCCTCTGCCGCACCTTCAGCTTCCGCCTGCTCGGCAAGCGCATCGCCCCAAGCACTTAAATCCTCTTCATCACTCATCGTACCACTCCTTCACATTTTCAACCTTTCGCTCTTGATAAGCAGGATGATGCAGTATTTTCTCAATTTTAACGGCTTTCTTATTCTGACTTTCACCCAATTTGCCGCGCATTATGGCGATACCTTCCGCCTTAATCGTAACTTGCTCAGGCATTTCTATCGGAATAATATCACCTTTTTCCATCTTCATGAGATCGTCCATATTCATTTGCAATTCAAGCAAATTCGTACTTAGGTCGATTTCAATATTCTTGGCTTCTTCCTTCAATGTGCGAGACCAGCGATTATCACTTTCTCCCTGAAGGTTCTGCATTCCTTCTTCGAGTTTATCTCGAACCGGTTCGAGCATCGCATACGGCATGACGATGTCAACACGTCCTTCAACCCCTTCGAAACGAACATTGATTGGACTGACCACAATCATATCGGTTGGATCGACGATACCTGCAAATTTCGGGTTCATTTCGGAATGCATATATTCGATTTCGATATCCATCACCGGCCCCCACGCTTTGCGCAGGTTTTCCGATGAGATATCCAAAATACTACGAACCATGCTCATTTCCACCGGGGTGTACTCGCGCCCTTCGATCTTGAAAGGCAGCAGGCCTGTTCCACCGAAATAGATGTCCACTGCCGTAAAAATCAGCTTGGAATCAAGTGTGAACAGCGAAACCCCGTTTAACGGATTGATTCGGTATATATTCAAACTGGTTGGAACGAACAGGTTTCTCAGATAGTCGATCATCTTGATGATTTTGACTTCACCCGGCGTCACTTCGACACTGGCCATGATCATCTCATTAAAATGCCGCTGAAACCCACGTGCGAAACGTTCGTTGATGATATCCAGAGCTGGTAGTCGCCCACGAACGATTCGTTCCTGGTTTGTGAAGTCGTACACTTTGGCACCGGCTCTCTCACCGGAGTCATCTCCTTCTGTCTCAACATCGCCACCGCCCATACCTTTCAATAGGGCGTCGACTTCATCTTGACTTAGAATATCATCCATTACCTTGTGCCTTATCCAATCGACTATTGCATGACAAAACGGGTCATATAAACATCTTCCAGAAGATCCGGATAAATGTTATGTTTTTCCAAAATCTTTTTAGCCGTCGCCAAAATCTCCGCTCGAAGTTTATCAGGGCCATCAGGTGTATTCAGATCGTTGTAGTGCTGGTTACGCAACAAACGCTGGATATCGTTTTTTAGAATTGGACGCAAATGTTCCATTTCACCGTTTTCACCCACCAACCCTGCGTAGTAAGACATGAATTTCAAATCCACGGCAAGATACTTGGCTTGTCCGTCACCGTTGAAATTCACAACGAACTTATCCATAGTGAAATACATCGGAGGCGTATTTGGCTCAGGTGGTTCAAGTTGCTTATACTTTGGGGAATAGGTTTTTACATGCCCCATATTCTCTGCCGACGCAGCCCCCTCATCACCGTAATTGGCATCTGCATGCATTTCGGTTTCTGCAACGTGATTGCCATTTGACTTGTCACCTCCGCTCAATAGCAAGAAAGCCAACACGCCAATTCCAATCACCAATAGGATTAAAATCACTAAAAGGACAATGATCAGACCTTTGCCGCTTTTTTCTTTTTTAACCTCTTCTTCAGCCATATCTATCCCTTAAACACAAAAAATTAAATTAAGTGAAAACTCTTTCATTTCAAACTTTCTGGATTCGCCAACTGGCTCTCTAAATCCGTCAATTCGGGTGCATCACTAAGACTCTTCAAACGTTCCTCAGCCTCTTTCGTGAGCAATATAATGCTAATTCTTCTATTGCGAGGATTATACGGGTTTTCTTTATCAAATGGCACTGTATCTGATAGCCCAACCACTTGCGCAATTCTTCCGCCGTCAACACCACCCTGTAAGATCAATCTTCGAGCCGCATTGGCTCGGTCGGCCGACAATTCCCAGTTTGTGTATTCGGCATTATCATGATATCCGGCCGAATCAGTATGTCCGGTAATACTGATCTTATTCGTCGACTTGGCCAGCACAGATCCAACTTCCCTCAACAGCTGTGCGGCGTATTCTCTGGGGATGTCCACCCCGGATGCGAACATCGGCTTTTTACGATCATCCAATATCTGCACCCTTAAACCATTTGGTGTGATATCGATTTTCATCTGTTGTTTCATTTGATCCAAAACAGGCGTTTCTTCAATTTTCTGCTCCAGCTCCTGCTTCATAGCCTCAAGCTGCGCTTGCTCTTTGGCTTTTTCAGCACCGTCATTATCACCTTCTCCAGCCTTAGGCGCATCTTTGAACCCGCCCATATCGATCATAGAATTGGATGTCTGTCCCGATTCACTGGATTCAATCAACTTCACCGGCGAGGCCTCTATCACAGTCGGATCGCGGAAATATTCGGCAATCGCTTTCATATCCTGCTGGTTCGAACCCGACAAAATCCATAACATCAGGAAAAATGCCATCGCTGCGGTCATGAAATCCGCGAATGCAATTTTCCATGCCCCGCCATGCGCGGCATGAGGGCACTTATTAATGCGTTTGATAATTATGGATTGTTCGTCACTCATTTCGACTCTCTAAACACGACCTAACCAAAGGTTATTTTTGCGTTTGCAGATATTCATCCAATTCCTGGAAGTTTGGGCGAACCTGCCCTGGAATGGCCTTTCGACCGAACTCCACAGCTACTTGAGGTGCATAACCGTTTAAATTTGCCATCAAGCAGGTCTTAATCACACCGTAAAATGCACTTCCTGCATTCGCCCTGTTAGACAAGTCCGATGAAATCGGCGCTACGACACCGTAGGCAACCAAAATACCCAAAAACGTCCCCACAAGAGCAACGGACATATGATGGGCAATTTCCATCGGCCCCGCATCCAAATAACTCATGGTGATAACGATACCCAATACCGCAGCCACAATACCGAATGCCGGCAAACCTTCCGCAACCTTATTGATAGCTTCCGCCGGCTTCAAAGCCTCATGATGGTGAATATCCAACTCCAAGAGCATCAAATCTTCCAATTGATACGGGTTCGATGCACCACTAATCATAAGACGTAGATAGTCACAGATAAAATCTACTGCATGATGGTCGGCCGCAACCAAAGGCGCACTATTAAACAATTCGCTCGAATGCGGTTCTTCAACATCCGCCTCGATTGACATCAACCCTTCACGACGCGCTTTATTGAAAAGGCGAAACATCAATCCTAGCAACTCTAAATGCAACTCCTTGGTATACGGAGAACCTTTCGCCAACTTCAAACTGCTACCGAAGCCTGCCTTAATGACCCAGCCAGGGTTTGCGATGATAAACGCACCTAATGCACCACCACAAATAATAAGCACTTCTAACGGCTGAATCAGAATCCCAATACTTCCATGAGGAAGATAGCCTCCGAGCAGGGAACCTATAACAATCAGCGTACCGACTATCGCTTTCATACTGGCCTTACCTTGTTCTTTTTATTATCTCTCTTCATGAATCTAATCAGTGCGTCTTATGTGCCAATGACGAGAGTGCCACCTGGGCCTCTTTCAACTTAACCAAGTTGTCGGCAATCTCACTCAGAGCCTCATTGACCTTCATCGCCTGGGACTGTGTCGCTTCAACTCGTTCCTGCCCGTTTTCCATTACTCCAACGGCATTGCGAGCCCGTTGCTGCAATTCTTCGATGATTGTCTGAATCTCCGTAGTGGCCTGCTGAGTTTTACCGGCAAGAATCCGCACCTCGTCGGCAACCACGGCAAACCCTCTTCCGTGCTCACCAGCACGCGCCGCTTCAATCGCCGCATTCAAGGCCAACAAGTTGGTTTGCTCAGCGATGTCACGAATCAGAACCAAAACGGTTCCGATATTGCTGCTATCCTCTTCCAGCTGTTTAATCACAGAAGAAGCTTCGGCCACTTCCTCCGTCCAACCACTGACTTCGCTAACGACCTTTTGGGAAGACTGCATGCCACTTGCAGAGCCGCGGCTCAATAAACCAACAACCTCTTCCAGGTTATTTGCCGCCAACTCCAAATCTTGACCATCTATACCATTTGCAGAGCTGACCGTTGACATCTCACTTTGCTGGGCATAGCACACCGCCAAAGCACCATTCAGCTCTTCGATCTGTGACTCCAGTTCGGCAATGCGCGAATCGGCATGAGACTTTTCAGCCATCGCAACCGCAACCTTATTCTGGGCCAGCTCAAGTACTCGGTTCAAGCTACTCAACAGTTTCGGATTAGTGTTCTGTGACTTCAGAACCGTTCCAAGAGATTCATTGTTCAAAACATCCTGCAAATCGTTCAGCAATTCGGATTGCTCACAAATAGCAGACTTGTTGCACCAGAGCAGATACACCAAGGCTCCGACTATTACAGCCGTAACAACTACGGCAATACCGATGAATCCAGCTGTTGGAAGTCCGTCTTCAGTCGTACCCGCCATTACCGACATCGGCATGAAAAGTGACATTACCAAGCCTTTCTGTAAAAAATTCATCCTATGCTCCTAAGCGTAATAATCGACAAGATTATCTGTTGAATATGTTTGTGAATCCGATTCGCCCACCGACGCATCCGCTTCGGTACTGCCGACCATGTTTGAAGAGTTTCCTAGCTGCTCTTCACCATCTTTGCCGTCAGAATCCTGTGCAAACTCCCGCTGATCGCTCACATCCACGGAACCCAAATCGATTCCGGCCTGTTCCATCATCTCCTTAAGCCTAGGCATCGCCGCTTCCATAGCTTCACGCGTAACACCGTGCTGGGCCGTCATGACGACATGCACCTGCTGATCACGATCGATGTGCAATTTAACCTGAACCGGCCCTAATTTTTCAGGATTCAAAGTAATTTGTGCCTGCTGAATCTGATTGTTTGCCATATATACGACTCGCTGCCCCAAAGATTGCCCCCATCTCTGATGGGTAACTGGCAGGCCAATCGACTGCAACCCTTGCGGCAATTGTGCACGTCGATCCAAATTCAACAAATTATTTGACGCTTCCACATCAGGAGAATCCAGAACAGGAGCCCCTTCTGTATTGAATTGTAAAGGTGCTTGACGCTCCACGTTCTGCAGACGGGCCGCCTGAACATTCTGAACAAACGCTTGCGCCATCTGCGCAACTTGCTGTTGAGATTGTCCACCTGAATTTTGCTGCCCTTGATGCTGTGCTCCTTGCCCTTGCTGTCCTTGTTGACTATTATGGCTCTGTGAACCTTGCTCAAAAGACACATGATTTCTCGCCATCGATTGCTGTGAATGATTGGCTGCTGCTCCGTTTGCACTATTGGATAAACCGTTTTCAGGTTTTACAACAGAAGCTGAAGACTTATCCAAACCATCTGTCGCCATACCGATCACATGCTCTTCGGAAGGTTCCATCTCAGAACCAACAAGCACAGGCTGATCATCCACCTCTTCACTCACAGAATCGGCTTGCGCCTTATCGCTCACCAACTTGTCGTCAACCTGAGCTTCAACACTAAAAGTCGTATCCACCAATACCTCTTCAGGAGACGCATCAGTCTCAACAGGTGTCAAACCTGTCACATCCTCAGATTTCGCCACATCCAAATCTGTATCATTTTCATCGTTCATCTTACCTTTAGACGATTCCAGTCCATAAGCCAAACCTTTTGATTGGTCAGGGTGTTCCGGATGCTGAGGATGCACAGGATGTTCCGTTTGAGTTTGCCGTTCCACACGAACCTGGGATTGCACTGCATAACCAGGTGCCGTCGTATTGCGGCTCTGGCTCTCTGAATCCGCTTCAACCTTGGTGCGCTGAACGGCTGAATTGACCTCGACAGGTCTCATTAATTCATTTTCGGTTTCACTTGAAACGGGAATGGAAACGCCACCTTCCGGTAAATCCGATTCTGTCAGAGTTTGAGCCTCAACACTTTCCGGCGGCAATGCACTTGCTGACAACACAGGAGCATCGGCAACATCCACCGCCTCATCAGAAACAGCTCCTTTTACAAGCCCTCCGACTACACCTTGCGGAATATGGGCTGGTTCACCCTGAGATAACGTCAGTGGCTTTGAAATTGTTTTTCCTTGGGAATTTACAAAAGAAATAATTTCCTGACCACCTTTAAAATCGGATGGATTCATACTTTCAACTAAAGGCTCACCTTCTTGAAGCCCCATTACCGCGCCTTTCGTCTCAATCAGCCCGGACAAAGCCTCGTCTCCGGCAAATTCGACAGGTAAAACTGAAACAGCCGCATGCTCATCGGCAACTTGAATCCCATTGGCTTCAGATCCAACCGGGAAATTTGACAACATGGCAGAACGCGCACCTGACATGGCCGGCATAGGAGTTCGTGCACCATCTTCAGGGGCAATCGTCGATTCAAGAAGCGCCGCGAAGCCCCCTTTTCCTGGCAATGATTGCCGTTCATTACTTCCCTGAAGCACTGCTCCCGATGGTTTCAAGTCTGATAAAACCTGCTCTAACATAGTGTTTTTCACCACATCTCTATTTTAAGTTGTAAAGTAAAAAGCAACATGCATGCCGCATTTTCACAACCTATAAAAATCATCACTGTTTTTTATTAAAATTCTGGCTGCTCAACTCATCAAGAAAACGTTGTTCTTGCTTATCCAATTTAAACTGGTGATCCTGCACCAACTTTCCGTGCAGTTTTTTTAATGCGTTCATCCTTGTCCGCTTTTCCAGCCATGCCTCTCTGGCACGCTCCACCATCTTGGAAAACTCATCAACCTTATCAGACTCCGCTTGAACCGCATGCTGAAGCTTGGCAACGAACGCCTGAGTGGAAAGCATCTGAATAGGTTGGAACGTCTGACCTTTAGACACATTAGCCTGAGAGTACTCTTCTACATAAGTCTTCAACATTTCCAATTGCTGCAAATGATGCTTATGTTGAGCTTGGATCTCGGCAAACGTTTTTGCCGACCTTTCTTCTTCAATTTCGGCCAGGTCCACCAAAGTTTGAATCTTTTGAATGCGAGACGTCAAAGCAGCTCCGAAATACAAAGATGGTTAAAAATTAACCCAACGACTTCTGCAACTCGGCAACACTGTCCTGTACCGAGTACCGTTCATCAATCTGCTGGGATAAAAATTGCATTAAATCAGGGCGTTTTGCAATGGCGGCATCAATATTGGCATCACTGCCCTTTCGATATGCACCAACATTGATAAGATCCTGGTTTTGCTGATAGGTCGCATACAATTGTTTAAAACGGCGTGCTTGATCCATCTGCTCCTTAGGAACGATCTCAACCATGACTCGACTGACCGAAGACTCTATATCAATAGCAGGATAACGACCGGAGTCAGCAATCTCACGAGACAAGACAATGTGCCCATCCAACACCCCTCGGGCGGAGTCGACAACCGGATCGGACTGATCGTCTCCTTCTGCCAATACCGTATAGATTGCCGTGATCGAACCTGCTCCAACTTGTGCATTTCCCGCACGTTCAACCAATTGAGGCAATTTAGAAAATACCGAAGGCGGATAACCTTTACTGGCCGGAGGCTCACCAATCGCTAACGCAATCTCGCGCTGAGCTTGAGCGAAACGGGTTAACGAATCCATCAACAATAGAACATTCAGCCCCTGGTCACGAAAATATTCGGCGATCGCGGTGGCTAACATAGCCCCATGCAATCGCATCAAAGGGGGGTCATCGGCAGGCGTCGCAACCACGACAGACCTTTTCAATCCCTCTTCACCTAAGTTGTTCCGTACAAAATCATTCACTTCTCGGCCACGTTCACCGACTAAGCCAACCACAACCACATCAGCATTAGTGTATCGAGTCATCATACCAAGCAGAACACTCTTACCGACACCGGTTCCCGCCATTAATCCGACACGCTGACCTCTTCCCAATGTCAGCAATCCGTTAATCGCCTTAATTCCGACATCCAACGGGGCTTCAATCGGCGCCCTTTTTAACGGATTGACCCGCCGTCCGGAAAGTAACACTTCGTCCGTCGTTTCGATTGAACCCTTTCCATCTAGCGGGCTTCCGGAACCGTCTACAATCCTACCAAGCATTGCCGTTCCGACCTTCACCTTTACACCGCCCGGTACTGGTACGACCTTGGCATTTGGCGACAACCCTTGTGTATCGCCGATCGGCATCAAAAATAATCGGTCATCATGAAACCCGACAACCTCCGCTTCAATCGGATCGCCTTGAGTACTCACGATTTGGCAACGTGATCCAACCGGAGCGAACGTACCAACAACTTCCAAAGTCATGCCGACCATACGCACCAACCGCCCTTCAACCACTAATGAAGAGGGCAAATGGATTTCTTGAGAAAGCTGATCGAGCTTTCCAGAAACTGTCTGATTGATGTGTGTGGCAAAATCCATGAAAACAATCCTGGTTTAACTTCTAATGCGCATGATTATGGTATGAGCGGCCTGCCATAGCAAGCGATCAGGAGAGAGGTTTATCGACATTATTAACCGGCGTCGGAATCCGGTTTGTCAGCATCCGCAACAGCTTGCGCCTGTAACTTGACACTCATGCTTTCAAATCGGTGTTTCCAGTTATGCTCAATCGAGGAGAAATCCTGTTTGATTTTGCATGTGCCGACTTCAACGGCATCACTACTCTGTACATTCCAATTTTCTGCAAAGTTCGTACTTTGCTCAGAAATCAAGTCGAAGTCTTTGGGATTCAGAAAAATTTCTATCGGGCTTAAACTATCGTTTAACGCTGAAACAGACTCGCGAATAATTTTCATAACCCAATCCGGATTATCTCCAATCTTTTGCTGAATCACTTCTTCTGCAATATTCAAAGCCAAATTGGATAAACTCTCGAATACCTTTTTTTCCAATAACTTATATGGCTTATCCAACGATTCCAACAAAGCATTTAACTGTTCTATCTTTGGGGCCAGAGTCTCTTCAGCTTCGACCAAGGCAATTTCCTTACCTTCCTGCTCTCCAAGCACTTTACCTTCTGCATACCCCGCATCAAAGCCTTCCTGCTTGGCAAGCTCATAAGCTTCTTTTTTTAAGATTTCGGTCTGGCGTTGAATTTCAGGCTGCATTTTTTGCTTTAGGTCGTCATAGACCTTTTGCTCTCTTTCAAGCGCTTTCTGCTCGACCTCTTTTTCAAGATTATTAAGATGCCATGTACGGATTTGTGGTTTCTCCAGCTCTTTTGCAGGAATCACCTTGGTAACTTCCTGCACAGACTCTTCGGCCGTTTCTTTTGAATCCGTAACTTGCTTATCAGGCACTATACGAACTCCTCACCACCACCAGGCATCACTACTTTCTCTTCATCCGCTAAACGTCGAACAATTTGAATGATGTTTCTCTGAGCTTCTTCCACCGCACTGAGTTTCACAGGTCCGCCCATCTCAAGATCGTCACGCATGATATCCGCCTGACGTTTGGAAACATTGGATAGGAATTTCTCTTTAAGATCGTTATCGGCACCTTTCAGGGCGACAATCAGCACCTCATTAGGCACCTCGGCAACAATCGTCTGGATACCGCGGTCATCGATACCGATAATGTCATCGAAGACGAACATCTTATCTTGAATCGCTTTACTGACATCTTCGTGCTCGACGGCAATATCATCCAGAATTCTGGAATCGACACCACTACCGACCAAGTTCAGGATTTCAGCCGCTCGTTTTTCACCACCAATAGTCGCCAACTTACCGCCTTCACCATCATTAGAGGCATTTTCTAGTACATCATTAAGGTCAAACAATGCTCGTGGTTGAATCGTCGTCAAGGTAGCGATACGGTAAATAACTTCTGCCTGAAAGCGCTCTGGAATACCTCTCAGAACCTCTGCAGCCTGATCGGCATCAAAATAAGACAACACAATCGCAACGACCTGAGGGTGCTCGTTACGCAGCATGTTGGAAATCGTCGACGGGTGCATCCATTTCAAAGCCTCCAAGCCTTTCACTTGATCGCCCAACAATGCCGCATCCATCAAATGTCCGCCGCTCTCGCCAAGCGCATCGGCCATCAACGATTGTGCATATTCGTTTGGATCCACACCGAGCGCATCTTCACCCAATTCATCAAGATAAGATTGCATCACATTATGAATATCACTTCGTGTAATGTTCTCGATGGAAGTCATGGCAGAACCGATCTGCTGAACTTCTCTTGGATTAAGGTGCTTCAACACTTGAGCGGCATTGTCTTTGCCCAGTGCCAGCAGAAAAATTGCCGCACTGTCCAATCCGCTAAACTGTTTCCCTTCTCCCATCTCCTCAATGGCTGAATCTGGCATCTTACTTATTCCCCGACATCCACTGTTTGATTATATGGGCTGCAACCTTCGGATCCGCAGCCACCATAGTACGAACTTTTTCAAGCAACTCATGCTCGGCATTCGATTCCGCTTCCGATTCGGCGGCAGTCTGTTCAACTTCTTCGCTCATCTGTTCAAGCGCCTTGGAAATTTCGTCGACGTTCTCAAGTTCCTCTTCTTCCTCTTCCGGAACCTCTTCAGGGTACGCCAAAATACTCTCTTCTTTCTTCGCCAGATCCTTCAGCATTGGACGAATCACACCAAAGATGATAATCAATACAGCAAGACCCGCCAGTAACTGTTTAACCAGATCCCAGAACCAGTTTTCCTGCCAGATCGGAGTAATTTCTATCTCTTCCGGCGGTGCGACCACAAAAGAAGCATTTACAACGGTCAAAGTGTCACCACGGGTCTCATCCAATCCCACCGTATCACTTACCAAACGGCGGTAACGCAACAGCTCGTCATCCGTCAAAGCAGTTTTTACGACATTATCGTCCTGATCCAGAACCGTCTTATCATCCAGGACAACCGCAACAGACAAACGATGAATGTTACCGACCGAATTTTTGATATGACTGACCGTACGGTCCAACTCATAGTTCTTGGTTTTCTTCTCAGTGGAGTTTCTTAGGTTCGGATCCTTTTCTGCACTGTAACCTTCTTCAGGTGCGATTCCTGCTCGCGGAGGCTGATTCGTCAAGGCACCAGGAATTCCGGTCGGCCCTTCATTACGGTTAATCTCTTTGACTTCTTGTTCTGAACGAATTGCTTCCGGATCCGGTTCATAATTCTCTCGGGTTTGCTCTTGCTGGGTAAAATCCAACTCCGCTGTGACTTGGGCACGAACCTTGTCCTCACCGCCAACGATAGGCGCTAACAACTTGATGATTCGATTTGAAAGCGTTTCTTCAACCGTACGAGTATAGTCGAGCTGCTTCATACTCATATTCATGGTACCGCTTGAATGGGCATCTCCAGTCAATAGATTCCCGCGCTGATCCACAACCGTGACGTCTTTAACGTCCATATTAGGAATACTGGAAGCCACCAAATAAACAATGGAGCTGACTTGCTCCTCATTTAGGCTTCTACCTGGATAAAGTTTTACCGCTACGGAAGCCGATGGTTTCTGTTGCTTGCGCACAAACACGGAACGTTTTGGTAAACCCAACATTACTCGAGCTGACTTTACGGCATTGATAGAAGAAACGGTTTTAGCCAGCTCACCTTCTAAAGCACGATGGTATTGAGTGGTTTCCTTGAATTGAGAGATACCAAAACCTTGCTCGACATCAAGCAATTGATAACCCGTGGCCGCCTGCTTAGGAAAACCGGCAGCAGCCAGCTTCAAACGTAATGCATAAACCTGATCCGACGGCACCAGAATACCGCCACTTGACTGGTCGATTCGATACTCGACCTGCTCCTGTTCGAGCGTCTGAACCACTTCGTTGATATCTTTGGCATCCAGGCTGCCGAAAAGCAAAGTATAAGGCGTATTTTGCGACCAGAGTAGAATACCGACGGTTAAGGCGATACTAGCGGCAAGTGCAATGACGAGACTGACCTGTTTGGCGACGGACAGCGCCATGAGATTATTTAGAAGCGTCGACCCCACACCTGTCGCTTGTTGCGGGTTCAGAGAGGAATCAAATGACGCTTGAGGATCAGCCATGGTGTTTCTTCTTTACGGTTAAAATTGGTAAACTCAAAAAACCGATTAAATCGGCATATTCATGATGTCTTTATAAGCTTCGGTCAGCTTGTTTCGTACCTGGGTCATCGCCTGGAACGACAAACTGGCTTTTTGAGCCTGCAACATGACTTCGGATAGTTCAACGTCGAGATCACCGCGTTCAAATGCTTCTTTCATTTGACCCGCTTTTTGCTGTTGTGAGTTCACGGCATTGACGGAAGAAGCCAACAATTCGGCAAAATTATCCGCTTTCTCTTCACCGGTTTGTGCCACACCTTCAACAGGAGCGTCAGGCTTACTTGCCGCCTGCGCCGCCAAAGAACGCATCTGTAACATCAAACTTTGTGTATCAATCGTGCTCATCAGGCTTAGAACTCCAACTCTGTAATCGATCCGATCCAGAACTTCTCAATTTAATAACCAAAAACCACCGTGGCAATAACGTTACTCTATTATGTCACAGTGAATTATTTTATAACGAATAATGCAAAACTAACAGCAATTGATATGCCAAAAAAACGTCAAAAAACCAACAGGCCTGCTCAGTTTCGCTAAATTATTTTTTTTCCTGTCGATAACAACAGGATATATCATTTAAATCCACCCTCGTTTCCACACAGAGGGTTACGGAACTTCCACACCTTGCTCTTTAAGCTTGGCGATTTTATACCTTAAAGTTCTCGGGCTGATATTCAGAGTCTCCGCCGTTTTTTGTCGGTGCCCGTTATTCTGCTGCAAAGTTTCCAGTATCAAAGCAATTTCCCGGGCCTTTAAATCCTTAATCTCTGCTGAACTGCCTGCAATACTTGAAGCGTCAACGGCATCGGACTGATCCGCCCTCTGCTCGGTATGAAACATTTCGTTCGTCCCGTCTTCCAAATCAAGCAAAATATCCTGTTTCTGAATGGTATCGCCCGACATCATCACCAAGGCTCGCTGGATGACATTATCCAATTCACGGATATTGCCCGGCCACGAGTACTCAATCAGCTGTTTCATCGCAGGCGCTGACACCATTGGCTCGATTCGGTTTCTACCACAGTGTCGCTGTAGTAACCTTTCAGTAATCGCAGCAATATCTCTCGGGCGATCTCTCAAGGGAGGCAAGCGCATTGGAAACACATTCAAACGATAATAAAGATCCTCTCGAAAATCTCCGTTCTGAATCGCCTGTTTCATCGATACATTCGAGGCACTCAGTACTCTAACATCCAACTGGATCACTTTATGGCTGCCGATTCTTTCGACTTCACGCTCTTGCAGGACTCGCAACAGTTTTGCCTGAAGATCAGGCTTCATCTCACCGATTTCATCTAGAAAAATCGTGCCGTGTTGGGCCTGTTCAAACTTACCGGGCATTGATTTCGCGGCCCCGGTGAATGCCCCTTTTTCATAGCCGAACAACATGGCTTCAAGCATGTTTTCAGGAATAGCGGCACAGTTAATCGCAACAAATGGCTGCTTACTGCGGGAAGATTGGTTATGAATGTAACGGGCTAAAACCTCTTTACCTGTCCCGCTTTCACCACTAATAAAAACGCTGGCATCACTTTCAGCAACTTTTTTTGCCATGTTTTTCAACTGCTGAGTCGCGGGATCGGCTACAACGAAGTCATCTTCACTAGATGCATCACGATTAAAATAGACTTTGGCTTTTTCAACCAGCACGTTGGCTTCAAATGGCTTAACAATATAATCCACAGCACCGGCTTTCATCGTATCTACGGCCTGCTCAATCGTACCGTAAGCCGTCATCAGAACAATCGGCAAATAAGGCTTGATTGCTCTGATACGCTTCATCAAGGTGTATCCGTCCATTCCGTCCATACGGATGTCGCTAAACACCATTCCGATATCGTCATCAAGAGCAACCAGCGCATCTTCAGCACTGCTGACACTCAACGCTTCAAAACCGTTCAAGGACAAAGTATCCACCAATGCTTCTTGCAACTCTTGGTCATCTTCGACAATCAATACTTTTGCGATACTCATTCTATTCCCTTTACTTCAGCCAACGGCAACCGGATTCCAAACTTAGAACCATACCCCGGAATCGATTTCACCCAGGCCTGCCCATTATGCGCTTCCGCAATCGCTCTGACTACCGCCAAGCCCAAACCTGTTCCTTTAGCCCGGCTGGTATAAAATGGTTCAAAGACCTTTTCCAAATTTTCCGATTCAATTCCAGGGCCATTATCACTGACGACGATATCCACCTTGTCATCACCAAGCTTATTGACGGTCACTTGAACCTTAGCCTCTTTACCAACCACATCAATGGCATTGCCGATCAAATTCTGCAGAGCGGTGACCAGGCCATCCTGATCACCGGTCACGGCCAGTCCAGGTATAAATGAATCGAACTGAACCTCACTGCCTGTTAATTTAGCCTGCTGCTCCACAGCATGCTTTACCAATTCAAGCAATTGACGCAACTCGACGCGCTGCTCGCTCCCCTTTCCGCCCTTGGCGTATTGCAACATATCCTTCACCAAGCCTTCCAAATGCCGCAAACTGTGCAATGCTTTACCTACAAATTTCTCTCGCCTCGGCTCGTCGAGTTGTTCGGAATTCATTTGGGAAACGTACAATAAAGCGGAAGCCAATGGGGTTCGGATCTGATGTGCCAGTGAAGCGGCCATCTCCCCCATGGAATTTAATCGTTGATGACGGTTGACGTGATCCTGCAAGTGTCTTGCAGATGTCACATCCTGAATCAATAGGATTTTTCCAAGTGCCTGATCCAAATCCGTTTCGGAATACTGGAAGACTTTTTCATCATGAGTGATTAATTCACCAGCATCATTCCTGGTCAAAAACGCATTCATCACCACTACGTCCCAATTCCGACCTAATGCATCTGCACCCAAAATCCCTTCGGCACTTGGATTCATTTCCAAAATCTCATCATTTTGATTCAAAACAATGACGCCGGCCGGCAAAAGATTCAACAAACGACTTAGACGATCCGCCACCCGGCGTTTTTCACGATCGCTTTTAGCAAGCTGCATCTGCAGATCCGACACTTGTTGCTGCAAGGCTTCATAAGCATGAGTCAACTGCAGAGAAGTTTCGTTAAACAGTTCGAAAGCCTGTTCAAGCTCAACTAAACGATTTTTCTCCACTTCATTCAACACGATGCTCTCCCGCTTCTTAGTCAGCTCAAATCGTACTTACGGATTTTCTCAACTAACGTGGTTCGATTTGTCTGCAACAGTTTTGCAGCCTGTGAGACATTTCCGTCGGTCTGGGAAAGTGCTTTTTGGATCAGTTGCACTTCCATCTCGACGAGATAGGATTTCAAATCGAGTCCTTCGTTCAAATTCGGCGCGTTATTGAAAATCCCGTCTGAAGCCGAGTCTTGAACCGAAGACTGCTCATTTTTCTGGTTATCAACAACGCTAATACTGTCCGATGCCTCAGTAGACGGCTGCTCGGCAACCGACACTTCTGGCGCACTCTCGAGTTCTGCCGCTTTAACCTTAATCAACTCGACGTCTTCAGGCAGTGTCACCTGGTATCGGCTCGGCAAATCGTCATAATCAACCGGCAAATCTGGAAATAAGATGGATAGACGTTCCGCAAGATTCCCCAACTCCCTGACATTTCCGGGCCAATCATAATGCTGTAAAGCGATTAAGGCCTTTTCTGTCATCTTAGGAATCAAACGACCGTTTTCTTGAATTTTCTGAAACATGAAATTGAACAGGGCAGGTATATCTTCACGGCGTTCCCGTAAAGCCGGCATTTCAATAGGAAAGACATTCAGACGGTAAAACAGATCTTCTCGGAAAGTGCCGTCGGCAATATTGTCTTCCAAATCCCTATGGGTAGCCGCTACAACACGGACATCACACTGAAAGCTTTTATTGCCGCCAACACGTTCGTAACTTCGTTCCTGTAGAACCCTCAATAACTTGACCTGCATCGGCAAGGGCATATCACCAATTTCGTCTAGAAAGATAGTGCCTTTTTCAGCCATCTCGAAGCGGCCCTTTCTAGCGGTAATCGCCCCGGTGAACGCCCCTTTTTCATGACCGAAAAGTTCACTTTCAAGAAGTTCTCCGGGAATCGCACCGCAGTTGATTGGAACAAAGGCTTTACCACTTCGTGCGGAAGCAGAGTGAAGGCATTGCGCAACAACCTCTTTTCCCGTACCGGACTCCCCCAATATCAGAACTGTCGCGTCCGTCTGTGCGACCTGAAGAATCAGTTTTTTAACCTTTTGCATCGCTGGCCCATCGCCAACTAAAGAAGATAAAAGTTCTTGGGACATCTAACCGCCGTTTCTAATTGACCTCTACGGTAACCTTTATATACGGCTTTTTACTCGATGTCAAAATTTTGGCAATATTTTTTAGAAGGGAATTATTTCATATATTTTTTGAGCGCCGACATTGCATGAGTGTTTTTTTCATAATCGGTGGAAAGGATTTTCTGCGCTCGAAGAATGCAATTTTGAATTTGCTGATTATCTTCCAATAGCTGGGCACCAATCACATCCAACTCCTGGCCATATTTAGACACAGCCGATTCTAATTGGCCTTGCCAACTAGAATCCAACTGAGAAAAGTACTCCCAATCCTCTTCAAGAGCGGAATTGAGCATGTTTCTGGAATGTGCCAGAAGTTGAATTTTGGTTTTTTCTAGAGAGTCCATCAGGCTCTTAAACGCTCAATTTGTTCTTTTGAAGAACGTTTGATCATCTCAGGCATCTCTTTCCACGCATCGTTCAGTGTTTTGATATGCTCGATAACTTCATCAACCATCGCCACATCATTTTTAGACGAAGCTTCAAGAACACGTCGATAACAATAATCGTACAGATCATAAAGGTTTCCGGCCACGTCTTTACCATTTTCCATATCGACACCAGCACGTAAGGCATTAATAATACTCAATGCCTTGTTCGAAAATTCGGCCTTTTTCTCAAAGTCTTTTTTCTCGATAAACACCTTAGTCAGATTCAGGTTCTTCAAAGCACCATCGTATAGCATCTCAACCAACTTATGTGGAGTCGCCTCGGAGACAGCTGTCTCAACAAAGTTTGAGGCGTATTGTTGTGCAAATTTATTTCGCATTGCCATATTCATTGGATGTTTCCCTCGTTCAATCTTTTATTTTTTTAGTTACTGCTGTTGTTACTAAATGTTGCCGATAAATAATCTCTAGTCTGCTGCGAGCTCTGAATAATCGACTGCAGCGCAGAAAATTGCATCTGGTATTTCAATAGAAGCTTCTCGTAACGCGCATCAATTTTCTTATTGCGTTCTTCGTAATTGTCCATCTTATCATTCAAGTTATTGATTCTTTCCGAAACCAAACCAAAATCGCTTTTGAACAGGCCATCGACAGTATCTTCCATCAAGCTCGCAAAGCCTTGTGCGTAAGTGATGGTTCCACGCGCGCCCAAAGCGCCACCAAGAACTTCGAACTCCAAGCCTCTCACCTCAGCGTCGTTTCCGGCAATAACCGCAAAATCACTGACCTTTACCTTACGGCCGTCAGTCGCGTCCGCATAAGCACCAATATTCATGGTTCCACTCGCCGTGGTGATGGTACCGTCCACATTCTGCCCGATATCGGTCAGGTCAGCCGTGAATCCGGCATTGGCGAAGTTGGCAAAACCTGTCAATTCAACGGTCGAGAAAATCCCAAAACGGTCTGAAGTCACTGTTAAAGCACCTCCAGCAGTCGAGATGTTTATAGATGCGCCTGCCGCTTGTACATCGGTGTTGGAATTGATGTTATTCGTCATCTTGGTCGCTAACTCTTCCAAAGTATAACGCCCGGCCTGAATCGTCACGGCAGAAGTAATCGACTCGTCCACCTTGACGTTAAAGGAAGCGTCCGCCGCCGACAAATCAATTAACTGCTGCCCCGCATATGCTCCGCCGGAGAATCCTTGATTGGTCAGTCCCGTCGAACTCAAAACATCTGCGGTTCCCTGACCAGCAGCTGAAGTGATTTCAAAACGCGATTGACTAGAGTCGTAAGCGAATGTCGCGATTCCAGCACCAAATACAGCATCAATCTGTGTCTGGATCTGAGCTGCCACTTCGTCCTTGGTAGCATAAGTTCCGGCAATCGAAGACAAGTCGATCAGATTTGCCGTCGCACCGATCTGTAGATTTAAAGAAGCACCAGCGTCGATAGTCAAGGCAGCAGTCGCGTCTGTAACACGGTCTCCGGCAACGCTCTCATCGGTAGATAAGGTTACAGCCCCCCCCGTTACAGTCGCTCTGTCCGCCAATTGTGTGATGTCCAACTGATAATTACCGGTCTGAGTCTTGGATGAACCGGCTAAAACGTTCACCAAAGGATCATTACTGCTTCCGCCTTTTGAAAATAGATTCGACAAAGCCTGCATATCGTTTGTTGCAACGTTGTTCAGGATCGTATCATCCACTTGTAAGATACCATCGCTGTTAAGCGTAATTCCGACCAAAGCCAAAGAATTATAATTACTGGTCAACTCTCCGATCGTACCGCTCAAGGAAGATTCGATTTGGGATTTCACCGAACGCAACAAACTGCTACCAGCCAAATCACCAAAGTACTTGTACTCTTCAGAATCCAATTCCGCTTGGGTCAAATCGCCTTTGTTGTAGCTTCCCAACTCATCCAGAATCGTACCCAGTTGATTGTACACATCCACAAAACTTTTGATGGTATCCGTTACATTCTGGGTATCCTGTCCTACTGTCACCGTTTTCGGGCTGCCGATAGATGCGGAATTCAACTGAAAAGAAACGCCTTCGATCACCTGATCAAACGTATTAGTCGCACTGGTAACGGTCAAACCGTTCAATACCATCACCGCGTCCTGCGCTTCTGAAGTCGTAGTCATACCGTTCGTGTCGAAATCGGCCAAACCGGAAATACTCACTTCACCGGCCGCACCGGTCTGCTTCGAAGTGAACATCATTTGGTAACTTCCACCATTGTTGATAATCGAAGCCGTCACTCCGTAATCACCATTATTGATGACTTTCTGCAGCCCTTCCAAAGTATTGTTGGTCGCATCAACCGTAATCGCATGAGTCTGCCCGCCAACCTGAATATTAAGCGTGCCGTTGGAAATGGTATCGGACGGAGATGTATAGGTCTTATTTGCGACCATGGTGTGCGCCTGGGCAATCTGTCTGGATTCAATCTGATAAGACGCTAGAGCCGCCGTGCTGTCAGCCGTTACGGTCACAACCCCTTCATCGGAAGAGGTGCCTGACTTCAAGGAAAAGATATCCGGCGACGATAAATCCGTTACATAGGTTTTGAACGCCTGTAAATTGGTTTGCAAGAACTTCAAAGCGTCTAATTCGGTCGACACTTTCTCTTGGTTCTTCTCTATGATGGCTCTTGGACCGGCAACTTCTGCCTCTGCCAAAGCTTTTGACATATTACCGATATCAAATGTACTGTTCGTCAGTGTATTTAATAGCGTAGTACCGATTTCATTAGCCATAACAGCGCGCTCCTGGTCCAAAAATATTTTTATTTCTTTATTGTTAAAGCATCATAAATGCCATTCTTATTATAGGTATCGGTCACACTAAAAAAAACTTTAGCGTATTTATAAAACAAAAAAAGCGGTCAAAGACCGCTAAACACACAAGGGAAACTTGAAACTAGGCTTGTTCGTTTGTAATTAAGCCCGTTGGGGTCGCTACCTTATCAGGTAACTGCTGACGCATTTCCAAAAATTTCGTAATATTTTTAGAAACCGTCAAAAATTCTTCAGTTGGGATCTGTCGGATCACTTCATCTGTTTCACTATTTTTGACAAAGACCACCATTTTTTCGGATTGGTCATCTTTTTCAAACCTCAAATAATTTTGAAGTTTTTCCAACTGGACATTTAGGTCGTTCATTACCGAATCCAATTGGGTTTGGTTTATTTGGCCTTTGGCTTCCGCCGGGTTCAACGACTTCACGTTTCCGGTTTTCTGCTCAACACTCTGAGCCAACCGGTTCCGATCAATCTGCTGCCCCTCAGCCGAAGCCGCAGGTGTCAGTGACTTACTAACAGGGATACTATCCAGACTTCTAGGTTGTATAACACTTAATTCAGCCATACTACCCGTCTCCTTATCAAATCTACCATCTATATGATTTCATTGAATAAGACGCCTGTCAAACCCTCTTTTGTCCGTTCGCCACTTTGTTGCACCGATTCTAGGTAATTTTGAATATTATTAATAATCTTCAAAGAACCTTCGGTCGGAAATTGCTTTAAAACTTCATCAGTCTTTCGATCAATTACTTTAACCACTGAAGACCGCGTATTTTCATCCACTGAAAAGAGGAGTCCCTGACCAAGATGCAGTAATTTTTCATTCAATTTCTGAACTTGCTCATTTAACGCTACTGCAGTTTCCTGCTGAGTTTTCTGGGTTGGAGAGATGACTGATGCATCAGACTGTTGCTTCTTAACCTCTTGGCTTGCAGCCGGCTTAGAATCCGGTTGCAAGCTTTTAAGGTTTTCCGCAGCAGGTGTTGACATAGAATTAATTTCCATACCTGCCTCTCCTCACTAAATTACACTAATCGATATTAACGCAATAGTGACAATACGTTCTGACCAGACTGGTTAGCCTGACTCAACATACTCATACCAGCCTGCTGAAGAACCTGAGTTCTAGCCAAGTTAGCACTTTCTTTCGCGAAGTCAGCGTCAGAAATCTGAGATCTTGCCGCAGTGATGTTTTCGTTAACGCTGCTTAAGTTAGATACGGTTGATTCTAGACGGTTCTGCAAAGCACCCCACTTAGAACGCATAGTACCGATGTTTGACAAGGCACCGTCGATCTTCATGATCGCCATAGAAGCACCAGCCTGAGAAGTGATGTTTGCTTTACTGAAAGCAGATTCACGAACAGAGATCGCAACCTGAGCACCACCAGCAACCTGAGTACTGTAGTGAGTGTAGTAACCAAACATGTTAGCACCACCACCAGAACCAGAGATACCAGTATTGAAGTTACCTAGAGAAACATCGATCTTGTTGTCCGCACCAGTCTGCCAACCAGCGTGGATACCAGTAGGGGTAGCTGCTGCTGAAAGAATTGACCCTGAAGTACCAACGTTCTGCATAACTTGTACACCGTTGAACTTGGTAGTAACAGCAACACGGTCGATTTCAGACATCAACTGAGTGAATTCTTCCTGCATTTGCCCACGGTTTTCTGCGCTGTAAGTACCGTTCAATGACTGAACAGATAGCTCACGCATACGCTGAAGCATACCAACAACTTCTTCTGTCGCACCATCCATAGTCTGAACCAAAGACACACCGTCGTTTGCGTTACGGATCGCCTGATCAGTACCAGAAATCTGTGAAGACATCGAAGTTTTGATTGCTAGACCAGCCGCGTCGTCTGCTGCTGAGTTGATTCTTTGACCTGAAGTTAAACGCTCCATCGCAGTAGATTGCTCTAAAGCGGTTCTTTCTAGAATTCGGTTTGCGTTTACCGCACCCAAATTCGTATTGATTACCATTGCCATGATACATCTCCTTTTTGAAAAATAGTCAGTCTTATCCTGTTTGGATCGCTAACTTTTAGTACACCACCAACAAACTGGCAGGTTCTGTTTGGGTAAATTCCCAAATCTTTTTTCCAACAGGCCTGTTAGGCCTGTTGGTTAATTTCTTATTGCAGCAACTGTAATACGTTTTGACCCTGCTGGTTCGCTTGACTCAACATGCTCATACCAGCCTGCTGAAGTACCTGCGACTTAGCTAGATCAGCTGACTCTTTAGCAAAGTCGGCATCTCTGATCTGCGATCTTGCAGAGTTAACGTTTTCATTCACGTTGCTTAAGTTCGATACGGTCGATTCCAAACGGTTTTGCAAAGCACCCCATTTAGATCTCAATGTATTTGTATTCGATAGCGCGCCGTCGATTTTCATCAGCATCAAAGAGGCACCTGCTTGAGTACTGATCGTCCCCTTACTGAAGGCCGATTCTCTGATCGAAATCGCTACCTGTGCACCACCTGCAATCTGTGTGCTGTAGTGCGTGTAATATCCGAATAAGTTTGCGCCCGCACCAGAACCTGAAATCCCGGTATTGAAGTTAGCGGTTGAAATTGGAATCTTGTTGTCCGCACCGACCTGCCAACCAGCGTGAACATTCAGTGTTCCTGGAGCGGTGGAAAGGATTGAACCGGAGGTACCTACGTTCTGCATTACCTGAACGCCATTGAATTTTGTGGTGACGGCGACTCGGTCGATTTCCGTCATCATCTGCTTGACCTCTTCGTTCATCTGCTTACGGTTTTCATCACTGTATGTACCGTTAAGAGACTGAACCGACAGTTCACGCATACGTTGCAACATGCTTACAACTTCTTCTGCCGCACCGTCAAGTGTTTGGACCAATGACATACCGTCATTCGCGTTTCGAATCGCCATATCCGTACCACGGATCTGAGAAGTCATACCTTCCGCTACGGCCATACCGGCTGCATCGTCAGCCGCTTTATTGATTCTTAGACCTGAAGTCAAACGCTCCATTGCTGTAGTCTGATTGCTTGCAGTTTGATCCAACAAACGTACCGCATTCATTGATCCCATGTTTGTGTTAATTACCATTGCCATGATAAGTTCTCCCTTGCTATCTTCTTGTGTTTTAACTTGTGTTTTTATTTTTAATTTCGAGGCAATGTTTCTTGCCTTCAACCTATTTAACGGCACCCCCATTTTTTCTTTAGCCAAGAAAATGTTTTTTTTTGAAAAAAATTGCTTACCGATCTCTTCTAAAAACGAAAAAAACTCTACACCCCTTAAAATACGGGGCCTTCAGACAAGACATACGCTCCCAAAAAAGCGATAAAATTTTTTCCGTAATTGTATGAAATAACGACAAATTCACGGCCTTTCCAAAGGAAAACTCTACGCTCTATAGACAGATGGAAACCAAATGTAAGGTTCCACAGGCAATCACACAGGGATTTAGGAATTAAATATTAGAAAGCGAAATGGAAACTGGGCGGAATGTGAAACCATTCAAATGCGGTTTCAGAAGAGTTATCCAGCTTTGATTGGGTTCTTTACAAAGAGAGGAGATCGTCAAACGGAAATAAGCGTTTGGGAAAGAGGATGAAATCCCCTGGTTGACGGCTCAAAAACTCCGACAACCAAGTAATTCATTTTGAGACTCGTCACGCCTAACCGGCAGTTAACAATTGGATCATGTGCTGAACTTGCGGATTGTTCGGTTCTAACTCTTGGGCTTGCTGCAAAGCGGAAATCGCCTCGTCCTTCCGGCCGATTTTCAAAGCAAGTTCGGCTAACTTCAACAAAGCGGAGAAATGTTCCGGGTACTCTTTTACAAATGTTTTCAAAACCTCGTAGGCAAAATCGTTCTGGCCGAGAAGTGACAAATAATCAGCATAAGGCAACATATACTCCAGCGAAAACTCGCAAAGCTTTTCAAGAAAGATCAAAACCTTCTCATGCTGTTCGGCTTTCATGGCGAAGTTCAGCAAACGCTTCAAACTGAACAGTCTGAAAGGTTTGAAGTTGATCTGTTCATAGGCATTTTGAGCGGTGGTCACATCCGCTTGCAAATCCGCCACCATGCCTTCAACCAAAAATGCCAACTGCTTTCCTTCAAAACTTTCAACCTGCGTCAGTTGCTGTGCAATCTCATTCAGCGATTTCAAATCATGTTTCTCATAAGCACTTAAAGCCTTGCCGTGTAACTCAACCGGCGAAACACTTCGCTCTTTAAGAAGTTTGGCTTGAACCGTGTCTTTTTGACTGATATTCTTTTCAAAAATTGCAGCGGCTTCTTCCAACGCCAGATGATCAGCCTCGGTTAAAGCGACGTCAGAATGATATTTCTTCCAAACCAAATAACGTCCGGTTTCAAATTGTTTTTTCCAAATCGGCAGCAAATCGGCCGGATGGGAATCCGGAACATATTCGAGCATTCGATTCTTAAGCACATCAATAGACTTATCGAGCTGTTTTATAAATTCTTCACAGGTTTGTTTCATCCCTTTGAAGTAGGCGTTCAGAGTCAGCTGAATCTCCTCTTCAGACATCTTCGAATCGTCTTCGACCGGTCGGAATGCCTCTCTGAAAGAGTCTATGCCGTAGTGATAAAGCACTTCCCCCATCTCGCCAAGTTTCTTGTCTAACTTATTTTTAGATTTGGCCAAACGAGCCGTATCGGAAGCATCCTCTTGATACTTTGCAACCTGCTTGATCCCCTCCTCGGACAGTTTGATCGCATCGCGAAGCTGTTGGCGCTCTTTCTGCAAAACTTTCAAAGACGTTTTCTGATGATTCAATAGCGCTTTCAAATCCACATCCAAGACAGAGTTGATTTCATCCATTAATACTTTCTTAGGTGCTTGCTCTTCAAGCTGTACCGTCTCTTTGTCACGGTATTCGACACCTTCCACTTTGGCTGCATAAGGACTCAAGTTATAAACTCGGCAATCCGGCGCATAGGTTTCATAACCTTTTACTAAAAAGGCCAGAGAGCCGACACCGTTGGCAAACGGTTGATCGGTCTCTGCCATTTCCCCTGAATAGGTTTCGACGGTAGTCAGGTTCTTGACGCCGAGCTTACCAATCTCGCTTTCGGCACTGCCCGAAGCGTGGGTTTTGCCTTGATAGAAACACAAATCCACACCGGTCAGATAGACGTTTTTCGCCCCCATAAAAACCGCTTGATGAAGCGCACTGTGAATAACTGTCGGCCCGGGAGAGCTGGAATTTTCTTCGTTCACCCAAGGCAATGAGTCCCCGAAATAAACGCTGTTATGCGCCCACTGGTTCAACAGTTTCGGATTGATATGATGGCAGTTCAAAAGAACAGTGTCCGATTCAAAAAGAAACATCTGCTTCGAATTATCGAAGCTAAGGTCATGAGGATCCACAGAAACCAGAAAGTCTGGTTTGATTCCCTCTTTCAACAAGCGCGCCGAAATTCGTGCAGCAGCAAAAATAACGAGTTTGCCACTATTCTCCTTGATCCAATCGATGGCACTGTCCAAAGACGGTCCACCACCGACCAACAACACTTCCCTGTCCTTCAACATACCCTGCAGCAATTTAACCGGCTTGATATTACGGTGCAGATTCAACAACTGGGCATCCACAAACGAGCGGGTGACGCTGGTGACGTTTTCTGCGAACAGCAGCTTTCGGTATTCATCTTCAATATGAGTCCAAAGCTGACCATAGGGCTCATCGTACTTGGCATCGATCGCCGCAATGGATTTAATCAATGCCGTTTTACCGGATGCCATATATTCCACTTCGGATTGACTCAAGACTCCCAAAGGAAAATCGGCGGGATAACATTCTATCCAATCAGGAAGATCGCTGAAATCCGTCTCTTTGGACAAACTCGCATAGTCAATGAATATGAACTTACGGCCTTTACGCTCCCCTTTGAAGTGTTCTGCCAAATAAAAGGGCAACAAACCTGAGTCGGTTCCGCCAATGACATAAAGGGTATTTTCATGATGAAAGGTTTCTTTGAAATAGCGTCCAAAAATGGTTGCCGACGAAGCTTTTTCAAATAGGTTTCCATTCGCGGTCGGGTAATATTTTTCCCCAAAAGCGTTTTCCCGTGGTGCTCCAACTTCGTACTCAAAATCCATTCTCAACTATTCCCAATTCAATATTCTTCAATTTCTTATAAACACAAAACATTCATGCCACGCCGCCAGTAAAACAATTCAGCATTTAAACCAATCAGTTCGACAGCATTTTCAAATAGGCCTCGACCTTGAAAACGTCCACGAGTTCATCAACGTCCATCCCGGCGATCGGACTCATTTCAAACAACTCCGTTTCATTCTCAATCACAAACGCCCGTTGCTCCCTGAACCAATCTGGCTTAATCAGATAAAAGGCGCCATTGATCGTGAAATAGTTATCGTCGTAATCCTGTCTTCTGTAGGTTTTTTCGGATGGTTTGGCCAAATAATTCCATTCGCCCTGTTCGTTGCGATACATACTTTTGTATGGATGCTCAACCATCTTATGTACACTGACCATGGAATCTGCACCCGAATCAACAAACTCCTGAACGGCTCGATTGATGTCGTCAGCGGAGCGCAACGGCGATGTCGGCTGCAATAGCACAACAATATCAGGATATTCGCCCACTTGCTCCAACCAATTCAGCACGTCCAATACCACATCGGCAGTATTGGCGCTGTCCGTCCCCAGTGAATGTGGTCGTCGGTAACGGGTGTCGATACCGTGCAATTGGGCGAAGTGCAAAATTTCGTCGTCTTCGGTAGAGATCATGATCTGATCCAACACGCCGCTCTCCCTGGCCGCTTCAAACGTATATTGCAGCAAAGGTTTCGCCATAATAGGAAACAGATTCTTTTTGGGAATCCCTTTCGAGCCGCCGCGAGCCGGAATCAACCCCAAAACACGTTTACCATTGATTTTTTTCTGTTCCATCATTTACTTCTGAACCTATTATTTAACCTATTTCTGATTTTTTCTTTTCTGGAAATGAATTTCGTAATCCGCCTGCGCCTGTTCGAAATCAGGCATCTGGCCGATATCCATCCAGTACTCGGTAATCGGGAATCCGCCGACATTGCCTTTTTCCGACAAGACCTCTTCAATCAGAGTAGGCATGTCGTAAAACGCCTGTTCAGGAACCTTTTCCATGGCTTCGGGCGACAGAGCGTAAATGCCGGCGTTGACGAAATACCGATAAATCGGTTTTTCTACCAATTGCTTGACGCGCGTGCCTTCAATATCCACCACTCCATACGGTACCTGTTGCGCATACTCTCGGACACAGGCTGTGGTGATATTATTGTGTTCGGTATGAAAATCCAACAAGGCGGTCAAATCCACTTTAGTCAGGAGGTCACCGTTCATGACCACAAAAGGCAAATCCGGCTTTTCAGGAAGCAGGCTCAAGGCACCAGCCGTCCCCATGCGCTCGTCCTCTTCAACGTATTCGATGTTCACACCCCACTGGCTGCCGTCACCGAAATAACTGCGGATCTGCTCACCCAGATAATTGATACAGAAATAAAAATTCACAAAACCTTGTTCGGCAATATGAGTGACGATGGTTTCCAGTATCGGACGATCTCCAACTCGTAACATTGGTTTAGGAACACTTTCCGTCAACGGACGTAAACGTGTACCCAAACCACCCAACATAAGAACAATCGGGTTCAGGCGTTTGGCCACCTCTTTCTTGTCGTAATACAAGCCGACAATCTTCTTGTCCGCATCCACGATAGGCAAGTG
Source organism: Thiomicrorhabdus sp. ZW0627 (assembly GCF_029767005.1). Lineage (GTDB taxonomy): Bacteria > Pseudomonadota > Gammaproteobacteria > Thiomicrospirales > Thiomicrospiraceae > Thiomicrorhabdus. The sequence continues at coordinate 703,598 of NZ_JARUQR010000001.1, forward strand.
ACGAATCGACTTTTCCAGCATCTTACGTTTCCAGGCGGTCTCGGTCTGACTTTGCAATCCGACAGTCGGACTCGAATTCATCGCAGAGGTAACACAACCGTCCAAACCTTCTCCCCTTAAAAGTGCACGGCGTACGTCTCCATCGGTCAAGGTCCCCAGCAGAACGTCATCCGCATCCACAACCAATACGATCTGCAGGGCTTCACGGTCAAGAACCGTCAAAGCTTCCTTGATCGTCGCCGTTTCGTCCACGGCAATACGTCGCCACTCAAAAAGATTCATCACTTTCTCCTAATCACTTAAAGGCGGTATAAGGGGTAAATCATAAAACGGTTTTCCGGCCAAATGACTGACAGAAAAATGTACAAGTCTATCGCAAATCAACTTGGCACTCTCACCCTGACCGTAAACACTGGTTTTTTTATCGGCAACTTGCTTATGTTCCGGACTCAATGCCTTGTGCAAAGCCTGTTCAATCGAATAAGCGGATTCATCGCAATCGATGACCGAAGGCGATCGCAATCTTCCTTTTTGCCGGGTACCGATATTGACCGTCGGTACACCCACTGCCGGTGCCTCGATAATTCCGCTTGAAGAGTTTCCAACTACGGCATCGGCCAATTTCATCAAACTTAAATATCGCAATGAGCCTAAAGAAGTCACAAAATGCGCATTCAAAGGAGTCAATCTCACCCAGTTTTGAATGAAATCGTTCAAATGACGGCCTTCTGCATCGGCGTTCGCTCCTGTCCAGATGACAGTCGCCTCTTCGAAATGTTCCAATGCCAGACACAAGTTCTCCAAGGCCTGAACCCCCTGGGTATTTCCCCAAGTAACCGGATGATAAGTCACCAAAAATACAGGGGCATCCAGTTTCAGCTTCAAATCACCCTCCAAAGCCTCCCTGGAGAGAAAATCCATCTTATGAATCACGTCCAGTCCCGGCGCACCGACATTGAAAACCGTGTCCGGACGCTCGCCCATCTGTATCACTCTTTTCCGGTAAGATTCCGCCGCAGTGAAATGCAGACTCGCCATTTTCGTAATGGCGTGGCGAATCGCTTCGTCGACCGCACCTTCAGTCACCTCTCCACCGTGAATATGGGCAATCGGAATATTCATCAACAACGCAGCCTGAGCCGCCGCCAGAATTTCATAGCGATCACCGAGTACAAGAACGACGTCCGGCTTCAAAGACTGATAGGCATGGCCAAATCCACTGACACCTCGCGCGACCGATTCGACAACGGCAAGCTGACTGTCTTCGGCGGTGTCTTCTAGCATTTCAACCCGCTGGTCAACCTGAAAGCCATCCGCCAAAATCTGATTAACCGTCATGCCGTGCTTTTCGGACAGGTGTGCAGCGCAGGCAATGACCTGTAACTGCAATGCCGGTTCCAGTTGAATTCGAGCCATGATTCCTGACAAGAGTCCATATTCTGCCCGGGTTCCAGTCACAACACAGATCTTCTTAACCATCAATGCCTTCTCCCGGTTCATAATCTTTTCGTGCCGGTTGTCCAATCAAATCGTCCCACTGCTGAGCGAAACAGCCCTGATCACTGCGCTTCAACGTCAAATTCGATTCGCTAAAGATTTCACCCTCTGCAATCCGGCAGCTCGCAACAATACGTTTGCGCGCAACGGACTTGTTCGCTTGCTCCGATGAAGAGGCGATTTTTTCTCCCGTTCCCAATGCCACTTCAATGTGCCGAATGCCCTGTACCATCGCCTTGAGTTCCTGCGGCTCCAAACTCGCCTTATGATCCGGCCCGGGTAAGCTTTTATCCAAAGTGAAATGCTTTTCGATTACATTTGCGCCAAGTGCCACGGCTGCAATCGGTACTTCGATGCCTAAAGAGTGATCGGACAGGCCTGCTGAAACCTCGAAACGTTCAGCCAGCGTCTGCATCGCTCGCAGGTTTACATCTTCATAAGGTGTCGGATAAGCCGTATTGGCATGCAAAACCGTCAGATTGGATTTGGACAGGCCTGCTTGAATCAGAGTTTTAATCGCCAAACCAACTTCATCCAGATTACCCATGCCGGTCGAGAGAATTGTCGTCTGGTCGAATGCGGCGATTTTTCTAAGGTAAGGAATGGACAGCAGTTCACCGGACGGAATTTTCCAACGCTTCATCCCCAATTCATGCAGAAAATCAATGCTATCGTCGTCAAACGCAGTCGACATGAATTCGATGCCTTTTTCCCGACAGTAATCAAACAGTTCCAAGTGTGCCTGCTCACTTAATTCCAAACGTTTGAGCATGGCGAACTGGCTCTCTTTAACGCCGGTGTTTTCCGTCTGGTAATCCGCCTGTTCGGCGGTTTCGGTCACCAGGTTTTCGGTTTTGAAAGTTTGAAACTTGACAGCGTCGGCGCCTGCGTCCACCGCCGCATCCACCAACTGTTTGGCCATTTCGAATGAACCGTTATGATTGACGCCCGCTTCTGCAATGATAAAGACACTCATCTCATAACCTCAATCACCTTTGCGGTAACAGGCAGGTTCGAAAAATCGAATTCATAGCGGCATTCGGAAGAGTCATAAGACACTTTAGACTGTTCCATGAAATCGTTTTCGGAAGAAACCTGATGGGCCTGAATATGCTCATAGGCTTTTGCAAAGAAAGTCAGCATTGACAGCCCCATACCGTGCGCGATCGTTTTGACGTATTGCCCATCGACATCGTCAGGTTCGATCACTTCCATCTGTACGCCTATTCCATTGCCAATCATCTGAGTGGCCATCTGAATTTTATCGTCCGTAGAAGCGACCTTATCGTCGACAGCGTGAATGAAATAAAAATAGGTTTCCGGACGATAGGCCGCATACTGCTCTATCTGTGCTTCCGTGAATGAACGGATATGGAAACGCTTGCCGTCAAAGGTGTAAGGCAAATCTTTCTTCAAGGTCCAAGCACTGCGTATAAACAGGTTTAACGTAACATTGCTGTGCAATTTTTCCTTAAATTCCGGCACGCCGTACTCTCGGCCGACTATGTAACCGAAATGCGGTATTGCCCAGGAAGAATTATCAAACACAGCCCGGAATGTCTTAGGCGCGAATTTAGCAGCCAGATTAGCGATATAGCCACCATAGGATGAACCGACCAGAATTATGTTATCCGATGGAATATCCTGATTCTGCAACACATGCCCTACGGCATTGATGATATCCAATGCCTGCATGACCCCACCGTTCTGATATTCGTTCTTCCCCGGTTTCATGGTTCCGGTAATGTTCACTTGCAAATTGTTTTTAGCCAGATGATCGTTCAGGATCTTAATGCCTTCTTCAACGGAATCCCCGGAAAAAGGGAGCTGGCATTGCAAAAATAACTTCTCGATCAAAGCGACGTCTTCCGCTTCGTAAATGACAGAACCCTCCATTTCCGGGCGGCTGTAAAAGCAGTGATAATCGACCGTCATCGCCGCCAAACCATACTGTTCGACAACTTTCCTGCAAAAAACATGACGGTAATCTCCAGCGTCCCCACCAAAACCGGGAATGTACACAACCAATCCTTTCGGAGCCTCTACGGGTTTGGCCAGATAATAGTCTGTCTGGCGAGAACAATGTTCAAGACCAAGCTCAAAGTCGGGCGTGGTGGAGAACTGAACGTTTTCTTCGATTACCGGCATCTGTTTTCCTATTCCTTAGTTTTTGAAACTTTTCGAGCAGGAATACCCAAATAAGTCCCTTTTTGCGTAACATCCTTATTCACCAATGCACTGGCTCCGATTACCGATTCCGATGCGACTGACACGCCCTGCAACAAGGTCGCGCAGGAACCGATCAGACAACGTTCGCCGACGCGGCAGTCTCCATTTACGGTTGCTCGGGTAGAGATGTGGCTATGCGCCCCGATTTTCGAGCCGTGCTCAATCGAAGCGTAACTGTTCACAATACAATTCTCGGCGACTTCCGCCAGATTGTTGACCAGAGCATAATGCATGACAACCGTTCCGAAACCGATTTGAGCCTGACGAGCCACTCTCGCCAACGGCGAAACAATTACCGGTAACCGTCCACCGAAACCGAGCACTTTTTCATAAAGCTTCACCCTGAGTTCCGCTCGCTGCAATTGGCCTACGGTAATCACACAATCCGGAGTTTGCTTAATCAGCGCGTCCAAATCGTCATCCGTACCGACAATCGGATAACCCAGAAAATCCGATTTCTCGACACCCGGCGCTTCTACAATTCCCATAATCTCATACTGTTGCGTGCTTTCAATCACGTCAATGACAGAAGCACAGTGGCCGCCGCCGCCAATCAACAGCAAGGGCGTTTTAGCCATTACATTTCACCCCGCTGGGCAAATTCACGACACGTTCGGCCAACCATTCGGTTTGATCCAAATCACCACGCAGACAATCCTGATAAATCTCTAGTTTATGCATTGGAGTCCATAAAGGTCGTGTCTGAATTCCCTCTTCATTACTTTCAGCCAAGAAGCGATCACGCTGCGCCGGGTCATGAAACACAATTCCGTTCAACCAGTAATTCGGCAGGCCTGCTTCCAACCCATCCATAACCGACAGGCCTGTTAGCTTCTCTCCTAAAGATCGATACATTTCCGCCAAAGCCCGTTTCTCTTCCAGAAAGTCCTGTAATCGGCTGAATTGAGCCACACCCAAAGCCGCATTCAAATTCGGCATTCTCAGGTTATAGGCGATTTCATCATGCTCGAACAACCAGGCATGCGGAATTTTAGCGGTGGTGCTCAAATGCTTGGCATGCTTGGCCAATGCCTCGTTATTGGTCACCAACATCCCGCCCCCGCCGGTTGTCAGAATTTTGTTGCCGTTGAAACTGAATACACCCACGTCACCAAAGATCCCAGTGTGTTGGCCCTGATAATAGGAGCCCAAACTCTCGGCGGCGTCTTCCACTACTTTAATATTGTGTTTATGGCATATTTCAACGATACGATCGATCTCGCAAGCAAACCCCAAGGTATGCATCGGCACGCAAGCTCGGATTACACGTCCTGTGCGAGAATGCACACACTGGCCGTCGATTAGGCAAGTCTGTTCACCGAGAAACTCTTGCAAGGAATCCGCGGATAGACCATAAGAGTTGGCATCCACATCCAGAAACACCGGATCGGCCTGTAGCATTTTGATGGCATTGGCGGTGGCGACAAACGTCAGCGACTGGGTCAAAATCAAGTCACCCGGCTGAACACCGACCACTTTCAATCCAAGAAACAACCCCATCGTGCCGTTGACCACCGCCACCGCATGATTGGCATCGGTAAAATCAGCCATAATTTGTTCGAACTCATCCACATAACGCCCTACCGATGAAACGAAGGTAGAGTCGATGCAATCGTTCAGGGTTTGTTTCTCAGGTTCGCCCAGACAAGGGGCGTGCAACGGAATAAAATCGTCCGTGTGATAGTGCGTTCGAATCGCCTGGATAATCTTCTGGGTTTCAGGATAGGTGGCCGAAAAAGCTTCAGACATTATAGATATCCGCTTTATAACGTTTCAGGTTTTCAGGCTGTGTGAACCAGTCGATGGTTTTCGACAGGCCTGTCCGAATGTCATTTTCCGGTTCAAAACCGGTCAATTCACGAATCATACTGTTGTCACACCATAGGCGAAACACTTCGGAATCTTTCGGGCGCAAACGCTGTTCGTCCTGGACGAACACCACATCGCTTCCCATCAGTTCTTTAATCAGCTCCAAGGTATCCTGAACCGAAATCTCGAAATTGGAGCCGATATTGACGGTCTGACCGATCGTCTTGTCGGACTGCGCGATCGCCATCATTCCTCGGCAGGTATCCGTAACGTAGTTAAAATCACGCGTCGGTGAAGTATCGCCAAGCTTGATCTCTTTCATGCCGTTGGCGATCTGAGAAATAATGGTCGGAATCACCGCTCGGGCGGATTGTCTCGGACCATAAGTATTGAATGGTCGGGCGATACAGACCGGCATTTCAAACGCGTTGTAATAAGACATCGCCATCGCATCCGCGCCGATCTTGCTCGCACTGTACGGCGATTGCGGCTGTACCGGATGTTTCTCGTCAATCGGCACGTACTGGGCGGTACCGTACACTTCCGAAGTCGACGTATGCATGAAACGCTGTACACCATTTTCCAAACAGGCCTGTGCCATGTTCAAGGTACCGTTGACGTTGGTTTCGACGTAGGAATTCGGTGCGATATAAGAGTACGGAATGGCAATCAATGCGGCCAAGTGAAAGACTGTATGGCAATCCTGAGTGATTTTTTTGCACAGGAACGGGTCACGGACATCACCGCTAACCACTTCGATTTCATTGATAACCGGGCTTTGATCCAACCAACCCCAGTCGTTGAAGGAGTTATAGAGCGCTAAAGCACGTACCTTAGCTCCGGCTGCCACCAGACTTTCCACCAGATGAGAACCGATAAACCCGTCCGCACCGGTGACCAAAACTTGTTTCCCTTGCCAATAATTCATTTACGCCAACTTCCGTTGTTAATTTTTATATTCAATATTGGCCTTAATGAGAAGCGATCGGACTCACCAGGCCTGGTTATTTGTCATTTCTAAGGCTTAGACTTCGAAAATCGCTCGATATTTATTTTTCGCTTTCATCACCTTATCCAGATAACGCCGTGTCTCGTCAGACTGATGTTCAAAACGTAACTTACGATAAACCTGACGAGGGTGCAAGCGATTAATGTGCTCAACCGCCTGCTCCTCGGTGTCTCCGAAAAGTTTAAGTACAGTCGACAAACCACCGTTGTAGGATGCGATCACCAACAACTCTTTATTGTCCTTGTCCTTTACCTGATCCAGATAATCATGCGCCAGCAGCCCCAGATAAGCGGTTCCCATGCGGATGTTGTTCTTGGCATCGAACAGGTCTTTTCGGCTTGGCTGGCCTTTCCTCATGTCAACATACTGATAGACATCTTTACCTGCCGCCTGTGGCTTGAGTTGCATCAGCCCCAAAGCGTTGGAACGACTGACCGCTTTCGGTTGAAAATCACTCTCGGTCTCCATGATGGCAAATACCAGAGCAGGCGAGACATCGAACTGTTTGGCATAATCCGTCACCCAGTCACGATACTGAAAAAACTGATCTGGATAATTAGGATCCACCAACGGAATACTGACTACGACGAAAGGCCCCTCTTCATCCTCTATCTTCCCTACACGCTCTGAATCCAATAGATAGTCAGCATATTCAAATGCATCGGCTGGATAACGTATTGCCCGATGATTCTGATCCAAAACCTTCTTATAAAAATACGGTATTTCTTTGAATGATAAGGCCTTGTTACTCAGCAAATCTTCAGCAAAAGGTCGATCACTGAGTAAAAGGCGCGAAATCGCCCGTTTGATATCGCGTTTATTTGAAACCGAATGTGGAAACTCGACCAACAGCTCGTCATCATAAACAACCACCGTCGGTTCCTCCATTGACGATGCCACGACCTGCTTCTGACTTTCAACAGTCCTCTTTGCATCCATGGGAGTTTGTTTTGATTCGCTTATCATATCTTGAGGCAATCTGGATGGCATCGTTGCGACCGGAATTACGACAGCGGAAATATCGGATGACGGCTTTTTGACAGAGGGATCGACAACCTCACGGTGAGGTTTTACCACAACCGCATTGGTACTAACCATTCGCATCCCGGAAGACACAAGCGGTTGATTTACCTGAGAATTCACAACCGCCCTATGTTGTCTCATCCAGTCTGCAAAGCCAGAGAATGCATTGCCTGCAACGACCAAGAGTACAAAAGACGCCACCAAAGCCGCATAGATTGACGTAGTTATTTTCACAAAAAAACCTCCATATAGGAGGTTTTAGCAAAACAAAGGCCAACTTAAAAGAACTAATTATCTTAAATAATCGAATAAGGACATGCCCTGTACTTTACTGAAGACCTGTTGAGCAATCTGAAGTGCATTCTGATTCTTGGTCAATTCACTAATTCCTTTAACCACATCCATATCCTCTAAGCCGGAACGACGCTCTTCCAAAGCAATCTTGAAGGATTCACCCGTATCGTACTGAGTCTGGATTCGGTTTTGACGACCGCCAATCTCCGCTCTCACCTGAGACAACTGAGTAATAGAAGAGTCGATGTCAGTAATGGCCGTTTCAGGTGGTGGCAGACCGGCATCCAAGGCTGCCTTGAATTCCACCAGCACATTCAGAATATTGGCATCCTGAGTACCGGTTCCGGAAAATGTGGTTTGAATATTCTGAACTTGAAACACCTTGTCGCCGTTATCGGAAACGCGAACCCGGCTAGGATCACCCAGGTCGTCTGGATTCACCTTGTTATCGGCATCGAAGCCGATTTGAACGAAACGAGAACCGTAATTAGATAAGGGATCGTATACAGCCGAACCGTCCGAAGCGACCTGACCAACCGCATTGGTACTTCCGATATAGGCGAAGTATCCTGGATTATTCGGATCTTCAACAAACGCCAATTCCGCATTGACACTGTTACCGGCGAACAACTTCTCACCTTCGGAGTTGGTATAGTTCATCATATTACTGACCTGATCGATAATCTGACCAAGTTCTTCCGCAGTCGCCTTGCGGTTATCTGCATTATAGGTGTCGTTGAGCATTTGAATCCCCAACTCACGCGCACGCTGTAGCGAACTGATCGTATCAGTGATGGCCGTCTCTTCCTGTACCAGCTGAGATTTAGCGTATTGTCCGTTTTTGGCATACTGTTCGATGGTACTCATCATCGCCTTCAAACCTTGAATCTGGCTATTAGCGACAGGATCATCGCTCGGATTGTTTACACGCTTCCCGGAACTCAACTTTAACTGCGAATCCAACACGTTTTCCTGATGCGATTGGATTGAACTGAATCCCTGACTGTGAAACATATTCGTTGAAATTCTCATGTTTTTATCCTCTTACCGCACCCAGTAGGGTCTGAAAAATACTTTGGGAAGTTGCAATAATCTGCGCGGACGCTTCATAGGCCTGCTGAAATTTCATCAGGTTCGCCGCTTCCTCATCCAAACTTACGCCGGACAAGGAATCGCGCTGATTAAGCATCTGTGCATGCACATTAGTTTGTGCGTTTAACTGAATTTCCGAACTTCGCACATACATCCCGGCATTACTCGTCATTTTTGCGAAACCGCCCAACAGACTTTCGGTCGCTGCACCGTTGTTGTCCGACAGTAGAATCTTCTTCGACTGCAGGTTCGCCATATTGGCAATATTGACGTTGTCCCCGTACGCCGCCGGAGCCGGAACTTCGTCAGTCAACAAACCGTCATTGTTAGAGTCTATCTGACTTTGTCCTCTGGAAGCAATCAAATCCGAATCTGTGATCAGAGTATGGAACTGATCCAGGACATCCTGATGCGGTTTGGAAATAAAACGATCGCCGGCGGCATAGGTTCCACCATCTCCTTTAAACTCCAAACCGTCGATAATGGTCGGATTCAAAGGATCGTTTGCGAATGAACCCAACAATAGACTTTCATTCTGACGATCATAAACATCGAAATTACCGGTCGTGCCATTATAGATCATCAAGTATTCGCGCGGTTCCATTTCACCGATAGAGGTAAAAGCATTCTGCAAATACTCTTCCTTGTCGCCGTAAGTCGCCGGCTGGGTAGCCGGAGTATATGGTGGTTCGCCGTTAAAACCGGCTGCTGGCTGAGGCGGGTTGAATGAAATCGAAATACCGGAACCGTCATCGGAAGTGGCATCATTATTTGCATTTTTGATGGCCGATGAAGCCAAAGGCTCGAATAGGCTTCCACCGGCATCGCCGTTCAAATCATAACCTTGATAATGCTGCCAGTTCATGGACGCCACAAAGCCATTCATCGTCAAACCCAGTTCATTCTGCGCGACATCCAGCATATTCGATCTGAAATCCAGAATACCACCAAGCTGTCCACCGGTGATACGGTCACTGACTACTCTGTCTTCACCACCGATAGTGGCATAGAGTTCAATGCGATTCTCATCCCCATAAGGACCTAATTTGGCCTGCAATTCGGTGATGGTATTGTCGCTCAAAAGCGGCAACTGTCCATTTGCGGTGTGGATGTCGATACGGCCGTTTTCTTGAGGGTAAGTCTTGATTCCAATGTAACCGCTCAACTCCAGGATTGCTTGATCTCGTTGATCCAACAAATCATTCGGCGGCTGGCTTCCTGAAGCCAATCCTCTTTCGACCTGGTCGTTCACCGATTGAATGGTTTTCAGGCGGTCGTTGATTTCGTCGGACAGGCTTTTAATCTGGCTGTTCACCTGTTGCTGAGTGTCGGTGAAGACCGTTGAAAGGTTATTCAAATGACTTTCGATATTACCGGCTTCGTTCAAAACCATCTGCCGGCTGGTGCTGGAAGTCGGGTTATCCGCCGCTTCCTGAAGACTGTCAAAGAAACTCTGAATAAATACCTGAACGCCGTCTTCGGTACCCGAGACAATACCTTCTACCTGCTTTGAAAGCTGTAACTGCTGGTCATATCGCTGAACGGAGGCGTTACTGCTGTTCAACTGCATCTGGATATAGTCGGCCTGAATACGCATGACCGTGTCCACATATGAACCGGATCCACTGAATTTAACGCTTGATAGCCCAGGCGCGCTACTCATGATTTCCGCTCTTTGACGGCTGTACCCTTCGGTACTCACATTGGCGATGTTATGACTCGTAACGTCCAATGCAGTTTTATATGTATTGGCTGCACTAGAACCAATTGACAGCATATCAGCCATATCAAATTCCTTATCTGGTCAATCTTCAAACACTTTGGAACAATTCAGTGCTTTTATTTAATTTTTCTTAATGCGAGTGCTTGCTCTGTTGTCGGCAATTCTTTTTCTATGTTTTGCGTCTTCATATCGCTGTCCTTCGGAAATGAATCATCCCTTTTTGACACCGATTGTTCGCGCGGGGCAAGTTGCTCGACTATTTTATCGGCAAATCCCAAAGTTCCTTTAGCAGAAAGATCTTGTGACAACTGTTTGTCGTACCAATCTTTGTAAAAATCTCCGTCGCTGCCGTCCAACCAATTATCATCAAAACTCACCTTACGGGCTTCTTTCAGGACCTGTTGAACGAATAACGCTTCGAACTGTTCAGCTACTGGACGCAAGGCGGCCCGCTGATCCTCACGAGCCTGCCTCTTCAAATCATTCAAAGCGCCGACATCCGCATAGTTGTTGTACCCTTGGGATGTCGCCGTTTGACTCGGCATCGATGTCAGCAAATTTGAATCGCTCATGCCCGCTCTCCTTAAATGATCATCAGTTCCGCTTTAAGCGAACCGGCTTGTTTCAAAGCTTCCAAAATCGCAACCAAATCCCCCGGAGCAGCACCGACCTTATTAACGGCCTGAACGATATCGTTCAACGAAACTCCTTCCGGAAATTCGAACATACGCCCGCTACCGGTCGAACCTACCGCTACATTGCTTTGTGGCGTTACCGCAGTCGTTCCACCTGCAAACGGATTCGGTTGAGAGACCGCATTCTGCTCACCGATTTTAACCACCAATCCACCATGGGTAACGGCAGCAGGACTAACGCGCACGTTTTGACCAATGACAACCGTTCCAGTTCTTGAATTAACGATCACCTTAGCCGCTTCTTCACCAGGTGTCACATCGATATTTTCCAAAACCGATAAAAAAGCGACTCGCTGATTAGGCAAGCGCGGTGCCATGACTTCAATGGACTCACCGTCAATCGCGCTTGCGGTTCCCTCACCCAACAATTTATTAATCGAATTCACCATGTTGGTTGCTGTCGTAAAATCAGCATCTTTAAGGTTCAGTGTGATGGTATTCCCGAGATCAAAACCGGTATTGACCGTTTTCTCGACACTCGCGCCCCCTGGGACACGCCCGACACTCGGGATATTGATCGTGATACGCGAACCGTCTGCCCCGCTTGCATCCAGACCACCAACCACAAGATTTCCTTGGGCCAATGCATAGACATTTCCGTCCACCCCTTTCAGAGGAGTCAACAGCAAGGTTCCGCCACGCAAACTTTTAGCGTTACCCAGAGATGAAACCGTCACGTCAATTTTCTGTCCTTGCTTCGCAAAAGCAGGCAAATCCGCATGAACAGCCACGGCTGCAATGTTTTTCGCATTGGTTTTCACGCCCGCCGGCACATGGATTCCGAACTTATTCAACATACTCAACAAGCTTTGCTCGGCAAAAGGGGTCTTGTCACCCGATCCGTTCAAACCCACAACTAAGCCATAACCGACCAACTGGTTAGATCGGACTCCTCCGACATTCGCCAGATCCTTCACTCTTTCGGCAAAACTCTGAGTGCTCCACATGAGCAACAGCGTCAAAAAAATGACTAACTTTCTGGTCAACATAAACTTTCTCCCTGAGTGTCGATACAAACGCCCGTTTTCGTCGGCATTATCACCGTATTTATTATTCATATGTCATTCAACGGACGCGTCAATTTTACGTTTAAAGATAACATAGCAGAGGTTATGCCAAACCTGTGTTTTTAAACTTGCTTTGAGACAAATCATAAACCGGCTAAATTCCATTACAAAAAAGGGGGCAACACTTTAAAGCGTATCAAAAGACAAAAAATAAAACAAAGACAAGCTATTGAAAAATAAATACAAATAGCTTTAGAGAAAATGGCTTGCCCGATCAAAAGATCGAGCAGCACTAAAAGAAAAAACCGACCTGCAAAAAGGAGATAATTAAAAACAGGCCGGTAAAAACGTATTCTACTCTCACAAACGTTATTTTTCACACATTTATTGCAAACAAACCGTCCGCTATAGAGCGTGAAAGTAGAATTTGGAAACTATAATAAAAACTTTTGTACTGTCACCAAAACAATCTTAGATTGGCCAGTACTTGTTCATCCATCTCGTCAAAGCACTCGGACGGTTGGTATCACCCGAAACCCCCACATCCTTATACACCAAACGCACATCTGCAACTTTCGTTGAATCGATGGTATTGTCGGGACGGATATCCTGAGGACGGATAATTCCAGCGAACTGAATCAACTCATCACCTTCGTGAATGGTCAGTCGTTTCTCCCCTCTAACTACAAGGTTACCATTTGAAACCACTTCAATCACAGTCACGGCGATCGAACCGGTCAAACTTGAATTCTGTTTGACATCACTCTTTCCGGCAAACGCACCATTAGATCCGTAACCTACGCCCAAAGTTCCAAGCTCTGCAGCCGTCTGCCCTGCAGTTCTACCAAAAATATTCAAAGGCGTGCTCACGCCAAAGTCCTGACTATTGGATTTGTTGTACTTCGCTTCATCTTTTTTCTTGGCGTCGAATCTTTCGGTCAAACTGATCGTAATGATGTCACCAATGCGGTGAGCTCTCGAGTCATCGAACAGGGTCATACCGCCTGCCTGATAAAGCGAACCGTTCTGAGTTTGAGTCTGTTGAGGGATATTCAAAGGATAGCTCGGCTCGAAGCTCATATTATCAACACGCTCCGGTGTCGAGCTACACCCTGCTAAAACCAACGAAGACACTATCGCCAGCCAGCCATTTCTTTGAATACGTTTAACTACCGTGCTCATATCACTACCCTCTCAATCTGGTCATTTGTTTTTTTATTTATTAGGTATTGTTATTCAAGTACTGCATCATGCCGTCGGCTGCGGAAATTGCCTTGGAGTTCATCTCGTAAGTTCTTTGCGCCTCGATCATACCAATCAGCTCTTCCACCGTATTAACGTTGGAAGCTTCAAGCGATCCTTGCAGGACACTCCCCGCTTCTGCGGTTTCCGGGTTGTTGACGTTTGGTGCACCACTGGCGGTGGTTTCAGAATAGAAGTTCGCCCCAATGGATTCCAACCCGGCCGGGTTAATGAACGTTGCCAACTCGATCTGACCAACCTGGTTTTGCTGCGTCTGTCCCGGCTGAGTCACATACACAGCACCGTCACGACTGATAGAAATGCTCGTTGCATCCTGCGGAATATTGATATTCGGCTCCAACAAATAGCCGGATGAGGTGACAACATCACCGTTCTGATTCACCTGAAAGGAACCGTCACGGGTGTACATCAAGTTCCCATTGGAATCCAGGGTCTGAAAGAAACCTTTTCCTTCAATGGCAATATCCAACTGATTGTCGGTAACCATGATGTTACCCTGGGTATGGATTTTCTGAACCCCAATCGCTTTAACCCCAGTCCCCAGCTGCAAGCCGGAAGGCAGTGTATTGGCTTCATCCTGTGTTGCCTGGGCACCTGGCTGCCTGACATTCTGATACATCAAGTCGTCGAATTCGGCACGCCCGGCTTTATAAGCATAAGTATTGGCATTGGCCAGGTTGTTCGAAATAGCGGCCAGGCGAAACTGCTGTGCCTCTAAACCGGTTTTTGCAACATATAATGCTCTATTCATCGTATTTACCTACTTACTTAACTTAATGACAGAATCTGATCGGACTTCTGTGCGTGGGTCTTGGCGATCGACATCATCTTGACCTGCATTTCATACTTACGAGAAAGCTCAATCATATTCACCAGCGCCTCCGCAGTATTCACGTTACTGCCTTCCAAAGCGCCGGAAACGACCTTTACATTCCCCTGAATCAGCTCACCGGCACCAGGAATCTGGCGAATATAACCATCTTCGCCCTTTTCGAGGGATTTCAAATCCGGTTCGACCAGACGCAATTGATCCAGCACCACCAATTGATTACTTGGAGATCCGGCCGGAACGATCGAAATCGTACCGTCGTCACCGATCGTAATACTTTTGGAAGGTGGAATATTGATCGGCACACCTCCGGTATTTAATATCGGATTGCCTTTAACATCCACCAAATCACCGTTGGCTGTCACCTGCATACTGGCGGTTCTTGTATAGGCCTCTTCACCTTCCGGTGTCTGAATGGCTAAAAAACCGTTTTCTTTCGTCATGACGTCCAATTCGCGGCCGGTCACTTTTACTGCCCCCGGCGTAAAATCGGTTGCCGGACGTTCATCCAGACTGTATGTACGAGACTGCCAACCTGGACCTTGTACATGCTGGGCACGAAACTCATTAAAATCCTGCTTGAATCCGTCTGTATTGGCATTCGCCAAGTTGTTGGCGTTATTCGCCTGCGACAACATGACTTCCTTAGCGCCACTCATTGAGATATATAGCATGCGATCCATATTGTTTCTCCCAGCAAAAAATCGTTTCCAGTCCAAAAATAGTGGTTAAAACGAAACGTCAAAAATCAGACGCCCGCCTTAACCGATAAACACATTCTTTAAGTTCTAACGACTTTCGATGTGATTGTTTTCCCTAGTGTGTTAGCGTTTTGACACTTATTTTTTATTTCAACGAGTATTTAGCATTGTCCGTGCCAACTTTGGTAAAAGTTTTTTCTAAAGTATTCAGAAAGCGGCCGATAAACTAATATGGGTAGATATTGCCGGGGCGGCAAAAAGGCCGGCAAAGAATTTGCCGGCAAGACCAGAAATCGTTTAATTAATAATTACTTATAGCTGTAGGATTGTTTGCGTCAACGTTTGCGATGTAGAGATTACCTGAGCAGAAGCCTGGTAAGTTCTTTGAGTCTGAATCATGTTGACCAATTCAGTCGCAACATCCACGTTAGAGTACTCAAGCGAACCGGCATTGATAGAACCCATACCACTGGTTTCAGGCTTAGCCAACTGAGCCAAACCGGAATCAAAGGATTCAGCGTAGGTCTGTCCACCCAATTTCTGCAATGCATTCTTATCCGAGAAGTTTGCTAACGCCAACTGGGCAACCGGTACCGAACGACCGTTCGAATAACGTGCTTCAATCACACCGTCCAGACCGGTATTCAAACCGACCAAGTCACCGACTGAATAACCGTTCTGTGACACACCACGCAAACTGTAAGTACCGGCAAACTGAGTCATATCACCCAAGTTCGCATCGATATTTACAATTGTAGATGCATCGTTTGGATTACCTAATGGATCGTTCGCTCCCGTCAGCGGCGTATCGATGATGAAATCCAGCTGTGGCTGAGATCCAACACTTTCCCAGCCCGCAGCTCCACCGTTGATAATATCTGGTAGAGGTTCATTCGTGTTATCTTGCCCAATGATGTTGGTCGGATCGTAAGTACCTCCCGCCGCGGTTACCGGCATTCTGACATCAATCAGGTTACCGCTCGTATCATATCTCAATTCAAAGACCTGACCTTCTTCAGTTGTGGCTGATGGAGGTGTAGTTGTCTGGTCGGCTCGGTGTCCGCTAGTCTCCCACTGACCGGTGGTTTCATTGTAATCCTGCATCGTATACTGCACGATCCAACTTGTATATTTTGTATCCCCTGCACCCGCTGCCGCAGCCACATAAGAATCGCTCGCAGGCACATAGGTCAAATCGGAGTTTGCAACCGAAACAACATCCCTCTTATAGAAGTTCGCAGTCAAACGGTGCTCACCACCCAAAGAGTCGTGAATGATCTTATTGGTAGAGAAGTCAGGGAAACCGTCATAAGGGCCAGCCGCAGTATCGATATCAACCAACTTATCAAGGTTGGCCGCAGTATCGTTACCAACAGAAACACCGGTGACCGGATCGATGTTGTTATCTTCTTCACCATCCAGGTTGATGTCGAAGTTCATTTCATCGGTCGCTTTTGGCGTTTTGTTCAATTCATCCAGGTCAATCGAGCTAAGAGTCGTATCAAAAACCGGCTTGGTTTCAGTTGAAAGCGCCAGGTTCAATTGATAACCCTGCACTTTATTCCCTTCCTGATCAGTCAGATAACCGTCTTTATCTAACTTGAACGAACCTTCTCGCGTATAGATATTACCGTAACGTCCAGTCTGATCTTCCAGCACGAAGAACCCTTCCCCGTCGATCGCCATATCCAGCTCTCGTCCGGTCCCGTTGATCGTTCCCTGGCTGAAGTCCTGTGTAATAGCAGCAACACGCGCACCGTTACCGGCCGTGTTCTGAGCGCCCGAGAACATGTCTGCGAACTCGGCACGAGATCCCTTGAAACCGACCGATTGTGCGTTGGCCAGGTTGTTTGAAATAACACCTAACCCCGTAGAGGCCGCGTTAATACCACTTAAAGCATTTAAATCGAATGATACACCCATGACTTTCTCCTACATCTGACTTAACTTCAGAAATTTTGTCTTAATTCTTTTAAATATCCGTTAATTCTAAAAACTGTTAAAAACGGGGTTAGGCACTAATTTCCCTTACCGCATCCATTGCGACCTTTTCCCCAGTTGCCAGGGTCAAGGTAATCGAACCATCCGTGTTAACACCCACACTATTCACTTTCGACGCGACAACCGTGTCGATAGATTTCAAATCGCCGTTTTCATCGGTTCCGTAAGCAGTCAATGAATAAACACCACTCCCACGCTCCACTCCGACGTTATCCAAACCATCCCAGCTAACAATCTTCTCCCCCTCCTGCAATGCACCCACGTCGATCTCTTTAACCAGACCATTACTGTCACTAACGACCAACTTAACGTCAGTCAATGGCTGATCGGCATTTAGAGTAAGCTGAGAATCTTGTCCTTGAGTATGAGAGAATTCCTCGCCGTTCACCTGAACACTCTTACCAATCAATGAGGCCCCCTGCAGGGTCTGCATATTTTGGAAGCCGGTCGTCAATGCCATGATCGACTCCGTCATCTTGTTGGTCGACTCCAACTGGCTCATCTGAGTCAGGTCGGTCACAAAGCTTGTCGGATCCATCGGTTTGGACGGATCCTGATTCTGCATCTGTGTCGTCAGCAACATTAAGAAATCCGCTTGACCAAGCTGCTTGTTCGGCGCACTGGAAGATGGATCCGACAACTGCTGCATCGCAGCCATATAATCCTTATTACCTGTTGTAATATCGGGTAAATAATCAGCCATGATCTATCTCCTTATTTACCGAGCTGAATGGTTCTTAACAAAAGTTGTTTAGAGGTGTTCATCACCTCAATATTCGTCTCATAAGAGCGGGAGGCCGACAGCATGTTCGCCATCTCCTCGACCACATTGACGTTCGGGCGGAAGATATACCCCTCCTCATTCGCCATTGGGTGGTTCGGGTTATATTCCATCTTTAACGGCGCCTGGCTCTCAACGATTTCCTTAACTCTTACTCCGCCTTTTGGCTCGTTAGTTGTACGGTCCAGAATCGTCTGAAAAACCGGTTGCTTTGAACGGTACGTTTCGTCTTTATTCGAGCTGACACTGTCCGCATTCGCCATATTGGAGGCGACGGTATTCAAACGCACGGTCTGTGCGTGCATCGCCGAAGCTGAGATATCTAAAATATTAAACATGGACACTTTACGTCTCCTCCAATCAAAAATTCAAAATCAATTATTCACCGCGCAAAGCGCCGCGAATACCGGTAATCTTGGCATTGATAAATTCCAACGTCGCTTGATGCTGCATGGCATTTTCCATAAATTTGGCTTTTTCAACATGCGTTTCAACGGTATTGCCATCCAGTGAAGGCTGTGTCGGAACCCGGTACTTCAAGAAGCTTTCAGTTGTCGCATCTGCGAATCCACTGATATGTCGAGAGTTTGTCTTAACAAGATCCGGCTTGGACTGGGACAGACTTTCCTGCGCCTGGGTAATTGCCTGACGAAAATCAATGTCTCTTGCCTTGAAGTTCGGTGTATCTTCGTTCGCCAGGTTATTCGCCAAAATCTCACCGCGTGCGGTTCGAATTTGTAGCGCTCTTTCATGGATACCGAAAATAGACTCTGCCATCACTGCTTCCTCTTTACTCGTTGAAACGAATTCAATTTCGGTTCAACCACTTATTCAAACATTCAAAATGAACGTGTTTTTCTGCAAAGAGTTTTAGCAATCCGAATGCCAAAAACTAAAAAAACAGTCTTTTCATTAAAAAAAAGACTAAAGTTTTTTGAAAAGCGGCCGATTACTGCCTCTTTATCAAAACTTTAGCTTGAGGAAATTGAATATTTTTCAAATCCAACAGGCCTGGTCATTTTTTTGACACTTAAAAAAGCGGCAAAAAAATCAACAACTCAGCATGGCTTTTCGGAAAATTAGAAAAAGACGACAAGATTTAGTCAGTACTTGAGGACTGAAGCATTTAAGAAAAAAAGGGGTGTAGATAAAAAAGAAAAGGATAAACGATGCTCATTAAGCGTGCCGGACGGGCGTCCGGCATCGGTCTTTACCAAGCCTTAACGACGTCACCGACTTGGATAACACCTTTTTTGGCCACCATTTCGGCAACCGCAAAACGTGGCAAAATACGTTTGATTCGGATAAAGGCGCTTGGCTTCTCGTCCATTCCCAAGTCAACACCCTGAAACTGAACACTGCGACCGTCTCGACTGTAAACCGCCAATGAATCGCCGGCCTTAGCACCGGAATCGGCATTTAAATAAATGATATATTCGTTGTTACGCACATCGATGACCTGGGTTTCAAGCTCTTCACAACGCAATGAGGAAACCACGTCTTTCACCTCTTGGTTCAACAAAGCGTGGAACGCCATTCCGGTATCAGTGGCAAAAAATGCATTGCTGCCAAACGGACGGTCACGCCCGACACGCACCTTACCCTTGACGTCGAAACCACCTCTCTGTTGATAGACCAAAGTACGATTCATCAAATCAACCACATACCAGTCCACTTCAATATAGCGGGTGTCCGGCTTTACTTCCAGATTATAGAAACGCTTAACCTGATTCAGATAAGGGTGGTCTTCAGCGTGAGCCGATACGGATCTCAACACCGACATCAACACGAATTGCGCCCCCGTACGGTCACGAATGGGCTCCAACACTTCTTTGGAAAGATTCGGAGAAATGACACCCTGCTCATCCACCCCAATTTGAGTGTCAAGCATGGTCAGATTGCGATAGCCGTTCTCTTTTAAGCGACGCTGCAATTCCACCTGGTAACCTGGAATAAGATTTGAAATATCCCTTGCCGCATAACTTTTTGCAACCACCAGCGGTGCAATTGCCAATCGGGTTTGATACTGGTTACCTGATAGGTTCTCGCACACCTGAGGATTTTCAGTCAGACAGACGCTTAATTTCACCTGATAGCGTAAAGGGCCTTTTTTCTGTTCGCCGTACTCGCCGAATGGTTCT
Organism: Thiomicrorhabdus sp. ZW0627; assembly: GCF_029767005.1. GTDB lineage: Bacteria > Pseudomonadota > Gammaproteobacteria > Thiomicrospirales > Thiomicrospiraceae > Thiomicrorhabdus. The sequence goes on from NZ_JARUQR010000001.1 coordinate 723,692, forward strand.
TCCAGACCCTCTTCAATCACCCGGTAAGCCTTGACCTTGCTATGGGAGGTGAAACGAACGGCATCTCGGGTCAACTCGAAATTTTCAAGCGATTGATCGGAAGAGATTGTGACATTGTTCTGCAAACTGGCAAAACTCAATGCATTACGGATAGCCATCTGCCTTGCAAAAGCTTCATCTACATTCTCGGTAGAAGCGGATCCCGTTACCGTAACGCAATGCCCCTCTGCTGCAACCGGAGCAAACGAATCCGTGACCGGCTGAGTATCTTCCGCAGCAAAACACCATGAAGAGACCGTCAGCAAACCGATTAACAGAGAATTCTGCCACTTATACTTCATACCTAGGCTTCCTCTGCCAGTACCTTTCTTTGTCTGTTAACGTCTTCAATACGGTTAACAATAACCTTTGCCAGCTCTTCACCATGCCATTTAGACAAGAAAACGTTTGCTCCGACTTTTTCGGTCAGACTCTCGTTAAAGCCGCCACTCAAAGAAGAGTTCAATACAACAAACAGGTCTTTCAAGCGATCATCCTTACGGATGCTGGTGGTCAAGGTATAACCATCCATCTCCGGCATCTCAATATCCGAAATGACCATTAATACGCGTTCACTCACCTTCTTGCCCATTCCATTTTCCGCTTCGTCCGCCCAAGCCTTCAACAGCGTCAAGGCCTTACGTCCATTACTGACAATCTGATTACTGATGCCCAACTTATCCAGCGTATTCTTAAGCTGAGTTCTCGCAACCGTCGAATCGTCTGCACCCAACACAAAAAAGTTATGACCCTGCGTTTGATTTTTATGCGAAACAATAAACTCATCCGACATACCTTCCGGCAAGCCAGAAACTTCTGCCAATACCTTTTCGACATCGACGATTTCAACGATTTGATCACGAGCGCGCGTAATACCCGTTAAATAATTGACACCCTGCAAACTTTCCGGCGGCGGCAAAATGTCTTCCCAGCGCATATGCACGATCCGATCGACGTCCTCTACCAAAAAGCCCTGAACAGAACTGTTAAATTCCGTTACGATGGTCAAAGTCCCCGAGTAATTCTCTTCCGGAACAGGCTCCAGATCCAACGCCTTGGCCAGATCGATCATCGGCATCGTCAAACCGCGAATATCTGAAACGCCAACCACTCGAGGATCCGCTTTAGGTACCGGAGAAATAGGTGGAGTACGGATGACTTCCCTAACCTTAAAGACATTAATTCCAAAAAGCTGCTTCCCCTTAATGGTAAATAATAGCAACTCCATGCGGTTCATACCGGCCAAGGAAGTTCTTTGGTCAACCCCTTTCAAAAAGCTAGACATTGTTACGCCACCTTATCCATCTGTAATTCCATTGCGTTTAAACCTGCTTACTATAACGCAAGCCACTCTTAAAAGTCTTTGAAACTCATGTTAGACTGCCCTCATGGTGAAAAAATACTTTTACACATTGGCATTTTGGATTGTTTTGTTCAGTCAAACATCCGCGTTTGCCGCCGATAATTCCGGCCAACCCAATGAATTTCAATCACTTGAGACCGTATACGATCAAGTGATGGATTACATCAAGCAAAAAACTGACCAAAAATTATATGATCCCCAAATTCATCTAAAAAAACTCAGTCAGCGTATCAAGCTACCCAAGTGTGGCAAACCAATTGAAATCAGTGACAGAAACCCGACAAAATACACAGGACGAATCACTATCGGCGTCAAATGCAACGCGCCCTCATGGCAAATTTATGTCAGCGCGACCATTGAAGGCAAACTTCCGGTGGTCATCACCACTCAAGGAATTTTAAAACAGGCCGTTATAAAACCTGAAGACGTTAAACGGATATTGGTACCTTACAAAAAGGCCAGTTCGAACAGCTTGATTTCAACGGAAACAGCTATTGGAATGAGGGCTAAAAAGGCCATCGGGCCAAACGAGATTCTCAGCATCCGGGACTTGCAGCCGCCCTACTTGGTTTTCAAGAAACAAACGGTCACGATTGTTTCCAAAATCGGTGGCATTGAAGTCAAGACAAAAGGCACGGCTTTACAAGACGGTGTGGAGCGCCAACAGATTGAAGTTGAAAACAATTCTTCTAAAAAAACCGTAAAAGGCATCGTTATTGCTCCCAACACTGTCTATGTACCGTAAAAAAATTTAAAAAAACTATTAAAGCTTTTCTAAAGCCGCCGATAACGCTATTAGAATATTGAATTAATTGGTAGAATGACTACCACTATTTGGGTGTGAGGCCAAAGATTATGGATATTAAAAATTTCAACGCGAACGTCGCTTCCGGACGAAATGCCGAACAGCTTAAGTCCCAGGAAAGAACCGGTGCGCCGGTAAATCAGGGAGCGGGCAATTCAAATGTCGCAACCGACAAAGTCACATTAACTGATATGTTGACTCAGGTACGCGACCTTGAAAACAAAGCCAAAGATGTCTCGATTGACAATTCAGACAAAATCGCGACTTTAAAAGCGTCGATTCAAGACGGTTCTTATCAAGTGAACCCTCAGAAAATCGCAGAAAAGTTGATTCAGTCAGAAGCGCTTTTCTCAAGTATTTAGTGCTTACAGCATAAAAAATGACGCAACTGGACGAGCTGGCCGGATTTAACGCAACGCAATTCTCCTCACAAATTGACGCGTTAAGTCAGCTATTGCTCGAATTTCAGGCCCTACTTCATTCCGAGTCGGATTTTCTAAAGCAGAACGACATCGACAAGCTCGTCGAAATCGTCGAACAAAAATCGCTTCTAAGTCAAAAAATCCAGTCTTTATCAGACACGATCGAAAAACAATTCAGCCAACTTAGCCCGAATGTAAGTTTATATAAACTGGCTCAAGACAAGGCTTTCAATAACATATCCAAAACGCTACAAGAAAAAGTGGATAACGCGCTGACACTCAGTCAGGCCTGTAGCGACCTGAATATTTCCAACGGCATGAGCATTCAAATACTCAGCAACATCAATCAGGTTTCGATCAACTTACTGACTCAACAGCCTGAATCGGATGTAAACCTCTACGATTCCTCTGGCGAAAGCAAACAATCCAAAAACCGCTCCAGCCTAGGTAAAGCTTAACTTTTTCCCGAACCAACTCGCCTTTGGGTTTTACTGTTTACTTGCAGTTGGCTTGGTTTCTGCTAATCTGTTTCCATTCCGCGTATTCACATTATTGCGTGATAACATTATCGATTTATTGATGAGTAACCCCACTCGGTCAAGCCGAAGAAAAGATTAAAGCGAGCCAAGATGAAAAGCGATCAACGTTTGTTTTTTAGAATTGATGTCATGATGCCGTGCAGTTTCCGCATTGTGCCCGAAGAAGAGCTGGATAAAATTCCACTACCGGAAGCCCCGGACTCCAAGTACATTGAAGAATACTTCATGCAGAACCTGGCTCAGCTTGACGAACAGATCAACGAGGTCGTCGCACAGATCAATCTTAAAAGCAGTCTACTTGCGTCAGCTCTGAGCGCCATGAACAGCAAGATCAATTTTATGATGCAGACGATTGACGCCAACCAATTGACCCGTGCTATTCCTCAGCGCCTTGTCAATTTAAGTGGAGGTGGGGTTTCTTTCAACATTAATGAAACCATCACTCTGAACGACAAGATCGACCTTCTGATCAAACCGCTTGAAAATGAACCACCGATTCTAGTCCGATGTGATGTCGTGAAAGTTACGCCCATCGAAGACGAGGACGATGCATATAGAGTCGCCCTGGAATATCAAAACCTTTCGGAAGAAGACAGAAGAAAATTGCTGTTTTTCATTCAGGCCAAGGAAATCGAATTCGCTCAACACGAACGCCGCGAACTTTCTAAAAAAGGCGAATAACTTTTACCCACCACATATAAAAAAAGCCCGGCGTATCGCCGGGCTTTTTATTTGAGTAAACAACAAAATCAATTTCTTAAGCACTATGGATAGGTATATCGTTTATCATCGCCTTTGGAAGCTTTATCGGCATGCATCTCAGACATAATTTTCTTTACTTTCTTTTCAAGATCATCCACCACGCCTAATTTTCCATCGACTTTCTTTTCATAAACCTGACGTGCTGCCGCTTCCGATTTAATCTTTTTATCGTGCTTCGAGACCTTCCCCTCAAGAATTCTCACTCGGGTACTGATACTGGCGGCCTGAGCCACCTCCATCCAAGTGAAAAAGGCAATTAACAACGATACAATTATGATTTTTTGCTTGCGCATTTCACGCTCCCTTAACCCGTTGAAACCGAAAAAACTCCATCAGCTCCCTCTAACGGAAAATCAATAAGCTCCAGCTTCGTAACAGGTAACACAAACTTCAGATGGCGTCTTCACATCCGCAGCAGAATCTGATCTGTAGATGAACGTATCCTCGAAGAAACGTTTATCAACATACACTTCCAAAACCGTTTCATAGTTATTGTCTGCCATCGGGGTGACGCTGACGACACGTGCTCCACGAACCACTGCATTCACACGCGCTCTGAAACTGTCGTTTTTAGCGGTCAACGTTGAAATGGACGTATTACTGTCGATCTTGATTCCGTACAATTGTTCTGCCAACGCACGATAAGCATCCAGCTTAGAGGCACGAATCGCCATCAATCGGCGCTGACCTGGTGTATAAGCTGAAAAAGTACTCTCAGCTCCGTAACCGATTCCAGTAATCTTCACGCGCTCCGGCTTACGATAAACCACAGCCGCCTTGGTTCCGACCGGTGTCGAAACTTGAACATTCGAAGCCGATGGATCCGGCTTGCCTGACACTTGCGAAGTAGTTGAACATCCCGCCAGCGAAGCCGAAACTAATATACCCGCTAAGGCAAAGGTGCTTTTTTTCATGACATTCTCCATTATTTACTCAAATAATAAGGTTTTTCATATTCTCGATGCTGTATAAAATCCGAACGGTTACATTCACCGTTAACGGCACTGCATCGTAAATCTTTCACATAATAGGTCTTTCCGACCGAATATTTTTCTGGGATCAACCTGGTTTCATAATAGTCCGGTACCTGGTAATGACTGCGTTCCATCATGCTGCAGCCCGTTGCCGCCTGAACAATCGCAAGCAGAACAACCGGCCGGATGACATTGCGACACTTCAACATCACGGCTTACCTTTCTATTTAAGGATAAGTATCCGGTTGAACCTGACCGTAACCAGCTCCATCTGGATCAGAATATTGATAACCAGATTGTTCCTGAGCTTTCTTATCCACTTCTTTTTCTTTCTGGGCCTTTACCTGCTGATCGAGGATCTGCTTTTCAACCACTTTTACACTATGCAACAGCGTGGCATATTGTCCCTGTAGCTTCTTGACACGTCGATTCACTTCGTCGATCCGTCTTTGCGCCTTGGTCACTTTATAGCCTACGGAATTCAATTTTCCGGACAATTGACCGCTCGCGACACTGGCTCCGGCAGAAACCGGTTCTGGAACACTACTTCCTTTTACCTCCGGAGATTTTGTGGAATCACTCGGTATAGCGATAGCCACTGGCGTAGCGGCAGACACTTTCACTTTACTTTCTAAAGCGGCAATATCCGCCGTTATCTGCTCCATCTGGAAACTCAGCGCATCCAATTTCTTTTCCATGGTTTCCATGGCTTTAGAGCTGGATACCTGACCGAGCGTATTCTGCTCTGTTCCAGACTTGATCTCATTCAGTATCGCTTGCGTCTCTTCATCCAGTCCTTTTGAGGCGGATAATGCCCCCCAGATACCAATCCCGATCAAAGCCAACGCGAGAACAATAATGACTGATCCAAAAATAATAACGAGTTTTTTTATAGCATCCATCTCTGCCGCCGATAATCCATTTTTAGATTGGTTTTGTGCCGCTGCACGCTTAGATAAAAAGTCTTCACTATCCGAATCCAAGCTCTTTGCAGGCTCTGAATTCTTAACCGATTCAATATTGTCGACCTGCTCAACACGGTCGACCTCTTCTACCGGATCGGCAATCTGTGGTTCACTCTCTGGCTCGACCGTTTGAACATCGACATCCTGCGTTCTTACCGCTTCTTCATCCAAAAGCGCCTCTTCTTCAAGGTTCTCGGAAACCTCTTGTTCGGCTTCGTCAAGTAACGCATCAATACTGTCTAGATCATTAGGATCGAAAGTTTCATCAACCGATGCCACAAACTTTTCCTTTTTTATCGTTTATGGAAAAAATAATTTCATCCACACTAAGTGGAGCAAGCCTTATATTCAATATCCCGGAGTCACGCTCAATCAAAAGCGGAACGGCAATTCCGGCACTGGCTGCAACTGCTTGTCATCCAACCAGTAGACGTTCGGCAACAACTGCAACTCTCCATAAGAATCGCTGATCAGCTCGCCTAAAGGCGAATATTCAATAATCTGTTCGGGTTCTAAAATGCGGAAATTATTGACGATCTTTGCCGACAACTCTCCTAAAGCATAAAACAGGCCAGTTTTGCTTTCGATAACATTTTCTTCGGCATCAGAGTCGTCCATTTGAGTTAAATAAGGGGGAAGGAAGGCGTAAGTCTGCTGCCAGGCACCAAGGTGTGCCTGAAGCTCTAAACGGGAAGGATAGACGGATGGGTACCATAAGTTCAAGGTACGATTCAGATGGTAAAAATCGATTAGGGGCTTCACCTGAACAGCGTCCCCACGGCTCAGAAAATCGATCACAACATCGATATCCTGACGAGCACGCGGTTCAAACTCCAGACGGGTCTGCAGGGTCTTTTGCAGCCAGTTATGACGACTCATGGAGCTTTGAATATTCAATGCAGTATTGACTGCCTGATCGACCCTGTCCGTCACGACGATGGATTCATAAGAAGTATAGGGGTTCTCTTTCAACCAGGCCTGCTGGAATTTCTGCTCGAGTTTTTCGGAGTGTTCAGAACGGTCTTTAAGAACAAGAAGGTGGTTATAGCCGCCTTTTTCAATAAAGGCCTGCAACTGTGGCAATCCTGACATCTTACTCGGTGAGAGTCCCTTTTCGTTTTGATTGAAATGATCTAGCTGATTCAGGTAAAGCGTCGGAATATTGGTATTTAACGCTTGCCATGCCAGAGAACGCGACCGATCCAACGGACCGATAATGAAGTCGGGCGAATACAGCTTGACCAACTCCCAAAGCTCGAATAAGTTATCGTAAATCGCAGTATCCAATACGACTGGCTGCTTCGAAAGCGGCCAGTTTTCCGTAAGTCCGGATAGAATTGTTTCACCCACAACCGAATACTCGCCGCTCAGCGGCAACAATACGACCACCGTGCCATTCATATCCGGCAAGTGAAACGACGCCTCAACAGAAACGGAAGGTTTAGGCTTATTTTCCTGCTCTTTCAGAAACGCCTTGAGCAATTCGAAACGTGCTTTGTAGCCAGGAATCAAATCCATCTCGTCGAGCTCTCGAATGTATCGCTTGAGCCCTTCGACATCACCATTGTTACGCGCCAGTTCGGCACGCAATAAAACAATTTCCTGATCGATCTGTTCGATTTGCTGTTGCAAAGAGAGTTTCGGCTTTTCCTCCTGCCCGGCAAGGCTTGCCGCAGGCGCCGCCAATATCAAAGCGCAGCAGAGTGCCGCCCTTTTAAAATAAGGAAAACGGATTGACCGATCTATTCTAAGCATAATCGAAAACAACCTACTTTAATCAAACCGTGTTCCCTCATAGGCTCCACTAAGCCGACAACGACTTGGAAACAATCTCAAACACATCCTTGGAAAGCCCTTTTACGGCTGAAATCTTTTTCAAGGCGGATTTCATCTGCCCCTGACGAAGCTGGTCATAACGCTTCCAGTGCGTAAACGGGGCGACAATACGCGCCGCAACCTGAGGATTAATCTTATCCAGCTTGATCACTTGGTCAGCTAGGAATTCATACCCTTCACCGTCCGCACGATGGAATCCAAGCAAGTTCAAACGCCCGAAAACTCCAAGCACACTTCGTACCCTATTCGGGTTTTCATAGGTGAAATCCGGGTGCGATACTAACGCTTTAACGTGTTCCAACGCATGCACATGATGCGAACCGGCCTGCAAAGCGAACCACTTATCCAATACCAATGGGTCATGCATCCATTTCTGATAAAACTCATCCAGACAGGCCTGTCGATTTTTGTGGTCGGTGTGCGCAATACCATTGAGCGCCGCCAAAACATCGGTCATGTTCTGCTGAGCCTTGAATTGCTCTTCTGCCAGTGTAAAGCGATCTTCCAAAAGTACCAGATAATCCAGACAGACGTTTTTGAGCATACGACCCGCTATATCATCCTTATCGTAACGATAGTCTCCTTGTTGTCCAGCCAGTTCAGCATAAACTGATTCCAACTGAGCCTTAAAGGCACCGGCCATTTGCATACGCAACCAACGTTGAACCTCATAGACGGCATCAACATTGATGGTTTCAAACTGTTCACCGATATACGTTAGGTCCGGCAGAGTCAAAGTCAAAGCGGTCAAGGCACGGTCAGCAGCATGATCCTGTAGAACACCGCTAAATGCAGCCTTCATGGCATCGGAAACCTGCAGTACCTGCTGTTGCTCATAACGGCCGATATTAAGCTTGATTTCGTTCAAAGCCAATGTCTGAAACGCTTCCCAACGTACAAATGAATCGTTGTCGGAACGGCTAAGCAGGCTCAATGCTTCTGCTGAATAATCGAACTCAAGATATACCGGCGCCGAAAACCCTCTTAGAAGAGAAGGAACCGGTTTGGATTCGACATTCTCAAACACGAACGTTTGCGTCTCTTCCGTCATGGTCAGCAAAACCTCTTCGACCCCATTCAGTGTTTCGAAATCCACACCCGGCTGAACCGTGAACGTCAGGACTTCACCGTTTTCTGACAACAAGCCAATCTTAATTGGAATCAACAGCGGCTTGAATTCGCTTTCCTGTTCCGGCAAAGATTGTTGACATTGCAACGTATAAGTTCGGGTCTCGGGATCGTAACGGTCTTCGATACGCAGTGTCGGTGTGCCCGACTGTACATACCAGTTATGCATCTGCGACAAGTCGATAGCATTAGCATCCGCCATTGCATTTCTAAAGTCTTCCACGGTCACCGCCTGACCGTCATGACGTTGAAAATACAACTTCATCCCTTTCTGGAATCCTTCTTCGCCCAACAACGTATGGTAAAGTCGGACCACTTCAGCCCCTTTCTCGTACACGGTCATGGTGTAGAAGTTATTCATCTCGATATAAGACTGGGGTTGAATCGGGTGCGACATCGGTCCGGCATCCTCAGGAAACTGGTTGTTTCTCAAGCGACGGACATCTTCAATGCGTTTCACGGCCGGAGAAAGCATATCAGCGGTAAATTCCTGATCGCGGAATACCGTCAAACCTTCCTTCAACGTCAACTGAAACCAGTCACGACAGGTCACACGATTCCCTGTCCAGTTATGGAAGTACTCGTGACCGATGACGGCTTCAATGCCTTCGTAATCGACATCTGTTGCCGTTTCCGGTTTGGCAAGAACATACTTGGAGTTAAAAACGTTCAGGCCTTTGTTCTCCATCGCCCCCATATTAAAATCATCGACTGCGACAATCATGTAAATGTCCAAATCGTAAATGAGTCCGAAACGATCTTCGTCCCATTTCATTGATTTTTTCAACGACACCATCGCATGCTGACACTTGTCGATATTGCGTTCTTCCACATAAATACGCAATACAATCTTACGACCGTCCGCCGCAATGAAATGATCTTCTATATGCTCCAGATTACCGGCGACCAACGCAAACAGATAAGACGGCTTTTTGAACGGATCTTCCCAGATGGCGTAATGGCGATCGCCTTCCAAATCGCCAGATTCGACCAAGTTGCCGTTAGACAGCAACACCTTGCACGCTTTCTTATCCGCGACAATTTTAGTAGTGAAATAAGTCAGAACATCCGGACGATCCAGAAAATAGGTAATCTTTCTGAAGCCTTCCGCTTCACATTGAGTACAGTAATTTCCGCTACTGCGATACAGGCCTTCCAAAGAAGTATTGGTTTGCGGAGATATCTGAGTGACGACCGTCAGCTCAAATGTCTGCAATTCCGTTTCCAGAGTCAACGTCTCATCATCAACTCGACAGGCCTCGGTCACCTCCTCTCCATTCAACAGCACTTTGATTAATTCAAGCTCTTCCCCCGCCAGGACCAACGGTTGTCCAGGCTGCTCCGCCCGCAACTTCATGGTATTGGTCACCACCGTCTGCTGAGGTTGCAAATCGAATTCAAGAAATACCGATTCGATTGAATAAAACGGGGATTGGTAATCTGCTAAATAATTGACTGTTGGGGCCTCTGTACTCATAACCACTCTTTAATTTTTTAATTTGGTTTTAAAAACAAGAATTATAAACAAAAAAGCCTTCCTGACTAACAAGTCAGGAAGGCTTTACCAAGTTTGATCTGTTTCAGAAATACTTAGTATGAAAACTCTGCACGTCTGTTTTGTGACCAAGCCGCTTCGTTATGACCTTCCGCTACCGGATTATCTTCACCATAACTGATAACGGTGATACGGTCTGCGCTCACGCCTTCCGCGATCAATGCATCCTTAACCGCGTTCGCACGACGCTCACCCAATGCCAAGTTGTATTCACGTGTACCGCGCTCGTCACAATGACCACTTACAGTCACTTTCGCACTGCTGTCCGCCATCATGTATTCCGCGTTGGCTTTGATAACATCGAAAAATTCAGATTTCACTTCAGAACGGTCGAAATCGAAACGTACAACCATGCCAGCCAGTTTCGCCTGCATGTCATTCAAATCTGTTGATTTAGCCGAGCTCTGATCTGCAACCGAAGTTTCGACAACGGTCTTATCCATCACTTCCTGATTTGCCGCTTCAGCATCGCCTTCTGCAGTTGGAGTCGAGCTACATCCCGCAAGCATCAATCCTAGAAAAGCCGCTGAGAATAATAGTTTTAAACTTTGTACTTTCATTTCATCCATCCATTTCTTTTTTTAAAAAACTTTTTAGGTAAAACCAACATTAACCATACATACTATACAGCTTTTACGCTGGAGTTAGAATCACAAAAATGACTGCCGGCCAAAGTTCTAAGGGCGACTTCGTCATGAATCTGCAATTCTTTCTTTTTCCACGTGACAACGTTGTCTTGATGAAGTTTGGCCAGAATTCTGGAAACCGTCTCTGGTGTCAAACCTAGGTAAACAGCTACGTCCCTGTGCAGAATACTTAAACGAAACTCAAGGTAGTGGTAGCCTCGGCTTTTGAAACGCTCTGCCATGCTCCAGATGAACTGTGCAATTCTCTGGTCTGCATTCTTCTTGGTCAACAATTCAGAGTGCAAACGCCCTTCCACCACCTCTTTACTCATTATATTAAATACTTGCTGATTCAGATGGGGAATTTTTTGTGATAAATCGCTCAATTCATCGAAAGGAACGGCGCATACACTGGTCGAATCCAATGCCATTGCATTGAACATGTAAACTTTTGACGCAAGCGCATCGATTCCGACAACATCGCCGGGCAAATAGAATCCATGAATGATCTCTTCCCCGCCATCCGAAAAAGAGTAGACCTTTATGACTCCCGCACGGATTGCAAACAGAGAAGTGAATTTATCACCGGCGGAAAACAGCATCTGATTTTTTTGCAAAGGCGCTTTCCTTTGCACAATATCATCAAGTTTATCCATCTCCGTTTTAGACAGCCCGGTTGGAAAACATATTTTTTGCAAGCCGCAATTCAAACAACTTGCGTTAAAAGCCATTTTAACGTCGGTCATAAAACATCGATTCTATTTAGTACATAAACATGATTGTATAGCTTTTAAATTTTTTTTCACCACCGATACACCATTTTTATTTTTTATTTTATTCTGGCAAAGAATTCATCCTGATCTTCTACGCACTTAATCCACTGTTTAAAAAATAAGCAATTTAATATTTATCGGCTAATTTAAAGCACTTAAGTTGCTTTTTATTACGTTACTCACAAAGTTATCCACAGCTTCTGTGGATAATGCACAAGCTAATTAAATGATTTTACGCCCCCAAAAACAATTACTTATATTTCATACAAAACAATACGTTACATACCAAACATAAAACAATATTTAGATATAAAAACTAAAACAGGCTATTTATTTGTCAAGCTTTTTGATGATTTTATTCACTTCATTCCAAAATTATCCACTTGACAAACCAATTATGATCAAAAAAGGCCTACTATGCTAAAATACACACCAATTTCACATCTGCAATACAAGTTCATTTCAAATTACAGAAAAGGTTCAACATGGCAAAAATTCTCGGAATCGGTAACGCTGTTTTAGACATTATCTTAAAAGTCCCACACGCCCTACATGATGACGAAGAACTTCGTGCCAGCCATCGCCATACTCAAATCGGCGGAAACGTCAGCAACTCACTTTACGTTTTATCTCAGCTCGGACACGAAACCTCAATCTGCACAACGACTGGCGGAGACAACGAAGCCAAACAATTAGTCAACGGTCTCAAAGAGCGTAAGATCGACGTTGAGCATATTCAGCGCTTTATAAAAGGACGCACTCCAACCTCTTACGTCACGCTCAATGCTCAAAACGGGCACCGAGCCATCGTGCATTACCGTGACCTTCCCGAACTGAGTTTCGACCACTTCGCGAAAATCGAAATCGAAGAATACGACTGGCTGCATTTTGAGGGGCGTAATGTAGAAAACCTTCAAGGCATGCTCAATATCGCCAAAACCTTTTTGAGTCACCAGCCTATTTCGCTTGAAGTTGAAAAACCTCGTGACGGGATTGAAAGCTTGCTTCCACAAGCCAACCTGATCTTTTTCTCACACCATTACGCCTCCGCCAAGGGGTATGCGAACGGTGAAGAGCTATTGAAGGCGATACAGCCTCAATTGCCTAACAGCAATCTGATTTGCACCTGGGGGGATCAAGGAGCCTGGTTATGCCCGGCAAACGGTAGCATTTCCCACGTACCGGCAGAAACGGTCACACCGGTTGTTGATACCTTAGGTGCCGGCGATACGTTCAATGCAGGCGTCATACACCACCTGATTTCCGGTTCTTCTTTAGCGGAAGCGGTAAAAGCGGCAAGCCAGTTAGCGGCACAGAAATGTCTTAAGCATGGGTTAGACAACCTGCTTGAAGCCATGGAGCCTGCCAAGCCGATTGCCAACATCAACAAACTGAGCAACGCCAAGACAATGGTTGTCGATACGGACAACGGCCCGAACTCGGTGGTTCTAATCAAATACGAAGATGGCGTGAAGGCCTATGTGAACAACTGCCCTCATCAGGACGTACCACTGAACGAAGCCTACAAAATTGACGTCAATCCTTTTGAAAAAACCATGAAATGCTCGGTTCACGATGCCTTCTTCAGAATCGAAGACGGCGTCTGCATTGAAGGTCCTTGCTGGGATGAAGCATTAGAAGCGGTTGAAGTCCGAGTAGATGACAAAGGCGACATTTACCTGGTATAAGAACTCTTAACAACCCTAAAAAACAAAACCCGACAGGCCTGTCGGGTTTGAAAAAGAACTTCTATTCAAAGCAAGAAGCACTAAAAGAAGAAGTTTAGAAACGATTATCCTAAGTGACGCTGTCGGTAAGCTTCGTAAAGTGCTACGCCCGTCGCAACGGAAACGTTCAAACTCTCTGCCACACCCTGCATCGGAATGGCCGCCAAATGGTCGCAAGCTTCTTTCGTCAAACGTCTCAAGCCGCTTCCTTCCGCCCCCATCACAATACCGATGGAACCCGTCAGATTGTGCTGATAGATCGTTTGATCCGTTTCACCAGCTAGACCAATCATCCACATTCCCTCTTGCTGCATCGCCTTGATGGTACGAACCAGATTGGAAACGACAATCAGATTGACGTTTTCTGCCGCTCCTGACGCTACTTTACGGACAGTCGCATTCATACCGACGGAATTGTGTTTTGGAATGATGACGGCATCTACGCCTACCGCATCTGCGGTTCGCAGGATAGCGCCTAAATTGTGAGGATCCTGAACTTCATCCAAAAACAGGAACAGTGGCTGATCCAGCTTTTCAATCAATGTAGCTAGATCGCTTTCGTTCATTTCGGGTCTTGATGCCACCAAAGCCATGACGCCCTGATGATTGCCGTCGACCTGATTGAATGCCGACTTGGATACGAACTCAGCGGTCAAACCTAAAGATTTGGCCTGATCCACCAACGACTGCTGGCGATTGTTCAGTCTGCCTTTGATGACACTTAAACGGTAGACCAGATGCGGTGATTGCTTGACAAACTTCTCAACCGCGTGCAAACCATAAATGATGTCCTGCTTCACGATTTACCTTTTGAGCTACGGGAACCGCGTTTCTTCTTATTGTAGTAACGCTTCTTTCTACGCTTCTTTTTCTCCGCGCCATCTTCCGAAGCACCCTGTTCGTCACCTTCAACAGCTTCCACCTCAGCAGACACTTCTTCAGTAGCAGATTCATCGGCGATAAAACGTAGATCGACTTTTCGCTCGTCCAGATTAACCTGCGCAACCTGAACTCGTACTCGATCACCTAAACGGTAGACTTTACCGGTACGTTCACCTTTCAGGCAGTGGCGTGCATTGTCGTAATGGAAATAATCTTCACCCAACTCAGTAATGTGAATCAAACCTTCCACATATAAAGGATCGATTTCGACAAACAGACCGAAGTTAGTCGCTGCAGTAATCACCGCATCGTACTCTTCACCTAAACGATGCGACAGGAATTCGCACTTCAAGAAAGTAACGGCGTCGCGTGTCGCTTCGTCCGCACGACGTTCGGTATCCGAACAGTGCGCTCCTAATTCAGCCATCTTCGCGTCATCGTATGCAAATGCCGCCGAACCTTTTTTAGTCCACACATGACTGATTGCACGGTGAATCAACAAATCAGGATAACGACGAATCGGTGACGTAAAGTGTGTGTAATGCTCGTAATTCAAGCCGAAGTGACCTTTGTTTTCCGGCTGGTATACCGCCTGATTCATACTGCGAAGTAGAACCGTCTGAACAAGATGTTCATAAGGCTGATCCTTAACTTTTGCAGCGACCGCGGCATAATCATGACCGGTCGGCTCGTCACCGCCGCCCAATTCCAGACCGAAATCGGAAAGGAAGGTTCTCAGGTTCTTCAAACGCTCTTCCGTTGGCGACTCATGCACACGATACAGCATCGGCATCTTATGCCACTTCAAATAACGCGCAGTAGCCACGTTAGCCATCAACATACATTCTTCAATCAACTTGTGTGCTTCATTACGAACAACCGGCACGATTGAATCAATTTTACGGGCCTCATCAAAGATAATTCGGGTTTCGACCGTATCGAACTCCAAAGCACCGCGCTCTTCGCGAGCTTTCACCAAAGTCTGATATAAGCTATTCAACTCTTCCAAATGCGGGACAAGATCTGCAAACTCCTTTCTGAATTCACTGTCTTTATTTTGAAGAATGTCGTGTACCTGGTTATAAGTCAAACGTGCTTTCGAGTTCATAACTGCTTGGTAAAACTGCGTTCTTTCCAAGGTTCCGTCATCGTTGACGGACATATCAGCTACCATACACAGACGATCCACTTTAGGATTCAACGAGCACAGTCCGTTCGAAAGCTTTTCAGGCAGCATAGGAATAACCCGTTGCGGGAAATAAACCGAGTTACCGCGTAGATACGCTTCCTTGTCCAGAGCTGTCCCCGGCTTAACGTAATGTGAAACGTCAGCAATCGCCACAACCAGACGCCAACCGTTCTTACGGCGTTTTGCAAATACGGCGTCGTCGAAATCTTTGGAATCTTCACCATCGATGGTGACTAGCTGTAAAGCGCGTAAATCCTTGCGCCCTTCCATATCCGCTTCGGTTACAACATCCGGAATCGCTTCCAATTCTTTTAGAAGTTCGTCGGACCAGGTATTCGGAATAGAATGATCATGAATGGCCGAATCGATTTCCATCCCCGGCGCCATGTAATCACCGAGCACTTCGACGATTTTACCGATCGGACCGGAACGCAAAGACGGCTGATGAATCACTTCGACCAGTACGATCTGCTCTTCTTTAGCATCAAGCAGTCCATCTTGCGGAATGAAGACATCCTGTGTGATTCGGGTATTATTCGGTCTAACCCAAGCCAACCCGTCTTCAAATGCCAGACGCCCTAAAATCTGCTGGTTGGCGTGTTCGGAGATTTCGACCACCATCCCTTCGCGACGCCCGCGACGGTCTTCACCGGTTACGGATGCAATGACGATGTCGCCGTGCAAAACCTTGTGCATCTCTTTTTCAGATAAGAACAGGTCTTTACCGCCGTCTTCAGGCACCACGAAACCGAATCCGTCAGGATGACCTAAAACACGCCCCTTGATCAGATCCATTTTCTGCAACAGCCCGAAAGCACCGCGTCGATTACGGACAAGCTGTCCATCTCGAACCATGGCTTTGACGCGTCGGGAAAGTGCCTCGAAACGTTCCTCATCTTCTTCAGGAACTTCGACCAGCTTGGCGATTTCGTAAAGACGCAAAGGTTTCTGTGCTGCCTCTAATGTCTCCGAGATGAACTCACGGCTTGGAATTGGGTTTTCATATTTCTCAGCTTCTCTCTGAGCATATGGATCACGTTGTTCTTGAGATTGTTGACTAGTCACTCGATACCATCTAAGTTAAAGCCCCGTGACCCTTCGAATCGTGCACTTAATCCAACACAAAACAGAGTTCAAACGGGGCTAAATTAATAAAAATTCGCAACATTATACCAAAAAACGGTTACTTTTTATTGCATTACTGTTAATTCTGGCGAAGACGCCCTTTCCTCATCTTCATAAGCCGCATAATACAACTTTTCGATTGCAGATTGTATGACTTCTTCCAAAACCGGGTGATAAAAAGGCATTGTCATCAATTCCGCCACAGTCATTTCGTTCTCCACCGCCCAGGCCAGCAAATGAACAAAATGCTCTGCATGCGGCATGACCATTTCCCCGCCGACCAGCTTTTTGCTCTGCTTGTCGGCATAAAGACAGATCACTCCCTTATCTTCCGCCATCACCATGGCACGAACATTATTATTCTTCAGATAAAAGGTCGACATCACAAGTTTTTCCGGATCCAGCTCATGGTAACAGGTACCGAATACGCCGATATTCGGCTCGGTAAACGCAATCCCAATCGGCGCTTTGCGCCTGAATGCCGTCACTTCCGGATAATTCACCGCATTCAAAGCCGCCATTTTTCCCTCATATCCCGCCTCATGCAGAATCGGGCGATAAGCATTGACGTCCCCAGCCATAAAGACTGCCTGATCGCCGATTTGCATCGTATTCAAATCAAAAACCGGCATCCCCTTTTCATCCAGAGGAACTCCGGCCTTTTCCAAACCGAGCATGTCAATATTAGGACGTCGCCCCAAAGAAGCCAAAACCGCATCCACTTCCACTTCCACTTTGGACGTTTTCACAAGTACCCGGTTGCCTCTTCTTTCAAGTTGAGCGGCTTCACCAAGGTACATCGGGAACTCGTTTGAAATCAACGATTGTGCCTCCTGATTCACTTCGGAAACAAACAACCCGCCAATTCTTTCCAACATTTCAAACCCGTACACCTCGGTTCCCAAACGGGATATAGCCTGTCCCATCTCCAACCCGATCGCCCCCAACCCGATCACAGCAATGCTTTTGGGCAGGTCAACCTGTTCGAAAATGGTATCGCTCGTGTGAAGCAGATCACCTAACGCCTTCCAGGGAGTTGGTACAACAGGTCGAGAGCCGGTCGCAATGATGATTCTTTCCGCCTCGATGATTTCACCATTCACTTCAATCCGATTGGGAGCTACAAACTTGGCGAAACCAGAAATTGACTGACCGGGCTTCAAGGTATCTGTCGTACCGGACTGTACACCGGCCGTAAAAAGGTCTCGGTAACGTCGAACCCGCTCCATCACCTTTGTCACATCAACCGACACAGCTTCAGCACCTTCCAATCCAAATTCATCATATTCACTCCGTTTATGAAACAGATTGGCCGACTGAATCAGCGTCTTGGAAGGCATGCAGCCGACTCGTGCGCAAGTGGTGCCGTAATGGCCACCATTAATAATCACAAAATCATCCGTGCGCTTTCGAATCACTCCAAGTGCGGTCAAACCCGCCGAACCTGCTCCCAGAATCGCATATTCAACCTTTCGCATAAGCCATACCCCACATAAATTTTCTGCTCCACTCCAAGCGCCAAACCACTAAATACATCTTAACGTTTCTTTAGACGGAGTATAAACAATTGCAATTATATCTTAGCCTTATGACACTAATACTAACCCTCACAATATAAAGATGAATTATGACTTGTCTCAGTCTCAAACTTGGCTAAAATGAATCACTCATCATTTCCCATGGCGCCTAGTTTGGTTAAAACAGCTCGCTCGACTAACATATTAATATTTGTAATCGGTTTGGTCACACTAAGCCCGGTTTCACTCGCTCAAAACGCGCCACCCCAAAACACCTCTCTGACAGAACGAATCAACAAGCCTTTCATCGGCGACCTGGATGAGATCCGCCAACGACGAATCCTCAGGGTTTTGGTCAGTAACAACCGCACAAACTTCTTCGATACAAAAAAAGGAAAACGCGGCATCGAGCACGATCTGCTCAAAGCTTACGAAAGTTATCTAAACCGAGGCCCTCGAAAAGAGCGCTACAAAACCCACGTGGTATTTTTGGTTCGACCTTTCGAGCAACTGTTTTCGGAACTCATTCACGGAAAAGGCGACATCATCGCCTCTGGACTGACAATCACGCCGGAGCGCAAAGCGTTTTTGGACTTCACAGACCCCTACATCGAAAATGTACAGGAAATTCTGGTAAGCAACAAGGAAGCTCACCCTATAGAAAAACTGGAAGACCTGTCGGGAAAACAAGTGATTGTGGTCGCAAGCAGTAGCTACATCATCCACCTGCAGATGTTCAATCAATTCCTCGGTCTCAACGGTCTGGAGCCGATCGAGATCGTTAAGGCCGATCCACTAATGGAAGCGGAAGATATACTTGAAATGGTCAACGCAGGCATCTACCAATATACGGTTGTCGACAATCATATTGCCGACATCTATAAACAGACGCTTCCAGAACTGAAAGTCTATGATGACGTGGTGTTTTTTCACGGCGGGCAAATCGCTTGGGCGATCAATCGTAATCTGCCGGAACTGAAAGCTTCGCTCAACCACTTTATCCACTCCTACGCCAAACCGGGAAGATTGCTTGGAAACAGCGTCTATAAAAAATACTTCGAAAACGCCTATTGGATCAAACAGCCGCAACTACTCTCAGAGCTGGATAAAATCGACTGTCTGTCATACTACTTCCAACTCTACTCGGAATTCTATGGATTTGATTGGTTCCTGATCGCGGCACAGGCCTACCAAGAATCCAAATTCAATCCCAAGCTGACCAGCCAAGCTGGCGCTTACGGCATCATGCAAATAAAGCCATCCACAGCAAAATCGAAGAATGTGGGAATAAAGGACATCAAAT
The DNA here is from genome assembly GCF_029767005.1 of Thiomicrorhabdus sp. ZW0627. Lineage (GTDB taxonomy): Bacteria > Pseudomonadota > Gammaproteobacteria > Thiomicrospirales > Thiomicrospiraceae > Thiomicrorhabdus. Next base: position 743,222 of record NZ_JARUQR010000001.1, read on the forward strand.
CCCTGGAAAACAACATCCATGCAGGAATCAAGTATCTGGCGTTTCTAAGGGATAATTATTTCAACGGTGATGAATATTCGGACGAGGACCGTATCAACTTTTCACTCGCCGCGTACAATGCGGGGCCGGGACGGGTTCGTAGAATGCAACGTAAAGCTCAGCAAATGGGGCTAGATCCAAATAAATGGTTCTATAACGTCGAAGTGGTCGCCCGCAACACAATCGGCCACGAAACGGTCGATTACGTAACCAAAATACAAAAAACCAAAATCGCCCTGCAAAGCTACAAAAAACTCTCAGACACCAAAAAAATTCTCAAAGCTTCCCGTATGGAGCAAGAAAATGAACAAACACCCGATACGGAAACACCTGACCCTAACGTTTCTTCAAACACTCAAACCGCCGAAAACAAATAAACCAATCGAACCTGTCTACGCCGGACGATAGACCCTGACATTATCAAACCCTTTATCCTTAAGATACTGAGCATGCAACTGGCTCATCACCCCTTTATCGCAATACAGCAGATACTGTTTAGACTGATCCAGCTTGTCGAATTTCTGATTCAACTCATGAAAAGGAATGGCCATGGACTCGACGTCTTTTAACGGCTGATTCTGTTGCTCCGACTCGGCACGGATGTCGATCACCACAGTATTACCCGGCACCTCATTAAGAATCTCAACATGGGCCGTTTCGGTCACATCGTCGATGATCTTATCAACAGGAATGGTCACCGCAGACTCAATCGCGCGATCCAGAACGGAATAATCGAAACGTGCCGCCTCTTTTTCCATCCGGTCAAAAGAAGCATTGGTTACCGGATTCTTGGAAATCACACCACAGTATTCCGGCATACTTTCCGCAAAATGGCGGGTACCAATCCGATCCGCCAGCGCCATGATTTCCGGTTTATCCATCGTTGCCAAAGGACGCAGCACCAACATATTGGTCACACTGTCGATCACAGCCAGATTTCTTAATGTCTGACTGCTAACCTGAGCCACACTCTCACCGGTTACCAGCGCATCAATGCCCATCTGTTTGGCGACCTTCTCGGAAGCCATCAACATCAATCTTTTCAGAGTAACACCCATATAACTCTCATGAGTGGAACGGAAAATCTCACCGACCACCTCTTCAAACGGAACCGTGACAAAAGAGACCCGGTGTGATGCACCGAAGCGGCTCCATAAATATAATGCCACCTGTTTTACGCCGATCTCGTGCGCCGCGCCGCCCAAATTGAAGAAAATAAAATGGGTTTTCAAGCCGCGTCTCATCGTTAGGTAACTTGCGATCGTTGAATCAAAACCGCCAGACATCAATGAAAGCAACTCGCCTTGCGACCCCATTGGAAAACCACCCAGGCCTGTTCGTTTTGCCGTGACGATATTAACGCTATCCTGATGAATCTCGACTTCGACCTTGACCTCCGGATTGTGCAAATCTACTCCGGCAGGATTCCCCTTTTGATACAAAACCCCACCTATAAAGCGTTCCGCCTCATAAGAACTAAAATCATGGGTTCCGCTTCGTTTGACTCGCACCACAAACGTTTTGCCCTCAATCCAAGACACGGCATATTCAGCCACCTTGTCGGCAATGTCCTGCAATTCCTTGCCTGTCTGATGCTGAATAACCTCCAGTACCTGCTCGACCCCCGGTGTCTGAGTCAAAATCCGTCGAACGGCTTCAAGATATGCATCATCCGCCTGCACTTCGATTTTGTCCCAAAAACGTTTGGTTTGAATTTCCGGATCCACTCTCAGCAACAAAGTCCGCAAATTGTCATGTAACTGACTGATCATTTTCTTTTTGACCGCCGTTCCTTTCACCATAATTTCCGGAAATAATTTAACGATAAATTTCATGACATTCTCTTTTGCTGCTTTTTTTATAGCCGCCTATTTTAACCAATCCAGCCACCCGATATAAAAAAACAATCTTTTATAACCATCAAAAATTGAGGTTAATTTTTCGAAGCGTCGGGCTATGAACTTGTACCTTTTAAAGTCAACATGATAGAATTGCCGCAATTTTTTCAATTAAACATAGAGAGAATCTCGATGAAACGACTAGATCAAGTATTAGCTGCCGATGGCATCTCAGCTGAATTAGAGCTTGTTATCAAAGATGTAATGGTTGCATGTAAGGATATCGCATACAAACTAGGTCAAGGTGAGCTAGCTGGCATCTTAGGCGCAACGGAAGATGAAAACGTTCAAGGTGAAACTCAAAAGAAATTGGACGTTATCTCTAACGACCTATTGAAAGACATCCTGACTTCTAACCCATACGTACGTGGTATCGGATCAGAAGAGGAAGATTACACCGTTGCAGGTAACGCTGACGGAAAATTCCTGGTCACTTTCGACCCTCTAGACGGTTCTTCCAACATCGACGTTAACCTTTCTGTTGGTACGATCTTCTCTGTATTGGAAGCAAAAGATGATAAGTCTGGCGACAACCAAGAAGTATTCCTACAAAACGGTCGCAACCAGGTTGCAGCCGGTTACGTCCTATACGGTCCTTCTGTCATCCTAGTTATGACAACCGGTAACGGCGTAAACTTCTTCACACTAGACACCAACATCGGTGAGTTCGTATTGACCAAGTCAAACGTTACAATCCCTGCCGATACTGCTGAGTTTGCAATCAACATGTCTAACCAGCGTTTCTGGGAACCAGAAATGAAGCAGTACATCGATGACTGTCTACAAGGTGAAGAAGGTCCTCTTGGTAAGCGTTACAACATGCGCTGGGTTGCTTCTATGGTTGCCGAAGTTCACCGTATCTTGGTTCGTGGTGGTATCTTCATGTACCCATACGACAAGCGCGATCCTTCAAAAGCCGGTAAACTTCGTTTGATGTACGAAGGGAATCCAATGTCTATGATCGTTGAACAAGCAGGCGGTGCTTCTTCTACTGGTCGTATGGACATCATGGACGTAGAACCACAAGGTATCCACGATCGTGTACCGGTTGTTCTAGGTTCTAAAAACGAAGTTGAAAAAGTAGTGGCTTACCACAAAGGTTAATCGTTAACCTCACAAGCTTTTACTGTGAACACCCGCTTATGCGGGTGTTTTAGATTTACACGACATTAAATTCAGAATTAAGGAATATAACCATGGGTTATTCAGCTGTTCCAGCAGGGAAAGACCTGCCAAACGACATTAACGTCATCATCGAAATTCCAGCGTTCGCTTCTCCGATCAAATACGAAGTGGACAAGGACACAGACTTGGTTTGGGTTGACCGCATTCAAGGCGCAACCATGCAATACCCTGCTAACTACGGTTACATCAACGACACCTTGGCCAACGACGGTGATCCGGTCGACGTATTGGTCGTCACACCGCACCCTCTAATGATTGGTTCAGTTATTCGTTGCCGCCCGATCGGGATTTTAAAAATGACCGACGACGGTGGTGAAGACGCAAAAGTCGTTGCGGTTCCTGTCGACAAATTGACTCCGATCTACAAAGACATCACTGCGGTAGAACAGATTCCGCTTTTGAAAGAGCAGATCGAACATTTCTTTAACCACTACAAGGCACTTGAGCCAGGTAAGTGGGTGAAAATCGACGGCTGGGGAGACGTTGACGTCGCGCGCGAAGAAATCCTTGCCGGCGCCAAGCAATACGAAGAAAAAAGCAAGGCATAATCCTAAATTGCCCGCCCCATTAAAAGCCCCTTCCAAGGGGCTTTTTCTTTAGAGACTACACACTTTACCGCTTCTGCATTCGCATCCTATTCAGACTCAAAAGAGTTTCAAAAATCCGTCTGACATTCTGTTATAATTAGCGGCAATTTGTGTTTAAAAAAACTGAGAGTTAACATGGCTGCAGAAAAGCGAGATAAGCAACTTAGAGCAAGAGTGAAATTACTTGGAAGTCTTCTAGGTGAAATTATTGAAACGCAGGTAGGAAAGCCTGTCCTGGACGCTATTGAAAAACTAAGAACAGGCTACATCCAGCTGGACGACAAAGAAGATCCGGCACTGCGCTCCGAACTTACCGCTTTTATCGAAAAGCAATCTCCGGAAGATCTCATTCTGATCATCCGTGCTTTCAACATCTACTTCAGCCTGGTCAATTTGGCGGAAGAGGAACACCAGTTCCACGAACGTCAAAGCCAGCTTAAATCGGACGGTCCACTATGGGAAGGTTCGGTTCTGAAAACCGTTGAAGAGTTCAAAGCCAAAAACTTCAGTGCGGACGAGATTCAACAGCTTCTTAACAAGCTTTGTTACATCCCGGTTTTCACTGCACACCCGACTGAATCCAAGCGCCGTGCCGTCATGGAAAACCTTCGTAAAATCTTCCTGACTTTAGGCGAGCTTAATGAAGCGGAAGCTTATAACAACCCTTACGCTCAGGATGAAGTCATCCGCAAGCTTCAATACCAGATTCAGGTTCTGTGGAAAACCGACGAAGTCCGTCGCCAGAAGCCGACTGTTCAGGATGAAATCCGTAACGGGATCTACTACTTCCGTCAATCCCTATTCACAGCGGTACCGCAGGTTTATCGCTACATGGAACGTGCACTGGCTAGATTCTACCCTGACGACAACATTCAAACACCGAATTTCCTGACCTTCGGCTCATGGATCGGCGGTGACCGTGACGGAAACCCTTTTGTAACCCATGACACGACAGTAGAAGCCTTATTGCTTCAGACTCGCTCTGTTCTATATGAATATCAGAACCGCGTATTTGATCTGAGTCATAAACTGACCCATTCTCGCTACATCAGCGACATCAACCAGGACTTGTTGAACAAAGCGACCATCGTGGATGCAGACCTTCAGGAAACTGTCTTCAAAAAACGCCCTGAGCGCTTTAAAGATGAACCTTACCGTCGTTTCCTATACTTGATTCGCGGCCGTCTACAGCAGAACTTGAACTATGTGGAAGCCAAGCTGAACGGTACACCGATCAAAAAGTCGAGCTTTGCTTACTCCAGTGAAGACGAGCTGTTGTCTGACTTGCAACTTATCCACCAATCACTTTGCGAACACGGTGATGAAAACGTTGCAAACGCCGATCTTCAGGATCTGATCCGTCTGGTTCAGACATTCGGTTTCTTCCTGATGCGTTTGGATATCCGTCAGGAATCCAATGTTCACAGCGACGCTGTAGCGGATTTGCTATCGCATCTAAACATTGACTACCCTTCCCTATCGGAAGAAGACAAGCTTGAACTGTTGGCGAGTCACGTTGCATCTGCAACAATCATTGATACCCAGCATTTGAAGCTCGACAAGATGACCAAAGAAGTACTGGAAGTCTTCAATGTTATCCGTAAAATGCGCAAAGAAATCAGTCCGAAAGCATTCAACAACTATGTGATCTCAATGACGCACGAAGCCAGCCATGTTATGGAAGTGCTTTTCCTTGCACACCAGGCAGGTCTGGCCGGATACAACGCCGGACAACCATACTGCGACATTCAGATCAGCCCGCTTTTCGAAACCATCGAAGACTTGAAACACATCGTTCCAGTCACTACTTCGTTGCTTGAAAATAGCACATACCGCACCATGCTGCACGCTTCCGGCAACCAACAGGAAATCATGCTGGGCTACTCCGATTCCGCGAAAGATGGTGGTAACCTGTCTTCAGCTTGGAGTTTGTACCAAGCGCAGCAATCCATCATGGCGGTTGCCGATCAATACGACATCGATTGCCGTCTATTCCACGGACGCGGTGGTACAGTCGGACGTGGTGGCGGACCAACTCACCATGCCATCCTGTCACAGCCGACCGGTACGGTACGTGGTGCGATCAAGTTCACCGAACAAGGTGAAGTATTGTCATACAAGTACAGTAACGCCGAAACAGCGATGTATGAGCTGTCTCTTGGTGTCACCGGCTTGATGAAAGCCAGTACAGGCTTGATCAAACCGACCAAGAAGGACAACCCTGAGCACCTTGAGATCATGCAACAACTCGCAGATCAGGGTGAACACTGCTTCCGTGAACTGACCGACCACACCAAAGGATTCTTCGAGTTCTTCTACGAAGCGACCCCGGTTACCGAAATCGGTTTGCTGAACATCGGTTCGCGTCCGTCACACCGCAAAAAAGGCAACCTGTCCAAGTCTTCCATCCGTGCAATTCCATGGATTTTCGGGTGGGCTCAGGCTCGTTTGACCTTCCCTGCATGGCAAGGAACCGGCTATGCTTTGGATAACTGGATCAATGAACACGGTGATGCCAAGTTGAAAGAGATGTATGAAAACTGGCCATTCTTTAAAGGCTTGTTGAGCAACATCCAAATGGCACTTTTCAAAACTGATCTACAGATCGGTGCAGAATACACCAAGCTTGGCCGCAATCAGGATGATGCCCAGAAGATCTACAACATGATCGCTGAGGAACATACCCGCGGCGTTAAGCGCATTCTTGAAATCACCGGCAATGAATACCTAATGGCGGAAACCCCGGCATTGGCATTGTCATTGAACCGTCGCACGCCTTACCTGGAACCTTTGAACAACATCCAGGTCGCTGTATTGAGACGTTACAAAGATGAAAACACAAGTGAAGAGGAAAAAGCGATCTGGCTGACACCTCTACTTAACAGCATTAACGCCATCGCGGCAGGTATGCGAAACACAGGTTGATCCCTTAGAATGGGGCCAATCTAGTGCTTACCAAACCCCGCAATCATGCGGGGTTTTTTTATATCTTATGTTTTTTTGACGAAAAAACGGTATAAGGTATAATATCGCGCTCAACATGAGATTTCGCGGTTAAAGAGCGCATCAGTTCCTAACTGAGTAATGGTGATCCCATTCAACGAACCATAGAGATAAGTATGCAAGTAACACTCTTAAAATGTAAATTACATCGTGTCACCGCCACACATGTGGAGTTGGATTATGAAGGCTCCTGCGCAATCGACGGCCACTTGATGGAAGTCGCGGGTATTCGCGAATATGAGCAGATCCAGATCTACAACATCAACAACGGGAAACGCTTCACAACCTATGCGATCCGTGCGGAAGACCACAGCGGCATCATCTCTGTAAATGGAGCGGCTGCTCATAAGGCAAATCCGAACGATCTTTTGATCATTGCGGCCTACGCCTCAATGAGTGAAGAGGAAGCCGACCAGTTCAAACCGAAACTGGTTTACGTGGATGGTGAAAACAAAATCAGCCACACCCGCAACACCATCCCTACCCAGATGATGAAAGCGGTTTAACAAACTTAAACGCTTCCGCTGATTAACAATATCTAGCTTTCTGAGCAGGCCTGTTTAAAATAACTGAAATTCCTTTCAGTGTTTTACATTCGGGCCGCCGTCCAAAGGCACAATCAACACCTCAACACGTCTGTTTTTTGCCAGCTCCTGCTCGGTCGTTCCTGTCGTAAGCGGAGCCGTATCAGCCAAACCGATAGCCTGGGCTTGAGATGCTCGGATAATTCCCCGTTTAACCAATTCCACAATCACACTGGCTGCACGTGCACTGGAAAGCTCCCAGTTAGACTTGAATCGTCCCCCAACCACAGGTCGCATGTCGGTATGACCAATCACCTTGACCAAAACATCTTCTTTGTAAAACCCCTCAAAGTTGCTCAACATGTCTATGAATTGTGGCTTCAGTTCAGCCTTTCCCGGATCAAATGCAATTTGCTCGGGAAACGTCACTCGGATCTCGTCACTGCGATTAATATAATCGATCCTGATTGACGAACGTCCACGCTGACCAAAGAAGTTTTCAATCAACTCATGATACAACGGGTATAACTCGTTTTTGATCGACTTGTTATCAATCGGAAACTTTGTTTTACCGACATCTAAAGAATGAAAATAAGCAGCCTGCTCGTCAGAAAGAACGGAACCGTGCCCTAAAGCATCGGTCAAAGATTCAACAGCCGCTTTATATTTAGGAATTTCAAGACTGGACATGGCATAAAGTAAAACGAACACAGCCATCAGCAGCGACATTAGATCCGCAAAGGTCATCAACCAAGCCGGACCACCCGCTTTCTTAGCCATCGTCCGAAACCTTCTTTCGGCCATGCAAATAAGGGGCTAATAAATCACGCATCACCGCTGGGTTATGCCCCTCCGTAATACTGTCTATCGCCTCGATAATCATCATCTGCCGATAGGATTCGCCCTGAGCCCAGGACTCTATCTTGTCAGCCATAGGCAATGCAAACAAATTGGCGATCATCGCACCGTATAACGTGGTCAACATCGCGACCGCCATCGCTGGACCAATACTGCTCGGATCACTCAGATTGGCAAGCATCTGAATCAATCCGACCAAGGTACCCATCATACCGAATGCAGGCGCTGCCTCACCCACAGCACGAAATACCCCGGCACCGGTTTCTGCGCCACTGACCAACAATCGATTCTTTTCTTTCAATGCTTGATTGACCAAATTCGGGGAATAACCGTCCACCAGCATTCGAATCCCGTCACGGTAGAATTCATGATTGATTTCATAATTCTCCATCCCCAAAACACCTTTCTGGCGATTGATTCTCAGCAAATCTTCAGTGATGTCGATCAGCTTATTCAGGTCTTTGATCTGGTTATCAACTTTAAGTACGCTGAACGAGAGGCCGATGGCAGAAAAGGATTCTTTCATTGAATAGCGGATCATTGTGGCGGCAATCGTCCCACCAACAACGATCATTACGGAGGGAATATTGACAAATAGAGTGATCGAAGACCCCATTGTCATGGCAACCAAAACAATGGAGATGCCTGCAAACAGACCGATCAGGGTTGAGAAACTCATCAGTAAGATTAAACCTCAATTTATATAAGGCTTATTGATTTTAGCCCAAAACTACGTTGTCCAACAATCTGGTTTGCCCAAGCCTTGCGACAGCGAGAATCACAAAGATTGAATCCTGCTGTGAAGCATCAAGCAACGTTTTCGGATGCACGATCTTGACGTAATCCACCGCATCAAAGCCAAGGCCTAACAGACTCTGTGTCGCTGCGCTTTCCAACGCTTTAAAATCACGATTTCCGGATTCAAGTGCCGTCAATACATCCATTAGCGTCACATACAATTTAGGGGCAATTTCCCGCTGTTCCGGAGTCAGATACTGGTTACGGGAACTCAAAGCCAAACCGTCTTCGTCCCTGGCTATCGACCCCCTAATCAGGTCAATCGGCATCGCCATATCCCGAACCATCTGTTCGATAACGCAATACTGCTGGTAATCTTTTTGCCCAAAAACGGCAACATCCGGCTGAACCATATTGAAGAGTTTGGAAACGACCGTGGTCACACCATCAAAATGACCAGGCCTGCTGGCCCCTTCAAGCAGACCAGTAAGCTTTTCAGGCACTTTCACCAGAGTCTGTTCTTGGCCACAGGGATACATTTCATCAACCGTCGGATAAAAAACGACGTCCACCCCGACCGTCTGCATTTTCTGCTGATCCGCTTCAAAAGTACGCGGATAAGAGTCAAAATCCTCATTTGGGCCGAACTGTAAAGGGTTGACGAAGATACTCACGACCACTTTATCGCAGTACTCCCTCGCCAACTTCATCAAACTCAAATGGCCTGCATGAAGATTTCCCATCGTCGGTACAAAGCCGACTTTAAGCCCTTTTGATTTCCATTCACGAACCTGGGTTCGCAACATTTCGACTTGCTTGATTATCTGCATCAACCAACCTCGTGACACGCTTCCGGGAAGGTACCCGCTTTCACCGCCTGCACATAATCGCTCAAGGCCTGCTGAACCGAACCGCCTTCCAACAGAAAATTCTTAGAGAACTTGGGAGACTTGCCAACGGTTAAGCCCAGCATGTCATGCAATACTAGCACCTGCCCCGAGGTTTCCGATCCGGAACCGATTCCAATGACAGGAATAGCAAGGTTTGCGGTAATTTCCTGCGCAAGCATACTCGGAACGCACTCCAATACCAGCATATCGATGCCTGCTTCCTGTAAAGCCATCGCTTCTTCTAACAGAAGTTCGGCGGAATCGGAATCCTTACCTTGCACCCGGTAACCATGCTTTTCGACCGATTGCGGCAAAAGGCCTAGATGACCACATACTGGAATCCCCAAAGACGACAGAGCTGTAACCATAGGCAACACACGCTCCCCGCCCTCCAGCTTCACCATATTGGCACCGCCCTCTTTCATCAGGCGAGCAGCGGCATGCAATGCATTTTCCAAGGTGGAATCGGACATGAACGGCAAATCGGCGATACACCAGGCCTGTTGATTTCCTCTTTGGACCATTTGCGTGTGATAGACCATTTCATCCAACGTCACCGGCAAGGTCGTCACATGACCTTGGACCACCATCCCCAGAGAATCACCAACCAGAATCACGTCCACACCGGCTTCCGACAACCAATGACCAAAACTGGCATCGTAAGCCGTCAGACAAACGATTTTTTCACCATTCTGATATTGTTTCTTGAGTTGTTGCAGTGTCTTATGCATAAAAATCCAATCTTCTTAAACCTGAGTGTTTGCTTCCATTGGAACGACAAAAGTCGTCTCCAAACGCTCGACCAAATTCTCGACCTGACCCTGTTCGGGAATCGTCAGACCGGGTGAAATCTCGGCAAGAGGCAAGAGCACAAAATCCCTGTTTGCAATTTCTTTATGAGGAAGAGTCAGTCGCTCGCTATCCATTCGCATTCGACCGTAAAGCAAAATATCCAAATCGATACTGCGCTCACCCCAGTGCCGTTTTTTGACACGCCCCTGTTCACGTTCAATTGCTTGTAACGCATCCAGCAATTTTAATGGCGGAAGAGCGGTTTCCAATAAACAAACCGCATTCAGAAAATCGGGTTGATCCTGCGGCCCTAAAGGCTTCGAACTATACAACCTGGATGCTTTCAATAAGCGTGTTTCCGGCAGTGCATCAAGCGCCTGCAACGCTTTTTCGATTTGACCGGCAGGGTTATCCAGATTACTCCCAAGACCGATATATACCTTCTCCATCACTTGCAACTCATTATTCGTCAAGAGTCGGCGAAGATTCATCTCGGCTTTTTTGGCTGCGCTTTCGTAAAAAATTTCGATTGCGGCGCGGTTTACGAGAAGACCGGCGCGGTTTTTTTTCCACTGCGTTGGCAAACGCCACCCTTTCAACCGCATCCTTCTCTTGATATTCGGTCCACCAATCAAACAAAGCCTGAACTTCAGTCTCCCCTGCTGCTGCACGAACCCCCATGAAATCATAGGCAGCTCTGAAGCGAGGATGTTCACTTAGTTTCTGAGCTCGCGCCCCCTGTCTTCTTGTCAAGCGACCCTGAAGATTCCAGATATCGCGTATTTGAGCGGTGAAACGCTTTGGAATAGCCGTACAACGAATCTGCTGTTCAATCACATCATTGGCCGCCGCATACAATGCATCCTGATGCACCATTCCATTATCAAGGTGCACCTGTTTTCTCTGAATCATCGGCTCCCACAGCATGGCGGAAAACAGGAAAGCCGGATTGACGGTTTTTCCGCTTTGGATGCGTTCATCCGTGCTCTTGAGCGCTTCAATAACCATCATACGTGGAAAGCCTTCCGACTCTTCCGACAAAATCTGTTCGGTCAACGGGAAAAGATAGGTAAAAAGGTTGTAGTGACGCAATTTCTCGAAGACTGAAATACCGGCACCGCTGTGAAACAGTTTTAACACCTCTTCAAACATTCGTGCATTCGAAACATCCGCTAACAAGTGTCCCAATTCAGCAATCGGCGCTTCGGTTCTGGCTTCAATATTAAAGCCCAATTTGGCTGCAAAACGCACGGCACGGATCATTCTCACTGGGTCTTCACGATAACGAGTGACCGGATCTCCGATCAAACGTAACTGCCCGGACTTAATGTCATCCAAACCGCCCGCATAATCGATAATCGAAAAATCTTTAATGTTGTAGTACAAAGAATTGACGGTGAAATCGCGACGCCAGACATCCTCATCAATGGTGCCGTATACATTGTCGCGCACCAAACGCCCGGAATCATCCACCTCACGGGCTTTGCCACTCAAACGACCTTTACGTCCGAAATAATCCTGACGATTTTCACCGTCTCCCTGTCCTCTGAACGTCGCCACTTCAATGACAGTACGCCCGAAACGGACATGAGCCAGACGGAAACGTCTTCCAATTACCTGACAGCGACGCTTGAAAACGGCTTTGACTTCATCCGGATCGGCATCGGTGACAACATCGAAATCCTTAGGTTCCAAACCTAGCAACAAATCCCTGACACAACCGCCTACCAGATAAGCTTCATAACCCGCGCGCTTTAGGCCGTACAGCACATCCAGAGCTGACTTATCAATATCACGACGTGAAATTCCGTGCTCTTCACGGGAAATAATTCTTGGCGTTTTGTTGGGTTGAATGTGTGCAGCAGTTTTCGCAGTTTTACGATGGGATAGATAGGATGAGATTTTTCGAATGATTCGTTGCATGGAATGCCGTAAGTTAGCGTCTGAAAATTAAGTGCCCATTTTAGCCGCTTTTCCTCAGAGTTCAAAGTATTAGATGGTTTTGCTGGGCTTTTTAAATCACTTTTTCATAGACTTTGGTCTCTCCAAGCAATTCCACCTCTTTTTCAATACAGACATCCATCAATTCCTGTAAAAAAGAACTGAAAAACGGGCAGGAAATCGCCTGCTTGGAAACCTGCTCTTTAATTTCAACGTAAGATCCATTGACCGACATGGGCTGAACCCCGTATTTACGAAGCTTACGCAAATTCATATCCAGGTAACGATCCAGCTTCTGATTGCTTCGCGTTTGCCGTACTCGATCAAGAAAACTGTCGATTACCTCTTGGGTGAGCGCCTGGAACCGGGGTTCTCCGGCAATATGAAACACCTCATGATGGCAGGTCGTCAATTGATGATGAGCACACTCGTCAGTGAAAAACTTGATTGCAACCGTGTACTCGGACGGAATCCCATGAGAGTTGTGAGGTGAATACCATTCCAACAACCCTTCAATGACGACTCGCACAACCCTCTCATCTCCAAGATTACGCATCGCCTGTAATGCCTGCAACTTGGGAAAACGAATCTCTTCGTTCATCGCATCTACAATGGATACCGTAGACCAGTGATATTTGGCGGGATCCCTCTGTTCGGTAAAAGAGGAAATTACCTGTTCACGATTCATGAATTCCAGATAATCGCCACGGCCATCTTCAAAAATACGAAATAAATAAATCAAATCAGCATCCGTCCCTGTCTGCCAAACACAAAATCTAAAACCGTAAAAAGCAAAACGTTTTCATTTTAACCAATTGCACTAAGTCTACTTTATTTCACGCTTAATAAAAAGATTTATTTTTTCTAAATCAAGTACTTAGATGAAGTAAGAAAATACGTATTTCACCGCAGGAAACTTTTATTCACTTGTAAGCTTTAAGCAAAACAACCAACCAAATGAAAATCATTGACACTGAGTTTAGAACATGTATTCTAGAACAATCATTCTAAAGATTCGTTTAAAGGAAAAATCATGGATTACCTGAACCACCAGGCCCACTCAAAAACGGTACTAAAAGTACTCAATAGTGCGCTGGTTCTATTCGTCGACAAAGGTTTTTTCAACACCTCTATCCCGGATCTTGTTAAACATTCCGGCGTTAGTACCGGTTCGATCTATCACGGTTTCAAAGACAAACAAGCGATAGCGGAAACGTTGATGACCACCCTCCTGATGCAGATAGAAAGTGAGCAGCAGGAAATACTAGATCGTCACACGACCTGCTGGGAACGCTACTACGCACTTTCGAAATGGATGATCGCTACAGCGGAACAACACCCGCATGTCATGCAATTCGTTCTGACCGCCCGACACAAAGAATTCATGCCGGAACTGAAACCGGTCTGTTCGTCTCAGCCGTTCATGACATTAAGAAATGTCATCCAGCAAGGAATGGAAGAAGGTGTCATACGCCAGATGGACCTCATGGTCGCGGCGGCAAGTTCTTATGGTGGCGTGTTAAGACTGATACAACTCGGTCTTGACGGCATGTTGGAAAAACCTCTTAACAGCTACCTGGACGAAATCACACAGGCCTGCTGGAAAAGTATCGCAGTCGATTCAAACAAGGAAAATTAAATGTTTAAACCTGAATTCAATCTCATCTGGGTCTACTGGGCCATTACCGACTTTCTTTTGATTATCGGGGTTTTCTACGACCCAATTGCATTACAAGCGGCCATCGCACTGAATGTGCTCCAAGTCATTCATTTTTACCTGCGCACACCACAAATTTCAAACTTCGCAGTGCAAGTTCGAATCGCTTACCTATTGCTATTAATTATCGCGCTCTATCCACCACTGTATTTCATTTTCTACCTACAGATCATCGGCACCACGGCAATGATTCTGGCTAATTACTGCTTCCTGGCGAGATTCATGTCTCTTATGCCATGGAATATGGCTGAGTCATACAGTTTTGTATTGGTTCGAAACACCTTTTTTTCTAAACCGGTTGCAGGCAGCGTTCAACGCACCTGAAATCCGGCTGTTTAACCACCAAGAGTAGATAACAATATGAAAAAAACTCACCTTATTAGCGCCATCAGTATCGCGATGGCTCTGTCCAGCAACGTCAACGCCTCTGATGCTTATACCGAAAGCTTTGCAAACTACGCAAAAGAGATCCAGAAATACCAAAGCAATGAAAGCTGGGACGCTTCAATCCGAGCCTACGAAAAAGAGGTAGCGCAAGTACAAAAATCGGCCGGATACATTGGGAAGGCGTTACCGCTTCCTGAACCGATCAAAGTCGCGGACGGTGTCTATACGGTGGTAGGCAGTTTAATCTGGCACAACCCGAGCAATTTCGGCCTGAACAACAACCTGAGTTTCATTATTTTCGAAGACGGCGTTTTTGTATTCAACGGTGGAGCCAACCCGGCCATCGCTTACTCTTTCCATCAGCAAATCAAGAAAATCACCGACAAACCGGTTAAATGGCTGGCCGTCGAAAACAGCCAAGGGCACGCCTATCTGGGCGCTAGCTACTGGGTTGACCAAGGCGTCAAACACCTCTACTCGCACAGCGTCGCCAACAACGATTTTCACAACGCTTTTGCACGCATCAAACAAAGCTGGGGAACCCGCGTCGGACACGAACTGACGGAAGGTGCTAGAGACGTTTCCGACCTATTCACCACCTTCGACGACAAACTCACGGTGAATGTCGGAGGTGGTGAGCAGGTCGAAATATTGAATTTCGGTCCGGGACACACCCCCGGCTCCACCATCGTCTACTTACCTAAACGTAAGATTGTCCTACCGGGCGACTTGGCTTACAACCAGCGCATGCTGGCGCTGTTTTCCTACACGGACACCCTAAAATGGACTCAGACATTTGAAGCGTTCATGAGCGCCATGCCGAAAGACGTGACCGTCATCCCCGGCCACGGCGCACCAGCCACACTGCAAAAAGTGAAAGAAGACACTTACGACTATTTGAAATACATGCAAAATCAAGTTCAACAAATCGTCGATGCCGGAGGTTCTGAAGCCGATGCCCAAAAAATCGATCAGTCCATGTACAAGCATCGTTCGGTCTATGAACAGACCTACCGTAACAACGCCGTTCATATCTACCGCGAAATAACAGGCGGCGATCTTGGAGAAAGCAACGAATAAAGTCTATTGCTCCCCGAGAATTCGAAGGTAGAATAAAAGCGTTGTCGTTCGTTCGACAACGTTTTTTTGATTCCTAATCACACCCTTCAAGAATGACAGGCGGATTCATGACCCAGATCAAACACCCCATCCTTTCCTTTTCACTGGTCACACTACAATTTACCCTGATCGGAATTTTGTTATTGGTCCTGCCTTTAAGCATGAATAAAATTGTTTTAGGCGTTCAAGGCCTGGCCATCATCATAGGATTATGGGCGGTCTTCGTCATGCACCTCGGACATTTCAACATCGTTCCCGACCCGATGCCGGAAATCGAACTGGTGACTCACGGTCCCTATCGCTTCATCCGTCACCCTATGTACTTTTCAATTCTGCTTTTCTTCCTGCCGATTGTCATCCTTGACCTAAGCTGGCTGGCTCTCGCTCTCTACGCCGGTTTAACCCTTGTCCTGTTCGTAAAACTGAGTTACGAGGAACAGATGCTGATCGACACACTGCCGGAATATGAAGACTATCAACGCACCAGCAAAAAAATCTTGCCGTTCATCTTCTAAGTCGGATTAATCTCGGGGCTTTTAAGTGCTCATTACTAGTCATTCGCCTCAGAAAGTGCGAAAATAAGGGCCATTTGAATTTCTAGAAACCATAGATTCGCGATTACTAAAGAACACGTCATGACAAACAACAAACCAACACTTTTCAGCGGCATTCAACCTTCCGGCGATCTGATGATCGGTAACTACATCGGCTCAATCAAGAACTGGGTCAAAATGCAGGACGATTACAACTGCTTGTTCTCACTGGTCAACATGCACGCCATCACGGTAGAACAGGATCCTAAAGACCTTTACAACCGCAGCTTGGATTTTGTCGCCCTGTATCTGGCTTCTGGAATCGATCCGGAGAAAAGCACGGTTTTCATCCAATCCCACGTACCGGAACACGCTGAATTGGCATGGGTTCTGAACTGTTCGACCTATATGGGTGAACTGAACCGCATGACGCAGTTCAAAGACAAGTCGCAGAAGCACTCTCAAAACATCAATGTCGGCCTGTTTGACTACCCGGTACTGATGGCAGCGGATATCCTGCTATATCAGACTGAAATGGTACCGGTCGGAGCGGACCAGAAACAACACCTTGAATTGACCCGTGACTTGGCGATTCGTTACAACAACCGTTTCGGCAGAGAAGTATTCAAAGTGCCTGAGCCGTTTATTCCACCTGCCACTTCAGGCGGACGTATCATGAGCTTACAGGACCCGACTTCCAAAATGTCCAAGTCGGACGAAAACAAAGACAATTTTATCGCCCTACTGGATGACCCTAAGAAGATCATCAAGAAATTCAAGAAAGCGATGACTGACTCAGGTTCCGAAATCGTCTATGACGTGGAAAACAAACCGGGCGTGTCCAACCTGCTGACCATCTATTCGGTCATCAGCGGCAAATCGATCGACGAAGTGGTCAAACACTTTGAAGGTAAGATGTATGGACACCTGAAAGTCGAACTCGGTGAATTGGTTGTGGACTATCTGGAACCGATCCAAACCCGCTTCCATGAAATCCGCGGAGAAGAGGCTGAGTTGCGCGCCATTCTTAAAAAAGGTGCCGATCAAGCTAGAGAGCAGGCTCAGAAAACACTTAAAGAAGTACACGAAACCATCGGATTCGTTTTGCCATAACAAGCAATCCTCTGATTTAAACCATGCTAAAAGCCCCGTTTTACGGGGCTTTTTTTATACCCACTTTACGAAAATCCTGTACAACCAACAATCCAAACCCAAAATTAATCAATGACCTTCATAAAAAGTAAATATTTCCCATAATTAAAAGTAATGGCTATAATGTTCTTTCAACCATGATAATAAGGAGATCGTCATGAAGAAGAAATTAGCCATAGGCATCGTTACCCTGCCATTATTACTCACCGGCTGCGGCGGCTCTTCCAGTTCCAGCGGCACGGGAACCCTGAACTTGAGCTTGACCGACGCTCCAATCGACGAAGCACAGGCCGTTTGGGTTGAATTCACCGGCGTTTCCATCAAAAAGCAGAATGACGATCCAGAAGTAGCCGAAGAGTGGATCGACATCACATTCGATCAACCAAAATCCATTAACCTACTGACACTCCAAGGTGCCCAAAACATTGAATTACTTACAGGCCAAACGCTTGAAGCCGGCACCTATTCGGAAATCCGTTTGCACGTAAATGCCGTTCAGGATGGTGTTGAAGATTCCTATATCACTCTGGATGATGGTAATCACGAGCTGGATATCCCAAGCGGATCGCAGACCGGATTGAAAGTGAAAGGCGACATTGTCGTCGAAGCGGATCAAGCCGTGGGATTCACCGTCGATTTCGATGTACGTAAGTCCATTGTGGTTCTAGGCACCGGAGAGTACAAACTGAAGCCGGTGCTTCACCTGACGCAGGACACACTCACCGGACACATTGCCGGTACGGTTGAGACTCAATTACTGACCTCATTGGCGGATAACTGGACCTGTTCGGACGAAGATCCAAATACCTATAACGCCGTTTATATCTATTTAGGCGCAGATGCAACTCCGGTTGACATCAGTGGCGGCGCAACGGATCCGGTATCGACCGCTTTGGTGAACTACAATGCCGACACCACTTCCTATGAATTTGAAGCCGGATATTTGACGGCCGGCACCTACACAGTGTCATTCACCTGTCATGCCGATGCCGAAAACACCGAAGTGAGCGGTGACGACCTACACTTTATCGGAACTCAGAACGTGACCGTCACAGCGGGAGAAACCGCAACTGTCAACATCGTTGCGCCTTAAGAGACTGTTTGGCGCTACACACAAAAAAGCCCTGCGATGCAGGGCTTTTTTTATTCCAACCTATTCTTCCAGAAACAACTTACGGGCGTTCTCGTAAGCCAGCTTTCTGGCTACCGGTTCCGGCAGTTGCGACAGCCAGGAACGTATGTCCTTCACCACCGAATCAAACGTATTCCAGCGATTGACGCTAAAGGTATCCACCGCCACAAGAAAACGATCCTGATAATCGATGAACAGTTTTTTCCATTCGTCCGTTAAACCGCGATGCTTCGAGTAGCCATCGGTCCCCAACAACAACGTATCTCTGACGGACGTATCGATATACAAACGATCTGGATGACGCTGTAACACCGAGCGCAAAAAATCCGGCTCGGGACGTGTTCCCATATGCGCCCACAAGACCGTCACCTTCGGAGCAATCGCAAATATTTCATCTATGATTTCGGCATCGCCATGAGCCTGAAGCATCAAACCATGTTTTTCGGCCAGTTTTACCAACCCCTTAAATACCGGACTCTTCTTGTCCTTAGCAAAGATATGAAATTCACCTAATCCGCGATAAAACCCTTTTTTCAACGCCTCTTCGGCCTTGGCCACAACAGTTTCGTCATACATCCAATCCCGCTTATCCTTCAAGGTCTCATAAACGCCTAAAAATGGAATAATGCGCTTCGGCGCATAATGATACAGCGCTTCCGTACCGTCATTCGGCGTGCTGGAGATCAAAGCATGCGTTACCTGACTTCGGTCGAAAATTGCCATGATCTCTTTTGGCGCATAGGCCTTTACGTCTTCCCCACCGTAATGCAGATGACTGTCGAAAATCGGCATTTCCGCCCGTACATTCAAACTTAACCCCAACAAAACCAACAGGCCTGTCCATTTCAATAAATTCATCACTTTAGACACGTTATAACTCCGTTACGTTACGCTTCCTTAAACAGGGAAACCAGTTTCTCACCCGCCTCTTCAATCGTAGTTTCATTTTCAATGGTTCGCATCAACGCCGTCTGCGGTACAGCATATTCTGCGGCGCGGGCGATTCGTTCCTCAATTTCCTCAACACTTTCACGCCCCCGTTTAACCAGCCTTTCCCTCAAAGTCTCAGAAGAAGCGGTGATCAGCACCGGAATCAATTCAGGGTGAAGCGAACAGGCCTGTTCAAAATAACCTCGCGAACCGTTCATCACCACATTCAATCCTTGATTCAACCAAGTATCCACCTCCGTTCCCAACGCATACGACCAGCCGTGACTGTTCCAATGAAACTTGAAACATCCAAGCCGTAAACGATTGGCGAACTCCGCCTCTGAAAGATGGATATGATTCTCCCCTTTCAATTCCACGGGACGGGTTATGTAACGGTGTGCAAAAATCACCGGTGCCTGAATCAGACGTTCGCGTGCATAGTCCATCAAGGTGTCCTTACCGACTCCCGACGCACCAATCACATAATACAAGCGACCAGGCCTGCTCGGATTTGGATCCATAGACTGGGATTGCATCTTATAACCACACCCTTAACTTAGTTAATTCATATAGCCACTATTCTATTCAAGGACTCTCTTGGATGGAATTTTATAAGAAAACTATTTCAAAAATAAAACCTCCCACCACTTGATATTGCAAATAGTAACCATTATCATTCACAATATCAATTTTAAACATCAACCAAGCTAGGAGACAAAAATGAAGATTTTTTTGACCGGTTTTATTACCCTCGTATTAAGCCTGCCTGTCTATGCAGCCGTTGAAGAAGTAAACATCTATTCCGCCCGTAAAGAGCAGCTTATCAAACCGATTTTGGATCGTTTTGAAAAACAGTCCGGTATCAAGGTAAATCTCATTACCGGTAAAGCCGACGCGCTACTGAAGCGCATCGAAACCGAAGGCACGAACACACCGGCAGACATTCTCATTACGACCGATGCAGGTCGCCTGCATCGAGCCAAAACAGCCATGGTGCTACAGCCGGCCATCACGCCTGACATCGAAAAAATTGTGCCCTCCAACCTACAGGATCCTGACCATTACTGGATCGGACTTACCACCCGCTCCAGAATCATTGTCTACGCCAAAGACCGTGTAAAACCTTCCGAACTGAGCACCTATGAAGCGCTGAGCGATCCAAAGTGGAAAAAGCGTCTTTGCATCCGTTCGTCTAACAACATCTATAACCAATCTTTGGTGGCATCCATGATTGTTCATAAAGGCGAACAGTCAACCGAAGACTGGGCAAAAGGACTGGTAAAAAACTTCGCGCGCAAACCAAAAGGTGGAGACCGTGATCAAATCAAAGCCGTTGCAGCCGGTCAATGTGACATCGCCGTCGTGAATACCTATTACTTGGCGCAAATGTTGAACGGAAAAGATTCAACACAGAAAAAAGCGGCTGAACAGGTGGCTGTCTTCTGGCCCAACCAGAACGACCGAGGCGCCCATATCAACATCAGCGGCATCGCGATTACCAAAGCCTCTAAAAACAAGGAAAATGCTCTGAAACTGATTCGTTACCTGCTGTCTCCAGAAGCACAAACCTGGTATGCGGAAGCAAATAATGAGTACCCTGTGATCAAAGAGGCTACTTTAAGCAAAACCTTAAAATCATGGGGACAATTCCACAGTGACTCACTTAATCTGAAAGAACTGGGGGAATACAACTCACAGGCGGTTCGCATTATGGACCGAGCCGGCTGGCGCTAAAATAAGGCATACCAAACCTAGATGACAACGCGCTATAACAAATGGGTCGTAATCGCAGTTACTACAACCCTTCTGCTGACCACACCCTTATGGGTGCTGGTCAGCTTTTTATTTGAACCGGGTAATGAGAACTGGCTTCACCTGGTAGATACCTTGTTGCCGGAATACATAATCAATTCCCTATGGCTCATGTTTGGCGTCACAATAGGAAGCCTGACTCTAGGCGTTTCTTCAGCGTGGTTGATCAGCCAACACGACTTCTTCGGAAAAAAAATACTTCATTGGGCTCTGCTTTTACCTTTGGCAATGCCCGCTTACATCATCGCTTATACATACACAGGCCTGCTGGAATTCGAAGGCCCGGTTCAAAGCACCTTACGCGCTTTTTTCGACCCACAAACGGTCAATGCATGGTTCCCTGAAGTCCGCTCTTTGCAAGGCGCAATCGTCATGCTCTCACTCGTACTTTATCCCTACGTGTACCTGCTGGCCAGAACGGCGTTTTCAGGCAACACCCAGCAGATCATGAACGCCAGCCGAACACTTGGCGCAGGACCTTACCGACGGTTTTTCGTGATTGCCCTTCCAATGGCTCGCCCTGCCGTCGTAGCCGGTGTGACACTTGCCCTGATGGAAACCCTTGCTGATTTCGGAACCGTACAATACTTTGGCGTGCCAACCTTCACTACAGGTATCTATCGCACCTGGACAGGGTTTGGTGATACTACGACCACCGCCCAACTCGCTCTGCTTCTTCTGGCCTTTGTTTCTATCCTGATCGCTATCGAACTCTGGTCCAGAAAAAAAGCCGAATATTTTGCCCAAGGGACAAAAAGTGCTTCCCTACCGGCCACAAAGCTATCCGGTCACAAAAGCGGCTTGGCATTTATGGTTTGTCTGATTCCAGTCGCTTTCGGATTTTTAATTCCGGCAACACAACTGCTGACCTGGTCAATTCAAAATGCCGAAACCGGTTTCAATTCCGAATTCCTGACACTGATTTGGAACAGTTTCCATCTGGCCGCAATCACCGCCATTGTCGCAGCGTCCATCGCACTGCTGTTGGCTTATGTCCAACGCATCCACAACAGCCGTACGACCCGGCTCTCTAAACGCATTGTGACACTCGGTTACGCCATTCCGGGAACCGTCATCGCCGTTGCCGTCATGATCCCTTTTGCCTGGCTCGACAACACACTTGACTCATGGATGCGCAATACATTCAACATCTCAACAGGCCTGCTACTTTCCGGTACGCTGTTTGCCTTGGTATTCGCCTATACCTTCCGCTTTCTTTCCATTTCATTGCAAACGGTTGAATCAGGGCTAAAACAAATCAAACCCTCCATGGACGATTCAGCACGCACCCTTGGCGCCAACCGATGGACGATACTGTTAAAAATCCATCTCCCTCTGCTCAACCGCAGCTTACTTGTCGCTTTTTTGCTGGTTTTTGTTGAGGTGCTTAAAGAATTACCAACCACTCTCATTCTCAGGCCCTTCAATTTCAACACACTCTCCGTCAAAGCCTATGAGATGGCTTCGGACGAACGTCTGGCAGACGCAGGCCTGCCCGCCTTGTTAATCGTTTTGACCGGCCTGATACCCGTCATCCTTTTGAGTAAAGCTATTGGAAAAAGTCATGTCTAAACTCACAGTCCATCAAATCATAAGCGGTCACCAGGAAAACCAAGTGCTTAACCGTATCGACCTGAATCTAAAAGAAGGGGAAATCGGTTGTTTATTAGGACCGAGCGGCTGCGGAAAAACCACCCTGTTGATGTGCATCGCCGGGCTTCACCCCGTCCAGGATGGCGAAATCTATCTGGGCGATAAACTCATTTCATCCAAGGATGTTCAGCTCGAGGCCGAGCAACGCAATATCGGCGTGGTATTTCAGGATTATGCCCTCTTTCCCCACATGACTATCGAAAAGAACATTGCATTCGGCATTTCAAAACTCAATCGAAAAGAACGCAAACAGCGAATCAATCAACTGCTGGAACTCATCGGGCTAGCCGGTTTCAACAAGCGTTATCCCCATGAGCTATCCGGCGGACAACAGCAACGTGTCGCATTAGCCAGGGCCTTGGCACCCAAGCCAGGCATTCTATTGCTGGATGAGCCGTTTTCAGGTCTGGATGTCGAATTACGGGAATCATTAGCCCGTGAGGTCCGGTCGATCCTTAAAACCGAAGGCATCACCGCCCTGATGGTCACTCACAACCAAAACGAAGCTTTCGCAATCGCCGATTCGGTTGGCGTCATGAAAGACGGCAAGTTGCTGCAATGGGATACGCCTTACAACATTTACCACCAACCGGCGCATCCGTTCATTGCAGACTTCATCGGACAAGGCGCCTTGATTCAAGGAACCGTATGCGACTGCCATCAAGTGCTTACCGAGCTCGGATTACTCAAAGCCAGCTTGCCATTCGGTGCAACGATTGGAGACAAAGTTTCGGTACTTGTGCGCCCGGATGATATTCGCCATAACGACGACAGTGAATGGAAACTGGAAGTGACAAACCGTGCTTTTAGAGGATCACACTTCCTATTTACACTCAAACTACCGGACGGAGAAAAGGTCCTCTGTATGAGTCATTCCCATCACGACCATCCGGTTGGCTCCAAAATCGGCGTAGAACTGGAAATGGATCACGCCATCGTGTTCCCGTTACAACAAGAGTCGGAGATGAGCACTGCGTTCGCCACGCTAATGGAAAGCAATTAGCGACTTTATTTCAGGCAATAAAAAACCCCCGTCCATTTTGGCTGAAAGCCGCATGTGACGGGGGTTTGGAATAATGGCGCGCCCGAAGGGAGTCGAACCCCTAACCGCTCGGTTCGTAGCCAATAAAACAATCATTTAAACTCAATAGGTTATTGTACACTTTCCCACAAAACACCTCCTATTTAGCCTTGTTTATACGCGGTTTACAATAGACCTTGTGGGAAAGTTCTGACCTCTATCCAACTTACCTTTTATGCGGAACGCAGAATAACCATATCTTTAATGAAAATCCCATTTATAGTTGTATCAGTAAAGGTTGCTTTGATAAAACCGTCCGGTCCAGTTTTCACTAAAAAGTTTAAAGTTTCGATTAAAGGATTATCACTTTTCATCAGTTTAATTTCTGATATCGAAAGTGATGACAAATTCCTTTTATTTATGGCTTCAGCAATTACTTTATAGGCTCTTGGCTCTTCTTTAGGTAGAAGTTTATCTATTTCGTTATTTACAATTATCAGGCGCCAAGAATTGACATCATCATAGTAATACCAAATTACTTTTGAAGGCTTATACACCCCATTATCAAGCTCTTTTATAAGCTCAATCGAATCTTCAACTATACTTTCTACCAGTGCTGTTTCAGCCATTGTAATACTCCATGTTCAGGGTCATTAATGGACACTATTAAGTGTGTGGCAGTTACTGGATCCGTAACACTATATCGACTTTGTTCATTCCACTGACTAGCAATACCCCAGTATGCAGCAAACTCAGGGTCATCTCTCAATTTTTGCTGCAAAACAGGCTTTAAACCTGCAGTATTCACTAACTTTTCTATATCATGCACATAAGTTGCATTAACAAGGCCTTTATCCGGGATAACTCCGGTTTGAAACAAATCAGAAATACATGCTTTTATTGCTAACTCTATTGCATAGCCCGCTAGGTAATAAGCAGAAGAATACTTACCCGCGTTACACAGTACCACTGCATCATCAATACGCGCCTGTGCTAATGTCATGAGATCATTCTTAGCTAACATACAATCCTCATTAAACTCTGATATTTGAATCTAAAGCCACATGATATCTATATAACTCATCAGAAGCACTAACTTACAATAAATAGCGCTATATTACTCTTTCTCCTGATGAAGGAACGCCCCTCGCGTATCAAGTATTTGTCGCATCATAATTAAACAAAACCTTACACCATCTTTTTCTGTAAAAATATCTTTTAGGTATATCTTGCTATCACTATACTCATTTGGGAATCTAATACTTATATAAGTCATTATTTTCTTTTCCTGCTCCCAAAATCTATATTTCACTTCTTTAGACCAGCATAATTTTTCATAAAACGATCGGCAGTAAGGCCTTCTGTTTTCCAATTTAACAATTCTTGACTTACCCAAACATCATCCCAAGTTTCAAACACAGGAAAATGGGCAAGAATATTTCGTATAAATTTAAAAAGTAACTTACCAACTATGTACTCCACAGGGGACGTTGATTTTTTATAGATTCAAGTACACCTTTAAATGGTTGATAAGCCAATAGCTCCGTATATACAAAGAAAATATTTGAAACTTTGCTAAACCGATACCAATTCACTTTTTCCCAAAAGGCATCCTCCATCATTTCTGCGAATAGATTTTAAAAACGACTATATCCCAAAGTTAGGAATAATTCTTTTGATTTATTAGGCTTGGTTTCAATGAGCTGTATTCCTAGAACCGTTAACTGCTTATGACAACCTACAACGCTAGCAAATAATTGTAACCACTTCATGCAATGGCCAACTCAAAGATAGACAATATAAACACTCGGTTTGCAACCTAGTAGTCACTCCTTAAATATCAATGAATTACGCAACTTTTCACACCAAAACCTGGTGGAAAACCTCCTTATTGCCGGATTGTTTGGTGGGAAAATCAGGAAATTTGGCTTATTTTAGGCAATAAAAAAGCCCTGTAAATCTTCGCTAACTGCTTGATTTACAAGGCTTTGGAATAATGGCGCGCCCGAAGGGAGTCGAACCCCTAACCGCTCGGTTCGTAGCCGAGTACTCTATCCAATTGAGCTACGGGCGCTTTGAAAGTGAGGCGTATTCTAGGGAGTTTTAATAAAACTGTCAAGAAAACTTTTCACTAATTTTTTTCTAAGTTTGAAATGGCGGAGACGGAGGGATTCGAACCCTCGATGGAGCTACAAACCCCATACTCCCTTAGCAGGGGAGCGCCTTCAGCCTCTCGGCCACGTCTCCTATTTCAGGCGCGTATAATACAAGTTATAAGCGGGCTTGTAAACCTATACTGGGGACTTTCTGTATTTTTTTTAAAGGATGGATCATCAGTCGGTTCAAATACAGGAATGAAAAACGGCCTGAACCATGGCCTGTTTTAGAATGCGGTTCTAAATTCCTTAAGAACCGGATTCATTTTCTTTTGCTTTGTTCTCTTTGTCATTCAATATTTCCTGTCGATGTATCGGCACATCTTTGGGCGCTTTGATACCAATACGTACCTGCCCACCTTTTACCGCTAGCACCGTCAAAGTAATATCTTCATCAATGACAAGAGACTCGCCCTCTTTTCTTGTTAAAACTAACATATAAATCTCACAATATTAATGCAACTTCAGTGTATGCCATATATAGAGTCAGTATAATTGATTAAATCAATTAATGCATATAAGATTTTACTAATATAACAAAACCTTAACATCCTCGATAGATTTTTTTAATGACCTCCTTTTATGAGCTTAAAAGGAGGCCGCTTCTCCATTCTCTATTTAATTAATGTCAATCCGCCCCCACTATCCGCAACATAGGCACGGCCATTGATCACAACAACATCCAAAGCTGAACCAACGGTATTAATATGTTGCATTAATACTGGTGCCGTAGGAATGGTCCAGTCTATTTTGATGACACCTGCGTCACCATAAGCGACATAGACCAATGTCTTGCCATCAACCTGAACAATATCCATACCTGCTGAACCACCGTTCAGTTCAGATAATTCAGCGCTACCAAAGAAGGTAGGATCTTGAAGTTTAAAGCGAGCGGTCACGTCCGGTCTAAAGTCATAATTATTCTTCTTCCAAATTTTGGTAGGGTCCGTCACACCTAAAGGAAGGGGAGCAATCAGATCTGAAATTCTGTACTCCACCACACCAAAGCTGTCATAGGTGAAAATTGCATAGTCGCCTACCAATTTCACAACAACGCTTTTACCATCCGCTTTACCGACTGAATCGTCTTCCACTTTTTTCGGCTCAAAGACTTTTATCAAAGACATGTTCGCCGGATCGGTGACATCAACAACACCTACCCCTCTACTTCCTGCTGCTACAAACGCATAGGATTTTCCAGCCTCGGAATCATCCCATAACGCAACACTCGAAGCTTGACCAAGTGGAGGCTGAGATACGGTATCGCCACCGATATTTCCAACCACGTAACCACTCGCCGGATACGTCGGATCCTTACTCAGATCGTAAACAGTCAACCCGTTACTACCATCGGCCGTGAAAGCCAAGTTACCCTTTAACGCAACGCCATAAGCATGGTCTTGCATCGACAGGCCGGCCACGTTTCCGCCATCGGTATTGTGCTCAAAGATATCCGTTGGCTTAGGATAAAGCAGAACAGGAGAACCGACTATACCTTCTACAGAAGTATCGACACGACGAACCCCTTTACTTTGTGACATGACCAATACAGACTTGTTAGCACTGTCCACAACCGCATCATAAGCGTGCGGAGTAGGTTGAATCGTTTCCGTACCAATGGTAACCGGATATTCATCTTGCAAGGTATTGGCAACCAAATGAACATCATCGATTGCATTACACTCATCATCCGCTATTTTCCAGACCGACATACCATGAGGCCCATCCGCCAAGAACAACAGATTTCCATAAGCATCGACCCCTTCAGAGTGACCGATATTGATTTCTTGCGTCGCCGTGCCATCTGCTGCGGCACCAATTTCATTGGTGGTGGCGAAATGCACTTTCACGGCATACTTAGGATCGGCAGAAAAATCGATGTCGATAAAATTCAAACCGCCTCCGCCCGCGGTAAGCGCTACGTCAACCGATCCACTCGCAGAAGAATCAAAAGCGTTCGTCAAGGTAAAGCTGTTACCGTGCCCACTTACCTCTCCTGTCGCCAGCAAAACAGGGGATTCGTGAATATAGGTTGGAATCTCTTCTTCACCTTCCGGAATCGGAGTCATGTCATATGAAGTCACGAACTCATAATCCGGCCAGTGGTTTCCTAAGGTTCCATCCGTGTCATTATTATAGGCTCCGGCACCCTTAACGCCGTGCCACTGGCTTGGATTGTCGGCATTACCCATCACCATTAATCCGGCGAAATGATCGGAGAAATAGACTTGATTATTAGCAGCATCCACTTTGACATCAACCATACCGGCTTCTTTAAGCATCCCCGCACCAAAATACGGGAACAAGCTCTTAGATTCCTCTCCGGTTGGATCATCCGGCCCATGTGCCGGAACGGCAGGCGCATACCCCAAATAGGTTCCTTCAAGGAATGGCTTGGTATTATCAAGATTGGCACTACACACGCTATCGCGCGCGCCTGAATTCTCATAACCGGTGACATCTATGGCCACCATACCAGCCAATCCATATGCGATGTATGCAATGGTCTTGTCTGGCCCTGTTCCCGTATAGGTTTGAACCGCCACTTTACGGGCATCATAGTAATACTTTCCGTAACGATCGAAATCCGCCCATGGTGTTGGCGCATCAACCTTGTTGTGCCAGACCTGCTGGATTTCATAATTGGCCTGACTGTAATTCGGCATGCCGGTACACGCATCCACATAGGAAGTCCCTTGAACTTCATTGGATACCTTCATATTGATAAACCAGTCTTCACCTCCGTTATTTCCTGTTTCGTCGGTATATAGATTGTATTGCCCGACTTTTTTCAAGGTAGCGGGGTCATAAATCCCCACGCCCAAATAACCCTGTGCAACAAACAATCTCTGCCCCGTTCCAGAACCGAATAGAGTTAAACTTTTTGGGCCGCCCCAAGGGTTCTCACCGGCATACTGCAAAGTATAGACCTCTGAGTCGATCTTCAAGGTGCCATCCGCCTCACGGCCGTTTACCCCATCAAACAGATTACTCAACGCCGTCTTATGTAATCCATATCCTTCATCACCAATAATCAATTCCAATGGCGTATTGATATCTCCGTCATCATAGACTGCCAAAGAACTGATAGGTGCGCGGGTGGTCGAAATGGTATTGTCGGGAACAATGTCTCCGCCCCCTTCTGTCCAGGTAATTCCTGTCTGTTCATAATTCACTTTTACAGAAGTGGTTAAAGCAAGGTTTGTGGGATCGGTAATATTCACAACCGAGATTCCTTCATCTCCCATTGCCAACAAGGCATATCGGTTACCACCTTCCGTAACAAGCTCAATATCCTTGATAAAACCACCAACTTTAATACTGTATTCGGCACTTTTAGTCGTACCGACCTGTGTTACTTTCAACTCATTAGCAAGGTTAAACACCGTCCATTCAGTACCCGCATCACTGAAGGTTTTTACGGAAGAAGTCGCCCCCCCGATTCTGACCGCCGTCGTTAGAGAAGCTTCTTGTGGAACATTACATGTTTCGGGTATTCCATCTCCTCCCCCACTACTGCAACCAGAAAGTGCGAACATTGTTCCAGCCATCAATCCTATTCCGGCTAGAACAGATAATTTTTTGCATTTCCAACGAGCGATCGAACTTTCCATATCATCCCCCTTTCCTAAGAATATAAAAGTAACCCCTCTTCGTTAATCATTAAAACACCATAACCACAATTTTTGTAATTATTTATACTTATTAGAAAACACTAAAATCATAAACGACGTTAATCAATCGATGAAATAGTAATAAAGATTTGTTTTATTTGTATTCTTAATCTCTTTAGCATCCGTTAACACTTATCGATTCAATTCTTCCAGACATAAAAAAACCCGCTCAAGGCGGGTTCTTTTTTCTATCTGAAATCGACTTTATTTATCCAGTTCGAAAGCTTCGTGCAACGACTGAACCGCCAATTCAAGATACTCTTCATCGATAATCACAGAAATCTTGATTTCGGTCGTACCGATCATCTGGATGTTGATGTTGTTATCAGCCAACGTCTTGAACATCTGACTGGCGATTCCGGAATGTGACTTCATTCCTACACCTACCATCGAAATCTTGACGATCGAATCGTCAGAAAGCACTTCTCGGGCACCCAGTTTGTTCGCAGTACTCTGAAGAATCTCCAACGCCGCAGGCAAATCCCCTCTGGCAACCGTAAAAGTAAAGTCGGTGGTACCGTCGACACCCTGGTTCTGAATAATCATATCGATTTCGATGTTCGCATCCGAAATCGGTCCAAGAATCTGGTAAGCAACACCCGGCTTATCTGGTACACCCAAAATCATCAACTTCGCTTCATCGCGGCTGAACGCGATACCGGAGATCAGAGGTTTTTCCATCTCGTTTTCCTTAAAATTCTCTTCTGAAGTAATAAGCGTTCCACCGCCGTCCTGCATAGAGGACAACACGCGCAACGGTACATTATATTTGCTGGCGAATTCCACCGAACGGATCTGCAGGACCTTGGCACCCAAACTGGCCATTTCCAACATTTCGTCAAACGTAATATGATCCAGACGCTTCGCTTCCGGAACCACACGAGGATCGGTCGTATAGACACCGTCTACGTCGGTGTAGATCTGACATTCATCGGCATTCAAGGCCGCAGCCAGAGCCACTGCTGTGGTATCGGAACCACCTCGACCCAAGGTGGTGATATCACCGTCCGGTGTCACACCTTGGAAACCGGCAACTACAACGACCTTACCTTCGTTCAATTGCCCAAAGATTTTCTCCGAATCGATTTCCTCGATACGCGCTTTGCTGTGAACGTCATCCGTTTTAATCGGAACCTGCCATCCCGTATAAGAGATTGCCGGATACCCTTTCTCCTGCAAAGCCATGCTTAGCAACGCAATCGTAACCTGTTCACCGGTCGTCAACAGTACATCCATCTCGCGCTTGGAAGGGCGAGTCTGGATTTCCTGAGCCATGGCCGTCAAACGGTTGGTTTCACCACTCATGGCGGAAACCGCAACCACAACCTGATGACCTTCATCGACAAATTTAGCGACCTTATTCGCTACGTTCTGGATACGTTCGATATTCCCAACCGACGTACCGCCATATTTTTGAACAATCAATGCCATTATTTTCTATTTTCTTCTTATTTCGACTCTACCCAGCCATGGACCGAGGCAAGTGCTTTATCTAGATTACTTGGGTCTTTACCGCCGGCTTGCGCCATATCAGGACGACCACCACCCTTTCCGCCAACTTGCTGTGCCACAAAGTTGACGAGTTCACCCGCTTTAAAGCGATCGGTTGCGGTTTTGCTCACACCCGCAACCAAAGTCACTTTTTCGCCATCCACTGCGGACAGTAGGATAACGGCCGGTTCCAACTTATCTTTCAGTTTATCCAACGTCTCACGCAAGGTGTTGGTATCGGCACCTTCCATCTTGGCTGCCAATACATTCACGCCAGAAATCTCAACCGCCTGGCCTGCAAGATCATCCCCCTGAGAAGCCGCTAACTTGCCTTGGAGCTGCTTAAGCTCTTTTTCCAGGCTCTTATAATCGGCTACCATCTGAGCGACTTTTTCCGCCACAAGATTCTTATCGGACTTCACCGCATCGGCAATCTGTTCCAAACGCGCGTCTTCGTCATAGATCATTGACCAGGCCTGCTCACCCGTCGCAGCTTCGATACGACGTACACCGGAAGCGATACCACTTTCCGACACAATGCGGAACGGACCGATTTCACCAACAGAGTTGACATGCGTTCCACCGCAAAGCTCAACAGAGAAGTCACCCATATCGACAACACGTACGACATCGCCGTACTTCTCGCCGAACAGAGCCATCGCCCCTTTCGCTTTAGCGGACTCGATATCCATCTCGTTCATACCAACCGGTTCGTTCAACATGATGTTGTGGTTGACCAGTTTCTCAATCTCGCGCAACTGAGTGCCGGAAATCGGTTCGAAATGAGAGAAGTCGAAACGCAGACGATCCGGCTTAACCAAAGATCCTTTCTGCTGAACGTGCGTACCTAGAACCGAACGCAAAGCCGCATGCAACAAGTGCGTGGCCGAGTGGTTCTTCTCGCTGGCACGACGATCCGCGATATTGATTTTTGCATGGATTTCTTGACCGGCGTGAATCGTACCCGCAGTCACCTTACCGTGATGCAAGAACAATTTACCTTGTTTGTGGGTATCGTTGACATGGAAACTGTTCATCCCTTCGGTCAAACTTCCGCTGTCACCGACCTGACCACCGGACTCCGCATAGAAAGGCGTGCTGCCTAGAATTACGATGGCTTCTGTTCCCTCGTTAACCGATTCAACCTGCTCGCCTTCTACGAAAATCGCCAGGATCTTGGCATCCGCTTCATCACGGTCGTAACCAACAAACTGTGTCTCACCATCAAAGTCGATGCGAGTCTGGGCACTACCGGCAAAACTGCTCGCGGAGCGCGCACGCTCACGCTGCTCTTCCATTGCTTTAGCAAAACCTTCTTCGTCTACCGTCAGGCCTTTTTCACGCGCTACGTCCGCCGTCAAATCAACCGGGAAACCGAAGGTGTCATACAGTTTGAACGCCATATCGCCTTCGATCACGGTACCGTCCATCTCGGCGACGTAATCTTCCAACTGCTTCATACCGTTTTCCAACGTCTCGGCGAAACGCTCTTCTTCCAGTTTCAAAGCGCGCTCGACATTCGCCGCTTCCGCTTTCAGTTCCGGATAGGCTTCGCCCATCTGCTCGACCAAGGTACCGACCAACTGGTGGAAGAACGGCTTGTTCTGGCCTAACTTGTAACCATGACGGATCGCGCGGCGAATGATGCGACGCAATACATAACCGCGTCCTTCGTTTGAAGGCAGAACACCGTCAGCAATCATGAATGCACAAGAACGGATGTGATCTGAGATAACGCGCAGAGAACTGTTCGTCATATCTTTTTCACCGGTCAGTTCGCTCGCTTTCTTCACCAAAGCGCGGAACAAGTCGATGTTGTAGTTGTTATGCACACCCTGCATGACCGCAGCCAGACGCTCCAATCCCATACCGGTATCCACCGAAGGCTTCGGAAGAGGCGTCAAGGTGCCGTCCGCAGCTCGGTCGAACTGCATGAAAACCAGGTTCCAGATTTCGATATAACGGTCACCGTCTTCGTCCGGAGACCCAGGAGGACCACCGGCAACATCCGCACCGTGATCGTAGAAAATTTCGCTACAAGGTCCGCAAGGACCGGTATCACCCATCGACCAGAAGTTGTCTTTGGCGCCACAACGTGAAAAACGTTCGGCACTGACACCCATCTCTTTCAACCAGATGTCTTCCGCTTCCTGATCTTCTTCAAATACGGTGATCCAAAGCTTCTCTTCCGGCAGCTTCAATTCCTTGGTCAAAAATTCCCATGCAAACTGAATGGCCTCACGCTTAAAGTAATCGCCAAAGCTGAAGTTACCCAACATTTCAAAGAAAGTGTGGTGACGAGCGGTATAACCGACGTTTTCCAAATCGTTGTGCTTACCACCGGCACGGATACAACGCTGAACCGTCGTGGCGCGGTTATATTCACGCTGTTCCTGGCCCAGGAACGTCTCTTTGAACTGCACCATCCCCGCGTTGGTGAACAACAAGGTCGGATCGTTGGCAGGAACAACCGGGCTGGAGTGCACGGCGGTATGGTTTTGCTTAACAAAAAAGTCTATAAAAGCCTTTCTAAGTTCTGCACTGGTCATAGGGTAAAAACCTTAATTCAATAAAAATAATTCTGTTTAAAACGTATTCGAACCGTTAACGGTAGACTTTCCAGATCCATTCCGCCGGGAAACCGCGACTTTGTAGGAAGCGCATCCGCTTTGCCTGTTCATTGCGTTGTTGCGGTTTGTCGAGTTCGCCGTATTTTTTCAATAACACTTCGCGCATCACCGCCAGCCAATCTTCAGGATCCAAATCCAAACTGGCCTCGATCTGTGACGAATCGTCACAGGCCTGCTGTAATTTCTGACGGATTTTCAAAGGCCCCTGGCCTTTTTCCATCAAGCTGGAAACCGCCTGTTCGATGTAACGTTGGTCGCTCTGCCAGTTGTTTTCCCGGCAACGTTCAATCACATCATCCACCAAGGTTTTCAAAAGGCCTGGTGGTTCCTGCGCCTGTTCGAGCAACTCGGACGTTTCGGGAAATTTTGCCAGCAATTTGGCTTTCAATTCCTTGGCACCGTGTTCGCGAATCGCCAACAAAGCAACCGCCTTGGATTCAATCTGTCGGCTCAACGAGCCAACAAACGAATCCGCATCGGTATCGACATCCTGCTTCGCCGGAACCGTCTCCGATCCGCTATGCAGATCGAGCTGCCGAAGGAACTCTTCCGCGCTTTTCAAATCTTACTCGGCGGCCGCTTCCAGTTCAGCGTCAGCGGCTTTTTTGCCGGATTTCGCCGGCATCATCTTTTCTTTAATCTGATCCATCAAGGTCTCGGCGATCTCAGGGTTCTCGATCAGATACTGGCGGACATTGTCCTTACCTTGACCGATCTTCTGACCGTCGTAGCTGTACCAGGAACCGGATTTCTCGATCAATTTCTCTTTCACACCCAAATCGATAATCTCACCCTCGCGCGAAATCCCCTGGCCGTAAAGGATGTCGAATTCCACCTGTTTGAATGGCGGCGACACCTTATTTTTGACAACCTTGACTCGGGTTTCGTTACCCAGAATCTCGTCACCTTTCTTGATGGCACCGATACGACGGATATCCAAACGTACCGACGCATAGAATTTCAACGCGTTACCACCCGTTGTGGTTTCAGGGCTACCGAACATGACACCGATCTTCATACGGATCTGGTTGATGAAAATCACCAAGGTGTTGGTTCGCTTGATGTTGGCCGTCAGCTTACGCAGAGCCTGAGACATCAAACGTGCTTGTAGCCCCATGTGCGAATCACCCATATCACCTTCGATTTCGGCCTTAGGCGTCAACGCGGCAACCGAGTCAACAACAACGATATCGACCGCGCCCGAACGAACCAACGCATCGGTGATTTCCAATGCCTGTTCACCGGTATCCGGCTGAGAAACCAACAGGTTGTCGATGTCCACACCCAATTTTTCTGCGTAAATCGGATCCAACGCATGCTCCGCATCAACGAATGCTGCGGTACCGCCCAACTTCTGGGCTTCCGCAATGGCGTGCAATGTCAACGTTGTCTTACCGGACGATTCGGGACCGTAAATCTCTACAATACGCCCTTTCGGCAAACCGCCTATACCCAACGCCATGTCCAATCCCAAAGAACCCGTAGAGACCGCTTCAATATCACGGGCAACACCTTCGTCACCCATGCGCATGATTGAGCCTTTACCAAATTGCTTTTCAATTTGACCTAAAGCGGCGGCCAGTGCTTTTTGCTTATTTTCATCCATCTTCTTACGGTCCTTTTATTGGCTTAAATTCGCTCGTTTCCGTCGATCCGGCTTGTGTCCGGGTAGGCATCGTCCACCTGTCTTCCGAACAGGCCCCGTTAAAAACGGTCAACGCACAAATCCGATGCCCCATCAATAAAAAGCCCTTGTTTAACCGGAATCCATATTTCCGTTTAAACAAAGGCTTTAGGTGTCTCGGTTTAATCGCCCGGTTCATGGGAATAAAACGGATTGCTACAGCCGTTTGATTTACTCCCTAAACAGCCGCAGAATTATCCCACAATTTAAAATTAAATCCTAGAGTTATGAACAGGGATTCTGCACTTTCCGGGCGAGTCGATCAATCCTGCAAAATCTTGAGGATTCCTTTCAATGCCGCTTCGGTCGTTTGCTCCCTGACCGATTGACGGTCGCCGTCGAAGAGAAAAACCTGAGTTTCTACAGTTTCATGTCCTTGCAACGCCCAGGCAACCCATACAGTTCCTACCGGTTTGTCCGGTGTTCCGCCGCCCGGCCCGGCAATCCCGCTACAAGCCACGCTGACTTTGGCATGAGACTGTTGCAAGGCGCTCAGTGCCATCTCCTGAACACACTCCTGACTGACCGAACCCTTTTTCTGAATGGTCGCTTCATTTACGCCAAGCATCTCTTTCTTGGATTCGTAGCTGTAAGTAACGTAAGCGCGATCGAACCACGCTGTACTGCCTCCGATCGACGTCAATGCCTCAGCAATCATCCCTCCGGTACAAGATTCCGCCGTCACCACCATGCAATCGTTATCCACCAACGCCTTTCCAACTTCAGAAACCAAGGTCTCAAATCCCATATTGGCCACTCCAATTATTGCTATCCAATCTAATATGCCCTAGCATACCCTTTTTTACATATTATTAAAATTCGCGCAAACAAAACATGGCTGAAAAATCGACTCAACACACCCCAATGATGCAGCAATACCTGGCAATCAAAGCCGAGCACCCCTCGCATCTGCTGTTTTATCGTATGGGCGATTTTTACGAACTGTTTTACGATGACGCCAAAAAAGCGGCGGAACTGCTCGACATCACCCTGACCGCCCGCGGCAAATCCGGCGGTCAGCCGATTCCGATGGCCGGCATCCCGCACCACTCGGCGGATGGTTATCTTGCCAAGCTGGTCAAACTCGGCGAATCGGTGGCGATCTGTGAACAGGTCGGCGATCCCAACAACAGCAAAGGCCCGGTGGAACGTAAAGTGGTGCGCGTCATCACACCGGGTACGCTGGTCGAAGAAGCGTTACTGGAAGACCGTTCCGAAAACCTATTGGCGGCAATCACTCAGGCAAACGATTTGTTCGGCCTTGCTTATCTGGACGTTGCCAGCGGCCGTTTCGAAGCCACCCAACTGGAAAACCAAACTCAACTGAGCGCTGAAATCGAACGTCTCAAACCTTCCGAACTATTGCTGCCGGACGATGATCTATTACGTGAAGCTTTGCCGGAATTGATTCTAAACCGGGCAGGCC
Organism: Thiomicrorhabdus sp. ZW0627; assembly: GCF_029767005.1. Classification (GTDB taxonomy): domain Bacteria; phylum Pseudomonadota; class Gammaproteobacteria; order Thiomicrospirales; family Thiomicrospiraceae; genus Thiomicrorhabdus. Next base: position 780,194 of record NZ_JARUQR010000001.1, read on the forward strand.
TGGTTCGTTACCCGGCATGGCATTTTGAAGTCAAAAGTTCTAAAAAACGACTGACCGAACACTTCGGCACCCAAGATTTGGTCGCTTTCGGCTGTGATACCAAGCCCGCGGTCACCGCTGCTGCAGGTGGTATCTTGCACTATGCAAAAACCATGTTGCAGAACGGGCTAGATCATATCCAGAGTCTGAACACCTATCAGACCGACGACACACTGGTACTCGACGCCATCAGCCGCCGCAATCTGGAAATCGACACCAACCTGAGCGGAGGCACCCATAATACGCTGGCGGCGATTTTAGATCATACCGCCACAGCCATGGGAAGCCGTTTACTTAAGCGTTGGCTGAACCAACCCCTGCGCAACCAAGAAATTATCAATGGACGTCTGGACGCCATTGAGGAAATCATCAGCCTGCAAGACGACGAACTGCTGCGCCAATCACTCAAGCAGATTGGTGACATGGAACGTATCCTGAGCCGTGTAGCCCTCTATTCCGCACGTCCACGTGATCTGCTGCAACTTGGCCGCGCCCTGAACAGCTTGCCGGATTTACAGACCTTGCTCGCTTCGCATCAAGTTGAAAAGTTACAAAAACTGGCTGAAAAAATCGCCACTTATCCCGAGTTGGCGGAACTGCTTGATCGTGCCATCACCGATAATCCGCCAATGCTAATCCGTGACGGAGGCGTCATCGCCGAAGGCTACGATGCCGAGCTCGACGAACTGCGCAACCTGAAAAACGAAGCTGGCGATTTCCTGCTGCAACTTGAACAGCGCGAACGCGAACGTACCGGCATCAATACCCTGAAAGTCGGTTATAACCGGGTACACGGCTACTACATTGAAATCAGCAAAGTGCACTCCGAACAGGTTCCGGCGGAATATGTACGCCGCCAGACATTGAAGGCTCAGGAACGCTACATCATTCCGGAACTGAAAACCTTTGAAGACAAGATTCTGAGTGCAGGCGAGAAATCGTTAACCCGTGAAAAGTGGCTTTATCAACAGCTCCTGGAAAACCTGAACGGATCACTGTCAGCCCTGCAATCCAGTGCAGGCGCCTTGTCTGAATTGGATGTATTGGTCAACCTGGCGACTCAGGCGATGGCGCTTAATTTGACACGCCCGGTCCTGACTGAAGAACCCGGCCTGTCTATTTCCAAAGGGCGCCACCTGACGGTTGAAGCGGTCTCTTCCGAGCCGTTCATCCCGAACGACACCTATTTCGACGAACAACGGCAACTGCAGATCATCACCGGTCCGAACATGGGCGGTAAGTCCACCTACATGCGACAGACGGCTTTGATCACCCTAATGGCGTTCATGGGAAGCTTCGTACCGGCCGACTCGGCACAGATCGGCCCTATCGACCGCATATTCACCCGTATCGGCGCATCCGACGACCTGACATCCGGCCGTTCGACCTTCATGGTGGAAATGACCGAAACCGCCAACATCCTGCATCACGCCAGCGAACAGTCGCTGATTCTGATGGACGAAGTCGGTCGCGGTACCTCGACCTTCGACGGTTTGGCTCTGGCTTGGGCGATTGCCGAACACATGGCCAACAATATCCGCGGTTTCTGCCTGTTCGCCACCCATTATTTCGAACTGACCACGCTGGCGGAACAGTTCAACAATACCGTCAACGTCCATCTGGATGCGATCGAGCACCAGGATAAAATCGTGTTCCTGCACCAAGTTCAGGAAGGCCCGGCCTCTCAGAGCTACGGACTTCAAGTAGCTGCACTGGCAGGCGTTCCTCAAAAGGTCATTCAAAGCGCTAAACGTCATCTGGCGAATCTGGAAAACCAGACGATCCAAACTGCCCAAGACGATCGTTCCGGTGCCGCGGACACTATCCAACAATTCGACATGTTCGGCCATTCCGAACCGGATCCGAAACTGGAAGCGTTGCGGGAAGCGCTTGACGAAATCGATCCGAACGACATGACACCCAGAATGGCTCTGGATGCCCTGTACCAACTCAAAGCCATACTTAAAGATTGATTGAACCCCTATGTCTGAAGCCTATATTACCGATACCACCCCAGAAAACCTGCAGGAAATCCTGAGCCATTCGGCCAAGCTTCCGGTTTTCATCCACTTCTGGAATCCACTCAACGAACAGAGCGTTCAAGCGAATGTGATTCTTGAAAAACTGGCTGCCGAAATGGCCGGACAGTTTATTCTGGCCAAGATTAATGGCGGCCAACAAGCTGAAATGGTCGGACACTTTGGCGTACAGGAAATTCCATACTATAAACTTGCTTTCCAAGGCCAGATGGTCGGCGAAGCGGCCGGACTGCAAACCGAACAGGCGTACCGGGATCTGTTGAAGCAATTCGTCCAACAAGACCCGTCTGAACAGCTGCGCGAACAGGCGAGACAAGCCTTTATCGCCGGGCAGTTCGATCATGCGGTGCAACTACTCGGCGAAGCGGCAAAAGCCGATCCGAACAACTTCAAGGTTCATCTGGATCTGGTACTCATGTACTTGCATACCGGCCACCTGGACAAAGCCAAGGAATTGTTCGACAAACTGCCTGAAGAGGCACAGACCTCGGCAGAAGGCAAAAACATCAGCGGCATCATGAGCTTTTCGGAAATTCTCGAAGAGTCGGAAGACATCCAGACCATTCAACAGAAATTGGCCGAAAATCCAGATGACCCGGATGCGCTTTACGGCCTGGCTGCCTATCTGGTTTTGAACGGCCATCCCGAAAAGGCGATACAGACGCTTTTCAAGCTCTTTATTGTAGATCGCAGCTACAAAAACGGCGTTACGCAAAAATCATTACTGAAACTCTTTGACATGTTGTCCGAAAGTAATCCACAATTAGTCAACGACGCTCGCAGGAAGCTGCAAGGCTTGCTTTACTGAATACTAATAAAAAACGATTCAATTATTTCATATAGACAGGTAGGAAGATTATGGAACTTAAAAACGGTATCAATCACTATGGCTTGGTCAGCCGTGCCAACCACTGGATTTCGGCATTCCTTTTCATCGGCTTGATCGCACTGGGCCTCTACATGAGCGACCTGCCGAGAGGTCCGGAAAAGAAAGACCTTTACGACTTGCATAAATCTTTAGGTATCGGCTTGCTTGCTCTGATGTTGCTACGTCTGGTATGGTTGAAAATCAGCCCTAACCCTAGCCAGATCTCCTACAGTAAATTCGAACACATTCTCGGTCACGCCACCAAAGGCATCCTTTATCTGGCGATGCTGATGATGCCGATTTCCGGCTGGATTATGAGCAACTCTGGCGGCCACGACGTCGCGTTTTTTGACCTGTTCGTACTGCCGACCCTCGTTGGCGAAAACGAAACACTGCATGAAATCGCAGAAGAAGCTCATGAACTTGGCGGTTACGCCATGATTGCAGTTATCCTGCTGCATACTGCAGGCGCGCTAAAACACCACTTCGTTTATAAAGACGAGACGCTTAAACGCATGTTGGGCAAAAAATAATCAGGACACATCCCCAAATTATGAAGTTTGATTTACACAACACCCTCTGTTTCGGTGTGGCGGGCAACTTCGCCCACCACCTGGAACAGGCCGGCGAAAACGCCGATTTTGTCAATGTCACCACCGAAAGCGAGAATGCACCGAAAGGCCTCTTCCCCTACTACATCCCTGGAGCAGAGAGTTTCGTCGGCACCTACCCGCTTTCACACAACGAAATTCAATATCCACAGGATATGCAGCAGGACGCCAACCTGCATATGGAAGCCGAAGTCTGTGTCCTGTTCGACGTCACTTACGCCAATGGCGGCGTCAGCGATTTGAAGCCCAAAGCCTTCTCGGCCTTCAATGACTGCTCCATCCGCAAGGAAGGCGCCAAAAAGATCAGCGAGAAGAAAAACTGGGGGCCAAGCAGCAAAGGGGTTTCCGATCAATTCCTGACGCTGAGCCGCTTTGAAAACGGCGGTGAAATGGATCCTTTTCACATCGCCTCTTTCCTGAAGCGCGACGGCCAGCTGCATGCCTACGGTGAAGACAGTCCGGTTCTGACTTACAACTACTTCTACACCCAGCTGCTGGAGTGGATTATCCACCAACTGAACCACCAGAGCGACTTCGGTCCACTGGAAGATCTTCCTGCCATTATCAAGCAATGCCACTACCCGGAACAGATCATGGTCAGCCTGGGTGCCACCAGCTACACCCACTTTGGAGAAACGGTGTTTCTTCAGCCGGGCGATGAACTCTATCTCTACGTTTACGACGCCCGTAAGAACACCTTGGAACAAGTGACCGAACACGCTTCCGGAGAAGCGGTCGTACTTGAAAATAGCTCGACCCTGATCCAGAAAGTGATTTAAGGCCATCCAATCGCCAGGAGCGTTTTATGCTGATTAACCAATCCGACGTTGAACTGCAAATCCGAAACTGGCTGCAACAGGTGGTCATCGGGTTAAACCTCTGCCCTTTTGCCTCTAAACCTTATTTGGACAATCAGGTACGAATTGCCGTTAGCGATTGCACGGACGATGCCTGCCTGCTTGAAGACTTACTTGGCGAACTGCAATATCTTGACGGGCATAAGCCCCAGGAAGTTGAAACCACTTTGATCGTGATTCCCGGCATGCTGGAAGACTTTTACGACTACAACGATTTTCTGGATTCGGCAGAAGCGCTACTGGGAGACGGCGGCTGGGCAGGCACCTACCAGATTGCCAGTTTTCACCCTCATTACCAGTTTGCAGGAACGCAACCGGAAGACAGCGAGAACCTGACCAACCGCGCCCCTTATCCGGTATTGCACCTGATTCGTGAGGCCAGTCTGGAAAAAGCGTTAAAACACTACCCCAATCCGGAAATGATTCCAGAACGCAATATCGAAACGGTCGAAAAATTGACCGACGAACAAAAACACAATCTGTTCCCGTTTCTATTTAAGTAAACCCTGATCACTGCAAAAATGAACAGGCCTGTTCGTTTTATCATTCCCATCATTAAAAACCATCTTGCTCGCGGCGAAGAAACTCGACAAGGGATTCGCTACGGAACCGCTCCGCATCCCATTCACTTGTATCTAAAAGCGAATGGTATTCGGATTTAAATTCATATACCTGAACGGATAGAGATTCGCCATCTTCGGTCTCCGCAACAACACTCTTGCGAACATATTGCTCACCCTCGAACCGATCCAGTGACAACAAATCACGTTCTTCAACATTCAAATACACAATGCCTTCCAGCCGATCCTCGACGACACCCTGCACCGCCGCCGGATACAGCTCGTCCAACACCGCAAAACTCCGCATTCCAAAAATTCGGGCGGATTGAGAGCGGTATCGCTCCTTAACCACCCTTTCCCACACTTCCGGAAACATCAAAGAACCGTAGGTAAACACATGCACAGAAATACTCCTCCAAACACTCAACCAACCCTTTTCAACAGGCCTGTTGAAATTATAGACCCGATCTTCTCTGACGCCCATCAAATACCTATGTACAAATATACTTATAAACAAATATTGACGAATAAATACGCATTTTCTATCATGTCGTATCAATTCCCTCTATTTCAGTCAGGAATATTCATGACGGTACCCGTAAACAGTCGCGATGCACTTAATGATCTGTCGGATCTCAATTACCATGTCATCGAAACCATTGCCGCCAATTTTATTCAGGAGCACGGCCTGCGCAGCATTCATAATGGCGAATTGCAGCCCCAGCAGACCGAAGATTCCATGGGTAGCGAACTGCATAAAATGTTAAGCCAGCCACTTCTGGGAATGCGTCAGATCATTCCGGTTATTACATTCTGGATCGACGAATTCAAACTTCAATTCGACGACAAGCTTTACAAGCTTGAACATAAGCGGCTGATCGACTTCCAAAACCTGGCTGACCAACTCGAAGCCATGATCGCGAAGCAGGAAGAAGTCAGCGTCAAAGTCAAACTGGCAGATTTCCTGACCGAACTTCAGTATCATGAAATCCACGAAGCCATTCCGGTTTTGGAGCAACACTTTGATCTGCACGGCCACCCGGAACACTTCAGGGCGTCCCCTGAACAACCGCAAACGCCTGAAGAAGCGCTTGAGCGTCTTCAGAAACTGCTTGAGTTTTCGGAACATGAAATCAACCTGACCCTTCTCTCCGACGCGAAACAGAAGGATGACACCGCCATCAACTTAGTCACTTCAGAGCTTAATTCAGAAGAACGGGACGATGCGCCCGAATCCATCGAAAACCAGGCGGAACGCTGGCTGGAAAAATTCAAAGTCGACGGCGTCAAATTCGAATCCTTTGTCGAAGCCTATTACGCCGAACCTCTGGAAATGCAAACAGCAATCGACCAGGCGATCACCACGAAGCCAATCCATTTCCTGAGCACGGAACAACACCCTAAGCGCAGCTCATTGATCGATCGCATCAGCCAAAAACTGTTCCGTAAATAAGGCAAGTTTCAACAGGCCTGTCCAGATTCACTGCACTTTAATTTTGCCTTTAAAGGGCCATCACTATAAGATTAAAATTGTACTAAATAACAGGCTATTAATTTCTGACAACCCGAATGAATCACCGGGTTAAATCCTAGCCCAAGGCCTGAACCGCCGTTAGAAATCGATCTCGTTTCAATCCTTTACAAGGACTAAAGAAATATGAGTACGAAAACCCAGTGGCATCAATTGAGCGCACAAGAGACGCTATCCGAACTTGATAGCGACGCTGGCGGCTTGAGCTCGACAGAAGCGGATAATAGAATCGGCCGATACGGTGCCAACCGACTCCCCCAGCCTCGCAAACGTAGCTTGTTGATGCGCTTTCTGCTGCAGTTCCATAACATCCTCATATATGTTTTATTGGCTTCTGCGGTCATCACCCTGTTACTGGATCATATTACCGATACTCTAGTCATCATCGCCGTGGTTCTGATCAATGCCCTCATCGGGCTGATACAGGAAGGTAAGGCCGAAAAAGCCATGGACGCTATCCGCCAGATGCTTGCGCCACAGGCGGCCGTACTCAGGGATGGCCAGCGTCACACGATCGACGGCGAAGCACTGGTGCCCGGCGACATTGTATTGATCGAGGCCGGAGACAAAGTCCCGGCTGATTTACGTCTCCTGCAAAGCCACGGTTTACAGATTCAGGAGGCCATCCTGACCGGGGAATCCTTGCCCGTCGAAAAACAAACGCTTCCGGTCAATGCTGACGCACCGCTTGGAGACCGCTCCTGTCTGGCATTCAGCGGCACCACGATAACCTACGGCCAGGGAAAAGGCGTCGTCATCGGTACCGGGGCCTCAACGGAAATCGGGCGTATCAGCGGCCTTTTGTCCGAAGTGGAGACATTGACCACGCCGCTGGTCGAACAGATGAACGTCTTCGCCAAATGGCTCACCTTTGTGATTCTCAGCGTCGCTGTACTGATATTGATATTCGGTATCGTCGTTCAGGAACAGAGCTTTGAAGACCTGTTTTTGGCCGTCGTTGGTCTATCTGTGGCCGCCATACCGGAAGGCCTGCCTGCCGTCCTGACCATCACCCTCGCGGTGGGAGTCAAAGCCATGGCACACCGCAATGCCATTGTCAGACGTCTTCCAGCCATCGAAACCCTGGGATCGGTTTCGGTCATCTGCACCGATAAAACCGGCACACTTACCCGCAATGAAATGAGCGTCACCAGCGCAGTGACCGCTGAATCTCAATTCGAGATCACCGGCGACGGCTATGCGCCAATCGGGGAAATTCGTCAAAACGGCAAGTTAATCGATCCTTCGATCCATCCTTTGCTCAACCAAATTGCTCATGTGACCACTCTGTGCAACGATGCCGAACTTAAAAACCGGCAGGAAGAGTGGTCAGTCGAAGGCGATCCTATGGAAGGGGCATTGCTGGCACTGTCTGAAAAACTCGGCATTGACGTCGCCTCGGAACGCAAACATTGGACGCGCACCGATCTGATCCCTTTCGATGCCAAACACAAATTCATGGCAACCTTAAATCACGATCATGAAAACCATGCCTTCATTTTCATCAAAGGCGCACCGGAAAAACTCATCGAATTATGTCAATCGCAGAGCTTGGACAATGGTGAAACCATTCCGATTGACAAAAATTTCTGGCACAAACAGGCCGAAAGGATTGCCGATCAGGGTCAAAGGGTGCTGGCGATTGCGATCAAAACCATCCACCCCGACCATACCATCCTCGAAAGACCCGATCTTGATGAAGACGTCACTCTTTTAAGTATCATCGGCCTGATCGATCCGCCTAGATCCGAAGCGATCGCTTCGGTAGCGGAATGCAGGCAGGCCGGCATCCGGGTCAAAATGATTACCGGAGACCATGCCATTACCGCGGCCGCAATCGGCCGCCAGATCGGCCTGCAAAATCCGAGAAAAGTACTCACCGGAAACGAACTGGAACAGATGGATGACGAAACGCTCAAAAGCGCAGTTCTGGAAACCGACATTTTCGCCCGCACCAGCCCGGAACATAAACTGCGTTTAGTCATGGCTCTGCAATCACATGGGATGACTGTCGCCATGACAGGAGACGGGGTCAACGATGCGCCAGCCCTCAAGCGTGCGGATGCAGGTATCGCCATGGGTCTCAAAGGCAGTGAAGCAGCGAAAGAGGCTGCCGAACTGGTGCTGGCCGACGACAACTTCGCCTCCATCGCCTCTGCAGTAAAAGAAGGGCGTACGGCCTACGACAATATCAAGAAAGTGATCAGCTGGACACTTCCGACGAGCTCCGGTGAAGCTGCCACCATCATACTGGCAATCCTGTTAGGCATGACCTTACCAGTGACCCCTGTCCAGATTCTCTGGATTAACCTGATTACCGCCACAACCCTGGGAATCGCGCTGGCATTTGAACCCACCAGCGAACATACGATGAACCAGCCTCCACGCCCCCGTAACCAACCACTGCTGGACCGAACTCTGATCTGGCACATCATACTCGTGAGTGCCCTGTTCATAGCCGGGGTTTTCGGCATCTACAGCTATGCCATTAACCGGGGGGAAACAATCGAACAGGCACGCACCATTGCCGTTAACACGTTGGTGGTGATGGAAGTATTCCATCTGCTTTATATTCGAAATATGGATACGGTTTCGTTGAGCTGGCAAGCGGTTAAAGGCACCAGAGAAGTGTGGATCGCCATCATCGTGGTCATGACCGCTCAATTTGCGATCACTTTCATCCCTTCTCTTCAGCGCATCTTTCAAACGCAAACCATTTCGGTTACAGATGGACTTCTGATTCTGGCAGTGGGTATGATGCTGTTCGTGATTATCGAGTTTGAAAAACAGGTGCGCTTACGTTACTTCTCAAAGTAACGATTACTGCATTTTTTTATCTTTTAAGAAAGGATAACGATCACGAATTTGTTTGACTTTAGAGACAGGAAATTCGGTCATCTGACAAACCTGTTCGGGACCGGCATGCGACAGAACCTCACCGAATGGATCGATCACCATTGAGCCACCGGAATAGTGCAAACCATTACCATCTTCACCTATACGGTTAACACCCACGACATAACACTGGTTTTCAATCGCCCTTGCCTGCAATAAAACTTCCCAGTGAAGTTGACGGCTATCCGGCCAGTTTGCAATGACGAAAATAACTTCTGATTGCGGTACCACTTTTCGGAACAGCTCCGGAAAACGCAGATCGTAGCAGATAAAGACACTGCAAGGCGTGCCATCGACGTCAAATTCAACCTGCTGGCTGCCGGCTTGAAAATGCTCGCCTTCGCCAGCAAAATCAAAGGTGTGATTCTTAATGTAACAGGCCTGTTGATTTCCTTGGCGGTCAAACACCAAAGCACAATTCAAGGCTTTTTCTTGAGAGGCCAGCTTTTTAGCAAAGCCGGCAATCACATGGATTTGATGCGTTTGAGCCGAGCGGCTTAACGCGCGATAGACATCACCGTCCATGGTTTGTGCAATTTCTCCAACCTGCATTGAGAACCCTGAATGAAAAAGTTCGGGGAGAACAATGACATCGCAACCGTTTCCTGCGGCCTTGCTAGCCCACTTATCCAGTTGCTGGAGATTTTTGGCCGTATCCTGCCAAACAATATCGAGTTGAACGGATGCGACCTTCATAGAGATAAAGACCTATTCTTTAAACAAATTATTTTAATAAACAGTGCTTGGCAAAATCGGTTGCTTCATTAGCCGTCCATTCGCCCTTCGGCTTCTCTTTAAGGTCGGCGCACCACTCTTCACTTCCTACTTCAGCAGAACAGCCCGCTAAGAACAAGACGGAAACACTTAATAAAATAGCTGATAAACGCTTCATTGCTCAATACTCCATTACAGTTAAATTGAATTAAACATTATTGCGTATAATATACTAAAAACGCCTCATTTTGAGGCGTTTTTTTTATTTACTTTCTGCCCGAGGCGGAACCTGTCGGCAGAGCGTGAAGCGGGGATGCTGTCCGCATATTGGAAATCGAAGGCAGAGGCCTGACGGAACTCCGCTCGTCCCGGCTAATTGTACCGATCATCGCTTGTGTTCCGGCTTCATTACCAGGCACCAATTGACCATCAACATTTTTCGGGCCGATCATTTTTACCTTCGGCTGAGAAGACAGCCCGGCGGGCACATGAACCAACTCACCTGCTTTGTAGGCCGTCATCCAATTATCCTGCATTACGATGCGTTGCACCTTCTCCGAAAACTGTACATCCGGCTGTTTCTTCAACCAAGATACGTTTCCTTCCTGCGGCTCAATCAAAGTCGCCTGCCATGCGTTTTCACGTTCTCCGGTTCCCTGTCTGAATACCGGCAAACCGCTAACGCGTACGAATTCACCGACTTTCAGCTGAAGGTTCTTGGCCAGACGGGTACCTTCATCAATGTAGACCCTTTGACCATTGATCATGACTTCGGTCGCCATCGGTTTTGCCGTCATGGTCTCGATCTTACCGGCCAACGGATAGTAGATATGAATATTGGCCGTTGTCGTCTTGTCCTGATCCAAATTGGTTTCCAACCAGACCTGTTGACCGATACGCAAATCGCTCGCCTTCAAACCGCTCACAGCACCCGGAATGTTGCTGTGAATTTTGGTTTTTTGCCCCAAACCGATTTCAACGCCGTTAACCCAGATGCTACCGAATTTTTCGATCGTTCCGATGATACCGGTACCACCGAATCCTGAAGAGGTACGCCCTGTGCCGCCGAACCCGCTATCCAGATTCATGCTATGACCCACGGCATCCACTTCGGAAACCGAAGCCACCTGTTGAGTACGCCCCGTTCCACCAAATCCGGAGTTAGATGAGATCAATACAATCTCTCCCATTGGATTGGATTTAACGTTATCCGAAGTCGAACACCCTGCAAGCAACAGTGCTAGAAACAAACCGACCAGCGAATAAAACCATCTGCCTGGATTCATCACTTGGAATTTCCTTTCTCTGCACCAACAACACGGTCGGAATCCGTTTGAGTTTGCTCACAACAATAGAAATAAGTCCCGAAGTGCATGGCGTGTGCCTTCGTTTCCGCTTCCTGATCGCGATGCTGCAAACGACTGGCCATCTGGTTAACTTCAGTAAGCAGTTCCAATGCTGCGGCTTTCGCATAGTCTTCCAGCTCTTTAACCGAATTTTCGGTTAGTTCACCATAATACACTGCGCGATCCAGCATCGGAGTCTGCTCGCCAGCCAGGTTATGTGTTACCACGCTTAAATGATCACCAATGTTCTTGCCTGCAAAGAAAAGTTTCTCTTCAAAGTCTTCTTCCGGCACATAACCGGCTTCTTGCAACTGAACCAACCCATCGCAATCGATCGCTGCCACGCCTTGATGCAGCCATTCGTCAAGAATGGAGCGCGGGTGGACATCCTTAGTCACACAACGCACCATGGTATCGAAAGACACCTCTTTATCTTCAGACGTTCTTGGAATTGCTTTAGGACGACCGTCGCCATCCAGATAATCCGGATTACCCAACCATGTCGCAATCAGTTGCGCACTCAGGCTGGCTTTACGTTCCTTAGCTTCCATCGGTGCAGCTTCCTGTTCACGGATTCGCTTCACCTCTTTTCGGTGCACACCCGTCAGGACACTGATTCGGCTGTCGGTCTGTTTTTTCCCTTCCAGAGCAAACTGCTGATCCGCTACTTCTACATAAGTAGTCTTAAGCAGGTCAATCAAAGAGGTATAGGTAATCCCTTGGCGCAGCAACATACTCACCAATGGCCGAAGGATCTTTTTGATGGCTTTAAATAAAGCCGTTTGTTGGGTATCAGTAATCTCGTTCATAGAGCAAATTATAACAAAAAAAAATTGACATGGTAAATTTTTACATTTAAACTGCATCCCGATCCTTAAGAAATGGTATTTTTTTACATTCTTTATGTAATTTAACCATTTTCATGTAGTCTAAGTCTCCTCAGAGTACATTTATCAGCCCGCCCATTACTCGATCCGCGGGCTTTTTTTTGCCTAAAATAAACCAATCCAGTATTGCCGTTGCTTTTCACGCCACGAAACACTATCCTCTACCGCTCGACTCATTAAGGCGGATTGAGCATGATTTATTGGTTTTATTTAATGGTAGCGATTGTATTCGAGGTAGCCGGGACCCTTTCGCTGAAGTTTTCCACCCAGAACAGCAACCTTTTGGTGACGGTGTTTGTCATCGTGTTCTACATCACCTCTTTCACATTCATGTGGTTGGCGATGAAGAAAATCGAGATGGGTGTCGCCTACGCAGTTTGGGCCGGAGCGGGAACCGCCATCATTGCCCTACTAGGCTGGCTGATCTTCAAGGACAGTATGACTCTCATGAAACTGGTGTTCATCAGTCTGATCATCATCGGTGTTGTCGGATTGAAATTGGCAACCCCTTCACATTAAATTCGAGCTTACGCTCCTATAAAATAAAAAACCCGACAGGCCTGTCGGGTTTTTTATTTGTCTAACGAGGGATTGCTCCCTCGAAAACTTCAAACTTATAGCTGTCCATGATCGAACAGCGGCAGAATACGGTAACTGATGGTCGCCGTAGGCATCTCCTTCTTGATGTTGTCCATAATCTGCCTGCAAGTGAAATGTTCACACTCGATTTGCACCATGACCTTATGTTGATAACCGGCCACCTGTTCCCGAACCGTCAGACGTTCCTGCGGCTGGCCGTAACCTTGCACATCCACGACCGAGAAGAACAGGCTTGGCTTTTCCGCCAACAGGCAGTCGACTACGTCGTTCACCTGCGACGCAGGCAAAATCAGGTGCAACACCACACTGCAATCGTCGCTTGGCTGCAATTGTTTGAATTCCATTGTCATATTATCCATCCTTTGCCTATCAGGCTTTTACCAAGCCCAATGATTTCACGCCGAACATACGATAGATGATCGGCAGAATCAACAAGGTCAAAATCGTCGAAGTAATCAGCCCGCCGATGACCACAATTGCCAGAGGGCGCTGAATTTCAGACCCCGGACCGGTTGCGAAGACCAGGGGGATTAGACCCAGTGCCGCAATGCTCGCGGTCATCAAGACCGGACGCAAACGTCGCATCGCGCCTTCGACCACAACATCGTCAATCGACATACCCTGGGCGACCAGTTGATTGAAGTAGCTCATCATGACCACCCCGTTCAATACCGCAATCCCCAGCAAAGCGATGAAACCGACCGATGCAGGCACCGACAGGTATTCTCCGGTGATCCACAAAGCGACCACACCACCGATCAAAGCGAACGGAATGTTGGACAGCACCATGGTCGCCTGAACGCCGGAACGGAATGTAGTGAACAAGATAATAAAAATCAAGATCAAGGCAATCGGCACCACCACCATCAGTCGCTGGGCAGCGCGCTGCTGGTTCTCAAACTCACCGCCCCATACAAAGTAATAGCCTGCTGGCACGTCCAGCTGTGCCGTTTTCTGTTTCGCCTCTTCAACAAAGCTGACCAGGTCGCGCCCGCTGACGTTCGCGACCACTACGGAGAAACGTTTGCCTTTCTCACGTTTGATCGAAACCGGGCCGTCCACTTCAACAACATCCACCAACTGGTTCAACTGAATGCGCTGACCGTCACCCAGAACAATACTCTGGTTAAGGAAGTCCATTTTGGAAGCCCTATCCTTCGCATCCGCTCGGATAATCAACGGAATCTTGCGGTTACCCTGATAGATTCCGCCGATCGGCATCCCTTCCAGATAAGCGCGAAGACGATCTTCCAATTCATTAACCGAAATCCCCAAACGTCCTGCTTTATAACGATCAACCTTCAACTGTAGGTATTTCATGCCGTCGTTCTGAGAGGTGAACACGTCTTCAGCTCCGTCAATGGTTTCAATCAACGCGGCCATCTTTTCCGCCGTTGCAGTCAGTTCCTGAGGGTCTTCCCCAAAGATCTTGACGGCGACGTCACCGCGGGCACCGGTCAACATTTCATCCACTCGCATCTGAATCGGCTGGGTAAATGCATAGTTGACCCCTGGAAACTGGGTTTCCAACACGTGTCGAATCTCTTCAATCAACGCTTCTTTGGTTTTCATGCGCCACTCTTCACGAGGTTTTAGCACCAAGAAACTGTCAGTATCGTTCAGACTCATCGGATCCAGACCTATTTCATCCGCTCCCAAACGCGCTACGATACGCTCTACTTCAGGCACCTGAGCCAACAATGCTTTCTGGACCTGCATATCCAAGCGTTTCGATTCTTCCAACGAGATTGAAGGGATTTTTTCCAACTGTACAATCAGATCCCCTTCATCCATCTGCGGCATGAAGGTTTTACCCACCTGGGTATAAAGCACACCGGTGATAACCAAAGCACCAAATGCGATCGCCAATACGATTTTGTCGTACTTCAACGCTTTCAGCAATATAGGACGATAGAACTGGCTCACCTTGCGCATCAGCCACGGCAACTCGTGAGAAGCTTGGCCCAAGATATAGGACGCGATAACCGGAATGATCGTCAACGACAGGATCAATGCGCTTCCCAAGGCAAAGACGATCGTCAGCGCAACCGGAATGAACAGTTTCCCTTCCAATCCCTGCAGAGTCAGCAACGGAAGGAATACAATCATGATGATCCCGATACCGGAAATAACCGGCACCGCCACTTCCTGCAAAGCGCGATAGATGATATGCAGCTTAGGCAATCGCCCGTGATGCATATGCTCTTCCTTAGCCTGATGGGTGACAATGTTCTCGACCACCACCACAGCGGCATCCACCAGCATCCCGATGGCAATCGCCAGACCGCCCAAAGACATCAGGTTAGCCGATAGCCCAAACCAGTTCATGAAAATGAAGGTCATCAATGCGGCCAAAGGTAATACCAAGGCCACGGTGATTGCAGCCCGGACATTTCCTAAGAACAACAATAACAACAACACGACCAAGACAACGGCTTCTACTAATGCTTTAGAGACAGTATGAATCGCCTTCTCGATCAAATTCCCACGGTCATAGAAAATATTGACACTGATGCCTTTAGGCAAGGCTGGCTTTAACTGTTCCAACTGATCTCGAACAGCCTTAATAACGTCGCTGGTGTTGGCACCACGCAAACCGATGACCAAGCCTTCCACCGCTTCGTGGCGGCCGTTTTCGGTCACCGCTCCGTAGCGGGTCAAAGCCTCGACACGAACATCGGCGATATCTTTGATGTGGATAACCTGATTGCCATGTGTTGCCACCACGATATTACCGATATCATCAACCGTCTGAAGGTTACCGATGCTACGCACCAGCAATGCCTCTTCACCCTGAGTCAAACGTCCGGCACCGTCGTTACGGTTGTTACTTTCCAACGCCGTTTTCAAATCAGAGAACGGAATTTTCAACGCCGCCATTTTCTGGCTGTTTGGCACCACCGCGTAGGTTCTTGCCTCGCCACCCAGGGCGTTAACATCTGCTACGCCCGGAACGGCACGCAATGCAGGACGGATTACCCAATCGAGCAAGTCGCGCTTCTGCATGTTATTCAATGTGTCGCCATCGATGGTAAACATGAAGATGTCACCCAAAGGAGTCGTCATCGGCGCAATACCTCCGGAAATCCCCTCAGGCAGACTGACGCCAGACAAGCGTTCGGCGATTTGTTGTCTCGCCCAATAAATATCGGTTCCCTCGACAAAGTCGATGGTAATGTCCGCGATCCCATATTTACCCATGGAACGCAACATCTTCTGTCCGGGAACCCCCAACATTTCAACCTCGATCGGCACGATGATTCTGGACTCGACCTCAGAAGGCGTCATTCCAGGCGCTTTCATGATGATTTTCACCTGCGTCGGCGAAACATCCGGAAAGGCATCGATCGGCGTTTTCTGAAACGCCATCCAACCGGCGGAAACCAGCCCAACGGCCAACAGCAGGGCCATCATTCTTTGGGCTAGGAAAAAAGCCATTAAACGTGACAACATGATTACTCTTCCCCTTCCGAAGCGGAAACCACAGCCAACATTGCTACAGCACCCTTCGTCAGTACTTGCCATTCTTGCGGATTAGCCGGTTTGTCACCCAGCAGCCAGATTACCGAAGTCTGATCCGCCTGGTCCATCCGCTTAACCGGCTGAACCAGAATCTTACCTTCCTCTTTCACTGAACGCAGGAATACCACAGATCTCCCATCCATTTCGATCACCGAGCTCAACGGTACGCTAAACGCTTCGGAAGACTGTAGAGGTTCTACGAACTGCACCGCCTCCAAGGCACCGGAAATCAACTTTCTATCCGCATTCGGGAACTTGCAGTGAACCTCAATCATCTGGGTCATAGGGTTGGCCTGATGGCTGATATAAGCAATCTCACCGTCCACGCCTTTGGATACGATTCGGGCGGTTTGACCGACATGCAATTTTCCGGCATCCTCAATCGGTACGAAAACCTCGGCCACCAGAACATCCAGTTCAGCAAACTTGGCAATCGGTTGATTCATCTGTAAACGCATACCGGTACTGACTTCCAAATCGAACAACTGCCCGGCATCCGGTGCTTTAATGGTTAATAGGGCCGGCTGAAGTTTATTCGTTTTCTTCAACTCGGAAACCGACGAATCGGCCATACCCATCATCTGCAAATCCTGCTCCTGCTGCTGAGCCTGTTGCGTTAATGTCGTGACGCGACTTTCGCTCGCCAATAACTGTTTCTTGGACACCACGCCTGATTGAATCAAGCTACGAGCGCGTTTGACTTCCTGACGTACAACTTTCAAGTCTGATAAAGTGGCCAAATACTCTTTCTGGGCCTTGAGCAGATCCGGACTCATCAGTTCCACTACAGGCTCGCCTTTAGCAACGTCACCGTGAACGCGGATAATTTTCGTAACCAAACCGTCCATTGGCGCAGTCAACAGTTGAATGTGAGCACCCGGCAGAGCCAAGTTAGCCTGATAGGCGTAACTTCTCATTTCTGTTGCAGGCTCAAGCGCCTGGAACTGAAGCCCCATTGCCTCTTGCTGACTGGTATTTACTGGAACCGTGTCCGCAGCCGAGACCTGTCCTGCCCACAACAGGCTACTTAAAATCGTAAGTCCCACCCCTTTTTTGAGGTTTCGATTGAATTGATTCAAAAAGATTTCTACTTGCATGTCTCTTTCCTAATTTTGATTCCGTCGATCATCTTTGCAATCTCTAAACTGCACGATGCGTCTCTTCCGAATTTGTGTCGTTATTATTCGGCTTGAGCCGTTTCTATACCTTTACCAAAAGCCTGCCAAACCAAAGCAACCTGGCGTTGTACCATTACTTGCTGCTGATCCGATTCCAACAAGGCCTGCAACATCTGTCTTTGAACACCCAACAATGTCTGAATATTGGTCTCGCCAAGTTCATAAGCTTTTTCAGCCATGCCCAATGCCTGTTTCGCTACCACCACTTGCTGTTGGGCAACGTTCAACAAAGCTTTAGATTGCTCTAATGCCTGCAAGGCCTGTCTCGCGTTATTGGACAAAGACTGTTTGGTCTTTTGCAAAGCCACTTGCTGTTCGCTGACCAACTGACTCTGTTCAGCCAGAGCCGTTCCATAGGTAGCAGGCTTCCCAAGAGGGAAACTCAGTTCCAACATCAAACTGGTGCGAGCCGCCGTCTGATCGTCCTGCTCCGATTTTGCACCGAAAAACACACTTGGTTTTGCGACCGCTTGAGATTGAACAAGCAGCTTATTCGCCTGCACCTTTTGCAATTGGCTATCCGCCCATACCATTAACGGGTGGCTCTCCAACTGTTTACGAACGGCTTGCCAATCTTTCGCTTCCGGTTCTTCAATATCAGATGGAAGCTCGGAAAAGCCTGTCCAGAATTGATAGTTTGCAAGTTGCTGTTCATAAGCATTATTCGCTTCCACGGTTCGTTTCTCGACCTCTAACAACCTTTTTTGGGCTAAAACCGCATCCATCTGCGGGTTTTCACCGGCAGCGACCAACTTCTCGACCTTATTGACCAAAGCAGCAACCAGCCCTTGATTCTGCTGGCTTCGATGCCACTGCACTTCGGCAAGCTTCAAATCCCAAACCAATTGTCTTGTCAATTTGGAAGCCTGCCAATTCAATAAACTTCGATATTGCTCCGATTGCTGCTGATACACTTCACCCAGTTTAGAGTATGCATTCGACTGGTCACCGATCAAAACCGGGAAACTGACCCCGGCCTCCCAGCTTTGAAAACCGGTATCATCCGTCAAAGCATCGCTCTCATGCCTTACCGACATGCTAGACCCGTTAGGGAACCAAGATCTTGCCGCGGCTTGATTGCTACTGACCAGTGACGCATAGCTTTGGACGTTCATCTGTTCCGGCTGTTTAGCCATCACGGCCTGCAAGACACCTTGCATACTTGGTGCTTGAACTTGTGTTTGGGCCTGGGTATTCCCCCCCAAAAAGGCTGATGAGAAAAACACTGCGACTGCCAGGCGGTTAAGGCCAGGCGCCTTTTTCTTCCGATTGGCTTGAGTAATGAAAAGCTGATCCATATGAGAACTCCATTTTGAGTTATTACGGCATACTTTAAGAAATGAAACTGAAAGGAAGCTGAAAATAAATATTTTTTATAAAAACTTTTCCAAACCGGGTTCAGGAAAGTGCATACATAGGAAGACGAACCGTAACCTGAAGACCGGACAAAGCAGGCTGATGCGAAACGAAACGTTGCCCGCGGGTAAAATTCAACTCACCTGAATAGGCTTTGACGATTCCATGAACGATGGACAACCCAAGACCGTGCCCCGGTTGAGATTCATCCAAACGTGCGCCTCGGTGCTGCATGAGTTCGATACTATGATCGGCTACACCGATACCGTCGTCTTCTATATGCACAACCAACCAGGCCTGTTCGGTTTCAATTATGATACGCACCTGCTTTTGACACCATTTACTGGCGTTATCAAGGAGGTTGCCCAACAGTTCGAACATATCCTCACGATCGAAAGGCAAAGAGTCGGCCACTCTGATATCCAATAGGAATTCGATCTCCTTATCCCGGTACAGTTGCTGCATGGTATCGGTCAAATCTTTCAAATCGTCGGGGAATTTGAAAGTAGACAACGCCATACCGCTTCCAGCCGTACGCGCATTGGTTAATTCACGTTCAATCAAATCATAGATACGTTGAGCCTGCTCCTGCATCGGCTTCTGCAATTCGGGGAACTTCTGCATGCGTTCATCGTCAAGCATCTGATAAATCAGGTTAAGCGGTGATTTCAACGCATGCGCCAAATTCCCTGTCGCTTGCCTCGAACGCTCCAAACGGGCATGCAGCTGTGACAAGGCCTGATTCAAAGTTTCCACCAACGGGGCGATTTCGCTTGGAACCTGTGCCTGAATCGACACCTCCTTTCCAGCCTGAACCTGATTCAACGCTTCTTTTATCGGTTGCAAACTGTCGAATCCGCGCTTGAGAATCCGACGCTGAGTAAGCAACAATATCAACAGGCCTGACAGAGAGAAAACAGCGAACAATATGTCGAATGTCTGCAAAGTTTTCTGTATTGGCGTATGGTCTTCGGCAACAAACAAGTAACCTTTCGAACCATCTTTTTCGAAAGGCACCCTCACCACCAGCGTGAACAGACTTTCAGGTGCATGGGTTTCATAAACCCGGCTGTGGTCGTCGTTCATGGGAGCATAGAGAACGTAACCTTTCAATGAAGGGGAACGCATGGTCGGAATTTGATTCACAGGACGGGACTTGATCAGATAATAATGTCCGGATTTGGGTCGCTGGTAAATCACCTCTGCGGCATTGGGCGTTAGTTTCCACTGGCCGTTTTCAACTCTCAAGTGTTTCAGCAATGTTTCCGCATCGTGTTCCAAACGGGTAACAATGTACTGTTCAGTCAGCTGGTGTATGGCATAAGTCGTCACCCACCAAAAGGTCACAAACAAGAGCGCAAGACTGATTGTAAGTGCGTAACGTAACTGTTTTTCCAAAGATTTCATGATTCTTCCGCCACAAAACGATAGCCCTGTCCTCGCTGGGTTTCGATCCGTTGTTTACCGATTAATTTTCTTAAACGTCGGATATAAACCTCCAGAACATTACTGTCGCGATCGTAATTTTGATCGACAATCTTAGCCATGATATCGGATTTCGAAAGCAATTTGTTCGGGTGGCTCATCAAAAAACGCAACAGACGGAATTCGGTATGGGTCAGAGGGTGTTCCACCCCATCATCCGTGACGACACGCTGACTCTCCAGGTTCAATGTCAAACCGTTGATCTGGATGGAATGATCCAAAGCGGCCTCTGGTGTTGTGCGCTTAAGCACATTCTGAATTCTTGCGAGCAACTCTTCAAAATGAAATGGTTTGCCAACATAGTCGTCAGCACCCGACTTAAGTCCTTCCACCCGGTCTTGCCATGCATTACGTGCAGTCAAAATAATCACCGGCGTCGGATTTTGATTTGAACGCATGGTCTGTAAAACCGACAGGCCTGGTAGCTTCGGCAACCCAAGATCCAGAATGATCAAATCATAAGGGTGCTCTTCGATCAGATAAAGCGCCTCTTCTCCATCTAAAGCACAATCTACAACAAATCCCTGCTGGGATAATTGCTGACTTAAATTCTTGGCAAGCAGAGCCTCGTCTTCGGCCAATAATAGTTTCACTTATACCTTCCCGATAAAGATTAATCCATGATTCAAACGACATTAAAATCGATAACGCCGACTTCAAGCGCCCCAGAAGCATTTTTAATTCTAGCATGACGGCAGCGTCAGTACGCCACTGTCCAACTTACGGAACCAAGTCTCCTCAAAATTTCATAAAAAAACATCATAAATAATGTTGACATGGGAAATTTTCCCACATATACTGGCACCCAACGAAACGAATGGAAAATTTTCCCATTTAGTTAAAAACACTTCCCGAGCGGTGATTTTTAAAGCTGCGTTTTGCATACAAGCAAACACACTTAAATCACTATTTTTTTAACCATTAACAACTGAAATTTGTGACAACACAGTCACTCAGAAAGGAAATGAATATGAAAAAGATTATCCTAGCAGCACTATTAACGTTCGGAATTTCTGCAACCGCTTCGGCACACCACATGGCCGCTAACCCGGATGCTGGTGAATTCATTCCAGATTGGTCTCCACATCTATTGATGGAATTTTAATCTGGGTCGAACGCCCCCTTTAAAAAAACGTTACAACGTAAAAGAAGGAATAAGAAAATGAAAAAGATTATTTTTGCAGCATTACTTACTTTCGGAATCTCAGCAACCGCTTCAGCCCATCACATGGCCGCTAACCCGGATGCCGGTGACTCTATCCCGGATTGGTCTCCTCACCTATTGATGGAATTTTAATTGAGGCCGGATATATCCGATCTTGAGAAACGTTGAAAACGTGAAAAGAAAAAAAGGAAAAGAAAATGAAAAAGATTATTTTTGCAGCATTGCTTACTTTCGGAATCTCAGCAACCGCTTCGGCACATCACATGGCCGCTAACCCAGATGCTGGCGAATTCATTCCAGATTGGTCTCCACATCTATTGATGGAATTTTAATTGAGACCGGATATATCCGATCTTGAGAAACGTTGAAAACGTGAAAAGAAAAAAAGGAAAAGAAAATGAAAAAGATTATTTTTGCAGCATTGCTTACTTTCGGAATCTCAGCAACCGCTTCGGCACATCACATGGCCGCTAACCCAGATGCTGGCGAATTCATTCCAGATTGGTCTCCACATCTATTGATGGAATTTTAATTGAGACCGGATATATCCGATCTTGAGAAACGTTGAAAACGTGAAAAGAAAAAAAGGAAAAGAAAATGAAAAAGATTATTTTTGCAGCATTGCTTACTTTCGGAATCTCAGCAACCGCTTCGGCACATCACATGGCCGCTAACCCAGATGCTGGCGAATTCATTCCAGATTGGTCTCCACATCTATTGATGGAATTTTAATTGAGACCGGATATATCCGATCTTGAGAAACGTTGAAAACGTGAAAAGAAAAAAAGGAAAAGAAAATGAAAAAGATTATTTTTGCAGCATTGCTTACTTTCGGAATCTCAGCAACCGCTTCGGCACATCACATGGCCGCTAACCCAGATGCTGGCGAATTCATTCCAGATTGGTCTCCACATCTATTGATGGAATTTTAATTGAGACCGGATATATCCGATCTTGAGAAACGTTGAAAACGTGAAAAGAAAAAAAGGAAAAGAAAATGAAAAAGATTATTTTTGCAGCATTGCTTACTTTCGGAATCTCAGCAACCGCTTCGGCACATCACATGGCCGCTAACCCGGATGCCGGTGAATTCATTCCGGATTGGTCTCCACACCTTTTAATGGAATTTTAATCCATAAAGATTGAAGTGAAGACTCAAAAAAGCCTGCATTAAGCAGGCTTTTTTATTTTTATGGTTCGTTCATAAATCCAACAAACTTTACTTTTCGAGACTCGCCAGATAGGACTCGTAATCACCGCGGTAATCCTGAATGCCATTCTTATCCATCACCAATAGACGGGTAGCGATCGACGATACGAACTCACGATCGTGCGAAACAAAAATTACGGTCCCTGGATACTCTTCCAAAGCCTGGTTCAAAGATTCAATCGATTCCATATCCAAGTGGTTGGTTGGTTCATCCATGATCAATACGTTCGGTTTTTGCAACATCAACTTACCAAACAGCATGCGTCCCTGCTCTCCCCCGGAAAGCACCTTAACGGACTTACCGATGTCTTTTTGAGAAAACAATAAACGTCCCAGAACGGCTCTTAACGCCTGTTCATCGTCACCTTCCTGCTTCCATTGCGCCATCCAGTCAAGCAGGTTCAAATCCTCTTCGAAATCCTCTGCATGATCCTGTGCGTAATAACCGATTTTGACGTTCTCGGACCATTTAACTTCACCCGAGGTCAAGTCGGTATCCCCCACCAGACACTTAAGAAAAGTGGTTTTACCGATTCCGTTCTCACCAATCACGGCAAGGCGTTCTTCCACCTCAAGCATCATACTCAAATCCTTGATGACGACATTGTCCTCACCATCACTCTCTTGGTAAGTTTTACCAAGA
Organism: Thiomicrorhabdus sp. ZW0627; assembly: GCF_029767005.1. GTDB lineage: Bacteria > Pseudomonadota > Gammaproteobacteria > Thiomicrospirales > Thiomicrospiraceae > Thiomicrorhabdus. The sequence goes on from NZ_JARUQR010000001.1 coordinate 803,700, forward strand.
TGTTCGATTTCAAGCGCCAAACGGAACAGTTTTTTGTCCTGTTCGAAACGGATGAATGGGTTCACACGGCTGGATGGCTTTACTTCTTCAAGTTCGATCTTATCGATCAATTTCGCTCTCGAGGTCGCCTGCTTCGCCTTTGATGCGTTGGCCGAGAATCGGCTGACGAAGGTTTTCAATTCGTTGATCTGTGCCTGCTTCTTGGCGTTATCGGCCAACAGACGTTCTCTCACCTGAGTCGCAGCGGTCATGTATTCGTCATAGTTCCCCGGATAGACACGCAGTTCGCCGTAATCCAGATCCGCCATATGAGTACAGACACTGTTCAGGAAGTGACGGTCGTGGGAGATGATGATCATGGTACTCTTACGATCATTGAGCACGCCTTCCAACCAACGGATGGTATCGATATCCAAGTTGTTGGTCGGCTCGTCCAGTAGCAGGATATCCGGATCGGAGAACAGAGCCTGCGCCAATAGCACTCGCAGTTTCCAGCCCGGCGCGACTTCGCTCATAGGGCCGTAATGCTGCTCAACCGGAATGCCGACGCCCAGTAATAGTTCACCCGCCCTGGACTCGGCGGTATAACCATCCATTTCCCCGAACTTGACTTCAAGGTCGGCGACGATCATCCCATCTTCTTCGCTCATTTCCGGCAAAGAATAAATGCGATCACGCTCACTTTTAACTTCCCAAAGTTCCGGTTGCCCCATAATAACGGTATCGATCACACTGTACTGCTCGTAAGCGAACTGATCCTGCTTCAGCTTACCGACACGCTCGTTTTCGTCGATCGAAACGGTTCCTGAAGTCGGCTCGAGATCGCCACCCAGAATTTTCATGAAAGTGGATTTTCCGCAACCGTTCGCCCCGATCAAACCATAGCGTTTGCCTTCGCCGAACTTTACGGAAATGTCTTCAAAAAGAGGTTTTTCACCAAACTGCATGGTGATATTTGCTGTTGAAATCAATGTCTTATCCCAGTTTTAACACCCCACCCCCACTCAACTTTTCGCGTTCAATAAGTGTGTGATATTTAAAGAATTTTAAAATTTCGGGTATTGTGCCATAAACTTGCTAATCTTGCAGAGAAGTTAGAAAGCGGCACAAAATAAAAGCCCCGTAAACCGACCAGGCCTGTGCGGTTTACGGGGCTTCGATTTTAAGGCGAATAAAACGTAAAGCGCCTTATGTGAAAAATCAGATCATCTCGCTCAACAAGGCATTCATTCGTTTGATGAATTCCGCCGGCTGATCCAATTGATCACCCTCCGCCAACTGAGCCTGCTCCAACAGGAACAGTGACCATTGCTGCAGCTTGGCCTCATCTTCCAAAGACTCCAGTTTTTTCACCAAAGCGTGCTCCGGGTTCAGCTCCAATACCGGCTTCTTGGTCGGAATACTCTGCCCCATCTGCTCCATCAATCTTGCCATATGCGCAGACATATCGCCTTCGGCACTGACAACACAAGCAGGAGAGTCGGTTAGACGATGAGTGATCTTGACGTCCGATACCGCATCTGCCAAGGCTTTCTTAACCTTCCCAGTCAAGGCTTCACGCGCTTTCTTCTCGTCTTCGGAAAGGTCTTTCTCCGCTTCTTCATCGAACTCTTTCAGGTCGGCCGACGTGATTGACTTCAAAGGTTTGCCCTCGAACTCATTCAGATGGGAAACCAGCCACTCGTCGATACGATCCGATAATAACAGGACTTCGATGTCTTTCTTACGGAACATCTCCAGATGCGGACTGCCTTTGGCGGCGGCGTGGGTATCTGCCGTGATGTAGTAAATCGCTTCCTGATCTTCCTTCATACGATCCACATACGCTTCCAACGATACACGCTGTTCAGAGCTGGATTCGTTAGCCGTGGTCGCAAATCGTAGCAACTTGGCAATCTTGTCCTTGTTGCCGAAATCTTCAACGATCCCCTCTTTCATGACCTGGCCGAACTGATCCCAGAAAGTGTTGTAATCTGTCTGATCTTCAGCCTTGGCCATTTTCGCCAACTGGTCAAGAATACGTTTGACCGAGGCCGAACGAATCTTGTCGACCACTTTGTTGCTCTGAAGAATTTCACGCGACACGTTTAATGGCAGATCCGCCGAATCGATCACCCCACGCACGAAACGCAAGTAGGTCGGCATGAGTTGTTCCGCATCGTCCATGATGAAGACACGCTTGACGTATAGCTTCAAACCATAACGGCGGTCACGGTCGTAAAGGTCAAACGGGGCTTGCTTTGGAATGTATAGCAGTGAGGTATATTCCAGAGTCCCTTCCACTTTGTTATGGATATGCGCCAACGGCTCGTTGAAGTCGTGGGAAATGGTCTGATAGAAGTTATTGTACTCTTCATCCGTCAATTCAGATTTCGACTGGGTCCAGATGGCGGTCGCTTTGTTAACCTGCTCCATCTCGTCAGTGACCTTCATCTCTTTGGCTTCTTCGTCCCACTCGCTCTTCAACATCTTGATCGGGAAGTTGATGTGATCGGAGTAGGTGGTCACAATGTGCTTCAGACGGTGCTCGTCCAGGAATTCGTCCATGTCCTCTTTCAGGTGCAAGACGATTTCGGTTCCCTTCTTCTCTTTCTCAACGTTCTCCAGAGTGAATTCACCCTCCCCTTTGGAGATCCAACGAGTCGCTTCCTCTGATGCTGTACCCGCTTTACGAGTGGTCAACACGACTTCGTCGGCTACGATGAACGATGAGTAAAAACCGACTCCGAACTGCCCGATCAGGTTGGAATCTTTCGCCTGATCACCTGTCATGCTTTCCAAAAACTTCTTGGTTCCGGAGTTAGCGATGGTACCGATATTGGCAATGACTTCGTCACGACTCATTCCAATACCGTTATCGGTAATCGTCACAGTACGCGCCTGCTTGTCAAAACCGATACTGATCGCCAGCTCATCATCGCCTTCGTTCAGAGCATCGTTAGAAACCGCTTCGAATCGTAACTTATCCAAAGCATCCGAAGCATTTGAAATCAGCTCACGCAAAAAGATCTCTTTATTCGAATAAAGGGCGTGAATCATCAATTTTAAAAGTTGGTTGACTTCAGTCTGAAACGCATGGGTTTCTTGTGCACTCATGAATTCATCTCCAATCATGTTGTTTGTTAATTTAAGGTTATATCAAGTTTGCTGATTCATAGGGATGTAGCCCGCTGTTTTCAAGCGCCTAAAACAAAAAAAGCACAGAAGATTCTGTGCTTTTTGATCCAAACGGAAAATCGATTAGAATCCAGAGTCTTCTTTATCTATTTTCTTGTCTTTTGCGACCGCCTCAAGTGCTTTAACAATGTCATCCGGCGCATTGGAAATACTCATGAAACTTCCCTGCCCCATCATCGACAAACTCGGCCAGTTGATAGCAATACGGAATTTACCGTTTAACGCAATCACTTCATCGTTCACGACCAACACTTCATAAGGGAAATGCGCCGCATGACTTTCGGAGCCAAGATCGATCTTATCCTGGATATACATGTCCGACGCTTCACCATTGGTTAAAGCAACACCAAATACACTCATTTTTTTACCTGGAATGTCGATTCGATAGACTTTTGAAGCACCCGCTTTGCCGCTCGACAAACCCGCTTCCACTTTTCTGATCGCTTCTTCATAAGAACCATATTCCGCCAACTCGTCGAGATCGTCGAAATAAGGCATCATCATCTTATAATGATATTCACGAAGCTCTTCGGCACTCAAACCTTGATCCGCACCAAATTCTTTCGTTGCACCCAAAGCATTTTTCATCGCATTTTCAACCGGCTTGATATCGCCTTTCATGCGATAGGCATTCCACATGTAGACCGGGTTGGTGTAACTGACTTGTACCTGCCCGCCCTTATTCACAATTGAAACCCTTTCCATCGCACCAAATCCGCCATTTTCAGATTCAGCCGCGATTGCTTTCAATGCATTGTTTGTCACAACAAGAACTTGAGTATCCGAATTAGGCGCATAATCGCCTACGATTTCAAATCCATTTGCTTTCAATGCGGCTTTCGTCTGAGCTGTAACATCCACTACGCTGCCTGATGCTGTGCTACCTAAAATGAATGGCATATGATTAGCCGCCCAGCTCGCCATCGGCGCAGTTAATAACGCTAAACTTACCAGGACTTTGGCCCAAGATGTCGTTGTTTTTTTCATTTGATATCCTCGCTGATATTTAAAAATTCAGTCTCCGCTGAATTAACTCTTTGGTATTGTTATAAATTTTTTTGAATTAAGACACATTAATTTTTTTATACCTAAATAAGCAGTAAACAGTATTCAAGTGAATTTATTTCGGACATAAAAAAACCCCGTAAAACGGGGTTTTTAACTTAAAGCCTAACAGCATCAGAAAAGTTCGATTTCATCCTCATCGACACTCTCTTCTTTCTTTTCATTCATACGCTCCCGCATTCTGGAACACATGATATCAATGGCCTCTTCAACTGGCAGATGCTGATCAAAAATAAGCTCAAACAACTCTTCTTCTTCTCGCATGGTTGTGCCTTTACGCACACTCTTTTTGAATGCTTCCCATTCTTCGCGATTATTGACACGCATTTCATGGGAGACAATTTCAGCCAAACCGGAAAGCCCATGAGATACATGATTAAGACGCTGACTCAACTTATCATAAAACTGAAAAGCGATAATCGCCTGCTGCATTTTATTAGCCAGCTCCGCTGTCTCACTCGTCAACAGCGCGTTGTAAGCCTGAGCCGCTTCGTTATCCGCTACCAAATCAAAAATCCCCTCACTGGATTTCTGGATCTCTTCGATATGCTTTGACATATAAGTAAAAGAGTCGATCAATGCATTAACCGAATGATCCCCTTCGGTTATGGACAAATCAATTTGAGCGACAGATAGATTTAAAATCAAAATTGTCTGCTGAACTTCTTCAGCACCCAACGAGAACCCTTCAGTTCCAGTTCCGGTAGTCATCCTGACTCCTTATTTTATTATTTTTATTTTATGAAACATTTGATCAACCTACGCCACATTCATATGGGAAGCCATCGAACCGTTCTTATGGCTTGAAACCGCTTCTTTAACATCCAGAATGAACGAAACCGTACCATCACCTAAAATAGTCGCACCGGCAATGCCATCTATTTTCATAAAGTTGCTTTCCAAACTTTTAATAACAACTTGCTGCTGTCCCAATAGATCGTCCACAAAAATACCCGCACGCTTTCCGCCGTCTTCAACAACAACAAGCAAGCCTTCAGTAAGGTCTTCACAGGCATCTTTGATGCCCAGTTTCTGGTGCAAACGAATAACCGGAATATAAGCGTCACGCAATTTGTACAATTCAGCTTGGCCGGAAATTCCTTTAATCAACGACTTATCAACCTGAATCGATTCGATAATGGAAACCAATGGGAAGACGTAAGTCTCGCTGCCGACCTTACACAACTGACCATCAAGAATCGCAAGCGTCAGAGGTAAGCGAATTGTGAATACACTTCCAACACCCAAAGTCGTCTGAACTTCAACGGAACCGCCCAAGCCCTTAATATTACGACGCACTACATCCATACCGACGCCACGCCCAGAAATATCACTGACGACTTCGGCAGTCGAGAAACCTGGGTGGAAAATCAAATCGACAATCTCAGGTTCGGACAAATTGTGGTCTGCTTCGATAACGCCTTTCTCAATCGCTTTTTGTTCGATTTTCGCGGCATTGATACCGGCACCGTCATCAGTGATCTGAATCATGATGTTACCACCTTCGTGGAACGCGGCCATTTTAACCGTCCCTTTCGCAGGTTTACCGGCTTCGGCACGAACCTCTGGACTCTCAATTCCGTGATCAATAGAGTTTCGCACGATATGAACAAGTGGGTCGGTCAACTGCTCCAACATGGTCTTATCCAATTCGGTACCTTCACCTTCCATCACTAGGTCGATCTGCTTGCCGAGTTTCTGACTAACGTCATGTACGATTCTAGGCATACGGTTGAAGGCGAAGCTAACTGGCAACATTCGAATGTTCATCACACTTTCCTGTAGTTCGCGCGTGTGGCGTTCCAGGTGTGTCAAACCTTCTTTCAATTTATCGATCCAGTCGGCACTTCCGCCGCTTCCTCGTTCCTGTTCAGCCTGCTCACCAAACTGGCTCAACATTGACTGAGTGATAACCAATTCACCAACCAAGTTCACCATTTGATCGATCTTACTCAAATCGACACGAATCGAACTTTCTTGTTTTGGCGCTGCAGCTGCTTTAGCACCTGCTTTATTTGCAGTCGGTCTTGAGGCTTGGATATTCGCAACCTTGTTCTCATTAACCGCTTCCGAAGTACTTTCCTGGCCTACTGAGTTCTTAACCTCGACAATTTCCTGTTGAGTAACCGCTTCCGCGCCGCCACTCTGAGGTGGAATCACAGTTATTTCGGCACCATCGCCGTCAATCCATTCAAACACCTCTTTGATGTCTTCTTCATTAACTGCATCACCGGATAGTGTCAGATCCCACTTAATATATAATTCTTCCGGCTGAAAGATTTCACTATCTGGTAACTGGCTCGTATCGGCCTCAACCTTAAGATCCCCTAGCGTTTCCAATTCACGGAAAATTCGTAGAGGTTCGTTACCTGTCTGTAACAGCTCCTTTTCAGGAACAATCTTGATCTTCCATTCACCGTTGCTTTCCGCTACGGCTTCTGACACAGATTCTTGCTCGACAGCGTCAGACGTTGTTACCTCGCTCTCCATGCCTAGAATTCGTTCCAATGCACTTTGGACTTCGTTGGCGCGTTCCTCGTCGATTGGCTGGTGATCCTGTAGCTTCGTCAGCATGTCACGTAAAACATCCACGGCGGCCAACATCGTATCAATAGCTTCTTGCGTCACATCTCGACGGCCATCCCGCATCTCATCCAACAAGGTTTCCAAAACATGGGTAAATCCGGCAATTTCAATAAAACCGAATGTACCGCTTCCGCCTTTTATAGAGTGAGCGGCACGGAAAATCTCGTTTATTTTTTCATTATCCGGCGTCCCTGTCGGTAAAGAGAGCAGGCCTGCTTCCATGACATCCAGGCCCTCAAAACTCTCTTCTAGATAAGTTTGGCGGAATGTTTCCATCATATCCATAGTAATTTCCTTAGAATAGTTCTACATCACCTTCAACAGGCTTAGATCCAATATTATTAATATAACGATTTTCTTGATCGGCAAGTGACTGATTGTGCATCGGATTCAAGCGTCGCACCCTAACACGCCCGTTCAAAGGATAATAGAGAACCTTTCTTGGATAAATATCCCCAATATCCTGAGAAACCACTTTGAAGCCTTCCGTAAACACATAATCGAATGCAAATCCGATGTTATACCAACCGATATTGGTCATCGAACTCATAATACGGCCGCCGCCAAACAACTTAAACTCAAGGCGTTCCCTTTTTGCCCCTTCCGACAATAAGGCATTGACAAGGTTTTCCATCGCGTAGTTTCCATAACGGTTAGCATCCGACAATTCAGTGGGCCTACCTACGGCTTTATCTACTGGAAGCATAAAATGATTCATTCCACCGATACCGGCAATCGGATCACGTACACAAGCTGAAATACAAGAACCCAGTACGGTCTCGATGCGTTCATTCAACTTGGTGACATAAAACTCACCCGGTAAAATTTTTATTGTGGTTATGCCTTCAGCTGGATCGACACTTTTTTGCATAATTCGTTATTTGAAACCCACTCTACATAAACATATAAATATCAGAACTCACCGATTGTAAAATATCTATTTTCAGTCTCCGTTGACCCAAAACTTTCTTTGCATTTAATTTTTTTCAAATGCACACAATCTTATGCGGGGTATATTCGCATTTTTTCTTATTGCTATCAAGTTTCAAGTTCATGAATTTTATTGGCAAAACGCTTTCGATCTTTTTTTTCTAGGCGCCTTTGCTTAAAAAAATCACTCAATAAACGGCTACACTTTTCTTGTAGTACGCCGTGACAGAACTCAACTTGATGATTCAATTTATCACTGTCCAACAGATGAAAAACGGAACTGGCGGCACCGGTTTTTAAATCCTCCGCCGCATAGACCACTCTTTTTACTCTGGCATGAACCATAGCACCCGCGCACATTGCACAAGGTTCAAGTGTCACATAGAGTGTTGTATCAATCAATCGGTAATTTTCCATACTGCGGCCCGCCTGCCGTAATGCCATGATTTCGGCATGCGCGGACGGATCATGCATTTGGATGGGTCGGTTCCATCCCTCCCCAATGAGTTGATGGTCCTTTACCAGTACAGCACCAACAGGCACTTCACCCTCTTCCTGAGACTTTAAGGCTAGCAAATAAGCCTGCTCCATCCAAAATTCATCTTCCTCCGCTTGCGTCAACCCCGGCGGACAAGTGCTCTGCAACTCAGTCATTTCCTATTCCCGAAAACAAAAAAGGCCTTCATATAGAAGGCCTTTCATTTAATCGCCACCTTCATCAGCAATTACTGAATATGTGGCCATTACTCCCATTCAATGGTTGCCGGCGGCTTACTCGAAATATCGTAGGTCACCCTCGAAATTCGCGGAATTTCATTAATGATTCGCCCGGAAACATGTTCAAGGAACTCATAAGGAAGATGTGCCCAACGAGCCGTCATGAAGTCGATGGTTTCAACCGCTCTCAACGCGACCACGTAATCATAACGACGAGCATCCCCAACAACACCAACGGATTTGACCGGCAAGAACACGGTAAACGCCTGCGACGTTTTGTCGTAAAGATCCCATTTAACCAATTCTTCGATGAAGATATGATCTGCCAAACGCAAAATATCGGCATATTCTTTTTTCACCTCTCCGAGAATACGAACGCCAAGGCCCGGCCCTGGGAAAGGATGACGATAAACCATATCGTAAGGCAATCCCAATGCCACACCCAGTTTTCGAACTTCATCTTTAAACAACTCGCGAAGCGGTTCGATCAATGACATCTCCATGTCTTCCGGAAGTCCACCGACATTATGGTGAGACTTAATAACTTTTGCTTTACCTGTCTTCGACCCGGCCGACTCGATTACATCCGGATAAATCGTCCCTTGCGCCAACCAATTAATACCTTTCAGCTTAGCCGACTCTTCATCAAAGACCTCAATGAATTCGCGACCGATGATCTTACGCTTCTTCTCAGGATCGACTTCACCAGCCAACGCCGACATAAATCGGTCTTCAACATCGGCACGAATAACACGGATTCCCATGTTCTCAGCAAACATGGCCATTACCTGATCACCCTCTTTATAGCGTAGAAGGCCATGGTCTACGAATACACAAGTCAACTGGTCTCCAATCGCCTTATGCAACAACGCAGCCACCACAGAAGAATCAACACCGCCGGAAAGCCCGAGCATCACCTTATCCGAACCGACCTGTTCACGGATACGTGCGATACTGTCGTCAATGATATTCTCAGTTGTCCACAGCTTTTCACAACCGCACAAATCGACAACAAAACGCTCGATCATACGCATACCCTGTTTGGTATGGGTTACCTCAGGATGGAACTGAATGCCGTAGAAATTCTTCTCTTCGTTGGCCATACCCGCAACCGGACAGCTCGGCGTGCTCGCCATCAACTTAAACCCTTCCGGCATCACATCGACACGGTCACCATGCGACATCCAGACATCCAACATGCCGTAACCTTCCGGCGTCACATGATCTTCGATATCTTTCAAAAGCTTTGTATGTCCATGGGCACGAACCTGAGCATAACCATACTCATGTTCGGCTGCGTTAATCACTTTCCCACCAAGCTGTTCTGCCATGGTCTGCATACCGTAACAGATACCCAGAACCGGCACATTCAATTCAAACACAACTTCAGGAGCGGCCGGAGCATCGTCACCGGTCACCGTTTCAGGACCACCTGAAAGGATAATCCCGCGTGCGCCGAAATCGACAACATCCTGAGCATCAATATCCCACGGCTCAACTTCACAATAAACCCCAATCTCACGAATACGACGTGCAATGAGTTGTGTGTATTGAGAGCCGAAATCCAAAATCAGAATTCGATGTTCATGAATGTTTGCTTGTGTCATAGATTTTCCAACGTATAAAAAATAATTTAACTTAGAGTGATCGAACTTTTTTACATTCGATAATTTGGCGCTTCCTTAACCATAGTCACGTCATGAACGTGACTCTCCGCCATACCTGCCGAAGTCACACGAACAAATGAAGGCTTGGTATTCATGGTCGGAATGTCCTTACAACCGGTATAACCCATGCTCGAACGAACACCACCCATCAATTGGTGGATAATCGGCGCCAATGGACCTTTATAAGCCACGCGACCTTCAATCCCTTCAGGAACCAACTTATCTTCCGCATTCGAAGCTTGGAAATAACGGTCACTTGAACCGGACGGTTGAGCCATTGCACCCAAAGAACCCATACCACGATAAGATTTATAGGCACGCCCTTGGTAATATTCGATTTCGCCCGGAGATTCTTCTGTCCCAGCGAACATACTTCCGATCATACAAGCGGAGGCTCCGGCAACCAGTGCTTTCGCAACGTCACCAGAAAAACGCAAACCGCCATCGGCAATTAGTGGAACGCCACTGCCTTCAAGTGCCTTGGCGACATTTGAAATCGCTGAAATCTGAGGAACACCAACACCGGCTACGATGCGGGTAGTACAGATCGAACCAGGACCGATCCCAACTTTGACACCATCAGCACCGGCTTTTACCAAATCCAACGCCGCTTCTGCAGTAGCGATATTTCCACCAATAACATCAACCTCAGGAAAGTTCTGTTTTACCCAAGCAACACGATCCAATACACCTTGAGAGTGACCATGTGCAGTATCGACAATAATCACATCCACGCCTGCTTCGATCAAAGCAGCAACACGCTGTTCGGTTTCAGCTCCCGTTCCGACAGCCGCACCGACTCGTAAACGACCGTTATCATCCTTACAGGCATTCGGGTGATCCGAAGATTTCATCATATCCGAAACCGTAATCATGCCCTTCAATTGAAAATCGTCGTTCACGACCAAAACACGCTCAATACGGTGCTCATGTAAAAGATCCAATACTTTCTTAGGGTCTTCTTTTTCTTTGACAGTAACCAGACGCTCTTTTGGCGTCATGATTTTAGAAACCGGCTGTGACATGTCGGTGACAAAACGAATATCTCGACTAGTTACGATACCAACCAGATCGGTTCCATTCATAACCGGCGCACTAGAAACACGGTTAGCTTTGGTTTTCTCAATCGCTTGGGCAACTGTATCCGTATGCTGGACCGTAACCGGATCCAAAATAACTCCGTGCTCGTATTTCTTAACCTTTCTGACGACATGTGCTTGCTCTTCGACCGTCATATTCTTGTGGACGATACCGATGCCGCCTTCCTGTGCCATTGAGATAGCCAAACGTGCTTCGGTCACTGTATCCATCGCGGCAGAAACCAATGGAATATTCAAAGAAATATTGCGTGTCAGTTTTGTTTTCAAAGAGACGTCTTTTGGTAAAACCGTTGAATGTGCCGGAACCAATAAAACATCATCAAAAGTTAGAGCTTCTTGTAAAATTCGCATCATTTTCTACCTTAATATAAAACTTATAGGCTAATCAGTTATTTTTCTAACAAAATACGGCCCAACCAACCGTTTTAACAAAAACAATTAAAATCAACCACTTACGAAGAAAAACTGTATTTTTTAAATAAAAAATAACCGATTTTTCATTTAATAGCGCCCATTATAAAGATTGACACGACTGGGGTAAACTTAATAACGTATGCAACAGGACGAAAACAGCAAAAAAACTGTTCGTTAATAAGCTTTTAATTAGACCAACTACCCATTACAATAATGGTTGGCTTTAAAATAGCGCTCTTTCAACTGGAGGAAAACAATAATGAAGAAATTTCTAATCGCTGCCGGTATCGCTGCAGCTCTAGGTTTAACTGCATGCTCATCAATGGCAACATCTTCAGATTCATATGACGCAATCGTTGCTGATGCAACTGCAACCCACGCAGAAGCTGCAAAAATGGGCAATGTCTGGAAACAGAAAAAAATGAAACTGGCCTATGTTGATCATTATCTAGACTTGGCAGCTAAGGCCAAAGAAAAAGGTGATGAAGCAACTGCAATTAAAATGGCAAAAGAAGCTCAAAAAACAGCTCACGCCGAAGTCGCTCAGATGCAAAAATACGCTGACCTGAAAGCAGGTTGGGAAAAATAAGCGACGGCTTACTCTCCTTTAGAGAACAAACCGGCCTTAAGGCCGGTTTTTTTATATCTGCAGAATCTTTACTCTACTTGAAATACTCTCGGTCACTGAACGAACTCACCCATTCCGGCTTGAAAAGAATAAAAGCCGTCATCAACATTCCATTCACAAACCCTTCCGGTGTCGCCATTAGAGGAATATACGGAATAAAACTCTGTTTCAATATATCGTAACTATGTATTTCCGCCGCATACAGCACCAAAGCAGAAACCCCCAAAGACATCACTATACCGACCGATGCGGACAGAAAAGCATTGAAGAACACGAACACAAAAATATTGTGATCCAACACCTTATAAGCCCACCTGGCCATCCACCAGGTAATAAAAATAGGAATCACACCCATGAGAATCGCATTCAGCCCAAATGCCATAAACCCCAAATCAGACTGTAGGGTAACGCCTACCAAGGCCAAACTCATCGCTATAAATGCAAACTGGGGACCAAACATCAGAGTCAATGTCGTCATAAACAGAAAATGAAACGTCAAACCGTTACCGATGCTCGCACCGAACAACCAAACCAAAAAAACCACCATGGATGCACCGAGAAGAACATGCTGCGCTTCTTTATCGTTATGAACCTTATACCAAGGCGCCGTCCGCAACGACCAAACCAACAGGCCTGCCCAAATTAACAGACTGCCGACCATCCAACTCAGACTCAACCCTTCCGCGTGTAAATTCATAAGTTCCTCATAGGTCGCAGGACAAAAAACACCATCTACTTTATGAAAGTGTACAATATTGCCAATTATTATAAATGACGTAACACATGACTCGATTCAAAATTATTTTCGCGCTATTGTACGACTTCATTCTATTGTGTGCCGTCTGGTTCGCAGCGGCCCTTCCATACGTGCTTTGGCAAGGCGGGCAACTTCAAAGCAGCCCGGCCGCCCATTTAGGCTTCCAGCTCTACCTGCTAGCAATCACCTATCTATACCTGACCTATTTCTGGGTAAATTCGGGGCAAACCCCGGGATTAAGAACCTGGAAATTGAAACTGATCAGAGATGACGGCTATCTGCTCACTCGACACAATGCCAATATCCGTTTCATCTGGGCGGTCCTGTTTTGCCTTTTCGGCTGGATCGGCCTGTTTCTGACGCCTAAGCAACAATCTTTGCAGGATGTTCTGGCAAAGACTAAAATAGTGCCCATTATTGAAGAGTAGCCCTTTTAAGGCTTCATCAAAGCAGTAACCAACAGGACATTTCATGGCAACAATCATCATCCATTCCAACACCCTGAACTTTGAACAAAGTAAAACGCTTGAGCGCAAGTTCGGCAAACTCACCGCGATCAACAACCACTTTCGTGTAGAAACCGAAAATCAGCCGGAACGCAGCGTATTAAACGAGTTGAGCCAGACTCTGGAATTGGATATCAACGTCCTGCCGGACAATTTTGATTCGAAGAAAGTCAAACTGGTCATCAGTGACATGGATTCCACTTTAATCAGCATCGAATGCGTGGACGAAATTGCAGACTTCATCAACGTCAAACCACAGGTTTCCGCGATTACCGAAGCCGCCATGCGCGGTGAGCTGAACTTTGAAGAATCCTTGACCGAGCGCGTCGCCCTACTTAAAGGATTGGACACCTCCGCCCTGCAACACGTGTACGACGAACGTTTGACCCTAAACCCTGGTGCCGAAACTTGGATTGAAGGGCTTAAAGAACAAGACATCAAATTTGCCTTGGTTTCAGGCGGGTTCACTTTCTTCACCCAGCGCCTGCAAGACCGCCTCGGAATCGATTTCACCCGAGCCAACACCTTGGAAAAGGCAGAACACAAATTAACCGGAAAAGTCGTCGGAGACATCGTAGGTGCGCAAGCCAAAGCCGACTTCCTGATTGAACTATGCCAACAGATGGAAATTCTGATGAGCCAGACAATTGCGGTCGGCGACGGTGCCAATGACCTCATGATGATGAAAGAAGCTGGTTTAAGCGTTGCCTACCACGCAAAACCAGCGGTTCAGGAACAAGCCGACACAGCCATTAACTACCGTGGACTGGACGCTATCCTAGACTTCGTAGTGTAAATAAGACCTTTAAAAAAACCGAACAGGCCTGTTCGGTTTCCCAAAAACAAAAAAGCCGGATCAGACATCAATCTGACCCGGCTTTTTTATTGGCCGAACGAACGGTTAAAACCGAATTGGTTTAGAACATGTTCTTTTCGACTTCGGCAATCGCAACCACGATAAATTTACCCAGAGTACTGTCATAACCAGGCCATTGGCTTGCAACGTCCTTCATGAAAGGATTTTCCATAATCTTAGGCTTCATCTCGAAGTCAGACATACCTTCATCGTAATACTTGGCAACATCGTTGTAGATCGTTTCACAGAACGTCTTAAACTCGTTCGGTAGCTTCTCTCCGTCATGATGACCATGACCCGGGATATAAGTATCAACCGGCAACGCTTTAATTTTGTCCATCGCCGCAATCGAACCGACATAAGAACCGTCGGCCATATTGGCAATACGGCGCATCATCATGTCACCGGAATACAAGACCTTGTCTTCAACCACTTCGATCGCCAAATCCGATTCAGTGTGAACCTTATCGAAATAATGGATTTTCAAAGTCGTATCGCCAAACTTCAAAGTTTCACCGCCAGCCAATGCTTTCGTCGGGCTCGTCGCGATAGTACCTGTAACCAGGTTACCTGTCGTACGCTGCATGAAACCAATCCAGAAATCACCTGAACCGTTCTTGATCTGATTAATTACTACTTGGTGTGAATAGATATCAACATTCGGATTCGCTGCAACAAAGGCGTGGTTACCCAACCAGTGGTCACCGTGGTAGTGCGTGTTGATGACCGCAACAACCGGCTTATCAGTCACTTTTTTAATCTGACGCAATACCATTTCAGCGATCTGAACCGATCCACCAGTATCGATAACAACAACCCCTTCGGAAGTCACTATGAAACCTGGATTACTGAAAAAACCAAAATTCTCCGGGCTTGGCTCAGGGTCTTTCGCCAACAAATAGTAGCAGCGGTCACTGACTTTTGTAAAAGCGACGTCCGGTACAGCCGGCCCTCTGACAACCATGTCATCACTCGCATAAAGCGGTTTCAATGCAGACATACCAACCATACCGGCAGTTAGTCCAAATGCCGACTTCAATAATTCACGACGTTTCATAAGCAACCTTGCTCCTATTTTTCCACTCGAAATATTTGGATTGGGTAATATACTCTTGTAAAATCCAAATCGCAATAAAGTGTGGCAATTAGTCATACTTTTTAAAGACTTACAGATTGCAATGTTTTATCGGATTTGGCACACTGTCGTGCTAACTTTTACCTAACACTGCGGCCGCTCCGATTCCGCTACCAAGCAAGTAACCTCACACCTATGGAATTATTAAAACTCTATTTAGACGCTGCCATCTTCGGCATACTTGGCCTGATGGGCTTCATCGCGTTATGGATCACGCTGGAACGACTTTTCTTTTACAAGAAAATCAACATCGACCTGTTCACACACCAAGAACTCCTTCAAGTCGCCACCACCCGTAATCTCACCACCCTGTCGACCATAGGCGCCAACGCCCCATACGTCGGACTGCTTGGAACCGTACTGGGAATTCTGATTACTTTTTACGATCTGGGCCACCAACAAACCATCGACACCGGCGCCATCATGACCGGATTGGCTCTGGCACTAAAAGCCACTGCAGCCGGTATCGCCATCGCCATTCCCAGTATCATGAGCTACAACGGCCTGATGCGGCGTGTGGATGTCATGCAATCCCAGTTCAAAGCGCAGCAAGAGACAAAATGAAACGATTCGACAGCATCAATGTCATTCCCCTGATCGATGTCATGTTGGTTTTGCTTGCAATCGTCCTGACGACTGCGAGCTTTATCGTCAAAGACAGTCTCAATATCGAACTGCCGGAGACCCAAAGCACACAAACCTACATTCCGCCCGCGGATGAAAAGCCGGTCAAGTTCCACATCGACCGTGAAAACCAACTGTATCTGAACGAGCAGCCACAGGATATGGCGCTTTTAGAGGGCTTTTTGAGCCAGTTAGACAAACAGCAGAACATTGTGATTCAAGTTGATAAAAACGCAAACTTCGGACGTTTTGTCGAACTCATTGACGCCCTGAAAAAACAACAGCTCAACAACCTGACCATACTGACCAAAGCCACGGCACAATGAGTTCGAATTCATTCAAAGCCCTTGTATTAACCGTTTTTCTTTATGGACTCATCTTGGCCGTAGGATTTTGGCTGTACTCACTGCCCCTCAAAACCACTGAGCCGATGAAAAACATACCGGTCACGCTGTCCATGTTCCAAGAAGCCATCCCGGAACCAAAACCGGAACCAAAGCCGGACCCAAAGCCGGAACCAAAGCCGGAACCGAAGCCGGAACCGACGCCGGAACCGAAGCCGGAACCGAAGCCGCAACCGAAGCCGGAACCGAAGCCGGAACCGACGCCGGAACCGAAGCCGGAACCGAAGCCGCAACCGAAGCCGGAACCGAAGCCGGAACCGACGCCGGAACCGAAGCCGGAACCGAAGCCGCTATACAGCACCCAACAGGTTGCAACTGCAGAACAAGCTTATTTAAACCGCTTACGTGACGAAATCGTCCGCCATGCCCAGGATACTTACCCGCGGCAGGCCAAACGCCGTCATTGGGAAGGCGTCGCCACCCTTCAATTCACCCTACTCAGAAACGGCAACATCATTAAACTTCAGCTGTTGAACAGCTCCGGCAAGCGCATGCTCGACAATGCGGCCCTCTCCATCATCCAGGAAAAGATGCACAACCACTTCAATACCTTTCCAAAAGAAATTCAAAGAAACGAATGGCAGATCAAGGTGCCCGTCAGCTATCATTTGAATTAAATTTCTCCCCATTTATCTGCCCTATTTAAAAACGCCATTTCAACCAATTCAAAAACATCAAAATTGCCGCAGTTTAGATGCTTTCACAAAAATGGTATCATTAGCGCCACTGAAAATAACCGAGGATTCGAGTGTGGATTTCACCCCGCCAAAACAGAATATTGAAGAAGTGCAAGCGGATTTAATCAAACGTTTTACGCACTTTGCCAATCCTAAAGACCGCTACAAGTACCTGATAGACATGGGCAAGCAACTGCAACAACTGGATTCAGCCTTCCAGACAGAAGAAAACCTCATTCACGGCTGTCAATCCCAAGTCTGGATCCACATTGAAGAACATGACGGACATCTGTACATGCAAGCCAAAAGTGATGCCGCCATTGTTTCCGGGCTAATTGCCCTATTGCTGAGAGTGTACAACGGCCGCACACCTAAAGAAATCGCCGAAGCGCCACTGGACTTTCTGGGCAAGATCGGGCTGTTGCAACAGCTAAGCCCAAACCGTTCAACAGGCCTGTATCACATGATCAAACGCATTCAGTCTGAAGCCCAAAAACGATTAGCAGCCTAATCGATAGCCGTCAAGAAACGGCCACCATGATTCCACCCGTTTCCGGGTGAAAATCACTGGCCGCTCAAATAACGGCGAATGCTGCCGTCACGCCCCCAAACAAAGCAATATAGCCATTCATTATCGATTAACTGCCTAACCACTTCGTTTTCAGTCGCGACTTTGTCGACCGCTTCCCACGGAGCATCAATGTAAACGCTTAACCTCAATGGCTCGTGCATCCATTTTTCACCGTTGTGCAGGGATTGCATCGGCAGCCCGATTCTCAAGTCACCGCCGTTACCTTCAAACACGCCGATACAGCCATCAACAACGTTATGCAGAACTTTGTTTCCGCTGCCGTAGACATGGTTATCGCAAACCGAAGCATAGTACTGCATATTGATCCAGTTGGTCACAACCATGGGAGCGGTCATAATCAATGTCAACAAAGACAAATCCTCATCCTGTTGCCAATCGTAATCATGCAAAAAGGCACGGCCTTCCAGATTCAAACCCTTTGTTCTCGAACGAGGTGCCACAATAAAAGCGGCATTATTAGAGAGACCCCATTCAGGTCTCACCTGAGACCAATCCTTGGCACGGCGCTGTATCATCTGATGCAAATTCTGCCCTTGCAGATGGTTCAATCCCAGCCGGCCTGCCCGCTCTTGACGAGCCAGACCGGTAGCTCTAGAGAGCCATTCCTTTACCTGTTCATCCATACCTTTAGATCCGAAACAGGTAAATTCATCCGTTGTCGTGTTATGCATGGCCGCAATAAAACGGGTGTCATCGGGAATCGCAATTCCTTTTTCCGCCAAACCGTTACGAACCTGAATGTCATTCAACAAAAACGTCAATACACGAACATTGATTTCTCCGGTCTGGCCTCCGCAGGCACCGCAGTCCAATCCGGCCGCATGAGGGTTGTTACAACTGCTACTACCGTGACCTACCAGCAACACCGTTTCAGCCAAATTTCGATCCAATCCCATGGCGTGCAAAATACCGGCCGCCAAATCCACTTTCTGATCCACCGTTAAAGGAGAGTCATGCTGAATCATTTCAAACTCATCCGTAGCCGGAAGTTCATTGATCGGATTCGCATGCGCATCAGGAAACAAACTGTTGCGCAGTAACTTAAAGGCATACATCAGGCCTGTCGCTTCAACCATACTGAAAGTGGCCGGCGGAGCATTCCCCCACTCAATCCAACGCGCTTTCCGGTTCAAGGCACTGGCTGTCTCGTTTTTAGACGATGCCGAAATAGCAGGTGTCACCTTGATCCCAGACTTCAAAAGCCCTGGAAGCTGAGGACGGGAAACATCCGTCCCGATAGGTTGATACTCTATAGGCAAACCGAAAAAACCGGCGAAGCCGATCGTTTCAATTCTTGCATCCTGCGCCTCCAAAGCGCGTCTTATTACTTCAGAACGGACATCGATACAAAAAGCCGCCTGCAAAACGGAAGGTTCCTCTTTGAGCTGAGTCTTTCCTTTACTGGCATGATTCAACTGTTGATGCAGATCCGACTGGAATGCGATTTCAGCCGCCCTTTGCCAAATCCATGCTTTGGCCTGAGCCGCCTCATGAATTGAAATCAATTCCGGCAAAATACATATCTGGTGACGCCACATAACCTTAAGTTCATTGAACACCGAGCGGTCACGATCTCTTTGGTGTCCCCAAAGAACCCACTCCCAAGCCATACGGATGGCTAGAAATTCGGTCATCAACTCGTTTTCATGACCGTTCAAACGGTCTTGCCAACGCAAATAAGCCACCCAAGAAGCCCAGCCGTTCACATCCAGCAACAACGCATGCGCATAGTCGGCAATTTGATTATCAGGCACGCCTAGACCAACAATAGCTTGCGCCAACAGGGTTTCCGGATCTTCAGGCAAATCGTTGAAATGTTCGGTCAGACCGTCTTCCGCCATAAGGATTTCAATTCCCTTATCCTGACGGGTCGTCGCCAGCCATTCACGATACAGCCCCTTATAGCGATCCGAATAGGCCTCTCGATCTTCATTCAAGCGGAAATAGTCCGCACAAAATTGACTGATTTGATGAGTGATTTCATCACGCCAGGCCATCTTATATTTACGGTCCCGTCCACTGTCGACGAAGTCGCTGACATTGTGCCAATGCGTATGCTCGTCTTCCTCGAGCAGATAACGCTCAAGATTCTCAACGGAATAATCGTGCCCCATCTCTTCAGCTGCCTGCTGAAGATGCTGAGGTTGCAGACTTTCCATCCAGATTTCCTGAAAATAAGATTTTGGCATCACACACTGAGCTTGGCTCAAAGCACTCAATTTTGCCGACACTTTAGCAACCGACTGGTCGCGCATTTCCCACCAAGGGTTAACGGCAATCAACTCATCCAACGGCCAAGTAGGCGCAATGCGTCCACAAGCTTCATTCAAAGCCGTCTTTTGTTTCTCCGAAAGCTCAGGCATCAGCAACTTTGCTTGATTCAAGCCATCGCTTTCCGCAGCTTTTTCCTTATGCAAAATCATTGATATAACTCCTCCTTGGGAACCTGTAATTTCTTGGGCTTAAACCTCACCGGCAATCTCGTGGGATAAATTCTGAGATTCAAGCGGGTGACCCACTCATCCAAATAAAACCCGGCATAAAAAGCACGCCTTACCTTCTTTATCCAAGGACGTTCACTTTGATATTGAAGCAGTAGATAGCCCGCTATAAAAAGAATCAGAAGGAAGGCTATCCATAAATCCCCTTCCCAGCCAACACTGGTCTGCATGGATGGCACAATCAGGCTGGCTCCGCTCTTCTGCAAACTGTAAACCAACAGAAGAATGGCCCCGAGTCCCACCATTCCCAATACCGAAGAGGCAGTCAAGCGCCCTCGTCTTTCGGCAATCAACAACGTCAGAGCAATGGCGAAAAGTAACCAAGGACTGTATGGTGCAGGTAATGCGAACGCCCAAACCAGAGCAACAACCAGTCCTATGGAGATGACACCTGCAACCCACCACTCACCTACCGAAGGCGCAACAGGCCTGGCAAGTCTGCGTTTCATACTGGATTCGACTTCTGAACCGGAATTCAGGAACGCATAAGCTTTGTAACAGGAGTGGGCAACCAAATGAAGCAACGCCAATTCAAACAAGCCCAAGGCACACTCGACCAGCATCAATCCCATTTGAGACATGGTCGACCAAGCCAGACGCACCTTGACGGAAGCACGCGTCATCATCACGAGTGCGGCCAAGACCGTCGTGATTCCACCAATCACCAGAAGGGTCCACTGAGCAAAGTCCGACAGCACAATAAGAGGTGCAAAAATAATGAGCAGGTATCCGCCTAGATTGATGATACCGGCATGCAGTAATGCCGATACCGGTGTAGGCGCCTCTACGACCTGAATCAACCAACCATGCAACGGTAATTGGGCACACTTTACCAATGCGGCCATCGCCAGAAGTACCGCTGCAAACTGGTCCATTCTGCTCAACTCATCTGTCGAAGACACATTTTGATAGATCTCACTGATGAACCAAGTACCGTGCTCATAGTGCAGAATCAAAATCGCACCCAACAAACAAGATTCCGCGACTCTGGCAAAAATAAATTTCTTATGCGCTGCCAGTACGGCACGTTGACGGTTTGGGAAGAAAACCAGCAACCTATGCAGGCTCAAACTGATCGCAATCCAAGCAACCATCAATAGCAGCATATGGTTACTGACAATAACGGTCGCAACGCTCCCCAGGGTAACCAGCAACCAACGTAGATATCGTTTTTCTTCTTCAACATTACCGGCCATATAAGCACTGGAATAACGAATATTGACGAAGGCGATGAAATTCACCAGTCCCAACATCACCAGACTCATTCCGGAAACACCGAACCATACATCCGATTCCGAACGGTCAATCCAGCCAAAGTAAACCGATATGGCAATAAACAACGTCAAAGACAATCCCACTAAACTGATCAGGCCTGCCAACTTCCAATTAGCACGTCTTTCGTTGGTTAAAGCCCCGATAAAATATATGGTCGGTATCACCAACATGATTGAGGCATCCATCCATTGCATATTCATAGAAGACTCCTTAATTATCAATCGAATGCAGGTAAGCAAAACTTGCCTTACGCAATTCGAGTTTTTTGAATGTTTTTTAAATATTAGGAGATAGCGAATCGAAAGAAAAATTGGTAAATCGAATACGACCTATAGACTATACGGAATGGTTTTTTAAAGAGGGGCTCAGAACCCAGAAAAGCCCGTAAATAAAGGGCTTAAAGACTTAACAGACACAAACAAAGATTGGCAAATGCCACCGCCGTGACACACATGCCTCGCGGCTAAAAAGAGCAGTTAATTTGGATCAGAAATGCGCTTTTCAAATAGTGAAAAACGCACTCTGAATTACAGGTGAATGAACTCTTCTCCCGATTTTCTCAAAAAGTTTAAAAACTCCTGAGCGATGATCGAAAGTTCCTTACCTCGCGGATAGACAATGTTCCACTGTTTTTGGATCGGAAAGCCCTCGACATCCAATTCAGAGATCGGACCATGCTCCTTTTCCAAGTACAGTGCGTGCTTGGAAACACAGGCCACGCCAAGATCCCCGGCGACGCAATGTTTGATCGCCTCGTTACTTTTCAAGGTCAACCTCTCATTGACCTTTAGACCCTTGGCTTCAAACGCATTTTCGACCGCCGAACGGATACCTGAACCCTCTTCACGCATAATAAAAGGCTCTTTCGACAAGCGCTTGAGCGTCACCTTTTTGCCGACCAATTCATTCTGGCTGTTGGCAATGATTACCAACGGGTTAGGGGCAAACGGAATGACCTCCAAATCAAGATCACTTGGAGGAATCTGTCCCAAAATATAGATATCATCCAGATTGCGTTTAATCCGATGTAAAAGGGTATTACGGTTAGCAATCGTTAAATCCAAATCGATATCCGGATATTTTTTTGAGAAATTACCCAGTGCCAACGGCATGAAATATTTGGCCGTCGTCATAACCGCCACACGAAGGCGACCTCGGGTCATGCCCCGATAATCATCAAGCTTCATCTCCAGATTAGAAAACTGGTTAATGACATCCCGGCAACTACAGGCAACTTCCTCGCCGATTTCGGTCAGAAAGATTTTCCGTCCAACCTGCTCGTAAAGCGGCATGCCGATCGCCTCCGCCAGACTTTTCACCTGGGACGAAACCGTTGGCTGTGTCAGGTAGAGTTCCTCGGCCGCTTTGGTAAAACTGAGGTTACGCGCAACCGATTCAAACACCTGAATCTGGCGCAACGATGCGTGCCTTATTAAAAAGTTTTTCGGTTGTTGAATAGGTTGTTGTTCACTCATAACTTAAATCTTTATTAATTTATTAATCAACTACTTGCGGAAAATAATAATACATTCCCTATACACAAATCTATACAAATAGTTACTTATAGGCTGTACAAATAATTATCATGACGCACGGCATGTTAAACGTTTAAGCGCTTCATTCGCGGCTCTGGCCGCTTCGGTAATATCCGACTCTTTTCCGCACATTAAAAGACGTCCGTAGGCACCGACCGCACGGGCCTCAACCAATGTGACATTAGCTGCTTTTTCCGCTTCATTTGCGGCATATACAATGTAACCGGCCGGTTCGGTTTCCATAATAAACATACTTTGCCCGGGTAGAATCATTGACCCCTTACGGTTATCGCGATTGATCAAAGTAGCGTGATCCGGCGTCACTCCGCGAATAATCTCACTCCACATGACAACGCACTGCTGTCGGTCATACTCGTGTGTATTCAAGTGTCTTAAAATATGTTCACCGGCTTCCTGTACGTCACTCTGATCTCTATGGTGAATGACCATTGACCCGTAAGCACGCTCAACTATCTGCTGACCCAGTCGGACATTCGAAGCCTTTAAGGCAACGTCCGACAGGCGATGTACCGCCATCCCCGGAGCCACCTCTATCCAAAGACAAGAGTCTCCCGGCACAGGTAAAAACCCCATCGAAGCCGTCCCCATATACGAAGCCAATTGAGGCTGAAGGGAGTCAAGAAACACATAAGTACGTAACTCAATCATCTTCCCGACACTCCCGTTGACTGGTTTAACTGGTTAATCACAGACTGGACCGCACGGGCCCTGTGACTAATCTGATTTTTAACTTCAAACGGGATTTCAGAAACCGCTTTTACTAATTCGGGAATCCACATAACATCATCGTATCCAATACCAAAGCCTGTACGAGGCTTCATCAAAATTTCACCGTACCAATGCCCTATACCAATCAAAGGCATCGGATCCCGTGAATGCTTAACATAAACAACCGCGCATGAATAACGGGCCTGTCTCTGTGGATACGGCAACATAGCCATATCACTCAATAATTTTTTCAAATTCTGCTCTTCCGAACCATTCTCCGTTCCGGCGTACCGGGCGGAATAGATTCCGGGCTGACCGTTCAAAGCTTCCACCTCCAAGCCGGAGTCGTCCGCCAACGCGGGCAAACCGGTTTTTTCACTGGCAAAACGTGCTTTGATGATTGCATTCTCAACAAAACTTAAACCATCTTCTATGGCTTCTTCACGAAAGAATTCGGTTTGAGGCTTTGTCACAATGCCCGCCCGACTCAACATGGGTTCAAGCTCTTCTACTTTGTTGGGGTTGGCTGTTGCTAAAATAATCGGAGACGTCATCTTACTTCTCAATTAAAACGCGTCATGACTTCTACATCCGAAGAGAAAACCATCAAGTCATGGCCTTTCTGAATGTATTGGCTTAGCTCGTCCAACAACAAAGAAAACGTACTGTTTTTCACTTGTGCCACAAACATGATATTGCTACCTGTCAACGAACCTTGTAGTTGGTCACTTTCCCTAACATCGTAGAGCGTATATTCTTTAATCCCGAGCACCTGCATGATTTCAATCAGCTCTTTCTCCAGGCAATCCGGGGGTATGATCTGAATGCGCTTATCATTGCTTTCCTCAGCCAGGAGCACTCGAGGCTTATCTTCAACTTGCCGATTGTCTGTCTCGGCAAAGCTCAAACTCCACTCTTCTGTTTCATACTCTTCTTCACACCATTGCATGACTGGTCTCTCTTTAACAGTTTCCGTGTTCACTTCTCCCTTACTCAGGTTGAACACGCAGGTTTATTAAGGTGATTTCCATGGTATTGAATTTAGGCCATTTTGAGAAATTGGAGTTTTCTCTTCTTGCTATAGACTTGAATCAATGTATCTTTTTACATGAAACAGCAAACGTCCTCATGACGAAACATGAATCTAAAATCAAAAAAAGGATGGGCAGAACCGGCACTGCCCAATAGGCTAAGACTTCCGGTTTGAACGCCTAATTAAGACGGTATATTTCTAATCAGGCCAGACTCTTCTGCTTGAGAATGCCTTTACCTGATCAGCAATATGCTTTGATTCAACAGAGGTGTCTTTAGAGACACTTTCCTTAGACGGTTGCTTGACCGATTTGACTGCGGTTGAGCGTCTTGCTGGAGTCGAAGAGGCCTTTGAAGTCGATTTGCTTTGTGCGGAACCCGACTTTTGAACACTTGTTTTTTGTGTTGTGGCCGCTTTTTTTGTGCTGTTTGTCCCGCCAACTTCTTGTTTGGCGGAAACCTCTTTTTGAGCGGTTGACTCCGCCGTTTTATTTGTATCCTGCGGTGTTGTCATGCACATACTCCTTGCGAATGGTTCGTTACACGATGGAATCCTTCATCTATGCCGTTCGCTAGATTAAAATCGATTTCTTCCAATCCTTCCGTTCTGGAGTAAATAATCACGGACACGTGACTTCTTCCAAAACTAATATTTGGATGGTGTTCCAATCGATCGGCCTGTTCTGCCAACTCATCCAGAAACGTTCTTAACGTTTCAAAACTTTCAAATTCAAAACGGGCTTCCATTGAAGCCGGCTTATCTTTCAGTTTCCATCTTTCATTCATACAAAGCTCCTATTTGGTTGATAAGTCTGCCTTAAGGTTTGGAAATAATCATCCAACCAAGACTGAACTCTCACCAATTGTGTCTGCTCTTCTTCCAATAGACGGTTAAACAGGGCGTAGTCTTCCTGCGCACCGAAATTGGCACAATATTGAGAGGCTTCCGAATAAAGTTGAATCAGGGCGATTTCCCGCTCTTCACAACTTCTTAGAGCTTCGGCAATATTGTTGGCTGGGCCCGCTGGACGTAAAACACTTCCCGCAGGTAAGGCACCCTGGGCCACCATGCGATCTGTAATCAGATTCGCATGCTGAAACTCTTCATTAGCCAAAGTAACAAACCCTTCGGCGTAAGAGATTTCGTGACGAAATTTTGCCAACGAAGCCTGTGCGAGATAATGCTGACCAGCGGAAAACTCCAAACTCAGCGCCCGTCCCAGATACCCCAAGATTTGACTGTTGGAAACAGCAGTTTGCGCTTGAGGCATTTGAGGATATGCACCGGCACCCGGCATGACGCTTCCTGGCATTCTGGACGAATAACGCATGTCTCCCTCCTGGTTTAGCAGGGGCTAAAATAAGCCCCCGTCAATATTAGCTTCGGCCTGCAGAGTTGCTGCCAATCGTTAACACCGGTTCCACTTCTTTGTGTGGACGTGCGATGATGTGCGCTGCTACCAGACCGTCACCTACGCGTTCACAAGCGTCTGCTCCGGCACGAACCGCTGCGTTTACCGCACCCGTTTCACCGCGAACCATTACTGTGACGTAACCGCCACCAACAAATTCACGGCTAACCAGACGTACTTCCGCTGCCTTGGTCATTGCATCCGCCGCTTCAATCGCCGGAACCAAACCGCGGGTCTCAATCATGCCTAAAGCAATCCCGTATTCACTCATAACTTTTCTCCTTAAAATACAAGCCGACTGGTCTTCGAATCCCTCAAAACCGATCACTTAATGGTTTTGAGAAATTCTGGACCGTTGTTCTATTACTTCTGTTCGATGGTCAACACCGGTTCCACTTCTTTGTGTGGACGTGCGATGATGTGCGCTGCTACCAGACCGTCACCTACGCGTTCACAAGCGTCTGCTCCGGCACGAACCGCTGCGTTTACCGCACCCGTTTCACCGCGAACCATTACTGTGACGTAACCGCCACCAACAAATTCACGGCTAACCAGACGTACTTCCGCTGCCTTGGTCATTGCATCCGCCGCCTCAATCGCCGGAACCAAACCGCGGGTCTCAATCATGCCTAAAGCAATTCCATATTCATTACTCATGGTCTTTCTCCTTTTGCAAAGTCTTAATTTAAAATCGGTTATTTCTGATCAATGGTTAATACAGGTTCCACTTCTTTGTGTGGACGTGCGATGATGTGCGCTGCTACCAGACCATCACCTACGCGTTCACAAGCGTCTGCTCCGGCACGAACCGCTGCGTTTACCGCACCCGTTTCACCGCGAACCATTACTGTGACGTAACCGCCGCCAACAAATTCACGGCTAACCAGACGTACTTCCGCTGCCTTGGTCATTGCATCCGCCGCTTCAATCGCCGGAACCAAACCACGGGTCTCAATCATGCCTAAAGCAATACCATATTCACTACTCATACCTTTCTCCTTTGAGCTTTTTACTTAAAACTTAAGCCTGTTCTGGTTGCCAATCATCGATGATGCCGCCAACCGTTAAATCCGTTAAAAGTCGTTTATCACCTGCAGCGTCTCTGGCTGCAGAATTCGCGATGGTAAAAACCCAGTCTCCCGCTTTGGTTCCAATCGGATCCATCGCAACAAAGATTTCACCCCCATCCGTTGCCAAGACTTTGAGCGGTAAATGCCCCAAGTCTTCCAAGCGGCTGGTCAACACCAGTTGTTGTTTAACTTGAAGTATCTGCATTTTGTGGCGCTTCCCATTTGTCTATGATTCCAACGATGGTCAGATCACTTGGATACCCTTTGACACCGGTTGCGTCACGTGCTGCCGAACTTCCGCAACAAATCACCCAGTCTCCCGGCTTGCATCCGACCGGATCGACCGCAACTTGAGGGCTTCCACCCTCTTTTTCACGCACAACCAATAAAGGTTTATGCTCCATGGATGCGATCCGGTTGGTTGAAACGAGGGTTTTATCCACCTGATAAATTTTCATTGTTTACCTCCTGTCTCAAGCCGATGCTTTGTTTGCTTCAATATCCGCCAGGCCCGGGATTTTTTCTGCAGGCTGGCGACCTGTGTTATCTCTCAGGGTCAACAGCGTCTGAATCCATCCGGACGTTGCCAACTCTTGATAACGGTTGTAAATCGCGGCTTCGATACGCTCCGCTTTCGCTACTGCCCGGTCTTTCGATCCGGGAACCCGACCGTCATAATCGCAACGGATGATGATTGGGATCGGCAAACCTTTTTTGACATTCAAGCCTTTGAAGATCTTGATCCCCACATCCACATCATTCACGCCTTCTTCGACGGTATCGAGGTAGCTGTAATAACTCAGGTTACGCAGCTGAACTTCTTCGAAACCGTTTCCTACGCCAATAAAGCGCTCGGCGTGTCCGATATCTCGGTAACAACCGTTTTCATATTGGTTTACATAAGCAATCTGCGAAAAATTGTTTCCAATTAACCAGCTGATCAGTTTGACCAATTCCGGTTGAGGCGCAGTCGAACCTTTTTCCAGGTTGCTGACCTGAATCGCTTTCTCCACCTTTTGCCAGGCATCCATCGCCGACAAGTTCATTGTGGCTTGATACAACTGGTCTGTTTCGACATAACGATTCAGACACACATCGCCACGCTCATTCGGAATATGGACTTTCATGCTGTCGTCGTCAGTATTCAAACCCAACAACAGGGTCTGTACCGTGGAACCGCAACCAAAACGGTTCTCAATTGCTTGTTTAAAATCTTTCAGTTTTTGTAAAGCCGCTGCCGCCGCTTTCTGGTCATCACTCCCGTGTGCCGCGCAACCCTGGTGGGTCGGATCGGACTTGGAAAAGTGATATACCGCAATCTTTAAGTATCGTGTCGGTTCATCCGCCGAATTTGGCTGACCTTCACGAAATCTCGTGTGCTCGATAAACACCCAGTTTCTAACACTTTCGCTGACATCGAACATGACGCCTGCGTGCGCCTTGCGTCTTGCCAAGGCGTAAGGTAAACGAAGTACATAACTTAGAATGTGCGCCAAACGTCCGTCTGCACATGGTGCAATCCCGACCGCATGGAAACCTGCTTCTCTAAAGATGCACTCTGCTTCCTGTTTTTGCTGACCCGCTAGCGGATCTTTAATGAAGAACTCTTCCGACATCCTCATAAATTGGGCAAAGAGGGTTTTCGAATACAAAGCCTGAAAGCCCTTCTGATTTTGAGCTTGCAGCTCCAATCCAGATAACCAATCCTGCTCCGATAATCTCACACCCAACTTTGCAGATAGCTGCTGGTTCGCCCAACTGACAAAATTCACCTGATCACGCTTTGTCAAAATGTCTTTCAAAACCGCTTCGATATCATCGAAACGGGATTTGATATCCACTTCATATTTGCGCAACTTTTCATTTTGCGTTGGATCAACCAAAGCATGGGTGGTTGTCATCGCCGGAACCGTTTGAGCCTGAACGGATTCAACAACTTGGTTCAATCCATCCTCGCCGGCAGCCGATCCATGAGCAGTCGGATTTTGTTGCTGCCAGTTAGGGTTTGGCGCAATCGGTTTCCAAAACAATGACTTTTGACGATGATTTCTTTTTAAACGATTCATCAAAACACCCAATATTCAGTTAATTTCCAGCTAGTTTGTTTACGCTCTAGCGCCGCCTGACAGCGTCACCTTCGCGCCTGTTTCCGTATTTCCGGAAGATCCGGTAATCGGACTCATAGGCACTTCGGACATGGCACCAGGCGTAAACTGTGCAGCTCCCATCGGCGACTGTCTTGTCGCACCACGAACCGAAGCATTACGCTGTGCCGCCCAAGGACCGTCAGTTCCAGTCACTTTAGAACCTCTATCCCAACCGTCACCTGTGATACGTGATCCCTGTTCCATTACTGGTTCGGAAACACTCATCGGCGCCGCTTGAACTTGAGCTTGAGCCTGACCCATCATCATCGGAAAATCCGACTCTCCCGGTGCGGCTGCATTGACGGTGTCACACACCATCGATGTTTGATCCGCACCCTGATAGTGAGTTCCGGTAACCAGTTCACAAGCTCCTTTTTGAGCCCCCGTCAATCCCATAGGTCCTGGCTGGACACCTGAAATCGAAGGGTTGTTCCCCTGACGCTGGCGAACTTGAACTTCGATCTGTTCATCTTTTGAACAAAATTGAAATTGCTCACTACCCGTATAAGGGGTTCCTGTAACCGCTTTACAGTCACCTGCTTCCGCCCCGGTCATGCCGTAATAGCTACCGCTGCGATCGCCGGTTACCTTCTGTCCGCTACCGGTTCCTGAAGCCGTCACTTTCGTGGCGGTTTCCGGCACCGGATTGCCGCAAGCCTTAACTTCTTCAGCTCCCTGATAGCCAGTACCGGTTACAGACTGACAGGCACCTTTCTCACCGCCGGTTACCGCTTCCTGTCGCCCAACTTGAGTGCCGGTCGTCGTGTTACCTTTGGTCGTTTGTGAAGGCATCACCTTCTGTGGTGCTTTACCTTGCGCCGGGATTTTCGGCTTAATTGTCGTCGATTGTGACTTACGGTTATCACCACCTGTGATTTTGCCGCCAGTCTTTTGTGACGACTGGGACATCACCGAAAAACCACTTTGTTTCGCTTTTGTCGGCGTCGCACCACAGTACATCTGGCTTTGATCAGCCGGCAGATAGTCGGTACCGGTAACGGCGGAACACGTTCCGGTCTCATTACCAGTCATCTTCTCTGCTCGACCCACCGAAGTTCCGCTCACACTTTGACCGCGAGTGGTCTGTGTTTGTGTCACTTTCGCCGGTTTTGCAGACGGTTGAGCGTCACAGTTTTTGTTAAACTCTTCCGCACCTAAATACTCGGTACCACTGACCAGTTGACATGCACCGGTTTCAGCACCTGTCATTTTCTTTTCGCCCTGACCGACTTGCGTCCCGGAAACGGTTTGACCACTTAGGGTTTCAGACTCACCCACTTTTTGAGGTAATTCCGTGTTTCTTGGTGGACGAGTTGGTCGCGAACTGCCTGGTGAACAGACTTTGCCACGTGAACATTTCTCTGCGCGAACTTGTTTGGCAATTTCGCGTGTCGAAGCGTCCGGGTTGGCTAACTTCGCTTTGGCGCCTGACTGACTACCGCCCTTAGACTTGAATGCAGTTTGTCCGACTTTACCTTTAGCCTGTGCCTGACGATACGCCTTCGACTGAAGTCGACCGTTAGACTGTACGGCTGTTTCAGGCTTCACCACTGTTCGTCGATTCTGTCTTGCGACCGGCTTTTCAGCCTTTGCTTGACGAGGTTCAACAATCGGCTCTTCAGACTTCTGCTTTGCTTTTGCCTTAGGGTGAGGCATTGGCTTTGCCGCTTCAGCTGCATTTTTCCCGTTTTTCTGCTGCTGTCTCTTCATTTTCGCCGCGTTACGTCCCGCTGCTGACGCCGGGGAAGGCGCCGTTGCAACAGAAACTTCACGACGAGGACGAGACGGCTGAGAAGGAGCAGGAGCTGTCGCCACAACAGGCTCTGGAGCAGGTGCTGGCTGGCGCATTGCTGCCGGAGCAGCAGATGCTTGAGCACCTTTTCCATTCACCTGAGCTTTGCGGCGCGCAATGGCTGCGGCTCGACCACTTTGAGCATTGTTTACACTCATGCTAAAGCCTCCTATTTCGTCTTTATGACTCGTTTAATCACTCGTTATTCGTTTTGTTGTCCGTGTGAATTACATTCCACGAGGACGGTAAACTACAAAGTTGTGTCCTTGACACTGAGTGTAGTTGTCATAACCAATCAAACGAATCAAGTGATTTGGGTAAGCTTGACGACATGCGTCCAGCTCAGCCAATACTTCATTTGGATCACGTGTACCAAACATTGGTAGCTTCCACATACCCCAGTAATGAGCCGCCGCATTTGACGGATCTTCATGTTCAAGTGCCGGAGTCCAACCTTGGTTGATGATGTAAACGATCTGGTCGTAAACTTCATCCGCATTCAATTCCGGAAGGAACGAGAAGGTTTCCAGCGTGTACTGTGTACGGTAATCATCTGTTTGCATTGACATCTTTATCTCCTTATTCTGTTAGGATTCATTCAAATAAAGGGGGGCTCTTAGCCCACATCCAATTTGTCAACGGTATCGAATTCGAACTTGATCTCTTTCCAAGTGTCCAGAGCAACTGCCAGTTCCTTGCTGTTACGAGCAGCGTCTCTCAAGATATCTCCACCTTCTCTTTCCAGGTCACGACCTTCGTTACGTGCTTTAACACAAGCTTCTAGGGCCACACGGTTTGCTGCCGCACCAGCTGCGTTACCGCCTGGGTGACCTTGTGTACCACCACCAAACTGAAGAACGGAATCGTCACCAAAGATGTTAACCAGTGCAGGCATGTGCCATACGTGGATACCACCGGAAGCAACCGCCATAACACCAGGCATTGAACCCCAATCCTGATCGAAGAAAACACCACGTGAACGATCTTCTGGTACGAATGATTCACGAAGCTGGTCAACGAAACCTAGCGTAGAAGCACGGTCACCTTCCAACTTACCTACAACTGTACCTGTATGCAGGTGATCACCACCGGATAGACGCAGACACTTAGCCAATACACGGAAGTGAATACCGTGGTTAGGGTTACGGTCGATTACAGCGTGCATCGCACGGTGAATGTGCAGCAACATACCGTTATCACGACACCAGTTAGCCAAAGTCGTGTTTGCAGTGAAACCAGCTGTCAGGAAGTCGTGCATGATGATAGGCTGACCTAGCTCTTTAGCGAACTCGGCACGTTTCAACATCTCTTCGACCGTACCTGCCGTTACGTTCAGGTAGTGACCTTTACGCTCACCGGTTTCCGCCGTTGCTTTATCTACCGCTTCCGCAACAAACTCGAAACGGTTCTGCCAGCGCTGGAATGGTTGAGAGTTGATGTTTTCGTCATCTTTGGTCAAATCCAGACCACCGCGAAGACACTCATAAACCGCGCGGCCATAGTTCTTTGCAGATAAACCAAGTTTCGGCTTGATCGTACAACCCAACATAGGACGACCGTATTTGTTCAACTTGTCACGCTCTACCTGAATCCCTGCCGGTGGCCCACCACAAGTTTTGATGAATGCGATCGGGAAACGGATATCTTCCAAACGTAGTGAACGAACTGCCTTAAACCCGAATACGTTACCAACCAAAGAAGTCAGTACGTTAACAACAGAACCTTCTTCAAAAAGATCTAGCGGGTAAGCGATAAATGCGTAAAATGCGTTCTTATCACCAGGTACGTCTTCGATTCGGTATGCACGCCCCTTGTAGAACTCCATGTCTGTCAACAAGTCAGTCCAAACTGTCGTCCAAGTACCGGTTGATGATTCTGCTGCAACAGCCGCTGCTGCTTCTTCACGCGGAACACCCTCTTGAGGGACAACTTTGAAACAAGCCAATAGATCTGTATCTAGAGGAGTGTAGTCCGGTGTCCAATATGTCAGCTGGTAATCCTGTACACCAGCGTCAAACGTTTTACTTGCCATAAATATGCTCTCCTTTATTTGGGAGTTGAATTGAATTCGAGTGCAATCTTAGAAAAGTTCATGGTCTATTGACTAATTGAAAGAAACGATAGAATTTATTGAAGATTCTCTATGAATGAAGAAAATCAGACTTCGCTAAAATTTCCGTAACACCAGTAAATAAGGGCTTTTCAGGCCTTACACATAACGAACGAATTCATAGGTCAATTTGATTTGAAACGTGATGGTTTTTTTTGAAAAAAATAAAATTTAAAATTAAAAATGCCCTTGCGGAACAAAAATTCATTCTTTAAAACATCTTTAAAAAAGCATTTTCAAACCTGAAGGTTCAATCACAAAACAATTCGGTGTATTCTTAATCCTGCGTAATAAACAACAAATAATCACAGGAGAAAAATGAATGTCCTATTTGAAAAACTTCCCCAATCAAGAGGGTTATTTTGGGGATTTTGGCGGCGCTTTTTTACCACCAGAACTGATCCCTCATTTTGAAGAGATCAATAAGGCCTACATGGAATTAGGGCGTTCGGCAGATTTCTTGAACGAACTCAAATACATCCGCAAACATTATCAAGGCCGTCCAACTCCGGTCTACTATGCTCATAACCTGAGCAAAAAATACGGTGCGCACATCTATTTAAAACGTGAAGACCTTAACCACTCCGGTGCACACAAACTGAATCACTGCATGGCCGAGGCTTTATTGGCGAAACATATGGGTAAAACCAAACTGATTGCCGAAACTGGTGCCGGACAACACGGTGTGGCTCTGGCGACGGCTGCGGCCTACTTTGGATTGGAATGCGAAATTCACATGGGTGAAATCGACATCGCTAAAGAAGCACCGAACGTCACACGTATGAAATTGATGGGTGCCACTGTCGTGCCGGTTTCTTTCGGCGGACGCAGTTTGAAAGAAGCTGTCGATTCGGCTTTCCAATCTTACGTTCCTCAAGCCGACACCGCTTTATTTGCGATCGGATCCGTAGTCGGCCCCCATCCGTTCCCACTCATGGTACGTAACTTCCAATCGGTAGTTGGCCATGAATCTCGCGAACAATTCCTTGAAATGACCGGAGAGCTTCCAGATCAGGTCGGTGCGTGCGTGGGTGGTGGTTCCAACGCCATGGGGATGTTTGCCGGTTTTATGGACGACGAGAACGTTAGTCTCAACGGTGTTGAACCTTTAGGGCGTGGAACAAACCTAGGTGAGCACTCGGCAACCATGACTTACGGCAAGCCTGGAATGATCCACGGCTTTAAATGTCTGGTTCTGGAAGACGAAGAAGGTAATCCGGCACCTGTGCACTCCATTGCTTCCGGTTTGGACTATCCGGGCGTCGGACCGGAACACTCTTACCTGAAAACTATCGGGAAAGTAAATTACCATGCGGTCACCGACGACGAAACATTGGATGCGTTTTACAAGCTCTGCCGTCTTGAAGGCATCATTCCTGCATTGGAAAGTTCGCATGCGGTTGCTTGGGCAATGAAGCATGCTCAAGATAACCCTGGAGCCACCATCCTGATCAACCTTTCAGGACGTGGTGACAAAGACATCGACTACGTCGTCGACAACTTCGGAACCGGAGAATAACGAGTTCCACAATCGGTTCAACCGGCATTTACCTTCAAATGCCGGGCATAAAAAAAGCCCCAATTTCGGGGCTTTTTTATACTTAGCGATACGCTTGAAATTAAGCGATCTGCAACTCGGACTGAGGTGTCGCTTTCAATGCTGCGATACGATCAGCAAGAGGAGGATGCGAAGAGAAAGCCGCGCCCATCTTGCTCTTGAAATCAGAGATACCGAACGCTGCCAACTGGTCAGGCAATTCTCCCGGAGTCATCGATTGTAGACGCTCAAGAGCCGCAATCATGTTTTCCTTACCGGCCAAATAGGCACCACCGTTATCCGCATGGAATTCACGCTTACGCGAGAACCACATGGTGATCATACTTGCCAAAATACCGAACAGGATTTCGAAGATGAACGACGCTACGAAATAACCGATACCGTGACCTTCTTCGTTCTTAAGGATAACGCGGTCGACAAAGTGCCCTGCAATACGTGCAAAGAAGATAACGAAGGTGTTTACGATACCCTGCAACAACGCCATGGTCACCATGTCACCGTTTGCAACGTGAGCCACTTCATGTCCTAGTACCGCTTCCACTTCGTTACGGCGCATGTTGCGCAGCAATCCGGTCGAAACCGCAACCAAAGAACTGTTCTTGGTCATACCGGTTGCGAACGCATTCGGTGCCGCACCATCGTAGATTGCAACTTCCGGACACTTGATACCGGCTTTTTGAGCCTGGCGCTGAACCGTTTCAAGCAACCATTGTTCATCGGCATTGCGAGGCGAAGTAATAACTTGTGCACCGGTCGTCTGCTTCGCCATCCACTTAGACATCGCCAAAGAGATAAATGAACCGGCAAAACCGATTACCATTGCAAACGTAAATAGACCAGTGTAATCCAACCCACGGCCGTCAGACTGTAGAGAAGATACATTGACACCCATTGCGCTCAAAACCATCAGCACAATCGAGATGACTGCGATAATCGCAATGTTTGTTAATATGAATAAACCAATACGCTTCATGTTTTTCTCCTTGATGAAGGTGTGTAGCTAACGATCGATTACTAACGATCAAATCGATATATCGTAACTATAAGGTTTTTTTATAACCTTTCAAGTCTTTCATTCACGATTTTTTCATCAAAAAAAAGGCCCGTTCAAACTGAACAGGCCTCTCCATTTTGCTTAATCGCTCAACTTGGCTTTCAGTATCTGGTTAACCTGACCCGGGTTGGCCTGGCCGCCGGAAGCCTTCATGATCTGACCGACGAAATACCCCAACATCTTCTCCTGTCCGCCTTTATAGGCTTCGACTTGAGACGGATTGTTCGCCAGCACTTCATCAACCAGAGCCTCAATCGCACCAGTATCGGTGATCTGCTTCAGGCCTTTGCTTTCGATGATCTCATCCGCAGAACCTTCACCGTTCCACATCGCATCAAATACTTGCTTGGCGATCTTGCCGGAAATGGTGTTGTCGCTGATACGATTCAACATGCCAGCCATCATATCGGCAGTAACCGGCGCATCCTTGACGCTCAAACCGTCTTTATTCAAGGCGCCCGAGAAACCGGTAATCATCCAGTTCGCACACAACTTGATGTCTTTTCCACCAGTCTTCTCGACCACAGACTCGAAGAATTCCGCCATGTCACGAGACCCGGTCAATACACCTGCATCGTAATCGCTCAATCCAAAATCCGCCACGTAACGTGCACGCTTGGCGTCCGGCAATTCCGGCATCGAGGCGCTGATCGCTTCGATGGTTTCCTCGGTGATGACTACCGGCAACAGATCCGGACAAGGGAAATAACGGTAATCGTTTGCTTCTTCCTTGGTTCGCATCGAACGGGTCACGTCATTCTCGGAATCGTACAGACGGGTTTCCTGCACAACCTGCCCACCGCTTTCCAACAATTCAATCTGGCGTTCGATCTCGAATTCGATTGCTTTTTCAATGAAACGGAACGAGTTGATGTTCTTCAACTCTGCACGCGTACCCAATGGCTCGCCCGGGCGACGCACCGAAACGTTCGAATCCACACGGAAAGAACCTTCCTGCATGTTCCCGTCACAAATCCCCAAATACTGCACCAACTCGTGCATCTTACGGGCATAGGCCACCGCCTCTTTCGCCGAAGACAAATCCGGCTCTGAAACGATTTCCAACAACGGAGTTCCTGCACGGTTCAAATCGATCCCTGTCTGTCCAGGCACCGCACCGTGAATCGACTTACCGGCATCTTCTTCCAAGTGTGCACGAGTCACTCCAATGGTCTTCTTGACGCCGTCCACTT
The DNA here is from genome assembly GCF_029767005.1 of Thiomicrorhabdus sp. ZW0627. Taxonomy (GTDB): domain Bacteria; phylum Pseudomonadota; class Gammaproteobacteria; order Thiomicrospirales; family Thiomicrospiraceae; genus Thiomicrorhabdus. Next base: position 840,943 of record NZ_JARUQR010000001.1, read on the forward strand.
CAATCTCAAGCGTTCCCTTACCGACAATCGGATAATTGAACTGCGAGGTTTGATAACCTTTCGGCAAATCAGGATAAAAATAGTTCTTACGGTCAAACACCGATTTACGGCCGATTTCGGCATTCAATGCCAATCCTAGCATGACCGACTTACCAATGACCGCTTCGTTCAGTACCGGCAACATACCCGGCATTCCAACATCAATCGGGCAGGCCTGGGTATTCGGCTCTGCGCCATAGGCGATCGAAGATCCTGAAAATATCTTGGTGTTTGTAGTCAGCTGCGCGTGAATCTCCAAACCAATTACGACTTCCCAACTCATTCTGTAAACTCTCCCTGCCTTATTGATATTGTGCCGGCATACGGGTGTGCCAGTCAGTCACTTGTTGATATTGGTGAGCAATATTCAACAGTTTGGTTTCACTAAAATAAGGACCCACGATGTGTAGCCCTACAGGACGGTCGTTTACAAAACCAGCCGGAACCGAAATTCCTGGCAGGCCTGCCAGGTTTACCGGAATGGTGTACAAATCTGCCAGATACATGCTGGTCGGATCGTCGGTCTTCTCACCGATGTTAAATGCAGGCGTCGGTGCAACCGGCCCCATGATTACGTCACAAGACTCGAACGCCTTGGTGAAATCGTCACGTACCATGCGGCGCAACTTCTGAGCTTTCAAATAGTAAGCGTCGTAATAACCGGCGGAAAGCGCATAGGCTCCAACCATGATACGTCGCTTAACCTCGGCACCGAATCCTTCAGAACGAGATCGCTTATAAAGGTCCTGCAAATCTTTTGGATTTTCACAACGGTAACCGAAACGCACGCCGTCAAAACGAGACAGGTTTGAAGAGGCTTCGGCCGGCGCCAATACATAGTAAGAAGGAACCGCCAAATCTTTGTTCGGCAAGTGGACTTCCACCACTTCGGCACCCAGTTTCTCAACTTCGGCGATGGCGTTGCGGACAACCGCTTCTACGTCCGCATCCAGACCTTCACCGAAATACTCGGCAGGTACACCGACCTTAAGCCCTTTCAATGATTGACCCAAATCGGCCGCATAATCCACCGCTTCACGCTGCAAAGAAGTCGAATCACGCTCATCGAATCCGGCCATGGCATTCAACATCCAGGCAGAATCTTCCGCCGAACGCGTCATTGGTCCGGCCTGATCGAAACTTGATGCATAAGCGACAATACCAAAACGCGAAACCGAACCGTAGGTCGGCTTGATTCCGGTAATCCCGCAGAAAGAAGCTGGCTGTCGGATCGAACCACCGGTATCAGTACCGGTCGCCATCGGCGCCAAACCGGCTGCGATCACCGCCGCTGCTCCACCGGAAGAACCGCCCGGAACCGCTTTATGATCCCACGGGTTCTTGGTCGGCCCGTAATAACTGCTCTCCGACGAAGACCCCATGGCGAATTCATCCATATTGGTCTTACCCAGAATCGGCATGCCTGCTTTCTTCAACTGGGTCACCACGTGCGCATCGTAAGGTGCGATGAAGTTATCAAGCATCTTGGAACTACAAGATGTCTTGACTCCGTCGGTACAGAAAATGTCTTTATGGGCGACCGGAATCCCGGTCAACAGCCCCGCTTCACCGGAAGCCAACATCTTATCGGCCTCTTCCGCCATAGCAATCGCCAATTCAGGAGTCACGGTTACATAAGCATTGAGTTCAGCGTCGTATTTCGAAATACGGTCTAAATAATGTTGTGTCAATTGCACACTGGTAATTTCACCTGCATGCAGCTTTTCACTCATCTGTTTAATGGTTAAATTGTGCATTTTAAAACTTCACTCACTCAATTACTTGTGGGACTAGATACAGTCCGTTCTCAGCCGAAGGTGCGATGGATTGCAGCTTCTCATGCTGATCCACTTCGGTCACCACGTCCGCACGCAAACGCTGCACCTGATCCAATGGATGCGCCATCGGATCGACACCTTCCGTGTCCGCCGCTTCCATTTGCTTGAACAAATCCAAAATATTGGAAAGCTTCGCCGCAACCTGATCCACCTCATTCTCTTCAACCGCGATGGCCGCTAAACGAGAAATATATTCGACTTCCGTTTTTCCTAAAGACACACCTTTCTCCTAATCGGATTCTGACGATTCGTTCCGGCCGCTTGACGCAAAACATTTGCAACCAAAACAAGACCGAAACATCTCAATAAAATTTAACCGAGTAAAATACCACATTTTAAGGTTTCACTAAAGAGAAATAGGCTTTTTTAGGATTCGTCAAAACCGTGCCCAACGGCACAAAACATCAATAAAATCTGGCGCTTATAAACGCAAAAAAACTGTTTCTAAGTGGATAAGTTTTTTTTAGAAAATGTTTCCCATTTTTTTCTACTTAAACAGGATAAGTTGGTATAGAATAACTGGATTAATTTTTGCCTATTTTTCAAGGACTCGACTTCATGTTTCGCAAATTAATGGGACTTTTTTCAAACGACCTTTCTATCGACCTGGGAACTGCCAACACGCTGATCTATGTGCGTGGAAAAGGCATGGTATTAAACGAACCCTCAGTAGTATCCATCCGCAACAACCGTCGCGGATCCAGCAGCCGCTCAATCGTTGCAGTAGGTGAAAACGCAAAACTGATGCTGGGTAAAGAAAACCAAGACATTCAAACCATCCGTCCAATGAAAGACGGCGTCATCGCCGACTTCGAAGTAACCGAAAAAATGTTACAGGCTTTCATCCGTAAGGTTCACGAAGCCAAGTTCTTCCAGCCAAGTCCACGTGTGCTTGTCTGTGTACCTTGCGGTTCAACACAAGTTGAACGCCGTGCCATCCGCGAATCTGCGGCGGGTGCCGGAGCGCGTGAAGTATACCTGATCGAAGAGCCTATGGCGGCTGCGATCGGTGCCGGTATGCCGGTTAGCGAACCAACCGGATCCATGGTTGTCGATATCGGTGGTGGTACAACGGAAGTCGCTACCCTATCCCTGAACGGTATTGTCTGGTCCGACTCGGTTAAAGTCGGTGGTGACCGTTTCGACGACGCCATCATCAAATATGTACGCCGTAACTACGGTATGGTCATCGGTGAAACCACTGCCGAGAAGATTAAAAAGACCATTGGTACCGCTTATCACGAAGTAGAACCGGAAACCATGGAAGTGCACGGTAGCAACATTGCCGAAGCCGTTCCTCGCCGCTTCACTCTGAATAGCAACGAAGTGCTTGAAGCGCTTCAAGAACCGCTTTCAGCAATCGTAAGCGCAGTTCGTACCGCTTTGGAAAACACGCCGCCTGAATTGGGCGCAGACATCGCTGAACACGGAATCGTATTGACCGGTGGTGGTGCCCTGTTACGCAACCTGAGCACACTGCTTTCGGAAGAGACCGGTATTCCGGTCATCATCGCCGACGATCCGTTGACCTGTGTTGCTCGCGGAGGCGGACGCGCTCTAGAACTTATGGACGAAAAAGGCCTGGATCTTTTCTCGTTCGAATAATTTCCGGCTGTAACAACACCGCCCGGATTCCACAACAACGTCGTTTGCGAGATCCGGGCATTCAACGACTTGGGAGATTGAGTCATCAACCTTAACGCATCTTCACCGCAACAAGAAGGAGTGCAATTCGTCATTGCATTTATTCTTGCTATCGCGTTAATGGCCGCCGACCATTACGGCAAGTTGATGGGCAGCTTCCGAAGCGTGCTCCTTACCACCCTGAACCCAATCGAACAGGCCGCTTCCCTTCCAAAACAGTTCTATGTCCTGGTGACCACCGACTTCACCTCAATGGACGAGCTCAAACTCGAAAACCAGAAACTCAAAACCGAAATTTTGTTGCTCAAAGCCAAGATGCAGCAATACACCAACATGGAATTGGAAATTTCACGCTTGGAAGGTCTGCTTGGTACAACCGGTAAAATGGACGGGCAAAGCGTACAGATCGCAACCGTCACGTTTTTCAGCAGCAACCCTCTTTCCCAGTTCATCACTCTAAACAAGGGACAGTTGGACAAGGTCGCTGAAAAACAGGTCGTGATCGACGAACAAGGAATCATGGGACAGATCGTCCAGACCACTTTGACTACGTCACGGGTACTGTTGATTACCGACCCGGACCACCAAATCCCTGTGCGTATCCAGCGTACCGGGCAACGTGGAATCCTCACAGGAACCGGTCACGATTCAGTCACCCTGTCGTTCATTCCCAAAAACAGTTCGGTACAAGTCGGCGACCTGATTGAAAGCTCAGGACTGGGAGATGTTTTCCCGGCAGGTTACCCAGTGGCTAAAGTCAACCAGATCAACGAAGTTGAAGGCGAACCCTATCTGGAAGTCATCGCCACCCCAGTAGCGAATTCCCGACAGGCGCATAAGGTCTTGATATTGACCTCGGAAAAGAAGAAGATTCAAAATGACTGACCGCTTTATCGATCTCGAATTCTCACAGGCGCGCTGGCTGGTTCTGATCACCTATTTCCTCGGGCTGACTCTTGATACGATGATGAGTATGCAGGACGCAAACCTACTCGCACCGTCTTTCACGCTCATGTTTTTAATGTACTGGAGCGCACAGTTCCTAAAAAACACCCATTTCCTATCGGCATTCCTGCTAGGTCTGTTTCTGGACGCCTTATATGGCACAACACTCGGTGCCCATTCGCTGATTTTGATCGTCATCACCTTCATCATGTTGCGTTACCGACTTTTGTTCCGATCGCACTCGGTGCTTCAGCAGGCGTTCGTCATCATTTTCTACCTTATGGCCTACCAGTTCATCTCTTATGTGATGTTCTCGCCCACACTTGATTCGGATCAGAAAATCGAATATTGGCTTATGCCTTTCACCAGTTTAATCGCCTGGCCGATCCTGGCACTCAGCCTACGTTGGGTGACTCAAAGACTGATTACCGCTTAGGGGTTCATCATGCATGAACACTTAGAGTTCAACAGCGATGCGGAAGCTTTTAGCGAGAAACGCCTGTTCCGAAACCGCCTTATCTTTGCAATGTTCTTCGTGCTGGCGTTGTTCTCTGTGCTCATTGGCCGCATGGCTTATCTCCAATGGTTCGACTTCGAACGCTATCATCTGATGGCCGAAGACAACCGAATTTCGGTGGAAACCATCCCCCCTACACGAGGGAAAATCTACGACCGGAATCACATCCTGCTAGCCGATAACCAACCGGTTTTCACCTTGAAGTTCACCCGTGAAAAAATCGAGGATATGGATCTTGTCCAGAAAAAGATAGCTGAACTTCTGCCTGATTTCACGGAAGAACGACGCGATAAGTTCTTCGAAAAGCTTAAAAAGACCAGTCGTTCAAAAACCATTCTTCTACCCTATAGCCTCACCGAAAAGGAAGCGGCGCAATTTGCAGTCCAAAGTTATGACCTTCCGGGCGTCGTACTGACTGCACGTCTAAAACGAACCTACCCATTCGGTGCGACCGGCGTCCATGCAATCGGCTATGTCGGCCGCATCAACATGAAAGAGCTGACCAATCTTAACGAAAGCGACTACCGCGGTACCGACGTCATAGGAAAACTCGGAATTGAACGCTATTATGAGGACAAACTGCACGGCAAACCCGGCATCCAGCAAGTGGAGACAAATGCCCGCGGCCGCGTCCTGCGCAAACTCGAAACCACTCCGTCCATCCCCGGTGAAGACATTCAGCTAACACTGGACATCAAACTGCAACAGTATGCCGAATCCCTGTTCAAAAACCACAAACGAGGTTCGATTGTCGCCATCGACCCCAAAAACGGTGAAGTGCTCGCATACGTCAGCGTTCCGACCTTCGACCCGAACCTGTTTGTCGATGGAATCGACCAGGCCTCCTATAGAGCCCTGTTGAAAAACCCGAACAAGCCTTTTATCAACCGTGGAATCAACGGTAAATACCCTCCCGGCTCAACCATCAAACCGTTCGTTGCATTAGGAGCCATCGAAAGAAACATCATCTCCCCGAACAAAAAGATTTACGATCCCGGCTACTTTGAATACATGGGGCATCGTTACCGCGACTGGAAACGCACCGGACACGGGCTAATGGACATGGAAGATGCCATCACTCAGTCATGCGATACCTATTTTTATGAGTTGAGCCTGGATATGGGCATCGATACCATTCACGACTCCATGGCGCCTTTCGGATTCGGCTCTTTAACCGGCATTGATATTCCCGGAGAGTCTAAAGGAATACTGCCTTCCCAAAAATGGAAACGTGAAACCAAAGACCTTCCTTGGTATCGAGGCGAGACCATCATCAGTTCGATCGGTCAAGGTTACAACCTGGCCACTCCGGTTCAACTCGCGAAAGCGACTGCCATTTTGGCAAATGGTGGAAAGATCATTCAACCGCACCTGCTGAGAAGCGCCGAACTGGAACCACCCAAGCAAATCGAAATCAAAGACATCAAAAACTGGGAACGCGTCATCAAGGCGATGCGCAACGTCATGCATGGAGCGAGAGGAACGGCTCGCAGACACGGTGTCGGACTTCCGTTTAAAATGGCTGGTAAAACCGGAACTGCCCAGGTATTCAGCCTGAACGAAAGCGACTATGAAGCCGAAAACATCGACAAGTCCCTGCACGACCACTCGCTTTTCATCGGTTTCGCCCCATTGAACGACCCTAAAATTGCCGTCGCCGTGATTGTTGAAAACGGTGGAAGCGGTAGCCGTACAGCTGCGCCGATGGGCGTCGATGTGATCAAGAAATACCTTGAACACACTCCATAACTTATACAGACAGATGCCGAACCATGAAAATCACCATTCCACAATCTGATAACGTATACCGCAAGAACAAAGGACTCCTCGACATCCTGCATATCGACGGCTGGCTGTTACTGGGCATTCTGATGTTGCTGGCCGGCAGTACCCTGCTGGTCTACAGCGCATCTGGCGGTGACATTAACGTCACCTACCGTCACCTGATACGCATCGGCTTCGCACTGACCCTACTGTTGGTATTCGCTCAGATTCCACCCAACATACTCTACCTGTTCACCCCATGGCTGTTCATACTCGGCATCCTGATGCTGATTGCCGTCATCCTGTTCGGAGACATCGGTAAAGGAGCACAACGCTGGCTGAATCTGGGGCCGATTCGTTTCCAGCCGTCGGAATTGATGAAACTGGTACTGCCAATGATGGTGGCCTGGCTGTTCGCTCACTCCACCCTTCCCCCCAGTTACAGACGCTTGCTCGTCGGCGCCGGACTGATCGCGCTCACGGCCGGACTGATTGTTGTCCAACCTGATCTGGGAACCTCGCTATTAATCGCCATGAGTGGGCTATTCGTACTATTCTTCGCAGGCCTGCCATGGAAAATTATCTTCGGTGCCATTGCAACCACCCTTGTCAGCTTGCCGATTGTCTGGCACTTCATGCACGCCTACCAAAAACAGCGTGTCCTGACCTTCCTCAACCCGGAATCCGACCCGCTAGGCAGCGGTTACCATATCATCCAGTCCAAAATTGCCATCGGTTCCGGCGGAATTGAAGGCAAAGGCTTTATGGGCAGCACTCAGGCGCACCTCGACTTCTTGCCGGAAAGCACCACCGACTTCATCTTTTCGGTTCTGTCCGAAGAGTTCGGATTGATCGGGGTCATCATTCTACTCAGCATGTACGTGTTCGTTATCGCACGAGGCCTCTACATCGCCTCACAGGCACAAGACAACTTCACGCGTCTGATCGCATCCAGCCTGATGATGACACTTTTCGTCTACGTCTTCGTCAACATAGGCATGGTGAGTGGGCTACTGCCTGTCGTTGGCCTTCCGTTACCATTGATGAGTTACGGCGGTAGTGCATTGGTCACTCTGATGATCAGTTTCGGTATTTTAATGTCGATTCACACTCATAAAAAAATGCTGTCCAATTAAATCTAAACGGCCTAGGTCATTTCGATTTATATAAGAATATGGTAAATTAACCCACTCAAGGAAATAGCCTTATTTGGCGCGCTTAAGAGTCAAACCCTTTTAACATTAAAACGCTTTTAAACAGAGCACAGTGGATGATTATGCAAACACTTAGATCTCGATTCATGCTTCTTTTTTTACTATTAACTCCTCTGTTCGTTCAGGCGGCTCCTCAACCCCTGCCTGCACCGGTGATTCCGCACGTCGTTCCGTCGGCACCGCAAATAGCGGGAACCTCTCATCTGCTGATCGATTTCGACAGCGGTAAGGTGCTAGCGGAAAAAGACGCCAACCAGCGCATTGAGCCGGCCAGTCTGACCAAAATCATGACCGGTTACGTCGTCATCAACGAATTGACGAACGGCAACATGAGCATGGACGAGATGGTCACCATCAGTAAAAAAGCCTGGAAAATGCCTGGTTCAAAAATGTTCATCGAAGTGGGCAAACAGGTATCGGTTCGCGACCTGATCAAAGGGATGGTGATTCAATCGGGTAACGACGCCAGTGTCGCCTTGGCCGAACACATTGCCGGCAGCGAAGAAGTGTTTGCCCAGTTGATGAACAAATATGCCAAAGCATTGGGGATGGAGCACACCCACTTCATGAATGCGACAGGCCTGCCTAATCCGGATCATTACACCACAGCGCATGACCTGGCCATTCTAACCAAAGCGTTGATCTCAAAATTCCCGGAAGAGTACAAATGGTACTCCGAGAAAAAATTCACCTATAACGGAATCACTCAGTACAACCGTAACAAACTGTTGTGGCAGGATCCAACCGTTGACGGCCTGAAAACTGGACATACCGAGACAGCCGGTTACTGCCTTGTCTCATCCGCCAAGCGCGACAATATGCGCTTGATTAGCGTGGTATTGGGCACCAACAGCATGGAAAAACGTGTTCAGGAAAGCCAGAAACTGTTGAACTACGGTTTCCGTTTCTTTGAAACCCATCCACTATACAAAGCCCAGCAGCGTTTGAACGATGTCACGGTCTGGGAAGGCAGCAAGGACATTCTGGGCGTCGGCTTGGCACACGATCTTTATGTCACCATTCCACGTGGTCAGTATAAAGATCTGAAGATCGAAACTACTTTGGAGCCGGAAATCATCGCTCCGATTGAAACCAACCAGCCTCTTGGAGAACTACAGGTTTCATTGAACGGTGAAGTCATCGCTGAACAACCTTTGGTTGCCCTTTCTAATGTGGAAGAAGGTTCGTTCTTCAAAAAGCTGATCGATCAGATCAAACGCACGTTCAGCTCGTTGTTCAGCTTTCTTGATTAATTAAATTAAGGTTAATTTGTGGCGCCAGCCACCTGTTTAGGAAACGTTACTCAATGAGTCAAAATGAATCTCCGGTCATGCAGCAGATTGTCTACCTCAACGGCGAATATCTGCCGATGGCCGAATCGAAGATTTCCACGCAGGATCGTGGTTTTCTTTTCGGGGATGGAGTTTACGAAGTCATCCCGGTTTATCACAAAAAACTGTTTGCTTGGGAAAGCCACCTTCAACGACTCAAAAACAGCTTGCAGGCGATTGGCATTGCCAATCCTTTGACTGACGAAGAGTGGTTCGCGTTACTGACAGGCTTGGTGGAAAAGCATCCTTGGGATGACCAGTTCATTTACCTACAGGTGACCCGCGGTATTCAGATGAAGCGCGATCACATGCCGGAAGAGTGCATCACGCCTACGGTTTACGCTTATACCAATCCGTTGAAGCCACTTGATGCCAAGATTGTTGAAAACGGCATCAAAGCGATTACGCTGGATGACATCCGCTGGTTACGTTGTGACATCAAGGCTCTGACCTTGCTACCCAACGTCATGATGAAACTGGCCGCCAAACAGCAAGGGGCGGACGATGCTATCCTGATCTCGCGCGACGGCACCATCTCGGAAGGTACGGCAAGCAATGTATTCATTGTCAAAGACGGCAATTTGATCACGCCGCCTAACGGCAACAAACTGCTTCCGGGCGTTACACGTACCGTGATTGAAAAAGTGGCAAAGGGACACCATATACCTTTCATCGAGAAAGAGTTAACCCTGACAGACTTACAGGAAGCCGATGAGATCTGGCTGACCAGCTCCACCAAAGAAGCTGTCCCGGTCACACAACTGGATGGTAAGCCGGTAGGAGATGGCAAGCCTGGTGCCATGTGGCGACACCTGCGTCAGCACTACCAGACCTATAAAGCCGAGTTCATCGCAGAATCTGCGTGATGAACTCCATTTTGTGAAGAGTGGAATCACATGACAAAAGATTTACATACCCCGGACAACGAGAGCCTGATTGAGTTTCCGTGCGATTACTGCTTGAAGGCGATGGGGCACAACACCGAAGAGTTCATCGACCTGGTGTTTGAAGTCACCCAGAAATATGCGCCAGGCGTCTCTCGTGAGAACATCCATATCCGAGACTCCAAAGGCAAGAAATTCATTTCGGTGAACATCACCTTTTATGCCACCTGTATCGAACAGATCCACGGCATTTACGGTGATCTGAAAAAACACCCTCTGGTGTTGATGACACTGTAACCCTCTCTTCAATCGGCGGATTTTCCGCCGCTTATCCACAGACATGCAAATCAAACACCTCGGCCTACAGCCCTACGAAACCACCTGGCAAGCCATGCAGGATTTCACTGACAATCGTGATGCCTCCACGCGTGATGCCCTGTGGATTGTTGAACATCCTCCGGTATTCACTCAAGGCCTGAACGGCAAAGCCGAACATCTTCTGAACCTCAGTAAAGAAATTCCTCTGGTTCAAACCGACCGTGGCGGTCAGGTCACCTATCACGGTCCCGGCCAGCTCATCGTCTACGTCCTGGTGGATCTGAAACGCGCCAAACTCGGCGTACGCGCTCTGGTAACCCTGATCGAAGAATCGATCATCGAACTGCTGGCCGGTTTCGGCATAGAATCCAAAGCCCGCGCCGATGCTCCGGGGGTCTATGTCAACAACGACAAGATCGCCTCTTTGGGTTTGAAAATCCGCCAGCAGAAAAGTTATCACGGTTTGGCTCTGAACGTAAATATGGACCTTTCCCCTTTCCTCATGATCAACCCATGCGGCCTGCAAGGTATGCAGATGGCACAACTATGCGACTTCCTTCCGGAACAGGCCTGTCCAAACATTGATGAACTGGGGACACAGCTCACCCATATTCTGCAAACTAAGCTGAACAACCATACTCAAGGCATTCAACCTTAAATTCGGCGTTTCGATCGCGAATCCTTTATAATAAGCGGTCACTCAATAGCTTTGAACGGTTTCCCAGTTATGTCAAACCCTCCACAGTTTCAAGAAATCAGCATCGACTCCATCGGTAACAGAGGAAGTCTGAAGGCCCGCAATGAAGCCATGCCTAAAGGACAGTACAAAACCAAGTCTCTGAAGCATCGCCCGGATCCCAATGCCGAAAAACTTAAAAAACCTCGTTGGATCAAAGCTCAGCTTCCAAAGGCTAAAGACATACACCGTGTCACCGAACTCAAGAACATCATGCGTGAAAAAGGCCTACACTCCGTCTGTGAAGAGGCCTCGTGTCCAAACCTCGGTGAATGTTTTGGTCACGGCACCGCCACTTTCATGATCATGGGCGACATCTGCACTCGTAAATGCCCTTTCTGCGACGTAACACACGGCCGTCCGAAACCATTGAACCAGGACGAACCTCGCCACTTGGCGGAAACTGTCAAAGCCATGCAGCTCAAATACGTGGTCATCACTTCGGTGGATCGTGACGACCTGCGTGACGGTGGCGCACAGCACTTTAACAACTGCGTCACTGCCCTGCGTGAAAACCTGCCTGACCTGAAAATCGAAACTTTGGTTCCCGATTTCAGAGGCCGTTTGAGCGTGGCGCTGGAAACCCTTCAGAAGGCGCCGCCGGATGTGCTCAACCACAATCTTGAGACTGTCCCTCGCCTGTATGAAGAAGCACGCCCGGGTGCCGATTACCAGGCCTCCTTGGATCTGCTGAAACGCTTCAAGGAAATGAACCCGGAAGTAATTACCAAATCGGGGCTCATGGTCGGTCTTGGAGAGAGCATGGACGAACTTCTACAAGTGATGCGCGACCTGCGCGCTCACGATGTTGAGATGTTGACCGTTGGCCAATACCTGCAACCGAGTAACTTCCACCTGGCTGTCAAAAAATACTGGACGCCGGAAGAGTTCAAACAGGTCGAAGAAGCCGGTTACGAGATGGGCTTCACCAACGTTGCCTCCGGACCGATGGTACGTTCATCCTATCACGCGGATCTGCAAGCCAAAGAAACCGTGCAGACAGCCTCCTAACCCAATTAATAATGACTTCGTTTAGATAAAGAGTAAATGAACCATGTCACACAACGCAGTACAACGTTTCCTATTTAAAGAACTCAATATTCGTGGTCAGCACATCCGTCTTGAAGACAGTTGGCAGGCGATGCTGAAAGACCGTCATTATCCGCAGGCGATCGTCAAACTGCTGGGCGAACTGACGGCCATGTCGGTGCTGATGGCCAACGGCATGAAGCATAAAGGTAAAATCACCCTGCAGGTTCAAGGTTCGGGGCCGATTACGCTATTAGTGGTCGAAGTCACTCACGACCTGAAAATCCGTGGTGTCGCCAAAACCAACCGCACCATCGAAAACGAGACCTCTTTGGACGAACTGCTTGGAGACGGCCAGATTCTGGTGACCATGGAAAACATCCAGACCCAGCATCACTTCCAGTCTTACGTTTCGCGTGAAGGCGACAGCATCGCCGAATCATTCGAAACCTTCCTGAGCCAATCTGAACAGTTACCTTCCAAAATCTGGTTGTCGGCGGATGAAAACAACATCGGTGGTGTATTGATTCAAAAAATGCCGGAAACCGATGGACAGGATGAAGATGCTTGGGATCGCGTCGTTCATTTGACCACGACGGTCAAAGACGAAGAATTGACCACGCTTCCTGCAGAGGAGTTGTTGCACCGTCTGTTCCACGAAGAAGTGATTGAACTGTTCGAAGGCCAGGAAGTGGTTTATGAATGTCCGCAAGACCGCGGACGTGTTGAAGACATGTTGAAATCATTAGGCGAAGCCGAAGTTCGCAAAGTATTGGAAGAGCAAGGTGAAATCGTGATCCACAATGAAATCTGTAATTTCCACATGCGTTTCAATCAGGAAGACATTGACGCTCTGTTCGCAAAAGACTCTGACACGCTTCAATAATCCACCGTTCTAAAAACCAAACAGGCCTGGTTCTCATCAAGAAAACCAGGCCTGTTCATTTCAAAACCAATTTTTCTTAATTCGTCAGATCAATCTTCCAGCTTACGGGTAAAGACCCAATCGGTTTCTGATGAAAGATCCGGGGCGAACTGATATCCCTCGACATCGAAATACTTCAAATCTTCAGCGTTCTCAACCTGATGATCCGCTGCATAACGCGCCATCAAGCCACGAGCCTTCTTGGCATAGAAACTGATGATCTTATACTGACCGTTTTTCCAATCCTTAAAGATCGGCGTGATGATACGAGCGTTCAGTTCTTTCTTCTTAACCGCTTTAAAGTATTCATTCGAAGCTAAATTGACCAGGGTTTTACTTCCCTGCTCTGCCAGTTCTGCATTCAGAAGTTCCGTGATGCGGCTGCCCCAGAAGGCATACAGGTCTTTGCCTTTCTTGTTCTCGAACTTAGTTCCCATTTCCAGGCGATACGGCAGCATGTCATCACACGGTTTCAGTAGACCATAGAGGCCGGACAGAATACGCAAATGGGTTTGAATGTAGTCGATCCCTTTCGGACTTAAGGAATAGGCGTCCAAACCTTGATAAACATCGCCCTTAAATAACCAGGCGGCCTGCTTGGCTTGGCCTTCCGGAAACGGCAAGGTCCAAGCTTGGAAACGTTCATAGTTAAGTTCCGACAACTTGTCGCTGATATGCATCAATTGTCCGATTTCTACCGGACCGATATGCTTCAACTCCTCGACCAACTCCGCCGCCTGATCCAGTAATACACCTTGAGTATGTATATCCGTTTGAACCGGAGTGGTTTCATCCAGTGACTTGGCGGGAGAAACAAGCATCAGCATATCGATAATCCTTTCTGATAAAACTCTAAAAATTCAGCCTAACATTATAAAACATTCGTCGAAGCTTCGGCTGAAATCGACGCACAGAAACTGCAACAATTACTAATTCAATGATTATTAATAATTAAAACTTCCACATTAAACATAAGTAAATTATATTAGATAAATATTATTAATTACGTACCATTGAAATTATTAACTTAATAACTGAGCGGTTTTTTCAAGGGACCACCATGAAGCATAGACAACAGATACTGTTCGTACTGCCCGTATTCATTCTTATCATCGGATTGATGCTTGCCATCTTCTATATGGACAAGCAGATGAGAGAGAATGCCAGTAAAAAGCAGCTCAATAATGCGGTGCAACAAGTCAATCGTACGATACTCAACGAAATATCCCAAGTCTATGCCGACATCAACTACCTGAGTCATCAGACCAAAGCCAAAGATGTCCTACTCGGCTCTTCCGATGCGCTTCACAACCACCTCTGTAACGAATATGTTATGTTCTCCGAACAGAACCGAAGGTACGCCCAGATCCGCATCCTAGATCTAACCGGCCATGAAGTGGTACGCGTCGACCGCAAAAACGGTAAAAGCTTCCGCATTCCGGAAGAAAAGTTGCAAGACAAATCCAGTCGCTACTATTTCACAGCCGCAGAAAAACTCAAACCGGGCGACATTTACCAGTCCCCTCTGGACCTGAACGTCGAACAAGGCAAAATCGAAATGCCCTGGCAACCGATGCTGCGTTTCGCAACACCGATTACCGGCTACTCAAATCAACAAGTGATTGGTTATCTTGTTCTAAATTTTGATGCCAATCTGATGCTCGACCGAATCGAAAACCAACTCGACCACTTGGCAGGTGACTTCTCGTTGATCAACAACCAGGGATATTACCTGTTCAGCACACAACCTGTCACCCAATGGGGGTTCATGTTCAATAAACCCGACAGCTCCATTCAACATAGCGATCCGCCATTATGGGCCGCATTGACAGACAATCGAAACAACCAAGAATTCACTCTAGATGACGATTACTACGCTTTCCACAAAATCTGTAGTCTGGGCGATTGCGACAACCACCAAACAGCGAACATACTCATCACCCAAGCAAAAGACCTCCCCTGGTACATTCTTGGTAAACTCAGCAAATCTCATATGATCGGCACTTTCTGGTGGCAAAATCAGTGGCCATATCTCATCGCAGTGCTATTGACCCTTATCGCCCTTTACTCAATTCGAACCGGAAGCCGCCTCAGCTATTTGGTTCAAAACCTATCTAAACGTGAAAACCACCTGCAAGAAGCCAACCAGCAATTCGAAAAACTAATTAACGCCGTTCCTGACGGTCTCTTGGTGGTCAACCAATCCGGCATCATCGAACGAACCAACCCAATGATCGAGACCATTCTGGGCATACCAACCGAGTACCTTGTCGGAAAAGAGATTGAATCTTTGATGCCCGAAAACTTTAGAGAAAAACACCGTGCCTATCGGCAAGAATTCTATCGCTCTCCAAGACGCATCAAAGTCACGCGTAACCGCCCTTTTCATTACCAACACCCAAACGGTTCGGAAGTGCTATTAGAGGTCCTTATCGACCCTTTCATGGCTGACAATGAAATCAAAGCCATCACCCTAGTACGCGACGTGACCGCACCTGCCGTTTTCGAAGAACAGATGCGCCAGACTCAAAAAATGGAAGCCTTAGGTCAACTGACAGGTGGCATCGCTCACGATTTCAACAACCTTCTTGGAATCATGCTGGGTAACCTTGAACTGCTGGAAATGGATGTGGAAGAGGACAGCAAAGCCGGTAAACGTCTCGGCCAAGTCAAGAAAGCCGCCATGTCAGCCGCCGACCTGACCCAGAAACTGCTGACTATCTCCCGCAAGAAATCCCTTGAAGTTGAATCCGTCGACCTCAATCAGCTCCTAAACGAGCTTCAGGACATGCTCAAACGAAGTATCAAAGACCGCGTAGCGATCAAATTGAATATTGAAGACAATTTACCGCTGGTCGCCGTTGATCCCAACGAGCTGACCAACGCGATGATCAACTTGGCGGTCAACTCGCGCGACGCCATGCCGGAAGGCGGCACCATCTACTTGAATGCATCCGAAGTCACTTTATCCGAAGAATACACACGATCCCTGCCCGAGCCTGTACCTTCGGGAGAATACGTGTTGATCGACATCACCGACACCGGCACAGGGATTCCAAAAGAACTCATCGATAAAGTTCTCGAACCTTTCTTCACCACCAAGGAAAAAGGCAAAGGAACCGGGCTAGGCCTGGCGATGATTTACGGTTTTATTAAGCAATCCAAAGGTCATATGCGCATCTACAGCGAGGAAGGTAAAGGCACCAGCATCCACCTCTACTTACCTGTCAACGAAAAGTCGGATAGAGATGAAAAATTCTCCTCAGACCATTTGAATGAGAACGAAATCACATACTATCACGGCATGAAAGCCCTGGTGGTCGACGACGAACCCGATTTAGCGGAAGTCGCCGAAACCTTCTTGGAGAAATTAGGGTTTGAATGCGACGTTTGCCACAGTGCCGATGAAGCCAAGGAACAACTGCAAAAGAAAAATTACGATCTGGTCTTCTCGGACATCGTTATGCCCGGAGACATTGATGGCTTGGAGTTGTTCAAAATAATCCACTCCGACTATCCGAATACCAAAGTCATTTTGACCAGTGGTTTCTCAGAAGAGATGCTCCAGAACCGACATCTGCTTCCGGAAAACCTGGTATTCGTCCGCAAGCCATATCAATCAAGAGGCATTCAGGACGCCCTCAAAAGAGCATTACAAGGAAGTGAATGATCATGGATACTCAAATTTTCATTATGGACGACGAACCCGCTTTCGGAGAATTGATTTCGGATGTCGCAGAGATGCTCAAAATCGGTGCTGCTTACCTGCATCAGCCGGAACTGTTTGAAAGTGAGCTTTCCAAATACCCGGACACACAACTGATTTTCCTGGATCTGCACATGCCGGGACGAGACGGGGTGGAACTGATCCGTTCGCTTGCAGAGCGGAACTACACGGGCGCCATTGTACTGATGAGTGGCTATGACGAAGGCGTTTTAGGCACAGCATACGATCTGGCGGAAGCTCATGAACTGAAATTACTTCCGACCCTGAAAAAACCTTTCAGCATTCAGGACCTTAAAAACCTGATCAACGAATTCAAATCGTCCTTCTTCCATCAGGATGAAAGTCAAAATAAACCTAAAATCCAAGATCAGGAAATGGAGGCTGATGAGATCCGTCAGGCGTTGGAAGAATCTCGCCTGATTCTGCACTATCAGCCACAAATCAACCTGAAAAACTATGAAGTAATCGGTTTTGAATCCCTTGCACGCATAAAAGATCGAAACGGCCAACTGATCTATCCGAATCGTTTCATCGACGCCATGGAGGCCAACGGCCTCAACGAACTGTTTCTTCAACGGCTTCTTGAGCGCCTTGAACAGGATTATCAAACCTATTTCAAAAACCACCCGAACTTCACGATTTCGATCAACGTCTCCGCTTTGGATTTGAACCGCCTCGATTTTCCGGACACACTGGCTTCGCATGCTCGGGTGATGGGAATCGAACCCCAGAACCTGATTATCGAAATAACCGAAAGCAGCGCCATCCAACATCTAAAGACCGGACTCGACATTCTGGCACGCCTAAGATTGAAAGGCTTTAAACTCTCGATTGACGATTTTGGAACCGGAACGGCGGTACTGGAAAACATCAAACGCATGCCTTTCACCGAATTGAAGATCGACCGGGTATTCATTGAGAAACTCAGCACGGACAAACGACTGGAAAGCCTGACAGGAGATACGATTCAAATGGCTCGCCACTTGAACCTGATCGTGGTAGCCGAAGGCATCGAAAACCTCAACACGGTGCATCTTCTGCAAAATATGGGTTGCGATATCGCACAAGGTTACTTCTTCGCTAAGCCGATGTGCCCGGACGGTCTATTCGAGTTTCTGCAAAACCATCGCTGTGATGACAACACGTCGGTCGATATAAAAGGAGTCACTCACTTCTTTATCGATCCAAACACGAAACAGGAATAAACCCGATTAACACTGGCAGAAGCGATTGGTGTTCGGAAGAAATTTTGTTTCTGGGGAAACGCTGTCACGACTATAATCCTGCAGATACACCTGTCATCAGTGGAACCCAATGAAACAAACCAGCCACCCCAATATTCTCACCACCACACTATTCACCGTTTTAGCTCTGATCGCTTTTGCCGCCAATTCAGTATTGAACCGCCTGGCTTTGGACAATGGCGCCATCGATGCGGCCGGATTCACAATGGTTCGACTTTTGTCTGGCGCAATCGTACTGCTGGCAATTATCTCGTTCAAATCTAAATCCATTGAAACCGGACATAAAGGCAGTTGGGCAGCCAGCCTGATGCTGTTTTTATACGCCATCTGTTTTTCCTACGCCTACCTGACCCTGGAAACCGGAACCGGCGCATTGATCCTGTTCGGTTCTGTACAGATCACCATGATATTGCTCACGCTTATCGCTGGAACTCGCTTGCATTTCAGCGAATGGATCGGGATATTCGTCGCCTTTTCCGGCTTTGTATATCTGGTTCTGCCCGGGGTCAGCGCCCCTTCACTCGAAGGCTTCATCTTAATGACGATTTCAGGTGTTGCTTGGGGTGTTTATACATTACTGGGAAGAGGCTCCAAAAACCCTTTAACCGATACCGCCTACAACTTCATCAGAACTATGCCATTGGTCATCCTTCTGGCTGCCTTCACATTAAGTTCCGGACACTTCACTACGGAAGGCATTCTGCTGGCGGCATTATCCGGCGGCCTGGCATCCGGCATCGGTTACGCTATTTGGTATTCCGCACTCGGCGGCCTCGCTGCCACGCAAGCGGCCGTCGTACAATTGCTGGTGCCGGTTTTGGCCGTTGTCGGTGGCGTACTCTTTGTTTCTGAAACCGTCACCTTCAGACTGGTTCTGGCGGGTTCCTTGATACTCGGCGGGATTCTGATGGTCGTATTAGGCAAATATTACTTCAATCGGTTAAACTCAAATTAGGAAACAACACGCAAATTCGTGTCTGCTACGACCCAAAATAGGCAAATGCCAAGGAGTCTAACGATGAAACTTTCCAGCGTGGTTCTTTTAGCTGCCCTTGTTTTAACCAGCACCAGCACTCTGGCCGAAAATCCAAGCGGTGAAGTACAACTGACCGAAGGCGTCAAATCGGTTACCGTCACCCTGCAAGGAAAAACCTACGTCATCCAGAGAAACCAGGATCCAAACATCACCTTGACTGACCTCTACACCAACACCACCGTCGGCCATTTACAGCCCATGCACCTCGCCCCCGGCGTGGAAACCATTGGGGAACTGGACGTGATCGACTACATGCAACGAATGCAGACCGATCCATCCATCATTCTGGTCGATACCCGCCCGACCATCTGGTTCGAACGCCTGCGGATACCGGGGGCCGTGAATGTTCCAATGTCGACCTTCAACAATGAACTTTCAGCTATTGAAGCGTTGGAAAAATACTTCAACGTCAAAACCGACGCCAATGGTAATCTTGATTTCAGTCATGCCAAAACCATCGTCGCCTACTGCAACGGCCATTTCTGCGGGCAAACCCCGGCTGAAATCAAAACCAACGAATTCGCTTTACTCAAACTGGGGTACCCGGCAGATAAAATTAAATACTACCGTGGCGGCATGCAGGCCTGGACGTCCGTCGGGCTGACCGTCGTCGGCAACGAAGCGCTCTGAACGGCTAAATCCGCCTGAAAATTTTTACACCGTCATAAAAAACATCAGCGCTAACGGGGTGGAACTGGGATTGTGTTTTCAATCCCGTCTTATACAATCCCAACCACTTAATTTACAAAATCGGAAAATTTCATGTCACCAGATCTGTTAACCAAAGTCATCCTTCCTGCCGCCCTTTTCCTGATCATGTTCGGCATGGGGCTTTCCCTACGCCTGATGGATTTCAAAAACGTTTTACAATCCCCTAAAGCCGTCGGCATCGGTCTGATCGGACAGATGATACTGCTTCCGATCGCGGCCTTCATCATCGCCATAGCGCTAAACTTGTCACCTGAAATCGCGGTCGGTTTGATGATTATCGCTCTGGCACCGGGTGGCGCGACCTCAAACATGTTCACGTACCTGTCCAAAGGCGATGTTTCGCTCTCTATCAGTCTGACGGCTGTGGTAAGTGTCGTCACCCCTTTCACCATTCCAATCATCGCCGCTTTGAGCATGAATTACTTCATGGGTAACGCAACCGAATTCAACTTACCGGTGATCAAAACCATCGTGCAGCTTCTGGTCATCACCATCATTCCGGTCGCTCTGGGCATGTTTGTCCTGTCTCGCTGGCCGAATGCCGCGGCCAAAATTGAAAACCAACTGAAATGGTTCTCGATTCTGTTCCTGTTGCTGATCATCACGTTAATCGTCCTGAAAAACGCCGACAACATGGCGGGCTTCTTTGCCCAAGCAGGCCTGGCGACTTTGCTACTGAATGCGGTTGTACTGGTTCTTGGTTACCAGATGGCCAAATTGAGCCGATTGTCGCATTCTCAGTCGGTCTCAATCGGTTTCGAGGTAGGCATTCAAAACGGTACCCTGGCATTGGTCGTGGCCGGTACATTGATCGGAAACGAAGCGATGATGATTCCGGCTGTAACCTACTCGCTACTGATGTTTGTCAGCGGAGCGGTTTTCAGCTGGTTTGTCTGGCAGGTCTCAAAAAAACAGGCCGCCTAATTCCTGATACGATTCCTTACATACAAAAAAGGCCTGGAAATCCAGGCCTTTTTTATTTTGAGAGAATCAAATCGTATCCGGCGTCACCTTCACCTCTTCCAAGAAATGACGCAATCGAGTCACTTCATCCTTATCGGAAATCTCGTGACCATGATGAGGCAAGCTCACCA
This sequence comes from Thiomicrorhabdus sp. ZW0627, assembly GCF_029767005.1. GTDB lineage: Bacteria > Pseudomonadota > Gammaproteobacteria > Thiomicrospirales > Thiomicrospiraceae > Thiomicrorhabdus. The sequence continues at coordinate 861,939 of NZ_JARUQR010000001.1, forward strand.
CCAATTCATTCTCGCCAATGACTATCTTCGCTCGATTGGCTGCAGAAATCTCAATTTCCGCCCCGAAATGTTCCAGCGCATGTTCCAGTTTCTTCCAATCGATATTGGTCGAAATCGGATGGGCAAACACTTTTTCAATAATCGCTTTATGTTTATGGCTCATGCTGCTTTCCTTTTGTTATTGAATGAATTTTCTTTAATTTCATTTTAGAACAAAACTGGCGGGTTTCCGAAAAACCTCATCCAAACTTATCTTGAATTAAGAGTGAATCAATCTGCGGTGGCCAAACTGCTGGAATCACGCAATTGCCCTATCAGGGTTCCCTTCTCTTCTTCCGTCAGAAAGCGCCATTGCCCTTCCTGCAAGTCACCCAGTTCAAGATGCATAATTCGCTGACGCTGCAAACGGGTTACTCGATACCTCAACGTCTTGCACATTCTTCGAATCTGACGATTCAATCCTTGCGTCAAGATGATTTCAAAACGGTTTTCCCCCAACCGGCTTACCTGGCAAGGACGGGTGACCGTATCCAGTATGGCTACGCCGGACGACATGGTTTGAAGAAACTCTTGCGTTACGGGCTTATCCACCGTCACGGCATAGACTTTTTGATGGGCGTTCTCTGCACGCAGAACACGATTGACGATTTCACCATCGTTGGTCAGTAACATCAAACCTTCGGAGGCCTTATCCAAACGGCCAACCGCGAACACTCGCTGAGGAAAATCGACGGCTTCTACCAGATTATCGGCAACCGAAAGATCGTGCGTACAGGTGATGCCCACGGGCTTGTGATAGAGAAGATAGATCGGATCGGGTTTGCTTTCAATCGGCACACCGCCGACCATGATGTGATCGCCGTCACAAATCTTCATCCCTAAAAAGGCCGTGGCTCCGTTCACGCTCACCTCGCCCTGTTCAATCAGACGGTCGGCTTGCTTGCGTGAACAGACCCCCGCTTCACTCAGGAATTTATTGATTCGGACTAGACGCTCATTGGAGTTCATGACTATTGAGTTAAATTAGGAGAACTGAAACCGGGCAGGCCTGTTTCAAGGACACAATAGCCGCTCGGCCTCATGCAAACGTTCATGCGTACCGATGTCCGACCAGAACCCTTCATAGAGTTCGCCGCTCACCTTTCCGGCTTGCATGGCTTCGCGCAGAATTGGCGCAAGTTTGATGAAATCGACTTCCATATTTTCGAACAGGTTTGGGTGGAGAATGCTTAACCCGGCAAACGTGTGTCCGCCTTCACTTTGAACCCGGCTTTCTTCATTCAGACCGAAATCTCCCTGCGCATTGAATTCCGGACTCGGAACCAGCACCAAGTGCGCCAGTAATTCGGAGGAATCGGAAAATGAACAGGCCTGTTCAATCAATGGCGCGAAATCCATGTCGGTATAGACATCACCGTTCACCACCACAAACGGTTCGTTACCTAACAATGACAAGGCTTTGATGATGCCACCTGCGGTTTCCAATCCGCCTTCAGGTTCTGGTGAATAGTGGATACGGACGCCCCAACGCTCTCCGTTGCCCAAAGTGTTTTCGATCTGATCCCCCAACCAAGCGTGGTTGATGACGATTTCCTCAACCCCCGCTTCGGCCAGCTTTTCGATGTGGTACTCGATCAGCGGCTTACCGCACAATGGCACCAAAGGCTTGGGAATGCTATCGGTCAATGGACGCAAACGATTACCGCGACCGGCCGCCAGAATCATCGCTTTTACAGTGTGTTTGGACATAAATTCTCTTGCTTAGGCTTCGCTCTTCGCTTTTCAGGCGATGGATTTCTGCAACATCGCATGCGGCAACATCTGGGTTTCCACCAGCGCCACCAGTGTCTTCAGCTGCGGATATTGTGCACCGACCTTGACGATGTAATCCAACGTCAAAGGAATGTCGTTCAAATAACCGTCCTTGCCGTCACGGTGATACAGACGCGCAAAGATACCCGATGCTTTCAAGTGACGTTGAATGCCCATCAAATCCATTGATTCACGGAAACCGTTCCATTCATCTTTACTCAGCAGATTCGCTTCGCAAAGCTGCAGAAAATAACTTCTCTGCCATTCCACCACCTGCTCGGCCGGCCAGGCGATATAACAATCACGAAGCAACGAGACCGCATCGTACGTCAAAGGACCGTGTACCGCGTCCTGAAAATCCAGAATACCGGGATTATGCTCTGGCGTCACCATCAGGTTACGACTGTGGTAATCGCGGTGCACATAGGTTTTAGGCTGCTTCAAGGCCGACTTCTGCAACACGTCTTTGACCTCAGCCCAATTCTGCGAATCCAGTTTGCCCAACGGCATTTCCAAATGGGTGGCAAGCAGCCAATCCGAAAACAGGTTCATCTCGGTATCCAGTAATTTCGCATCATAAGGCGGCAACGCTTCAGCGGATTTATGCCCCTGCTTCTGCAACGTCACCAAAGCCGTCAAAGCATCCTGATACAGACTGTCGGCTTCCGACTCGGACGCCGACGTCAATACCGACAGATAAGTCGTCGAGCCTAGGTCGGTCAACAATAGAAATCCTTGTTGCAGATCCTGTGCCAGCACTTCTGGGACTTGCAGTCCCATCCGCACCAATTGGTTTGATACCTCAATGAACGGACGGCAATCTTCATGCTCCGGAGGCGCATCCATAATAATGTAACTGGTCGTCTCGGCATTCGGGCTATCGACCTGGATACGAAAATAACGTCTAAAGCTGGCGTCACTGGATGCCGGAACCGGTTCGGAAACCTCACAACCCTGCAATAAAGGCTGATTTTCCAACCACTTCAACATCCGTTGAAATCTTTCATTCATAGAGGAAATACTCGGTTAAAATAAACAATTTACGAATAATTAATGATTCTCTGCTTGATGTCAAACTTGATTCGCCACTTCCACAGACTTTCCGGAGCCGTCAATACCGGGGAAAAGCGCCAGTTTCGCCTATTTCGATTAGGTTGTAGCCGCTCAAGTCTGTTTTCAGCAGGCCTGTTGAGTTTGCTTGCAACCGCTCCTGTTGCCCAGGCTCAAGATCCTATTGACTGTAAACCGCAATGGATCGTTCCATTACAGGAAGTGCCGCCGTCTCAACAGAAGGATCGTCCGACGGAGCTTGAAGCCGACGAATTGACGCAACCAAACAGCGATCTTCTTAAACTGACCGGTTCCGCCGTCATCACCCAACCGGGCATGGTGGTTCTGGGCGACGAAATCCTCTACGAAAAAGCAAAGAAAAAAGCGCAAATCTTCGGCCAAGTGGAATTCCACCGTGAAGACATCCTGGTTACCGCCGATCAAGCCGAATTTGACCAGCAGAAAAACACCGCACAGCTTAACGCCACCCGTTACCAAATCAAACCGAGTCGCGCCCACGGCCACGCAAAAACCATTGATCTGGACAAGAATCGGAAAGTAGCGAACTTGAAAAATGCCACCTTCACGACCTGCCCGATCCAGCAACTTGCCGAACAGGGACAATTAGACAACCGGCAAAAGATCAAAACCGGTAAGGTCGCTTGGGAACTGGAATTCGAGAATCTTGAAATCAACAATAATACACGAAGAGTATACGGAAAAAATACAGTACTGTTCTTTCACGACATACCGGTTTTCTACACGCCCTACTTCGACTTTCCATTGGATGATCGAGCCAGTGGCTTGCTGATTCCGGAATTCGGCGGCTACAAATCAATTACCGATGCGAAATCCTCTTTTTACGTCAAACTGCCCTACTACTTCAACCTGGCGCCGAATTACGACGACACCTTGACCTTGATGTATATGGAACAACGCGGACCTGTTCTGGAAAACGAATTCCGCTATATGCAGAAAAGTGGCCCGGTCAGCCATTCAGCCGAACTGACCTTGACCGCCCTAAATGACGCCAAAACCGCAGACGAAGGACTCGCCTATCTCGACGGCGACAACGTTGTCTACGGAGACACCATCGACCAGCGCTGGCGCGCCAAACTGATCGCCAACCAGAACTGGGGCAACGGTTTTAGCAGCAACATACTCTGGCATGAAACCTCGGACGAAAATTTCTTTGCCGACATCCCGGTGGAAAGCCAACTTAAAACCGTGTCCAGTACGCCACGTTACATGACCTTGAACTACCGTCAGGACAACCTGCAGGCCTACGCTCAAGTCTACAGCTACCTGCGCTTGCATAACGCCCCCGTCAACTATGAAAAACGGCCGGAAGTCGGCATGCTGTACAACAAGGACTTTGGCGATCTGCGATTCGATCTTGCAGGAGAAGCCACCGAATTTGACGTACCGCTCAGCAGCCACACCAAACCGGAAGCTTTGCGCACGCGCTTGGTACCGCAACTCAGCTACTCACTCAGCCAGTCCTACGGGCACCTGAAAGCCTTGGCGGCGGCCAACCATTTGAGCTATGCGATGCATGACAACGGTAACAACACGACAGGACAAGACAGCTTTGATCATACCGTCATGCAATACGCCGTGAACGGCGGTTTGATCTTCGAAAGGGAATTCAGCCTGGCGGGCAGCAACTACATCCAGACGCTGGAGCCGGAATTGCAGTACCTGCATGTGCCTTATGTCGACCAATCCCATGTACCGCTATTCGATACCACGAACCAGAGTTTGCATTTCTCCAACCTGTTCTCCTTAAACCGTTTTTCAGGTTACGACCGAATCGGCGACACCACTCAGGTCTCTGCGGCCCTCACGAGCAGGATTCTGACGGAATCCGGTGCACCGTTTCTGGAAGCGGGAATCGGTCAGATCTACTATCTGGCGGATCGCAAAGTGACACTAACCGGAACCGAACCTCTGACCGACGAACAGTCCGACTATTTTGTCAAACTCGGCGTGACCACTCCGGATCTGTACTTCTACTCCACCAGTCAGTTCTCCAAAGAAGAACTCGATCTGGTCAACGCCAATAGCCGCCTGCGCTGGAACCTGTCCAAAAACAGCAAACTGCTTTTCAACCACACGCTGACCAATAATAATCTACCGGATGCCAAGTCCACACTGGCAGCCGGCGCCATTATCAAACTCTCCCCACGCTGGGAAGTCGGAACCTACTGGAACTACGATTTCACCAACAAGGTTCGTAATGAAGTCCAACATGCATTGCGTTATGACGACTGCTGTTGGGCAGGAGAATTCTCGGTAGAAGAGACACAACTGGAAAATGGTCTGTATAATTACAGCGTCCAATTCCAAATCGAATTTAAAGGCTTGAGCAGCACGGACTCTTCGTTTAAAAGATATTTAAGCAACAAGCTGAATTTTTAACCCACTTGAATGATTAAACATTTCAAACACTGAATAGGTCTTGTAATGACAATGGTTTCAAAAAAACTGCTTTTACCTCTGATCGCTCTGCTGATCACATTCTCCCCCCTAAGTCATGCGGATAAGCTATTGGACAAAGTGGTTGCCGTGGTCAATGACGAGATCGTTCTAAAAAGCGAACTGGACCAAAAAACCCTGGAAACCATCCAACAACTTAGAGCCAAGCAGATTCCCGTCAACGACATCCATCAATTGCAGTTGAAAGTGTTGGACAACATCATTCTGGAAATGCTCCAAAAAGATCGCGCTAAAAAGCTTGGGTTAAGCGTGACCGACGAAGAAGTGAATGAGAAACTGGTTCAGATCGCGACGCAAAACAACATGTCGCTAATGGAACTGCGCAACCGCCTAAATATGCAAATGCCAAATGGCTTCATCAACTTGCGTAACAGTATTCATGAAAAACTGCTCATCCAAAAGTTGCGCGAACAAGAAGTCATCGGGCGAACCATGGTCACCGAAGAAGAGATCAAAAATTACCTCAAACGCAGCAGTCTGGACACCAGTCACTACCAATATCACTTGCGTCATATTCTAATCACCCTGCCGGAATCAGCGACTGAAGCACAGCGAAAAGAAGCCCGTGCCCAAATCAACGATCTGGCAAAGCGTATCAATCAAGGCGAGTCTTTCAGCCAATTGGCGGTGCGCTATTCCAAGGGCAGCAAAGCTTTATCCGGCGGAGACTTGGGATGGCTGAACAATGACCAGATTCCGACCTTTTTCTCAGAAGAACTGTCCAAGCTTGAACCGGGACAGGTGAGCCAGGTCATCAGCAGTCCGAGTGGTTTCCACTTGATTAAACTGGTGGAAAAACGAGATGCAGACGACCAATTACTAACCCAATACCACCTGCATCGTTTCATCATCCTAAGTGATAACGCGATGCAGCAAACTGAAGTACCTATGGATATTCAGCAGATTGTCGCCGACACACAGTCTTTAAAGGCTTTCAACGCCCTGAAAAATCGTTTCGCCGACATCCCCGAAGAGGTCAACGCCAACAGCGACATGGGTTGGAAAACCGTCGATGAACTACCGTACGAACTGCGCGCCAGACTGGCGGAACTCTCTCCAAATCAAGTGGCCGCGCCAATCGCCACAGAACAAGGTTGGATTTTGTTCTTCCTGGAAGCCGAACGTCAGTACAGTGCCAAAAAAGCGAATCAGCAACAAGAAGCCATCCAGGCGATCCGTATGCGTAAAGCAAACGAGACCTTTGAAATCTGGCTACGTCGTCTAAAAGACGAGGCGTTTATCGACATCCGCATATAACAACCCAATCGGACGAACTCCTCGTCCTCGACAACAAACAACACAGGCCTGTCCGTTTTTCCAAAGCCGACAGGCCTGCTTATTAATTGCTTTAGGAACATCTTATGACCCTACGACTGGTAATCACCTCGGGCGAACCGGCCGGGATCGGCCCAGACCTGGTTTTACAACTATCACAAACCGATTGGCCGGTGGAACTGGTTGTGCTCGGCGATACCGACGTGATTCAAGCGCGTGCGCAACAACTGGGCATGGATATTCAAATCCAACCCTATGATAGTACGGCCGAAGCCAAACCGAGCCGAGCCGGACAATTGACCTTGGAACACATTCCGGTTACTGAAACCGTCGTGCCCGGTCAGCTCAACGTTGCCAACGCCATGTCGGTAGTCACCATGCTCAAACGTGCCATTCAGGGCTGCATGAACGACGAATTCGCAGGCATGGTCACCGGGCCGGTACATAAAGGCATCATCAACGAAGCCGGATTACCGTTCAGCGGCCACACCGAACTATTGGCGGAAGACAGTGGCACCGATCGAGTGGTAATGATGCTGGCGACTCCGGGATTGCGCGTCGCCCTGGCGACCACGCATCTGCCACTGGCCGACGTACCAAAAGCGATTACACAGCCGTTGCTGACCGAAATCCTCAGCATTACCCACCGTTCGCTGACGGAACAGTTCGGCATATCCGACCCGCACATTCTAGTGGCCGGTTTGAATCCGCACGCTGGAGAGAACGGGCATATGGGACGTGAAGAGATCGACGTCATCGAACCGGTTCTGAAAAAACTCGGAACCGACATGAACCTGAATGGCCCGCTTCCAGCCGATACCTTATTCACTCCAAAGTATCTGGCGCATGCCGATGCAGTGGTAGCGATGTACCACGACCAGGGCTTACCGGTTTTGAAACACATGGGCTTCGGCAATGCGGTTAACATCACCCTTGGATTACCATTCGTTCGTACCTCGGTCGACCACGGCACGGCATTGGATCTGGCAGGAAGCGGCAAGGCCGACGACCGCAGTTTCCGTTATGCCATCGAGGTCGCGTTGGAGATGATTCACGCACCTCAACCGTAATCAAGACAGATTCAGAGACCTAAACCTCAACATCGACATAGAAACCGACGCAAGGACAACCGATGGCCGGACACAAACATAAGAAGCAATTTGGACAGAATTTCCTCAACAATCCGAAAGTGATTCATCAGATTGTCGCCTCCATACGCCCGAAGCCCGAAGACCATATGGTTGAAATCGGACCGGGTGAAGCCGCATTGACGGAACCGCTTCTGGATGTGGTGAGAAAAATGGACATCATCGAAATCGACAGCGATCTGATCGGTCCTTTAACTCGCCGTTTCTCATCCAATCCGGCATTCAACCTGCACCATACAGATGCTTTGGCTTTCGATTACGCCACCTTGTTGGACGAAGACGAAGAAATCCTGCGCGTGGTCGGCAACCTGCCCTACAACATTTCCAGTCCGCTTCTGTTCCATCTTCTAGACTACGCAGAACACATTCGTGACATGCATTTCATGCTACAGAAAGAAGTGGTTGACCGCATCACCGCCCAGCCGGGTGTCAAAGCTTACGGCCGTTTAAGCGTCATGTTGCAATACGCTTGCGAAACCGAATATCTGTTCACCGTCGGCCCGGAGAACTTCACTCCGCCGCCGAAAGTCGATTCCGCCATAGTGCGCCTAGTGCCCTATCGCACCAAACCATTCGTCGCCGACGATGAAAAACTGTTCGCCGACCTAGTCAAACAGGCGTTCAGCCAGAAACGTAAAACCTTGCGCAATACTTTGAAAGGCTGGCTGGATGCCGAGCAGATCGAATCCTGCGGCGTCGAACCAAGCGCACGAGCCGAAAGCCTGACGGTTGAACAATTCGTCGGACTTGCTAATCTATATGCAAGCCTGCACAATCAAGGTTAAGCGTACACAGGGCTAGGCAATAAAGGGATTTCACATTTATGGCAACTTATGTCATCGGCGATCTACAGGGCTGTTACGACGAGCTTCAAGTCCTGCTCCGACAAATCGACTACCAACCGGAGCAGGACCATCTCTGGTTTGTCGGCGACATCGTCAATCGCGGCCCGAAATCCCTTGAATGCCTCCGTTTCGTCAAAACTCTGCAAGAACAAGGCCGTGCCGAGATGGTACTCGGAAATCACGATTTTCATCTGCTTGCCGCCTATTCCGGTTTGAAGCGCTTTCAGTCTAAATCCGATACCCTTGATCCGATTTTTGAGGCTTCTGATGCCGCCGAACTGATGGACTGGCTGCGCAAGCAACCATTGATGGTCAGCCATCCGGTTTACGAGGCAGTGATGGTGCATGCCGGTATTCCACCTCAATGGACGATCCCCGAAGCCATGCAATTGGCCAAAGAAGTCGAAACGCATCTACAGTCATCCGACTGGCAAACCTTCGTGACCGAACACCTGTTCGGCAGCGAACCGGACGAATGGAACGATGGACTGAGCGGCTGGGAGCGCATCCGTTATATCGTCAATGCCTTTGCACGAATGCGTTACTGCGATGCCGCCGGCAAGCTGGAGTTGAAACTCAAATCCAAACCCGGCAAACAGGAAACGGACTTTCAACCCTGGTTCGTCTTTCCCAACCGCAAGAACAAAACACACGAGATTTTTTTTGGACATTGGTCAACCCTAGGCGAAGTGGATGCTTATCAGGTACACTCGACCGACACGGGATGTCTATGGGGTGGCAAGCTTACTGCTTACTGTCTAGAAAGCAAGCAACGTCACACTTTTCAATGTGACCAACAATGCAAACCCAAAGAAAAGAAAACCAAAAAAACGGAAAAATAGCCCGATTAGATTGGACGTACGGATTCAAAAGACACTATGGATACGAATACAACGGAAAACGAACACAACAACGAACATAACATCCCAATGGCGGATGAAATGCTCAGTCGATTGCATGCGATTGATGTCAACCAATTTGATATCACTGCACTCGCCAACGAGCTGAAAGGCAACAAACAGTGGATTTCAATCCTGACCATCCCGGTCAGCGCGATACTGTTGGTGGCGTTCACTTTACTGGGCGCTTTCCTTTCCGGTTACTTGATTACCAGCTTCCTGATTTCAGCCGGTATTGTCTATTTCGTCGCCAAACTGCTCGACCAATACGACCAGCAATTCCGCATCCGTGCACGTGAATTGGTCATGGAACGCATCAAGAACGCGGAGGGTGACTTTGGGCTGATTCCGCACTTCAAACACTTCCTACCGGCAAAATACCGTCACCTATGGCAATCTTTGCGCAAAGGACGTTATCTGTACATCGATCAATACATACAGGCAATCGTTCTGCTGCAAAACAAACTGGATCCGGACAAATTCACAAGGGTCTGGTATCTGAACTACCCTGAAATCGCACCGGAAGATTATCTGGAAGAGTACGAAGAGTAAATGAATTAGCTGTGAACAGAGCTGTCACACCATTCCGTTTACCCGAATTTTAAACAAAAAACCCGGCAGGCCTGCCGGGTTCAATATTAAATTCAGTGTCCGCCGCCGCATTTCGGGGAAGCAGGAGCCACACCGACAGCCTGCCACTCTTCGGGGCTGTAGGTATGCAATGCCAACGCATGGAACTGCGGCATCAACTCATTCAGCGCACGATAAACCGCCTGCTGTCGTTTCACCTTGCTCACACCTTCGAAATCTTCGGAAACCAACGTTAACTTGAAATGCGATTCGTTGGCCGGACCGGCGTGCATATGACTTTCGTTCTGCAAATCCATGTAATCGATTTGAAAATTGTCTCGAATGGCTTGTTCGATCTGTGGCTGTAACTGCATGACGTTTCTCTCTTCTTCTCTGGATCGGAGTTTGACCGCGGTTGCGATCGAATCTTTAAGAGGCAACAGTATAAGGCGATTCTATGATGCATACAAAACAAACATCAAAAAAGCCCAGTATAATAGGTTGATGTGAATCTATTTTTCAGGAGTCAATAATGCGCTTGCTAATCCATACCTTGATTGTCAGTCTGGCACTGTTCGTCGGACTCAACCAAACGGCCCAGGCCGCTGATGCCACTTCCGGCAAAGACTTTAAACTGAAACCGGTACCGGAACTACAGAATCCGCCTAGTGACCGTTTTCCGGGTGATCCCGCTGAGCACAAAGCCGTCTACATGTGGAACAAAGCCGATGCTGAATATCAACACGCGATTCTGAACTCCATTCAGGCGATGATCAAATACTACGGCGACAATGTCGACATCGCGGTGGTGGCGATCGGTCCGGGCTTACATGCTCTGGCTAAGGAACCCAAACGCGAGGTGGACCCTTTGACCTATGAGCGCGTGGCAAGCTTTGCCAAAGACTACAACGTCCGTTGGATTGCCTGTGGTAACACCATGAATACCGTTCATTGGTCACAGTCGGATATGCGTCCGTTTGCGGAATACGCCGAAGTCGGCGCCGCCGCGCTGATGGAATTGCAGGAAGAAGGATACAAACTTCTGGTCTGGTAAGCTTCCCTTGCCTTCCGCCGACAATTTGACCGGCCAAAAAAAAACCGCTCGTATGAGCGGTTTTTTTATACCTTCCGGTCACACATTTACTTTGACCGGTTCATCCTTTTTCAATTGCCTCGGATTCATTCAGCAAAGCCTGGAATTCCGGGTCATCCTGTAATGAATCAAACACCGGGTCGCTTTTCACCTGATCCTTGTAACCATCCGTGTCTTGTACGGCAAGTCTCAGGTTTTCAATTGCGTCGGCGGTTTTACCTAACAGAGCATAAGCTCCAGCTAACTGGTAGAAGGCGTGCTTGTTCTCGGCATCAATGTTCAACGCCTGATTGCACAGGTTAATCGCCCATTGCGGTTCGTTCATTTCCAGAGCGATATCGGCCTTATAGGTCATCGCCTCGGTGTTTTCCGGATCCAACATCAATATCTGGTCATAGATCGCCAAACGGTTGCTGAGGATGGATTCCTGCCCCGCTTTCAACCATAGACTGTGGATATCCTGATGCTGGGTAAGACGTTTCTGAGCATTAGTAATGCCTCTCGACTTGCGGTTCAATTCATCCTCAAGATGCTCAAGACGCTTTTCGTATTCCAGAATCACCTCGTTGACCTTGGAATCCGCCAGACTGTGAACTTTCTCCTTGATATCTCGGATTGAGTTCCAGCCAACCAACACCAAAATCGAACTCACTCCGGCAATCAGATAAAAGAAATAAGTCACGGTGTCCGAGGCATAGGTGACGGCCAAAGTCGTCGCATGCAATTCCCTGTCGGTCACCTCTTTGGTCAGTTCAACATGAAGATCATTCATATCGACACGTAACTGCCTGAGTTCATCCATGACATAACGCTCGATGAACGGGTTATACATTGGTTCATCGAGCGCTTCGACGTCCTGAGTCTCTTTCACATGACGCTCTGCACTGTTTGCAAAACTAGAGAAACAAATCAAAACACAGAATAGGATTAATGAGCGCATATTGCCGTTCCATGGTCGTGGACTTCAATCAGGTCGGCATGCATCGCCCGAACGGCGGTTTCATAGTCATTTTCATTAACCATGAACTGCATCTCGACCTGTCGTGTGTTCTGATGGATCGCTTCTATATTCAATCCTTGTGCATACAAGGTCTGAACCGCTTTTGCCAACAACCCCTTGATCGCCATATCGCTTCCCATGGCGGAAACCAGCGAAACCTTACGGGTACGCAAGGCCGCACTCGGAAAGGCCGTTTCAATCTGTCCGGTCAGTCGTTTGACCTTTTTCAGGCTGGCGTTCACATATAGAGTGATGGTATTGGCGTTGAAATCCTTGGTGACCACCGGTGTTTTCACGCGCTGAATGATATTAAGCAACTCATGTTCATAATTCGCCTGCTGTCCCAGCATATCCTGGTCAAAGACCTCCACCGCAATCAAGTTCTTCATACCGGCAATGATCTCAACCTGCGGAGATTCCGACACATAATCGTCGGTAATCAGAGTTCCGTGGTGTTCCGGTTCAAAAGTGTTCTTGATACGCAACGGGATCTGAGCCTGACGAAGCCCTTTTGCGGCACGCGGGTGAATCGCTTCCATTCCCAGGTTTGCCAACTGGTCCGAAATATCGTAATTGGTCTTACCAATCGGAACGACATTCTTTTCGCCCACCAATCTCGGGTCGGCACTGCTGAGATGATACTCTTTGTGGATCACGGCTTCTGCAGCCTGAGTCATCACCGCAATGCGACTGAAGGTCATTTCACTGTAACCTCGGTCGAAGGTATTCATCAAGTTCTCGCTACAGTGCGCGTAACCCGTCACAATCGGCAACTCTTTAGAGAAGTCGATATGCCCCAGATTTTTATGAATCATCTCATCCAGCGACAGAGTTTCATTTGCCTGCCAGCCGGTCAGGTCAACAAAACGTGCATTTACCCCTTCCGTCTGTAGAAGATGAGCCAAGTTCCAAGCGCTGTGCGCCTCACCCAGGCTGGCCAACAGCTCACGCACGGTAAGCAGATGATTTTCCAGAGAGAAATGGCCGTGACTGCATAAATCCTGTAAATGATTCAGCAACTGTTTGGTTTCCGCAATCCGCTCGTCAATAAAGGCATTTGCCATTGAACGCAAAGACTCGTCGGCAAACAAACCGGCATTGATTTTGTTCAATTTCAGACTGAGCTGATCCAGTGCGATACGCCAGTCGTCTTCGACGTCGTCATTGGCGAACAGACCGTATACGCCTGGTTGCCCGGTTTTCTTGTGCTCGAGCAGATCATCCGTGATCCCGCCGTAAGCCGAAACCACAAAAATTCGCTGATACGGATCTTGTGGATAAAGAATGATATTGTCTCTAACCGCTTGGTAGTCACTCATTGAAGTGCCACCAATTTTTTCAACTGTTAAATAAGACATGTTTCCTTTCAAATATGTTTGTTGGTTTGGCCGAAAACCCAACAGGCCTGTCAAGAATCTGTGGGTTCCGGCGGAAGCAATGGAATGGTTTGACGCTTACTCGTTCCAATCATCAGGAAGCAGATAAGAACCATCTTCATCATGGACTTCCCTTCCGGTCACGGGAGGATTGAAAACGCAGACCATGCGCATCCGCACGCCCTTGTTGGCACGCAAAATATGCTGGTCGTTTTCGTTCAATGCATACACCGTTCCTTCACGAATCGGGTGAACGGTACCGTCCTTTTTCTCTTCAATCTCACCTTCACCCTCTATGCAATAAACTGCTTCCAGGTGGTTCTTGTACCAAAGATGCAGATCTTCGCCCGGCTTAATGACTGTATCGTGTAAAGAGAATCCCATACCGTCTTTGGCCAATAGCAAACGGCGGCTGTTCCACTGTTTGGTGTCCACATCGGCATCCGTACCGATTACGTCGTCATACAAGTTTTTAACAATCATTTCTAATTCCTTACAGTCATTAAGATTATTTAATGGATTCTTCGATGGCTCGATCCAGAATCTCAAATCCTTCTTCAATCAGCTCGTCAGTGATGACCAACGGCCCCAAGAACTTGATGACCTGGCTTTCGGAACCGGCGGTTTCAATCACCAATCCGTTGTCAAAGGCGGTGCTACAGATGGTTGAGGTCACTTCAGGATCCTTGAATTCAATCCCCCAGATCATCCCGTAACCACGTACGTCGCTGATCTGTTCGGAGTACTTATCACCCAACTCGCGCATCTTCTTTTCCACCAAAGCCGACTTGCGCTTAACGTCCTCAGAGAATTTGCTGTCCGACCAGTAACGGCTGATCGCCGCCTCGGACGCCACAAACGCCAAGTTGTTACCACGGAACGTTCCGGAGTGTTCGCCTGGACTCCATTTATCCAGTTCCGGCTTCAACAATACCAGCGACATTGGATGCCCCGCACCGATCGATTTCGACAAGGTCACGATATCCGGCTGAACACCCGCACGTTCGAAACTGAAGAAGTCACCGGAACGCCCGTTACCTGTCTGGATGTCGTCGACAATCATCAAAATGTCGAAATCGTCACAGATCTGGCGAAGCTCTTTCAGCCACTCGTTTCCGGCAACGTTGATACCACCTTCGGCCTGGATTGTCTCCAGTACGATTGCAGCCGGCAATTCGGTTCCACTGGAATCGTCTTCCAAAATCTTACGCAGGTAAGCAATAGTATTAACTTCCGCCCCCAAATAATTATGGAAAGGCACCTGGGTCGTATAAGCCGGCACACCATAGTTTTCATCATGGTAATAACGGTTACCGGTGATACTCAATGAGCCCATCGACATACCGTGGAAACCGTTGGTGAATGAGATAACCTGAGTACGTTTTTTGACCTTACGGGCGATTTTCAACGCCGTTTCCACCGCATTGGTTCCCGTAGGCCCAACAAACTGCAACTTGTAATCCAGGTTACGTGGTTTAAGAATATTGTTCACGAATGTTTCAATGAAATCGTGCTTGGCAACGGTCGCCATATCCAATGCATGACCGATACCGTTATTTTGCAAATACTTGATGACGGCCTCATTGACGACATCGTTGTTGTGGCCGTAGTTCAAGGCTCCTGCTCCGGCGAAGAAATCGACGTAACGTTTACCGTCTACGTCCCAGATTTCGGCACCCTTGGATTTTTCGAACATGGTCGGGAACGAACGTACGTACCCACGAACCTCTGACTCATATTGGTCAAAAATAGCTAAAGACATAAAGAATCCTTTTTTACTGTAAATTTTATAAATTAATGCTTAAACAAAATGTGTTTGAATGGCTGGCTGTCCGGTGATTTGAGGGTATATAACTCCTCGGCCTCATGGCCTTGGTCACCGAAATGTTTCGCCTCAAGATAAGTTTCCTTATCAATCGATAAACCGTGGGTTTCCGAGAAGCGCTTGAACAGTTTCTGCGAAGCGATGTTCGACGGACTGATCGTGGCCGTGATTCGGGCGAAGTCGGAATTATCCGACTGGTTGCGAACCAGCTGTTCGAGCAGACGCAAAGCCAACCCTTGACCCCTCATAGAGGCATCGACGGCTACCTGCCATACAAACAGGTCGGTTTTATCTTTTGGATTGAAAAAAGCGGAAATGAACCCGACAATCTTTCCCTGTTTTTCTGCAACGACACAAGTGTCGGAGAAATGGTCCGACTGCAGAAAGTACAGATAGGATGAATTCACATCCAGTGGCGGTGAATTCTCTATCAGAGAATAGATTGCATAACCATCATCCAGTGATGGCTTACGGAACAGGACGTCATTGTCAGAATGTGTATTATCAGTCTCCATAATAAAATCTAGTTTTGTTAAAGGTGAATAGTTCAACCAATCGCAATAAAAAGGAAGTTTGTATCGATACCGATACAGAGCGGATTATGGACATACGCAAGCCAGCCGAACCCCTTCGGTCCAGATGCTGAATTGAATGCCATACGATTGATTCCTCAGGACTCGTCCTTTGGATTAGACTCGACCAACGTTGGTCTAAAATTGATGGGCGCCTAAACGCAAATGACAGTGTATCTAGTACAACTGTAATTAAGATAGTATAACCTTTTGGGTTTATTTACTTGGGGCACATTATAAACAAAAAAAATCTAAAAATCAACAACTTGGTTGTTTAACCCTTCTGTAAAACATGGATAAACCCTTGATATGCTTTTATTTTTACTAAGCATATTTTTTTAAAAAAAATGGGGGATTTTAAAGGAAATAAATCCTTTTAAGCCGGTTTTCATTCGAGCCCCGGCCTATTCAAAAAAGGATTTAACGCTCTTGTTTAGAGAGTAACAAATCGAGTTTTCGATGCAGATCCGACAACTCGTTTTCAACCCGAGATTCAAACGTCAGATGCTCTTCTAGCGATTCGCCCAACTTCTCGGCTTCCATCTTCTTATGCTCCTCATCCAGAACATCGACCACAATCCCAATCATCATATTCAAGAAGACGAAGGCTGAAAAGAAAATGAACGAAATATAATAGATCCAACTCAAGCCGTACACGGTCATTGTCTCGTACATGATGTCCGTCCAATCCTCGAACGTTGCCACACGGAACAAGGTCAGAAGCGAGATTCCCAAATCCCCCCACAACTGAGGATTAATCTGAGAGAACAGCAGATTGCCGATTACCGCATAGAGATAGAAGATAATGAACATCAACAAGGCAACATAACCCATTCTCGGTAAAGCAGTGATCAGTGCCGAGACCAGCACCCTCAATTCCGGAATGAACGAGATAAGACGCATTACCCTGAATAAACGTAACATCCGGGCAATCAAGGCGTATTCGGAATCGTCCATCGGGATCAGGCTGACCACCACGATGACGAAATCGAACACGTTCCATCCTTTCTTGAAGAAATCGCGAACTCTATGTTCGGCCGCCATGCGTATGATGATTTCGACCAGGAAAAACAACGTCACTGCATAATCAAGAAAGACAATAATTTTCTCTACGACGGGGTGCAATTCATAAGTACGGATTCCAATCATCAACGAAGAAAAAATGATGATTGAGATAACAAACAACTCGAACATTTTGTTGTCGCGGATGATTTGAAATTTCCGTTGAAAGTTCTGCCAGGTCATAATGATTAATAAAGCTCTTAATGGTGGTTGATAAAATTTTTGTATATTCTACTCCAATAGGTCATAAATAAAATTGATAAAATAACGAACGGATTAATCAATTAAAGGAAGAGTCAAGATGGCAAAAATTAATGTGGTAGGACAAGGCGAATGCGAATTTGACGGACAGTTTTCAATGCTGGAAGCATTGGATGAAAACGGCTTCGACATGCCTTATAGCTGCCGTGGCGGAAACTGTGGTGCTTGTGCGGTACGCTTAATTTCTGGCGAAGTGGAAGAGATCCAATCCCCTGCCTATGAAGTTCAATCCGGTGAAATCCTAACCTGTAGCGTGATTCCTTTAACCGATGTGGAAATCGAATTGATCTAATCGGATTTCAAACCCGACAGGCCTGTTGAGTTTATTTTCAACGGGCAAAAAAAAGCCCCGCATTGCGGGGCTTTTTCATTTCAAGCTAGAATTAATCTTACTTGATTAGTTCCAACTGCTTAGCAGCGATCTTAGCTGGTAGCGCGATGTAACCATCTTTTTCTACGATCTTCTGACCTTGCTGTGAAAGAACCAACTTGATGAACTCACCGATAACTGGCTCAACAGGCTTGTTAGGTGCCTTGTTGACGTTCACGTACAACAAACGAGATAGAGGGTAAGAACCGTTCAAAGCGTTTTCAGTAGTCGCTTCGATGAACTTGCCACCTTCTTTCTTAGTCAAAGCAACCGCTTTAACACCAGCTGTCTTATAACCGATACCTGAGTAACCGATACCGTTTACAGAAGCAGAAACAGACTGAACAACAGAAGCTGAACCTGGCTGTTCGTTTACAGAAGACTTGTAGTCACCCTTACATAGAGCGTGCTTCTTGTAGTAACCGTAAGTACCAGAAACTGAGTTACGGCCGTAAAGCTGGATTGCTTTAGGAGCTAGGCTACCTTCAACACCTGCTTCACCCCAAGTAGTGATGTCAGACGCGTGACCACACTTACGAGTTGAAGAGAAGATTGCGTCAACCTGAGGAATGCTCAAACCTTTGATTGGGTTATCTTTGTTAACGTAAACTGCTAGGGCATCGATAGCAACTGCGATACGAGTAGGCTTGTAACCCCACTTCTTCTCGAATGCGTTTTCTTCTTTAGACTTCATCTTACGGCTCATAGGACCGATGTTTGAAGTACCTTCAGTCAAAGCTGGAGGCGCAGTAGAAGAACCAGCTGCCTGGATCTGGATGTTAACGTTAGGATAAGTACGCTTGAACTCTTCCGCCCACATAGTCATCAAGTTAGCCAAAGTGTCAGAACCAACAGAGTTGATGTTTCCAGAAACACCTGAAACCTTGTTGTATGCAGGAATGTCAGCGTCAACAGCATAAACAGCTTGAGAAGCAGTTGCAGCTGCAAGACCCATAGCCAAAAGCAAATTACGTTTAATCATGTAAATATTCTCCAAAGTAGAAACAAAATGAATTTTGAACACAGAGCAGATTATAGGGAGTGGCTATAACAGTATTTTTAAGGAATTGTTACATATTCATGACAACCAACTAAAAACCCCATAAAATACCAAACAGCTCACGATGTGACCGACAGTTAATATCCAATATTACCACACATCCCGATTCTTTAAAGATAGAGATTAGGCTATGGAATTCCGCAATATCAACGACATAGAAAGCGCAACGAAGCGTGGACGTAGAGAAATGTTTCGTTTGGGTTCTGCGTTACTGTTTATCATTTTAATCATGCTATTCACAGCAAACCAACCCACTGCTTCCGGCTCGATGAGCATAGAGTTGGTAATCGCTGCCATGATCGGCGGCTATATGGCACTGAATATCGGAGCCAATGACGTCGCCAATAATGTCGGTCCGGCAGTAGGTTCCAAGGCACTGACTCTAACGGGAGCCATTATCATCGCCGCCATCTTCGAAACCTCCGGAGCCCTGATTGCAGGCGGCGACGTAGTCAGCACCATCAAAAAAGGCATTATCGATCCAGCCTTGATTGCGGACAGCGACACCTTCATCTGGCTAATGATCGCCGCTCTTCTTGCAGGTGCCCTATGGCTTAACATTGCAACCGCCATTGGCGCCCCAGTCTCAACCACTCATTCCATTGTCGGCGGCGTACTCGGCGCCGGTATCGCTGCGGCAGGTTGGAATATCGCCAACTGGAACCAAATGGGCGCAATCGCTGCAAGTTGGGTGATTTCTCCATTGATTGGCGGAATCATCGCCGCACTCTTCCTGTTTTGGATCAAACGAAGCATCACCTATAAAGACAACATGATTGAAGCGGCCAAAACCATGCTGCCGATTCTAATTGCGATCATGGCCTGGGCATTTTCCACTTACCTGATCATGAAAGGACTCAAGAAAATCTGGAAGGTCGATTTTGAATATGCGCTTCTCATCGGTCTCGGTATTGCAATTGCGGTACACATTATCGTCAAACCACTCATTACCCGTCAGGCGACATCACTCGCCAACGGTAAAAGCAGCGTCAATCAGCTTTTCACCATCCCGCTTATCTTTGCCGCTGCATTATTGAGCTTTGCCCACGGCGCCAACGATGTCGCCAACGCAGTCGGCCCGCTGGCGGCCATTCATGACGCCATTCAAACTCACGGAATCGCAACCAAGGCAGAAATTCCGTTATGGGTGATGCTGATTGGGGCTATCGGCATCAGTCTCGGCCTGATGCTGTTCGGTCCTAAATTGATACGGACGGTTGGTAGTGAAATCACCGAATTAGATCAAATGCGTGCCTATTCCATTGCCATGGCGGCGGCCATCACCGTCATCATCGCCTCTCAGCTAGGGCTACCTGTCAGCTCCACGCACATCGCCGTAGGCGGCATTTTTGGGGTCGGTTTTCTTCGTGAATACCTGAAACGCAGTTATGCGACGACCATTCAGGCAATCCGAGACCATCACCAAGGACAAGACCAGGCTGAAATCGATCGATTCATACAACAGTTCGAAAAAGCCTCTCTTGTGGAAAAGAAAGAAATGCTTACCCAACTCAAGCAGAAGGAAGCAGATGTTTCCTTATCCAAAAAAGAGCGCAAATCTTTAAATAAGGTCTATCAGAAAGAATTAGTCAAACGTTCGGCTTTTTTGAAAATTGTTGCGGCATGGCTTATCACCGTTCCCGCATCCGCGTTGATGGCTGCGATGATCTTCTTTGCCATTAAGGAAATGCTTCAGTTTTAAATCTGAAACCACGCAGATATAACAAGAGAATGGCAGGTTGTATTGGTGCGGTTATTTTAAACCGCACACCAAACCGATTATTGAATCCGTACCCTATCTATAGGGAAGTCACATCGAAAGGTGGAGCCCTTGCCAATCAAACTGTCTACATGCAGACTAGCGCCGTGTCGCTCAAGAATATGTTTCACGATCGCCAATCCCAGGCCCGTACCGCCGGTTTCACGCGAACGAGCGGCATCCACCCTGTAAAAACGTTCCGTTAGGCGAGGAATATGATCCTTGGAGATTCCGATACCGTTGTCCTCAACCTTATAATGCGCTCCTTCCTCATCGTGGTACCAAGTCACTTTAATCAGCCCACCGTCAGGCGTATATCTGACTGCATTCGACACCAGATTCATGAATACACTTTTTAACGGTTCCACATAGCCGGTCATACACAAATCTTGTTCAACAGAAAATACGAACTGGTGCTTCCCTTGACTTAGCTGTTCCGCCTCACGTTCCAATCCAGCTAAAATTTTCGGCACATTGACCAACTCATCGTTAGAGGCGATTGTTTCGGACTCCATCTTGGACAGAGTCAACAAGTCATCAATGATCGCTTTCATTCGATCCGACTGTTTCTCCATGGTCTGCAAAGCCGGCAACCAGACATCCTGGTGCGATCCTGGAGTATCGATCATAGCCTCCAGATATCCTTTCAGTACGGTCAATGGGGTACGCAATTCATGAGAAGCATTAGCGATAAAGTCACGGCGAATTTGCGCAAGATTATAAAGATCGGTAATGTCTTTTACGATTAACAGCTTGTGACTGTCGAAGTAAGGAATAATTTTAACGCTAAAGGTTCTTTGAATCCCTTGCAAAGAATGAATAGTAAGCACATTCTGATATTGAGCGTCTTTTAGATATTGAATGAATTCCGGCTGACGAATCAAACCTTCAATTTTACGACCGACATCCTGACGGCGTAACTCGAGAATCTTTCTGGAAGAGGCGTTGAACCACTCGATATGGTTCTGCTGGTCGAGAGAGACGATGGCATCCGGAATCAACATGGACGCCGCTTTGAACTGTTCAGACTTATAGAGCTGCAAATCGGCATGCTTTTCCAAAGCACGTTGCTTGCGAGAGACCAGATAAGTTAATTCACTCCAGTAACCCGAAGCAGGAGGAAAGCTGGCTTGAGTCCCTTTATCCATCCACTTTTCAAACTTGTGCATACTCCATAATTGGCGTACAACATACAGAAGAAGATAGACCAGAAGGCTTTCTACCCAAAGACCGGTGATCCAACCGAAAAACAACAAACCCCACAAAGTGGTGATCAGCCACGTCAACTCTCTTGAAACACCGTTAGAGAACAAGACTATTCCTCAATAACGGAAAAACGGTATCCTGATCCGCGAATGGTTTGGATGTAGTCTGCAACGAGGACAGGTTCCAACAATTTACGCAATCGACGAATATGAACATCCACTGTGCGCTCTTCTACAACGACATTCTCACCCCATACCTGGTCAAGAAGCTGCATTCTAGAATAGACTCTATTCGGATGAGTCATGAAAAATTGAATCAGCTTAAACTCAGTTGGACCAAGCTTAACTTCTTTCTGGTCAACCGTGAAGCGGTGACTGCTTAAATCAAGCTGCATCTTCCCGGCCTCCAATCGGTCTTCCTTGGACTGTTCCGGATCCTGGCGGCGCAATAAGGCTTGAATTCGTGCCACCAAAGCACGAGGTGAAAACGGCTTGACAACATAATCGTCCGCACCCGCTTCAAAACCCTGAACCTGATCGTCTTCTTCGCCCTTGGCGGTCAACATCACAATAGGAATCGCACGGGTCTTTTCATTCTGGCGAATTCTCTGAGCCAATGAAACACCACTGACGCCGGGAAGCATCCAATCCAACAGAATCAGATCCGGCATGGCTTCTGAAGCAATCTGCCAGCCCTGCTCAGCATTCGGTGCTTCCAACACCGTATAATCAGCAGAACTCAGGGTAAACTTCAACATATCCCTGATGGCCGCTTCGTCTTCAATAACCAAAATAGTCTGTTTACTCATCGGGTCTACAACTCACTTGTAAGCGTGATAAAAACTTATTCAATCGAACTCAAAAGTTCTGACAACTTTTCGGTATCCATGTTTCGGACATCCCGCCCGTCGACCAGGTAAACGATACTTTCCGCAATATTCGCTGCATGATCGGTCACTCGCTCACTCGCTCTTAAGGCGTAAACCATCTCCAACAAATACTCTGGGGCGATCTCATGGGCATTGAAACCGGCCAACACATCCACCATCGCCGCTTTCAGACTATTATCCATACGTTCTTCATCTTCAACGACGCTAACTACTTCCGACAATTCCAAGCGAGCGAAAGCGTTTAGGACCTTCTTCAACATGGTATTGGCACAAGAGGTAATTTCAAGTAATGCGCCGTACCCTGGAAGCTCTGAACATACAACGTCGGAATCGGCCATTTTGATCACCAGCTTGGCTGTCTTGACCACCTCATCTCCCATGCGTTCCAAATCCACCGCAATACGAATTGCGATAATGATCAGACGCAGATCGGAAGCCGTCGGCTGCTGACGAGCAAGAACTCGTGCACACAAACGATCAATTTCCATCTCTTCCTTGTTGATGACCTTATCGATCTGAAGCACTTCCTTGGCAAGACTGACATCGGAATTTTCGACAGCAGTAACCGCGTTTTCAAGCTGGCGCTCAACCAATCCGCCCATTTCTAAAACCTGATTAAACAAGTCTTCCAAGTTACGGTTCAGCTGTTCTGAAATATGGCTTTTAAATTCTGTTCTTTCCATGATTTATCCTCTCCTCTGACTATCCATATATCCTTACGGATAATGCTTAACCATAACGTCCGGTAATGTAGTCTTCTGTACGCTTCATTTGCGGATTGGTAAACAAGCTGTCAGTATCCGTATATTCGATCAACTCGCCCATATACATGAAAGCAGTATAATCGGAAACACGTGCAGCCTGCTGCATATTGTGTGTCACGATCAAAATCGTGAATTCTTTTTTCAGTTCGAAAATCAGTTCTTCGATCGCCAAAGTGGAAATCGGATCCAAGGCCGATGTCGGCTCATCCAACAATAAAACTTCCGGCTTGATCGCAATCGCACGCGCAATACACAAACGCTGCTGCTGTCCACCGGACATACCTAAAGCGTTCTCGTTAAGTCGATCCTTAACCTCTTCCCACAGGCCAGCCCCTTTCAAAGCCCATTCGACCGTCTCATCAAGGATGCCTTTATCATTAATGCCTTGAAGGCGTAATCCATAAGCGACATTTTCATAGATTGTTTTAGGGAACGGATTCGGCTTCTGGAACACCATACCGACTCGGCGACGCAATGAGGCGACATTCATTTCTTTTGCATAAACATCGTCACCGTGCAAGGTCATCTCGCCGTCGACATTCACGATGTCAATCAGATCGTTCATACGGTTGAAGCAGCGTAACAACGTCGATTTACCGCAACCGGAAGGTCCGATGAATGCGGTAACACGATGTTCAGGAACAATCATATTGATGTCTTTCAATGCCTGCTTGGTACCGTAGTACAAGTTCCAGTTCTTAACTTCCATCGCGACTTTCTCTTCCGCTAGCGAAAGGCTGCGGTGATCACGATCTAAAGCAACGCTGATGTTTTGTTCACTCATGTTTACTTAATCCTTTTAACCCGATTCAACGCCGGACAATCAAGTTATCTTTAAATACTTTACTAAAAACGTCTATATGAAATTAATTATCTAGTGACTTATATTTTTCTCGCAACTTGTTACGGATCATGATCGCACCTAAATTCAAGGTAAGGATGATCAGTACTAGAAGCAATGAAGTCGCATAAACCAAAGGCTGTGAAGCCTCGACATTAGGACTCTGGAAGCCAACGTCATAAATATGGAAACCTAGATGCATGAATTTGCGATCCAGATGTACAAACGGTGCCACCATGTCCAGAGGTAATTCAGGAGCTAACTTGACCACACCCACCAACATCAACGGTGCCACCTCACCTGCGGCACGTGCAATCGCAAGAATAAGACCTGTCATGATCGCCGGAACTGTCATCGGTAAAATAATACGCATAATGGTTTCCGACTTGGTTGCGCCAAGTGCCAGACCACCTTCACGGAGTGATCGTGGAATACGTGACAAACCTTCCTGGGTTGAAACGATAACAACCGGCAATGTCAGAAGAGCCATGGTCAGCGATGCCCACAGCAAGCCGGGGCTACCGAATGTCGGGCTTGGCAAGGCATAACTGTAGAACAACTCGTCAATTGACGACCCTATAATGTAAACAAAGAAGCCTAAACCAAAAATACCGAATACGATCGAAGGTACACCAGCCAGGTTATTGATCGAGATACGCACCATTTTAAGAACAACACCTTCTCTTGCATATTCGCTCATATAGATTGCGGCAATCACACCCATCGGAGTCACAAATACAGCCATCAACATAACCATAGTGACAGTACCGATAATAGCCGGGAACACCCCACCTTCGGTATTGGCTTCACGAGGATCGTCCAACAGGAAGTTCTTCACCGCACTGAAGAAGAAACCGATTCGCTCCCCGAAGTTCAAATTATTAGGTTGCCAGAAATGGACGATTTTCTTAACAGGAACCGTCAGACTCTTATTTCCGGCGATCGAAAGTACCACTTCACCCAATGTATCCGCTTGCTGATACAGTGCCTGTGCATTTTTGTGATGCTTGTCGAAATCCTCTTGATACTCTTTACGTTCGGCATCAAGACGGGCCGCGTCTTTATCGGTAAAGTCGCCACCTGCACGAAGACGCTTCTCTTCCAGACGCAGACCTTCGATTTTATAGTTAATGGCACCGATTTCGATCTTCTCGATATATTTGATCTCATCGTGCAGTTCGGTTCCTTTCTCAACCTGTTCTTCAAGCATGGCCAGCGCTTTTACAGGATCCGTGACCGTTTTGCCGTCTACGGTAATCGACTGGATATGGCCATATACGTTTCCGTACTCATAACGTTCGATAACCACCACATCTTTTTCAAGTGTGTCGACACCGCCAACAACATCCGCACTACTTACCCATCTAAAATCGATGCCGTAAACATCGCGGTTACCTGTCTTGATCAGATATTGAGGAATCTCGGCCTTGCCGTGTGGTGCATTCGGATCTTCGATCTCTTTCATCTTCGAGTCGTGCATTTCACCAACGATGACTTCCTTTTCACCATTTTGGTGTTTCACTTCGATGTGATAGACATCATGCGGCCAAAAATGAATCAAGCCCTTATAAGAAATCATTGCCAACAGACCGAATACCAATACGACACTGATACTGACGGTCGAGGCACTAAACCAAATCCAATGTTCGCCTTTTTTAAACCAATCTCTCATGCCATAAACTCCCTAAAGCGACCCGTACTTACGGCGCATACGTTGACGAACAACTTCGGCCAAGGTGTTAAAAATAAACGTGAAAATGAAAAGCACCAAACCGGATAGGAACAGTACACGATAATGCGAGCTGTCTACTGCTGCTTCAGGCATCTCAACCGCCAGGTTAGCGGATAAGGTACGCATCCCTTCGAACAGGTTGGTTTCCATCAAAGGCGTATTACCGGACGCCATTAAAACAATCATGGTTTCACCGACACCGCGGCCAAAACCTAGCATGATTGCTGAGAAAATCCCCGGGCTGGCGGTTGGCAATACCACGCCAACTAAAGTCTGCCAACCACTGGCACCCAACGCCAAAGAACCGTTGATCAGATAACTCGGCACGTTGTAGATCGCATCTTCCGTTACCGAGAAGATCGTCGGAATCAAGGCAAAGCCCATCGCGAAACCGATAACCATGGCGTTACGTTGGTCAAAGTCAATTCCGGCCGTAAAAGTCAACCAATGACGCATATCACCGTCGAAGAAAGCATTTTCAAGAGGATCACTCAATTGCAGCGATAGCCAACCAAGAACAATGACAACCGGAATCATCAGCACGGCACGCTTACCGACCGGCACCATCAAACGGATGGATTCCGGCAATTTAGACCAAGTAAGGCCGAAAATCACAATACCCAACGGCACCACAATCAGTAATGAGAAAAAGCCGGGAAGATGGGACTCCATATAAGGAGCCAACCACAGGCCTGCCAAGAATCCTAGGATTACCGTCGGCAAGGCTTCGATCAATTCAACGGATGGCTTTACCCACTGACGGGTCTTTTTATCCATAAAGAACGCTGTGAAAATAGCTGCCAAAACTGCGATCGGCACTGCGAACAGCATGGAATACATGGCCGCCTTAATTGTCCCGAACGTCAAAGGCGTCATAGAAAACTTCGGTTCGAAATCCACACTTGCGGATGAAGACTGCCAGACATATTCCGGTTCGGAATAACCTTCATACCAGACTTTACCCCATAAGCTTGAAACCGAAACATCCGGGTGGTGATTTTCAATCTTGTAATGAACCAATTGCCCGTCTGAAGTTTCAACGAACGCTCCGTCTGCGCGATTAGAGATTGTGACAAATCCGGCCGCGCCTTTATCCGTCACCTGAGTGCTGTTCAGATGGCGTTCAGCCGTTGAATGATATAGATTGAATTGACCGGACGTGTCGGTCGTCGCAAACCCTTTACGGTTCTTTTCAATTGCAATGGTCTGGATTGGAGAATTTCCAACCTTAAAGCTGCGGATCTCGTGCAAAGCGAATTCATTATTATTGTCTCGCACAGGGAACCATTGAATGACATTCCCTTTATCGGTTCCGAGCATCAATGAGTAGTCTCCTAACAAGAAACGAACTGTTGTCAGCTTCTCATCGTTGTTCAACATATTGACATGCTGGATTAGCGCCGGATTTTCGATATCGCTCAAATTATAGTAATTTGTCACACCGGTTTTAGAGATGACGTACAGGTTACGCATGCTGCCATCCAACTCCAGCCAGTCCGCGGTATTTTTCAGTTCAAACGTCCCTACGTAACCTTCTTCCAAAGAAATCGTATCCGTCAACATAGACTCTACTTTTGAATACTGTTTGATTACGACTTCATCGGAACCCATTTGTTTATAAGCGAACACCAAGTCAGAATCCGTTTGCTTTGCCGCGATTTTTTCGATTGGTGCTGAAGCAAGTTCAACCGGCTCTTCACCGAAGGGATAGTCTACTTTAGGAGTGATCGTTCTGACGTCGTTCGGATAACTGACTCCATACCCGTATTTGGCTATTAGTACAGTGCCATCGGAAAGTGCAAACGCCAAAACATTATCGATCTCGGAAATGACCGTAAAAGAAGTGATGTGCTGACCATTCAATGGCAGACTGTCTTCGGAAATCAATTTACCGGTGGCGACATCAAATCCGTATAGCTTACCGGACTTAGTGAAACGTAAGGCCGTTTCCTGATATTCATCTATTCCATAATATAGAGTAGTTTCATTCTGTGTACCCGGAATAGCATACTGTTCGTGCTTCTCTACTTTTGCAGGAACAAACAGCGGCATAACCACATATAACAAAAAGAACATAATCAGCAATACGGACAAAATGACACCGATTCCGCCGATACTTATCCCGTATGCCGAAGCAGAATCCTTAGCATTTCTGCGTCTTACACGCTTCTCAAACTCAGGACCTTTTAGCGCTTTATCCAACGCTTGCTGTGCATGACTACTCTTCATTTTTTCAACCTGTAGTAAACCTGTTTGGACTGACTTTTCCTGTTATGGGCGGTACTATACATGTTTAATGTGACAATTACATTGCATTTTACCCGTAAAAATGTCATTTTTTTGAACTTTAAAACCTCCACTAATCGGACGCATCAAGCCACAAAATATGCACCAAAAAATGTCATCAGCACCATAAGAGTTCAACTTCCCACCCTTTACCAACAAGGCCCCCACCTTATAGAGCCATGCAAAAATAACGCTCAATCAATGACTTGTAATATTTCTAAAAAAGATTGGAAATTTGGCACGGTTCAAGCTAATATCTCTTACAAACTAATTTTTACAAAACCATGCTAGAAAGGACATAAAATGCCACAAGCAATCTTAGATTTAATGAAAGAGAATGACGTTAAATGGGTTGACCTACGCTTTACTGATACACACGGTAAAGAGCAACACGTTACTATTCCTGCCAACAAAGTAGATGAAGACTTCTTCACAGACGGCGAAACGTTCGACGGTTCTTCTATCGCTGGTTGGAAAGGCATCAACGATTCTGACATGCTTCTTATGCCTCAGACTGACGGTTACTACATGGATCCGTTCACCAACGATCCAACCTTGATCATCCGTTGTATGATCGTAGAACCAGCAACAATGGAATCTTATGAAAAAGATCCTCGTGGTATCGCTAAAAAAGCGGAAGCTTACCTAAAATCTACTGGTATCGCAGATTCAGCATTCTTCGGACCTGAGCCTGAATTCTTCATCTTCGACGACGTTCGCTGGGGTGCAGACATGTCCGGTTGTTTTGTTAAGATCGATGGTAACGAAGCAGCATGGAACACTGAAAAAGTTTACTCAGACGGTAACATGGGTCACCGTCCGAAAGTTAAAGGTGGTTACTTCCCAGTTCCTCCTGTTGATCAACTTCACGAAGTACGTGCAGACATCTGCGCCATGGCTGAAGAGATGGGTCTTAAACTTGAAGCTCACCACCACGAAGTAGCAGCTGGTGGTCAGTGTGAGTTGGCGGTTGCAGGTAACACTCTAACTGCAAAAGCGGATGAAGTTCAGATTCTTAAGTACGCTGTTCACAACACTTGTCACGCCCTTGGCAAAACAGCTACTTTCATGCCTAAGCCAATCGTTGGTGATAACGGTTCTGGTATGCACATCAACATGTCTCTATCTAAAGATGGTAAAAACATCTTTGCCGGTGACGTTTACTCAGGCCTTTCTCAAGAAGCAATCTGGTACATCGGTGGTTTGATGAAGCATGCTCGTGCATTGAACGCTTTCACCAACCCTGGTACTAACTCTTATAAGCGTTTGGTTCCAGGCTTTGAAGCACCTATCTTGCTTGCATACTCTGGTAAGAACCGTTCAGCTTCTATCCGTATCCCTTATGCTCCATCTGAGCGTTCACGTCGTGTTGAACTACGCTTCCCGGATCCAACAGCTAACCCATACCTTGCATTTACAGCTTCGTTGATGGCTGGTCTTGACGGTATCCTAAACAAGATCGACCCAGGCGAGCCAGCAGAGAAAGATCTATACGACCTAGAGCCAGAAGAAGAAGCAACCTACAACACTGTTTGTGCTTCTCTAGACGAAGCGCTTTCGGAACTTGATAAAGACCGTGAGTTCTTGAAGGTGGGTGGTGTATTCACTGATGAAGCAATTGACTCTTACATCGCACTTAAGATGGAAGAAGTTACACGTTTCCGTGCAACGACTCACCCAATCGAGTTCGACATGTACTATTCTTCTTAATCAAGAACGAATGGAACAAAAAAAGCCCGCTTAAGCGGGTTTTTTTTTGCCTTCCGAAAATCAGAAAGCCTCTTTATATACTCTCCCCACTCCCGATCATGTTTCCATCAATTTTTTCCAAATCGACATCACACCCTCTCTTTCTGACAGGTAACAATCACTCTCGACCAAGGCCTTTTGATTCTGTAGAGCCAATCGATGATATTTGGAGCGATACACCTTATAGGACTTAACCAAACTCTCCACATCCTCTACCGAAAGCAAACCGACACGCTCGATCGCCTCCAGCATTCGAATATTATCGGTATACTCGGAAAGCTCGGGATAATCATGCGAAAAAGCCAGCACCAGATACTGAACCATAAACTCGATATCGACAATACCGCCACGCCCATGCTTCAGATCAAACACTTCATCATTAGATTTATCCAATGATTCCCGCATTTTCTGACGCATTTCAATCACCTCGTCCCTCACCCTCAGAGGATCTCTTTGTTTCTGGAGGAATGCATGCCTGAATTCATTAAAGGCGCTTCTTGACTGTACATCCCCCACGACAGGCCTAGCTCGAACAAATGCTTGATGTTCCCAATTCCACGCTTTATTTTCTATATACGATTTGTATGCCGAAAGATCGGTTACCATCAAACCGGACGCGCCATTCGGCCTTAAACGCGTATCCACCTCATAAAGAACTCCAGCCGGCATCAATGTTGTCATCAATGAAATCACCTTCTGACCCATTCGCACGAAATACAAAGAGTTCTCTAGACTACGTCCTCGCTCATTGACAGCGGAAGCACTGGGACTAAGCCCCTCATACAACATGACAATATCCAAGTCAGAGCCATATCCCAATTCGATACCACCGACTTTTCCATAACCCAAAACCAGGAATGGATCACGGTCACTCTCATCATCCAAACCACCAGGCAATCCATTTTTACTTTGCATATAACGCCATGCGAAAGTGACAACTCCATTCAGAACCGCTTCTGCAATCCAGGTCAAATAGTCGCTCACCTTCATAATCGGAACATTCCCTGTCACGTCCGCAGCCGCAACCCTAAATACCTGTGCATGGCGCCACTGTCGGATCTGCTCCATAAAACGTTCTTCATCTTCGCCAACCTCTTCCAACAGATGTTCGACTTCAAGATTCAACTGCTGCAGGTCCAAAGGCGCATACAGCGCACGCTCATCCAATAATTGATCCATCAAAGCAGGATACTTGGCAAGCATATCCGTCATCCATGGACTGATCTCACATAATGAGATCAGATGCTTCAATGCGACCGGATTCTCTTTCAACAACACTAGATACACACTGCGCTGTACAACACTCTCAACTACCTTGAGAACTCTTACAAACGTCTGTTCGAGATATCCATGCTTTAACAAGGCTTCAATCAACAACGGCATGAATGCATTCAAACGCTCCACCCCATCTCTACTCAAACGTCCGACCGAGCGGCTCAATTTAAAATCGTTCAGATGTTTCAAAAAAGAGGGAATGTCGGCTTCTGCTAACTCGATATCGTGCAGCCCCTCAATCGAGCTCATGTCACCCAACCAGAAATCGCTCAATTCACCGACCTCCTCACTCGCTTCCTCTGTAGCAAACACTTCGACGAACTGAGCCTGAACATAGTCACGATGCTTATTCAAAACCGACATAAAGCCGGCATAGTCCTCAAACCCCATGGAGCTGGCCAAGGCCAATTGCTGCTGGGCATCCCGAGGAAGATCATGGGTCTGTTGATCCATCCACTCCTGCAAACGGTTTTCGGCACGGCGTAGGAACGTATACGCCGCCATCAGACCGTCATAGACCTCTTGTTCGATGAACCCCAACGA
This sequence comes from Thiomicrorhabdus sp. ZW0627, assembly GCF_029767005.1. Lineage (GTDB taxonomy): Bacteria > Pseudomonadota > Gammaproteobacteria > Thiomicrospirales > Thiomicrospiraceae > Thiomicrorhabdus. The sequence continues at coordinate 893,700 of NZ_JARUQR010000001.1, forward strand.
CAATAACTGTTGCATCATCGGCGTTAAAGCACGTCCCTGCAAAGTACGATCCCGACCACCATGCACCAACTGAAAGGCCTGTACAATGAATTCAATCTCGCGAATCCCTCCGGGCCCTAACTTGACATTGTCCTGCATCCCTTTTTTCTTAACCTCTGCCGAAATCATCTGCTTAAGCTCTCGCAGAGACTCCATCGCACTGAAATCGACATAACGACGATAAACGAACGGACGAAGAATATCGAACAGCGATTGCGCTTCCTTAGCATCACCCGCCATAGCTCTAGCTTTAACCAAGGCATAACGCTCCCAAGCACGGCCATGAATCTCATAATAATGCTCTATTCCGGCAAAGCTCGACGCCAATGGACCTGCATCCCCGAACGGGCGCAGTCGCATATCCACCCGGTAAACAAAGCCATCCTCCGTCACCTCAACCAAAGACTTGTTTAGTGCCTGCCCCAACCGGACAAAAAATTGATCATTGGAAATACTTTTTCCAGTCCCTTGGGTCTCGCCCTGCTCCGGGTAAACAAAAATGAGGTCGATATCCGAAGAGAAGTTCAACTCCTGCCCGCCGAGCTTGCCCATTCCCAGTACAATCAATTTCTGAGGTTTTCCGGACTCTGCTCCAATCGGAGTACCATAACGCTCGCAAAATCTTTCGTAATGCCAATCCAAAGCCGCAGCCACCAGCGCATCCGCCAGGTCGGAAACGTCCCTCATAGTTTCTTGCAAGTCGGCCAAACCGGTCAAATCCCTAATGGCGATTCGGGTCATCTGCCAGTTTCTCTGTTGACGCAAATGTCTTTTTAAAACAGTCTCATCCTCGGAGCCTCGAACCAATCCGTAAACCTGACGGTACAACTCACCGTCTGCCATATCTGGCCGCCAATGCGATTCTTCCAAAACCTCGGGATAACGACGACCGACCATTTCAACGAAACGACTCCAATCAATGGCATTCTGCAAGCTGTATTCCATACCCACCCTTTCAGACTTTTATTCTATTTTCTATTAAGTTAATTATTTTAATGCATTACTGCACTGTACTAAATAGATACGCACTTAACAGAAGATTTTAATTCTAAAATAAACCCAACAGGCCTGTTGGATTCTTAAATGAACATTTAAACTGTAGACATCACTCTATACGGTAAATGTATAAAAGCGTCTTCCTACTATCGCCGAGCTCCCATACTTCGCTTGGCTCCGCATCCGGCACGGCAAAACTGTTACTCACAAACACCGATCCAGAAGTCATTTCAGACCTTACCTTCTCCCATAACTTAGGCATAGGCTCACTCGACAAAAAGGCATACACCAGATCAAACTCACTCAAATCAACCTTCCAAAGATCCGTTGCATAAACCTCGCCGCCTCGCAACCAAGAGAAAAATTTAGAGATAACAAAAGGAATCGGAGCCGTCTCAACACCAACAGAACGAGTCACATTGACCAGATGACTCATAAAGACCACATTTCCACCCAACCCACAACCAAGATCCAGAAAACGAACGTCCTTCGTTCTTTTAATCAACGTCTTAAGCGCCTGACGCGTTGTATTATTCGTCAAATAAAGAGGAACACGCTCCTTTCCGGCATTACTAAAAACCAGCCATAAGACAATGAAGGCGACCAGACCCAACCAAGACGGAACCTGCAACAGTACCGCCACATACAGAGCGACCGGCATCAAAAACTGGATCCAGCGCCACCAACAAGGCAACCCCATCTTACAACTCAGCAACGCCGAAATCCCACCCTGCGCAACAACCAAGACCCATATCGGATACGGTGGAGAAACCACAAACTGTAGAAAATAAACACCAACGGCTAGAATAACCAAAGCCAATAATTGAATAATTAACGCCCTAATTACCTTAGGCACCACCACTCCTTTCCCAATATTTAATGCACCAGATTTAACAAAATGCGCACCAATTAACAGCACCAATACGAATAATCACCACCTAAAGCCCCAATAAAACCACATATTTTTGTGCAAGACATTGATTAAACGAGCATTTATACAGAAATGGCACGCAAATTGTTATGAAAAGTTCGAAACATCTATATCAATCAAATCAGAGAGGTTAGTATGAAACTGGTTGTTGCAATTATCAAACCTTTTAAACTCGATGATGTACGTGAAGCCTTGCACGAAGTTGATGTGCACGGAATGACCGTTACAGAGTCAAAAGGTTTTGGCCGCCAAAAGGGGCATACCGAGATCTATCGTGGAGCAGAATACGCGATAGAATTTTTACCAAAACTACGTCTTGAAATTGCCGTGTCTGATGACAAGGTTGAAAGTGTTGTTGAAGCAATCGGTTCAGCAGCTCGTACAGGCAAGATCGGTGATGGAAAAATCTTTGTCATGCCTGTAGAACAAGCGATTCGTATTCGTACTGAAGAAACTGGCGATATCGCACTTTAATTAACGAGAGGGAAATGATTATGGAACAAATTACTCATCTCAGCTATGCACTAGACACATTCTACTTCTTGATGTCTGGTGCCCTAGTTATGTGGATGGCTGCCGGTTTTGCCATGCTAGAAGCCGGTCTGGTACGTACAAAAAACACAACTGAAATCCTGGCTAAAAACGTCGGGCTTTTCGCAATTGCCTGTGTCATGTACATGCTGGTTGGTTACAACATCATGTATGGCGACAGCATCAACTCTTACATCCCAGGAATCAGCTTCCTTCTAGGTGCTGACAACACGGTTGCGGATGTACTTGGAAGCAATGGTGACACATACTATTCAAACTTGTCTGACTTCTTCTTCCAGGTTGTATTCGTTGCAACTGCAATGTCTGTTGTTTCTGGTGCCGTAGCTGAACGTATGAAGTTAATGTCTTTCTTTGTTTTCGCAATCGTTATGACCGGTTTCATCTACCCTGTAGAAGGTTTCTGGAAATGGGGTGGCGGTTTCCTTGATGAACTAGGATTCTTAGACTTTGCCGGTTCTGGTATCGTTCACATGACTGGTGCTGCTGCAGCCCTTGCTGGTGTTCTGGTCCTTGGAGCTCGTAAAGGTAAATACGGCGAAAACGGTGAAGTTCGCGCAATCCCAGGTGCGAACCTACCTCTAGCAGCCCTAGGTACGTTTATCCTATGGTTAGGCTGGTTCGGTTTCAACGGTGGTTCTGAGCTTAAAATCTCAAACATCGACGAAGCGAACGCAGTAGCTATGATCTTCGTTAACACAAACATGGCAGCTGCCGGTGGTGTTATCGGTGCGATCATCATTTCTAAAATTCTATTTGGTAAAGTTGACCTAACAATGATCCTAAACGGTGCACTTGCAGGTCTGGTTTCGATTACTGCCGAGCCACTAACTCCAACTCCATTGGAAGCAACTCTAATCGGTCTTGTGGGTGGTATCATCGTAGTATTCGCTATCCTTGCCATGGATAAGAAATTCAAAATCGACGATCCAGTCGGTGCAATCTCTGTACACGGTATCGTAGGTATCTGGGGTCTGATCGCTGTTACATTCACCAACGGTGATGCAACAATTGGTGCTCAGCTAACTGGTACTGTCGTTATCTTTGCATGGGTATTCATCACAAGTTTGATTACTTGGAGCATCATTAAAGCAGTAATGGGTATTCGAGTAACTGAAGAACAAGAGTATGAAGGTGTAGACCAGTCTGAATGTGGAATGGAAGCCTACCCAGAGTTCGTTAAGCGATAAGAACTCTTACTCAAAAAATCTTAAACTACTCCTCTGTAATTTAAGTTTTGGCCCCGATTTATCGGGGCTTTTTCATTTCTGAAAAACAAAAAAACCGCTTTTCAGCGGCCTAGAAAAAACACCTTAATGCTTTATAGTCATAGATTACGTAACTTATACAGCCATTTGAGCAGAGTCATTTTCAAACTTGGCTTCACCTCTATCGGATGACGGTACTTCAACAGCACCGATTTTTCACCTGGATTATACAAAGGGTGATTGATCCAACCCATCAATTCATCGTAAGCAATTCCCGAATCCAGAGCAACCAACTGCCAGGGAAACACTTCATTTCCATTATCGGAAACCGGACCGTCCGATGTAAACGTTAATGGAACCTTTTCTTCTATAATGACTGTTTTCGCTTTTCCGGATTCCATCCAAATACGAACCACCTCACCTTCTTCCAAAAGCGTTCCATAAGGCAAAAACTGGTAGGTTGCATTCATATTCGCAACCGGGTTATCAACCAAGGGCGGTCCTTCCGGAAACTTGAACTGACAGTAACCCCCTGAACAACAAGACATTTTTCTTTCCTTTGACTTTTAAAAAGCGTACAATTTGTTTAATAAAGAAACCATTGTAATTTTAGGAGTTGGATTATGGCAATTGAATCTTTCGGCCCGATTCCAGCAAGTGCCTACATATCAAACCTATCCTCGGTCAATAGCAGTATTGCTTCTGGCTCGCAAATTAATCAATCTGGCGATAATGCAGCGGGACAAGCAGTTGTCAGCACACTGACATCTCAGATCAATACCCAGGACATGGCCAGCCGCAACGCTAATGACGGTATCTCCTTGCTTCAAACGGCAGATGCAGGCAGTGAGAGCATTAACAACAATCTGTTGCGAATGAACGAACTGGCGATTCAGGCTCAGAACGGCACGCTTAACTCGCAGCAACGTGACATGCTCAACCAGGAATTCCAACAGAACTTGGCCAGCATCAATAGCACTGCCAACAACACAAGCTTCAATGGCGTCAACCTGTTAAATGCCGACACATCCAGTGTCGACATTGCTCTGGCGGATTCATCCAGTACACTCAACCTACCCAATCTCACACCAAACTCATTGGGATTGAGTGGTCTGGATATTTCAAATCCGGCCAACGCAGCAACCGCATTGCAAGGCCTTAGCTTGGCCAACGAGCAACTTCTGAACAACCGCAGTCAATTCGGTGCGCAACAAAACGGCCTGACTTCATCACTCAACAATCTGGCAAATCAAAATTTAAATGCACTCAGTACCCGCAGCCAGATCAGCGACACCGATTTTGCAAGAGCCATCGCCGAACAGGTTCGTCAAAGCATTCTCAATGAAAGCTCTGCGATGATGCAAGCTCAGAATAACCAGTCACGCGGAAACGTTTTACAACTTCTAGGTAGCTAAGTGCGTTAACCAAAAGCACAGATGTTTTAATGCCTTCTTCCTCCTAGAAGCATTCGCCGGTCATTTTATGACCGGCTTTTTTTTGCCTTTTTTTAAAATATCTCCTGAACTTCAGACAACCCTCCCTGCTCTTTGCTATAATTTTGGGCTTATTACTATATAAAAATTAAGAGACCGATGGAAAAGCATTTCGACCCCAATACAATTGAAACAAAGTGGTATCAAACCTGGGAAAACAAGGGCTACTTCAAGCCTAAATATGACGAATCCGCGCCCTACTCGATTATGATTCCGCCACCGAACGTGACCGGAAGCCTTCATATGGGACACGCTTTCCAGGACACCATCATGGACACCCTTATTCGCTACAACCGAATGAAGGGCAATGACACGCTTTGGCAACCTGGTACGGACCATGCGGGTATCGCAACCCAGATGGTCGTCGAACGCCAACTGGCCGCCAAAGGCTTGAGTCGCCACGATGTCGGCCGTGAAGCCTTCATTGAAAAGATTTGGGAATGGAAGGAAGAATCCGGCGGAACCATCACCAAACAGCTGCGTCGCCTAGGTGCCTCTCCTGACTGGTCTCGTGAACGCTTCACTATGGACGAAGGTCTTTCCAATGCTGTCAAGGAAGTGTTCGTACAACTTTATGATGAAGACCTGATCTATCGAGGTAAACGCCTAGTCAACTGGGATCCGGTTCTTCACACAGCCGTATCCGATTTGGAAGTTATTTCCGAAGAAGAGCAAGGCAACCTGTGGCATATGCGCTACCCGCTAAGCGACGGTTCCGGCCACTTGGTCGTCGCGACGACTCGTCCGGAAACCATGCTGGGTGACCAGGCCGTTGCAGTTCACCCAGACGATGAACGTTACCAACACCTGATCGGCAAAACCATCACCCTCCCTTTGGTCGGACGTGAAATTCCGATCATCGCCGACGATTACGTCGATCTCGAATTCGGAACCGGTTGCGTCAAGATCACCCCTGCACACGATTTCAACGATTACGAAATGGGGAAACGCCACGACCTTCCAATGCTTAACATCTTCACGATCGACGCTACGATCAACGAAGAAGCGCCTGAAAAATACCAAGGACTCGATCGTTATGAAGCACGAAAGCAAATCGTAGCGGATCTGGAAGAACTCGGTTTAATGGAAGACATCAAACCGCACACCTTAATGGTGCCGCGCGGCGACCGCTCTCATGCCGTCATCGAACCTTTGCTGACCGACCAGTGGTACGTCGCCGTTGAATCCTTGGCAAAGCCTGCAATTGATGCGGTCAAGAACGGCGATATCGAATTTGTACCTAAAAACTGGGAAAACACCTATTTCGAATGGATGAACAACATCCAGGATTGGTGTATTTCACGTCAAATCTGGTGGGGGCACCGAATCCCTGCGTGGTATGACGATAACGGCAACGTTTACGTCGGCCGCTCAGAAGAAGAAGTTCGCGAGAAGCACAATCTTGGCTCGGACATTGTCTTGAATCAAGATGAAGACGTGTTGGACACATGGTTCAGCTCGGCTCTTTGGACCTTCTCTACGTTAGGCTGGCCTGAAAAGACGCCTGAACTGGAAAAATTCCATCCGACTTCGGTCCTGGTCACCGGTTTTGACATCATCTTTTTCTGGGTCGCGCGTATGATCATGATGACTCTGAAATTCACAGGTGAGGTACCTTTCAAACAGGTCTACGTCCACGGTTTGGTACGTGACGGCGAAGGTCAAAAAATGTCCAAATCGAAAGGAAACGTACTCGATCCGATTGACCTGATTGACGGAATTGAACTGGAAGACCTGGTTTCAAAACGTACTTACGGCATGATGCAGCCTGAAAAAGCGGCCAAAATCGAAAAGGCTACCCGCAAGCAGTTTGCTGGCGGTATCCCTGCGTACGGCACAGATGCGATGCGTTTTACCTTCGCTTCACTAGCCTCAACAGGACGCGACATCCGCTTCGACCTAAACCGTGCTGAAGGTTACCGTAATTTCTGTAACAAATTATGGAATGCGACCCGTTACGTTCTGATGAACACCGAGGGCTACGATACCGGTGTGGACGAAAGCGCTGAATGCGAACTCTCTCTAGCAGACCGTTGGATTACCTCACGCCTGCAGGAAGTAGAAGCAGAGGTAGCCAGACATTTCGAATCTTACCGTTTCGATTTGGCGGCTAACACCTTGTACGAATTCACTTGGAACGAATACTGTGACTGGTATCTGGAACTATCCAAACCAATCCTGAACAGTTCCGAGAGCTCGGATGCCGCCAAACGCGGTACACGCAAAACCCTTGTGCGCGCCCTGGAAGCTCTGCTACGCTTACTGCATCCAATCATTCCATTCATCACTGAAGAGGCATGGCAGGCGGTTGCACCGTTGGCAGGAAAACAAGGTGAAACCATTATGCTTGAACCCTATCCTCAGGCAGATGAGGCCAAGATCGACAGCCAGGCGGTTGCGGAACTTGAATGGGTTAAACAGTTCATTATTGGCGTCCGCAAAATCCGATCTGAAATGGACATTGCACCAAGCAAGGCGCTCCCGGTTCTGCTTGCTGGATTGAATGAAAATGACCAGGGTTGGCTGGACAATAACAGTATTTTCCTGCAGACATTGGCAAAACTTGAAAGTATTACGGTACTAGAAAACGAAGCTGACGCTCCCGAATCAGCCGTCAGTCTGGTCGGTGAGATGAAGGTCTTGATTCCGATGGCAGGTCTGATCGACAAAGAAGCGGAACTGAGTCGCCTCAACAAGGAAATCGCAAAATTGGAAGGTGAAATCAAACGTTTAAGTGGTAAGCTAAGCAACGAATCTTTCGTCGCTAAAGCACCGGAAGCCGTTGTCGCCAACGAACGTCAGAAATTGAGCGACAATGAAACAGCACTGAAAAATCTAAAGGTTCAACATGAAAAGATCCAACAGCTATAAGTCTCTTGCACTGATCCCAGCCCTTTTGATCGGTGCGGTCGTCACGGCAACCCCGGCTTCGGCAGTCGAAACGCCGGCGACGGGCAGCACCCGCTATATTACGGATACTTTCGAAGTCCCAATGCGTACAGGAGCCAGCCATAAGCACCGCATCACACGCATGCTTAAGTCGGGCACTTCCGTAAAACTATTGGAAGTTGATGAATCCGGCTGGGCCAAAATCGAATATCGCAATTCGATTGGATGGATGCCGTCAAGCATGCTGGAAAACCAGCCGATTGCTAAAGATCGCTTAGAAGTCCAAATCAAGAAAACCACCTCAGTTGAAGCGAAATACAACGATTTAAAGCAGGAACTGACCACTCTGCAAACCCGTTTCAATGAAACCAGTAGCGAGCTTAAAACTGTCAAGCAAGAAAAGTTTGAAACCACTCAAGAGCTGACCCGCTTGAAAGAAATTTCCAGTAACGCCGTTCAGCTTGATCAACAGAACCAGGAAATGAAAGCTCGCCTTTCCCGCCTAGAAGATGAAAACGCCATTATGCGTGAACAAATCGATCAATCAGAAGATGCGATTAAACGCCAATGGTTCCTGACAGGTGGTGGCGTCCTGCTTCTCGGCTTGCTTCTTGGACGTTTTTTCAGAGTACCTAAAAAGCGCCAGAAATGGGGTGAAATCTAAAAATCACCATCACAAAAAAAAGCCCTCACTTGAGGGCTTTTTTATTTCTAACTGACCAGGTTTACTACAAATATACTAGCGGGCCAATATCTGAAGCAACTCTTTAGAAGGCACATAACCCGGGATCAAACGGCCATTATCCAAAATAATATTAGGAGTACCGTTTACACCAAAATACTGGGCCTGCTGGACATGGTTCGCAACTGGATTGTTCTCACAGGGTTTATTAGCAACCGGCTTGCCGCTCATAGCATCATCCAAAGCCTTAGTGCGGTCAGCAGCGCACCAAACCGAAACTGCCTTGAAATAAGAAGGCGATCCCAAACCTGAGCGTGGATAAGCCAGATAGCGCACTGTCACGCCTGCTTCATTTAAAGCTGACACCTCTTGATGCAGTTTATGGCAATATGGGCAGTCTATGTCTGTAAACACGGTAATATAGTGTTTCTGTTCGCCTTTGGCCGGGAAAATAATCATTGAATCGGTTGGAATCTTATCAACGGCCAATTTTCTTGCTTCAGATTTCGCACGATCCGTTAAATTCTCGCGTGTTTCAAGATTGATCAGACTACCGTTAAATGCATATTTACCATCGGCAGTCATGTAAATCACCATCGGTCCGACCGACACCTCATACAAACCTGGCACGACACTCGGCTTAATATCCGCCTGTGGCGCATTCGGAATAATCTTCTTTAACTGATCCTGTATCACTTGCTTATCATCGGCCACGGCATTGACTGCAAACAGCGCCATACCGCATACCAAAGCCATATTTTTTAAAAAATTCATATTAAACAATACTCATATGTCTGAATTGGTTGGGGCACTATAACACATTCACGGAGGTTCACAATACGACTATCCGCGAGGATGATGCTGTTGATGGATACGGTGTAAGCGCTCCTTGGCAACATGGGTATAAATTTGTGTAGTAGATAGATCACTGTGACCCAATAGAAGCTGGACTGTCCTTAAATCAGCCCCATGATTGATCAGATGGGTGGCGAAAGCATGTCGAAGACTGTGCGGAGAAAGCTTGCCCTGAATACCAGCATCGAAAGCCAGATTCTTGACCCTGTGCCAAAGCGTCTGACGCGTCATCGGTCTTCCGATCCGTGAAACAAACAAGGTTTCAACCCATTTACGTTTGACCAGTTCCGGACGGGAAGACTGTAAATAACGTTCGATCCACTCGATTGCGACTTCACCGATCGGCACAATCCTTTCTTTACTCCCCTTTCCCGTCACCTGAACCAGACCTGCCGACAGATTGATCTGTTCGAACGGCAACTCGACCACTTCGGAAACCCGCAGGCCGGAAGCGTACATCAATTCCAGAATCGCCCTGTCACGCAAACCTAAAGGCGTCGTGGTATCCGGTCGGTTCAATAGGTCCTCGACTTGATTCTCATTGATGACATTCGGAATACTTCTTGGAATTTTAGGAGCTTTCAACAGGCCTGTCGGATCGGCATCTAAATGACCGTAAACCACGCCCCATTGATAGAAACGTTTTAAAGTGGATAACAGACGTGCATTGCTTTTTTCTTTACGGCCTTGCGCCTGCAAATCTAACAAGAAGCCTTCAATCTGCGACTTAGTCGCCCGCTGAATATCATGATTCTCGAGGCTCTTTTGCCACCAGGCCTGATAGATCTGAAGATCTTTTTTATAGGCGGCAATGGTATTGGGACTCAATCCCTCTGAAACGGCAAGGAAATTCAAAAAGTCCTTGAATACCGAAATCGGCTCGACTGAAAACTCTTTAGTGCTCATAAGTTGGAGTATAACAGGACACGGTAACTATTCGCTTCACCCAGAAACAAAAAACGCCCAATTAAGGGCGTTTTCAATCTCAATCGCTTTGCGAAAAGGCTTACACTTTTTCTTTGATACGCGCTGATTTACCAGAACGGTCACGTAGATAGTAAAGCTTCGCACGACGTACAGCACCGCGACGTTTAACTTCAATACTGTCTACCAATGGGCTGTAAGTCTGGAAAGTACGCTCAACGCCAACACCGTGTGAAATCTTACGCACGATGAAGTTAGAGTTAATACCACGGTTCTTCTTAGCGATAACAACACCTTCATATGCCTGAAGACGTTCGTTCTTTCCTTCGATAACCTTAACTTTAACAATCACTGTGTCACCAGGAGCAAATGTAGGAATTTCCTTAGTCATTTGTTCCGCTTCAATACGCTTGATGATATCGCTCATCTTTAAGCTCTCCGATTTTTTGTCCGAATCTCCCTGGACCCGAACGTGGAAATGGGATTTCTATACCATTTCCCTTTGCATTCATCCAACATTCGCCGGGCAAGCCGGCCAGAGGTTGAACCCTAATTGTTTAACAAGTCAGGGCGACGTTTTTTCGTTCGCTCTAACTTTTGTTCCTGTCTCCAGGCATCTATTTTTGCGTGATTGCCTTCTAGCAACACACTGGGAACCGTCATCTCATCCACCACTTCAGGGCGGGTGTAATGAGGGCAATCCAGCAGGCCGTCCGAAAACGAATCCTGTTCGGCGGACTGGTTATGACCAAGTGCTCCCGGAATCAGACGTATGATGGCATCCATCAACATCATCGCCGGAAGCTCTCCGCCGCTCACCACGAAATCACCGATACTGATCTCTTCATCCACTTCTGAAATCAGTAATCGTTCGTCAACCCCTTCGTACCGACCACATAACAAAGTTACCTGATCATAATGGAGCAACTGTGCGACTTTATCCTGAGTCAGCGGCTGCCCTTGCGGCGATAGATACACCACATGAGGTTTCCCCGGACTCTCTGCCTTAATGGCGCTGATCGTATCTTTAAGTGGCTGATACATCATCACCATACCCGGTCCGCCCCCGTAAGGACGGTCATCCACCGTCTTATGCTTATCAGTCGTAAACTGACGTGGATTCCAGGTTTTTAAATCGTACAATCCAGATTGCAGTGCCCGTCGACTCACACCCGACTCCGTCAATGCCTGAAACATTTCCGGAAATAAGGTAATTACATCAAATCTCACTGTTCCGCTTCCACTTCCCAGTCGACCACAATCTTTTTATTTTCGATGTCCACCGAGCGAATGAACTCATCCATTACAAACGGAATCAATTCATTATGCGGACCTTCCACTCTCAGTACATCGTGAGCGCCGGTTTCAATCAGACCGCTGACTTCACCTAGAAGCTCACCCGATTCGGTATACACTTCGCAACCAATCAGATCGATCCAATACATTTCCTCACTTGGATTCACCAACTGGGAACGCTCGATTGCGATATCGCACCCCATGTACTCACGGGCAATATCACGATCTTGGACATTTTCCAGTAACGCAACCAGAGCCTTTCCGCCCTGCTGTACCTTACTGTCTAAAACTTTTACCTGTTTCCATTCGCCTTTACAGCGTAACCACCATGGCGAATAGGACAGGATATTGGCTCTCGGGTCGGTATGCGAAAAAATCTTCACCCAACCATGGACACCAAAGATACCACTGATTTGGCCAACAATTATTTTCTCGTCCTGAGTGTCAGACATGAATTATCGGCTCTTTTTAGTGGCAATTAAGCGCTTTTAATAACACTTTTTACACGTGGGCTAACCTGAGCACCTTGAGCAACCCAGAAATCGATACGCGCCTGATCCAAACGGATTTTTTCTTCATTGCCGCGTGCGATTGGGTTATAGAAACCAACCTGCTCGATGAAACGACCAGTCGGTGAATTACGCTGATCAGCTACTACTACTTTGTAAAAAGGACGCTTTTTAGAACCACCACGGGCCAAACGGATAACAACCATTTTATTCTCCAATATTTAAATCAGGCGATGAAGAGGAGTCTCTCCAACAATTTCTTCTAGTTAAAATTTCACCCACAAACGAGCGAAAAGCGGAATTATACAGACAAAAAACTGCTTTTTCAAACAGTTATCCATAAAATTAAACCGCTTTTTTGCCCTTTACGAATCTTGAAAGATTTCGCAAAGGGCCAAATTCTGTCAAATTGTCCGAACAGCAGGCCCGAATTAACGCATTCCCGGCGGTAAACCGCCCATACCGCCCATTCCCGGCGGCAATTTTCCGGCCATACCACGCATCATATTCTTCATACCGCCCTTGGAAACCTTCTTCATCATCTTCTGCATCTGGGTAAATTGCTTTAAAAGCTTATTCACATCCTGTACCGATGTTCCAGACCCCATGGCGATACGACGTTTTCTCGATCCTTTGATGACAGCCGGAAAAGTTCTTTCATGACGAGTCATCGAATTGATAATGGCTTCAAGGCGACGGAACTCCCCCTCGGCTTTTTCGCTGTCCAGCTGCCCTTTCAACTGTCCCATTCCAGGAAGTTTGCCCATCAGGCCTCCGACACCACCCATACGCTGTATCTGCTGCAACTGCTCCAAAAAGTCCTCCAGATCGAATTGACCCGACTTCTGAATCTTTTTGGCGAACTTCTCAGCTTTCTTCTTGTCAATTTTGGCTTCAGCCTCGTCGATCAAGCTCAGTACATCCCCCATGCCCAGAATACGGCCAGCCATACGATCCGGATGGAACGTCTCCAGTGCATCAGTCTTTTCACCGGCACCGATGAATTTGATCGGCTTACCTGTAATTTCACGGATAGAAAGCGCCGCACCACCACGGGCGTCACCGTCGGTCTTGGTCAGAATCACACCAGTCAAAGGCAATGCATCGTTAAATGCCTTAGCCGTGTTGGCAGCATCCTGACCGGTCATGGAATCGACAACAAACAGGGTTTCGCATGGATTGATGTTGCTATGAAGATGCTTGATCTCCTGCATCATCTCGTCGTCGATATGCAAACGACCGGCTGTATCCACAAGCAATACATCAACAAACTGCTTACGCGCTTCCTGATGTGCGTTGCGGGCGATATCAACCGGATCCTGTTCGGCGCTAGACGGATAGAAAATTACATCCACCTGTTCAGCCAGTGTCTCCAACTGCTTGATTGCCGCAGGACGATAGACGTCGGCAGACACAACCATCACTTTTTTCTTTTCACGCTCTTTTAGCCATTTAGCAAGCTTGGCTACGGAAGTCGTCTTACCCGCACCCTGTAGACCTGCCACCATAATGACTGCTGGCGGTTCGACATTAAAATTCAGGGGTTCCGCTTCGCTCCCCATGATTTCAGTCAATTGCTCGCGAACGATCTTAATGAACGCCTGCCCTGGATTCAGGCTGGTGGAGACTTCCTGACCAACGGCACGTTCCTGCACTTTCGTGGTGAAGCTCTTCACCACAGGCAAGGCAACATCCGCCTCCAATAATGCGCGACGCACATCACGCAACGCATCTTTAATGTTATTCTCTGTTAAACGACCTTGGCCCTTTATGGCCTTAAAGGTTTTCGTCAAACGATCCGATAGATTGTCAAACATGACGTAACAACTCCTAACACAGACAGCCGGATAAGTTCACAACGGATTCTAATCGAATCCAAAACAGTAAAACCGGCGCAGTCTTCTATTCAAACTTTAATTCCGCTATTATAACGAATATTATGCTCAAAAGTGGGGCATACAATATTTCGACTCCGTATTGTTTTGCGGTTTCGAAATCGGCCCAAACCAGATCAACTCATTTTTAAGGTTGCAACTTCATGATCCTAAGCGGCTTCAGCGCACTGTTAGCGAGTCTACTTTACCTCTACGTCAGCTTCTTGCTTTGGCAGAAAATACAACCTCAGACCCTTCAACCGTTACGTAAAAAAATTCTCAGCTTGGCAACCTTGGCCGTGATTTTCCACGCCGTGGCATTAAGCGCGACGTTACTTCACGGTGCCCAGATCCAATTCGGGTTCGGCAACGGTCTATCACTGATCGCTTGGCTGGGCAGTTCAATACTACTGATTACCAACATCAACAAACAGACCGAAACGCTTGGCATCTTCATTTTTCCACTTGCCGCCCTGACCACTTTACTGCCCTTCGGCCTGCATGAAATGCACCCTCTGCCATACCAGCTGGGAAGCCATGTTCTGATCTCAGTTTCTGCATACAGCATCATGGGACTGGCAACCGCGCAAGCCATCCTATACAGCATTCAGGAAAGACGTTTCCGCAAAAAGCAGCTGTCCACCCTATTGAATGCGCTGCCACCATTGCAAACCATGGAAAAAACACTGGTCCAGTTAATCATCATCGGTTTTGTCTTCCTCAGTTTCGCACTTTTGAGTGGTGTTTTCTTCATCGAAGACATGTTCGCGCAACACCTGATCCACAAAACCTTTTTCGCCATCGTCGCATGGCTAGTTTACGCGACCTTTCTAATCGGTCACTTTCAACGCGGCTGGCGCGGACAAAAAGCTGCCAAATACGCCATCTGGGCTTATATCTTTCTGATCCTCAGCTACATCGGCACGGAACTCATCCTCTACAGACTGACTCAGTAAAATAAAGAATCCATTTAAAAATAGGGAGTTAGAATCGTTTTTTTTAATTCCGACCCCCTACAAAATTTCGATAAACTCTTTTTTATATATTCATAAATAGTTATAATTCTCATCCGATCCATAACTAATTGAACCCAATTGAACTCCCTAGAACTCCCCATACTGTTTGGCATATTATTGCTACTCATTATCTTGTCTGCTCTATTTTCAAGCTCTGAAACGGGCATGATGGCACTTAACAAGTACCGACTGAAACACCAAGCAAAATCCGGAAACAAAGCGGCCTTAAAAGCCCAAAAACTGCTTAAATCTCCAGACCGTCTTTTAGGCGTGATTTTGCTGGGTAACAACTTCGTCAACATCTTCGCTTCTTCGATTGCGACGATCATCGCCATGCGCCTACTAGGAGAAGCCGGAATCGCCCTTGCCGCCGGCTTACTGACTCTGGTCATCCTGATTTTTGCAGAAGTCGCGCCGAAAACGCTCGCTGCCATCTACCCGGAAAAGATCGCCTACCCGGCCGCCTATTTCCTCGAACCGTTACTAAAGCTATTGTCACCGATCGTCTGGTTCGTTAATTTCTTCGCCAATGGATTCTTGAAAATGTTCCGTATCAAATTGAAGGAAAGCGACCATCACGAGCTCAGCCAAGAGGAGTTGCAAACTCTAATCGATGAGGCAACCGGACAGTTACCCGGCGAATATCGCTCAATGCTGACCAGCATCCTGCAACTGGAAAGCGTAACGGTTGAAGATGTCATGATCCCTAAACAGGAAGTTTACGGCGTCAACATCGACCAGCCGATCGATGGCATTTTAAAAGCGATTCAAAAATCCCCTTATACTCGTATCCCTATTTACCGAGGTACGATCGATGACGACTTGATCGGGATATTGAACCTTCGAAGAGCTTTGCCAACCCTTATGCGCAACGATGTCACCCTGAAAGACTTGGTGAAACTGACCAGGCCTGCTTACTATGTTCCGGAAACGACATCGCTCAATATACAGTTAGGTAAATTCAACCTGAACAAACGTCGAATGGCACTGATCGTTGACGAATACGGTGACATCCAGGGACTCTTGACCATGGAAGACCTGCTGGAAGAGATCGTCGGGAAACTGTCAACCGATGCAAAATCGAAACAGCCTGAAATGATTGCCGTCAACGAAGACGGTTCTTGGACATTCGACGCCAGCGAATTCATCCGCGATCTAAACAAGGAATACGACTTCGATCTACCTACCGACGGCCCCAAAACATTGAACGGCCTGATTCAGGAAGAGTTAGAGTCCCTACCGAATATCGGAACCTGTATCCGAATCGACGATTACGTCTTGGAAGTACTTGAAACGTCTTCCAACGCCATCGAGAAAATCAGATTGATCGACGTATCCAGAAATTAAAAGAGTGTAATCATGTCCCATCCTTTTGAACAGAATGAAACTTGGAACCAACTAAAACAAGGCATCATTGAACTTGCCAAACAGGAAGTTCTATCACGTTTCGAAAAAGTTTCCGCCGAAACCAAGGACGATGGCTCATTACTCACCGAAGCCGACACCCAGATGCAGCTCAAAACGGCCGAATTCCTTATGCAAAATTGGCCTCAGTTCGCATTTCTGGGGGAGGAATCTTCCCTTGAAGAACAACAGGCGGCCATGGAAAGCGAACAAGGATGCTGGATTCTAGATCCAGTTGACGGTACCAGCAACTTCGCCTGCGGAATCCCCTTCTTCTCTGTTTCACTGGCATTAATCATTCAAGGCGAACTTGTCGCCGGACTGGTTTACGATCCAAGCCGGGATGAAATGTTCTCGGCCCGCAAAGGAATGGGCGCGGAACTTAACACCGAAACACTAAAAGCTACCACAGCTAAAACCAGCTTGAAACAATGCAGCAGCATCGTCGACTTCAAACGCTTGAAAGCTCCGTTATCAACTAACCTTGCACAATTCCCCCCTTATGCTTCGCAGCGAAGCTTTGGGTCGGTGGCGCTCGACTGGTGCTGGATTGCAGCAGGTCGCGGTCAAGTGTATTTGCATGGCGCCCAAAACATTTGGGACTACGCGGCAGGCTGGCTAATTCTTGAAGAAGCCGGTGGAAAAAGCAGCACTTTGGAGAATGAAGTCGTCGTCGTGCCGCAAGTCGTCAAACGTTCGGCACTTGCGGCCACCACACCGGAACTGTTTGCAGAGTGGCAGAATCACCTGCAAAACGCTTCAAATTAACTTTTAAAGGGAGCCCAACACTCCCTCCCCCATCCCCCCTGAAATGAAACAGACCGAACACCTAACCGTTTTATTTCATTGAATTTTTCATACACCCGCTTAATACATTCAATTCGCTTTCCTCTCCATTTTAAGTCAACATAAAACAAGACGATCAACATCGATCTTTCTAAACCTGACTCTTAGGGAGAAGAAACATGATCAATCCATTCGTTTTTGCACAATCCCTGATGGACAAACTGCACACATCACTGACACTTCAAAGCATCGTATCGCTAAGCTTGCGGCTCTACCTCGCCCCAATCTACCTGATGGCGGGCATGCATAAGGCCAACGGTTTTTCCAATGTCGTACAATGGTTCGGCAATCAGGAATGGGGGTTGGGACTGCCTTTTCCCACAGTCATGGCATTTCTTGCGACCGGCGCGGAACTGTTCGGAGCTTGCGCACTCATTCTAGGCTTTGCCGTGCGCTGGGCCACCATCCCACTTATGATTACCATGATCGTTGCCGCAACAACAGTTCATTGGCAACATGGCTGGCAGGCGATACACGACCTGCACTCACCCTGGGCAAACGAGCATGCAACCGGCGCAATGGAACGACTTGAAAAAGCGAAGGAAATTCTTCAAACTCACGGTCACTATGACTGGCTGACCGAGTACGGCAATTTTGTGGTTAGTAATAACGGGATCGAATGGGCGGCCACCTATTTCATCATGTTACTGGCCTTATTCTTTTTGGGCGGTGGGAGATACGTCAGTGTGGACTATTGGATTCGGCGAAAATATATGCCGAATAGTTTACCCAGATAAAACGTTCAGAACAGGCCCATAAAACTCAACAGGCCTGTTCAAAACCGTATGACCGGATTCGATCAACTCAGTACTTCCAAACCAGTTGGGCACTGACGATATCAACAGTCGTATCATAAGAACCTATGAGTACGTTCGGTCCAAGAGGGCTGGAACCGGTTGAGTATTCAACATCCCCTTTCTTACCAAAGAGGTGACTGTATCCGACGTCCACCGACAACTTGTCACTGTATCGGTAGTTTGTACCCAGAGAAATCCATGTACGATCGCTGTCTGGCGTTCTAGGGGAGCGGCTGTACTTGTCGGGAACAGGGGTTTTATCGAGCGCCGCCCCCGTTCTGATTTTCCAACGGTCATTTAGCTGATAATAACCACCCAATGCAAAACGCCAACTGTCTTTGAAATTCTGATTGGTTTCGGAATCGGGTGCTCCATTGTCGAATGACAATACCAACTCATCGTACTCGCCCCATCCCGTCCAAGTGGAACTGGCTAACAGATGAAGTTGGGAGCTCGCTTCATAATCGACTGCCAGACTGGCCGTCGCCGGGAGACTCACCTTCGCCGAAACGCCGGCATCATAGAAAATATCGGCCAGAGTCGGAGAACCGGTCAAAGGCAAAGGCGTGGTACTGTTGACCCCAGTATAGTCTACACGCCCATTCACATCATGCTTCATCGCGGAACGATAGGCCAATCCCAGGTTGATTCTATCAGTCGGCTTATACATCAGGCCCAGGTTATATCCATACGCCCAATTAGAACCGGTCACCTTGGCGTTGGCATCCGCATCACCCAAAGCGGATTGGTTTAACTTCTGCTCCAACACCACTTCCAGATACTGGGCGTTCAATCCAAAGCCAAGTGATAGCTTCTCATTTACCTTTCTTGCGACACTCGGATTGATATTAAGGGTCTTCAAATCGGTTTCAGTCGCATGGTAACGGCCAACCCAATCCGAATCATAAGAAACATGCTGTCCAAAAGGCACGTTGATTCCCAGACCAACCTGATAATCACCAATTGAGTCCGTCCAATACAGATTGGGAACAAACCCCACAGTCGCGCCGTTATCACCGTCTCCTGAAATCAAGTTTCCCGATGAAAAGGCATAAGACCCGTTATTCGTGAATTCAGTCTTGGGCATAATGACGTGGCCACCGGCAATCAGTTGGCGCCCCTTGATATCTGTCAGAGCGGCAGGATTGAACCACATGACACTGGCGTCTTCCGAATTGGCTGCCGCACCGGCATAAGACATCCCCTGACCACTTGCGCTTTGCTCAATCAATGCAAAGCCTGAGGCTCCTGCAACAACAGGGGTTAATAAAGTGGCTACGGCAGTCATCGCTGACGGAAATCGAAGAGACATCATATAAACTCCAACGGGTAAAAAAATTAAAACTACGAAATTTTAACACCCTAAAAGCCCAAGTCGATTGAATATTCCGAAAGGCCGATAAAGGGAATAAATAGCGCTTTTGCCTACTTTACATTTCCAACAGGCCTGCTCACTTTCAAACAACCCTACAATTCACAATAAAATTCCGGACTTACAAAACATCCAACGCATGCTGCAAGCTTTTCACCCCTGTGATCTCCATTCCCGGAACGCCGTTTTTAGGGACATTTCCGATCGGCACGATCGCCCGTTTAAAACCATGCTTGGCCGCTTCAAAAATACGCTCCTGCCCGCTAGGAACAGGACGGATTTCTCCCGCCAATCCGACCTCTCCGAACACAATCAGATCCTGAGGCAGGGCTCGGTTCTGCATACTGGAAAGAATCGCGCACAATAGCGCCAAATCGGCACTGGTTTCATTTACCTTCACGCCACCCACAACATTGACATAAACATCCTGATCGCCAGCCTGAATCCCACCATGACGATGCATCACCGCCAGTAGCATAGCGATACGATTCTGATCCAAACCGACCGTCACTCGTCTTGGCGAACCGTAAGGGGACTCATCGACCAACGCTTGAATCTCAACCAGCAAAGGTCGAGAACCTTCCCACACCACCATCACAACCGAACCCGGAGCGGGTTCTTCCCCGCGAGAAAGAAAAATAGCCGAAGGATTCTTGACCTGCTTCATACCTTTATCGGTCATCGCGAAAACACCGAGTTCATTAACGGCACCAAAACGGTTTTTAATTGCTCGTAAGGTCCTAAAACGACTGTCTGACTGACCCTCAAGAAACACCACCGTATCCACGATATGCTCCAACACTCGCGGACCGGCAACCTCACCGGACTTGGTCACGTGGCCGACCAGAAAGATCGCCACATTGTTCTGTTTGGCATAACGGGTCAAAAAAGCCGCCGTCTCACGTACCTGCGAAACCCCGCCGGCAGCGCTGGCGATTTCAGCCAACTGCATGGTTTGGATCGAATCGACAACCATCACTTTAGGTTGCTCGTCCTGTGCGGATTGCGCAATCGCCTCGACATCCGTCTCAGTCAACAGGCGTAATTGTTCGTCCGGCAACTGCATCCGCTTAGCACGCATAGCTACCTGTTGAAGCGACTCTTCACCCGTTACATAGAGGACTTTTTGCTGTGTACTCAATTCACACATAACCTGTAGCAGTATCGATGATTTACCGACCCCTGGATCCCCACCAATCAATACAACCGATCCCGGCACGATCCCGCCGCCCAGCACCCGATCCAATTCAGACATGCCGGACGTGATCCTAGGTACTTCTTCGAGATTGACTTCATGAATGGCTTTGACCTGGTTTTCTGTCGCCCCGGAATAACCCGAAGCGGCTTTGGCGACTTTACTCTTGGCGGCACTTAATTTGATCTCTTTCAGCGTATTCCACGCTTTACACGCCATGCACTGCCCCTGCCACTGACTGTGTTCCGCACCACAGTCGGTACAAACATAAGCATTCTTAACTTTCGCCATCTAACCACCTATCGAACGATTCATTCATTTTTAACCACCCCATTTTACTTCCCTAGAAACAAAAAAGCCCGCGTAATGCGGGCTCGTTTTCGGAATAACAAAGCTTAATGCTTGATGTCTCTCCAATACTCTTTCTTCAAGAAGTAAGTCAGCACCAACAGCACTAGCAAGAAAGCGATTACTTTCCAACCTAGCTCGGTACGCTGTAGCTTGGCGGGCTCACCGGCGTATTCCATGAAGTTGGCAATATCACGGGCCGCTTGAGCGTAATCTTCCGCCGAAGCATGACGCTGAATGCCTTCAAGGACGTTCGGCATAGAAGTACCTGCCAGAGCATGGTTATCCCATTTACCATTTTCATCCTGATAGTAACCGCGTAGGAAGGTATAGATATAATCAGTACCTCTCAAACGCGCCATCAAAGACAAATCCGGTGGCTCCACACCCAATACTTCCATGGCCACACCAGGCAACATTCGAGTTTTAACATCGTCGACAACCTTATTCATGTTGTAGGCCATTTTCTCGACGATCTCTTCATTGCTCCACCCGATATCCCTTGCGATACGGTTATAACGCATATACTTCATAGAGTGGCAAGCCATACAGTAGTTCGAGAACAAAATCGCTCCACGCTTCAGGGAATCCTGGTCACGTAGATTGTTCTGAGCCGGTTCCAATTCAATAGAGGGACCACCGGCAGCCTGTGCGGCAATCGGTAGTGCTAAAAAGAAACTGAATATCCATACAAGTTTTTTCATTACTTAACCCTCTCCGGTACTGGCTTGGTTTTTTCAAGAACCGAAGTGAACGGCAACAAGAAGAAGAAACCAAAATACAACGCTGTAAACAACTGAGCCAACTTCGTCAATTCAGGTGTCGCAGGCTGGGTACCTAGATAACCCAACACAACAAAACTCACTACGAACATGGTCAACAGTATTTTGTACGAAGCGCCACGGTAACGGATTGACTTGACCTTACAACGGTCCAGCCAAGGCATCGCAAACAATACAGCGATTGCACCACCCATTGCGACAACCCCCAGGAACTTATCCGGTACGGCACGAAGAATCGCATAGAACGGAGTGAAATACCAAACCGGTGCGATATGAGCCGGTGTCTTCAGCGGATCTGCCGGTTCGAAGTTAGGCGGTTCCAGGAAGTATCCGCCACCTTCAGGCCAATAGAACACCACAAAGGCAAACAACACCATGAAGAATACCGCGCCCATAGAGTCTTTCACCGAGTAGTAAGGATGGAACGGAATCCCGTCAATCGGCAGGCCGGCTTCATTTTTATATTTCTTGATTTCGATACCGTCAGGGTTGTTCGATCCAACCTTATGCAATGCGACGATGTGCATAAAGACCAAAATCAACAAGACCAATGGCAAAGCAATAACATGCAGTGCAAAGAAGCGGTTCAAGGTTGCGTCCGAAATAACGAAGTCACCACGCACCCAAAGAGCCAGATCCGGTCCAACCACTGGAATAGCCCCGAACAGGGAGATGATAACCTGGGCACCCCAGTAAGACATCTGCCCCCAAGGCAATAGGTAACCCATGAAAGCTTCAGCCATCAATACCAGGAACAGGAACATACCCAGCAGCCACACCAGCTCGCGTGGCTCTTTATAGGAGCCGTACAGCAGCCCGCGTAACATATGCAGGTAGATGACAATGAAGAATGCAGAGGCTCCGGTGGAGTGCATATAACGGATTAACCAACCCCACTCGACATCACGCATGATGTACTCGATGGAATTGAATGCTTCGGCGGCACTTGGCTTATAACTCATGGTTAGCCAGATACCAGTAATAAACTGGTTAACCAGCACCAATAATGCTAGGGAACCGAAAAAGTACCAAAAGTTAAAGTTCTTAGGCGCGTAATATTCGCCAACGTGTTCGTTCCATGTACTGACGATCGGATAACGACGGTCCAACCACCCTAACAAGGAACCTTTCTTTTGTTCTGGAGCCTGATCTGCGGAATGTTTAATAGACATTAGGCAACTCCTTCTTTCTGTGGATCTTCACCAATTCGAATCAAATGTTCTGTCATGAAATGGTGTGGAGGAATTTCAAGGTTAGTCGGAGCGGGTACCGACTGGAAAACACGGCCGGCCAAATCAAAACGCGAACCGTGACATGGACAGAAGAATCCACCTTGCCAGTCCGCTCCGACATCCGGAGAACCAATCGCAGGACGATATAAAGGCGCACAACCTAAATGCGTACAGATTCCGACAACAACAAGATACTCCGGATTAATTGCACGAGTCTCGTTCTGGCAATAAACCGGCTGTTCCGACTGCTGAGAAGCAGGATCACGTAACTGCGCATCCAAAATAGGAAGTTTCTCCAGCATTTCTGGCGTACGTCTGACAACCCAAACCGGCTTACCGCGCCAAGACACGGTCAACATCTGACCCGGCTGAAGCTGGCTGATATCAACATCAACCGGCGCTCCGGCCGCTTTTGCTTTTTCACTTGGCTGCCAAGAACTGACAAATGGAACCGCCAAGAAGGTAGCTCCCGCTGCGCCTACAACGCCTGTCGCACCCGTTAGGATTTTCCGGCGTTGAATATCAACACCTTTACTCTTATGTACTTTCGTCGACATATTTGTCTTCCTATTATTCACAAGCAAATGCCGCTTATTTTACCCAAATAAGAGCAAAACTTGAATCATTATCTATTTATATGACACCAAATAAATTTTATCTATGAGGGAATTCATAATCTTATAAGAACTTTTACACAGGGTTGGCAATATCCACAAAATGACACTCCAAATCGAATTTTTCAGCCAAATGTTTCCCTAAAGCCTCAACACCCAAACGCTCTGTAGCATGGTGTCCAGCAGAAAAATAATGGATGCCACCTTCCCTTGCTAAATGCGTGGTTTGTTCCGAAACTTCGCCACTAATATAAACGTCTGCTTCCCAGGCCAGCGCCTGGTCAATATAATTTTGCGCACCACCACTGCACCAAGCAACCGTATTGATTTCTTGTGGTCCGCCGGACAAGTGCAAGACATCCCGGTTCAATGATTCGGAAATCCGCTGCTTGAAGTCATCTATGGACAGGGGAGCATCCAGACGCCCCAAGCGAACCAGGCCCGGCACAGGTGTGATATCCTGTAACCGCCAAAGTTTACCTAGCATGGCATTGTTGCCCAGTTCAGGGTGGGCGTCTAACGGCAAGTGATAACCAAACAAATTGACATCATTGACCAGTAATGACTTGATTCTCTTTTGTTTGAAACCGACGATTTCAACCGGTTCGCTTTTCCAGAAATATCCATGATGAACCAGAATCGCATCCGCCTTCAGACGTACCGCTTCATCAATCAGTGCCTGACAAGCAGTTACTCCGGTTACAATCGTCCGAATTTCAGACTTACCTTCGACCTGCAAGCCGTTTGGTGCGTAATCCTTAAACTCCGAAACCTTCAAATAATCGTTCAGATAACTCGTTAACTCTTCACGTAACATCTTTGATTCCCCTGTTTTAATAGAATATTTCCCCAGGCACTTTCTTTTACCCAAAAAAAACCACCAGGCCTGGTGGTTTTTTTCAATCTGACCAAAGGGTCGAAAATTAACTTTTCACACGGTAACGTGCTGAAGCTGCGTGAGCCTGAAGACCTTCACCGTCGGCAAGTACACCGGCAACCTGTCCTAGAACATTTGCACCTTCTTCAGAGCACATGATCAAGCTGGAACGCTTCTGGAAGTCATAGACGCCCAATGGTGAAGAGAAACGTGCTGTACGTGAAGTAGGTAGAACGTGGTTTGGTCCAGCACAGTAGTCACCAAGAGCTTCGGCCGTGTAACGACCCATAAAGATCGCACCGGCGTGACGAATCTTAGGCAACAAAGCTTCAGGATCTTCAATCGATAACTCCAAGTGCTCTGGAGCGATGATATTGATCATCTCCAAAGCCTGAGATTCATCGTCTACTACGATGATCGCACCACGATCATCCAAAGCCTTGCGGATGATTTCTTGACGCGGCATAGTTGGCAACAGACGGTTCATACTCTCATAGACCTTCTCGGCAAACTCGGCATCCTGAGTAACCAGGATCGACTGGGCATCTTCATCGTGCTCGGCCTGTGAGAATAGATCAACCGCAATCCAGTCAGGATCGGTTTTACCGTCACAATAAACCAGAATTTCAGAAGGTCCGGCAATCATGTCGATACCAACCGTACCGAACACCATACGCTTGGCTGTTGCGACGAAGATATTCCCCGGACCAACAATCTTATCCACGGCTGGAACGGTTTCCGTTCCATATGCCAATGCGGCAACCGCTTGAGCTCCACCAAGTGTGAACACACGATCAACACCACAAATCGCTGCAGCCGCCAAGACCATATCATTCACTTCACCGTCCGGCGTCGGAACAACCATGATCAAAGTTTCAACACCCGCCACCTTAGCCGGAATCGCATTCATGATAACGGATGATGGATAAGCCGCCTTACCGCCAGGAACATACAGCCCTACGCTGTCTAAAGGCGTGACCTGCTGACCCAACATGGTTCCGTCCGCTTCTCTATAACTCCATGATTCCGTAATTTGTTTTTCATGGTACGCCTTGACGCGCTCGGCAGACAGCTCCAATGCTGCTCGCTGATCAGCCGGTATAGTTTCCAACGCTTTCTTGATTCGCTCCATTGGAATTTCCAGCTCGGCACCACTCTTCAGTGCCAAACGATCAAAACGCTCGGTGTACTCCAAAAGTGCCGCATCGCCCTGCGTACGAACATTATTAACAACCTCTTTAACAATATCGTTCACCGAATCATTCGAAACGGTTTCCCATGCCAAAAGAGTATCCAATTCTTCTCTAAAGCCTGCTGCGTTAGCAGATAAACGACGAATATTAAGCATTTTGACTCTCTATCACTGTTTGGAATTGTTTAACAATTTCATTAATCTGTTTAAATTTGGTTTTATATGCGTGTTGGTTAACAATCAAACGCGAACTGATGTCCGCAATGTGCTCCATTGGCACCAATCCGTTGGCACGAAGCGTATTCCCGGTATCCACCAGATCTACAATTCGGTCGGCCAAGTCAATCAAAGGTGCGATTTCCATTGAACCATACAACTTGATCAGATCGACCTGTTCACCCTTCTCGGCATAGTATGCCTGGGCGGATTTCAAATATTTGGTTGCGATTTTCAAACGATGACCGTGCGGTTTTTCTACTTCCGGACCAGCAACCATCAACTTACATTTTGCAATCTGCAGATCCAACAATTCATAAAGATTGTCTGCCGGCGCTTCCATCAGCACGTCCTTACCGGCCACTCCGATATCCGCAGCGCCATGCGCAACATAGGTCGGTGCATCAGTTGCTCGTACAATCAACAAACGAACATTGTCATGGTTCGTTGGAATGATCAATTTTCGGCTCTTGCTTGGATCCTCGAGCGGCTCGATTCCGGCCGCTTCCAATAACGGAACCGTATCCTGGTAGATACGCCCCTTGGAAAGGGCTATGGTCAAAGTTTGTTTCATAATGACATCAACAACTTAAAATTAAAATTCTGTTCTCTATCGGTTACCGCCAACTCAACTTGTCAGGCGGTAGATATGGGCACCTAGCTTATGGAACTTCTCTTCGATCAGTTCGTAACCACGATCGATATGGTATACACGGTTCACAACCGTTTCGCCTTCCGCTACCAGGCCTGCCAGAATCAAACTGGCCGAAGCACGCAAATCGGTCGCCATAACCGGCGCACCTTTCAGCTTCTCAACCCCTTTGATGTGAGCGGTATTACCCTCAACACGGATATCGGCACCCATACGAATCAATTCCGATACGTGCATAAAACGATTCTCAAAGATCGTTTCCTTAATACTCGACTCACCTTCGGCCAGGGCATTCATCAACAAAAACTGCGCCTGCATATCCGTAGGAAACTTTGGATACGGATCGGTAACAATATTGACCGGTTTCAACTTTTTGCCACGCATATCCAAAGTGATGTTATCGCCATCGGTTTCAATCAATGCACCCGCTTCGCGGAACTTATCCAAAACAGCCGTTAAATGATCTGGATTCGCCTTGGTCACGGTAACCCGGCTCTGGGTTACCGCCGCTGCCGCCAAATACGTTCCGGCTTCGATACGGTCCGGAATTACTTCATATTCAACACCCGTAAGACGATCCACACCTTCGATCACCAACACATCGGTTCCGATACCCGAAATTTTGGCGCCCATAGCATTCAAAAATTCGGCCAGATCAACGACTTCTGGTTCGCGAGCCGCATTACGTAAATAGGTGGTACCCTCAGCCAAAACGGCAGCCATCAACAGATTCTCTGTCCCTGTCACAGTAACAGGATGCATGGTAATGTCTGCGCCTTTCAAGCGGCCGGACTTCGCAACAATATACCCTTGCTCAACAGTAATGTCCGCTCCCATCTTCTGCATCCCCTCAATATGGATATTGACTGGACGGGAACCGATTGCACACCCTCCCGGCAAAGAAACTCTCGCCTCACCAAAACGCGCCAACAAAGGTCCCAGAACAAGGATTGACGCACGCATGGTTTTTACCAACTCGTATTCGGCTTCTTTAACGGTCACTTCAGAAGCATCGATTTCAATATTCAAACGCTCGTCGAACATCACCTGCACACCCATCGATGCAAGCAGTTGAATCGTTGTGGTCACATCCTTCAAATGAGGAACATTCGACAATGAAACCGGCGTTTCAGCCAACAGACACCCCATCAGAATCGGCAACGCCGCATTCTTGGAACCTGAAATTTCGACTTTCCCTTCCAGGTGTCCGCCACCGTTGATAACTAATTTATCCATACTTTATTCAACAAAACTCAATTAACTTAAACAGAATCACTTCACTTCGGTTTTGATCGACAAAGCGTGCAGCTCGCCTGTTTCAAACTGAGTCTTAAAAATATCATTTACCATTCGATGCCTCTGAATCGGAGATTTCCCTTCGAATTCAGAGCTTGTAACGACAATCGAAAAATTGCAATCCGCTCCGGACGTCTCAACCTGACTATCCGGAATGGTTGCCTGAATCAGTTCTTTGATCTTATCTGGTGACATTTCACTCTTCCAAAAAAATTATTTGCGTATTTTAACGCCTTTATTCAATAAAATCAGATTTATCGAGGATATTAGGATCAGGAACCCGGACGTAACCCACAAACTCATCAATGCTGTCACATCGGACTGGGCAAAAAAGCCGTAACGGAATCCATCCACCATATAAAAGAACGGATTAAAGTGTGAAACTGTCTGCCAGATACCCGGCAGCGCATGAATTGAATAAAACACACCACTCAGGAACGTCAACGGCATGATGATAAAGTTTTGAAACGCCGCCAAATGATCATACTTATCCGACAGAATCCCAGCCAACATGCCTAGCCCGCCCATCATCGCCGCACTTAAAACCGCGAACAGCAATACCCAGGCTGGGGAATCAATCGTAATACCGAACCCATACATACCCACAATTAAAATACCCGCTCCTACCGCAAGACCACGAATTACCGAAGCGCCAATGAACGCCAAATAAAACTCCAAAGGTGAAATTGGACTCAACAGAGCAAACGTCAGATTTCCATGCATTTTCGACTGAATTAAGCTTGAAGAGGTATTGGAGAACGCGTTCTGCAATATCGCCATCATCACCAGACCGGGAATCAGAAACTGGCTATAACTCAAGCCGCTGAACACTTCAATCTGAGTATCGATCACTTGACCGAACACCAACAAATACAATAACGTTGAAACCACCGGCGCGAAGATGGTTTGCACCGCAACGGAATAAAAACGCTTTACTTCTTTAACGAACAGCGCCCAACAACCGGCAAAATTAAACTCCATCATCCTTGAGCCGCTCCTGTTAATTCCATAAAGACTTCTTCCAAGGATGCATCACGACTACGAATATCTTTTACTGAAATACCACTTTGGTGGATCATGCCTAACATATCCGACATTCCCATGTCTTTTTCCAATTTAAATAGATAGCCCGACGCATCGGACTCAACCAAACGTGACTGCAACTGGTCGTTCAGCGGCGCAGACTCTTCATCCACCGACACACGAACATAACGGAACGGATGACTGGACAACAACTCATCCGTCGTATCCAGTGCTTTGACTTCACCCCTTTGCATGATCGCTACTTTCTCACACAGAGCTTCCGCCTCGTCTAAATAATGCGTCGTCAGAATGATCGTGTGTCCTTTCTGATGCAACTCCTTTGCAAACTCCCAAAGGGTATGTCGCAAATCGACATCCACCCCTGCCGTTGGTTCGTCGAGCACCAACACCTGAGGCTTATGCACTAAAGCCATCGCAATCAATACGCGTCTTTTCATGCCACCTGAAAGCTCATTGGTAATCGATTCGGCTTTATCCGCCAATGCCAAACGTTCCAGCAACTCATCAATCCACAACTTTTGTGACTTACCTTTTATCCCAAAATAACCGGACTGCAACTCTAACAACTGACGGATATTAAAAAACGGGTCTGAAATCAACTCTTGAGGCACCAGCCCTAATAAACGACGGGTTTTTCGATAATCCTGCACCACATCATGCCCGTGAACCTTGATCGAACCGGAAGATGGAACCAACAACCCCGACATGGCATTAATCAGAGTGGATTTTCCCGCACCGTTCGGACCCAAAAGACCAAAGAACGACCCTTCTTCAACCTCGAAAGAAATTCCCTTAAGGGCCTCAAAGTCGCCATATTGTTTAGCTACCTGTTGAAACTGCACTGCAGATGACATTGTCTTTTCAATACCTTATTAATCGATGAAATTATGAGTGACATAAATATAAAAACGAACGCATTACACAGAAGCCGGCGTCAATAGTCAAATATTGCTGCGGAAAATCAGTTAAACGTGCAACACGCCTTCTAGATCGTAGAGATGGACCAAGGTTTTAAGTTCATCAGGAAGAGCGGTAATATTCAAAGCGGATTCAATCTTCGACTGCCAAGCCAACAACATTGCCAATGCAACGCTGTCCGCTTGAGTAACACTACTGAAATCCACACCCATCACATTCTTTTTTTCACGCTCTACCTGACGTAAGATAGCGGGAGCCGTCTCAACTGTCACCACAGCAGGAAGCGATAAGGTCTCAGAATCTAGCCATGTGATATTCTGGCTTAGCGGTGTGTCAGCCATCGAGCGCTCCATTGAATTCTTTATTTTTCTCTTTCATTGCAGCAATCACGGCATCCACACCATTTTTTCCAAATTCGGAATCGTACGTTTTACGGTAGTTCAACAGCATACTGACGCCTTCAACGGTCACATCGTAAATCAACCACTTTTGTGTGTGCTTATCCAAATAGGCACGGTAGATGACATCCGTTTTGTTACCATCAGCCTGCTCCACCTCAGATGAGACCGTCACCCTTCCTGGCTTTTCCTCAACCTTAGGTTTGACCGTCACCGAATTGATCTTCAACTTCAACAAACTTTGTGAATAAGAGCGCATCAACGTCGTTGTAAACTCATTAACAAACGCGTTTTTTTGTTCGTCGGAAGTGGTGCGCCAATAGCGCCCCATAACATAACGCGCCATTTTCTCGGTATCCACATACGGTAATACATAGTGGTTCGCGAATTCCTTGATTTTTGCCGGATGGCCCTCAAGCTGACTCCGTTGTTCATTCAATGCTGCGACAACAGTCTTTGAAAGTTCTGAGATCATAATCTCTGGATCATCTTGTGGAATCGCCCCCTCCGCCTGAGAATATGCCGTCAAACCAAACATCAAAGTCAATCCAACAATCGACTGAATCAACAACTCTCTAAATCTTAAAATTCCGGAACGGCACATAATCACTCTCCCCCGCTAAACTTAACCAAAAACTGACCGATCAAATCTTCCAAGACAAGTGCCGACTGAGTGATATCCAACTGATCCCCACTTTTTAGATATTCTTCTTCCGCTCCTGGAACCAAGCCGACATATTGATCACCCAACAAACCGGAGGTAAGAACGGCACCAGACGTATCAATCGGTAAATCGTTATATTCTTTGTAGATATCCATTTGCACACGAGCTTGATAGGTCTTTGTATCAACACTGATTCCAACTACCCTTCCGACCACCACGCCGCTAATTTTGACCGGAGCGCGTACTTTTAGGCCACCAATATTATTAAACAACCCGGAAATCTGGTAGCTCGGCTTCTCTTTCCAGCTATTAAAATTGCTTACCTGAAAAGCGATGACGGCGAGGGAAACCAGAGTCATTAATACAAATGCACCCACCCAAATTTCAACTGTCAGTTGCCGTTTCATTCCCATAATTCCTTTTTAATTTCCAATGCCTTTAGCTGAACATCATAGTAGTTAAAATAAAATCCATACCTAAAACCGCCAAGGATGAATGTACCACCGTACGCGTAGTAGCGTTACTAACTCCTTCAGAAGTTGGTATCGCATCATACCCTTGGAATAACGAAATCACCGCAATCAACGCCGCAAACGCGACCGACTTTATGATTCCGTTCATCACATCATCCCGCCAATCGACCGAATCCTGCATCTGAGACCAGAACGAACCTTCATCCACACCTAACCAACCAACGCCAACCATATAACCGCCAAGAATACCCATCGCAATAAACATGAGCGAAAGCATCGGCAGGGTAATCAAAGCGGCAGCGAAACGCGGAGCAAAAATAAACTTCAATGGATCAACCGCCATCATCTCCAAGGCGGAAAGTTGCTCCGTCGATCTCATTAGACCGATTTCAGCAGTCAGAGCTGATCCAGCCCTACCGGCAAACAACAGAGCCGCGACCACTGGACCCAACTCCCTCAACAAGGAAAGCGCAGTCATGGTTCCAACGATCTCTTCAGAATTGAAATCCACAAGGATATTATACCCTTGAAGGGCCAACACCATTCCTACAAACAGTCCTGCCGTCAGAATAATCGGGAGCGATAAAACCCCCGCCACATAAATTTGTTTAACCAGTAATTCAAAACGAATAAAAGCAAAAGGCATCGCCGGAATGATGGAGAAGACAAAAAATGCCATTCGCCCCAATCCGGACAACAGGCCAATGAAACGTTTCCCCATTCCTTCGAGGCGCATAAAGAAAAGATCGAACAATTTCATTATTTCACCGCTCCATTCTGCATGGCCTGCTGATAACTCTCTTTCGAATAATGGAACGGAACAGGCCCATCAGGAAGGCCTTTTATAAACTGATTTACATAGTCGGAATCACTATTCAAAATTTCATCACGGGTTCCCTGTGCGATGATACGTCCTTCAGATAACACACAAACGAAATCGGCAATTGACAGCACTTCATGCACATCATGCGACACGATCACACTGGTCAAACCTAAGCTGTCGTTCAATTTACGAATCAAGTCCACTAGAACACCCATGGTAATCGGATCCTGTCCAACAAATGGCTCATCATAGAAAATCATCTCGGGATCCAAGGCAATTCCACGCGCCAAAGCGACACGTCTCGACATCCCACCAGACAATTCCGATGGCATCAAATCACGCGCGCCCTGCAAACCGACTGCCTGTAGTTTCATCAAAACCAATGGGTAGATAATTGATTCCGGCAGATCAGTATGCTCCCGAAGAGGGAAAGCGACATTATCGTACACACTTAAGTCCGTGAGTAATGCGCCACTTTGAAACAGCATCCCCATTTTCTGACGCAATTCATAAAGCTTACTGCGCCTTAACTTATGAACGTTTTGGCCATCAACGAAAATCTGTCCCGACTCTGGCTTGAGCTGCCCAGCGATCAACTTTAGCAAGGTGGTTTTCCCGGTTCCACTCGGCCCCATAATCGCAGTCACCTTGCCTTTTGGAATCGCCAAATCCAAATTATCAAAAATCTTTCGGGAACCTCTGGAAAAACTCAGGCCCTGAATGTCAATCAGTGTTTCAGATTGCATCTTCACTCCACTTGCGGCACGCCATTTTCAGGCTATTTTCATTCAATAACAGGATCACCTGATCCAAATAAACAATTCTACGAACCAACATTCTAAATTATTTTGAAACGGCTGGGCCAAGTTTAATATCCCAACACTTCACCCACCACTTTTAAATTGGCTACTCGGGACATGTTGATAACATCCCCTCCAACAAAAAACGGTGCTCCAAGCAGTTGTTCGGGAAGAGTACCAACAAAACTTTTCAACAATTCAGTCTGCCACTTCCCACTTTCTTGCAAATCCCCGACAAAACCTAATGGCTCGCCCGAAATCATTTTACCTTCCGCCTGCCACTGCCAACCCGGCAGAACTAGAGATTCTGAAACCAAAGTAACGGGAACATCTTCCAAGTACGCATCCGGCAACCAAGATTCCGAAAACACCACAACTCCGGACAACAAACTGCCCAACACGTGTTTCATCAAACCTAACTGTTGCTGTTTTTGTGGCGACATAGACTCCCGCAATTCTAGATAGAACGCAAATTCACCTTCAACACAGTCAGCGTATTCTTCCAACTCTTCTTCAGTCAGGTTCAACCACTGCTCTTGAGGAACCAACACCACTCGAAAAGCATTGCTATAATAATCCAACTGCCACTCTTCCGGCATGTCATCCGGATAAAATGAACCTTGCCAATCCTCGTGCAACCAACCAAAAGTCCCAATTTGCAAATTATCCACAACCTGCTCCGATTAACACAAAAAAACGGGATAAAAAATTAACACAGAATAGTTTAACATCCTATGCGACGACCTCCGCCATCTATAAAATAATTTTATCAATCGCAACCACATTCGTTATAATTAAAGGTTAATATTTTCTTAAACTAAAGAACTACGAAATGGCAATATCCCTATTAATTCCCGGAATAGCTCTCATAGTCGGTCTCGCACTATTGGTATGGAGTTCTGACATTTTCATCGACGGTTCGGCCAGTACTGCAAACCACCTTTCAATTTCTCCATTGGTCATAGGTGTTGTCGTATTAGGCTTCGGAACTTCGATGCCGGAAGTTGTAGTCGCCACCCTCGCATCTCTAGACAACAGTCCCGGACTGGCCGTCGGTAATGCAATCGGTTCCAACATTGCCAACATCGGACTTGTATTAGGTATTACCGCCATCATCTCACCCGTCCTGGTTAAGTCCACATTAATCAAACGTGAATTACCTGTGCTACTTGCAATTTCAGTCGGTGCCTACCTATTACTGCTTGACGGCCATCTCGATTTTATTGACGGCTTGATTCTCGTCAGCGCCCTGGTCATTGTCATGGCATGGATGATCAAGGTAAACAAGGAAGTTGACCCTCAGGATCCGATTGCAAGCGAAACCAGCCAAGCTGTCGACACCATGCCTGACCTCCCTCTCAGCAAAGCCGTTCTAATGATGATTAGCGGCCTCATCATTTTAATGTTGAGCGCCAAACTGATGGTCTGGGGCGCGGTTGAAATCGCACACTATTTTGAAGTTCCCGAAGTCGTCATCGGTCTGACCATCATCGCCATCGGCACCAGCCTGCCGGAATTGGCCGCAGCCATTACCGCCGCACGTAAAAACGAAGCTGACCTGATGATCGGTAATATCGTAGGTTCAAACCTATTCAACATCCTGGCCGTTTTAGCAGTACCTGCCCTACTGGCGCCTTCGGTTCTGGAAAATTCCGTGCTGAGCGAGGACATTCCGGTAATGCTCGCCTTCACCTTAGCCATGTTACTACTTGCCATTCCCCGCAAAGGCCAAGCTGTGATCAGTACTCCAAAAGGCGTTTTACTCACTCTTGGTTTTATCGCTTACCTCGTTTCACTTTATTTCCGCTCAACCAACGTTTAACCTAAGCTTTTCAATAAAAGGATTGCCATGTTTTCGGAAAAATTGATGGCCAAGGCCAAAAAAATCAAACTCTTGCTTCTTGATGTCGACGGCGTACTTACCAACAATTACCTTTATTACAGCGATGACGGCCAAGAGCACAAAGCCTTTTATACACGTGACGGTCACGGTATGGTGCTCTTACAGAAATCCAATATCGATATCGGCATCATCACCGGCAGAAAATCCCAACTGGTTGCCAACCGAATGCGTGACCTGAAAGTCAAACACGTCTACCAAGGTGTGCCAGACAAACTTCCGACTTTTTTAAAACTCATTGAAGAACTCGGATTGGAATTTGATGAAATCGCCTATATTGGTGATGACATTCTCGACCTGCCGATTTTGACCCGAATCGGCCTATCGGTTACCCCTGCTGATGGAGACCCAGAGGTAAAATCAAGAGTCGACCACATATCGGAATTCCCTGGCGGCCAAGGCTGTGTCCGCGAAACTTGCGAACTCATCATGAAATCTCAGGGTTCCTGGCAACAACACATGGATTTTTTCCTGAGAGAAACACTGTAATTAGGTATAGAATAGACCTATCCAAGATTAACCAAAACGGACTGAACGGACAGGGAGAGACAAATGCTTAACAGCCGCTTTATCTTTTTTACCCTCCTCCTTTCAGCACTGGCTCTTTGGATTGCTTTTCAGCAAAACACTTCAACAACAACCGCAAGCAAAGGTTCCTCTTTGCAATCCACCGACTACAGCTGGCAACTTTTCAACGCCACCACCTGGCAACTGGATAAAACCGATAACCACAAGAACACCATCACCCAAGCCAAAAGCATGTTCTACCAGGAAGCTTTGAAGAAGAGTGAACTTGCTGAACCAAGAATCCTGATCAGCCAACCGCAACAAACACTTACGATCCGTAGCCAATCCGGCGAAACTTATAATGAATCCAAAATCGACCTCAGCGGCAACGTCGTTATCACCCAATACGATTTGCCTTACGCCAAGGTAAATACACAGTCACAAAATAAAACCTTACAGACAGAATTCATCACTTATAATGCGAATACACAAAAGATTTCAAGCCCAAAGGACGTAACCATCACTCAACCCGGTGCCATCACCACAGGAACGGGACTGAAAGCAGACATTCAAAAGAAGCAATTCCAGCTTTTATCGAATGTCAAAGGGCAATACGACCCACAGTATCCGCAGGGACAATAGAGCAAGACAATATATGATTCAGTTAAAATCCTTTTCATCATTTTGGACCATTGCCGCAGGCCTTTCACTTATCAGCCTAAGCGCTTTAGCACAACCAACCCCCAACACACCTGATGAAGAGCAACCGATCCACATTACAGCCGACGCACTCGACATACAGGATCAACAAGGCATTAGTGTCTACACCGGAAACGTTGAGGTTATTCAAGGCAGCCTGACCTTAAACGGCGACAAAATCACCATTCATCACCCTAAACGTGAAATCGAATGGATTCAGGTGGATGGTAAACCAGCCAAATTCAAGCGTTTTGATCAAGCTGAGCAGTCCTGGATTAATGGCAAAGCAGACTTCATTGATTATCGAGCAAACACCAAAACAGTTTTACTCAAAGGCGACGCCAAGGTGGAACAGCCCGGCAAACAGTTGATAACCGGACCAGAACTGTTTTACGACATGAAAAACAAAACTCTGCAAGCCAACAGCACGCCAGAAGAAAAGAAACGCATTTCGGTCACGATCATGCCGGAATCGGCTCAATCCAAATAAACAGAAAACAACATAGGGATCCGCTTCGTGTCTCATTTTTATGCCAGAAACCTTGCGAAAAGTTATAAAAAACGTTCCGTAGTCACCTCGGTGGATCTTGATGTGTACAACGGACAGGTCGTCGGACTTTTAGGCCCTAATGGCGCAGGGAAAACCACCACTTTCTACATGATGACCGGCCTTGTAACAAACGACAGTGGCGAAATCTACCTTGGCAATGAAGAAATCAGTCAACTTCCTATTCACGAACGTGCAAAACGGGGCATAGGTTACTTACCACAAGAAGCCTCCGTATTTCGTAAACTGACCGTAGAGGAAAATATCCGCGCTATTCTTGAGATGCGTCCGGAACTCGATTCCGACCAACGCAACTTAATATTCGAACACCTGATCGATGACCTTCAGATAGGTCATATTCTAGAACAACCCGGCCAGGCTCTTTCGGGTGGAGAGCGACGCCGTGTTGAAATCGCCAGGGCTTTGGCAATGGAACCGACCTTCATTCTCCTAGACGAGCCATTTGCCGGAGTTGATCCAATTTCGGTCAAAGACATCCAAAGCATTATTCTTCATCTTAAAGACAAGGGAATCGGCGTCCTTATAACCGACCACAACGTTAGAGAAACCCTTGGAGTATGCGACTACGCCTACATCCTCCATGCAGGTACGATCTTAGCATCAGGCAAACCCGATGAGATTCTCAGCCACGGAGACGTACGTCGCGTTTATCTTGGCGAAGACTTCCGTTAAGCATTCCGGTCACAAATAAATACCCGTCAATTTCTTTAACTTATTCTTGGATAATTTTCCTTCAATAAGTGCTGAATTGAACAAAGTTGGTGTTATACTGAAATTGACTTAGACAAAAGTGGTTTTGACAAAAAATCGAAAATTTCGGTTTATAAAAAAATGCTTTTGTTACATTCGACATCGCATTACAAGAACAAAGGAGCGATACAATGCAAATCAATATTACCGGTCACCACATGGACCTAACTGATGCACTTCGTGACTACGTAACTGAGAAAGTTGGTAAATTGGAACGTCATTTCGACCACGTTACAAACGTTCACGTTATCTTGACAGTAGAGAAACAACTGCAGAAAGCAGAAGCAACTGTTCATGCATCAGGTGCGGATTTATTTGCCCAACATGACACGGAAGACATGTATGCTTCGATTGATGGATTAGTCGATAAACTGGATCGCCAGATCATCAAACACAAAGAGAAGATGAGCGACCACAACAAGAAATCCGGCGGTGTCAAGAACATGGCATAAGCACTTAGATGCTTAAACCGTTTTAGGTTTTGTCTTGTAAAACGCCCATTAAGTTGGGCGTTTTTCGTTTAAGGCTCACTGTTCCGCTAACACAAATCGTACTCTTGCAATTTTTTTCATTTAATTGTTATACAGGCCTGCTAAAATACATTAAAACCGTTACTCAACAACCGATTCGAGCAAGGAGGCGCCATGGTACAAACCAATACTGTTTCAAACAAAGCGCAACTTACCGAACAAATCCTTGCTGCAGTACAGGAACAAAACCCCGCTCAAATTCCGAATTTGATTTCGCAACTGGTCGCAGAAGATCTTGCTGAAATCCTAGAATCGCTCCCTCCAAAGGGACGCCATTTCTTATGGCAACATGTCACACCAGACGCACAAGGGGAAATCCTAGCTCACACCAATGACGAAGTAAGAGCAATCTTACTTGAGAAGCTCGAACCCCATGAACTGACCGAGATTACCGAAAATCTTGAAACCGACGACATTGCGGACATCGCTCAATCGCTCACGGATGAAAACCAACAGACCTTTCTTGAATCCTTAAACGAGGAAGATCGTACAGCAGTCGAAATGGCGATGTCTTATCCGGAAGACACCGCCGGCGGATTAATGAGTACCGACTTTGTGGCAGTAAGAGCCGATGTCACACTAGATGTTGTACTCCGCTATTTACGCAAACTAGGAGAATTGCCGCCCTCCATGGTAGACCTGTTTGTTCGTGACCGTGAAGATCACTATGTCGGTACACTCAAAATCAACTCACTGATTACACACGATCCGGACACTTTAGTTTCGGATTTAGTCGACACTCAAAAACCAACCATTCGCGCTTTTACTCCGGAAAAAGAAGTCGCTTACCTGTTCGAAAAGCACGACCTGATCTCGATCGCCGTGCTCAGCGATCACAACAAAATCCTTGGGCGCATCACCATCGATGATGTGGTCGACATCATTCGTGAAGAAGGTGAACACGTCCAAATGGCAAGCGCCGGTTTGAATGAAGACGAAGACATCTTCGCCCCGGCCGCCCGCGCCGCCAAACGAAGAACTTTCTGGCTCGGCATCAACCTTCTTACTGCCATCTTTGCGTCAATCGTCATTGGCTTTTTCGACGCATCCATCGAGAAAGTCGTCGCTTTGGCTGTATTGATGCCCATCATTGCCAGCATGGGCGGCATTGCCGGGACTCAAACCGCCACCATCGTAATCCGTGCCTTAGCAACCGGAAAACTGGGAAGCAACAACAGTCGCTCGCTACTTATCAAGGAAACCACCGTAGGTGCCTTAAACGGTCTCATTTGGGCTGTATTGACCGGCACTGCTGTTCTTATCTGGTTCCAGGACCTAGCCCTAAGCCTAATTTTTGCTTCAGCCATGATGATCAACCTAATTGCCGCCGCTTTAGCAGGTGCTAGCATTCCATTGATTTTACAACGCATGCGTATCGACCCAGCCCTAGCCTCGGGTCTCATGTTAACCACCGTTACAGACTCCCTTGGGTTCTTCGTTTTCCTCGGCTTAGCCACAATCGTTCTTTTGTAAACCGCTCAAACAAAACCAACAGGCCTGCCCAATATCGAAATCGATAAGACATATGGCCTAAACGCTTCTCAAGAACCTTTAAATACAATTAAGATTTCAGCCGCCCCCCTTGAATATTTCCGAAAATTACTTATAAATAAGGGCAACAGATTTCATCTACGTCCACCAGGACAATCATTTCATTACGGGAGAACGTCATGAATAAAAAACTATTAGCCGCCGTTGCGGCAACCACCGCGTTAAGCGTAATGTCAGGCTGCTCAACCAACCCGAATAAGACAGCCGAAGAGCGGGAACAAGAAAAGAACATTCTTACCGTAGCAGCAGGTATTGGAGGCATATTGGCCGCTAACGCGCTAGGCGTAGACAATAACGTCGGTAAAGTAGCCGTCGGTGCGATTACAGGGATTACTGCCAGAGCGGTGTACGACGAAGTATATGCCGATACAGCGAATGACCCAAATACAAATGTCGAAGCCGTTAAAATCGGGGATCAGGAATACATTCAGGTTAACGTTCAAAACGTCAACTTCCGCTCAGGTTCTGCAGATCTTGAACCCTATGAATTGACTCGTTTAACTCCGGTTATCAATGCATTGAACAAGCACCCGAATACTCGCGTATACATTGAGGGGCATACCGACTCGGACGGCTCCAAAGCCTACAACCAACAGCTATCTGAAAACCGTGCCAAAGGTGTCGCCTTGCATTTGATGCGTAACGGTATCGCTAGCAATCGAATCACCACGTATGGCTACGGTGAAGAGCGTCCAATTGCCAGTAACGCAACACCTGAAGGCAAACGTCAAAACCGTCGTGTTACGTTCTTGATTAGCGAAATCTAATGCTTCTCGACAGGCCTGCTGAGAATTCATAAAGGCCTAAAACAACAAAAGCCCTGCAAGAACCATCCTGCAGGGCTTTTTTATTGCCGAATTTATACTTTGTGATCAGTGTTCGCGTGTCGCAACGAACTGCAAGTTCGGCCAACGCTCTTCCGTCAAAGACAGGTTCACGCGTGTCGGAGCGATATAAACCAACTGATCCGCCGCATCATACGCCACGTTGTCGCGTACTTTCGCCAGAAACTTATCAATCTCCGCCTTATCGCCGATCACCCAGCGCGCCGTGTTGACATTCACAGGCTCGAAAATACAGCTCACGTTGTATTCATCCTTCAAACGCTGCGCCACCACTTCGAACTGCAGGATACCAACCGCACCCAAAATCAGATCGTTGTTGGCAATCGGACGGAACAGCTGGGTCGCCCCCTCTTCCGAAAGCTGGGTCAACCCCTTTTGAAGTGCTTTCATCTTCATCGGATCCTTCAACTGGGCACGGCGGAACAGTTCCGGTGCAAAGTTCGGAATACCGGTGAACTTCAATTCTTCGCCTTCTGTAAAGGTATCACCAATTTTGATCGTACCGTGATTATGCAAACCGATGATATCACCAGGATAAGCCTCTTCTGCCTGCTCACGCTTGTTCGCCAGGAAGGTAATCGCCTTGGCGATTTTCACATCCTTACCAATACGCACATGCTTAAGCTTCATCCCCTTCTCATACTTTCCGGAAACGATGCGCATGAACGCAACGCGATCTCGGTGCTGAGGGTCCATATTCGCCTGAATTTTGAAGATAAAACCGGTCAACTTACCTTCATCCGCTTTGACCAGACGTGTCTCGGTTTCACGATCTTTAGGCGGCGGTGCATACTGGGCAAATCCATCCAGTAATTCCTGCAATCCGAAGTTGTTTACAGCCGAGCCGAAAAACACAGGGGTCAGCTCACCTTTTAAGAAAGCGTCCAAATCGAATTCATGACTTGCTCCGCGAACCAGTTCAACCTCATCACGTAATTCCTCAGCCTGATCGCCCAACAACTCATCCAGACGAGGATTGTCCAAACCTTCAATCAGCTCACCTTCAGCTGCTCTTTGGCCGTCTGCCTGTGCAAATAAACGGATGGTATTGTTATAAAGGTGATAAATCCCCTTAAAACGTTTGCCCATCCCAATCGGCCAAGTCATAGGAGCGCAGTTGATTTTCAGCACTTCTTCCACTTCATCCATCAGGTCGATCGGATCACGCCCTTCACGGTCCAATTTGTTGATGAACGTTAGAATGGGTGTATCTCTCAGACGGCAAACTTCCATCAATTTGATGGTACGATCCTCAACCCCTTTCGCCACGTCGATGACCATCAGAGCCGAATCCACTGCTGTCAGTGTACGGTAAGTGTCTTCCGAGAAGTCTTCGTGACCCGGAGTATCCAACAAGTTCATCATCACGTTTTTATAAGGGAACTGCATGACAGAAGAGGCGACCGAGAT
Source organism: Thiomicrorhabdus sp. ZW0627 (assembly GCF_029767005.1). Classification (GTDB taxonomy): domain Bacteria; phylum Pseudomonadota; class Gammaproteobacteria; order Thiomicrospirales; family Thiomicrospiraceae; genus Thiomicrorhabdus. Next base: position 935,664 of record NZ_JARUQR010000001.1, read on the forward strand.
ACCACGCTCCTGCTCCATCTTCATCCAGTCGGACGTCGCGGCACGGTCGGTCTTACGGCTTTTGACCGCACCCGCCATCTGAATGGCGCCACCGTATAACAGCAATTTTTCCGTAACGGTGGTTTTACCCGCATCCGGGTGGGAAATAATCGCAAAGGTTCTGCGCTTACTGGTTTCCAATTGTAATGACATCTTGCTTTCTCTCAAATAAAAAAGCCAGGTAGCAGGCTACCTGGCTTGCTCCTGACGGCAAACCCGCCAGGCCTGTTCATATCTTTATTTCTTTGCGTTCGCCGCCAACTCTCGGGCTTCGCGCTTCGCTTCCTGCTCAAGGAACAAGCGCTGTAATTCCGCTTCCTCAGCTTCTTTGTCCACACCCTCTTTTGGCGCTTTCATCAAGTCTTCTTTGGACACGCCCAACAGGATTGCAATCGCACTGGCGATGTAAGTCGAAGAATAAGTACCGACGACCACACCGACAATCAGAGCCAAGGCGAATCCGTGAATAATTTCACCGCCTAGGAAGAACAACGCCAACAACACTAATAAAGTGGTAAGGGACGTCATAATGGTACGCGACAGCATCTGATTCACCGCGGTGTTCGTCACACCCACAGGCTCACCTTCACGCATGGTTCGGAAATTCTCACGCACACGGTCGAACACAACAATCGTATCGTTCAGGGAATAACCGATAACCGCAAGAATCGCCGCCAACACCGTCAAATCAAACTGGGTTTGAGTCCATGCAAAGACACCCAAAGTAATGATCACGTCGTGAACCAAAGCAGCAACCGAGCCCAGCGAGAAACGCCACTCGAATCGCAAAGCAACGTAGATCAGAACCCCGATCAACGCATACAGTACGGCCAAAGCACCATCTTCCGTCAATTCATCACCCACCTGAGGTCCAACGAACTCGACACGACGCAAAGTGATGTCGCCATCCGTACTCTCTTTCAAAGCATCCATAACCTGGTTGCTCAACTGGGCCGAGTTCAAACCTTCTCGTGGCGCAATACGGATCAACACGTCGGTTGCGGAACCGAAGTGCTGTGCGACAGCCTCATCGTATCCGGCTTTGCTTAGATCGGTTCTCACTTCATTCAGGTCAACCGCTTCCGGATAAGAAAGCTCAATCAAGGTACCACCAGTGAAGTCGATACCGAAATTCAATCCCTTAATCCAAAGCCCCGCAAAAGAGGCGATGATCAATAGCACTGAAAACGCCATCGCCAGATGACGTTTTCCCATAAAATCAATCTGTTTTTCCATTGTAGTTTCACTCATGTCGGCATCCTAAATTGACAGTTTCTCAACGCGCTTATTACCGTACATGACGTTAATGATGGCACGAGTTCCCAATATCGCTGTGAACATTGAGGTTAGTATCCCGATGGACAAAGTGATCGCAAATCCTTTGATCGGTCCGGTTCCGAAACTGAACAGTACAATCGCCGCCAACAACGTGGTGATGTTGGCATCGGCAATGGTGACGAACGCTTTTTCATAACCAGCATAGATTGCGGTTTGAATGGAACTGTTTCGTAATTCTTCACGGATACGCTCGAAGATCAGAACGTTGGCATCCACAGCCATCCCCACCGTCAGAACGATACCAGCAATACCCGGCAACGTCAGAGTGGCCTGCAACATGGATAAGACCGCAACGATAATCACCAGATTCAACGTCAGCGCCAAATTGGCCACCATACCGAAAGTCTTATAACGCCATGCCATGATGATCAACACCAGAATAAATCCGACGACAACCGACATGAATCCTTGATCGATGTTGTCCTGACCCAAGCTAGGCCCGACCGTACGTTCTTCGACGATTTCCATCGGAGCGGCCAAAGCACCCGCACGCAATAACAACGCAAGGTCTTGTGCCTCTTGCGGCGAATCCAAACCGGTAATCTGGAAACGGTTCGCAAACTGTCCGCGAATGACCGCCGCATTGATTACGTCCTTAGTAGTAATGCGCTTTTTGACTTTTTCACCGTTCTGTTCAATCGTCTCGACGCGATTTTCGATGTAAACCACCGCCATACGGTTACCGACGTTCTCCTTGGTGGTAGCCAACATTTTACGTCCACCGGCACCGTCCAAGGTAACGTTAACCATCGCAGAACCCTGCTGAGGATCGATACCGGACTGGGCGTTGATAACATTTTCACCGCTGACAATCACACTACGCTGTAACAAAATCGGCGTTCCGTCACGGAACTTGTACAGTTTCGAACCATGAGGTGCATAGCCGGTCTCTTCTGCTCGTCGAGCATCGCCACGCTCTTCAACCAAACGGAATTCCAACGTTGCCGTCGCGCCAAGAATCTCTTTGGCACGTGCCGTATCCTGAACACCCGGAAGCTGAACGACGATGCGGCGATCACCCTGCTGTTGAATCACCGGCTCGGCCACACCCAATTCGTTAATACGGTTACGCAAAGTTGTGATGTTCTGCTGTAACGCAAATTTCTTAGTGTCGGCGATCGCTTTCGCTGACAAGCTCAACTCCACCATCGGAGAAGCGGTGTCCGGGCTGGCCGTTGCCTTCAAATCTTCAGAGTATTCATTCTGAAGAACCTGCAAACCGGCCTGCATGGTTTCAACATCCTTGAACTTGACCCACAACTTTTCGTTTTCATAATCCGCACCGATATAACGCACCTTATGGGTACGCAATACGCCTTTGACTTCGTCCACGTAACGCATGTAGGCCTTGCCGACCGCCGCGTCCATATCAACATCCATCAAGAAGTGAACCCCGCCTCGCAAATCCAGACCCAGATACATCGGTTTCGCGCCCAATGCGGTCAAGAAATCCGGTGTTGCAGGTGCAAGGTTCAAGGCCACTACAGCGGTACGCCCCAATTCATCTTTCAACAACGATTTCGCTTTCAACTGGTCTTCGGTGTTCTCGAAACGGATCAGGAAATTACCGTTTTCAAACACGGAGGACTTGATTGCCAGATCGGCCGAGGCAAGGACTTGACTGACCTGCTGCTGTGTTTCGGAGGTAAATGTCACGGATTTAGCCGGTGAGATCTGAACCGCAGGATCGTCTCCGAACAGGTTCGGCATGGCATAAATCAAACCGATGACCGTGGCTAAAACCAACAGCACGTATTTCCATGCCGGATAGCGGTTTGCAATCAATTTTTGTTGTGCTTGAAACATAGTTAAAATCCAGTTTTTAAGGATTATGAAACAACAAAAGGGGCGTTTGCCCCTCTTCTAAAATCACGAAAACTTATTCGCCTTTCAATGTACCTTTTGGCAATAGGCGTGAAATGTTCTGACGCTCGACTTTGACCAGAATACCATCGGCGATTTCCAGATCACAGAAAGTCTCACCCAAGTCACGAATCTTACCGGCCAAACCGCCGTAAGTAACGACTTCGTCACCCTTTTTCATCGATGCTACCAGCGCCTTATGTTCTTTTACTTTTTTCTGCTGTGGGCGAATCAACAAGAAATAGAACACCACAAACAACAATACTAGTGGGATCAAACCTTCCCAGCCGCCACCTTGTGCCGCTGCTGTACCTTCCGCCATTGCATCGCTAATAAAAAAGCTCATCTGTTTTCCTCCTAACTAAATCATATAAAAGCGTTTCGCTGTGGCACATATTGTGGCACAGCTTATTGTAAAAATCTGCTAAAAATCACCAGGCCTGTTCATTTTATTGCAATTCGTTTCCAACGACCTGCAATCACCCTGCTTACAGTTCAGGAACCGGTTCGCCGATACCGTCATAAAACGACTCGACAAACTCGTCCAGACGATTCTCGGAGATGGCATCGCGCAGCCCGCGCATCAACGTCTGATAGTAGTGCAGATTATGAATCGTATTCAGGCGAGCCCCCTGGATTTCATGACACTTGTCCAGATGGTGCAAATAAGCCCGCGTGTAGTTCTGACAGGTATAACAATCACACTGTGGATCCAACGGCTCCAGACTCGTCTTATGTTTGGCGTTACGGATCTTAACCACGCCTTGCGAGGTGAACAGGAATCCGTTGCGGGCATTACGGGTCGGAATAACGCAATCGAACATATCGACACCGCGGCGTACCGCCTCCACGATATCTTCCGGCTTACCCACTCCCATCAAGTAGCGAGGCTTATCCTTCGGCATGTGCGGCTCGGTGAAATCCAGCGTCGCCATCATCTCTTCCTTAGGCTCACCCACCGAAAGGCCACCAATCGCATAACCGTCAAAACCGATCTCTTTCAAACCTTCGATCGATTCAACACGCAAATCTTCATACATGCCGCCTTGTACGATACCGAACAGAGCCGACGGACTGTCACCGTGCGCATCTTTGGAACGTTTCGCCCAACGCAGAGACAACTGCATCGATTCTTTCGCCACTTCGTGAGAGGCTGGGTAAGGCGTACATTCATCAAAGATCATGACGATGTCCGAACCGAGCTTGCGCTGTACTTCCATCGACTCTTCCGGGCCCATGAAAATCTTGGCGCCGTCGACAGGACTGTTAAAGGTCACACCTTCCTCTTTGATTTTGCGCATCTTTCCGAGACTGAACACCTGAAATCCGCCAGAGTCGGTCAAAATCGGACCTTCCCAGTGTGTGAAGTCGTGCAAATCGCCATGCAGTTCGATGATATCGGTACCTGGACGCAACGCCAGATGAAACGTATTCCCCAAGATGATCTGTGCACCGGTCGCCTTAACTTCTTCCGGCGTCATCCCCTTGACCGAACCGTAAGTTCCAACCGGCATGAAAGCCGGTGTTTCAACTATCCCGCGTTCAAATTTCAGCCGGCCTCTGCGAGCACGACCGTCTGTATTGTCTAATTCAAATTCCATTCTTATTCCTTATTGCCCAGGTTTAACACCTTAGACTTCCGCCGAAGGGTTCTTCGGCAAGATCAGCATGGCGTCGCCATAACTGAAAAAGCGATACTCTTCCGCAACCGCATGCTCATAGGCATGCATCGTATGTTGATACCCAGCCAATGCAGACACCAACATAATCAATGTCGATTCCGGCAGATGAAAGTTCGTCAACAAACCATCCACCTGTTTAAACTCATAGCCCGGCGTGATGAAGATATCGGTCTCCCCCTGATATGGCTCGATTTCACCGCTGCAGCTGAACAGCGTGGCACTTTCCAGACAACGTACACTAGTCGTTCCCACTGCAAACACTCGCCCGCCTTTCGCACGCGCCTGCCTGACCTGCTCAACCAACGTTTCGTCCACTTCCAGATACTCGGAATGCATCACATGCTCGGAAATATCGTCCACCTGTACCGGCTTAAAAGTACCGGCACCTACGTGCAGAGTGACAAACCCGATATCAACGCCCTTATTTCGAATGTCCTCCAACAAGGCTTCATCAAAATGCAGTCCGGCCGTCGGAGCGGCAACCGCACCCGGTTTACTGGAATAGACCGTCTGGTAGCGCGTTTTATCCTCCTGCTGATCTTCAGGACGCTCGATATAAGGCGGCAAAGGCATATGACCATGCGCTTCAACCAGTTCAAGTGCGGTCTGATCAGACAAGACCTTAAGGATAAACAGCGCATCCTGACGTCCCTGCACCTCCACTTCAAACGCATCTTCAATGATCAGTCTGGCACCGGGTTTCGGCGCATTGCTGGAACGAACATGACTTAAAACGGTGTGCTCATCGACAACACGCTCAATCAGCAACTCAACCTTACCGCCGGTCGATTTTTGGCCAAATAGACGAGCGGGAATCACTTTGGTGTTATTGAACACCAACAAATCATCCGCTTTCAGATAGTTCAAAAGATCGGGAAACCGGGCATCAGCGACGCTGCTGTCAACCTCGGCATTGGGATCCAATACCAACAGACGGCTACCGCGTCGTTCTTGGGCGGGCTGCTGAGCGATTAATTCGTCCGGTAATTCAAAGAAAAAGTCTTGTCTTTTCACGCAGGGAAAATCACCACGGCCGGAGAGAACCCAAACCGAAACGGTGTCCATAAAATAAAGCGTGCTATTTTCGCCTAATTCCCACCTGCTTTCAAGCGCTTAGAGGATATAGACCTACAAACAGGCCCGTTCATTGCAAACAGGCCTGTTCAGTTTCGTAAAAGCACCTACCCAAACGCGAAAGGCGCTACTGAATACGGGTACCTTGAGGAATGAAGCTGTCGCCGCCGCCACCTATGTGGCTTAACGAAATGTTTTCCGGTGCAACCGGACGGCTGAATAAATACCCCTGACCGATATCACATCCCAGATCCGCCAGAAGTTTGCGCTGTTCTTCGGTCTCGATCCCTTCGGCCACCACCACCAAATCCAGATCATGAGCAAGATTGATAATCGATTTGGCAATCGCATACTGGCGTTTGTCTTCAAGAATATTGACCACGAACGCGCGATCCACCTTCAACGTATCCAACGGGAAGAGCGTCAAATAGTGCAAAGACGCAAAGCCGGTTCCAAAATCATCCAGCGCGATCGAGAACCCTTCGGCCTTCAGATGCTGGATTTTCTCAATACTACGCTCGATGTTGTTCAACAGGATGGTTTCCGTCAATTCAATCTGAACCGACTCGGGATCCACCCCCAAACGCTTGAATTGGTTGATTGCCTGATGACAGAAATTGTCATCGGCAAACTGACGGGCAGACACGTTGATCGAATACTTCATCTTCACGCCCTGCTCCTGCCACTTGATGATTTGACGGCCCGCTTGCGAGATCATCATCTCACTCAACGACCAGATCAACCCCGTTTCTTCCGAAACCGGAATAAACACAGCCGGTGAAGGCGCTTGACTGCCGTCTTGCGTAATCCAACGCGCCAGCACTTCGACACCAATGGTCTGGCCGGTTTTCATGTCCACCAAAGGCTGATAGTGAGGTTGAATCAACCCGTCCTGCAGTGCATTCTTAAGCTGCGACTGCAATCCAACCATATTCGACGCATGCTCCGCCATCTCATGTGAAAAGAACTTCATGCTCAAACCTTCGTTCTTAGCACGGAACATCGCCGCATCGGCATTTTTGATCAAGGTTTCCGAGGTCATACCATCACGTGGATACACGGCCACCCCAACACTAGTACCGATACTCAAGCTGTGTCCCTGAATGACAAACGCCTCTTCGAGCAGCTGGTTCAGATTATTCACGCAATTCTGTATATCCGTCGGCGTCACGCCGCCTTGCTTTACAATCACAAACTCATCCCCGCCGAAACGGCTGATCACACTCTTGTATTTCTGCGCCCAACCACTCTGGAAGCGTTCAGCCACCTGTCTAAGCAGCTCATCGCCAATCGTATGTCCGTGCGCGTCATTGACGTATTTGAAACGGTTCAGATCCAGGAACATCACCGCAAACTCCTGATGCTCCTCCGCAAGTTGATCCTGAAGGATCAATTCGGCCATATGATCGGAAATATAACGACGGTTAGGCAAATTGGTCAAAGGGTCATAAAACCCCATCTTCTTCAATTTGTCATCGGTCAAACGGCGCTCGGTTACATCAATATTGGTGGAACGGATTCCGATAATCTCACCGCTGGCTCCATGAACGGCACCGCACAAGTGCTGAATCCAACGAACCTCACCGGTTTTGGTTACGATGCGGAACTCGATATTCTCCGGTTCACCATGGTGATTCACGTTGTGGACGTGGCCATACCAATACGCTTTATCATCCGGATGGATAATCCGATCCATAAAGTTGGGATTGTCATAAAACTCTTTCTGCGTGTAACCGGTCACATCCATCACCGCTCGTGAAACGTATTCATACTCTCCTTCAAGGGTACGGATATAGGTGAACTCCAATGAAAAATCAACGGCAGCCTTGAACAAGGAACGCTCTTTCATCACCTTGGCCTGCAGCAGATTGACCTTAATCAACAGGATGGCTACAAAGAGAGTCGCAAGTGTCGGCATGACAAAGTAAGAAAGACGCATCTCCGCCTGAATCTGCGTAAACTGAATATAAGCAAACGGCATGATAAACGCCGCTCCCAGAATGATCGACTTGATATAGATCATCCATTTATCCTTATTTTCAATAGTATTGAATATCGCCATTCGCAGTTTCCTTAATCCACAGGGAATTAGCCCTATAACTTTTTTTGAACATGGATTATTAATAATTCCTATAAATCAGTCAAAACACTAATTTTTATCTGCCCACTAAAATTGCCAATAGCAAAATAGGGAATTACGAAAAACGGATAAAAACAAAAAAGTCATTAAAAGTGTCTGACTGGGTTGACACTGCTTTTCCATGATCCTATAATGCGCATCTTCACAACAAGCCAGTGTGGTGAAATTGGTAGACACGTCGGATTCAAAATCCGATGCTAGTGATAGCGTGGCGGTTCGAGTCCGCCCACTGGTACCATTTTTAAGTTCTCAACTTAAAAATACACTTTCTATTGTACGACCGTAGCTCAGTTGGTTAGAGCACCACCTTGACATGGTGGGGGTCGGTGGTTCGAGTCCACTCGGTCGTACCAATCTTTTACATCAAAAACGCTTCAAAATTCATTACGATTACACACTCTCGTATCATTTCTATATTTACAACCCATACATTCCCATTTTTATCCCCAACACTTTTTTCAGACATAAAAAAACCCCGCCAAAATGACGGGGTTTCTTATATTCAAAATTTCTAAATTTGAAATTCGAATCGATTACTGTGCGCCTGAGACAGTCGTCGTACCAGAAGTACCAGAAGTACCAGAAGTACCAGATACAGTTACCGCATCTTCCGGAACCGTAATGGTTACTGCAGTAAATGTTGCCGGAAGGCTATCATCTGCCGTATTCGCAGCATCCGCTGCCGTTGTTTGCGCACTAACAACAACCGTTGGAATGGTTGAGTCAGTTGGAGGCGTATAGCTAACCAAAGCCGCGTTTACATCATTCACAGCGTTATACACTGTGCTGCTTGTCGTCACAAGAGTCGACTGCAAATTAGTGTATGCAGTTGACGTAGTATCTGTAACTAGCTGAGAGGCAACGTTCTTAAGTGTTTCCGACACATAGTTTTGGGTAGAGTTCGTCCCAGTCGTGTCCGTTTTAAGATAGTTTACAAAAGCCTTAGTAGCCAATGAGAAGTTATAACGTTCCTCTTGCGCCGTACCATCCAAAGTACCGGCATTTGTGACTCTCGAAGTAATCTCAGCCATAGACGACAACATGGTTGCAACTTGCTGAGAAACCCTAAACAAGCCCGCATCAGCAATAGGGTTAACATCCAAGCTAGTAAAAGTCGTACCATAAAAAGAGTTGACTCGTTCCAAAGCTCCAGAACCGTATACTACACCGAGTGTACTAACTGGAGTGATGTATTGTGAAGTAGACGGAGCCGCTAAAACACCATTAAACGCCTGATTAGTAGCAGTATCAGTACCACCTTTTGCCAAAAGGTTATAGACTGTCACATCATTAGGAACATTCAACGTGAATTTTCCATCTGCCCCAGAAGTAGTACTCGCCTCACCGGCGTCACAAATGTAGTTTTTATTAACATCGGCACACACCGTTGCATCTGTAATATTCCAATCCACTACCGTACCAGTTACGGCAGTTGTAGAACTGCTTGAGCTACTGAAACAACCAGACAAAGTCAATGACCCCAAAGAGGCCAAAATAGCTGCTGAAATTAAACTTTTTTTCATGACATTCCCCATAATTAATATAACCAAAAGCTGTTATTCAAATTTCTACCTATTTTAACCACTTTTTTACTAATGATTTCAACTGTTTTTTTGTATTTTTTAAATAAACAGGAGTCAACCTTCCGGAATCCATTACAGAGTCGTGTGGCTCGTAGGGTTGAGCGGCATAAAAACCAAAAGGTTTATACTTCGAATCCCCGATATTCGGGTTGTATGCGGCATCATACGGATCATCTGTAAGCGTCTGAATTCCATACCTCCATTTACCCTCTCCTCTCACGGTCACAGGTCCCAAAGAAAGTGCTTTTCTTGGTGTCAGTGGAACAGTCAAAGCAACATACACTTTTTCATATCCGGAATCTTCACGAATCAAACTTGCCCTAAACTGGGAATCACCAACATAGGATTTCAACGTAAACTTAGTGGTCAAATCCTCATTAACATAAGTGCCTCGCTCTACATTCAAAGACATACCTTGTTCCGGCCAGAAATACTCATAACCGTTAAAACCGTAAAAGTAATCATCATGATAATTTGCGGCTCCCTTATCACTCCAGCTATAAGCTCCGTAGCCATAAATCTGATGACGCCCACCAAATCCGTAATAACGCCATTCATCAATCAACTGATAGGTATTCAACCCCTCTTTCAAAGGGTGATGATATGAAACCGTATTGACAAACCCTTTAAAAGGAACCAATGTCTGCTGCAGTACGGCCTGAATGTAGTCAGAAGGAACAGCATAGCCTTCAAAGAATCCGCCTGATTCATAATGGTAGCTGTTATGCAGCAAATCCATACGATTGATACTGATTCGACCACCTTTCCACAGCTCGGAACTGACTTCCGTATTAAGCCCGAGGGAATATTGATAAACGCCAACCTCGGAACCGATTGTATTACTCAGAACCGGGGACACTTTCACAGAGACCCATTCCGTCCGCCCCTTTTCAACATCCCAATCAGACTGGCGGTCTGAAAACAGGCCAAGCTGTTCAAAGTGCGGCTCAAAATACCTAGACTTATGATTATTTGCCGGTTTTTCCAAAGCCCAATTTGGACTTAACTGAACCTTAAGCACCGGGTTTTGCTCGCTCCAAACCTCTATTTGCAAATTGGCGATCTTATTTTGATCTGCATACCCAGAACTCAAAGCAATAACTTGAGCCAAAGCATCTTGCTCACTCCAATCAAAAGCACGGTTTTGATAACGTATATATAATGTGTCTGCATCCTGCTTCGCCGCCACAAATTGCAACCCGGCATCCTCAAGGTCTTTTACCAAAGTCTGGATTGAAACCGAGTCCGCTTTCGCAAACATACCTACCTTATTTGAAGAGACTTCATCAGCAAGGTCTTTCTCAATTTTATCTTCCTTCTTTTCGAGACTTACCCGATAAAAGTCCAAATCCGGTTTATCCTGTTTACTTTTCGCAAAGTCCTCTGGAAACACTTTATATTTAACCGGGACTGAATCCACGTTCTTAGGCGAAACGTTTTCAACAGGCCTCTCCACATCCATGGATGAGGCCACTTCGGAAGCTTTCGCTCCCAGCGGAACTACGAGTGACAGTCCAACAACGGAATCCTCATCTGGCGCATCGCTCAATAAACTGGCTTGTGCATTCAGGTGAGCATGACTGCCGAAAAGATTCGATAAACGATAACGTAGTCCAGCACGCTTATATAGACCATCATATTCAGCAAGAGCGGCGAAACCATACAGCAGTTCCAATTGCACCCCACCAAAAACCCCATCCAAATGGCTGGCGTTGCTGGAGTCCGGATTACGAGCGTACCCTAAACTGATTGAGCCAAGTTCGTTAGCCAACGTTCCAACCGCATAATACCGACGAGAATTAATCACCTTTCCCGCTATGTCCTGTCCACCAACGGCAACTTTAAAATGAGGACTGAATAGTTCAAAACTGTATTTGGCATTTCCAACCAAGTCCCGTCTATAAAAATCATTATATCTATTAGGATCCGCCCCTTGCCTATGAGACTCATTAAGACCAACTTGAACCTCAAACCCTTTCCAGACGCCTGCTGTTACATAATAATTTTCTGCTTCCAGGTCTTTTGGGTAACCCGGAAATAAAAAGTTATTCACGCCGTAACCTAAAGCCCCATACTCAATCACTTGAGCTGTCGGCACAAGCAACAACCCTGTCGTTCCTTTAAAGCTCATTCCGCTGTTTTGGTAGATGTCTGCGCCAGAAGAGGTCGCGCAAAAAAATGAAGTGGAAAATGTTGTCAATCCAACAAAAAACTTAGATCGAAAGCCTATCACCTAAATACCCTTACAAATTCAAAGAAAATAAGATGCATTATAACGGCTTAAAATCCATCCAAATGGAAACTTAGCCAGTAAAAGCTTGATTTACAGTGCAATTAATAACACTTAACAAGCATCTAAACGAATATGAATAATTTTGAATTTAAGGTGGCCTATATTTACCTTAATATTGAAGCCTACGGCTCCAATGCAGATCAGCGTCAAAAAATGAAAAAAAATTAAAAAAGGGGTTGCAGGGGAAAGATATTTCCCTATAATACGCACACATCAAGCGATTGCTTGAACGACTAATCCCGATTAGTTCAGTTGGTAGAACACCGGACTGTTAATCCGTATGTCGCTGGTTCGAGTCCAGCATCGGGAGCCATATTCTAAAGCCAGGTATTTCATACACTTACAGTGTTTTGAAACCTGGCTTTTTTATTTTAAGGTCCATTTTCTTTTTACAAAGATAGTTTGAGCTTTTTTCCACCAGAGATTTCAAAGCCATTCTGCTCGTAAAAATGGAGTGAGGACTCAAACTCCGGTAAAGGTGGCGTTGTCACTTCCAGCCTGTGCCAGCCCTTCTGTTTTGCTAATTTGATCACGGAATCAATCAGAGCCTTACCAATGCCTTTTCCTCGGAATTTAGATGACACATAGCACTCGGGGATTGTGCCGTATGCGCCTTGCGCATAGAGTGCATAACTTTCATAGGCTGCGATCATGCCTACCGGCTCACCTTCCAACCAAGCTATCAATGCAAAATACTTGTCTTTACCAATCAGTTCTTTAGCCTGTTTCAATGCAGCTTCATACTCAAACTTGAAATACACTTGGTTCATCGTCGACATGATTTCATCCAACAACGCTCCCACCATTTCAACCAATACAGGAATATCTTCTGTCTTTACCTCTCGCACCTTTAACATACTTCCCCTCTCCAATCTAACTGATCAAATTTTTCAACACAAATCACAACCCAATCAATAACAAAAACCACACACTTAACCAGACTTTAATTTAAGATAATAATGTTGGTATTTATTAGATTGAATTCACAAGGCAAAGAATGGCTGCTTCATCCCCTGGTACAACATCGCAAAACAGAGAAAAACCGTCTCGTACCTGGTTGGTATTTTTGTTATTGATTCTAATGGTGCCTTTATTCGCCGTTACCGTCATTACAAATCACGGCCCTAAAATGCAGCAGCAAGCATTAAACAAACTTTCAGCGATTGCCGATTTAAAAGCCAGTCAGATCGAAAACTGGCTTCATGAACAAAACAATATTGCCAAGGTTATCGCATCCAATAAAGTCTTGCTTAACCATACCGAACAACTGCTTAACGGTAATAAAGTAACCGAACAGAAAATGGTGATCGCTGAATTATTCAGCGCGTTACATCAGCTTTATAAATACAACTCCATCATCTTAATATCTCCGTATAAAGAAGTATTGGTTAAAGTGGGAGAACCTCACGAACCTTCCATAGAGAGCCTAAGAGTACAAGATAAAAGTTTAACGCTTAAAACCATCGAACATACAGGCATCCTTATGGACAAAAACCATCCTGCTCATATGGATTATGTCATACCTCTAATCGATGAATCTAAAATTGAAGATCCAGTTATTGCTCTTGTACTTATTCATATCGATCCGAACCAGTTCATTTTTCCGTACCTTCAGCACTGGCCAACGAACAGCGCAAGCGGCGAGACCATTTTAGTTAGAAACAACCAAGGAAAAGTTGAACATTTAACACCACTAAAAAAGCTAACCGCTGAAAGAAAAGCGGATTTAAAGCACCACACCATTACAGACCCCAACCTTCCAGCCGCAATCGCGCTGCAAAACAGAAACTCAGGAACAATGACCGGCAAGGATTATCGTGGCGTTGAGGTACTCGCTGCGTACCATCCTGTTGATGGCACCGACTGGATGCTGATTTCAAAAATGGACTTAAAAGAAGCCACACGATCGCTGCATGACCTAGTCTTTTGGATCAGTCTAATCACCCTGCTTTCCATCGTGATTGTAGGAATCGCTTTCATTATGGTTTTACAGAAACAAAGACAAGCTCAACGCTTGGAGCTATTGGCGGAAAAAAATCAAACCGAACACCTACTCCAACATTTCTACGAACTTCCCTTTATCGGAATGGCCATCCTTGATCCCGACCATGAAAAATGGCTGAGGTTCAATTCACACCTTGCCGAAATGCTGGGATATGAATCCAAGGAGTTGATCATAAAACGTTTTTCGGACATTATTGCTCCTGAAAATCATCTTCTGCTAGAAGAAAAGTTCTCTCTAATCACAGAACAAAACTATGACGGGTTCATTCAAGAAGTTCACCTGAGATGCAAAGATGACTGTCCCCTCCTTGGAGTTATAGATGTCAAATGCATTCGAAATGAAGACGGCAGCGTTCAGTTTTTCCTTGCGACCATTCAAGACATTACAGAGTTCACTAACCTAACCGAACAGAATCTCGCTAATCAAAATCAATTATTAACGTTAATTCACACCATACCCGATTTAGTTTGGCTCAAAGACATCAACGGCGTTTATCTAAACTGCAACCCTAGCTTCGAATCATTCTTTGGCGCTAAAGAACATGAAATCGTCGGCAAAACCGATTATGACTTTGTAGACGAAAAACTAGCGGACTTCTTTAGAGAGCACGACCGCAATGCAATGTACCAAGACAAACCGACAGAAAACGAAGAATGGCTTACGTTTTCAGACACTGGTTACAAGGGGCTCTTCTCAACGGTCAAAACGCCTGTAAAAGATGCTTCCGGTAACGTCATCGGAGTTCTCGGAGTCGCCCGTGACATCACCAAACGTAAAGAAGCGGAACTACAACTTGAAAGATTGACCCTCCTCTACTCCGCAATGAGCCAAATCAACGAAGCGATCGTCCGTTGCAACAACGAAGAAGACCTGTATAACAAAATCTGCGAAGTGGCTGTAAAACACGGCGGCATGAAGATGGCTTGGGTTGGAATAATTGATAAAACTTCTCAAAAAATTCATCCAAAGGCCTATTATGGTGCACACTCCGAATACCTGAAAGAGCTGGAAATTTCAATCGATGAAAACGAACCATCCGGCCAAGGGCCTACAGGCATCGCTTTCCGTGAAAATCGGCCCTATTGGTGCCAGGATTTCCTCAATGATTCACGAACTTCCGCTTGGCATGAAAAAGGCTCTCAGGCTGGCTGGCAATCTTCCGCCGCTATCCCTCTTCACCAAAATAACAAAATCATAGGAACGCTCAACCTCTACTCTGATACGCTCGAAGCATTTGACGAACCCGCACGAGACCTATTAATCGAAATGACGACCGACATCGGTTTTGCTCTAAACAGTTTTGCACATGAAAAAGTCCGTAAAAAAGCCGAAACTGCCAAACAGGAAGCCTTTGATCGCTTGAAAAAATTGGCAGAACGCCTTCCTGGAATGATTTATCAGTATCGGATGACTCCGGATGGTCATGTCAGCTTTCCATTTATTAGCGACGCCCTTTATGATCTCTTCCAAATACACCCGATAGATGTAAAGGAAGATGCCAGTAAAGTTTTCGAAATTGTGCATCCCGACGATAGGCAAGAAGTAATTGATACCATTCAAAAATCCGCAGACACTTTGACCCATTGGCACCATGAATACAGGGTTTTATTCAAAGATGGAACCATAAAATGGTTATCCGCCAACGCCATGCCCGAAAAAGAACCTGATGGTTCAGTTCTATGGCACGGATTCACCTCGGACATCACCGAACACAAAAAAACCGAAGCGCAAATCGAACTGGCATCCAAAGTATTTGAACAGAGTCGCGAAGGCATCATGATTACCGATCCAGATAAGACCATTCTTCTGGTGAATCAGGCATTCACCGAGATTAGCGGGTACAGCGCGAATGAAGTACTCGGAAGAACTCCAGGATTCCTTGCTTCCGGCAAGCATTCTGAGCAATTCTATAAAAACATGTGGGAAACCGTAGATAACCAGGGGCATTGGCAGGGCGAAGTCTGGAACCGCCGAAAAGACGGAGAAGTGTTTCCGGAGTGGCTGACCATTAGCCGAGGACTTGACGAACGTGGCAATACCACCGAATACATCGGCATGTTTACAGACATATCCAAAGTCAAAGAATCCGAAGAAAAAATTCAACATCTGGCGCATTACGACCCTTTGACCAACCTTGCCAACCGACAACTGTTAATGGATCGACTACAACATGCCATCAGTGAATCAAAACGTCACAATACACCTTTGGCATTACTGTTTGTTGATCTGGATCACTTCAAGAACGTCAATGATACGTTAGGCCACCACATAGGGGATGAACTGCTGATCGAAACAGGTAGGCGCATGTCCAAACTTTTACGTGCGGAAGATACCCTGGCCCGCCAGGGCGGTGACGAATTTATTATCGTGCTGCCAGGGACGGGAGAAGACGGCTCCGCTCACGTTGCCGAAAAAATCCTTCACTCCGTTTCAGATCAAATCAAAGTGGAATCCTATGAGCTATTCATCACCCCGTCGATTGGTATTGCAGTCTTCCCGCAAGATGGTGACGACATTCATACACTGCTTAGAAATGCTGACGCAGCCATGTACGAAGCCAAACAAGACGGACGCAACGCCTATCGGTTCTTCACAGAAGAAATGCAAGCACACTCTTCTCGTTTAATGCAGATTGAGAGCGCTTTACGCATGGCGCTCATTAGAAATGAATTTCAACTGCATTACCAGCCGCAAGTCTGTGCCCAAACCGGTCAAATCGTTGGCGCAGAAGCTCTAATCCGCTGGCACCACCCGGAATTGGGTAACATTTCGCCAATGGAATTCATTCCGGTTGCAGAACAAAGCGGACAGATATTAAGCATAGGGCAATGGGTGTTGCGTACTGCACTACAACAACTTAAAACCTGGATTGATCAAGGGTTCCCACCTCTTGTCATGGCCGTCAATCTATCAGCAGTCCAATTCCGCCAAAAAGAATTGCCGGATCAAGTCCTACACATTCTCGCCGAAACCGGTGTTTCACCGAAATATCTGGAACTGGAACTGACAGAAACCGTTGCCATGTCAGATCCGGAAGCCGCCATCGAGATGATCAACAAGCTGAACGCGCACGGTATCAAAATTGCAATCGACGACTTCGGAACCGGTTACTCTTCATTGAACTATCTAAAGCGTTTCAATGCGACCAAACTCAAGATTGACAGTTCCTTTGTGCGTGACCTAACCATCGACGCGGAAGACCGTGCAATCGTCAAGGCCATCATTAGCCTGGCGCAGAACCTGGGATTAATGACGATTGCCGAGGGGGTTGAGACAATTGAACAGTTGGAGTTTTTAAAGCAGGAACAATGCGAAGAGATTCAAGGTTACTATTTCAGCCACCCTTTAACAGCAGATGATTTTCAACAATTCCTGATTGACGACATAGCAAAAAAGAAACTAAAACACTGATTTTCAATCCCGGTTCCATGCAAATCGTTATAATTCACATAACTCCCCTATTCAGCCATTTTGAGGCGTTATGCTAAGCTACCTACACTCTTTTCACGCCGGTAATTTCGCCGATGTACTCAAACACACCATTTTGGTTCATACTCTAAATTACCTGACCGTAAAACCGAAACCGGTCTTTTACCTGGACACGCATTCCGGTCCCGGAGGCTTCAGTCTTGATTCGGATGAAGCGCAAAAAAACTGCGAATACCGAAACGGAATCGGACTTCTATGGGAACAAACAGGCCTGCCGGAATCGGTCAATGACTACGTCGAGTGTGTCAAAGAGTTCCATAGACAACATCAGAGCAATTCAGAAACCTTATCGCATTACCCCGGCTCGCCATGGTTTGCGGCGCATCTTCTTCGTGAATACGACCGTTTGTCGCTTTGTGAACTGCATCCGCGTGAACAGCAAACACTTCTCAGCAACTTCAAACACGATCGCCGTATAAAAATATTCAACAAAGACGGTTTTCAAAGCGCTATCGGCGCAATGCCGCCTAAAGAGCGTCGAGGATTGGTTCTGATCGATCCGCCCTACGAAGTCAAAACCGACTATGATCGCGTGGTGGAGGTACTGATTCAATGCCATAAGCGCTTTGCAACCGGAACCTATGCCATTTGGTATCCAGTGGTCAAACGCAAACAAATCGAAAAGATGTTGGATTCAATCAAAAACAGCGGCATCCGAAATATCCAAGTGTTTGAACTGGGACTGCAAGCGGATACTGAAGAACGAGGCATGACATCAAGCGGTATGATCCTGGTCAACCCACCTTGGACACTCATGCAGGAAATGCAAACGGCACTGCCCTTTCTAGCGGAGAAACTTGCTGGCAAAGCCGGCGTTTACAGCATCCGTCAATTAGTAGAAGAATAAAGCGATTGAATCCGGTTAACGTACCTTCTTTAACCACACCATAGCAATCATCAACATCAATCCGGCTGGTAAAAAAGCTCCTACTACGGCCGGTAATTGATAGACCACACTCAGGTTTCCAAACATCTGATTCGCCAAGTGAAAGCCCATACCGATCAGAATCCCCACAAACACCCTTTGCCCCATGCTCACCTGGCGCTGTGAACCAAAGATCAACGGGAAGACAATTGCAATCATTCCAATGACAACCAAGGGCATGGCCAGCTTACGCCAGAATGCCAATTGGTACTGTTCGGAATCCAGCTCATTTTCCTTCAAAAACGATATATAACCGTACAAGTCAAAAAGACTCATGTACCGAGTCTCTATATTCAAACTCTCCAACACTTCCGGCTGTAAAGGAAAGTCAAACGTTTCCGATTTGATGCGTTGATCCTGCCAATCAAGTAAAGGCAACTTCTCATCGTTCGTTTTTCCAACGGTTTTTAGCTGAATGTCCTGACGAAGAATCCCGGAAAGTACCCAATGCCCTTCGGAATAAGTCGCCTTTTGCGCCTGAAGAAACTGGCTGATCTCACCGGAATCCTGTGTGTAAATCTCAACATGATTCAATTCTGTACTCGAAATCACCTGACCGACATAAATGTAACGATTCAGATCTTTCAACCAAAACCCACTGCCACTACCAACAGAAAAGCCTTTCTGTAAAGCTTCACTACGAACCTTCTTAGAATACGCCTCACTGCCGGGCGCAATAAACTCTCCCATTAACGCCATCACAAGCCACATCAACATTGCAGTCTTTAGAACCGCAAACAAAATCCGTCTTACCGACCACCCTGTGACCCTCAATATCGTCAATTCCGATTGATTCGCCAAAGCACCGAGTCCCATCAGGGAACCGATCAGCAGGGCAACCGGAAAAATCTCATAAGCATAAACCGGCAATTTCAGCAGCGTATAAAGCGTGCCTTTCGCAAGCGTGTATTCCTCGGTCAACTTACCGACTTGAATCATAAATTCGGAGAATCCCAAAATCACCAGCAACACAAACAGAACCAACAAAGTATGGGTAAACACCACCTGACCCAGATAACGCTCTATACGGTTCATAAAGTTTGGCCCCCATGCGGCTTCATATCATTCGTTGCGGTAACGTTCTTTGATTTTTTCTTTCCCGGAAGATACAAAGCGTACCAGAGGAACAATAGCGGAATCGGCCAAAGCCCGATATACAAAGGAATACTTCCGCTGGAAAGGCCATCTCGCGCTGTAACCAGTAATTGGTTGTAAATCACATACAGCACGATCGCAATAAACAACTTGGCAAATCGCCCTTCTCTTGGTCCCGTCTTACTCAAACGCAAGCCGAGCAAGCCAAGAATCAAAACCCCCATCGGCACGACCACACGCCATTGGATCAGTGCCTTATCTTCTAAACGTTCTGAATTCCACAAAACCGAGGTCGGCGCCCAGATGCCTTTGACCTTCTGCTGGGCCGCGGTTTCCAGTTCCGGCAAATACCCTTCAAAACGATCAAAATGCTGAACCGTCAATGTCTCTTTATTAGACTGAAGGCCTTCATAACTTTTGCCCTTCAACAACACCAAAGCCAAACGCTCCTTAATCCACTCAAACTGCCCTTGTGGTGCGGTTAGAATCAGGTCTTTATCCTCGCCTTTATATTGAATCCAAACATCAAGCATGCGACCATCCGCATCAATCTTACGTGCATAAAGCACGCCTTTATTATTCGGAAGTTCATTAAATTTTCCGGAGACCAATCCGGCAAACGGTGCACTGGTTTGCGCCTCTTTGACCAATGACAATTCTTTTTCGTAGCTCAAGGGCGTGATATATAAGGTAATCAACGCGGTTAACAGCGCGACCGGCAGTAAAAACCAGAAAACCATCTTCTGAAAATAGCGGGGAGAGATACCGCAACTGTTCATCACCACCATCTCGTGATCCTGATACAACCTTCCAACTGCTAACATGACACTCAACAACGCCACCAAAGGCAGAATGACTTCCAAAGCGGGAGGAATTTTCAATAGCAGGACTTGGAATACGACAGAAGCGGGTAATTTACCTTCTACCGCCAACGCCAGTAGCTTAGTGGTTTCTGTTCCAAAGGTGATCAGCAACAGTACCGCCAAAACGGCGAAAAAGGTCGCAAACAACTCTTTTAACAAATATCGATCGAGAATTCGCAAAAGCATCCCCTGAAACATTACAATGGTAGAATTAATATAATTTTTCGGCCTTTTTCAGCGGCAATTTCAGCACATTTGAAAACCCAACAGGCCTGTTATAATCCGCATTATACAAAACAAAGTCATTAATAATCTCTAACAAAGGCTTTTTAACAAGATGAAACGTATTTCTTTTAGCTTTGATGCTACCACGACACTGAACTCTTACGACACAATCATCCTACCGGTATTTGCAGACGGCCAATTAGCTGAAGCCTGTACAGAATTGGATAAAGAGTCCAACCTGAGCCAAATGATCGTCCAATTAAATGAGTCTGCAGACTTCACCGGCAAAGCCGCTAAAACATTCATGGTCATGCAGCCATCAGGTTCTGCGCCGAGCCGCATCCTGCTTGTTGGCCTTGGAAAAGCGGAAAGCTTAACCACCAAAACCTATCTTGAAGCCACGAAAGCCGCGGCCGTAGCAATTGAAAACAGCGGTGCACAGAATGTATTGAACGCACTCGCTTTGATTTCCGTTCAAAATTTTGAACAGGCCTGGTCGGTTCGCCAAAACAGCCAGATTTTCCAGCAGAGTTTTTATGATTATGCTCACGAAAGCCGCGGCGAGCATCACCCCAAAGAGCCTAAACTGAACAGCATGGCCTTTCCGTTAACCGAAACCGTTGAATTGGCCAATGCTGCGTCACAAGGTCAAGCCACCGCAGTTGGAATGGGGCTAACCCAAGACCTTGCCAATATGCCAAGCAACTTTTGCACACCTTCGCATCTAGCCGATACAGCGATCGAACTTGGTAAGACCTACGGTTTTGACACCAATATTCTGGATCGTGAACAAATGATCGAAATGGGCATGGGCTCTTTCATGGCTGTGGCTCAAGGAACAATAACCCCTCCTAAGATGATCTGTTTATCTTATAAAGGAGCCGGTGATGAAGCACCGATTGCCTTGGTTGGTAAAGGCGTTACCTTTGATACAGGTGGAATCTCATTGAAACCCGGTGCAGCCATGGACGAAATGAAATACGACATGGGCGGTGCTGCGACCGTACTAGGTGTTTTCAAAGCACTCGGCGAATTAAAACCTAACATCAATGTAGTCGGTGTCATTCCTGCCACCGAAAACATGCCATCCGGAAACGCCATCAAGCCAGGTGACGTCGTCACTTCTCTTTCAGGACAGACCATTGAAATCCTGAATACAGATGCAGAAGGACGCCTGATTCTATGCGATGCATTGACCTACGCACAGCAGACTTATCAACCTGAAAAAATCGTCGACATGGCAACTTTAACCGGGGCCTGTATCATCGCACTTGGAAATCACGTCTCTGGATTGATGGCAAACGACCAGTCGATGGCTGATGCTCTGCTCGCTGCCGGTCAGGAAACCTATGATCGATTCTGGCAGCTTCCGCTAGGAGAAGAATGGGACGAACAGCTCAAATCCAACTTTGCAGACATGGCTAACATCGGCGGTCGCGCCGGTGGAACCATCACAGCAGGACAGTTCTTGGCACGATTCACTAAAGAAGTTAAGTGGGCGCACTTGGACATTGCGGGTACGGCCTGGGTAAGCGGAGATAAAAAAGGTGCAACCGGCCGCCCGGTACCGGCCGTGGTTCAGTACCTGCTAACAGAAACTGAAAACCTTCGCTCGAAGCTGGAAAACAACGATGCAGACAACTACTGAAGGAAATCGTGAAAAGGACGTGCTGTTTTATGTCCTAAACAGCACGGAACCTGAAAAACGCGAGCTCTTTTTAAGCAAGCTTCTGAAGAAAATCCAATCCGAGAAACGTCGCTGTGACGTGCGGTTCAAAAACGAACAGGAGGCGTTACGTTATGATCTGACGCTATGGGATTATCAACCACAAAGCTTCATCGTGCACAGTGTCAGAAACGCTGTGCCAGCCCCCATACAGCTTTATGGTGAGACAATTGAACATCCGTGCAAGGATGTGTTGATTAATCTTCATACTACCTTTTCGGACGATTTTTCCTACTATCAAAGAACCATTGAAATTCTGGATCAAACTGAATATCTAGTGCAAATGGGACGGGAACGTTGGAAAGCTTATAAGACCAGAGGAATTGAACCAACCGTTCATAAAATCGGATTCAATTAGATTTTGCCTGACGTTTATGCATAAAAAACCGGCTTTCAGCCGGTTTTTTATGCATCGGTGAATCATCAATGCAATCTCAAACTCTACGTTGTTTAATTCAATGTTTAAGCTTGAACCTGACGATTTTTTAACCCGCTTCGGATTAACGCAATAAATATTCCGAACATTAATCCAAACACCAGCCCGACCAAGACAATTAGCGTCTTCTTTGGCTTAACGGGTTTGGCTGCTGGTTCAGCTGCCTGGTCAAGCGTTACAACACCAAACTTTGAAGCGTCCAGCTTCAAACCATTCAATTCGGCCAATTCCTGCTGAAGACCTCGCAAATCCTTAATAAACGGATCATCATTCTTGCGCACTTTCAAAGCATCCAACTCGGCTTCCAAAAGTTTATAGCCCAGGTAATAAAGTGGTAGTCCCTGGTTAGCAACCCCCTGAACCCTAACTTGAGGGCCCATAGAAACCGGTTCGGAAAGCTTTAGGTCATGTGCGATACTCGCCGCTTCTTGCAAACGCACAATACGATCCAAACGGCGCTCCTTCTCAATTTGACGCAAACTGAAAATTTGATCATTAATGCGTTGCTTACGAATATTCAGTTCTGATTCAATATCTCTCAAATACTGAGCAATCGTCTTCTCTTCGGCCAACTTTACTATCGCATTCAAAATATCAGCCGTTTTCTCAGGAGACGACTTTAACGATAAATTAACTGAAATTTCCTCTATCGATTCATCTTTTTTCGGCAACTTCAGCTGAAGATCTTGTGAGAATTCTTCAAAAGCCTTATTAAGAAGTGCTGTTTTATCAACTTCGCCATCTTGATCCAGCTTACTTTCATACAGCGAAGCCAAACCGTAATGATTAAATACCTGCTTTAGAACTTCACGAGAATTCAAATACTTAATGAAATCCTCATAAACATCGTCTGGCTGATAAAAGTCTTTTTTCGTCAACAAGTTAAGCGCATTCATCTCCTGCACATCTTCCACAGAAGGCGGCAAAAAATAGGCTTGAGACTGATAGACAGGCGTGGTTAAAAACGCATACATACCTGCTACAAGCGTCACAACACCGGTGATTGCAATGATCAACCAACGCTCTTTTAGCAAATTGTTCCACAATTCAAACAGATCAATTTCATCGGCATCCTGCCTAATCTGACCGCTTCCTTTCATATGATTTAATGAGTTGTCAATCGGTCGTGATACATCATCCATAAACTATTCCCAGTACCTGCTTGGTTATTATTCTTATATCGTTAATACGTCATTTTACTATAAGTGCATACTATTTTAACAGTTATTTGAATTCGCTACGCAGTATAAGGTTTTTATTTTTTATAGGAAATATAAAAACTCTTATAAGATTATTGAATTCTCTTTAATACCATTATTCTCTATAATGAATTTTAATCATACCTATTCAAAACCAGTGTTGAGGAAACAAACCCATGGATGTCACCCAACTATTAGAGTTTAGTGCGCAACAGGGCGCTTCGGATTTACACCTTTCCGCAGGCCTTCCACCTATGATTCGACTGGACGGCGATATCAAGCGCTTAGACACTCCAGACCTTGAACCTGAAGCCATTCATAAAATGATTTACGACATTATGAATGACGATCAACGAAAAAGTTTTGAAGAACACCAAGAACTCGATTTTTCATTTGAACTGACTAATATTGCACGTTTTCGTACAAACGTTTTTATGCAAAACCGAGGTATCGGCGCAGTATTCCGCACAATCCCTAGTGAGATTCTAACACTGGACGACCTTGCCGCCCCTTCGATTTTTAAACAAATCGCTGAAACCCCTCGAGGCATAGTACTGGTCACAGGGCCTACCGGTTCTGGTAAGTCGACCACCCTTGCGGCTATGATCGACTACCTCAACGAACGTAAGAACTCACACATTCTGACCATCGAGGATCCAATCGAATTCGTTCACCAGTCCAAACGCTGCCTGGTTAACCAACGTGAAGTGCATCGTGATACCCACAGTTTCTCAAATGCTCTTAGAGCGGCGTTACGTGAAGACCCCGACATCATCCTAGTCGGTGAGATGCGTGATTTAGAAACTATCCGCCTAGCCCTGACTGCAGCAGAAACCGGACATTTGGTATTCGGTACGCTCCACACCAGCTCGGCCGCAAAAACCATCGACCGAATCATTGATGTCTTTCCTGCTAACGAAAAAGCAATGGTTCGCGCCATGCTTTCCGAGTCTTTAAAAGCGGTTATCTCCCAAACGTTATTGAAACGCGTTGAAAGCGGTCGTATCGCAGCTCATGAAATCATGCTCGGCTCCGCCGCTATCCGAAACCTGATTCGTGAAGACAAGGTCGCGCAGATGTATTCGACCATCCAAACTTCCAATCAATTAGGTATGCAGACATTAGACCAAGACTTAAAACGCCTGGTTTCCGAACATAAGATTACACTGGAAACGGCAAGAGCCAAAGCGGCTAATAAAGAAAGTTTTATGGCTTAAATTCCGCCCCTCGAACATTAGCCTGAAAATAGGAGAAACCTATGTCCAACGAGCTAAAAGAAGAACTGCACAAACTACTCATCCACTTCTCCCAAAACAGGGGGTCGGACTTGTTTATCACGGCAGGCAGTCCCGTAATCATGAAAAAGGATGGGAGTCTACATCATCTCACCGAGGTGAAATTGACGCCGGAAATGACAAAAGAATTTGCCGTCGCGCTGATGAACGAAGATCAAAAGCAGACATTTGAAGAAACTCACGAGTGCAACTTCGCCTACCACATTCCCGGAACGGCGCGTTACCGTGTGAATGTCTTTGTTCAACGAGGGACACCCGGACTGGTTATCCGTTCGGTTCTAACCGACATTCCTCACTTCGACGACTTGGATCTACCACCGATCCTGAAAGATTTGATCCTCACAAAACGCGGCATGATTCTGATCGTAGGGGGAACCGGTTCCGGTAAATCAACCACACTGGCAAGTCTGCTCGATATCCGTAACATGGAGACGGACGGGCATATCATCACGATCGAGGATCCAATCGAATTCGTGCACTCTCACAAAAAGAGCATCGTGACCCAGCGTGAAGTCGGTGTAGACACCGAGAGCTACGATGCGGCCCTGAAAAACACCTTACGACAAGCGCCGGACGTTATCCTGATCGGGGAAATCCGTTCCGACGATACGATGAACCATGCGGTTGCATTTGCAGAAACCGGTCACCTCTGTCTTTCGACACTCCACGCCAACAACACCAACCAGGCGTTGGACCGTATCATCAATTTCTTCCCGCCGATTCAGCGCAACCATGTACTGATGGACCTTTCCTTAAACTTAAAGGCTATGGTTTCTCAGCGTCTGATTCCGAAAATCGGAGGAGGTCGAGTCGCGGCGGTAGAAGTCATGATTAACACCCCGCGTATGCAGGACTTGATATTCAAAGCGGACATCACCGGCATCAAAAAGCTGATGGAAGAGTCCGAAGATCAAAATATGCAGACTTTCGACAAGGCGCTTTTCGATCTTTATGAAGCCGGCAAGATCAGCTATGAAGAAGCTCTGCGAAACGCAGACTCTATGAACAACCTTCGTCTGAAAATCAAACTGGAAAGTAAACTTCCGATTCCTGAAATCGCTAAAAAAGATTTGTTGGATGCGAATTTCAAGGTGCAAGAAGAAACCGAAGAATAATAAGAGCATCACACCATCTCAGCAGGCCTGTTGGGATGGTATGGCTCCGTAACTAAATCCACTTCCAAATTAACGGAGATCGCCCACGCCGACCATAGCCGTTTTCATGGTCTTGATTTGATCTCGAAGCGAAGCTGCTGCTTCAAAATCTAACGCTTTCGCAGCCTTATACATCTCTTTCTCAAGTTTCTTGATCTGCCCTGCCAACTCAGCTGGCTTAAGGTGCTTCAACTCTGGATTATAATTCCCTTCTGATTCAGCCACCTTCTTCTGGGCAGACGGTTTACTCGATTTTCCAGCATATGGAGAATCCTCAAGAATGTCACTGACCTTTTTGTTCAAAGCCTGCGGGGTAATGCCGAGTTTTTCGTTATGCTGAACCTGTTTGGCACGACGGCGTTCAGTCTCGTCAATTGCGGTCTTCATCGATTTAGTGATCTTATCTGCATACAGTATCGCCTTACCGTTAACATTACGAGCAGCTCGACCAATGGTTTGAATCAAAGAACGCTCCGAACGCAGGAACCCTTCCTTATCTGCATCCAAAATCGCGACCAACGCCACCTCCGGGATATCCAAACCTTCTCGAAGCAGGTTAATTCCAACAAGCACATCAAACTCACCTAAGCGCAGATCCCGTATGATCTCGATACGTTCCACCGTATCAATATCGGAATGCAGGTAGCGTACCCGAACCTGATGATCTTCCAAGTATTCGGTCAGGTTCTCCGCCATACGCTTCGTTAGGGTCGTTACCAGAATACGCTGATTCATCTCCACTCTTGGACGAATCTCACCAAGCAAATCATCCACCTGCGTCAAGGCCGGACGCACTTCAATTTCCGGATCCAACAGGCCTGTCGGACGAACCACCTGTTCGACCATATGCGAACAATGTTCCGCCTCATATTTACCTGGTGTAGCCGAGACAAAAATAGCCTGTGGCATCAAACGCTCAAACTCGTCGAACATCAAAGGACGGTTATCCAATGCCGACGGCAATCGGAAGCCGTAACTGACCAAATTCTCTTTTCGGGAGCGGTCGCCTTTATACATACCGCCAATCTGCGGAATCGTGACGTGACTCTCGTCAATGACCAACAAAGCGTTCTTAGGGAAGTAATCCATCAAGGTTGGTGGTGGAAACCCAGCTTCGCGACCGGACAAATAGCGCGAATAGTTTTCGATTCCGGTGCAATATCCCAACTCCAACATCATTTCGATATCCAGTTTGGTTCGCTCTTCCAAACGTTGCGCTTCGACCAGCTTATGCATCGAACGTAACTCTTCCAAACGCTCCTTCAGTTCGACCTTGACCTTCTCTACCGTCTCCATGACCCGTTCACGCGGTGTAACATAATGCGACTTAGGATAAACAGTCACGCGAGTTGGACGTGCTACGACCTCTCCCGTCAAAGGATCAAACCAGGAAATGCTTTCGACTTCATCATCAAACAGTTCGATTCGAACCGCATACTCCTCGGCCTCAGCCGGGAATACATCGATTACATCGCCTCTAACCCGGAAAGTCCCGCGCCAAAGCTCAATATCATTCCGGTTATATTGCATCGAAGTCAGTCTGGCGAGAATATCGCGCTGAGAAATACCGTCTCCCAAACGTACCTGCAAAATCATTTTCAGGTACATTTCCGGATCCCCTAAACCGTAAATGGCTGAAACCGTGGCGATTAGAATGACATCCTCACGCTCCATCAACGCCTTGGTTGCCGAAAGACGTAACTGTTCGATCTGCTCATTGACAGAGGAATCTTTAGCAATGTAAGTATCCGAGGCCGGCACATAGGCTTCCGGCTGATAATAGTCATAGTAGGAAACGAAATATTCCACGGCATTATTAGGGAAAAACCCCTTCATTTCGCCATAGAGCTGTGCCGCCAATGTCTTGTTGTGGGCAAGAATAATTGTAGGACGTTGCACGGTCTGAATCACATTGGCAACAGTGAAGGTTTTACCGGAACCGGTCACCCCCAAAAGCGTCTGGAACGCCTCTCCATCTTCCAAACCTTCAACCAATTCCGCAATTGCGGTCGGCTGATCTCCGGCCGGCTGATACTGAGATACCAATTCAAATGCTTTTGCCACAACAAATCCTTTAAAAAGTTCGCTAAAATCCAGTAGAATGACAGTTTTATGAAATGTCTCTGAGAGACAGATAAAATAAGACCGAAATCCAAATATCTATTATACAAGCTCCACCTATTTCGAGAGAAACATTACATGGCAACCCTATCTAATCGCGTCAATCGAGTACAACCCTCATTAACACTCATCATCACCGCCAAAGCCGCCGAATTGAAACGTGCTGGGAAGGACATCATCAGCTTAGGTGCGGGCGAGCCTGATTTTGACACGCCGGACCACATTAAAGCGGCTGGGATTCGTGCGATTGAAAGCGGTCAGACGCGCTACACAGCCGTTGACGGAACGCCGGAATTGAAAGAGGCAATCATCGCTAAATTCAAACGTGATAACCACATCGAATACCAAGCAAATCAGATCCTGGTTTCATCAGGTGGAAAGCAGAGTTTCTTTAATCTGTGCCAAGCGATCCTCAATGATGGCGACGAAGTCATCATTCCAGCACCTTACTGGGTTTCTTATCCTGACATGGCATTGCTGGCGGGTGGTGAACCGGTTATTGTCGAGGCAGGTATCGAGCAAGGTTTCAAAATCACAGCGGAACAACTGGAACAGGCGATTACTCCAAAAACAAAATTGGTCGTCATCAACAGTCCGTCTAACCCGACCGGAGCCGTTTATTCTGCGAAAGAATTAAAAGCGCTGGGGGACGTATTGATGAAACATCCTGACATCATCGTTGCATCGGACGATATGTACGAACATATTTTGCTTAGTGATATGCCTTTTACGAACATTCTTGAAGTTTGTCCTGACCTGTATGACCGTACCGTCGTATTGAACGGCGTTTCTAAAGCCTATTCGATGACAGGCTGGCGCATCGGTTATGCGGGCGGTCCGGTAGACATCATTGCCGGGATGCGCAAGGTACAGTCTCAAAGCACGTCCAACCCATGCTCGATTTCACAAGCGGCCTCTGTCGAAGCTTTGAACGGTTCACAAGACTGTATTCAAACCATGCTGGTAGAGTTTAAAAAGCGACACGAGTTTGTGGTTGAACGTATCAATCAGATCCCTGGATTCAAATGCATCCACGCCGCTGGTGCTTTTTATGCATTTATGGATGTCTCTGAAGCTATGAAAATAAAAGGCTATGACACTGACACCGATTTCACGGCTGCTATCTTAGAAGATCAGTTGGTCGCTGCCGTTCCGGGTTCCGCGTTTGGTGCGGATAAGCACCTGAGAATTTCATTTGCGACCAGCATGGACAATCTGGTAAACGCTCTAGACAGAATGGATGCGTTCATGCAAGCCAATTAAAAATTCCAGAAATCCGAACAGGCCTGTTTAAAATTAAAAGCCCTGAATTTTCAGGGCTTTTTCATATGGAACGAACATAAACTAAAAAACACCAACTTTCCTTTCTCATTCGGTTTGTTGATTTAATTCTCTGTTTTCGCTTTTATTCCAGTCCTTTCTAACTCGCCAAAATACCGGGAACCTTGGCAAGCCACGCTTAGTCATACCGCTGTGTTGAAAGGTTACAACCGTACCAACTACAGGCGGATTTTTTCGTTGCGCATCACTTAAACCACTTCCAATCCGAATGGTACGATCCTCCACCGTGCGCAATGCCTTAAACTGCCCATCCAATAACCTACAAAGTACCGAGCCGACCTGCCCCTGATACTTCCCTTTTCCTTCTGTATAGCCAGTTATAAGACACTCTGCATCATCTTTAGACTTCACCTTCAGTGCAGAATCAGACCGTCCGGCCTCATACCGCATATCCGGGTTTCGTAACACAATCCCTTCACCACCAACAACAAGTACAGCCTTCAAACGTTTATCAACCTCAAACTCAGAGTCCACTCTTACTTGGGGAATAATTTGAATATAAGTGGAAGGAAATTCATTAAGAAAGTCTTTCAATACCTGCAAACGTTCAAGTAAGCCTCCTTTCTGGTTCGGCACCTCGAAAATTTGATAGGTTAATTTTCTCCATCCTTCATGCGGCTCTTTCCGCCTAACAATGGAAACGGTCTCTTCAAAACGAGACCGACCCAGCCAAAGTTCGCCGTCCAACTCGAAAGGCGGAAATTTCTTCGTGAACCATTCCGGAGACTGGAAAACATTCCCCTGACGACTTATCAAATGATGTCCATCCCAATAGGCCCTAACACCATCCAGCTTTTCACTCACCAACCACCCATCAACATTTCTACCTTTTTCATATCTTTTCAAAAGCAACAAACTAGGCGCATGAGAGGTGGAAAGCTCAAGCAAATCAGTTTTTTCAGATGCATAAACAGATTCAACTGCTAACTGCCAAAAACAAAAAAGGCCCGGTAAAATTACCAGGCCTCTAAATTGATGCATCAAACATCTTAATTCTGAAAGTTTCATTTGGACCGCTTAACGCTAAATTTAAGACAGGATTAAATCGAGTTATTTAAAGCGCAAGTCGTCTTTAATCTTTTCAAGGGTTCCCTGCCCAATTCCTTTCACATTCAACAAATCTTCCGGCTTGGAACATTTTTGCTCTTTACAGTAGCTTGAGATAGCCATAGCTTTTGCAGGCCCAACGCCCTTCAATGCAGCAGCGATTTCTTCTACAGAAGCCGAATTAACATTAACCGGGCTAGCCATTACTATACCGGAAAACAGCAAACCACCCATCAAAGCCAAAACTTTTACATTCATAATAGCACCCTCACTTATTCATTCAATTCACACAATTAAGTAAAATTGCGTAAACTAATTTTAACGAAGTCGCGTTAAAGATGCAAAAAACAGAATTATATGAAACCAATAATAAAACTTATGACTCTAATTTTTCAGTCGCGTTGCAAGTATTTCTCTTCCAATTTCTAAAAAATACGATAAAAGAAGATATTATTAAACCTAAAAAGAACGCAGCCGCTATAATCAACCCTCGTTTAGGCTTAGACTTTTCCTCGGGAACGACTGCCGGATCAATCACTTTAAATACATATTCGGTGTTTGTCTTGGCCAAAGTAATATTTTTTACATGCTCCTCAATCAATCCAAACAATATCTCACGTAACTCCAATAAATTAGTCTGCTTTATCTGTTCTTTTAGATACCTGATAGTTCTTTCGGAATTCTCAATCATTTCATTCCGTAAACGGTCATTAAGGTCATCGACAAGCCTATTTGCCCAGTTTCTTACGTCAACAGGAGAGTACCACTGAATAGACAACGTGATAGCACCAGATTCTTTATCCTGAGAAACCGTCATAATCCGCCCCTTAAAGACCTCAAAAGCTTCCCACATTGACGGTTCACCAGACTCAAGAGACTCCTGACCATCGTAACTCAATGCCTGCCCCTTAGGCATGCCCATATAGTCTCTTAATCGCTCAGTCACTCCCGGGGCTTCAACCTTCCATGAAGACGTTTTTTCATCCCATCTTTCAGGAAACAGAGCAGGTTTTAACTGCAGACGACCAATGAAATCATTAATAAACTTTCTCGACTTTAAAACACCAAGGGCCTGACTTGTTCGGTCATCGCCTGAATCCGGCAAACTGATTCCGGCCATGCTGGCTAGGCCCCCATACTTGGAAGCAAGGTTAGACAATCCCCCAGATGAAGCCGAATTAACAGGCACCATAACAACTTGAGCCCGATATTGATTAGGGATTTGAAACGAAATAATCGCTGTAACCAAAGCCACCCCAAAACTAACCAATAAAATAAACCATTTATACTTCCACAGAACTTGGAAGTATTCTGCCAAATCAATTTCATCTTCATTGACTTGCATATGATGATTTCTCATCAGTTGTGTTGCTTCAACATTATGAACATCTCTTGAAGTATTCATATTAATCAAACACTCCAATTGCTTTCATCGTTGCTCCGGTAACGGCAAAGTTGGCTAGGATCTTTGAAACACTCGACCAAGTGATCAACGGATTCATTCGCTCAACATCCATTGGAACCACAATGGTATCTCCCGGTAAGATATCTATATCATTGCCAGTTGAAAACCAACCTAACTTAAGATGGTCAATGGCACCATCACCATGCACAATGTAAATTGAATCACTATCAGCACGCTTGCTAAGGCCCCCACTCATCGCAATATAGTCCGTTGCCCTCTTACCAGCTTCATGAACCACGGATATCGTACGGGACACCTCTCCCATGATGACTACTTCATTGGAACGCTTTGGAACGTACAAAACATCTTCATCGCGCATCTCAACATTTAAGGTTGATTTATAGCGTTCATAATTTTTAGGATCAAAACCGACCACCAATCGACCTATTGCAGGCGTCTCTTTAATTTTGGAAATCAACGCTTCACCCATCTCCAACATAGCCGGACCAGCTGTGTTGTTTTCCATGATTCCCGCATCTCGTCTAGCCGCTAACAATAAATTCTTCTCTAATTCCATTGCCAGCTGCTTAAGCTCTCTAGCCTCTTGCTCTTTCAACTGTTTGCGAGTAAAAATGGCATTGTTTGGTGCGGCCCACTCGGTAAAACCGCCCGCTCTTTCCAAAACGGATCCCATTGTTTCACCAGGAGCAATCGTATAAGTTCCAGGATATCGCACCTCACCTTTTATAGTGACTTGTTGTGCCGCATCACTCCAGTCGGACACTTGCTTAACGCTTAGCTGATCATAAGGCTTCAAAATGAAGTTATGCTTAGCGTCCCCTTCCTCAGCCTTAGAAAGGTTGAAATGTATACGCTCAATAGCCCTTTTTTCACCATCAACTACTTCATAACGAACCAAATCCGTACCGTTTACCATAGCTTGGGCTTTCAAGCCACCGGCCGCTCTTACTAAGTCAGTAACACGATCACCATCACTAAGAGGATAAACACCTGGGAAACGAACCATTCCACTGACCGAAATATATTTAGCGACATTCTTCTTAGTTGACTGCTGTTTAAGCTTGTCTAAAACCTCTTCCACCACCTCTTTTCTTTCATCGGCATCATCTCGAGGTAAAATATACACACGATCTTGAGGCCAAAGAGTTACATCTTTCTGTAACCCTTTATGAATAGCACTCCAGTTAGACGAGATTACTTCAAAAGGAGCTCCAACCTGTTTTTGACGTAAAATAATTTGATACGTCAAGTCCGCAGCCCTTTCAAATTCCTGATAGTCAGACAACAAACGCCCTATTGTGAGGCCTTTCTCCCATTGAAACACACCGGGATGGATAACTTCACCAAAAACTTCTACGACCTTATCAAATTGCTTTGAGACACGTTTCACTGACACTGAATCACCGTCTGAAAGTGCCGATTTCATTCCCTCTGACATAGAAACATCAACGCTTTTAACAATTGAATTACCAGCTTGATCTATGCGAGTAATGTTGACAGCGTCCAAATAAGCCGTTGGCTTAATGCCCCCCGCTAATTTAAACAACTGTTTCAAACTCTTTTCATTTTTTAATTCGTAAATAGCCGGGCGGTTAACCTCACCATCAATCGAAACCAGCTTGCCTGCCGGTGGTATAAAAACGGTATCCCCCGGCTGAAGTCGACTGTCATCCTTGGTGTCACCGTTCACGAGTAAATCGTAAAGGTCCAAAGTCGCGATCAGACGTCCATTTCGCTTCAACTGAACATTTCGATAAGAACCAATATCTGAAATCCCGCCACTCACATACAGTGCATGCGTCATGGTCGCCATCCCACTTACCAAGTATGACCCTGGCGTTCTTGACTCACCCATCACAAAAATTCTAAATGAGCGTAAATCGCCCATGGTGATACTGGAACTCACCCCCATTCCAAGATTCTCTACCCGCTTGGCAAGAACTGATTTAGCCTCTGAGAAGCTTAATCCTGCGAGGCTTACAGGCCCAATTTCCGGAAAGTTTACCTGACCGTTACGATCGACAACCAAGTCGTACATCTGACTTTTCGCGCCATAAAGCTGAACTTTTAGCTGATCCCCCGGCCCCAACACATAATCAGTCGGAACTGGAATATCATTAACGGGAGCAAATGTGGTCGGTTGACCAGCAAAAAGTTCCGAACCAAATCGTTTTAGATCAAAGGTAGTATTTTTCAGAGCATCGTCTTGGGACGAGTCTTTAGGCTTTAGAGGTTTTACGGTATCTTTTACCGGTTCAAGCTTAGGTTGTTGTTTTAACTGACCGCTAAGAACATCGCTTTCGATTCCTTGAGACTCTAAAAGTTTCTTTTGTTGCTCTTTAGGCAGAGATTTAAAAACATCAATTTGCTCCAAATTTGGAGTTGCAGCCATTGACACGGAACAAAACACGCTTATAAAAAGCAAAATCAACACTTCTCCCGCGCACCTTAATTTTTTCTCCCCAAAAATAAACACCAGTAACTGTTCTCCGCGCTAAATAGTTTTCAAATAAATTCAAAAGAAAATGTAATATTATTCTATGAAAAAACCTAACAATTATCTGGAATTTTTATGGCGTTTATCTGAATTTTTTATTAAAAGATTCAATTCCGACAGCCAACGCCAGAACTACAACTTACTCACTAAGTATTACTATCAATACCCACCCTATTCTCCAATTATTTAACGTCATGAAAATTACGACTTTCAAGCCAAATTTCAAATTTAACGATTCGCTTAAAACAACAAATACTAATATATATTTTTCTAACAACAGCAAGCTATTCAAAAGTACAATGTACAACCTAACCATAGAACTATAAAAACAAAGAATACTCATGAACATCCAAACTGACTCCTCAGGCTTTGTATGGCTGCACCGTTTCATTGACTTAGTAATCCCATATTTCATTTTAATGGCGATTGCCAACTACATTTTCGATGTCCCAATACATGATCGCTACACCATAATGGGCATACTGGGTGGATTTGTGTTTGTTACATCTGCACAAATGGTAGGAACCTACCAAAATTGGCGGGGAAGACCTTTTTTTAACAGCATGCAGCTTGTCCTAAAGGCCTGGGTAATAACATGGGGAATTCTTATTATCGTCGCATTCCTATACAAAGATGCCAGCAACTATTCCCGAATGCTGACTGTTTTATGGGCAATTGCAACACCACTGGTTCTAATCGGATACCGGTTATTTCTCCGCCTAGTTTTAAGTTACTACCGCATGCAAGGCAACAACTATAAAGAAGTCGCAATAGTTGGTGCAGGCAAAGTTGGACAACATTTAGCCGCAGTTATCCAGAAGAATCTGTGGCTGGGCTACAAAGTAATCGGTTTTTATGACGACAACACTGAACTAAAGAACAGAAAAATTGTAGGTACTCCTGTTTTAGGCACAATTGAACAAGTCTACAACGATGCTAAAAGTGGAAAATTTGATGAACTCTATATATGCCTACCATTGAGAGCGGAAAATAAAATCAAACTGTTATTGAATCAACTTACCGATACCACAACGGTAGTCAAATACATTCCAGACCTGTTTTCATTTGATCTAATGCATGCAAAATGGACAGATCTTAAAGGAATTCCAGTCATCAGTGTCTATGACACACCACTAAATAGTACGACTGCAAAACTATTAAAGCGCATGGAAGATCTCGTTATTTCCAGCATAATTTTACTTTTAATCAGTCCAATGATGATTATCTTAGCCATAGCAGTAAAAGTGACCTCTCCAGGCCCAATCATCTTTAAGCAAAAACGCTACGGCCATAATGGGCAAGAAATTAAAGTCTATAAATTTCG
Organism: Thiomicrorhabdus sp. ZW0627; assembly: GCF_029767005.1. Lineage (GTDB taxonomy): Bacteria > Pseudomonadota > Gammaproteobacteria > Thiomicrospirales > Thiomicrospiraceae > Thiomicrorhabdus. Next base: position 971,844 of record NZ_JARUQR010000001.1, read on the forward strand.
TTCAATGACGACACAAGACAACGGAGCGAAAGTAAAACAAGCAACTAAGAACGATCTAAGATTCACACCTATCGGCGCGTTTCTTCGAAAAACCAGTTTAGACGAACTGCCTCAGTTTATTAATGTGTTACAAGGGAAAATGAGTATTGTCGGCCCTAGGCCACATGCTGTGGCCCATAACGAAGAGTACCGTCAACTGGTTCCAAAATACATGCAACGCCACCTGGTCAAACCGGGCATTACTGGTTGGGCTCAAATCAATGGCTGGCGCGGTGAAACCGATACTTTAGAAAAAATGGAAAAAAGGGTCGAATACGATCTGCACTATATTAATAACTGGTCATTATGGCTCGATATTAAAATCATCGTATTAACAATTTTTAAAGGTTTTATAAACAAAAACGCCTACTAAGAACGTAGGCGCTTCATTACAACAGACCTGAAAATTAAACGATCAAGCCTTCAATCTCTTTAACCTTCTTCCAAACTAGGTCCTTATCTCCCCTACTTTCCACATTCAAGCGAAGTAAAGGCTCAGTATTGGAGGCTCTGATATTCATGCGCCAGTCACCAAAGTCCAAGCTCACACCATCAGTTTTATCTATTTGAGGGGATAGAGAGGAGTAGTAACTCATCACTCGCTCCAAAACCGCAGGGACGTCAGAAACAGTATAGTTAATCTCTCCACTACATGGGTAGGCCTGCATTCGCTCGTTCACAAGAGAGGATAATGATCTTCCGGTTTTACTCATTAACTCCGCAATCAATAACCACGGGATCATTCCTGAATCACAATAAGCAAAATCTTTAAAGTAATGATGAGCCGACATTTCCCCACCGTAAATGGCATCTTCCAAACGCATACGCTCTTTAATAAATGCATGACCGGTTTTGGATTGCACCGGAGTACCGCCTGCATCGGATACTTGATCTATCGTATTCCAAGTTAAACGAGGGTCATGAATAATCTTTTCACCTGGGTGCCTCGCTAACAAAGTTTCTGCCAACAGCCCCACAAGATAATACCCCTCTATAAACTCTCCGTTTTCATCAAACAAAAAGCATCGATCAAAATCCCCATCCCAGGCAATTCCAAAGTCTGCTCCAAACTCTTTAACAGCTTTCGCCGTAACCGATCGATTTTCAGGAATCAATGGATTCGGCACACCATTAGGGAAATTACCATCCGGCGTTTCATTAACAAAGACACACTCAAAAGGTAGATTATCGGCAATTTGTTTTACGACAACGCCTGCAGAACCATTCCCGGCATCCATCACTATTTTCAGGGGTTTTAACGCGTTGAGATCCACGTAAGTGAGTAAATGCCTAATATAGTCACTTTTATCATAGAGCGATGTAATCTGACCTTGTAATTCAGGTTTAGAACCATAATCATCAGCAATCACTCTAGACTCTATCGATTTCAAACCTGAATCACCTGAAATAGGTCTTGAGCCCTTAGCGACTAACTTCATTCCATTGTAGCCTTTAGGATTATGACTCGCGGTAATCATGATTCCACCATCTGCATTATGGAAGAATGTTGAAAAGTAGACCTCTTCAGTACCACACAGACCTATATCCAATACATCAGCGCCTGAATCCGTCAAACCACTCTTCAAGGCTCTTGCCAACCCTTCGCTCTCTAGACGAATATCGTAACCAACGACTACCGTTTTTGCTTTTAATTCAGCAACAAAAGCACGACCAATTTTATAAGCCAACTCTTCATTTAAATCATCGGGCACCTTGCCTCGAATATCGTACGCTTTAAAACATGAAAGTTTTGTCATTTTATCTTCCGTAAATATCTTCAATTCTGACAATATCATCCTCACCAGTGTATTCACCGACTTGTACCTCAATCATGACCAAGTCAATTTTCCCCTGGTTTTCCAAACGGTGAACCTGTCCCATTTGAATGTAAGTCGATTCATTAGCTCGAACTAAAAACACATCTGAATCCACGGTAACCGTAGCGGTACCCGAAACGACAATCCAGTGCTCATTTCTGTGGAAATGTTTCTGCAAAGAAAGTTTGCTTCCTGGCTTAACAACTATTCGTTTTACCTTATACTGCTCTGAATCAATCAAAACCTCATAAGTTCCCCATGGGCGATAAGCTAGACGATGAATTTCGGCCAATTCAGGAGCTTGTTTTTTAATTTGGGCAACTACTTGTTTTACTTTTTGAGAACTGCCTTTTTTAGAAACTAAAATCGCATCAGTGGTATCTACAACCAATAAATCTTCCACATCAACTAAAGCAATTTGACGATCCCGCGTAACTAATAAATTATTGGTCGAGTCCACACAGATTGGCTCAGGAGAGTTTTCAACTCTAGCCAAAACAGCATTTTGAGCAGATTCTGACTTTAATTCATCATACAGTGAATCAAAACTGCCTAAATCAGACCATCCCATATCACAAGCAACCACCTTAACCTTGTCCGATTTTTCCATGACTGCATAATCGATACTGTCCTCAGGAATCATACGCATTAGGTCCAAATCAATTTTCATCTCAGAATCACAATCAGTGTCAGGCAATGCACTTAAACAGGCTTGATAAATTTCAGGGGAATGCTTCTTTAACTCATTCAAAAAAACGCCAGCTTTAAAGCAAAACATTCCTGAATTCCAATAATAATTTCCCTGATTAATATAAGTCTGAGCAACTTCTTCGGAAGGTTTCTCTTTAAAAGACAGTACATCATTTCCGGATGCTTCAATGTAACCAAATCCAGTTTCAGGATAAGTCGGATGAATACCAAACGTTACTAAATTCCCTTCTTCAGCCAGAGATCTTGCCTGTCTTACCGCAGCCTCATAGGCTTCACGATTCTTAACCAAATGATCTGAGGTAGTCACCAATACCAAATCATCCTCATCCAAACTCAAACATGCCAGTGCTATAGCTGGTGCAGTATTACGCCCTACCGGTTCCAATAAAAAATGAGCAGGACTTTCTTTGATCATCTGATTCAATTGGTCGACAGCTAAAAAGTATTGATCCGTATTTGATACGATTAGAAATCGAGAACAGATAGGTTCATTGCGCTTTACCGTTTGTTGAAAAAGAGATTCACCATCAAACAGTCGAACAAATTGTTTTGGTAACATCGTTCGACTCAACGGCCATAGTCGTGTACCAGAACCACCACAGAGAATAATATTAATCATTTGCACTCCCATACATCCAACGCAAGGTATCTTCAATTTGAAATCTGAAAGTTGGTTGGACTAAGTCTTTTAATTTGGTTACATCACCAGATAAGTTCTTAATTTCATTATCTCGAACAAAGTCTGGATTTATATTCACACTAATTTCATAGCCTGCAATCTGGTTCATCAATTCAATAATTTGTAATAAACTTATTGTTTTTCCTGAACATATATTTACTACATCTGAACGGAAATCACATTCAAGCAAGTCCATATAAATTTTGCACACGTCCCGTACATCATTGAATTCTCGGGACACATCTAAGTTTCCCAGTTCAATAACATTCTTTCTTGCTAAATATGCATTAACAATCTTTGGAACTAAAAACTGCTCTGCATGCCCCACCCCGGTATAATTGAATGGTCGAGCTACCAAAACTGGCAGTTTTTCAAAATAATTTTGAGCCATATGCTCCATCGACAACTTACTACATCCATAATGGCTCAAAGGCTTCGGGCACAATGATTCAGACAGAACCTCGTTTTCTACATTACCGTAGACCGTTGCACTACTAGCAAGCACAACTTTATTAAGAGGCTGCTGCAACTGACATAAAGCATCCAACAAATTCATCGTACCGATAACGTTTACTCGGTATATTGCTTCGTGGTCCGACTCCGCAGCAAAAGAAATTCCAGCTAGATGCACTACAAAATTTGGGTTGGCCGATATAACTTCTTTAAATACTGATTCACGATCAGTTAAGTCCGAACCCAACCCTACAACTTCATAGCCCGATTCAATCAGATATAGTTCCAACTGCCTCCCAGTAAAACCATCTAAACCTGTTACCAGAACTTTATTATTAAAATGAGAATCCGGCTTCATTTCTTCTCACGTCTTCCTTAACCATCATTGCACAAAGCTCTTCCAGTGTTGTTTTCGGTGCCCATCCCAGTTCATCCTTGGCTTTTTGAGGGTCGCCAATTAATAAATCCACTTCTGCCGGGCGATAAAACTTTGGATTTACTCTAACGACCGTTCTGCCTGTTGCAACATCAACTGCAACCTCATCTTCGTCTTTGCCTTTAAACTCCAAATCAATATCCACAGCCTTAAATGCTAAACGAACAAAATCACGGACAGTTTCAGTTCTGTTTGTAGCCAAAACAAAGGTATCTGGCTTATCCGCTTGAAGCATTAAATACATGCCTTCTACATACTCTTTAGCGAAGCCCCAATCACGTTTCGCATCCATGTTTCCCAATTCCAAACAATCAAGCATGCCTAACTTAATCTTGGCAACAGTATCTGTAATCTTTCTCGTAACAAATTCTCTCCCACGCAATGGAGACTCATGGTTAAATAAAATACCACTAGATCCGAAAATGCCATACGATTCGCGATAATTTATGGTCATCCAGTGAGCATATAATTTCGCGACGCCATAAGGACTACGAGGATACAATGGAGTTCTTTCTGTTTGCGGAACCTCTTGCACCAATCCGAACATCTCAGAGGTTGAAGCTTGATAAAATTTAATCTTCGGATCCACAATTCGAATTGCTTCTAGCAAGTGAACAGCCCCCAAACCGGTAATATGTGCAGTTGCTAACGGCTGATCAAATGAAACTCCAACAAAACTTTGCGCAGCTAAGTTATATATTTCATCAGGCTGAATTTCAGCCACCATTCGGATTGTGTTAGTCGCATCTGTCAAATCATATTCAATCAAATGTAAATTGGGATTCTTTTGAATTCCCAACTCTTCGATTCGCCAAAAATTAACTGATGCAGTCCTACGGTAAGTACCGTAAACAGTGTATCCCTTACTTAACAACAACTCTGCTAAATACGCCCCATCCTGACCAGTAATCCCGGTAATAATTGCTTTTTTCATACCCTTTCTTTCCAATTTTTATATTCTTTCTCTACAAATTCTTTAAATTCTTCTCTGAATCTTTTATTACTGAAACGCGATGCGTTAACTTCACAGTTTTCATATAAAATCTTATGCGCGTTTTCCTCAAAAACATCTATCGCTTCAGATAACGAAGAAGAGGTCTGCTCTTTAAAAAACACACCTGTTGGATTTGCTTCATCTAACCCCTGAACCGTCTCCAACACCCCTCCTTTTGCAAAAGCAATAACAGGCGTCCCGCAAGCTTGGGCTTCAACAGGTGTAATACCAAAATCCTCTTCGGCAGCAAAAACAAATGCCTTCGCTTTTTCCATAGAATCTTTTAAAACAGGAAAGCTCTGGTACCCCATCAACTGAATATTTTCAAAATTTTTCGCTATCTTTTGAATTTTAGCAAAGTCTGGGCCTGTTCCAATCACGCGCAACTTTTTATTCGGCATTTTGGTAAATGCTTCAACAATCATATCCATTTTTTTATAAGGAACCATCCTAGACGCTGTTAAATAATAATCTTCCTTTTTATCACAAAATGAAAAATCCTTTACAGATACTGGGGGATAGATTACAACCGAATCTCTACGATAGACTTTCTCGATTCGACGTTTGATAAAATTTGAGTTGGCGATATATACATCAACCCGATTAGATGTCCCTACGTCCCACTTTCGAATTCTGTGCAACAAATACTTGGCTACCCAGCCTTTCAAGCCTTTGTTTAAACCAGATTCACGTAAATACTGATGTTGTAAATCCCAAGCGTAACGAATCGGCGAGTGAATATAACTGATATGCAATTGATCCGGGCCGGTAATTACAGCCTTAGCTACGGCATGAGAAGATGAAATGACAAGGTCATAAGATGATAAGTCAAATTGCTCTACGGCTAGAGGCATTAACGGTAAATAACTTCTATACTTGGATTTAGCCCAAGGTAAGTTCTGGATAAAAGAGGTTTGGACTGCCTTATGCGAAATAAATCCACGTTCTTCTTCCGGTATAAAATCCACCATACTGAACAAATCAGCCTCGGGATAAACCTTAATCATCTGTTCTAAAACGCGTTCAGCACCAGCATAAGTAACTAACCAGTCATGAATGATTGCAACTTTCATTTTTCCCCTAGAAAATCTTTATAGATATCAACGTGCATATCCGCAATATTGATTGGTGAATAAAATTCAAATGCCTTCAAACCTCTTCGTCGCAGTTCTATATACCTATTACTGTCAGCCTCTAGAGATACAAGTTCACCTAATGCAGCTTCAGGAGATTGAACATCAATAAATGCTTCCCGTAAATTTGACGATGTCATTTCACCAGAGTTTGACAACATCAATACACCATGCCCAAGAGCTGCAATAAAAGACGATCTCCGTTCACTTACGCCATCGGGGAAAAATAAATAAGAATATTTACTATGAATCAGCCCCTCAGAAACCTCATCTAAAGGCTTATTTAAATGCCAGTTGATATCTAAATCTCCTGAAATTGACTTAATCTCATCAAAGTAATCCTCACTCCCCTTCGGTATAGCAGAATATATATTGATAGGAAAAGAACGAAAATTTTGATTAAGTTTTCGGGACAGTTCGATAAACTCTTCCACACCTTTCTCTTTACGCATCAGGCCAAAGAACGCAATACCCTCTCGTTCAGCCTCTTCAATCACATCCTCTTTAGGCATAAATGCGGGCAATACTGGTATCACAATTATTTTGCGTCCAAATCTTGACCACACCTTAGAAATCGACAATTTTTCATGCTCTGTCGTCACTATTATTTTTTTTGCAAAAAACAACAGAGGTAACTCCGCCAGCTTTCTTAAAATGTGAACTTGACTAAATTCATGAATCGTAACAACTGGACGAGATAAGACCGCCATCAATTGAGGCAACAAACTCATTCCATAACCTATTGATGGGTACTGAATATGCACAATGGATTTTTTTCTGTTTTTTAAAACTTTAAAAAAACTAAAAAAGTCAAACTTTACAACATCAACTTCACAGCCTCTCGCCATCAATGAAGATGATAAGTTCATTGTATAGTCTCCTACACCACACACTTCCGGCGGAACTGAACCCGTTAACATCAATACTTTCATTTTATTGTCTGCACCCTATAAGACTTCGCAAGTAAATTTTCTCCCACTAAAACCCCCAAAATTATCCAAAAAAATGAATAGGTATACACGAAACCAGTCACGACTTGAAGAAACATCATTACGAGAATTGATAACAATACAGATTGTGCCCGGAGCAATACCAGTTTTTCTTTTGAAAACCTTATCGAGGCTACCATTTCTCGAAGCGTCCAATACAGAAACATCATAAAACCAATTATTCCTGAATTCGCAAGCAGCCCCACCAATAAACTATGTACTGTAACAACACCCCACCCCATGCCAAACAGAGGACTTTCAATGAACTGCTCCCACCCAAAAGCAACTGAACCAAACCTTTCAATGAAAGAATATGATTCTAGCTTTACCACCAATAAATCAAATATAAATGGAGCTAAGGCTGAGACTAAAAATAAAGTCAAAAATAGTACTATTCCAAGTAACAGTACACTTCTACTTTTATATACATATAACCCAACAGAAATCAAAGCCATACTGACCAACCCCAAATATGCTGACGCTGAAGTTGATAGCATCAATACTATAAATGAATTTATAAGCACAATATTAGTGAATAAGCCGAGCTTATATCCATATATTTTCATAAAAATAAACAATGAAAAGCAAACGACCAACCACTGTGTGAATATCGAAGGTTCAGTAGAGACAGATGATATTCTTTTCATCCCATTTTCAAGAACGGCAGTATAGCCTTGTGCATTTGGATTTACGCTATTATTGAAGACTTCTGAAGGGTAGTACAAATCAAAGGTAAATGATAAAAACTGGTATTCTCCAATCAAACTAACTACCAACATGGACCATGCAATCGTTGTTAATATTGCCTTATAAAATCCGTACTTATAAACATCCAGGCCAATAGAAATCGTCAGCAACACACCAATAACAAGATAAACCACTTGGAAATAAGAAAATTCATTTACATAATAGTTTGAGGGATCAACGTACGGAACAAATAGGTTGCTAACAATTAAATATAGAATAAAAAACATCCCAAACAAACTAAATTTATAGTTTATAACGTTTACAACCCTGAGTTTTATTATTAAAAATGATATTAGGTATGCTAATGAAAAAAACAACGGGTATGAAATCGTATTTTCCGATGCAGTAAAATTTATAACAGCAACTGCTGAAAATGGCATAAAAAATACAGCGTATACCAACAAAGCCTTGTGCCCAATAAATAAAGCAAGGAACAATAAAAGTATCGCTATCAATCCCGTGATTGGCACTTCCATGTTATTGAATAATCCTATTAAAAATTAGTCGCCATATTCTTGTATCGTAGCATTTGATTTTCACGTACAACTTTACAGTCCTTAGGAACAACCTAAACAAGGTTAATTTGTATACTGGTGAACATCTTTCACTCAAAGCCTCTTTATTAGCTGACAGAACCAACAATGTATGTTTTATCATCCTTAAAGCGTTACTGGATAAAGACCCTTCATGCACACGATATTTTGCTAATGGCTTATCGATAAAAAATATAACCGAATTATTTAAAGCGAGCCTTATCCACAAATCATAATCGCAAGTAAAATAAGGCTCTCTAAATAAAACGCCTCTAGACATAAGATTATTTTTTATAAAACTCCGATCAAACATAGTGAAATTAATTGAAAAAGGGTTTTTTAATAAAATCTCAGAACACGACATTAGCCTCTTACCACCATGAACGCGCATTTTCCTCTTTCTAAGCCCCTTTTGGGTCAACAACAAATGTTCAGTAGATACTATATTTACATTCGGCTCATCTCTAAAAACACTGATACATTCTTCTATAAAATTTGATTCAATCAAATCATCAGCACTTAGTAGGACCAAATAGTCGCCAGAAGCTCTTTTTACCACTAAATTCCAATTAGCAGCCATGCTTACCAAAGAATCGTTTCTTTCAACCATAACCCTTTCATCAAGATCACATAAATCATTCAATATGATTCCCGTTCCATCAGAAGAAGCGTTATCTTGAATTAATACTTCAATATTTCTATACGACTGATTCAGCACACTCTCAACCGTTTCTTGAAGGTGATTCTCTCCATTATAAACAGGTATACAGACACTTACTTTCGGTTGGTACACACGGCCTCCTCACTAAACAATTTTTTTTTCACATAATACTTATACATCAAGAAACTTGCTACCTGAGCCGTTAGTCCTGAAAGTGAAAATACAATCACATCCTCAAACCTTGAAGTAAAAAAAGTCAGTGTAAAGAAAGTCAAAGCAAAGACAATATTCACAAAAATAAATACATTCGCTTTAGTAGAAGTAATTAACACTCCAACAAAAACTGATTCAAAAATTACTATCGCCTGCCAAGCGCCAATTATTCCCGTCAGGACTAAGTAATTAATCATATCTAAATTCAGATTAGAAAAATTAGACTGTAAATCAAAATAATCAAACAAATAAACTAGAATCATTAAGAACGATAAAAGTAATATATAAATACTCACCGACTCTTTGAGATAAGTATTTGCAACTTCACTGTAGTTTGAAACTTTCTGATTGGCCGCTTTTTTGGCTAACTCATACATATAGACTCTATTTGATGGCCCAACAGCAACGGTAAACAAAGCGATTATAGACCTGTATGCATAATTGAATAAACTTAGAGCACCTTCCTGAAAACCTAACAATACGAAATTAGTAATAAGCTGAAAGGAAATGGTATAAAAGTTGTGCCCCAACCTCATAAAACAGCTGTTAATTACAAAAGCTTTTATCTCGCAGGATTCGCATTTGAAATAAAAGCCATTACTCTTCCAAACATAAATAGTTGAAACAATAGCTCCGAGCCACATAATGCATGAATAAATAATGCTGACAATATAAACACTTAAATCTTGCCCGAACGTCCAGGCAGTCACTCCTACCAGTAGCGCAATATTTGGTATAAGAACCAATAGGTATGACTTTAAAATTGCCCCTTCAGCGTTAAAAAACCTGTCATTAAGCGCAATTATTGCATAGGCCGGTAACGCCAATAGAAAACCATGCATAACTCCTGTACTTATGAAGTCAGCTAATCCCGAATTAACAAAAAATTGAAGTCCAAGAAAAACAGAAAAGGCAACAACCACACTGGTCGAAACAGACGAAACAAATGTTTTGTAATAAAAACCAATAGCCGAATTTATTCCAACTCTTGACTTGATTCTATTGAAATAGACAATAAATTGATCAAATGGCATCAAAATAATAAGTTGGGAAATCGTAACTATTGACAAGGCAAGAAACAAGAAATCGGTTTCTGTATTAGTTCCATGAAAAATAACTAACAGTAATAAGACAAGAGCCTGTGTCAAGACAGATAGACTTGCCAAAATATTCTTTGAAAATCTAACCATCTTTAACTGCTAACGCCAAACTCAGACAAACTTGGAAAGGCGCAATCACGATCAGATATTACTAGTTCATTTCTTGAAAAAATCTGTTCCCAATCAAAACCAAAACTATCCCATCTTATCCCTGAGTCGGAAGAAGGAGAGTGAACTGTCGTTGTTAAATACGTCACTGTTGCAGACTCTGAGAGAGTTAAGAAACCATGTGCAAATCCTTTTGACATATATAAAGACTTTACATTTTCACTTGAAAGCTTCGTGTAAAAGAAATTTCCAAAGGAATCTGAATCTCTACGTATATCAACCGCTACATCGAGTATTTCACCGTCAGTGACATAAACTAATTTTGCGTGGTCATGCGGGGGTTGCTGAAAATGCATTCCCCTTAAAACACCTTTTTTAGAGACGGAATAAAAGCTTTCCTTAAAATCGCACTCTAAACCAGACTCATTAAATAAATCGGAATGAAATGTTTTAACAAAAAGCCCTCGTTGGTCTTCAAATTTTTTACTTTGTATCTCAAAAACCCCATCTAAATTAGTTTCTTTAATTTCCATGCAGACTATTCTCTTTATAATAAGAAATGGTATTTTTTATACCTTTATGAATTGTATATTCAGGTTCCCAGTCCAATACTTGACGTATTTTGGAAGTATCGGCAAATGCAATTGGAATATCCAAAAGCGAAGGTTCGCCCCATTTTTTCTTTACACTTTGGCCTAAACACTCTTCAACAACGGAAACTACATCCCGGATACTCAAAGCAACTCCAGATCCCAAATTGAACACTTCATATTCTGCGTCCCAGTCACGAGAATGTAATCGCTCAATTGCTTTAACGTAAGCCTGAACAATATCCTTAACATAAATCAGATCTATTTTCTGAAGACCTTCAGATAACTCAATAACATCATCATTTATCGCTTTGTTGATAATCATTGGAACAAGCTTATGGTTATCCCTTTCACCATAAGGTGAAAACAGCCTGAATGTGTTAATCGCTATTTGACTTGAATAGGTTTTTAAAGCCTCTTCAAAAATAATTTTGGTTTTTGCGTAAAGATTATAAGGGCTTACTTCTGAGGTTTCTTTAACAGGTAGAATTGAACAATCATATTCAAAAAAAGTTCCAGTATTAATAAAAGCTTTTACACCTTTTCGAACACCTATCTCAACAAGTTGAAGCGGAAAAGAAACATTTGCTTGAATCATCTCATCAACTTCTTGCCCATTATCGAACTTACGATAAAGTGTCGCCAAATGAATAATTACGTCAATTTGTTGCTCTTCAAAAATACTTTCAAGTAAATCGACTCCTAGATCATAGGTTTTTACTTGATTTAACAAATGTTCAATCCGCCATAAATTAGACGATGATCGTTTAAGAACGATCACCTTATGTCCTTGGTTTAAGAGTGTTTCAAGCAAGTGACTGCCTATAAACCCTGTCGCACCTGTTAATAAAATAGTTCGCAAATCTTGCATTAAAAATTCACACCAAAAAATTCTTCTAATTTCTCTGCGACATAATCTAACTGCTCTTTACCTAGACCAGGATAAATCCCTAACCACAAAGTTTGGTTCATCGTGATATCCGTGTTCGTTAACTCACCAACTACCCGGTGCTCTACATCCTGGAAATAAGGTTGTCTAATTAAATTACCGGCAAACAAGAGACGCGTACCAATCTTGCTCTGATCCAGATACTTCGTAAGATCAACCCTGTCTACACCCGCTGAATCTTTTATTGTGATTGGAAAGCCGAACCAAGAAGGTGTAGAACCTTCAGTTGCATCTGTAATTTCAATAAAATCCGTCAAACTCGCCAAACGTTCTTTCAGATAGTCAAAATTAGCATTTCGTTTTTCAATAAACTCCGGCAAACGTTTTAACTGAGCCAAACCACAAGCGGCCTGCATGTCTGAAATTTTTAGGTTATACCCAAGATGAGAATATGTGTACTTGTGGTCATAACCTTGCGGCAGAGTGCCTAATTGCATATTAAATCGAGTACCGCATGTATTATCACATCCAGGCTTACAATAACAATCACGACCCCAGTCTCTAAACGATTCCGCAATTACGGCGAGCTTTGGATCATTCGTAAATACAGCACCGCCCTCACCCATTGTTATATGATGAGCCGGATAAAAACTACAGGTTGCGATATCACCAAAAGTACCCACATGCTTACCATCAAATTTAGCACCTAAAGCATCACAACAATCTTCAATAAGCCACAAGTGATGCTTCTCACAAATCTCTTTTACTTTTGCTAGGTTAAATGGGTTACCCAGAGTATGAGCGAGCATAATTGCTTTTGTTTTTGGCGTAATCGCCGCCTCAATCAAATCTGCATTCACATTGTGGGTACTCAAATCAACGTCAACAAATACAGGAACAGCACCAAACTGAATGATCGGGTTTACAGTTGTTGGGAAACCTGCAGCCACTCCTATTACTTCATCACCTTTCTTAATCGCTCTAGGGCCAAGCTTTGGTGACGTTAATGCACTAAACGCTACCAAATTTGCTGAAGAGCCTGAATTGACTGTAATCAAGTGTTTTACACCGATAAACTCTGCCAATTCTTTCTCAAACTGATCATTAAAACGACCTGTAGTCAGCCAACCATCAAGCGACGCCTCAACCATATACTGAAGCTCTGTCTCTCCAATGACCTTTCCGGATGGCGGAACGACCGATGTGCCGGGTTCAAAAGCTTTTTCAGCATACTGCAGTTCTGCGTACTGTTTAACAAGTTCAGCAATCTCTTTTCTAAGACCATCAGTTGTTTGCATTTTTCATTTCTCTCATATATTCATTAATTTCATCAAGGCATATAACTTGCATATCTTCTTCGTTCAACCAAGATTGATGCCACTTAACAATTTTTTCCAATGTTTGCTTTAAGCGCCAAGTAGGCTGCCAATTCAACCTAAATTTAGCCTTTGAAATATCCAATTTCAAGTAACCAGCCTCATGAGGATGCGAGTTTTTATCCAACTCCCAGCTTGCGTCCGACCATAAAGACACCATCTGATCCAGTATCCAATCTACAGGCTTTGCATCCTCCTCATAAGGACCAAAGTTCCAGCCTTCCGCATACTCTTCCGGATTTTCATAAAGCGCTTGAGCCAAAACCAAATATCCAGACAATGGCTCCAAAACATGTTGCCAAGGTCGTGTCGACATGGGGTTACGTACAATAACTGGTTCGCCTTTTTCAAAAGCGCGAAGGATATCAGGAATCAAACGGTCATCAGCCCAATCGCCACCACCGATTACATTCCCAGCACGTGCAGATGCCAACGCTACGCCTTTCTCTTGCATAAAGGATCTTCTATAAGCTGCCGTAACCAACTCAGCGCAACCTTTGCTGCTGCTGTATGGATCATAACCACCCATAGGTTCATCTTCTCGATATCCCCACACCCACTCTTTATTCTCATAACATTTATCAGTAGTTACACTAACAATTGCTTTCAAGCTGGAACAGCTTTTAGCCGCCTCCAGTACTTTTGCCGTCCCCATTACATTTGTATCATAGGTTTCCAGAGGCTCTTTATATGAAAGCCTGACTAGAGGCTGTGCGGCCATATGAATAAGAATATCCGGATCGAAACCAACCATACTCGCACTTAGTTTTTCAAAGTCTCGAATATCCCCAATTTCAGATTCGATCTTCTCAGCAACTCTGGCCTCTTCAAATAGGCTAGGAGTGGTTGGTGGAGCCAATGAATACCCCTTTACCTTCGCCCCCATGGAGCTCAGCCATAATGAAAGCCAGCTTCCTTTGAAGCCTGTATGCCCCGTTAAAAAAACTTTTTTCCCACTCCAGAAGTTCTTATTGACCATCAGACTATTCCCAACTTTTCCATGGAGCTTTGCCAGAATCCCAAAGATCCTCTAAATGGTGCTTATCTCTAAGCGTATCCATTGGCTGCCAAAAACCTTGATGCTCGTAGGCCATCAATTCACCATCATTAGCCAAGCCCATCAATGGTGCCTGCTCCCAAACACAGCCATCGCCATCAATACGCTCTAAGACCTTAGGTGATAGAACAAAAAATCCACCATTAATCATGGCGCCATCACCCTTAGGTTTTTCCTTGAAACTATTTACAAGACCGTCCTGAATATCCAAAGCTCCGAAACGTCCTGGAGGATAGGTTGCTGTTAAGGTAGCCTGCTTTCCATGCTTCTTATGGAATTCAATCGTTGCACTAATATCAACATCACCTACGCCATCACCATAAGTAAAACAGAAGGCTTCCTCATCTTGGATATATTCTGCGACTCTACCTAAACGTCCACCAGTCATTGATTCATCTCCTGTATCCACAAGAGTAACAGTCCATGGCTCAGCACGCTTTTCATGAACATCCATACGGTTATCCTTCATACTGAAGGTTACGTCAGACTGATGTAGGAAATAATTCGCAAAGTATTCTTTAATCACATACCCCTTATATCCACAACAAATAACAAAATCGTTAATACCATGGGAAGAATACATTTTCATAATATGCCAAAGAATTGGCTTACCACCAATCTCAACCATTGGCTTTGGGCGTGTGCTTGTTTCTTCACTTAAACGAGTACCAAGTCCACCGGCTAGAATCACTGCTTTCATTAAATTAATTCCTATTTACTTCTTATTAAAAACTTTGCACAAAGGCATCTGAATAAAATTGTTTTTCAGGCAACCCTTGCTCCATCAACATTTTTTTTGCTGTCAGGATCATCTCATTCGAACCACATGCATAGACATGCTTTTGCTGAAAGTCGTCGATTTTGGTCAAAGCAACTTCTTGCACATAACCCCGATCTCCTTCCCACTCATCACTTTCACCAGAAAGCACTAAGGACACATTTACCTTAAGCCTTTTAAATTCCGGTTTCCATACAAAATCCTCAGAGTGCCTATTACCCCAAAACAGATATATATCATTCATTTGTTCAAAACTATCGTCAGCATCGAGTCTTTCCAATATCGAGATAATTGGGGCAATCCCTGTACCTGTTGCTAACAAGACAATATCCGTCTTATTCTCACGCACATAGAAAGTACCTTTCGGCCCTTCCAATCTTAATAGATCATTGCCCTTCGCCTGATTAAACCAATACTCACTAAGGACACCACCTTCTACTTTTTTAATTAAAAGTGTAATTTCCTTTTCAAAAGAACTGCTCGCGATTGAATAGCTTCTTCTAACAGCATTGGGCCCGATGACATCAATATATTGCCCTTCAAGAAATTTAAAATTAGCGGTAGGAGGCAGTCTAAGCCTAACCTCAACAACGTTTGGTGAAAGTTTCTTCAAGCTATTAATGCGAGCAGGAGTAGTCTTAACTTCAATTCCATGCAGCGCACTCAAGTCTTCACTGTCAATCAAGATATCGCTTTTAGCTTCACAACAGCAAGTTAAAAACTTTCCATCCTCTTGCTCTTCCAATGACAATCCCAACTGAGGCTTTAACTCAGCAACTTTCCCGCTCAACAAGGAAGTTTTGCAAACACCGCATTGCCCATTTTTACAGCTATACTCAAAAACCAAATTATTTTTTAACGCGGAATCTAAAACACTACCGCCTTGAATTGAACTAAACGTGTTACCGTAAGTAGTTTTTATTAGAAATGAACTCATACAATTTACCTGACCATTAACCTCAATCTATCTCTTTGACAGTTCCTATTCTGAACATATTCACGCAACTCTTCATTTACCAAACACTGTTTTTAAAACCACCAACAAAACCGACTTTCTAAAAAGGATACAAGACCGAAACTATTTTTAACGTTTGATTATCAAAATAGAATGATTTTTCAAACCAATACAACTTCCTTTACCACACTTACTCTACGGTTACCGATTTTGCTAAATTTCTAGGCTGATCCACATCCGTTCCTTTAATAAGAGCCACATGGTAGCTCAAAAGCTGTAAAAGAATATTAAAGGTAATCGGTGCAGTAATACGTCCGACATTTGTCGTCGCTTTAATCACTTTAAATTCGGATTCTGAGCTCAAATCCGACTCTTCATCCTCAAACACGATCATCTGACCGCCACGAGCCTTAACTTCCTGTAAATTAGATTTCAATTTTTCTAACAGGTCGTCTTTCGGAGCAATAGCAATAACCGGAATCTGTTCATCAATCAATGCTAAAGGGCCATGCTTAAGTTCACCGGCCGGATAGGCCTCGGCGTGAATATAACTGATTTCCTTTAACTTCAAAGCCCCTTCAAGTGCGATTGGATACATAGTACCCCTCCCCAGAAAAAGCGCACTTTCCTTGTCCGCAAAACACTGCGCGATCTTCTTAATTTTCTTCTCATGTTCAAGTGCGTTTTTAACCAGTCCAGGCAGTTTCTGCAATCCATGAACAATTTTCTGTTCCTGCGCTTCAGACATCACACCTAAAGACTTCCCGATTGCGGTCAGCAATAAAGACAAGGCAACCAATTGCGTCGTAAACGCTTTAGTGGAAGCCACCCCAATCTCAGGCCCCGCATGCGTCAGAAAGGTAAAATCGGATTCTCGCGTTAAACTCGATTCAGGTACATTACAAATCGTCAATGTGGGGATATTTCTAATCTTTGAAATGGCTTTTATTTGTTGAAGGGCCGCTAACGTATCGGCCGTCTCGCCAGACTGGCTGATTGTGACAAACAGGGTATTATCCAACACGACAGGATTTCGATAACGATATTCACTAGCAACCTCTACCTGGCAAGGCAAACCGATAATATCTTCAAACCAGTATTTGGCCACCAAACCAGCATGATAACTGGTACCACAGGCAATAATTTGAACTTGCTTTATCGACTTGAAAACAGCTTCCGCTTCGTAACCGAATGCAGAGACAAGAACATGATCTTGAGTGATTCGACCTTCTAAAGTATCAATCACGGATTGTGGCTGATCGAAGATCTCTTTGTGCATGTAATGACGATGTTCGCCCAAATCAACGGAATGAGAAGTCAAACTCGACACTTTAATCGGTCGTTCGACGCTTTCGCCATCTTGATTAAAGACCTCAACCACAGCGCGCGTTACCTTGGCAACATCGCCGTCTTCAAGAAAAATAAAACTTTGGGTAACCGGCAACAACGCAGACACATCGGAGGCGATGAAGTGCTCGCCAATCCCGACACCGATCACTAACGGACTACCCTTACGAGCGACAATCAATGTATCGGGATCATCCAAAGCAATAACCCCAATCGCATAGGCTCCTTCAAAAGTTTTAATAGCTTTTGATACTGCATCAAGAAGGTCGCCACTTTTATCCAGGTAATAGTGAATACTATGTGCAACGACTTCAGTATCGGTTTCGGAAGTAAAACGATAACCCTGCTCTACTTGCAATTGTTTTAGATAGGCATAGTTTTCAATGATACCGTTATGAACAACGGCAACGCGATTATTACAGATATGTGGGTGGGCATTTTTTTCGGCCGGTACGCCATGTGTGGCCCAACGGGTATGGGCAATCCCTACCTGCCCGCTAAACTCGTTATCGAACGCCTGAATTTTCTGAGTTAATTGCTTGATCTTCCCTAAAGACCGAACTCGTTGAATACTTTGCCCTCCATCCAAAATAGCCATTCCGGATGAATCGTAGCCACGATATTCAAGTCTTTTCAAACCTTCTAATAAAATCGGAACAATATTACGTTCGGCAACGCCACCGACAATTCCACACATAGACTCAAACTAACCTAATTACAGCCATTAATAAAACAAAAGAGTATAGCATAAACTTACGAAATTAATTATTAACCACACAAAAAAACATAATTAATTATACGTAGAATCCTTTATTTAATTAACTATTAACCAATCGGTTCAAGATGCCATATACCTTCGTTGTATTCCAACATGGTGCGATCCGTTGAAAAAATCCCGCTACGAGCCGAATTAACGATACTCATTTTCAACCAACCCGAACGATCCTGATAAGCTTTTGCCGCGTGTTCTTGGACGGTAACATAACTCTGAAAATCAGCCAATGTCATCCATGGATCGGTCGGACTTTTCAACGAATGGATGATCTCGTTAAAAATACCAGGCTCAAACTGATTAAAATGTCCGGATTCGAGCAATCCCATTACCGCTTGCAGGTCATAATTCTGGTCAATATAACTTTGCGGATGATAATCTCTTCGCAACGCTTCAACATCCGGAGTGTGCAAACCGAACAGGAAGAAATTCTCTTCTCCAACAGCATCGTGAATTTCAACATTAGCACCATCCAAAGTACCAATGGTCAAGGCCCCGTTCATCATGAATTTCATATTTCCGGTTCCGGACGCTTCTTTACCAGCTGTAGATATCTGCTCAGAAAGATCCGTTCCCGGACAAATCACTTCCATAGCGGAAACACGATAATTCGGGAAGAACACAACCTTGAGCTTGTCTCCAACATCTGGATCCGCATTCACGACTTGGGCGACATTATTGATCAATTTAATAATTTTCTTCGCCATCGCGTAACCCGGAGCAGCTTTACCGCCAAAAATCACACAGCGATTGGTCCAGTTCTCAATCTCTCCTCGCTTGATACGGGAATAGAGATGAATCACGTGCAAGACATTCAACAACTGGCGTTTATATTCATGGATACGTTTCACCTGAACGTCAAACATGGATTCCACGTTTAACTCAACACCGGCTTCACTTTTAACCATATCCGCCAAACGTTGTTTATTAGCCTGCTTAACTTCATACCAGGCCTGTTGAAATTTAGGATCTTCCGCCAATGGCTCAATATTCTTCAGCTCGGTCAGGTTGGTGATCCAGTCTTCACCGATATGCTCCTTCAACAAAGCACGCAATCCTGGATTACACCCAGCCAACCAACGTCTCTGGGTAACACCATTCGTCTTGTTATTGAATTTTTCCGGCCACAACTGATAGAAGTCGTTGAAAAGACCTTCCTTCAAGAGAGTCGAATGCAGTTCCGCTACACCGTTGACGGAATGACTGCCGACAATCGCAAGATAGGCCATGCAAACATTGTCGTGTTCGTCAACAATCGACATTCGACGCTGTCGATCTGTGTCTCCCGGCCATTTCATCGCCACTTCGCTTAAAAAGCGTCGATTGATCTCATAAATGATTTCCAGCGGTCTAGGTAACAATTTAGAGAACAGACTGACCTGCCATTTCTCCAACGCTTCCGGCAATAAAGTATGGTTGGTATAGGCCATCGTACTGGAGGTGATTTTCCAAGCCTCTTCCCACCCCAGCTTTTCCTTGTCAACCAAAATACGCATCAACTCCGCCACAGCAAGGCTTGGATGGGTATCATTCAACTGGAATGCATTGTGTTCAGCAAAATCCTCAAAACTGCCATAACGGGACTTCCACTGACCGACCACATCTTGCAAACTGGCCGACACCAGAAAATACTGCTGTTTAAGGCGCAACTCTTTACCGTTCTCGCTACTATCGTTCGGATAAAGTACCATCGTAATATTTTCCGCAGACGCTTTCTTTGCAACGGCCTCATGATAAGAACCGGCATTGAACTCGGAAAGATCAAAACCTTCTTTAGCCATGGCCGACCATAAACGAAGCGTGTTTACAGTTTCATTCTTAAACCCCGGAATCGGCACATCGTACGGAATCGCCAATACCACCTCGGCA
This sequence comes from Thiomicrorhabdus sp. ZW0627, assembly GCF_029767005.1. Classification (GTDB taxonomy): domain Bacteria; phylum Pseudomonadota; class Gammaproteobacteria; order Thiomicrospirales; family Thiomicrospiraceae; genus Thiomicrorhabdus. The sequence goes on from NZ_JARUQR010000001.1 coordinate 992,090, forward strand.
TGCTCCCAGTGAACTGTCATCTCTCCGGTAACCGGATCGACATATTGTCGAGAATCCCCGCCGAACTTAACCACCTGGGTGTATTCTGCACGCTGTATCTCCCAAGGATAAGGCCCCATCCCCAGCCAGTGATCAGGCTCTTCCACCTGATAACCGTTTTGGATGATCTGACGGAACATCCCATATTCATAACGCAAGCCGTACCCCATCACAGGTAATCGCAGCGTCGCGCAGCTATCCATAAAACACGCTGCCAAACGTCCCAAACCGCCGTTACCCAAACCGGCATCTCGCTCAGTCTCCTCGATCTCTTCAAGGCTGAGACCCAAGTCATACATAGCCTGCTCGGTTTCGGTTTCAACACCCAGATTTAACAGGTTATTGGTCAATGAACGCCCTATCAGAAACTCCATGGACAGATAATAAGCCTTCTTAAGCTTCTTCTCGTTATAGGCTTCCCAAGTCGCCTTCCAATGCGTCATCAAACGGTCACGCGTCGCATAAGACAGGGCCTTAAACAGGTAATAATCTTCCGAGCTGATATTACGCCCGAGCGTATGACACAGATATTTAAGAAAATCGGTTTCGATATCTTCTTTTTCCATTCCGACATGGTGCAACATATCGGAAACCACTTCGATTCGTTTCGCTTCCAGTGACGTAGGCATATCAAACATCCTCCGAGTAGAGTTTCACATAGTGCTTCGCACTGGCTTTCCAACCAAAATTCTGCTGCATCCCTGCTTTTTGCAACTGTTGCCAGCTGCGTTTTTTGCCATACAGGTGCAAAGCGTGTAACAAAGTCGATTTAAGGGCATAACGGCTCGGATCGTAAAAAACGAAACCGGTTGCCGTACCCCGTTTAAGGTTTTCATCCGTGGCATTGACAACTGTGTCTGCCAGTCCTCCGGTATGGTGGACGATTGGAGGCGTTCCATACGCCAAACTATACATTTGATTCAAACCGCACGGCTCGAAACGCGACGGCATTAAAAACATATCCGCCCCCGCTTCGACCTGATGCGCCAAAGACTCCGAATACCCGACAAACCCCCAAACGCGCTTGGGATAAATTTTCGCCATTTCCTGAAGAGCCTTTTCCAAATATTTGTTACCACTTCCTACAAAGATGAAATTGGCATTAGTCTCTTCAAGAATATCGGGCAGGATGTCTAATACTAAGTCTACTCCTTTTTGTTCAACCAGGCGTCCAACCATGCCGACCAAAGGTGCTTCCAGCCAGCTCGGCAAATCCCTCGCAACGACCTTTTCATCCAGGCCGTCCAATAACGACATTTCATTCAACAAAAATGCCTTATTTTGCTTTTTGGCGGCGACTCGGCCTTTTTCCATTGAGTAATTACGGTGAATCAACTCATCTTCTTCGGGATTCCACACATGGGTATCGATACCGTTCAATATCCCTAGCAAACGCCCCTCTTCCTGGCGCTTCTGCAAGACACCCTCAAAGCCGTATGCAAACTCCGGAAAGCAGATCTCTTTAGCATACGTCGGGCTGACTGTCGTCACCCAATCTGCGGTGACCAAACCGGCCTTAAGCATGGAGAAATGCCCCCAAAACTCGACGCCTTCCATATTCCACAAAGAAAACGGTAGCTCCAACTGCCAAAATAGTGACTCCGGAAAATTCCCCGGAAACGCCATGTTATGAACCGTAAAGACGGTTTTAGGCCGAGCTTCTTCCACACTCAGCAATGCCGACACCAAGCCGGTCTGCCAGTCGTTGACGTGCACCACATCCGGCTTCCACTTCAAACCGGCCCGGTCCATCGCCAACTCGGTGACTACCTTGGAGAATACGCCGAAACGCTCTCCGTTATCCCACCAATCGGTTCCGTCATCTGCCAAATAGGGGTTTCCGTCCCGACTGAACAACTCGGGAATATCCACCAACCAGACAGGCACGTCAATACCGTCAAACGCCCCCGCCTTTAACTGGTATACGGTCACGCTGAATGTTCGGCCACAACCGCCTGCTTCCAGTTCAGCCACTTTTCGAATGCTTTTCTTCGAAACCTTGACCATCACATCACCATAAGCAGGCAAGACAAGTCGAACCTTATGCTTCAAGGCCGCCAATGCATTCGGCAAACTGCCTGAAACATCTGCTAAACCGCCGGTTTTAATCAGTGGGTGAGCCTCAGAAGTAGCAAAAAGTATTTTCATGCATCATCCTAAAATTTAATCGTTTGATAATCCTGAACAATCCGTACACATCCCGTCAAAGTTCGACGGTTTCATTCCACGGATAACACCAGCACACCCAGCGGCGGCAACGTCAATTCGGCCGAACACGGCTGATTCATCCATGGTTGATCTTGTGTATGCACATAACCGCCGTTGCCCATGTTACTCCCTCCAAATCCCTCTGAATCGGAATTGAAGAGTTCGACATAAGTACCTTGTTGCGGCAATCCGATACGGTAATTCTCTCTCGGCACTGGCGTGAAATTGAACACGCATACCAGTTTTTCGTACTCCGAATAACGGATAAAACTCAAGATAGACTGCTGATAATCATGGCAGTCGATCCATTCAAACCCTTCACTGACGAAGTCCCGTTCATAAAGCGCCGGGTGGCTCTTATATAGATGGTTCAGCTGCTTGGCCAAAAGTTGAATACCACGGTTCAGCGGCATATCGCACAAATACCAATCCAGCGCGCGCGAATCATTCCACTCGGTCCACTGGGCAAACTCCCCTCCCATAAACAATAACTTCTTCCCAGGATGCAACATCTGATAAGACAACAACAACCTCAGGTTGGCCGCCTTCTGCCAATCGTCGCCTGGCATCTTGCCGATCAGAGAGCGTTTCATATGCACCACTTCGTCATGCGACAACGGCAAGACGAAATTTTCAGAATAGGCGTACATCTGACTAAATGTCAGCTCGTTATGGTGGTAAGGACGATAAATCGGCTCCTTCTCGAAATAGTTCAATGTATCGTTCATCCACCCCATATTCCACTTCATGGAAAAGCCCAACCCACCCATCCAGGTAGGTCGGGAAACCATCGGCCAAGAGGTCGACTCTTCCGCCATCACCAATGCGCCGGGACACTGACCGTGAACCTCCTCATTCAGAACACGCAGAAATTCAATCGCCTCCAAATTTTCCCGTCCACCAAACTCGTTCGGTACCCACTGCCCGTCATCACGAGAATAATCCAAGTACAGCATTGAAGCGACTGCGTCCACCCTTAAACCGTCTATATGCAATTCCTTGATCCAATATAGAGCGTTGCCCAACAGGAAGTTACGCACTTCGTTCCGGCCAAAGTTGAAGATATAAGTCCCCCAATCCTGATGCTCCCCTTTTCTGGGATCCTCATGTTCATAAAGCGCCGTACCGTCGAAACGTCCCAACGCAAATTCGTCTTTAGGGAAGTGCGCCGGCACCCAGTCCAGAAAAACACCGATATTATGCTGGTGACAGTGATCCACAAAATACCGAAAATCGTCCGGCGAACCGAATCGGCTGGTCGGCGAGAAATAACCGCTGGTCTGGTATCCCCAAGACTGATCCAGAGGATGCTCCGAAACAGGCAACAACTCAATGTGCGTGTACCCCATCCACTGAACGTACTCAACCAACCGGTGGGCAATCTCTCGATAGTTTAAAAACCCACCGTCTTCGGCTTTCTGCCAAGAGCCAAGATGTACCTCATAGATATTGATCGGCGATGACTGCCAATCGAAGCTTGATCGGTAATCCAACCAGGCCTGATCATTCCACTTATATTTCGAATCACACACGATGCAACCGGTAGCAGGACGAAATTCCATCGATTGTGCGTAAGGGTCGGTTTTGGTAAAGCTCTGCCCACTGTGGCGGTTACGAATCTCGAATTTATAAATATCGCCCCTGTGCAGCCCAGGGATGAAAAGCTCCCACACACCCGAGCCGCCTCGAACCCGCATCGGATGACGCAGGCCATTCCAGCCGTTGAAGTCCCCCACTACGGACACTCGCTCCGCAGACGGCGCCCAAACGGCAAACTGCACGCCGGCGATACCGTCAACCGAACGAGGGTGAGCCCCCAACACCTCATACACATGCCAATGCCGCCCTTCGGCAAACAGGTGCAAATCCAACTCTCCCACCTGAGGCAAAAAAGTATAAGGGGAAACCATGCTGTGACGGGAACCGTCCGCCTCCTTCCACATCACCTTGTAATGGACAGGTAAATTCGACTTCTGCTCGGCATCGATCCGTGCGACAAAAAGATCACTGCCTTCGATACGCTGTAATTCAATCTCTTCATCATTAAGTGTCAATACACAAGCTTCTTCAGCTGTCGGCAACCAAGCACGAAGTGACCAGGCCTGTTCAGTTACCGATTCACCCTGCACCTCATGACACCCCAACAAAGAAAAAGGGTCATGATGCCGCCCCTGTTGCAAACACAGGATTTCATCTTCTGATACCGCTTGAACCGTCTTTGATATTAGTTGCATCTGCTATTTAAATCCGTCCGTTATTATTTCTCTCATTCGCCCGATAACCGGTCCGAATCCTCAACCAAAACCCGTATGTCTCGCTCTAACGTTTCCGGCACCTGTTCCCACTGAAACTGCCACATCCAGTTTCCGTCGGCCACACCGGGAATATTCATACGGTGCCCCGACCCCAACATCAGCCAGTCCTGCATTGGCACGACCACGCGCTGAGCCACAGACTCCAGTGCCGCCGCAATCAATGGCCAGGGCATCTGCTTAGGCAACGCTAACGCTTCCAGTTTATCTCCCACCCGAAAGGCTAGCTGTTCCTTCACCCAAGTTTGAGCTCCAGAGTCCAGACTTTCATACCATCCCAAACTCGTATCGTTGTCATGCGTACCGGTATAGGTCACTGAGTTTTCCACCTGCTCGTCAAGCGAATGCGGATTATCCGGCAAGCCGTTAAAACCAAACTGTAATACCGACATTCCAGGAAGGTGATAACGGTTTTTTAGCGCAATGACACCCTCCGTAATGATTCCCAAATCTTCCGCAATCAACGGCATGCTGGGAAAGTCCTCATGCAAAGCATCCAACAAGGCCACACCGGGAGTCTCCACCCATCGTCCGTTAATGGCCGTCTCTTCAGAGGCATCGATTTCCCAAGCCGCTTCAAAGCCCCGGAAGTGGTCGATTCGAACCAGGTCGAAATCCTCAAGCGCTGTCGCCACCCTCTTTCGCCACCAACTGAAATGATCAGCCCGCATCACTTCCCAGTCGTAGTGCGGATTTCCCCAACGTTGCCCGGTTTCTGAAAAATAATCTGGTGGAACACCGGTCACCACGGTCGGATTGAGATTTTCATCCAATTTAAACTGTCTAGGATTCGCCCAGACGTCAGCACTGTCAAACGCAACAAAAATCGGCATGTCGCCAAACAACTGAATCCCTTTACGATTCGCATCCGCTTTCAGATTTCGCCAAACTTTCTGCAATACATATTGCTGCCGTTTCAGAACCTGAACGGCTGCCTGATGTTTTTCTGAAAAGGCCTGCAACGCTTCCGGTTCACGCGTTTTCAAAGCGTGCGGCCAATCGATCCAACTCGCTAAATGATGCTCCTTGCGAATAGTCATGAACAAAACGTAATCTTCCAGCCAGTGCGGCGGGTTATGCAGATAGGATGTAAACCCTGCCTCATCACACAACAGCTGCCAGTCATCCGGCAACAACGCCGGATTCAGTGCGAAAGCTGACACGGCTTGATACGGAGAACGATCTTCATGAGGATGCCCCAAAGGCAACATCTGCCAAATCGACAGGCCGGAGGTTTCCATCCAATCCAAAAAGCGCCAGGCCTGTTCATTTAACTGTCCCGGCTTACCCTCCTCGTTAGGAAGAGAGGTAGGATGTAACAATACACCTGCTTGTCTTTTATTCACGGGCTCACCTCATGCCAGAAGATTATTCCTAATTACGTCGCATCGTTCCTGAATTTTCCATACTACCGCCACCTTCCGATATTGGTACATGCAATACCTCGGGCGGCGTTTCACCTAACATTTGATAAAGCTTGGTCAGATGACGCCGGTACAGCCGGTCGAAATCCTTTACGGAATCCGACGGATTGTAGTCACCGAACCACCAGAACCAATCGGAACCCTCGCAAATTGCCAGTTGCTCCGTTGCCAAAACGACTTCTTCGGGTGTCAACCGCTTACTCTTAACTACCTCGTCAAAACTACGCTTGGCCTCGACCAACAAATCCCACCCTTTATTCTTATCCTTTTCCCCGATCCAAGTCGAAAATGAACCGTAGACCCAGCTTCCCGCCTTCAATATCGGGAGATGACGCACCTTGGCGCCTTGATCCAACGCTTCCGAAAATGTGGTCATCTGCACCCGGGGATGTTCACTCAGAGCCGTATATAAACTCGATAAAAAATGGTGCGCGTTATCCGGGTAATACTCCCAAGCATTCTCACCATCCAGAATGACGCTCACCACATGTTCTTCGGCGTCTTCACCCAGGAAATTGGCGATGTTCTCCATGTGCTGGACAAAATCGGCCGCCGCATCATCCGGATGCCAATCCTTGTATTGAAAACCGATCAGATCCGACAGGCCGTCATCTCTAAAAAATAAGGCGCAGTCCTGATCTGCATGCTGCAAGGGCTGATAAAGAGCCCTCTTACTATGAAGATCGTGTTGATTGATGTGCGAGGCTTCACAGGAGTGACGCCATACCCCCTCACCGGAGGCAGTCCAACGAATTCCATATTCATCTAACAAACCAACAGCCGCACTGCTCACCGCACCTTCTGACAGCCAAATCCCTTGAGGCTTACAGCCGAAATGTTGCTCGTAAACCTCAAAGCCATGTTCCATATGCCACTTTGAACGCTCGTAACCGTCTGGATAGCTTGGATAATGCGGTGCAGGAGCATCCGGCAAAGCATCGCGCATACTCGCAAAATCAATCATCAAAGGCACGATCGGGTGACCGTATGGCGTCATCGAAATCTCAATCTGACCGTTTTCCATCAAGGCTCGATAGCGTGGCACGATTCCCCCAACCGCATCGGCCATGATTTCAATGATCTGGCGTTGATCCTCCAGGCTGTAGTTGTGCTTTTTAGCCATTAATTGATCCACGCGCGCGTCTTCATGACGCAGACTGATACCCATCCACGCCAGGTGATACCACACCAAAAGATCGGTAAAAAATTGTTGGTTCAGATAACCGACACAGATAGAGTCGATACCTTCGGGTGCACTGTTAGATTGCACCATTTCCACCAATTCTCGAAAGTGCGGCAATACATTGATCATGGTCGGGGCATAGGCACGCAGACAGGTCGCAATCAATTCTTCTCGCATCTTAAGGTCGTCCGGAACCGGTGTAACGCCAGCCAACAGGTTCAATAACGGATCCTGCATCGGAGTACCCGAATCCAACCACGCCTGCATCTGTTGCTCGTAATCGCTGAGCTGCTCCAGCAAGACCGGTGCGAAATTCACAACCACTTTTGCTTCTGGACACTTCTCAAGATGCCACACCATATCGGTGTAATCCTTGATTGCATGCAGATACACCCAAGGCAGTCGATAAACCCCGTCCAAACCGTCTCGATAGTGCGGCTGGTGCATATGCCAACACAGCACAACTTTAATTTTTTTGGTGTTTTTCGCTTTCATTTCCGCCACCACCTTTATTAAAACCGCTTATCGGATCATGTGTAATCGACTACCCAGCATGTCCGGGGTCACCAACACAATTCCCGACGACTCTTCCACATAAAAACGTTTCGCATCTTCAACCGGATCCTCTCCGATTACCGTGCCTTCAGGAACCACGGTTCCCTTGTCAATCACTGCATTCTGGATACGACAGTTACGCCCCACCTCGACTCGCGGTAGCAATACGGAATCTTTAATTAAAGAATAACTATGAATGCGAGAACCGCTGGAAATCACTGATCGTTTAATCCGAGCCCCGGAAATAATGCATCCACCGGCTACAAGAGAATCGATCGCCTCACCGCGTCGCCCTTCGTCATCAAACGTGAATTTGGCCGGCGGCATTTGTGCCTGATAGGTCCAGATCGGCCAATCCCGGTCATACAGGTTCAGGTCAGGTTCGATTGAACACAGATCCAAATTTGCTTTCCAGAAAGACTCCACCGTTCCCACATCCCGCCAGTACATAGGCTCTCCGTCTTCTTCATTCACAAAAGGAAAAGCACGCGCGTGCCAGTCTTCGATGATTGATGGAATGATATCCTTACCGAAATCGTGCGATGAATCGGGATTGTCACGGTCTTCGATCAATTTTTGATACAGGAATTCAGTAGAAAACACATAGATTCCCATTGAAGCCAAGGCCACGTCAGGATTGCCCGGCATCGAATCGGGGTCAGACGGTTTTTCGGTAAATTTGGTGATTTTCATGTTTTCATCCACCGACATGACTCCAAAACCCTTGGCTTCCTCTTTAGGTACTTCAATACAGCCGATAGTCACATCCGCACCGGAATTGGCGTGTTTCACCAACATATTACTGTAGTCCATGGAATAGATATGATCGCCCCCAAGCACCAGGACATATTCAGGGGTATGGCGTCGCATGATGTCCAAGTTCTGATAAAGCGCATCTGCAGTGCCCTTGTACCAATCCTTATCGATACGTTGTTGTGCAGGCAACAATTCGACGAATTCACCAACCTCGTAACGCATGAAACTCCAGGCACGTTGAATATGGCGAATCAGAGAGTGAGACTTATATTGAGTAAGCACCCCTATTTTTCGGATACCCGTATTAACGCAATTAGACAAAACGAAATCGATGATCCGGTATTTGCCACCAAAAGGAACTGCAGGTTTCGCCCGCCACCGGGTCAAATCCTTTAGCCTGCTCCCTTCCCCACCAGCCAAAACAACGGCCAACGTCTTACGCGTTAATTCGGTTGCCGATTTCGTCTCACAATAATACTTCATGCAGATACCCTCTTGAATCCAACTGGTTACCATTTAGAATTGAACTTCAGAAACTTATTTAGGTCTAGCGCGTTTTCAATCCGTCAAATTGTGCTGCATTGCCCCCCTTAATCCCAAAGTGTCGTCGGAAACCAGATAGACGGGTCGGCTCTCAACGATTTTAGACATGCGGCCTTTCTCGATATAGGCCTGATGAAAATAAGGCTTTCTAATCCAATCAAAAATCTTGATTGCGATTCCACCAGCCAGATAAACTCCCTGTGAAGCACCCCAAAATAGTGCAGACGCACCAACAAAAGCACCGTAGATCGTTACAAACTCGGTCAAAGCCTTCACGGCAATTGGGTCATTTAGCTCCGCGGCACGGTATATTTCCGCCGCAGTCGGGGTTGTAGGATATCCACTCTGCTTTAAAGATTGAGCAATAAATAAACCTACTTGGTTATTTTGCGTATTTTCAAGTCGATTTTTTTTAAGGTTTTGTGAATCATCCAGCGAATAGGTCGTTGGACAATCGAACAATTCAAAGAAACAATAGAGGGTTTCCAGTCCGGGCCCCGACAACACACGCTCGTAAGAAACGTGTTCGTATTGTTGCCAGAGCCACGTCAGAAGAAGCTGCTGAGTTTGGGAAATTGGCGCAAAATCGAAATGTCCGCCTTCCGAAGCGACCGGATGGACATGAACACCATCGTAAAACACGGGGGAAACACCCAAACCGGTGCCGGCTCCGATAACCAGAAAATGATTCGAAATCTTGCATTGAGCCCCCTGTTCTTGCAGTGGCGGCATATAAAGCGGCAACACCTGATCCGGTTCTAGTGCCGGAACGCCGAGCGCTGCGGCGTGAAAATCATTAATAAAAGAAACTTTACGAATTGAACAGGCCTGTTCAATTTGATCGGCATCGACAATCCACGGCAGATTCGTCAATTGCACAATACGCCCGTTCACAGGACCAGGAAGCCCGAAACAGGCGGATTCAATAAAACTGGAAGAAAGGTTCAGACTGGAAAGAAAAGTTTGAATAATCGATTCCAAGGAATCGAAGTCTTGGCAGAGGTAGCGGTTTTGTCCGAGCAGAGTGCGTTCAGACGTTTCTGGCCGAAATGCAATCAGTTGAAGCAGTGCTTTGGTTCCCCCGATATCTCCCGCCAGAAATAACATCTAGACCTCCATATGCCTATCAGGGTCATGCCATCGCCGATCCACAAGGCAAGGAATGAGAATGAGATTCCTATTCCGTCGCATAGACCGAGTCCAACCCTTCGCAAATTAAATGACTGATCAAACTGTGGGCTTCTTGCGCCCGGGCGGTTTCCACCGTATCCACTTGAAAACAGATATCGGACAAAGCGCCTGAAGGGCTATCCGAACGGCCTGTCATAACAATCGTAAAACACCCTTTGAGCTTGGCCGCCTCAATCGCCTTGACGACATTGGCGCTTTTTCCTGATGTGGACATTGCAATCACCACATCGTCCGGGCTCGCCAACCCTTCTATCTGTCGAGCGAACACGGTTTCAAATTCATAGTCGTTACTGTGAGCCGTCAAAATAGAGCTGTCAGTAGTCAGGGCGATCGACGCAAGCGGACGCCGATTCTTTGCATAACGCACCATCAACTCCGCGGCCATGTGCTGGGCATCTGCCGCGCTGCCACCATTTCCAAGCCAAATGACCTTGCCGCCAGCTTCGATTGCCGTGACAATTTCCTCAACGGCCCGTTCGATCTGTTGCGACTGCTCCAACACCGAGTCAATCGCCCGCCGATGCTCTTCAAGCGCATGAGCAAAATCGATTCTTATCTGTTTATCGTCCTTCAATGACAATTCTCTATTCATCCAACGCTTCTTGACGCTCCGCTTCCTGGATGCGTTCTACAATATTGGTCGTGGAATATCCTTGCCAGAAAGACAATACCTCAACCTGACCTCCATTCTGCCAAACACACTGCGAACCTGCAATCTCTTCCGGCCGATAATCTCCACCTTTTACAAGGACATCCGGTTTCAGCTTGCAAATCAGACGCTCCGGAGTTTCTTCATCGAACGGCACCACCCAGTCAACACAACTCAATGCTGACAGCAATTCCATCCGCCCTTCCAGTGGCACAATCGGACGGCTCGGCCCTTTTAATCTTTGTACCGACTCGTCGGTATTGACCGCTACAATCAGACGTTCGCCCAACTTGGCAGCTTCGTTCAAATAACGGACATGGCCGCTGTGCAGCAGATCAAAACATCCATTGGTGATCACGACACGCTCGCCGTTATTTTGCGCCAACTGAACCAGTTCCAACAGTTCATCCTCGTTCATCGCCACATACCCTTGATGACGCATCGACGCCTTGATCGCTTCGTCCAGCTCAGCCTTGGAAACTGTAGAAGTTCCAACCTTGCGTACTACAATGCTCGCGGCTTGATTCGCCAAGTGTACGGCATTCTGCATCGTCATCCCACTGGCATAACCGGTCGCCAGGGCCGCCATCACAGTATCTCCGGCGCCAGTTACATCAAATACTTCTTGAGCCTGAGATTTCAACAAATAAGGTTTTTCGCCTTTGGTAACCAGTGCCATACCGTGTTCGCTACGGGTCACCAACAAGCCCTGAAGATCCAACGCATTCAAAGTCTGCTCGGCTTTGGCCACTAAATCCTGTTCATCGACGCAGGTTCCGGCAATCGCTTCAAACTCACCCTGGTTTGGTTTAATCAGAGTCGCCCCCTGATATCTCGAAAAGTCCAATCCCTTCGGATCGATCAATACCGGAACACCTGCTTTTCTGGCTGCCGCAATCATTTGCTCCACAAACTGCAGCGCCCCTTTGGCGTAATCTGAAACAACCAAAACATCATATTTTCCAACGACCTGAGCCACCTTATCGGCAAGTTCCTGGGCCGGTTCGACCGGAATGGGATTCTCAAAATCCATACGGATCAATTGCTGATGGTGACTCAACACTCTCAATTTACAAATCGTGCCGCTCTCAGAATAAGCCCAATCTAAAGTCACACCAGCATCACTCAACAAGTTTTCCAACTGCTGGCCATGGGAATCCTTACCGATCACCCCCATCAGATGAGCCTGCGCGCCCAAAGCGGCGATATTTAAAGCGACGTTGGCAGCGCCACCGGCTCGGACTTCGTCACCCGCCACTTTCACGACTGGAACCGGCGCTTCCGGAGAGATGCGACCTGCTCGACCAGTCCAATACTGGTCCAGCATCACATCCCCCACGACTAATATTTTTGATTGTGAAAAATCATGCATCATATTTATTAAAAACAACTCATTAATTTACAAATTACAAGGACCTTAAATTCGCTTCTAAATTACCCAAAGGCCTTGTTAAATCGATTAGAATATGGGCGTTAGTTTATCAGGAAAGCCTTAAATGCACAGTTGGAAAAAACAGATTTCTTTGCGCTTCAAGCAATTATTTCTAGCAGGATTATCATTTCTCTGCCTCATCGGCCCACAGAATGCATCCGCAGGCCAATCGAACAACGATCCTATGACATTGGCAATTGCCGGTTCGATCATTTCGTTCGGTATGGCGTGTTATCAAGGTAAAGCACCTTGTTCACTGTCTCCGGGCATCGATACCGACCAACTGACATTCAGTCTGGACAAAGGGTCCGATAACACCATCGATCACATCCGCATAGCCCTTGGTGCCGACTGGAAAGAGAAATTTTATGAATCTCCAAACTTTGAAATCGGCGGCCGCTGGGAGATCAACGCCAACCGCTGGAGTTCTTCACTCTCAAACGCGGACAACAAAGACGGATACATCCTGGGAATCACACCGGTCTTCCAGTACAGCTACAAACTATCGAAATTCGATCTTTATATGGAAACCGGTGCTGGACTACAATTCTTGAACGACGCTACGATCGAAAACGAATTCAAATCCACGCAATTCCAGTTCGGCGACATTTTCGGCCTTGGAATAAAGAACAAGCAATTCGAACTCGGTTACCGTTATCTGCATATATCAAATGCAGGGATTGAAATACCAAACCCTGGAACCGATTTTCACAACATTCACCTAGGTTATCGCTTCTAAAGCAATGAATAGAACCATTTAAACGTTAAACGGAACAGCCATGTCTACAGATTACCAAGCCATCGCAAAACGCGTTTTCGACATCGAAGCCGAAGCGGTACTGCACCTGAAAAACCTTCTGGATGACGACTTCAATGGCAGTGTCGAGGCCATTCTTAAAACTCAGGGACGTGTCGTCATTTGCGGCATGGGAAAATCTGGCCTGATCGGTAAGAAAATCATGGCGACCTTCGCCAGCACAGGAACCCCTTGCTTCTTCATGCATCCCGGCGAAGCTTTCCACGGCGACTTGGGAATGGTGGCGCCGGACGACGTTTTTCTGGCACTTTCCAATTCCGGTGAAACCGAAGAAGTCATCCGTCTATTGCCTTTCCTTAAAGACAACGGTAATGTCCTGATCTCTATGACCGGACGTCCTGAATCGACCCTGGCGAATAATTCCGATTTCCATTTAAATATATCCGTTCCCCAGGAAGCGTGCCCGCACCAACTGGCGCCTACTTCCTCTACCACCGCCACACTTGTGATGGGCGATGCGTTGGCGGTGGCTTTGATGGAAGCTCGCGGTTTCCAACCGCACGATTTCGCACGCTTCCATCCGGGCGGTAGTCTGGGACGCAAACTGCTGGTACGCGTCAAACACGAAATGACTTCCGCCAACCTTCCGATGATCCCTTCATCGGCAACCGTGACCGAAGTCATCCATGCCATGAGCGAGGGACGCCTTGGATTGTGCATCGTCGACCAAGGGCGAGGAATCATTACCGACGGCGACCTGCGTCGTCACATGGAACAGGATCCCGGTGAATTCATGAACAAGAAAGCTGCCGACCTGATGGCCACGAATCCAAAGACCATCAACAGTGAGGCACGATTGAACGAAGCAGAAGAGATGATGAACCAGTATAAAATCACCTCACTCCTGGTTCAGGAAGCGGGCGAGATTGTCGGCGTCATCCAGATTTACGATCTGAACCGCTAGGGCAACCCCATGCGACTTGGCGTCTACCGTTTCCTGACCACCGTGGCACTGCCATTGATTGCCTATTCGGGCTGGAAACGCTGCAAAAAACACAAGTCGCAGTGCAAACAATACCCGGATTTGCCGCCAATTCACGACTGCTTTGCATCCCGTTTCGGACGTAATCGCCAACGATACCAGACCGGTGGAATCTGGATCCACGCGGTTTCCGTCGGCGAAACCCGTTCGATATTCCCTCTACTCAATGCACTTAAAGAAGCCCACCCTGATCTACCTTTGACCGTTACCAACGGCTCAACCCAAGGTGCCATTCAAGCGCTGCAGTTCGCGCCGGTCGAAATTCAACATCAAATGATTCCTTACGACTTCAAGTTTGCAGTCAACCGCTTTCTCGATCAACTGCAACCCAAACTGGTGATCATGGTGGAAACCGAAATCTGGCCCAATCTATACCAGGCCTGTTCAGAACGCGATATTCCGATTGTGCTTGTTAACGCACGCCTTAAAGAGAAGTCTTTTCAGGCCTACAAAAAGTGGGGCGGGAAAATGCTCAAGGACGCCTTGAACCAAGCCCGCTTCATCGCTGCACAATTTCCAGTCGACGCCCAATCCTTTGAAGCGCTCGGAGCAGAACCACAGAAGATCAAGACACTTGGCAACATCAAGTTCGATATGGAAATCCCAGCAGGCCTGTTGGAAAAAGCCAACGAATGGAAAGCTCAAAACGAACTGCAGAAGCGTTTCGTCTGGGTGGCCGCCAGCACTCATGCCGACCCGAATTCACCGTCACAATTCGAGACGAGCGAAGAGAACAAGATGCTGCAGGCACATCGTCAACTCCTTAAAACCCATCCAGATGCACTGCTTATCCTAGTTCCTCGCCACGCGGATCGTTTCGGGGAGATTGCGGAACAACTCGACCAAAGTACGTTCAAATGGGCTCGCCGCAGCCAGAAACAAGCCATTAATTCAGACACACAGGTCTATCTTGCCGATACAGTCGGTGAATTAATGCAATGGTTTGCAGCCTGCAATGCCGCATTCATCGGCGGCAGTCTGGTGCCGTTCGGAGGCCATAACATTCTGGAGCCAGCCGCCTTGAACAAACCTGTTATTTCCGGCCCGCATTTCGCCAACTTGAATGCGCTTTACCAGACCTTCATCACAGAAGACGCCATCACTCTGGTCGACGACTCGCAAGCCCTCGGGCAAACTCTAACCGAACTGGCTTCCAACCCTGAGTTGCAAAAAAACGCAGGAGAAAGAGCCCATCAGGCATTTGAACACAACACCGGTGCTTTGAAAAAACTACTGGCCGAAATCAAACCGCTTCTGGACTAACCTTCTTTTAGGCTTTCAAATTCCAACCACCCGGTTTTCTTAGACAATAAAAAAGCCCCAATCAAGGGGCTTTTTTAATCATTCCTAACAGCAGGATCGAAACAGCTCAGTGGTAAGCCTTATGCGACAGATACAACGCCAAAGCCACCATCATGATTGCCAAAGCATAATAAAGCAATTCCAAAGGCTCGGTCGGCTTCAGGAAAATCGCCTGTTCAAAGAACATAACGATCAGGATCAACACGATCACTTTCGCCAAACGGTCTTTCAAATCGTCAAGAGAGCTGATGAACAGGATATTACTCGCGCCATGCTGGCTTTCCGCAATATCGATCTTGGAGATGAACAACTCATACAGCCCCAAGGAGAAAATCAACATGATCGCCCCCAACAAGAAACCGTCAACCGAACCGACCACATGCGCAACTGTCTGTGCTTTCAATAATGCACGTCCCGCGTCATCCATTTCGTGATAATGGGCCAGATGAGAAATGGTGTAGAAAATATCCACCGACGTCAGGTAAAAAATCCCGAATGCCGTAATCATACTGGCAATGACCGCAATCAACACCACGAAACGACTGTTCCACAATGCAGACTCAAACATTCTTTCCGCCTTACTAGGTCGATGCTCAGACTGACATTCCGTTTTATTGGCTTCCATCCAAATTACTCCTTTGTAAATTATTCTTTTGAACTCAACGATTCGATCGTCAGGCTATGATTGGTATAGATGCAAAGTTCCGCCGCAATGTTCAGCGACTTCTCAACTACGTCACGCGCCGACAATTCGGTATTTTCCATCAAAGCCTGCGCCGCCGAATGGGCGTAACTGCCGCCTGAACCGATGGCGATAAAGTCGTGCTGCGGTTCAATGACGTCTCCGGTTCCTGAAATCAGTAACATATTCTCCTGATCCGCCACCAACATCATCGCTTCCAACTTGCGTAAAGCACGATCGGTGCGCCAATCCTTAGCCATTTCCACAGCCGCACGCATCAACTGTCCGTTATGGGCTTGCAAACGGCCTTCAAAACGTTCGAATAATGTAAAAGCGTCTGCCGTCGCACCTGCGAAACCGGCAAGCACTTGGCCGTTATACAAGCGGCGCACCTTGCGCGCATTGCCTTTCATTACCACGTGCCCCAGTGTCACCTGACCGTCACCGCCGATGACCATTTCACCGTCGCGTTTAGCGCATAGTATCGTCGTTCCATGAAATGACATATTCAAACCCTTAAATTCTTTAAATTTACATTTATATTGGCGGCTATTCTAAATGAAAACCGTCGAATAGACGAGCGATTTGGATGTTTTAAAAGTGGGCAGGCCTGTCCGCTTTTAAAACGTCCACTAGCCCCGTTCCTTTGAAAAGAAAAGAACTGTACTTATTTGTTTTTCTTAGCCCGCGGATGCGCCTGATCGTAGACTTGTGCTAAATGCTGAAGATCCAGTTTGGTATAGATTTGAGTAGTCGACAGATTCGCATGGCCGAGCATCTCCTGAACCGCACGCAGGTCCCCGCTTGATTCAAGTACGTGGGTCGCGCAGGCATGACGCAGACGGTGCGGCGACATTTTGGTCGGAAGCCCTGCCTGTAACGTACGCTCGTCCAAGCGTTTCTGTACACTTCGTACACTCAAGCGACGGCCGCTGCGATTGACGAACACGGCCGGCTCGTCTTCCTTGGCATAATCCGAACGGATCTTCAACCATTCGGCAATCGCCTGTTGCGCCTTAGAGCCAACCGGAGCCAACCGAGCCTTCTGACCTTTACCCAACACAAATACCCAACCGGAGCGAACTTGATCCAGTCCCGGCGTCAGATCCAGTTCGGTACATTCCGAAACACGCAAGCCGGCAGAATACAGCAGTTCGAAAATAGCCTGGTCACGCACATCCTGCCAAGTCTTCAAAGGCTGTTCCAACAATTTACGGGTCCAGTCCACATCCAGGCTTTTCGGTAACGGTTTAGGTTGTTTGGGCGATTTGACGCCTTTCGCCGGATTCTTGGCCACCAGCCCCTCTTCCAACAGAAAATCATAAAAAGAACGAATCGCAGACAGTTGACGGGCGACCGTGCGTGCGCTGACGCCCTGTTGTACGCGATAACCGAGAAATGCACGAATGGCTTCCGAATCGACCAGGTTCCAGCCGTCGAATTTAGCCAAGGTTTGTTCAAGCCCGGAATTCCGACTGGAGTCATGAAGATTCTCGTCCAGGTCACTCAGGTCGTCGGCAAAATAAAAACCTAGAAACGCTTCGATATCACGCTGATAATTCAAAATGGTGTGAGGCGAGCGATTCTGCAGTTTCAGATTCAACAAAAACGCTTCCAGGGCTTGCATGATGAATTACTCGATAAACAGGTGTGAAAGACGGGCTGTGACCATTTCACCCATGATTCTCAAAAAATAAGTACCGAGGTTCGGGTGGAAACGGTCGGTAGTACTGCCCAAGGCCAACACGCCCCAAACACGCTTTTCCCCGAGCGGCAACAAACAAACTGACTGCATCGGTTTGTCCGTATGGAACAAGCCCTTCTGCCATGAATCTTCCAACAGCCCGCACGCAGGCTCTTCCGGTTGCAAGGTCGACTTCAAAGTCTCCACCCAAGTCTGACTGATCCCCAGCTGGGTAATGCCGTGCAGACTGGTCGAAGGTACGTCCCAGGAGACCAAGGCAACCTCTTCGACCTGAAAACGCTGCTGCATCTCTTCAATGATACAGTCCACCGCCTGCTGTTCGCTGCGTGCGGCCATCAAGGCTTTGGTAAATTCCTTGACCTTGTTGAATAACTGGCCGTTCTCACCCGCGATGTTAATCAAAGTGTCGACTTCCACTTGCAATTCATCGCGCTGCTTGCGCAACTGATAGATCTGCCTTTCCAAAAGAGAAACCGCCTTACCGGTTTCAGGGTGGGGAATGCTCAACTCGTCGAGAAGGTTGGGGAACACATGAAAGAACTCGCGGTTGCGGTTCAGGAAGTTTGCAACATCCTCTTCATGGATGTCGTTCAACAAGCTAGACATTCTCGATTTCTCCCTCAAAAACAGTTTCGGCCGGACCGGTCATCCAAACAGGCGATTCTCGATCACCGTTCCAAGCGATTTTCAAATCGCCGCCCGGCAGAGAAACCGTCACTTCGTCTCCCACTTCACCCCAGTTACGGTACACCACCATCGCCGCACAAGCACCAGTCCCACATGCCAACGTTTCTTCGGCACCGCGTTCATAAACACGTAATTTAATATGAGCGGCGTCCACCTTCTCTGCAAAACCGACATTCACACGTTCTGGAAAGGTATCGTGCGATTCGATTGCCGAACCCAAACTGGCAACAGGCGCCTGACCGATATCCGAAACCCTGACGACGGCATGCGGATTACCCATCGAAACCGCGCCAATCTCAATCACCTCACCGTTCACTTCCAAATCATAGACCTCTTTTTCAGTCGGCATATCGAAAGGCAGTTTTTGTGGCAGGAAATGCGGCGCGCCCATATTCACGCGCACCCAACCGCTATTTTCCACATACAGCACGATAATACCCGATGCGGTCTCCACTCGGATTTCGGTCCGGTCGGTCAAACCTTTGTCATAAACGAACTTTGCGAAGCAGCGTGCGCCGTTACCACACTGCTGAACCTCTGAACCATCAGCATTGAAGATGCGGTAACGGAAATCCACTCCTGGGGTTTCCGTGGATTCAACGACCAACAATTGGTCGAACCCCACGCCAAAATGTCGATCAGACCAGCGCTTGATTTGAGTGGAAGAAAGGTTAACGGTTTGATGTATGGCATCAATGACCATGAAGTCATTTCCCAAGCCATGCATTTTGGTGAATTTCAAGCCCATCAGGCACCTTATATTTATTATGGTTATTACGTTTTCAAATGATTATAAACGCAAATCTATCACGCGCACAGGGAATACGCAAACCAGAGCATTTTCCTTTATAATGCATCTATTATCGTTAAACATTCAGGATAGATTTACCCCATGATGACTCCAAAAGAGATTGTTCACAGTTTAGACACCCACATTGTTGGTCAGAGTGAGGCGAAACGTGCAGTGGCCATCGCACTTCGTAACCGCTGGCGTCGAACTCAACTCTCCGAAGAGATGCGCCAGGAAGTCACCCCAAAAAACATTCTGATGATCGGGCCGACCGGTGTCGGTAAAACCGAAATTGCACGCCGTCTAGCGAAGCTGGCGAATTCACCGTTCCTGAAAATCGAAGCCACCAAGTTCACCGAAGTGGGTTACGTCGGGCGAGACGTCGATTCCATCATCCGAGATCTGATGGAGAACGCCATCAAAATGACCCGCGAACAAGCGATGCAGAAAGTCCAACGTCAGGCGGAAGATGCCGCCGAAGAACGCGTTCTGGACATTCTATTGCCGCCGGCCCGCGGTCGCGAAGGCGACAGTTACGACAACATGTCCGAAACCCGCCAGAAATTCCGAAAACGCCTGCGTGAAGGTGATTTGGACGACAAAGAAATTGAAGTCAACATCAGCGCGACGCCAGCGCATGTCGAAATCCTCGGAGCACCGGGACTGGAAGACATGACCCAGCAGTTGCAGAACATGTTCGAAGGCATGAACCAGGGCAAAAAAGAGAAGCGCAAGATGCCGATCAAGAATGCTCTTAAAGCACTGGCCGAAGAAGAGGCACAGCGCCTGGTCAACGAAGAAGACATCAAAACCCAAGCGATTGAAGCGGTCGAACAGAACGGTATCGTCTTCATAGATGAAATCGACAAAGTCGCCAAGCGTCAGGATGCAGGTGGCGGTGACGTTTCCCGTGAAGGGGTTCAGCGAGACCTATTGCCGTTGATCGAAGGTTCGACGGTGTCAACTAAATACGGCATGATCAAAACAGATCACATCCTGTTCATCGCGTCCGGTGCCTTCCACTTGGCGAAACCGTCCGACCTGATTCCGGAACTGCAGGGCCGTCTACCAATCCGCGTCGAACTGCAATCGCTGAAAGTCGAAGATTTTGTGCGAATCCTGACCGAACCGAAAGCGGCGTTGACCACTCAGGCGATCGCCCTGATGAAAACCGAAGGCGTCGATTTGAGCTTCACTAACGGCGGCATCCAACGCATTGCGGAAATCGCTTTCCAGGTCAACGAAACCACGGAAAATATCGGTGCCCGCCGCTTGCATACGGTTCTGGAAAGACTGCTGGAAGAGATCTCTTTCGAAGCTCCGGATAAAGTCGGTACCGCTATCGAAATCACTCCGGAGTTCGTCGAGGAACGTCTTGGCGAACTGGCGCAGGATCAAGACCTGTCGCAGTACATTCTGTAAGAACAGGACGCTGTCATGCCGCATCCGACCGACATCAAACTCCACCAGCTGTCAAAGGTATTGGAAATCACCTTCGACAACGGCGAAACCTTCAAACTGCCATGCGAGTACCTGCGGGTCTACTCGCAGTCGGCGGAAGTCACCGGACACGCACCTGGGCAAGAAGTACTTCAAGTCGGTAAGCAGGACGTCAACATCGAAAACATCACCCCGGTGGGCAACTATGCAGTGAAATTGCATTTCAACGACGGCCACGACAGCGGCATCTATACCTGGGAACGCCTCTACGATCTGGGGAAACACCAAGAAGAATACTGGGTGGACTACCTGCGCAGATTGATGCGTGCCGGTCACGACCATGAAGATTTACAGCGTCTCAAGGCGCAAAGCCGATAAACCGAACAACACTCTTATCAAACATAGGCAACCATTATGAGTCAGCAGAAGAAAACCATTGATTTCGGATTTAGCGAAGTACCGCTTGAAGAGAAAGTCAAAAAAGTAAAAGGCGTATTCGACTCGGTTGCCGATAAATACGACGTCATGAACGACGTCATGTCTTTCGGGATTCACCGTCTGTGGAAACGCCACACCATCGAACTCAGCGGCATCCGTCCGGGCAACAGTGTTCTGGATCTGGCAGGCGGTACCGGCGACCTGACCAAGGAGTTCGCCAAACGCGTCGGCAAGAGCGGCCGCGTAGTGCTGGCGGACATCAACGAGAGTATGGTGCGTGTCGGACGCGACCGTTTGATCAACCAGGGCATCGCCGGCAACGTCGATTACACGATCACCAATGCGGAAGCCCTGGGCTTTCCCGACAATACGTTCGACCTGGCGACCATCGCCTTCGGATTGCGTAACGTCACCAATAAAGACAAGGCGCTTGAAGAACTCTACCGTGTTCTCAAACCGGGCGGACAACTGATGGTGCTCGAATTCTCGAAAGTCACCCAGCCTCTGCTGGCCAAAGCTTACGACTTTTACTCGTTCAACATCCTGCCAAAGATGGGCAAGCTGATTGCCGACGACGAAGCCAGTTATCAGTATCTGGCGGAATCGATCCGTATGCACCCGGATCAGGACACATTGAAACAGATGATGCTTGATGCCGGTTTCGACAAGGCTGAATACCTCAATATGAGCGAAGGTATCGTCGCATTGCACCGAGGCTGGAAATACTGATGATGCTCAATAAGGCGTTGGAATTCATTCTCAACGAAGCCATCCGTCTTGATGAAGGACACGGCGCCGCCTTCAAACCGTTGGAGGACAAGGTTTTCACCTTGACGCTTAATGACTTGGGAACGACCTCACATCTGCTGTTCACGGCTTATGGCGTCAGTGTGCAAAGCGATCTGCAAGGCGATGCCGATGCCACGATCGAAACCTCTCTGGTCGCTCTGTTGGCGCTACCTCAGACCTCAGAACTGAAAGGAGCCGTTTTCCATGGAGACGAGCCGCTGGCGGAACAGTTCGTCGACGCTTTGAACTCTTTGGAAATCGATTGGGAAGAACACTTGTCGCACTACACAGGTGACTTGATCGCCTTCAAGGTTGGTCACGCCGCACGCTCTGTGATGCAAACCAAACAGGGCATCAAACAACAGGCCGGCGACACTTTAAAGGAATACCTGCAATTCGAGATCAACGCCTTGCCGACCAAATCGCAAGTGCAACGCTTCAATCAACAGGTCGTTCAAATCCATCAATCGGTTGACGCACTGGAAAACCGCATCGACACTTTACTGAAATCCGCCACGACGGCCTCACATTAACAGAACACGACTCAATGAAACTACTGAAACAACTGTCGCGAATCATCAAAATCAACCGAGTGCTGACGCACTACCAGATCGACCGCATGGTGCTGTCCAACAGCCGATACGCCTGGCTGATATTCGTCAACCAGTTGCTGCCTTGGAATTGGCGGAGCAAATCCAAAGCCAGCCGCGGCGAGCGCATCCGCTTCGCGCTAGAAGAGTTAGGGCCGATTTTCATCAAACTCGGACAGGCGTTATCAACTCGAAAAGATTTGCTGCCTCAAGACATCTCCGTGGAACTAACCAAACTTCAGGACGACTGCCCACCGTTTGACGAGGCACACTCCAAACAAATCATCGAACAAGCATTGAAAAAGCCGGTTGAAGACGCTTTCGCCAGCTTCGATCCGGTTCCTATGGCTTCGGCTTCAATCGCCCAGGTGCATGCAGCAACGCTACACAACGGCATCGACGTAGTCGTCAAGGTTGTGCGCCCAGACATCAAGCCGGTCATCGAACAAGATGTCAGCATCATGTTCAGCCTAGCAGGCCTGCTGGAAAAAGCGGTGAAGGAAACCCGTCGGCTTCATCCTGTGGAAGTGGTGTCTGAATTCGAGAAGACCATTCTCGACGAACTCGACATGATGCGTGAAGCAGCCAACGCCACCCAGCTACGCCGCAACTTCGAAGATTCAGACCTGCTGTACGTGCCGGAAGTTTACTGGTCACACACCAACGACAACGTCATGACCATGGAACGCATCTACGGCACACGCATCAGTGAAACCGAAAAACTGATCGAACAAGGCATCGACCTGACCGACCTTTCCGCCAAAGGCGTGACCATCTTCTTCACCCAGGTGTTCAAGCATAATTTCTTCCATGCCGACATGCATCCGGGCAACATCTTCGTCCTGCCGGACGGTCGTTATGCAGCGATCGACTTCGGGATCATGGGCACACTGACGCCGGAAGACCAGCGTTATCTGGCAGAAAATTTCCTGGCCTTTTTCAACCGTGACTATCTGCGCGTCTCGGAACTGCACATTGAATCGGAATGGGTGCCGCGAGATACCCGTGTCAACGAATTGGAATCTGCAATCCGCGCCGTTTGCGAACCGATCTGGGATCGTCCGTTAAAGGAAATCTCTTTCGGCCTATTCCTGATGCGCCTGTTCCAGACCGCACGTCGTTTCGGCATGGAAGTGCAGCCACAGTTAGTCTTACTGCAAAAAACCTTACTAAATATTGAAGGCTTAGGCCGCCAACTGGATGACGAACTCGATCTGTGGGATACTGCTAAACCATTCCTGGAAGAATGGATGCAGGATCGTGTCGGGCCGCAAAGCCTGATCAAAAACATCAAAGCCAACCTACCTTTCTGGATCGAACAGGCGCCGCAAATGCCAGGATTGCTTCACAGCACTCTAAACAAGCTAGCGCACAACGGAGTGGGCGTACAATCCGAACAGATCACCGCCCTGCAAGATGAAATTCGTACCCAAAACCGTCAACAGCGGCAACGCATGATTGGCCTTGGATTGGTTCTCACCGGACTGTTCCTACCGCTGAGCATGCTGCCGCCAATTGAGCCGACATACGGTTTATGGGCACAAATCGGGCTTTTGGTTGTTGGCGGTTATTTCATCGCTAAAAAATGAAGCTTTAAAACGCAATAGTCTCACAATTCAACACTCTAGAGAGTAATGGAGCTGCCATGAAAAAGATTGTTTTGTTATCCCTCTCCACTTGGTTACTGGCTTCCTGCGCAAGCAGCCCTTACCCGCTCAACATGAGTGAAGAACAATGGCAGAAACTCACTCCAGAAGAACGCCATACGATGCTACTCAAACAGCAGGAATACCGTGAAACCCAGCGTTTGGAAAGCATCAAAGCCAATGCCAGACAGCGCGAACTTGATAAGCAATTGGAACTCAAGGAACAGGAACGCCTCAACCGTTTGTACAGCCACCCTGGCGGCGGAGATGTTGTACGTTTCAACATCTACGGCGGCGAATACCGCTACAAAAAACAGATTTATCAACTGCAACCTTTCTCTACTTTAATCGCCCGTGGAGAGACCAAGGAAATCGATCTACAGATGCGCGATTACAAACATCACAACCACCGTGAACGCGCTTATTTGAAATATAATCCGGATGGAACCGGTATATACCTTTATTTATCGCATCCGAGTCACTATAACAATGACTATATCGCGCTGTTACGTGATCGAAGCTGGGAGTGCGGCGCCGAAAGCCGCCAAAGCTTCCAGTTTTCCAAACATGAAGCTTTGAAGGGTATGAAGTTTTATGTTGAAGAACTCAACTCAAACTGCCGAAACCCAAAACGCTACCGATGATGGCAGTGACATGGAGAATAAAATGAAAACATTTTTCACACTGATTGTATCCGCCCTTCTTCTGGCACCGCTGCCAGGCAAGGCGGGTGAAGTTCTGCCATTGGCGGTGGACCTGCAAAAAACCGGCAAAGTGGCAGAGAAATTCCAAGTCCCTGTGGTCATTTTCTACACGGCAACTTGGTGTAACTATTGTAAAATGCTGGAAGAGAACATCATCACCCCTCTTCTGGAAACCACTCCGATTGAGGAATACGCCCAATTTCAACAAGTGCTTCTGGATAAGGAACACTGGATGATGAAAGACTTCGCCGGAAACGATGTCGAAATGAAAACTTTCGGTCCTAGTCAGGGCATCGTGGTGGCGCCAACCACGCATTTTTACAACAGCAAAGGTGAACAGATTGCAGAACCGATCATCGGTCTGACATTGGAAGAACATTATCCGGCCAATCTGGAAAAACGCATCAACGAAGCGTTGGAGAAGCTGGGCAATAAGAAGCGCCTGGACATCTACAAGCTGGTAGAAGAGAGCGACGGAATCTAATCGCCGCACTCAAAAACATCGAGCATTCCGGGCAGGCCTGCCCGGAATCTATCCCTATTCAATAATCGGATTTAACGCAGACGGTATTGAGGCTCCGACAGCACCGGCGCCGCTACTTGCACATCCTTGTCCCGATCCAGCTCTTCCAACATACGGTCGTAAGACGTCACGCCACTGACATCGAAAATAGCCGAACCGCCTCTTGGCAACATCGTCAGCAATTTGAAACCATAACGTGCTGAAATCTTATCGATATCAGATTTCTGATAGGTCTTGACGATGAAGCTCGGCGTAATTACCGCATTTCGTCCGGTCGAACGGTTAAGCAACACAGGTGAGAACTCGATGGACTGATTGTTATGCCATTTCTTCACAGGGGCACAGGTCTCCTTGTCAAACCAACTCTGGTCGGTCTCATAGACGAACCAACCACCGTTTTGTTCCAACAGGGTCAGATTCCACTCTTCCGGCATCTCTTTCATCTGAGTGAAACTCGCGATCCGTTTCGGCTGATTTTCATATGCAGGACCCGCCATCTTAGCGACTAACTGACATGGCTGAGTAAACGCAAACCCTTTTGCCGGTAATATCGCCGCTGCCACCAACAGGCCTGTCCAAATTGATTTTTTCATACTTAAACTCACTCTTTACCTGTCTTAGTGACCATAGAACTTCAACGACCAACCAGTTAACTTCCCGGTACCAGAGTCCGCTATTATATTTTTATCGGAAAGGATAGCATCACCATCTAAATCACGTACTATCAGAGTCCAATCACCCGCACTGCTCTCACCGTAAAAAGCGTGACTGATTAATTTCAAGCTGTTCATATCGTAACCAGCTTTGTAGGCATTAAACGGCGTCAGTAAAATACTTTCCGTTCCTGAAGGGGATCGCAGGACTACCTGATAATCGCTCATATCAATTTTGTTATCGGCCGTGCCTTCGGATAAAACATCACCAACGTCTTTAATACTCAAGGTCAATTCCACACTCTCTACAACTAGGTTATCTGCAACATTTACATACGGTGCAGGCACCAAACCAACAGCGCTGTTATCCGGTATCTGATTTGCGGTAGGAACGGGACCGACAATATCGGCAGTAGTTTGCAGAGCCGCCATAGTCGTACCATTGGTTTTCCAGTCCAGCGCCATTTGGATTGCGGCATTGGTATCCGGTGCTCCGAAGCCATAAGCATTACTATATAGATAATGATTTCCAGTATGCGGATTAACTGCCGCATTACTGACCCACCCTTGTTCCAACGTGACCAATTGCCCACCAAGCAGGAGCGTTTTAGCCGCCAGATTCGGATCAAGCTTCCGTGCCGTAGTCGCCAGGATATATTTGACGTCTCGCCAAGTCAGGTTGGGATTGGCTTGCAACATCAAAGCGGCAATACCACTCATGACCGGCGTCGAAGACGAGGTGCCGTTAAACGCAGAGAAATAATTACACTGTTCGTTGCCGGTGCCGTTCACACCGGTATTGAAATCGGAAGTATAAGGTAGATAACCCAATATATCGGCCGTAGATTGGTTCTGACTGAAACCGTAAGTGCATCCGCTCATGTCAGTGGTGACCAGTGCAGGATGATCCACACCGTATTCACCCGCCGGACCAACCATCCATAGCGCCGAGCCGGTATTGGCATAACTTGAACGCTTGTCGTCTGCATTAAAACCACCGATAACCATCAGGAAAGGGTTCACGTTCTGATTTTCCATATTGACGTTGTAACAGGTCAGGCCATTGTCGTTTGCCTGTTTGCACCAAGATGATGTGAATACCGTCCCGCCGGCGTATTCATTCCCTGCAGCCTTGAGGTAAACGGCTCCTTTTCCACCTCGCAGGTTCTGTGTTCCCCACTCATAGCCGTCAATCATCGCAGTATCATACGAAGCGTTTTCATTGGTCCCTTGATATGGGTTACGTCCGTAACTCATATTAAAGACATCAATGCTTTGATCACTATATAGTTCTGGATAAGCGGACACCGCACTTGAGTATCCAATGGCCGCCAGTTCCATATTCAGATCGAAACTTGAATACAACAGGTTATATCCAACCAGTTCAGCTTGCGGTGCCACGCCCCAGATGCCGAGTTCATTCCCGCCCCGGGCCATTGCCAACCCAGCGACGGACACACCGTGATAACCGCTCGGATTCGCTACAGTAGCCGGTGGCGTCGGATCATGCAGATCCTTGGTATTACTGCTGGAATAAAAGTTATAGGAAGCACCCAACAGAACGTTGGCGGCCAGGTCTTCATGAGCAATGTCGACACCGTTATCGATGATGGCAACCTGAATACCGTCCCCGGTATATCCCTTCGCATAGGCTGCGGCCGAATCCACTGAACCGTCAAATACCCGAATGTCGGCATAGGTACCTTCGTCGTTTACCGTGCCGCCGGTATTTGAAGTACTCAGTGCCGCCTGTCCGTAGTTATATAGATACCACTGATGTTGGACAAACGGATCGTTGATAGCGCTGATCAGCTCATCAGGAACCGGAACTGGCGCAGGCGCGACCGGCGTATCCGAACCACCTCCGCCACCGCACCCGGCAAGCAGGCCGGTTAGAAACAGAGTCGAGACATAACCGCGCCGGATTTTCATCTTACCACCGTCCTTTTTGCACCAAGGTCGCCAAAACCGGCGTTTTCTTTCGCATCATCAAATCGACCCAATCCGGCATGCTCTTAGCATTGTCGGCCTGAATCTTCAAATCATGCTGGAACGTTTTCGCACCGAGCAGCGAATTGCCGCTCAATTCCCAGCCAGCTCCGCCACCAATCAGATTCAACGCAACCTGTTGATTCTTCATTTCCGGCTTAACCTTCAAACTTGGAATTTTCATTCCCATGAAGTCCATCCCGCTGATTTGAAGTTCACCTTCGACTGCCGTCAACCAATTCTGCTTTCCGTCCCAAATCATAGCCAGTTTCTGCAGAGTCAATTGCCCCTTCAACTGACCGAAACCGCGAACGGCATTCGGTAAAAAGGGTTGTAGAGCAGCCAACTGCCACTGCCCGTCCAAGTCGCTCAATTCGATTTGGTTTTGATCCAACAAACCCGTATTCACTTTCCAGCTTGCTCCGCCAAGCGCATTGTTCAAAGATATGCTTAAATTCGCATTCATCATCAACAATGCCCAAGGACTAAGCTGCCAATCCAGTTCCGCAGAAAACACACTTTGAGGAGACTGCGAGAAACGCAATTGAGTTCGGCCGTTCCATAAAGTGCCCTGAGGCTCAGATAACTGCATCGACTTAGGCAATTGCGACTGGATATCCATTTGCTTGAAGACCCAACTTGCAGGAAGGTGATACAGCAAAGACCCAATCAACACCAAGAGAAAAACCAGAAGCGGCCAAGCGGCTGAAGAAATCGTTTTCAGAAGCTTTTGAATCATTTACCCACCTCGAAACCAACCGTTGCCTGCACAATACCTTGTTTAACCGGCGTTACCTGCAAACGATTACTGACCAACCCCTGTTTTTCCAACAAAGACAGCCAGCGGAAAAAACGCGGCGCCGGAACTTCCTTGAAGCCGACATTGATCCCTTTAGCATTCGGCGTGATACTCTCCATAAAAGGCAGTAAATTCTCATCACGTAACGTCTTCTGAATACTTCCCATTAATTGCGACTGCGTCGTAAAAACCAATCCACTTCCAGCGGATTGCGTACGAGGATGTTTCACCACCTGTTCGTTCAACCATTGCCAGTCCGCCATCGCTTTTTGTTCACCCTGCATGGATTGGACGTAGCCTTTATGAATCGGCGACCAAACCAGCAAATAAAACAGAACAACGGCCAGAAACACCATCATACCGGCAATCATCGCGCGTTCCCGTTGCGCCAATTGTGACCAGGCCTGGTTAATTTGCGTCCACATACAACACTCCTTCTGCAAGAGTTTGTGAAACGTTCTTCACTTTCAATTCCACTTTCAAATCCTTACCGGCCGTTTGTGCCAACGCCTGCAGTTCACTCACCTGCGGCGACTGAACGTCAAAACTCAGCCGGCCACTGCTCTTCCAGTCCATTCCGACCACCTTAACCTTCGAAAATTGGGCGAATACAGGTTCGATTCGATTGATCAACCGGCTCGGCCCAACCATAGCCGCTGCGCCTGCAGCGCCCTGTTCAAAACCGGTTTTCGCCTGGGTACGGATATTGATGATACGTTTCACTTCCGGAAAGCGCTGTTTGAAGAGTTTTTCGGTCTGAGCCTGATACACGGAAGCCTGTTCCCGGTGTTGCTGGGTCTGCAAATACAGGCTCAAAAGATAGATGAAGATCAGGGCAACGACCAGAATCCCCGACCATTGCCAGATTTTCCAGTTACCGTTCGATTGCGCCTTCGCCTGAAACTCCCCGCTGCGTAGGTTGAATGCCCGGCAAGGGTTACGTTGACCCTTGATGCCGGTGGCGCAATCCTCGATCAAAACGGTCTCATCGACAGACTCAATCCTTACTTCACCATGCTGCTGTACGTGCAGTTGTTTAAGTTGATCAAACCAGCACTGACTGGCGGCAAATCCTTGAAATTCTCCGCTTCGTACCAACAGACGCTGATTATTCTGTTGATAAACCGACCAGGCCTGTTCATTTTGATTTTCTTCGGTTGCAGACGCATCCACCGGCGGAATCCGGAAACAATCCGCCACCAGTAACGCATGATCCAGCCCCACCTGCTGCAA
Source organism: Thiomicrorhabdus sp. ZW0627 (assembly GCF_029767005.1). GTDB lineage: Bacteria > Pseudomonadota > Gammaproteobacteria > Thiomicrospirales > Thiomicrospiraceae > Thiomicrorhabdus. Next base: position 1,022,151 of record NZ_JARUQR010000001.1, read on the forward strand.
TTGTTCCACCCATAGTCGCATACGCTCCTTAGTGATCACCGCAACACTGACCTCGTCTTCCGGATTACGGTCCAAAGCAACAAAATGCAAACTTTCCACCGGCTCAGATAGAGACTCTTCAAGCGCATAAGGTAAGGCAGCCATCCAATCGGCGCGGCGTTTTCCGGGCACAAAGCGCTGCATCAGGCTAACCTGTTCGGTTGGAACCCAAACCACGGAAACGTCCGCGAACGCTTTTTTCAACGACTCTTTGCCTTCTCGGCCTTCCTGAGCCTGGATGAACAAAGCGGCTTCCTGAACCTCTCCGTCCGGAGTCTCCAACAGCAATCTTCCGCTCAGGTCAAACCGAACCTGTTGAAACGCAACCGGCATCTCGGATCCTTCCATAGCTTGCAATCCTTGTTTTTCAGGGTGTTTCTGCGACACTTAACCACCTTTGCACTAACTTAACTTGCTTCTTATCCGGCCGATAAAATATCGCCGATACGCCTTGCAACGACTCGCCAAAGTCGATCCGGCCATCCAATAAAAAATACTCGCTATTGACGCTCAGCATCCAATCCGGCAACGCCTTACTGACTGCTTCCGCTTCCATTCCGGTCTGCTGTCCGACGAAGCTCCTGAATGTTTCCACGCTGTTGGCCGGTTCCTTCTTGCGCTGTGCGATCCAGGAATCGGCCACTGACTCTGTCATCCAATCCGTCAAAGCCATCAACACCACTTTATCCGCTGTATTGACATTGACCGTTGTCACCGTCGGCAAAACACTCGCCGTGAGTTTTATCTGCTGCCAGACCTTGTAATCTATGCTTTGCAATCCCTGGATGTTCTTCAATTCTTCCAGCATCACCAACGGCTGGTTGGCAGCACGATAAGGCGGTTGCATCAACAAATAGGTATCGCTTTCAGCGCCACCGGGCAAACGTTCGTCATCCGAGTCCACCCAGTCGGTCAAAACCTCAGCAGGCGGCGCATCCAAACCGACCAACAGAGCCCAACGATTGATGATAGCCTGCCAAACTTTACGCTGTTCTTTATCGCTCTCCTGAACGTTATTCAGGTTCAAGCGTGCTTGAAGATCGTAAAGCTGCCCTGAAATCTCGCCCCCTTCAAACGGCACCTTAAACATAGGCTGGGCCCAAAGTTCGTTCAGGTGGTCGGTCTGGTTGTTTTTCACATCCAACAACAGCCCTTTCTTGACCCAGTCTTCCAGCCCCCAAGCAACCGACAGCGACTGGGCCTGATGCAACATATTGGTACTGCGGCTCAAGGTCAGGTGCTGCTGGTAAATCAGTTGGCTCGAAAGTGTCGCCACTAATGCGACGATCAGCAAGACCGTCAACAATGCAAAACCTTTCTGTGGTCGGCTTCGGTCACCTTTTCGGATTGGATGGATAACCGGCTTCATGGATTCTCTTCCTCTCCGGCATCCGTCGCCTGCGATGGCACACCGACCGCACTGATTTCAGCCTCAGCCCCCATGAACAGACGAGTCACCTCACCCATTCCCTCTATTTCCAAGCTCACTTCCGTTAATCTCGGCAGTGCCGTCAACACCTGTTGTTCAGTCGGCCAGCTTCGCACGTATTCATTGTTGGCGTTCAACAACCGAATCTCAAAACGCTCGACATGTTCCAGCACAGGCAATTTGGTCGGCTGCGTATCTGGAGCACGGTCAAGAACCGGCCATACAAGACGGTACAGTACTCCGTCTTCCAAACGGTAAGCGACGCGCAACAAACCGCCCATCCCATAAGGCGTGGGAAATTCGGCGATGCGCGTCAGCTCCACACCTAAATCGCGACGGTACTGAAAAGCCGGTAAGGTACCACCCAAGCCATCCTGAACCGTGCGGGGCGCTAACTGGATAAAATCCTGCTCCATCCACCAGATCGCACGCTGCAACTGCTCCATCTCGGAGGCATGCTTCTCGGTGCGGTCTTGCAATGTGACTACGCTACTGACCGTCTGATAGGCAATCACCGCGATCACCGCGGAAATCGTCAGAGCGATCAGCAGTTCAATCAAAGTGAATCCCGCCTGCCTTGATGTTGATCCTTTCATCGACTTTACTTTGTTGCAGCGGGCGCCGTTTATATCTGTTTTCACTGGCCGACCACCGTCACCAAAGTTGCTGCCGGCGTTTTTTGACCTTCCGGAGTCACCGTCATGGTCGCTTTCTTGATGTCGGGGATCAGCGTATCTTCGGTTTTCAATTCGGTCACCCAGCTCCAGTTCAGCATCTCAACTTTACGCTTGGCTTCCGGACGGCTAGAAGGCAAAACCTGCAGCCTCACCAGTTCGTCTTCCGCCACCCAAGTGGCGACAATCCGCTCGTCCAGCGCACTGTGATTACTGACCGTCAACCCCATCGCCCGCGACAAAGCAGCCAGTGCAATCGAAACCACCGCCAGAGCCACCATGACTTCGATCAGAGTGAATCCCTTTTGGCAATTACGTTTACATTTGCAAAACCGAGCAGGCCTGTTCATTACATTCCTCCATCTTCTGGCTTGCTGTCGAACTGCAACAATCCATTCCAATGTACGCTATAGGAAGACGGCTTCTGCTCCCGTGTATTGACGGCATCGGAACGTATGTTCAGTAAGATCGAACCCGCCATCACATCGCCACTTGGCCAGAACACCCAGCCCTCTTTAGGCAGATTCTGCTGCTGGGCGAACTGTTGATTGTCGATTTTCCATTCGACCACCAGCGACTCCGACCATTTCAACGGAGCGATGTCCGAATCCAACTCCCACTTTCCGCGTTGCTGACTGTAGGCGCTCAACCCCTGTTCATCAACGGCCACCAAGTACAGTCTCTGCTTCATCGCGGCCTGGTCGCGAACATAACTCAACAAAGCTTTTACGCTGCGTTCCTCAGCTCTTAACGTCGCCTGTTCGTTGGAACCTAGCGACATCATGCCGACGCTCACCACCACCGAGATGATGACGACCACCACCATCAATTCGATCAGGGTGAAGCCTCTTTGCGAAACGCGTTTCCCGGTCATGACAGGCTTCAATCCCCGTAAGGATTATTGGATATTCCAGTTACCGATGGTCGCATTCACACCTTCACCACCATCCTGGCCGTCGGCACCGTAGGTAAACAGATCAAAATCACCGTGTTCCCCCGGACTCAGGTACAGATAAGGGTTACCCCATGGATCCATAGGCATCTGTTCCAAATACTGTTTCCAATGTTTCGGTTGCGGCTCGGTAGTCGGCTGTTTCACCAAGGCTTCGATTCCCTGATCGGTCGTCGGATAGACGTAGTTATCAAGCTTATACAACTTCAATGCCGAAGAGATCGAACTGATGTCCTGCTTGGCTTTGACGATACGTGCTTCATCCGGACGATCCATCAACTTAGGTGCCACAAATGCCGCCAACACGGCCAGAATGACCACGACCACCATTAACTCGATCAAGGTAAAACCGCTCTGTTTCCCTGCTCGGCGGTTGATTTTGACCGCCTCAATCCGTGTTTGTGTGTTTTCCATTTTTTTCTCCTAACAATGTCTGTCTTGTTTCAATAATACGCTTTAACCAACCATTTGGTTCATTTCAAAGATCGGCATCATAATGGCCAGAACGATGGTCAAAACCACACCGCCCATGACAATGATCAACATCGGCTCTAAAACACTGACCAAAGTACCGGCCGCGTTTTCAACCGCCTGTTCGTAATGCACAGCACCTTTCAATAACATGTTGTCCAACTCTCCACCGCTTTCGCCGGTCTGCACCAGATTCAGCAACAACGGCGGGAAGAAACCGGCTTCTTGCATGGTCACACTGATTCTTTTCCCTTCCCTGACCTGCGAGACCATTTTTTCCACCGCGTGTTTCATTGGATCAAGGCTCATGACCTCCGCCGAAATCTTCAAAGCATCGGTGGCCGCTACACCACTAGACAACAGAACACCGACCGTTCTCGACCAACGCGCCGTGGCTGAATAAATCACAAAACGTTTCACTCCAGGTGTCCGCATCAACAGTTGATGCACTCTATAACGCCACGCCGATTGCCGCATCATCATTTTAAATCCAACGATCGCAGCCGCCAGTAAAACCAGAATCCATCCCCATTGTGCCTGGATGAATTCGCTGACCGTCAACAAACCTTGAGTCAAAGGCGGCAGGGTTTGGTTCATGTTATCGAATACGCCAACGACTTTCGGCACCACGTAAACCATCAGGAAAAAGACGATGATGACAGCCACGACCACCATCAGAATCGGATAGATCAAGGCCGTTTTCATCTTTTTATTGAGCTGGTCACGCTGTTCGATCGCATCCGCCAGACGCGACAACACTTTATCCAAATGGCCACTCTCCTCACCGGCTCGGATTGTGGCGATGAAATCCTGTCCGACACGGTAATTCGATTTCTCCAGAGCATGTGCCAGCGAATAACCTTCCGAAACCCGGGTGTGGAGATTGGCCAGAAAACGCTGCATCAATTTGGATTCAGCCTGCTGTGAAATGGACTGTAAAGCTTGAGTCAAAGGGGTACCCGCATCCAACAGCGTGTACAGCTGACGGGTTGCCAAGGCAAGATCGGAAGTTTGGATTTTCGGTGCGAAGAGTGACTGAGAGACCGCCCCTTTTGAAGTATTCTTTTTCTGTTCGATGGACTTCAATTCAACCGGAGTCAGGTTCTGTTCACGCAGCATTTGACGGACCTGACGTTCGGAATCTCCCTCCATCAGACCTTTCTTCATCTGACCCGCCGGGGTCATCGCTTTGTATTCAAATGCAGCCATGGATGCTATCTGTCTCTTTATCCGTCTTCAAAAAGCGTTAGTTCTGGGTAACGCGCAATACTTCTTCCAGACTGGTTTCACCGCTCAAAACTTTATCCAAGCCACTTTCCAGCAACGATTTGGAATCCTTATGCACATAACGCTCGATATCCAACTCGGATTCGTCCGCATGAATCATCTGGCGAACCTGATCGTCAATCGTGACCAGTTCATATAATCCCATACGTCCCTGATACCCGGTATGCTGACAGTGATCACAGCCGACATGCTGATAGATCAAGGCCTGATCGACACCCAAGGTTTCGCACTCTGCAGAATCAGCCTGATGCTCCTGCTTACAATGAGGGCACAATCTTCTCACCAGACGCTGAGCCAAAACACCAATCAAACTGGATGACAGTAAAAACGGCTCAATGCCCATATCCCGCAAACGGGTAATCGCACCTACGGCGGTATTGGTATGCAGGGTCGATAAAACCAAGTGTCCGGTCAACGAAGCCTGAACTGCAATCTCCGCCGTCTCGATATCACGAATCTCACCAATCATCACCACATCCGGATCTTGACGCAGAATCGCACGCAGTCCTTTAGCAAACGTCATATCGGCTTTAGTATTGACCTGTGTCTGGCTGATGCCGTCGATGTTGTATTCGACCGGATCCTCAACCGTCATAATATTGCGCTGGGTATCGTTCAGGCGACTCAGTCCCGCATACAGAGTTGTCGTCTTACCGGAACCGGTCGGCCCGGTTACCAGAAAAATGCCGTGCGGCTTATTCAACAACTTCTGGATGCCGGCATAAATCGGTTCGGACAACCCAAGTTGATTCAAATTCAAACGCCCGGCACTCTTGTCCAACAGACGCATTACCACCCTCTCTCCAAAGCTGGACGGAATAGTCGAAACACGCAAATCCACGGCACGGCCACCCAGCTTCAAGGCAATACGACCGTCCTGCGGCAAACGTTTTTCCGCAATGTCTAAACGCGCCATGACTTTGATACGGGAAACCAACATGCTTCCGATACCCGGCTTGGGTGTCAGTACCGTACTCAACCGTCCGTCGATACGGAAGCGGATTCGTAACTGGCTTTCAAATGGTTCGATATGCACATCGGACGCATTGGCACGAATCGCTTCGGCCAGAATCGCATTCAACAACTTGATGACCGGCGCATCATCGGCACTGTTCAGCAAATCTTCCGGTTCGCCCAATTCGGCAACGACACTTGCAAGGTCTTCATTCTCGAACTCGTCGATCGTAGCAATCGAACTCTGACCGCTTCCGGCATAGGCGGATTGAAGCTTGCGTTCAAACGTTTGCTCATCAAGTTGCTGGAAAACGATGTCGCACTGCTCCGCCTTCTCGGCCTGTTCGACTCTACGCTGCAGTTCCAAAAAGGCCGATGTTGGAGTTTTCTGAGTGTAGAAAACCCCGACACGACCATCTTCCAGCGGCGTCATCACCACTTCGTTGGTACGGGCAAACGAAAAAGCCAGTTCGGTGTTCATAGATCTCTCTCAAGCATCGATTCGGTCGACATACTGGTCACGGACGACTTGGACTCTTCTTTATCCTTCTTGGCACTGTCTTGAGAACCGTATGGCGTCGCTGGCTCCATCTTTTTCCATTGTTCAATACTCGGCAAACGAGGACGCAGGCCATTCAACAGCTCGGAATCATACTTGTTCACCAAATGATCCTGCTCTTTCTGGATCTGAGTATATTTCTTATGGCTGTAGTAATCGCTGGTCGCACGATCACGCACAATGACCGGTCGAAGGAAGATCATCAGATTAACCTTTTCACGCTCGTTCTGTTTAGAACGGAACAAAGCGCCCAGACCTGGGATATCACCCAACCCAGGCACTTTGGAAACCACTTCGTTTTCACGTTCCTGAATCAACCCCCCCAATACGATGACGTTACCGTCACCAACAATAACGCGTGTTTTAATCTGACGCTTTGATGTCTGAACATCGACCGCTTCCGCCTTCGGAATGACATCTGAAATCTCCTGATCGATATCCAGATAGATTTCATCACCTTCATTAATTTGCGGTTTGACCTTAAGCTTCAAACCGACATCCTTACGCTGTATGGTAGTGAACGGGTTGCTGACACTGGTGGTGGTACTGGTATAACTTCCTGTCTGGAAAGGTACTTCCTTACCAACCACGATTTCGGCTTCCTCGTTATCCAATGTCACCAAAGACGGCGTGGCCAGAATATTTGCGTTGGTATCGCTGTTTAACGCACGGATCAAAGCTCCCCAACCGTAACCATTGGATTCGATTTCGCCCAACCCCGTCGTCACACCACGTCCAATTGCGGATACCTGTGTCGCTACATCTCCACTTAACAATGCAGGAATGGTGCCAGAGAAATTAACCAGTCCGCCGCCGTTCGGTCCATTCGCCCCCCATTCAACGCCAAGTTCTGCGGCCTTGGTTTCGGTCAACTCGACAAAAATCGCCTCAATCAACACCTGTGCACGGCGTACATCCAACTGTTTAACCACGTCTTTCAGCGCGTTGACCATGGCCGGTGGTGCACTGATGACCAAGGCATTCATTCGTTCATCGGCTTCGATACTGATGCGTTCCTGAAGATCTTTTTTATCCTTACTTCCGGAAGATTGAGTGACCACTGCAGCAGCCTGCGCGCCTTCGGCAGGCGCCGCCACGTCACCCATCGAAATCTGACTGCCGTCATCGCTCAACAAAAGCGAACGGTTCGTAGAAAGATTCTGTAATACCGGAACCAAATCCTTGGCCTTGGCGTAGTGCAGATAAATCACCTGGACACGTCCTTGCGTTGGGACCTGCACATCCAGATCCGCCACCATCGTACGCAGCATCATACGTTTGGCTTCGTCCCCAACCAGAATAACCCGGTTGGAACGTTCGTCATAACTGACTCTGGCACCGGTTGAGCCCGCGCCTTTCGGTAAAATGTTTCTTAACGTCTTGGCCACTTCTTCCGCAGAAGCGTGCTTCAATTCAATAATTTCATATCCGCTTTGCGTGTCCACATCCACACGCGCCAACACTTTCTTGATACGTTTGATATTGGCGATCGTATCCGTGACGATCAGTTTATTGCTCTCCGCCAAAGCGACCAGATGCCCCTCTTTGGCGACCAACGGACGCAACACGGCAACCAACTTGGAAGCGGAGACATTCTTTACCGTGATGACTTCCGACACCCAAGCTTCATTGCCTTCACCCGGCAAACGGTAAGGCAGCTGATCTCGAGCTAAATTAGCGGGAACGATCTTAATAACGTTATCACTTGGAATGGCGGTATAACCATGGACATTCAGGATGGTCAGAAGGGTTTCATAAAGCGCATCCGGCGCCATCGGTTCGGGAGCAATCAGAGTAACTTTACCTTTGACGCGCGGATCAATCACGAAATTATGCCCTGTGATCTTGGCGACTGCCTCAATCACGGTGGAGATGTCTGCGTCTTTGAAGTTCTGTTTCAACCCTTCCGCCGCATAAGCTGAATTCGCCGGCAACAACATGGCGGAAACCACCATCATGCTTGCCAATCCAAATGACATTACTATCGTTCTTAACTTATTCATCATCATCCCATTTGTCTTCGTTCGATGCGGAAACGCATCAATATAAATCTACTGAAAGATCAACCAACTGCCCGCCACGCTCAACCGTGAGGTAGAAATGGCTCTCATTCAAAAAAGCTTGCCAGAGACTCGGTTCTTGCGCCATCTCATTAATCGTTCGCCCGTTAATCGACTTAAGCAAATCTCCTGCCTTAAATCCGATTTCTTTAAAAAGTTCCGGCTCGGCCTTTGGCCAAATCTTGACCGAGACCCATTTACCACCTTCATTAATCGGCTGAAAACGAATGTATTTGGAAATGCTTACCGGATTGCTACGCAGGTTCTCGCCAATCTGTCTCAACGATTCTTTATGTGCCGAACTCATAGCCGGAGAGGCCTGCTGGGTTTTCGATGAAGGACCGGCTTTCTCAAACAAGTTCGATCCGCCCTCTTCCATCATCAATTTTTCCCGTTTTCCTCGATTCAGAATAATGACCTGATCCGAAAACACCTTAAGAAGATCCACGCCACTCATGATCTCTTCACCTTCACCAACTACCAAGGTCTTGCCCGAAGATTCGATTATCGCCACGCCTTTGCCTTCGGTCGCAATTGCACCAACCAGTTTCAAACGTAAACGACTGGCATCCACTTCGGAGGGAGACAAGCCATCATCGGCCACACCGGCCGGTTGTACCAACTCCACTTCCGGTTTGCCAAACAATAAAGATTCATCCCCGCGAACCTTGACGGCCTTCTGAGGAGCAATGGATATTTGAGGTAAGGTAGGAGTCTCAACCACATTCAGTCTGGCACTTACGAGCACACCTGTCTGCCAAGCCAATAACACCAGCAGAAGATACGTCATCCATTTAGCTAGAGAGGGGGTGTTTACAAACGTTCGAAGAGAGGAAACCAAATTGACCATAGATGCAGACGGATTCACTGTATATAACCTTATAGAAAGTACTATTGTAAACCAGATACCATTCTAGCTCACCTCAAACTTGTTTATAGTTTTATGACAAAAAAAATGATGAAAAACAGGGGAATTATTCTTAACTTCAATTCACCGACAGTCACAACTGACATACACGCCCATCAACTCCATCCAAACAACACCGCATGGCTTTAAATACAAGGCCCAAACTTGCCTAACGTGTCAATTCTCAATAAATAAGTTATTAAAAATGGCACGTTACGGTTTAAGCATTGCTAGACGATATTACATTTGAATTCACTTTAATCAACCGGAGAACTTCATACGAGAAGGCGGAAGGAACTTCATTGTACAGATAAGATATCACGAACGTAAAAAAGCCCCGCAATAGAAAAATTGCAGGGCAAGATTACAATAAAATTAATTTTTAAAAAATTAAAATGCAACGTTTTACTGATCGAGCTTTCTTAAACTCGCCACTTCAGTATCCAGCAATTTTTGATCTTTTTTAAATTTCATTTTACACACTCTAAAGTCGTCTTTTTTTGCCCCAGTCTGGATACACATTTGATATCTTTGAATCGCTTGAGCCCTTTTGAAATGAGACTGGATTTCTACTTGCATCAAGTTTTGTGACTTAGCCAGAAGCTCCATTTGCTCTTGAATCAACATTTGACGATCATCCTTCTGCGGACTAGCGATAGCGCTACTTGATAGAGTTAAACCGAACATGGTTGCGCTGACGGCTATAAAAGCTATTTTTTTCATTCATTGCGTCCTTAATTTATACTGGTTAGTTAAAAAACCCGGGTTAAAAACAGCCTGAGCCATGAATACCAAAGAGACCAGATACAGCCTTCAATGAAATACTACCAAAAACTTTATACGCAATACTACTAAGTAATTTTTACGCCAAATCAATGCTATTTATATAAGCTTTAGCTTAAACTTATTTAGATTTAGCAAGAAGTAAATAGAGCTGAGATAAACACCCAGAAAAATCCAAACGCCGAGCATCACCGAGCATCACATTAAGCGGTTCATCAATTACTGGGATCCACATACAAAAAAAGCGGCCATAATGGCCGCTTTTAACAATCAAACGATTATCACACTTAGAACATGTGGCTGTATCGCTTGATTTCCCATGCAGAAATCGTACGGTGGTACTCTTCCCATTCCATGGTTTTGTACTTGACGAATTCGTCCTTAAGTCCTTTCCCAAGCACTTCTTCAACAAACGGATCACTGTCGAACGCTTCAACCGCTTCTGCAAGGTTCTGAGGCAGGAATTCGATTCCTTTTTCAGCCAACTGCTCTTCGGTATACTCGTACAAGTTCTCTTCCTGAGCCTGGCCCGGATCCAACTTCTCACGAATCCCTTGAAGACCGGCTGCCAATACCAAGGCTGCTGCCAAATAAGGGTTAACAGCACCATCAGCGTTACGAGATTCAAAACGCCCACCGCCCATCGGAACACGTACCGAGTTAGTACGGTTATTGGAGCCGAACGAGTTGAATACCGGCGCCCAAGAGAAAGTCGCCATCGCACCCTGTCTGACCAAACGCTTATAACTGTTGACCGTCGGTGAGAACACGGCACACAGTGCCGGACCGTGCTTCAACACACCGGCGATGAACTGATAACCGATTTCGGTCAAACCTAATCCGCGTGGATCGTCTTTAGGATCACACTTGAAGACGTTGTCTCCAGTCTCTTTGTCGAACAAAGACATATTGAAGTGTGCACCGTTACCAGTCTTATCCGCGAAAGGCTTAGGCATAAAGGTCGCCAATAGCCCTTCTTCTTGAGCGTAATGCTTCGCCATGTAACGGAAGAAAATGAAACGGTCACACATCGTCAAGGCATCGCTGTACTGGAAGTCAAACTCATACTGACCGTTGGCATCTTCGTGATCCAGCGAGTACAAATCCCAACCCAGATCATTAATGGTGGTCGCCATCTTGTCCAACCAAGTGAAACGGTTCATGAAGCTGCGCACGTCATAACAAGGCTTGACCAACTTATCGTCCTTATCCGGTACAGACAAAGAACCGTCTTCTTCCTCTTTCAGAACGAACAACTCACACTCGATACCCAAATTGAAACCGAAGCCCATCTCTTCCGCTTCCGCCAACACTTTCTTCAGTGCGACACGGGTATTGATTTCATACGGCTCGCCATGCAACGTGTTGTCCGCCGCCATCCAAGCCACTTCAGGCTGCCAAGGCAGCTGGATCAAACTATCCAGATCCGGAACCGATGCAATCTCGTCTTCGTTAGGCTCCTGACCCAAACCGTCTAGCGCATAACCGGTATACAGCTCAGAACCCTTAACCATGTGATCAAGATGCTCGATCGGCACGAATTTCCCTTTTGGAATACCATGGATGTCAACATAAGCACCGATACAATATTTAACTCCCGCTGCCTGTAATTTACGTTTCGTATCTTCTACATCAAATTTACTGTTCATATCTGTCTCTCAACCTTCTTTCAACTTTTAACTTTTTCAAAATAACCGTGTGCCAAAGGCGGCTCTTCCTGCATACCCTTCGTCACAACTCCACTTAAATCTTCTACCATCCAGGCGAACAGTTCTTCGCCCTTCTCTACACTTGCTAGACTCGGCTTGCCCGTAACGCCATTCAGACTGGTACGGTTGACCGGATGCGAAAACACGCACTCTTCGGTTCGATCCGGATCGTCACTGTCTTTCAGTCGATCCTCCCGAACCAACTCCGGCGCTACCGCCATCATCAACGAGGTTTCCGCTTCATTGGCATGCCAATCGTCGGCATCTTCGAAATGCCTCTGCTTAACACGCTCACTGATTGAAGCCGAATTAATGATCGCGACCATGAAGTCGTCGTGCTCCGCTCGCAACATCTCCAACGCACAGCGCAAAGGCGCAAAATTGGAAACGTGGCTATTCAGCAGAAACAGTCGTTTAAAACCGGAAGCATAAACCCAGTCACCTATCTCTTTGATCACATCAATCATGGTTTTAGGCTGTAAGGCAATTGTTCCAGGCCAGCGTCGTGAGTGCCCGATCGAGCATCCGTAAGGTAAAGTCGGCAATAAAGCGATTTGGGTATTCTCGGCTACTTTGAGACCCAGTTGATGGGCAATCTCCGTATCCATGCCGCAACCCAAATGAGGGCCATGCTGCTCGGTTGCTCCGATTGGCAATAAGGCCGCATCCATGTTTGAGTCGACTAGCTTGCCGACCTCTTCCCATGTCATTTGATGCCATTGATTCATACTGTTCTCCCCGCTCTTCTGTGAGCAATAAAATCAAGATACACCTAACCACACAACCTCCATAAGGTCGTCAGGTACATCATGCTTTTGGGGTTAATAGGAGTAAGCCGTCGTGAGAACCACGACGACTGGATTAAGAAAATATTTAAGCTAAAAGCTTTACTTCAAACCCTGGGATTATTTCAAGCCCATTGTGATTGAAGGATCGATATAAGCATCAACGCTCTGCGGTGTATCGTAGACCTTGTTGGCGATGTTAAAGTCGTCAGAGATCTTGGTAGAACCGTAAATAGAGTCGAATCCGTCGCCTTTCTTGAAGTGCGCTTTTGCTTCTTCCAAAGTCAGGATCTTAGTACCGTCGATGAACTGCTTGTACTCATCGGCAGACAAACCAACACGTGACGCCATGATTGCGATCGCATCCGCTTGAGTCTTAGGATCCTTGATATAGTCAACCGCTTCATACCAAACCTTGGCAACCTTTTCCCAGTCCGCACGACGAGAAGCCAAGCTGCTCGGAGAAACCGCCAACAAGTCATAGATCAAACCAGGTTCGTTCTTACTGGTGTAGATCGCTTTAGAACCAGGAACCAACTGCAATGCAGAACCGGAACTTGGCTGCCAAGCAACGATCGCATCAACCTGACCGGAAGCCAGAACCTGAGGCGTTTCGTTTGTAGGTACGTTTACCAATTCAACATCCGCTTCGGTCATACCGTTCTTTTCAAGTGCATTCAAAAGCAACAAGTGACTTACGAAACCTACTTCAACACCTACTTTCTTACCGGCCAGGTCCTTAACGGAATTGATACCCGGCGCACCGATAACCATATCGTTACCGTTACTGTAGTCGTTCATGATGATCATAACGCTTTTCGCACCGGTTGCCCCCGTTACCAAAGCGTCACCGTTCGTCATACCAACCGCGTCGATCTGACCAGCTGCGAAAGCGTCCATAGAAGCCACGTAGTCGAACCATTCGAATTGAACGTCCACACCTTCTTTTTCAAACATCTTTTTCTCAACAGCTACTTCCCAAGCAACCCAGCCAGGCCAGTCACTGTATCCAATTTTCAATGGTTCTGCACTTACAGACATCGCTTGAGCTGAAAGAAACAATCCAGCCAAAGCACCTAGAATTTTTTTGCCACCCAACATAATCGTACCTCCTAAAAAATTATTACGATTTACACAAAAGGTAATAATTAGTAATCAGTTTACATGCCAACATGAATAAAAAACCTTTAAAAACAACATGTAACGCATTTTTTAAGACTTTTTCACTTAAATTAACCCGAAAAAAATTGTCCAAATTGGTTCAAAAAGCCACATTGGTGCGAAAAAAACTATTTCGCCCTGCGCGCTTCAATAAATGCCGCCAACAAAATCAGACTTCCGCCAACCATTTCGACCGACGCCATCGTCTCTCCAAGGATCAGACTGGCTGAAACGACCGCCGTCACCAACTCCATGATAACGATAATAGAAGAGCGTCCCGTCTCCATATGCGTGACGGCCCACTGGGTTCCGAAATTCGCCACCATCATCCAGACCGCGGCGTACAAAAATAGAACTCCCCAGGATTCCCAATCCTGATTCATATTAACCGCTTCACCCTGAAATGCGACCACGCTACCCGCAAGTACCGACGCCCCCAAAAACATCGATGTTAATTTGAGTCTTACCGGTACGTTCTGCGAAGCCCTGAACACCACATTGTTCATCGCAAACAGAAATCCGGACATTAGAGCCAGAACATCAATCCATGAAGGCGGCGTAATGAAGGCATTGAATCCGCCCACGATCAAAAAGGCACCGATAATGGCCAGCCCCACACCTAACCAACGCCAGTTATCGACCTGTTCACGCAAAAAAATACGGCCGCCCAACACGCCCCAAATCGGAACCAGATAAAACAACACCATCACTCGAATGACGTCACCGTAAATCAAAGCGGTATTAAAAGCCAACTGAGCGCCGCCGCCCAACAGAGCAACACCCACTAACGCTTTCCAGTTACTGGTTACAAAACGACGCTGCCCCCAAACAAAAGGTACAATCAATACAAACATTAACAGATAGACGAACATCGTCAGCGGAATGCCGTCAAACCCTAATTGATTTAGATATTTAAGAGGTAACCAGGTCAACCCCCAAAGAATGGAGGCACCAAAAAGCACCACCACAGGCAAAGCGTTCATACTCTTTCCTTATCGAATGGAATAATTAAAAACGGACTATCGTTTTGAGAAGTTCTCGAAATGCGCTCTTTCGGTCCGCCCCATCCACTGGTTGATTTCCCAGAGATCGGCGACCGGCGCCTGAGTGAAAGGCAACAGATGCAGATAACCGTCCGGGCCGAATTCCGGCGTCATAGTCGTCAGCTCAGCCCCTGCATCTTGCTGGGTCTGCCACACCAAAGACCAAACGGCCTGGTGCGAATGCAAGGCATTGGCATATTCAGGTGCAGCAGGATGCGGCACCTGAGGCCCTTGATCATATCCAACCCTCGCATGAATGTGTTTGACCTGAGGTAAAATCGTTTCGATGACGGAGATTTCCGAATCCATCAAACGCTCACAGACCGCACACCAATGACTGATATCCAGCGTGAAACGCATCTCCGGAATCGCCTCGGCAATGCGCCGCGTCACCCAAGGGTTGAACAACGAACGGCTGCGATGCGTCTCGAAATTGATTGGTAAATCGTAACTGTCCGCCAGAGCGATGGCCGCCTTGAAAAAATCGATACTCTCGCTTTCCGGCCAAGCGTCATAGCCGCCGATACACGTCGCAAACAAAGGATTCAAAGGCAAGCTGTTCTCAATGCCTTCTTTAATATCGCGCAGATGCTGTTCCGGTGTGGCGTTGGCATGCGGCACATAATCGCCTCCGGTCACGATTTCCGCAATGTAATCCAGACCGGCCTGCTCAAAAGCTGCTGACCATCTCGATTGTGTCGGCGTATCGGATGGCGCCCGTCCTTCGATTCCTTGAAACCCGGCTTCGATTGCTTGCGCAACCGCCTGTTCAATCGGTAAGTCACACCCCCAAAGGGTTTTAAAGATTTTAAGTTGCATCGCAATCACTCAAAGAAGTTCGGGAAAACGTTATGTTTCTTGAAGAATTCCATATCGTGGTTAGGCCATAAGTTCGCACCGGTTTCCAGACCAAGCTGTTTCAGCTTCTGAATACTCTCAATCGCCAAGTCGTCACGATCCTGCCAACACAATCCCGGTGCAATCTCTTGCTCCAGGTTTTCGGTCAAATCCGCTGCGTCCCCTGCTAATAGAATCGGAGAACCTTTAGGCAGCTCGATCAGCATCGACATGTGCCCAGCGGTGTGTCCCGGTGTCTCGATTGCACGAACCCCCTCAATCAAGTCGTACTCGCCAGTCTGGATTTTCCAGTTCAACGGCATGGAGAAATCCTCAGCAAAATAGGCATCGTCCGCAGGTTGTTTCGCCGCTTCCAATTCACGTTGGTGTACGTGAACGTCGGCATGACAGAATTCACATAGACCTCCGGCATGGTCAAAATGCAGATGACTACAGAACACCAGATCCACATCCAAAGGCGACAAACCTAAAATCTCAAGTTTGTTCGGCAAACGTTGCTCTTCGGTCATTTCAGGCGGCCCAAACGGAAACGCCTCGTTCTCATAATAATGTTTACGCTGCTCTTGCTCTTTGATCTTGTGATAATCACATCCCACGTCAAACAGGATGCGGCCATTATTGGTTTCAATCAAATACGCCAGAATCGGTGCATCGATAAACGTCCCCTCTCCCTTGTTGCGTGTCGAAAGAGTCTTTTCATAATGGTGTGTACCGGTCAGAATCGGCCAAAACTTCTTTACTTGTGTCATATCCTTATCCTTTGAAACCGTTGATACGGCGCACTTAGTGCGCCGTCAGAAAAGAGACGCCGTCCACACCGATAAAGGTCTCACCTTCATCGTGTTTAACGTCAAGATTGATTGGGTCCGCATTCAGGATTCTCGGAACCCGGTAACGGTGATAACTTTTAATCAGATGTCTGAGCGTCAAAACCTGGCGTTCGTCATGGCCATACATCTGCTCATGCAGGCGTCGCAAGCGATACCAGGGTTGAGCCTGTTGATCGTGGTGCACATTGTGGTAACAGAAATTCAGCACGAAAAGGTTCAACCACGGATAACGTTCCGACAACAAATTTGAATAGGTGTTGTGATGCTCAAACTCAC
Organism: Thiomicrorhabdus sp. ZW0627; assembly: GCF_029767005.1. Taxonomy (GTDB): domain Bacteria; phylum Pseudomonadota; class Gammaproteobacteria; order Thiomicrospirales; family Thiomicrospiraceae; genus Thiomicrorhabdus. Next base: position 1,038,928 of record NZ_JARUQR010000001.1, read on the forward strand.
GATCCCTCAACTTGGCTTCCGGACCGCGCTTTTGATCTAGAGTTTCGAACAGTTCATAAGTGTGCTGGTGCACATCCATGAAACGCATCACCGTCAGGAACAACATATAAGCAACTGGATAAAGAATCAGCACCTTCAAGGAAACAGACGCCAATCCGATAAAGAACAGGCCTCTCAGAATGATAAACAAGACAACTCGTCCACGACGTTGTTTGCGGCTTGGCTTCACGAAAGGTAATACGATCACCAAGGCATGCATCATAATTTCCAGTGCCGGAATATAGAACCACTCCAACAACCGGATCAGTTTAAGCGTCTTGGGATACTGCAACAGGCGGGTACGGAAATCGAAGGAGACGATATCGGCACGGTCGCTGTGATGACGGTTGTGCTTGTGCTTGATATCCTCAAAACTGCTGTAGCTGGAACCGCACACCCAAAGCAGCAGCTCGCTGTACCAGCGATTGTATCGACGATCTTTGAACAGACTCTCATGCGCGCATTCATGAATCAGGTAAGCGGCGATCACCATACTATGCGCCACCAGAACGACACCGATGACATTGAGGACCATTAAATCCGAGACCAGACCGTAAAAACCGAAGCCATAACCGAACAGCACATAGCCCAACGCCATCACGTTCGGCCACAAGGCATCGTCATAACGAAACAGTGACTTGAACACTTTTTCACCCCTTCAAAAGCATCGGCGGGTCGTCCCGCAATCACAATTCAAATACCGGGCCGTCCCGATACGTCATTCTCACTCTAAATTTCTTGCGGCTTTCATCCAGCACTAGTAAAAAATGCTTTCCCTAAATAAACGGCAAAGCCTAAACGACAATAGCCCGAACGGATCGGGCTGAATCGAATCAAACGGTTACATCTCACCAAAACTTACGAACCCGCAAAGTGAACAGGCCTGTTCACTTTACGAAACACGCAAATCCGGCGTGTAATTCAAACCTAATCCTGCGGGCGCACCTTCATCCAGTTACGCCAACCGCCGTGTTCGGTAATCTCTCTGGCTCCGACTACGCCGTTCGGCTCGCAGATGAAACCGACCACTTCCGACCCATCTTCCAGCTCTACTTTCCCAAGCCCTAAAGGCGAAGGAATCAGCGCCAGGAAACTGCCCAAATGCTCTTTCGGCATCGCCCAGACTTCCAATTCAATCGACGCGCCTGCCGAACCGTCGGTTTTCACCAGGCCTGGTTTCAAGATCGGACGGCTGCTCAATTCAAAGAACTGGTACTTCGGTGCCGTTTTAGTCACTTTCAGAAGTTTCGCACCACGCTCGATCAACTGTCCGTTCAACGGGAATCCGGTCAAGTGTGCGCCAACAACCGCCAACGGAATCGACTTGTCGTCCACCGTCATGTCAGCCGACTGGATCGGACTGCGATTAACCGCGGCAAAGTCCACAAATTCACCATGCCACTGTTTGGTAAGGTTAAGCAACTTATTGTCACTGCCCGCCGGGGCAAACAAAGTGATACCGCAAGGCATACCGTCTTCACGGAAACCGGTCGGCATCGCCACCGCACTGTAATCCAGCAGGTTCATGAAATTAGTGTAAGTGCCCAGAGCACTGTTCAGTGCAACCGGTTCTTTCTGAACCTCTTCGATCTTGAAGATGGTTGGCGTGGTCGGTGTCACAAAACAGTCGATCTCGTTCCAGATCGATTCGGTCTGTCTGATGGCATCCTGCAACTGGTAAGCGCCGCGGTATGCATCCGCCGCGCTCAAATCGCAAGCGGAACGGATAATCCCTTCCACGGTCGGATCCATGTCTTTCGGATCGGACTCGATAAATTCGGCAATCGCCGCATAACGCTCAGCAACCCAAGCTCCACCATAAAGCAATTTAGCCGTTTCCAGCCAAGGCGTGAAATCGATCTCTTTGACCTCATACCCCAGCTTTTTAAGTGTTTCGACACTCTGCTTGAAATTGGCTTCCGCCTGAGTATCGCCGTAGAAAACCAGACTTTGCGCATCCGGAATCCCGATAACCGGTTTTGATCCCCAAGCCGGCACAGTCAAATCGGCCATGTCACGGCTGAACGAATCTTTCTCATCCTGTTTCGCCGCCACAGCGAACACCTTCTCGGCATCGACACTGTCCAAGGCAAAAATTGAAACGACGTCCTGCGACTTCACCGCAGGAACCACACCACGGGTACTCAACGCACCCTTGCTCGGTTTCAGACCCAATAGGTTATTGAAGGCGGCCGGTACACGACCCGAACCGGCGGTATCGGTTCCCAACGAGAAGCTACACAGACCCATCGCAACCGAAATTGCCGAACCGGAGCTGGAACCACCCGAGACGTAATCAAAATCGAAACTGTTGTGGCAAACGCCATAAGGAGAACGCGTTCCCACCAGGCCTGTCGCGAATTGATCCAAGTTGGTTTTACCCAATGGAATCGCACCGGCCTCGATCAATAAACGAACCACTTCCGCATCTTCGCTTGGCGTGAAGGCATAAGACGGACACGCCGCCGAAGTCGGTACGTTCGCCAAATCAATGTTATCTTTGATTGCGAACGGAACACCCCACAGCGGCTTGGCTTGGGGATCAAAGTCACCCAAGTTGTCCAGATAAGCCTGAATCTCATCGAACGACAACAGATGAATCCAGATGTTATATTCGGACAATTCGCCCGCCTTTTCATGCAAGGTTGCAAACAACTCTTGCGGCTTGAGCTTACCTTCAGCGTACTGCTTGTGCAGCTCACCGACATTCAATGCATATTGATTTTGAGCCTTATCATTAAGCTTCATTGTCCAACTCCAATACCATCAAACGCTGGCCGTTTTGAATCAAATCCCCTTCATTCACCAGAATTTCGGTGACCGTACCGTCCACTTCCGCTTCGATATGGATTTCGATCTTCATGGTTTCCAGGCTGGCGATGACGTCGCCCTCTTTCACTTTATCACCAGGGCGAACCGGAATCTTCCAAACGCTACCGGTGATTGGTGAAAGCGCGGCTTCAAATCCGTCCGGAATTTCCGCTTCCGGCTCACTGACCACTTCTTCCTGTCCGCTGCCGGACTCGTAATTCGCCTGTCCGTTCTCTTCCCAGCGCTGACGCTCTTCCTGGAAGGCCTGCTGCTGCTTGGCCTGGAACTCTTCGATCGACGAAGATTCGTTTTCCAGGAACTGCTGGTAATCCGCCAACGACAATTCGGTCTCTTCGATCTTGATATCAAAACGTCCCAACGGGAAGTCCTGACGCGCTTGTGTTAGCTCTTCATGCGAAACCGGATAGAACTTGATCTGATCGAAGAACTGCAACAACCATGGCTTTTCGGTATTGAAGAACGGCGTCTGATGATAAGCGTTCCAAACCTGGATGGTACGTCCTACGAACTGGTAACCACCCGGGCCTTCCATACCGTAGATACACATATAAGCCCCACCGATACCGACGGCGTTCTCCGGCGTCCAGGTACGGGCCGGATTATATTTGGTCGTGACCAGACGGTGACGCGGATCCAAAGGTGTCGCCACCGGCGCACCCAGATAAACGTCCCCCAGACCCATAACCAGATAGTTGGCATCAAAGACAATTTTCTTAACTTCTTCGATCGAATCCAGACCGTTGATACGACGAATGAACTCGATGTTACTCGGACACCACGGAGCATCCGGACGAACCGATTGAGTATATTTGTCGATCGCCAACTGCGTGCTTGGATCATCCCAAGACAACGGCAAATGAACGATACGGCTCTTCACAACCATGTCACTGCCGCTGGACAGTTGAGATTCAACTTCGTGAATCTGTTTCACAAGGTCAAGCTGAGAAACCTGTTTGGCATCGTAATGCACCTGAAGACTGCGAATCCCCGGCGTCAAATCAACGATGCAAGGCCACTCCAGCCCCTTCAGTTTTTCATACAACACCTGAGCACGGAAACGCAGGGCGATATCCAGCTCCATCTTACCGAATTCGATCAACAAGTTGCTGTCACCCGAACGGCGGTAACGGATACCAACTTCGTGTTGAGTGTCGTCCAATTCCATCAAGATACACGAGCTTTCTGTCGGCTCTTTCAGGAACGACATTTCAGGCAACAGTTTGAATTCGTCGATGAATCCTTCCAACGCCTTAAGCTGTTCTTCAGCGGTCTCTATTGAGACGGCCTTGAATTTAACCTTATCGCCCGGACGCAACTGCCCCATCTTCCATTGCTGTGCTTGGATAATGGTTGCAGGGCAGACGAAGCCACCTAAACTCGGACCGTCCTGAGCCAGGATAACCGGCATGTCTCCAGTAAAGTCGATCGCACCGATTGCATAAGGGTTATCGTGGATGTTGGACGGATGCAATCCGGCCTCACCACCGTCCTTACGTGCCCACTTAGGTTTCGGACCGATCAAGCGGATACCGGTACGGCTTGAGTTATAGTGCACTTCCCACTCGGTCGAGAAGAATGTCTCAATATCTTCGTCAGTGAAGAAGTCCGGCGCTCCCTGAGGACCGTAAGTGACCGCGATTTCGTATTCGTTGCCGTATTGCGGAACCAACTCCAGAGGAATGGCAGCAAACTCGGCACTCTTATCCAATTCGTGGATTGGCAATACGTCACCGGCACGCAACAAGCGCCCACCGTGACCACCGAAACCACCTAGCGAGAACGTAGTCTGACTGCCCATGTAATCCGGCACGTCAAAACCACCTTGAACCGCAATATAAGCGCGCTGACCGGCTTCTTTGATGACTTTAGACTTCAAAACCTGACCAGCCTTGACCGCAACCGGCTCCCACATGGCAATCGGCTCTTTATCCAAAGTCGGCTTGACGTCCGCACCAGTCAAACAGATGACCGTATCCTGATTGAATTTCAGGCTCGCGCCGGAAACCGTCATTTCGATCGTCGACGCTTCCAGGGCGTTACCCAAAGCGCGGTTCGCCAAACGGTGTGCCAAAGCATCCATCGGCCCGGAAGGCGGAACCCCGATGTCCCAGAAACCGGTACGGCCCGGGTAGCTGATGATCATCGAGTGCGTTCCCGGATTCAGGACTTCAATGGTAGAAGGCGTCGGCGCAAAACCGGCCAAGTATTTGGTATATAAATTTTTACCGCTCAAAAACTGAGGGTCTTTTGACAAGGCTGTCAAATAACGCACGTTGGTCTCGAAACCGTAAATTTTGGTTTCCTCCATCGCTTCCTGAAGCTTCTCGGTTGCTTCTTCACGGTCCGCTTCATGTACGATAATTTTCGCCAGCATCGGATCATAGTAAGAGCTGACTTCTTGCCCGCCTGTTACCCAGGTATCGACACGCACACCTTCCGGCATCTGCCATTTGGTAACCTTACCACTGCTAGGCTGGAAGTTTTTAGCCGGGTCTTCAGCGTAGACACGCACTTCGATCGCATGGCCTCTCGCCGGCTTAACAGCTTCCGGAAACTTATTGCTGTAGGCGATTTCCACCATCCATTGAACCAAATCAACGTCGCGAACCGCTTCAGTGATTCCGTGCTCTACCTGCAGACGCGTGTTTACTTCCAAGAAGTAATATTCATTGGTATCGCCGTCATAAACATATTCGACCGTACCGGCGGACTGGTAGGAAACCGACTCACCTAAACGAATCGCATCGTATTCCATTGATTCGACCAGATCACGATCGATGTCGACGACTGGTGTTTCTTCGACCACTTTCTGGTTACGGCGCTGTAAAGAACAGTCACGCTCACCGAACGATACAACGTTGCCTCGTCCGTCACCGAAGATCTGAATTTCGATATGGCGTGCATTTGTCACGAATTTTTCAAGGAATACGCCGTTCTGACCGAAGGCGTTCTGACTCATGCGCACGACTTGCTCAAAGGCGTCATCCAATTCCTGGGAATTATGGCACTTCTGCATCCCGATTCCGCCGCCACCCGCGGTACTTTTCAACATAACCGGATAACCGATACGCTCGGCTTCTTCCAGCGCCTCTTCCTTGCTATCCAACAGGTCGGAACCAGGCAGCAGAGGCACCTTACTCTTGATCGCAAGCTCACGAGCCGTGTGTTTCAGACCAAAGTCACGAATATGATCCGGGCTCGGACCGATAAAGGTGATGCCGCTTGCTTCACACATTTCCGCAAATGAAGCGTTTTCACTCAAAAAACCGTAACCCGGGTGGATTGCATCCACATTCAAGCGTTTGGCTTCTTCCAAAATCAATGGGACATTCAGATAAGTCTCGGTCGCCGTCGCGCCCTTCAACAAGATAACTTCGTCCGCCATCTGCACATGCAACGAACCCTGATCCACTTCGGAAGCCAGCGCTACCGAACGGATATTCATCTTCTTCAGAGTTCTCATGATGCGCGTCGCAATGGCACCGCGGTTTGCTACTAATACCTTTGAAAACATTACCTTTCTCTCTTTTTGCTTCTTTGCTAAGTGAGTCGTCCCACTTTTAACTTCTCGCCAAACGGTCGCACCACCTGGCCGTCCAAGTGGTGCCTCGGCCATTCTCGACCGTTATTCTTCCCAAATCACCATTTCAACCGGTGTCGGGTTATAACCGTTACATGGGTTGTTCAATTGAGGACAGTTCGAAACCAATACCAACGTATCCATATGCGCAGTCATTTCGACATAACGTCCCGGAGCTGAAATCCCGTCGTCAAAATCCAGATGCCCGTCCGGAGAAACCGGCACGTTCATGAAGAAGTTGATGTTGCTCGACAAGTCACGCTTGGTCATATCGTAATCCCACTTGCTCAATGCCGTCAGAAAGCTGTCTCGGCAAGAGTGCATGTGTCGCTTATCGATCGAGTAACGGACCGTGTTACTCTCAGCCGAACACGCTCCGCCCAAAGTATCATGGCGACCACAGGTATCGTCAGTGATGGTCAACATCGGGTTGTTCAGGTTAGAACGTAAAACCGACCCCGTTGTCAGATAGATGTTCCCTTGCCCCTTAATCGTATCCGTGGCACTGTAACGCTCTTCGGTATCGTTGGCGTTATAGAACAGCGTATCCACCGCTTGGTTTCCTTCCAAGTCGACGATACGGAATTTTTGGCCGGCTTTGACCACATACATCCATGGATCACCCGCCTTTACCACTTCACGGTGAACGATCTTGTTGTCCGGAATCTGTTCAGTTGCTAAAGTCATAAGGCTTCTCTCCATAGTAAATCGCTGTGTTGTAAAACGCTCGTTCGTTTTCTTTTTTGTGTCTCAGGCAGGCATCGTCGCTCTGCACAGGTTCGGCTTTCATAGCCGTCAACTCAATCGGTTTTGGTGCATACTCAGTATTCGGATCCAAAGGATGCTGGGCGGTTGCCAATACGACGATGCAATCCATCTCGAAACGTAAGTCGACATAATCACCAGCTTGGCTATTGTCTGCAACGTAAGTCATGGCGCCGTCCAACTCGACTCGAATTTTAGAAAAGAAGTTGGCGTTAGGAACCAAATCCTTAGCATCCAATCCCCATTTCTCCAATTCATTGATCAGGCTGTCATAGCCATTCTTGAAGTAGTCGTTATGGACTGACTGATAATCCGCTTCACCGTATTTCTCTTTGACCATAGCCGCATCCGAGATACCGCCGATGGTATCGTGCCAGCCGCAAGTATCTTCGACGATCGAACACATAACACGGCCCATATCCGAATAACAGACATTAGGTGTCGTCAAAAATGCCGTTTTTTGCCCTTTAAGCGTATCCGGCATGTTGTAACGTTCACTCGGAACTTCGATGTTGTACATCAGCGCAGAAACATTGGCTCCGCCTTCCAAGTCCTTGATTCTCAAAGTCGTACCGCGACGCATCACGCCTGACCAGTGCGCTCCACCCGGAAGCTGCTCGGACCAGATAATTGAATTTTGATCACTCATAATTACCCTTCTTTCCTTTCGTACATATTTTGTGGGACCGTCTCTTCCTGGCTTTGGATTGGCGGCAACGCCGAATTGACCAGATAAAGATTTCCGGTTTTAACCCCTCTGTTAGCGATCATCTCATCGCTGATTAACTGTAATTGTTGTGCAGAACCCTGCAGAAGATTCACTTCCAAAGTATGCTGATCCACCAACTGAATCTGTGTGGAAGAGATAATTTCCGCCACATATTTGTGTTTAATGCCATTCAAACGGTGCTGCAAACCCGGTACCGTATGATCGTAATAAAGCGTGACCGTTCCGGCCATCACCTCATCACTGTGCTTCTGATTCTGCAGCGCCACCTCTTTCTGGATCATCTCCATCAGCAAAGCAGAGCGGTTATTGAAGCCGCGACGCTTTACCAAGCGATCCAGATTCTCCAATAATTGAGCAGGCATTGATGCGCTGACTCTGACTAGTGATGACTTATTCACATTCATAATTAAAAGATACTCGGTACTTCTGCATTCACCGGAACCATCTGAACCATACTGAGCTTTTCCTCAATATCCAGATCAGTGATTGGCGGATGAACCAGAGTTTCTAAATAACGCTTGGTCGCCAAAAACGGCTCGCTCAACATAATGTCCAACGGACGTGGACGTGGAAGCGGCACTTTCAACACTTCACGAACGCGTCCAGGATGCGCATCCAACACTAACACTCTGTCAGACAGATAAACCGCCTCATCCAGATCGTGCGTGATAAACAGAATGGTGATGTCGATGTTCTGCCAGATCTCAAGCAGATACTGCTGCATCTTCGCGCGGTTCTGCGGATCCAATGCCGAGAAAGGCTCATCCATCAACAATACTTTAGGCTGCGTTGCCAAAGCTCGAGCGATGGCAACACGCTGCTGCATCCCTCCCGAAAGCTGATGTGGATAGGCTTCGGTGTATTTCGACAAGCCAACCAAATCGATCCATTGAAGCGCCTCGGTTTCAGCATCCGGTTCAGCCATTCCTGACTGGACCATACCAAACATGACATTCTTCTTAACGGTCATCCACGGGAACAAGGTATAACGCTGAAACACCATCCCACGATCCTGGCCCGGACCTTCAACCGGAGAACCGGCCACTACCATCAAGCCATCATCAGCTGTTTCCAACCCAGCGATGGTTCTTGCCAAAGTCGACTTACCGCAACCTGAAGGCCCAACCACACACATAAACTCACGACGATAAGCATCAAAATTAATTCCACCCAACACTTGGTTGACCTGCCCCTTATGTTCAAATGACTTTTGCAGGTCCTTCACTTCAATGGAAACCGGGCGCTTTTCAATTCTCTCGAAACGCTCCATGATTTCGGGTGTGTAATAGGCATCCAGAGCGTGCTTTTGGGTTGTATAGTTCTCTTTTTTCATAAGCCTCTAACTCCTTATTTTGAACCGCTGTGCCATGGGAAGAATTTTTTACCTAACCAACCAAGGATAAGGTCGGTCGTCACCCCGATAATTCCGATAATGAGGATTGCTGCGAATACGTTATCAAAGTTCTTGTAGCGGGCCTGCTGAGTGATGAACCATGTGATACCCGAGCTCGTCCCAATCAATTCGGCAACAATCAAATAAGTCCACGCCCAACCCAAAAGGATACGCATATCTCGATACATATCCGGCAGCACACCAGGAATAATGACGCGCTTCAATAGAGACAGGCCACTACAACCCAAGGTCAAAGCCGCCTCAATCAGCGCCGGACTTAATTTACGTGTCGTATTAGCCACGATTAGAATCATCTGGAATACCGTTCCGATAAAGATGATGGCCACCTTCGGCGCATCGTAAATCCCAAGAATTGCGACTGCCAGCGCCCCAAAAGCAGGAGCAGGAAGATAACGGAAGAATTCGGTAAAAGGCTCAACCAGCTTTGAAATAGACTCGTAAGTCCCCGCCAAGATCCCCAGCGGAACACCAATCAGTACCGACCAGAAGAAACCAAGCGCGATAATCTTGATACTGTGCAACAAACTCTCATGCAACCATGGTTCGTTGCTGCGCTTTGGTGGAGTGGTAAATGCAGTATACAAAGCGGTAGCCACTTCGTGGGGCGCTGGAAGATAGACCGGATTGGATGAAACACCTTCAGGAGGGATTTTCGATTCGGAAGTTTTCTTCTCGACTTCTCGGTAGAAAACCTCTTTATCGACCAACATGCCCACTCTCAGATAACCGGCGTCGCCCGAATTGGTAATCTCAATCTTAGGGTGCCAGATTTGAGGAACGTAACTCACCAAAGACCAAAGCAATAATGGCAGTAAGAAACTTGCCAAAGTCAGAGTGTAATTGGATTTTGCATCTAGAGATGCTCTTGGTGTAAACCATGTTTTGGGTAATAACTGCATTTTTTCGCCTATTTATTACATTTTTCTAAAAACGTAATAACAAGAAAAGCATACGAAATTCCAATTTCGTAATAACGCAATTAAATCATAATGTTATGCAAAAATAATGCATTTCACATGGAAAATTAGATCAAAATGTGCACCGTTATCATCCTTGAATGCACCCTAATATGACAAATAAAAAAGGCCACAAAAGTGGCCTGCTAGAAACGCAAAGGGATGCCAAACAAAACAACGGATTAAATACCGGTCATTACCAACGCAATGACATCGTTATCATAACCATCGCCATTTTTATACTCGCGATACCCCTCACCGACACGATAACCCAATAAATAAGGACGATCGCTCCACTCCCAGTAAACGGTATCGCTTACGCCATTGTCAGCCTCAAGCACCTCTTTCGGCACCTCAAGAAGCGTTCCCACCTCCAACTCCGGCAGAGTAGAGGAAATAACATTACCAAACCTGTCTACAAAAGCACTGAACGTCGTATCATTGATCACCTGATTGATATATTTCGGCTGAGTCTCTTTCAGCATTGCCTCAAACTGAGGCTTACTGTCGAACACCAAAGCAATACCACCGACATTGCGATCCATATCATTCCAATCCTTGACGGCCGCATGATAGATATAGGTGTAATCCCCACCATACAACTCGGTTTTATGGAAGTCGGAAACCACATACTCCTGCGTGTCCTTCAACCCCATACAGCGGGAAGTATCTGTAGGACGCGGAATAATGGTACCGATCAACTCGTTCTCAGCCGGATTAGACACAGCCAGAATTCTGCCCTGACGGTCGTAAAGCATGATATTGGTATAAACCGTATAAAGCTTATTGATGTAGGAGAGAATGTCACACAATGAACGTGTTTCGTCTGCCGAAATTTCATGCGTTTCATTCTGCTTAGTCAAAACCTTTCGGAAAGTACTGTTCAAAGCCCACCAGCGACAGTCGTTGGCACGTTCGTACAGATTTCGATCCATAACCTCAACACCCAAGGTCGCACTAAACGCCACCTTCCCCTGAATGGTTTTGATCAGAACGTAATGAATATGATGAATGAAACCACTGAAAATTTCCTGAATATCAACACTGATATCCTGGAAACTATCCAGAATCGGTAGGAAAGCCTTAACGTCACGCTTGATCGAAATGATCTTACCGTTGAGGATTACAATTAATAACAAGGTACTGACTTTCAGGTTCGTTTCTTCAAGATCCCTTAAATACAACGGCGAATCTTTAGGTATTGAGACATCCAGATCCTTACCGCTACTCTTATCATCAAAGGCAACCTCATTCGGAACATCAACGTAACCAAACCAAGGCAAGCCGTAGAACCCCTGATAACCACCTGTCTTGGCCGAAAAATGAAGATTGGCTCCGACACGGACCGGCTGAGTAAACCCTTCCGGATCCACTCGCTTTTCACCGATCGGATATTTGTTCGGCATATTTGTTGCAATCACCCGGCCACGATCATCCAATAATGAAATCCCATAACCATCTTGATCCGAGTTCAACGTTTTAAACAAACGAGCCATCTCGTCTTCGAAATCGAAACTCAAACAAAGCACGCCGACAGACTGCCTTCTACCATCAATGTCCGCCTCGATTTTCTTGGCATAAATCAAGCTCGAAGGCTTATTCGGGAACAAGTCAGAATGACGATAAACCTCAAGATACTCTTCATCGGTAGACAACGCCTGCTGGATAATCGGATCGGAACTTCTTTCAACCGGATTGGAGGGATCGAGCTTTGCCCAAACCTCTCCCCCTGGAGAAATCAACAACACATCATCGTAAACGGTATATTTTGCAACATACTCTTGAATACGACGATGAATGAAGGCACGGTCATCATCACTGACACTCTCCGACGCCATGTACTCGACCAAATCGTCATCCGTAGCCAGGAACCCAACATCCGCCGTACGCTCAAAAAGATTTCGAATAAGAATATCAATCGACGCCTGGGCCTTAAGAATGATTTCGCTATTCGCCTGGTTCATATAACGCCCGATCAAACCCTCGATCATCACATCACGAAGTTGCTGAAACTCTTTCTGAGTTTCAACGATCGACACCAGCAGCTGGGGATCAATATTCTCGTTATTGATCTTTCCAACCATAGCGACCGTGGTCCACCAAAGATCTTGATGTTCCAACTCTGAAAGGTACTTTTTTACTTGTGGCAAATACTGAATAAATTCTCTATACGAATCGGAGCTTCCCTGCATTTATCGTCACCAAAGATTAACAATTAGGCCTAGCAACAAGCAAACAACATTCCATGTCCGCCTGCCAACCTTCAAGCCGCAAACAACCACACCACCCAAGACCGCAAACAAAGGGAAAAAGAGAATTAAATCAGAAAGATGAAAAACTGCATTTGTTTACAAACATGAACAATTACTATTCGTAAAAAAACTTAACGACCATCCTCTCGCCCCCGCACGCAAAAAAACAACTGCAACAATTATGGGCACAACAGCACCATAATTGCGCATCAAGGCACCCGGACATACACACCTGCAAACAACAAACAGAAAGGAATTGAGAGACAAAAAAGACAGACACAAAAAAACCCGCACAAGGCGGGCTTTTCAAGAATATGGTGGCTACACCGAGATTCGAACTTGGGACCCCATCATTATGAGTGATGTGCTCTAACCAGCTGAGCTATGTAGCCAAAAAGAATGCGCGTATTATAGATTCTTGGCAACAGATGTCAACATCTATCACGACTTTTTTAAACCGGTTTTCAACAAAAAATCCATTAGAACCTTTTTGATGCATTTTCCAGGAATTCGATCAATTCCGATTCAAGCTCCCTGAAGCGCTTTATGAGGGATTCCCCCTCTTCCGTCAAAGAAGTTCCGCCCCCAGATTTCCCTCCTTGAGCCTTAACAACCAAAGGCCGGTCGGACATGTTATTCATCTCCTCAATCAACTTCCAAGCCTTTTTGTAGGACATCCCCATCTCCTTGGCAGCACGATTGATCGAACCATAACGGGCAACGTTCTCCAGCAACTGAATCCGGCCTATTCCGAGATACCCTTGTTTTTCACCGGTAATCCAGAACCGGGCACGAATCCGACTGGAATACTTTTCGCCCGGTAACTTTATGGCCTCGGAAACCTTTTCTTTTTCCAACAAAACAACTCCAAAAATCAAACCACATATATTAAATATGTCATTTTCATATCACTTAAATCTAATGTCTATTGACACTCTATAATTATAAGGACAGTATATTGAAAGCAACATCAGAAAACCATTTATAAGCAACTTAAAAGGCAAAGGAGTTTTAAATGAATGTTGGCAGACTGGATCAAATGATTCGCATCATTGTCGGCGCGTTACTGATTATCGCATCCTTGGCAGGACTGATTGGAGCATGGGGTTACATTGGTATCATCCCACTTCTTACAGGATTCTTCCGCTGGTGTCCGCTCTATAAATTATTGGGAATTCAAACCTGCCCACTACACGAGAGTGCAAAGCGCTAAAAAAAAAGCCGGGAAATTCCCGGCTTTTTACACTGAACACTCTAAAACGTTTTAAGAGTACTTCTAATTACATTCCGTGAAATGCCTTGAACTTAGAAATCAAAGCTTCAGGACGCTTCTTCTTCTCTGCTTTAGTCAAAGCGTAAACAACCGTTTCACCTTTTGGTCCACCACCGATAACAGTCAAACGGAACGGAACTTCACCGTGAGCCATGAACGCTTTGAATAGGTCCCAGTTATCAAACACGTTGATACGACCTTCAGAAACGATTTCTCCATAGAATGGATCTGCAGGAGGCATACGGCCTTCAAGCATTTCAATAGAAGGAATTCCGCTCAACTTCTTCTTGTCTGCCTTAGTCAAACCATGAACAACAGTCTCACCTTTAGGACCTGCACCAATGAAAGTTTTACGGAAAGGCGTTTCACCTACTGCCAAGAATCCTTTATAAAGATCAGCATCGTAAAAAACGTTCATACGACCTTCATGATAAACAATGTATAGATCGTCATTGTTCAAGGCTTGTTCTGCAGCTTTAGCTTCAACCTTCTTAACTTCTTCTTTCGCTTCCGGCTTTTCCTGGTTCATGGAACAACCAGCCATGACGCTTGATGCCAATACGGCTACCAACAACTTCTTCATAACAATCTCTCCTAGATAGATTTTTAAAAACCACGCTAGTTTAAATAACCTACGTAACAATTAGATGACCACTTTGTTACAAAAAAATGAAACCGCCTACAATAAAAAGAAAAATTTCTCTTCCAAGCAACAAACCTTTAATATAATTGCTCAAATCCCACAATTTTTATATAAATAATAAAAAAAGAAAAAACGAGACTTTGTTAGATGAATCGCACCCCCACTTCCGTTTTACAGCGCTATCAAGCAGATAAAAACAGATCTGAAGCACTATCCAAACAAAGCCTTGAAAAAATCGACGAACTCAAACTAAGCAGCAATCCGATTCATTTCACACTTATCTATGAATGGCTCAGTCAAGCCGATCCATATTACAGTGAAGAAATGGATCGCATCATTCGCCAAGGCAATTACGATGACAAAACAGCCGAAAACATGTTTATCGGCTTGATCACGCAACTCCTTTACAAAACACTGCCTACAGAAAAAGCGTGCACTCTGCTTAACGAACTACTCTCCAAGCTCAATCGTTGGGTAGCTGAAAACAACAAAAAACAAGAAACGCTAAATAACGAAATCAGCACCCTCTCGGATTTCGACCTCCCGGAAGAAGCTAGCGTTGCTTTAAACGACCGAATCCTACCTCTTCTTAAAAGCTTAAATAACGACGCAAGTGAACTAGAGCGTCAGGTCATCAAATCGTCCGAGGAAATTCGGCTGTTGAAAGAAGAGTTGGAACGGACATCAATCATCGCAAAAACAGATGAATTGACAAACATCCCAAACCGTCGCGGCTTTAACGAAATCATTCACAAAATAAGCCTGGAAGCTCAAGAAGCCCAATCCAGCTTTGCAATCATCCTGCTTGACCTTGATCATTTCAAAAACGTCAACGATACCTTTGGGCACCTGATTGGTGACAGCGTTCTTAGATATGTCGCCAAACTACTACACAATGAAACCAAAGGACAGGACAGCATCGCACGCTTCGGCGGTGAAGAGTTTGTTGTCCTGTTACCGGGCACAACTTACGATTCTGCAATCCAAGTTGCGAACAATATCCGCAAGAAAATCGCAGCACGCCCTTTACAAATCAAAGCAAACTATCAGACATTGAAACTTACCGTTTCATCCGGCGTTGCCATGTATCAAATGGGCGAAGACCTGGAAAAACTATTCCACCGCGTAGATCAGTGCCTATATTTGGCCAAATCCAAAGGCCGAAACGTTGTCTGCGGCGAAAGCGAACTATAATCTCGTCCAAATCATCAACAGCCATCATTCCAATTGGCTTTATCTTATAACAAGAAAAAAGCCAATCGTTTTTTCGCATTTTTTTCAAAAAACAGAAATAGAATTTTTTACCCGCCAATAGAAAAATTTATTTATATTTTTTTGAAAGAAACTCACAAAGTTATCCACAGGCCTAAAAGCATTGATTTCTACGCAATCTTAGAAGTTTTCCACAGGAATCTACCTCTTATTCCATTAAAAAACTCCCTTTTTCCTGTATTGCATGCAATTTAAAAATCCACTATATTTTGCGTTAGCAAATATAAAATTTAACTATATCTAGTAGTAGATAATTTGTAAGGCACAATGTATTAGTTACACAAATTAGAGTGTAATTTTCCTTACATCCCTAAGCTTCTGAATTTGCTAAAAAAACCATTTTATACATAAAAAACCATTGCCAACTTTTTATACACAGGTCTAAAAAAGCTCATGACGAATCAGAACATCCAAGTCACCAAACGTAATGGCACAACGGAAGCCATTGATTTAGAAAAAATCCATCGCGTGATTACTTGGGCTGCGGAAGGCTTAGAAAATGTTTCCGTATCAGAAGTGGAATTGCGCTCGCATATCCAATTTTATGATGGAATTACCACCTCCGATATCCATGAGACAATTGTTAAATCTGCAGCAGACCTGATTTCAGAAAACGCGCCGGACTATCAACATCTGGCAGCTCGCTTGGCAATCTTCCATCTACGTAAAAAGGCATTTGACCGTTTCACACCTCCAACGCTGTTCGAACACCTGAACAAAATGGTTCGTACCCGTCTTTACGACGCACAGGTTCTTGAAGATTACAGCAAGCAGGAAATTGACGAGCTGGACACCTACATCAAACACGACCGCGACATGAGCTTCAGCTACGCGGCAGTCAAACAGCTAGAAGGTAAATATCTGGTTCAGAATCGCGTCACCGGTAAAATCTATGAAAGCCCGCAGTTCATTTACATGCTGGTTCCGATGTGCTTGTTTGCACATTACCCTGAAGAAACCCGTTTACAGTACATCAAAGATTTTTACGATGCAGCTTCCCTATTCAAGCTGTCTCTACCGACACCAATCATGTCCGGTGTCCGTACCCCAACACGCCAGTTCAGCTCTTGCGTACTGATCGAGTGCGGCGACTCCCTTGACTCCATCAACGCGACCTCCTCTTCAATCGTCAAGTACGTTTCCCAACGTGCGGGGATCGGGGTCAACGTCGGGCGAATTCGCGCACTAGGAAGTGAAATTCGTGGTGGTGAAGCCTATCACACAGGGATGATTCCATTCATCAAACACTTCCAGACAGCTGTAAAGTCTTGTTCACAAGGTGGCGTCCGTGGTGGTGCCGCAACTCTGTTCTTCCCAATCTGGCACTTGGAAGTTGAATCGCTAATTGTCTTGAAGAACAACCGAGGCGTTGAAGAAAACCGCGCCCGCCACCTGGATTACGGCGTACAGATTAACCGCCTGATGTATCAACGCATGATCGAAGGTGGTGAAATCGCACTATTCAGTCCGTCTGACGTACCTGGTCTATACGATGCTTTCTTCGAGGACCAGGAAGAGTTCGAGCGCCTATATAAGATTTATGAAGCGGATGAAAGCATTCGTAAAAAGAAAGTCAAAGCACTGGAACTGTTCACTCAGATCGCACAGGAACGTGCACAGACAGGCCGTATCTACATCCAGAACGTCGACCACTGTAATACACACAGCCCGTTCGATCCAAAACAGGCTCCGGTACACCAGTCAAACCTATGCCTGGAAATCGCCCTACCGACCAAATCACTTGAATCGGTTGAAGATCCAAATGGTGAAATTGCTCTATGTACGCTTTCTGCCTTCAACCTCGGCGCCTTGGAAAACCTTGACGAATTGGCACAACTTTCCGACCTGATTGTTCGCGCCCTGGACAGCTTGCTTGATTACCAAGATTATCCAGTTGAAGCTGCGCGCCGTGCCAGCATGGGAAGAAGAACCCTTGGTATCGGGGTCACAAACCTGGCCTACTATCTGGCTAAGAACAAAACTAAATACTCTGACGGCTCGGCAAACGGATTGATCCATCGCACTTTTGAAGCAATCCAGTACAACTTGCTTAAAGCATCTAACAATCTGGCCAAAGAACAAGGTAAATGTGAACTCTTCAATGAGACAACCTATGCTCAAGGCATTCTTCCTATTGATACCTACAAGAAAGATCTCAATGAAGTGTGTGACGAACCTCTACACCTTGACTGGGAAACCTTGCGCACAGAGATTCAAGAGCACGGCTTACGTAACTCAACATTGACCGCGTTGATGCCTTGCGAAACCTCTTCGCAAATCACCAACTCGACCAACGGGATCGAACCTCCTCGCGGCTATGTGTCGGTAAAAGCTTCAAAGGACGGTATCCTGAAACAAGTAGTACCTGGCTTCAAGGAACACCGCAACGATTATGAACTTCTTTGGCACATCCCAAATAACCGTGGTTACCTACAATTGGTCGGCATCATGCAGAAGTTCGTAGACCAAGCCATCTCGGCTAATACGAACTACGATCCAGCCAAATTCGATGAAGACAAAGTGCCGATCAAATTGGTTCTGCAAGACCTGTTACTTGCATACAAAATGGGACTTAAAACGCTTTATTACCATAATACGCGTGATGGTGCAGACGACTCTCAAGAAGATGACGGATGCGCTGGCGGAGCGTGCAAACTCTAACCCGCTCCCACCCCTAAACCCTCATCCATTCAGGGCATCGCAACGATGCCCTACCCTTTCCCTGAATATGATTTACCATCCCCCGAAACCACCCAGAAACCTATAATATCAACTACTTAAGAAACAAGTAACTTACCACCTACCTCCGTTAAACCTTCTCTTTCATTAAAAAATACCACCGCAAAACAAACCACCTCATAAAGCACCACAAAATTACAAATTAAGCACCATTGGTGTGCAGACTCTGATGCAACAAATCAAAGTTTTCTCAATGTTTCCTAAAAATAAACTATTTTTACCACATGGCACATCTCATGCTAGACATAGCTGACTTTATTGTCCATTTAACCACTGAATGTTCTAAACAAGAGAGGCTAAAAACTCATGAAAAAAGAGATTTCTTCAAGTCGACTAGGGACTACCCGTCGTACTTTACTAAAAGGCTTGGCAGCACTTCCTGCAGCAATGGTACTTGCTTCAAGCTCTTACGCGGCAGACGTTAACACAACTGGTCTAGCTGTTACTGACGATACTGTAAAAGTAGGTATCCTTCACTCAATCACCGGTACTATGGCGATCAGTGAAACCGGTTCTGTTCAGGCTGAAAAACTAGCTATCCAACAGATCAACGATATGGGTGGTGTATTGGGACGCAAGATCGAATACATCCAGGAAGATGGTGCTAGTGACTGGCCTACTTTCGCTGAAAAATCTAAGAAACTACTTGTAAACGACAAAGTAGCGGCTGTATTCGGATGCTGGACATCTGCTTCTCGTAAAGCGGCTCTTCCTGTTTTCGAACAGTATAACGGTATGCTTTTCTACCCTACTTTCTACGAAGGGTTGGAACAGTCTCCTAACGTAATCTACACAGGTCAAGAAGCGACTCAGCAGATCCTTAAAGGTATCGACTGGGCGAAAGAAACCAAAGGCGCTAAGAAATTCTTCTTGCTTGGTTCTGACTACATCTGGCCACGTACTTCAAACAAAATCGCTCGTAAGCACATCGAGAAACTTGGTTTGAAAGTTGTAGGTGAAGAGTACTACCCACTAGGTCACACACAGTTCAACTCTGTAATCAACAAAATCAAACTTAAGAAGCCTGACGTTATCTTCACAACTGTTGTTGGTGGTTCTAACGTTGCATTCTACAAGCAGCTTAAAGCAGCTGGTATCGATCTAACTAAAGAGAAGCCATTAGTACTTACTCTATCTGTTACCGAAGATGAAATCCTAGGTATTGGTGGTGAGAACGTTGATGGTCTATACGCTTCAATGAAGTACTTCCAGAGCCTGCCTAACGACAACAACAAGAAGTTCGTTGCAGAATTCAAGAAGATGTGGGGCGAAAAGAGTGTTATCGGTGACGTAACTCAGGCCGCTTACCTTGGTCCTTGGATCTGGAAAGCAGCGGTAGAGAAAGCTGGTTCTTTCGATGTTGACGCTATCAAGAAAACACTTCCTGGTATCGAGTTGACTACTGCTCCAGAAGGTTATGTGAAGGTTCACCCTAACCATCACCTATGGTCTAAGTCACGTATTGGTCACGCTAAGGCAGATGGTACGTTTGACGTGGTTTACGAGTCTAAAGACTTGATCGAACCAAACCCATTCCCTAAAGGTTACCAGTAAGTTAACCGTGTGCAGTCCATTCGTGGGCTGCACCTAATTAAAGACTCTAGTACAGCATAGAGTCTTTAATTAGGTGTCCGACATACAAAGAACACTTTCGATTTTTTTACTTAGATTATTTTACCTGCCAGGAGGAAAAATAAATGTTTGCTGACTATACATGGGCCGAACTGGGCTCAATTTTTGCGATGCAGGGCTTTGCCGGCCTGATCCTATTCTCGGTGCTGTTATTGATGGCACTAGGTTTGGCGATCATTTTCGGGCAAATGGGAGTTATTAACATGGCACACGGGGAGTTCATGATCCTGGGTGCCTACATCACGTATCTGACGTCCAACCTGTTCTCAACTTATCTACCGGATCTATTCGGTATTTACTTCTTCATAGCAATGATTTTTGCATTTATAGGAACCTTCCTCCTCGGGTCCCTGGTCGAATGGACGTTGATCAGACACTTATACAAGCGTCCACTTGACACCCTTCTGGCAACTTGGGGGCTTAGCTTGATCCTTCAACAGCTTTACAGAACCGTTTTCGGTCCACGTGAAGTAGGGGTCACACTTCCAGACTGGATGATGGGATCTTACGCAGTGAGCGACTCAATCGAAATTCCTGTAAACGGGATGATCGTTATGGTCATCACATTAGTCATCACCATCGGCGTATTCCTTTTCCTACAGAAATCCAGAAGAGGTAAGCAATCTCGAGCGGTTGTCCTAAACCGTGCGATGGCAGGTGCCGTCGGTATCGATACGGCACGAGTAGACAGATTCACATTTGCACTAGGTTGCGGTATCGCAGGTATCGCTGGTGCGACATTCACCATGATCGGTTCAACCGGCCCAACTTCCGGACAGTTATACATCGTTGACACCTTCCTGGTCGTTGTATTTGGTGGGGCGGCAAGTCTTCTGGGAACAATTGCGTCTGCATTCAGTATTTCGCAAGCACAGTCGATCATGGAGTTCTTTATGAGTGGTTCCATGGCGAAGGTATTAACGCTACTAACAGTCATTGTGATTCTGATGCTTCGACCACAAGGCTTGTTCTCACTTAAAGTTCGTCGCTAGGAGAATAATAAGATGTTACAAAGTAAACTACGTTCATTAACCCCTAAGAATGATGTCATATCATTCCTGATCCTGGCAGCGATCCTATTGGTCGCCCTGCCACTATTATTCGACATCTTCCGATTGAACCTGATCGGAAAGTACCTGACTTTCGCATTCGTCGCGTTGGGATTGGTTCTTTCCTGGGGACTTGGCGGTATTCTGAGTTTGGGCCAAGGTATCTTCTTCGGAATCGGTGGCTATGCCATGGCGATGTTCCTGAAGCTTGAGGCTTCATCCCCTGAAAACACCAAGATCCAGTCCACTCCGGGTATTCCTGACTTTATGGACTGGAACCAGTTGACTGAACTTCCATGGTTCTGGGAACCGTTCCACAGCCTAGGATTCACCATTTTCGCAATCTTCGCTCTACCGGCTTTGTTTGCATACATCATCGGTGCTGCGATGTTCAAACGCCGAGTCGGCGGGGTGTACTTCGCGATCATCACTCAGGCGATCGCTGCAATCATGACCATCCTGGTCATCGGTCAGCAGGGTTACACCGGTGGTGTAAACGGTATCACTGACTTGAGAACCTTGTTGGGATGGGACATCCGTACGGATTCCGCTAAATACATCCTGTACTTCGTCAACTCGATTCTGCTACTGGCAACATTGGTAGTGGCTCAATATATCCGTAAGAGTAAACTTGGGCGTCTGCTGGTTGCGATGCGTGACAGTGAAGACCGTGTTCGCTTCTCGGGTTACGACGTTGCAAACTTCAAGATTTTCATCTTCTGTGTCGCCGGTGTTTTCTCTGCTCTCGGTGGTGCCATGTTCACCCTTCAGGTTGGATTCATGTCGCCTTCGTTGATCGGGATCGTACCTTCGATCGAAATGGTTATCTTCGCAGCCGTAGGTGGAAACCTATCCATTTTCGGTGCGGTTTATGGAGCGTTAATTGTTAACTGGGCTAAGACGATTCTTTCCGAATCTTACCCTGAATTATGGCTTTTCGCGATGGGTGGTTTATTCATCGCCGTGGTACTTGCATTCCCTAAAGGTTTGGCAGGAATCTACGAATCCTATGTACAGCCATTGCTAAATAAAAAATTCAAGTCGACGCAAGACAAGTAAGCCGACGAATAATTAACGATTAATGACTTAGGTATTGGAGAACACCATGTACCAACAAAAAGATTTTGTATTAACTATTGAAGGGCTTACTGTTTCGTTCGATGGATTCAAAGCCGTAAACGACGTGTCTTTATACATCGAAGAACAGGAGATCCGGGTCATCGTAGGTCCAAACGGAGCTGGTAAAACCACCGTACTAGATTTGATCTGCGGACGCACCAAAGCGACCGAAGGGTCAATCAAGTTTAAAGGCAAGGAACTGACCAAGCTTAAAGAGCATGAAATCGTACATGCCGGCGTTGGAAGAAAGTTCCAGAACCCATCTATCTATGAAGACTTGACGGTTTTCGAAAACCTGGAACTCTCTTTCCCGAGAGGCAAAAAGGTCTGGGGCGCCCTGACCTTCAGCCGTGACCAGGAAGTAATCGACAAGGTCAATGAGATCGCTTCGATGATCTTCCTTGAGGACAAGCTTGATAGTCAGGCGGCTCTTCTCAGCCATGGACAGAAGCAGTGGCTTGAAATCGGAATGCTTCTTATCCAGGATCCGGAACTCCTGATGCTGGATGAGCCGGTTGCCGGGATGTCTGTTTCCGAACGTAAGCAAACCGCTGAACTGCTTCAGAAAATTACCAAAGACCGTTCAATCCTTGTTATCGAGCACGACATGCACTTCGTTGAAGAGATTGCCGATAAGGTAACGGTACTTCACCAAGGACAGGTACTTTCAGAAGGATCGATGGAAAAAGTCCAGAACGATCCGAAAGTTATTGAAGTTTACCTGGGACACTAAGGGAGTAGAGAGATGTTAGAGATACAAGATTTGCATGTAGCCTATGGAGAAAGTGAAGTTATCAAAGGCTTGAACCTCTCCCTTAAAAAGAATGAGATCATCGCGATCATGGGTCGTAACGGAATGGGTAAAACCACCCTTATGAAATCCTTAATCGGAATGATTCCTTCAAAGTCGGGAAGCGTCAAGCTGGGAGAAACAGAACTATTCGGAATGAAAAGTCACGAACGTGTCAAAGCCGGAGTCGGTTTCGTACCTCAAGGTCGTATGATCTTCTCGACTATGACCGTAAAGGAAAACATCGAGACTGGTCTTACCACAACCGGTGAAACCGAAGTACCTGAAGACCTGTACAACATTTTTCCTGTGCTACGTGAAATGAGCAAACGCCGTGGCGGTAACCTATCTGGTGGTCAGCAGCAGCAGCTGGCAATTGCCCGTGCACTTGCAAGTAACCCGGAAGTTTTATTGCTGGACGAACCGACCGAAGGTATTCAGCCTTCGATCATCAAGGAGATGGCCCACACATTGAAAGAAATCCGCGACTCACGCGGTTTATCGATCATCGTTTCCGAGCAGGTTTTAAGCTTCGCGCTGGATGTGGCCGATCGAATTATCGTTATCGAAAAAGGCAAGATCATCCACGATCAACCGCGCGATGAAGTCGACGAAGAGAAAGTGGCTTCATATTTATCTGTTTAACCTTAACCAAGTTGAATTTATACAACAACAGGAGAACCAAAATGGCCGAAACTATCATTAAAGTCGACCTTACAAAATCCGCTTACGAAAACGAAGACATCCACAACCGTTGGCACCCGGACATTCCGATGGCCAAAATGGTTAAGCCTGGTGATGATTTCATCATCGAATGTGTGGACTGGACTGGTGGACAAATCGACAGCAGCGATGACGCATCTGACGTTCGCGACGTTGACCTTTCACAGGTACACTTCCTATCAGGTCCTGTCGGTATCGAAGGTGCCGAGCCAGGTGACTTGCTTGAAGTAGACATCATGGATATCGGAACCTTTGCAGAAAGCAACTGGGGTTTCAACGGTCTGTTTTCAAAGCAGAACGGTGGTGGATTCCTAACAGACTACTACCCTGAAGCACAGAAGACTATCTGGGATTTCAACGGTATCTACACAAAATCACGCCACATCCCTGGTGTTGAATTTGCCGGCTTGATGCACCCTGGTCTAATCGGTTGTCTTCCATCAAAAGAAATGTTGAAAGAGTGGAACGAGCGTGAAAAAGAACTGTATGACACAGAACCGGATCGCGTTCCAGCTTTGGCTACCCTGCCATATGCTGAAACGGCTCACATGGGTCGCATGAAGCCTGAAGCAGCAAAAGAAGCAGCAAAAGAAGCAGCGCGTACCGTTCCTCCTCGTGAACACGGTGGTAACTGTGACATCAAAGACCTTACAAAAGGTTCTAAGATCTACTTCCCTGTTTATGTTAAAGATGCCGGTCTTTCAGTTGGTGACCTTCACTTCAGCCAGGGTGACGGTGAAATCACTTTCTGTGGTGCGATCGAGATGGCGGGATGGATTCACCTACGCGTCAACCTGATCAAAGACGGTATGCGTAAGTATGCAATCAAAAACCCTGTCTTCAAGCCAAGCGTAATGACACCACATTATAACGATTACGTTGTATTCGAAGGTATCTCTGTTGACGGCGACGGCAAGCAGCACTACCTAGATGTGAACGTTGCTTATCAGCAGGCCTGTTTGAACGCGATCGAATACCTGAAGAAATTCGGTTATTCCGGTGAACAGGTTTACTCACTACTTGGTACTGCGCCTATGCAGGGTCATATCAGTGGTGTTGTTGATATCCCTAACGCAAGTGCTACGCTATGGGTACCAACCGGAATCTTCGATTTCGATATCAACCCTAATGCTGAAGGTCCTACGAAGCAGGTTGACGACAGCGTCAAAGTACCAACCGCTCCAGACCTTAAATAAGGAGTATGTGAACTATGCCAGTATATGATTACAAATGCCCTGAGCATGGAATATTTTTTGAACTAGCCACTATGGAAGACTCTGCAAAACCGATGGCTTGCCCACATTGCAGTACACTTGCTCCACGTGTGCTAGTGCTTCCACCAGAGCTTTTCGAGATGGATCCTAATAAAAAGGAAGCCATTGCAAGAAACGAGAAGGCTCAATACGAGCCTCAAATCTCCAACGCCGATACGCGTGCCGAGAACGAAGAAAGACTCAAGCACAAAAAAGGCTGCGGATGCCAACACCATAAGCGAGGAAGTTCCAAGCTTATGTGGACGGCAGACGGAAAGAAAATGTTCCCTTCAATGCGCCCTTGGATGATTAGTCATTAATAGGCATAGAAACAAAAAAGCCCCGCAATGCGGGGCTTTTTATTTTGTAAACTTTCAAACCATAAATCTTTAAATCACCGCTTTACTCAGATCGTTCAAGCCAGGAAGGACTTGAATACCTTCAAATACAGCTTGGTCAAAACCTGAGGAAGCTTACTAGGCTGCTCGACCACCTCGTAGTGCCCTTTTCTGAATATTTTCTGAACATATTCGTCTGCATTCTTATCGAGCGACAGACAGAATGTCTTGCATCCGGCCGATTCGATCTCTTTCACGGCAATCGCGGAATCCTCGATCAAATACTGGGCGTCATAGACGTCGATATCCGAAGGCTGACCATCCGTAATCACCAGAATCAATTTATGGCGCTCACGGCGTTTTGAGATCTTATGAAATGCATGTCTTAATGCTGCACCTAAACGCGTCGAATACGCCGCCTCTACCAATCCTAGAGACTGCAGAGAACTCTCTGAGTCCTGATCGAAGTCCTTAATATTGTAATAAGAGATTTCTCCGCGACCGTTCGAGTTAAAGCCATGAAGCGCATAAGAATGTCCAAGGGAATCCAACAACTCGGATAGCACCACGGTTGAATCCAACGTCAGATCCAAAACCGTGTTTTTGCCATCAACGTCCGGATCGTTCATCGATTCAGAAAGGTCCAACAGCACCAACAAAGAAAGTTCATGCTGCCTCTCTTTGATGTGATCGATGTAGATTCTCGACTCAGCTCCGGCACTGCCCATCTTGAAGTCGACCATATACTGGATGATCGATTCAAAATCCAGTTCCGTACCGTCTTCCTGTTTCTTACGGCGATGCATTTCAGACTGATAGGAATTAATAATCTGCTGAAGTTTCTTGACGAAATTACGATATTTATCGACGCGATGCTCTAATGCATCTTGCGCACGCTCAGTGAAAACAATTTCATTCAATGAGCACCAGTCACGCTTCCAGCGCGCGATTTTATAATCCCACTCGGGATAACTGTATTCGCTCAACACTTTCGACTTACTGAGCAATTGAGACTGGACCTCTTCCTCAACAGCCTTAAACACCAGACCTTCGTCCGGAAGAGCTTTTTCATCGTAATCGGCAACTGAACGACCGTCCAGCACTTCCTCATACCCCATACCGGTCACACTGACCGATTCCTGGACATCGGAAGACTGGTCATCCTGCTGGGAAGCCACCTCTTCGAACTTATCCCACAAATAGGAGTTATCGTCCCGGTAAGGTACCAGAACGAATTCATCCCTTTCGTTCATACTGATTCGCATCTGGCCGATGTCATTCGCCAATGCCAAGCCGACCGATTTGAACAAATTCGGGTCATGAATATCTTCGGCCACCGCCTCATTGAACAATCTCACCGCTTTTTCAATAAACGGATTGTCAAACTTGCTGGAGCCGTTTGCTAAAGCATAAGCAACCGAATAGGCGATCTCTTCAAACAATAGAGAACTGGTAGGCTGTTTTGTGAAATTACGTTTAAACAGTTTCGCCATACCCGGGAATTTTTGTGACGCCAGACGTTCGATACGCGCGTCTTCGATCAGGGAACTCAAAACCAATTGGCGGTTATTCAGTCCTGATGAATCGGTGGGCAGGGAAAATACAAGATGTGCCGCCGCATGCAGGGCTGCACTGAGAAAGAATTGCTGCGCTTCCTGCACAGAATCCGCTTCTATGAATTCGGGTAAAAAAATAGCGCCGGCACGAACGGCGGGCGCTATTTC
The DNA here is from genome assembly GCF_029767005.1 of Thiomicrorhabdus sp. ZW0627. Lineage (GTDB taxonomy): Bacteria > Pseudomonadota > Gammaproteobacteria > Thiomicrospirales > Thiomicrospiraceae > Thiomicrorhabdus. The sequence goes on from NZ_JARUQR010000001.1 coordinate 1,066,051, forward strand.
ATTTTCAGACAGAGGAAGCACACGAAAGTGCTCCTCGTAGACCGCTAATAATGTAAGTTCTAATTGACGCTGTACCTCATTTAACAACAACTTATATTTCATGAAAACATCGTCAATCTGAAGAGCTTAGCGGTGCTCTGTTGTGGTCTCTTCGTTTGGAATGCCGTCAATCGGACATTCAGCCGTTCCAACCGTCTTACGAGTGATTTTCTCAACTTGCTCTTTCGCTTTTTCAGGATCGTTGATCCAAGTTGAATAGAACTCGTAAGGACAAGCCGCAACACCTTGATCTCCTTCACCAGAGTTGATCTTACCGGTGTAACCACGGTGCAACAACTTGAACAGGTGGTTCTGAGACTGTGCGTTCTTACGGAAGTCACGGATCTGGGAAACTGACAACTCAGCGTACTGGATTCCGTAATCTTCTTCACCACACTCACCCAACGTATGACCGTCGAAACCGACAATCGCAGAGTGACCGAAATAAGAATAAACACCGTCAAAACCACTCGCGTTGGCAACTGCAACATACGTGTTGTTCATCCAAGCCATCGCTTTAGAAACCATGATCTGCTGTTCTTTGGCAGGATACATATAACCCTGACAACGTACGATCAATTCCGCCCCTTTCATCGCGCAATCACGCCAGATTTCAGGATAGTTACCGTCATCACAGATGATCAAACTGATCATCATCCCTTTAGGACCTTCAGTCACATAAGTCTTGTCACCTGGGTACCAACCTTCAACCGGACACCAAGGCATGATCTTTCTATACTTCTGAACGATTTCACCCTGATCATTGATCAGGATCAAAGTGTTGTATGGCGCCTTGTTAGGGTGCTCTTCATGCTGTTCACCGGTAAGAGAGAATACACCCCATGTTTTCGCTTTCTTACAAGCTTCCGAAAAGATGCGTGTTTCATCACCAGGAATAGTTGATGCGGTGTCATACATCTCTTTTGCATCGTACATGATCCCGTGAGTGGAATACTCTGGGAAAATGACCAAATCCATACCAGGCAGACCTTGCTTCATACCGATAATCATATCGGCGATCTTCTGGGCGTTGTCCAAGACTTCCGCCTTAGTATGCAAGCGTGGCATCTTGTAGTTTACTACCGCTACACCCACTGTATCGTTACTAGAGGATATATCACCGTGTCTCATTTCTTTTTACCCCATCTATTTGGATTACACATAACTAAAACTGGGTTGAGCCGCTGTCTAGCGCCAAGGCCATTGCCGAATATCACGTCAAGCAAAGCATTTGCATCCTAAAATGCACCCAACAATAAATATCCATAACAAGACTTGTGCCACAGGAAACATTTTTAACTATCAAGAAATGAATGCAAAACTATGTACTTGTTTTAACTAACAAAAAAATAACAAGGGAAAATTCAAACCTGATGGTAAAAAAAGAAAACCGAAAAGAATTTCTAGCCCATTAAGGGCATTCCGGCACAACAATAGTGCAAAATAAACTGACCGACACTGTTTACAGAAACGCCTGCAACCCTACCCAGCAAGAAATCAATCCTGCAAACGTAAAAGTGCCTTTAAGCCACTGCTTGGAAGTCATAAGACGAGCGTTTATCAAAGCCAACAAGCCTCCGAAAACCATGAATACAAGCGCCACTCCAAGCGTGAAACTCAAAACCATCCATCCGCTTACATCCTGACTGGAAATCGCCGATAAACTTACCAACATACCGCGAGCTCCGCCCATCCCCATCAGAATACCAAGCATGGCCGAGGTCGATAGCCAATTAAAGAACGGTCGACGGTGATGGTGCTCTTTGCCGAACCAGATGTGAATGTGCTCCTTTCCTTCATGCTCGTGTTTCGAAACATGAATACGATCCGCCAGAACCAGATACAAAAGATACAACCCCATCAGAATAATGACACTGGAAGCAATCACATCGCCATAAGCCAGCCAACCTTCAGGAATCTGCAAGGATGACAACAGTAATGCGAACAGATACAGACTCGCGCCATGCCCGATTGCAAAGCCCAATGTAACCATCATCACTTTTTTGCGTTGACGGCCGATGGAAAAATCGGCGATTGCAGTCAGATGATCCGGTCCGAAGGCATGCAACACCCCGTACCAGAAAATAATCAGCAATCCCATCTCCATGATTTACAACATCCCTTTATCGACGATGAAATCGACAATCTCGTCGACACCCTGCTGAGTCTTGAGATTGGTGAAGACATAAGGACGGTCTTTACGCTGAATCTTGGTATCCCGATCCATAACATCCAGATCTGCTCCAACGTAAGGGGCCAAATCCACCTTATTGATCACCAGCAAATCCGATTGCGTGATTCCCGGACCACCTTTACGCGGCAGTTTGTCCCCGGCGGCGACATCGATGACATAAATCGTCAGATCGGACAGTTCGGGGCTAAAGGTTGCACTCAGATTGTCTCCGCCCGACTCGATAATAACCATCTCCAATCCGTCAAACTTTTCCTGCAAAGCCTCAATGGCGGTCAGGTTCATCGACGCATCTTCACGAATAGCGGTATGTGGACAACCTCCGGTTTCAACGCCGACAATACGGTCTTCCGAAAGCGCCTGCTGACGAATCAGAATCTGCTGGTCTTCCTTGGTGTAGATGTCGTTGGTAACGACTGCCAGATTATATTTATCCCGCATTTTTTTACAAAGAACTTCCACTAATGCGGTTTTTCCCGAACCGACCGGTCCGCCGATTCCTAATCTAAGTGCTGGTTTCATACTATTCCTTTTTCTGTTTTTTTATCTGTCGTCGAAAGGGCCTAAGACCGGAACAAACGACTGTACTGCGTCTCGTGCTGACTGCTCAAGATCGCCAGATGCGGCAAACTGTTGCCGATGTTTTCCAATGGAATCTGTTGTGCCGATTTCACCGCCAGATGAATCGACGAATCCATTTGCAATAAGATTTTCTGTCCCTGGGTCTGCCCCAACGGAACCAGTTTGATCATGGCCGCCACCTGATTTTCCATCCAACTCCAGGCGAAGGCCTGTAAGGTCTCTTCAAGAGGGATATTCCAATGCTGGGCAAAGCCTGCGAACACCAACGGGTAGGTCTTTTCAAAGGAGAGGCCTTTGAAAATATCAACTTCCAAAGGTTCGGCAAGACGCAGCAGCGCCATAGCGATATGCAGGTCTTCCTGTCTAAGTTCCGCCGATTCCCTTAGAGCCACACTCAGTTCCGAACAGGATGTCAGTTTATCGAAATCGTTTTCCGACCAGGCCTGGTAGAAATGACTTAAAAGCGCCAAATCACCATAGACCAGATTGTTCAACAAAACGTCCTGGACCCAAGTCAGAGAAGTCGACTCATCATGAACAATCCCGGCATGCACGGCCGGCTCTACCCCCTGGGAATAGGCGTAGGCTCCGACCGGAAGCGTCGGACTGGACAGTTGCAACAATCTCAATAGGGAACTTTGCATCCGACCCTCCAACCTTTAATGATGGTGATGGTGGTGTTCGTCAGAATGAGAGTGAGAATGGCCATGATTATGACCGCCCCCATAGGCACCGCTCTCAGGTTGTAACGGCTGCGCTTCAACCACAACCGTACCGCCTAACAAGCGCACCATATCATCCAGAACATGATCGTGTGCATAGCGCAGCCAGTTCGGTTCAACCTGTAACGGAACATGACGGTTACCCAGGTGATAGGCAATACGCAACAACAGATGGGTGTCATCGGTGGTGATCGTTGATACGGTTTCCGGTGCGGCGACGATCTTCAATTGTTCGCCGGATTCCGATGCAATGACATCGCCCTCTTTTAACACCGTACCACGAGGCATGAATAGGCCGATTTCCTCGCCATTCGCCATGACGACTTTCAATCGGCTTTTTTCACGTTGTTTGAACGTCAACACCAACTCTTCGGCGTTGCCCTGTACGTCTTCATTGACGATTTTCGTAAACTCTCTCACGTGCCAATCCTTTTTTAGAACAAGAAATACCTTTGTGCCAGAGGCAGACTTTCCGCCGGTTCACAGATCAACAATTCGCCGTCCGCTTTAACCTCGTAGGTTTCCGGGTCGACCGAAATATCAGGCTGCAAATCGTTCAGAACCATATCCTTCTTGGTGATGTTTCGAGTATTCGCGACGGGACGAATAATTTTTTCCAGACCGAGCTGACCCTTAATGTCTTGATCGAAAGCCGCCCGCGAGACGAATGTGATCGACGTTTTAAAGATCGCCTTACCCTGAGCCGCAAACATATTGCGGTAGTGCACCGGCTGTGGGGTCGGAATGGATGCGTTGGCATCCCCCATCGGCGCAGCGACAATCATGCCGCCCTTGATGATCATCGACGGTTTCGCAGCGAAGAAAGCCGGTTTCCATAAAACCAAATCGGCCAGCTTACCGACTTCGACCGAACCGATGATATCCGCCATTCCATGTGTAATGGCCGGGTTGATCGTGTACTTCGCTACATAACGTTTAGCACGGAAATTATCATTACCCTCGCCGTCTTCCGGCAATGGTCCTCTTTGCTGTTTCATCTTATGAGCCGTCTGCCAGGTACGGGTAATCACTTCACCAACACGCCCCATCGCCTGGGAATCCGACGAGATCATTGAGAATGCGCCAAGGTCGTGCAAAATATCTTCGGCCGCAATCGTTTCACGACGGATACGGGATTCCGCAAACGCCACGTCTTCAACAATGTTCGGATCAAGGTGGTGACAGACCATTAACATATCCAAGTGTTCGTCAATGGTATTGACGGTGAAAGGACGCGTCGGGTTGGTCGAAGACGGCAATACATTGCCGAATCCGCACGCCTTAATGATGTCCGGTGCATGACCGCCGCCAGCTCCTTCCGTATGGTAAGTATGGATTGTGCGATCTTTGAAGGCCGCCAAGGTGTTTTCGACAAAACCGGATTCATTCAAGGTATCGGTATGGATCGCGACCTGAACATCGTACTCGTCGGCTACACTCAGACAGTTGTCGATCGCGCCCGGAGTGGTTCCCCAGTCCTCGTGCAACTTAAGCCCGATTGCACCGGCTTCGACCTGTTCTTTCAAAGGTTCCGGAAGCGAGGCATTTCCTTTACCTAAAAAGCCCAGGTTCATCGGCAACCCTTCGGCCGCTTCCAGCATGCGGTGCATGTACCAGACCCCGGATGTACAGGTGGTTGCATTAGTACCTGCCGCCGGTCCGGTTCCACCACCCAACATGGTGGTAACACCCGACATCAACGCCTCTTCAACCTGTTGCGGACAAATAAAGTGAATGTGTGAATCGACACCCCCTGCCGTCAGGATCTGACCCTCTCCAGCAATGACTTCAGTACCGGCACCGATTTCAAAATCAACATCCGGCTGAATGTCCGAATTCCCGCCTTTACCAATGGCGACAATCATGCCGTCCTTGATACCAATGTCCGCTTTCACGATTCCCCAAGTGTCTAGAATCAGCGCATTGGTGATGACTGTATCGACGACTTCATCCGCGCACAGCTGGCCTTGCCCCATACCGTCACGAATGACTTTTCCGCCGCCAAACTTAACCTCTTCACCATATGTTGTGAAATCTTTCTCCACCTCAATCAGTAGATCGGTATCCCCCAGTCTGATTTTGTCTCCCACTGTCGGGCCATACATTTCCGCATAGGCTTTTCGATCGATTTTGTAACTCATCCTACCCCTCCAATGGCCCCATAACTAACTGATTGAAACCGTAAACGACCTCTTTTCCAGCGATCTTTACCAGTTGAACCTTTCGCTTCTGTCCCGGTTCGAAACGCACCGCCGTTCCGGCCGGAATGTCCAGGCGAAAACCTTTGGCAGCTTCCCGATCAAACACCAGTCCGGTATTGGTTTCGTAAAAATGATAGTGTGATCCCACCTGTATCGGACGGTCACCGGAATTGGCCACCACCACTTCGACGGTCTCCCGCCCGACGTTCAATTCGATTTCGCCCTCTTGGACAATCAACTCTCCAGGAATCATCTTGCTGCCTCCTATACGATCGGTTGATGGACTGTTACCAGCTTGGTACCGTCCGGGAATGTGGCTTCCACTTGAACCTCGTGGATCATTTCAGGTATGCCGTCCATGACGTCGGCTCTTGTTAGAACCGTGGTGCCCAAGTCCATCAATTCTGCTACTGTCTTACCCTCACGCGCGCCTTCCAAAATCGCGCAGCTGATATAGGCGACCGATTCGGGATAATTCAATTTGATTCCTCGATTCAAACGGCGTTCGGCAAGCAGGCCGGCTGTAAATAACAATAATTTATCTTTCTCTCTCGGTAATAGTTCCATATACCCTCCAATAAATATGAATCCGGCAATTAAGTATTCCAAATCCTCGGTTTGACGACGGGAATCCCCAAAACGACAGGCCGGGCGATTTTCCACGCTTCAAACAAGACCCCTTTGATTTCGTCCAGTTCGGTTGCCAACACGCGCAATACCACCAACGAATCCAGTTGGGTAACACCTACCGGCAATGGCCATTCGTAAGCCTGTAATGCTTCCAATAATTGTTTTTGAGATTCGGGTTCGTTCTGATAGAACAGCGCGGTTGCGAACAAGGTATGGCCAGCCAGAGCACTGGCGCTGTTCAAAAGATTGGTTTGTGGTGAAATCCGGAGCCGATCGACAAAAACAAGTTTCCCCTCGATCCACACCTCCAGCGACTGTTGCAACGAGCCCTGCTCAAACCCTTCACCACTGGCAGGCCGGCCTAGTCCAGCGATATCCCAGGCAATGAATTTATTGTCCTTTTCCTCAAGCACGAACTTGATTGAATTCTCGACCACCGATTGATTGAAGAACAAAGTCTCCTGTGGCAGCCATTCAAGCTCCGAGCCTTGATTAAAAGTAATCGTCTGGGTCTGCGAGGCCAGACGGCCGTCACTTCGGTAGAACTTGGTCGCGGCGGGGGTACTGATGACCCCCTTCGATCCAGGCCGAAGTTTCGCATTCAGCTCAAGCACATCCCCACCTACCACGCCGCCTGGAGGATGTATCACCAACACGCTCGGCCGGTCTTTTTCCTGGTAATAAGGTCTTTGAAGAACCAGTGGCCCAAAATGTTTCTTATCTTTTACAACTGTTTTACCTGTTTCATTCACAAATGAAAAAGATAAAAAACCTTTCCAGTTATCCTTGAGTCTCATATCCGCCTTTGAATCTTTTCAAGAATAAAAAAAGGGGCCGTGAAGCCCCTTTCCGTTTTAACTAACTCGTCATATACACGGGGTATATTAGATTGGAAGCGCGTAAGTAAGTTGAAGCATTGGCTTCTCGTTCTTATCGGCAATACCGTCACCAAACGCCTTGCTCACAATGAAGCTTAGAGCGTCAGTTGCAGCGTAGCTTACGTTGATGTCGTTGTATTCTTTAGAAGAAGTATCCTGCATAGACATACCATAGTGAATACCAAACTTACCAATTCCGTAGTCTAGAGACACATACTTGTAGTTATCACCTTTAGCTTTATCTTCAGTAGTGAAGTAACCAGTTGCAGAGAAACCTTTGTAAGCCGCACCAAGAACGTACTCAGTAATCAAGTTTCCATCGTTACGGTCATAAGAATCACCAGCAGCATCTGGATAGAAATATGCGTTATAACCAAAAGTCAAAGTAACATCACCAAAAGTCGGTGCATAACCAGCGTAAAGGTCAAACTCAGTACTTCCAGAAGCACCTTCAGAAGAAGTCCAAGTACCTGCGTACAAACCAGACTCGTGAGAATAATCGATACCACCAAAAACAACACCGGACGCAGTACTAATCTGCTGACCACGCCATAGATACATGTTACTTACGTTTGCATTGTAAGAAACTTCAGCATGAGCAGTTACAGGAGTCATGCTCAATGCAGCTGAACCAGCGATTGCCATAGACACGATAAGGTTTTTTAATTGGAATGTTTTTTTCATTTCGCTTCCTTTTTGTTTGATTGAAGTTAAACTCGGGAAGCCTATAGAAAGCTAAATGCCAAAAACAAATAAAATCAATTAAAACAATATGTTAATTGATAAATATTACTTATAGAAAGGGTTTGGTGCACACTAAGCGTGCCAATTGCCACACCATTTCGTTTCATTTTGGTGCAATGCTTTTTTTTGGGGCAATATTCGATTTTGCAGAAATGATACCTAAGCAATGCTACAGTTTTATTAAATCAACATAAAAAATGAACACTTTTTTCTATCGCTTAGAATCCTTAATCGGCCCTATAATAGTTGTTAGAAACAGGCTACAATTCCCTGCATATTCGATCAAATACCCACAAACACCAGGGTTTACGCACTTATACCACCTTTTTAATTCTTTAACAGGTTCAACAAGCAAGATGAGTTTTAAAGATCAGATTGATGTGGCCAGACAGCTACTATCAAGGATTGAAATTCCACTTCTGCCGAAAGAAGTACTAGGACTGCAAAAGCTTTTTAATGAAAGCGAAATGCCCGATCCCAACAAAATCAAAGCCCTGGTATCTGCCAACCCGTTTTTAGCCGGCGAACTGATCAGCTTAGCTAACCTGCCAACCATCTCGAGGGGCAATCCAATCACCGTCAGAGACATCGACAGTGCGATCTACCGTCTTGGAAACAAACAACTTAAAAACTTCATTCTGTCCATCTATGTCAAAAAAGCTTTGGACAACAACAAAATCAAAGGGCTCAGCTACCACAGCCAAATGATTGCGATCATTGCCATGACGATTTCACGTTACAATAAATTTGTAACGTCTGACCAAGCCTACCTATTAGGGCTGATGCACGATATCGGCTCTTTTGCACTTAGCGAACTTGACGAGAATTATGGAAACTCTTTTGTTGGCACCTTGTTTGAACACTACACTTCACACAAAAACGAATACAGCAAATACGGTACAACCCATTCAGCTCTGGGCTACGTCATCGCCGGTACCTGGAGCATCCCACCTTATATAGGACAAACCATACTGCTGCACCACGAACCAAGAATCAGCGCTATCAAAAACGATAAACTACGCAGTCTGGTTGCCATTATTGAACTGGCTCACGCCATTGCGCTTAGACAAAATAGAAGAGTTCAGGAATCAGCAGAAAACATCGCCATCTATAAAGAGTGCCAACGAATATTGGAGCTCACTGACGATGAAATGGAAATCATTCACGCAGACGCGTTTAAAACAGCTTGAACTTAAACGAACTTGTTAGCCGCTCAACCCGGAAAGTCAGGCCACGAATAAGACAAATCCCCAACAACCATAAAGTAGGGATTCAACAAGGATTGCGATTGACGGTACTCCAGTGTGTTACCGAAGCGGTCTAAAACCTTGCCACCAGCCTCTTCAACCACACATTGCGCTGCAGCCGTATCCCACAGGGACGTCGGCCCGAAACGAGGATAGACATCCGCTACCCCTTCCGCCACCAGACAGGATTTGATTGCCGATCCCATGCGCACGGTTTGAGTTTCACCCAGCGCCTGCATAAAATCCTTTACCTTGCCTCCATGTCTTCGGCTGACCGCAACCTTTATAGGCAACCTACTCGAAACAGGGTGAACATGAATCCGGTAGTCAGGTTCCGCACAGTCTTTCCAAACAATCGGTTCCAAAGATTCGGGCACAAGATGCTTATAAGCCCCCTTGCCGGAATAAGCACAGTATAAGATACGAGTCATTGGAACGTAGACGACACCCAAAATCGGCTTACCGTCTTGCACCAAAGCGATATTGACACTGAACTCCCCGGTACGCTCAATGAATTCCTTGGTGCCATCAAGCGGATCGACCAGCCAGAATGTCGACCAGGCCTGCCGGGTTTCAAACTCGATCTCTCCGACACTTTCTTCGGTCACCAAAGGTATATCCGGGGTTAATTGACTCAATTCGGAACAAATCAATTCATCAGCTTGCTTATCAGCCAAAGTAACCGGCGTACCATCGGATTTATTCTCCACTTCAACCGGATGGATAGCCTCATAGACTTCAAGAATCCGCTCCCCGGCCAAGACGGAAATACGACAGACTTCCGGCAGCAATGACCGCAGCGAATCCAAATTCATTTAAATACGTCCCGTCTCTTTCAGTACCAACATCAAGGCGGCGTATGCACGACCCTCACTGAAATCGGGATGTTGCAGTAAAGTCTGCCAATCGTCGAGTTTCCACGGCACAACCTCAAGCGGCTCCGGCTCGTCGCCTTCGGCCGTTTTCGGGGTCAAGCCCGTCGCCAGAACAATATGTGTCTGATGAGTCATGTAACCCGCGGCCAGACTGACCGAATCCATCAGCTCCACTTTTTCGGGAAGATAACCGACTTCTTCCTGACTCTCCCGCAAGCTCGCCTCTTTCCAAGTCTCACCGGGATCAATATTGCCTTTTGGAAATCCAAGCTCGTAGCGATTGACCCCGATACAGAATTCACGAATCAGTAACACCGTATCGTCATCCAGCATTGGTATAATCAACACTGCGCCAAGGGGATTACCTAACAAGCGTTCGTAAACGACTTGCGTTCCGTTAGAGAATTCCAGGGCTTGAGACTCAACCGTAAAAATGCGAGACTTGACGACAACGTCCTTGGAAAGGACCGTCGGTAACGGTTTATTTTTCATGTCGTTCGGGCTATTTTTTTTCATAAACAACATCATACGCCAAGGGGATGAAATTGCCAATGAGTGCCAATATAGACTGGTCTAAAATTGATACGGTGCTGCTGGATATGGACGGTACCCTGCTGGATCTGCATTTTGACTGGCATTTCTGGATGGAATACCTGCCACAGGCTTATGCCGAAAAAAACGCCCTCAGCCTGGAAGAAGCCAACCGTATCATCCACGCCAAGATTCAGGATCAACAAGGTACCTTGAACTGGTACTGTCTGGATTATTGGAGCGAGACCTTGCAGCTCCCCATCGCGGAACTCAAGCGCGAACTGAAACACCTGATCCAGGCGCATCCCGACGTCATGGAATTTCTCGCCAAACTGCAACAAATGAATAAGAACGTGGTCATGGTCACCAACGCCCACCGCGACAGCTTGGCAATCAAATTGGAAATGACCGAGATTGGCGACTATTTCAATCACCTGATTTCAGCACACGATTTCGGCATCCCTAAAGAGGACATTCGAATCTGGTCCGAGATTCAGAGCATACAACCGTACGATCCCAAGCACACCCTACTGATCGACGACAACCTGCACGCTTTGGAAACTGCTAAGTCCTACGGCATCGAATACCTGCTGTGCGCTACCCATGTCAGCCCCAAAATGGACAAGATCGATCCGAAAGATTTCGACCATTTCGAGAGCTTCAAGGAAATCACGCCGCTCTAAACAACAATATCCAAGCGGTCAACGATCAAAAACGCATTACAAACACTTTCTCGACAGCCGCAACGCCCTTGCGGCTGAAGGCCTGTTCCGACACTTTATCGACGCTGGCAAAGCCGGCGAACAGTTCCCTGACCTCGGTTTCAGGCACCGAAAACGGCGGTCCTTGTAATTGAGACTGGTCGTACTCCATCGTCACCATCAAGAACTGCGTGCCTTTCGGCAGAATCATCTTCAAGTGTTCAACATATTGACGTCGCATCGCCTCCGGCAGAGCCACAATCGCTGCACGATCATAAACCGCTTTGACCTCACAGCAATCGTCCGCCGTCAGATGAAAGAAATCACCGCATAACAAAGTCATTGCATCGAATCCATAAGCGCAGAATTTATCCTGCTGAACCGGCTGTGCATCGATGTGGTTTTCACTGATAAATTCGTCCAACGCTTTCTGGCTCAGTTCAATCCCCAAGACCTTATGCCCTTGCTGTTTCAGCCAAAGCATATCCAACGACTTACCGCACAGCGGCACCAGAACCGTCTCGTCGCCGGTCAATTCCAGCTTCTGCCAAAAGCCCTGTAAAAACGCATTAATTTCGGTTTGATGAAAGCCTACTACCCCGCTTTCCCACATGTCGTGCCAAAAATCCGCCTGCATCAATCTTCCTCGTACTGAATTCCAAAAAGCCTTTATAATGGGCGCAATCATAGCATCTACCACCCAAAATTCGAAATCGGACAGAGGCGAATCACTAATGGAACAACCCGCGGAAAACCAATCAACGCCCCCTAAACTCCCTTTGTGGAAAAAGGGCTGGTTCAAAAACCTCATGACGGTTGTGATCTTCGTATTGGTCTATCTGAGCATCCGACCATTCATGCAGGGTGAAGTGGTAGAAGGATCGGTACCGGCCCTGCAGATGCAGACCATCACCGGCGAAACCATCGACCTCAAATCCATCGACCGCCCGACCCTGATCCATATCTGGGCGACCTGGTGTCCGATCTGCGGCGTTACCAAAGGCGGCATCGAATCCATCTCTGACGACTATCCGGTCATCAACATCGCCACCCAGTCGGGCGACGACGAACAACTCTTAAGCTACGCCAAACAGAACGACATGAAACCGCAGATCATCGTCAACGACCTTGACGGCCAAATCCTAAAACACTTCGGTGCCAAAGCCGTTCCGGCGGATTTCATTGTCGATTCCAACGGCGAAATCCAATTTGTCGAAGTCGGTTTCACCACCGAACTCGGCCTACGCCTTCGCCTCTGGTGGGCAGGACTATGACGGCAACCTTAAACGGCCACACTTATGTATAACGGCTTCACCATATTCAGCACCGAAGACGAATTCGGCACGATCAAAGTGGTAGAGAACCGTTCCACCCGCAAACTCTATTTCGATTCTCCGGTGGAACAGAGCTGTTTCTTTCTGAATGCGCCAATGACCCTGAACTTCGAATACCAGCAAAAGATCATCGACCTGCTCTTGAAGTTCGCCGAAAAACCGCCTTTCAACGATCCCGAAAAGCCGTTCCGCGTACTGATGCTCGGACTGGGCGGCGGCAGCATGGCGCACCACCTTTATCACACCCTGCCCAACCTGCAGATGACCGTAGTGGAGCTACGCCAAGCCGTAATCGACTGCGCCTACCGTTTTTTCCAACTGCCGGACGAGCCGGAAATCGAAACCGTTCAAGGCGATGCACTGGAATTCGTCGCCGAAAACGACTACGGCTTCGACGCCGTCATCGTCGACCTGTTCGACAGCCACGGTATTCCGGCTGAATTCAGTGAAGAAGACTTTCAGAAAAACCTGCTCAAACAGCTCAACCCGACAGGCCTGTTGATTTTTAATCTCTGGAACAAACAGAGCGAAAACGCCACCCAAAAAAAACCGGCGCCCACCAAAGAGAGCGGCCAAGTGCTGAACCACTGGCAAAACCTGGTTTCCAGCAACAAGGGATTGAGTCAAAACCGCTACAACATCAACTCCAGCGACAATCTGATTTTGGCAGTGGAACAAAACTGCTAAAAATCCTCACAGCGTTTATAATTTACCGATTCGTTTTCAACCCCGACTTCAAAGAGTCACTAAGGATTTCAATGGCACTGCTTTTTTTACGAGACATCACCTTAAGTTTTGGCGCCGCGCCTCTGTTAAACCAGGCCAGCCTGCAAATCGAACCGAACGAACGCGTCTGTATTGTCGGACGTAACGGTGAAGGTAAATCCACCTTATTAAAGGTCATCGAAGGCGCGATTCAAGCCGACGGCGGCAGCCGAATCCTTCAGGACGGCGTCAAAATCGCCAAACTTCAACAAGAAGTCCCGCACGACACCAAAGGCAGCGTATTCCATGTTATCTCCAGCGGACTCGGTAACGCCGGACCATTGATCGAACGTTTTCACCAGATCAGCCTACAGATGGAAACCGATTATTCCGAAGAGTTGATGAAAGAATTCACCGACGTCCAACAGCAGATCGACAATCAGAACGGCTGGGAATTGAAACAAAGAGTCGAAACCATCATCTCCAAACTCGGTCTGCCGGGCGAAGCGGAATTCTCCAACCTTTCCGGCGGTATGAAGCGTCGTGTTTTACTGGCCAAAGCCCTGGTTCAGGAACCGGACATTCTGCTACTGGACGAACCGACCAACCACTTGGACATTCCGTCGATTCAATGGCTTGAAGGCTTTTTGAAGACCATCCGTTGCAGCCTGGTGTTTATCACCCACGACCGTGCCTTCCTGCAAGCGTTGGCGACTCGCATAGTCGAGCTGGATCGCGGAAAACTGTCCAATTGGGAGTGTGACTACCACACCTATCTGCAACGCAAAGCCGAACAGCTGGAAGCCGAAGCCAAACAGAACGCCGAATTCGACAAGAAACTGGCTCAGGAAGAAGCCTGGATTCGTCAGGGCATCAAAGCCCGCCGCACCCGTAACGAAGGGCGTGTCCGTGCTTTGGAAAAGCTGCGCTCCGAACACCAGGCTCGCCGCAGCCAGCAAGGCAAGGCCAACCTGCAACTGAACAAGACCGCCACATCCGGCAAACAGGTCATCGAAATCAAAGACCTCAGTTTCAACTTCGAAAACCGTATTATTGTCACCGATTTCTCTACCACCATCATGCGTGGCGACAAGGTCGGGATCATCGGGGAAAACGGCTGCGGTAAATCCACTTTGCTATCACTGATTCTGGGCAAACTGCAACCGACTCACGGAACGGTCAAACTCGGCACCAACATCGACATTGCCTATTTCGACCAGCACCGCGCCCAGCTTGACGAAAATCGCACGGTGGCCGAAAGTGTGATTGAAGAGAGCGATTACGTCGAGATCAACGGCGTACGCAAACACATCATCGGCTATCTGGGCGACTTCCTGTTCAGCCCGGATCGTGCCCGCCAGCCGGTCAGTGCCCTGTCCGGCGGTGAGCGCAACCGTCTGTTGTTGGCGCGTGTGTTCGCCAAGCCGTCCAACCTGCTGGTACTGGATGAGCCGACTAACGACCTCGATGTCGAAACACTCGAACTGCTTGAAGAGATTCTGATGGAATACAAAGGCACGGTTCTTATCGTCAGCCACGACCGAGCGTTCCTCAACAATGTGGTCACCAGCTCGATCGTCTTCGACGCCCCCGGCATCGTCAACGAATACGTCGGCGGTTACGACGACTGGATTCGCCAGCGTCCGGATTTCTCAAACCTGACGGAGAGCGACAAGACAGAAAAAGCCGAAGAAAAAACGGCTGAAAAAACCGACAGGCCTGCCGAAACCAAAACCGCTCAGCAGAAACCGAAAAAGCTTAGCTACAAAGACCAGCGCGAATACGACGCCCTGCCCGGTTTGATCGAAGAGCTCGAACAGGCACTGGAAAGCCTGGGCGAAACCATGAACCAACCGGATTTCTACCAACAGGACGAAGCGACGGTTCAGGAAACCCTGAAACAGCTGGCGGACAAGGAGGCTGAACTTGAAGCCGCTTTCGAACGCTGGGAAACGCTTGAAGCCATGGTGATGGGCGAAGTCTGACACCCGAAAAACTTCCATCCAACAAACGCCATTTGGACGAACTACAAGTCCATTGGCGGTTGTTTGCCGATGTTCGCAACGGTTTGAAAAATTCGCTTCCATTCGGGCTAATTTAATGGTTTTCGTTTCAAAGGTTTATGTATAAAATAGCCCGATTAGTTGTTTAATTCATTTTCAGGAAAAGCATACATGAGCTGTAAAGACCAACATACCTACTCAACCTTTTGTCGCTCACAAAATAACGTACTAAAAGAGCCGATGTTTTTTGGACAAAATGTAAACGTAGCGCGTTACGATCAGCAAAAATATCCTTTTTTTGAAAAATTAATCGAGAAACAACTCAGCTTCTTCTGGCGTCCTGAAGAGGTTGACCTTTCCAGCGACCGTACCGAATACTCGGATCTTCCGGCCAACGAACAGCACATTTTCATCAGCAATCTGAAATACCAGACTCTTCTGGATTCAGTACAGGGCCGTTCTCCAAACGTCGCCCTTCTGCCGTTGGTATCCATTCCCGAACTGGAGACCTGGATTGAAACCTGGGCCTTTTCGGAAACCATCCACAGCCGTTCGTACACCCACATCATCCGTAACATCGTCGCCGATCCGTCGGTGGTGTTCGACGACATCGTCACCAACGACGAAATCGTCAAACGTGCGGTGAGCGTGACCGAATATTACGACGAACTGATCGCCCTGACCAACCACATGTACGCCAACCAGATCGATCTGGCGAAGGACGACGAATTCCGTAAGAAGATCAAGACTGCCCTGTACCTGACGATCGTTTCCGTCAACGTACTTGAAGCGATCCGTTTCTACGTATCGTTCGCCTGTAGCTTCTCGTTCGCCGAACGCTCGTTGATGGAAGGGAACGCCAAGGTCATCAAACTGATCGCCCGCGACGAGGCTCTGCACCTTTCAGGAACCCAGAACATGATCACCCTGATGACGGAAGGCAAGGACGACCCTGAAATGGCCGAGATCGCCAAAGAACAGCTGGAAACCACCTACGACATCTTCCGCCAAGCCGCGGAACAGGAAAAACAGTGGGCCGAATATTTGTTCAAAGACGGTTCGATGATCGGTTTGAACGCCGGCATCCTGAAAGACTACGTGGAATACATCACTAACGTCCGTCTGAGAGCGATCAAACTGGAACCGATCTTCGAGAGTAAGAGCAACCCGCTTCCTTGGATGAACAACTGGCTGGTCAGCGACAACGTCCAGGTTGCGCCTCAGGAGTCGGAAATCAGCTCCTACCTGGTCGGTCAAGTCGACTCAAAAGTGGATTCACAAGACTTCAGCGACTTCTCGCTGTAATCGTCGAACCCGCTTTATTTCAAAAACATTCTGAACAGGCCTGTTGAAAGCACCGCGTTTTCAACAGGCCTTTTCATTTATTCCCCCTCCCCCTTACGACGTATCTGTTAAAAAACTGTCATTTATTCATCACAAGTCTTTAAAGTTGCCTATTTACCATAGGCCGCATGAAACAGCCACGCCTCTATCTCGCCTTTGTCCGTCACGGCGATTACCAACAGAAAGATCAGGTACCCAGTGCCCTGCAACCCTATGGTTTGACCAATCTGGGCTGCGAACAGGCCTTTGAGTCCGCGATCCGGATCCAGCAATTTGCCGAAGAATACGATTGCGAAATCGATCCGACCGTCGTCAGCTCGACATTACTTAGAGCTTGGCAGACCGCCGACTACATCGCGCAAGGACTGCAAATTCCTTATCAAATCAGACAAACGGCCAAACTGGTGGAACGCTCCGTCGGTGCGGCTGCCAACCTGACCGTTTCCGAGATTGAAGCCATTCTGGAAGAAGACCCACGCTATCCGAATCCGCCAAAACAATGGAAGTCGGATAGCGATTACAAGTTACCTTTCGAAGGCGCCGAATCCCTGATGCAAGCCGGACAGAGAGTAGCGGACGAAATCACCCAGACCTTTTCCGAACTCTCCGAAAACGCCGGTTACAACACCTTGAAAATCATGGTCGGACACGGGGCCAGCTTCCGCCATGCCGCCCACATTCTGGGCGTTCTGGAGCGCGAAGAGATTCGCGGCCTGTCAATGTACTACGGGGTGCCGGTGTTTTTCGAATACCACCCTCACGAGACCCCGGCTTGGAGAAAGGTTGCCGGAGACTGGAAAGTCCGCCAACAAGCTTCCCAACACCACTTTGAAGAGTCACTGGATTAAAGGGCAACCAATATGTATACCGCAGACATCATTCCCTGGACAACGGACGAGACGGTTCACTTACCCGTCAACCAATGGCAGTTTCCGAATAAAGACATCTACTTCTTCTGTGACCTGCATGCTGATGCAGCGGCGTTCCTGCGTTCCCTGCAAGCCAGTTTCTTAGTCACCACCGACAGCCGTCTGGACGATATCACCCTGACCACTCAGGGACAACATGCCCAGATCGTCATCGGAGGCGACTGCTTCGACAAGGGGCCGAGCAATCTGGCACTGTTCAGACTCCTAAGCCTGTTGCGTGAACAGCATGCCGACCTGGTTCTGCTCGCCGGGAATCATGACATCCGGGTTTACGCAGGCCTGTCGGCTTTGGACTTAAAACAGGACCCTTTCCAGAGCCATTTTTTCACCCGCATGGGACGTAAAACCGCTGCGCTGTTTGCGGAAATTCATCGTCAATATTGTCAGAACGAGTCAACGATCACGCTGGACGAAAACGAAATCATCGACAAACTCTTCCCAAATGAAGAATGGTTTGAGCGTTTTCCGGAACACGCCCGTTCATTCATGACCGAAGAGAAAATTCAAAAAGAGATCAAACAGATTCGCTTCAAACAGCAGGATTTTCTGGACGCTTGCCACAAACACGGATTGAATCTAATCCAGGTCTATCAAGCCGTCGAGAAAGCGCGTGAACTGTTCATCGACCCCCAAGGTGAATTCAGTTGGTTCTTTAAAGAAATCAAACTACTACACCGTTCCGGCAGTTACCTGTTCTGCCATGCCGGGCTGGACGATAGCATCGCACAAAGAGTGGCTCTTGAATCGGCCGACCGCCTTAACCGCGATTTCCAACAACAACTTGATCATGGCAAGCTATTCGAAATCTACTACAGCGAATTCGGAAACGTCTTCCGCACTAAATACCGGGCGTCCGACAAGCCATTGACCGTCAAAGGTACACAGGCCTTGAAACAGGCTGGCATCTACGCGCTGGTCAACGGTCATCGCAGCCACAAGAACGGACAGCAGCTTTTCATCCGTAATGGATTATTGAATTTTGAATGCGACACCCAGCTGAACGAAAACTGTCGTAAAAAGAACAAAATATCGACACTCGGTTATTCCAGCACCATCTTTTTCGCCAATGGTCTGGTTTCGGCGATGAGCAGTGACATTCCGAAAGCCAAAATGTTCCACCCGAAGCACCTGAAAAAAGCGTAAATCGGTTTTCCAAGTATTTCCTGATCCACCGGCGCCATGAAAATGACAAGAGGTTTTATGACGGTTTCGTCTTTTTCTCGTCACAAATTTTTCATGGTTTTTAAACCACATTGATCGCGAAGCCCCGTGCTTTCGCGTTATACTACTTAACCCACATTGAGACATTATGAGTTCATTCACCATGGCTAAGAAAACTCAAGAATTCGTACACGAGTCCCTACAGGACAAAGACGCGATCGCCAGCTATCTGAAAGCAGTCATGCGCGGCTTCAAAAAAGGCGAAATCGTCCTGTCAGATGATGAAGACGAATTAACCCTCACACCGGAAACCCTTGCGCAGCTGAAAATCAAGGCGACGCAGGGCAAGAAATCCCAAAGCCTAACCATCAAACTGAGCTGGTCCTCGTCCGATACCGATTCGGAATTCGACGAAACACCTCTGTTCATTGATGCCCAAAAAGCGGACTGATTACGCCTCCAATGAATACACCGGCTGAACTTTTCGATTCCTTACGCTTCCTGATCATTGAGGTGCATAAGCAGCTTCAGGCTGTCGAATCGTTTCTGGAAACCGGTGAACGTGCACAAGCCGAAAAAAGCCTGGGCCGAGTCGACTACATCGACAACTACCAACTCAGCCTGCTCAACCGCAGCACCGAATACCTGGTCAACCAACCGCTATACAGTGAAAACGGCGAATCGCAGATACTGGTGCAAAGCTATCAACACCTCGCCCACAGCCTTAAAGAACTGTCTAGACAATTGGAAACCGTCGCCTATCAGGCGATGAACCTAAGCAGTCTGAAGCTGATTCAGAAGCCTAATTTATTCAAAGCCTTAGACACCTTAAGAAGCGGGCTGGAACTAATCGAACCCGCGATGCTGCTGGACACTTCTCAGGCCGCCGTAGACATCTGCCGCCTACAGCTTCGCATTTCCAAACTCTGTCAGGAACAATTAGAGAAATACCAGCTCCGTCTCAAGAGAGGTCAACAAACCAAAGCTCTGATGGACGCCAGCTTTATCATCAAGGACATCAATCAGCTTGGCGAAGCCTTGTTGCGTATCGGTGAATCGATTCTCTCCGCCAACCTCGGACAAAGCATCAAGCTGGAACGTTACCACTCCTTGACCGAAACCGTCAGCGCGTTGGATCTTGATCCGAACGCGCCTCACTTCTCTATCACGAGCGTTGCGGAAACCAAATCCGGCTGCACCATTTCCGGGGTTTCCAGCAGTAATGATCCAACCGACGACGAGTTGCTGGCAATCTTCAAAGAAGGCAAGAAGCAGAAACTGCTGGAAGAGAAAAAAGGGATCGAAAGCTGGAACAAAAAATTCCCGGGTATCGCTCCCAAGGTGTACTCCTATCACAAGAGCGGCAACAAAGCCGCCCTGCTATATGAATATGTGACCGGTGAAACCTTCGACCAGTTCATCAGCAACCTCGACCGCACGAATCTGGAAGCGGGCCTGAACAAACTCTTCTCGCTGCTGCTTGAAATCTGGGATGAAACCCAAATCAAGGATCGGCACTCGGCCGACTTCATGGGGCAGCTCTACAAGCGCCTCAATGACGTCTACAGAGTGCATCCGGATTTCGATCTCAGCGGATTCAAGGTCGGTGATGTCGAACAAGTTTCTCTGGAGTCCTTGATCAAAAAAGCGGCCAAACTGGAAGCCCGGTTGAAACCGCCTAAAAGCGTCTACATCCACGGCGACTTCAATATCGACAACATTATCTACGATCCGCTTGAAAAACAGATCAGCTTTATCGATCTGCACCGCTCTGAATATTCGGATTACGTTCAGGATTTATCGGTGTTCATGGTCTCCAACTTCCGTATGGTGAATTTCGATCCTGACGTCCGCAAGCTGATCGCGCTTTCCATGCAGGGGATCTATGAGTTCGGCGAACGTTATGCGCAGCAGGTCGGCGATGAAACTTACCACCTGAGAATGGCACTTGGCTTGGCACGCTCATTCCTGAGTTCGACGCGATTCGTACTGGATACGGATCACGCCAAGGCCATGCACTACCGCGGCCGCTACCTGCTGCAACAAGTGATCAAACTGAAACCGAAACAATATGAAACCTATCGAATTTCAAAGGAAATCTTCCGTGAGTAAGCCATTATCCGAACTGAAAATCGGCGTTGTCGGAATACCAGGCAAATGGTCAACTGAAATACTGGCCGATGAAATCGAGGCCTTGACCGGATTCCGCTGCGTCATCGACATTGAAGACGTGGTCGCAGACCTTTCGGTTCCGGAAGTACGATATAAGGATCACATCCTGTGTGAATTCGACGCCATTATCATTAAGAAAATCTCCCAGACTTATTCTCCGATGGTCCTGGACCGTCTTGAGATCCTGCGTTTCGTAGAGTGTTGCGGCGTGCAGATCTTCTCCAACCCGGCGGAAATCATCCGTCTGGTTGACCGCATGAGCTGTACCGTCTCTCTGGCCAAAGCCCAGATACCGATGCCGGAAACCATCATCACCGAAGACCTCGACGCCGCTTACCAAGCCGTTCAACGATTCGGCGAGGTGGTTTTGAAACCGCTGTTTTCAACCAAGGCACGCGGAATGGAAATACTTTCCTGCAAGACCTCGGAGAAAAAACTCAAACAACAGCTTCGCGATTATTTCACCATCCATAAATTCTTCTACATTCAGAAAAAGCTCAAGCTTCCCGGGCATGACATGGGACTGATCTTTTTGGGAGGGGAATACAAAGGCGCCTATGCCCGAGTCGGTAACGGCTCGAGTTGGAACACCACCATTCATTCAGGCGGCAAGTACGCCAAGGTCGAACCGGGCGAGGAAATCATCGAAATGGCTCGCCGGGCCCAGGCGCAATTCAACCTCAGCTACACCACGGTCGACATTGCCGAAACCGATCAAGGCGCGGTCTGTTTTGAAGTCTCGGCGTTCGGCGGTTTCAAGGGCGCTCAAGAAGGCTTGGGCGTCAACATGGCGAAACAGTACGCGGAATACGTCGTTCAGCAACTTCAACAATCGGAATAAGCATGTATTCGACAGGCCACCCTCTTCTCGAAAAACTGTTACAACTGACGGAAGAGTGGCCGCTTCAAAACGACGCCTTGCAACTGAACCTGACCGACCATCCAATCCGAATTCATAGTAATTCAACCGAGCTTCTGGCTATTCTGGAAGACTATTTCACCGGCTTGTGCGCCCGAATTCCCGGCAATGAACCCGAACTCCCGAACTCGCAAACCGTCTGCGTTTACCAAACCGGTGTACTGCACGATGACATCCAACGTACGCCTTGGATTGACTGGCAGCGCGAACCTGGAAAAACCGGGCGTAAAGATGCTGTGTGCGACACAGAATTCCAAAATCAGCCGGTACGCCTACTGCATAAAGTCAAAACCGGAATGCTGTTCCTGCAACCGGCTCCGCCAAAAGACGAGTCAATAGCTTCTTTGAAACCGATGGCATTCGGCCCGGCCGAAAACCGAAGCAGCCAGATCATCAACTTCATCCTCACCCAATACCTGAACCATCATCTGCGTCATGGGTGGCTACTGGGACACGCCTCAGCCATGCAGTTTGACCATAAAGGCGTGGCATTTGCCGGTCTGTCCGGCGGGGGCAAGTCGACGCTGATGCTTCACCTTCTAGAACACGGCCAGCATTTCATCAGTAACGACCGTCTTCTGATGAAAATCAATCCTGACGGCTCCCTAAACATGCGCGGCATCCCCAAACAACCACGTATCAATCCAGGGACGATTGTGCACAACCCGCGTTTGCACCCTCTCATCAGTGAACAGGAGCGTGCCGACTTTTTGGCCATGCCGAGTGAATCTCTGAGAGCTCTGGAACAGAAATACGACGCGCCGGTTCATAACCTGTATCATCCAGAGTGTTATCAATCCGAAGCGCTGATGGATGCGCTGTTTATTCTCAATTGGCAGGCGCAATCCGAACAGCCGACGTCCGTCAGTGAAGTGGATATCAGTGAAAGAACCGATTTGCTTCCGGCCATCATGAAAACGCCGGGGCCTTTCTTCGCAAAGGATTCAAATGGATTTCTGCCGAACGGCTTCCAACCCGACGCAAACGATTACAACACCCTGCTAAAACATTGCCATGTCTACGAAGTGACTGGAAACATCGATTTCGATGCTGCCAAACAACAGGTTCTCGAACGCCTGTCGAAGATCGAAAAATAAACCGAACATCTAAACAATCATTACGGTTTTAATTATTGAGCATCGAGTTTGTGCACAACGGTTTTGTTCACCTTCTCCCTGGAATAAATTGTGCAAAGTTCTTAATGCCGTGAACGGTTAAAAAACGCGGCTGTTTGAGTGAAACGAGTTCCGCGTTTTCAGTGAACAAGTTTAGAACTTGCCGATTTATGGAATGGAGAGCCCTTTTTGTGGTTACTATTTTTGGGCAAGCAAAAATAGTGACGGGAAGCCTTCTCTCACTTTAAAGTGCAAAAGCTACAATCGAAGGGCTTCTCAAAAAAGATAGGTAGGACTGTCCGTTTAGGTTTGCAATTACTTAACCATTCAAACCGAACAATTCTTTGATATGCTCGGCGGCGCTCATACTTAAAGCCGCCAGATCGTAACCGCCTTCCAGAACCGAGACCACTTTCCCTTCGGCAAATTCATCCGCGATCGCGACAATCTCGCCGGTAATCCAACGATAGTCGTTTTCATGCAGACGCAGATTCGCCAAAGGGTCTAGAAAGTGACCGTCGAACCCGGCGGATACCAATATCAATTGCGGTTTGAAGGCTTTCAAGGCGGGAAAGCCATGCGTTAGCCAGTGCTCACGGAAGACATCGCTGTCGCTGAACTTGGCCAGCGGAATCTTTACCATGTTCGGCAGATCGGAAACCGGATCGCTGTAAGGATAAAGGGGATGTTCAAAGCTCGAACCGAACCAGACACGCGGTTCCCGGCGCACATAGGACTCGGTGCCGTTACCGTGATGAACATCAAAATCAACAATCGCCACCCGTTCGTAACCGTACTTTTGCAAAGCATAAGCCGCACCGATTGCCACATTGTTAAACAGGCAGAAGCCTTTCGGTTCGTTGTATTCAGCATGATGACCCGGTGGGCGGACATTGCAGAACACCCGTTTCGCCTTGCCGTTTTCAACCGCGTCGATGCCGTCCAGCACTGCACCGGCGGCATGTCTTGCGGCCACCATGGAATCGGGACTCAGGTAGACATCCTCGCCGATCTGGCGCACCCCTTCTTCCGGCAACGCCTCCTCAAGCTTTGGCGCCAGCCTCGGATCATGAACCAACGCCAATTCCTCATCAGTAGCCGCTCTTGATTGCGCATGCAAAAACCAGTCGAACAACTGGGTACTGATGAGCTGATCCTGAATCCGGCCGATGCGTTCGGGCATCTCAGGATGATAAACGCCATTGTCATGCAAACGACACAGAGAATGAGTAATATAGAGATTCATCAGGCCACTCTCCAAATAGGTGATTGATATGGGTCCGCATTACTTGTCGAAGCTTTTCAAACCGAACAGCGTGGCGATTTTCGGTGCCAGCGACCGGCCCGAATCGGTCGGTGCCAACGCTCTGCAGAACATGCTCAAAGCCGGATTCAAAGGGAAGCTCTACCCGATTAATCCTAAACACGCCAAAGTACAAAATCAAGCGTGCTATCCAAATATTGCAGAATTACCCGAAACGCCGGAACTGGCCGTCATCGCCACGCCGGTCCACACCATCGCGTCGATCATCCAGGCTTGCGGCGAAAAAGGCGTGGCCAATGCGGTGATTCTGTCGGCCGGTTTTGAAGACGAAGCCGGCAAACGCCTACAACAGCAAATCACTGCAACCGCACACGCTTACGGCATGCGCCTACTGGGACCCAACTGCCTCGGTATACTTCGACCCGAAATCGGTTTGAACGCCACCTTCAGCAAAAACCAGGCAAAGCCGGGCAACCTGGCACTGGTCTCGCAATCGGGTGCTCTTTGCACTGCGGTATTGGATTGGGCGGAAGCCAATGACGTCGGTTTTTCACAGGTGATTTCTACCGGCGACGCGGCGGACATCGACTTCGGGGAAATCCTCGACTTCCTCGCCAGCGACTCCAAGACCCACAGCATCCTGCTCTACATCGAAGGCATCACCAATGCGCGCGGGTTTATTAGCGGCTTGAAAGCGGCTGCGCGCATGAAACCGGTTATCCTGCTGAAATCCGGACGCATGCCGGAAGGCAACCGCGCCGCCTTCTCACACACTGGAGCGCTCATCGGCGGAGACGATGTATTCAATTCCGCAATTGCGCGGGCCGGAGCAATCCGGGTACAGACCATCTCCCAACTTTTCGCCGCCGCCAAGACCCTGTCCGACAACATCAAACTGAAAAAGAACCGTCTGGCGATACTGACCAACGGCGGCGGGCCTGGCGTTATGGCCACAGACAGGGCGGCGGAACTCGGCATCCAACTGCCACAACCGAGTGAACAAAGCCTCAAGGACTTGGATGAATGTCTGCCAAAGCACTGGTCACACGGTAACCCCATCGACATACTGGGTGACGCCACAGGGGAACGCTACGTGCAGGCATTACAGATCTGTCAGAACAACGACCTTTACGACGGCATACTGGTGATGCTTACCCCTCAGGCGATGACCGAACCGACCGCCGTTGCCGAAGCGCTGATCGAATTCACGAAAAAACACCCAAAAGGCAAACCGATTTTCACCGCCTGGTTGGGCGAAACCCTTGTGAACGAAGCCAGAACCCTGTTCCGAAACAATCAAATCCCTACCTTCCGGACACCTGAAGCGGCAGTAGAAGCTTTTGCCTTCCTCTCCGCCTATCACCAGAACCAACAGTTGTTGATGCAGACTCCGGCCAGTGCCGACCAATATTGCAGCCATGCGGACGTTGGCGGCTCTCGCCTGATCATCGAAGCGGCACTTGCCGAACACAGAAGCATTTTAAGCAGTACCGAAACCCGTGCCGTGATGCACGCCTTCGGCATCCCTATCACGCCAGCAATCGAAGCCGGCAACGCCAACCAGGCCATGGTGGCGGCCGAATCTTTAGGGTTTCCGGTCAGCTTGAAGATCAACTCGCCCGACCTGACGCATAAATCCGATAACGGCGGCGTGAAACTCAATGTGCGCACCGCACAGGAAGTACGCCACGAATTCGGCGTCATGATGGAACGCATACAGGAACTCCAGCCAAAAGCTAAAATCCTCGGCGTTACTGTCGAGCCCATGTACCCGACACATCATGCACGGGAGTTGCTCGTGGGCGTGATGCGCGACCCAGTGTTTGGTCCGGCCATCACTTTCGGCAGCGGCGGCACCGCAGTCGAGGTACTACAAGATCGGACTGTCGCGCTGCCGCCGTTGAACGATTACATCGCCAACAAGATGATTTCGCAGACCAAAGTCGCCAAGATGCTCGACAGTTTCCGTGGTCTGCCGGCAGTAAACCGAGATGCCATCGTCGACGTCCTGTTACGCATTTCAGATATGGTGTCCCAGCTACCGGAGATCATCGAACTCGACATCAATCCCCTGTTTGCGGATGAAAACGGCGTCATGGCGGTGGATGCGCGTATTCTGGTGCAAAGCCCGAGCGCCCATCAAGCGCCTTATCAGCACATGGCAATTCACCCTTACCCTGCGGAATTGGTTCAGAACGTCCAGACCCAGACCGGTCTGGAATTGACGATCCGTCCAATCCGCCCGGAAGATGCCAAAATGGAGGTCGATTTCGTCGACAACCTTTCAAAACGCAGCCGTTACCTGCGCTTCATGAACAACTTGCAGAAATTGACGCCGGAAATGCTGTCTCGCTTCACCCAGATCGATTACGACCGTGAAATGGCGCTCATTGCAACGACTGAAAATGACAACCATGAAACGATTGAAATCGCCGTAACGCGTTACACCACTAATCCGGACGGCCACTCCTGCGAAATGGCGATTGTGGTCAGGGACGACTATCAACATCAAGGCGTCGGCGCCCTATTGCTGAAAAGCCTGATAAAACATGCTAAAGCCAAAGGATTGCACCAGATGGAAGGCGAGGTGCTGACGGAAAATCAGGGGATGCTGACGTTGGCGAAGAGCTTCGGTTTCAAACTGACGCCATTAGAGGAGGATCCTCAGGTCATGGCCATTTCATTAAACCTGTTGAAAACCCCGCTTCATTAACGCCATCCGAAAACCCGAGCAAGCTTGACGAAATACAAGAACAACTGTTGAAATGAATGTCAGTCAGTTCCTGCTGTAAATGAGAACATCACGATTTAAGAAACAGAAAGGAAAATTATCCATGAAGCAACTTAAAGATCTCTTTACCATTTTCGGAAACTTTCTCTACCTTCTTGCCATTTTAATGTTGTTCGGAATCGCATTAATTTTAATGCTGCACTCCATCTGGGAGATCATCAGCGACTTCTGGTCTAAAGAATCCATGATCAAAAACATGCTGCAAGCGATAGGGGCAACCATTGTCGCAATCGCCATCATCGATGTCGCCAAATATCTGGCCGAGGAAGAATTATTCCGAGATCGTGAACTGCGGTCACCTGCAGAAGCACGCAAGACGCTGACCAAAATCGTCACGATTCTCATCATCGCAATCGGCTTGGAAGGATTGGTCTACATTTTCAAAGCGGGACTCACCGACCTACGTCTGCTACTTTACCCTGCTCTGCTTTTTACAACGTCCATACTGGCTCTGGTCGCATTAGGTGTCTACCAAAAACTCAGTATCAACTCGGAAATCAAAGCAGATAAAACTGAACAGGCCTGCTAGAAATCAATTTCAAGCGAAACGAACCGCCTCAAAGAAACGCATCTGCGCCAAGGCCAGCTGCTCCATGCTGTTGCCGACAATCGCCACGATGCCGCCTTTGACCGGAATCAACTCGCCGGTGTAACCACCAGCCTTAAACGCTTCCATCGCGGTCAACTGCTGTCCCGGCATCACGATAACGGTGACTGGGCCAGCTTCATCCTGCATGACGATGTGCAACCCCTTCTGTCCCTCGATCACGCACTCTCCGGCATAGCTCATCGAACCGATCGGTTTCTCAAGCGTCGCACCGACCTTGGTGAATAGTGCCTTTATTTCGCCGGCTGAATGAGGCGGGGTCTGAGCCAACATTAAAGAGGGGTCTTCCGCCATATGATCAAGAATGTGTGCCACCATTTCGTCACCCGTAATCGTGGAGTCATAGTAATGTTGAGCCTGCCACAGCCCGACAAACAGAACCGCGACCAATACACTCGCCGCCACTCTCGCCTTAACGTTCAGTTTTGAAAAATGCCCACGAGAAAACCAGGAAACCAATCCGGCCTGCTTGGATTTCTGAACACGACAGGAGCATTCGATCACGTCCGCTGAATCCAAGGCGTCATTGAAATCAGAAACCTTTTGGGTAGATTTTGCAATTTCACGGTAACTTTCGTTCAGAAGTATCCGCGCTTTCAACCCTTCGGGAATCTCGACCTTCAACACATCGTGAACCATCTGATCCAGCTCACGATACTGTTTGATCAGCGACTTGAACTCCGGCTCCCGGTTCACAAACATCACCATTTCATTGTCCAGCACCTGAGGGTTGTGCAACAATCTTTTTCTAAATTCTAATTCATTCATTTTCTAACCTTTCCCGAAATCTGTTTAGAAGGGTTATGGGTGTGTCCGTTCAATATTTCTTTGAGTTGGTGGCGTGCCCGGAACAACCGTGTATTAACGGTTGCCAGCTTGAGATCGAGCTGCTCGGATATCTCTTCGCCACTGAATCCCCACAAAATCTGTAGTATCAACGGTTCTTTATATTCAACGGGCAATTCCATGATCGCCTGATGAAGCTGGTGCTGCTCCAAACTCAGGGAAGGTTCGTTGCTACCGTCATCGGAAGCCAGACTCTCTTCGATCTCCACCAATTGCGGCTGAAACTTCTCGTACATGCGTGCATTCTCGTGACGCAGGATTGTAATCAGCCAGGCTTTCGCCGCTTTTTCGTCGTGGAGTTTATCCAGAGACTTCCAAGCACGGGAAAAGGTTTCTTGCACCAAATCCTCCGCTACCGTCGGCTGCTTGCACAACCAGTAGGCGTAGCGATACAAGTCGTTGCTGTATGCACTGACCAACTGCTCGAAAAATCGGTGTTTGTTGTCCATATCGGCGCCGGTGTCTTCCTATTAAAAAATAATCACTACCTTAGTAACCTTATAGACCGAAAAACAGAGAAAATCTTTCCTAGATAGCTGTATTTTCTGAAAAAAAGAATCTACTCTTGCCTCAGGTCGGGAAACAGCATCGGCACGTCGCTCTTCGAAGGCTGCCAGACATTGATTTTCACCCCCAGAACGGCTTCGATATTATCCGCCGTCATCACCTCTGAAGCGTCGCCCTGTGCGAATACCCGTCCCGCTTTCAACAACAGACATCGATCCGACCACTGTAATATCTGGTTCAGATCATGCAGAATCATCACCACGCCCAACCCTTGCCGACTCCACTGACGGAAAAACCGCCCTAGACGAACCTGATGTTTCAAATCCAATCCATCCGACCATTCGTCCAAAAACAGCCACTTTCCCGAGAAGGCATCGCCGGATTCCGGGTTTTTCGGCCAGATCTGCGCCAGCACTCGTGCCAGTTGAGCACGTTTTTTCTCACCGCCCGAAAGCGTCAGGTAATCGCGTTTAGCTAAATGGAGAATATCGCAGACTTCAAGAACTTCCTGCATCTGCGTCTCGCACTCCTCAGGCGAGATACCTTGTGCGTCAAAGCCAAGCATGACCAACTGCTCCACCAGAAACGAAAACGCCAAATCCTGACTCTGAGGCAATACCGATCTTTGCAACGCCAACTCACGGTAAGTCCATTGCTCTAAGTCACGCTCCTTGAACAGAACCTGCCCGCGGTTCGGGGTCCATTCTTTGGTCAGGCATCGGAGCAAGCTCGTTTTACCTGCACCGTTGCATCCCAGAATCGCATGCACCCGGCCACTCTCGAAACGACCCGACATCCCCATTAGCAAAGTATTGCCATCGGTCTCGTAATGCAAACCCTCAAAAACAATGTCGTGCTTGGAATCAAAAGCAGAGTTGGTTGGATTCATAACCGCACCCCGCGCCGCTTCAACAGCATCATCAAAAAGAACGGCCCCCCCAAAAGCGCCATCAGCAAACCAATCGGCAACTCCGCCGGCTGCATCGCCAATCTGGCCAACCAGTCAGCCAGTACCAACAGCACGGCACCACCCAAAGCACTCAACGGAATTAAATACCGGTGGTCGGGACCGACCCAAAGGCGAACCATGTGCGGCACCATCAGACCGACAAAACCGATCACACCTACCAAAGAGACCGAAACACCGACCAGAAGGGCACTCAATCCCATGATCTGAAATTTAAGAGATTGCAGTGCATACCCCATGTGCAGACAACTCTGCTCGCCCAGAAGCAACGCATTCAAAGCACGGCTCAAACTCATCAGACGAACCAAAACAATCAACCCCACAAACGTCATCAGACCGACGCTCTGCCACGAGATACTGGAAAAGGACCCCATCATCCAGAACATCACCGAACGCAACTGCACATCACTGGAAACCGTAATCAGCAAGCCGGTCAGAGCCCCGGCGATTGCATTCAGGGCCACGCCGGCCAGCAACATCAAAGCCACGTCGGTATGGCCGTTTCGCGTGGCGATTGAATAGAGAAGAAGCGTCGCCGCCGCGGCTGCCGCAAACGCAGACAAACTCATCTGCCAGCTCTGAACCTCACCCCATAGGGCAGCACCAAGCACAATCACCAGCACCGCACCCAAAGCCGCGCTGCTGGAAACGCCGATCAGACCCGGTTCGGCCAATGGATTACGGAACAGCGCCTGCAGACTCACACCTGCCACGGCCAAACCAGCCCCGACCAAAGCAGCCATCAGGATACGGGGCAGACGAATCTCCCAAACCACCAGGCTTTGTTGTTCGGACAGGCCTGTCCAGATTTCCCACCAGCTCAATTCGATACTGCCGGACTGCAAACTTAATCCCATGACCAGCAGCAAGGCCGCCGAAAGCATCCACACGGAAAACGGAATCCTCATCCGGCCTGCTCCGCCGACTTCAACTCGCGTTTTTCCGGAACATCCGAAGACTCATCTTCTTCCTTGGCTTTCACAATCTCATCCCGGACTGTTTTTCGTTCATCAACTTGAAGTTCGTCTTCGTCACCGGAAACATAACGGCCGTTCAACACTGCAACCACCACACCGTTCCAGATGACGATGAACCACATGATATACAGCCATAACAGGAACAGAGGCACGGCCGCGAATGCGCCGTAAATCACGTTATAGGATGGGAACCACTGCACATACAAGCCGAACCCGCTCTTCAACACTTCCAACTGCAAAGTCGCGAACAGGCCGCCGATCATCGCTGCCTTGCCACTAACCTGATGACGCGGCACGAATTTATACAACGCCGAGAATCCCAAGAACGAAAACAAGAACGGCAACAGGCTGATACCGAAAGTCAGTTTCTCCAAAAACGGATAGGCGTCGCTTAACAACGGCAGTGCCAACAGGTAAGAACTGGTCAGGAGACTAAGTCCCAAAAGAATCGGTCCGAGCAGACTCACGCCCAAATAGTGCAACAAGCTCACCCACCAGCGTCTCCGGCGTCCTTCCGGCCACAGTCCGTTCAGTTTATCGTCTACCTTCCACAACAACATGATGGTGGTGACCAACATCACGATAATCCCTGGCCCTTTCAGATTGACCGCCTGCTGCGAGAAAGTCATTAGGTAGGACTCGATCACCGGCTGGGATGACGGAATCAAATTATGCACAACCTGATCCATCACAAGAGATTCGAAATCGGCGAAATAGGAAGAGACCGAAAACAAACTCAGCATCACAGCCAACATCGGCACGATTCCCAGTAGCGAGGTATAGGCGAGGATACCCACCGCATCGGAACCCTTGCGCTGTAGAAAATAGATGATGACCCGTTTCCAGAACATCCAGTGCCAAACTGCGGTTTCCATGTTTTTCCGATTTTTCGCCATAGCCATAATGATTCAGAGGTGATTGATAAATTGTCTAAACCGCCGAGTTTCCGAGTGAAGCCGCAAGACTTCATTCTCGGGACGGACGGCGGCGTCCGAATATGAAATAATCCTTATGATACCCCATCACCGGCTTTACTTTACAGAAGGAGTCACGATAATGTGTGCATTTCCCGAACAACAAATCTGACACGGCGATGACTCAAGCACAATGGC
The DNA here is from genome assembly GCF_029767005.1 of Thiomicrorhabdus sp. ZW0627. Taxonomy (GTDB): domain Bacteria; phylum Pseudomonadota; class Gammaproteobacteria; order Thiomicrospirales; family Thiomicrospiraceae; genus Thiomicrorhabdus. The sequence goes on from NZ_JARUQR010000001.1 coordinate 1,098,145, forward strand.
AATTCTGGATCGACCGCGGCGGCACTTTCACCGACATCGTCGCCCTGGACCCTCAAGGTAAACTGCACACTCATAAACTGCTGTCGGAAAACCCCGAACAGTATCGGGATGCGGCGATTGCGGGCATCCGACTATTCCTTGACGCCCCCGAGCCTGTCTCGATTCCGGTCGAACGCATCGCCTGCGTCAAGATGGGCACCACCGTCGCCACCAACGCCCTGTTGGAACGCAAAGGCGAACCGGTCGCCCTAATCACCAACCGAGGATTCGCCGACGCTTTGGAGATCGGCTACCAGAACCGGCCGGACATCTTCGCCCTGAAGGTCGATGCCCCGAAGCCGCTGTACGAGACGTCGATGGAAATCGACGGCCGCCTTGACGCCAATGGCAAAGAGATTGAACCGCTCGATCTCGAACAGGTGAAAGGTCAACTACAGACATTAAAGCAGAAAGGGTTCGATGCCGTCGCCATCGTCCTGTTGCACGCCTACCTCAATCCTGAACATGAACAGACCGTCTCCAAACTCGCTGAAGAAACCGGTTTCGGACAGATTTCGACCTCCCATCAAAGTAGCGCCCTGATCAAATACATCGCCCGCGGGCGCACCGCCGTGGTCGACGCTTATCTGAGCCCTATCCTGCGACGCTACGTTCAACAAGTGGCCGACGAACTACCGGGCGTCGATTTGCAGTTCATGCAATCCCATGGTGGACTCACCGCCGCATCGAACTTCCAAGGCAAAGACGCGATTCTGTCCGGACCGGCTGGAGGAATCGTCGGTGCCGTGACCACGGCGCAACAGGCCGGACACGACAAGATCATCGGTTTCGATATGGGCGGCACCTCCACAGACGTCTCCCACTACGCAGGCGTCTATGAACGCAGTTTCGAAACCGAAGTCGCCGGCGTTCAGATGCGCGTTCCGATGCTCGATATCCACACGGTCGCCGCTGGCGGCGGTTCCATCGTCAAGGCTCTGCAAGGCGAACTTCAGGTCGGTCCTGAATCCGCCGGAGCCAATCCCGGCCCTGCTGCTTACCGACGCGGCGGCCCTTTGACCGTCACCGACTGCAACGTACTACTCGGCCGTATCCAACCACAGCATTTCCCTGCGGTCTTCGGACCCGATGCCGATCAGCCTTTGGATTTGGATGCGGTTAGACAAACGTTTTCCAAACTCGCTGAAGAACTCGAGCTCACCCCCGAAACCGTGGCAGAAGGCGCATTGAAAATCGCGGTCGAGCATATGGCCAGCGCCATTGAAAAAATCTCCACCCAACGCGGTTACGATGTCAAAGACTATACGCTGGTGAGCTTCGGCGGTGCCGGAGGACAGCACGCCTGCGCGGTGGCCGACAAACTGGGAATGAGCAAGGTTCTGCTCCACCCGTACTCGGGCGTACTCTCGGCCTACGGCATGGGCTTGGCGAAAAAGAGTCATATCGAAACCCGTTCCTACGGATTGGAATTGCAAAAGCTCGACGAAATCGATTCACAGATTCTCGAACAAACCGAACAGGCCTGTTCAAAACTGCGCGAACAGAACGAAACGCCTGCGGAAACCAAAATCACGCTGCATCTTCACTACCGTGGCAGCGATACGTTGCTCGATCTGAATTTCGACTCTGCACTATCGCCAAACGACTACGAAGCGCAATTTGCCAAACAGCACCGCAGACAATTCGGATTCGTCCAGACCGACGTTCCGGTCGTCATCAACAGCATCAGCATCGAAGCCGCTTCGCAGGCACACTCACCCGAGAACTGCCCCATCGAAAGCGACCAACCGGCACAGCCGATTGAAACCGTTCGCCTCTACGCTGGCGGACAATGGCATTCGGCCCCGGTTTACCAACGTCCTGCAATAAGTTTGGAACAGAAGATTCACGGCCCCGCCCTGATTCTGGAAGACACCGGTACCCTGGTGATCGAACCCGACTGGTGCGCCCAACTGCAAAGTGACGGACAACTGTTGTTGCAACAAACAACGGCCGCAGTCAAAGAACATTCTTCCGATACGACTGATTCAAAACAGCCCGATCCGATCCAACTGGCATTATTCAACAACCGCTTCATGGCCATCGCCGAACAGATGGGCGCCACCTTGGCGAAAACCGCGCACTCGGTCAACATCAAAGAACGTCTGGATTTTTCCTGCGCCCTGTTCGACGCCCAAGGCCAACTGATCGCCAATGCCCCGCACGTGCCGGTGCATCTTGGTTCGATGGGCGAATCGGTCAAAGCCGTCATCCACAAGGTCGGTGATTCACTTCGCGACGGTGATGCCTATGCCCTCAACAACCCTTACGCAGGCGGAACTCACCTGCCGGACATCACCTTGATCTCACCGGTATTCGTCGACGGAGAACTTCAGTTTTTCGTGGCCTCGCGCGGCCACCACGCCGATGTCGGCGGACTCACGCCCGGTTCGATGCCGGCCGCCAGCCAACACATCGAGCAGGAAGGCGTACTTTTGGATTGTGTGCCGTTGGTTAAACAGGGTGTTTTCCAGACCGACTTGATCAGCCGACTGTTCACCGAAGCCAAATATCCGGTGCGTAATCTCAACCAGAACCTCAACGACCTGCACGCCCAAATTGCCGCTAACCAACGAGGGATTCAGGGACTTGTCGAACTATGTGGAAACGTCGGCGTCGAAACAGTAACCGACTATATGACGCATGTTTTGAACCATGCAGAACAAGCCGTCATCAAACTGCTGCCTGAACTCAAGTCCGGCGAATTTTGTTATCCGACAGACCAAGGTTCCAAAGTCTGTGTGAACATCCAAAAAGCCCCGGCCGGCCAAAAATTGATTATCGACTTCAGCGGCAGCAGTGACCAACAGAACAACAACTTCAATGCACCGCACGCCATCACCCGTGCCGCAACCCTGTATGTACTGCGCACCCTGATCGACCAGCCGATTCCGTTGAACGACGGTTTCCTGCGTCCGGTTGAACTGATCGTTCCAAAAGGTTCGATGCTCAACCCGAGCTATCCGGCCGCGGTGGTGGCCGGAAATGTCGAGACCTCACAGGTGGTCACGGATACTTTATACGGCGCCCTGCAGATTCAAGCGGCTTCTCAGGGAACCATGAACAACCTGACCTTCGGCGACGATACCTGGCAATATTATGAAACCCTGTGCGGCGGCACGGGCGCAGGCCCCGGATACGAAGGTCACGATGCCATCCATAGCCACATGACCAACTCACGACTGACCGATCCGGAAATTCTAGAACTGCGTTACCCGGTGCGTCTGCGACGGTTTGCGATTCGTCTCGGCAGTGGCGGGCAAGGTAAATACCGTGGTGGAAACGGTTGCGAACGACATTTCGAATTCCTCAAACCGATGACGGTGTCCATGCTCAGTAACCACCGCTTGATTCCGCCTTACGGAATGGATGGCGGCCTTCCCGGACAAGTTGGAAAGCACTACGTCATCAAAGCTGATTCGGACAGGACTGTTGAGAATGCAGAACCGAAAGAAGGATTGAATAGCACCCTGACTGTGGAGTTGGATGCCGGAGAAATCTTCGCTATCCACACGCCGGGCGGCGGCGGTTACGGCGAGAATTAAACATTTCTTGGATGGATGATATTCAGATCGATCAACTGCTGTAAGGTCTGAACCGCAAACTGTTCAAGGGCCGCTTCATCGAGTTCAAGTTCTGCCGTCAACGGCATCAATGCGGCACGTGCACTGTCCGCCTCATTCAAAGCCGTCAGCCACTGATAAAGCAAAGGAGCAATCTCCATGAATTCGACCCGATCGTCGGCATTACGGAAAACCAGTAATGTCGTGACCTGTTCCGGTGCCGTTTCCGGCTGGTAATCAACCGAAATCTGCTGAACCGGCCAATCGTAGACCAAAGGCCAGGCCACAGGAGAAAGCTGATAGGCCTGCTGAAGATCCGCTTTCAATCCCGTTGGATTAGAGTCCGCCTCTTCAGGTGAAATTCCGAGCGCCAACTCCACCCATTCGTAATGCGCCAACTCCAACAAGAAAGTTGGATCTTGTTGCTGGGGTTCGTAACTGTCATTTAAAAACGCTAAAAACTCTTCTCCCAGTCGGTGGAAAAGCGGCGTGCGCGCCCGGTGTTTGATCATGTATTCGCGCATCAATTGCTGCCATCGGTCCTCACCGAGTACAGCCGAAGTCACCGGAAAGAGCGAATTAAAAAAGCCTTCGACGTTGTTGAAAAAAAGAGATTCATACACTTCCAGACGCCGTGGTTCAATCTGTTGTTCGCCTTTGGGTGCATACGGTTTTTCAGGATTGCGGATATGCTCTGCGAATTGCTGTTGCAACTTCTGGAAATGGGGTTGAGCGATTGAATCATTCGCCATATCGTGCTCTCCACTGGTTTTGATAATCGCGAATCTGTTCGACCTCCTGCATCAATTCGGCCATCGGAGGAATGTTGAAATCACGTTCCAACAAGGTCGGAATCAATCCGTGTTGTTCATAGGTCTGTTCCAGCAACTGCCACACCTGCTCTTTTACCGGCTGACCGTGGGTATCGATCTTAAGATCATCCGCTTCGTCGAAATGCCCCGCCATATGCAAGTACACAATGCGCTCAGTCGGCATCGACTTCATGTATTCTTCGGCCGAATAGCCATGATTGATGGCATTCACGTAAGTGTTGTTAACGTCGAACAAAAGGTCGCAGTCTGCTTCGTCCAATACGGCTCGAATAAACTCCTGTTCGGTCATTTCATGCGAAGGCATGGCGTAAAAGGAGACGTTCTCGATTCCGATGCGACGTTCAAGAATATCCTGCACACGCTTGATGCGTTCCGCCACATATTTGACCGCCTCTTCGGTGAACGGAATCGGCATCAAATCGTACAGGTGACCGCTGTCACCGCAATAGCTCAAATGTTCGGTATAGGCACGGATGTCATGCTGGTCGAAAAAGCCTTTCAACTCGCGCACATAATCTTCATCCAATGGATGCGGTCCACCCAAATCCAAAGACAATCCGTGACACAGGAAAGGCCAACGTTCGGTCAAAACCCTAAGCTGCCGCCCCTGGCGTCCGCCAAAATGCAACCAATTTTCAGGGGCGATTTCCATGAAGTCGATCGCCAGATCGGGCGTCTCAACCACTTCATCAAAGAAGCTGCGTCTCAACCCCAAACCAACGCCTTGTACCGGATATTGTCTAATTTGCATAATCTTCTCGATTTTAAAACTGAGCAGGCCTGTTCATTTACCCTAACAATATAAATGAAAAAGCCACCTCATAAAACGGTGGCTTTTAATTTTATAGTTTCTAACCTGCCTCGACGAATAAGCCATTTGCCACTCGTACCGAACTATCCAATCGCATGTTTCCTATTTATTCAATCGGATCAGGCTCCGGAGCCGGTTTACTTCCGCACGTTCCTTCAGTAGGTTTAGGTTTCGGAGCCGGCTTATTTCCGCAAGTCCCTTCAGGCGATGCCTCAGCCACTTGAGAATATCCATTTTTCATTTCAGTGAAACCAAAAGGATTCTCCGCCGCTGAAGCCATCCCACTTGCTGATACCAGAGAGGCACCGGCAAGCTTCAAAAAATCTCTACGTGTTTGTTTATTCATGACCTCTCTCCAATGTTATCTATACAAATAATTTCCCCTTCCAACTTAAGAAGACCTTAAATCCAAAGGTTTATTTCATCTTTCCATTTATGGATAAGAGTTAAAAGCCACCGTGATTGATGGCTTTTAAAGTCTTACAGAACCGTTCTCCGCACGTTCCTTATTGTGATTGATTTATCTTTTGACGCCACATCCACCTTCCACGGGTCTTGGCGCAGGAATTTCACCGCAACGACCTTCAACTGGTTTTGGACAAGGAATATCCGTTATATTTTGATAACTTGACTGCACATTCACCAACCCAAAGGGGTTTCCCGCTGCGGACGCCGCTCCTGCGACGGTCGCGATTGAGATGCATATGAACGTCATAAAGCCCCTGCGTGTATTCTTCATCATGTTCATACTCCGGTTGTTCCAAACAAAAAACGCCTGTTTGAAATCACCCCCTTCCAATTAAGAGACCTCGGGAATAAAACTTTGTTTCAAAAAATAATGTGGATTTAGTAAAAACAAGAAAAAAGCCGGTTGTTAAAACCGGCTTTCAGAAGAGACCAAAGAGGGTCTAAAAAAGATTTGAAAAAACTTAAGGCCGTTGCAAACCTTGCTCGACCTGACGGCGTTTTTCGCCTCCCTCAAGTCTTTCAATCAGGGTCAATGCGAAATCCATTGCCGTTCCCGGACCTTTCGAAGTGATGATCTTACCGTCCTCAACCACCGGTTCGTCCAGATACCGCATTCCATCAGCAGGCTTGCGATCAATCACACCTGGGAAACTGGTAGCCTGCCGGTTTTCCAATAGGCCTGCCTCTACCAATACTTGCGGCGCAGCACAGATCGCCGCGACGTAACCGCCACGGTCAGCCGTATTTTGTAGCATCTTAATCAACCTGGAATCCTGCATCAGATAATCTGCACCGGGTAAACCACCAGGAAGTGCAATCAGATCGAAGGATTCCTCAATCACAGCATCAAGTGTGGTTTGAGCAATCAGCTGAACGCCTCGACTTGCCGTGATGACACGCTCATCATCCAGACTTGCAGAGGTCACATCCACACCTGCTCGAACCAACAGGTCTATGATGGTCACCGCTTCTAATTCTTCACAACCTTGCGCTAAGGGCACTAATACTTTTGACATCACTCACCTCATACAAACAAAAAAGCCACTCGAAAGTGGCTTTGTTGATCTTAAACGCTATTTCATTTTTTGCGCCAAGGACATGGTTTTGAGTACTCTCAATGCTTCGTTCAACTCATAATCCTTTTCAAGCAACTCATTGATCTCTTCCAACTTCTTGGCATCCTTTTCACTCTTAGTCTTTTTGGACTTATCAGAACCGTTGCCGTTTTCCAAGTGACCGGAAAGATCCTTTTCCTTGACGCTCACCAACTCGGAAGTATCTACTTTCTCAACCTTGACCAGGTCGACCTTGATGTCCGGCTTGATGCCTTCCGCCTGAATTGAACGACCTAGCGGCGTGAAATAACGTGCTGTAGTTACTTTAATCGCCGCGCCATTATTCAAAGGTAAAAGCGTTTGAACCGACCCTTTACCGAAACTGGTACGACCCACTACGATAGCGCGCTTCTGGTCCTGCAAAGCCCCCGCAACGATTTCCGACGCAGACGCAGAACCTTCATTGATCAGAACCACAACCGGACGCCCTTTCATGATATCGCCTTGCTGGGCTTCAAAACGCATCTTCGAATTCTTGATTCTACCCTCAGTGTAAACGATCAATCCTTCATTCAGAAATGCATCCGACACCTGAACAGCCGCAGTCAAAACGCCGCCCGGGTTGTTACGCAAATCCAGAACCAGCCCATTAATAGGCCCTTTGTTCTCTTCATCCAGCTTTTCAATCGCATTAACCAGATCTTGCCCGGTACGGATCTGGAACTGACTGATACGCACATAACCAACACCGTCTTTCAACAATCTCTGCTTAACACTTTTCACCTTGATAACCGCTCGGGTGATTTCAAGAACGATCGGAGCATCATTGCCTTTTCTAACGATGGTTAGCTTAAGCTTCGTGCCCGGCTTACCGCGCATGATTTTCACGGCCTCACTCAAGGTCTTACCCTTAACCGGTTCGTCACCCAGTTTTACGATCAAATCTCCGGCCTTGACTCCGGCCTTTTGTGCAGGCGTATCGTCAATCGGTGAAATGACTTTGACGAAACCGTCTTCCATGCCGACTTCCATACCCAAACCGCCGAATTCACCTTTGGTGTGTTCTTCCATTTCCTCGAAACTTTTCGGTGGCAGATATGCGGAATGCGGATCCAGACTCGACAACATGCCGCTGATTGCGCCCTCAAGCAGTTTCTTTTCATCAACTTCTTCTACGTAGTCGTTGGAAACTCGTTCAAAGACTTCCGCAAACGCTCGGAGCTCCTGCAACGGCAACGTCACTTTCTCTTGCTGAACCGCTGAGTCCGGAGCGACTTCGTTCTGAGGCTTGTCAGCCATCACACTAGACGTAACTACGATCAAGGCACCGATCAAGGCACCAACTCCCATCCATGTTGCTTTCTTGTATACCGTTATACTCACTTGAGTCTCCAGCTGTTTTAAGACACTGATTAATCCATTAAAAAAATATAAATCAATTCGAGCGTCTGTATAAAATTATATTTCTGCCATTATAAATGAAGTTTTCGTGACATAGAGTTTGGTTTTCATTAAAATCAATTAATAATATCTTTATAAAGTTAAATGGTGAAACCCGATATGCAAGAATCTGAATTGTTTGAGATGAAAGAAGAAAATATCAACAAAGCTTCTAAGGCACTTAAAGCCATGGGTCACCCTCTTAGACTGAAAATTCTATGCGTCATCGGTGAAAATGAATTACCAGTCATGGATATCGTTGCAAAAGTCGGCACGACTCAAAGTAACATTTCCCAACACATCGATATCTTGCGTGAAAAAGAGATCATCACATCACGCCGTGAAGGCAGCAAAATTCTTTGCAAAGTTAGAGATCCAAACATTTTGAAATTAATGGGTGCGATGCAGGATACGTTCTGCCCGGTCAACTAATCGACTTCCCATTTTTGCAATCCAAGATATAAATGCTTAGGCGTTTCGTCTAGGCCATTCTCTGAAACGAAAGTCTCAAATCAAACTCGTTTCGACTCGCCTGAAGATCCGCACTGTTCATTTGGGATTGAGACTCATTAATACGACTTGAAGTTTCTACTCTGCTCGAATCACCAGAAGATTCATTTCCCGAACCCGAATCGTCGGAATCACCGTCGTTCTCCGCACCGGCTTCCTGAACATCCTCTTTTTGAGTCAATTCCATTCTAGCCTGAGCCGCCATCTGAGCCGCCGCACTCGCCACCCTGTAATCCTGAGAAGAAGGTTGCGCCGGCGCCAAAGCAGCACGTTGAACCACCGCCGCTTTTTGCAGAGTCGCTTGAGGATCACCTGCGACCGGTGAAATATCAATTCCAACTTCACCGCCGATTGCATAACGTTTTCCGTCCGGTCCTACCTGATAGGCATAAGAAGCCCCGCTGGTCGCATAACCGCCCGCAGCCCCTAAATGCGCCATTTCATGAGCACGCACTTCAGAATCTCTTGCCTTTAATTGATTTACGACCTGCTGTACAGCCTGTTCGTTCTCATTACTGCTTGAAGTTTGAGCGGTTGCTTTATTCTGCGATAAAGATGAACCATTTTGGTCCTTCTGTTCAGACTGAGGCTTATTTGAATTTTGACTCGCCGGGGCAGACGTTTGACTACGATCCACAATTTGAATCGAAGGCTGGCTCTTCAAAGATTCGGCAGGCACGATACCCTGCTCCCGATTCGTTATGGGAGCATAATTAGGATAGGTGTAACCGCCTGTCGCTGAAGAGATCATATCTATAATGCTTTACTTACATAAAAATGATGTAGACATAATTTTATCAAATAAAATTATCGACGACAAAAAACCTCGTGTAATCAATCCACTATGGTTTTTAACTTTTTTCATTTTTACTATCACCATCCAACCGGCACAGTCTATAAAATGCCTGTTTTTTTTATTAGTTGATTCTCTAACAAGCTGATAGAATCGGAGTTGCAAAGGTTTTTCACGTCTTTTGTAAAACATTTAATCAAAACAGGTTAAATTCCCATGCAACAACAACTGACTCGGGCGGCACTCATCATTGAACAGATTGGACTGCAATGCATTCCCGAAGAAGTTATCCGCATTCGTGAAGAACTGGAAAAAACACATCCCAACACGGTCACAATAGCCAATCTGATCGCCCACAACTCAGAATTGCTCGGCGACTTTCTAAAATTGGTCAACAGCAATGTAACCGCCGAAAAGTCGAACATCACAGATGCAAAAGCCGCCGTTAACCTGTTAGGGCTCAATGACATCAGCGACCTTTTTCTTGCAAGCACCTTGAGCCATAAAATCGCCCAATCGCCTCAAGAAAAAGAGATACTCAAACATGGTGCCCAAGCCGGGTTGGCCGCAGCAGAACTTTCCTTTTGGGTCTATGATGTTTCCAGAACTGAAGCCTACATGGCTGGATTGATGCAGAATATCGGTGCCATCTATCTTTTGCGTTCAAAGCCGAAAGAGTATGCCAGCTTATTCCAAATTCATCTGGCAAACCCTGAAAATGCGATCAAACAAGAAGAACGTCTTTTCCTGACCAACCACACTTTCCTTGGCGCTCTTCTTGCAAAAAAGTGGAACCTGAGTTCTGAAATCTATAAATCCATCCTCTTGCACCATGATCTGAATTTTATTCAAAATTTCAGCCAGGACCAAAAGGTCAGACATATGGTCAGTCTAATCATGGTCGCGAACTTTGTGGTTGAAAGCGCTCAAGGCGAGCACTATATTACTCAAGAAATGAAACAATACAGAGAAGTAGGTGGCGCGATTCTAAGCCTTCCGGAAAACGCCATTACTGCAGCGCGTGCAGCCGTAATGAAATGGGGGAATTCTATGGGTATTGCACCTGGAGGACATTGAATGCGCCGTTTTAACCACCTAACTGCTCTGGAACACCTATTGGAATTAGATACCACTATTTTTAAGGAAGAGCTCTACTATCCTTGGTATATCCAAACAGGAACCGTCAAAACGCTTTCTGCTATCTGGCTGATGCTGATGACCGTTGTCATCCCGGTTCTTATTGTCTTTACTGACATCCGACCGCTTATCATTCTGATTGCCACAGCAGCACTATCAGCCCTACTGGGAATACTTTATTTTCTGACGATTCAACAGCTCAAGAAAACGGCAAAATCGGAAGCGCTTCACCAGATGATGAAACTGGAAAAGAAGGAGTTCATGAAATACTTGGAGCCCTTTGTGCCCGACGACCAGAAGGAAGTCGCGCATAGGATTTCAAATCATGTCGACTTCTCACCGAAGGAGTATATTTCGGTGACTGTTTCTACAAAAAGCCGTGTTCTTCACAACACCGACTCTTTCATCAAGGACATTGAACGAATGTTCGCAGAAAAAGAGCTCCCTCCAGTCATTGAATCCGACTGGCAGTACAGTGATACGGTCTTTAAGGTTCCGGAAAGTGCAAAACAGAACTATGAACGGATGAAAAATTCGTCAACATTTAACGACAAATTTACCGTCCCTCCGGAAGTCAGGGTCGCTATCATCGCAAAAATTAAAGAAGCACTTAACCGTCCAGCACTTGGCCGAGAGTAATTCCCGTTGTAGAGCGACCGGACAGGCCTGCTCACAATCTAAACTCAAAATTCAAGCATAAAAAAACCCGCCGATAGCGGGTAAAAGTTACTTCCAATTAAAACCGATCGAGACTTACCACTCTTTATAAGCTAGGAACTTACCGTTCATTGTCACGACCACTCGATCACCGGCCGGATTCTCTTCTTTGTCGATGTCCATCGTAAAATCGATTGCACTCATGATACCGTCGCCAAATTTCTCGTGAATCAACTCTTTCATTGTTGGACCATACACCCCGACAATTTCATACAATCTGTAAATCAATGGATCCGTTGGCACCAATTTATCCCATGACTTATGAGGAAACGCCTGCAATGCCGTGCTGACTTCTGCACCCAATCCCAAGAACTCACACAACTTGTCCGCCACCCCTGCATCCAAGTGATTCATTCCCAAACAAGCCGAAGTTGTATACACCTCGCTCAATCCGGCTGCAGCCGCGATATCACACCATCCAACGTTTTTTTCCGCTTTAGCAACAATAATCGCTTCAGTCATTTCAATTTTAGACATCATAGTCACTGTACTCCAGTAGTGTTATTAAAAAACACTCAACTCTATGCAAGTCACATGCCAATTTTATAACCAATTGATTTCATTATACTTTTAATTTTACCCGCCTGACTTTTGTTATTAATTGTAATACTGTGTCTACAATTGTAGACATTTGGTAAAAAATTGTAGACAAAAAAGCACCTTTTATTAAAGTAAAATATAAAAATATATTTATAAGGTATTGTTTTAAAAGAAAATACGATTTTATGGCACCCTTAAAGCTATAGGCTATTCATCTTTCGTATCACGAAATGATTTTTCAAATTATTTTATTTAAAACAGCAGGAGATCATCATGGCTGAAGTTTATATCCCTTCATGTATTCGTCCAATCGATAACGACGGTTTGAACAAACTTGCGGAAGCTGGTAAAGCAAATCCAAACACAATTAAAACACTTAAATCCAAAACCGTTTTGGAAGGTCAGTTCAAGAACCTTAACTATGTACGTGACCTTGATCCTGTTGTGGTTGACGAACCACCTGTTCTTCTTGGGGAAGACACGGCTCCAAACCCTTCTGAAATGGCTCTTCTTTCTTTGGGTTCTTGTTTGTCAGTTGGTGTTCAGGCCAATGCGACCGCACGCGGAATCAACTTAACCAAGCTAGAAATCGAACTTGAAGGTGACATCAACATCACTGCGGTATGGGGTACCGGTGATATCGACCCTAACAAAAAATTGGGTGTAACCGAAGTCCGTGCATTCTTCACAATCGAAGCACCAGGCACTTCAAAAGAAGAACTTGAAGGTTTGGTTGCACACGCAATCAAATGGTCTCCAGTTGCCAACACTTATATGAATGCAGTTGACCTTAGCGGTAAATTAGTCGATTAAACAGTCCGGCCCGGCCATATTACCGAGTGCCGGGCCGACTCTACTAACAAGGATAACTTCCATGATTAGTCAAATTGTAGAAAAAACCCTTAAACCACTTACTGTGGCCATCGACCACGGAAAATACACGACTGAAGTTCTTGAGCAGTTGGGTAAAGCCGGTGCATTCCGTCATCACATTCCATCTCACAACAACGGAACTCTAGACTTGTTCGGCACCATCAAAGATATGGCAACCGTATCGGAAGAATGTATGAGTACCGGATTCATGATGTGGGCTCATACGGTATGTTGCTGGTACATTGAAAACTCGGAAAACGATTGGCTCAAGTCTGAAATCCTTCCAAAACTGGTAGACGGTGAATATTTTGGCGCAACCGCTCTTTCGAATCCAATGAAATACTTTGCGGGTATCGAAGACCTAAAATTGACTGCGGAAGAGACTGAAGACGGTTATATCATCAACGGTACCTTGCCGTGGGTTTCCAATCTGGACGACAACTCCAGCAAACACTTTTTCGGTTCGATCTTCACTGTTCACGATCACGACAAAAGCGACTACCGCGATGTCATGGCATTAATCCCATGCGACCTGAACGGCCTGACAATGAAACAGATGGTTAGCTTCACAGGGATGGAAGGAACGGGAACTTATTCGTTGATTTTCGATAACGCATTCCTACCTAAAAAGTATTTGCTGGCTGATCCTGTAAAAAGTTACCTACAGAAAATCAAAGCCGGTTTCGTCTTGCTACAAACTGGTATGGCGGCAGGTGTCATCCAAGGTTCCATCAATGAAATGCACAGAGCAAACCTGACCCTTTCCGAAATCAACGCATATCTTGATGATTCACCGGAAGAACTTCAGGAAGAACTCGAAGACGCTCTGGATTTAATCGAATCACTCTGCGAAGAACCTTTCACACCGGGTGAGGAATTTTTCAAGTCAGTACTTGAAGCAAGATTACTAGGTTCAGAATATTGCAAACGCGCAGCCGATTCCGTCATGCAGCATGCCGGAGCTAAAGGCTACATTACTGATGCTGTTGCTCAGCGTAAATTACGTGAAGCTTATTTTGTAATCATCGTCACCCCTTCAATCAAACATCTACGAAAAGAAATTGCACGCATCGAAGAAGCGGCATAGGAGATCATGATGAGTACAGAATATAAAAAATATATCTGCAAAACCTGCGGCCTGATTTACGACGAAGAATTTGGAGATCCGGATTCAGGGCTAGCACCGGGAACACGCTTTGAAGACATCCCGGACGACTGGTATTGCCCTCTGTGCCTGGTAAGTAAGAGTGACTTTGTACTCATCGACGAAACCAAATCCAAGGCGGCCAGCAGCGCCCCGAAACGTAAAGCCAGTAATCAGGCAGACGTACTGATTATCGGTGCGGGCTATGCGGGTTGGCAGGTTGCAGAAGCCATCCGCCAACAACAACCAGACAGTGAAATCACTCTCTTGACTGCTTGCGACGGCACCGTCTATCCAAAGCCGGCCATTTCCATGGCCCTGAGCCAGGGACGCACGCCAGAAGACTTGAAGGAAGCGAGTGCCGATGAAAAAGCAGCGCAACTTGATATCGGCGTTAAGACACGTACCAAGGTCATGTCGATCAACACTAAACGCAAGAAAGTAATGACCACAACAGGAAGCTTCGGTTATGACAAACTAATCATTGCGACCGGTGCCAAAGCCATGATTCCTAAAATCGAAGGCGATGCGGGTCACGAAGTATCGGCGGTTAATGATCTGAACGCATACCGTAAATTCCGAAATGCTTTGGAAGGAAAACATTCGGTTACCATTATCGGCGGCGGCTTGATCGCAACGGAAATGGCCGAAGACTTAGCCTCACAAGACATCAAGGTCGACCTGATCGTACGCGGCGACCACCTAATGCGCCAGATGCTTCCGGGAACGATTGCCGACACACTGGAAAGCAAACTGGCAGAGAAAGGCGTCAAACTGCACTTCAACACACAAGTCGAGCAAATGAACCTATCCGATTCAGGCTATCGATTGTCAACCAACCAGAACGAAGACATTCAAACGGAAATGGTATTGAGCGCTATTGGACTTCAGCCAAACATCGACATCGCCAAGAAAGCGAAACTGGACACTCACGTTGGCGTTTGCATCAACCAATATTGCCAGACATCGGATCCTGACGTCTACGCACTTGGTGACTGCTCTGAAAGTAACGGTATCATTCAGGCTTATCTGGAGCCGATTAGACGCCAAGCTCAAACCATTGCCGCACACATCAATGGAGACCTGTCGCAGGAATTCCAGATCGTGCCTCCTTTGGTTAAAACCAAGACGCCAAGCCTATCTATCATGATGAGTCCGCCTCTTGATAGCTCGCAAGGGCAATGGGAAGTTACACTGCAAGCCGGTAACGATCAGAAAATTCTCTACAAGAATGAAGATAAAGTTTCAGGCTTTGCGCTTAGTGGCGAACTGGCATCCTCTGCCAACCAACTATACAAGCAGTTGTTCTCCGCTTAACAACATTTCTCCTCCCATAAAAAAACACCTCGTTCCTTTATAAGAAACGAGGTGTTTTTTTATGTACGCCTTTTATGAAACCATACCGTCTGAACAGACTGCTGTTTTATGCAAGCCCCAGCTTCTTCAAACGATAACTGAACTGCCTTGGTGTCATATTCAACAACAACGCGGCACGGGTTTTATTACCGTGTGCCATTTCAAGGGCTTGTTGTAATCTGGCCGATTCATCTTCCGAGACTCTCCAATAAGCTCTTTTCTCACTCTGTTCGTCCACAGTAGCAACCTGTGACGGCCAGCCAAAGCCGACTCTTGCAGCCTGATGCTGCGCCGCCATAGCAAAATCCATCGACGGAGCATTCGGCAAGATAGGAGCTTCTTGAGGCGGAAGATCAATGACTTTAGGTCCTTCAGGCTCTGTAACAGTAACCTGAGCTGCATGATTAATCGCACTTTCTTCCGCGATGATACGTTCAATCAGAGCCGATGAGATAAACCGACTTTCATCAGCCAGCAACACCGCCCTTTTCACCACATTTTCCAACTGACGGATATTACCCGGCCACTCATACAACTCCAAAAATTCCATAGCACCGTGATCGAAAATCGCACTGGCACTATATTCCTGGTTTGCCTGGTTAAGGAAATGTCTGGCCAACAAGCGAATATCTCCTTCCCTTTCACGCAAAGGAGGCAGCTCGATTGGAAAAACGTTGAGGCGATAAAAAAGATCCAGTCGGAATTTACCGCTGTTGACGGCTTCATGAAGATCTTTATGCGACGCAACGATAATTCGTGCGTCGACCGCAATCGGCTTGGTCGCCCCAACCCGTGTAATCGAACGCTCCTCTAGCACGCGAAGCAGTTTGGCCTGGAGCCCCAAATCCAAATCCCCGATCTCATCCAGAAACAAGGTGCCGTGGTTTGCGAGTTCGATCTTACCCTGTTTAGTTTGGGTCGCACCGGTAAAGGCGCCCTTCTCATGACCGAACAATTCGGATTCCAACAAATCCTGAGGGATCGCCGCACAGTTAATTGCGATAAAAGGGCCGTCCTGACGGTGTGAAGAGAGGTGCAACATACGTGAGAACTTCTCTTTCCCTGTTCCTGATTCTCCTTTCAGCAAAACAGTGACCGACGCATTAGCAGCCCTGCCCACTTTGTTCAAGGCAGACATCAACGATGTGCTTTCACCGATAATGCCATACTGACTTCCCTGCCCAAGTGCCATAGCCCTTAATTGTTCGTTCTCCTCCTTAAGGATCTGTGTCTGGGTTTCAAGCATGGCATTGACGGCCAGGATCTCACTAATAAACAGGGAGATTAGTTTCAGAATCCCCAAATCCTTATCCAGAGAACGATTACGATTACTTAGACGGTTGACAGCTAAAACACCGATGACAACACCGTTACGCACAATAGGCGTAGCAATGAATGCAACGGTTTCCTGTGGCAGAGTGGCACGATCGACTGTTCTGCAGAGGTAATCATCCTCCTTATCGATATCCGAAACGATAACCGGTGTCCCCGTGTACATCACCTTACCTGAAATACCCTCTCGCATCGCAAAACGACCACGAGCGACTTCTTCTTTGGTCAAGCCATAAGCATAAGCCGTATACAAATAACCCGAAGTCGTTTCTTGCAACAAGACACGTCCTCTGTTCAGGCCCATTTGACGGGAAATCAGACTTAAAATCGTATGAATTGCTTTCTGGGGATCGTAGGCATTCTCAATTTGCTCAGCTGCCTCTTTTATGACAACATATTCAGAATGATTGGCAATATCCAGCTGCTCTATTTGTTTCACAGAATCACCTAATTTTAAGGGACTTTATTAAGTCTCATCGTATCATTTTGTTCATCAAACCTAAAGCTAGGAGCGGCTTATGACCATCTCTTGCTCTTATTATGATCAACTCGAAATTGCGGCCATGAGAGGCCAAAAAGTTCGTTTAACCTTTAAACCTTCAAACGGTGAAAAATCGATTTATGAAGGTCTGATCATTGATCTTTTTTGCCAGAACGGCGAAGAATTCTTAAAAACGCCCGACAACCAGATTCTGCCTCTGGAAGGGCTAACTTTTATTGAGGTCATAAATTAAAAAACGGCTACAGGAGTTTCCTGTAGCCGTTTTGTTCTGACTTCGATTATTCGACGTGCCATGAATAGCGCTTAATCAATTTCACTGCAATGAAGTCAAGCAGAAAACCAATCGCCCCAATCACTACAACCATCGCCGCAAGCGTGTCGTAATCCAACGTATCCCTCGCATCATTGATGGCATAACCCAGCCCGGATGTCACACCCAGGTATTCGGCCGGAACCAATACCACCCAAGCAACACCTACAGCCAAACGAATCCCTGCAAACACATCTTGTGCAATTGCCGGCAAGATCACGCGTCTCAACATTTGGTAACCGTCGGCACCCAGGTTTCGAGCGACTCGGAACCAGTTAGGATCGATTCGCTGCACACCATGTGCTGTACCGAAAACAATCGGCCAAACCGTCGCCATCACAAGCAGGAAGATAATCGCCGCATCCCAAGTTTCAAATGCCAATACAGCGATCGGCATCCAAGCTAACGGGCTGATCATTCGCAAAAACTGGAACGGCATATTCGCAACCTGACGAACAGGTAGGAAATAACCAACCAAGATACCAACCGGTACACCGATTACAATCCCCCAGAACAGACCGATCAGAATACGGTACAGGCTGGAATAAATGGTATCCCATAGATAACTTGAACCAATAAGACCCCACAAGGCTGACAGAGCCGGCCCCGGTGCGAAAGCCGCAAAGGCTTCCGTATCCGGATTAGATTCGATCAAAATACCACCGATCCACCATAGGAACAGTAAGATCCCCATACCGATAAAGGCATTGACGACTCCCTGCAACCATGCAGGTAATTTCTTAAAGCCAGCCGAAAGCTGGCTTAACGAATCTAGCGCTACGCTCATATAACAAATACCTCTTCACGCTCTGTCGGGTTCGCAGGGTTGACGCCAGGAACCTTATCCCAAACACCGAATTTATCCATGGCGTTTTTGACATAATCGTAATTAACCAGATCCTTAACAACAAAATCCGTATCCAATTCGTTTAGGAATGTCTTATCTCCAGCTACCAAAGTGCTCTTCAGCTCATCAACAATAAACTTCGTTGCTGATGGATATGGATATGGGTTAAAGTCGATGCGTCCAGTTCCCCAATCTTCATGTTTGATCGCATCCGGTTCCGCATAATGAGCTGGATCATAATCCGTCATCGCCTTCAGAACGACTTTCGCTTTCATAGGTAGATAACGTTTACCTTCACGCGAAAGCATCTTGGCGACTTCTTCCTTGTTCTCTTGCGCATATAGCGCACCACGAACAACCGCATTCATAACCTTCTGAGACCAGACTTTCTTCTTCTCTACGTGCTCGTCATGCATACAGATAACGCAGCAAGGGTGGTTCTTCCAAACATCACCGGTGAAACGCAACATCTTCGCGCCCGCCAAGACTTCGCCCGCAGCATTGAAAGGTTCAGCAACGATAAAGGCATCGATCTTCTTCGCTGCCAATGCAGGAGGCATATCCGGTGGAGGCATGATCTGCAAGTTAACCTGATTTGGTTTAAGCGCTTCGGTCTGATCCTGGATAACCGGCTCCAAACCTGCATTTTTAAGCGCCATCTGCAAAACAATGTTATGCATCGAGTACCAATATGGAACAGCAATCTGTTTACCACCCAGGTCTTCAAACTTTTCAACACCAGTATGCTTACCTACTACCAGACCTGAACCGTTGGTATGTGCCCATCCAGTGATTTTTACAGGAAACTTATTGTTGTATCGCATCCAGACAGGAATCGGCTTCAGGAAATGAACCAAGTTGAATTTTTTAGCAGCGAAACCTTCAATAAGAGGAGACCATCCACGAATCAATGTTGGCTTTTCAACCTTTAACCCTTCATCTTCAAAATAGCCCATTGCATGAGCAACCAATAGAGCACTCGCATCCGTAATAGGTAAATAACCGATACGAACCACCTCATCATCCGGCATCTCCATGCTGGCGAGGGCATCCATCGGCAAACTCATCGCCGCGGCCAAACCTCCAGCCGCAGCCATACTGTCAAGAAGGAATTCTCGACGGCCTTTTTCAGGGTTAAATTTATAGTCATGTTTAGACATTTCATTATCATTACAATACTGACACATGGTAGCTCTCTCCTTGTCGGGAAATTAATTAGTGAAATCTTAGGAAGCCTGTTGCTCTAGCTCTTTCTGCTTCGCTTGATCGATCTTCTCGAACTCGCTGAACAACTGATCTTTTAACTGCGTGAATTCCGGCGCATTTCTGTCGCGGGGATAATCAAGCGGAACGTCCATATCTCCGACGATCTGACCAGGATTGTGACTCATGATCACAACATTGTCGGCCATCGCTATGGACTCTTCGATGTCATGGGTAACCAACACCATCGTGATTCCCTGATCATGACAAATCTGCGAGACCTCTGTCTGCAACGCAACACGAGTAAACGCATCGAGTGCCGAGAAAGGTTCGTCTAACAGCAACACTTCAGGCTCCGTTGCCAGAGAGCGCGCCAACGCGACCCTTTGTTGCTGCCCACCGGACAATTGCTGAACGTTCTTATCTTTATGTTCGGCCAAGCCAACCATATCCAACAACTCTTCAACACGATCCTGCTTTTCTTTATAGGTACCTGCAAAAACCAATCCTAAAGCGGCATTTTCACGCACCGTCATCCAAGGATATAGAGACGGCTTCTGAAACATCATGTTCCACTTCGCGCTTGGTTTGATAACAGTGTGTGTATTGATTCGAACCGCGCCTTCAGACGGCATCAACAGACCTGCAATCATTTGCAACAATGTCGACTTACCGCAACCGCTTCGCCCGATCAAAGCCGTCAACTGCCCTTTAGGAATCTTTAGATTGATATTGTCTAACGTAGGCTTAGACTGCTTCTTGTTATAGTAATGGGTTAGATCTGAAATCCAGATGCTTGACGAGGTCATAATCACTCCTGATATATTCTTCAACTACCCTTTAGCACCAAAATGACCACATGACATTTACCCTTATTTTTCAATGAGTTAAAGATTTATCTATACAAAACGCTCTTTATATTCAATCCAACACCGTGCATTCGCACCAACAATTACATACATTTATCTACAAAATATTACAAAGAAGAACAAAGAAGGGTTAAAAAACCTACAAAATCAAGACCAAACATAACAAACTAGACCTAGATCAAAACTGCACCAACAAATTCAAATTCAGCACTAATTAAAAACAATTAAGTTCTTAATTTTTAGAGACAAACCCTGTATATATTGAATAAAAGTAACTTTTTATTCTTGGAACGAATAATGCTTTCTAGAAAAAAGATTAGGGCCGTTCTACAAAGCCGTTTACACCCCCTCATCACAACAACTTCGGTTTACTCATCCACAAAAACCGCAGCTTGTTCATCCACAAAACAAAACTTACTTTTTATCTGATTTAACAAATCCAACTTATTAGGGAGGATCCAACCATGTCTGGCTTGGAGAAAAAGAAACTTGAAGAATATGAAGATGCAATAGAGCATCTAGAAGAGGAAGTGGATCACGTCCTTGGTGAAGAATATGAACATTGCGCCGTACCTGCAAAGGCACGACGCAGCATGTTCTCGGTCAGCATGGTATGGATCGGTTTCCCGATGATCATCACTGGTGCCATGACTGGTTCTCTACTTGTTATGGGAATGGGATTCATCGATGCTCTATGGGCGATGATTATCGGTAACCTATTGATGTTCGCTTATGTCGGAGGCCTGGGGCTACTTGGAACCAAAAAAGGTTACAACTTTGCACTTATCGCCAGTATCGTTTTCGGACGTAAAGGATACGTTTTAGCCTCGGGACTTTTAGCCACGCTGTTACTCGGCTGGTTCGCTGTTCAAACGGGTATCACCGGCGCATTAATCAATAGTGCCTTCCAGATCAACTATACGATGATGGCAATCATCGCTGGTGTCCTATACATCGGTATCACGTTCCTAGGGGTTCGCGGACTACACTGGATTGGTATGATTTCAGCGCCGCTTTTCGTCATCCTAGGTCTATGGGTAGCATTCGATGCAGCCAGCACAACAACCTGGGCGGAAATCGCAGCTTACCCTGGTAACAACCCAGAAGTTCCAATGGCGTTCGGTATCGGTCTGACTATGGTTATCGCACTGTTCATCGATGCGGGTACGGTTACTGGTGACTTCAACCGTTGGGCAAAAGACTCTAAGAGCTCTCTTGTAGCAACGTTCAGTGCATTCCCATTCGCAAACATGATCGCTATGCTGGTTGGTGGAATCATGACTGCCGCATTGGCCGTTCCTGATGCAAACCCATTCGGTGGAGACAACATGTTCGGTTACATGGTCTCTCAAAACATCGGTTGGTTGGCTGTCGTCGCTTTCGTATTCCTATTGCTTAACCTTGGTTCGGTTTGTTCACACTGCCTGTATAACGCAGCAACCGGTTGGTCACGTATCCTAGGAAGCCACATGCGTCTTCTTGCCGTCATTCTTGGTGCAATCGGTATCGTTATCGCCGCTACCAACGTTTGGGCGTTCTTCATCGAATGGTTAAGCCTTCTTGGAATTATTGTGCCACCTATCGGTGCCATCATTTTGATCGACCAATACCTAATGAGAAAAGACTCTGAAATCGATACTGACTGGCGTCCGAAAGCGTTTATCGCTTGGGCAATCGGTTCTGTTGCCGCTTTCATCGTTGAAAAATCCTTCCCAGGACTATCAACAGCAGTCTCTTCATTCATCATCGGTGGTGCGGCTTACTGGGTAATCATGTCCACCAGCGCTGAAAAAGTAGCTGCACCAGTAGCTAAATAACCGCTTAATAGTAATCAACGGAGATATAGACATAATGAGTGACTATAAAATTTTCGAACTGGGTGATTTTGTCACCCAAGGGGGCGCAACGCTACGCGACGCCAAACTGGCATATAAAACGTTCGGTACATTGAACGCAGCGAAAGACAATGTCATTGTTTACCCTACCTGGTACTCCGGGCAGCATTATGACAATGAATGGCTTGTAGGCCCAGGCATGGCGATGGATCCTGAAAAGTACTTCATCATCATTCCAAACATGTTAGGTAACGGGCTTTCTTCATCGCCTAGCAACACACCGGCACCTTATGACCAAGCGCGCTTCCCTGGCACAACACTTTACGATAACGTCACCGCCCAGCACAAACTGGTAACGGAAATGTTCGGCATCGAAAAGATCGCACTAGTTGCAGGTTGGTCGATGGGTGCACAGCAGACTTACCAGTGGGGAGCACAATTCCCTGACATGGTAGAGCGTATCGCACCTTTCTGTGGTTCCGCTAAAACTTCCGTCCACAACTTCGTGTTCCTGGAAGGGGTCAAGGCTGCTTTGACTGCTGATGCCGCGTTTGAGCACGGCTGGTACAAAACGCCTCCTACAAAAGGCCTAAGAGCCATGGCTCGCGTTTACGCGGGCTGGGGCTTCTCACAGCCCTTCTACCGAGAGGAGTTGTTTAAAGAGCTAGGCTACTCTTCACTTGAAGACTTCCTAGTCGCTTTCTGGGAAGGTTTCTTCCTAGATCGTGATGCAAACAACCTGCTTGCAATGCTATGGACCTGGCAATACGGAGACATCAGTGCCAACCCGATCTACAACGGCGATTTTGAAAAAGCGCTTGGGTCGATCACTGCTAAGGCGATTGTCATGCCTGGTGCAACCGACCTTTACTTCCCACCGGAAGACAACGAGTACGAAGTCAGCAAAATGCCAAACGCTGAATTCCGTCCGATTCCTTCCATCTGGGGACATTTCGCAGGCGGCCCTGGGCTGAACCCTGTTGATGTCACATTCATAGACGATGCGCTAAAAGAACTTTTAGCTAGCTAATCTCGCCTATAAAGGGTGGTCGTTCGACCGCCCTCCCCGCCTTAAAAATACAATTTACAATTTCGATAAGGAGAGTAAACAATGAGTGGACTCGGAGGCCTTAATAAATCTGACAAAGGTGTTGTTATCGGACTGGTTCAAAAACAACTGCCAAACGTCAAAACACCCGAAGATCTTGCACAAGAAACTCAGAACGTCTGTAATCTCGTCAAAAAAGCCAGAAACCAGATGCCTACCATGGACTTGGTCGTGTTTCCAGAATACTGTCTGCACGGACTTTCAATGGATACCAGTGATGAAATCATGTGCCATCGCGACGGCCCGGAAGTTCAGGCATTCCAAAATGCATGTCGAGAAAACCATATCTGGGGATGCTTCTCGATCATGGAATACAACCCGAACGGTTATCCATATAACACCGGAATCATCATCGACGACAACGGTGACATCAAACTGTTTTACCGCAAACTGCACCCTTGGGTACCGGTTGAACCTTGGGAACCCGGCAATCTAGGAATTCCGGTCTGTGACGGCCCTAACGGTTCGAAACTGGCTCTGATCATCTGCCATGACGGAATGTTCCCGGAAATGGCCAGAGAATGTGCTTACAAAGGTGCCAATATCATGCTGCGTACCGCCGGTTACACCGCTCCAATCCGACACAGTTGGAAAGTCACCAACCAGGCCAACTCGTTTTGCAACCTGATGGTTACCGCCAACGTCTGTCTTGCAGGCACCGACGGCACTTTCAATTCGATGGGTGAAGGTATGATTGTCGATTTCGACGGCACACCGATTGTTGAAGGTAATGGAATTCCAGATGAAATCATCACCGCGGAAGTTCGCCCTGATTTGGTGGACGAAGCCAGAATCAACTGGGGTGTTGAAAACAACATCTATCAATTCGGTCACCGAGGATATGTCGCTGTCAAAGGTGGTGCAATGGACTGCCCTTACACCTACATGACCGATCTGGCCGAAGGCAAATACAAATTGCCATGGGAAGATTCCGTGCGCGTCACAGACGGCACAAGCTGCGGATTCCCGGCTCCGGACAGAACCTACCAACCTACAAATGACGAGGAAGCGGCCAGCTACCTGTCACTCTAAAACGGCTAATTAAACGGCCAAGGCCCCGCATTTATTTTTCTGACGAGTAAAAGGATAAAAACCTGAATCAATGCGAAATGAATGGTGGGCCCTCACGGACTTGAACCGTGGACCTATCGATTATGAGTCGAGTGCTCTAACCAACTGAGCTAAGGGCCCCGAATGGGAAACGAAAATGAACAGGCCTGTTCATTTTGAGGTGCCTATTATAGCGACAAGCACCCCTTTATGAAATGATTTTGTAGCCCAATCCCTTAGATTGATGGGATTGGACAGACAGGATTAATCCAAGAAGCTCTTCAGGCGTTCTGCACGGCTAGGATGGCGCAGTTTACGCAATGCCTTGGCTTCAATCTGACGGATACGTTCACGAGTCACGTCAAACTGCTTACCAACTTCTTCCAACGTATGGTCGGTATTCATGCTCAAACCAAAACGCATACGCAGAACCTTCGCTTCTCTTGGCGTCAATGTACTCAACATCTCACGCACAGTCTCACTCATGCCTTCTGCATCGGCCGCATCCTGAGGTGACAGGATATTCGAATCTTCGATGAAGTCACCCAATGAAGAATCTTCGTCATCCCCAATCGGAGTTTCCATAGAGATAGGTTCTTTGGCGATTTTCATCACCTTGCGAATCTTGTCTTCCGGCATTTCCATCTCTTCCGCCAACTCTTCAGGAGTCGGTTCACGCCCCATTTTCTGAAGCAACTGACGCTGAATACGGTTCAGTTTGTTGATGGTTTCAATCATGTGCACCGGAATACGAATGGTACGCGCCTGGTCGGCAATCGAACGCGTGATCGCCTGACGAATCCACCACGTAGCATAAGTCGAGAACTTATAACCACGACGATATTCGAACTTATCAACCGCCTTCATCAAACCGATATTCCCTTCCTGAATCAAATCCAGGAACTGCAAACCACGGTTGGTGTACTTCTTAGCGATAGAGATAACCAAACGCAAGTTCGCCTCGATCATTTCACGCTTGGCAACTCGCGCTTTGTTTTCAGCTTTACTCAAATCCTTGTAGGTCGATTTATAAATCGAAACCGGCATTTTCTCGGCTTTTGAAATCATCGCCAAACGTTTCTGGGCACGCTTAACATCGGCACGAACCTCTTCCAACTGCGGAGCCAATTCAGGCGCTTTCTCGATCAGACGATCGATCATCTCGTAATCAGTTTCAGAACCAACAAACGTTTCCAGAAAAATAGGACGTGGTACTTTGATGTTACGCATCACCATATCAACGATAATACGTTCCTGTTCACGAATTCCGGCAATCTTCATTTTGATCTGCTTGATCATGCGATTCGAGAATGCAGGTGTGATCTTAACCGACTGCAAATGTTCAACAACAGCGGTTCTTTTCTTAACGGCTTTTGCATCTGAAAAACCGTACTTCTCTTCCGCTTCAAGCGCTGCTGCGTTCAACTTGGTCAACACTTTAAGGAATTCAGCCAACTCTTCCGGATCAACACCGTCTTCTTTCGGTTCCTGATTATCGCTATCCGGAGAAAGCTCTTCGACAGGTACGTCGATCAAATCACCCGGACGAACAAAACCTTGAATCACGTCGGCAACCTTACCTTCACCGTCTTCCATTTTGGTGAAAGTATTCAAAATATTGTCGGCAAAAGCTGGGTAGGTCGCCAAGGCATCCAACATTTCACGAATACCCGATTCGATACGCTTGGCGATCTCAATTTCACCATGACGAGTCAAAAGCTCTACCGAACCCATCTCGCGCATGTACATGCGAACCGGATCCGTTGTACGACCAAATTCGGAATCCACTTCAGCCAATGCCGAAATAGCCGCTTCCGCTGCCGCATCGTCAAACAGCTCGCCATCTTTGGTCAATAACTCGTCTTCATCAGGAGCCGTGTCAAAAAGCTGAATTCCAAAATCTTTCAGAATCGTTAGAACCTGGCCTAACTGATCTTCTTCGATATCATCCGGCAAAACATCATTTACATCGGCATAAGTCAGGAAACCTAACTCTTTAGCACGCTCGATCAAATCAATTAACTGCTGTTTTCTTTCAACTTTTGTCATGTCTGCCTCGATACTTTTGGACTCAAACTCTTCACACTGTCGACTTTTAGTGCTCAGAAAAAACGGAACCCGTTATTATACTCAAATTTCTTTGATTTTACCTGTAAATTCTTTAAAAAAGATTACCTTAGTTAAATTGCAAGCAACTCGTAAACCAATTTCGACTACTTCTCACCGGCCAAGCTCTGCAATTTTATCATCTCGGTTAAATCCCAACCGGATCGACCAAGCTTCTCTTCATCCAAAGCGACCGCCAATGCGACAATGGCCACATCAAACTCCGCCCTCAGAAATTGATCGTCATCGGGTAACTCCGATTGCTGAATCAATTCCAACTCTGATTGAAAACCGTTTTGCGCTAACCAATGTAGTGCAGATTCGGCTATAAAAGAGTGCTCTACAATACTTTTAATCGCTCCGCCCAGTACTTGATAGTCACGATTGTTCGTTTTTAAAAGGTCTTTCGAAAAATTTTCCGGAAAAAATTCTGCCCACCCAGGCCTACGCAATAGAATTCGAACCAATTTCAACGGCAGAGTCACTACTCTACTAACAGGCGCCGAAGACACTTTTGCCGGTTTAAAGTTGTCCTTTTTGCCTCCGGCGAAACCGGAATACACATTCAACTGCTTCTCCAGACGCCATGCCGGCAAACCAACCAACTCCGACAAACCTTCTACCAGCAAATACTGGTACAAACCTTTTGCCAACTGCACGAACGGCGTTGCCAACGAAACCATTTGCTGACGCCCTTCGATGGAATTCACCGGAAACGACAACTTGCCCTGCAATCCCTGCAACAGGAAGTCGGACAATGAAAGCGCATTCCCAACTCGGGTGCGAAATGCTTCCAAGCCCTCTTTTCGAACCATCGAATCCGGATCTTCACCTTCCGGCAAGAACAGGAACTTCACCGAACGCTCACCTTCCATCAACGGAAGAGAAAGCTCCATAGCCTTCCATGCCGCTTTCAAACCAGCCTGGTCTCCATCGAAACAAAACACAACTTCATTGACCTGACGAAACAGCATCGCTAAATGATCTGCAGTCGTAGCCGTCCCCAAAGTTGCTACAGCGTTGCGCAACCCGAACTGCGCCAGAGCAACCACATCCATGTAGCCTTCCACTACCAAGATATGATCAAACTTTTCACGTGTCTGGCGCATCTCATAAAGACCATAGAGTGCATAACTCTTATGGAAAATTGGCGTTTCAGGCGAGTTAAGGTATTTAGGCTGATCGTCGCCCAGCACACGCCCGCCGAAGGCCACCACGCGTCCACGCCCGTCACGGATCGGAAACATAATACGGTGACGGAAACGATCATAAATTTTGCCGTCATCCTTTTCCACCAACATGCCGACTTCCACCAACTGCTGCTTAAGTTTCGCATCTGCATGCAGCCCGGAAACCAGACTATCCCATCCCGGAGGTGCAAAGCCGATCACATACTCCTTGGCGATTTCAGCACTCAAGCCCCTTGCTTTCAGGTAGCTTTTGGCCTCTGCTGAAGCGGGATGATCCCTTAGCTGATGGCGGTAAAATTTGGCAGCCAAATGCATGACGTCATACAAATCCCGCTGCTTTTGCTGCTTGACCTGCTGGACCGCCTGCTGCTGAGGGGATAATTTCTCCCTCGGAACTTCCATACCGTACTGGGCCGCAAGTGCCTCAACCGCCTCTACAAACGAAAGACCGTCATACTCCATCATAAATTTCAGGGCATCGCCGCTCGCGCCGCAACCGAAGCAGTGGTAGAACTGTTTAGTCGGATTAACATTGAAGGACGGGGTTTTCTCGTCATGAAAAGGACAACAGGCCTTATAGGTGGCACCTGCTTTTTTCAGCGGAACTCGCTGATTGATAACTTGCACGACATCGGCTCGAGCCAACAAGTTCTCGATAAAGGAACGCGGAATGGAACCCGTTTGATTCGCCATTACTCACACCTTATCCACAGAAAAATACACACCCCTTAAAACGCAAAAAACCCGCCAACTTTTCAATTGACAGGTTTTTATAGAAATGACTCTTACGAGTCCAGTAAAAAGCTGTTAGCCCAACTTGGCTTTGATCAACTTGCTGACCGCGCCCATATCTGCACGGCCTTGCATCTGAGGTTTCAGCTGGGCCATGACCTTGCCCATGTCCTGCATGGAACTCGCACCCGTCTCCGCCACGGCCTCGTCGATAAGCTGACTGATCTCGTCTTCCGTCAATGCTTGCGGCATAAAGTCTTGAATCACCGTCATCTCATAGGCTTCTTGCTCAGCAAGATCCGGACGATCGGCATCCATATACTGTTGCTGAGCGTCGCGACGCTGTTTCATGGCTTTATCCAGAACAGCCAACACTCCTGCATCGTCCAATTCTACTTGATTGTCGATTTCAACCTGTTTAACCGCAGCAAGCATAGAGCGAATAACGACCAAGCGTTCTTTCTCTTTTGCCTTCATGGCATCCTTCATGGATGCCGTCAGTTGTGCTTTCAACTCACTAGACACGAATCACTCCGCTCTTAGTACATACGAGTTGTACGACGGTTCTCACGCGACAAACGCTTAGCTAGACGCTTAACAGCGGCCGCTTTCATGCGCTTACGAGCCCAAGTTGGCTTTTCATAAAACTCGCGCTTACGCGCTTCAGTTAACACACCTGCTTTTTCGCAAGCACGCTTAAAACGACGTAGTGCTACGTCAAATGGTTCTGTATCTCTGATTTTTACGCTTGGCATACTATTACCTATTAAATTTTTTGAATTCGGTTCATGTCATCCCTCTCAAGATTAAAGGAGACAGCGGAAAACGTGGAATTATAAATTTCCAATTACTTTTTTGCAAACCTTTTTCCAATAAAAGACGATTATTTTGTTAAAATTCAGCCACTTTGATGGCGTTGGGTAACAAACATGACAGATTCTCTTTTAGTTCTAGGTATAGAAAGCTCCTGCGATGAGACAGGTGTCGCACTTTACCATACCGAAAAAGGCCTTATAGCCCATACATTATATACCCAGATGGAACTGCATGCCCAATACGGTGGAGTTGTACCCGAACTGGCCTCACGCGATCATATCCAAAAACTCGCCCCGCTCATCCTGCAGACATTAGAAGATGCGAAGGTAAAACCTGCCGAAATCCAAGGCGTCGCCTACACGGCCGGTCCGGGATTGATGGGCGCACTTCTCGCCGGTGCGTCGGTTGCACGCAGTTTAGCCTATGCCTGGCAAGTTCCCGCGGTTGGAATCCATCATATGGAAGGCCACTTACTCGCACCTATGCTGGAAGAAACCCAACCCGAATTCCCGTTTATCTGTCTTTTGGTCTCCGGCGGACATAGCATGATCATCCGGGTCGATGGTATCGGCCGCTACAAAGTCCTAGGCGACACGCTTGACGATGCGGCCGGCGAAGCCTTCGACAAAACAGCTAAAATGCTGGACCTGGGATATCCCGGCGGCCCGAACGTATCCAACCTGGCATTAAAGGGTGACGCGACCCGTTATAAATTTCCTCGTCCGATGGTCGACCGTCCCGGTTTGGACATGAGCTTCAGCGGCCTCAAGACCTACACATTAAATACCTGGCAAGATGCCGTTGAAAAGGGCGATGCAACCGACCAAACCAAAGCCGACATCTGCCGTGCTTTTGAACTGGCGGTGGCCGATACATTGAGCATCAAATGCAAGCGTGCTTTGGAACAGGAAGGCTTGAATCGACTGGTCGTCTCGGGCGGAGTCAGCGCTAACCGCGAGATCCGAGCCAAACTAGACAGTTTGATGAAAAAACGTAGAGGAGAAGTGTTCTACCCACGTTTGGAGTTCTGCACCGACAACGGTGCCATGATCGCCTACGCCGGAGCACAGCGTTTACAAGCGGGCCAGCACAACGATTTGAATTTTGCCACCACGCCTAGATGGTCGCTGGAAGACCTGCCTGCAATCTAAAAAGACAGACCTGCCCAGATTAAATCACTCTTTTTCCGGCGTATTTTTGATGCGGCTTTCTTCGCCACTCAACAAACGCTGGATATTTCCTTTATGGCGCCAGAACAGAATCATAGTCATCACTAAAGTCACTGCTGTCCAACTCACTTCGCCGGACAGAAAATAGACATACACCGGCGCCAATGCGGTCGCAATCAAAGCCGATAGAGAAGAAATTTTCAACACCTTAGCGACAAACAGCCAGGTTCCAGCAACGGCCAAACCAATCGGCAACGACAAACCGAACATGACACCCAGCATGGTAGCGACACCTTTTCCGCCGTGAAAGCCGAAAAACACCGGATAAAGATGCCCGATGAACGCCGCAAAGCCGACCAGCACGATCGCTTCGGGGGACAATGCCGCCCAATGCGCAACCGCAACCGGCAAGACCCCTTTTAACATATCGCCGATCAAAGTGATCGCCGCCGGCTTATTGCCGTAAAGTCGTTTAACGTTGGTCGCCCCCGGATTCCCTGAACCGCCTTGACGCGGATCGTCATATCCCATCAGCTTACATACAATGATTGCCGATGACAAAGAGCCTAACAAATACGCTCCGACCAAAAATAAAATCGCCGTTAATTCCATTTGTGTATAACCTTCTTATTACCCGCCTTGGTACTAGCAAGCCTGAACTTTGAGATTGAATGATTTTACTAGAAGTAGATAATAAGCGTTCAGATAAATCCTTTAAACACGGCCTTCAACTTGCCGAATGGACAGAAAACGCATGGACACGATCTTTATCCAGGGACTTAAAACCCAAGCCATCATCGGCATCTACGAATGGGAACGCCAAAACCGTCAACCGCTGATTTTCGATATCGAAATGCAACTGCCCATTGGTAAAGCAGCGAAAAGCGACGCCATTGAAGACACCGTCGATTACAAACAGGTATCGGATGAAGTCCTGGAGTTAGTGGAAGAAAGCCGTTATGAACTACTGGAAAGTCTGGTTGAAGCCATCTGCGAGCATATCTTTAGCCATCACTCGGCAGTAAGAAAGATTCGTTTAAAAGTCAGCAAACCACAAGCGGTCGAAGAGACTGAAACGGTCGGATTGATTATTAACAGGGAAAGGCCGTCTGCTTAAGAAGCAGTTCAGGCTGTTGAGAAGACGGCTTACTCCATCTCTTGCTGAATTTCTTTCTGACGCTGCACCGCTTTTTTGATTAACGGCACCAATTGTTCCATATAAAGACACGCGTGCTGAACCGTAATCTTGTCATGTAGCTCGAATTCCTCTTCGAACAAACGCTGGTTCTGCCGAGACAGGTTCCGTAACACTTTCTCGCGCAAAGAATCCCCCTCTCCCAACCGAACCAGTGTCACCAGCTGTTCGGAAGTAATTTGTGGGGCAAAAGTCTGGAAAATACGATCGTCGACAGCACACATTTTTGTTGCTAAAGCTTTATACGCTTGGAGCTTCTTATCCAACAACAGTGCTTCCTCTTCACTGAACTGATTGAGCCGCTTATCAATCACAGAGTGCAAAGCTTCGATAACCTGCGGCGGCAAGGCTAGAGTCACCGGCCCCATTTCCAACTGATATTCACCGCTTTCGTCGCGCTTAGCTGAAATTTCCATAATCTTAACGCCCACCTGGCTAAATATATTGCGTATCTTCTTTGATGAATTCGATCTTACCGCTGGCTTCCAAATCAAACATTTTCTCAATGATATGCTGGATCGACTCTTTCGCCTGCTGCTCTTCCGGCATATTGTTCGAATCCAGATCGGCCTTCAACTGTTTGGCGAGAATGCCCCCCAGATTTTTCAAAACCCGATCGGTAAATTCAGGCTGCTCGGCCAGCATCACCAAATCCAGAACCGCCTTACTATCCACTTCACTTAAAACCTTCTGCAGACCCAAATCATCCAAATCATCCAGTTTCAAACCCAGCTTCACGTAACTTTTCAAGGTTGAATGGCTCTGGCCGTGCTCCAATGCCAGAAGGTGCTCCAAAGTAATGTGAAGAAGCGCAACGGAAAATCGGTCCATTTTCACGGACGCACATCCCATATTCACCTGCCACTCATTTTCATGCAACTTTTGAATGCCAACCTTCATGATCCTCACCGCTTTATCTACATATTCCCTAGTGGTTTCAACCACTTTATAGCATAATACCACACTCTACTTTGAGAACATCCTCCTAACCCGTATGAAAGCCAACAACACCTTACCAGAACCCTCAAACGAAGCTAAAGAACATAGCTCCCAACTCAGCGAAAAAATCCAACGTAGTCTTCGCCGTCATCCGGATATGCGTTTTTCCCAGTTCATGGAGATGGCCCTCTACACGCCGGGACTGGGTTATTACGCCAGCGGCCTGCCAAAAATCGGAGAGCAGGGCGATTTCATCACCGCCCCGGAAGTGTCGCCAATCTTTTCACGATGCATCGCCCGACAAGCCATACAAGTGCTGAACAAACTCGACACCCCCAACATTGTCGAATTCGGTGCCGGACAAGGCACTATGGCGAAAGACATCCTGCTGGAACTCGAAGCTCAGGAACAACCTCTGGAAAACTACTACATCATCGAGC
Organism: Thiomicrorhabdus sp. ZW0627; assembly: GCF_029767005.1. GTDB lineage: Bacteria > Pseudomonadota > Gammaproteobacteria > Thiomicrospirales > Thiomicrospiraceae > Thiomicrorhabdus. Next base: position 1,131,067 of record NZ_JARUQR010000001.1, read on the forward strand.
TCAGCGCCGACTTGCGCGAACGTCAGCGGTTTACACTCAGGGAAAACCTGCCGGACGACTTGTATGAAAAAGTGATCTGGCTGGACAGCTTACCAAAAACGCCAATTCCGGCAGTCGTTCTGGCGAATGAGGTGTTGGATGCGATGCCGTTCGAACGCATCCGTATCGAACCGCAACAGGCTCTGCAAGGCTTCGTTCAATACAATGAAGACACTCAACAATTTGGTTGGGATTATCGAAAAATCACTGAGAAAAAATTACAACAGTTCGCCAACCAGTTAATCAATCACATTGGCGAAGTGTCCGAACTCGGCTACGAAACCGAAATCAATCTCAACATTCACCCTTGGCTAAAGTCGTTGAGTGATAGTCTGTCGCAAGGGGTCATCCTTTTGATCGACTACGGCTACACGCGCCAGGAATACTACCAACCGGCCCGAGTCATGGGAACCTTACGCTGTCACTTCCAGCATAGAGCACACAGCAATCCGTTCTTCTACCCAGGACTGCAAGACATCACAGCTCACGTCGACTTCACGGCCGTGGCCGAAGCGGCTTACGACAGCAACCTGAAAGTAGCCGGCTTCACGACTCAAGCGCACTTTTTAATGGGAACAGGCCTGCTGGAAATGTCTTCCGATCCAAACATGCCAATCACCGAACAAATCCGCATCGCCCAACAGATCAAGACCTTGACCCTGCCGAACGAAATGGGGGAAACCTTCAAGGTCATCGCGCTCAGCAAGCAACTTGATGTTAAACTGATGGGATTTGAAATGCGCGACCTGCGCCATCAACTGTAAACGCTTAAGTCGACCGTAACAGAGGAAACAGAATGGAAATCTATCAAGCGATTATTTTAGGGATCATCGAAGGGCTGACCGAGTTCTTACCGATCTCCTCAACGGGCCACTTAATTGTTGTCAGCGACTGGCTTGGGTTGCAGCAGACCGATCAAAACACAGCTTTTGAAGTCATTATTCAGCTCGCGGCGATTTTCGCGGTTATCTTCAATTACCGCGAACACTTCCGCCTCAGCCAATGGCCACTTTGGACTAAAGTTGCAATAGCCTTCATTCCGATCGGTGCAGTCGGTTTCTTGTTCAGTGACGTCATCAAAGCACTGTTCAGTGTAGAGATCGTCGCCTGGGGCTTCATCGTCGGCGGTTTGATCTTTCTGCTACTGGAGCGCGTCTACAAGGAAGACGAGCACAAAACCGACGATCTAAACAAAATCAGCTACAAACAGGCCGCATGGATCGGTATCGCCCAGGTATTCGCTCTTGTTCCGGGAACCAGCCGTGCCGGCGCCAGCATTGTCGGCGGCATGCTGACCGGACTGAACCGAAAGACCAGTGCCGAATTTTCATTCCTTTTAGCACTGCCGGTACTGGCTGCGGCTTCCGGTTACGACTTCCTTAAACACTATCAGGAATTTGCCAACAGTAGCTTCACTCCTCTGGCCGTTGGTTTTGTGGTGTCGTTCGTAGTCGCTTACGCAACCATGAAGTTGTTTTTGGCGTTCCTGCAACGGTTCACCTTCAATGCCTTCGGGATTTATAGAATCCTATTCGGTGTCCTGTTACTGACACTATTCGTCTAAACCGATACGGGGGAAACGAGCATGACCCTCTACTTTCACGACGCAGCCCAGAGCCGGGCAATTGACCGCCTTGCCATTGAACAGAAAGGCATTCCCGGCCTGTTACTGATGAAGCGAGCAGGCCTGTTCGCTTTTCAAACCCTGCAAAATCAATACCCAAACGCCCAACGTCTGTTAATTGTCTGCGGCACAGGTAATAACGGCGGTGACGGCTTTGTGGTGGCGCAGCTCGCCGTCATGGCGGGACTGAAAGTCGAGCTACTTTTGAACGGTCAGGCCGATGCGCTCAAAAACGATGCCCTACAGGCCTACCGGGAACTTGAATCCTTGGGCGTCAAGCCCGCCTCTTTCCAAACGGACGCTTTCAAAACGTGTGATGTCATCATCGACGCCCTGTTCGGCACTGGACTCGACCGCCCGATTCAAAACCAAGCGGCCGAATGGATCGAATACATCAACGCCAGCGGAAAACCGGTCATCGCGCTCGACATCCCCAGCGGTCTTTCGGCCGACAAAGGAACCGTACTCGGCTGCGCGGTAAAAGCCAATCATACCTGCACCTTCATCACCCGAAAACTCGGCCTCTACCAATTCAATGGCGCGGACTATTCGGGCAAAGTCCATTACAGCCCGCTCTTTCTGGAACAAAGTATTCTGGAAACTCAAACTCCGGTTGCAGCAAACCATCCACTCAAATATTGGTTAAACCAATTACCGAATCGCCCCAAAACCAGTCACAAAGGATCGGCTGGCAGCGTCTGCCTGATTGGCGGTGATCATCATATGATGGGCGCCATCCAAATGGCAGGCCTGGCGAGTTTAAAAGTCGGAGCAGGCCTGGTCAAAGTCATTTCCCATGAAGAACACGGCATTGCCCTGACACAGGCGCTTCCTGAATTGATGTGCTATGCGGAACCCGCTTTTGAAGAACAAACCCAAAATGCCAAGGCCATTGCGGTCGGTCCCGGCTTGGGACTGAATGACTGGGGCAAAAACCTATTCGAGAAAGCGACACGATTACCACAACTCAAGATCATCGATGCCGATGCCTTGAAGCTGCTAGCCGCAAACCCCAAGCATCAGGACAATTGGGTACTGACACCTCATCCGGGAGAAGCGGGGGAAATGCTTGGCTGTACAACGGATGAGATTCAGCAAGACCGGATTGAAGCAGTCAAAGCCATTCAGAAAAAGTATGGCGGTGTCGTCGTATTGAAGGGTAACGGCAGCCTGATCTTTGATGGAGAGAACATGGAAATGTGCCTGGCCGGCAACCCAGGAATGGCGGTCGGCGGCATGGGCGATGTTTTAACCGGGGCAATCGGCGGACTGATCGCACAAGGCCTACCTCTGTTCGAAGCCGCTTGTCTAGGCGTAAACCTGCACGCCCATGCGGGCGACATACTCGCCCAACAAAAAGGCCAGCTCGGTTTGTTACCCACCGAACTGGCCTCTACCATCAGTCAACTTTTAACTTATGCGGATAAGCAAAGCGGTTGATTTTTTCACAACCGCGATTCAGTTTTTATTTCGGCAGAAAATCCGTTAGCTGATTGAACATCTCGAACAACTTGTCTTCGTCTTCGGCAATCAAGTTAATATGCCCAAGTTTACGTCCTTTACGTTCCGCTTTGTCATACAGATGCAGGAATGCATTCGACATTGTCAACACCTTATCCACAGGCCCGGTTTCACCGATGATATTGATCATCGCCGCAATCGTCTGGCGTGGCTCCGTCGACCCCAACGGCAATCCGGTGATTGCTCGCACATGGTTTTCAAACTGGCTGGTCAAAGCGCCTTCAATCGTCCAGTGCCCTGAGTTATGCACACGCGGCGCCATCTCGTTCGCCACCAGGCCGTCGGTTGTTTCAAACAACTCCAGCGTCAACACGCCAACATGATCCAACTCATCCAACAGGCGCTGCATGTATGCTTCCGCCTGCTGCTGAACTTCTTCCGTAATATCTCGGGCTGGCGCGATGGTATAACGCAAAATCCCCTCATGGTGCACATTCTGCACCAACGGATAATACACATGCTCGTTATCGGCATTGCGCACCGCCACGATCGACAGCTCACGGATGAAATCGACAAAGCCTTCCAGAATCAATTCACGACCGCCGATTTCCGACCAGGCCTGTTCAATTTGATCCTTGTCCTTCAGAACGAACTGACCTTTGCCGTCGTAGCCTTCGGTCGTGGTCTTAAGCACCGCCGGTAAACCGATCTCTTCAACCGCCACTCTCAAACTGTCTAAGGAGTCGACGATTTGATACGGCGCGCACGGAATCTCCAACTGATCGAACATGCCCTTTTCACGGCCACGATGCTGAGAGACAAACAACGATTTTTCAGCCGGATAGACAGGTGTCGTCTTGGCGATTTCACGAACCTGCTCCACACTGGTGTTTTCGCTTTCATAGGTAATGACATCGGCAAACGCCACCAGCTTCTGCAAACTGTCGACATCGTCAGCCTGTTTATACATGTGGCCAAGCAACGCGGAAGGTTCGTCGTCGCTCATACCATAGAAACCGAATTTCTGGCCTAGCGGGTAACCCGCAATCGCCAACATACGGCCAAGCTGGCCGGCACCTAAAACACCAATTCGTTTTGTAAACGGGGTCATATCCCACTTTCTCCAAACAAAAAAACCGTAGCGGCTTATTTTAGCAAAAATAGCACACTACGGTTTTGAATTCGACTTTATGTACGACGGTTTATTCGACGCGCGGATCCGGATTTTCCAGGACGGTCTGTGTCTGCTCCGCACGGAACGCTTTCACCGCTTCACGAATCGCCGCATCCTGGTTACCAACCATCTGCGCCGCCAGGATTCCGGCGTTTTTGGCTCCGGCATCACCGATTGCCAAAGTACCAACCGGAATGCCGCCCGGCATCTGAACGATCGACAACAAAGAGTCCTGACCGCTCAAAGCACGCGACTGGACTGGAACACCCAAAACCGGCACGACGGTTTTGGCCGCAACCATGCCAGGAAGATGCGCCGCGCCACCAGCACCGGCAATGATCACCTGCAATCCGCGCTCTTCGGCCTGCTCGGCATACTCGAACATCAGATCCGGCGTACGGTGTGCCGAGACCACCTTAACTTCGTAAGGCACGTTGAACTGTTCCAACATGTCGACCGCATTCTTCATAGTCGGCCAATCGGACTTGGAACCCATAATTACGCCCACTAGAGGCTGAATTGCTTGCGTCATATTTGCACTCTAAATTTTAGAAAAGCGGTAAACTATACACGCATTTTTTATATGTTTCAATAACTTAACCACACTATTTTCATAGAAGTCAAAATTCTTTCTTTTAACAAAAACTTTAGCACATGATAAAACCAGTCTGCTAGAATGGTATTCCGTTAAGCAAATATAGCGTAAACCAAATACAGTCGGCATCTAGCATATACTTAAATCAATCGGAAACCTGAAATATGAAACACCTGATCATTGTGTTTTTTATAAGTTTACTTTCGCAACTGTCAGGGTGTTCTGAAGAATCTCAAGCCAATCATACACCGGTTTTCGTTCCACCACCTGAAAACGCTATTCCCGATTACACTTTTGCCGTTCACCCATTACATAACCCCACTCGACTCTTCGAAGTATTTCAACCATTAATGGAATACCTCAATGCACGAATCCCGGAAGCGCATTTCAAACTCGAAGCCTCTCGCAACTACAAAGCTTTCGACAACAAACTCAAACAAGAAAAAGTTGCTTTTGCCCTACCCAATCCTTACCAGACATTAATTGCAATCGACCACGACTATAAAGTCATCGCCAAAATGGGAGACGACCAGAATTTTAAAGGCATCATTCTGGTACAAAAAAACAGTGGTATCAAAACCCCGATCGATCTCAAAGGCAAATCCATCAGCTATCCTGCACCAACGGCCCTAGCGGCTACCATGCTGCCACAATACTACCTGCAAAAACATGGCTTAAACATCAGTAAAGACATTGAAAACCACTACGTAGGGTCTCAAGAATCTTCAATCATGAATGTCTATCGAGGCGACACCGCTGCCGGATCAACCTGGCCGCCGCCATGGGAAGCCCTGACACACGAACGGCCTGAAATAAAAGATAAACTCAAGGTGATCTGGGAAACCCAATCCCTCCCTAATAACAGCATCGTCGTGCGCAAAGACATTCCGGAAGAATTAGCCCGCAAAGTGCAAAACGCGCTGACTGACTTCCATAAAACTCCGGAAGGAATCATTGCCTTGAAAAGAATGCATCTATCCTGTTTCGAAAAAGCGAACGATCGAACGTACCAGAGTGTTAGGGATTTCATCAACGACTTCTCTCGTACGGTAAGGCCCCTATAAACCCCGGATGGCCAAGAGATTGAATTTTAAAACCAATGTATGATTAGGACCTCTCACACCACATGTTAAAGTATCTATACAGCCGCTCAATCAAACATAAATTAATTTATGCTATTGCTGCCGTGCATGCGGTTCTGATGAGCATATTCATTGTCGACCTGGTCAGCCGTCAACACGCCTTTCTGGTCACGGAATCTAAAGCGGCGACAGCGGGTATGGCCCGCACCCTTGCCACGAACAGTATCCCCTGGGTTCTATCCAACGACTTGGCAGGCTTAGATGAAATTATTACCTCGCAATCCCAGCAGGCCAATTTCAAGTTCGCGATGATCACCGACGAGAAAGGCAAAATCCTCAGTTATTACAACCACGAAAAACCCAAAGAGAAAAGAGCCGGGGAATACATCTCTGATGCAGACTTCATCAAAAACCCCAATCCAACTGACCTGGTCACGTTCTTTGACGACGACCTGGTAATAGACTTAGCTGCACCAATCTTTGTCGACTCTACCCTTATCGGATGGGCCCGTGTACAAATCAGCCGCCAAAACATCGCAAACAGCATCGGATACATTACGGAAGAAGGGTTGTTCTACACCCTATTTGCAATTCTTGTCGGCACCTTGATGGCTTGGTTGCTGGGAAACAGTCTGACCAAAGGCATTTATCAACTTGTTAACGCCACGCAACGGGTTCGTGCCGGAGAACGCAACATCCGCATTTCACTAAATCGAAGAGATGAGTTGCAAAACCTGTCTGAAAATTTCCAAGCTATGCTGACCAATCTGGAAGAGAAAGAGCGAGATCTACACGCTGAAAAAGAACGCGCCGAAATCACACTTAAATCCATCGGTGACGGCGTCATCACCACCGACTGCGAAGGCAAGATCACCTACCTTAATCCGGTATCGGAACACTTGACTGGTTGGGGCAACTTCGCGGCCAAAGGCCAGCCTATGGAAAACGTATTCAGAATCTACAACGAGTACACCATGGAACCGGCGGTTAACCCGGCATTGAAAAGTATGGAAACGCGTAAGATCATCGGTTTAGCCAACCACACGGTTCTCATCAACCGAGGTGGCGAAAAAATTTCCATCGAAGATTCCGGTGCTCCAATCATCGACAAGAACGGCGACATCATCGGTTCCGTACTGGTTTTCCACGATGCCACAGAGGCACGCAAACTAAAAGACCGTCTGACCTGGCAAGCCCTACACGACAGCCTAACCGGCCTGTACAACCGTCAAGCATTTGAAAACAAACTGGATGAATTGATTGAATCCGGACTTCAAGCTCCGGAAGTTCAGCACAGCCTGATCTATATCGACCTGGATCAGTTCAAAATCGTCAACGATACGGCCGGCCACTCCGCCGGTGACGAACTGCTTAAGCAGGTTGCCAGAATCCTGAGCGAACAGATTCGTGACACCGATTTGCTCGCCCGCCTTGGCGGCGACGAGTTCGCGATCCTGCTTGAAAAATGTCCGACCGATAACGCCGAAGTAATTGCCGAAAAAGTCCGTAGCAGCGTCGAACAATACCGCTTCACCTGGGAAGACCGAATTTTCGATATCGGCACCAGTATCGGTATTGCAAACATCCAAGGCTCTATCAGCAAGGCGACGGTGATGAGTCAAGCGGACATGGCCTGCTACCTGGCCAAAGACCATGGGCGTAACCGCATCCACGTCTTCCGTGAAGACGACCAGACGTTAGCCAAGGAATTTTCTCAGCTTGACTGGGTCAACAAAATCAAACAAGCGGTCGAGAAAGAACAGTTTGTACTGTTCGCTCAGGAGATCATTCCTCTACAGAGCCTTCCCGACAAGAAGGCTTATGAAATCCTGGTGCGCCTGAAGTCTAACGATGGCAGTCTGATCACTCCAGACCAGTTCTTGCCTGCCGCTGAGCGTTTCAATCTGATGGCGACACTGGATACTTACATCGTAGAACACGCCATGCAATGGCTTAAAGACAATGCCGAACACATTAACTATCTGAACATTAACATTTCAGGGCAGTCACTGGATAATACCCAATTCAACGATAAGCTTCTTGAACTATTGAGCGCCAATCCCGACTTTAACTCGAAGATCTGCTTTGAAATCACCGAAACAACGGCAATCACTCACATGTCGGCGAGTATTACGTTCTTGAATAGCATCAAGAACTTCGGCTGCCGACTCGCTTTGGATGATTTCGGATCCGGCTTCTCTTCATTCGGCTGGCTTAAAACCCTTCCGGTCGACTATGTCAAAATCGACGGTAGCTTTGTTTTGGATGTCCTGAACGATAAAGTGGATGCGGCGATGGTGAAAGCGATCCACCAGATCAGCCAAGAGATGCATATCCAGTCGATAGCGGAGTTTGTTGAAACAGCGCAAGTTGCAGATTGGTTAAAGGAAATCGGAATCGGCTACGCGCAAGGTTACCACTTCCACAAACCGACTCCTATCGAAGAGATCTTCTAGTTAGTAACTTAACCCTGTACCAGATTCAATTTCTTTGAATCGATGACCGAGTAAGTGTTGCCGCCTTCGGATTTGGCTTTCTTTTTGGCCTGGGTGGCATAAGAAGTCAACATCTGCTGGTGACTAAACATACCCGGGGCCACAAGCAACACGCCAAGTGACAGGCTGATCATCGGAAAATGACGCTCCTTGCCATCACGATCCACCGCCTTAATCGCTCCCCGCTTGCGGTCCTCGTCGTCATAATAACTTGGAACCACTTGTCTGAACTCATGCAAGACTCCTTCGCAGATCGACTGATACTTCTTCACTCTCGGAGAGATAATGATGAAGTCGTCACCACCGATATGCCCTATAAAGTCGGTACTCTCTTTCGTGTGATGATGCAGTATCTTGGTCATACTTCGAATGATGTCATCACCTCTCTCAAAACTATAGAAGTCGTTAAATGGTTTGAAATGATCCATATCGATATAGATCACCATAAAATCGATTTGACGGCTCAAGAAAGAGCGAATCGTATTCTGAATCGGAACATTGCCGGGCAAACCGGATAATGGGTTAGCGTACTGCGCGCTCTGTACTTTTAAATCGGTCATGGCTCGCAGCAAATCAATGAAACAACCGCATCCCTGATATTGTTTGTTCTTGGTGATAATAAACACATCCCCTCGGTGGCTACCTTCATATTCGGTAACGATACGACTGAGCTCAACCAAAGGCATCTGCACATCAATCGTTACGGGCGATTTATCCATGATTTTCTTTACCGGTTTACGCTGATGAAGATCACGACCGAAACGACTGGCGAACAGATCCATCACCTCACGACGCCATACCATTCCCAGCACCAAACCGTCTTCAACCACCGGAACATAATCCAGTTCGCTCTTTTGTAAAAACAGCTCAGTGATCTCACTCACCGGAAGCTCAGGAAGAATGCTTGGCGTCTCCCGCACCAGGCAGGCCGCCGTTTCATTTTCACGCAAGTCTGTCTCAACAACATTTGACCAGACATAATCCAAATTCAGTGTCGGTTCAGGTTGCGGCTTTTTAAACAGATACCCCTGAACATAATCCACGCCGATTTTTTCCAAAGCCTTTAAGGTTTTTTCATCTTCCACCCCTTCAGCAATGACTTTGGTATGCAGCCCTTTGGCCAAGGCACAAATCGTTTCGATGAAACGCTGTTTATCCTTATTTTCAGCCAGATCAAAAATGAAATGCTTGTCGATCTTAACGAAATCCGGCTTCACTTCAGACCAAATGCGCAGACCGTTGTAACCGCCACCCAAATCATCGATCGCCACCTTGAATCCCATATGACGATAATGATTGATCGATTGGATGAACAGATCAAAATCCTCAACCGGCTGAAGCTCAGTGATTTCGATTACGACCTGAGAAACATCAATACCGAGACTTTGCAGACAATCCAACGTTTGACTGCGGCGATGTGAACTCTGCATCAACGCATTAACCGTCACATTAACAAACAGGTATTCATTCTTGTCGAACTGATGATAACTTTCAATGGCAATCTGACGGGCCAGAAGATCCATTTCAAACAAACAGCCATGCTCTTCAGCCACATGAAACAAGTGAAGAGGCCAATACAAAGGCGAATTTTCAGGCCCTCGAGACAGAGCTTCAAAACCGAATACTTTTCGATTTTGAATATCTACGATCGGTTGATACACGGGAGTCAAATTCTTCAACGTAAAAATCGACAACAACTCCCGACCTAACGAAGAATCCGATAGCCTGTGTTTTAGCTGCTCATTGACAGGCAACACCTCAAACTGACTACACTCCACCATAATTCAACACCTTGATAAATTCGACTTATTCTAAGAAATAGAGATTTTATCCACCTGATGTTTCAAATGGCTGACATCCAGATGACATTTTCATGAAAATACGTCTGGGCCACCAAAAAATTCACGGCCATTATTGACTAAATATAATCAAGTGAGATAATAATAGGTTAGCGCCGATTTGACTTTCAGCTTGCGGGCGCATTAAAAGTACGGCTAAAGCGAGGAAACCGTTATTCCCGCCGATTTTTCCGTACCTCGTAATAATTTAATACTTCTTTCGAGGAACAATCATGACAAAAACTACCGTATTTACCTCTGAATCCGTTTCAGAAGGTCACCCAGACAAAATCGCCGACCAGATTTCCGACGCAATGCTTGACGCCATTCTGGAACAGGATCCTAGAGCGCGCGTAGCTTGCGAAACCTTCGTCAAAACCGGGATGGTTCTAATCGGCGGCGAAATCACCACCGAAGCTTGGGTAGACCAGGAAGAGCTTGTCCGAAAAGTCGTTAAAGACATCGGTTACGACCACGGCGACCTTGGATTCGACGGTGAAACCTGTGCAGTACTTTCCTCTATCGGGAAACAGTCGCCTGAAATCGCCATGGGTGTCGACGAATACGACAACCACGAACAAGGCGCCGGCGACCAAGGTTTGATGTTCGGTTACGCATCAAACGAAACCGAAGAGCTGATGCCGGCTCCAATCCACTACGCACACCGCTTGATGGAGCGCCAAGCACACGTCAGAAAATCCGGTCTGCTTTCATGGTTACGCCCTGATGCGAAGAGCCAGGTTACTCTGCGCTACGAAGACGGTAAGCCGGTCGCTATCGACGCAGTGGTATTGTCTACCCAGCACAACCCTGAAATCGACACCGACACTCTGCGTGAAGCGGTCATGGACGAAATCATCAAACCGGTACTGCCTGAAGAGTGGTTGCACAAAGACACCCTTTACCACATCAACCCAACAGGACGTTTTGTTATCGGCGGACCGGTGGGCGATGCCGGCTTGACTGGTCGTAAGATTATCGTCGACACCTACGGCGGCATGGCCCGCCACGGCGGCGGAGCTTTCTCCGGAAAAGATCCATCCAAGGTTGACCGTTCTGCGGCTTACGCTGGACGTTATGTGGCAAAAAACATCGTTGCAGCCGGCTTGGCGGACAAGTGTGAAATCCAGGTTTCCTATGCAATCGGTGTTGCTGAACCGACGTCGATCAGCATCGAAACCTTCGGCACGGAAAAAGTCGCCATCGAACTAATCACCCAATTGGTTCAAGAGCATTTCGATCTTCGACCAAAAGGGCTGATTAGCATGTTAGACTTATATCGTCCGATTTATCAGAAAACCGCCTCTTACGGCCACTTTGGACGCGAACTTCCTGAATTCACTTGGGAAAAAACCGACAAAGCGGATGCACTAAGAGCAGCAGCCGGTCTGTAATAAAGACCACTGAACAGTCCCCTGTTCGAGGTTGATAAAATCGCTAAAATTAAAGCCACCAGGCCTGGTGGCTTTCCAACTTCACCAAACCAAGGTTTAGAGCATGAAGTCTCAGCAAAAATATGCACAAAAATTGAGTTTAGAGTTCTTCCCACCGCGCACAGAGCAAGGTACGGAAAAGCTGAAAGCCGTGATTGAAGGCTATGGCCAATTAAATCCGGAATACATGTCTGTGACATACGGTGCAGGCGGAACGACTCAAGAGAAAACCGTGGAAACGGTGCGCTACATTCAAGAACAAACTTCTTATGATGCGGCGCCGCACCTCACCTGCATCGGCGCAACCGAAGAAAGCGTGATGGAACTGCTAAACACCTATGAAGCCATGGGCGTTAAACGCATTGTCGCCCTGCGCGGAGACCTACCTTCAGGCATGATGGATCCGGGCGAATTCAAATACGCCAGTGATCTGATCGCGTTCATCAAAGCCGAAAAAGGCGACACCTTCCACTTGGAAGTGGCTGCTTATCCGGAAACCCACCCACAAGCGCGTAACTGCGAAATCGGTATTAAGTGGTTTAAGCATAAAGTTGATCAAGGTGCCGATTCCGCCATCACCCAATATTTCTACAATGTCGACAGCTATTTATACTTCATCGACAACTGTGAAAAACATGGCATTGATCTGCCAATCGTACCTGGCGTCATGCCAATCACCAACTATGAAAACCTGATCCGTTTCTCGGAAGGCTGCGGTGCGGAAGTGCCTCGCTGGTTGAAATGCCGCCTTGAAAGCTTCGAAGACGACAAGGAAAGCCTGATGGCCTTTGGTCAAGACGTGGTCACCGAACTGTCGCAACGCCTACTAGATGCCGGTGCTCCGGGGATTCATTTCTACAGCATGAACCAGCTTGAGCCGACCTTGGACATCGCCAAGGCGTTGAGTTTTAAAGGCCAGTAAGAGGCTCTCGGACCATGCGCATACCTCGACTCTACCTACCGGGCGAGTACGCTCCAAAACAGGTCATTGCTCTAACCAAAGAGCAGACTCACTATGTATTGACGGTATTGCGTTTGAAAAACCAACATCCTGTCGAGGTGTTCAACGGCAACGGACTGCAAGCCATGGGAACACTGATTGTCACAGGACGACGCAGTGCCGACCTGTGCATCGAAAGCCTGTCGGAACCGCAAGTGGAGTCCCCGCTCAATACCGTTCTGGTACAAAGCATCTCCCGTGGAGACCGCATGGACTACACACTGCAAAAGGCCGTGGAATTGGGTGTTACCCGAATCCAGCCGATCTTTTCCGATCGCTGTGAAGTCAAACTCAGCAGCGATAAACTCGAGAAGCGTCGCGATCAATGGCAATCGATCGTTATCAGCGCCTGCGAACAGAGCGGTCGTTGCCTGGTACCGGAAATACTGCCGATCCTGACCTATCAGGCCTGGCTAGAATCCTTAGGGAACGAAGCGGTTTTCGGCCTCACGCTCGATCCTTACGCCCAGCACAATCTAAACACCGTCAGTCAGCCTGAAGCATCCATGCCGATTCACCTATTGATCGGTCCTGAAGGCGGCCTGACCGAGCAAGAAGTTGAACAAGCCACTCAAAAAGGCCTGACACCTATCCGACTCGGTCCTAGAATCCTACGTACTGAAACCGCAGGACCAACCATTCTAGCCGGCCTACAAATGTTGTGGGGCGACCTATAACCCTCCTTATCACGACCCATAACCAATCCCTTATAATCAATCACTTAGGTCGAAAACACGGTTCAAAACCGCTATAATAAAGAAATACCTCTTCATCCTTAAAATAAGTGTATTACGTTGCGTCCACTTTCCAATTTTTCAAAGTTTCTGGTTCTGTCTCTATTGTGTCTTAACTGGTCTGTCAGTTTTGCCGTACAGACCGATGCGAAAAACCCTACTCCAGAAAAATCTTCTAATCTAGAAAAGGTTAGCCTACAGCTAAAGTGGCTTCATCAATTCCAATTTGCAGGTTACTATGCCGCGAAAATCAAAGGTTTTTACGCAGATGAAGGGCTGGACGTCGAAATTCGACAACGTGACATCCATCGCAACAACATCGAACAAGTTATAAGCGGCGAGGCCGATTACAGCATTGCCGACAGCATACTGCTGCTTTATCAGGCAAGAAAGCAGCCTGTGGTCATTGTCGCCCCGATTTTTCAACACTCTCCGCAGGTTTTCATCAGCCTTAAGTCGAGCGGGATCGACAGTCCGTACAAACTGGACGGCAAGAACGTGGCATTTTACAAGAATGATGCTGACGGGTTCGCGCTCGAATCCATGTTGGCAGAAATCGGAGTCAAACCAAAATACAAACGCGTCATGATCACCGCGGATCCGGAAATGCTTTCTCGTGGAGAGGTTGTCGCCTACCCGGGCTATCTTTCAAATGAACCCTACTACCTGAAACGGCATGGGTATGAAATCAACCTCATAAGACCGATGAATTACGGCATCGACCTCTACGGCGACATGCTTTTCACCAGCCAACGTGAAGTGACCGAACACCCAGACAGAGTTGAACGATTCAGACGAGCTACTATCCGTGGTTGGCAATACGCCATGACCCACAAAAAAGAGATCGCCAAATACATTCAAAAAGAACTCAACAGCAATAAAACGCTCGATCACTTATTGTATGAAGCCGATGTCATCGAAGAGATGATGGTCTTCAAATCAATTCCAATCGGAACTATGGACGAAGGGCGTTTGCAGTTCATTCAGAACCTTTTTAAAAAACACGGTCTGATCGATAAAACGTTCCCTTTGAGCGAAGGGGTCTACCGCCCACAAAAAACCAGCACGACTTTCAGCCGCAAAGAGATGGAATGGATTCTGCACCACCCTGTCGTGAAAGTCGCCATCGATTCCGCCTGGGAACCGATTGAATTCGTGGACAAAAAGGGACATTTCAGCGGCATTTCTGCCGGTTACCTGAATTACCTGAGCCAGTCGACCGGTATCACCTTTCAGCCAGCCAAGAACTTGAGTTGGTCGGAGGCTGTACATAAGATGAAAACAGGGGAACTGGACATGTACTCCGCCGTCGTCAAAACCGCCGACCGCACCCAATACACCAACTACACAGAGCCCTACCTGAAATTCCCGATGGTCATCGCAACCCAAAGGGGAGAGCCTTTCATTGCCGACATGGCAAAACTCAAAGGCAAAACCGTCGCGGCTGTTAAAGATTACGCCTCTCACGAAAAGCTGAACCGCCTGTATCCGGAAATTCCACTGCTTCTTGTCGACACGGCTCAGGATGGCATAGAAGCCGTTTCCAAAGGTAAGGCTTACGCCTACGTGGATAATGTCGCCGCCATCAGTCACATTATAAAAACGCAGCACTTCACCAACATCCAGATTTCAGGTGAAACCCCGTTTCGCGCCGACTTAGCGATGGCGGTACGTAAAGATTGGCCGGAACTCCAAAGCATTCTCCAAAAAACGCTCAATTCTATGGATGAAGAAACACGCAACCACCTTACCGATCCTTGGCTACAAGTTGCCTATAAAAAGGAGATTGAATGGAAAGCCTTCGCTTCCATTCTTGGTCCAATCATATTAATACTTATCATCATCAGCCTATACACGCGCCGGCTGAGCCAACTGAACAGAGACTTAGTGTGCACACAGCATGACTTGACCGAATCCAACCAAAAACTGGAAACGCTCTCGACAACCGACCACTTGACCGGTATTTTCAACCGTAGCCATCTTGATCAGGTACTGACCAATGAATCACAGCGTTCAAACCGTCATAGATACCCGCTAAGCATGATTCTGATCGACTTGGATGACTTCAAGAAAATCAATGACACCTACGGCCACCTAACCGGGGACGACATTTTGATTCAGAGTTCCGAATGGATTCAGTCATCCATCCGAGAAACCGATACGTTCGGTCGATGGGGCGGTGAAGAGTTCCTGATCATCTGCCCGGATACCACGCTTGACCAAGCCACCGTCCTTGCAGAAAAAATCCGACAAGGGATCGCCGAACAACTGTTTACGGAAAACATCAAGCAAACCCTCAGCATCGGAGTTTCACAATACAAATCCTATGAGCCGATCAATAAATGGATCAGCCGTACGGATGAAGCTCTGTACAAAGCAAAACACCAAGGTAAAAACCAAGTGGTAAGCTGTCTTCAACTATTACCGGAATAGCTTGTAAACAGGGCTAGCAGACATAACTCTTCAATAATAAGTTTTCCCCCTGCCGATAACAGCAAGGTATAATATCCAACTACCATTCGGCCATACAGACAGGCCGAAATATTGGCCATACCGAGCCAAAAAGAAATTCACACTCACTGAAGAGAAATTCAATGCTGTCGACGAATCAAGTTCCTCACCTACAAACCGCGCTAACCGGTCCGCTTTTACAATTGGAAAAGCACCTTCTCGACCACCGAACGGAAATCGAATCCTGGTTCCGTAAGCAGTTCATGGTGACCCCGGCTCCGTTTTACGCTTCGGTCGATTTGAGAAATGCAGGATACAAACTGGCTCCAGTCGACACCAACCTCTTCCCGGCTGGGTTCAACAATTTGCACCCGGACTTGCGTTCTTTAGCGGTTCACGCCGCCCAAACGGCAGTCACTCAGATTTGTCCGATTGCGGACGGCATCCTGATCATTCCGGAAAACCATACCCGTAACTTCTTTTATTTGGAAAACGTTTTCTCATTAAAAACCATTTTGGAAAACGCCGGTTACGAAGTCCAGATCGGCTCCCTTCTTCCCGATCTTGAAGAGCCAATGGAAATTGAACTACCGTCCGGTAATGCCCTGACTCTAAAACCGATCCGCCGCCAGGAGGACAAAGTCGGTGTAGACGACTTCTTCCCTTGTGCCGTGTTGCTGAACAACGACCTTTCCGGCGGACGTCCGGAGATTTTGGAAAACTTGGATCAGACGTTGTTGCCGCCCTTGGATTTAGGATGGGCCAATCGATACAAAACCGAACACTTTAAACACTATTCCGATGTCGCCAATAGCTTTGCCGAACTAATCGGCATTGATCCTTGGCTGGTTGCTCCGACCTCCTTACAGTGCGGACCAGTCAACTTCAAGGAACGTACCGGATTGGAAAACCTGGCCTGCTCGGTCAATCAGGTTCTGGAAAGTACACAGAAGTACTACGACACCCATAACATCGACTGCAAACCGTTCGTCATAGTCAAATCAGACAGCGGCACCTACGGTATGGCCATAATGTCGGTT
Organism: Thiomicrorhabdus sp. ZW0627; assembly: GCF_029767005.1. GTDB lineage: Bacteria > Pseudomonadota > Gammaproteobacteria > Thiomicrospirales > Thiomicrospiraceae > Thiomicrorhabdus. The sequence continues at coordinate 1,148,033 of NZ_JARUQR010000001.1, forward strand.
AACACACCGGAAGACATCCTGAATCTAAACCGCAAGCAACGCAATAAAATGGCTTCGGTCAAAGAGGGATTACAGGTCGAGCACATGTTGGTTCAAGAAGGGGTTTACACCTTTGAAACCATCAACAACGCCGTGGCAGAACCGGTGGTTTATATGATCGGCAGTCATGTCATCGGCGGCTTCTACCGCGTACATACTGGCAAGACTGCGACAGACAACCTCAATTCTCCCGGCATGCACTTTGAACCTCTGTCGTTTGAAGGTTCGTGTGTCGTGCCCGACGCCCACCAGTCACCGGATGCGTCTCCGAACCGATTCTATGCGTACGGCGTTATCGCGCGTTTAGCTTTATTGGCGGCGGCTCGCGAGATGGCCGAAGCAAAAAAAGACAAATAGAGACAAGGATAACGTTATGGCCTTAAATGTCGGCATTGTGATGGACCCCATCGACCGGATCAAACCCTATAAGGACAGTTCGTTTGCCATGTTGCTGGAGGCGCAGCGCCGCGGGCACAATCTGGTCTACATGCAACCGGAAGATCTTTACCTGAAAAACGGGCAGGCCTGGGCCATCAGCAGCGAATTGAAAGTCTGGGATCGAAAAGCCGAAGAACAATATTACGGATTCGGTAAAACCGTGGAAATCGCCCTGAATACGCTCGATATCATCCTGATTCGTCAGGATCCGCCATTCAACAACGATTACCTCTACAGCACCCACATCCTTGAACAAGCGGAAGCGGAAGGCGTGTTGGTCGTCAACAAACCGCAAAGCCTGCGTGACGCCAATGAAAAGCTGTTTGCGAGCTGGTTCCCGCAGTGCATTCCAAACACACTGGTCTCGGCGAGAATGGACCAACTCAAAGCGTTTGTAAAAGAACATAAAGACACCATCTTGAAACCACTGGATGCCATGGGCGGAAGTTCGATTTTCAGAGTCCGTCACGACGATCCGAACATCAACGTGATTCTGGAAACCATGACCGGTTTCGGAAAACATCACATCATGGCGCAGGTCTATCTACCCGAAATCAAAGCGGGCGACAAACGCATCCTGCTCATCAATGGCGAACCGATTCCATATACACTGGCACGCATTCCTGCCGAAGGCGAAACCCGCGGCAACATTGCAGCCGGCGGAACCGGTGTCGGCATGCCGATTACCGAACGCGAGCAGTGGTTGTGCGAGCAGATCGCTCCTACTTTGAAAGCAAAGGGCCTATACTTCGTCGGACTGGATGTGATTGGCGACTACATCACCGAAATCAACGTCACCAGCCCGACCTGCATCCGCGAACTGGACGCCCAGTTTAAACTGAACATTGCGGGCACGTTGTTCGACTGTCTGGAAGCGCAGCTGGATCCTTAAAAAGCCCCCAGAAAGCTGTTAGCTTTATTTCAAAATCGTGAACCAGAAACAAAAAAACGGACAGGCCTGTCCGTTTTTCCATCGTTTTCAAATCCTGTTCGAAACGGTGATTCACACCAAGGTTACGACCTGGTTTTCCAATTCGAACAGACTTTGATCCAGTCTTTCCGTCACCACGACAAACTCATCCAACAAACTACCCAACTTCTCACGCTGCGGAATGTCGGTCATACCATCCATCTGCTCACGGATGACCAAAGCCTGTTTCAATAAATCATGCTGACGCTGGTGATCGACATCGATACGCTCCCATAGAGAAGAGTTGCGCACTTGAGGGTGCGCCTGAGCAATCGCACTCAGAGCATGGCCCACCGCACAGGCTGTGGCATCCACGGCGGCCGACTCATCCAACTCAACGCCGATTCCATTAATATAGGACTGTGCGGTAATCCGCCAGACATTCATGTTCTGACGAACCTCGGATAACTTAATACCATTAATCACCGGCGAAGCCTTGTGTCTGTTGGCGGCTGACTCATCCAATTTGAACTTGCTCACCTCTTCATCCAGTAAACGGGCCTGATCGCTCAGATTACGAGCCGAAGAGGATGTCTCTTCAACCAGACTGGCGTTCTGCTGAATGTTCTGATCCAAGTGGCCGATCGCACCGCTTATTTCGTGCACGCTCTCTTGCTGTTGCTGAATCGAACGCATAACTTCTTCCATGGTTTCACTGATTTTGGAAACACCCGTATCCACTTCACCAAAAACTTTATGCGTCGCCTGTACCTTTTCGGAACCTTGATTAACATTACTGGTCGACTCTTCGATCAATCCCTTAATGTCACGGGCCGCTTCAGCCGATTTCTGCGCCAGATTTCTAACCTCTCCGGCCACCACGGCAAACCCTCGACCATGCTCACCTGCTCGGGCCGCTTCCACCGCCGCATTGAGCGCCAACAAGTTTGTCTGGAAAGCGATGCCGTCGATCAGACCGATAATGTCCCCGATTTTCTCTGAAGTCTGCTTGATACCCTCCATCGCATCCATCGAAGCATCCATCGACTCCCGCGCTTCACGGTTAAGATCAATCGCCGCCTGAGCCAGATTGGCAATCCCCGTCAAGGATTCGGTATTCTGGGTCTGGAGCGCATCGATATTCTGCATCGCCTCATTCACTTCACCCAAGGTCGACGCCGCCTGCTGTGAGCGCTCGGATAGATCGTTAGACGCTTTTGCAGATTCTTCCGCCGTCAACGAGACCGAAGCAGCCACCTGACGAATATGCTGAATGATTGCGCTCAAATTATCCAAGGAAACATTCGCTGCCCCTTTCATGGCCGCCAAAGAACCACTCAATTCTTTCTCAACCCGGTTCTGGATATCTCCCTGTGCCAGCCCGGTCATCACCTTAACCACATCTTCTACGGCACCGTTCAAACTCTTCAGCAAGTCGTTGATATTATTGGCTGTATACAGGTAAAAACCGTCCAGACCTTTATTGTCTAGCATCAGATCGGTATGCCCTTTGGCCGCCAATCTCAATACCGTATCCAAACGCGCCTCGATACTACGCTGCTGGGTCATATCCTGCCATTCGACCACTGATCCGATTCGCATCCCTTTCGTATCCAGTACAGGCTGTGCCACAAGATGGAACAATAAGTCACCCAACTGGATATCCGCTTCCCAAATCGATGTCAAATCGGTAGGAATCTTAGACTGGCGCTGAGGATCCTGATAGAAAACATCCAGCGGTTGGTCAATCAAGTGATTCACATCAAAATCGCCAACTTCCTGTCGGATAGCAGCCTGATGCTTGCCAAACAAGTCAACCAACGCATTGTTCAAGTAGATAATATGACCGCTGTTATCCGCCACCATGACGGAAGTCGATGCATTATCCAAAGCGGTTTTAAGACGGGTATTCTGTAACAGCTGAACTCGATTGTGCTCATAACTGGCTCCCATTTGAATCTGCATTTTCTTCAAATCATCAGCAAGTTTAGCCAGCCAAGTATTGCCGTAGGTATCGACATGAGTTGTAAAATCCCCTTCGGATGCGGCGGCAAGAAGTCGATCGAAAGTCCCGACCTGGGATTTAACATACCGGTTCACATACAATGCCAACAATAGAACAACGGTCAACACCACAGACTGCACCACCCAGTGAATCGAAATAACCGCTAACGCTTCCAGAATTCCGAACACGCTCATCTGAACAATCATGAACATCAAAATAAATAGAGGATTAACGCGACGAACCAGATTAAAACGCTTGGCCCATTCCTGAACATAACCATTTTTGATTTGCTTCTTGCCCTGCCCGATCTGCTGATACAAAGCCTGAGCCGCTTTTTTCTGAGCATCGGAAATCTTCCGGCGAACAGACATATACCCAACGACCTTTCCCTTCTCCACGATTGGACTAACGTTGGCTTCAACCCAGTAATAATCGCCGTTCTTACAACGGTTTTTAACTAATTGAACCCAAGTTTTTCCTTGTTTTAAGGTCGCCCATAAGTCGGCAAAAACAGCCTTGGGAACATCTGAATGACGGACAATGTTGTGCGGCTGTCCAATCAACTCCTCACGACTGAAACCGCTGATTTCCACAAAAGGGTCATTTACGTAGGTTATCGTTCCGTTCAAATCCGTTTTAGAAACAATAATTACATCTTCAGCAACGTCTCTTTCCTTTCCCGTGCCGTTTGAGTTACTTGGTAATTTTTCTATCGCCGTCAAATCACTATCCACATCTGAAGTCAGGTTTATTTAAGGTTTGGCGCCTATAATAACCAAACTGATTTAAGTTATACTAAATTTTTTTGAAGCACTAAGTAAGCCATCTATGCCCTCTTTTCTCCGCCCCCATGCATTCCTTACGAAATCACAAGTAATCTTCCATCTGATTCTCATTTCTTCGTTTCTTCTTCTAAACGGTTGCAAGTCCCAGGAAATCGAGACCAAAGCAGAACTGATCGTCTTCGGAACCGTCGTGCAAATCGCCACTTACACCACTGACAAGCAACAGGCGGAACAGGCCATTCAAGCCGTAGAGCAACGCTTTCAAACATTCCACCACGAATGGCACGCATGGGAAAAAGGCGGAATTGTCAGCAAAATCAACCAATCGATTGCCGCCGGACAATCGATTGAAGTCGCCGACTCGGTCAAAGACTTCATCCTAAAATCCCAAGAACTCTCAAAACAGAGTGATTACCTGTTCGATCCGGGCATCGGGGAACTCGTTGCCTTATGGGGATTCCATAGCGAACATTGGGCAGGGCCGCCGCCAACGGAAGCAAAAATACAACATTGGCTCAAGGTTCGTCCGTCCATTGCCGACCTTTATTTCAAAGAAAACCGGCTTTTCAGCCGCAATCCGGATGTCAGCCTCGATTTTGGCGGCAATGCCAAAGGCTTGGCGCTGGACATCGCGATTCACAAACTTCGGGAAGCCGGGATAGAAAACGCCGTGGTCAACATCGGTGGTGACATGCGAGTCATCGGCAATAAAAACGGGCAGGCCTGGTCAATCGGCATCCAAGATCCTAAAAACCCTTCAAAAGCCATCGCAGCCGTCCATCTCTCCGGTGACGAAAGCATCGTCACCTCGGGAACCTATCAACGCTTTTTCGAATGGAAAGGCCAGCGATTCAGCCACATCCTCAACCCGAATACCGGCAAACCCGCTTCCGGATTCGCCTCGGTAACGGTCATCCACCCCGATGCGACCACCGCGGATTCGGCGGCCACAGCCATTCTGATCGCCGGCCCGAAGCACTGGAAAGAGGTGGCGAAAAAAATGGGAATCAAGCAGGTTCTAGTCATCGATCAACAAGACAACATACTGCAAACAAAAGGCATGGCAAAACGCACCAAACTGTTATAATTTGCAACTATGAAACAAATGCAATCACTCGAACATCATTTCCTGATCGCCATGCCCAGCCTGGATGATAGCTGGTTTGAAAAAACCGTTATTTATATGGTCGAAGACAATGAGCACGGATCGATGGGATTGGTCATCAATCTGCCCCATAAGCTCAATATCCAAGAGCTTTTGGAGCATTTTGATTACCATCCAGAGGAAAACTACCCCTTTTTGACGGATCAGGTGATGATGGGTGGCCCCGTGGACATGGAACGCGGCTTCATCCTGCATAACCCGATCGGAAACTGGAAAAGCAGCATGACGCTGAGTGACGACCTGGCAATGACGGTGTCTGACGACCTATTGCAAGCTCTGTCACATAATGAAGGGCCGGAAGAGTTTCTTGTCTGTCTTGGTTTTGCAGGCTGGAAACCGGGACAACTCGCTCAAGAGATTCAGGACAACAGTTGGCTGACCATCCCCTATAACCAAGCCCTGTTGTTCGAGACCGACGTCGATTCCAAATGGGAAGTGGCATTAGGCACCCTTGGAATATCACCGGAATTTTTAACGGCCGAGGCCGGTCATGCCTGACAGCAAACCGCAAACGTTAACCGGTGTCGTACTCGGATTCGACTTCGGTCTCAGACGCATTGGCGTCGCGGTCGGTCAAACGGTCACTCAAACAGCGGCTCCAGAGGCCATCGTCCGAAGTCAGGACGGCAAACCGGACTGGGAGCATATCACTAAGCTGTTCGAAAAATGGCAGCCGGTTGCTATCGTCGTCGGCCTGCCAATGCGATTGGACGGTAGCGAACAAGCGCTGACACAACCGGCTCGCAAATTCGGACAACGTTTGAGCGGACGCTATCACTGTCCGGTGTTTTACATCGAAGAGCAACTCAGCTCGATCGAAGCCGAAAGCCGTCAGGTCAAGCAGGCACATGTCGATGACCATGCCGCACAGATTATTTTGGAAAACTGGCTGGAAGCCAATTGATTGTTTCAAGGGAATGAGCAGACACATGAACGCAACTTGCCAATATCACGCCAACGGGAACCACGAATGACGGAACTAGATATCGATGTCAATGAACTGATTGAAACCATCAGCCACGTACTGCAGCACAAAGCCATTTTGCAGCAGTCTCCTAAAATGATCGGGATTCGTACTGGTGGGGAATGGGTTGCTCAAGCGCTTCATGCAAAATTGGAACTTGAAGACCCGCTTGCCGTGATCGACATCAGTTTTTATCGTGACGACTTTTCCAAGATCGGCCTGAACCCAACCGTCAAACCTTCGGACATTCCTTGGGAAGTCGATGACCAACACATCATTCTCGTAGACGACGTCCTCTACACCGGGCGTACCGTTCGTGCGGCCATGAACGAAATCTTCGATTTCGGTCGCCCTGCCTCGATCACGTTAGTCACCTTACTGGATCGTAAGGGCTGTCGTGAACTGCCAATCCAGGCTGACGTCATCGGGATGTCGATTGAATGCAATCAAACACTTAAGGTTTCGGGTCCGGAACCGCTTACCGTATCCATCGTCGATCAAAGTGAAGAGGAGCAAGCATGAGTTCGCGTTTATCCGCCCCCAACCTTCAACTTAACGAACTCGGTAAAATCAAGCACTTCCTGACTTTGGAAGGTTTGAAGCAACATCATTTGTTGGAAATATTGGATACCGCGGAGTCGTTTATCAACCCTCAGACGGACGAAATCAAAAAGGTACCGATTCTGCGTGGTAAAACCATCATGAACCTGTTTTTCGAGCCAAGTACACGTACCCGTACAACGTTCGAAATTGCCGAAAAACGTCTTTCTGCAGACGTCGCCAGTTTGGATATCGCCACTTCGGCCACCAAAAAAGGGGAATCCCTACTGGATACCCTTTGGAACCTCCAAGCGATGCAGGCCCACATGTTTGTCATTCGTCATGCGGAAAGCGGTGCGGCCCATTTCTTCGCGCAACACGTCGCTCCGCACGTGCATGTTCTCAACGCCGGTGATGGCCAGCACGCCCACCCTACCCAGGCGATGCTCGACATGTTCACGATCCGTCGCCACAAGGGCGATATCTACGATTTAAATGTCGCGATTGTCGGCGACGTTCTGCATTCACGAGTGGTACGCTCACAGATTCAAGCACTCAGTATTCTCGAAGCGCGTGAAATCCGTGTAATCGGGCCAAAAACCCTGATGCCGACCCATCCTGAGGCGATGGGGGTTCACTATTACGACAACATCGAAGAAGGCCTGAAAGACGTCGATGTCATCATCATGGTGCGCCTACAGAACGAACGTATGAAAAGCGCCCTGATCCCAAGTGAAAAAGAGTTCTTCAAGCTTTTCGGTCTGACCAAAGAACGTCTGGCACTTGCCAAGCCCGATGCAATCGTCATGCATCCCGGCCCAATCAACCGCGGAGTCGAGATCGATTCGGAAGTCGCGGACGGTCCTCAGTCAGTCATCCTTCAGCAAGTCACCTACGGAATTGCAGTCAGAATGGCTGTCATGTCTATTATTATGAGTAATGCTGCCCAGCTGGCACAGCACCAAGCTGAACAGGCCTCCTTAGAACTGGATGCGGAAAATGAGGAGGAACAGGAATGAGATTAGCAATCAACAACGGGCGCATCATCGACCCAAGTCAGAATCTCGATCGAGTCAGCAACCTCTATATTTCACGAGGGCGTATCGTCGCCATCAGCGATGAACTGCCGGAAGGTTTCACCCCAGACCAGGAAATCGATGCCACCGGCAAATGGATCTTGCCAGGCCTGGTGGATCTGCAAGCTCGCCTTGGGGATCCCGGCAGCAATTATGCAGGCAATATCGCATCGGAAACCAAAGCGGCTGTCGCCGGAGGCGTAACCAGTTTGTGTTGTCCTCCGGATACCTCTCCAGTTAATGACTCACAGGCCGTCACCGAACTGATTCAGCGCCGCGCACGCCAGGCGGCTACGGCATTCGTCATGCCAATCGGAGCCCTGACTCAAGGCTTGCAAGGTGAGCTGCTCAGTGGGATGTACTCGCTACAACAAGCGGGCTGTGTCGCACTGAGCCAGGCAAACCAGCCGATCCAAAACGCCTTGACCATGAAGAACGCGTTGGAATATGCGGTGTCGCACGACTTAGTTGTTATGTTGCGTTCTGAAGATCAAAAACTAAAGAATAACGGGGTAGCACACAGTGGACCGGTCAGTTCACGCCTGGGCTTGCCAGCCATCTCTCCATCAGCCGAGACCACCGCTCTAGCTCGTGACCTGTTATTGGTGGAAGAAGCGGGAATTCGAGCCCACTTCTCCCAACTGTCCTGCGCACGCTCGGTAGAAATGATCGCCGATGCAAAAAAACGCGGCTTGCCAGTGACCTGTGACGTGGCGATTCATCAACTGCACCTTTCAGAAATGGACGTGCTGGGCTTCAATAGCCTTTTCCATGTCACGCCACCACTTCGAAGCATGCAGGACAAAGACGCTTTGCGCATGGGGTTAAAAACCGGCGTAATCGACGCAGTGGTCAGCGACCATACCCCTCTGGAAAAAGACGACAAGTTACTGCCGTTCGGTGAAAGCCGTCCAGGGATCAGCGGTTTGGAGACCTTGTTGCCATTGCTATTGAAATTGGTTCATGAAGGCCAGCTTGACCTGATGACCGCCGTGCGTAGCGTCACTCAAAATCCGGCAGGCATCCTAGGACGCAACATCGGTAGTCTGGAAACCAGCAACTCGGCAGATTTGTGTATTATCGATCCGAATGCAACCTGGACACTCGAAGCCGACAAGATGCAAAGCGAAGGTAAGAACTCGCCGTTCATCGGTTGGGAATTTACAGGCATGGTCGAGCAGACCCTATTCCAGGGACGCCCGGTCTATCGCAACAACCCGGTTTAACCAACCGGGTTCGGCAAAGCAAATCGTAGGCAACGGTAAAGGTCGAAACCACATGCATCCAAAAATCGAAATCGCTCAGTTTCAACAAACCCAACAACCGGGAGGTTTTTGGCTACTAACACTGGATTTGAACGATTCGATTCTACCGAATGGCACGACGTTCTACTTTGATGCCTATCCGGAAATATCACTTTCCCTGTTCCAAGCCCAACAAGGAAAGTTGCATCTTCTAAGCATGAAAGCCCTTCCTGATGACTTGCAAAACCAGTCTGAACCGCTGATTTTGGTTTCGGAAAACCCTGAAATCGAATTGCCCATAAAAAACCTGACCGGTACTGCCACCCTATTATTGGGTAGCGACTTGGGTATCGCGCCACTTTTCGCACAAGCCAGGCAAAGAACCCGTTCGACAGATGAGAAACCTTATTTAGCGTTATTGCATGCCACCGCCGGTTTCCCCTTTGTCATCAAGCCCGCTCAATTCATGTTGCCCGAACTGCCTGCTGAAGCAATTGGAAGCTGTCCGTTATTGGAAGACTGGAACATTCCCAATCGCTTAGCGAGTGACTTGGGACTACCGGGCTGTTTTGACGGCAGCTTGGAAGCCTTGTTTGCAGAATGGTTAGAGAGTGAAACGAAATTACGGGAAGCCTCGGAACAGGCTCAAACAAACAAAACCACCCATTTCGACTGGCACGTCATTGCATTCCTGAATCAGGAACAACTTGCTAATTGCCAAACACTGACCCAGTCTAAAGACTGGATCAAGTTCAGCGGCATCACAACCCCTTCGGTCTGATGCACAAACCTAATCGTTCAAGTTTTGAACCGCAGCGGCATGCTTTGCCAAAGATCTCGCCAAGGTTTCCACTTGGACAACAGCATCCAACAACGCCTTCGCTTCGGAAGAACCGATGGCCGCTTCGATCAAAACTTCAAGCTCTTCAAAGTGTTCGTCACCAATCACGGCAATCTGCTCTTCGCTTAGCATCTCTTTAAAACGACGCACCACATTGGCGGCATGATCTTCAATTTTCATATTCATGTTCCATTCCCTCTCTAATCATTCTCTTCTAGCGCTTACGGAATCAAATTACGGCTTAATCTTCCTGAAAAATATCTTCACCTGAACTCACAATCAAAGGATCCGGCCTGCCCACAACGTTTTCATCTTTACCGTCATAAGGAATCTGGCTCAGTACATAACGCATGGTCTCCAAACGGGCACGCTTTTTATCGTTCGATTTGATTACAGTCCAAGGCGCGTGAACGGTATTGGTATAGAAGAACATATCCTCTTTCGCCTTGGTGTAATCCTCCCAGCGATCCAGTGAAGCCAAATCCATCGGGCTCAATTTCCATTGTTTCAAAGGATCGTGTTTACGGGCGTTGAACCGGCGCAACTGCTCCTTACGGCCCACGGAAAACCAGAACTTCATCAAACGTATGCCGTCCGCCGTAATCATGCGTTCAAATTCGGGCGCTTGATGCATGAACTGGTTATATTCCGGAGGCGTGCAGAATCCCATCACTCGCTCAACACCAGCCCGGTTGTACCAGGAACGGTCAAACAGCACCATCTCCCCTTCGGTCGGAAGATTCTGGATATACCGCTGGAAATACCACTGCCCCTTCTCGATCTCACTCGGTTTATCCAAGGCCACGACGCGCGCACCACGTGGGTTGAGGTGTTCCATAAAGCGTTTGATGGTCCCCCCTTTTCCAGCCGCATCCCGACCCTCGAACAACATCACGATACGCTCGTTATTCCCTTTGACCCACTTTTGCATTTTCAACAGTTCGATTTGCAACAGACGTTTAATATCCTCGTATTCGTCTCTGGACATCTTCTCGTCGTAAGGGTAATTACTCTCGCTCGATTTGACTTTCTTCATCCGCCTCTCCGTTAATCAATCCATAATCCATAAGTAATTAGTACCAGTATACGCTTGAAGGCACTCCATCTAAACGGTCACCAATCAATTAATTGATATGAAGCAACTTAACGCCGATTCCGTTCAATCATGCACGATAGGTGACCTGTCGAAACAGAACAGGAAACAGTATAATGAGCGCGATACGCACTGGAGACGTGCGGCTATTATTCCACCAGCAAGAGAACAGCCATGTCCGCCGAACTAATCGAACGCTACAATCAGGTTTTACAACGTATTCAAAAAGCGGTCGAGCAAGCGAACCGATCTTCGGATTCGGTCGCGTTGCTGGCGGTCAGTAAAACCAAACCGGTCGAAGACATTGAAGTCTTGGCTGAACAAGGACAGAAGTCCTTCGGTGAAAACTATCTCCAGGAAGCCTTGCAAAAAATCGACCTCCACCCCAATCTTGACTGGCACTTTATCGGCCCGATTCAATCCAACAAAACCAAGCCGATCGCCGAACACTTCAACTGGGTGCACAGTGTCGACCGCCTGAAGATCGCCCAACGCCTAAGCCATCAACGCCCTGAACAACTCGAACCTCTTAACATCCTTCTGGAAGTCAATATCAGTAGCGAAGCCAGCAAGGCTGGATTTACACCGGAAGAGCTAATGGAAGCTGCGCCTCAGATTGCCGCTCTGCCGAATCTAAGACTCAGAGGACTTATGGCCATTCCTCAAGCGGCGACTGGCTTGGAAAACCAACGCATTCCATTTGCAAAGATGAGACAGCTACTCGAAAGCTTGCAAAAAGAATTGCCGGAGTGTCAACTGGATACCTTATCAATGGGGATGTCCGGGGATTTGGAAGCCGCTATTCTAGAGGGCGCGACGATTGTGCGCATCGGAACCGATATTTTCGGAGCCAGGGATTACTCTAATAAGAATTGAACGCTTCTGAACAGGCCTGTTCAAAATACAGAGCGACGTTTAAATTGAATTTAGAATAGGGAGTTTATTAGGGGAGGGGAAAAACCGGAACAGTGACACTGATTCCGGCCTGATCTCCTTTTTGAACAGTCTACAGTCGTACTTGAATCAAGTTAGACGGCAAACTGTGAGGGCAACTTATTCGACTTTGCTCTACGGCAAAACTCGTCGCCTCTCTAATTAAAGTTATCGGCTTATCCGCCAATTTCTTCAGTACTTTCTTCCACTTTTTCAGTGGGTTTTTCACTATTTTCAGGCAAATCAACCACTTGGGATTTCACTTTTTCTTGGGAAGCTTTCAAGTCCTGATTCTGTGCAGCCAGATCAGCCAACTTCGAATGAAAATCACGTAGACGTTCCAACCATCCCGGCTGTCCTTCCTGAGTCGGAAAGCGCTGCTCGGACACTTTCGCCATTAGCTGATCGACAAATTCCTGAGCATCCTGAAACTGCTGATTCAAGCTATCGACGGTATCCTGCCACTTCTGCAGGTAAGGCGGTAGATCGGACACAGAAGCACCATAGGATTCCGGTGTTTGCGAAGCATCGGAAATCGCTTTCGCCTGATCTTGCAACGCGGCGTACTGCGCCATTGCCGCCTGTTTATAAGTTGTCGAAACCGCGGTGGTCTGAGTCAAGTTCAACTGCATACCCTGCAACTGCTCGGAATCGATATTCAATTCCATCGCCTTTTGCAGAGCGGCATCCAGATTGCCACCGTAAAAATCATTCGCCAAACTGTCGACCTGCTCAAACACTTTGAAGACCGCATTCAACTCATCTTCGTTCAAATCTCCATCTACCGAAAACGCCAAGCTCTCTTCAAATGCCGTCATTTCCATCGTTTCACGGCTTTCAAAATAACGCACGCCTTGCGGGCCTTGTTGAGCCTGTTGTTCAACACGAGCAGATTGGTACTGGGCGTACAACTGTCTAAAATCGACCGAAACCGTATCACCTTCACGGGTTGTCAGTTGCAGACTCATGGTTTCACTGTACTGGTAAGCTTGCTCAATCTGCTGCATTCTCGCAGCCGTCATCTTAGCCTGATCGGAGGTGGAAACCGAATCCTGTAGACGAGGATTTGAAATTTGCATGTCATCCGCTTTCTGTTTGGCCTGGATCAAATCACCCAAGTCAGACGAATTGGATTTTTTGCCATCTGTTTTGCCGTCATCGAAAAGTCGGTTAAGAAGGGAGTGAGGAGTGATGGAATTCAACATAGATATAACTCATTTTTCTGGCTTATGACTCCTTTCGGAGCTTATATTTTTTATGACTATTTATTTTTAAATTCTATATCGGCCTAACCCCGTGAAACTTTAGGATAAATTATTGATTACCATCAATAACGGCGCGGTTTCCTTTTGACTCACAACCCGCGCTAATGCTGTAATTAAATTCATGTAAATTATCAGCACAGGACGCAAAGCCATGCGCACCATTCCTCTCTCCGTTTATTCACTGTTCAAATGGTTATCCATTCTGTTCTTGTCACTCACATTAGGTGCCTGTGGCGGCGGCGGTGGCTCGGATTCGACGGCCGTCAGTGTGTCGATTGCTGATAAAGAAGTGTTGGACTCCCAAACCAGCGTTGAAGTAACTGTGACGCTGTCTCAAGCCAGCACACAGACGATTTCGGTTGGCTATGCAACGGTTGACGGGACAGCTTTGGCCGGTCAGGATTACACGGCAACCAGTGGAACCTTGCAATTTCCGGAGGGAACCACCAGCCTTATCATCGAAGTTCCGCTTATCAGTACCCGAGACACGTCAACGACCAAAACATTTACTGTCAACCTGAGCAATCCGGTCAATGCGACGATTTCCGATTTACAAGCCCTAGTCACATTACTTGACGCACTCCACAGCTCCATGTTCAACAACCCGACTTACAGCTCGGCATGGCCAATCACAGGCGTTTTCACCAACGCTCTGACTTGTGCGTCTTGTCATACCGGAAGCGCCACTGCCACGCCGACAGTCATGATCTACAACAATACCGACGTTAGTCCGGCAACGCAGTGGAAACACAGTGTCATGGCGCACTCCCTGAACGACCCTTACTTCAATGCCGTGGTGGAAGAAGAGGTGCACATATTCCCTGACAAAAAAGTCTTTATCGAAGACACCTGCTTACGCTGCCACGCGCCAATGGCGTCTACACACGCTCACCAGACACTCACGGGGTTGGTCGACGACCCAACCGGATTGCTTCCGGACGGCGGTTACCCATTCGCCACCGCCATCACCGAACCGCATGCGCGTGAGGGAATTTCTTGTACAGCCTGCCACCAGATTCAAGACCCGACAACAGGCAGCGGTACAGCAGAAGAAAACCTGCTCGCCAGCATGAGCGGCCATTACTCGATTAAATCGGCCACCGATAATGCTGGTGCGGCACCGAGCATTTTCGGACCTTTCCAAATTCCGGTCGGCTCAGCAATGCAGAATCAGACCCAGTACATACCAGCATATGCGGCGCACATCCACGAATCGGCTATGTGTGCGACCTGCCATAATCTCTATACCCCAACCTTGGACTTGAATGGCGACCCACATCTGGTGGATGGAAAATTGGCCCAGTTCCCGGAACAGACGCCATATTGGGACTGGCTCAACAGCCAGTATTCAAATCCAGCAACCGGAAAAACCTGTCAGGCCTGTCATATGGCACAACCCGAACCCGGTTATACAACGCCGATTACAACCCGTCCTACAGGCATTGCAGCAAGACCGGATCCGGCAAAAGATAATACGGACAGCGTATTTTCAGTCCACGAGTTCGTCGGCGGCAACAGTTACTTGCTGGGCTTACTCAGCAAGTACATGGTCGAGTTGGGTATTGACGACAAAACCACAACTGCCGGGTTTGATCAGAAAATCGCTCAATCACGCTCTATGCTTGCATCAGCCGCCAATCTGGAAGTGGCTTCATCCATGTCCGGAAGCACCTTGAGCATTCCGGTCACTATCACCAACCTGACCGGACACCGCTTGCCAACCAGCTTCCCGTCGAGACGGATGTGGGTACACATCACCGTCACCGACACCAGTAGCAACACGGTCATTTTCGAGTCAGGTAAAGTCGACGCCAAAGGCTTCCTGACGAAAGATGAAGATTTCATCAACTACAAATGCATGGCAATTGAAAAAACCTATACGGATTTCGATTATTCAAGCTGCTACGAAGTACATCATGACATCATTAACGACGCCTCCATGACGCAGATTTACGAGCCGGTTCTGGGCGATCTCAACGGCGACATCACCCACGTTCTGTTGCATGCCGATACCTACCTGAAAGACAACCGGATTCCGCCAATCGGCTGGACCTTGGCAAATCGTCACCCTAATCCGGTCACGCCGGGCCAATATGACGACGATGTGGTCGGCGCTGCGACTTCGGATGCTAACTTTGCCACGGGGAAAGAGGCTGCCGGAGCAGACGGTAAAGACACCGTCACCTACAACGTCGACACCTCTGCCTACACCGGTCCATTTAGCATTTCCGTCGAACTGCTTTACCAAAGCATTCGCCCGAGCTTTGTGTACGGTATGCATGCCGACGATGTTGAGCACGGCGGAATTGAGAATGACAGCTATGTTCGTCGATTCAAATACATGTACGAAGAAACGCCTCCAACTCCTGAAGTATTGGCATCGGCAACGAGAACTCATACGCCCTAGGCGTTAACAAAAACCTCTCAAAAAAGCACCGCCTGAAGGCGGTGTTTTCGTTTAAATACGCTTTCAAATTCCGAACAGGCCTGTTCATTTTCCAAATGCCTTTTTATCTCCTCAAAACCATCTGCCCGCTTAGGCTATTTTTTAAGTGTTTATCCTTTATAATAAGCACATTCTAACTTTGAAAACGGAACACTTCGGTTATGCAAGCAACCCTCTGCTTTATTGGTGCCGGCAACATGGCGAAAAGCCTGATCGGTGGATTGATCGCCAGCGGCTACCCAAAAGACAAAATCATCGCCTCCGACCCAACTCAAGCACAACGCGACCACCTAACCGAAACGTTCGGCATCACCTGCTATGCTGAGAACAACGACGCCATTCAAAAATCCGACGTGGTCGTACTGGCCGTCAAACCGCAAATCCTGCAAAGCGTATGTAAAAGCATTCAATCCAGCGTGCAGCAGGCAAACTGTCTGATTATTTCGGTCGCAGCAGGCATCCGCACGGCCGACATTGACCGTTGGCTGGGTGGCAACCTTGCCATTGTGCGCACCATGCCCAACACCCCAGCTCTGATTCAAAGCGGTGCGACAGGATTATTTGCCAATACTCAAGTAACGGACGAACAAAAGAACCAAGCCGAACACATTATGCGTGCCGCCGGTCTAACCATCTGGGTTCCGGAAGAGTCACAGCTTGATGCGGTCACTGCACTTTCCGGCAGCGGGCCAGCCTATTATTTCCTGTTTATGGAAGCCATGGAGCAAGCGGCCCAAAAACTCGGGTTGGACGAAAAAACCGCACACCTACTCACCATGCAGACAGCTCTGGGCGCTGCCAAAATGGTCATGGAAAGCAATGACGACTGCGCCACCTTGCGCAAAAACGTCACTTCTCCAAATGGGACAACTGAACAGGCCATCAATACCTTTGAAAACCAAGGGTTGAGAGAAACGGTAGAAAAGGCGATGCAGGCTGCTAAAAACCGTGCCGAAGAACTTGCAAACGAATTAGGAGGCGACGCTTAACATGGATAACTTCAGCTCACCGATTGGCCAAGGCGGCTTATATCTACTTCAATTCCTTGTCGGCTTGGTTATCTTTGCTTTGATGCTGCGTTTTCTGTTGCGCGCCACCCATGCCGATTGGCGTCATCCGATCGTCCAGTTCATCGCCAAGATCACCAACCCCCTGTGTGCACTGGCCAACAAAATTGTACCGACACGCGGTCGCTGGGACTGGGCGGCGATTATCACGGCATTGGTCATCCATGCGATTTTTGTCTGGGGCGTCGGCATGCTTACCGGCCGTGATTTCGGTGCGGTCGCCATCGCACTGGCGTCGGTGACGGAAATCCTGAACCAACTGCTCGACATGATGTTCTGGCTGATCATCATCCAGGTTATCCTAAGCTGGGTATCGCCGGGCTACAACCCGAACATGGTGATTTTCAACCAACTGACGAACCCGATTCTGGCACCTTTTCAAAGGTTCATCCCTCCGATTGGCGGAATGGACTTGTCTCCGCTTGCCGCCATCCTGGCGATCAAACTGTTTCAAATTGTCGTAGTCGGCTCCATTGCCCAGATTGCGCAAGGTTTCCTATAAGCGATAGATTGGATTAAGGATAAATTCGACGATGAATCAAACCACGGACGTCACCGAGCCAAAGATTTTGCAAATCGACACGCCATTGGAAATGGTGAGTGGCAGCACCTTGCCAAAATACGAGCTAATCTATGAAACCTACGGGGAATTGAATGCGGATGCCTCAAACGCTATCCTGATTTGTCACGCTTTGAGCGGCGACCACCATGTCGCCGGTGTGGATGCGGACGGTAAACCAGGCTGGTGGAACGGCTATATCGGACCGGGCAAGCCGATCGATACCGACAAGTTTTTTGTCGTCTGTTCCAACAATCTGGGCGGCTGCCGCGGCAGCACCGGTCCTACCTCCATCAACCCAGAAACAGGTAAGGTGTACGGCCCGGACTTCCCGATCGTCACCTGTCGCGACTGGGTAAACAGTCAGAACGAACTTCGTAAACATCTTGGAATCGATCAATGGGCAGCGCTGGTTGGCGGATCAATGGGTGGCATGCAGGTCATGCAATGGGCCATCGACTACCCGGAAAAAGTCAGACATGCAGTCGTGATTGCTGCCGCACCAAAACTGTCTGCACAAAACATCGCTTTCAACGAAGTAGCACGACGCGCAATCATGTCAGACCCGGATTTTCACGATGGCCGCTTCATCGAGGCGAACACGACTCCGAAACAAGGGCTGGCACTGGCACGCATGCTTGGGCATTTGACTTATCTTTCCGACGATATGATGGGCAGCAAATTCGGTCGTGAGCTCCGTGAAGAAAAGCTACAGTACAACTATGAAGTGGAATTCCAGGTCGAAAGCTATCTGCGCTATCAGGGCGAGAAGTTCGCCACCAAACAGAACTTCGATGCAAACACTTACCTGCTAATGACCAAGGCATTGGATTATTTCGATCCGGCTGCGGAATTCGACCACGATCTGACCAAAGCACTTGCTAAAGCGACGGCTAAATTCCTGGTCATTTCTTTTACCTCCGACTGGCGCTTTTCGCCGGAACGCTCGCACGAAATCGTCAAGGCTTTACTAGATAACGATGCCGACGTCAGCTATGCCGAAGTCACATCCCAACACGGGCACGATGCCTTCCTGTTGCCGAACGAACATTACGAAGGCGTGTTCAGAGCCTATATGCAGCGCATTGAAGACGAAATGCAGACCTCACCTAAGACTGAGAAACAATCATGAGTGCCACAACCTTACCTATTTCACCGGAATTCAAATTGATTTCAGATTGGATCACGCCCAACAGCCGGGTACTTGACCTAGGCTGCGGCGACGGCAAGTTACTGACACACCTTATCCAGACACACAAGATCACCGGTTACGGTATGGAACTGGATCCCGATAGAAACATCCAAGCCATTAAGGCGGGCATCAATGTGATTCAGAGCAACCTGAACAATCACGACATCTGCCATTACTTCGACGAAGACTCGTTCGATTTCGTCATCATGACGCAAGCTTTGCAGGTGGTCAGACGTCCGGATGAACTGTTGGACGACATGTTGGCGGTTGGTAAACAAAGTATCATTACATTCCCTAACTTCGGTCACTGGAGAATGCGGGCTCAGCTTGCCTTTAAAGGTCGCATGCCTGAAACGGAAACCTTACCGTATCACTGGTACGATACTCCAAACATCCACCTTTGCACCTTCAATGATTTTGAGGACCTGTGTGAATCGAAAGGTATTGAAGTGGTGGAGCGCGCCGTGGTCAATTCAGAACATCGAAGCACCTTAGGCATGAAGATCGCACCCAACTTACTCGGTGAAGTTGCACTGTATAAAGTACAGAAAAAGGTCTAACAAGCCCATTTTTACCGGCAAACCCGCTGACTTGAAAAGAAATCTCCTTTCAATCCAAGAAGTTAAATCCATTTAGTAAATGAAAATAACTATCATTTAACTTGAGATTCAACATTGGGTTTGCTATCCTACGCATCCGAAAACAAATAATAACAATTATCATTTAGCTATGCAGACTCATCACAAACGTACCACTTTAGACCATTGCCAAGTGGGCCAAACAAGTGAAATTACCGCTTTGAAAGGCGACTTGCAAATGAAAATGCGCCTTGTCAATCTGGGATTTCACACACACAGCATCGTCAAGCTTGTGATGATGCGTGGACAAAATCTAGTGGTCTGCGTAGATGGTAGTCGTTTTGCAATTGACCAGAAAATTGCGGAAAACATTCAGGTAGAAGTTCTGTCATGACCGTCGTAAAACCAAAGATCAAATTCAAAAAAAACTCGGGGCAGTCAAAGCACGCCTACCAAGTTGCTTTGATCGGCAACCCGAACTGCGGTAAAACGACCCTGTTCAACCGTTTGACCGGGTCTCAACAGACCACTGGGAACTGGCCCGGAGTGACCGTCGAACAAAAATCCGGCTTCATGAACATCGGCGACGCAAACTTTCACATGATGGATCTCCCGGGCGTTTACAGCCTGGAAACTTCCAGCCATACCGGCTTGGACGAAAAGGTCGCTTTGGATTATCTGCAATGCCAGCCGACTGACCTGATCATCAATGTCGTCGATGCGACCAGTCTTGAACGCCAACTGTTCCTGACCGCACAACTTCTGCACATGGGACTGCCTGTCGTCGTCGTACTCAACCGCATGGATCTGCTGAACGAACGTCACCTGGAAATCGATATTGAAGCACTTTCCGAATCACTGGGCTGCCCGGTCATTCCAGTGTCCGCCTATTTCAACCAGGGAATCGACGAACTCAAACAGCAACTGCCTCATCTGTTGAATAAAAAATCCGACCTGCATTTCGATTTACCGGAAACCCTACATAAATCGGTTCACTCAGTTCGCGATTTGCAAGAACAGCCTGATTCGGATTCCTGCTGGAAAACCCTGCAGTTATTGATCAAACCTCAACAGGCTCCGCTTGAATTGAGAAGTTTCTGCGAAGCCGAAAAGGTCAAACTTGAAGAGTACTATCAGGAAGACCTGGCCCTGATCGCAGCGGATCTTTACTTTCAATTCGCGCATGACGCCGCTCATGCCAGTTTAGTCCATACAGACCGCTTTACCCGTAATACCACAGACGTGTTGGATCGCTGGATGCTGCATCCCGTCCTGGGACTACCGATATTCCTGGTCATCATGTATCTGGTGTTCGCGCTGTCGATTACCGTGGGCAACACTTTCCTCGATTTCTTCGATCTAGGTGCTCAAGCCATTTTTGTCGATGGTCCGACCGCCCTGCTGGAATCCGTCAATGCTCCGGATTGGTTGATAGCCATACTGGCACAGGGAATCGGAAGCGGCATACAGGTAGTTGCTACCTTCATACCGGTCATCGGTGCCCTGTTCCTTCTGCTTTCGATTCTCGAAGAAACCGGTTATATGCAACGCGCCGCCTTCATCATGGATGGACTGATGCGTCGCCTAGGCTTGTCCGGACAAGCGTTCATCCCGCTTGTAGTCGGTTTCGGCTGTAACATTCCGGCGGTTCTTGCTTCCAGAACTCTGCCGGATCAACGCGATCGCATCATGACCATCATGATGACACCGTTCATGTCCTGTAGCGCGCGATTAACCGTTTATGTCATGTTCGCCACGGCGTTCTTCGCCGACAATGCCGCATTACTCGTCTTCTCGCTATACGCGATGGGGATTTTGGCTGCCGTACTAACGGCTCTGTTGCTCAAACACACTCTGCTGCCAGGCGAAGCGCCTCCGATGCTGATGGAATTGCCAATCTATCACAAACCGGCACCGATCAACGTGCTGCTCAACACACGAAACAAACTGAAGAGCTTTATCCTAGACGCCGGTAAGGTCATCGTACTTGTGGTGCTGGCATTGAACCTCTTAAACAGTTTGGGAACCGATGGCTCCTTCGGGCACGAAAACCGTTCCGATTCTGTACTCAGTACGGTTGCACGTGCCGCAACCCCAATCGTGGAACCACTCGGAATCACCGAAGAAAACTGGCCGGCAACAGTCGGATTGATTACCGGCTTACTGGCAAAAGAAGTCGTTGTCGGTTCCCTAGATGCCCTGTACCAAAGCATGGATGACACCAATCAACCGCAACAGGAAGAGTCGTACGACTTTCTTGCCGCCATGCAAGAAGCCCTTGCCAGCATTCCTGCAAACTTGCCGGGGATCGTCACGGACGTTGACGATCCTCTAGGACTTCAATCCCTGGAGAACGTCGAAGACAAAAAGGCAATTGCGGAAGAACAAGGGTTCACGCTGAATACCCTGGATAAGATGGCCTACTACTTTGACGGCCAGATCGGAGCCTATGCCTATCTTTTACTGGTCTTGCTCTACTTTCCGTGCGTCGCCACTTTTGGTGCCATCAAACAGGAACTGGGGTGGCGCTGGGCACTTTACAGCGGTAGCTGGAGTCTGTTCCTGGGTTATAGCGTCGCGGTCGGTTTCTACCAGCTCGCAAACTTTAACAAACACCCCGAAAGTGCTACTATTTGGTTAACCGTGATCACGTTAGGCTTTCTCACTATTGCCCTGACATTGCGTAAAATTGGACAAACCTATTATTCCAAGAAGGTGCAACAGCGGAGGTAGATATGATTCTACTGGACATAAAACGCTATATTAAACAGCATCATGAAGTCAGTTTAGAAGACATTCAAAACCATTTCGATCTTACCGAAGACACGGTCAGAGGGATTATGACGCCCCTCATCAATCAAGGCCACATCCAGGTTTTGGACTCCGCCAGCTGCTCGACTGGAAAATGCTCCAGCGGCTGCTCCCAAGCAAATGGTAACGAACGTTACCTTTGGCGTGATAAATGCTTTACATCCCTATCAATTCCCGTACAAGTTATATAGAATTGGGAAGAATTCAAACGATTCAGGGACGTCGTTAAAGCAAAATGAATAGATGGTTCAGAAAAGGAAACTCCAGACGCTTTTACCGGATAGACATGCCGGTGCGTCACTATATTGTGCCGAGTTCTCCAATCGACGACCGACAAATCTATGCAACCGGCGCTGAATATTTTCCCACCAGCTTTCAAAACAAAGTCGACATTCAAAAATTCAGTGCGCAAAACTGGGTTAAGCGCATCCAGGAACATGCCGACATCCTCACGGAAATCTTTGATGAAATCTTTGAGTTCATCGACTTCTTCGGAAAATGCGCCCATTCCATCGCTGAAGGACGCAACCCTCGTATGAGCTCCGAATACTGGACTCGAGTGAAACGCCATCTGGAAGGCTTCCAGACAGCTCGAAAAATCGAACCCTCCTCACCGAAGACATTCCAATACATCAAGATGATTGAAGAGAAGTATCTGGCCTTTCTGAAAAGCATGGTCTGGAGCTTGGAGCATTCGACCGCAACCGACTTCGCCGTACAAGGCCATCTTCCGACCGGGTTTCAACTGGACGAAATGATCGGAAAGTTTCAGTCCCCAAAACTGGAAAAAATCCCGCTTGTGCAAGCGTTGCTGCACACGGCTGCTTACATGGATTCCTACTTGGAAGGATACCGAAACATTCACGAAGACAATTACCTAAAGCAATTTCCAAAGGAATGGAAGTCAACCATGGTCAACATCAGTGCCAGTGGCATGGCCGTGAATTTAGGCAAGCGCTTCCCTCTCTACTCAAATGTTGACGTTTACCTGTATTTTCCCATTGATGACAAAACGCTTCACTTTGACGGCAGCATTGTTGATGTTCGTACCGACGAGAAAAACTATAAAGAGCGAGTGGCAATTAATTTCGAATTCCCGGACGGCGAACTTCAAAATTACCTGCAAACCCAAATCCAGAAACAAGAAGTAAAAGAATGTATGGATATCGCCTTATGATTCGATTAACGATTGACGTTTCAATATTAAATTAAGGAAAGAGCATGCCAGGAAGCAGTCATGATGTTGATCCTACGTTTATGGACAGCCTAGCTTTGTCGTTGCGCGACCCGGCTCTCGATCTGATTCGCTTTTCGTCCCTGAAAGAGATGCTGACCATGCGTAAAAATGGGCCCAGCGCCTATTACAGCGAAAAATACAGCGCCTTAAATTCGGATCAATGGGAAACCGTATTAAATGCCGTGATCTTAACCAAAATCAGTTACTTTCAGATTTCGGAAGACTTCCCAAATACGTATATCGACAAGCTGATTGAAATTGCCACCTATGCATTTCACATGCACGGCTGCAATGAATTGGAACTCTACCAGGCCATGGTGCAGGAGCATCCGCTGTTTGCGAACTGGATCAAAAACTGTCTGGTCGTCAAACAGCAAAAAGCACGTAAAAACGCCGCCAAAGCGTAAACGCACCTAATGCCCGTCTAACGACCTTTTATCCCCTTCATATCCCGGCAAGGACAACCCTCAAAAGCGTGGGCCGAACCAAATCCCTGAATATAACGCCCTTGAGCGACTTTCAACTTGAAACAGTGGAAATCGGGCAAGCCTCTTAATACATCTACCACCTCACCAAAACGTTGCGAAAACAGATCCAATATCCGATCCCGTTCCGCATCATCCTGTCCGATATGAGAAACCTGAAGCTGCAAACTGATACGTTCACGGGCAAACATTTCCGGCGTTTCGCTTTCATCGGCCACCAAAAGACCACTGACCAGGCCTGTTGAATGCAACAGGTTCTGTGTATGAGCGGACAGTTCACTAACGAAAATAGCCAGTTCGCCTTCTTCAATTACCACAAACGGCGTCGCACTGGTCTCCAATACCCCCTCATCAGAAAGAGTGCCCAAAATCAGGCTTTTACGGCTCTCGAAAAATTTTCGACAGGCCTGTGACACGCTCATCGTCTTTACCCCTACAACTTAAGAACCTGTTTCAACCATGCCGCGATGTCAGCGATCTCATCAGCACAGACCTGATGTTGCATCGGATAAGTATGCCATTCGATCTGATAGCCCTTCTTCAACAACATCTGTCTGGAATGCTCCGCCACTTCAAGAGGGATCACAGGATCACTCAGGCCATGCACCATCATGATTGGAATCCCGCGGTGCATATAAAACTGTTCGTACATCGGACAATACGTAGACATAGCCAGCACGCCTGCAAGCTCCTGTTCGTAACTCAACGCCGCGTGCAGTGCAATCAATCCGCCTTGCGAGAACCCGGCCAAAAGAATCCGGTCGGCCGGAATCCCACAGGCGATTTGCTGTTTGATCAAGTCATACACCTGATAGCACGCAACACGAATTCCGGCCGCATCCACATCGCCCATGAAATCCAATGAACGAATGTCGTACCAGGCACGCATACTCATACCGCCATTAATCGTGACTTCCTGGTGTTTGGCGTGAGGGAAGACGAATCGAACACCATGGCTTTCAGGGAGCCCAAGCTCCGGCACTATGCCGACAAAATCGTTGCCGTCCGCTCCCAATCCATGAAGCCATATTACTGCTGAATCAGCCAACTGAGGCGGTTCTATTACAATTGGCAGGTCGTCTTGCGGTTCTTGCATTGCTCTTCTCATATTTCTGATAAAATAAGCCTCATTTTAACGGTTTAAATTGAGTAATACAGTAAAAATGCCTGCGTTCACCTGCCACCTAAAACATCGAGTATCAGCCAGAAAAGGCATTAAAACCTTATGCTTGGTTGGCAGCTTGTTGGCTATCGGCCTTGTGGTCGGTGGTTGCGGTAAAAAAGGTCCGCTTTACCTGCCGGATCCGGTCAAACAATCGCAGGACGACCAAGCTACTCAGACCCCTTCCAAGACTTCAGAACAGGAAACGCAATGACACAGCCTTTTCACTACAAGAACGACACCCTGTTTGTCGAAAACGTCAGTTTGCAAAAATTGGCCCAGGATTTCGGCACACCGCTTTATGTCTACTCCAGAACCGAGCTGGAAAACCGCTGGCTGGCGTTTGACCAAGCCTTCGGCAACCAACCGCACCTGGTCTGCTACGCGGTCAAAACCAACTCAAACATTGCTGTTCTGAACGTATTGGCCAAATTGGGTGCAGGCTTCGACATTGTTTCTCAAGGTGAGCTGGAACGCGTACTACGTGCAGGCGGTGAGCCGTCTAAAGTAGTGTTCTCGGGTGTGGCGAAACAGTCGTCGGAAATCGAACGCGCTCTGGAAGTCGGAATCCGCTGCTTCAACATCGAATCACACGCCGAACTGGACCGCATTCAAGCAGTGGCGGAACGCATGGATAAGATTGCAAATGTCTCCATTCGCGTGAATCCGGATGTGGATGCGAAAACCCATCCGTACATCTCCACCGGTCTGAAAGACAACAAATTCGGTGTCGACATCAACACGGCGCCTGAACTGTATGCCGATGCCTGTGCCTGTTCTCACGTTAACCCGATTGGAATCGACTGTCATATCGGTTCTCAGCTAACGGAAATCAGCCCGTTTGTGGATGCACTTGAGCGTGTTTTGGCATTGAAAGAACAATTGGCCGAAGTCGGTATCGACATTCACCACTTGGATTTGGGCGGCGGTCTCGGCATTCAATACACAGATGAAACACCTCCGCCGATTAGCGATTACATTCAGGCTCTGATTAATAAACTTAACGATGACAGTGTCGAGGTGATTATCGAACCTGGTCGCGCCATTGCCGGTAACGCCGGTGTCTTATTAACGGAAGTGGAATTTTTAAAGCCGACCGAGCATAAGAACTTCGCGATTATCGATGCAGCCATGAACGACCTGATTCGCCCGGCTCTTTACCAGGCCTATCAGGAAATCCTGCCGGTCTCTCCACGTGAAGACGGTATGGATGCCAAATGGGATATCGTTGGCCCCGTCTGTGAAACCGGTGACTTCCTTGGTAAGGATCGTCAGCTAAACCTTAAGGCAGGCGATTTACTGGCTGTTATGTCGTCTGGCGCTTACGGTTTCACCATGAGCTCCAACTACAACACGCGCCCGCGTGCGGCGGAAATCCTGGTTCAAAACGAACAGGCCTGGTTGATTCGCCCTCGTGAGACTTATGAAGAGCTAATGGGATCGGAAAGACTCGTCGGCGAAAGCCAAGAATAAACATCCCTTACGAAAGTCCCCTGTGTCATCGTTTTACCAGACACCGGGGATTTCTTTAATTGGAATACATTACAACTTCCCTGTTGCCTGCCAAAGATGCAAATCGGCTAATTGCTTGGACGTCGGCAAACAATTCTCTTCCCCTCTCACACGTATGATTTCGCTGTGCTCGAGCTGTGGATCGGAATCAATCAATGCCGCCCATAATTTATCCCCGTCCATCCAGGCGATCAATATCGTAGATGCTTTAGAAACATCTGACGGATAGTCAGTCATCCAGGCATGCTGCTGTTCGACACTCAACTGAATCCAATCCTTCAGGTTCGTCAATTTCTCAAAAGGCCGCGACGAAGCACGCAATCGCTCAATCAAGTCGCTTTCAACCTCTGCACCTTGAGGCTCCGCTCTGTCCACAGCCATCTTTAACCAGGCCTGATAGATTTCAGTCACTTCAACCAGATAACGGCTGTTTCCGATACGTGCTACTTCCTCTTCGGACAATTCGAGATTTTCGGCTAGACGGTAAGCGTCCTCCAACAGTGCCACCATGCTCTGACACTGCATCGGACGGCAAGGAAGCTGCGCCAAAGCCTGATGCAGACGACAACCGATCAGTTCGGGAAAACGGGCCGCCAAAGACAGGGCCATCGAATTGATTCGAGGTAGCGACTGCAAGGCTTGCAAACGCCGATCATCCATCAGACAAATTTCGACCTGTTCGGCAATCTCCTGATTGATCCAGCGTAAACGTAAATTACGCAAAAACTTGACCGTTTCTTCCTTGCCCGGCCAACCGACTTGAGCGGCCATTTCCACGCGTTTACCCGACAATAACGCCACGATTTCCGGCTCTTCCAAACCGGAAGAAACCAAACGCCAAGCCAATAAAGGCGCATGATCGAGCAGTTCAAGAATCTGAGGATATTTGCCGCAATAATGCAGTAAGGTCAATTGATGGCTTGGAAACAAGGCACAGCTGTCACAAACCCACTTGGGAATCTGTTTGCGCCAATAGGAGAGTTGGGAGAAATTCGACCATTCAAACACCAGCAGACCGGCTGGATAATCCGGTATGGGATCGGAATCGAGCATCATTCGATCCCAGCCAATCACTTCAATCACACCAAGTGACGGCATTTCCTTACGTCCGTCAATCCACAAGGTCTGTTCGACTTCATCCCAGTAACATTCTTTGGCTAAACGTTGTTGTACTTGTGCCAGAGGGGATGAAGGAAGCAGTTTACGCTTCAAAATAGGTTTCCCTGACTTTCAGTATTTCAGGCAACACCTGAACAAAACAGTCGACCAAGTCAGGATCGAAGTGCTTGCCCTTCTCTTTTTCAAGCAGATCGATGGCCTTTTCAACAGACC
Organism: Thiomicrorhabdus sp. ZW0627; assembly: GCF_029767005.1. Classification (GTDB taxonomy): domain Bacteria; phylum Pseudomonadota; class Gammaproteobacteria; order Thiomicrospirales; family Thiomicrospiraceae; genus Thiomicrorhabdus. Next base: position 1,175,712 of record NZ_JARUQR010000001.1, read on the forward strand.
AAGCCGCCTTGTACGGACGCTCCGAGGTCAAGGCGTCAAATACGTCTGCAATTGCCACGATACGTCCCTCGATCGGGATATCCTTGCCCGATAACCCATTAGGGTAGCCTTTACCGTCATATTTTTCGTGATGGGTGAGCGCAATCTTATAGGCAACCTTCAACACTTCCGACTTGGAATCTTCAAGGATCTTAGCTCCAATCAGGACATGATTCTGCATAGCCTGAAACTCTTCCGAACTCAGTTTTCCCGGCTTCAGCAGAATGTTGTCGGAAACACCAATCTTACCGATATCGTGCATCGGAGAACCGAGTTCGATCAGACGTGCATGCTCTTCACTCAAACCACACTGCTTTGCAATCCAATATGAGAACAGGCTCACACGTTTGACGTGGTTACCCGTTTCATTATCCCGGTATTCACCGGCACGCCCCAAACGCTGAACGATTTCAAGATTGGCTTCATTCAACTCTTTGGTTCTTTCACGAACCTTCTGGTCAAGCTTCTGATTCTGTTCCATCAACCGCTTGCGTAGGAACCAATTTTCCAACTGCAACTCGACACGTTTAACCAACTCGTTTTGGTCAAACGGCTTCATCACATAATCGTTACCGCCGGAGTTCAAAGCTTTATTGCGGTTAGACTGATCGTTTTGCGCCGTCAGCATGATAACCGGCGGTTTATAACCGCCGCTAAACTTCTGGTTAATCAAAGACAGAACGCCAAAACCGTCTAAAACCGGCATATTGATGTCGAGCAGAATCAGGTCGACCGGCGTTTCGTTAAGTATGCCGGCAACATGTAAAGGATTAGAGCAAGTAATCACATTCGAATAATCCCGGCTCTCGAACACATCCTGAACCAGCTCCAGATTCACCTCTTGATCATCCACAACCAAGATCTTCGCTTGTCGTAATACTTCACTTGGGACCATTTTCTTAATCCAGGTTTTGCAATAATGACATGATCTGTTTCACGTCCATTGGTTTCGTTAAATAGCCATCAAAACCGATTTTCATTCCATGTTCGATTTCATGAGGCATTGCTTTCGCAGTTAGGGCATAAATCTTCGTACCTTTTTCGATCAAAGACGGCATTTTCTTCAAGATTTGAAGCCCTTCTTCTCCGCTCATCCCTGGCAGATCCAAATCCATAAAAATACATTCCGGCAACAGCTCGTCGGCTTTTTCAATACCGATTTCGGCCATCGGTGCAATCGTCAATTCAAAGCCATCCAACATCTCAAACACCTCGCTCATAAGCTGCATGTTCATAGGATTGTCTTCAATGTACAACACCTGCTTGTTATTCGGAACGGGTACAATCTTTTCCTTACTTGTCGGCTCTTCTTTTAAACCTTGTGAAAAGATCTGCTTTTGAAGCTCAGCTAAATCGAATTGAGTGTCATCCACAATTGGTAACTCAAACCAGAATACGGATCCCTCACCCTCAACACTATTGAACCCGATACCGCCGCCCATAAGGTGCACAATCTTTTCGGTGATACTCAAACCGATTCCGGTCCCTTCAATGGCCTTGCTTTCATGCCCCAAGCGATTAAACGGTTCAAACACTTTACCCTGTTTTTCGGCTGGAATACCGATTCCCGTATCGGCGACACTTACTTTGAACATCGGCCGGGAGCCGTTTAACGTTTCCTCACAATGAATCTGTACCTCGCCTTCAGGACGATTGTATTTGATCGCATTGGACAGGAAGTTCAACAGCACCTGCTTGACCCGTGTCGAATCCCCCAACACTTTTATCTGACAATTCGTGTGAGGCAGATAAGTCACTTTGATGCCACTGCGTTCCGCCATCGGCTGGATCGTCGACAACGAACTCTGAATAACGGATTTCATATTGATCGCATCAAGATTCATTGCCAGAGAACCGGTCTCGATTTTGGACAATTCCAACACCTGATTTATCAGTTCAAGCAGATGCTGACCGGATTGGCGGATATTCTGTAACTGACGGGCCTGTTTACCAGACAACTCCGAATTTTCCAATAATTCGGAGAACCCCAGAATGGAATTAAGCGGCGTTCTCAACTCGTGACTCATACTGGATAGGAACTCCGATTTGGCCCGGTTCGCCGATTCCGCTTCCTGCTTGGCTTTTTCAAGCTCACTCAACTTCTCTTTCAGAGCTTCTTCGACTTCCTTCAATTCGGTAATATCAATTGCGGAAACCAGAATCCCTTTGACCTTTCCGTCTTCATCGAAAATCGGGAACTTATCGCTTCTGACCCACATTTTCTTATTCAACGTTTCAAATGGCTCGACGATTCCTGTCTTAGGCTTCTGGCTTTGAATAACCTCCAGGTCCGCTTGGTAATAAGCCTCGGCCTCATTCGGCCATAGCTCTTCAGTACTTTTTCCATCCATCTCAGAGGATGGCAGGCCAAACCATTTGGCGGCAGTCGGATTGGTTTTGATAATGTTATTCTGGGTATCCTTATAAAGGATCATCGCGCCGACGGAATCCAGCAACAGCTTCCACTCCAGCTCATTGGCCTCCGACTGTAGCTGGGCTTTTTTCAGGTCGGTTACATCCGTACGGATGGAGATATAGTGCTCAACCTCACTTACATGATTCATAATCGGTTGAATCGTCGATTCCACCCAATAAAGATCTCCACGCTTGTTCCGGTTACAAATGGTTCCATGCCAAGCCTGTCCGCCAGCAATAGTACGCCAGACCTCCCTAAAAAAACCTTTCACATGAACACCGGAATTCAGAATCGCATGATCCTCTCCAATCAATTCTTCCAGTGAATAGCCGGAAATTTCAACGAACTTGGAATTGGCCGACAGGATTGTTCCATTCTTATCCGTTTTCGATACAATCGCGTGGTTGTTAACCGCAAACATATCCCCCCAGACATTGGTGAGAAAAACGCTTGAATATTGGTCAAGCAACCCATCATCTTCCGTCAGTTGGTGAATCGCTTTTTGTAACACCGGTTTGATTTGATTCAAAGCGATGGTTTCGTCGAACGTACCATCTCTGATGATTGGATAACACTCTTGGAAAACGGCCATCGGTTCCGCGAAATGCTGCTGGGTCTGTTCGGGAAGTGCTTCGAACAGTTCTGTCACCATCTTAAGCTGTATACCCAGAGCATGGACTAATCGAGAATCAAGAGAGGTGAAACATGCCAACTTATCGCATAAGATGCTGATGGCATAAATCTCATTTGCAATGAAGTTTGCTACCTGAACCCCTGACTTCATACTCGTCCTTTAACCTCTACCAATGACCCTACTTACCAGCTTTGCGAAACCTTGAAGAAGAACGATTTCAGATACTCGGTTTCCGGAATCGCAGGATGTACCGGATGATCCGGCCCCTGATGTCCTTGATCAAACAGCTGAACTTGGCGGTCAATGTGTCTCGCCGCCGACTGGACCTGTGCCAACAAAAGGTCTCTGCTCATGTGGTGCGAACACGAAGCAGACACCAATACCCCGTCGATCTCCAACAGACGCATAGCGATTTCATTAATTCGACGATACCCTTCCGAGCCCTGCTTCAAATCTTTCTTACGCTTCACAAATGCAGGAGGATCAACGATCACCACATCAAATTTATCCGCTTCCAAACGCAAAGCGTTGAGTACGTCAAAGGCATTGCCTTGAATCAGAGTCATCTTCTCTGACACACCGTTAAGGGCGGCATTGCGTTCGACGCCATCCAGCGCAGCTTCCGAAGCATCGATACAAGTAACCGATTCAGCACCGGCCACGGCCGCTTCAATTCCCCAACCACCGAGATAACTGAATACATCCAGAACACGCTTACCTTTGACCAGATCCTGAAGACGTTTACGGGCCATACGGTGATCATAGAACCAGCCGGTTTTTTGTCCGCCTTCCACCGGAATGGCAAATTTGGCACCGTTCTCTTCAATCGTAATCTCTTCCGGTAAGCTACCTAAGGCAACCTCTTCATAGAGAGCCAACCCTTCCAACTCCCGGCTCTTGGTGTCATTACGGAGTACAACCGCCTGGGGATGGTACAAGTTCTCCAAAACTTGAATGATGTCATCTTTAACCGCTTCCATTCCAGCTGTTGTGATTTGGGCCACGAAAACGTCGCCAAAACGGTCAACCACCAACCCCGGCAAACCATCACTTTCACCGAAAACCAGACGGTAATAAGGCTGATCGAAGTTCAATTCACGCAAGGCCTGTGCAGCCTGAATCCGACGCTTCAGGAACTTGGCGTTCAACTCCACTTTCGAATTACGGCTAAGCAGACGGCCGCAGATCAGCGTGTTGGGATTCACGTACCCCATTCCCAGCGGTTTGCCGTTTGCCGCCTCAATAATCACTTGCTGACCCGCCTCGAAATCTTTCAATGGCGTGATTGTATTATCGACTTCGTTACTGAATATCCACAGATGCCCCTGCTTGATCCGGCGCTCTTCATTTTTTTTCAAACGTAAACTGGCTAACATATTTTTACGCAACTTCACTTATTTATTGTAAGGGTATTAAATACACAAAATGCACCGCTTGGGTGCATTTTGCTATATACAAATTTGATGTTTAGCCGTACTCAGACGCTATCGATCAACGCTTGGTACTCACTGTCGGACATTAGATCTTCCAACTCTGAATCATCATGCGGTGCAATCTTGAACAACCATCCACCATCATAAGGCTCGTCGTTGATCAACTCCGGCTCGTCTTCCAACGCCTCATTGATTTCAACGATTTCCCCGCTGATTGGCGCATAGATTTCAGAAGCGGTCTTAACCGATTCCAATGACATCACATCCTCTTCCGCCGATACATCCGTACCCAACTCAGGAAAAGTCACACTCATCAACTCGCCCAGAGAATCCTGTGCGAAGTCTGTAATGCCGACGACCGCATTGCCATCTTCATCGATGTATACCCACTCGTGCGTCTGGGCATATTTCAGGTGACTTGGTAAAACACTCATTCTTTCTCTCCAAAACAACAGTTCTATCGAAGAATAATAACATTAATATCGTTTCTACGACCTCAAAAACAGCCGTTTTTTACGATAAAAACCGTCAATTTCCTTGGGCAACCACTTCAACTCTGTCGCGCCCATTCTGCTTGGCTTTATATAAAGCCTTATCGACACGTTTCAAGAGCGTGTTATCGGTATCCCATTTCGTCAATTCGGCAACTCCCAAACTCACCGTTATTTGCGTTGGCACATCTATCGCCGTCAAGGAGTTTATGGCCTCCTTGAGCCGCTGTGCAATCTGATACGCTTCATGCTCATCGGTTTCCGGCAGAATGATCAAAAACTCCTCGCCCCCATAACGGCACAGCACATCCGTATTACGCAGTAACTGTTGCGTGGCCTTGGTCACTTCAACCAGAACCTTGTCCCCGACATCGTGACCATAGGTATCGTTAACCTTCTTGAAGTGGTCGATGTCGTACATGATGATCGAAACCGGCGTGTGATAACGACGCGAACGTTGAATCTCTTTCTCCAAAGCCTGATTACAGGCTAAACGGTTACCGGCTCCGGTCAATTCATCGGTCACCGTTAGAGTTTTCAGCTCCTTTTCATATTCCTCTATCTGAGTGACATCCTGCATCAGAACGTTATACAGCTTCTCTTTCAGCCCCCGCATTGGTTTAACCTTAATCAAAAAGATGTGCGGAACGCCATCACGAACGATCTTAACCCTATGACTTTCTTTGGGATGGTTCAGAACATAATCCAGCCAGTACTGACCGTTCACTTGTTTCGTTAAAAACCCCTCTTCCTCTTCAAAGGCGTCACTGATGCAATCGTACTGCTCCAATACACTCTCAACACTGTCGTATTCCTTAAAAAACTCCAGAAAGTGGCGGTTTACATCCACACCTCTCGATCCGTTAGCGATATAAATGATATCCGAGACCGAATCGATGATCTGACGGTAGTAACGTTTCTCACGATCCGACTGATGCTTACTCATATAGAGCATAAACAGCAACAACAGCAATAGAATGATGCTTAAACTGATTACAAGATACTTCTGCAACACCCAGGTGGTTTGAGTGAAATCGATCTGCCCGATATCGGTAAACGTTAACCAATAGGCCAAATTTTCATGATATTCATTTTGAACCGGAACACGGGTAATCAGATAAGGCTCTGAAACAACATAACCTTGGGCGTTCACCAGATTTGCCGCACCTAAATGCTGGACCAGTGCCAATAAATCGGATTTCGCACCATCATTCGTCACATAGTAATCGTCGACGAACTGCCCGGTAATGGCTTTGGTCAGCTGCTTCCGGTAACGCTTGTCCGTCAATAAGATGGAATCGATACCGTTTTGCTCACGCAACCGATCGACTAACGGTGTAAATTGTGTAATAACCTCAATCAGTCCCAGGAAATGATTCTTATCATTCACCACCGGCACAATCGATTTAAAAGTGAGCGAAAACCGGCCAACACTGATTGTCTGTGTCATTTTCGGCGCCTGTAATAATGTGCCGACCTCCGGACGAATATCCGTCAAGTCGTCACCGACTTTTCCGGTCCAGCTCCGGTAAATGCTATGCCCCTCAACATTGATCAACTGCACCCACAGGTTTTTGAAGCCGTCGTGTGTATTGATATGGGTGACCAAATTGCTCAACTTGCTCCGTAGTTCCTCATTCGGACGAACCAACAGATCTTCAATAAATGGATTTTCCGCCAGGCTCATCGCTAGCGTTTTCGACGAATGTTGCTGATTCTCGATCAGACCATGGACTTTATCAGCCGTCTGTTGCTGATATTCTTGAAACACTTGGCGCTTCAGTTTCTGCTCTGCATAACCGTAAATAAATGTCGCAATCACCACGGCAATGGCAACCAACACAACCAACAATACGGAATACCGATACTTCCTCACCAAATCCGCCATTTTATTTATGGATATTGTCTAGTATTCTGCTCTCGACTACGCCAATATTCAAGCACTTAAAGGCCTTACTTCCTAAAAATTTCTTGGGCGCCATCAAAATAAAAAATATCATTCGGCGCTTATGATTTTTCATTCGACAACCGGAAAGCCCTACCGTTCAAAATTGTGAAATCGTTGCCGTCACCACACCCCATATCACCATGTCCGCCTCTTCTCTTACCGGAATCGGCGGATAGTTATCGTTCTCCGGCACCAACCAGGTGCCGGTGGATTTGACCGACAATCGTTTCACTGTAAGTTCGCCGTCCAACGCCGCGATCACAATCTTTCCGTCTGTTGGTTCGATGCTGCGGTCCACCACCAGAATATCACCATCCTGAATACCTGCCTTTTGCATGGAATCACCTTCAACTACCAGTAAAAAAGTCGCCTCTTTGTTCCGCACCAACTTCTCGTTCAGGTCTAACGTGGTTTCGATGTAATCGTCCGCCGGACTGGGGAAACCGGCGACCACCTTATGACTGAATAACGGCAGAGACACATAACTGTCGTTCGCCGGCTGATGCACCGCAAACCCGGAATTTTCCAACAGGCCTGCCCAGTTTTGTTTGCTTCGTTTCTGCCGTTCCAACCAATTCTGAATGGGTTCGACCTTAGATTCCGGCACTCGAATCACCTTAGTCGGCTCACCAAATTTTCCACTGCCTTTTTTGCGTCCGGCACCGATTCGGGCTCCGCCATGTTTTTTTTCATCGTCACGCATAAATGCCCCTTTTGAATACCGTTACAATATTCATATAATAATTCATTTTCACCCACTTTCAAATAACGGATTGACGGAGACAATACCATGCCGACCTTTGCCCTAATCGATGGCAACTCCTTTTACGCCTCCTGCCAGATCGCTTTCGAACCGGCTTTGCAAAACCGTCCGGTGGTGGTACTGTCTAACAACGACGGCTGTATTGTCGCCGCCAATCAGCATGCCAAAGAACTTGACCGGCAACTTGTCCGCCAACTGGGTTCCGGCGGTTACCATGCCGCGCGGCCGGACAGCATGATGTTCCAACCCTATTTCAAAGTCGCCAAACTGCTGAAACAGCACAACACTGCGGTATTCAGCTCCAACTATGAACTCTATGCCGACATGAGCCAACGCATGCATCGCATCATCGGCCAGTTCTCACCGCACCAGGAAATCTATTCAATCGACGAAAGCTTTTTGGAACTCAGTGACCTGCCAATCGAAAACCTCACGGCCTATGCCCAACTGATTAGAAAACGCGTCCGCCAGTGGATTGGTATCCCCGTAGCCGTCGGCATAGGCCCGAGTAAAACGCTTGCGAAACTCGCCAACCATCTGGCAAAAAAACAAGCAAACCTCGATGGCGTACTGGATTTCGGCTCGCTTTCCGAAAGAACGCAAGCCGCTTTGCTGAAACAGGTTGAAGTCGGAAAAATATGGGGCGTCGGCAAAAAACTGAGTCAACAACTTCAGGCCAAACAGATTGACAGCGCTTACGATTTACAACAGGCCTGTCCAAAATCGATCCGCAAACAGTTCTCCGTCCAAGTCGAGCGTATCGTCCAAGAACTTAATGGACAGGCCTGTTTCCACCTCAACGAAACTCATCCGAACAAGCAACAGATTATTTCCTCACGCTCGTTTGGCGAACTGGTGACCCAGTACGACTTCATGAAACAGGCGGTCGCCAGCTATGCCGCCACCGCCGCCCGTAAATTACGCCAGCAAAACGGCGTCTGTCGAAAGGTCACCGTCGCCATCACCACACCGCGCTACCAAACCGACCGACCGCAATACCGAAACGTGTACCAGATTCCGATGATTTATCCGACCGATAACAGCGTCCTGATCACCAAGGTTGCGATCCGCGCCCTAAAACACATCTGGAAACCGGGATATGCTTACCAAAAAGCGACCGTCTCGCTATCGGAACTTTCCGACAAAGGTGCATTGCAAACCGACCTGTTCGCGCCAAACCCACGTTACTCCGGCAACGATAAATCCGACCGAATGATGCAGGTTATGGACCAGCTCAATCTCAAGATGGGAAAAGGCACCCTAAGTCTTGCCAACTGCGGCCTGCAACAACAAGCCCACTGGAAAATGAACCGCAACCTGATGTCGCCGCGGTACACGACCCGCTGGCAAGAGCTGCTTAGAGTCAAAGCGATTCACTAACGCTTTTGAAATGAACCTTGCCCGGTTCGACAGCCGATCCATTGCGAATTCCAATAACAGACAAGGCGACACAGGACTCTCATAGCGTCCCGACTTCTTGTATAATTTCATGACAATACGTCGGCCTATGCCGGCTTAAGCAGACAAACCGACACGAATTCACGGCGCAATACGCCGATTTTGTTCAAGTTCGCCAAGGGAGTACACATTTTGCACTATCAAGGAATTACCGACTATCAACACGGTTCGGAAACCGCGACCGGCATTTTAATCACCAACCTTGGTACTCCCGACGCTCCCACAAAAGAAGCGCTAAAACCTTACCTGAAAGAGTTTTTGATGGATCCGCGCGTGGTCGAGCCACCACCGGCACGTTGGCTGTGGAAGCTGATCCTGAACGGCATCATTCTCAATACCCGTCCGGCCAAATCGGCGGAAGCCTATGCAACGGTCTGGGATTCCGAAGGCCCGGGGGCGCCTCTGCTTAACATCAGCCAGCGACAGGTGGACGCCATTGCCGAACAGGTACGACCGCATTTCCAAGGCCGCGTCGAATTCGAACTGGGTATGCGCTACGGCAATCCGTCCATTCCAAGCGCTTTGAAAAAACTACAGGACAAGGGTTGTCAGCGTATTTTGGTCTTGCCTTTGTATCCGCAATACGCCGCAGCCACCAGCGCGTCCACCTTTGATGCCGTTACGGCCGAACTGCAAACCTGGCGTTGGATTCCGGAACTGCGTTTCGTCAACAAATACCACCGCCATCCGGGATACATCAAAGCACTCGCCAACTCGATCCGTGAATACCAGGCGGAGCATGGCAAGCCGCAGCTATTGGTGATGTCTTACCACGGCATCCCGCAGCGCTATCTGGACAACGGCGATCCATACCATTGCGAATGCCTTGTAACCTCCCGTTTGGTTGCAGAAGAGTTGGGATTGGGCAAAGACGAATACAAAGTCACCTTCCAATCACGCTTCGGTAAAGAGGAATGGATTAAACCTTACACCGACGAAACCATGATGTCGCTCCCTAAAGAAGGCATCAAGGACATCCAGGTTATCTGTCCGGGCTTTTCAGCCGACTGTCTGGAAACCATCGAAGAGATTGGTGAAGAAAACCGCGAATATTTCGAGGAAGCCGGTGGGGAGAAATTCGGTTACATCCCTTGTCTGAACGACCGTCCCGACCACACCGAAGCTTTGGCGGAAGTCGTTCTACAGCATACGATGGGATGGTATGAACGCGATGGTTTCGATGCGGAAACCGACCGCAAGGAACGTGAAACGATTAAACAGAACGCACAAGCCATGGGCTGTCCGTTTTAAACCGACGCTTTCGGCCGGAGTCAGTTCCGGCCGTCCTTTTGCAGAAACTGACGTTCGAACCGCTGGGCATCAACCGGCGGGCTGGTCAGATACCCCTGATAATAATCGCACCCTTTTAATCTCAGGAATTCGCGCTGAAACTCGGTCTCCACCCCTTCCGCCAAAACCGACAGATGTAGATTATGGCCCATCGAAATGATGGAGTTGACGATCTGCATCCCCGCTTCGTCATGCGGAATATCGTCCACGAACTGTTTGTCGATTTTCAATACATCCAAAGGCAGGGATTTCAGGTAGGCAAGCGAGGAATAGCCGGTTCCGAAATCATCGATCGCGATACGCACCCCCAATCCTCGTAACTGATCGAACAACTGAACCGCGTCTTCCCCTAACGTCAACAGGCCGCTTTCGGTGATCTCAAGCTCCAACATTTCCGCTGGAAGCTCTGTTTCCGACAAGACCTGCATGACCGTTGCAAGCATGTCCCGATAGACCAGCTGTTTCGGTGAAACATTTACGGCAAAGACCAGTTCCTTATAGCCCTGTTCGGACCATTGTTTCACTTGACGACAAGTCTCTTTAAGCACCCACTCCCCAATATCAGCGATCAAGCCCGACTCCTCGGCCACGCCAATGAAATAGGCCGGCGAGACCAATCCCTGTTCCGGATGCTGCCACCTGACCAGCGCCTCCGCACCGATCATCTCGCCGCTCGACAATTCAATCTGAGGCTGGTAAAAAACCCTCAGCTCATTGTTTTTAATTGCATTTTTCAACTCAACTTCAATCGAGATACGTTCTTGAGCCTTATGGGTCATATCGGTATTAAAGTACTCGAAACTGCCGCTTTTTTTCTGCTTGGAAAGGTATAAAGCACTATCAGCGTGCTGCATCAACACATCCGGGTCGTCCCCATGATCGGGAAACAAGCTGATACCAATACTGCAACCGACACTGACGGTCTGTTTCTGACCGGTCAAGGTAATCGGTTCGGAAATCGCCTCAATCAGATTACGAGCAATGCGCGCCGCATCGTCCGCATGTTTGAGGTCATCGAGAAGAATCGCAAACTCGTCACCGCCAAAGCGTGCGACGAAATCGGTTTCACGGGTATGTTCTTTCAGGATTTTAGCTACATCCATCAACACTTCGTCTCCGGCACCGTGCCCAAAACTGTCGTTCACCTCCTTGAAACGATCAAGATCGAGCATCAAAACCGCAAACAGCATTTCACGACGTTTGCTGTGTTGGATTGCATATTCCAAATTCACCATGAATTTCTGCCTGTTCGGTAAGGCGGTCATGACGTCGTGATAGGAGATAAAATCCAGCTCCGCTTCCGAGGCTTTAACTTTGGAAATATCGGCAAACACGCCAATGTAATTTTCCACTTCTCCGGACTCGTTCTTCAATTCGGTGATGGTCAACCATTCCGGAATCAATTCCCCTCTCTTGTTTCGATTCCAGATCTCTCCCTGCCAAAAACCTTTATGAATCAATTCATCCCAAAGCTGCTTGTAAAATTCCTCGGGATGCTTCCCGGAATGAAGAATTCTTGGCGTCTGCCCTAAAACTTCTTCTTCTGTATAACCTAAAATATCGGTAAAAGCCTGGTTGATTGACACGATCCGTCTCTGAGGATCGGTCACCATAATCCCTTCCCCGGCATGCTCGAACACTTTGGCCGACAACTTCAACGACTTTTCGGTTTGCAACTTTTCTGTGATGTCCAACAACATACAATGCGTACGCAGGTGATTGTCATAGGTCAACGACGTTTGTCCGGTCACCTCAATATCACGTACGACTCCGTCCTGACGCACAATCCTGAAATACTGTTGATGCAGTTTTCCTCTTTTCAGAAACTGGGAAAACGCCCGTTCAAAACCGTTTTGATGGGAGTTCGTCATAAATTCGGTAATGGAACGACCGGCCACCTTCTCCACATCATCAATATCAAAGCCGAACATTCTCAGCCAGGCCTCGTTAATTTCCACAATCTGACCTTGTTCGTTAAGAGATTGGTAGGCCACCGGTGCCTTGGCGAATAATTCGTGGAACCTTTTCTCACTCAGGTTCAGATCATCATAAGCGCGCTTTAACAATACGATTTGATACAGCTCGGAACCGAACAACTGTATCGATTCGACATCGAATTCATCGTAATCCTGATCGGCATTTCCTACTCCGATGATCATTTTCACCAGCCCTTGATTCAGAATCGGAATACACACAAACCGCTTCAAGTCGGAATGTCCTTCCGGCACCCCCTGTTTATTTTCAACCGTCGCATAATCGTTGATGATGACCGGCTCACGTTTACGCACGCAATCTGCCCAAATTCCGGCCTTTTCCACCGGATAATGGCTGTCATACATCGCCGTGCAGTGATGGTCTAACGTATTACTGCTCCAAGTCACGAACTCGATGGTGTTCTGGTCTTCATTGACGAAATGGACAAATCCGATCCGGCTGTCACTCAGCGCTTCGATTTTATCCATCGCCATCTTCAACAGTTCCGACTCGTCCAGGTTCGGTGCCTTGAGCATCAATTCAAACAAGGCCTGTGTACGCTGAAGAATCCTCTTCTGTGAAGCTTCATATTGGAGCTTTTCCGTAATATCCGTCAGCAGACAGTGAATTCTTTCTTCATGCGTCACCATATCTTCCGAAACACTGCTATGCAGACTGACATGACGGTTTACGCCATTACCGCAACGAATTGAGAACACGACTTCCGGATGCACCTCTGCGTGATCCAACCAGAGTTCACAACCTTCATCAGAGACTGAAAGATCGCAACACAAGAACTCCGAATAATGTTTGCCAATCACGTCGCTGACGCAATAACCTAACAGATCACACCAAGCCTGATTGACGTCCAAAATATCCCCTTTCCGATTCAGCAACAGATAGGCGATCGGGGCGTTCATAAACAAACTAATAAAATAATTCTGACTGGCTTCCAAAAAGGCCTGACGTTCTTCAATCCGCTCGGCATTACGCCGGGCCTGCTCACCATTGAATATCCTCATCAGGCCGTAAGCGGTCATGATCAAAGCAATACTTCCGACCAAGACACCCCAGAACAACAATTGATAAAGCGGCTTATAAACTTCATCACGGTCGATTTTGCTTACTAAAACCCAATTGGTATCATCAATTTTCTGATAAAAAATAAATGCCGGATGATGGCGATAATCGATGATACTTAAAAAGCCCTCCGTATCCCCTTGGTCCAACCTACGGAAAATTTTCTTCAACGTCTCTTTGGGATGCTTTAATTGGAAGATATCGGTTGATCCGTCAGTCTTAAAGCGAAGGCGATTCAATCTCATCACCTGATTTCCATAACGAGCAATCAGAACATTCTCACCCGTTTGGGTTTCGACAGGCCAATCTTTGATAAAAGGCATTAGGAAGTGCTTAGGATTAATATGCAGAACCAAGACACCGACTACTTTAGGACTTTTGACATCGACGCTATCGACCAAAGGCGCAACAATGTCGAGATGAAAATCCTTATGATCGATAAACAGCTCCGTTTTAACGCCCTCTGGATTAGACAAGGCTTTCTTAACAACCCCATTGTGAATTTCAGGATTCGATCCCTTCCCACTTTCATTCACGTCAATCAGAACGCGGCCCTGTGCATCGAATAGCGTCACTTCGTCGTAACCATAGGCTTCGATAAACGCTTTAAAACGGCTCAACATGGCTCCGTAGACAAAAGAGTCTTTTTTCAAATGCTGTATTTGCTCAATGAATTTCTCATGCTGGGAGTAAGTACGGGCATCCCCCTTTCTCTCATTCAACCAGGAATGGATGTGGGCAACTTTGAAATGGGAAATGTCTTCAAGCTGTTGAAGAGTATGCTTTTCGATTTCCCGGGATTGGTAGTAATACAGAACGGATAAGGTGGCAAGAATCAAAAACAGCAACCCAAGCCAAAACACCAGAAAAGGCCACTTTCTGGGATGCGTATCACTTTGGCTTAAAACACGGTGCTGATTCATAACAACCTACCGTAAAGAACTGTTTAAAGCGATAATAGCACAGCTTTCCACACAAACGGTAGGGTAAAATACTCATACTCACAGATAAAATACCCACAATTAAAGTATTGATTTTATTAGAGAACCCTTTTTATACCAGTTTCAGACCGCCATCCACAGGCAAACTGACCCCGGTCGTATAGGAGCTGCTCATCAGGTATTGAACCGCTTCCCAAACAACATTCGGCCCCGGCTCGATTCCCATCAACGAACGCTCCAGACGATTCTGCTTATAAATGTCACTGTCGTCTTCGTTAAACATAATCAGTCCGGGCGCAATGTCATTCACTTTAATATCCGGAGCGAACTTCTGGGCAAAGTTCCGACTCATAACCTGCAATGCGGCTTTACTCGCAAGATAGGCGACATAATCTCCGGCTGCACCGGAAACAGAACTATCCGATAAGCTAATGATGTCTTTCAAGTCGCTGCGCGAACGCTTCAGATAGGGTTCAAGCGCCAGATTCAAACGGTACGGAACCTCGACATGAAGCTGGAACATGGCCGCATACAAACTTGGATCCTTTGCAATCATTTCATCATTCGCCCAAATCGACGCATTATGAATCACCGCTCTCAAGCTGCTGACTTCGATATCCAATAAAGCAAGCATCTCATCGACCGCTTTAGGCTCGGTAAAATCGACCTGGATTCCGGTCGCTCCCAACGCTTCCAACTCATCGACGGCGGCGTGCCGCGTGCGGTACGTAAACACCACGGGAAACTTTCCTTGAGCCAAAAACTGCTTCGCCAAATGCAAACCGATGCGCTGCCCGGCACCTGTAATGAAAACCGCTTCCTCTAGCATTGAACTCTCTTAAATATTAAACCTAACGGTAGGCACTGGTATCGGAACGCAACGCCAGCTCCGCCGGATAAGGGTGAAAAAAAACCTGAGTCTGTAAATACTCCGACCCGTAATGATGAATAAGGTTCTGCAAGATTTTGATCACCGCAATCAGCGGAATCACTCCTTGCCGGAACTCTTCCAGACTTTCATGAAAAAACGCCTTTTCTTCTGCCGTGGCCTGTTTTTTAAAGTAACCATAGATATGTTGCAGGACATTGATCATCTGTCCACGACGACCCTTTTCAGCAATCGCCTGATGAAACAATTCGGAATACCGAAGCAACGACTCATGCAAATTTGCAGTGGTGGCTTGCGCGGCAATAGGGCCCATCTGACGGTAAAGCGCTTCGTCCTTGGACAACAACAAATACTTGTGGTCACGATGAAACGCCTGAAAATCGGCTACGCTCGGATCAGAACCCATGAATTCACGCCAACGCGCCGCCGAAAAAACCTGCATTACAAAGCTCTCACGCAACCATGCGTCTTGCAGCCGTCCCTCCTCTTCGACCGCCAAATACGGCAACGTTTTCTGCAAATGAGCTGTAAACAGCCCCTGTCTCATAGGATCGCTGGAGCCAAACCACTCTCCCGATTCCCTATAAACCTTGATGCGCTCCAAACCGCAACTTGGCGAACGGGACTTAACGACCGCACCGTCCACATCGCGCTGCTGGATTAACGCCACCCTTTCCTCGGCGTACGCCTGCAAACCATCGGTATAGTCGGTATTCGATTTGCTACCCAAAACCCGAACCTGACCTTTCACATCGACCAGTCGAATGGTTTCACGCGGCGTACCTATTACAGCCGCTTCTGGGCAAAACGGCACAAAATCAGCATATTCAGACAACTGGTTCTTTACGAAATCGTCCTGGGCGTGTCCGCCGTTATATCGGCACTCAACCCCTTTCAAACAATCCGATACCGCAATTTTCAATCTTGGAAACTTTTTTAGCTGCAGCATTCGTCTCTCCTGGCATTCCTCTTTGACATGAATCGTCAATCCGCGTAGATTAATAACCGGATTGAGTTCCATTCAATTGACCTCAGCGTCGTTCCAGTCATTATAGTATCGTGAAAGAAGGTTTTTATGAAATCCATCGTTTCCACCCTATTGATGCTCCTTTTCAGCTCCTCTCCATTCGCCGACGAACTGCATGAAGGGCAAATGGCTCCGGACTTTACGCTCTCCGATCAATATCGGCAAACCCACAGTCTCGACGACTACCGAGGTAAGTGGGTGGTGCTCTATTTTTACCCCAAAGACGACACACCGGGATGCACGACGGAAGCCTGCAGCTTTCGCGACAACATCAACGCCATCATTGCGAAACAGGCGGTTATTCTGGGCATCAGCGTCGATGACATCAGTGACCATGAGGCCTTCTCGAAAAAATTCAAACTCCCCTTCAGCCTGCTGTCAGATCCAAAAGGCGAAGTTGCCCGCAAATACGACGCTCTTCTCGATTTGAAAATTATCCACTTCGCCAAGCGTCACAGTTTCATCATCGATCCTCAGGGCCGCATTGCCAAAATCTATCGTGACGTCGATCCTCAAACCCATGTTGCAGAAATACTTGAAGACTTGAAGCGCCTTCAGAACACTAAATAAAACATCTGCCCCAATTCCGAGTCATTCAGTTGGTTTTTCGGTAAAATACCGGTAATTTAGCAAGTTCAATCGTACTTATTTTGAAACAAAAACAGTCCAATCACGTTCTTAATGTATGTGGCGTGAAATACTGAAAACAGAATTCGGGCTTAACCCGCCGCCATACGCAATAGGAAGAGCCTTTCACCAAAATAAGGATAACGAGATGGATAGTTTCAAAAGATGGTCAAGTCGATTACTCATTGCATTCTGCTTGCCATTTATTTTCAGCCTGCAAAGTTGTGCCGAGGAGTCTGATATGTCGAATTCAAACGACACCGTCAACAGCCAGATTCAAACCGACTACATCGTTCTCGGAATGGGGTGTTTCTGGGGAGCTGAAAAACGCATGTCTGAAGTGCCCGGTGTGGTCGATGTCGAAAGCGGTTACGCCGGCGGCGACTTTAAAAAAGTCGGCTACTATGACGTTTTGGGGCAAGAACGTGCCTTAAAAATGGGCAAAGCGACAGAACGGAACCACGCCGAAGTCATCAAGGTCACATTCAATCCGACTCTGGTGAGCCTGCAGACGATTCTCATCAAATTCTGGGAAAATCACGATCCGACCCAGGGTGATCGCCAAGGGAACGACATAGGTAGCAACTATCGCAGCGTCATCTATTACCATGACGAGGCTCAGAAAGCCGTCGCAATCCAGACAAGAGATGTTTATCAACAAGCCTTGACCAAAGCGGGTTACCCTAAAATCACAACTGAAATTGCTGAGCTTCGAAACTACAATAAAGCCGAGGACTATCATCAGGATTACCTGAAAAAGAACCCTAACGGTTACTGTGGTCTAGGCGGAACCGGCGTTGCCTACCCCGGCTCGGAACAAGCCGCCAAGCCTCAACACCCAAGACTGAATGCAGCCGATTTGAATCAAGAGCGTCAACTGATCGTATTTGAAGCGGAAGAGTGCGAATTCTGCAAACTCTTCAAACGCGAAGTACTGGATAACTGGCAGTCTGACGTGCCGGTGGCAACCACATTGAACACCAACCCGCCGGAAGGTTGGGAGCTTCAGAAAACCCTGTTCGCCACACCAACCATCGTGCTGTTTGAAAACGGAAAAGAGAAGTCGCGCTTCACCGGCTACAACGGCGACAAGCCGCGTTTCTGGAAGTGGTTAGGGTTTCAGTTACTGACACCGGAACAACAGCGTATTGCCTTTGAACAAGGCACCGAATACGCATTTACCGGCTCGCATCTCGATGAGAAGCGTCCCGGAACCTTCGTGGATCCGATCACCGGCGCAGCACTATTCCGAAGCGACACCAAATTCGACAGCGGGACAGGCTGGCCGAGTTTCTTCAATCCGGTGGAAGGCGCGATCACCGAACACGAAGACCGCTCGCACGGTATGTTGCGGATTGAAGTACGCAGTGCCAGTTCCGGAATCCATCTGGGACACGTCTTCAACGACGGTCCTCCACCGACCTATAAACGCTACTGCATCAACGGCAACGTACTTAAATTTGTGCCGGACGACGAGAAGAAATAACCCAACAGGCCTGTTGGAAACTCATTCCCGACAGGCCTGCCCGGTTTCTACCGACTTCCTTCGTTTAAGATGCGCACCTCGCGCTGAGGGAACGGAATCGAAATCTGGTTTTCGTGTAACGTTTTCCAGATGATCATCAACAAATCCGAAGCAACGCGGTTCTTACCGTCATCGATTCCTTCAATCCAATACTCCAGCTGAAATACCACGCCTGAATCGGCGAATTCAATGATTTCACAATCCGGCCGTTCCGGCTCCATCAATACCTGAGGATGCTGTTTGACGGCATTCAGAATCAAATCGGGAATGCTGGGAATATCGGAATCGTAAGCCACGGAAAATTCCAAGGTATAACGCTGACGCGGGTCATCATGCGTCCAGTTGGTAAACGTTGTGGTGATAAAACGTTCGTTAGGCACCACCACCATTTTGCCGTCGTAGGTTTCCAGTGACGAGGAGCGCATGCCCATCTTTTTCAATACGCCCGCCTTGCCGTCTTCCAACTCAATGTAGTTACCGATCGCCATCGATTTATCCAGCAGAATAATCAGTCCCGAAATGAAATTGGAAGCGATCTGCTGCAAACCGAACCCGATCCCGACCCCCAAGGCGCCACCGAATACCGCCAGAGCAGTCAGATTGATTCCGACCACGTTCAGCAGCAGCAGGAAAATCACCACAAACAGCGCAATTTCAAATAACTTGGCGAATACCTCTCGACTGCGTACATCCAGACTTTGCTTGTTACGAATGATTTGCTGACCGTATTGATTGGACAAACGACCCAACCAAAACAGAATCGACCCAAGCACCAACAGGCGAAGAATCGCATAAACGGATAGGGTGATGTCACCGACCTGAAACGCCAGACTTTTCAGGTAAGTGACAGTCGGCTCCAACCAGCCGAACAGATATAACGTTGCCATCGGCAACATCACCCACTTCAACATGGTTGCCACGAACAGCTGATTAACATGCCGATGCACACTGCTGAACAAGGTTGCCAACAACACCAGTCCGAACGCGAACTTAATCAATTCAAAACGGTATCCCGACTGTTCGAATACCGATTGAACGAATCCCAGCAGCAACAGCGTTGTAACCGGCCAAAGCAAATCCTTGATGACGCCGACCGGTTGGGAAAACCATCTTTCGCTACGCTGTGTTTTCTGCAAACGCTGGTCCAGCAGAGCCTTACTCTTACTGCTGACAAACCAAGCGAAAACCCCTGCCACCACTACGGCCAACAGTTGAAGATAAAAGTCGACTTCGCCGACCATCAACCACAATTCTGACAAAAAGGTTTGCCACGCCTGTTCAATCCGTTCAAAATTCATACATTCATTCTTCCTAACATTATCAAGGCCAGCCCATCCATGACTCAGCCGCTTACAAAACCTTTCCGCGCATTCCGACCCGGCCTGTTAATCGGACTGATTTCTTATTTGGTTGTCGGAGCGGCCATTGCTCAACCTGTTGATCAACCTTCTGCCCAACTTTCTGAAAGCAGGCCTGCTAAAATCATTCTCGGCTGGATTGAACCGGTACAAGTCAATTGGCTCCCCCACCCCATCGAAGCCAAAATAGACAGCGGTGCCGACCACTCATCCCTGCATGCCACCGAAATTCAGTTTCACGACAAAGGGCAAACGACCTGGGTACGTTTTCGCAGCGTCGATCACCAGATTCTGGATTATCCTTTACTGCGCAGCGCCACAATCAAGCGCAAGGATGCAACCGTGGAAAAACGCCCGGTGGTGAAGATGCAGATCTGCATCGACCACCAATGGCAAACCGTCGCCGTCAACCTGGTCAATCGATCGCACTTTCGTTACCCCATGCTGATCGGTCGATCCGCACTGACTGACGGCTTTCTGATCGATCCCAACCGAACCCATTTGACCCAGCCGCAATGTGCCCCGCAACAACCATAACAAAAATGGCTAACGATTCTTGATACGTTGACTCACAGTGCTGCGACTCGCGGCCTCGAGGATTTTACCCGGTTTCCCAACTTCTTGCTGCTGAGTTTTGCGTACCGGTTTCTGAAGAATCAGGTTATTTGGATAGGCGAGTTGATTGCCGTCTTCGTCAATCAATAAGACATTGAAGAGATTGATTTCAGTAATGACGCCCTTGACACTGTTAACGCCGTCGATGACTTCCACTTCGTCACCAATCCTAGCGGGCATGCTGAAGAAAACGATGATGCTGGCGGTGATGTTACTCAATATCGACCATTGAGCGACCAAAGCAACACCGAGAACCGCCAATACCGAAGAAGCCACCACCAGCAAAGCCTGGTAATTCACCCCCCAGACGACCAATAACACCACCGTCCAGACAACGGTGATGACAGTTCTGAAATAGCGATAGACTTGATAGGCGCGATCTGCCGGGACCCCTTTGACATGCCCCAGATTGAGAATCAGTTTTTTCACCGCCCAGCGCGTCGCCAGAATCGCGAACGGAATCAAAAGACTGATTCCGATTTGAATGTACGGTATGTTTTCCAGCTCTGACATAACCCACCCCTTTTAGAACTTACCGATAGGTTATGATACCGAAATAAACGTGGTTAAACACCCTCTACCTTGGTCATATTACGCCCATGTTCCTTAGCGTAGTACAAGGCTTTGTCGGCTCTCGAAATGGCCTGTTTAAGTTTTTCATCCTGCTGTACGACCGTGCCCCCAAAACTGCAAGTCAACGCCAGTTTCGCCATGGGCTTTTGTTCAATCTGTTCTCTAAGTTTATTGGCGAACGCTTCTACCGACTCCAAGGAATCTGTCGGGAACAGCAACAAAAACTCCTCACCGCCCCAGCGAATCAAACGATCCGTGTCACGAACGTGGGTTTGAATCAATTTCGCCAATGCCTCAAGAACCTGATCTCCTCGATTGTGACCATAGGTATCGTTGATGTTCTTGAAGTGGTCGATATCAAACAAGATCAACCCGACCAATTTGCCGTAACGCGTCATATCATGGAACAGTTCCTGATAGTTCTTTTCCAGGAAATTCCGGTTGAAACTGCCGGTCAGCGGATCGTGCGACGCCCGGTATTTCCAATCAATATGTTCTTTCATGGTGTCGCTGATGTCGTTAAATCCGATAATCAACGAATCCTGATCGAACGCATTGATGCTCACCGAAAATGCAAATCGAGTCTGATTAGTATTCTCCATCAAGACAATGCGCTTACTTCCAGGTAAAGCTTGAATCGCCTCAAGCCAATCCTTCTGATTCGGCTTCACTTGAGAAGCGTCGAAAAACTCTTCATGCGGAATGAAGAAATCGCACAGACATTTATTTTCCTTTTCAAAATCGGACAGGTTCGCATACCCGAAGAATTTAAAGAAACTTTGATTGGCAAACGTCATCCTTTCCGCATTACCGACCACCATGATCTGACTTTGCGTATCGATAAACTGCTGAAGCTTCAGCAACGCCATTTTCTCGGACGTAATATCGGAAATGATTCCTTCAATCACTTCCTCACCACTGTCCATTGTCACGGCTTTACCATGTTCCTTGACATAAACGATGTCACCGTTTTTATGAACCAGACGGTATTCAATCTCATAAGTCTCACCGTTCTCGCAAGCTTCGTTCTCCACAAACTCGATTCCGTCACGGTCATCCGGATGAACGACACTAATCCAGCTGCGTTTGCGGTTAAAGATAAAATCGCTTGCCGGATAACCGGTCACCTGTTCGATCGCATCGTTCATGAACAACATGGTCCAATGCTTGTCCATTTTGCAGCGGAACACGATTTCCGGAATACTTTGTACTAACGACTGGTACTGTTCCTTGAGCAGCTGAATATTCCTCTCACTCCAGACCCGATCGGTCACATCCAGAACCGTACCAATCGAATGGGTGATCTCACCCTTGTCATTCAAATGGTGCAAACACTCTTCCTGAACGTAACGGACCTCACCGTCGTTCTTAATGATACGATGCTCAAGACTGTATGGTGCTTTATGCTCGACGGATGTCAAAAAGGCCCGGTTAAGCAGTTCGCGATCATCCGGGTGTACGTATTCCAAAAAGGCCTCATAGGTCGCCTTGAATTCCTGAGGTTTAAGGCCGAAAATCCGATAAACCTCATCACTCCAATGCAGATGGTCTTTTTCAAGATCAAATGTCCAATACCCCAAATGAGCAACCTGCTGCGCCTTTCTCAACAATTCATTCTGATGCTTGGTCTGATCTTGCGCTTCGCGTAATTTCTTTTCGTTATATTTGACCTTATAAAACAAACGAAGCATGACCGCACCCAACAACAAGCTCAAAAAGGTGCTGATAAAGAACTGACTCCATAGCGTGTGATGCTTTTCGTCCTTATGCGCCAACATCAAATAGGCGATTGTCCGTTTCGAGACGGCATTTTTCAGGGGCAGAAAAGTCAAGAAATAGTCTTCACCCTGATAACGCTGTTCATAAGTTGCCGCTCGATTCGGCTTCAACAAATCATTAATCGGCGTTGTCTTGGAGGCCTGAATAGCGAGAATATCAGCAAGACTGGATTGGCCTTTCGGCGTAATGCTGTTTTCATATAAAAAATCGGCCGAAAACGGACTTGAGCGGTAATTCGACTGCTCCGATTTGAAGACCTTATCGTCAACCACCGCCTTATCGATGATAAAACTTCCCTGTCCACTCAGATCCAATTCCATTTCATTCAAAATGGTTTGCATCGAAACCGAAGTTTCAACCGAACCGACGTAATCGTCTCCGTAATAGAGAGGAAAAACAAAGCGATAGCCGTTGAAAATACGCCCTTCTTCAAAACCTGAAATTTTCTTCCGGTGCGCATTCACGTACGCCACAGTACTTCTAATATCTTTCAGATTGTCGCCAAACTTGTTTGGCCGGTGAAAACGCAAAAAACTGTCGTTGTTCTTCAAATGAAAATGCAACTGCTTGATCTTGAACGCCTCCATCGAGCGATAATGATCAATCAGGTTGCTATAGAGCTTATCCCTTAAAACCTGCTGTTGTTCTGGAGAGGCCTGGTAGACCTGTTTGAGAAGCCGGGTGTTTTCCGGACGGTCGATGATATTGGAATAGAACAGCTCGGCACTGTTTTGAATGCCTTTGACGACAGACTTATACGTCACTTGCACTAAGTGACTTTCGGCATCCATATGATCTGTATTACGGGTATAGAAAAAATGACTGAATAGCGTAACGATTCCGACGGCGAACAAAAGATAAACCAGAACGTAAATTTTGATCTTTTTCCACATCGCCAATTTTCCAACCGCCCCAACTTAATTTTTTGCTAAATTTCTTAACATCTCATTGTAGTGTAGGTTATTTTCCACATTAAAAACAAGTGTTAACGCAAATACATATCCTGGTATACAAACGCCTAAAAATCAGGCTAAATTCGCTCAAAAGAGCGCTTCCAGATCATGATATTCAGCATGGATCGCTTCATCCGTCTTCATCGGCCCGGATCGTTGGGTAAAACAATGCAGTTCCAGTTTCGGATATTGCTCGATCTTTGATGACCAGGCCTGCTCATCAAAGTTCCCTGAATCGTCCACCAGCGCCAATCCCTGACAGTGCAACTTAACCAACATCTCAAAACTGAATGCATCACTGGATTGACTGTGCAAATGTACGATTGGATAAATCCCTTGTCTGGCAAGCCAGATCGCCACCAACAACAAAGTCACTTCCATCGGCTTGTCATTTGCTGGCTGTAGCCAGAAACGTCTCATCGCATAAGTCTTTTGAACGCGGGTTAAAAAACGTAGTTTGGAGTACAGTCTGGGTAAAATCATAGCTGTCCAGAAAGCTTCCAATTCGGACGACTCCTCGGACAATTCCAACGTCACAGCGCGAATGGTCTCCAGAGCCAGATCTTCCGGCAAGTCGGAAAACAGAAAATCCAACGCTTGCTTCAAGCCAACCGGATCGTAATCGCGGGCCTTTTGCAACAACAGGGCAGAAGCGTCGTTGTCTTCAACCGACATCAGTGCCGTCTGGCTCGCTGTCGCCTTTTCCAGCAAGTTCTTGACTCGGCTGATTGGAACCCCTTGCTCCGTCAGTTTGACGGCCGCATTAATCCGCTCGATATGTGCCTGAGTATACAAACGGTGTCCACTCGGAGTACGAACCGGATCGATCAATTTATAACGGCGTTCCCAGGCTCGAAGAGTGATCGAGTTTACACCCGTCAGTCGAGAGACTTCACGTATAGGATAGAGCGGTTCGGATTTCATAGGATTCACCTGAGTAAAATTTATATCATTCCGCTTATTTTAGACGATTTGCGCTTTCATGACAGCAACCCGTTCCAGATGTTCCTGACGACTTAGCATAAGATTTACAATCGGTAGCGGATAGGTTTCGCCCAATTTAATATTTTTCATCTCACACTCCTGTACATGCTCCCACGGCGAATGGACGGCACGGTCGGATAAAGAGGCGATTTCCGGCACCCATCGACGAATGTAAACACCTTCTGCATCAAACTGTTGACTCTGCCTTACCGGATTAAACAACCGGTAGTATGGCGCGGCGTCCACCCCGCAGCCGGCCACCCATTGCCATCCCATAACGTTATTGGCGGGATCCGCATCCACCAGAGTCTCATCAAACCAACTTTTTCCGACCAGCCAATGCTGGTTAAGATTTTTAGTCAGAAATGACGCAACCAACATCCGGACACGGTTGTGCATCACGCCGGTTTCCCACAATTCACGCATGCCCGCGTCGATAATCGGGATGCCGGTCATACCTCGATACCAGGCCTGCGTGCTTTCGTTTTCGCCCAGCCACGGCATACCGGCAAATCGAGATTGAAACGGTTCGGTTTGTGTTTGGGGGAAATGCCATAACAACAGACGAGCGAATTCCCGCCAGGCCAGTTGTCGAATCCATGGAAAGACCTGTTCGGATTTCAACCGGCCTGACTCCATTAATCCAAGCAAATGAAAGTAGACAGCCCGGCTGGAAATCTCGCCGAAATGTAACGCAGCCGACAAACCGCTGGTGGCATCCAATGCCGGAAAATCACGGTCGGAGGCATAATTTTTCAACGACTCCTCAAGAAACTCTTCCAGACGCTGCCAAGCGGCCGACTCTCCCGCCTGCCAATGTGCCGCCAACTTTTTCGACCAGGCCTGTCCAGTTTTATTAATGAGGTCTTGAGGCAATGTCAGCCAAGCGGAATCAGCCGGTTCAACAAAGGTTTTGCTTAAATCGCCAACCTCCGCATCCAAAGGCGTCATTTGATCGATTTTGGCCATCATCGCCTTATAGAAAGGTGTAAAAACCACATACGGAGATTGTTGCTTATTAAGAATACAGCCCGGTTCGAACCAATATTCCGAAAAGAAAGGTTTCAATGCCACACCGGCATCCTGGCATACCCCCAAAGCCTGTTGCTGCATCGAGGAAAAAGGTTCGCCCACCTGATGGCTATAATGAATGCAGTTGATCCCGTTTTGTTCAATCAGTTTTCGCAAGTTCTGCTTGAAGTCACCCTCCAACATCAACAAGCGACCGCCCCTGTGGATAACCTGTTGATTGAGTGCATTCAACGAATGGGCCAGCCGAACACTGTTGGCTTCACCTATAACCTGATCCGGGTCATGGAAATACGCCAATACCACCTGTTCAGAATTCACCAAAGCGCTTTGCAATGCGGGCAAATAGCTCAATCTCAGTTCGCGCTGAATCCAAACCAAAGTCGTCGTCATGTGCTTATCCACACTTTTCGGACTCGGTACCGTTCAACGGATTCTTCAACGGAAGGGAAACTAAGTATGAAAGACTAGACATTGTCTGATAACTCCTTTGCACAATTCCTATACAAAAGTTTATCAGAAACTGTACCAACAAGGAGTTAAGAGAATTCTAAAAAAGGGTTAAATTTCTATGTGATAGACATGATGCAACAATTGACGGTTCTCCTCCGCCCAACTCAACGGCACATCCAGACCGAGATCATAGCTGAACAACTCTTCCAGACTCGATTTTAACGTCTTCCGACTCAAGTTTCGTTGCTTCAGCTCATACAGATTAAGCAAAAGCTTGGTTGCCAAAAAACTCTCAAAACTGATCGTGTTGATCCATTTATCCTCCAATCCCCGATGAAGCTTGGCAGCAAGCCTGAATTCACTGGCAGCTTGAAGGTCGGACTGATAATCCGGTAAAGGTTCGGTGATTTCCAGCTTTAGTTTTGCCTTTCGGCTCAACAGTTTTTTCACCATCCCCGTTCCTACCAACGAGGTCGCATAATACTCAACCTGATCGATATTAATTTCATCAATCAATTGCACCAAAGTCTTGGCTGCGCCCAGAAAAACGACATGGTTAGGCCGTTTTATCTTGAGATTAGCAACACTCTCCTTCAGAGTGTCTGAATGGTAGATAACACTCTCTGCTCCTCTGATCGTATGACAAACATCGCTCATCTGTCCGGCCAGCCTTCCATGGGGAATAAAGCAAACCGTCCTGCCATTCTTCTCTCTTAACTTAGCCGCAATCGAAGACAACTCCTCTTTAAAACCCGGTTTGAAGTTATAGACCTGTTTAGCCAAGATATTTCGCAACTGGTCACAACCATTGAATGGCGCCAAAATCGGAATATCCGAGTTCCGTGTATGCTTAAGAAACTCTTCCGTCTTGATAATCGGGAAAGTCGGACCGACAACCGCCAAAGTATTCTCGCTTAACTTATTGAACCCCTTAGCAAACACCTCCAGTTCCGACTGGTCATCCAGAAATTCCAGCCCCAACTTCAAATCAGGATACTGTCTAAGGTGCGCTTCAAAAGCGAGCTCCGCTCCGACTTTATGGCTTTCGCCAATGAACGAGAACCGACCACTAAGAGGTAATATAAAACTTAATAAATGCTCTGCCTCGACATCCCGTTTCGATAGAACGACTTTCCTTTCCTTAGGTTCAGGCTTCTCCTCAACGGCCCCGTTAGGGGCCATACTAACCTGCTCGGGCTCTGACAGATTACCGCCTTCTGAACAGACGGTATCCGTAGGGATTTTTTTCAGTTTCTTGACGATCAATGCCTCGATTTCTGAAAACGGGATTGGCTTTGAATAAAGAAAGCCTTGCACGATCTGGCAGCCCATCGATCGTAACAACTCTTCCGTTGCGGAATCCTCAACACCCTCCGCAACCACATCCAAATCCAATTCACGACACATGTTGATGGTGTTTCTAATCAGGACTTTGGATTTATCATTATTTTTGAGGCCAAACACAAACGTTCTGTCGATTTTCAACTCGGTCGCGGGCAGACGCTTGATCTGATCCAAAACGGCATTTCCAGTGCCAAAATCGTCGATTGAAACCTTGAACCCGCGCAGACGAAGGCGCCCGAGAACTTCCATAGCATTGGAGTAAGAGAGGATTTCCTGCGTCTCGGTTACTTCAAGAATAATTTTGCTGGTGGAAATATCATACTGCCTTGCCTTTTCCAGAATCCAGTCCACAAAACCAAGATCCTGAAGATCATCGCTCGACAGATTCACGGAAAGCGTCAATTTCGCATGCTCTTTGAGCAACTCCTTGAATTCGGAAAACGCACGTTCGATCACGGTTTTGGTCAAGTCATGAATAATATGACTCTGCTCGGCCACGCTGATAAAACGGTCAGGATAAATGAGTTCCCCGTCTTCGGCCTGGATACGCACCAAGGCTTCCATGCCAACCAAACGATGGGAAATGAGATCGACTTGAGGCTGATAGTGCACCACAACCCTCTGTTGCGCCAAGGCTTCTTTAATCTGCTCTTCCGTCAAACTGGACAACGGATCAAGGATCACCTTAGATTCCAACTGAAGATCTTGCGCCCGACTGATTATCTGTTCGATGTCATCCACACGAAAAGGTTTATTCAGGTGATCAAGCACCTTTAAATTGTGCTCGGTCGCCAATTCCCTGGCTGTATTCAAGATGGCATTGTCCATTCCGCTCATCAAAACCACATAGCCGGAAAAGCTGCGTTCGGACAATTCTCGAAGCACCTCAATGCCGTCTTTCTCCGGCATCATCAAATCCAGAAAAATCAAACTGTATTGGTTAACGTCGGTATCGTCCAAATCGTTCGGATTGGAAAGACTGTCCGCCTCCACATCCATTAAATCGGCCGTGGACTCAATCACACCAGATACATCGATTTCATCATCGACAGTCAGAATCTTAATTTCCATATGTCTGTTTTCTTAACTAAATCCAAATTTAATGTCACGAATTCGATTTTGATTTCTCGATCTCACGCTTCACCAAAGCCAATAACTCATTTTTACGATAAGGCTTATTCAACAACACCAAATCCTGTTTGAAATGATGAGTATGTTGCAAAGCCTCCTGAGGGAATCCTGAGCTGAAAACCACCGGCAGGCCGGGATAGCGGTCCTGTATCTTCAACGCCAACTCAAAACCGTTCTCTCCTGGCATTACAATGTCGGTAACCACCAGGTCGAATGTCTCAGTTTCAAGCACTTGCAAGGCGCTTTCCGCATCCCTTGCGGTAAACACTTCATAACCCGCACTCCCCAGATATTCCATCGCCAGCTTTCTCAAATCGGGCTCGTCATCCACCAGAAGAATTTTGCCGGTTCCGCTCAAGTCATCCATCGACACATTCTTTTTGCTTGGAGAACTTAGTTTAACCGTTTGGCCCTTGCCGTCTTCATCCGGGACATAACGAGGCAACAAAATTCTAAAGGTTGTACCAATGCCTTGTTCAGAGTAGACCTTTAGATAGCCATTGGACTGTTTCACGAATCCAAACACCATCGACAACCCCAATCCGGTTCCCTTATGTTTCGGTTTGGTCGTGAAGAACGGCTCAAACACCCGTTCAAGATTTTCCGAGGAAATCCCTGTTCCAGTGTCCGAAAAAGCGATCGAAACATAATCCCCTTCCGGAATCTCAACACCAAGGAATTCCAGGTTCTCATCTTCGATTGTGGCATTCTCGACCGTAATATAGATATTTCCTCCATCCGGCATGGCATCCTTGGCATTGGTTGCCAAGTTGATTAAAGCGGAGGTCAACTCCTCAACATCGACTACCGTTTGCCACAGGTCATCATCAACATTGACATGAATGTCTACCATCTTGCCACTGGCCGATTCGATGATGCTCAGCTCGTCCCGGATTAACTCACCCACATCCACCAGTTGCGGCATCAAAGCCTGTTTACGGGCAAATGCCAACAACCGTTTGGTCAATTTGCTTGCTTTCAAAGCTGCATTCAGGGAAACCTCAAGCTTTTCTCGCAACTTATCAACGGCCTCCGGTTTCTTGTCCAAAATCACATTGGCCAAATCCAGATTTCCGATGATCGCCGTAAGCAGGTTATTGAAGTCGTGAGCGATTCCTCCGGTCAATTGTCCCAGCGCATCCATTTTCTGACTTTGCTTGAGGTGACCTTCAAGCTTTTTCCGATCACTGATGTCACGCACGATACTGATAATTTCAAGATCCCCGTTCTGCCTGACAGGACTCAAACTGATTTCCGCATAGAATTTTCGCCCGCTTTTGGTTTCAGCTACGATGTCCGGTCGGTCAGACATGGTTCTCTGCTCAGGAGACTTCTGATACCCCTTTCTCAACCCTTTATGGGAAGCGCGATAAGGATGGGGAACCAGGTCTTCCACGGTACTCTGCAAGAATTCCTCCTGACTGAGTTCAAACATCTCCTGCGCTTTTTTGTTGGTTAACAGGATTTCGCCCTCAGCATTGGTGACCAAAATGGCATCCGGTGCCGCATCCAGAAGATGACGTACTTTTTGCTCGTTTTCGATGATCTTTTCCTGCGCCAACTTAAGAGGCGTGAACTCTTTCATGATAATCGCCACCAGAGGTTCATCCTCCTCCATCTCATTTGGAATCAGAAGCCCCTGACGGTGAAAATACCTTTGTCCACCCTTGTCCTTAATCACTAATTCCGTCAAGTCCTTATCTTCATCCTTCACATAATATTTCCAAAGAAGGCGGCGGTCCTCGCCGGTATACA
Source organism: Thiomicrorhabdus sp. ZW0627 (assembly GCF_029767005.1). GTDB lineage: Bacteria > Pseudomonadota > Gammaproteobacteria > Thiomicrospirales > Thiomicrospiraceae > Thiomicrorhabdus. Next base: position 1,206,221 of record NZ_JARUQR010000001.1, read on the forward strand.
AGCCGACATCATTTTTCTCTGCATCGGTCAAATCCATGGCGAGCAGGTCTTTAGCACTACGGTTCTTGGTATGGACTTCACCATTTGAACCAATGATCATGATGATATCCGGAGCGTGCTCAAAGAAAATCTCAATCACGTTCTCCTGATACTGCGCCTTACGAATCAACTGTTGCTTTCTGCGCGATTCCAAGCCGACACCAAAGGAGATCAGTAAAACAATTCCCAACAATTCAAAAAACAGTGTGCGTATCTCGGGATCTTTGAACAACATCTCCCACCAGGGATTCGGCTTAGGACGGCTGACGAGCACATGTAAATTTGGGGTGCGGTTCACCAACAAACTCAGATCGCTGACCAGCTTGACAGATTTAAAAGGCGTGACATAAGCGACAAACAGGTTCTGATCAGCTTCATGAACCACACCCTGAAAACGTGCGTTTTGTCGTAGTAAACGACCGGTCTCCGGTAGAAAGTTGGACAGATTGTTTCCTTTGTGCTCAAGCTGAGTCGCCCAAGGCATCTGACCTTTCGGCGCAATGACCCAATCCAATCTTTCGTCTAGCAACCAAATTTTTTGATCATCCTCCCGCCGAAGTTCCTTAAGCTGATCCAACATTACGTTAGCCAAAAAATTAAGCACCATGACCCCGATTTTATTTCCAGCATTATCGAACACCGGGGCAGACAGGCGAATCATCGGTTTCAAAGGGAGTTCGACCCTATTGTTCTCAACATTCAAATCGAGGCGGGATATGGCGACGCCGCCTTTGGGAAGGGCGGCGGCATCGGAAAAGTAATAGCGGTCTTTTTTGTTCTGCAACGCTTTGCGTGGAACCATCTCCACCTGCCCGTTTATACGATTGATCCGGATGCGTTCCTGCCCATCCATACCCAACAAACGAACTTGATCGATGCTGGGCTGCTTGCGGGCAAACTCGAACAGAATGGATTGCAAGGTCGTCATATTGGCATTTTCGACATTACCAGAACGAGACAGGGTACTCGGAAGTTCTGACAAGAACCTGAGTTCGGTCACAAGATACAGGATTCGATCGTCCAGAACTTTCTGGGCGGCCATCGCCAACCGTTCATTGTTAAGGTTATTCTTTTCTTCCTGTGACTGGGCGTTAATATAAAGGTAGGATCCCAGAAACAGTAGCATGATGATAACACCGGCCGTCAAAGTGACTATTGCAAGTGAAATAAAACGGTGTAGGACAAGCTGCATCGCTCACCTCTTTTGACTGTACTTGCAAACGATTATCAATAAACCTTACAAAAAATGCAATTAAAAAATCCTTAAGTTTCAACAATTAACGAACTTAATCACCCCATAAGACAAACCGCTTCTTTCCTATAAAAACTAAACAGGCCTGTTAAAATCCGAAATTTAGAATTCAAACGGCCTTGATATCCGATTGATTGAGCAGAATGACCTCGATCTCTTCGATGATCTCTTCCTGGCGCAGGGCATTGATCTTGAGAAACAATGCTTCGGTCTTCTTATCCAGATGGCGTGTCGCGTTTTCAAGATGGCGAATCCGCAACTGGTTCTCGGTCAGCAGCGAACGGTTCAGAATGCGGTGCAACTCGTTGTTAAGATAAAAGTCCGTCAATTCCAGAAAGAAGTCTCTCGGCGGCATATTAATCATAGGCGGTGAGTCGAATGGCTTACCCGCGGAATCAAGCGAGGTAAACGGCGGTAACAGTTTTTCCACCGTCAATGCTTTGTCAGGTTCGTCATGATAGATCGCATAAAGCGAAAACGTCTCTTGATAACCCGACAGCACTTGCGACAGTGAAGCCACCACCTCTGTCACCTCTTCGGAAACATCAGCCCCTTCGATGAAATCGCTTTCCAGTCCCTCTTCCTCCAGAACGGATTGAAGCTTACTGCCGATTGAAATCAAGTGAACCGCCGATTGCCCGGTTTCCGGAAACGCATTTTGCAGTTCCTGCACAACCTGTCCGTTGAAATCGCCACAAAATCCACGTCCCGATCCAACCAACAAAACTACTTTTAAACCCGCGTCGGTGACTGGACGGGTTTCGGAAAAAAACGCCAGGAAATCGGTCGCCATATCATCGATTGTCTTAGAAAGCGAAAAGACCGTTTCCATCGTCCGTTCCAGCTTATGCGCTTCCATATGGGCAAGGGTTTTCATGGAATGCATGATGTTCCGGATGTCATGGAGCTTCTCGCGATGAAGGTCTAGTTCATGACGCCGGGTCATCGTCCGCCTCCGTATGCTCCTCGACATTCAGCCATCCCAAGAGATGAGTTCGCCACAATTCCCTCGGGCTATCCAGTTCCAATTCGGACTGACTCACTTTCGATGCCAGCGTTTCCATGACGCCAGGCAAGGCTTCGCGATCCATGTTCAAGAACATATCGTCATTGAAGGCGATCAACCAGGCCATCTGAAATTCGATAGGCAAAGGAGAAAGGTGATCCTGCTTGAGCAATTCGCGTAATATCCTTCCGCGTTGGATCGCACGCTCCATCGTGGCCTCAAGCCGCGCACCGAAACGGGTGAACGATTCCAGTTCCAGATATTGCAGATAACCAAATTTCATCCGTCCAGCTTCATCCTTGATCCTAGAGTGCTGAGCCTTCCCCCCGACCCTTGAAACCGAGCGCCCGATGTCGATTGCTGGCCTGAAGCCGGAAACGAACAGTTCCCGGACGAGGTAGATCTGTCCGTCGGTGATTGAAATCAGATTCGTCGGAATGTAAGCGGCGATCTCACCCAATTGGGTTTCGATGATCGGCAAGGCGGTCATACTGCCACCGCCGTACTTCGGGTTGAGGCAAGTCGCTCTTTCCAGCAAACGGGCGTGAAGATAGAAAATATCCCCCGGATAAGCTTCCCGACCGGGCGGACGTCTCAGCAACAGCGACAACTCGCGGTAGATTTTGGCATGAGTCGACAGATCGTCGTAAATCACCAAAACATCCTTGCCCTGCTGCATCCAGAACTCCGCGATTGTACAGCCGGCAAACGGCGACAGGTACTGCAGCCCCGGCAAGGCGCTCGCTTCCGCCGTGACGATGGTGGTGTAATCCATAGCATCGTATTTTCGCAACAGCTCGATGGTGTTGAGCGTCGTGGAACGTTTCTGACCGATCAACACATACACGCAATACACGTCTTTTCCGCGCTGATTGATGATTGTATCAATGGCAATCGCGCTCCTTCCTAAGCCTTCATCGCCGATAATCAATTGGCGCTGGCCTTTCCCGATCGGAATCAAAGTGTCGATGATTTTGTTGCCCGTATACAAAGGCTCATGCACCTTGTCACGTGCCACAATCGGAGGTGAGCGCCGCTCGATCGGCTGTTTGACGGAGCCTGAAAGCTCTTCCCCTCCATCCAAAGGCAAGCCAAGCGGATCGACGATCCGTCCAAGCAGACTCTCCCCGACCGAAATACTGACCGTCTGCTGGGTTCGGTAAACATTGTTGCCCGCAGTCAACTCCGGCGTTTCGTGAAGCAGGATGACTCCGACCAGTTCCTGGGTCAGTTCAAAAATCAAACCGTGACTGCCGTCTTCGAACAAAACCGTTTCATCCATCATCGCCGAAGGCAGCCCTTTCACCCAACAAATACCGTCGCCAACCGACACCACGCTTCCCAGCTCGGAAAACCCGATCTCGGGGCGATACCCTTCCAGCCAGTCGTCTATAGGCCCGTTTTTTTGTCGGAATGAATCAGTCATTGATGTGCTCATTGATTATTTCGACATAGCCGTTCAGCTCATCCTGCAGATTTAACCCCAGCACCCAGTTTCCGAAATTGATGCGTAAACCGGCCAAGAGTTTCGAATCTTCCTGATAATCGACATTGATCGGATTTTTACAAATTTTGCCGAGTTCCGTCTCCAGTCGCTTACGCTGTTCCTGCTTCAAAGGATAGGCACTGATGACGGTCATGTTTCCCGAAGCAATTTCACAGGCACGGTGCAGATTGGCGACCTGCTCATCCTCCAGACGACCGAATTGCTCCATGAACAGATTAAACAGATTCACTTCCACTTCCGGTCCTGCCGCAGCGGACAACAGTTTCGAGGCGAACACGGCACTCTGCTCATACGCCTCGCGCCGATACCCCCTGAAAGCTTCCACTTCACGGTGCTCACGAACCGACGCCGCTTTCTCCTTCTCGCTGTCGATTTCGTCCTGTAACTGCTGAAGTCTTTTAGTACGTTCGTCCTGAATCTCTTCGAGCATCTTCTCCCTGAGTTGTTTTTTCTCCTGATTCCAATCGTTCAAGCGGTTTTGATACTCTTTCTCCAAAGCACTGGCATGGGCGTGCTCACGCTCGGTCTCGCTCAGCGTCTGTTCAATGGCATCTCGACGCTTGTTCAGCGCCGCCATCACCGGACGGTAAAGGAATCGTTTCAAGATCCACATCAACACCAGAAAGTTGAGGATCTCCAGTACGAAAGTTGTCCAATTCAGTTCCAAAATCGCTTCTCCATTAAAAGGAAAATCACTGCACGATGTATTCGAGCAACGGGTTTCTGAACAGTACGATCAACACGATGACCAGAACATAGATCGCCAACGACTCGATCATCGCCAAACCGATGAACAAAGTTCGCATGATTGAAGACTCCGCCTCGGGCTGACGGGAAAGCGCATCCAGCGCCTTACTGATCGCCCAGCCCATTGCCAGAGCCGGAAAAGCGACTCCGATGGAAATACCCAAAACGGCGACCACCGTGGATGAGGTAACGAATGTGGAGATATCGACCATGTTCTATTCCTTGTTTTTTTGTTCGTGAATTTGTTGTGATTGAAGGCCACTGGCAATGTAAACCAAAGCGAGTATGCCGAAAATATAAGCTTGAACCAGCGCCTCCACAATGTGAAGCATCAATACGGGAACCGGCGCCAGAAACCCGGCCACCATAAGAATCAACAGAGCGGTCATCTCCAGGCTCATCATATTTCCGAACAAACGTACCGAAAGCGCAATGGTGCGTGAAATTTCACTGATGATATTGAACGGCACCAGCAATGGGCTTGGCCGGATAAAATGACGCAAATAGGCTTTGAATCCAAGAATACGGATGCCGAACCAGTGCACGGCGAAAAATACCATCACCGCCAGTCCGGCGGTGGCGGAGAAATCTCTCGTCGGAGAATGAAGCCCCGGAATCAGCCCGATCAAATTAGAGATCAGTATGAAAATCCATAAGCTACCGATAAACGGCGTCAACTGCTTGGCGTGATCGGGTGCCACCGAGGCCACGGCATCTTCGATGGTGCTCACCACCGCTTCGAGCACCGTCTGTATCCGACCCGGAGTGCGAGTCAAAGCTCGGGTCAGAAACCAGAAAACCACGCCCAACAGTACGGTGATGCCAAACGATGTCACCACGGTATCGGTGATCTCGAACGACCCGACGTGAAAAACGATTCCGATATCCAATCCTGACTCTTGCATAAGATGGCTATACCCGTTTTATAAATAAAATCACATTCATCGCACCGATGAACACACCCGATAGAATCAGACTGATCGTCCAACTGAAAGAATAATCCCCCAGTTCCAGACTGTCCAACCAATTCCCCAGATAAGCACCGCCAATCACCGGTATGACAAACAGCAGACCGAGAACCCCCAGATAAATCGTCTGTGCCAGCAACGTCGGCCGTTCCGTTTCCGCTTTTTTGATACGCCGAACCTGATCTTCGATCCGTTCTTCCAGGCGCTCTTCGTCCGTCATATCCCTTCAAGCTCCCGGTGTGTTCATTTCCCACAAACGTTTAAGCACTTCTTCTTCCATACGCCTGAAACTGTGTTTCTGGCGGGATAGCAGCACCTCTTCCTTCTGCATCTTTTCATGCAGAACATGACTGATTTTCGTGTAATCCGCATCCACCGCAAAACGCCTTGTCGTCAAGGTGAGCGTGTCATCCACAAAATAAAGCAACGCCCCCGGTGTAGCGACATATCGCCAATCCTCTCCTTCCACCTGAAACCGAGACAACCCCATGACAAGCGATGTCATCATTCGGATGTGGCCTGACAGGATTCCGAAACTGCCGGTCGGGTCTTCGCCGACGAATGAACGAACTTCATCGAACACCTGCCTCTGCCCCGGGCTTTGGATGACCAACGAGAAATGCCTCATTCCGAATACCTCAACCTTCCATGGAACCGCGCATGTAACAGTCCTCCTCGGAGAGGTCATCGTAACGGCCCTGTAGGAATGCCTCACAATCGTTCAGTGTCTGCTCCAGAGGCACCGACACGCCCGGCATACCGGTTTGGGCACTGGTTCCTTTGAACGGTTGGGTCAGGTATCGCTGCAGTCTGCGTGCGCGTTTGACGATCAGCTTATCCTTGGGAGCCAGCTCTTCGACCCCCAACATGGCAATGATGTCTTCCAACTCATGGTAACGGGCCAAGTGGTCGCGAACGCCTTCGGCAATCGCATAATGGCGCGTTCCCAAGGTATAGACGTCCATCGCCTTGCTGCTGGATTGCAGTGGGTCGACGGCGGGATAGATCCCCTTACCCGCCTGTGATCGCGACAGAATAACAGTGGTGTCCAGATGGCTCAGAATCGCGTTAACGGCCGGATCACTCATATCGTCCGCCGGCACGTAAACCGCTTGGACGGAAGTGATGTTTCCCTGCTGAGTCGAAGTGATCCGGTCTTCCAGTTCTGCAACCTCAGTGATTAAGGTCGGTTGGTATCCGACCGTGGCAGGCATCCTTCCAAGCAGGCTGGAAACTTCACTCCCTGCCTGCACGAAACGGAAGGTGTTGTCCATCACGAACAACACCTCTTTCTGAAAGGTATCGCGCAGGTATTCCGCATAGGTCAGCGCCGCCAGACTCACCCGGAAACGCACACCGGGCGACTCGTCCATCTGACCAAAGACCAGTAGGGATTGCGACAAAATATCGGTTTCCTGCATTTCATGCCATAGTTCATGAGCTTCACGCATACGTTCACCGACCCCGGCGAACACGGAAACCCCTTGGTGAAGCGAGGTCACGGCGTTCATGAATTCCATGATCAACACCGTCTTGCCCACACCGGCCCCACCAAACAGGCCTGTTTTCCCGCCTTTCACGAACGGACATAACAAATCGATGACCTTGATACCGGTGGTCAGAATGTCGCTATTGCTAGTAGTTTCAAACAACTTGGGAAGAGGCGCATGGATATTGCGGAATTCGCTGGCTTCAAGCGGAGGGCCGTCGTCTAGAGGTTCGCCGAAAATATTCAACACCCGTCCCAAAGCATCCTGACTGGTCGGGATATGCAAAGGCGCGCCGGTGTCGTAAACCGGCATGCCTCGGTACAATCCACCGGTGTTATGTAAGGTGATCGCGCGGATGGATTGCTTGTCGATATGCTGATGGACTTCGAACAGCACCGTCTCGCCGTTTTCGAAACGGGCGAACAACGCCTGCCGGATCGGAGGCAACTTCTGGCAGGCAATGACAACGACCGGTCCATGTACCTCGGTCAAAGTGCCTATGACGATGTCCGCTTTTTCCGCAAGGGGATTGCCCATTTTCACCATCCTAGTAGTAGGGAATTTTATCTATATACTATCAATTTTTTGCACAAATACCTTACAGATAAGATCAATTTAATCCAATCTCTTATGAAAACGCTTGATTGCCAGAACCAAGGTAATGAACGTAAAGGCCATCAGTACCAACAGTTCGGGAAGCAATTCACCTAGCCCGGCCCCTCTCAACATCACGCCGCGGATCAGGCGGACGAAGTGCGTCATCGGCAATATCTCCGCAATCCATTGCGCCAGCGTCGGCATGGCATTGAAAGGAAACATGAACCCCGAGAGAAGAATGGAAGGCAGCATGACGAAAATGGCCATCTGCAACGCCTGAAACTGGCTTTTCGCCAACGTTGAAAACAAAATCCCCAAGGACAGGTTGGCAGAGACAAACACCAGTGTAATGATGTAAACATCAACAACCAAACCCTGAATCGGCACATCGAAAATCATAAAACCGAGAAACAGCACCAGCGATACCTGGATGAAACCGATGAGGATATAGGGCAAGATCTTTCCGATCATCAACTCGTTGGAGGTTATCGGGGTGTTGATCAACAATTCCAGATTCCCCCTCTCACGTTCCCTCACCAAAGAGATGGCTGTGAAGATCACCATGGTCATCGTCAGTATGACGCCGATCAGACCTGGCAGAGTATTCACGGCCGAACGCCGCTCGGGGTTATAGTAGTTACGGACTTCAAACAACTTACCGGAAGACGCCGACTTCTGACTGCTTTGATGCTGCTGCATTGCTGTTAGCTGTTGTGCCGCCCCCAAGACGATCGGGTCGCTGCCGTCCACCAACAATTGGGCTGCCGCCCGGCTGTCATCCTGGATTCGCCGTTCGAAATCCTCCGGAATCACAATACCGATGCTGACCTCTCCGGTTCGCAGCCTATCCTCAAGCTCCTTCTCCTCCCCGACCCGTGCATAAATGCGAACGACCTGAGACGCTTCCATATCTGTCACCAGATTATGGGAGAGCTGGGTATTTGCATAATCCACCACCGCGGCCGGTATATGGCGAATATCGGTATTGATTGCATAGCCGAACAAAAGAACCTGCATGATCGGAATGCCCAGAATCATGCCCACCGTCAAACGGTCGCGTTTGAGTTGCCACACTTCCTTGCGCATGACGGCAAACAGGCGGCGTAGCGACATCATCGATCATGCTCCTGCTTGCGTTTCTGCGTCGCGACGACGAAGACATCCTCCATCGACGGCGCCACTTCCCTTACCTGAACGTCTGTATCCAGAAAGCCGGTTTGCTGTTGGATATAAGCGACCGGCTGGGCAATGCTTTTGTTGACCAGGATACGCAGATGCAGGCCGATATGCGAAACGCTGATCACGTCCGGCAAGGAAGCCAGATGGGGTTTCAGCTTCAAGACATCCGAATCTTCGACCTGTACGACCCAGGCCTCCATCGAAGCCATCAGGTCACTTGGTGAGCCATCGGCCACTTTGACGCCGTGATCTAAAATTGCCAAGTCGTGACAGCGTTCCGCCTCGTCCATGTAGTGGGTCGAAACCAAAATGGTGACGCCTTCGGCCACCAGGTCGAATAATGATTCCCAAAAGTCACGACGGCTCTGTGGATCAACCGCACTGGTCGGCTCGTCCAGAAACAAAAGTTTCGGATCATGCAATGTCGCCGTCGCCAAAGCCAGACGTTGGCGCTCGCCACCGCTCATATTGCTAGGAAAACGGTTTTGCAGACCCTGCAAATGGTAAACAGATAAGGCCTCATCAATTCGCCGATTCTGTGTTTTACCGGAAAGACCGTAGACCTGAGCCATGAAACGAAGGTTTTCCTTGACGGTCAGGTCGCTGTATAGGGAAAACGCCTGAGTCATATAACCGATATGTTTTTTGAGTTGTTCCGCCTGTTGCGGAACCTGGTGACCGAGTACATTGACCTCTCCCGAAGTCGGCAGCAACAGACCGCAAAGCATTCGAATCGCGGTCGATTTTCCGGAACCGTTCGGCCCGAGGAAACCGTAAATCGTCTGCTTGGGAATGTGCAGATCCAATCCGTTCACGGCCGTCACGTCAGCGAACTTTCTGGTAAGTTGATGACATTCAATGGCCAGTTCCGGATTCATGATTACTCCGTTGTGGAATCGGTTTTGTCGTGTCTGAAAATGACGTTGACCGGAACGCCGGCGGAGAGTTCACGTGCCTCCGGCGCGAGCAAATCGATTTTTGCAAGATAACTTAACCGAGAGCGGTCATCCTTGGTCAACGCATAGTAAGGTGTGAAATCTGCCGACTGGCTGATCGACCGCACCCTTGCCTTGAAAACTTGATCGACGCCGTCGACTTTAACATCAGCCAAAGTACCCGGCTTGACCCACGCGCGAATCTGTTCGGGAACGTGGACACGTGCATAAGGCTGCTTGCCGACCAACATCACCGCCACCACACTGCCGGTCTGCGGCTGCTCTCCTATCTGGAAGGGCAGACTATCCAGAACGCCTGCACTCGGAGCCCGAATCTGCAAACGCTGAAGGTTGATCTTAACCAGCTCTACCTCCGCCTCGGCGGCTTCAAGCTGATGCCTGACCTGCTCGATCTGCTCTTCCCGCGTACCGGAAACCAATTTCGAAAGGTTGGCCTGATCGTATTCCAGTTGAGCCTTGTCGATATCGAACTCGGCCTGGGCTTTATCAAGGTCTTCGCGGCTCACAAGATTTTTTACGCGCAGCTTTTCGATTCGCTTCAACTCAAGTCCGGCTAGTTTCAAGCGGCTTTTGGACTTGGCGACATTCTGTCTGGCCTGTTCAATCTCTTCCTCTCGGCTACCTTTGATCAATTCCTGCAAATTGGCCGCTAATTGGTCTCGGGTGGCGACGGCTTTATTCAAAGTGGCGGTAGCCCTGCGGTCGTCAAGAGTCAGGATCAGATCACCCGCTTTCAACACATCCCCCTCCTTGGCGGGACGTTCCACAATCGGTTCTCGGGCTTCGTTAATCAGCTCCACCCGATCCCACACCAAAAAGCCGGGCACAGTAAGTTGGGAATCTTGCTTCTCACAGCCCGCTACGAGAAGCAAACACAAAGGAATCAATAGGATTTTAGACAAGTTCTGACAATGCATGGTTTTTATGCCAACGTCGAAAGTAAGGTTTCATTCTAGTTGAAAAGCACAAAACAAATAAAGCGGGAATTACCGATCAAATCAGTGAAATAGTATGGATTAGTATGGATGGGGAAAAATGTTGCCCCTTACGGGGCTGGCGAATCACCTTTTTAATTCACGACAGTCGCGGCCTTTTTAACCGGCTCTTTCGTCCCATAGTAAACATAGCAAGCATTCTCTTTCCCTTCCTTAGGCAAAGGATAGTCTGAATCGCAAACGGCTTTGGCTTGCATTAATGCTGACACAATCGTATGGGCAGAATAGATTTTCCACTCGCCACCTTCCTTCAATAAGAGTTGGGTCGCCTTAATGTTCTTAACCTCGTTAGTCTGGGGTGAACTCAACTCGGCAGAGACCTTAACAACAGCCATGTTTTCGTCCGATTCCTCAATGGTGGCACCTTTAATGGTGACGACTCGGTCTTTGTTCAAGATGGCGGTTTTCATATTGATCACACGTGAAAACTGTTCTTTTGAAAACGATTCCTTGTCTTTGGACGAAAGCAATTCATAACTTTCTCCGGGCCGATTATCCAAAAGATTTTGATAATAAAGCTTCCCGATCTCCATCTGTTTTTCCTGAATATCGGCTTCAGCCGCCGAGCACTCTAAAAAAAAGGTGGCTGAAAATACCAGTGCCAATAGTGATTTAATTTTCAATTCAAACTTCCTTTTGTGACACCTTAACAACCGAATTTGCTAGGAACTTATAAAGCCCCCTACTGAACCTTCGGCTGGATCACAATTAACTATAATGAATTTCTATTTCACCACAATAAACAAGCCGTCGCCATCCACAAAGATACGCAGAAAAGAAGAATAAATAGACAATTAAGAGAAAATGGCGCGCCCGAGAAGATTCGAACTCCCGGCCTCTCCCTCCGGAGGGGAGCGCTCTATCCAGCTGAGCTACGGGCGCATAAGATTGGATGCCAGTATTATAAAGTAAGAATCGCGTTTCAAGCGTGTTTTTTGAAAAATCCAACGCTCAAAAAAATGTATTTAAAACCGAACAGGCCTGTCCGGTTTTAAATAACCTATTTGCGGCTCAAGAATACAGCAATACCAGCCGATTATTTACCGATGGTGTAACCGGAATCGTGGTTAACGGCCTCTTTGGTGAAATTCAGATCTGACTGATGCTCAGCATAAATAGTATAAAGCAACTCGCCCTTTTCTACCGTGTCGCCAAGCTTCTTATGCAGATCAATCCCCGCCCCCTTGTCCTTTGGCGCGCCCGCTAAACTGGCGATACGGGCAATCTGGAAATTATTGATGGCGGTAACCTGCCCGGCCTTGTCCGCTTTGACTTCTAAAGTCAGCTCTCCTAGCGGAATCGGACGCTTCCTTTTACCTTGTGCTTCAACAATCGCATGAAATTTTTCCAGCGCACGACCGGAATCCAAAATATCACGTGCGATTGCATAGCCACGGCCGCCACGTACATCCGGATCGAACTCGATGATTCTGCCCGCTAGTTGCAATGCCTTTTCACGAAGTTCTTGAGGCGCCCCCGGATCGTTTTCCAAGACTTGCACTACATCCCTGGCTTCCAAAACCGGTCCGACCCCTCGTCCGACAGGCTGGCGACCGTCGGTAATCATTACCTCAAGCTGCAAGCCCATGTTATCGCCGACAAATTCAAACAACTTTCGTAATTTCATCGCGGTGCCATGGCTACGGATTTTGGCGGTTGGGCCGACCGGAATATCGACAATCAAATGCGTCGCCCCAGCTGCGGCTTTTTTGGAAAGGATCGACGCCACCATTTGCCCCGGAGAATCCATCGACAACGGTCGTTCAACGGAAATCAAAACGTCATCCACAGGCGCCAGATTGGCAGTCCCGCCCCATGCCAGACAACCACGCAACTGACGAACAATCTTTTGTAACTGATGAATGCTCAGTTCGACATGACTGAGCACCTCCATGGTATCCGCCGTTCCGGCAGGTGAAGTGATCGCACGACTTGAGGTTTTAGGCATGAACAAGCCGTGAGCGGCTACAATCGGTACCACCAACATACTGGTACGGTTCCCCGGAATCCCGCCGATGCAATGTTTGTCTACCACCAATGGTTCGTCCCAATTGATGCGCTCACCGGTTTTGACCATCGCACGCGTCAGGTGCAATACCTCTTCACGCTCCATGCCGCTTTCGGTACACGCAACCAGATAGGCGGTAATCTCGATTTTAGAATAGCGATTGGCCGCAATATCCTGGATGATTTCCAAATAGTGTTTGTATTCCAATTCGTCACCGGCGATTTTACGGTGCACGTAAGAAAAGGAATGTGGCTGAGTGGCCGGACAGATACGTACACTGGAGCCTTCCGGTAAATTAAACTGTTCAAACACCTGCTCGCTCAAACCAAGCTGACCGGGTTCGACGATGGAATCGTCATCCACCACATTCAGTACCGCCACGACCGAAGCTCCGTTCTCGCTTGCATGAACTTCGATTTTGTTAAGTGCCTGGAAGCCTTCACTTCGGTAGATTTCACAGTTTCGGTGAAGGTAAGCGACGTTTTCTTTGTAGGTGTCGATGGCCACGCTGCGCAATTTTAAAGTCGACATAATTTTCTCTGTTGATTGGGGCGTTTGAAAACACAATATTGTCATTTTAACGACTATTCGCCCAACTTTCTGCAAATATCTGACACAAAAAAAGGGGCTTAAAAGCCCCTTTACACATCATGGCAATAATGCTGTTTATTCTAGGTTAGTTGTCTCCATCGGAGAGTTGATGATTTCGTCAAACTCTTCCTGTGAAATAAACTGTGGTTCATAAGTGAATCCGTTTTTAGTCAACACATCCCAGAAAGATCTCAAGTGGTTACGGGAACCTTTCGTCAGTTCTTCATAAACCGCAACAATATCGTCATTACCATCCACTTTAGCGATCGCTTCGGCAATGTCCTTGATATCCAATTCTTCGATCATGTTACCGACCTGCAAAGCCCCTTCAAGGCTGGCTGAGCCCATTTCCACTAACGCTTCATAAGTCTCTGTGAAGTGGTAATCGGTAAATACACCAACCGTATCGTCGATTACAGGATCCGCCAACTGGTATTTTTCAATCAACAATGCAATCGTATCAGTATGTTTCTGCTCCGACTCGGCAACGTTCTTGAAAACGCTCAAACCCCATGCATCATAGAGTGTCAGATACACATCGCGAGCCAATTTCTCTTCCTCGCGCATGAAGATCAAACCTTGTTCTTCTTCAACAGAAAGCGCTTCCAAAGTTACATCATAAACTTCCGCTTCAACCACATCTGATTCCACCGTGGTTGTATCACTTGCGTTGACACTCATAGCCGCTGCCAACAAACCTAATGCGAAAATATTTTTAATTGAATGTTTCATAATCGTCTTCCTTTTTTGGGTTCGGAATCACTGGATTCCCTCGACGATTTTTATTATATGGAAAATTTTCCCATATTAAAGATTAAGTTTTCTATATTCAATTATAAATAAAACTTATTAATAAAAAACTTTGGCTTATATTAGAAATTTCTAATAATTAAAAAGGAAGAAAACTCAAAACAGAAAAGACGAAAAAAGCAGAAAACAACCATTATAGAAACTATGCAGGAAAACACCTGGATAGATTTGCCGATAACGGTCACGGAACCAACCAAAGATCAAAGACGGAAACAAAACCACCAATGCCCACAATGGGGGGTGATAAAAAAAGTGCACTGCCACAAACAGTAAACTGATTACCAAGTTAGCACGACTGATTCCAGCAAACGACTTGGCAAACCAGGCCTGCTGAATTAATTGTCCTTGTAGAATTCCTCGAAACAGAAGCTCCTCGACAAAAGGTTGCCACAACACCAAAAGAACGATCGCATACCAACCAGTTTCAACCGGCTTAAACATTCCGGAAAAGAATATCCAGAACAACGCCAGACCAATCGGCCCCAACAGCAAAGCAAAATAAAACACTTTATGCTTAAGGAAATCGAATGACACGATCAGCCCGATTTCAGCAGTCAGTAGCGGCTTATCTTTCGCCATCCTGAATGGCTCCTTGAATGAATCTTGACTCATTATAAAACCTAGACAATAAAAAAGGCGCCACTGAAATCAACTGACGCCTTCCGTTTTCAAGGCTTACCAAATGGTAATGCTTCGTTTATTTTTGTCGTTGATAACGTCGGAAGCCCAAGAATGCCAATGCAGACAACACAATAGCTGGCAGTATTGGATCAAATTTGGCATTTTCGGTAACGGTACAACCACCACTGGAACTGGATACCGCCTCACCAAGCCCCTCATAAGGATCTGTCGGCTCTACCGGCGCATCCGTTGTGGTCGCAACCGATGCGACAGCATTAGTGTTAGTTCCGTCTGATTCGTTCCATACTGCATACACGGTTAAACCATCCGGTGTCGGGCGTAACTGTGACTCAAAGCGAGATTTGGCGTCCGGATTCGCAACACGCACTACCGGCTCGTAAGTCGCTCCCTTATCGAAGGTACGGGTATAGAAAATATCCAAATCGACAGGATCCTCGATATGGGTCGCCACATTTGTCTGTGTTCCCCACGCAACAACAAATGCGTTTGAATTGTAGTTATCCGCTTCATTAGTGGAGGCAGGTGTCTTCACTAAACGAGGTTCACGTACGGTAATACTTTTACTCGGCAAATTCGATAGGTTTTTAGGATTGCTCCAAGTGCCTGTCGCACCGTCATAATGACGCATCCAGAAATCGTAGTTAACTGTTGATGTGTAAGTTGCCAACGCCCAATCCGTTGTGTAGCTGTACCCTACATACAAATCATCACCAATAATGGCACCACGGTGCGCCATGGCATTTTCAATCTTGTTGGTTTCGGTCGTGTCGGATAAATTCGCCGACGTAGCCGTTGGCGTATTGCTACTCAAGTTAACGGCTGCCGCATTCGTCAATGTCGATGCTGTCGCATAATCGGATGTTGCACAGTTTGTATCCACCACAGGCTGCATGTTCGTTGCATCCACACCATTAAATGCCAAACGCGCCACGATATCGGAAGGTCCGCCCTGATCATACTTCCCTTCTTTCCAGAAGATCCCCATCTGCAAACCGCTTACGGTTCCAGGCGTCGCCTGGGGGACAAAACGCACACGACGGGCGTTTTCAGCGGGATTAGAAATGATGCACCCTATTTGCCCGGCCGCGCTACTTGGATTGGTTGTATAAGCAAAGTTGTGGTAACGAATAAATTTACCAGTATCCAAACCGTTAGAACCCTTGGTTTCTTCATAAGCGACAACAATTTTAGGCCCGACAAGTGCCACATTCGGACGGGTCGCCGAAGCCTGACCACCATCAATCGCGGAATCAGCCACAACTGCACCGTTCACATCTTTAATGACACCATGGTTCCCGGAAGCGGTACCGGTCAAATTATCAGTCAGACGCGCTGCTGCTGTAAAACCGGTTGGTTTACCTTTTGTCGCATCGGTTACATTCAGTTCATTCGTCGTCGTCGCAAACCAAATATCCGTACCATTAGAAGCCGTCGCTCCGGCAGCACCATCACCGGAACCTTCGGCTTCACCCAATTGCAACCCTAGAGGATCTTCCTGCCAGTTAATCACCGCCTTACCAACCGAGTTCACTTTGCTGGAATCCTGCTTGGCATCACGCGAACCGTCGGACAACTGCACCGGTGTACTCCAGGAAGCCCCAGCGTTACCGGAGTAGGAAGCCCATGTACAACTAAAAGGTACTTCACGATTTATGCGCTCATAATACGTTACAGACCTCTGAGCTCCACCTGAACAGTATTTATCTGTCCAGGTCAGCATTAAGTTGGAACCACCATTAGAAATGTTAGGCTTATCTGAATCACCCCAAAAAGCGGAAGGATCGCCATTATCCCCCTGCCAGTCTGTTGTCATACTGCTCAAAGTCGCCGTATTGGAAACGTTGACTGGAGCGCTCCAGTTCGATTCGACACTACAATCGACGGAGGCACTTGCACAAGTACGAACGAACACGTCTCTGGCAGCCCTTTCCTTATCACCTTTTACATCGTAGACAATTTTTGTCGAGTCGACTGCTTCACCAAACACGCTGATGAGCATTCCATTACCTAACCTGACCAGCTTAGTTTTGAAAGCGCTGCCCAAATCCGGAGACTGGGCATCCGATAAGCTAAACGGTGTACTGAAATCCAACTGTGTTCCTGCTGCATATACAACAGGACTCGTCAGGGAAGCCGCCATAGCGACTAATAAATAATTCTTCGCAAACATGATGATCCTACCTCTTCCTTATTCAATAACATTTCGTACAAATACCACCCAAACTGTAAGTAAATCATACAGGCTTTAATATCCCCTTTTAGGGTGATTTATAGATAAGAACTTGATTGACATCATCTTTTCTAAAATTACTTAGAAATATTATGGTATTAAACCAATCCGTTATTAAACACCTTTATCTTTACCCCACAGCCTATAAACAGATTCGATTATCAATATATCCATAAATTTTATCTATTTTTATTTATAAATAAAACTTATTACAATTCCATTCAACAAAACAAACCTTGCAAGAGAACACTATGCAAATTACACAAAAGCACATTGCAACCACACTGCTCCTGCTCAGCCCGCTGATTCTTTTTACTATTAATCGTCAGCTACACTTAAACGGGTTGAACACATTCATCCTGATACTGATTGGTGGACTGCTTGGTGCGGCGTTGAACTATTTCCAATACGGTTTCAGCAGCAGCTTCCGCTCGTTACTTGACGAGAGAAAAACGGCTGGCATGCGTGCCATTATCTGGATGCTTGGCCTGGCCATACTCCTATTTGCCCCTTTGCTCGCAATCGAACAGTGGCAACAACAGACCTTCAACGGATTCATCCGAACACTGAGTCTTGCCATTCCAATCGGTGCTTTTGTATTTGGTATCGGCATGCAGATCGGTTGCGGCTGTACCTCAGGCACCCTCAACCGGGTCGGACAACTGCAACCGCTCTCTTTCACCACCCTGTTTTTCATGGTGATTGGCGGAACGCTGGCGGCCTACACCTTTTCTGATTGGCAGAGCCTGCCTGCGATTGAACCCTTTGCATTTCAGCAACAGTTTGGCTGGATAATCGGTCTGGGGCTACAGCTATTAATCTTGGCAGGACTCTATCTACTGCTTAAACGTCTGGAACACAGTCGCCACCAAACCGTCGAACCGCTTGTGGATAGAAGCCAGATAAAAACAACATTCCACCCTTTTCTTCTGGCGGCTCTTGGATTAGCTTTTCTGAACGCTGTGCTGGTACTGGTTTCCGGACAACCTTGGTCGATCAGTTCGATTTTTCCTTACTGGGGCAGCCGTCTGATTGACTTATTCGGCCTACCATTAGACTGGAGCTTTTGGGATTACAGCATGGAAAACATGACGCGCATGAATCAAGGCATCTGGGAAAACACTGTCAGCCTGACTACGATGGGCGTGATTGCAGGTGCATTGATCGTGTCGGCCATTCGACCAAGAAGCAAAGTGCCTATCAGTTTCCGCGCAGTCATCGGAAGCATAATCGGCGGCACGATCATGGGGTTTGGAGCCGTCATGGCATCAGGTTGTAATATCGGGGCCTTCTTCAGCGGCATCGCTTCGGGCAGCGGACATGGATGGGTTTGGCTTGTGTTTGCCCTGTTCGGCAATATGATCGGCGTGAAAATCAGACGTTATTTAACTTAACAGGCCTGTTCAATATTCTATCGAAACCGGGACCTAATCAAGCTGGTCATCAAACGTGACCGGCTCCATTCTTATACTTTTGAAAAAGCGAATCCAACTCATAATCATCAATTTGATGACCATCGAGTTTGAATGTACCGAATCCTTTCCATCCAAACAGCTTGGCTAATAACGCAGACGGAAATTTTTCTAACGACGAATTATAGATTTGAGCATGGCGGTTAAAGCGAGTACAACACGCCACGACCTCACTCTCCAACTTTCGTATTTGTTTGATAAGCGGCTCAACCGTATCTAAGGCGTCCGATTCGACTTTTTCCTCAGCCAAAGCCAACAACTTTTTCAAAGCCGACTGAAAGTGACTTTCGGCATTCCCTAAATCACCAACATGTTCAGGATCTTTCATTGCTTCAGAAACCAAAAGACGGGCTTTTGCCAACTTAGTGAACAAGGCTTGCTCATTTAGCTGATATTTTTGCACGGCGATCACCAGCTTGGGCACTTCCTGGTCCCTTTGCTTAAACAGCGCATCCAGAGCAGAAAAAGAAAGCTGAACATCTCGTCTAAAGCGCCTCACACTACTGTACGAGCTCAACACATACAGGCTGACAATAAACAAGACACTCAACACCAACCAGTCAACCCAAAAGGAACTTGTAAAGTCAAACATCACACACACCTAAATTTGCCTAAACACATAATAGGCATTATTGCCTATAAGAATAAAGAAAACAAGCGAATGTGATTTAACTTAAGACCCTAAGGATGCACCCTTTGAATCAGGTGAAATTCGACCGGCCAACGCTCCGGCAATAACGACAAAAACGGCGGCTGCGAACAGGCAAGCCTCCATCCCGGCGACTTGATAAACATAACCGGACAATAAGGTTCCAGTCAAGCGACCTCCCGCATTCGCCATATAGTAAAACCCGACATCTTTGGAAGTGCCGTCGGCATCGGCATAAGAAACGATCAAATAGGAGTGGACGGCGGAATTCAATGCAAAGGCCACCGCAAACAACAACAGCCCAGTCAGCAGAATCCATTCAGGCTCGTAACTCAGAGTCACCCCCATCACAAAAGGAATGGTCGCCAATGCGAATGCCAACAACATGGCAGTGCGTGATGTCGGCGGATGCGGGCTTTTGCTGCCGGTAATCTTGGGAGCACTGGCCTGAATGAATCCATACCCGATGACCCATAGGGCAAGATAGGCGCCGATTTCAGTCTCTTCCCATCCCAAAACGCCCGCCAGATAAACGGGCAAAGCCACCACAAACCAAATATCACGAGCACCGAATAGAAAGAAGCGTGCTGCAGATAAACCGTTGACTGCCGGGCTTTTGGAGAAAATCTCGCTGAATTTCGGTTTATTTTTGGCTTTACCGAGATTGTTATCAAGCAACAGAACCGATACCGCTAATGCGAGAATCAGTAGGCCCGCCAAGATATACAACGAGTTTTCAAACCCAAAGGCCGACAGAAGGAAGGCTCCTAGAAAAAAGCCCACACCCTTGAGCGCATTTTTAGAGCCGGTCAACAACGCCACCCAGCGATAGAGCTTACCTTCGGCGTCCGAAGCCAGACTCTTGATACTGCTTTTCGCGCTCATCTTATTGAGATCTTTTGCGATGCCTGACAGTGCCTGGGCAATCATCACATAAGCGACCGTCAGCCATTCCGGGTTAACCGTCAACATCATCAAAGCACCGATTTGCAACGCCAAACCGACATCCATGGTAAGCTTCAAGCCCATCTTGGCACCGAGCCAACCACCAATCAAATTGGTGACAATGCCAAAAAATTCATACAAAACAAACAGCATGGCAATTTCGAACGGGCTGAACCCCTGCTGATAGAAAAACAGAAGTACCAACATACGTAAGGCGCCGTCGGTCAATGTAAAAGCCCAATAATTAGCGGTTACAATCGCATATTGCTGAATAGGGTTCATCGCTGTTCTTCCACTTTAAAACTCAACAGGCCTGTTCAGAATTCCGAATTCAATTCGAAACACCACACAACAAGTCACTTACCCCGACTTATCCCAATAGCTTGCGGTTCAACTTGGCCACTTTCATCGCCAGTTCCATCATGCGTGCGACATAGCCGATCTCATTGTCGTACCAAGCCAACACTTTCACCTGAGTCCCGTCGACAACCATGGTGGAAAGTGCATCAATCACGGAGGAGCAAGTCTCCCCCTCGTAATCCACCGACACCAACGGGCGCTCCTCATAACCGAGAATATCTTTCAGGTAGGTTTCCGATGCCGTCTTGAACAGGTCGTTCACTTCATCGACCGTGGTTTTACGTTCCATTTCCAGCACCAGATCGGTCAAGGAAGCATTCATGAGCGGAACACGCACCGCCAAACCGTTCAAGCGACCGTTTAATTCTGGGAAAATAGTACCGATCGCCTTGGCCGAACCGGTTGAAGTCGGAATCAGCGATTCGAAACTGGCGCGTGCACGTCGCAGATCTTTATGGCCGTGATCAACCACTTTCTGGGTATTGGTCCGGTCGTGCATGGTTGTGATCATGCCGTGTTTGATTCCGATCTGTTCCTGAAGAACTTTGATCACCGGTGCGATGCAGTTGGTGGTACAGGACGCGGAAGTGATAATCGGGTCTTCTCCAGCCACGAATATGTCGTCATTGATGCCCATCACGATGTTCTTGATGCCTTCGCTCATCGGCGCGGCAACGATCACCTGCTTAACCCCTTGCTCAAGATACGGCTGCAGACTTTCCTGGGTACGAAATTTACCGGTCGCCTCGATTACGACATCGACTCCCAAACTGGCCCAGTCGGTATCGGCAATCTGTGCATTTTGAGAATAGCCGATCACCTGATCGTTGATCATGATCTGGTCGGCATACTCGGTCGCCTGGTGATGCCAACGTCCATGGGCGGAATCGAAATTCAACAGGTGCGCCGAACCGTAAGCATCCGTAGCGATTTCATTAATGTGTACAAATTCAATTTCCGGCCAGTCGTAAGCGACTCTTAGGGCCAAACGCCCCATTCTTCCAAATCCGTTAATGGCGACTTTGATCATGATGTCGGTCTCTCAATATAGTTTGCAGTCAATATATTTGCCAAGGCAGATATTAAAAATTATAAATATCATCCGTTTCGGTTAGATGAAACAAATATGACAATTCAATCCGTCTAGCACAAAGTGCAATCCAACTTAGTAAGATCGTCTTTAAGTTGCGGGTCTTGCAGGGAATTACTCTTGAGCTCATTCAGAATGGCACGCTCCATCGCCGGCAGCTGATTATGCAATGAATAGTGCATCCAAACCCTATCTCGACGGGACTGCACAATTTCAGCCTTTCTCAAATAAGCCAAATGGCGGGAAACGACACTTTGAGGCACATCCAAAACGTCCATCAAAGAACACACACAGATTTCATTTTCCGAGTGCAACAACAAGTTAAGGATGCGTAACCGAACCGGTTCAGACAACGCTTTAAAAAATCGGGCATTTTGCTGTAATTGAGACATAGATACGATTCAGTTTTCCGTTTGATAGTTACATTACACTGCAAACTAAAAGAGTTTGCTGAATAAAAATCAAATAATTTTATATAATACCCCAATTAAACAATCACGTTAGTAAGTAGAGTTGCGTAGATGAAGAATCGAGTGTTTGACGTCGTCATTGTCGGGGGTGGAATTTCCGGTTGTGCCCTGACCTATATCCTATCGAAATACAGCGATGTAAAGTCGATTGCCGTGCTGGAAAAATACGGTTCGCTCGCGCCGCTTAACTCGAACGCACGCAGTAACAGCCAAACTCTACACTGCGGCGACATCGAAACCAACTACACGCTTGAGAAAGCCGTTATCGTCAAACGTCAGGCAAACATGCTGGTTCGCTATGCCGATCAGGTCGAAAAGAACGACTTCATCTACAAATTCCCGAAAATGATTCTTGCGGTCGGAGAAGACGAGTGCGAACGTCTTGAAGAACGCCACCACAAATTCGCCGAAGCTTTCCCTTACATGGAACTGTGGGATGAAAAGCGCATCGCCGAAGTGGAGCCGAGCGTCGCATTGGTCGATGGCAAACCACGCCCTGAAAAAATCCTGGCTTCCGGCTGTACCGACGAGTACTCGGCGGTAAACTACGGCAATCTGTCCAAGTCATTCATCAACAGCGCTCGTAAAAGCAACAAGGAAATCAACGTCTCCTTGGGTACCCAGGTCGAAAAAATCCAGCGTTTTGACGACCACTACGAACTGACCACGCCACAAGGAACCTTTCTGGCGCATTTCGTCGTCGTTTCCGCCGGTGCCCACAGCCTGTTGCTGGCCAACCAGCTCGGCCACGGACTGGACATGTCGATCTTGCCGATGGCGGGAAGCTTCTACTATGTGCCTAAAATGCTGAACGGTAAAGTCTATACCATGCAAAACGACAAGCTGCCGTTTGCCGCACTGCACGGTGACCCGGACTTGGTCGAACTGGAAAAAACCCGTTTGGGGCCGACGGCTTTGGTACTTCCGAAACTGGAACGCTATACAGGCGGAACCTATTGGGATTTCTGGAAGAGTCTGAAGCTCGACTTCAAGGTATTGAAAGTCTTCTGGGATCTGATGAAAGACAGCACCATCCGCAACTACATCTTCCGCAACTTTGCGTTTGAAATTCCTTGGCTGCGCCGTAAACTGTTCGCCAAAGACGCCCAGAAAATCATTCCGGGGCTAAAGGCCGAAGATTTGGAATACGCTTCCGGCATCGGCGGTCTGCGCCCACAGGTTATTGATAAAACCACCATGCAGCTCAAACTGGGCGAGGCCAGCATCGTACCTGAAAACGAAAATCTGATCTTCAACATGACTCCTTCACCGGGCGCCACGACTTGTCTCGGTAATGCCTATCGCGACGCACAGATTGTAGCTGAGCGTCTCGGCATTAATCTGGATAAAGAACAACTGGTCAACGACCTGCTTGATGGTGAAGACCTACTGTTTTTCAAATAACTTCCAGCAGGCAGAACATGCAGACTGAAGTCCTTCCCACTCACCTGATCACAGGCCTGCTGGGAAGCGGCAAAACCACTACGCTCCGCCAACTTATCGCACAAAAGCCCGAACAGGAACGCTGGGGAATCCTCATCAACGAGTTTGGAGACATAGACATCGATGCCGCCACGCTTGAAGGAATCCGCGAACCGGACTCTAGCGATCAAATCCAAATCAGCCAAGTCTCTGGCGGTTGCGTCTGCTGCACAGCCCAATTCGGCCTGGTTCAAGCCATCAATGCCTTATTGCAACACCCTATCGACCGCTTATGGATCGAACCGACCGGTCTCGGCCATCCGGCAAAAATTCTCGACACTCTCAAACAGACACCCTTTTCACGCACGATTGAATTACAAGCCATCAGTTGTGTAATTACGCCACAACAATTAAGCCAGGAACGCTGGGAAAAATCGGCCGTCATGCGCGACCTTGTCAATCTTGCCGATGTCATTCTGTTGAACAAAACCGATCTGGCCCCTGCTCAGGAATTGGCGGCAGCTACGGAACTGCTTGAAAACCTCTACCCGCCAAAAACAATCGTGATGCCAACACAATATGGCAAAGTGGAATTACAAACACTCCAACAACGTCATAAGCCCCAACCCTTTGTCCTGATGCAAGGATTGGAAGAACATGAAAGCCAACTGAACGTCACAACCACCAGTTTTCAAAGCCAACTTCCCGGCATGCTGGCCTGTCAAGTTTCCAAAGATAACGACCAATTACGTGCTTTGGGCTGGTTATTCGAATCCGACGTCCAGTTCAACCGGGTACGCCTGAAAGCCTTCTTTGACTGGATAGCATCCTTTATCATCCGCGCCAAAGGCCTGCTCAAAACCGGAAACGAATGGCAACTGATCAACTGGAGCGAGGATTCCGGTTTAACGTTTTCCGACGTGGCATGGCGACAAGACAGCCGTTTGGAACTGCTATTCAAAACAGACTTTTCTTCTCCAGAGTCGTCTGAAATACAAGACACTCCAAACTTTAAGGACATTGAATTTCAATTACTTAGCTGCATCAACCAACCTAAATAATAGTCATTTTTATTTCTGTAGAGGGTAAAAATTTGCTAGAATTGCCGTTTTCATTTTGACAATGGCGCTTCATAACGCATTGTCATCCAGAGTAGATTTATAAAAATACTCTCTTAAAAAGTCGAAGGAAATTGCATGACCAAGAACATGCCCGATATCGCATGCCAACCACATTTCGGCCCAACAGGAAAACTGAACTGGGTGGGAATGAGTGGAATCGAACTCCCTATTTTAGTCAAACAAGCTCAGTCCGACGGTTCTGAATCAATCGACGTACGTTTGTCTTCTCAAGCTCAAGCCTACGTCAACCTAGGCGATCCGGAAAGCAAAGGCATTCACATGTCTCGTCTCTACCTACTGTTGGATCAGATGGCGACACAACAGGCACTGACACCGAAACGCGTCAAAGCGATTTTGGAAGCTTTTATTGATTCCCATCAGACATTGAGCAGCAACGCGTTTGTTGAATTCAAGTTCGATTACTATGAGCGCCGTAACTCACTGAAAAGCGACAACAGTGGCTGGAAACACTATCCAACCACCTTGCGCGGTGAACTGCGAAACGGTCAATTCGAGTGTGAACTGTCAATTGAAATCCCATATTCGTCAACCTGCCCATGTTCTGCTGCACTGTCTCGTCAATTGATTCAGGAAGCGTTTGAAGCTCAATTCTCCGGCAAGGAACTGGATTACAAAACCGTGCTTGACTGGCTAGGTACACCGGAAGGCATCAACGCCACTCCGCACAGCCAACGTTCTTACGCTCAGGTCAAAGTCAAAGTACAGGAAAGTGATAACCTGGAAATTTCCACGTTAATCAACCAGATCGAAGACGCGGTACAAACGCCGGTACAGGCGGCGGTAAAACGTGAAGACGAGCAGGAGTTCGCTCGTTTGAACGCCAGCAACCTGATGTTCTGCGAGGACGCCGGACGCCGCTTACAAAACAAGTTGGACCAGTGCGATTACATTGACTACTGGGTTCGCGTGAACCACTTGGAAAGTCTGCACCCGCATGACGCAGTCGCTGTGGTCACCAAGGGAGTCGAAAACGGCTACATCGACGATCCTAACCTGATGGATCCTATGAAATAACCAATTTCATTTCATATTAAAAATAAAAAGCCGAAATGAGCAGGCCTGTTCATTTCGGTTTTTTTGTTTTTAAAACGAAGTACAAAAGTTCGAATGCAACAACACCAAATTGGTAATCATTTGGCTTTGATTTGAGTAAGCTCAAGACGGATTCGAGAAACGTTTAGTCAAACTAAACAAACTCGAATCCAACACAGAGATTTGCCAAATCAACTCTAAATCAGAAATCGCCGCCCGTAATTTCCGTATAGATATGGCGTGCGTTGTTCTTTGCCGCCTGCTGGAATACCGGACGATCCTTATACATCGACTGATCGACCTTTTCTGCATCCGCCATGCTTCCGCCATCGTCGACCACCTTCTGTACCGCTTTATGCAGATAGACCAAATAGTCATAGGTTTGACGTTTAATGGTCGGCATATCGGTCGGTGTGCCATGTCCCGGAATGACCGTTGTGTCCATTGGAATCTGGTCAAGCATGTTTTTGAAAGAGCCTTCCCAGGCAAACGAATCGGTATAGCTGAAGAATACAGGCATTCGCTCGTTAAATCCAATATCCCCGGTCAGAATCACTTTACGGGAAGGAATGTAAGCACTCGTTGAGGCCGGCGTATGCCCCGGACCGAAATCCTTCAACAGCACATACTCGCCACCGCCAACGTCGATTTTAAGCTCGCCGTCGAAAGTAGTGAACTTGTCGCACACATTTCTTGCCGAAGAGGTGATCGCCCTCCCCACACGGATCGACCACTCCTCTTTGATGCTCGGGAATCCGGCACGGAACTGGTCGTTCGCCATCGTACTCGAATACAGGTTCTTGACGCCCACATCAACCCAATAACTGGCTCCAAGATAAGCGTGACCTTGATTGTTTTCTACGGCGACCCACTTAACAGGCTTGTCGGTAACCTGCTTGATCTGCTTGTGGAGACTGTATGCCAGAGCCGGGTTAGCACCGGCATTAAAAACAAAGACACCGTCTTTGAAAACGATAAACGAAAGGTTGTTATTGAGTCCGAAGTTCGAAGGGTTGTGCCAGATCATACTGCCGACAACGGTGTATACGCCGTCCTTAACCTTTACCGCCTTCGGAATCGGCAAAGCATCACCGATGTAACCGACCTTCTGTTCCGTTTTGATAACGTCCTTGGCATAAGCATCGACAGAATCTTCCAGCGTCACGCTGTGAGCACCCAACTCCTTAGCATACTGCTCGA
The DNA here is from genome assembly GCF_029767005.1 of Thiomicrorhabdus sp. ZW0627. Lineage (GTDB taxonomy): Bacteria > Pseudomonadota > Gammaproteobacteria > Thiomicrospirales > Thiomicrospiraceae > Thiomicrorhabdus. The sequence continues at coordinate 1,233,020 of NZ_JARUQR010000001.1, forward strand.
ATCCCGCGACATAAGGATCCTCTTCGGCGCTAACAGCCCCGCTGAAACCCAACAGAACTGACGACATTGCCAGTATCAAGACCCGCTTTTGCATAACCTACCCCCATATAAGTCAATGATTGCCAAATCATATTAACATTTATATTTTATGGGGATTATTACTATGTTCTATCAAGCAGATTAGAATTTTTATGCTCGTAGACATCGAAGATTGTGATCGCCATCGCAGCCATCACTGGACCGAAAAACAATCCGATCACACCGAAGTGAATCAAACCGGCGAATGTGGACAGAACCGTCAACAAAGTGTGATTCGCTACCGCCAGACCCTCGCCTGCTTGCCCCAGTGAACGAGTGATCTTATTGATCATGATCGGGCGCATGATGTTATCGATCACAAAGCCTGTGACCACCACACCCCAAAAAGCGATGACGGCTGCACTGACATAATCGCCTTGCGCAATCAGAAAAAGGGCAACCGGAATCCAGACCAACGCCGCGCCAACCACCGGAATGAAAGACGCCACAGCAATCGCCATACCGATAAACAGCCCAGGCAATCCCAACAGCCAGGAAACAATTGCGAACGAAAGCCCTTGCATCAACGCGATCCCCAGAACCGAAAGCGTCAATACCGTCGATAGACTGGCGAAACGATCCATTACCATCTTGTCGTAATGGTTTTCCAAAGGCGACAGGATTTTGAGGTGGTGCGCGATCTTATGACCATCACGGTAGAAGAAAAACAGCGCGAACACCGACAAACCGATGAAGGTCACGAATGAGGAAGTACTGCCGACAATCCCTTCCAACAAAAACAACGTGATCTTTTGTGCGAAGGCGATGATTTTTTCCGAATTGTTCTTCAACTGCTCCAAAGCACTCAACTGCGCCTCATTGCTCAACGGCAGATAACTTAACAGAGTCTGGTTCATTTTCGCCAAGCTTTCTGCATCCTGCTGTGCAAACCAAGCCTGGGCACTGCCGTACAAGTTCCCCACTTGAAGACTCACCTCCACCAACAGATAAGTTACCGGAGCGATGACCACGACGAAAACCAATAAACTCATCGCTGTGGCCGCCATGGTTTCCGAATCATCGAACCGCGTCAGCAAGCGGCTATAAAACCCGTAACTCGCGGTCGCAAGAATCATCGCAAAGAACAATGCTTCCAAAAAAGGCGAAAATAACCACAACAAGCCAAACAGCGCTAACAACAGTAAAATGAGTAAAAAGCCTTCCTCATAGGGAGCATTTGAACGCATAATAGACCTCAGAAAGTATTCGAGCAAAATAAAGAGTACCCTACCATGAACCAAAAAATTGAAAAAGTGATAATTCGCCCGGAAGGCTCGCTACAGATACTCTCCTATCAAGAAGCCGAACAGCTCAGTGACATGAGTGCGGGCGGCTTGAACGACTTGCTTCGCCAGTGTGCTCTTGCTGTTCTTAATACCGGCTCTAAAGAAGACAGCGGTCTGGCGCTATTGGAGGCCTATCCCGATTTCGAAATCGATGTCGCGGTCAAAGGTCGCGGGGTACAGCTCATCATCACCCATCCGCCGCAACACGCCTTTGTCGACGGCGAAATGATCGTCGGTCTTAAAGAGCATCTTTATGCCGTGTTGCGCGACTTGGTCTATGCCCGCAACGAAATCCTGGAATCGGGACAGTATGACCTGAACGACAGCTTGGGTATCACCAACGCGATCTTCCATATCGCGCGTAACGCCAGATTGTTACATCCTGGCGCCATTCCCAACGTCATTGTTTGCTGGGGTGGACACTCCATTTCAAGAGAAGAGTACGACTACTCGAAACACCAAGGTTATGAGCTTGGCTTGCGCGGTCTCGACATCTGTACCGGATGTGGTCCGGGCGCAATGAAAGGCCCAATGAAAGGGGCCGTGCTTGGGCATGGAAAACAACGTTACGCCAACGGCCGTTACATCGGCATCAGCGAACCGGGCATCATCGCCGCCGAAGCACCGAACGCCATCGTCAACGAACTGTGCATCCTTCCGGACATCGAAAAACGTCTGGAAGCGTTCGTGCGCATTGGACACGGCATCATCGTCTTCCCGGGCGGCGTCGGTACCATGGAAGAGATTCTCTACCTGATCAGCATCCTGTTGCACCCAAAGAATAAAGATATGCCTTTCCCGCTGATTCTGACCGGTCCGGAAAACAGCAGAGGTTACTTCGACAGCATCCGTGAATTCATTTCCGTGACACTGGGCGAACCGGCTCTGGAACTGCTGAACATCGTCGTCGACGACACCAACCTGGTCGCGCAACAAATGAAGCAAGCCATGCAGGAAGTACGTCACGATCGCAAAGAGACTAGCGACGCCTACTACTACAACTGGCGACTACACATCGAACTCGACCAACAACAGCCGTTTGTTCCGACTCACGCCAATATGGCGAACCTGAATCTACACAAGAACCAGCCTATTCACCAGCTTGCAAGTCAACTGCGCAAGGCTTTCTCGGGTATTGTCGCCGGTAACGTTAAGGCGGACGGGATTCGCGAGATCGAATTCCACGGGCCTTTCGAACTGAATGGTGACCCTGAAATCATGCAGGCAATGGATGTGCTTCTGGAGAGTTTTGTTGAACAAAAACGCATGAAAATCGACGCAAGCACGTATAATCCCTGCTATAAGATTATTCGTTGATAAAACCACCCTGAGACTCGCATGACATTTGAAGATTTCGACCTAGATGAAGCACTACTGAGTGCCATTGAAAAACAGGCTTTCCATAAACCGACACCGGTTCAGGCAGAGGTCATTCCGGCTATGCTGGAACGCCAAGACGTTTTGGCCGGCGCCGCGACCGGAACCGGTAAAACGGCTGCATTCGTGTTACCGCTGTTGCAATACCTGCTGGACGAACCCAAACATGCCCGCCATCCACGTGCACTGTTGTTAGCTCCAACACGGGAGTTGGCGTTTCAGATTCACAAGGTTATCAAACAGCTTGGAACTTTCTGCAACTTCAAAACCGCCATCATCACCGGTGGTTTCGACAAGAAAAATCAGTTCAAGACCCTTTCCGAACCGTTCGACATCCTGGTGGCGACGCCCGGCCGTCTGACCTATTTGATGGCGGAAGGCGGAGTTAACCTATCCGAAATCGAGATGGTCATCATCGACGAAGCCGACCGCATGCTGGACATGGGGCTTGGAAAAGACGTGCTGGCACTGCTGGATGCCATACCTGGCGATTTCCAGGCCGGCCTGTTCTCCGCTACTCTGGCGGGCAGCGGTGTGCGCAAATTCGCCGAGGAGATTCTTGAGGAACCGGCAACCATCCAGATCGAAGCGCCGAACCAAAAATCGGAACAAATTCAACAGGTGGTGTACCTGGCCAATGATAAGGAACACAAGCAAGCATTGCTGGAGAGCATCCTCAATGATGCTTCCTGCGAAAGCGCGATCGTCTTCTGCAACAAAAAAGAACGCGCCATCGAAGTCACCGACTGGTTACAATCGCGCAACATCTCGGCTCAGGTGCTGCACGGCGATTTCATCCAAGCGGTGCGTATGGATAAGATGCATAAGTTCAAGACCGGCAAGATCAAAGTCTTGGTCGCTACCGATGTTGCGGCTCGTGGACTGGATCTGCTCAATATCACGCACGTGGTCAACTACGACATGCCGTTCCGCGGTGACGTCTATATCCACCGTATCGGCCGAACCGGACGCGCTCAACAGGTCGGGATCGCCGTCAACCTGGTAGAACGTCATGACATCGAGCACCTGCAGCGTATCGAATACCACCTTCAACAGAGTCTTCCTGTCGCCAAGATCGAAGGACTAGAAGCCAATTTCAAGCTCAAAGATGTGCTTAAAAAAGCTTCCAGTAAAAAGAAGAAAAAGAAACCGGCTTCCAAAGCCAAAAAGAAAAGTAAAAAATAAAACCGGTTAAATCGGACAGGCCTGTCCGGTTTTCCAAAACCCTTTTCGGCTCGCTTTACAGCCTTAAAGACATAAAAAAAGCGGTGTATCCCGTGTGATACACCGCTTTTTCATTTCCATAACTTTTTGTCTTTTCTGATTACGATTCCGTTTGCTTCGGCATAGTTGATAACACATCCAGATAATAATGTGCCATGGCAATCACCGCCAAAACCGGTGCAAACAAACTTAATACCGGCAACAGACTTAAAGCGAAGAAACCCGCCAGTGCCAAGGTAGACGTCCAGTTACCAAGCGACTTCACTTCATTGAAGATCTTTTCCGGCAAAATCACCTGACCGACATCCAGAACCACCGAATAGCGAAAGAACAAGAATCCAAGAAGCCAGAACCATAGGATATTGATCAATGGAATGAACAGCATCGGAACCGTCACCAAAAACAGCAACAGCATCAACAGGCCGAATTTCAGAAGCTTCCACAACATACCGGACATGGTGCCATGTCCTTCATAATGAGTGTGCGGGTAATGTTTGTCATGCACCGCCTTCACCAAACTATCGGTCATGAAACCGGTGATGATCATCGCAAACAGAAGAATCAGATAACTGCCAAGCAACACGCCCAACACACCCGCAATCACGGTGATCGCAAATCCCAAAATCCACAGAATCATCCCACCAATCAAGGGGATCGAGCCAATGGTCTCTTCAGCGGACGTTGTCCAGCTATTGAAGTCCTGAACCATCGGATTCTGAGTGACGAAATCGCTCATCATGAAGAATCCGAATAGACCGTACCCCATCAAGGACACCAAAACGATTGCAGCTCCGAAAGGGATGAACAATCGCCACAAAATCGCCGGCTCTTTCAAATCCGCCAGCGTTTTCCAGAACAGGTCAAAAGTCGTCATGACTACTTGATCCAGACTGACTTGATGTTGGTGAACTCGCGGATACCATGAACCGAAAGCTCGCGGCCGTAACCGGAATTCTTAACTCCACCAAACGGTAATCTTGGATCAGAGAACGTTGTACTGTTGATGTAGGTCGCTCCCGATTCCATACCACGTGCCATAGTCTCCGCCGTGGCGATGTCGTCGCTCCAGATCGAACCACCCAATCCGAAATCGACCGAATTGGCGATTCCCAAAGCATGCGCCGGCTCGCTGGCTTTCAATACAATGGCCACAGGGCCGAAAAACTCTTCATTATAAGCCGGCATGTTACTGGTGACATTGGTCAGGATAGTCGGTGCGTAATAACAACCTGGACGATCCAACTGATAACCGCCCGTGACGATTTTCGCCCCCAATTCAACCGAACGCATTACCTGGTCATGCAATTCATCCAGCAAATCCTGGCGCGCCATCGGTGCCAAAGTGGTTTCCGGATCCATCGGATCTCCGGCCACAAAATGCGATTCAATCGCCTGCTTGAACTGCTCGATGAAGTCATCGGCAATGAACTGATCGACAATGAAACGTTTGGCGGCAATACAACTCTGCCCCATATTCACGAAACGACCTTTGATCGCCCCTTTGATTGCATCTTTTATATTGGCGTTATCCAATACGATGAACGCATCCGAACCACCCAGCTCCAAAACCGTTTTTTTCAATTCCGAACCGGCGATGCTGGCGACCTTACGGCCTGCTGATTCACTACCGGTCAACGCCACACCACGCACAGCAGGATGACGGATAACGCTCTCAACCTGAGAAGCCGAAATCATCAGAGTCGTCATACTGTATTCAGGGAATCCGGCCTTACGGAAGACTTCTTCAATGGCCAAAGCGCACTGAGGCACGTTTGAAGCGTGTTTTAACAAAACTACATTACCTGCCACCAACGCAGGCGCTGCCTGACGAAACACCTGCCAGAATGGGAAATTCCAAGGCATAACCGCTAAGATGGCTCCTAAAGGCAGGTAAGCGATATAACTTTTGCTGGCATCGGTTTCGACCATTTCGTCGGCCAAATACGCAGGACCGTTTTCAGCGTAGAATTCACAAACCCATGCCGATTTTTCAATTTCCGCTTCCGCTTCTGCGTAGGTCTTACCCATTTCCAACGTAATCAATTCCGCCAGCAGATCGCTGTCGTCGCGGAGCACATCGGCAACGCGTTTCATCAAGGCACAGCGGTCTTCGATTGGTGTCAACTTGGACCAGTCCGGAAAATGGTAACCTGCCTGAGTGACCACATCATCCAGAGTTTCCTGATCCCAGACATCAAATTCCGCTAATAATTCACCCGTCGCTGGGTTGATCGACTGCATTGCCATGACTACTCCTAAAAACGTTTACGCTGTGACCGCTTGCTGAGCCCAAGCCGCAGCGGAAAGAAAATTATTGCTGATCCGGGTGATTCCCATCCCTTCAAAGGTAAGGTTCTCGGCTTCGTCTGGTCGATGCTGCAAAACATCCAAAATCTCCAACACCTGTCCCATTGGTCCGTCATGACTAATCAACGCATTGCCCAGATCTTCGCTCAAAGGCAAAGCTTCGGCGATTTCTTTAATCGGCATTTTAAAGTAGGCATCCAGATTCGACAGCAAACCGACCAGGAAAAAGCTGTCCTTGTCGTGCGACTTCCCGCTCTGACTGGACATCAACTCACAGAACTTGGCGTTTAATAACGAGGTTGTGAGAAGTTCCTGCGGAACGTCTTCCAGGCTCGACAACATCAAAAGATTGACCCAGAACTTCAATCGCTTCAAGCCCATATACTTCAGACCGTCGGCGATATTTTCAACTTTAACCGGAATGTCGTTTGCAGGATGATTGATTGCCATCAGCAATTTATGACTTAAACCGACGTCCTGTGAAATGACGGTCGTCAAATCGTCAAAGTCGGTCTCGGGGGAATTAACCTTAGCCATAAGCTGTAACAGGTTGAGAGGGTTACCGGACAACTTTCGTCCATTGACGACAGTTGGATTGGTAAAGAAGTAGCCCTGAAAATAATCAAATCCTATCTGTTTAAGGTGTTTGAACTCATCTTCACTCTGCACCGCTTTTGCAATCACCTTGATGCCCTTCTCATGAAGGTGTTCAACCATATCTTTCAACTGGATTTCAGAAAAGTCTTTTACTCGAATCTTTGCATAAGCTGTGATGGTGGAAAGCTTCTCACAGGCCTCGTTAGCGGTATATTCATCCAGAAGGAAATGATAACCTTTGACTTTAAGCTCTTTGAGATTTCGCAGGATATCCACTTTATCAAGAATGTCGGTCTTGACCTCTAGAACCACCAGATGGTCGGAGGTGAATTTATCGATATGTTCGGCTGATAACATGCTAGCCGGCAGGTGCAACATGGAAGGATAACTTCCTACAATGGCTTGAAATCCTATATCTTCTTCTGTCTTATCGATCAGTTCTTCCGTTGCCGACACGGATTGAACGTTTGGATTCATTCCCTGATGAAATCGGAGCTCGTAAGCATACAGCTTCATATTCCCATCAAGAATCGGTTGTCGACCGATATAAACATTAGAATTGTCCATATATTTTCACCTTGAGCCCTCTTCGCCGCATTGTCTAAAACTTTACGACGTTTATATTATTCATTCAAGCTCTACAAAAGCCTAAAAACCCAGCAGCCCTGCTATTTTTTCGACATCCTTGCCAACATTGTAATCAACGATTGAACAGCAGACGCTGTCCCGGCGTGAATTCGGCGAATTCACCCTGATAATATTTCAACTCACCCGAGACAATTGTCCCTATGACTGTCGACTTGAAAGTATGCCCTTCCCATGGAGACCACTGACACTTATAAAGAATGTGTTCTTTATCATCGGTATGTGGTTTATTCATATCCACCAATACCAAGTCCGCCCAGTACCCCTCGCGAATGAATCCGCGGTCTTCGATCTGATAGCGGATGGCGACATTGTGCGCGATTTTCTGAACCACGGTATGCAAATCAAACACTCCGTCATGCACCATATCCAACAGGGCAGACAGGGACTGTTGAACCTGAGGAAGGCCGGAAGGCGCGGTAAAATATTTATTCTGTTTTTCGGCGTCCGTATGTGGTGCATGGTCGGTGGCGATGATATCGATACGACCTTCACGAACCGCCTGACGGATCGCATCACGGTCAGATTGTTTCTTAATCGCCGGGTTACACTTGATATACGCACCCTTGGTGGCGTAATCCTCTTCCGTGAACCACAGATGATGCACACACGCTTCAGCGGTGATCTTCTTACCTTCAACCGGGCCAGGTTCAAACAGCTCCATCTCTTCGGCAGTGGTCAAATGCAAAATGTGCAAATCCGCCCCCGTCTGCTTTGCCAAATCCACGGCGAAAGAAGATGATTTGTAACAGGCTTCACGGCAACGGATTTCCGGGTGTGCTTCCATCGGCACATCTTCGCCGTACTGCTCTCGGTACTTAGCTTCCTGAGCCTGGATCATAGGCGTATCTTCACAGTGAGTCGTAATCAGAGTCGGACTGTAAGTGAAAATCTCACGCAACGCCTGTTCGCGATCCACCAGCATATTCCCGGTCGACGCCCCCATGAACACTTTAACACCACAAACATTTCGTGGATTGACCTTTTTCAATTCTTCGATATTGTCGTTGGTCGCGCCGAAATAGAAAGAATAGTTAACCCAGGACTTTTCCGCGCCAATCTTGTACTTGGCTTCCAGATTTTCGATCGTCGTCGTGGTCGGTTTGACGTTCGGCATATCCATGAACGCCGTGGTTCCGCCTGCCAGCGCCGCTTTGGATTCGGTCGCGATATCCCCTTTACTGGTCAGCCCCGGATCTCTGAAATGCACCTGATCATCGATCATACCCGGCAACAAGGTCAAGCCCCGGGCATCAATGACTTTATCAGCGTCGGCCTCTATGTTATCCGAGATTTTAGCAATACGCCCGTTTTGAATCAGAACATCCGCAACCCGGCTTTCACCCTCATTGACAAGGGTGGCCTGCGAGATCAATATGCTTTTTAGGGATTCACTCATAACAACACTCTTCCTTTTGACGCTTTCAAGCCTTATCCAGCTTCCATGTTTGCGGGTTATTTTATCCTGAATGCCTCTATTCAGGTGGGTCTTTTTCACAAAAATCCCGGGGACGCGGGTAGAATAAAACCCCAGCCCCGTTTTCACCCTTTTAAGGCCAGACTATGAATCCAATCAAGTGGTTACTCATTGGTATTGTACGTTTCTATCAACTGTTTATCAGCCCGCTGATCGGACCTCGCTGTAGGTTCTACCCAACCTGCTCCAGTTACACAATTGAAGCCATCCAAAAACACGGCGTTTTATGCGGAAGCTGGCTGGCAATCAAACGCATCGGCCGCTGCCATCCAGCCAATCCGGGAGGCGTCGATCCGGTCCCTGAATGCGGTTGCCGCTCAAAATCCGATTGTCACGAACACAATCAGGAAAACAAAGCGGTGAAAGATGAAACCGAAAAGCCAATGGAAACCGACCCTTCCAAACAATAGAAGTTCCACCTTCATATTCATGACGCTGTCATATTTTTGCTCAAAAATAAGCTACAATTAACAAGCACATTTCCGATAGATTTACGGCAATGTACGTGCATTTCGATCAACGGCAACAAAGGGGCAGCCATGCAAACAGAAAACGAGACGATTACGACTGAAACTTATCCGCGCTACATCAACCGCGAACGCAGTCTTTTGGAATTCAATCGTCGAGTGCTGGCCCAGGCTAAAAATCCGGACATCCCGCTTCTGGAACGCCTTAAATTTTTGTGTATCTCCAGCAGTAACATGGACGAATTTTTCGAAGTACGCCTTGCCAGTTTGTATGAACTTCAATGCGAACCCAATGCACGTACCAAACCCGACAATATGTCTCCCCAGGAAGCGATCGACATGCTCGGCGAAACCGCGCATGAAATCGTCGAAGACCAGTACCACACTTTAAATAACGTCCTCATCCCGGAACTCGAAAAAGAAAACATTCGCTTTTTACGCCGCAATCACTGGAGCGACCAGCATAAGGAATGGATCCGCAACTTTTTCATCGACTCACTGCATCCCGTTTTGAGTCCGATGGGGCTCGATCCGTCTCACCCTTTTCCTAAAATTCTCAACAAGAGTTTGAACTTCATCGTCTCTCTAGAAGGCAAGGATGCTTTCGGTCGTTCCAACGGTCTGGCGGTTGTACAGGTTCCGCGCTCTCTGCCACGTTTGATTAAACTGCCAAGTGAAGCAACCGACGGTGAAAACGATTTCGTATTCCTTTCGTCGATTCTACACGCCAATGTCGCTACCCTGTTTCCGGGCATGACCGTCACCGGCTGTTATCAATTCAGGGTTACCCGTAATACCAACTTGTTCATCGACGAAGAAGAAGTCGAAGACATCATGCGTGCCCTTAAAGGTGAGCTGACCGGACGTCAGTACGGTGGTGCGATCCGTCTGGAGGTAGCCGATAACTGTCCGCGTCACATGGTCGACTACTTGTTGGACCAGTTCAATCTCAGTGAAGATGCGCTGTACCAGGTCAACGGTCCGGTGAACCTGCATCGTCTAAATGCCGTTCCGGACCTGATTGACCGTCCGGACCTGCTGTTCAAACCCTATACACCGAAGCAGCTCAACAAACAAAAACCGAACAAATCCTTCCGTCTGTTCCAACGTAAGAAAGAGACCGAAAACCTGTTTGACCGCATCAAACGCAAGGATCTACTATTACACCATCCTTACGACGCCTTCACGCCGGTCATCGATTTTCTCCAACAAGCCGCTGTGGACCCAGATGTGCTCGCCATCCGTATGACCCTGTACCGTACAGGTGAAAACTCGGCCATTATCGATGCACTGGAAAAAGCCGCCCGCAACGGCAAAGAAGTGACTGCCGTGGTGGAACTCCGAGCCCGATTCGATGAAGACACCAACATCATTCAGGCCACACGCCTGCAAGATGCCGGCGTGCATGTGGTCTATGGTGTGGTCGGTTACAAGACCCACGCCAAGATGATCCTTCTGGTTCGACGCGAAGGAGACAAGCTGCGTCACTACACCCACTTGGGAACCGGTAACTACCATCACATCACCACCCGTTTCTACACCGACTTCGGACTGTTCACCGCCAATCCGGCCATCGGTCGTGACGCTTCGAAAATCTTCCAGCAGCTCACCAGTCTGGGAGAAAGTAAAGGCTTGGAAGTGTTGCTTCAATCGCCATTCACCCTGCAGACCGGCATGATCGAACGCATCAAGCGCGAAGCTGAACACGCCCGCCAAGGCAAACCGGCACGCATCATCGCCAAAATGAACGGTCTTCAAGAACAGGGCATCATCGATGCTCTTTACGAAGCTTCCCAGGCTGGTGTCAAAATCGACCTGATCATCCGCGGCATGTGCAGCTTACGCCCGGGCATTCCCGGCTTGTCCGAAAACATCACCGTCATCAGCATTGTCGGCCGTTTCTTGGAACACCATCGGGTCTATTATTTCGAGAACAGCACCGGGGCACCGGAACTTTACTGTTCGAGTGCCGACTGGATGGGCCGCAACCTAATGTCACGAGTGGAGACCTGTTTCCCGATTCTGGATCAGAACTGCTTCCAGCAAGTCTACACGGAAGGCTTAGCAATCTACTTGGAAGACAACGTCAACGCCTGGATTCTGCAACCCGACGGTAGCTATACCAAACGCATCCCGAACGGAGCGGCGGCTTTCAGCGCTCAACAGGCTCTGATCGAAAAGTACAGTCATTAAGAAAAACGCGCTCTTGCCTTATTGGCATGCCTAAATAGTTTTATCGCCCCCCCCCTTGTAAAAAGGGGTAAACTATCAACATTTTTAAAGGCTGGAAAACGGTCTTCCAAGCGCTGAAGCCTGAGAATTTTAATGTGGACCCTCTTCTTCTTCGACGAAGCCGGTGAGCGCCCCACCCTAAGTTTGCAGTATAAAAATGACAGAAAACGAAAAAGACAACGACCTCTACGCCGCTATTGACTTAGGCTCCAACAGTTTCCATATGATCATCGCCCGTGAAGCCCACGGACAAATGCAAGTCATTGATAAACATAAGGAGATGGTTCGTCTTCGCGCCGGGCTGGATAACGAGGGAAAGTTGAGCGAGAAAGCCTTCAATAAGGCGATCGCCTGCCTGGAACGTTTCGGCCAACGCATCAATAACATCCCGCCGCAGAATGTTCGCGCCGTTGGCACCAACACCTTGCGTAACGCCAAGAACAGTCGCGAGTTCCTGAAACAGGCTAGTAAGGCCTTGGGGCACAACATCCAGATCATCGCGGGACAGGAAGAGGCACGCCTGATCTATCTCGGTGTGGCGCACGGCTTGCCCAACAACGACGAGCAACGTCTGGTCATGGACATCGGTGGAGGAAGTACCGAATACATCATCGGAAAGCGCTTCTCTCACAGCCACCTGACCAGTACCGAAATGGGCTGTGTCAGCATCACCCAGACCTATTTTCCTAACGACGAAATCACCGAATTCAATATGAATCGAGCGATTTCAACCTGTCGTCTAACCTTGCGCCCTCACCGAGCCAAGCTCAAAAAACTCGGTTGGGACTCGGCGATCGGCGCCTCCGGCTCGATCAAATCCATCGGCCAGATACTCGAACTCAACCAGTGGAGCGAAAGCGGCATCACCCTTGAGGGCATGTACAAGTTAAGGGACGCCCTAATTGAAGCAGGCAACGCCAACAACCTGTCTTTGGAAGGACTTAAAGATGAACGCCGTCCGGTTCTGGCCGGCGGACTAGCGGTTCTTATCGCCACCTTCGAAGAGCTTGGAATTGAACAAATGCAAGTTTCATCCAACGCCCTGCGCGAGGGCCTGGTCTTCGATACACTCGGCCGGCTATTTTCCGAAGACGCCCGTGAAATAAGCGTAACGGCGATGCAGAAATGGATGCGCGTCGATACCCAACAAGCCGAACATGTAGCCCAAACCGCCATGGCTCTTTTCAAGCAGGCGCACAACATCTGGCAACTTCGTAACAGTGAGTACAACTTCAAGAAAATGCTGGAATGGGCGGCTAAGCTGCACGAATGCGGCATCGCAATCAGCTACAAACGCTATCGCCAACACAGTGCCTACCTGATCTCGCAGGCGGAAATGGCCGGTTTCGACCAGCAGGAAAAACAAATGCTCAGCATACTGGTGCTGAACCACCGCGGAAAATTCATCGCGGAAGCCTATGAAGAAATCGACGTTGAACCGCAAAAACTGTTGTATTTGACGGTTTTACTAAGACTGGCCGTACGGATTCACCGTGGTCGTGATTTCGAAGCCCTCAAACCGATCCTTTACATCGAAAACGATAACCAGCTTCATTTGGAATTCGAAGATCAGTGGCTGGATCAACACCCATTGACGCGACTGGATTTGGAGATCGAAGCCAAGCGTTTGGATGCCGCCGGCTTCAAATTAACGTTCGAATAGTTGAATGGGGGATATCGTCGTCCCCTTAATAAACATCCATCTGCAAACGCTTGGTTTTACGCCACGACTGCCACATCTGCTGAGCGGCTTCGTGATCGATTCCGGCAAACGATTCAATAATCCTCGCCCAGGTCTCGGCCACATCTTTGGCCATACCGTACTGGCTTCCGCAGATATAGATATGCGCACCCTTCTGCATCAAATCCCACAAAACGTCCCGCTGCTCCCAAATTCGGTCCTGAACGTAACATTTGTCCTGCTGATCCCTTGAAAATGCGGTAAACAATGCCAACTTGTTTTGATCCTGCCAAGTCGTCAACACGTCTTCAAATAAAAACGAACAGGCCTGGTGGGTTTCGCCGAAGAACAGTAAATTCTCTCCCTTAGCGTCATTGACGACTCGGTGCTGCATAAAACCAATAAACGGCGCGACTCCGGTCCCAGCTCCGATCATGACAATCGGCGTATCCGGATCTTCCGGCAACTGGAATGTCGGGGTTGGTTTGAATTCAGTCGCCACTTCGGTACCAACAGAAAATTGGCTGATTGCGTAACTGGCCACACCGTGATGGACTCTTGGAGAGATGTGTTCGTTGATATAAGTAACTTGCTTGACCACCAGATGCACCTCGTTACCCACCGCTTCCGTTGCCGAAGCAATCGAATAATAACGCGGCCCCAAAGGTGACAACAGACTCAAAAATTCAACGCCCATGGCATTCAGGCTTGGAAAAACATCCAACAAATCCAGAATATCCCTGCCGTAAGCGAAGTCCATCATCGCTTGACGATCAGCCCAATCACCCAGCTGGTACTGACGCTGAAGTTTGTTCAAGATGGCGGGATTCAATTGAGAGATTTCCAGGTATTTGCCCAAAGCATCGCGTACGCTGACGATTCCAACCTTTCTAAGTTCGATGGTTTCGTCACCCTGCAGCCCAAGACGCTCCAATATCGGTTCAACCCATTCTGGTTGGTTTGCAGCCTGAATCGTCAGCCAGTCGCCCGGCCGGTATTCCAGCAGTTCTCCCGGCTCTGGAACCAGAACAAGATGATAAATTGCCTTGTCTTCACAAAGCGGTGTCAGGTTTTGATTACTTTTGACAATAAGACGCATCACAAAAAGATTCACCTAAAGTTACTTGAGTGAAATCATTCTAGCATGCAAATAAGAAGTGTCAGCGAAGTGTCGGCCCCTTAGAGATAAAGAGGCCTGAAAAAATTACTGGAGCCTTTCGATCAGCACGGTCATCCAGGGTGCCGTCACCAAAATCGTCACAGCCGACATCAAACCCGCCACCAAGCCGATTCCAACCTGAGGAATGATGCTATTCTGCTTGATTTCAATATCGGACATTTGACGCTCAACCGAAGAAAAAATATCCACCTGCTTTTTCAAAAGACCGTTCAAGGTACGAATCTGCTTGAACAGCAACTGCTGCTCTTTCTCCACCATGCTACGAGACTTGCTGGATTGCTCTTCCAAAGTACGCATCTGCTGAGCCATCTGACCAATTGAAGCATCCATCTGTGCAACCAGATTTTTCAAAGCGGTCTTGTCTTCATTCAACCACTCGAAATCCGGTGTCACCATATCCGACATATCCATATCACTGTGCAGATCTTTCTTGTCATGAGTATAGCCACCGTTATTGCGGTGACGACGCATCGCCTGCTCCAACAACACGCTTTTTGACCCTAAAGGCTCGACTTTTCTCAAATCAATCGCCATACTTTTCTTCCTTGTGCCATATCCCACCTCGCAAAAAGAGGTGTCAATTATTTGTCTATCGATGATTAGATATCATTCTGTTACTGAGACATATGCAGGGAGTGTGCCAACTTTTAAATTATTGAGAATAAATTCACGGGAATGGATCATGAAATACATCGGAGCCCACGTTTCCGCAGCAGGCGGTGTTGAAAACGCCCCTATTCGTGCGCATGAAATCGGCGCGACCGCCTTTGCGCTGTTTACCAAAAACCAGCGGCAGTGGGTTGCGAAACCGCTAACCGAAAAAAGCATCGAACAGTTTAAAGCCAACTGCGAACGTTATGGTTACACTTCCAAACAGATTCTGCCGCACGACAGTTACCTGATCAACTTGGGACATCCCGATGTCGACAAACGCCAGAAGTCACTGGATGCCTTT
The DNA here is from genome assembly GCF_029767005.1 of Thiomicrorhabdus sp. ZW0627. GTDB lineage: Bacteria > Pseudomonadota > Gammaproteobacteria > Thiomicrospirales > Thiomicrospiraceae > Thiomicrorhabdus. The sequence goes on from NZ_JARUQR010000001.1 coordinate 1,248,526, forward strand.
ATCGACGAACTGCAACGTTGCGAACAACTCGGGATCACGTTGCTCAACTTTCACCCAGGCAGTCATTTAAGAGAAATTTCCGAAGAACAATGTCTCGATTACATCGCCGAATCAATCAATTTCGCGCTCGACCAGACTAAAAGTGTCACTGCCGTCATCGAAAACACTGCCGGACAAGGTTCCAACTTGGGCTATAAACACGAACAACTCGCCTACCTGATCGATAAAGTCGAAGACAAAACCCGTATTGGCGTTTGCTTCGACACCTGCCATGCCTATGCAGCCGGTTACGACCTTAAAAACGACTACGAAGGCGTCATGAGTGATTTTGAAAACGTGGTCGGATTTGAATACCTAAAGGGCATGCACCTGAACGATTCCAAAGCCAAGCTTGGCCAGAAACTCGACCGCCATCACAGCCTGGGTGCCGGTGAAATCGGCTGGGAAGCATTCAAAAAACTCATGCGGGATCCGCGTATTGACGAGATTCCCATGACTTTGGAAACCATCGACCCGGACATCTGGTCGAAAGAGATCCAAACCTTAAAGTCATTTGCGAAATCGTAAGATAGATTGGAAACTGCACTTATTTCACCATTACTCCAGGCAAAAAGCTTGCGGGTGAGAAAATGCATGGAGTAAGATAAGCGAACCCCTTAAACAAAGAACACCTTTTTCTCAATGAATAAAAATCAATTTATCGAATTTGTCATGCAAGCCGGCGTCCTGAAACTAGGCGAATTCACGCTAAAATCCGGCCGCAAAAGCCCATATTTCTTCAATGCAGGCCTGTTCAATACAGGTGGACAGTTGGCAACCCTCGCCAATGGCTATGCGGATACTCTTGCCGAATCCAACATTCAATTCGATGTCCTTTTCGGACCTGCCTACAAAGGTATTCCGTTAGCGGCAACGACCAGTGTTGCCTTGGCTCAAAACCACAATATCGATAAAGCCTACGCTTTCAACCGAAAAGAAGCCAAAGACCACGGTGAAGGCGGGAACATCGTTGGCCATCCGCTGGAAGGTGATGTATTGATCGTCGATGACGTCATCACAGCCGGCACGGCCATTCGCGAAGCGATCGACATCATCACCGCCAACGGCGCCAGACCGGCCGGAATCCTGATTGCGCTCGACCGAATGGAAAAAGGCCAGGGCGAATTGTCGGCTATTCAGGAAGTGGAAGCCGAATTCGGCATTCCGGTGGTCAGCATCATTGACCTGAACGATATTATTGAATACCTGAACACCCAGCCTGATATGCAGGCTTATCTGGACGCCATGGTCGAATACCGTAAGCAATACGGAATCGGCTAAACGATTATGACTCACACCAGAGAAGATAGATAAATGTCCAATCGACTCCGTGAACTCATCCTTCTTCGCCATGCAAAATCGGACTGGAAGGATGAGAATTTAGAAGACATCGACCGCCCGCTTTGCAACAAAGGCAAGAAGAGCGCGGCCAAAGTCGGAAAATGGTTACAGCAGCAAAACATCATACCGGACTTGATCCTCACTTCGCCGGCCACAAGGGCGCAACAAACTCTAAAACGTATTTGCTCCGAATGCGGATCAGAGACCCAAACCCTCGATACCCTCTACTTAGCGGATCTTAATACTTTAATCAACATTCTGGCCGATGCGCCAGACGTTGATCGTCTTATGATAATCGGACACAACCCCGGTCTAGAAAGACTTTTCAACTTTTTGAACAGCGCAGCAGAGGAATCGGAAACCCACCTTTTCCCGACAGCCAGTCTCGCACACTTCATTCTTCCGGATAATTGGCAAAGTTTATCCAGAGGAGATGGAAAGTTACTTCAATTCATACGCCCCAAAGATATCCAACTTACAGAATAAGTGCTCCCCCCTATTAACATTAGCCTTTCACCCATGCAATAGGTAAAAAAACCTATTAACTCAATTTTAAAAATGTTATATTTCCATTCGAGAGGAAGTAGATTTTCCCAAACTAGAAAAAATGAAAGGAAATTAACTATGAAAACGAAGTTACTCCCATTGGCAGCCATTATTTCAATGGCCGCATTTGCACCAGCTCACGCTGAAAACATTCCGAGTGAAGGTACATCAGCTTATGTAGTTGACTCTGACGGCAATGTGGTTCGTGATAATTTCGGTGGCTGCGTCCGCTCTATCGACTGGACAAAAGAAACCGCTATCGCAAAATGTGAAGGTTGGGAAGAACCTAAACCTGTCGCAGAGCCTGAGCCAGCCCCAGTTGTAGCACCTGCTCCAGAACCAAAACCAGCTCCAGTCGCGGCTCCAGCACCGGTAGCACCACCTAAATTTGTTGCTCACTTTGACAATGACAAATATAACCTTAAAACAGATGACGTTCCTGAACTGGATGCTTTCGCAAAATACATGAACCGCGAATGCAGTTGTAAAATCGCAATCACGGGTCATACAGACAGCGCTGGTACAAAAGCTTATAACCAACGTCTTTCTGAAGAACGTGCTCAAGAAGTTGCGGATTACCTAGGTAACAAAGGCGTCGCTCCAAGCCGCATGGTCGTCACCGGTCAAGGTGAAACCGCTCCAATTGCGACCAACTCAACGAAAGAAGGTCGTGCACAAAACCGTCGTGTTGAAGTTGAAATCGTTGAATAAATTTAACGTTATTCAATCTTGATTACGATAAAAAATACCCGCAAAAGCGGGTATTTTTTTAGCCTCCATAAACACTGCAAAAATGCAAACAATCCACTAATGATTTGCACTTGTGATCGCAAATAACTAAGTTCAATAAGAATCGTCAAATCCAAGCTTTGATGATTAACGAAACGCCGACCAATACAGTAATCACCTCAAAACTTCTCTTAACCAAGCGATTGCCCTTCACAATCGATAAATGTGCGCCCAGATAACCACCAATCAACGATCCAAGAATCAGCGCTGGCAACCAGTCCCACTGAATATTGCCCAGAATACCCAATGTCAAGGCACCGGAACCGTTCCAGAAAATACCGACCAGAATCAACGTATAGCCTACTGCAGTCTTATAATCCAACCCAAACCAACGCACCAGCCACAAGGTCACGAACAGTCCCGTTCCTGACGTCAAAGAACCGTTTAGGGCACCGATCAAAAACAAGACCGACCCGCCGATAATCAAGCCTGCCGTATGACGGTTTTTTAACTCAACGTTCTGCCCCAATTCCGGCTTGAACCATGAATAAAGCCCCAATCCAAGCGTCAAGATACCCAGCAGAAACTGGGATAACCGGTCGTCTACCTGCAAGATGATACTCGCACCCAACACCACACCGGGCAAGCCGCATGCCAGGATATAGGCTGAAAACCGCCAATTGAAAGTCGATGACTTCAAATGGCGTATTGTCGCCCCCAACCCAAGAAAAACACTGGCGACCTTGTGCGTCGCCAACGCCGTGCCGAACGGCAGTCCCAAAAACAATAATGCCGGCAACTGCAACAGCCCCGCGCCGCCGCCAGCCAAGGCCGAGAATAGGTTAGCGACCAACGAAACGACAAACAGCACAAATTGATCTATAAACATTCACGAATTCCAAAAAACCAAACCCGGTTCCGATGATGTCGAATCGCAGGTTTTCATACGAAAATAAAAAAGCCCCTTTTAAGGGGCTTTTCTAGCATAGATTAAAACGGAATGAATCGCTATTCAATTTAATCCCGATTAATCTTCCTGCTTATGCAGATGCACATCCATTTGAGGATAAGGAATGGAAATGCCTTCTTCATCAAACGTCAATTTCACTTTCTCGTTCATATCCCAAAGAACTTTCCAGTAGTCTCCTGACTTAACCCACGGGCGGACAATGAAATTCACACTGCTGTCACCCAATTCAGACAAAGCAATAACCGGCTCCGGATCTTTTAGAATGCGCTCGTCTTCCGCCACAAGTTTTTCCAGAATGGATTTGGCTTTGCGGATGTCGTCGTCATAACCGATCCCGAAGACCATATCCACACGACGAGTGTCGCGCGCCGAAAAATTGGTAATCGGTCCAGAATAAATCGCGCCATTAGGTACGATCATCTCTTTATTATCACCTGTGCGCATAGTCGTGCTGAAAATCTGCACAGCTTCCACCACGCCAGTCACCCCACCCGCATCAATGAAGTCACCGCTCTTAAAAGGTTTGAATACCAAAATCATCACACCGGCCGCAAAGTTCTGCATCGATCCCTGCAAGGCCAAACCAATTGCCAAACCGGCCGCACCAATCAACGCCACCAGTGAGGTGGTATCCACACCCAACTGATCCAACGATGCGATGATGACAAACAACAGTAAAACCGCATTAACAATCGACGCGACAAAATTGACCAACATTTCGTCCATTTTGCCCGTTCGGCCAAGCAACTTCTTGAGTAGCTTGACGACGACCTTGACCACCATACGACCCACTACGAAAATCAACAACGCCAGAGCAATCTTGATTCCCCATGGAATTGCGTAATCGTTCAACATGACTTCAATATCCATAACCTTCTCCCTTGAGAACATTAAATGTTTTATTCCGCAGTGATCAGGGTCCCAACGCCTTCGTCAGTGAACACTTCCAACATCACCGCATGCTCGACTCGACCATCGATGATATGCGAGGATTTGACGCCATTCTGCACCGCATCCAAAGCACACTGAATCTTAGGCAACATGCCACCATAAATGGTACCATTACTTATCAATTCGTCCACCTTTTTCGTGTTCAATCCGGTCAATAACTGCCCTTCTTTGTCCAACAATCCGGCCGTATTGGTCAATAACATCAATTTTTCCGCTTTCAACGCTTCCGCAACCTTACCAGCCACCAAGTCGGCGTTGATGTTGTAGGAATGCCCGTCCTTACCGACACCCACCGGTGCGATGACCGGAATGAAGTCGCCTTGGATCAGCATATCCAAAACCTCGGTATTGATCTTTTCGACTTCGCCCACATGGCCCAAATCGATGATTTCCGGCGCATTCAGTTCCGGCGCGTTCAACTCCATATGCATCTTCTTGGCGCAGATCAGATTACCGTCCTTACCGGTCAAGCCCACCGAGTTTCCGCCATGACGGTGAATCAGGTTGACAATCTCTTTATTGACCAATCCACCCAACACCATCTCGACAATGTCCATGGTTTCGGTATCAGTCACACGCATCCCTTGGATAAATTCCGACTCCTTACCGACCCGTTTCAACAAATCACCGATCTGCGGGCCGCCGCCATGCACCACCACGGGATTGATCCCAACCAACTTCATCAACACGATGTCCCGCGCAAAGCCCTCTTTCAGCTTTTCGTCGATCATCGCGTTTCCGCCGTACTTCACCACGATGGTTTTACCGGAAAATCGCTGGATGTACGGCAGAGCTTCCGCCAGGACCGAAGCGATGTTTTGAGCTTGTTCTTTATTTAGGTTCATGGTGTTTTGCACTCTCATGGGCTTAATTCTTTTGTAATGTGGAATAAAACTTCGGGACGAACCGGATCAGTCCCTGAAATTATTGAATTGCAATGGCAGCTCCAGATCTTCCATGCCACGCAGCATCTGCATCACCTGCTGAAGATCATCACGCTTCTTGCCGGTAACGCGAATGCTATCACCCTGATTGGCCGCCTGCACTTTGATTTTGGAATCTTTGATTGCCTTGATGATCTTCTTCGCCAAAGGCGCATCCAAGCCTTCTTTCATCTCGATGACCTGAGTCGCCGTCTTCAACTGGATGTTCGGATCCTTGACGTCCATGCATTTCACATCGATTCCACGTCGGTTGGCTTTTTGCACCAGAATATCGTACATCTGATTCAACTGGAAATCCGATTCGGTCTTCATGGTCACGGTCGTACCTTTCAGCTCATAACTGCTGTCCGTGCCTTTAAAGTCGTAACGGGTAGTCACTTCCTTGTTCGCCTGATCCACGGCATTGGTTAATTCATGTTTATCCAATTCAGAAACAATATCAAATGAAGGCATGTTCTCTCCTTATCTGGCCTCAATTCTCACCAGGCCTGTTGAAATCAAAGCGTTATTTTATCACTTGTTTTCAATCAGGTCTCCATAGACCCCAACGACGTTTGGCTTGCCGGGCCGTCGCGTCTATAATGACAGCCTTTCAATACAGATAGAAACCGGTTTCCTCATGTCCAAAACCGCATTCCAAGCCCCCGTTTCCAAAGTCGCCGAAGCCATTCAACCGTTCAGGGTGATGAAAATCCTGGGCGAAGCCAAGGCCTTGGAAGCCCAAGGAAAAAACATCATCCACATGGAAATCGGCGAGCCGGACTTCCCGTCATTGGATTGCGTGCATCAAGCCGCTTTCGAAGCCATGCAGCAAGGGTTGACCCACTATACGCCCACACTCGGCCTCCCAGCATTACGGGAAAAGCTAACCGACTTCTATCAACGCTTCTACCATGCTGAAGTCGATACAAATCGCATCTTCATCACCCCCGGCTCCTCAAGTGCCTTACAACTTGTGCTCACCGCCATACTCAATCCGGGCGACAAGGTTCTGATGACCGATCCGGCCTACCCCTGTAACCGCCAATTCGTGAACCTGCTTTACGGAGAATTGGTGACCGTGCCGGTCGACCACCACAGCAACTACCAACTGACACTGAAAAAACTCAAACAGCACTGGCAAGAAGGCATCAAACTGGTCATGGTCGCCTCTCCAGCCAACCCAACCGGCACGGTAATCGAACAGTCCGAACTGGTGGCAATGGCGCAATTTCTGGCAGAAAACAATGCGTACTTGCTGGTGGACGAAATCTATCAAGGGCTGGTCTACGACCGTCCGGCGGAAAGCATTCTCGCTCAGACAGGCCTGCCGGAAAACGTCATCGTCATCAACTCTTTCTCCAAGTTCTTCGGCATGACCGGCTGGCGTTTGGGATGGTGCGTGGCGCCACAGAAACTGATGCCGATTCTCGATCGACTCGGTCAAAACTTATTTCTGGCCGCACCGACTCCGGCTCAATATGGCGCTCTAAGAGTATTGGACGATGATGCACTGGAAGAGCTGGAACAACGCAGACAAATCTTCGAGAAACGCCGCAACGTATTGTTCAACGCCATGCAGCAGGCTGGATTCAAGCTCAAAACTCTGCCGCAGGGCGCTTTCTATCTCTATTGGGACGTCTCCGAATGGACCGACGATTCCGAAGCTTTTGCCGCCGAGTTATTGCACCAAACAGGAGTCGCTCTTACGCCCGGCACCGATTTTGGAGACCATCAGGCCAAACAGCATCTGCGTTTGGCTTATACCACGGACGAAGCGCTTTTACTGCAAGCGGTCGACAAGATTGCGCATTTCATCCAAACCCGGTAAAGGCTTTTTCAGCTCCCAAAAACCGAACAGGCCTGTTTAAAACGGCAGTTTCAAGGATGGATCGACCTGATGGATCAATCGTTTGAATTCGTCTTGAATACGTGCCAAAGCCTCTGGCGTTTCGCCTTCGAAACGCATCACCAGAACAGGCGTGGTATTGGAAGGACGTACCAATCCCCAACCGTCGGCAAAATCGGCACGAATACCGTCCAAATCAAAAATCTCCGCATCCGGAAAGTGCGCGATCTTCTTGAACTTTTCCATAAATGCATAGTGTTCGCCTTCGGCAAATTCCACGTCCATTTCAGGCGTATTGTAAGCGTCCGGGAGTTCGGCAAACAGTTCACTGGCCGGTTGAGATTGTCCCGCAACAATCTCCAGCATTCTGGCGGCACCGTAAATGCCATCATCAAATCCGTACCAGCGCTCCTTGAAGAAAATATGGCCGGACACTTCGCCCGCCAAGGCCGCACCAGTCTCTTTCAACTTCGCTTTCATAAACGAGTGACCGGTTTTCCACATGGTCGCCTTGCCGCCGTCGGCTTCAATCTCTTTCGGTAACAGGGAGGTGCATTTGATATCGAACAGAATTTCCGCACCCGGTTGTCGGCTCAGCACATCACGGGCAAACAGCATCATCTGGCGGTCGGCATAGAGCACCTTGCCTTGATCATCTACCACGCCGCAACGGTCACCGTCACCGTCAAACGCAAGACCGATATCTGCACCGACTTCTTTAACCTTCGAGATCAGGTCGACCAAGTTTTTCGGTTTCGCAGGATCAGGATGATGGTTCGGAAAGGTACCGTCAACGTCACAAAACAATTCATGCACTTCACATCCCAAATCACGAATGATATTTGGTGCGTATTCGCCCGCTACGCCGTTACCGGCATCCACCACCACTTTCAAAGGACGCTTCAATTTGATTTCACCCACAATGGCATCGTGATAGGCTTGAGAAATATCCGCCTGTGAAAAACTTCCCGAACCGGTCTCAAAGTCATCGTTTTGAATACGTTTCAACAACATCTGAATCCACTCGCCCGACAAGGTATCACCGTCGACCACCATCTTGATACCGTTGTAGTTCGGCGGATTGTGGGAGCCGGTGATGGCCGCACAGGAGTTGACGTCATCCATTGTTGCCGCGGCAAAATAGATCATTGGCGTCGTCACTTCACCCAGGTAGATCACATCCACCCCAGTCGATTGCAAGCCCTTGGCAAGCCTCTCAATGAGTCGTGGGCCGGAAAGACGACCGTCACGACCGATCACGATTTTAGTCTGTCCGGCCTGAATTACTTCTGATCCCAATGCCCGTCCGATTAATTCCACGGTCTCTTCGGTCAGAGCTTCATCCACCACTCCACGGATGTCATACGCTCGGAAAATGCTCTCAACCACCTGTGTCATATCGTGTCAGCCTCTACTATTTTGCCCACATTGTAAGTCAGTTTTTACAAAACGGTTTTGCTTTTTATCCGTTTCCAATTCGGTGAAATAGAGTTACCTGTATCCTTACCTTAAAAACAGTCATAAAAAATAAATGAAACAAAGCACATTTTTTTCTTATCATTAATGATGACGACTTTTAGGAGAACCGCATGACTTTTTCAGTCCGATTCATCCACATGATACACCTGACCCTGCTGACGCTTCTATTGAGCAGTGTATTTCCGGTTCACGCCAACGAAGCAGAAGGCGATAAAGTCATCCGATTCTCCGGCCAGTTACAAGCCTCCGTTCCCAAACGCCAGACCCTCAAAACACTTGAACGCAACCTTCCCATCAGAGAATACCGCCTCTACAACCCTTGGGAAAAAAGCACCGACAACTATAGCGGTGTTCTTCTAACGGATTTAGTGGCAAAATACGCAACGCCGGAAACAAAAGCCATCCGCTTCAGAGCGATTGACGATTATGAAGTTACGTTTAAAAAAGCCGAATGGAATGATTTCCGTATCCTGCTCGCAACACGAAAAAACGGTCGCTATATGACCATTAGTGAAAAAGGCCCGCTCTACCTCGTTTTTCCGGATTACAAAGACGTCAACAAGGATTACGAAATGAAGCTCTATCAATGGGCATGGATGATTAACCGAATCGAGTTTAAATGACTGTGCTGAAAAAACTGAAACTCCCCTTAACCATCACGACTCTGTTGGCCATCGCCATCGCGTACTACTACTATTCGATTAAAAACATTCCCGATGAAGTCGCGCAATCGACCGGAACCGTCATCAACGTCGACAGCATCCGCTTCACATTCAAAGTCAGCTTAATGGCGGAAAAAGGGCTTTCAAGTTACCTCAAAGCCATTCACCTCAAAGACGAAAGCGGAATCGACGAAGCCATCGATTATTTCAAAGCCTCCATCGCCTTTTTGAATACCCGCTACACGATCGACCAACGCTTTGTCGATGACGTACAACCCGAACTCGAAACAGCCGTCCACATGATCCAGACCTACCGGCTCGACATTCCGAAAGACAAAATCACCGAGTTGAGTGCACTTGTCAAAGACATCTACCTTGATTCGGAAACACGCGAACGCAATGCCTGGTACACCATCCGTGAAAACTACATCGAATTCCGTACCCAGGAATACAAGGTATTCCAGCTCTATCAAGTAGTCGCCGTGGTGGTCTTCCTGCTGCTCGGCCTTGCCACCAAACTGTATTGGGGGCAACGCAAACTGTTGAAACTCAACAAGGCGCATGAATCGGAGTTGCTTTCTCTGGCTTTTTACGACCCTTTAACCGGCATCCCCAACCGTAAGAACATCGAAAACTTACTCGAAAAACAATTGGTTCGCGCCCAGCGCCACAAAACCTCGTTCTTCATCGCTCTGATCGACCTTGATGACTTCAAGAACGTCAACGACTTACTGGGCCATGAAGCCGGTGACCAGCTGCTGATTGAATACACGCAGCGATTGACCAGCGTCATCCGCGAAGAAGACATCATGGGACGATTGGGTGGAGATGAATTTCTTTTAGTGTTTGACGAATTCACTCAATATGAAGAGCTGAACCAGATTCTGGAACGCATCACGCAGGCCTTCAGCCTACCGATTCAGATCAATTACACCGAATTCTATGTCACTTTCAGTATGGGTATCGCCCAATACCCGAAAGACGCTCAGGGTAAATCGGCCATTCAAGGTCTCATCAAAAGCGCCGACATTGCCATGTACCACGCTAAACAGCATGGTAAAAACCAATACAGCTTTTACGACGAACAACTTGGCGAAATGATCCAACTCGAACACGAAATGGATCTGGAGATCAAACGCGCTCTGGAAAATGACGAATTCGAACTCTACTACCAGCCGCAAATCGACGCCAAAACTCTGGAAGTCATCGGAGCCGAAGCCCTGGTCCGCTGGAACCACCCGGTTAAAGGGCTCATTATGCCGAACGACTTCATTGATTACATCGAAAAGGGCTACCACACGTCCGCCTTCGGCGAATGGGTCATCACCGAAGCCGTTCAGCAGCAGAAGGCCTGGCAACAACAAGGCCTGAATCTAAAAGTGGCAATCAACCTTTCAATCAAGCACATCGCCGCGCCCGACTTCCGTGAAAACCTGACCGAACTGATGCGTCAACTGAACGCGGATCTGTCGCTAATGGTATTTGAAATCACGGAATATGAACTCATCGCCTATCAGAGTACGCCGATCGAAGATTTAAAGGCTCTGGCCGACGCCGGCTTCATTTTTCACCTGGACGACTTCGGAACCGGCTATTCCTCGATCAGTTACCTCAGCCAGCTGCCGATCAAATCGATCAAAATCGACAAGAGCTTCATCGACTACATCGAGGCCGACAACCAACAAAAACGCATGGTCGAAGCCATCATTCACATTGCGAATGCCTTGAACATCGAAATCATTGCCGAAGGCGTCGAAACCCAATATCAGGTCGACTATCTCCAGCAACAACATTGCCACGCTTTCCAAGGCTACCTGTTCTCGAAACCGCTGCCGGTAGAGGCTTTCAACGACTACGCCCTAAGCCATATCAAAAACGCGTGACAATAAAAAACCCGGCAGGCCTGCCGGGTTTTTCCGTCTAACGAAACGAGCCAAAAACCGATTATTTGGTTCCGGTATGTCCGAATCCGCCTTCGCCGCGTTCGGTTGCATCACCGAACTCTTCCACTTGTGTGAAAACCGGCTGAATAACAGGCACAATCACCATCTGGGCGATGCGTTCACCCACTTCCACCTTATAAGCCGTGTCGCCTCGATTCCAGCAAGAAACCATCAATGGCCCCTGATAATCCGAATCGATCAATCCGACCAGATTCCCCAACACTATGCCATGCTTATGCCCCAGGCCAGAACGCGGCAACAACATCGCCGCCAAGCCCGGATCGTCCAAATGAATCGCCATACCCGTCGGAATCAGAACCGTCTGCCCCGGTTCGATCGTCATATCTTCGTCGATACAAGCACGCAAATCCAATCCGGCGGAGCCTTTGGTTCCGTAATGCGGCATCTCGATCTCTTTGCCCAAACGTGGATCTAAAATTTTATATTGGACTTGCATGGTCATTGCGTCTTTCCTTTGCACTTAAACGTTATACAGACTTCAACCGTCGATTCATTCGGTTAATTCAAACTCAAACTATTCTACACCAAAATCCTTTTTCTTCCGCCCGTTCCCAACAGGCCTGTCAGGTTTAAGTTTGAATCCCATCCAAACTTGATGGGATAATGATTATCTCATCCACGTTTCACATAAAAGGTGCACGGCTTTGCTCATCATATCCAGCAACGTTTCCATTCCGGACAACGAAATCGAACTGACCGCCATCCGTTCGCAAGGTGCCGGTGGACAAAATGTGAACAAAGTTTCCAGCGCAATTCACTTGCGCTTCGACATCCGCGCCTCCTCTTTACCGGATTTCTACAAACAACGCCTGTTGAACCTGAAAGACTCCCGCATCACCAAAGACGGCATTATCATCATCAAAGCTCAGCAGTTCCGTACCCAAGAAGCCAACCGGGAAGATGCGTTACAGAGACTTCAGACCCTGATCAAAAGCGTCTCGGTGGTGCATAAGGTAAGACGCGCAACCAAACCGACCCGAAGTTCACAGCGAAAGCGTCTTGACAGCAAAACCAAACGTGGACAGATCAAGTCTTTACGCGGCAAAGTCGATTTTTGACATGGCCGGGCAGCGTATGCGACTGGACCGTTACCTCAGTGTCCGCCTTAACATCAACCGCCGAGACGTCAAACCGATGCTGGCTCAAAACCGTATCCGCGTGGATGGAGACGTGGCAAAAGATGTCTGCCAACTGGTCGATGAATTTTCGCTTGTTCAGGTCGATGAACAGATTTTTGGAGGCAAAACCCCAAAATATTTCATGCTCCACAAACCTGTCGGCGTCGTTAGCGCCACCAAAGACGCACAACACCCTACCATCCTCGACTTAATGCAGTCCGAAGAACGGGAAGGCCTGCACATGGTTGGACGACTGGACCGATACACTTCCGGCCTGATGCTGCTGACCAACGACGGACGTTGGTCCACCCTTCTCGCTTCACCGGAAAGCAAAGTGCCCAAAACCTACCATGTCACCCTCGGAAACCCGCTTAGCGAAGACTACATTGCCGCCTTTCAAGAAGGCATGTATTTCGCCTACGAAGACATCACCACCAGGCCTGCTCAATTACAGATCCTTTCGGATTACGAGGCTTTGGTAACGCTACAGGAAGGGAAATACCACCAAATCAAACGCATGTTCGGCCGCTTCCGCAATCCGGTCGTCAAGCTTCATCGGCAATCTATCGGCAACCTGTCACTTGACCCACAGCTCGCGCCCGGTCAGAGTCGAACACTCAGCGAAGAAGAAGTACAAAACATCGCAAACGTCACTCACTGAATCCGTGTAATCTAAGCTCAAAATCCACTCGTTTTTTCTTTCCAAGGCTCGATGCATTATTTACAATAAGTAAACTTTTATTCTTAAAAAGAACAAGCATAACGAAGGAAAACCCATGAGAGCGCATTTTATACAACACGACCCTCTTGAAGACTTGGCCGGAATCGAACCCTGGCTGGTCTCCGCCGGTTATGAAATTACCAGCACGCCGATCTACGAATCAACCGATTTACCCGATATCGCCGATATCGATTTTCTGATCCTGATGGGCGGGCCGATGAGCGTTAACGATGAAGAAACTCTGACTTGGCTCAAGCCGGAAAAAGAGTATCTGCGAAAGTACATCGAATCCGGCAAACCGGTATTGGGTATCTGCCTAGGTTCTCAACTTATCGTCAATGCAATGGGCGCTAATGTCTATCCGGGAGAAAACAAGGAAATCGGCTGGTTTCCGGTCAAGCCGGCTACCGATGCGAATGAAAACAGCTTCCAGTTCCCGGAATCCACAGACGTGTTTCACTGGCACGGGGAAACTTTCGATCTTCCTGAAGGGGCGATCCTGCTGGCAAGCAGTGAAGGCTGTAAAAACCAGGCCTTTCAATTAGGCGCATCGGCAATCGGACTGCAGTTTCACATCGAAACCACTCCGAAATCAGCCAAAATGTTGGCAGAACAATATGGCGATGAATTGATTCCTGCGAAATACATCCAATCAAAACAGGATATCCTCGAAGCCTCTGATGAAAAATATGTGAAAAATCAGCAACTCATGTCGGAAATTCTCGCATTTTTGACTGGCACTAATTGATAATAACCGCTACACTTTAAGTTCAGTCAATGAGTGGCTGAACTTACCATCACCAGGAAAATTCTGTAAACACAAAACTCTGAGCCAGCTTTCTTTATTTAAGTGGCCAAAAGGAGAATCGTCATGTTTAACAGGTTTCATCTTCTAAAATGGGTCGTCGCATTCGTCCTATCCTTAACCCTTTCGGACATCGCCTACGCGGCTCCGAACGTCATCAAAGTAGAACAAAAGAAAGACATCAAGATCGTTTACGACATCAACCAAAACGATATCGAAGCAGGTATAGGCAAAGCGCTTTATTATGCGCGTGGTCTGTTGGAAGCCTATAAAGACCAGAATGTGCCGATGGATCAGCTCCATATCAGTCTGGTGATACACGGAGCCGCAGGCTACTGGCTACTGAAAGACGAGGCTTATCAAAATGCCACCGGCAACCCATTCGACGTCAACCCCAATACCAAGGTCGTACAAGAGCTGCTTGATCATGGTGTCAGCGTAGAGCTTTGCCATGTGACCATGAAAGCCCATCACTGGGACGCCAGTGAGATACTACCCGGAGTGAAAATCGTATTCGATGCCTACACGCGCATCGTCGACCTTGAAATGAAAGGCTACGCTTACATCAAATTCGTGTGAGTGCACCCGGCTTAAACCAAACCACGACTCTAAAGGAATGGACATGCTTTCTATGACGCTTGATAAAGACCGCCCCCAATCCAGAAACGAGGAAATGGCCAATAGTATCAGTCACGGACTGGGTGTAATCGCATCCATCCTCGGGACGCCCTTTCTGATTATCCATGCCGCAAATACCGGCAATACCGGCTACCTCGTAGGTGTCAGCATTTTCAGCGCAACGCTGATCATGCTCTATTTAAGCTCAACGCTCTACCATGCCATGCCGGCTGGAAAAGCCAAACGCATCTTGCGGGCGATCGACCACTCTCTCATTTTTCTGCTGATTGCGGGCACTTACACCCCCTTTACCCTCGGGGTACTGAGCGGTGCCTGGGGATGGTCGTTGTTCGGGGTCGTTTGGGGGCTTGCCGTCATCGGCATAATACTCAAATTATTCGACGGCGCAACCCGGCCGATTTTCTACAACACACTCTATTTACTGATGGGCTGGGTGATTGTTGTGGCTATCCACCCTTTACTGAACAGTCTGCCGTTAGCTGGCCTGTTGTGGCTTCTGGCCGGAGGATTGTTGTATACCATCGGAATCATTTTCTATGCGACAGACGGCAAGTTACCGTTCGGTCACCTGATCTGGCATCTGTTCGTTCTCGGCGGCAGCGTCAGTCATTACTTTGCCGTGTATTGGTATGCGGCCTAAATACACAGTAACCGCATACCAACTTGTCCGACCTATTCAGGATTCCAAAGTGTTTTTCATCTTCTCGTAGGTCTCTTGGTCAATTTCGCCTTTTGCATACCGCTTTTGAAGAATTTCCAGTGGGGTTTCGGAAGAGACATTTTGATTCGAGGAGGACAACATCCTGATCAGTACGAATATCACAATCAATAAAACGATCCAAAATATCCACATACCCATACCTCCTGCCCAATACATATCTGTATACCAATGCATACCGATCTCCTTTGAGACTGATTGAACAAAACCGAATCGATAGTATTCGATTCACTCGTCCTGCTCAAACTACGTTACTGCATTTCATTAACTTCTACTAGGTCTTTGTGTCTCAAAAATTCACAGGAATTTAAAATCCAAAACATAATTCACGGTAGAAACGTCGACGCAAACCCGAAGGCGTGATAAATTGACTCGACCGGAACGGATTGGCAACTCGAATAAACGAACCATTAAGCACTCTTCAAAGGGAAGTATCCATGCTGGACTATGCAGATTACTTTAAAATCTTTATCGGCTTATTGGCTATCGTTAACCCTATCGGCGCGATACCGCTTTTCATCAGCATGACCGCTGACGAAACCGAAAAGGAACGTCAGGTCACAATCAATCTGGTGGCCATCGGATTCATCAGCATCTTGCTCGTCTCCTTGTTCTTCGGGGAGGCTCTGCTCAAATTCTTCGGAATCACCATCGATTCTTTCCGGGTCGGCGGCGGTATTTTGATTCTGTTGATGGCAATCGCCATGTTACACGGCAAAACCAGTCCGGCCAGACAAACACCGGAAGAAGCGGACGAGTCTGAACAAAAGGAATCTGTTGCCATCGTACCACTTGCCATGCCACTTCTGGCCGGTCCCGGAGCCATCAGTACCGTCATCTTAGCAGCGCATAAATCCACCGCATTCGGTCACTATCTGGTCATTGCCTTCGGCATCGTATTATTGGGAATCATCATCTGGGCGTCACTGAGAATGGCGCCGTGGATAACAGACCACTCCAGTACTACCGGCCTCAATATCTTCAGCCGTATCATGGGGTTAATATTGGCGGCCATTGCCGTCGAATTTATCGCCAACGGTCTGCGCGGTCTGTTTCCAATTCTGGCGCAATAAAAAAAGGGGCCGTAAAAGGCCCCTTCGTGTTTTCGGGAATTGCTCATAAACAACTCCCTTGCCCAGCAAAACGGTAAAACGTCTATCTCAACACGTGCAAGAAATGCATATGCTTATGATAGTGATCGATGATGTCGTTAATAATCGCCGTTTTCGACCACCCCATCACATCATAATCCTGACCACCTTCACGTAGATGGATTTCCGCACGATAATAATGCGCGCTCTCATCCATCTCTTCTGAAGGCAATTCTGTCTGAGTGAATTCGGGACGTAAGTGCGAACGGCTTCGGACTTCATAAATGAAATCAACCTCTTCACCGTGATGAACAATCAAACGGACTCGCTCAAGTTCGGGCGAAGTTTCAACTTCTACTTCCAAATCCTGAGCTTGCAACTCCTCAGCCACTTCCTTACACGCAGGCTTTGCGATGGTCTGAATGTAACGTCTAACTGCAGAGCTACTTGGATAATCAACGATGTTATGCAGACGGTCCTTCCAGCTGCTATCACTGTTACCGCTTGGTGCCGGAGACACGTTGGCCTGCAGACTATCACGCTTGGCCAGATCCACGCGCAATGCCTTCATCAAACCATAGGTAGCGATCAATAACACAATCGCGAACGGCATCGCACTGGCAATGGTCATGGTCTGTAACGCGCCTAAACCACCCGCCAGCATAAGGATGACGGCAATCAACCCTACCCCAACAACCCAATACATGCGCTGCCAGAGAGGCGTGTCGTCACGCCCGTTGGAACACAACATATTCACGACCATGGCACCGGAATCAGCCGAAGTCACAAAGAAAATAACGACCATCAAGATGGCAATGAACGAAAGTACCGAACCGAACGGGAACTGGCTTAGAAATACGAACAACGCCGTTGCTACATCATCGGATACAGCCTCTCCCAAGCTGTTCATGCCTTGATTAAGAATCATGTCGATGGCCGAATTACCGAAAAAGGTAAACCACATCATACTGAAACCGACCGGTACAAAAAGTACGCCGGTAACAAACTGTCGGATGCTGCGACCACGCGAGACGCGAGCGATGAAAAGTCCTACAAACGGAGCCCACGACAACCACCAAGCCCAGTACAAAATCGTCCAACCACCAATCCAGTCGGTTTTTTCATATGCATAAAGGTTGAAAGTCACACGCACGATATCCGACAGATAAGCTCCGGCATTTTGAATCNTCCAACCACCAATCCAGTCGGTTTTTTCATATGCATAAAGGTTGAAAGTCACACGCACGATATCCGACAGATAAGCTCCGGCATTTTGAATCAAAGCCTGTAGCAAAAAGACACTGGAACCTAACACTAAAACCAGCAACATCAACAACACCGCCAGACTCATGTTGAGCTCGGACAAACGACGGATTCCCTTATCCAGCCCCGTAGCAACCGAAACCGCTGCCAAAGCGGTTACAGCCGCAATCAACAACGCCTGGGAAACCACGTCCACCGAAATACCGAACAGGTAATTCAAACCGGTATTCATTTGCAGAACCCCGTACCCTAACGAAGTGGCAATCCCGAATACGGTTCCGATAACAGCAAACACATCAACGGCATGACCGATCGGTCCGAAAATCTTTTCCCCAATAATCGGATACAAAGCGGAACGGAGAGTCAGTGGCAGACCGTGTCGATAACTGAAAAACGCCAGTATCAAGGCAACGATGGCATAAATCGCCCAGGCATGTAATCCCCAGTGAAAAAATGTGATTCGCATCGCTTCCCTTGCGGCCTCTACGGTTCCGCCGTCCTGAACAGGAGGCGATAAAAAGTGCATAACCGGTTCGGCCACGCCGAAAAACATCAGACCTATTCCCATACCGGCAGAAAAGAGCATCGAAAACCAAGTGATATTGGTGTAATCCGGCGTCGCATGATCCGGACCCAGCTTGATTTCTCCATACCTGGAAAGCCCAAGAAACGCGACTGTAATCAAGATAATGGCGACCGTCAGAATATAAAACCAACCTCCGTTATCGATCAAAGCGCTTTGCAAGCCTTGGAAGGAGTTTTCGGCCTGTTCCGGGAAAAGGGCTGCGTAGACCATCAATAAAATGATAATACCGGAAGAAGTGAAAAACACCGCCGGATTCAATTTCGCGGGTTCTTTCTGTACGATTTCACTCATAGAAGCACCTTTGCTTTTTGCATTGGGTAGTGACAGGGAGACCGATCGTCTCCCTCATAGATTGCAAGCCGGTTACGGCTCTAAAAAACGGTTTTGATTTAGTAGTACCAGTCCATGGAAAGGTAAACGGCGCTGAACTTATAATCGTCGCTCACCACATCACCGTAACGATCAATGTAGCCGTTCTGAGTCAGGTATTCGGCATAGATCCAACCTGGACCGTAGTCATAACGGATGCCCGGTGCATAGGCAGCGACCATACCGTTGTCATTACCCTTGGTAGCTGAATCCGCCCAAGTTGCGTCCAAATAGTAGGTCCAATTTCCGGAGCTACGACCGATCTCGAATGCATAACGCATCGTTTCATATTTGCTGGCGATATTGTCCACAGCCACCAAGTCGCTCGGCATCTTACGCCGGGTCTGAATCACTTCGGCGTTCACGAACGTCGGACCGAACTTACCCTTGTAGTAAAGAACAGCGGCAGAGTGGTCGCCGTCGGATTCATGACGACTGTTCAATTTATCCAATACGTTGCTACGCTCGGCCGTCAAGTCTTCTAATTTACCCGCTTGCAATGACACACCAACGGTATGATTCGGCACCACATCCATATTCAAATCGGCTACAAACGTACCGACTTTTCGATACGTTGTGGACGATCCCCAGTGACGGTTATCGTCAGTCGTATCGGTACTGGTCGCCCACCAGTCGTCCTGTAGGTAATAAGCCAGGTTATAATTCAGCTTCCCTTTCCGGGCTTCAAGTTTCAGTCCCACATCCATCTGATCACCGTAACCGGCCTGAAACATATCACCCGGCCAGAAATTGGAAGTTTTCCACCCGAAAGGTACCTGACTTTTACCGATAATCAATTTGTAATCGTCTTCAAAATCAAAACCGATCCACGCTTTGTGTAAAGAAACTTCGTCACCCGTCGAATTATTTGCGGTATCGGTAAATGAGCCTGGCCCGACACGCAGCTCTGCCGAGTACGACCAATTACCCTGTCCCTTTTCGGCCGCTCCGTCCGCATACAAAATGACCGCACCATCACCGAACTCACCATTCTTGGTATAGTCATTCCCGGGAAGATTGTCGTTTTCGTTGGCATAGTTATACCAGGCTCCAAGCGTCAGTTGATTTGACGCCAAGATCTGAGCTGAAAACAGTGCCGATAAAGCACCGACAAAAACTGTAGAAAAGTGGATAGATTTCATGAAAAAACGCCTGCCCTAATTTTGGTTACTTTTTTCACCATAACAAATCAAAACAGGGGTTTCAAACCGACGGAATGCGGTTTTGAGGCGAGGTAAGCCCTAAAAAATGCCGCCAAGCCGCATAAGCACTGACTCTCAAGGAATTGTAAAATTTACGTATTTTTTTTAGAAATTTCGGTCAACAAGGAAACTGCTTGCTGATATTTGGATGAATTCGGAAAGGTCTGTTGTTGTGAATGGGTGATGACGGTCAACGAATTTTCATCACTTTCAAAGCCCTGATTTTCACCAACGCGGTTGGCGCAAATCATATCGAGACGTTTGCTGTTCAATTTGGTTCGGGCATAATCCAAAACATTTTCAGTCTCCGCTGCAAACCCAACCACAAACGGTTTATTTTCTTGCTGAGCAACCCAAGCGATGATGTCCGGATTTTTAACCAATTCAAGGTTCATTTGTTCGGTATCGGCCTGCTTTTTAATTTTCTGTTCCTGAACTTCGGCCGGCCTGAAATCGGCAACCGCCGCCGCACCGATAAAACAATCCACCACGCCATAATGACTTTGAACAACCTCGAACATCTGGCGGGCAGAACGCACATCAATTCGCTGAACCCTATCCGGCGTGGCTAATCCGACCGGCCCTGAAACCAAAATCACTTTCGCACCGGCTTCGGCGGCCACTTGAGCGATAGCAAACCCCATCTTACCTGAGCTGCGATTACCGATGAAACGCACCGGATCGATGTCTTCGTAAGTAGGTCCTGCGGTAATCAACAATGTTTTCCCTTTCCAGAAACGTTTCAATTCCGAACAGGCCTGTTCGGTTTCTTTTTTCTGTTTCTGAAAGCTTTCAACCGCTTCGAAAATCGCTTGAGGTTCCGGCATCCGACCTTCGCCAACTTCTCCGCAGGCCTGTTCACCGGAAGCAGGTTGCAACAACGTAAAACCTCGCTGCTTCAGAACAGATACATTTTCCTGAGTCGCTTCGTTGGCCCACATTAACCGATTCATCGCCGGGGCAATCATAATCGGTCGATCGGTCGCCAAGCATAAGGTGGTCAACAAGTCGTCGGCACGGCCCATTCGAAGCTTCGCAAGTGTTTCGGCACTGGCAGGTGCGATGACTATCTGATCGGCCCAACGAGCCAATTCGATATGCCCCATCCCCGCTTCCTGATTCGCGTCGAACAGGCTGTCTCGAACCGGGTTGCCGGAAAGCGCCTGAAAAGACAGTGGCTGAATGAATTCCTGCGCACCGGCGGTCATAACCACCTGCACCTCATACCCCGCCTTAATGAAAAGCCGGGTCAATTCAAGCGACTTGTACGCGGCGATTCCGCCGGTCACCCCAAGTAAGATTTTCATATTGGTTTCATATTCATTCGTTAAACTTGCTCTATGATAACGGTTTTTCTACCCATTTGACGGATTTTAAACACCGGTTTTCATGGATGAAAACGTACCATTTAACCCAAGGAAAGAGGTATCTAATGAATCCTTTAAAGTTTAGTCTGGTCACTTACAGTTTGATTTTTATCGTCTCTTTTCTGGACGTTCTGCTCGACTGGCAGGGCATGGGGCACATGAACACCCACACCTACGTTGAAATCCTGCTCGGACTGTTGGCGCTTGGTGGGTTTACCCTGATGCTGTACTGGAATATCCAGCAATCGCGAAAGATCAAAACCATGCATGAAACTCTCTCCAACACGGAAAAACAACTCAGTGAATCGCAACAGCAAGCCCAAAAACTCATGGGAGAGTTTTCGAAAATCATCCAAAACCAGTTTGATGAATGGAGTCTAACCAAAAGCGAAAAAGAGGTCGGATTGTTATTATTGAAAGGACTCACACTGGATGAAATATCCACGGTACGTGAAACCCGCGAAAAAACCGTTCGCCAACAAGCATCCAATCTATACAAAAAAGCCGGCTTATCAGGCCGGCATGAGTTAGTGGCTTATTTTTTCGAGGAACTTCTGGTTTATTAAGCGCCTCTCTTTATCGTGCCTTAGGAGAAGGTATCGGCAAACAGGTTGCCCGACCAGTTAAACATCTGCGAATAATTTTCAGTACTCGGCGCACCAGCGGCCGGATAACCTGCATCGGCAACCAACTGCATCTTTCCAGTTTCTGAATTGTATTCATAGACGGCGGTCAGCCAAGAAGCATGGGTTGACGAAACTGGGCTATAGCAGGCCGTGTTGGTTTTAGGTGCCGTGTTTAAAGCGACATTGTTCAAAGAACGTAACACCGCATCCGCACAAATTTTCGCCTGAGAATTCCCCATATGACCGGATTTAGGTTGACCGGTTGCTTGAGAATCGCCAATAACATGAATATTCTGAGCCAACGTCGATTCGTAACTCAACGGGTTCACGGGTGCCCAGTTACCCGAATTCAAACCGGCGTCAAAAACAATCTTGGCAGCTTTCTGATTAGGTATCACATTCAGTACATTCGCACTTAACGTCTGCGCGCCCCCGCCGTTTTCAGTGAACGTGATGCTGCGGGCATCCGAATCGACGCTCGCAATCGAAATGTTCGGACGGTAATTCACACCATATTCCGTAAATTTCGCTCCGAATGTATCCGCTTCAACCGTAATAGCGGCGTTAGCATCCAAAACCGTCACCTGACAATTCGCAAAACCTTTCGTATTTTTCAAATAATCGGCGACCACACACGCTCTCTCATAAGGCCCCGGAGGACAACGGTATGGTGAAGCCGGAACGGTCATCACGAAATGATCCCCATCCACCATGGCATCGATCTGGTCCTTAAGCAAATTGGTCTGCGCGCCCGCTTTCCATGCATGAGGAACCTTTTCGAAATCCAACCCTGGAATATCAACAAAATCCATTCCGCCAGCCAGAATCAAACGGTCGTAATTCAGAACGGTTCCACTATGCAGTGTCACGGTCTGATTGGTTTTATCTACGGTATTTAAAGTGTCATGCACGATATTGATTCCATAGACCGTACTATGAGTGACGTAATTGAAACTCAAGTCCGAAGTGGTTTTCTGATGATTTAACACCAGATTGCTCAGGATCGGAGAAACATAAGTGGTATTGGCCTCAATCAGAGTCACCTCGACACTGGTCCCCCCCCACATTTTCAGATACTTGGCAGCCGTTGCACCGGCGAAACCACCACCGACTACGACAACGTGAGGTAAGGTCGCCGCATTCAAAACACCCGGCATGAGAGCCGCCGCCGAACCGATCCCCAACGCTTTCAACAAAGTTCTACGTGATAAAGTGTTACTCATAACTTATTCCTCCTCACTCTCGCTGCCCGGTTGGGTAGCGAACCACTCGGCTAAAGCCCGAATTTCAGCGTCACTATAACCATGGGCTTGAGCCTGCATAATAGGCGCTTCTTCTCCGGCCTTGATCTCAAGCATCTCTTCAACCAATTCAGAAGCCGACTCTCCCGCCAAGCTATCCCAACTATTGACCGAGTGGCCATTGGTTCCGTGGCATTGTGCGCACTGAGATGCAAGCAAGCGTCCTACTGAAGCGGTGTACGCGCTAACCGGCGTGTAAACCGTAGAACTCGAACTTGTTTCATTATCATCGTCATGATCACTATCTTCCGAATCCGGCGTACCATCATTGTCATCGTCACTGTCGACATCGTCGGTTAAGCCATCGTTGTCGTCATCGCGATCATAAAGGTCATCAATACCATCGCCGTCCGAATCCGAATTATCGGCTTCTTCAGAATCCGGAATGCCGTCGTTGTCGTCATCCGAATCTTCCTGATTGTATTCGCCGTCGTTGTCGTCATCTTCATAAATATTAGGAATGCCGTCGCGATCATCATCCAAAGGATCTAACGACAACTCCAGTATCGCCACGCCATCCGGGATAACTGGTGAAATCCTCAAAGGGGTATCTGTAACGCCATCTCCGTTACTATCGACGATATCACTCAAATTCAGAGCCAGAGGCACATATCCTAGCGCGAATTCGACACTCGTATTAATTACGCCACTGGCCACAGTGCCGGATTCAATTTCAATCGGAGTGACGATTCGGTTAACCGGGTCGTTCTCGTTCGTTGTCATCACCAAATGACAATCAACACCGGCAGGCACCGTTAAACTAAACGGGTGCTGACTCGTTCCGTCATCGGTTGAATTCACTGTGTAATAACTGCCGTCCGCGCAAAACGCTTCAATTTTGGTACCGGGAACCGTACCGCTGATCACTGCGCTGCTGGTTGTCGTATCAGACGAGGTAATAGAGGTCGATGAAGACGAACCGCCTCCGCAAGACGCCAGCAATAAAGCGGCTGACACCCCCGACAATAAGAAGGGAATTTTATGGTATCTCATGACGCACTCCTCAACAAAGTGACTGGAAACTGGTCGGAGAAAATACCGCTCTCCAGACCGACTAAAGTATGACCTTATTATATGTAAGGTGTACATTATCACCAGTGGGCATATGTCCCGTTAGACACATGCCTTACGACCCTTTCACCCACGTACATTCACCCGAAACCGGCTGGTTAAGTGCGTTCTTGGCATCGCTCACCTAGATTTAAAGCAAAAAGCGGATAAATTTTGTACCTTTCAGGCACGGTTTCAGGTACGCTTTTACTTAATATCCCTACTTCCAATGCCAAATATCGGAACCTTTTATGAGTTTGAAGGCCATGAGCGCACTTAAATCGATTTTGTTTCTGGTTACTGCCTGGTTGCTTTACATGCCATCAATGGTTTCCGCCGCTCAGGAGCCTGTTACAACACAAAGCATCGCGCAAATAACGGCCGGTGACCTGGAACAGTTGGATCAAGAACTAAACCTTGCCGATCAAATCAATGAGGACGACAAAAAAAACCTATCTCTGCAAATCGACAAAGCCAACAACTGGTTGGTCGAGTCGCAAAAATATCGGCAAAACCTCAAATTATTGCAGCAGCAAGTCGAAAAGGCTAAACCTCGAATTACAGAGCTGAAAAACCTGCAAAAAAAGTTGGATGAACAAATTAAAAGCGGTGAACAACCACAAACCGCAACCTTAAACAATCAACAGTTGAACGACGCTTTAAATGAAGCGGATCTCTCATTACAGCAGGCCAGTAACAACTATCTGAATTGGGATCAGGAATTGGGGCAATATCTGCCTTTGGCTACCGACGGCATTAGCCAAAAAAGTGAAATCGAAAAAAACCTTGCCCAAATACAGGAAAACCTGAAATCCACACCTTCCGGCACAACAGCCGACATAAAATCCCAGGTACAGACTGTCGCCCTTAAATCTCGCCAACAGATGTTGGAAGCCAATCTCAAATTACTCAATTACAAACTGGATCATTTAGGCACCCTAACCGAGCTGGCCCAAACCGAACGGGATTACTGGTCCGCCAAGAAAAAGTGGCTGTCTCAAACGGTAGATGCGCTACAGTCCCAGCTACAAAGCGTCAAAGTCAGCAAAGCTGAACAAGCGTTAAAAAAGGCCATTCAGGATCAAGTCGACCCGAACAGTCCACTCTTCCCGTTACAGGCGAAAATCATCCATATCCAACACGACAAGACCGAATTGATCCGCCAGGAAAAAATGGTCAACCAAAAAATCGCCGTCACCACGGAAGCCATTAACTCGCTGAAAGCGCACTTTGCCCGTGATAAACAGATTGTGGAATTGGAAGGTTCACGAGAAATCGTTGCCCAGGTTCTTCACAAAAGACTGGAAACCATTTCGTCAATCGATGTCAGTTCAAAACTTGCGCTGAAGATAAAGGATCAACTGAACAAAGCGGTACTCGGTCAACTACTGTTGAGTGATCAAATTCGTGAAGCGGAAAACAAGATTCATTCTAACCTGTCAAAACTGTTGGAGGAGTCAGACGACAAAAAACGCTCTCCCGAAGAAAACAAACAACTGGAGGAACAGGCCAACCTACTCTATGAGCACTACATTCAAGCGGCAAAAGAGTTGCAAAACCTCTATCCGGACTTCATCAGCAAAATGTCCGAACTCAACTCGGTCTACACGCAACAAAAGGATGAAGTTCAAGCTTACACCCGATTCCTCAACGATCATCTTCTATGGTTGCCAAACATCGGCATGAGCAGCTTGCTTTCCTGGCAGGCCTTTACCGAAAGCGCAAATTGGTTTCTTTCTTTCGAAAACTACCAAGCCTTGATAAAAGACATCGCTGATGTCTTTGCCAAAGAAAAACAATGGTTCGCCGTATGGCTTTTGATCATTGGACTATTGATATTGGCACGAAAACACTTCATACGTGGTTTGAGTAGAACCTCGGCACAAGTCATTTCAGTTAGAACCGATTCGTTCCTCTACACCTTGCAAGCCCTGGTCTACACCTTCGGGCTCAGCCTGCTAATTCCGCTCAGCCTTCTGGGAAGCGGCTTGTTACTGGATTTGGCTGATTCACCAGCCCCTTACACGCAAGGCATCGCCAAAGGGCTAATTGATGCAGGGATACTGGTTTTTGCCTTGAGAAGCCTTCAGCAGATCTGCCGTCCCGACGGCATCGCGGAACGCCATTTCCGTTGGCACAAAAGCGTTAGAGACGCCTTGAACAAGGAACTGAATTGGGCCACGCCTGTCGGTGCATTGCTCGCCTTGATCATCGACATCAATACCTATGCAGACACCGCAACCGATCAACAAATGGTAGGCCGCCTTGCCTTCATCGTATTAATGGTGGCGTTCGCAATATTAATTTACCGTCTGTGGTCGTCACGAAGCCAGATCATGACCAGTTTCGCCAAACGCACCAAAATCCGTAAATGGCAACAACTCCACTTCATCTGGTTCCCGTTACTGCTTGCGATTCCGGTATTCCTGATCTGGGTCTCCCTTTCAGGTTACTACTACTCCTCGCTGGTCATCGCGGAAAGGATCAACTGGACTCTGGCATGGATACTGATAGTCTACATCCTTCGCGAATTGCTGCTTCGCAGCCTGTACTTGTCAGAACGAAAAATGCGCTACGCGGAACGCCTGCAAAAATACCAGGTTCAGCATGTGGAACAGAGCGGTGAAGAAGCAGAGGCGCCTCCTGTTGAACAGCCGGTCAACGAAGACGTCGACTTCGATTACGACAAACTCAGCAACCAAGCACGTCAGGCCTTGAATCTGGGATATCTGGTGGCCTTCCTGTTTGGAATCTGGCTGCTTTGGAGTGATGTCCTACTGGCCCTGAACCTGATCAATGACAGCACCTTGTCACTGACCAAGTCACAAGTCGTGGACGGAGTGGTACAGCAAGTTCCGCTTACCCTGGGCGATCTCACCCTGGGAATCGCTCTGGGTGCAGTGACCCTGTTACTTTCCAAAGACCTACCAGGCCTGCTGGAATTCACGCTACTGAAACATTTACCAATCAGTAGTGCCGCACGCTACGCGACGACATCGCTGATTCAGTACGTCATCGCCATCATCGGTGTGGTCATGATCTTCCGCGCTTTGGGGATTGAATGGTCTAACATTCAGTGGCTGGTTGCCGCCTTGTCGGTTGGGCTCGGGTTCGGCTTGCAGGAAATTGTCGCCAACTTCATCAGCGGAATTATTCTATTGTTCGAACAACCCATGAGAGTCGGTGACATCGTCACCGTCGACGGCGTTTCCGGAAAGGTATCGAAGATCCGCATCCGTGCAACCACCATCATCAATTGGGATCGTCAAGAACTGGTGATACCTAACAAGCAGATTATCACAGGACAGTTCATTAACTGGTCTCTATCCGATCAGATCATACGCGTAAAAATCGATGTCGGTATCGCCTACGGAAGCGATGTGCCGGAAGCACTTAAACTCATCAAACAAGCAGCGGCCGAACACCCGTCTGTTTTGGAAGAACCGGAACCATCCGTAATTTTCGACAGTTTTGGCGACAATGCATTGCAATTGTCATTACGTGTGTTCGTCGATGATCTGGACAACTTCCTGAAAATACGCTCCGAGCTTCATAGCATGATTAACGACAAACTGAACCAAGCAGGCATAGTCATCGCCTTCCCACAACGGGATGTACATCTAGACACGTCTAAGCCGTTGGAGATTCGCTTGAGCAAAACACGGGAAGACCTAAAAGGGCCGGAAAAGGAAATTCCGGCTACGGAAAGTTAAACCAGCAGATCATCCAACTCCGGCGATGCCATCGGACGCCCCTTGGCATTGACGGCAACGCCGATAGTACGTGCTGAGACCATCAATTCATCATTTTCATGGTGGATTTTCTGCACAAACGCATACTGGATGCGAGAGACTTTTTCCACTTCCACCGTCACGTAAAAATCGTCTTTTGGTTTTAGCGGCCGCTTGAAATCCATCTCGACACGGGTAACCATCAAGTTGACTTCCATTTCCGCCAAGGCCGAAAAATCGACGCCTTTCGATAACAGAAACTCGTGTCGGGCGTGTTCCAGATAGTTCTGATAAACACTATTATTGACCACTCGCTGAACATCGCACTCGTAATCTCTGACTCGCATTGGATATTTAAACATTGACCTGACTCTCCGCCACTTTTAAGATGCGAATATCTTAATCTAAAACGGTGGCAAGCTCTATGGCAATCCGCGACTGGCACGAACATGACCGCCCGAGAGAGAAACTGTTGCATTTCGGTCCGTCTTCTCTGTCCGATGCCGAACTGCTGGCGATTTTCCTACGAGTAGGCGTAAAAGGTCTGAGTGCCGTCGAGTTGGCTCAGAATCTTCTCGATCATTTCGGCAGCTTGCCTGCCCTGCTTAACTCCAGCGAACAGGAATTCTGCGAAGCGAAAGGGCTGGGACAAGCCAAGTTTGTCCAACTCAAGGCCGTGTTGGAAATGGCACGCCGTCATTTTGAATCAGGACTTAAAAAGGGCGATGCCTTTACAGACCCTGAAACCGTCGCCCACTACCTAATCCACTCCATCGGATTTCAACAACGCGAACAATTCGGCGTATTGCTGCTCGATCAACAACACCGATTGATTACATTTGAGGTGTTGTTTACCGGAAGTTTGACTCAAGCCAGCGTCCATCCACGGGAAGTACTCAAGGCCGTTTTAGATCATCATGCCGCCGCCGTGATCCTCACCCACAACCATCCATCGGGTGATCCGGCGCCAAGCCAAAGTGATTTGAATCTTACCCGCACCCTGAGCGAAGCATTGGCTTTGATCGACGTTCGATGCCTAGACCACATCATACTGGGTGACTTCGGCCGATGGCATTCGCTTGCTCAACATAACCAAATGCAACGGAACGACCTATAGCCATGCAATCCCACCAACGCAACCTATTCCGAAAACGAACAGGCCTGTTCAGTTCCAACAAGAATGATTCATTACACTATTTACGCTCTTTCCTATGGGTATGGCTGACCTTCATACTGGCACTTTATGCCAGTTGGATGATTCTGGCCAAGGCCGATTTTCTGTATGGCGTCTGGTACGATTACGCAGGCATCGGCGAACATATTGACCACTACGCTCCCCAAAACCGTTTCCGGCACGGCTTTGAAGACACCGACGCCGACACCCGAAAACAATTGTTTGCCGGCATCGTCAACGCGATTCATAATCATGGTGAAGGCTTAAAGGAACTTAGCTATCCACATCCGACACTTCCCGTGCGGATTCCCCTGTTACACAAAGCCGAAATCGACCATCTTACCGACGTGGCTTTACTGCTTGATTTTCTTAAGCGGCTCGGTTGGGGATTACTGCTACTTTGGGCAGCATTGACCACATATCTCTTAATGATGAAGCGTTCCTTTCCGACCGCCAAGCTGGCGTGGGGCAATATCGGTATCGGCCTTCTATTGCTGGCCGCCATACTCGTCCTGTATGGCCCCAAACAGGTCTTTTACCAATTGCACATGTGGGTATTTCCGGCTAATCACCATTGGTTCTTTTATTACCAAGACTCTTTAATGAGCACCATGATGAAAGCGCCTGACCTCTTCGCTTACATCAGCACAAGCTTACTCTTAGTCGGCCTGATTATATTTTTCCTGTTAATTAAATTATTTAACCGTCATAAAACCATTTAAACGGTACTTTTCCGGGGCAATTTTTAATCTATTTGTCACACAAAAAAACCACACACATGAAAGACACAATTTGCACTCAAAATACCCTCACTTTCCATCTGATTGCTCAAAGGGTTAATTATTTACGCTTTCGACTCCTTAAAAAAAATAATAGACGACATTCGAACATCAAACAAAAAATCCAAATTCACACTCGAAATTCAACGGATTTATTGAATTGAAATATCCCATATTTTTTGTACTGGAACTATGTAAAAACCCTGTCAAATTGGCGTAAACAAACTGACAATAGAATTAAATTTGCCTGTAATAAAGTTTCCTTATGATTTGCCTACCAATTCTACTCTTGGTCAATCAAAATTAAGGAACGCTTAAGATGAAACTAAAAGCTTTAAATATGGCAATGTCTGTCGCTCTAGCCGCTACAGCATTGAACTTGGCCGGCTGTGCCGGTGAAGATGGTACAGCAGGTACAGACGGTGCAATCTATTCATCCGTTGTTGAATTCAAAGCAATCGCCCCTGCAGTTAGCACTGATGAACAAAACAGCATCCGCGCAACCGATTCCGTGACTATCGCAGGTGAAGCGCAAGCGATCGGTTACACAACATTGATGAAAACCGGTGACGTGAACAACGGCGAAACATACGGTGTTGTAAAAGACTACCAGGACAACGTCATCTTGGAAGCTGACAATTCAGCTTACCTATGTAACGGTACCGACACAGGTAAAGGTTCTGGTCTAGACCACGTTTCCTACCTACAAAAGAACGGTAAGGTCTATATGGTTTCTCAGTTCGAATGTGGTCCAGGTGCAATGTACATGAGCGAACTTGAACAAGCTACTGACGGAAAGCTTTCTGTTAAAGCCGACTCTTTACAGTTCATCAGTCAAAAAGACGAATTTGGTGGATGGGTTCACTGTGCAGGTATGACAACACCTTGGAACTCTCACCTAGGTTCAGAAGAGTATGAGCCGGATGCAAACAACTTTGCAGCGAACTCTTACTATAACGAAGTGACTGACAAGTACTGGGGCGGTAACGCTTCTATGAACAACCCTTACTACTACGGTTGGACTCCTGAAGTTAAGATCAATGCAGACGGTACACCTGCTTACACCAAGCACTACAGCATGGGTCGTTTCGCTCACGAATTATCTTACGTCATGCCTGACAACAAAACCGTTTACCTATCTGATGATGGTACCAACGTTGGCTTGTTCATGTACGTAGCTGATACAAAAGAAGACTTAAGCGCCGGTAAGCTGTATGCAGCTAAATGGCACCAGACTTCCAATACCGGCCTTGGTGAAGCAGTCATGACTTGGATCGATCTAGGTCATGCAACAGATGCTGACATTAAATCTGTCGTTTCTGCTAAGAAAGCATTCACTGACATCTTCGATTCAGAAGCACCTCAAGCAGACGGTTCTTGTGCAACAGCAGGCTTCACAGCTATCAACTCTGCTAACGGTAACGAGTGTTTGAAACTTAAAGACATCAACGGTGACACAAATGTAGATGCAGCCGATGAAGCCATCGCTGCACGTTTGGAAACTCGTCGTATGGCTGCGATCAAAGGCGCTACTGTTGAGTTCAACAAAGAAGAAGGTATCACTTTCAACGCTCGTGACAACAAGCTTTACGTTGCTATGTCACAGGTTCGTTACGGTATGGAAAACAACCAGAAGAAAGGTGTTTCAAACACAACTTATGACATCGGTGGTAACAACGACATCATGCTAGATTACAACAAGTGTGGTGGGGTTTACGCTCTGGATGTTGCGACTAACTCTACGATCGGTTCAGACTACGTTGCTTACAGCATGAAAGGTTTGGTTGCCGGAACGCCTACTGACTACACAGGTACCGCTCTTGAAGGTAACTCTTGTGATGTAGACGGTATTGCTAACCCTGATAACTTAACTTTCCTTGAAGGTTCTGACATCTTGGTCATCGGTGAAGACACTGGTTATCACCCAAATGACATGATCTGGGCTTACAACATCAAGAACGGCACTATGGAGCGTATTTTCACTGGTCCTTACGGTTCAGAAACTACTTCTCCATTCTGGCACAAAAACATCAATGGTAAAGGCTACCTA
This sequence comes from Thiomicrorhabdus sp. ZW0627, assembly GCF_029767005.1. Taxonomy (GTDB): domain Bacteria; phylum Pseudomonadota; class Gammaproteobacteria; order Thiomicrospirales; family Thiomicrospiraceae; genus Thiomicrorhabdus. The sequence continues at coordinate 1,280,569 of NZ_JARUQR010000001.1, forward strand.
TCAGTGACTGTACAGCACCCATTCGGTGAAGTCAGCGGTACGTATGTACGCCCAGCTGGTGTTGAAACCAAAACAGAAGCAGGTTACATCGGACCTTTCGATTTCTCGAAAATGAAGTAATCCGCTCAAATATTCAAAGAGCTTCACTCTTTGATTGATAGCCCTAACCAACCCGGTTAGGGCTTTTTTGTTAAAGCTATTTAACCAACCTCTTTCTACGGAAAGAGATTGCTTAAGTCGCTTTAAGTGGCAAACGGCAATCTCAATCAAGCCATTATTCAAGTTGTTACAGGGTTTAAGAATGATTCAACTTTTAAAGAAACACCAATTCAAACTGTTTGTGGTAATCCTTCTATTTGTCGGGCTTTCATTGCTCACCGCTTTTTCAGACAAACCAAGTTCGGATACAGTCGAAATTTCCTTACTCGACAATCGCATTCAAAATACCAAAGCCGCCTACATACCTTCACAGTGCTATACCAAAACCAGAGGCCAGAACGACCGCATCCATAATCCGTGTTTCAGTTGCCATACCAACCCGAAAACTCCAAATTTCATCGACGACTCGGAACTGCAGCTGTCATACGACTTCAGAGATACGGCACGTAAAAACCCTTGGACCAACCTGTTCAAAGACCGTACTGCAGCCGTTGAGAAAATTTCCGATGAGGAAATCATGCGTTACGTTCGCCAGTCCAATTATTTCGACGAACACGGCGATATTCGCCTAACTAAAAAACTACAGCAGGTTCCGGAAGCATGGGACGTGAACAAAGACGGTAAATGGAACGGTTACCAACCGGATTGCTATTACAACTTCGACCAGGAAGGTTTTGACCGCGATCCTTCCGGAAAAGACACAGGTTGGCGCGCATTCGGCTACACACCTTTCTTAGGTACTTTCTGGCCGACCAACGGCAGTACCGATGACGTCCTGATTCGTTTGAACGAAAGCTTCAGACAGAACGAAGCCGGTCAGTACGACCGCGCTGTTTACAAGCTGAACCTGGCCATCGTGGAAGCATTGATCCAGAACAAAGATGTCACCATTCCACCAACCGACGAAAAGGTATACGGTGTTGATCTGGATCATAACGGGAAATTCAATATCGCAACCCAAGTTGTTTTCAAATGGGACCCAAGAAACGGCATCAATATGTCCTACGTCGGCAAAGCAAAACAATTGCTTGACGCCAAACAGACTCAGTTGGCCGCCGGCCTCTACCCGGTCGGAACCGAGTTCTTGCATACGGTTCGTTATATCGATATGGACGACAAGGACCAGATCCAACTGGCCGCACGTATCAAGGAACTTCGATACGGCGTCAAAATCAACTGGAACAACTACTCTCAACTTCGAAATGCGTCCATGTCGGAGACCAAGGAAATCCACGACTTTCCTGAACGCCTACGCCGTATAGTTGGAAACCCAGAAGCCGGCATGCTGAATGGGGTAGGTTGGGCCTATCAAGCCTTTATCGAAGATAAAACCGGAGAATTAAGACCGCAGAGCTATGAAGAATCCGTTAACTGTATGGGATGCCATTCCGGATTGGGCGTCACCACCGACAGCAGCTTCGCCTTCCCGAGAAAACTTTCAGCGGATAATTTTCAGGCGGGCTGGTACTACTGGAACCAAAAAGGCATTCAGGGGCTCAAGGAACCTCAGTGGAAAGACGGTACCTGGGAATACACCCAGTACCTGACTCAAAACCAATCCGCTAACGAGTTCCGTAACAACGACGAGGTCATCGCAAAATTCTTCAAAGAGGACGGCTCTCTAAAACAGGATGAGGCCGACAAAATTCACCAGGACATCAGCGTGTTACTGTCGCCATCACGTGAACGCGCTATGATGCTGAACAAGGCCTACAAAGTCATCGTTGACGAACAGAGCTATATCTACGGCCGTGACGCCCACGTGAAGCCGATCACGACAAGTTGGGATATTGTTCCGGCCGGTGAAACCACCGGAGTGGAAAGTCCCGTACTCCGTCCGTAACGGATTTTATGACACATCCATGAATTAACGCTAAAAATTAACAACATAGGGACTTGCAATCCTAAGCGAATTCATGGATAATTCCGCTTCTTTATTTTTAGTGCTTCATGTAGCGCTAGATATAGAAATATTCGAATATTTTTATTTTAAACGGGAACTTTAGGACTCCTTGAGTGATGCTTAAAGTTCCCTCTGTTAGAGGGATTGTGAAATGTCTAGAGTATGCCAAGTAACAGGAAAACGTCCTGTGGTCGGTAACAATGTTTCCCACTCTCACCGTAAAACACGTCGTCGCTTCCTGCCAAACTTGCAAACGCATCGTTTTTGGTCTGAAGCTGAGAGCCGTTTTGTAAAACTTCGTGTATCTACATCAGGTATGCGTATTATCGACAAAAACGGGATTGACTCTGTGATCGCGGAAATGCGTTCACGTGGTGAGAAAGTCTAAGGAGACTGTCATGCGCGATAAGATTAAACTACAGTCAACAGAGTCTGCTTATTTTTATACTACGGATAAAAACAAGAAGAACATGGCTGGTAAATTTGAAATCAAGAAATACGATCCAATCGTTCGTAAACACGTCTTGTTCAAAGAAGCAAAAATCAAATAAACTTTACCCAAGTTTAGCTGATCAAACCCGATTCAAAAGATCGGGTTTTTTTATGCCTAAAATTCCTGTGTTCGACCACAAAAGCCAAACTCGCCTGATCTCCACACGCCTTGAATCCGGCTCTCAACCCCCTCTTTCTACCTAAGTCAACTATCAGCGTCACTACACAAAAACAAGCTCCAAAACCTTACTATCCATATGATTATTAAGGCAATACACACATTGTAGCCCCAAAAAATACCCCCATAAAAATCCCGCATAAAACATTCAAATATTAGCATTACCCAATATCATTAAATAATAATAAACTAATATAATCAAAGACTTATAAATCAACTCGCCCTTGCTTTTTACTTATATAAATTAGTTTTGTGAGTTAGAAAAAAATCCTTGGTTATCTTTTCGCAAATAAGCACCTAGATTAGTAATTAGACTTATTTACAGAGACGACCATCATGAAAAGACCTAATCGCTACTTTCGGGAATTATGCTCAGCCCTACTATTACTGGCGTCTCCCATTTCATGCACACAAGCCGCACCCATTCAGACTCAAATCATTCCTGAACAGATCTACGATCAATATGTCAGTTTAGGAGGAACAATCATTCCTTTCAAAGAAGTCTCGATCAATGCGCAGGTAGCGGGACAGGTCAACTATATCTCCGGAATTGAGGGCGATCCATTCAGATCGGGTACATTGCTGGTTTCCATTGATGACGATGTTTTACGCGCTCAACGCAATGCGGCTCTGGCTCAATGGCAGCAGGCAAGTTATGCACATGAAAACGCACTCAACCAATATAACCGCGAGTTATGGAGCCCTAAGACAGCGCAGAGCATGCCGGGAATGGCTTTGCCCGGCCTAATGGATCAGGTATTCAGCAAACCCATGTCCAACTCAATGGGCTACGGCAACACTCAGGTCGACCGTCAAGCCAATATGTCCTCCGCACTCTCTCACGTCAAAGAAACCGAAGCCATGATGCAGCAGATCAAATCGAAAATTGATGAAATCGATGTGATCTTGCTAGACACCAAGTCAATCGCTCCATTTGATGGTGTCATTGTCAAAAAGATGGTTGAAGCAGGCGACACGGTTCAACCAGGACAGCCGATGATGACTTTCGCCAAAAGCAACCACCTGAGCATTGAAGTCAATGTCCCGGTCAACTTGATGATTGGGATTCGCAAAGGCGATATTTTCCATGCCCGACTGGCTAACAAACTACCGATTCAAGTCCGCGTGGCACAAATATTCCCTGTAGCAAACAACCAACAACATACCGTGACCGTGAAATTCGACCTGCCTGTCGGCACGCCTGCGGCACCAGGCATGTATGCAGAGGTTTCGGTCTTAAATTCCTCTTCGCAGCAACAAGCCTTCCCAACCGTACCGTCATCATCAATCGTGCAACGGGGGAGCTTGCCTTGCATCTATACAGTCAACCCTAAAACGCAAAAAGTCGAAATGCGTGTCATACGCACAGGTGATGCGACAACAAACGGATACTACATTGTTCTTTCAGGTGTAAGGACCGGTGAAACCGTCATCACTAATCCGCCGATGGACATCGTATCCGGCTGGATTTTAGACAAGGACAAATTAATTGATCCGAAGAAATCGGCAAACGAATTGTAATCAGGTGACCAGAATGCAAACCGAACACGAAAACTCAGCACCTGAAATCGATATGAAAGCGAATAAAAAACACGACTTGGCAGGTTCGACCGCTCGTGCCTATATCGATTCACCGATCACCCCTCTTTTCATTATCGCAGGGCTTGTAATCGGAATTCTCGGCATCCTCTTCACACCAAGACAGGAAGACCCACAGATTTCCGTACCGATGGTAGACATCATCTTGGAGTACCCGGGCGCCTCCAATAAACAAGTTGAAGCTCTGGTTTCCGAACCTCTGGAACGCCTGATGAAAGAGATCAAAGGCGTTGATCATGTCTATTCCGCATCCGAACGCGGCCAAGCAATGGTTACCGTCCAGTTTTTAGTGGGTGAAGATATGGAAACCGCTCTGGTGGACGTATATAACAAACTCGGTTCCAATCAGGATTTAATGCCTGAAGGCGTACCTCAACCGATGGTGAAACCCAAAGGGGCGGATGACGTGCCCGTCGTTGCCTTCACACTTTCATCCGACGAATTAGACAGTTCTCAGCTAAGACTGTTGGGCTTTGACGTACTACAGAAACTCGGTAGCCTCCCGCAAGCTGCGCAAGGTTTTGTCGTAGGCGGAGAACCAACGGAAATCAGCGTCGAAATCCAACCTGAAAAACTGGCTGGCTATGGCATCTCCCTTACACAAATCGGACAAACCATCCGCGCGGCCAATAGTGAATCCGTAGCAGGTAGCTTAAACGCATGGCAACAACACTATAAAGTCTACACAGGCAACTACTTAAAATCGGCCGAAGACGTTTCAAATCTGATTGTCGGAGTCAAAGACAAAGCACCGGTATTCCTAAGAGACGTTGCCATTGTGAAAGAACAACCGAAAGAAGCCGAAAATCTGGTGCAATTTTACACAGGCCAAGGTCAAACATCTGGGCATCAATCCTCAGATGGTAGCAATGCTGTTACGGTCGCGCTAGCCAAACAGCCCGGTGCCAATGGTGTGAGTGTGGCACGTGATGCCATTGAAACCGTCAGTAATCTACGCGGAACCTTAATTCCGGACAATGTGCATATCCACATCACGCGAAACTACGGTGAATCTGCAAACGACAAAGTGAATGAACTGATTTTCAAACTGTTCATTGCCACCGGTTCCGTCACACTATTGATTTGGTTTTTTCTAGGATGGCGTGCCGCTGCCGTCGTCTCCATCGTCATACCGATTGTAATTCTATCAACCGTGTTTGCGGCTTGGATAATGGGACTCACCATCGACCGAGTGAGCTTGTTCGCCCTGATTTTTTCTATCGGAATTCTCGTAGACGATGCGGTCGTCGTATTAGAAAACATCTATCGTCGCTGGTTGATTTCCGGTAACACAAAAACCCAGGTGACCATCGATGCGGTTTCCGAAGTCGGTAATCCGACCATCATCGCGACATTTGCCGTTATCGCTGCCTTGATGCCTATGGCCTTCGTCAGCGGCATGATGGGGCCTTATATGGCTCCCATCCCGCAATTGGGATCGGTTGCTATGGTCATTTCATTATTTGCGGCTTTTGCCTTCACGCCTTGGCTGGCACAACGAATCAAGCCCAAAATGGAACAACTTAAGGCTTCCGAGCAAAAAGAACACGAACAAAGCGAAAAACTCGGTCGATTCTTTAACGTCTTGCTAAAAAGCCTGCTGGTTGAAAAAGCAAAAGGCTGGGGATTCCTGATCAGCATTTTCGTCGCATTCGCTTTAGCAGTCTACCTGGTTTACAGCACCATGGTTCCAGTCAAACTGCTGCCTTACGATAACAAACCGGACTTCAGCGTCGTCGTCAATTTCCCGGAAGGCACCGATTTACCAGTCACTGCAAACCTGACCCATACACTGGTGAAAACTTTGCAAGAGCTTGTACCGGAAGTCACCACAATGGAAAGTTACGTCGGGACGGCGGCCCCTTTCGATTTCAACGGCTTAGTACGCCACTACTACCTAAGACAAAACACATGGCAGGCGGACATCCAAGTCCATCTCGCGAATAAAGACGAGCGTGACCGTAGCAGCCACGAAATCGCCGAATCGATTCGCTCAGCCTTAAATAAACTCGCGCGTACTCAAGGAGCCCGAATCGAAGTCGTAGAAATGCCGCCTGGGCCACCTGTTATGCAATCCATTGTTGCAGAAGTCTACGGTCCGGATGCAGAAACACGTAATACAACCGTTGAAAAGTTGACTCACCTGTTTGAAAAAGCTGAGATGGTAGTTGATGTCGATAATTTCATCACCGCCCCTCATGATAGCTGGCGTTTCGTCATCGACAAACAGAAAGCCATGGAGTCCGGCATCACGGTCAGCACCATCAACCAAACCATAAAAATGGCTATGGGCGGCTTCAAACTCGGAGACGTCAAGCAAGGCTTCAAACGTGGTGAACCGACGTTTATCACCATTCAAGCGCCCCCTTCAATGCGTGCTGAATTTGCCCGAATCGGTCAAATTCCGGTAACAGGTGAACTAGGACAACTCGTGCCGTTGAACGAACTGGGCCGGTTTGTCATCGAACGCCAGCAGACCATGATTTATCACAAAGACCTCAAGCCGGTTCAATACGTTACCGGTACCGGCGAAGGGCGCTTAGGCGCCCCAATCTACGGCATGCTTGAAATCCAGAAACTCATTGATGAAGACCCCGATTTGAAAGGTTTGCAAGGGAATTTCGTCATCACACCGGACGGTACGTCCGAGACGGGAATGATCTGGGCTGGCGAATGGACAGTCACCTATCAGACCTTCCGAGATATGGGATTGGCTTTTGGAGTCGCGCTCCTAATCATCTATATGTTGGTCGTCTGGGAGTTCAAAAACTTCCTGATTCCATTGATTGTTATGGCTCCGATTCCTTTGACGCTAATCGGGATTGCTCCGGGACACTGGATTATGGGGGCGGAGTTTACAGCCACTTCCATGATCGGATTTATCGCCCTTGCTGGCATCATCGTCCGTAATTCGATATTACTGGTGGACTTCTCAAGACAAGAAATCCAACACGGCACACCGGTAACTGACGCCGTCATCTATGCGTGTAAAGCCAGAACACGCCCGATCGTCATTACGGCCGCTGCACTGGTTCTCGGTTCCAGTGTCATCCTATTCGACCCGATTTTCCAAGGCATGGCAATCTCACTGATCTTCGGAATTGTTGTCGCTACGCTACTAACCCTGGTGGTCATCCCGCTTGGTTGTGTCAGTGCTCGTCGCGCTTTCTGCTCCAACAACTCTGAAGAAACCGGGTGCCAATTCGAAACGGTTAAACCCAACTCTAAACCGTCTTCAAATCACGAGGATAAAGAAACGGAAATCGCGCCAAACACCTCTGTGATCCAAGACACTGAAAATGAACAGAAAAAACCACTGACAGAAAATCAAGTGAGCCCAAATACAAAAAACATTAAAACCAATACTCGCCGTAAACGCGGTATTCAATTAAAGGATTTAGACAATGAATAAGACTTTCTATTCCACCACTCTAAAGGCTCTACTGTTGATTGGAGGTGTCTCATTATCACAGGCTGCCTCGGCTCAGTTTTGGCCTCAACCTGAAAGTGCCTATCAAGACAGACAACATTCGCCGCAGTGGATTGAAAACCAACACCCTCAATCTTTCACTCCGTCCTCGCCTGCTATCCAAGGAAACCACGCCGATGGTATGCCGCCGAGTTATAGCCGCTACCCTGCTCCTCAAGGAAATTACATGCCTTACGAAACAGCTCCGGCTTACGGCAATGCACCGCATTATAACGCGCAACCAGGCGCTTACGGAAATTATCCGATGTACACCCCAAGATATAACGGCGCTTGGAATAACACTCCGTGGAACAACACACCATGGAATAACTGGCGAAACGGAAACTGGGATATGGGGAACTGGTCCATGCCGAACATGAACATGCCTCAAATGAATATGCCCAAAATGCCTAATCCGAATTTCAACATGCCGAGCCCGTCGTTCAGCTGGCCGAATATGTCGATGCCATTTTGGAATTGATTGGAAAACAGAGTTTTAAAGTCTTTTGCCCAGGCGTTCAAACTTAAGCAAAAGACATTGAAAACGGCTTAAAAAAGCCATTTAACAGGTCTGTAATCAGACTACAAAAAGACCGTTGATTACAGATAACTCTTCAAAAAGACGGGATTTAGTGCACCCCTGCCTTTTTTCAAAGCGACTGCACATATTATCAAATTCAAAGGAGAATGATAATGAACAAGATTGCATTAGTAACCCTATTTTCAGCCGTTATGTTGAACGTTCAAAGCGCATCGGCAAACTGGTTCGATGGCCCATGGAACAACGGAGGTTATAACAACGGTCAAGGACAGGGTAATGGCTACGGAAATGGCTATGGAAACGGTTACCAATCCGGTAACGGAAACGGGCAAGGGAACGGTTCCGGTAAAGGGTCCGGAAAAGGCTCCTTCAACATGGGATTCAATGCTGAAACCAACATGGATGGTTCCGCACAAGGTCAAGGCCAACGCCAACAAAATATGAACGGAAGCTATTACGGCAATGGATACAACCAAGGCTATGGTAACGGCTATAACCGCAGTTACGGATGGGGGCAACCATATCAAGGCCAACCATACTATTACATGCCGCAACCTCAACAATACATGCCACAACAAGCCGCACCACAAGGGAATATGGCTCCTCAAGGCGGACAGCCGATGATGGCTGCACCACAGCCTTACTACCCATACCCAATGCCACCGGCGCCTCCGGTACAACAAGCGCCACAAGCACCTGCGGCGCCACAAAACAAGTAAACCTCTGCAAGGTCTCTCCTCCAATGCAACCGACGTTGCATTGAGGAGACACCGCATTAACTCCAAACTTACAGACGTCTTTGCTTAACACCATTTAAGCAAAGCCGTTTTAACACTGGAAAACACCATGATCACAGTAATAGGAAACATGAAAGGCGGTACGGGAAAAAGCACCGTATCATTCAACTTAGCCGTATGGCTCGCCCAAAATCATCAATCCGTTCGGGTTTTCGACTGCGATCCGCAGAAAACCATGAGCGATGTACTACAAGTACGAATTGAAGAAGGCTACGCACCAGCACTAGCCACTGCTGAAGATGCAGATGATTTAAGCCATTTATCCCGCAAAGACAGTCCGACTGACCAGCATTTACTGATCGACGCGAGCATGAGCGACCAAAAAGCCCTGTCCCAAGCCATCTTACTCGCAGATCAAATCCTGATTCCCGTCGCTCCCAGTCAGGCTGATATTTGGTCAACACAACGTTTTTTGAATTTAATTTTAAACCTACGCTCCAACCCTCCAAGACTCGTTGCTGTACTTAACCGTGCCGACACACACCCTTTTGTCGCGGAAACCAAAGAAACGGAGGACGCTCTGGATAGGCTTAATGCCATTGAACGTATCCCGTTCCGTCTACACAACCGTACAGCCTACCGAAGATCATTCAGCGAAGGATTAGCCGTATTTGAACTCGAACCCGACGACAAAGCGAGCCGGGAATTTTTACACATGGCCAAAACCCTCTTTGGCGAATCGTTAAATCAACCTACTCCGAGAGGATGACTATGCAATTACTTAGATTAATACTGAACAATGGTTTCTTCATACTGGTACTGGCAGCGGCGGCCATCCTTTCTTTAGCCTACTCGACACGAGCACCTGAATCGAATGAAATGAAAAATCCACTGCCGATAACCGACTCTAAAACTATTGAGAATAATGCGGCCAAATCCGACCGTAACAATGAGTTGAACACATCCAATACTACTAAAGAAGAAAGTGATTCCAGTCTGAACGATGCCACTCTAGTCGAACCACTCCAAACGACAGAAAATGTGAACGTGCAACCGGAACAAGACAAAATCGCTGCGAGTGCTTCGAAAACAGAGTCTGCCAAAGAAGACACTCAATCACAGATTAAGCCGAACGTATCTAGCATGGCAACTGAAAATAAATATATCAGCCTAGAAACCGAAATAGGTCTCTCCTCAGAAAACGAATCAAACACTCGTTCCAACCGAGAAGTGATTGAATCAACATTAATCCAATACAACTCATTTCAACAGGCCTGGCAGGCAGCTCGCTTTGCTTTTTACAATTCAAACTTGTCGCAAGCCGAACAAATTTACGACGCTCTCGCCATCATCAGCCAAAATCCCAATGTCCTTGGAGAATACGGCAACTTGATGTGGAGGCTAAACCAACCTCAAAAAGCGGCTCAATTATGGAAAGCCAGTGCAAACGAATGGATCTCAAACAATCAATCGCAACGAGCCGCTTATTTGGCCAACAGACTGGCAACTTTCTCTCCACAAACGACGGACTGGATTCGTAAACGCCTTAATCAAACACAAATGGACAACGTCATGAACCTGTTACCAAGACCGCCTGTTCATTCCATATTCCCCCGTTCCAATCCCAGTAATACAGCAAATTAAAGGTCTAAGGAAAAATCATGACTCAACCGAACCAATTGGATTTAAACATAGATACCCAAAAGGATATTTCCGATCTTTCCAAGGCTATGACGCATGGGATTCGTAAATGGGAACGCGTGCTTTATCCTATGATGATCGCCTTCATACTTTTAGCCGCCTATGGATTTTATTTGATTCTGAACATAACCAAAGACATGAATAATGTCTCTCGTAATATGAGCCAAATTTCAGATAATATGATAACTATGACTCGGGCGGTTGCCACAATGACCAATACCATGAACCAAAAGATGAATGGCATAGAGGCACGTTTGATCTCCATGGATGCGCATATGGCGAACATAAACGGCTACCTGAAGAGCATGAACGATCAATTTATCAAGGCAAACACAGCGATGAACCAACTTGATATCAATCTGATGGACATGAATAAGACCTTGCACGGCATCCATGAATCGGTTTACTTCATGGGGTACTCTGCCAACAACATGAGTGCGAACCTATCGGAGCTGAACGGCAACATTTCGGCACCGATGAACAGTATGAATTCCCTAGTGCCATGGTCAGCCATGCCGTCGAACAGTCGTCGTCAATATGCACCGGCCCCTTACATTCTTCCCCCTGCCGGCAATGCCCGCACAAATGAGGAACATTCAAAATGAAACCGCAAGACAGATATAAAAAACTGGAACAACATCTAAATGAAGAAAATCCTCTGCTCTTGAGCGCTATCAATAACTACAAAGAACTCGACGCTATTGGTTACAAAACCGGATTATTAACGAAAGACGAGACCTATGCATCACAAATATCGTGGTGGCCGGTTATTTCCGTTCTAGGAACATTTTCAGCAGGTAAATCGTCGTTTATCAACCAATATACTCAGCGCAACGTCCAGACTTCAGGTAATCAAGCCGTCGACGAAAAGTTTACCGCCATCTGCTTCGGTAACGGCACTGAAGTCCACACCCTTCCAGGTCTCGCCCTAAACGCAGACCCGCGCTTCCCATTTTTCGGCATCGCCGAGGAAATTGAGAAAGTCGATCAAGGAGAAGGCAATAAAATCGATCATTATCTACAGCTCAAAACCGTGCCTGAAGAGATATTGAAAGGAAAAATTCTCATCGACTCGCCTGGGTTCGATGCCGACGCCCAACGCGATTCGACTTTAAAACTGACCGATCACATCATCGACATGTCTGACTTGGTACTCGTCTTCTTTGACGCCCGCCATCCTGAACCGGGTGCAATGCGAGACACTTTGCAACACTTGGTCAAGACCCATATCAATCGCAAAGACAGTGACAAGATACTCTACATACTGAACCAGATCGACACGGCGGCGCAAGAAGACAATCCGGAAGAGGTCATCAGTTCATGGCAACGCGCCCTATCCCAACAAGGATTAATTAGCGGCAACTTTTATACGATTTACAATGAAAATCTAGCGCCACCGATTGCCGATGCAAATCTGGAAGAACGTTTCAAACGCAAAAAAGATCAAGATCTGGAACAGATACTGAACCGGATGGACAAAGTCAGTATAGAGCGAGCCTACCGTATCGCCCACAAAGCGGAAACGCTTGCAAACGAAATACGAGAGCAGAAAATCCCGCAAATCGAAACAGCCATAAAACGCTGGCGCCGAAAAGTCATTGTGGCAGACATCGTTATTCTGGGCGCGCTGCTTAGCGGACTGGATTGGCTCTACTGGTCAAACCATTCAAAACTAACCTCTTTCAATGAATGGCTGGCAAATGACTGGATGCACGGTACCTTGATAAGCGGAATCCTGCTTGCAGCGGTATTTGGCATTCACTATTATTTACGCAATAAACTCTGCCAATTTGACACCCGTAAACTCGAAAAACAACAACCGGATATTGCCAATGCATTACGTCACAACAATCGTTTCTGGCGAGGCATGTTCAGTAAAAACGTCCGCGGCTGGAGCAAACGTACTCAAAAACGTCTGATAAACATCATCCAAACAAGCAAACAGACCATACAGAGTCTGAACGACCAATTTGCCAACCCGTCAGGACAAGTGTCGAAAGAACCGCATGCCGTACAGGAAAAGGGCTTGGATACGAAGATGGATGACGAAAAGAACGTCGAGACAGACGATTCATCCTTGATTGAACTCGATAAGTTGACGGATGCATCCGACAAGACAGAGCAAAATAAAACTTAACTGAAACGCAATACTTCATTCGGGAACCCAGAGAAATTGGGTTTCCGAATGAAGAGACCAAGCAGAACTAATCCTATATTGACTTAGAAAACAGTCTAACTCACCAGTTTCCTGACCACGACTTGATTCCTGCCTTTAGACTTGGCTTCATAAAGCAACATATCAACCTGTTTCATAATCGTCTTAGTCTCGACCAATTCATGGACTTCCAAAAAGACGGCGCCAATCGAGATCGTCACCTTATGGAATGGAGAGGACATATTTTCAATTTCCATGCTTTCGATTTGGGCACATAACTCATGAAGGTGCTTTTCGAACTGTTCGAAGGTTTCAACATAAGCCAACGCCATGAACTCCTCGCCGCCGATACGGAAAACACAATCGTCCGTCCGAGAAAATGACGCCTTGATTTTCGCTGAAATCCGTTTCAATACCTCATCACCATGTTGATGACCGTAAGCGTCATTGATGCTCTTGAAAAAGTCGATATCCAGCATAGCTAACGCCAACGGCATCTGCTCCCGGTGTGCCCGTTTGACTTCTCGCTCAAGCGTCTCATTGAAGTAACGTCTGTTATACAAACCGGTCAACTCATCCAAAAGTGAAAGCTGCTCAATCCGTTTCTTATCTGTAATGTTCACCCGCGTCGCGGTAACCCGAGTCACCTTTCCGAAAATGTCCTTCACAGGCGTCAACGTCAAATCCACCCAATAGGAATCTCCGGAACGGGTTCTACCCTGCATTTCTCCCTTCCAAAGCTTACCGGATTCCACCTGTTGAAAAATTGCGGCTTTGGCTGCGTCACTCATAGCATGAGCAGCCAAACTCAAATAACTCATCCCTACCAACTCATCCTTGGAATATCCTGACAACTCTGCAAAAGAATCACTTGCCCAGATGATCTCCTTGGTTTTCAGATCGATTTCGGTCGCATAAGAAAGCTCATGAATCTCGTGGATGTAAGATTTTTGTCTTGTCTTCTGGTAGGCATAAATCAACACCAGAACCAATAACGCCATAAAAATTACAGACAATGGAATTCCAATTTCCATCAACTGCTGCGTATCCATTTTATTGACCACTTCCAGCTTGATCCAGTGATTGAAAATCTCCTGACGCTCCTCGTCCGTCACCGAATCAAGTGCTTTCTGAATAATGCTGAATAGAATAGGGTTGTCTTTCTGAACCCCCATCGCCAATTCGAATCGCTCGTCAAATTGACCGATAATGCGAACGCCTTCCAATCCATATTTACGGATTGCATAGTTGATTGCAGCCAGGTTCCCCGAGTAGGCCATTGCCCTCCCGTTGATCACCGCATCCAGCCCTTCCTTAACAGAAGAAACCGGCAACAAATGTATGCCCGGATACTGGTTTTTTAGATATTCCTGTGACCAATAACCTTTTACCACTGCAACGGTTCGCCCGTTCAACTGGGCATAATCGTCAATAAATTTCATTCCTTCTTTAGCCGCCAACACCATAGGGAACGACAGGAACGGCTTGGTGAAATTCATATAAGCTTTACGCTCGCTGGTCGCGACTGCACAAGAATACATATCCAGTTCATCGCGTTTAGCCATTTCGACCACTTCCGACCACGACTTATCGATGACCGGCTGAAACTTCATACCAAACTTCTTTTCAAACAGTTTTAAGTATTCCGCAGCAATCCCTCGGTTAACGCCATGCTTGTCAATGAATTCAAATGGCTCCCATTTGGTATCGTTGGCGAGTTTAATGACCGGATGTTTACTCAGATACTTAATCTCTTCAGGGGTCAGCGTGGATCGATTTGCGTTGAATATAAAGTGATCGATATTCAACCGGTCATACTGCTCCTGAGTGATCAAACCGGCTTCTTTGGCACCGGCAGCGGTCGCCATCAATTTCGAGGCTTCGACCTTACCGATTGGCGTCTCTCCCGACTGAACGTAACGAGTCGTTGCTTTCGCCTCGGCCAACATCGAATCCCTGGATTTCAATACCGGGTAATTCTGCATGATGAAATCCACCACCTCTTCCTGATGATGAATGGCATATTTCCATCCTTTGATTGTGGCGGCTTTAAACTTCTCCACCAAATTTGGTTGAAGCTGTGCTTTACTCTGGGAAGTAATTAAAAAATCCCCGTAGCTCTGTACGCCGTAGGTCTTAGGATCCAGAACATAGTACGGAATACCCCGTTTTTCGAGACGATAAGGTTCGTTGGTGTAATAAGCCGCGTAGAGGTCAACATTGTGCTTGATGAAATCGTTCAGGTCACCCGACGACTTCATGATTTCAATCGGTTCAGATACCAGTGTCTTGGCTTTGTCCAACAAACTGTTGATTTGCAGATTGCCGTAATGCATCACACGCTTGCCCGACAATTCGGACAAATCTGTAACCGGAAAATGCGACAACAGCACCATCGGGGAAAATTGAAAAGAAGCCATCACCAACGAAATCGGGGCGCCCTTGGCGAAATCCACCACCAAGGTTCCATAACCAACCGCAAAATCCGATCGCCCGGAGACTACCTCTTCAACCACATTGATACCCGGACGCCACCCTTTAATCGTGACATCCATCCCGGCTTCCTTGTAATAGCCTTTATAAATCGCTGCATAATAACCCGCAAACTGATACTGATGATTCCAGTTGATTTGCAGGCTGACCGGCGTCAATGGGGAATGGGGTTCTTCGGCATAGACCGTTTTCGGAACAAGCACTGACAAAGTCAGCAGTAACCAGGTCAAGAAGGGAAACAAAAACGCACGACGGGTATTATTCATTATGAATTTAAAGCCAATATTCAATATAGAGAAACCATACAATAAAGCGGTAAATAAGGGAACGTAATTTTTTTACTGCAAGGATTCAAAATTTTTAATGTATCAACGATTACATGGTATCCGCGACTTACCCACACTTGTCGCCTTAGACTAAATCAGGATGTTGCCGCATAAAACGCATTGCAGGAGGAATTCGCTGCTCCGCATTAGGGGGATGGTTTTCCTGAAGGCTTCTCAAAGCCTCAAATGCTTCTTCTACCGATTTAAAGCTCGCCAGAATCTCGCCTTGCTTACTAATCAGGAAAAAATCACCATCGTACTCCAGGTCATATTGAGAGGTTTTCATCGCATTTCCTTTCTAGCTCGCTCGTTCAAGTTCCTCACTAAACCGAAATGCCATTAGACGTATTTTTTAACTTGGCCCAATGAAATTTTCATTACAATAAAGCGCTTAAACCAATAGACACAATACCAAGCTAGAAACATTCATGCCAGAATTACCCGAAGTTGAAACCACCCGCAGAGGCATCGAACCTAAAATAGATCGCCAAACCATCACTAAGGTCGTGATTCGCAACCCGAATCTGCGTTGGCCGATCGATTCGGACCTACCTGAAAAACTGACAGGCCTGTCGATTCAGGAAGTCGCCCGTCGCGGCAAATACCTGCTTCTAAAAACAGCAAAAGGCACTCTTTTGGTTCATTTGGGCATGTCCGGCAACCTTAGGGTTCTTCCAGTCGGCACTCCCGCTCAAAAACATGACCATGTCGACATCGAATTCGATAACGGTTACCTATTACGCTTGAACGATCCTCGCAGATTCGGCGCCGTACTCTGGCACGACGCGTCTAAAGGTGATTTAGAATCCCACGAACGGTTGGCCGACCTTGGCCCCGAACCGCTGTCGGACGATTTCAACGGAGCCTATCTCTATAAGCTGTCCCGCAACCGAAAGGTCGCCGTGAAGAGTTTTATCATGAACAGTCATGTTGTGGTCGGTGCGGGCAACATCTACGCTAACGAGGCCTTGTTCTTATCGAAGATCCATCCGCTGACACCCGCACAGCAACTGACTAAAACTCAATGTGAAACCCTTGCAAATAACATTAAGAAGGTGCTGGCGGCTGCCATTGAGCAGGGCGGAACCACCTTGAAAGACTTTTTGAATGCGGACGGAAAACCGGGGTATTTTGTACAGAAACTGAACGTCTACGGCCGTGACAAGCAGGCCTGTCCGGTTTGCGGCACGCCAATTGAACGATTGGTACTCAATCAGCGCGCCAGCTACGTCTGTCCGAAATGCCAGCCGTTGAAACGCAGTCGAACGAAAAAAGCTTAGAACCGAACAGGCCTGTTCAAAAAAATGATTAAGAAAGCGGAGATTGAGCGTGTCTATTCGGTCACGGCCACCGATTTGATCAATGCAAAGACCGTTTTCCCGACACGTAAATGCAAACGCTCGGCCGAATGATTCGTGACTTCGGCAAACAGCTTTTGACCGTCCGCCATCAACAATCGCACCAAGGTTCGGTGTTCGCCTTTTGGAATCAATTCGCAGATGGTGGTTTTGAAGTGGTTAATGATGCTCAAATCCTTAGGGTCGGAAAGCGCAATACTGACATCTCGAGCCAAAACCCTCACCCGCACCGCCTTTTGAGTCAATTCCGACAGATCCGATAGCCATAGTCGATCTTCCCCCATGACAACCGGATGCAGACCCGCTTCCATCGGCATCGACAGACCTTCCAGAACCGATACCACTCCCTCTTCGGCGAAGAGCGGCGAATCCGGCCGAGCCAACGCCTCCTGCAGAGTTTCGACTGTTTCAATCTTTCCGTCATGCATGAACACGACTCGATCCGCCAAGCGCTCCACTTCCGCCGGCGAGTGTGTGATGTACAACAACGGAATCTTGTAAGCCGCCACCACGTCTTCAATCAACGCCAACAACTCGGATTTAGAACGCCAATCCAACGCAGACAAAGGTTCGTCCATACAGAGAATATCAGGTCGACTCAACAGCGCCCGGGCAATCGCCACACGCTGACGTTCACCGCCCGACAGATAGGTAACCGCACGATCCAGTTTATCGGCAATACCGACACGACTGACGATTTCGTTAAACTCGGCATCCGACAACTCCGCGACACCTTTGGGCAATCGCTTCATGCCGTAATTCAGATTCTGGCGTACCGTCATATGCGGAAACAGCGCCGCATCCTGAAACACAAAGCCGATATTGCGTGCTTGCGGCGCCATCCGGCGAGAGCCTTCCTGCCAAATTTTACCGTTCACAACAAGAATGCCTTGAGTGCGTTTATCCAGCCCGCTCATAGCACGCAACAACGTGCTTTTACCACTACCTGATCGCCCGAATAACACGGTCACACCGTCCAGATCCAGACTAAAATCACCACTGTCGAGTTCAAACTCGCCCAATTTCAATTTCAGGTAACCATGCATCATCGGTTTGTTTTGCATCCTACCCCACCTTCACACCAAAACGGCGGTTCAGACCGTAAACTAACATCAACACCACAAGAGCGAAAACCAACATCATCGCCGATAAAATATGCGCCTGATCGTATTCCAGACTTTCCACGTGATCGAAAATGTCGATCGACACCATTCGGGTCTCACCCGGAATGTTGCCACCCACCATCAACACCACACCGAACTCACCGACAGTATGCGCGAAGGTCAGAGTCGCCGCCACCAGAAAGCCTCTTTGGGACAACGGCAAAACAACGGAAAAGAAACGGTCCAAGACACCTGCACGCAGCGTAGCCGCCGCATCCAACAAGCGTTGTGGAATGGCTTCAAAAGCGTGCATCAAAGGCTGAACCGCAAACGGCAGCGAATAAATCACCGACCCGATAACCAGCCCGGTTTTACTGAAGGTCAGTTGCCCTTCAAATCCGAAAAAGCGTAGAAACTCGGTGACCGGCCCGGTTGGATTGAAAATAATCAGCAGATAAAAACCGAGTACCGTCGGAGGCAACACCAGCGGCAAAGCCACCAACGCTTCCAGAAAAACTTTGTTGGAGGAACGCATCTGCGCCATCCACCACGCCAAAGGTGTACCGACAACCAGAAGAACCAGTGTAGTGATGGCTGCGACTTCCAAAGTCAGCCAAATGGGGCCCAAGTTGATTTCGGTTCCGAAAATTTCCAACATTTGTTTTCCTAAAGTTGAATTCTATCTAAAGCATTTATTTCAATTTCGACGCGGGCATTTTAACTGACGTTGTAACCAAATTGCTTGATGATCTCAATCGCTTTCGGCGTTTTAATGAATTTCATAAAGGCCTTGACCGCTTCATTGTCCTTGCCGCGTTTGGTGATCAACGCGCCTTGATTGATGGGTTTGTAATCCGTTTGCGGTACAACCCAGTATTGCCCCTTTCCATACACCGGGCTTTGTGGATCAACGACCTGAGACATAGCCACAAAACCGATCTCCGCATTACGCGTCACCACATACTGAAACGCATGGGCAATGCTTTCACCGTTGACGATTTTGGACTTTACGCCGTCATACAATCCTTTGCTCTTCAGATAGGAAACCGCGCGCTCGCCATAAGGTGCCGTCTTGGGATTAGCGACTGCAAGATGATTGAATTCGGCCGCTTTCAAAACGTCCAACGGCTGATCTTTAACAGGAAACTTTGCGCTGTATAGAACGATTTGACCCTGCGCATAAACGAAATAACTGTCCGCCACTCCGTTACCGTCCTCAATGGTTTTCTTGGGACGACGTTCATCCGCACCGAAAAACGCATCGAACGGCGCACCGTTGCGAATCTGTGCATACAATTTTCCGGTCGGGCCGAACGAGAATTTCACGTGATGACCGGTCTCCTTCTCAAACACCTTGCCCACGGCTTCGATGGTCTTAGTGAAATTCGCCGCCACCGCAATATTGGCGGTTTCCGCAAACACCTGTGAAGAAACCAACAGGCCTGTTGAAAACATCAAAATTCCAAACAAACGTTTCATACCCATTTCCTCTCTATCAAATCAAATATGAACTTAAGTACATATCGATACGCAAAAAATTTTCCCCCGAAGGGAATCCGATTCAGTCCGCCACCGCCAGCAGCACATGACTGGCTTTGAACAAGGCGCAACAACGGCCGTCCAATTCAAGCTTCATGCTTTCCAAACTCTGGTTGGTCACGATTGCCGATACCTGCTGACCTTCAGGCAGCTCGATCGTCACATCGCTGTTCACCGCGCCCTTTTCAATCGCACTGATTCGACCGCAGAACTGATTACGCGCACTGGTCTTAAGGCCGCCATCCAATTCTTCGGTCAAAATCACCCAACTCGCCTTGACCAAGGCATAGGCGTCGGAACCGATCTCCAGGCCCAAACGCTCGACGCTTTCCGGTGTGATCTGCGCCACCACTTCGATGTCGCCGCCAATCGACAAGACCACTTCACTGTTAACCGCTCCTTTGGTAATCGAAGTCACACTGCCGTGGAACAGGTTGCGTGCGCTTGTTTTCATCGAAATCTTCCTCATAATCTCCAGTTGGCTCAAAACACCGGGGGAGAGCGACTCCAGCTCCCGCATCCAATGTTGCATCTGTTCGTTGAACAGCAAGTAGGCGCTCACCAATGCTTCACCCGCTTCGGTCAGCACCATGCCGCCCCCACCGGAACCGCCTTTCTGCGCTCGAACCAACTCCTCACCCGCCGCCAGGTTCATCGCTTCGATTGCCTGCCAAGCCCCTTTATAACTCATACCGCACGCCTTGGCCGCTGCAGACAATGAACCCAACGAAGCGACTTTACTCAACAGCAACAAACGTCGTTGACCGGAGCGTGTCTGCTTGCTGCCCATCAAAAAGGACTGCACTAATTGTTCTGGCTGGGACGGGTTCAAAGCTTTATTACCTTAAATACATAACGGTCTGAATTATAGCCTTGATACCAGACAAGTCAAGAAATTCCAGATACCCAACAGGCCTGCCTAATTTACCTTTGAAATTATCCCTACGCTTTGTATTTGTTTAAAGGTGCGGAACGTGATACTTTTTCCTAAACACCATCAGACGACTCAGACCATGAAATTCATTCATACCGCCAAACAGTTTCTGGGAATCAACCGTAGCCCGGTCAGTCATAGCGAAAAAATCATTTCCGCGTTAGGTGGATTTGTCGCCTTATTCGTCATCCTGACCATCACCCAAACGTTTCTCGACCTACCCGATAGTTGGGCAATCATCGCTTCAATGGGCGCCACGGCGGTCTTGCTATTTGCGGTTCCGCACGGCCCTCTTTCCCAACCCTGGTCTGTTCTGGGCGGACATTTTTTCTCCGCTCTAATCGGAGTCAGTTGCGCTTTATGGATTTCGGATCCGCTCATCGCCGCCAGCAGTGCGGTGGGGTTGAGCATTGCGGCCATGTACTATCTCAACTGCATGCACCCTCCGGGCGGCGCCACTGCACTCAGCGCCGTCATTGGCGGCGAATCCATCCATGCGTTGGGGTATGGCTTTGTATTTACGCCCGTCATGCTAGACGCCATCGCGATTCTTGGCGTGGCCCTGACTTTCAACGCCCTGTTCTACTGGCGTCGCTACCCTGCTTTCCTGCAACAGAGACAACAGCAGGTACCTTTACCGCAAGCCGAGCATGAGATCTTCTCCCATGAGGATTTCCTTCAAGCGCTGAAGCAGGTCGATTCCTTCGTGGACGTCAACGAACACGACCTGAGACGAATTTTCGACCTAGCCAACCTTAATGCCACTAAAGCAACACTGCAAACCGGTGACATCCGTCTGGGCGGTTTTTACAGCAATGGGCAACTCGGTAAAGATTGGAGTGT
Source organism: Thiomicrorhabdus sp. ZW0627 (assembly GCF_029767005.1). GTDB lineage: Bacteria > Pseudomonadota > Gammaproteobacteria > Thiomicrospirales > Thiomicrospiraceae > Thiomicrorhabdus. The sequence goes on from NZ_JARUQR010000001.1 coordinate 1,302,099, forward strand.
TCGACAGATTATCGACGAATCCACCAGCGAAGACCCGACCAAGGACTTTGTGATCTTCAAACAGGTCGCCGGACAGGAAAACAAACGCAGCGACTGCATGACACGAAGCGAATTCGCAGGATGGGCAAAATACCAGGTAACCGAAGAAAACGGTCACTGGCAACGCATTCCATCTGAATAACCCGTCCAGCTTTTTATGAAGTCCGGAACTTTAAGAATATATTGTGAGGCTTTTTAAAAGGCAGTATGATTTGAGCATGACCAAACGAACCCTGACATTCATCCTGACAGGCCTGCTGATTGTTTTCGATCTCTCCGGCTGCGAACAGTCGCCACCTGAGAATGTCACCCAGTGGCCGCTGGTCGAAAAATGCGACCTGCATCATGAGGTCTGCACAGCGCAAATGGACGACGCTTCCGTCACTCTGAAAATCAGTCCGCACCCGATTCCGATCGCCAAACCATTAGGCATTGAAGTCAGTTTAAACAATCTGGCAGCGCAAAAAGTGGAATTGGATATTTCCGGCGTGAATATGTACATGGGCTATAACCGTGTGACTCTGACATCCACCAAACCGGATTATTTCGTCGGCACCTCAATGCTGGCGTTCTGCACCACTCAGAAAATGCAATGGCAGATCACGCTGATCATCCACCTGCCGGAAGGTAAACAGATTCAGATTCCATTTCATCTGGAAACATCGAACCGTTCTTAAGTGCGGAGACGTTTATCTACTCAAGTAATAGACATAAAAAAACCACCATCACGGTGGTTTTTTATTATAAGACCAGGCGGCGGCTACTGTTTACGTTTCAAGGCTTCCGCCACCACAGGATGAACGAACTCGGAAACATCTCCACCCAATGCCGAAATCTCGCGCACAAGTGAAGAGGAAATGAACGCATACTGTTCGGCCGGCGTCATAAACATGGTTTCCACATCCGGTGCCAGCTTTCGGTTCATCGAAGCGAGCTGGAACTCGTATTCGAAATCGGACACCGCGCGCAATCCACGCAGCAACACATTACCGCCAATCTCTTGAACGAAATCGACCAGTAAACCGCTGAAACCGACTACTTCAACATTCGGCAGACCTGCCGTGACGGATTTCGCTAACTCCACCCGTTCTTCCAGCGTGAACAGAGACTGTTTGTTTCGGTTATCGGCGACCGCAATCACCAAGCGGTCGTAGAAACGCGCCGCGCGCTCAATCAAATCATAATGACCACAGGTAATAGGGTCGAAAGTGCCGGGGTAAACCGCTGTAATGCTCATAAGTCTCTTTTCTGTTACGATTCAAAAGGTTCGTTAAACGGATGACACCCATCAAACGAATACTTGCCGCCTATGATAACTGGATTAAATTGGGATTGCGATTGCTTTGCAAAAGGTTATGATAAAACTTCAATCTTGAAAGCGTTTCAATAGTTTCAATCCCTTTTGAACGATTTAGGAGACACATCATGGAAGCACCTGTTCATAGCCTCAATTCGTTATTCGAACAACTCGGACTGCCCAGCTCGGATGCTGAAATCGACGCCTTCATCAACACCCACAAAACCATGGCCGACACCACCCATCTTCCGGACGCTCCGTTTTGGACGCCGTCGCAGTCGGCTTTTTTGACTGAAGCGATCGATGACGACGCCGACTGGGCCGAGGTGGTCGACCAGCTGGATGCCATGCTACGGAATTAATCTTCCTGTTCTTCCTTATACCAAAGGCCGAAACGTACCTGAGAGGTGGTTTTCTCACGATGACACACCCACCCCTCGGGAAGCTGCGGCCAATCCAGCTGTTTTTCCTGTTCGATATACAGCCAACTGCTATCGTCGGCGTAGCCGTTCTTGAACAGTAAATCCACAGCGGGCTGCATCAACCCTTGATGAAACGGCGGATCCAGAAAAATCACCTCAAATGCCTGCCCGGTTGTTTGGGACAACCACAGCAAACTGTCGGTCTGAACGACTTCGGCTTGATCGGCCTTCAATGTGGCCAGATTGGTTTTCAACTGTTTGGCGTTCGATGCCGCCAACTCCAGAAACGTCACCTGCTTGGCGCCACGTGACAAAGCTTCAAACCCCAATGCGCCGGACCCGGCAAAGACGTCAAGGCAACTCGCCCCCGGCACCTCAAACTGCAACCAGTTGAACAGGGTCTCTCGCACCCGGTCGGACGTGGGTCGCAGGCCTTCCGCCGTCAACACCGGCAGCTTCCGGCCACGCCAATCGCCGCCGATGATCCGCACTTCACCCATTTCGGAACGAACAGGCCTGCCGGCTTTTACCGCAGAACGGGATTGACTGTTATGAGAGGTTCTTTTTGAAGGTTTCTTAGCCATCTTGCGTTATTCCAAGCCCCGACGTTACAGCAATTCGATATGGTCTTCTTCGATGGCGATTTTTCTGACCTTGTATAATTGCCCCAACGCCTTCTTGTACTTGGCCTTGCTGACACGGTACTGTTTAAAAATGGCTTCCGGCGAGCTTTTATCAACCAAATCCGAACGGCCGCCATTTTCTTCCAAATGCGCCAGAATTTGATCGGCCAGTTCTTCCCGACCTTCTCGGCCTTGCTTCTGCAAAGTCAAATTGATCTTAAGGTCCGGGCGGATTCCTTTGATGTAGCCTTTCAGCTTCTGCCCCATTCTCAGCGGCTGCAAAATGTCGGAATTGTGAATCAGCCCGAGATGGGTGCCGTCGATGACCGCGGTATACCCCATGTTGCTGCGACTCGCCACCAACAGACTCACTTCCTGACCGCTTTTGAAGTCGGTATTAGTCTCTTTCAGGAACAGGCTCAGTTTGCTTGACGCCGCGATCCGTCCGCTCTGATCGACATACAGATAAACACAGTAAGAACGTCCTTCTTCCATCGGCACACGCTGTTCCGCATAAGGCACCATCAAATCCTTAGGCATTCCCCAGTTAAGAAAAGCGCCTGTACGGTTAACCTGTTTAACCCTCAAGAATGCCACTTCACCCACCGAAGCCATCGGCTTATCGGTTGTCGCCACCAGACGGTCCTGAGAATCCTGATAGATAAACACCTCAAGCTCGTCGCCGACCTTGGCGCCATTCGGTACGTAACGGTTCGGCAAAAGGACCTCGCCCAACTGTCCCGCGTCCAAATACAACCCGAACTCAACCTCTTTAACGACCTTGAGTCGGTTTACCTGTCCAATATTCGCCTGTTTTGCCATTACCGTGTGCCTTATTGAAGTGAAACCTGTCCAAAAGCTCGAAAAACGTTCTGAACAGGCCTGTCTATTTTACAATTGCCGCGATCAGACATGCAAACCGCCGAAGAAGGCATATCATACTGGGTTTTGCGTCTGCAATAGCGGGAATCTAAGAACGCCATTTGAAACCATCGCCGCCATTCCGGCGCTTTATACGATCCACAAATTATGCCCACCATGAATAATGTATTATCATTGTGTGTAAATAACGCTTAACAAGAGAAACGAATTTTGCACACCTTGGCTCAACTCAAATCTGGCGAATTAGGACCAGTAACCCGCTTAAAACTATCCGAAAACCTGACCGAATTCCCTGAAGAAATTTTTTCATTAGCCGACAGTTTGCAAATACTCGATCTATCGAACAACCAGCTTACGACACTTCCCGAAGATTTAAACCGTCTGCATCAGTTGAAGTCACTATTTTTAAACAACAACCTCTTTGAATCGGTTCCTCAATCATTGGCCAGCTGCCCGAAACTGGACCTGATCAGTTTCAAATCCAATCGTGTAAAACATTTTCCGGAAAATGCGGTACCCAACGACACTCGCTGGTTGATTTTGACAGACAACCAACTAACGCATCTACCTAACTCGATCGGCAACTTGCATCGACTGCAAAAACTGATGTTGGCCGGCAATCAGCTTCAAGCACTGCCGGAGTCACTGAGTCAGTGCCAAAGCCTACAGTTGATGCGAATTTCAGCCAACCAACTTTCAAACCTGCCGGACTGGTTACTGGAACTGCCTAAACTTGCATGGCTTGCCTTTGCCGGGAATCCGTTTTGCAGCAACGCTTCCGGAGAGAGTTGCACAACGCCTAAAATCAATCTAAAAGACATTCAGCTTTCCGAACAATTGGGTGAAGGTGCCTCTGGCGTCATTCACCGGGCGGAATTGCTCAAAGACAATTTGAATCCGGCACTATCCGCGTCACAGGTGGCCGTCAAATTATTCAAAGGAGACGTCACCAGTGACGGTTACCCAAATGAAGAGCTGCACGCCAGTTTGAGTATCAGCGAGCACCCAAATCTGGTAAAAGTCATGGCGCACATCGCTGAAGATGAACAGTCGGGATTGATCATGGAACTGATTCCCGACCACTTTTTCAATCTTGGCGGACCACCTAGCTTAGAAACGTGCACGCGCGACACCTTTGCGGAAGGTTTTCAGCTCACTTTGTCACAAATCCACCGAATAGCCATCAGTATGGCCGACACTTTGAACCACTTGCATCGCCATAAAATCACTCATGGCGATGTCTACGCCCACAATATACTGATCGACAAACAGGCCAATGTCTTATTCGGAGATTTTGGCGCAAGTTCGAGTTTCGCTCCGCTTCCAGCCGAACAACAAGCAAAATTAAAACAGATTGAGTGGCGCGCTTATGGCCATTTACTGGATGATTTGCTGAACCTGTGCAGCAACCAAAGTGATGACCCGGAGTTGTTTACGCGCTTGAAGCAATTAAAAGAAACTTGCACACAAGAAGACGCTTTCGCTTCAAACGATTTTGCCGACCTCTTGCAAGCTTTACAGCTGCCGTCAACCCCCTAAAAAAACCGCAAATCGTTAAAAACAAACACTTTTGCAACAGAATCCGATGTTTCGATTCGCTTGGGGATTTATAATACCCGTTTGCCCAGAATTGAAATAACGGACGCCTTTGTGACCAGCAGCAGTGAAAAACGACTCAATAAATTCATCAGCGAATCCGGCTTTTGTTCACGCCGTGAAGCCGATAAGTTGATTGAGCAAAACCGTGTCCGGATCAACGGAAAACTGCCGGAACTGGGCACAAAAGTCCAACCGGGTGACGTCGTTCAGGTGGACGGAAAAGAGGTCAAAGCCAGCGCGCAAAACAAATCCGACCGCATCTACATCGCCTACAACAAGCCAATCGGAATTACCTGCACAACCGAACGCCAGGTTAAAGGCAACATCATTGATGCCATCGGTCACCCGGAGCGAATCTTTCCGATCGGCCGTCTCGACAAGCCGTCGGAAGGACTGATTTTCCTGACCAGCGACGGCGACATCGTCAACAAGATTCTGCGAGCCGAAAACGCCCATGACAAGGAGTACGTCGTCACCGTCGACAAACCGTTGAGCGATCGTTTCATAGAGCGCATGTCGAGAGGCGTGCCGATTCTCGGCACCGTTACCAAGCCATGTAAAGTCAGTATCGTCAGCCGATTTGTCTTCAAAATCATCCTCACCCAAGGACTGAACCGACAAATCCGCCGGATGTGCGAATATCTGGGTTACGAAGTCACCAAACTCAAGCGCACACGAATTATGTCGGTAGAGCTAGGCAACCTCAAGCCCGGGCAATGGCGCAACCTGACAGCTGATGAAATGGACGAGATCAACCGTGCTGTGGCCGGTTCCAGCAAGACCGCTGCACCCGACGAAACCCAAAAAACGGTTAAGAAAACGAATGCAAAAACGACATTCGGCAGAAACGACGATACAGAAAGAAAACGTCGCTCTCCGAAAACTGACGTGCGAAAAACCGCTTCAAAAAGAAGTGGACGGACATTACGTACGCCGCGCAAACCTAACAAAACGAACAAAACCAGATAAAACAGGCTCTGTCCGCAATCATTAGCCGGCGGACAGACTCAGACAAGGAACGAAAATGCTCGACAATCAAACCGCCAACACCACCATCAAACTGACGGAATACAGCCACGGTGCCGGGTGCGGATGCAAAATTTCCCCGAAGGTGCTCGACAGTATCCTGAAGACCCAAATGGACATCGCCCCCCACCCGCAATTACTGGTCGGAAACAGCACAAAAGACGATGCCGCTGCCTACGACTTGGGCAACGGGACTTCAGTATTGAGCACAACCGACTTCTTCATGCCGATTGTCGACGACCCGTACACTTTCGGGCGCATTGCCGCCACCAACGCCATCAGCGACATCTATGCGATGGGCGGCAGACCGTTAATGGCGATTGCGATTTTCGGTTGGCCTATCGACAAACTACCTCCTGAAATCGGCCAACAAGTCATCGAAGGTGGCCGCGCCACCTGTGAAGAGGCCGGTATTCCACTGGCAGGCGGTCACTCGATTGACGCCCCCGAACCGATTTTCGGTCTGGCGGTCACCGGTGTGGTCGACAACCAACACCTGAAACGCAACGCCTCCGCCGAAACCGGATGCGAACTGTTCCTCAGCAAGCCAATCGGCATCGGTATTTTGACTACGGCTCAAAAACAGAAAAAGATTCAGTCTCAACATCTGGATATGGCGATTGAGGCCATGACCACTCTGAACAAGGCCGGCAGTGAATTCGCCAAAATTCCGGGCGTCACCGCCTTGACCGACGTCACCGGTTTCGGTGTTCTCGGGCACTTGATCGAAATCTGCGAAGGCAGCGACATCGCCGCACGCATCGAATTCGATAAGGTTCCAATCCTGCCGAACGTGCTCGACTATTTGGCGCAAGGCTGTACGCCTGGCGGAACCGGCCGCAATTTTGAAAGTTACGGCCACAAGGTTGCGCCGACCATTACCGAAACCCAGAAAATGATCTTGTGCGACCCACAGACTTCCGGGGGGTTATTGGCCGCAGTCCGTCCGGAGGCCGTGGAACGTTTCAAAGAAGTCGCGGCCCAATTCGGACTGGAACTTGAACCGATCGGTAAAACCGTAGAAACCACATCCCAGAGTCACTGTGTCGAGGTGGTGTAATGGCTGTTAAACTGACCGAATTTTCCGAAAGTCTGCCGCAAACCGACGACTTCCGCTCGATCGTGTTGAAGCAGACACCGCTTATCGATGTGCGGGCACCGGTGGAATTCAACCAGGGCGCATTTGCATCGGCGACCAACCTTCCGTTGATGAACGACGAAGAGCGTCAAAAGGTTGGACTGTGTTACAAGCAGCACGGCAATGCCGCGGCCGTGAAACTGGGACATCAACTGGTCAGTGAATCAGTCAGGGAACCACGAATAGAGGCCTGGTCGGAATTCATGGATCAGCATCCCGACTCGTTGCTCTACTGTTTCCGCGGAGGAATGCGTTCCAAAATTTCTCAACAATGGCTGGCCGACAGCGGTCGTGACATCGTTCGTTTAAAAGGCGGTTACAAAGCGTTTCGCCGTTACCTGATCGATTACATGGATGAATTTCCTGCCTTAATGCAACAAAGAAACATTCAGCCCTTGGTACTGGCCGGACGCACCGGTTCAGGCAAAACTTTGGTGATTCAACGCCTTGAGCAAGCTGTCGATCTGGAAGGACTGGCACACCACCGAGGCTCTGCTTTCGGTCGCCACGCCACACCTCAGCCGACTCAGATCAATTTCGAGAATCAGCTGGCGATGGCTCTGATCCGCTTTATGGAAAACGCCGAACACCAACTTGTCATCGAAGACGAAGCGCGTAATATCGGCTCGGTCTCTATGCCTAAACCACTCTTCGATGCGTTGAAATCAGGAAACCGGATCATCGTCGACACGCCGCTTGAAGAACGTGTCCAAATCACCCATCAGGAATATGTGGTCGAAGCGCAACAGGAATATCCTCTGCTCGAAGACTGGGTGGAATTCATGCAGGCCGCGTTTGATCGAATCCGAAAACGCCTTGGCGGCGAACGCCACCAACGGGTACTGGAACAGTTCCAATACGCCATGGAACGCCAAATGGCATCAGGGGAAACAGAAAATCACCAACTTTGGATTAAAACCCTGTTGAGCGAGTATTACGACCCGATGTACGACTACCAAATTCAAAAGAATTCACAACCAATCTGTTTTACGGGCACCATGGACGAAGTAGTAGAATTCCTTCAAACCAACTGATTTCCGTTGGATTCCGAGCAGGCCTGTCCGAAATCCAACATCGGTCAGAGTGAAATTATTACGATTTTACCCCGTAGGTAATAAACGTAGTCTTTCGTTAAATTGTCTGCTAGCATTGAACTATAACTTCGAGCATAAAGTGTATTCTGATGGACGATTTGCAGGCACTGATTCATGAGAATCAACGCTTAAAACAACAGTTAGCCGACTACCGATACTTGTTCAACACATGTGAATCGGCAATCATCATCATCGATTCCGACGGCACCTATCTGGACTACAACCAAGCCTACTACAGCCTGATGGGTTACACTAAAAAGTCACAGCTCGAAAAATTCCATCCCGCACGAGTATCACCTCCCATCCAACCGGACGGACAGGACTCATTCGATAAAGCCAACCAAATGATTGCAATTGCCTTCGAGACCGGTGAACACAGTTTCGAATGGATGCACCAGAGAACCGATGGACACGATTTCCTTTCCAGGGTCACTCTAACCCGAATCGAATTCAACGGGCAGAAAGCGTTGCGTGCAGTCATTAAGGACATTACCGAAACTCGAAAACTGGAACGACTAGTCAAAGAAAAGACCCAGGAACTCGCGCTGAAGAATGAAAAGCTCGAACAACTTTCCTATACCGATCCGCTGACCGGACTATATAACCGCAGAAAACTCGACAGCATCATAGAAAATGTCTGGGATTTCTCAAGCCGCACACAGTCGTCTATCGGCCTGCTGTTTCTGGACATCGACAATTTCAAGGCCTACAACGACAACTACGGTCATGGCGAGGGCGATGAAGTCCTGCAGAAACTGGCGCAACGAATTCAGGAAACCGTCAAACGTAAAACCGACTATGTGGCGCGTTACGGCGGAGAAGAATTCGTGATCGTTCTAGCTCCGACAAATGTCGAATTCGTCGAGCAAATGGCTGAAGAGGTTTTACAAGCGGTTCGTGACTTGCAGATCCCACACGAATTTTCGGCCGCAGCCGACCACGTCACCGTCAGCATCGGTTGCGCCGTCACCCATCCGGGCAAACCGGAACGCACACCGGAAGAGTGGATCGAAAGTGCCGATGACATGCTCTACGAAGCAAAAGAAAACGGAAAGGATCGCTTTGCCGTCCGCTTGCTGGAATAGACTGGATTCGGCTCTGGTCTTATAACCTTAAGGCAACGGTTGCGTCCGGCAGATATTTGATTTAGTTTATTAGTTACAAGCCCAATAAATTGCAAAGGATGCGATATGTCTTACGAGGCCGGAATACGAAGCACCTACATCGATCATCTCTGTTTCATCATCCCTTTAAAAACGCTCCGATCCACCCCCAAAGTTCATTTTTTCAGCATTGACGGTGTTATCGACGGTCTATCCGGCGTAGATCTGGTCATCCATGAACCCGGTGGAAAAAGCCCATTGATTGCCGGGGACGAGACTTGGTACTGGTACATGCATACCGATCAGGAAGACAAGTTGGTGGTTCATCAAGGGAAACGCATCGTCGAACTCTATTCAACTAAACACGGCAAGGTTGAGCAGTTCGAGGTGACCGCCGATGCCATCTACCACAACGGCAAGAAAATCCATGACGGAGCCGCCATTCTAGGTTGGGAGCCTTATGTGTTTCACCGTGTTCATTCACCGGAAGGCAGTATTTCCACCAACTACGCCAAACGTCTCGAAGGGTTTGATATCGACACCAATTTCAATATCTACCAACTCGATACAGAGAGCGGCGAATACCGACTGGCCCGTCTTGGCGCACTGGATCAACCGAAACAGACCGATCAGAAAAAGATTTCTGCCTGACTCGAAGCTTGGCCTGTCACGGTATAAAACCCGACAGGCCTGTTCAATCAAGGAGAAGGAATCGTGTATTGTGCATGAATCCTTTCGATTTGATGCAACGTCTCTTCATCCAACGTCACATCAATAGACGAAATATTTTCTTTCAGCTGCGCCATACTGGTTGCACCGATGATGTTAGCGCTAACAAACGGACGGCTGTTAACGAATGCCAACGCCAGCTGTGCGGGAGAGACTCCGTTACCTTTGGCCAAGGCCGCATACAGTTCAGTGGCTTTTACCGCATTGTCGTTCGAATAACGGTCGTAATGCGGAAACAGATCGAGACGGGATCCGGCAGGCATCTGCCCTTTCAAGTATTTCCCGGACAAAACACCGAAGCCGAGCGGAGAATAAGCCAGCAAGCCAACACCTTCACGATAAGCGATTTCCGCCATACCCACTTCATAACTACGGTTCAATAAGCTGTAGGGGTTTTGCACCGTTACGATTTTCTCCAACCCTTTCGCTTCGGCAACTTGAAGCATCTTCATGGTCGCCCAAGGCGTTTCGTTCGACAAACCGATGTGACGGATTTTTCCTGCTTTGACCAGTTCGGTCAACGTTTCCAACGTTTCTTCGAACGGTGTCAGGCTCTCTTCTTCATCTGGCGGAACAAATCCCAGTTGCCCGAAATAATTGGTCTGACGCTCCGGCCAGTGCAACTGATAAAGATCAAGATAATCCGTCTGAAGACGTTTCAACGACGCGTCCAGTGCCTGATGAATCTGCTCACTGTTGAAACGTCCCTGGCCTCCACGGATATGCTCGACAAACTGTCCCGGGCCGGCGATTTTCGAAGCCAAAACCACCTCTGAACGCCGACCATGCTTGGCGAACCAGTTCCCGATGATTTCCTCCGTTCGGCCATAGGTTTCCGCTCTGGGTGGAACAGAATACAGCTCAGCAGTATCCCAGAAGTTTACCCCCTGCTCGAGCGCATAATCCATCTGCTCGAACGCTTCTTCCTGTGTGTTCTGCTCCCCCCAAGTCATCGTTCCCAGACAGATACGGCTAACTTGAATATCGGAATGTCCCAAACTGTTATAAATCATCAGACTGCTCCCCGAATAGTCTTATAATGAATAGAAAGCCTCAATTATGTCGCTCATGCCCCCTATCCGCAATCCCCAATCGATTTCAGACTGATTTTATTACCTCAAACCACACTTGATGACAAGAAGCATAATTTAAAAAGTACGTAAAAAAACATATAAAGTAAGGAATTTTTATTGATACTGGCAACAATGTCAGGTAACATTGCCGAAACTGAAAATGACCTTTGTTTTTATACCGGTTTATTAAAGAGTCAATTTAGATGGTTAATCATTCCAATCAACTAACGGCTCAAATTGAAACCGAAATGGAAGATTTCAAACAAGATTAACAACTTTTGTAAACTTAACTTAAAAAACAAATATTAAAAACATCAATATTTAAACCCCGAGGTACCCCATGTCCATTAAAGCCAGAATCATAATGATGATCGGAGTGTTGATTGCATTCATCGTCGTTTCTATATCATCCGGCCTGTTTGTCATGAACAAGAACAATCAAGACTTCACGACGCTTTACGTCGACCGGATCGTCCCATTGAAAGACTTGAAAGAAATTGCCGACATGTATGCGGTCAACATCGTAGACACCAACCATAAGTTACGTAATGGACAACTCAATTTTGAACAGGCCAGTACAAACATAAGCAATGCTCAAACCAGAGTCAAAGAACTTTGGGGCAAATACATGGCCACAACCCTGACACCGGAAGAAGCCAAACTGGCGCAACAAACCAGCCAACTCATGGACAAAGCCGATGAAAGTCTGGTAACCCTGATTACTGCCATCAAAAACCAGGATACGCAAGCGGTACGTCAATTCAGTATCGACCAACTGTATAAATACATTGATCCGGTCTCAGATCAGATCTCCAAATTAATTGACCTGCAATTGCGTGTCGCGGCCGAACTGAATGCAAAAAACGATACGACCTATAAGGCATCGTTCACTCTTGCTATCATTTTCTCCATTCTGGTCTTGGCTATTTCGATCGTTCTGTCACTACTGACCTTACGAGCGATTCTACGACCTTTGGATAACCTGGTCAGTGTCACCGATCACGTTGTTCAAAACGGCGACTTCGAAAAGCGCGTTCCGATTGAAAGAATGGATGAAGTCGGCCAGGTTTCGAGTGCATTCAATGACCTATTGGAACAGACAGGCAAGGCGCTGAGCGAAGCGAACAAGACCGTCGATGCGATCGGAAGAGGCATTTTCACCGAACGTATGGAAGGTGAATTTGTCGGTGAATTGCTGTCGCTGAAAGAAGGGGTTAACGCTTCTGCAAACAGTGTATCCTTCATGATGGACGAACTTGGAAACATCATGCAGGCCTTGGAAGACGGGCGTCTGGACGCCAAAATGGATGAAGAGGTTGCCGAAAGCTTCAGAAATCTGGTCGAGCAGGCATTTGGCCGCACCGATCAAGTCATCCGTGAAATCAACCAAGTCATGCAGGCGGTTGCGGAAGGCGATTACTCTCAACGAGTGGAAGTGGAAGCAAACGGAAGCTTCGACGTCCTCAAGCAAAGCATCAACAACTCGGTCACCGCGCTGAGTGATGCGATGGAAGAGATTAAAACGGTTCTATCCGCACTGCGCAGTGGCGATCTGACCACAAATATGAACGGCCACTATTCGGGCGAGCTGCAAACGATTCAGACCAGCCTGAACGATTCGATCAACAATCTGGAGCGCATCGTTACACAAGCCTCAAATGCCGCGAATATAGTACTGACGGCATCGGAAGAAGTTTCAAAAGGTGCCTTGGATCTTAGCCAGCGTGTTCAGGAACAAGCGGCAGCCGTTGAAGAAACTTCCGCAACCATGGAAGAGATGAATTCAACCGTTCAGAACAACACTCAGAACTCAAGCGAAGCGGCGATCCTTTCTAAACAGATGCAGGATAAAACCGAAATGGGTACTTCCGTTATGGAAAAAACCATCGAAGCCATGCAATCCATTGAACGCTCAAGCCAGAGAATCAACGACATCGTGACTTTGATCGACAGCATCGCGTTCCAGACCAACTTGTTGGCCCTTAACGCAGCGGTTGAAGCAGCGAGAGCGGGCGAGCACGGCAGAGGCTTTGCCGTGGTTGCCGGAGAAGTCCGAGGACTCGCACAAAAATCAGCCGATGCCGCTAAAGACATCAAACAGCTGATTAACGAAAGTAACGAACGTGTTAGCCAAGGTTCGGAACTGGCCGTGCAATCCGGCGAGGTACTGGGAGAAATCAAAGAAGCCATCGTTCAAGTTAACGAGATGATCGGACAGATTGCCCAGTCGTCTACAGAGCAAGCGAACGGTGTTAACCAGGTTCATATGGCAATCAACGACATCGACGGTGCGACTCAACAAAACGCAGCTTTGGTCGAACAGACATCGGCGGCGAGCGAAAGCATGGCCGAACAGGCTCAGGAACTTTCGAAGGAGATGGCATTCTTCAAGGTTTCCAACTCTCGTAGATTAGCGGCACCAGCTGCAGCACCGAAACCGGCTCCGGTGCTTGCTCACAACACAAGTGCTTCGACTGCACCGAAAGCCGCCCCCAAACAGGGAACGCAACAAGCGGCGACAGTGCACGCCATCAAGCCGCAGCCGGTCGAAACTAGAAAGGAAAACGATGGCGACGATTGGAGTGAGTTCTAGTTTTTAAACCAGATCACCTAATCTGAACCCTCCCCCCCGTGAACAACACAATCTGCTTCACGGGGTTTCCTTCCTGCCGGATAATCATCCAATCTCTCAAAGCACATAGCACCTCTGATTCTCAAGACATTAAAAACTTGACGAGATTTCTAATATCCCAAAAGCGATTTCACCTCTTTTTAAAAAGCCGTGCATTTCACATAGAGTTCTAAAAAAACGTTATCAAAGTTGCTAAAATATCCGCCACGCGGCTATAGTTAAAGGGATATAACAGCCCCCTCCTAAGGGGCCGTTCCAGGTTCGAGTCCTGGTGGCTGCGCCATTTTCCAACAGGCCTGTCGATTTTATAAACCCCAGCTCCCGACAATTCATTACAGCACCCAGAACGATAACGAGATACCGTTAACCTGAATTCCTTCAGACCTTGCCCGAACCGATCCTTATCAAAAGGACTGACTGCACACACTTTCCAAAACCCGGAAACAAACAGGCCCGGTCAAAACCAATAATTCTGACCAGGCCTGTTCAAATCCAATGAAACAATTTTAAAGGGTGTTAAGAGGTCTTTTCTTCTGCCTCTTTCTGCGCCAGACGTTCTTTGTTCTTTCTGGCAATCTCTTCCCAGTCAATATTATTACAGGCTTCGCACTCTTCTTTCAAAATGCCCATCCAGACCAACAGAGAGTGAATCTTACAGCCGACGCAGAAACCTAGAACCGCTTCCAACCACATAAAGCCCAAACAGATCCATACTAAAACCAATGGAATGTACGGAGACATGTAGTTTTCGGTAGTCGGCAGAACCTGTGAACCTGCCACTGTATTCACCCAGTTTGCAAAGATTTCCGGATTAAAGAAAACCAGACAAACTGCGATAAAGGTCGACCCCAATACCCAAGCAAAACGCTTCGGTACAAGAGGCTTCCATACCGGCTTCTGATTTCTCGCCAAAAAGCTTGAAATCAGGATGATTGGAGAAAGTCTTGAAGTCGTCACGAACAGCCCCGACAGCAATTCAAACAAACCATACAATAACACCCAAGTTTGAAAGGAGTAGTCGAAGGTGCGTCGAATCGCATCGACATGGTAGATAATGTGGTAATCCCAGTCCATATCACCACTGTCCACAGCGGTATTACCGTCGACGATCCAGTTGGAAACGAAGATCGCATCGTACAAAGTAAAACTCATGAAAATCGGAATAGCTAACAGGATTCCTGCACGGATACGCACAGCGACATCGTTGATATAGACGGTTTCTTCTTTGGGATCTCGAAACCATAGATTTTTGATTACATCTAACATAAGGCAACCTTGCTTTTAGCGTTTTACATCAAAAACTTATTAACACGGTCACAAAGTGTAGCAAAGATTACAGTATATTAGGAAGTGCTAATTTAATCACATTTTTTAATGGGCATATCACTGAATATCAAACCCTCCTCAACCTCATTCTTAAAACCCGGTTGACGTACCTCTAAGCATTTTCTAGGATGGTTAATCTATATAAGCCCCCCACATCACGATCATTGGCTAACCTGGCCATTTCAAAAAGGGATCACATATGAACGGATTCGTAACAGGCCAAGTCCGAACGCTTATCAAAATCGAAGGCTTGGCCGTTCTCATCACCTGCCTTCTCGCATACGAGTATTTTCAATATGACTGGACGCTGTTTTTAATTCTCTTTTTCTTACCTGACATTGCATTTTTGGGGTACCTGGCAGGTCCGGTCACAGGCGCTATCGTTTATAACATTACGCACACTTACATTGCAGCCTTTGCTTGCCTGGTTTCGGGCCTGTTGATGCAATTCCCGGAACTGATCGCCGGCGGTTTGATTTGGAGCGCCCACATCGGTTTTGACAGAATGTTGGGATATGGACTCAAATACGCGACCGGCTTCTCTCACACTCATCTTGGTTTGATCGGCAAAGAAGGTCAAGCGCTCTCCGCAGAAAACTCAGATCGCGAATCCGGCTAAAATCCATCTCACTTAATAACGTGTCTAAGCTGGCCTCATGCAAAAACGTGACTGGCTTTACGATATCCTTGCAGGATATTTCTCTCACTTCTAAAATGCGATATGATTGAGTTCAACCTATTCATAACGGCTTGGAACTTTCCGGAAAACGAACGATTCCCCCTCTACCGGATTAATAGTTCCTGACAACCAAAGGAGTGTCCTTGATGCTGACTCAAGTGCTGCTGTTCCAGGTGCTTCTGCCTCTGACGCTTCTTTTATGGCTGGCTTTGTCCCATAACCGAACCCGCTTTAAATGGTTGTTCAAGACAATTGTGGTCATCGGCTACCTGCTGACAATCCACATCGGCATGACATGGGTCATCGTACCCTGGTATTTGAGTTATGTACTTCTCGTGATAGCCGTCATTCTCTCTGCCCGCTCTCTTGCCCATACGGAAGGCAGAACCTGGTTTACTCCCTGGACACTACCCTCAACCCTATCACTTCTGGGGCAACTGTCCGTCATAATGATCATCATCGCTGCAAACAGCTACTTACTATCCGGGCGCTATTCCAAAGCCCAGGAATTTGCCGATGTGTCCTTTCCCCTATCTCAGGGTAATTACTACGCCGTGAACGCGGGAAGCAATTCGGTTCTGAATCCGAATTTGAGAAACCTGAAACCGATTCCCTCTCTTGCAGCCTGGCAAGGCATGAGTTACGGCGTCGACATTGTGAAAATCAACTCTTTCGGATTCCGGGCTCGAGGCACGCAACCGGACGAACCGCAACTCTATAACATTTATGGGGATCAGGTCTTTGCTCCTTGCAGCGGCACGGTTGTTCACACTGAAAACAACCAGCCCGACCACAAGGTTCTGACAGAGGAAGCGGATAAGAACGAACCGCTTGGAAACCATGTTTTATTGAACTGCGACGGGACTGAAATCCTGCTTGCCCACCTGCAATACGACAGTGTCATGGTCGCCCCCGGCAATAAAGTGGAAGAAGGTGCGCCTTTGGGTCGAGTCGGAAACTCCGGAAAAACGATTGAGCCCTGCCTGTTGATCAGCGCTCAAAAACGTATGCCGGAACAGCCGATGTTTGGAGGCCAACCTCTGGAAATCCGATTCGACGGCGATTATCTGGTTCGTAACGATCGCATCACCCCCTGACGGCTTTGACCTCAATCCCTCACAATGATTCCATTCGAACTGCTTTCCACGTTTATCGTTGCCACCGTCCTGATCGGCCTGTCACCCGGACCGGACAACCTGTATGTGCTGGCACAATCAGCCTTTCACGGACGAAAAGCGGGAATTTATCTGACGGCCGGCTTATGCAGCGGGTTGATCGTACACACCAGTTTGGTCGCTTTAGGTGTAGCCGCAATCCTGAAAACCTCCATTGTCGCTTTCAACGTATTGAAAATACTCGGGGCAGCCTATCTACTCTATCTTGCCTGGATGGCGTTTCGTGCATCAAACACATCTTTGGAGAACCCGCCACCCAAAACACTCACACCTTACCAACTCTACCGGCGAGGTATCCTGATGAATCTCTCCAACCCCAAAGTTTCGATCTTCTTTCTGGCTTTTTTACCTCAGTTCACCTTGCCTGAACACGGCTCCGTAGGCCTACAGGTCTTCATTCTCGGTTTAATCACGATGTTCGTCACTTTCATCCTGTTTGCCTCAATCGCCCTAATAGCAGACAAACTGAGAGCCAAACTCGTACAGTCACCCAAAATTCAGAAGACACTCCATCAAATCACAGGGCTGGTTTTTGTCGCCCTCGCAGCCAATCTCATTCACACCTAAGGCAAAAAACTTAATTCCCACAATACTGGTATAGATTTGAATTTCGCCGCTCGATTTGTTTAAGTGGTTCTCAATAACTACTTCACTACTTCGATTGGCGTTTTATTTATAAGAGGCGTTGACACTAACAAAAAAACAAATGGACTCGTGTTTTCATGATTTTAACCACCTTTCTTTTTTTTCTCGCACTGTTCTTTCTCATTGGCATTACAAGCTATTTCTTCTCTAAAAAAACCACCGCAGACTATCTGGTGGCAGGTAAAAGCGTACACCCTGCACTGGTCGGGCTTTCCGCAGTCGCGACCAACAACAGCGGCTTCATGTTCATTGGCATGATCGGAGCAACCTATGCGATGGGACTGTCTTCTATCTGGCTCATGATCGGCTGGATCGCCGGAGACTGGTTCGCCCAGCGCAGTTCGGTCAGCGCTATCCAAAAAAGTGCCCAGATTCCCGAAGTTCACTCTTTTGGTGGTTTAATTTCGCACTGGATTGCCGCGCCTTCTGCCCACCGCTTAAGACAACTGATCGGCCTGCTGACCATCGTTTTCCTGATCGTCTACGCGGCGGCACAACTCAAGGCTGGTACCAAAGCAACTCAGGCTTTACTGGACTGGCCGGAAGAAACCGGTATCCTGCTGGCGGCCTTCATCATTTTCGTCTACAGTCTGGTGGGGGGGATCCGAGCATCAATCTGGACCGACATGGCGCAATCCATCGTCATGCTGAGCGGTATGATCATCATGACTGTTTTCGGTCTATCCGCCATCGGCGGACTCGACTCATTCGACCAGCAACTTAACCAGGTTTCCGATCACTACATGAACTGGTTCCCCGAAGGAATGACCGGTTTATCCGCAGCGCTGTTCGTCTTCGGCTGGATATTCGGCGGAATGGGCGTCATAGGCCAACCGCATATCGTCATCCGCTTCATGACCTTGAACCCGAAATACACGGCCGGCCAAATGCAGCGCTACTATTACGCCTGGTTCATCGTGTTCTACGGTTTAACGATTACCGTTGGCCTGATCAGCCGTCTGTTGATTCCTTCAACGGAAAACTTCGATGCCGAAATGGCGTTGCCGACGCTGGCGACACAACTCATGCCGGAAATCTTCACCGGACTGGTTCTAGCGGCTCTGTTCGCAGCCACCATGTCGACTGTCGACTCCCTGATTCTATCTTGCTCCGCTTCCCTGACGCGTGATCTGACGACTAACCCAAGCCAAAGCCTCTTCCTGACCAAACTCTCGACTTTCAGTGTGCTATTGATTGCGGTTCTGATTGCTCTTTCCAACAACCAGACAGTTTTCAGTTTGGTACTGGATGCCTGGGGACTTTTGGGATCGGCTTTCGGTCCATTGATTCTCTGGTTGGCTTTCAAACAGAAAATTGACCAGGCCTGGTCGATCGCCACCATTTTGGGTGGATTGCTCGGTTTTGTCCTGTTTTCGCACTTCCAACTCTTTCCGGACGTCTACACCATCACCTTCGGAATTTTGAGCGGTTTGGTTGTAGCGACAATCGGCTCACGATTCAGTCAAAGCTAATTCTTTTGATACGGGCGTGAACGCACGGCCAACTTTCAGTTCAATGAAACTGTCAAAATAGTGAAACATAAGTCGTTGTGCTTACAGGCATAATAGAGAAAAACTTATGGAGTAACAGATGAGAATACTGATAGTTACCGATGCATGGAAACCCCAAATCAACGGCGTAGTTACCACCATGACCCAAGTCATCCGGGAGCTTGAACAAGCCGGTCATGAAGTTCTGGTTCTGCATCCCGGCTTGTACACCACTGTTCCGATGCCCCGCTATGCGGAAATCCGTCTGGTGGTTTACGCTAATGGCTTCCGCCAGCAGATCGAAGACTTTGCGCCGGACGCGGTCCATATTGTCACCGAGGGTCCACTTGGATTACGGGCAAGGTCGTTCTGCCTAAAACGTGGCTGGCCTTTTACCACCTCATTCCATACCAAGTTTGCAGAATATGTGAAC
The DNA here is from genome assembly GCF_029767005.1 of Thiomicrorhabdus sp. ZW0627. Classification (GTDB taxonomy): domain Bacteria; phylum Pseudomonadota; class Gammaproteobacteria; order Thiomicrospirales; family Thiomicrospiraceae; genus Thiomicrorhabdus. Next base: position 1,321,504 of record NZ_JARUQR010000001.1, read on the forward strand.
AAACGGTTTCCAATCATTCCGGTCAGTTGGGGATACCGTTTTCTTCGTTTCTTCCATACGCCCGCCACACGAACTTTAGTCAGTACTCAGTCTCTTATTGATGAATTAACAGACAAGGGATTCAAACATTTGTTCAAGTGGAACCGGGGAGTCGATGTCGAGCTATTCCACCCTAAAAGACGACGCGATCTTGAGTTACCGAAACCGGTTAACTTGTATGTCGGTCGAGTCTCGGTCGAGAAAAACCTGCCTGCGTTTCTGGATTTGGAGTTGGAAGGTTCCAAAGTGGTCGTCGGCGGAGGACCTGCACTGGAAACCTTCAAACAAAACTATCCGGACGTACATTTTCTGGGCAAACACACTGGAGAAGATCTGGCCGAACTGTTTGCCAGCGGCGATGTTTTTGTCTTTCCATCCCTAACCGACACCTACGGCCTCGTCATGCTCGAAGCTTTAGCGGCGGGAACGCCGGTGGCGGCCTACCCGACGACCGGACCGGTTGACGTACTGACTCCTCAGTGTGGAGTTATGGATCAAGATTTGAAAACCGCGATTGAAGCGGCATTGAAATTGGATCGGAACCAGTGCCGGGCTTATGCCCAAGACTTTAGCTGGCAAGCTTGCGCACAAACCTTTTTAAAGGCCCTGGCTCCGATTAGACCGCCCGTTACCGCCACCGAAACAACCATGGGGAAAGAACCGGCAAACTGAACAGGCCTGTTGAAAACCTTTATGGATGATTTAGGCGGGATTACCCACCATAACGGTCACCATCTTGTCCGGATGGATATGCTTTTTCCAGGCTTTTAATACATCTTCCTTACTTAAGGATTCGATGATTTTCGGAAACTGGTCAAGGTAATCCAGCGGCAAATCGTAAAAGCCGATCATGGAGATATAACCGACGATCTTGGCGTTACTGTCTATACGCAACGGGAAGCCACCGATCAGGTTATCTTTGATGGCTTGAAAGTGCTTGTCGTCAATCGATTTCATGAAAGCCTTCAATGTATCTACCACCACTTTTTCTGCTTCATTCGCACTCTGGTTTTTCGTCGACAAATAACTCAGCCAAGGCCCGGCCACCCGCATCGGGGCGAATCCGCTACCAACACTATAAACCAGACCTCGCTTCTCACGAACCTCTTCCATCAACAGCGAACCGAAACCGCTGCCACCCAAAAGATGGTTGCCTAAGAACAGTGCATAATAATCGGGATCGCCACGTTCAACACCGATCTGTCCCTGACGGAAATAGGTTTGTGAAGAATCAAATTTGATTACACTTCGCTGTGCGGTTTTCAAATTTTCCGGCTCTGGTAGAGCTGCAGGCTTTTGCCCCTTCGGAAGCGACTTCATCAGATTTTCGGAAATCTCTTTCGCCTCTTTAAGGCTGACATCGCCGACAATCGAAATCGTCGCATTGGCCGCCACGATGTAGCGCTTATAGAAGTCCTGCAAATCTTCCAGCTTCAACGCCTTGACCGTTTCGATGGAGCCGGAAACGGGATGGGCATAAGGGTGGTTGCCGTACAGTTGCTTCCAAAATTCATTGCGCGCAATCTCACTTGGATCCATCTGCTGCTGTTTCAAGGCGACCAAAAGACGCTGGCGTTCACGATTGAAAATTTCCGGGTTGAATACCGATTGCGTCAACGATTCTCGAAACAGTTCCAAAGCCGGTTTGAAAATGGATTCACGCGTCAGGGTACGCAACGAAAAATTCGCCATATCGCGATCTACTCCACCATTGATTTTTGCACCGAGTTCATTGGTCTTGCGAGAAATCTGTTTTTCACTCAGATTCGGGGTCTGGGTACCAATCAATGCGGAGGTCATCGAAGCCAGTCCCCATTTTTCGCCATCCCGCGCACTTCCCGCATCAAACGCCACCTCAATGTCTAACATCGGTAGCTCGGGAGAGTGAACATACATCACTTTAGAGCCTTGGGAGGTATGCCAAGTCTTAATCTCCACCGAAGCGGAAGCCTGAACCGAAAGTAACAAAGTGCCGAAACAGACGATCAGCAATACCGTGAAACGCTTCATTTACAGTCTCCCTGTGTAGGCTTTGATCTTGGAATGGTCTTTACCGTCCGGATAAAGAACGGCAACGGTCAGATTATCGTTGGTCAAATACTTCTTGGCGACCGCTTGAATCTCTTCCGGCGTGACCGAACGGATATTTTCAATCCAGTTGTCCAAAGTATCCGGCGGCAAACCGACACTGACCAAAGAGCCCAGAATGGAAGCTTGTGCCTGAATCGAATCGCGGTAATAGACATGATCCGCTTCATCCATCGCCAACACACGGTCTAGTTCCTGTCGACTCACCGGCTTCTTCTTGAGCTTTTCAACTTCTGTAAGCAAAGCTTTCTCGACCTCTTTGATGTCTTGACCGTTCACAGGGGTTCCGCTCAACTCAAACAGGGTTTCCAAACGGTCTGTAGCATTGTAACCGGCACTGACGCCTGCCGCGATCTGCTGATCTCGGACCAGTGACTGCGGCAAACGGCTACTCTCACCGCCATCCAGAATACTGCTCAAAACCGATAAAGCATAAACTTCACGTTTGTCTTTCGCCGTCACCAGGCTCGGTACATGGAATCCCATCTGTAGGGACGGCACTTGAGTGTTTCCTTTTAACTCAATACGGCGCACACCTTCCTGGGTGATTTCGGTCTGTGGCTTCAGAACCGGCATGGCCTCAGGTTGATAACCACCATAGTATTTCTTCGCCAATTCAAGTACTTTCTGAGGCTGGACATCGCCGACAATCACCAAGGTCGCATTATTGGGTGCATACCATTTCTTATACCAATCTCTCAAATCCTGTGATTTATAACTGCGGATATCCGTCATCCAGCCAATGACCGGATTGCGCGCCGGGCTGTTCAAAAACGCCGTGGCGTTGAACTGCTCGTTCAGTTTGGAACGAGGATTGTCTTCCAAACGCCAACGGCGCTCCTCGGTCACGACATCGCGTTCTTTATTGAATTCGGCATCATCGATCACCAGATTTCGCATGCGATCGGACTCGATCTGCATTACCTTTTCCAGATTTTGTTTGCCGACTACTTGATAATAAGCGGTATAGTTTGCGGTGGTGAAAGCGTTCTCTTGTCCACCTAACTGAGAGACAATTTTGGAAAACTCTCCCGGCTTCAGGGTTTTCGTCCCTTTGAACATCATGTGTTCCAACATATGCGACAAGCCGGTTTTCCCCACCTGTTCATAGGTGGAACCGACCCGATACCAGACCTGCTGAACTACGACTGGGGCACGATGGTCTTCTTTGACCAGCACCTTCATACCGTTATCCAATTGAAATTCCGAAAGCTTGGCCCAAGTGGGCGCCGAAACCGTAATCAGCAACGCTGCCAAGCCCAATCTTTTGATCATTTTCATCTTTATCGCCGTCATGTTTTATCTATCTGCTTTTTAAAGTCGGGATGTGCCGACAACCCTCATGAGATTGATTTATAATAGCCCAATATCTCAATTCAAGTATTAATAAACTCTTAAAACAACCTACTATTCCAATGCGGTATTTCAACCCGATAGAAACGGATCGCGACAGGTTGTCCTAATAGGAAAACAGCATGTTTAGCTTTTTGCGACGTAAAAAAGATCAGGCCGAAACAGAAGTAGAAGAAAGTACGGTCGAACAGCAAATTGAATCACCGGAAGAAACGGCTTTACCGGAAAACGAAAAGCCGGTTGACCAAAGTAAAGCGGAGGAAGCTACCCCGGATGAGGCGTCCTTAGACGTCAGTGTAGACGAAGACACTCCAGCAGAAGAAAGCAACACCGAGACTGAAGTTTCAGAAACCAAACCGGAACCAGCACCAGCCAAAAAACCGGGCTTTTTCACTCGCTTGAAATCCGGCTTGAGCAAAACCCGCCGTAGCTTCACCGACAACATCGCCAGCCTTCTACTTGGGCGCAAAGAAATCGACGAAGACTTGCTCGACGAGCTGGAAATGATTCTTCTAACAGCCGATGTCGGCGTGGATGCGACCGACCGCATCATTCGCAACCTGACGGATCAAGTATCGCGTAAAGAATTGAACGATGCCGAAGCCCTGTTCACGGCGCTTAAGACACAACTTCAGCAGATTATCGAACCGATCAGTCAGCCTCTAGATGTAGACAATCATCTGGCAAAACAGGAAGGACCTTACGTTATCCTGATGGTCGGTATCAACGGTGTCGGTAAAACCACAACTATTGGTAAGTTGGCGAAGAAATTCCAGAACGAAGGCAAATCGGTCATGCTGGCAGCGGGCGATACCTTCCGTGCCGCTGCGGTCGAGCAACTGCAAACCTGGGGAGAACGAAACCAAGTACCCGTCATTGCACAGAAAACCGGAGCGGATTCCGCCGCCGTTATTTTCGACGCAATCCAGTCAGCCAAAGCGAAAAAGATCGATGTTTTGATTGCCGATACTGCCGGACGCCTTCACACACAGTCCAACCTGATGGAGGAGCTTAAAAAAGTGAAACGCGTCATCGGTAAAGTCGATGAATCCGCTCCTCATGAAGTGATGCTGGTCATCGATGCAGGGACGGGACAAAATGCCCTCAGCCAGGCTCAACAATTCCAACAGGCTGTTGATGTTTCCGGTATCACCGTCACCAAACTGGACGGGACAGCCAAAGGTGGAATCGTCTTCGCTCTGGCGGAACAGACGAACATCCCGGTACGCTTTATCGGAGTCGGCGAATCAATTGATGACCTGAGACCGTTTGAAGCCAAGGAATTCACCGAAGCCTTGTTTGATCAGTCTAACTCTTAGATAAGTTTACAGCATGAAACTACCGGATACCCAAAACGCCCATCACCTATACGCCTTTAAAAAAGGGTACCGTTTGGCTCTTGATGGTAAAACCGTTAATCAGGCTGCGAGCAAAATCCGTTACGACCAGACGATGCGTCAATACTGTTTAATGGGCTGGGAACAGGCCAATGAAGAGATGGCGGCCGGTATTAAAGAGATGCAGAAAACCCCTTGGCGCAACCGTCTGGCGTGGTTCGTAATGATGGTATTGGGTGGAATTGCGACCGCCTCCGTACTGATCAACAGCATCAACGAGAAGAAAGTCGAACAACAAGCGTTGATTGCAAACGAAGCTCCGGCAATCTCCGCTCAGCAAATTCAAAATGAACAGTTGACGACGCCGACCTACAAAACGGAAGAAGAAAACCGTACAGTAGCTCAAACACCGGCTACAGATCCAACTGACAACCAGGCCCAAACAAACGAAATTACGGTAACTTCCGCTAAAGAGACCGAGTCTGGCGTGCCCCAAACAACGATAGCCTCTCCAGCCGAATCGGTTGAAAATGATTTAAGCATCCTAACGCCCCAACAGCGTGAAGATCTCACCTTGACCAAACAGGAACAACAAGAGAGCATCCGCGTCACAGTTGAACCGTCTCCTGTCGTGCAACAATCCAAAATCTTAGTCGTCAACCCGGCTCTGACGACCAATATCATTGATAAAGAACCTACAGAAACGTTTAACGCTCATGTGCCCAAGAACATCCGAAAACTGTTCTTTTTCACACCGATAAAAGGTGCAGAAGGTAACGTGATTTATCACCGTTGGCTACACAAACAAAAGGTTATGGCATTGATTCCTTTGACAATAAACAGTAACCTTTACCGTACGTGGTCAAGCAAACGTTTAACCAGCGCTTGGCAAGGGGAATGGACTGTGGAAGTGCTAGACTCCAAAAAACAGGTCCTTTACCGACACTCATTTACCTATGGCAATTTATGATGTTAAACAGAACCCTTTGGGCATTACTGGCAATTAGTTTGATTACAGGGTGTAGCTCCAACCCACCTAAAAGCACCTACAACAATATCTGTTCGATTTACGATTTCGACGATGACTGGTACGATGCGGCCAGAGCTTCGGAAAAACGTTGGGGCGTACCAATGTATGTACTGATGGCATTCGTCCATCAAGAATCGAGATTCAAACACGATGCCCAACCGGAAAGACCTTACTTTCTTGGCTTCATCCCACTCCCAAGAAGTTCTTCAGCCTACGGTTATGCTCAAGCGCAAGACCCTGCTTGGTACGATTATCAGAAAGCGACAGGCAACTGGAGTGCCCGACGCAGCAACATCGACGATTCCCTGGATTTCATCGGTTGGTACAACTATGAAACCCACAGACAACTAGGAATCTCGCGCAAAGACCCATACAACCTCTATCTTGCTTACCATGAAGGCCGTGGCGGCTATTCAAGAAAAACTTACCAGAAAAAAGCCTGGCTGAAACGCGTTGCACAAAAGGTAACGAATCAGGCAAAACGATATCGCAGCCAACTTAGAAACTGTTCGTAAGCCAACCTACCTAATAAGTTTGCGAAAAATACAGGCATAAAAAAACCGCATTCAAGCGGTTTTTTTATTGCTTAAGCCCGATGGAAATTCCCAACAGGCCTGTTCAATTTCAGAACAGCGGAATTAAGCTTTATAGCGTTCAAATACCAAAGAGGCATTTGTTCCGCCAAATCCGAAACTGTTACTCATGATACGGTTCAAACCGGCATTTTCAACCAGCTCAGTAACAATCGGCATCCCTTCACACTCAGGATCAAGGTTATCGATATTGATTGAAGGCGCGATGAAATCATTTTCAAGCATACACAAGCTGTAGATGAATTCATGTACACCCGCTGCACCAAGAGAGTGACCGGACATTGATTTGGTTGAGCTGATCTTAGGAACATCTGCGCCGAATACTTCACGGATAGCAGCCGCCTCTTTTGTATCACCGACAGGTGTCGAAGTTCCGTGCGGGTTGATATAGTCTACGGAACCGGCAACAGTAGAAAGCGCCATCTGCATACAACGTACCGCGCCTTCACCCGATGGTGCAACCATATCGTAACCGTCGGAGTTAGCGCCGTAACCGGTAATTTCAGCATAAATCTTAGCGCCACGAGCAAGAGCGTGTTCAAGCTCTTCAACTACAACCATTCCGCCGCCGCCAGCAATAACGAAACCGTCTCGGTCAGCATCATAGGCACGAGAAGCCTTTGCAGGGTTATCATTATTTTTAGTCGACAAAGCACCCATGGCGTCGAACAGAACAGACATGGTCCAATGAAGCTCTTCACCACCACCGGCAAATACAACGTCCTGCTTACCCAACTGTATTTGCTCAACCGCGTTACCGATACAGTGAGCAGATGTTGAACAGGCCGAACTGATTGAGTAGTTCAAACCTTTGATCTTGAAAGGAGTCGCCAAACAAGCCGAAACGGTCGATCCCATTGTACGGGTTACCATGTAAGGCCCAACACGACGTACGCCTTTTTCTCTTGCGATTTCGACCGCTTGAGTGGAATTTGAGTTAGAACCGCCACCGGAACCGGCAATTAAACCGGTTCTAGGGTTGGAAACCTGCTCAGGCGTTAAGCCTGAATCTTCCACAGCCTGTTGCATGGCGATATAGCTGTATGCAGCCGCATCACCCATAAAACGAAGTTGCTTACGGTCGATATGGTCGGAAAAATCCAAATTCTTAATGGCACCGTGCACTTGCGAACGCATGCCGTTTTCAGCATATTCCGGAGCGAAAACGATTCCGGAACGGCCGTTACGTAAAGAATCCGTTACTTCTTCCTTATTGTTCCCCAAGCTGGAAACAATCCCTAATCCTGTAATGACGACTCTTTTCATAATTTAAAAACTATCCGTATTCGTAAATAAACCAACTTTAAGATCCGATGCGCTATAAATCTCGCGTCCGTCTACAAACATCTTTGCATCGCCCATGCCCATATATAGCTTGCGTTTAATCACACGCTTCATGTCGATGACATATTCCACTTTTTTCGCTGTAGGCAGAACCTGACCATAGAATTTGACTTCACCGGAACCTAAAGCACGACCGCGGCCCGGGCCACCGGTCCACCCTAGGAAAAACCCGATCAATTGCCACATAGCGTCTAAACCAAGACAGCCTGGCATAACAGGATCTTCGTTAAAATGACATTCGAAAAACCACAAATCTTTAGTAACATCTAATTCAGCGCGGATTTGACCTTTGCCGTATTCTCCACCTTCTTCTGAGATATGGGTAATGCGATCAAACATCAACATTGGAGGCAATGGCAACTGAGCGTTACCTGGTCCAAACAATTCTCCCCTTCCGCAAGCTAAAAGTTCTTCTTTCGTATAACTAGATTGTTGTTCCATTCGGTTTTCCGATTGTAATATAAAAATTGGCCTTACATTATAACAGCTTGAAATAATACATAGCAATTGAGCGGGTTTAAATACAAAAAAAGCCCGTATTCTTGCAAATACGAGCTTCTAAATAATGGTGCCGACAGAGGGACTTGAACCCCCAACCTACTGATTACAAATCAGTTGCACTACCAATTGTGCTATGTCGGCGAATGGGGCGTATTATAGGTCGTTGAACAATTCTGTCAACTATTTTTTTACACTTTCCGTCATATTTATCATTCCTAATAACACCAAATCTTCGATATATTCGGAATTGGAATTAATCAGGCTCGCGAGCTTATATCCATCACCTCCCGTAACGAATACTTTGAACCTACAACCTAGTTCATGCTCAAGATCAAATATCGCCGAATCAATAAAAGATGCCGCCATATACAAGGTACCAGCACAAATAGCCGTCTGGGTATCCGTCGGCACAAAATCCTTGGAAGAAGCCTCGTCGGTATCGAATTCTTCTATGGCATCGCATTCATTAGTCAGTTTTGCCGTATTGTCGGATAGGGATTCTCTCATAGTTTGAATACCTGGTACGATAAAGCCACCAAGATGCTGATTGTCGTGAACTGCATCCAAGGTAATAGCTGTACCGGCATCAACAACCAGAAATGAAGATTTTTTAAATGCACTCGCACCAACAAGGCTCATCCAACGGTCAACACCGAGCTTCAAAGGTTCCTTATAACCATTTTTAAGCTCACAACACTGAACTTGGGTGTTAAGGAAGATAGGGAAGATTGACCAAAGGGAAGAAATCGCTTCGCGTAATTCATGCTCGATCGTTTCTGATGATACAGACGCAACATAGACATTATCGGGAACGGTATTTAATGAAGCCAATAAGGCAGCCACATCGGTGTTATCCTTAAAAGGCTTAATCGGATAAGCGCCTATGTATTCATAGCCTTCATCGTCAACCACGGCGAATTTTATACGGCTATTGCCCAAATCGATAAATAAATCAATCATACTCTAATTTAAAGGTCTGACCGAAACGCTCCCGCTTCGATATGTTTTAAGAGTGTCATCAATCAAGACCTGTAGTTCTCCATTTTCATTCAGACCTTTATAGAGGCCTGTTAAATTTTGTTGGTTATAATACACAATAACCGGTTCATCCTTAGAAAAATAATCCACTAATTGATAATTACGTTGGTACTCTCTGAAAAGGGCGCTATGAAATGATTCAAACAGAACTTTTTGATTTGTAATTAGGTCACACAAAAATTGGGAAAGAGAAACAGGATCAAGTCTGTTAAATTGAATCAGACCAGCATTCACTGCATCGAATAATGAAGATGGCTCACTCGATTTCTCAGTTTTAAGATTTAAACCAATCCCTACAATCAACCAAGAAGATTTTTCGTCAAAAGCCGGGACTTCAAGCAGAATGCCACCGACTTTCTTACTGCCTATATAGATATCGTTAGGCCACTTAATAGAAAGTACCTCATCGGTGTAATCACTAAGTATTTCGACCAACTTCAGAGCGATAAGCTGAGTAAGGCCATCCAATGAAGAAGGAGGGGCAGATATCGGCAAAAGAAAGCTGAAAGTCACAGAATTATGCGAAGAAAGCCAATGTCTATTGCGCTGACCATATCCTGCGGTTTGGTTACCAGTGATGCACACCGCCGGTTCTAAATGACTTTTTGCATAGTTTTTTAGATAAAGATTAGTTGAATCAAGTTCATCGAAAAAGATTAACTCAAAGTCAGCCAATTGTGATTTAAAACAAGCTTGTAAAGCGGAATATGTAATCATACGATTTTCGCTCAAAAAAAAA
>NZ_JARUQR010000010.1 GCF_029767005.1 Thiomicrorhabdus sp. ZW0627
ATGAAGCCTTGCTTGCAATAGGGATGATGTTTGGTGTGATGTTTGTCATGTTTTTTGGAGCGATTTTTACTTACACTTATACCACTATTTTTTATATGTTGGCCATAAGTAGTTTGGTAAGTTTACTAGGTCGTGAAAAGGAGTCTTAATTTGATTCATGTTGTTTGCTTGAAGTGGGGGAAGAAGTATGGCCCCGAGTATGTAAATAGGTTGTATTCCATGGTAAGCAAGCAACTCTCGCTCCCATTTCAATTCTATTGTTTAACTGAAGATTCGACGGGCATCGTTGATGAAGTCAACATTATTGATCTGCCCGAGCTTAATATTCATACATGGTGGTATAAACTGTATATCTTCAAGGAAGGGTTCTTAAACCTTTCCGATGAAGAAAGAATATTGTTCTTGGATCTAGATGTCGTAATCGTCAATAAACTTGACTCATTGTTGGCGTTTAACCATCCATTTTGCATTTCCTCTGACATTAATGAGGAGAAATACAATAGTTCGGTTATGTGCTTCAACGCCAATTCTTTTAGGTTTATTTGGGATTCTTTCTGGAGTCAGAAAGAGTACATCATGGAGCGATTTCACGGCGATCAAGATTGGATTGAGCATGTATACCCGACCGCTAAGATTTACCCGAAAGCAAACGTTAAGTCATTCAAGTTGGATTTAGATTCAAAAACGCCTTTTTCATTTGGAAAATTTGGTCGATTTTTTAGAAGTCGTTTTCCAAAGATTTTTCTTCCCGGAGGAACCGTTGATTACCCTAAAGACGCTTCGGTGGTTTTGTTTCATGGTAAGCCAGACCCGGAAGATGTGATGGATGGCCCATACGACAAGTACAGACAAGCCCCTTGGATTAAACAGTTTTGGCTTGATGTAGAGTGAACTTCCCTTGTTTTAATGAAACGCCTGATTTAGCAACGAATTGACTGTCAAATACTATGCAAACAATGAAACCCGATTTAGATTTTTTTGAACCTCATCAACGCCTTAAGATAAAACGTTCGTTTGATCCTGCGGGGGTTGAACGTATCTTGGTCATTGGCATCAACCAGTTAGGTGGCTTGATGTTTAGCACTCCTTTCTTTAGGGAGTTAAGGAAAGCTTTTCCTGAGGCTCATATTGTGAATCTTGTTGGAGGTTTAAATTTTGGCCTAATGCAAAATTGCCCTTATGTCGACGAGGTATGGCTTTGGGACAAGTCAAAGACTTGGGAAACGGTTCAGAATATCCGAGATGAGAAATTTGACCTCGCATTTTTGGCTAATGGGACGCTTAGAACAGCCTTGATGGCTTATTTGGCTGGTATACCAAATAGAATTGGATACGATAAAGACGGTATCGGCTATCTTTTGACGGTTCAGCTCCATTTAGAGTTCCATTCTCGTTATAGGCCTGAGAATTTGTTCGATATGTTGCGAGCGATCGGTTTTTCACCTCGTGGTGTATATGATCGCGAGGTTTGGGTTTCAGAGCAGAACGTGCAATATGCCAAGCAATGGTTTGAAGAGCACAAGCCAATAAACAATCAAAAAATTTTGGCGTTCAATCCTTTTTCAACGGATTCTAAACGTCGTTGGACTGATGAAGGGTGGAGAGAGTTGCTAAAGGGCATTAAACCTTTAGAGATTGAGGCTGTGATGCTTGTGGGCCCTAATGAAATTGAAGAAGGGCAGAAGTTGCTCAAAGCTTGGGGGGTGGATAAGGTTGCGGTAGAAAGTCATTCTCTGACGAACTTGGCTGGAATTCTGCACCACATCGATTATGTTGTCGGTCCCGATTCAGGGTTTATCCATATGGCACTGGCTGTAAAGAAGCCTCATGTGATCGGCCTGTTTAATGTGGTTCCTCCAAAGTCTTGTTTTCCTGATGATGCTCGCCATGTTGCGTTGATTGAAGATACATTGCCGTGTTGTCCTTGTTATTTATATAAGGCTAAAGATCAGTGTCCAAATGACTTGCGTTGTATGAAACAATTAGATGCCAAGAGAGTTCTCTCAGCGATTGAAGGGTTCCAAAAATCCATTTAATGAATGTTGGATATTAACGCCTTTTCAAAAGAAGGGATGGTAGAGGGTTTATTAATGTTAGTGTCCTTTTGATGAAACGGAAGAGGTCTTTAAACACGCTGAACCATTTTTTCTTTGTCTTCTTTAATTAAACCTTCATTTTTTTGCCACTTATCTTTCATTTCTTTTCTCTAATCTAATATGGAATAGAGTATCAAGGGTGAAGGTATGAAAATTGCAGTTGCTGGTACAGGATATGTGGGATTGTCGCTGACAGTCTTATTGGCACAACGTAATGAAGTGGTTGCTTTAGACATCGTTCCTGAAAGGGTAACGATGTTAAATGAGAAAAAGTCTCCTATTTCTGATAAAGAAATTGAAGACATGCTTGCCAATAAGGTTTTGAATTTCAAAGCCACTCTGGATAAGAACGAAGCCTATGCGAATGCGGACTTTGTCGTGGTTGCAACGCCCACCGATTACGATGTTGAGACCAATTGTTTTAATACGAGCTCAGTTGAGGCTGTTATCCAGGATGTGTTGGATATCAATCCTCGTGCAACCATTATCATTAAATCTACCGTTCCAGTTGGCTTTACCGCGAAGGCAAAGCAAAAGTTCAATTGTAGTAACCTGATATTTTCCCCCGAGTTTTTGCGAGAAGGCAAGGCGCTCTATGACAACCTGTACCCATCAAGAATTATTATGGGCGAGGATTCCGAGCGAGCTCGAGTCTTTGCCAATCTATTGGTTGAAGGGGCTGCAATAGATGATGTTCCCGTCCTCTTTATCGCTTCGATCGAAGCAGAAGCCGTCAAACTGTTTTCTAATACGTATTTAGCGATGCGAATTGCATTTTTTAATGAATTGGATTCTTATTGCGAGACTCATCTTTTAGACAGTCAACAGGTTATAGACGGGGTCGGGTTAGATCCTCGTATTGGCAGTCACTACAATAACCCTTCTTTTGGTTATGGCGGATATTGTTTGCCTAAAGATACCAAACAGTTATTGGCAAATTACCAGGAAGTGCCGAATAACATAATTAGGGCAATTGTCGAGGCCAATGAGACACGTAAAGATTTTATTGCTGATTCCATAGCTAAAAAGAAGCCTAGAGTGGTTGGTATTTACCGTTTGGTTATGAAGCAAGGTTCGGATAATTTTAGGGCCTCTTCGATTCAGGGGGTGATGAAGCGCCTTAAAGCCAAAGGTATTGAGACTGTTGTATATGAACCGACCTTGGATGGCGGTCTGGTTTTGGATTCTAAGGTAATTGAGGGATTGGGTGATTTTAAGGCTATGGCCGATGTGATTGTTGCAAATCGTTGGTCTGATGAGATTAAAGATGTGGCTGATAAGGTGTATACTCGAGATCTATTTGGAAATGATTAAGTCATATCGGTATGCGCCCACTTACAGATGCCTCGGTTTTTGAAATTCAAGCTCACACAATAGTAACCCCGGACTCCCAAGAAAACCTATTATCGCTTGTTAAAACGGCTCTATTGGAGCGGCAATCAATCACTATGCGTGCCGGCGGCACCTCTTTGGGTGGGCAGGCGATCGGCTCCGGTACTTTGATAGATGTATCGAAGCATTTGACCCGCGTGATCGATTATCGTCCGGAAGACAAAGAGGTCGATGTCGAGCCGGGGGTGATTCAGGATGACCTGAACGATTTGGTTCGAGCAGATGGTTTGCGGTTTGCTCCGGACACATCGACTTCCAACCGCGCCATGATCGGCGGCATGATCGGTAACAACTCCTGTGGTTCCTATTCCGTTTATTACGGCACCACTCGCGAACATGTGAAGTCCGTTGATGTGATCTTGGCAGATGGTTCGGAAACCACTTTTGAACCGCTCTCCGAAAGCATGCTTCAGGAGAAGCTGGAACAGCAGGATTTTGAAGGTAATATTTACCGCACTGTGTTCAATTTTCTGAAACGTCACGGCAAGGACATTCTGGAACACTTTCCCCATCCATCCATCAAACGTCGTAATACAGGCTATGCGTTGGATGAACTCTATCGTCACCATCAACCATTCAATCCCAAAGGTAAGCTCTTCAATCTGGCTCCATTAATATGCGGCAGCGAAGGAACCTTGGCTGTTATCAAGCAGGCCTGTCTGAATCTGGTTGAGCTACCGAAGCATCGTCAGTTGCTTTGTGCGCATTTCGATTCCGTCGAAGGTGCGATGAAGATTGTGCCGAGATTATTAGAGTTTGAACCGGCAGCAATTGAGTTGATCGACAAACCGACGCTTGACGGTACTAAAGCTAACCGACAACAACAGCAAAACCGTTTTTGGATTGATGGCGATCCTCAAGCAGTACTCGTTATCGAGTTGTTCGACGAATCGAAAGCGGAACTTGAAAGCCGTTTGAAATCCCTGCAGGCCTGGTTACTTGGGCATGATGCTTATTCTGTGCCGATCATTAAGCCGGAGGATTCTTCGAAAGTCTGGGAGGTTCGCAAAGCGGGCCTTGGAATGCTGATGGGCAAGGTGACACGCAAGAAAGCGGTGGCTGTGATTGAAGATGCGGCGGTTCCGGTGCATTCTTTGTTTGATTATTTTCAGGACGTTCAGACTTTGATGGCCGAACTGGACGTCGGTTGTGTTTATTACGGTCATGCTTCGGTCGGGTTGATTCATATCCGTCCTGAACTCGATTTGGCGACGGATGAAGGCAAACGGCTGTTTCAGACAATTGCGGAGCGTAATTCGAAATTGGTTAAGAAGTACCGGGGTGCTTTGTCTGGAGAGCATGGCGACGGGCGGATACGTGCCCCGTTTCTGAAAGAGCAGGTTGGTGAGCAAGTGTATGCCTATCTGTTGGAAGTGAAGCGTGCGTTTGATCCGCATAATTTGCTTAATCCCGGTGTCATAATCGGCGATGCGCCAATTACCGGAAATTTACGTGCCGATCGACAGCCGAGAGAGTTACTGTCTACGGCATTTAATTGGTCCAAAGATTTGTCTCTGATGGATGCGGTCGAAAAGTGTAATGGCGCCGCGGCTTGCCGGAAGTCGGCCGGGCGGGGCGTGATGTGTCCTTCATACCAGGCAACGCGCGAAGAAAATTATTCGACGCGCGGGCGTAGTAATCTTCTGCGATATGCGTTGACCGAACCCGATCCGAGAAAGGCTTTGCAGGATTCTGAGTTGCAGGATGCGTTGGAGTTGTGTCTGGGGTGTAAAGGGTGCAAAACCGAGTGTCCGGCTAACGTTGATATGGCACGCCTCAAGGCAGAAGTTTTACATCAGACCCGTAGTCCTTGGGATGCCAGTGCGTGGGCTCTAAAGCATTACGCAGGCCTGTTGAGTCTAGGTCAAAGGTTTCCGGGCGCTTTCAATGCGATTCAGTCCAATTCTCTGGTGAAAGCGTTGTTTGGTGTGGATAAGCGGAGAAGCTTTCCGAAAGCACATTCTGAAAGTCTGCGGGAGTGGTGGAGTGCGAGAGAGCTAGCAGTAACCAATCCCACATTAGGTAAAGTTTGGGTGCTGTGTGATCTGTTCAGTCAGTATCAGGAACCGAAAGTCGGCCAAGCTGTTTTGAATAGTCTGCAAAAGATGGGGCTGCAGGTCGAGCCGGTTTTTTTGCAGGCCTCACCACGTGCTTTGATCAGCAAAGGGTTATTGCCTGAAGCAAAACAGGCGCTTCAAAATGTGGTGTCGATGCTAAGTAAATGGCAACAGGGGGATTTCATTGTCGGTATCGAGCCTTCCGAGCTATTGGTTTGGCGCGATGAGGCGAAAGATTTGTTGAAAAACGATGTTTCTGAAACCCAGCAGGCCTGTTACGAAGCCTTATTGAATCAGGTTAGCTCTTACGAGGAGCTGATGCTTGAGTTATCCGCGCGTTCTCTTGTTCCAGGGTTAAAGGAACTTAAAAACAAGGTCTGGTTGCATGTGCACTGCCATCAGAAAGCATTGGCAAAACCGGCCGACAGCGCCAAGGCTTTAGGGTTGATACCGGGAGTAGAAGTTGAAATGATTCCGTCTGGATGCTGTGGAATGTCGGGCGAGTTCGGCTACAAGCATTACGAAGTATCCAGAACCATCGCTGGGCAGACTCTGTTGCCGACGCTGGAGAAATCGTCGTCGGAAGACTTGATTGTCGCCACCGGTACCAGTTGTCGTCATCAATTAGCGGATTTGGGGCAATATTCCGCGTTGCATATCGCGCAGGTGTTCGATCAGGCTGTGTGAACCAGCCTGAATTTGAAAAAACTTAGCTCGCGAAAAAAGGTGCCAGGGCACTTCTTAGTCGTTCTGGCGTTTCGTCCGACGCGGTGATGGGTTCATGGCACCAGACCGCGTCCGGCCACACTTCGTCATTCTCTTCCCTGAAAATCAAATGAATATGCTGGTTCGGATTTTTGTTGCCGATTTTGGCAATGTTGAAATGCTGGCCGATGTTGTTCTTCTGGATGAAACCGATTAAACGGTAGATCTCGCCATAAAGCTGTTGTACATAATTCAAGTCACCGTCATTCAAAGGTTTTTTTGGTACCACTAGAAGCCATGTCATGACTGTTCTTTCAGCCATTAAAGAGTACAGCGGGTGGTCGTAAAGATGTACGGCGTCGAAAGTGGATTCCAATAATTCTGGAGTGTGATTCGGAAGAATGATGTCCATATAAATTCGCTTTGTTATAAAACGTTTTGTAAAACGCCCATTCGTAGTATTTACGGGTTAGAATGGTCGGATAAATTTAGATAAATAATAGCAGAATTTTATGGAAGCACAGGCGAATGAAGCCAAATTACTGTATTTGGCATCGGGGTCCCCGCGACGGCAGGAACTGTTACATCAGTTAAATCTGGATTTCGAGGTGGTGAATGCTCCGGTAGAGGAAGTGGCTTTGCCGAATGAAAGCCCGGAATCTTATGTAAGGCGAATTGCGATTGAGAAAGCATTTTCGGGGTTCAATAAGGTTGCCGGTAAGAAAATCTGGGTGATCGGTGGGGATACGGCCGTCGTTTTGAATGGTAAGGTGTTCGGAAAACCGAAAAACGAAGCGGACGCTCATAAGATGCTGCGTTTACTGTCTGCTAAAACCCACGTGGTTTTGTCGGCCGTCGCCGTGCTATTCGACGGCGAGGCGTTTTCGGCTTTGAATAAAACCGAAGTGACCTTTCGGGAGCTGTCGGAAGACGAAATACATGCCTACTGGCTGAGCGGGGAGCCGGAGGGCAAAGCTGGCAGCTATGCGATTCAAGGGCTTGGGGCAAGATTTATAGAGAATATCAAAGGGAGTTATTCCGGGGTGATGGGGTTGCCGTTGTTTGAATTGGATCAACTGTTGACTGCTTCGGGATATCTGGAAAAGTTTAAAGGCATTCAAAATGCATAATGAAGAGAAGATATTAGTTAACGTGACGCCTAATGAAACCCGTGTCGCATGGGTTGAAAATGGTGCGTTGCAGGAAATCTGGGTAGAAAGAACCAATAAGCGCGGCTTGGTGGGTAACCTTTATATCGGTAAGGTTGACCGTGTTCTTCCTGGCATGCAGGCCGCTTTTGTCAATATCGGTTTGGAACGTGCGGCTTTCCTGCATGTTTCGGATGTTTGCCAGAAAAGTGTGGGGCACGATGGCGAGGAGGAGTGCGACGACATCGCCAAGCTATTGCGTCCGGGACAGAAGATCATGGTGCAAGTGGTTAAAGACCCCTTGGGTACCAAAGGGGCCCGGATCACGATGCAGGTGACGATTCCGTCGCGAATGGTTGTCTATATGCCAAATGAGCGTGCTTTAGGTGTCTCTCAGAAGATCGAGCAGGGTGAGGAGCGAGATCGACTGAGAGAGTTGATGAAGCAAATCCCGGAATATAAGGATTCCGAAGGTGGGTTCATCGTCCGGACGGTGGCCGAAGGCGTGGATTTCCACGAACTACGTGCGGATATGATTTTCTTGCAAAGATTGTGGCGTGATGTGCAGGAAAAAGCCCGTACTTCGCGTAAGCCTTGTGTGATCTATGAAGATTTGCCTTTGTATTTGCGCATCATGCGAGATATTCCAATCGAACGAATCGAGAAGATCCGGGTGGATTCCACCGAAACGCTACAGAAAATGCAGCAATTCGTCGACACCTATGTGATGGAGTTGGCGGACCGCGTTGGACTCTATACCGGAGAGCGTCCTATTTTTGATCTTTATAATATCGAGCAGGAAATTCAGGGAGCCTTGGAAAAGCGCGTGAATCTGAAATCGGGCGGATATTTGATCATTGACCAGACCGAGGCCATGACGACAATTGACGTCAACACCGGCGCGTTTGTTGGACATAAGAATCTTGAAGAGACGATTTACCGTACCAATTTGGAAGCGACCCAGGCGATTGCCCGTCAGTTGAGGTTAAGAAACCTTGGTGGAATCATTATCCTGGACTTTATTGATATGGAAGCGGAAGAGCATAAGGCACACGTTTTGTCAGCCTTGGAGAAAGAACTGTCCAGAGATCGAGTGAAGACATCGATCAGTAACATCTCAAGCCTGGGCTTGGTGGAAATGACTCGTAAGCGTACACGGGAAAGTTTGGAAAGAACCCTGTGTGAACCTTGTCCAATATGTAATGGACGAGGGACTGTAAAGACGGCCGAGACGGTTGCGTATGAGATTTTTAGGGAAATTACCCGAATGGCACGTTCTTTTAATGCGCAGAAGTATCGTGTTATCGCAGCCGAAAGCGTGGTAGCGCGCATCATGGACGAAGAGTCGAGCAGTGTGGCCGAATTGGAGGCCTTCTTGAATAAAAGTATTCGTTTTCAGGCGGAAAGCACCTACGCCGCTGAGCAGTTCGACGTGGTGATGATGTAAATTCGGCAGATATGTCAAAGGTAGAGGGAGTGGCATGATCAGGCGGGCAAGACAATTATTGTTGATGTTGTTTGCGTTGTTTGTCGCGTATTTGGTGATTGTGCGTCTGTTAATCAGTTGGGCGCAGTTCGCTCCTGCCCAGTTTGGTTCCGTCGTGGAAAGCGTTACTCAAACAGAGATCGAATTTCAGAACCTGGATATTGAGCAAAATTGGTCCGGAGTGACCATAAGGGCCGAGGACTTGTTGGTTGAGCACAAGACTTTTGAAGTCGAGGCCGAGCGGTTTGCGGTGGATTTGAATTTGTTTGCGCCATTTCTTCCTCGTGCCAGTTTGGGAGATTTTCTGGAGGTTCGAGGGCTGAACCTCTTGAAGTTTTCTCCCGGTACCTTGTCTGGACAATCGGTGAATAAGACCGGTTCCGAGCCGGATATCACGATGCAGTCCCTTGAACAGATTGTTGGGCGTATTAATGTCAGCAGGCTCTGGAAGCGTGTAGATATTGCAGATTTGATCGTTACCTTTCCTCAAAATGGCATTCCGTTGACCTTCGACGTCCAAACGTTCCAGGCATTCAAAGGCGCTAATTGGACTTTGGCTTCTGATCTTAGTCTTTCTTACGGTTCTTATTTCAAGAACGAACAATTTCAGTTCAAAGGGTCGTTTCTTCCCAATGTTTGGGGTGTTGTAGAGCAAGGCCAATTTTCGTTTACCTCATTCCAGCCGTTGCATTTAGAGAATTTGGCGAAGTTGTTGCCCGAAAAGTGGCACCAGGTCTTGCCGGCGGGTGAATTGACAGTCGAGATGCAAGGACGGTTGGCAAAGACGCAGCTTTCGGATTTGAATATTGATCTCTATGCACAGGCTTTGGGTTGGCCTGATAGTGAGAAAGCTTTGCCGAAAACCTTGGGGGTGAATCTTGAGTGGAAGAATCAGGCCCAGGTTCATGGTCAAGACGGTGTCGACTGGCTCTTCTCAGCAAATCATGTCCAGTTGGATAACCAATTCATCGAAACGGTTGCGCCAATTGAACTGTCCTTTTCATCGAATCGGAATCTTCACTTTTCTACTCAGAAGTTCAATATTAAGCCATTTAAGAAGATGGTTCATGCGATTCTCAAAAATGAGAATGTCGCTCAGTTGTTCGATGCGTCCGTAGAGCTTTCGCTTGAAAATATTGAGGGGGATTTGGATGTTAAGACATTGGTCATGAATAATTTGTCCCTAGAGATCTCGAAGTTATCGATTCCTGTTACCAGTTTGCCTGGGTTGGCGATGGAACAGTTGTATGTCGATAAGAGAGGGGAAGACTTCCAAATCATAATAGATAAACCATTCTGGGTAATGGATCCTAGGGTGCATCCAATCCCGATGCGTTTTGATATGGGGGATATGCTGCGCGGAAAGTTGGATCAGAAGAGAGGGGTCTGGAGCTTGGAGCCTTTGAAATTTCTGTGGGATGAGATGCCGGTTGAATTGGTGGGAAATGGTGATTTTTCGGGGCGTTTGGATGTGCAGGCTTCAATCGAGCCGGGGACTATGAAAAAAGTTAAGCAGTACCTGCCGTACAGTGTGATGACTGAAAAGCTGCAAGCATGGTTGAAAAGCGCATTGGTTTCCGGAGAGTCTATTAAGGGTGACCTGTTTTTTAAAGGGGATTTGAATGATTATCCGTTTGTCGATACGGGCACCAAGTTCGGTGGAGTGGTGACGGTTAAAAACACGCATTTGAAATTCCAGCCGAAATGGCCAGGCCTGTCAGGATTTGATGCCGAAATCCGTTTTGAACCTTACCGTTTAAATATTACTTCGGATGAGATCCAGATGGAGCCTGGGTTGGTGGCCAGTAATGTGGATGTCACGATCGACCAACTGCACAGCAAGAATATAGCGGTAAGTGTTAAGGGGAAAGTAAAGGGAAGCGGAGAAGCGGTCAGTAGGTATCTAGTGGAGACACCGTTACCCGCCAAAATGGGTGTAGACGGTTTTTTAAAGGCACCGGAAAAGTTTGCTATGCATGGTGGCGTCGAGGTTGATTTACAGCAAGTGTGGATTCCAGTGCATGGATATGCCAAGCAGGATGAGAGGGTGTCGGGTACGGTACGGTTGGATGACGCCAAGTGGCGGTTTTATAACCGGCTTGAATTCGACCGACTTAAGGGGGAAGTGGCTTTCACCGAGAGAAGTGTCCAATGTCGCGGGCTCAAAGGACGATTTGAAGGGGGCGATGCGAATATAAAGATAGCGACCAACGCACAGGACGAGGAGGTCAAAGTCGAAGCATCCGGGCTTGCTAATGCGGATTATCCATCCGTGTTAAAAGGAGCAGTAAAATGGGCGGCGGATGTTTCGATTCCAATCGCTAAAAAAGCAACGAAGGGAGTGGTCATCGATTTCACTGCCGATACTAATAAGGCTCAATGGTTGATGCCGGCACCATTTAATAATGAAAGTTTGAAAGGGCCAATAAAAACCAAGTTGACTGTTCAGGAGCAAAAAACTTCCATTGAAGGACGCGTTGGTAAGCTTGGTGTTTTTGCCTTTGAATTGGGAGCCGATCAAGATGATTTGAAGTCAATCGGTGGCCTAGTCAAGGTTGGTGGTTCGGATACAGCTGCCATCATTGCCGAAAAGAATAAAGTGGCTGTCAATGGTGTCTTGGATCGCCTGGATCTAGATGAATGGATGAAGTGGAAAACACCTGAGTCAGCCAACGATTCTTCTTGGTTCAAAGAGTTGGATTGGGCCAAATCTAATTTGAAGTTCAACGCTATTAAATTTATGAACCATGAGTATCCGGAGATGGAACTGGCTTGGCAGACAACCGGTAAGAAAGGACAAGTCGCTTTCAATGCAAGTGCCGATTATATTCAGAGTGTTGCCACTTTGCAGGATGGTAAAGAACTTAATATTAATGTCGACCGCTTGAAGTTGTCGTTGCCGGAGGGGACGTTTACTTCAGAAACAGCAGACACTGAGGAAACAAGAAGGCAGTTGCAAGCGTGTAAGTTAAAGACGCCTTCAGTAGGGACTTGGCCTCATGTTGAATTTGTGGGGAAAGGCATTCAGGTCGATGATATAGGATTAGATAAGCTGACGTTCGAGGTGCGAGATACCCGCAATGCATTGCACTTTAAAGATATGAGTGCTGTCTTCTCTGATGGGGCCGGTGAACTTCAGGGGCAGTATTTCTTCCATAAGACGCCTAAACAGAGTAGTGCTGCGATTAAGTTGTCCTCCAAGGATGTGAAAAAGTTAACTGAGCTGCTTGGCTTGAAGCAGGGGTTTTCTGGAAAGAAGGCAGATTTGAAGGCTAACTTGGCGTGGGCAGGTGGTTTAGAGTGTTTTGACCTGTTGGGTTTGACAGGACGTACTGACTTTGAAATCAAGGACGGGGTCATTGAAGATGTTGAGCCAGGTTTTGCCAGATTGCTCGGTTTATTGAACGTAACTTCGCTGGCAAGAAGATTGTCATTAGACTTGAAGGATGTGACGACCAAAGGGATGGCGTACGACAGTGTAAAGGGTAAAGCTATCTTTAATGATGGAAAGATGAATTTGGACGGTTTCAAATTAGAGGCTCCATCTGCGAAGGTTGATTTGTTCGGAGCTGTTAATTTGGTGGAAAGGAGTTTTGACCTAAGGGCTGATGTGACTCCGGCACTGGGAAGTTCTCTGCCTGCTTTGAGTGCGTTGACTGGTGTGGCAACTCCATTAGGTGCTTTGGCTATCTATGCGTTGATGAAAGTAATACCCGACATTAACGAAGATTTGGTGACATATAAATATGATGTAATAGGGCCTTGGGCTGCGCCTGTGATCAAAGAGAAAAACGGCGCTAAGGTCGAAAAGGAACCTAGTGAACCCGAGGATATTCTGAATCCGTAAAAAAATTAATATTTCTTCAGATTTGTTGTTGACACCTAGGGTAAGTCTCGGCATAATACGCACCTCTTCAAGACGAGGTGGTGAACAACCACTGAGGCGCGA
>NZ_JARUQR010000011.1 GCF_029767005.1 Thiomicrorhabdus sp. ZW0627
CCCAATCCAAAAACGGAATCGACCATATCGATTCCATCCACTGCCCGGCCTGAACCCAAGGCAAACTTTCCTTGATGGAAGAGTGGCCCAATGAGTGATGAAAACGCATGGTGATTGAGATGACCGCCAATAACCAAACGTACACCCAGACATTCATAGGCTCTTTCACGCTGCTCGGCTTCCATAACTGGACGGACGGTTTGGTCAACTTCAATTCAACGGCATCACAGGCCTGGGAACAATCCATACACAATGTGCAATCTCCCATCGAATTCTTTTTCTCGAAAAAGTAAGGGCGTAGATTCCATTCGCAAGCCTTGGTACAGTCGAAACTACGACAACTACTACAATGATTCTGGTCGGTTTTAAGCTCGACAAAACCGACTTTCCCGAAAGCACTGGTCACGCTCCCGATCGGACAGACGGAACTGCAATAGGCCATGTTCCGGTACAGATAGAACATCGTCCAGGCGACCACCGTCAGTACCAGGAAGAACAAAGCGCTGATCCAAGGCGTCTTCAATACGTCCGGAAATACATAAATCGGAACCCAGTAGGCCACCAATAGCAATCCAAAACCGATCCAACGGTTTTTCAATGCGGCAGGCAAAGGTTTTTTGGGACCGATACGATTAAGATATTTACCGATGAAGCTGTGCGGACAAATGCCACAAAATGCCGAACCTAAGGTCGCCATGGTCACGATCAGAAAAAACGGCCAGAACAGCGACCAGAAAATCGCTCCTGTATAAGGGTTAACGTCTTTCGTCGGATACACCAAACCGAAATAGATTGCCGACCCCATCATAGCCAACGCCACCAACCTGACCGCCATCATCAATTTCGAATTCGTAAAGAACCAGCCAATCACCGGCCAGCCCAACAAATCCGATTTACTGCGGGTTTTATTCAACGTCTTCATATTGAGCCCTTAGTATTTATATTGGTAACTCAACATGGCGTTGCGAGGGGCGCCCGGCGTATAGTAGTAAGTATCAGGCCCCCAGGAACTGGCAGTTTTTGACACTTCTGATGCATAGCGTTCATCGGTGATGTTATGCACGCTCAACACAAGATTGTGTGCTTTTCTCGCATAACCCAACGTAAGATGATTCACGCCGCTGTAACCAGCATACTTTTCGGTATTGGCATCATCCATATAGTATTCGCCCACCCCGGTTGTCTCCAAGCGAGCGGAAAAAGGTCCCTTTTTCCAATCAACGAACACGCTGTACTGATAGTCCGGCGAAAAACGCAAAAGGTTTCCGGAATAATCGTCAGTACCGCTGATGTAGTCCACATAACGATATTCAGTTCTGGAACCGCTGGCTCCCAAAGCCCATTGTGGTGTTATCTGATAAGCGGCCGTCACTTCGATACCTTTCTTCTCTGTTTCACCGGCATTCTCGTAGTAATCGGCGTAACCGTTCTCGACCTTAACGATTTCATCATTCAACTTATTAAAGTAAACAGCCAAATCAGCCGACCATTTCTGGCTTCGGTGCTTCAGACCAACTTCATAGTTGGTTGAGGTTGAAGCCTTAAGATCCACGTTCGGTGCATTATCTCGCGTAGCCTGCATCTCACCTTCGGTCGGCGCCTGGTTAGCCGAAGCGACAATCCCGTATACGTTTAGCTGGTCGGTCAACGCGTATGTCAAACCGATTTTAGGCGAGAACAGATGATAGGTTTCCTCGTACGAGTAAACGCCGGATCCCGGAACATAAGTACCGCTACCCCAGTTATAGGCCAATAACTCGTTACCGTCGATTGACATATCCACTCGGTCGTAACGCAATCCCACATCTACCATCAAGCCTTTAACGGGAGAAAAACTGTCTTGAACATAAGCACCGAAGATATTGTTCTGGCTGTCTTCAACTTGCGCCAAATCCCCTTTACTGTCTGACAAAACCACACCTGAAGAATCCACATCACGGTAGGTATATTTCTTGCCGTTTGATCGAATATCCGTTCGAGCAGTAAAACCGAACAGGAACTCGGCATCACTACCAAACAGTTCGTGATTTCTATTCCAGGCCAAGTCGGTACCGACAACCTTATTATCCTGAGCATCGTTAATCATCCCTGTAACCGGATGGAAATGCCCCCATTGTGTGAAATAAACCTGAGGCTTAAAGGTATAGACGCCCATAGTGGTTTCGTAACGGCTATTGATGAACAACATGTTTGAATAACGGCCGCTTTTTTGCCAATCGCCGCTGGTATTAGTGGTTTCACCCGTATCTTTATAAGCTTCGAACTCTGAGGCACTTAAGGATTGAGGCAACTGAAGATTCGCTTCGGTGTATGCGATTTCGGTTTCGAGAACAGAATCGTCCTCAAAAAAATGTCCGTGTTTGACACTGAACTGTGTGGTGTCGAACTTGTTCCAATCACGCCAGTCGTTATCAGATTGTCGACGCGAAACGTTGAATGCAATGCTGTCGTTCTCATCCAATGTCACAGCTTTTTTGGCATTGAAATTCAGGCTATTAAATGATCCCACGCCCAATTTTACACGATCCTGCTGATCATCAAACACCGATTTGGATTTGATGAACACCACGCCGCCGCTGGCGTTACTGGCGTAGATGGAGCCCGGCCCTTTGTAGATCTCCACGCCTTCCATATCGTCGATATCGATCAAATCGAAGCGGGTAAAACTATCCGGATCGGTCATTGGCACGCCGTCACGAATAACCATGATTTCACGCACACCATAAGGTGCTTTCAAGCCCGCTCCACGGATGATCAGACGGGAATCGTAACCGTTGTTTTTGGAAACCGCCTGAACGCCCGGAATGTTGTCTATGACATCATTGATGTTCATGGCGTTCTCGCGCTCTATCTGAGATTCGTCAACGACGGCCACACTTTGTGGAACCGACTTACTTTCACGACCTATTTTGGTCGCCGTAATGCTAATCTGATCCAACTCGGAATCGTTTTTTTCGGAACGTATTTCCTCCGCGGCGGAAGGGGTTGAGAATGTGGCTAGAATAGCCAGATAGAGCGCCTTTCTTTGCATGATATTTCCCTTTACTTATCAATGCGGGGAATTATATATATGCACAAAAAGTATGGTTATTGAGAACTCCTTAACAAAGTATTGAGTAAAGATTAAGGCAGTTGTAACGTTTTGAACTTGATAGAAAAAATTGAAATCAATCAGAAAGGGTCATTCTTCGATTACCGTCACTCGGTTACGCCCCTCTTCTTTAGACTGATAAAGTGCGACATCTACACGCTTTAAAGTCGCACTCGGACGCTCATGCTGCCTATGCTCCACCACGCCCAAACTGATGGTAAGATGCTCCACTGTCTTGAAAGGATGATCCTCAACCGCTTTTCGCACCCTTTCCGCAATCTGCGCCGCATCCTGTACTTTTGTACTTGGAAGCATGACAAGAAACTCTTCCCCACCTAATCGGCAAAATTTATCCACATCACGAAGGCAGCTATGAACCAAGTTTGCTAACGACACCAATACATTATCCCCGACATCATGCCCGTATTCGTCATTGACGTTCTTGAAGAAGTCGATATCGAACATAATGAGTGAGAAATGACTCTGATAACGATCCGATCGCTTCGCCTCATCTTCAAGAAGATTCATGAAAGCGTAACGATTCATAATCCCGGTCAAATTATCTGTCATCGCCAACAGTTCCAGCTTACGATTCGCTTTTTGCAATTCTTTGGTACGTTTGGCAACTCGTGCTTCCAAAGAAGCATTCAACTCGACAAGTTGCTTGTTCTTAGCAGCCACCTCGCCCTGATAACGCTTCAAGAGTCGCTTAACCGTCAACGACAGATAAAGAGAAACCAAAACAGCGACAACGAAACTCAATAGGCTTATTTTTTTTATATTTTCAAGGCGGTATTTGTATTCGATATTCAAGGTCTTTTTAACGGAATCCAGTTCAGATTGAATATCCCGATCGTAATAACCGCTGCCTATGACCCATTCACTGTTAGGTACGTTGGTTACATAAGTATGCTTTAAGTCCAGCTTGTGAGTAACAGGATTCACCCACTGATAACGGATAAAATCGGTACTTTTAGCATCCAACGCCTTCTGAATTTTTTCGGCGATATCCTGAATATTCGGATCCCCCGATCCCAACATCTGCTTTCCTTCCAAATCGGGTCTGGATGAATTCAGAAAAATACGGCCGCCCCGCCCGATAATAAATACATAACCGGTACTGTCGTCCTTATCCACTTTCGAAATCGTTTCAAGCAGTTCTTTGTCGTTTCTGGCGCGAGCGGTATCGAGAAACTCCGCCGACCCAAGATACCAGTTGTAATGCCCAAACGCTTTTACAAATGCCAACTGTTCGAATTTTTTATCCGGCGATAGATCGGGTTTGGTGAACGAATCCCATAAAAAACCTTCGCCTTTTGCCCGGGCAATCGCGATTTCCTGCCGAATTACATAATGTCCATCTGCATCTTTAACCTTAATGATCGAAGTTCCTTCCAGATGTCGCAGATAATCCGGTGATAATTGAGAAATACCTTTGTAATCGACAATCCAGATATAACTCTCGCCGTCATTCCACGTCAAAGGCCGAAGTGCTGAGATGATCATCTTTTTCACTTCGTTTTCGGAAAGCTTTTGGGAATATTGAGTGTAAATCGCATTGGCGACTTTATAGGCATCTTCGACGCGTTGCTGAATGCGTTCGTGCAATTCTTTTTTAACAATCGATTTACGATAGGCCGTCAACTCGGCGATGCTGTCCACTTTAGCTCGGATTGAAGCCTGTTTGGATTCCAGGTATTTGGTTTCCAGTCGTTCACTGGTTTTTTGAAAGGCCGCCTCTTCCGAATGGATAACCAATACCGCAATCAAAGCCACCATTGCAGGAATTACCAGAATGGGTCCAATCGCCAACAGCTTGATTAGGTATCGGTCTGCAATCATCAGGACAACCTAAAATGTAAGAGTTTGATTCCATTATGATACAAAAACCCTACAAAAACAAAGCGCAACAGGAGATTCTTATAAGTCCTCCAATATCCGGAATACTTCCTAAAACAAAAAAGCACCCTTGCGGGTGCTTCTTTACAAACGGTGTCCCAAATATTGAAACACGAACAAATTGTAAACTGACAATTAAAGTCTACTGCTTCTGGCCGCTGATCGACACATGATAATGCGGGTCTTCTGAAACATTCACTTCAATCAGTTCTTTGGCGTCACGCAACAATACCTGGCATTCAGGACTTAGGTGTTTCAACACCAGCTTCTTACCTGCAGCTTGATATTTCTTAGTCAGCGTGTCGATTGCTTCGATACCGGTATGATCGTAAACACGTGAATGCATGAAATCGATCTGCACACACTTTGGATCGTTTTTAGGATCGAAACCGTCGATAAAGTTCTTCGCCGAAGCAAAAAACAATGGACCTTGCACTTTGTAGGTCTTGATTGTTTTACCGTCACGCTCCTCCATAGACTCTTCCAGAATGATTCTCTGGGCGTGTTGCCATGCAAACACCAGAGCCGACACGATCACACCGGCGATAACCGCCACAGCCAAATCGAACACCACGGTCAAAACCGTCACCAGAACCATAACGAATCCGTCCGCCTTTGACATTCCACGCATAATGTTCCAGCTCGACCAGTTGAACGTTGCAATGACCACGAAGAACATCAATCCGACCAATGCTCCGATCGGTACCATTTCGATCCAGGTCGAAGCGATCAATACGATCACCAACAGCCCGAGTGCGGCCGTGATCCCAGACAAACGCCCTGTTCCGCCCGAATTAACATTGATCATCGACTGACCGATCAGGGCACAACCACCCATAGTACCGAAAGTACCGGCTGTACAGTTAGCCGCACCCAGAGCGATACACTCTTTGTTACCTTTACCGCGGGTTTCGGTAATGTCATCAATCAACGTCATGGTCAATAAGGATTCCACTGAACCGATGATAGTAAGAATCACCGCATAAGGCAGCACAATCCATAAGGTTTGCAAACTCCAGAACCCTTCCGGCAGAGTCGTGAACCAGCTCAACCCCTGGAAGCCGCCTTCGACGCCGTCACCGTAAATCAATGACTCCAAAGTACCGGAAACCGAAGCGCGATCTCCCACGGTCACTGCATTGATATCAAACATAATGACCGCAAGGGAAACCAATACGATGGCGGCCAGAGCGGAAGGCACCGCCTTGGTAATCTTAGGAAGAAGGTAAATGATTGCCAGAGTCGCCGCGACGATCATCAACATGATATTCATGCTGGTGCCCGTTAACCATGCTCCATCAGCGTCCTTAAACTGGCCAAACTGAGCAAACATAATGATCAGGGCAAGTCCGTTCACGAATCCAAGCATAACCGGTGACGGCACCATTCGGATGAACCGCCCCCACTTCATGACTCCAATGAATATCTGCATCACCCCCATCATGATGACCGCCAAAAACAGATACGATGCGCCGTGCTCCATGACCAGATGCATCATCACCACCGCCAAGGAACCGGCAGCAGCCGTAATCATCCCCGGACGTCCACCAAAAATCGCGGTGATCATTCCAACGATAATAGCCGCATACAAACCGACCAACGGGTGAACGCCGGCGACAAATGCAAAGGCGACCGCTTCTGGAACCAGCGCCAATGCCACGGTAATTCCAGACAGGGTATCGTTTTTATACGTTTGCCATTTGAATGGCTGACTGCTTTGACTCATGAGAACTCCTAAATTTTAGATGCTGCAAATTCTAACAAAAACCCAGTACAATTGTCCGCTTATCAAGTATTTAAACACTTTAACAGAGACAAATTATTATGTGGATCAATCACATCGGAGAAATCGCTCTCGGTTTTTTCGTTCTACTTTTAGTCATACACTTTGCATTACACTTTATTTTTAAATCACAACGTGTTAAAAAGGAACGGAAAAAACAACAAGAGAATTAGGGCTATGTTCAGTAAGTTTCTTGGGTTTCTTATCGGTACGGCATATCTGATCTTTTTCTGGGTGGGCGGACCATTTTCTTTATACATTCTGTTTTTTACCACGGCGGAGACCATCCGCGACTGGTTTTTCATCATGGCAATCGGCGCTGCCATTGTCAGCTTTCTAACCTGGTTTTACGAGCATGTAGCTCGTCGATCCAACCCTCTCAGCACCAAAAAGTTCATCATGTTTCCACTGGCGATCACATCCATTCTATTGAATCTGGTCATCAGTAGCGTTGCTTCTTTTTGGCTTTAAAAAACGAATAAATAAGATTGCACTACAATCAGAACAAATAACAGAGGAAACAAAAAAGCCCGAAATGGACAGGCCTGTCCATTTCGGG
>NZ_JARUQR010000012.1 GCF_029767005.1 Thiomicrorhabdus sp. ZW0627
TGTTGGGCACGAGCAGTGTTGATACCACGATCCTGGATAATGATGCTCATGTTTATTCTGTTGAGACAACGAGCGAATCTGTTTATGAAGCTGGTTTGATTAGTTCTACAGATAATTCTGAGTCTACAACGGGTACATTTAAGGTTTCCTCAACGGCTGGAGTCGATAAAGTCACTGTTGGTGGTGTCTTAATTATTGATTCTGGCGCGCTGTTAACTAATATTAATCCTATTCCAACAGGAGAGGGCCAATTAACAATCACTGCGTTTGATAGTAATACGGGTGTAATTTCATATGAATATACGCTTAGTGCTTCTCAAACCCATCCAGATGCAGATGGTAAGAACTCTATTACGGATAGTGTTGCAGTTGTGATGACTGATGATCTAAGTGCAACCGCTACAGCTGATATCGATATTACAATTGTTGATGATGTTCCTGTCGTAAATGGTGATTTAACAATCAATTCAGTAAATGATGGTTTGATTTCGGAATCAGGCGCTATGCCTGTCTACATTCCTGCTGATGACACAACTTTGACTTGGGATTTGTCTACTAGCCAGATTCCAAGCCCATTGTATATAGACGGTAAGGAAGTGACAGTTTCTGTTGATTCCAGCACTAATAATGTTATAGGTACCATTGATAATGGAAATACCGTTGTATTTACACTGGATGCAAACCTTGCTGATGGTAATGGTTCAACCTATGACTTTAGTATGACTGGTAATGCGACGCTTGGTGTGGTGTCAACCGCAACTGCGTTTGATGTGATTAGCGGGGGTAATACTGATACAGCGACTTTCAATTTCACCGACGATACAACAGGTAAGGTGTTCGCCACAGCCACAGTTACATCTAGTGACAATGATGCGACGGATTCTGACACAGTTAATACCCGTGATAAGTACATTGGTGTTGATAATAACTGGATTGAAGGTAAATACGGCAATGAGTTGAAATTTGATTATGGCACTGATCAGATTAAAGAGGCTAAGTTCTCCTTAAATGGATTAGATTCTGGAGAAACGGCCGTATGGACTGCACAGGCTGTAGATAAGGATGGTAATAACATTACTTTGAGCGGAACTGTTGCTGGTACTGGTAACGGTGGTGCATCAACAAATGATGAGTACTTTAGTATTGACGCTCCTCAGGATGGCTATATCACTTCAATTACCTTTGAAGCAGACGGAAATGATGATTATCGTCTTGGATTTGAAGGGTTGACGGTTGTCGATTACAAAGCTGATCTGGACATGAGTTTCGACTATACGCTAACAGATAGTGATAATGATTCAGCAGACGGCAGCATTAATATTGGTTTGACCGGGACAGGCTACGCTACAACGACAGGCAATTCTGTGCCAAACTCAATGGATGAAATTGTTGCGCTTGATGTTGCGGATACGAGTACCAATTTGACTTTTATAGTTGATGTCTCTAGTAGTATGAGTGATACGGATATCTCTCTGTCCGAACAGGCAATCAATAGCATTATTAGTCAATACAATCAGCTTGGTGATGTAAAAGTAAATATCATTCAGTTCTGGAAAAATAGTTCTGAAGCGACAGGTTGGCAAGATGGTTCAACGATTAATGCGAACAATGCATTGTATCGAGACAAAGCCGGTACAGACCCTGAGCAGGGGCTGAGGAAGGCTGTTGAAAGTTATAATGGAACCCAACCAGTTGCAGATCAGGATGTGGTGATTTATATGGGAGATGGAAGCCCATATGATAATTATTTGAAAGACTATAATTCTTATATGTCTACGTGGCAGAACTTTGCAAATAATGTAGTGGATGAAGTTAAAGCTTTCGGTATCAATACATCTAGTTTAGATATGTTGAATGACTCTGGTTCAATCCCCAATATGCTTCCAACTGGAAGTTCTGCAGTTTATGTGAATAACATAAATGACTTCCAATCAATTGTATCTGATATTGCTGAAGCCCAAGTTTCCGGCACTGTTTTGGATAATATTGAGGGAGGTGATGCTCCGATTACAATAGATAGCATTGTTGTTGATAATCAGACTTATACTTCTGCGGATTTCCCTGTAAGCGGGGTGGCCATTGGTGGTGATGGAACTTTGAAGTTTGATTTCTCTACAGGGGATTATTCCTATAGTGCTAAAGCTTCGGAGTTTAATGCGGATACAGTGAAAACCTTCTCTGTGAATGCATCTGATTCTGATGGTGATGTAACGAGTCTTGACGTTGATATTAATATCAATGAATCCGGAATGAGCTTCTTGTACGGTTCAGATAATGATCCTGAGCAGTTCGTTATTGGAAGCATTGGAAGTGAAGTGACTATAGAAAACTTTGACAGTGCCAGTGATGCATTGGATTTAAGTGAGGTTATTACAGACAGTGATGCAGATGTTGCTGCAAATACGCTGTCTGCTTACTTAGATCTAGCCTTTGTGGACACAGATAATGATGGTCAGGCGGATAGTAATCGATTGTTGATCGACGCGGATGGTGATAGTTCTACCACTAATGATGTCACAACGGTTTATATTCAAGATGATCAGAATACGGAGTTGAATATCAGTGACTTGAAAATTGATTATCAAGATCAATAACTTTCGATAAGCCTAATGATTTTAAAGCGCCTTTAATGGCGCTTTTTTTATGTTTTTTTCTATCTAGTTGATAGCCTCTCGGTATTAAAAACCACTAGTGTTGATACGATTGATTAGATTCGTCCAATCAGGATTTGAATTAAGGTTAATGCCTTTGTGTTGACGTATCATCTGTTTCATCGTTGAATGACTCAACACCTCTTAAGAGTTAAATAATGTTGATGACCATAAACAATCATTATTTAAAAGCACTTCTTTAGGTCTTTTTTGTACCTAGTCTATTGGTATTAAAAAAACCATTATCTTTAAAATCAATCAATTAAGTTAGACCAACCTCTTATTTGATAATTAATTGTACGTAAGTACAGTAGACAATCTTTTTTTTCACATTAGTATATACGATAAATAGATAATAAATTTTACGTAGGGCATAAAGTATGTGTCCTGCTACATCAATGGAGATGTCGTATGTCAGTCGTTGCAGGAAAAGTTAATGCAGTAAAAGGAATTGTTCAAGCCATTGATTCGAATACAGGACAAATTCGCTTACTTTCGGTTGGAGATGAGGTTTTTGTTGACGATGTGATTGTCACCTCGTCACAAGGAGGAGTAAATATAACGCTCCAAAATGGGGAATTATTAACCTTGGGACGAAGCATGGAAATGCTTCTAGATGAAGATGTGGTAGGAAGTCAATCTGATGCCGTAACGGAAAATTGGATCGGAATGGATGCTTTAAAGCAAGCGATCTTAGAAGGTAATATTGACTTAGAGAAGCTAGAAGAGCCTGCGGCTGGTGAAGTGGTATCAAGTGCCAGTGATGGCGGTGAGCCGTTGGTAGAAAGATTGGCTTCTGCTGGTGAAGTGACGAGTGGTTTTGATACTTCAGGAATAAGCATAACTTCTACATCTAGAACGTTTCAGACTGGATTTGAACCGCCGATAGATGCCCTAATTTCAATAAGCAGTAAAAGTGGTTTCCAAAATATTGTAGAAGGTGAGGCTTCAGCCCCATTTACAGTCAGTGTTGATCAGTTACCGGAAAACGTCCTTGAAGACATTATTGTCAACCTCGTTTACAGCGGTACGGCAGAAGACGGTAAGGATTTTACCGGTGTAACTCAAGTGATTATTAAGGCTGGTACTAACAGTGTTAACTTCACGATCGACACGATTGATGATGCGCTAGCGGAAGGTTCTGAAAATTTTACAATTAGCATCTTATCGATTGACGATAATGGCCAGTTCAGAACAGTTGATGTTGACGGCTCGGCTAGCAGCGTCGACAGCACGATCACCGATGAAAC
>NZ_JARUQR010000013.1 GCF_029767005.1 Thiomicrorhabdus sp. ZW0627
GACTGCGTACCTTTTGTATAATGGGTCAGCGACTTACTGTATGTTGCGAGGTTAACCGAATAGGGGAGCCGTAGGGAAACCGAGTCTTAAATGGGCGAATAGTAGCATGCAGTAGACCCGAAACCGGGCGATCTATCCATGGCCAGGTTGAAGGTGCCGTAACAGGTACTGGAGGACCGAACCCACGTATGTTGAAAAATGCGGGGATGAGCTGTGGATCGGAGTGAAAGGCTAATCAAGCCCGGAGATAGCTGGTTCTCCTCGAAAACTATTTAGGTAGTGCCTCATGTCTCACTGTTGGGGGTAGAGCACTGTTATGGTCTAGCGGCCCGTCAAGGGTTAGCAGCCCATTGCAAACTCCGAATACCAACAAGTGCAATCATGGGAGACAGACTGCGGGTGCTAACGTCCGTAGTCAAGAGGGAAACAACCCAGACCGCCATCTAAGGTCCCTAAATATTACTCAGTGGGAAAGGATGTGGGAAGGCTCAGACAGTCAGGAGGTTGGCTTAGAAGCAGCCACCCTTTAAAGAAAGCGTAATAGCTCACTGATCGAGTCGGCCTGCGCCGAAGATTTAACGGGGCTAAGTAATATACCGAAGATGCGGATGCCGTAAGGCATGGTAGAGGAGCGTCGTGTAAGCCTGCGAAGGGGCATTGTAAAGTGTCCTGGAGGTATCACGAGTGCGAATGCTGACATGAGTAGCGATAAAGGGAGTGAAAAGCTCCCTCGCCGAAAGACCAAGGTTTCCTACGCAACGTTAATCGACGTAGGGTTAGTCGACCCCTAAGGTGAGGCCGAGAGGCGTAATCGATGGGAAGCAGGTTAATATTCCTGCACTTTTTATTACTGCGATGGAGGGACGGAGTAGGCTAAATCAGCTTGGCGATGGTTGTCCAAGTTTAAGGATGTAGGCAGAACACTTAGGCAAATCCGGGTGTTTAATGCTGAGATCTGATGACGAGTCCTCTTTTGGACGAAGTGATTGATGCCATGCTTCCAAGAAAAGCTTCTAAGCTTCAGGTAATAAAGAATCGTACCCCAAACCAACACAGGTGGTCAGGATGAGAATTCCAAGGCGCTTGAGAGAACTCGGGTGAAGGAACTAGGCAAAATGACACCGTAACTTCGGGAGAAGGTGTGCCCCTGCCGGTGATGAGACTTGCTCTCTAAGCTAGTGGGGGTTGCAGAGACCAGGTGGCTGCAACTGTTTACTAAAAACATAGCACTCTGCAAAATCGAAAGATGACGTATAGGGTGTGACGCCTGCCCGGTGCCGGAAGGTTAATTGATGGGGTTAGCATCTGCGAAGCTCTTGATCGAAGCCCCGGTAAACGGCGGCCGTAACTATAACGGTCCTAAGGTAGCGAAATTCCTTGTCGGGTAAGTTCCGACCTGCACGAATGGCGTAATGATGGCCACACTGTCTCCACCCGAGACTCAGCGAAATTGAAATCGCAGTTAAGATGCTGCGTACCCGCGGCTAGACGGAAAGACCCCGTGAACCTTTACTACAGCTTTGCACTGGACTTTGACACTATCTGTGTAGGATAGGTGGGAGGCTTTGAAGCAGGAACGCTAGTTCTTGTGGAGCCGTCCTTGAAATACCACCCTGGTATTGTTGAGGTTCTAACCTCGATCAGTGAATCCTGATCAGGGACAGTGTATGGTGGGTAGTTTGACTGGGGCGGTCTCCTCCTAAAGAGTAACGGAGGAGCGCGAAGTTACCCTCAGCACGGTCGGACATCGTGCAATGAGCGCAAGAGTATAAGGGTGATTGACTGCGAGACTGACACGTCGAGCAGGTGCGAAAGCAGGTTCTAGTGATCCGGTGGTTCTGTGTGGAAGGGCCATCGCTCAACGGATAAAAGGTACTCCGGGGATAACAGGCTGATACCGCCCAAGAGTTCATATCGACGGCGGTGTTTGGCACCTCGATGTNNNCTACAGCTTTGCACTGGACTTTGACACTATCTGTGTAGGATAGGTGGGAGGCTTTGAAGCAGGAACGCTAGTTCTTGTGGAGCCGTCCTTGAAATACCACCCTGGTATTGTTGAGGTTCTAACCTCGATCAGTGAATCCTGATCAGGGACAGTGTATGGTGGGTAGTTTGACTGGGGCGGTCTCCTCCTAAAGAGTAACGGAGGAGCGCGAAGTTACCCTCAGCACGGTCGGACATCGTGCAATGAGCGCAAGAGTATAAGGGTGATTGACTGCGAGACTGACACGTCGAGCAGGTGCGAAAGCAGGTTCTAGTGATCCGGTGGTTCTGTGTGGAAGGGCCATCGCTCAACGGATAAAAGGTACTCCGGGGATAACAGGCTGATACCGCCCAAGAGTTCATATCGACGGCGGTGTTTGGCACCTCGATGTCGGCTCATCACATCCTGGGGCTGAAGTCGGTCCCAAGGGTATGGCTGTTCGCCATTTAAAGTGGTACGCGAGCTGGGTTTAGAACGTCGTGAGACAGTTCGGTCCCTATCTGCCGTGGGCGTTGGAAAATTGAGAGGGGCTGCTCCTAGTACGAGAGGACCGGAGTGGACGAACCGCTGGTGTTCGGGTTGTCATGCCAATGGCATTGCCCGGTAGCTATGTTCGGGAGGGATAACCGCTGAAAGCATCTAAGCGGGAAACCTGCCTCAAGATAAGTTTTCCCTAGACTTTAAGTCTTCTGAAGGGCCGTTAGAGACTATGACGTTGATAGGCAAGGTGTGGAAGTGCAGTAATGTATGAAGCTAACTTGTACTAATTACCCGTGAGGCTTAACTATACAACTCAAAAGTGACTTCGTCATGATATGTTGAGTGAGTAGACTCGATAAATACCTAATTTACGAAATAAGACAGAGATCTGTTTCAAACGAACTTTGCATGGTCGCGAAAGCGGCCGGCAACACCGAATTGCTTGGTGACAATAGCAAGATGGAACCACCTGATCCCTTTCCGAACTCAGAAGTGAAACGTCTTAGCGCCGATGGTAGTGTGGGAGGTCCCATGTGAGAGTAGGTCATCGCCAAGCTTATATCCCAAAACCCGCCTTTGCTTCGCATCGGCGGGTTTTTTT
>NZ_JARUQR010000014.1 GCF_029767005.1 Thiomicrorhabdus sp. ZW0627
ATACACCTTACCTGCCAAACCAGGAATACGCATACGAAGCCCTTTCAAATCTTCAACGGATTCGATCGGCTTACGGAACCAACCTGTCATCTGAACACCTG
This sequence comes from Thiomicrorhabdus sp. ZW0627, assembly GCF_029767005.1. Lineage (GTDB taxonomy): Bacteria > Pseudomonadota > Gammaproteobacteria > Thiomicrospirales > Thiomicrospiraceae > Thiomicrorhabdus. The sequence goes on from NZ_JARUQR010000014.1 coordinate 102, forward strand.
TATTACCAGCAGCCAAACCGATCACATTAAACGGCTTATAAACTTCATCCCAAAGTTCTTTCCCGCCGCCTTCTTGCAACCATGCATTGGTCCCCTGGAAGTTCATTCCGAAAGGTACTGTCGTGAAATACTGCGCGGCAAAGGTCTTACCGGCCCAGTAATAAGAGTTGGCCCAGTTCATTTCGATCGTACCTTTTGATACCGCATCAAAACCTTCCATAGCCGGAATCAATTCACCCGCAGCGTAATGCTTGATGCGCAGACGTCCACCTGACAACTCTTCCACACGCTTACAGAAATAGCTTGCGCTTCCAGGCCCGGTTGAATAGAAAGGTGCACCTGCCGGATAAGCGTTGGTCATTTTCCAACGGAACGTTTTCTTATCACCGGCATTTGCAACCGCTGGTGCTGCAACCGAACCGGCCGCCGCTAAACCGGCCAAACCGGTCTTCAATAAATCTCGTCTTTTAATCGACATAAAAAACTCCTAGTAGTTAGAACTTATTTAAAATTGGATTTGAGTACCGATTTTCAATGCATTAACCGTATCGGAACCCGTGTTGTCGGTCGCGGAAAATACCGCTGATATCAAAGCATTGTGGCTGGAGATGACGTAGTTCAGACCCAATTCAGTCTTATCCATTTTTCCACCTTCGTCATAATCAAACTGCTGTACACGTGTGTAAGGCTGGAATTTACCCATACCGACCTTTTGAGGGAACATATACGAAGCTAACACCAAATAAGAATCACCAGCCTTAAGCGTAGCGTCAGTCACACCGCCAAGATCATAGGAGTAATAAGCTGCTTCTAAAGTTCCTACTCCGCCAGAGGCCAGTTTCTTTTCAAGAAGTAAATCCGCATTCCACGCCTGGAAATCTCCTTTAGCAGTATCTGTTCCAGCACCGTCTGCCTGATAGGCCCCACCAATACCGAATGACAGAATGTTTTTGCTTCCATGATAGGTACTACGGTTGTAATAGCCCGATTCGGCATCCCATAAACTCACAGCAATTCGACCTGAATACAACAGACTACCTTTATCGTTTGAGCTTGTATCACCGTTACGTCCTTGTGTCGCACCAAAGTAATACTTCACCTTTTTATCGTTTGCCAATCCCCAGAAGATGACACCGTCATCACGTCCCGCCATGATCGCCGGATATTTACGAACGGAAGGGAAGTCATATGACGCCTGATAGAAAGGACCATCCAAGTTCGCTCTATCTGTCGGGATCAATACGCGACCTGCCCACAAATTAAAGTTGTCCGTCAATTGAAACTTTGCAGCGGCATCAAGTAACTTAATGTTATCGTTCGCATCCTTTTCGGTGTTAAATGTAAACTGAACACCTTTTAACGCCTGAGCAGTTAAATAAAAGCGCATGTTCTGAATTGCAAAATCGGTTTTGTTATCCGATCCGCTCGGCGCTGCGTCTTCAACGATATTCATGCTGGCTCTTAATCCGGCACCAACCTTAATCCAACGGTCATCATCAGCCTTAATCGTTACACCAGCATAAGAAGCAGGCGCGATAGACATCAAGCTACCGCCCGCAATCGCACAGGCCAACAAACCTACTGCTCGGTTATTTACTTTTGTGGTCATTCTTCATCATCTCCCAGATATATAATTAATTTTTCAGAGTTTAATTTCATTTGTAAAGTAAGCGAATTGCCTTGAGCAGAAACGATGCCACTTCAAAAAAACAAATGTAACTATATGAAAAATAAGAATTAATCAAAATATAATTATTAATTAATATTTTTGTAACCTTATTGATGCACCATTGGAGAAATGAATTTTCAAGACCTTTTGTAAACTAACTGCAAAAAA
>NZ_JARUQR010000016.1 GCF_029767005.1 Thiomicrorhabdus sp. ZW0627
GACAATAAAAAAGGGGCATTAAGCCCCCTTTCAAGTTCACATCTAACTTTTCAGTTCAGAACATTAAAACGTCGCCCACTCGCCGTCGTCTTCCTGAACGGAAGGTTTCTCAGCCGCTTTTGGTTTTGTTGCAGTCACCTTCTCAAGCAACACAGTAGATGGCTTCGGTTCCGGTTTCGTTTCCTGCTTAGGCTCCGGCTTCGATTCTGCCATAGGCGCTTTCGCTAAGCTTGCAGCCACATGCGTATGGCTCATGCCTTCGATCTTGAAGAAGCTGACTGCCATGCGCATTTCATCCGCCTGCTCGGTCAACTCTTCGGAAGCAGAGGCAGACTCTTCTACCAGTGCGGCGTTCTGCTGAGTCATCTGGTCGATGTCGGTGACGGCTTTGTTGACTTGTTCAACACCGGTCGACTGTTCTTCAGAAGCCTGGGCAATGTGGCCCAGCATTTCATTGACCTGGTGAATGACACCGGTGATCGATTCAAGCGATTGACCGGAGTCTTCGGCCAGACGGCTTCCGTTTTCAACTCGATCCACACTCTCTTCAATCAGGGTCTTAATGTCTTTAGCCGCTTCGGCAGACTTTTGTGCCAGAGCTCGAACTTCACCGGCTACTACGGCAAAACCACGACCGTGATCACCGGCTCGGGCGGCTTCAACCGCGGCGTTCAAGGCCAATAGGTTGGTCTGGAATGCAATGCCGTCAATCAGGGTGACGATATCGGCAATTTTGTGGCTGGACTCTTTGATGCCGTTCATGGCTTCAATCGTCTGTTTCATCACCGACATACCTTGTGCGGCTTCTTTACTGGCCTGCTGAGAAATATCGGCGGCCTGCAAAGCGTTTTCGGTGTTCTGGGTTACGGTCGAGGCCATTTCATCCATGGTGGCGGAGGTCTCTTCCAAGGCGGCGGCCTGCTGCTGAACACGCGAAGACAGGTCACTGGATCCTTGCGCCAGTTCGCTGGCGGCTGAGGACACCACTTCGGTACTTTGACTGATTTGCGTTACAACCTGCATGACTTTGCCGGCGGTGAACTCGATGCTTTCGCTCAGCTCTTTCAGCTGACCTTCACAAGCAACGGTGACTTTCTGGTTGAAGTCACCTTCGGCCTGGGCACTTAGTACTTCTTTGATGTTGCCGATCACGTCTTCTAAGTTAGTCAAGGTACTGTTGATCGAGGCTTTCAGAGTCGCCAGATCACCTTGAGCATCCGCCGCAACACGACCTTCGAAACGACCTTGTACCACTTGGGTCATGATGTCGTTGACTTCGGAAATGATCTGATCCAGTGCAGTGACGGTGTTCATCGCATTGTCGGCCATGCTGCGGAATTCACCTTTCACATCGGCACGGAATTGTGCCTTGAAGTCACCTTGAGACATGGACTGCATTAGCTTGCTCAGTTCCTGCATAGTGTTGGCGACTTGTTCGACGGAGGTGTTCACGCCCTGCTTCACTTCATTCAGGGTTCCAACATAGTCGCCGTTGATGCGTTTTGAGAAATCCCCTTGCGATAACGCCAGAACCACTTCACCGGTTTCTTCCAGAGATTCTTCCAGGGTTTTCAGCATTTGGTTGAAAGAGGTCAATGCCAGACCGATTTCATCTTGCGAGCTGACTTCCAACTGACGTTTGAAGTCGCCGTCGGCGACGATGTCTTCCATCACGCCTTTCATTTCGTTGATCGGACGCACTACGCTTCTTAGGATATACAACACGAGGAAAATGCC
>NZ_JARUQR010000017.1 GCF_029767005.1 Thiomicrorhabdus sp. ZW0627
CGACTCCCGTCAGCTCTGAGAGCAAGTCTCGTCACCAACAGGAGCGTACCTTCTCCCGAAGTTACGGTACCATTTTGCCTAGTTCCTTCAGCCGAGTTCTCTCAAGCGCCTTGGTATTCTCTACCCGACCACCTGTGTCGGTTTGGGGTACGATTCCTGCTAACCTGAAGCTTAGAAGATTTTCCTGGAAGCATGGCATCAACCACTTCATCCCCTTAGGGACTCGTCGTCAGCTCTCAGTGTATGTGTGCCCGGATTTGCCTAAGCACACCACCTACTACCTTAAACGCGGACTACCAACGCCGCGCTGGCCTAGCCTTCTCCGTCTCTCCATCGCAGTTAGCAGAAGTACGGGAATATTAACCCGTTTCCCATCGACTACGCCTNAGCACACCACCTACTACCTTAAACGCGGACTACCAACGCCGCGCTGGCCTAGCCTTCTCCGTCTCTCCATCGCAGTTAGCAGAAGTACGGGAATATTAACCCGTTTCCCATCGACTACGCCTTTCAGCCTCGCCTTAGGGGTCGACTCACCCTGCCCCGATTAACGTTGGACAGGAACCCTTGGTCTTTCGGCGAGGGGGTTTTTCACCCCCTTTATCGTTACTCATGTCAGCATTCGCACTTCTGATACCTCCAGCGTGGGTTACCCCTTCGCCTTCAACGGCTTACAGAACGCTCCTCTACCGCACTGATGCAAGCATCAGTACCCGTAGCTTCGGTGAATTGCTTAGCCCCGTTACATCTTCCGCGCAGGCCGACTCGACTAGTGAGCTATTACGCTTTCTTTAAATGATGGCTGCTTCTAAGCCAACATCCTAGCTGTCTAAGCCTTCCCACATCGTTTCCCACTTAGCAATTACTTTGGGACCTTAGCTGACGGTCTGGGTTGTTTCCCTTTTGACGACGGACGTTAGCACCCGCCGTCTGTCTCCCGGATAGCACTCTTTGGTATTCGGAGTTTGCAAAGGGTTGGTAAGTCGGGATGACCCCCTAGCCTTAACAGTGCTCTACCCCCAAAGGTGTTCGTCCGAGGCGCTACCTAAATAGCTTTCGAGGAGAACCAGATATCTCCCGGTTTGATTGGCCTTTCACCCCCAGCCACAAGTCATCCGCTAATNCCGTCTGTCTCCCGGATAGCACTCTTTGGTATTCGGAGTTTGCAAAGGGTTGGTAAGTCGGGATGACCCCCTAGCCTTAACAGTGCTCTACCCCCAAAGGTGTTCGTCCGAGGCGCTACCTAAATAGCTTTCGAGGAGAACCAGATATCTCCCGGTTTGATTGGCCTTTCACCCCCAGCCACAAGTCATCCGCTAATTTTTCAACATTAGTCGGTTCGGTCCTCCAGTTGATGTTACTCAACCTTCAACCTGCCCATGGCTAGATCACCGGGTTTCGGGTCTACACCTAGCAACTATACGCGCAGTTAACACTCGGTTTCCCTACGGCTCCGCTATTCGCTTAACCTCGCTACTAAATGTAAGTCGCTGACCCATTATACAAAAGGTACGCAGTC
>NZ_JARUQR010000018.1 GCF_029767005.1 Thiomicrorhabdus sp. ZW0627
CGGGCCTTGTACACACCGCCCGTCACACCATGGGAGTTGGCTGCAAAAGAAGTGGGTAGTCTAACCTTCGGGAGGACGCTCACCACTTTGTGGTCAATGACTGGGGTGAAGTCGTAACAAGGTAGCCGTAGGGGAACCTGCGGCTGGATCACCTCCTTTAAGATATAAAGGTTACGAGCTTAAGCGAGCTTTCACATAAATTGTCTCTGAATTACATGAAGATAGTGAACGACCTGGGTCTGTAGCTCAGTTGGTTAGAGCGCACCCCTGATAAGGGTGAGGTCGGTGGTTCAAATCCACCCAGACCCACCAAAATGGGGCTATAGCTCAGCTGGGAGAGCGCCTGCCTTGCACGCAGGAGGTCTGCGGTTCGATCCCGCATAGCTCCACCAATAACAACCGCTAATGTTGTTTTGGTTGAAACGAATGAAAATTTGATTTTAACTGAGAAAATATTAGCGGTTCTTATTGTCTGGGAAGTGAGTGAATGTTAGAATTCCGCTTCTCGGGTTTTGAGAAAAAAACCGACAAGTTCTTTAAAAATTTGGAATAGATCTCTCAAGTTAACAACACCGACATGTTGTTAACGACTTAACCCCTTCCCGGGGGTTAAGGAGAAAAATCTTAAAGTGATCATTCGAAAGAATGGTTGCTGTAAGTATAGGTAATATATTTATTGAGAATACTCAAGCGATATATCATGACAGCGAAGAAACTTAATTGCGTTGTGCACTTAAAAGGTTCTGATTGAATGGAGACATTCAACACAAAAGGTTAGAACAAACTCTTCTTTATAAGAAGGTTGCTTTTGAGTTGTATAGTTAAGTGATTAAGCGTACACGGTGGATGCCTAGGCGGTAGAAGGCGACGAAGGACGTAGTAACTTGCGATAAGCCACGGGGAGCTAGTAAACAAGCTTTGATCCGTGGATTTCCGAATGGGAAAACCCATCCTTTATGGATATCCCCTTGTGGGAGGCTAACCCGGAGAACTGAAACATCTAAGTACCCGGAGGAAAAGAAATCAACCGAGATTCCCCTAGTAGCGGCGAGCGAACGGGGACCAGCCCTTAAGCATTTATAAGAGTAGTAGAACAGTCTGGAAAGTCTGACGATACAGGGTGATAGTCCCGTATACGAAACTCTTTTAAGTGTGAAATCGAGTAGGTCGGAACACGTGAAATTCTGACTGAACATGGGGGGACCACCCTCCAAGGCTAAATACTCTCTACCGACCGATAGTGAACCAGTACCGTGAGGGAAAGGCGAAAAGAACCCCTGAAGGGGAGTGAAATAGAACCTGAAACCGTGTACGTACAAGCAGTAGGAGCAGACTTGTTCTGTGACTGCGTACCTTTTGTATAATGGGTCAGCGACTTAC
>NZ_JARUQR010000019.1 GCF_029767005.1 Thiomicrorhabdus sp. ZW0627
GCAACAACACCCGCACCAACAGTACGTCCACCTTCACGGATCGCGAAACGTAGACCGTCTGACATAGCGATTGGGTTGATTAGTTCAACGGTCATTTGAACGTTATCACCAGGCATTACCATTTCTGTTCCTGCTGGTAGTTCACATGCACCAGTTACGTCAGTTGTACGGAAGTAGAACTGTGGACGGTAACCGTTGAAGAATGGAGTGTGACGTCCACCTTCGTCTTTTGAAAGTACGTATACTTCAGCTTCAAACTTAGTATGTGGAGTAACAGTACCTTTGTGTGCCAATACTTGACCACGTTCGATATCTTCACGCTTAGTACCACGCAATAGGATACCTACGTTATCACCCGCTTCACCCTGATCTAGAAGCTTACGGAACATTTCTACACCAGTTACAGTTGTTGTCTGAGTTGGGCGAATACCAACGATTTCGATCTCTTCACCAACTTTAACAACACCAGTTTCAACACGACCAGTTGCAACAGTACCACGACCCTGGATGGAGAAGATATCTTCAACAGGCATCAAGAATGGCTTGTCTGTAGCACGCTCTGGAGTCGGGATGTAAGTATCCAATGCTTCAACCAAACGAGCGATAGATGGCTCACCGATTTCAGACTGGTCACCTTCGATTGCTTTAAGTGCAGAACCCATGATTACTGGAGTATCGTCACCTGGGAATTCGTACATGTCTAGAAGTTCACGAACTTCCATCTCAACCAATTCCATCAATTCTTCATCGTCAACCATGTCCGCTTTGTTTAAGTATACAACGATGTATGGTACACCTACCTGACGTGACAATAGGATGTGCTCACGAGTCTGTGGCATTGGGCCATCAGCTGCAGAACATACTAGGATCGCACCGTCCATCTGTGCAGCACCAGTGATCATGTTTTTAACATAGTCAGCGTGACCTGGGCAGTCTACGTGTGCATAGTGACGTGTTTCTGATTCGTACTCAACGTGAGCAGTTGAGATGGTGATACCACGCTCACGCTCTTCAGGTGCGTTATCGATTGAACCGTAGTCTTTTGCCGCACCACCAAATTTCTTGGCCTGTACGATTGTCAATGCCGCTGTTAGAGTTGTTTTACCATGGTCAACGTGACCGATAGTTCCAACGTTTACGTGCGGTTTCGTTCTTTCAAACTTTTCTTTTGCCAT
>NZ_JARUQR010000002.1:0-3565 GCF_029767005.1 Thiomicrorhabdus sp. ZW0627
CAAAACCCGCCTTTGCTTCGCATCGGCGGGTTTTTTTATGTCTGAATTTTGTCTGCTACATTTATTTTTTGTTACTCCTTTAAATAGGGTATTATGCATAAACCTAGAAGTTTTATGGAATTCCCTATGTATAGAAGCCATTTTGGATTGAAGCAGTTACCGTTCAAGAATTCTCCAGATCTTCATTTTTTTTATGAACAGGCCTCTAGAATCGATATTCTTAATGCGTTGCTCTATGTTATTCGTCGGGGTGACCCAATTATTAAGGTGACTGGCGAAGTAGGTTGCGGTAAAACCACATTGCTGCGACTCCTTGCCAATTCCTTGGAATCTAATTTTCAGATTGTATATATTAATTCCCCCAACCTTTCTCCTAAGGATTTGTTGTTCCATATTGCCGATGAGCTTTCTGTTATTGTCAAATCAGACTTACCTAAATATTCTTTGCTAAAACTTTTGAGAGAAAGGTTGCTGGAATTGCATGGTTCTGGTCGTCAGGTGGTCATGTTGGTTGATGAAGCTCAAGCAATGTCTGTTGACACACTTGAGGAGATTAGGTTGTTGAGCAACATTGAAACGGATGTTGATAAACTGATCCAGATCGTATTATTCGGTCAGCCAGAGTTGGATATTGCGCTCCAGAACCATGATTTACGCCAACTAAAGGATCGGATTTCATATCATATGCATGTTCCTGCATTGACGCCTGATGAGGTTAAGTCTTACTTAAATTATAGAATGCGCCAGGCCTCTTATAAGGGATTGGACTTCTTTGATACAAAGTTTTCTCGTCAAATTCATAAGTTGTCATCGGGTTTACCTCGTTCAATCAATACAATAGCGGATCAGTTATTGATGGCTGTTTACGGAACAGGCGACAGTCGTTTAAAACGAAAGCATTTTAAAAACATCTCTCCTGAGAATCTTGTTCCTGATAGACGGCAATCTATTGCCATTCTTTTAACGTTATTGGTCTTAATTTCCATTACAGTCTTTGGTGTGTATCGGTTTGAAAATGTTATTGTTAATTTTTTAACTGACAAAGCTGGTTATATTCGAGTAGTTGATTCAATTGGTTCACTTGAAAGTGCGCCAGTAGAGCAGTTCACTAGTGTAGCTTCCAATAATCAATTGAATGCTGATATTACGCAAATTAATGATAAAGTCCCTAGTAATAATGTAATATTAAGAAAAGGTGGAAGTGAAACTGATAATGAGCTGGTTGATCCTGTACTGAATAAGCTCGCAAGGTTATTGCCTTCGGCAGGTGATTTATCAGAGGAAGTGCTTAAGACGCTGATCTCTGAACACGAGGCTACAGAAGAATGGTTGAAGACTTTCGAGTCCTCTAGTTATTTGATTCAGTTGTCTACTTCAACAGTGGCCGGATACCCTAAAGCAAGCTCTATATACAATAATCATAAAATGCTTTCGGGAAAAATACATGTTATGTTAGACTTGAATTCAAACACGGATAAATATCGTGTCAAATTCCTTTATTTGCAGTCCAACAGTTATTCATATTTAATGCAAAAGTTATCTGTTTTACCAAGCAGTTTAAAAAAGTCACAACCCTTTATAACACCTGTAAAGCATTTATTAAAAAGTTTAGAGACTACTAAACAATCGTTAAATTAACTGGGATGCCGCTCATGAGCCGATACATTCATACTAAACACTTTTTTTCAATCTTGATTCCCTTGTTGTCAGCAATGGTATTGGTGTCTTGTGCCAGTTACAACTCCGAAGTTACCCGGGAGCCGGTATCACCGCCTGTTGATAAAAAGTTTGCATTAGAGGGGCATATTGAGAAACAGGAAGTCTTGAAAGACAAGCAATCTAAACCAAGTGAGATTCCAGATTTAGTTTCAAAAAGAGCGATTTTGCCACCTAAGCCGAATTTTCAGAACTCGTTAAAGAAGTATTCGGTTTCAGCTATTAATATTCCATTATCAGAGTTACTTCTCAAGTTGGCCCAGGATTCCGGAAAGCAGTTGGATTTACACTCGGGTGTAGATGGTGCGGTTACAATTAATGCGGTTAACCAAGATTTGCCTACTATCCTTAAACGAATTTCTGTACAGCTGGGATTTTTATATGAAGTAACGCCAACAAGTATTGTCGTTCGACCTGATAAGCCTTATTGGCATAACTACTCAATTGACTATGTGAATATTCAGAAAGTTAGTCAAGATACGATTGATATGAAGATGTCTGTCGGCGGTTCTTCCGGGATTGGTACAAATGTAGGTACAGGTGGAAGCGCATCCAATATTAAAGTTGTTTCAGAACATAACTTTTGGGATTCCGTTGAACAAAATTTAGCGCGCATCGTTAAGTCGGGATTAGGGAAGTCTTCGGGCGGTAAACAAGCAGCTCCTGTGGCAGCAGCCGGCGGCAAAAGAGCTAGAATTGTGAACAATAATATCGTAGTTAATCCAGAAGCCGGCGTAATCAGTATTTTTGCAACAGGTGCTGAGCATCGTGCCGTCAAAACCTATTTAGACGATATTATGAGTCGTGCGGAAAAGCAGGTAATGATTGAGGCGACGGTTGTCGAAGTCGAACTGTCTGATCAATATCAAGCTGGGATTGACTGGTCGACATTAGTGAAATCCGATAGTGGCAATGGTGTGTTTAGTCAGAATCTAATAACAACGACTCTTTCGAGTACAGCTTCTACGAGTTTTAACTTTACCGGTATCGGTGGAGACTGGGATCTTGGAATCCGAATGCTACAGCAGTTCGGGAATACTAAAGTGCTTTCCAGCCCTAAGATTATGGCTGTAAACAATCAAACGGCGTTGTTGAAAGTCGTCAATAATGAAGTTTACTTCACAATTGAAGTCAACCGAGAATCCGCCACTACGACAAGTGCCGGTACCACGACTTATGAAACCACAGTACATACTGTTCCGGTTGGGTTTATGATGAGTGTCACGCCATTTGTCAGTGACGACGACAACGTTTCGTTGAATATCCGTCCGACGATTTCAAGAATTGTTGGTTATGTTAATGATCCAAGTCCAGATTTGGCCAAAGAAGATATTATCAGCCGTATCCCTGTGATTCAGGAGCGTGAAATGGCTTCCGTTCTTAAGCTGAAAAACCAACAGACGGCTGTTATCGGTGGATTAATCGAGGATTCGAATACTAATGATAAAACGGCCGTGCCATGGGCAAATGAGTTGCCTGTAGTCGGAGACTTGTTTTCTTATAAAGATGACGTGGCAAAGAAAAGCGAGCTGGTTATCTTCATCAGACCGATCGTCGTCAAAAATCCTGACGTAGATCATGGAGATCTCACATCGTTGAGAAACTTCTTGAAAACTGATCACAACTAGTTAGGTAGTTAGAACCGTGAGCGTTTTACTAGAGGCTTTAAAAAAAGCGGCAGAGAACAAAAAGCAAGGCGCTGAAGTTGAAAGTGCAAGTGATGTGGTATCTGCTGAAAACAAAGCGGGCGTAACATCTGAGACTGAAGAGGTTAAGACTGAAGAGGTTAAGGCTGAAGAGGTTAAGGCTGAAGAGGTTAAGGCTGAAGAGGTTAAGGCTGAAGAGGTTA
>NZ_JARUQR010000002.1:3666-267229 GCF_029767005.1 Thiomicrorhabdus sp. ZW0627
CTGAAGAGGTTAAGGCTGAAGAGGTTAAGGCTGAAGAGGTTAAGGCTGAAGAGGTTAAGTCCGAAGAGGTTAAGTCCGAAGAGGTTAAGTCCGAAGGGGTAGGCCAGGACAGTTCGGATGACGGTAAGAAAGTTCATGAATCACTACTCTCCTCCATTCAATTGGTTAAGGAATCCCCGACCGTTAATGACGAGTCTCCTGTAAAATCCATTGATGAGTTAGAATTGCCTAATGAAGTAGAGAAGGAAAATCGGGAGTCAACTGTCGATGCTAAAGTTCCCGAGGAAAAGGCATCGGCTTTGGGTAGTGTGTTGAGTGCACCTTATGTGGATGAGGTGGGAACAGGTATTCCTAATGATGCCCAAGAAAAGGTCGTAATTGCCTCCGATGAAGCTCTGGTTGAAGCAGAACAAGCTGCATCCACGGAGCAGATTCAAGAGGAAACTTCTTCGAAAGAATCCCCTGATGATAGCTACGCATGGAGTTTGAGTTCGTTGCCAGGGTATGGCGATTCAAAAGAACCAACCTTGCCGGAGGTAGAAGTAAATCCTGTTTTACCTCATGTCGAACAAAGCCTACCTGAGCAGAATCCGATTCTGAGTTCGGACAAACGATTCCGAAAATATCTACCAAAAAGTCTGCGAAGCGCGCTATTTGGCAGATCTTCCAATTATACCGTTTACACGCTATTGTCCATTTTGGTGTTCAGTTTCCTTGGGTTGTTCGGCATTCTCTACTATCAGGATCAAAGCTTGAAATTAGAGCAAAGCATGCACAAGTACGACATTGTAAAAATGGAGCCGTACAAAGCACCGGCTAAAATCGAAGAGAAAAAGCAGCCTGCCATATCAGAAGAAGTTCAAGAAACAAAGTTAGCAGAAGCTGAAAACTTGGCGGAAGCCGAACAAGGGATTTCATCCGAAAAGTCTGTTAGCGAACCTGAGTCCACAGTTTCGTTACCTAAAAAATCTAAACCGTCTCAGCCTGTTAAAACAACCGCATATACAAAAAAAGTCATTCAGCCAAAAGTTCAAAAACCCTCGGTGGTGGTCAATATAGAGTCAGTGCCTGTTGAACCGTATGTGCAAAATGCTTATCAAGCTTTGTATGCAGGAGATTTTGAAAAGGCCGAAGATCTGTTTAAAAATGCTTTGCAGGATAATGCTGAAGATGTGGATGCACTGAATGGTCTAGGTGCCGTCTACGCTCAGATGAACATGGAAGAGCAAGCTTTAAAGCAATACTATAAGGTTTTAGAGATATCATCTGACAATATCCATGCGTTTGAAGCGATTATTTCATTGGTCGGTTCCAATCTGTCAGGCCAGGATTGGAAACGAGAAATAAAGCGGGTGCTGATTAAACATCCGGATTCATCGATATTGAATTACGCGTTGGGTAATATTTATGCACAGGAAGGCGATTGGGAGAAGGCTCAGTCTGCTTATTTCGATGCGCATCGTCTAGACCAACAAAATCCGGATTATTTAGTGAACTTGGCAATCAGTTTGGATCATCTTGGAAAGTATGCGTTGGCTGAAAAATACTACACGCTAGGGTTAGTGCATTCCGAATCGAAAACAACAAACTTTGATGTTGAGCAAGTTAAATTGAGATTGGCATCGATCAAGCAGTATATTGGGCAAAATGATTTATGAAGCACCCGGGGCTTTTAGGGCAACGTTTAATTGCTGACGGGAAAATTTCTCCCGATCAATTAGAGATTGCGTTAACCGAACAGAGGAAGACAGGCAAGAAGCTCGGGGAAGTTCTATTTAGATTAGGGTTTCTGACAGAAGAAGCCGTGAGTGAGGCAATCGGTGAATCCGTAGGCTTTGACTCAATGAGTTTGTCCGGTATTGTTCCAGATGCAAAAGCAATCAGTTTAATTTCGGAATCGTTTGCCCGTAATTATCTGATTATGCCAGTCAGTTTACGCGATAACACGTTGAAAGTGGCGATGGCTTCGCCCGATGATATTCTCTTGTTGGATAAGCTGAAAAGGCACATACAGAAGCCTGATATTCAAATTTTACCGACCTTAGGGGTCGAAAAAGAGATACTCAATACCATTGATAACTACTATGGGTATGAGTTATCGATAGACGGTATCTTGAGGGAGCTGGAAACGGGGAAAATTGATATTACCCGTATCTCTGAAGCCAGAGAATATTCCCAGCCGATGGTTCGTTTGGTTGATAGCATCTTAACGGATGCGGTAAAAAAAAATGCATCCGATGTGCATTTCGAGCCAGAAGAAAATTACATACGTATTCGTTACCGTATAGATGGTGTGTTGCAAGAAGTACGTTTGTTGCATAAGTCGTTTTGGTCAGGCCTGGTCGTTCGTTTAAAGGTTATGTCCAGGTTGGATCTCACGGAGCAAAGGCTTCCTCAAGATGGGCGCATGGATTTAATCGTGCATGGTCGTAGAATCGACTTTCGTGTTTCGTCCCTGCCTACTACGCACGGTGAAAACTTTGTATTGCGTATCTTAGATAGGGAAAAGGGGATTGTTCCTTTAGATAAGCTGGGTCTGGATACAGACTCTTACGAAGAATTGAAGTTGATGCTGGCACGTCCTACGGGGATTTTGCTGGTTACTGGGCCAACGGGATCCGGTAAGACGACGACCTTGTATTCGATACTTAATGAATTGAACCAGGAAGGGGTCAATATTATGACCCTCGAAGATCCGGTCGAGTATCCGATGGCGAGAATCCGGCAAACACCCGTTAATGAAGAAATCGGAATGGGGTTTGCGGCTGGTATCCGAGCTTTGTTACGACAAGACCCAGATATCATTTTGATTGGTGAGGTTCGAGATCCGGACACGGCTGAGATGGCATTAAGGGCCGCGATGACGGGGCATCAGGTTTTTGCCACCTTACACACTAACTCGGCAATTGGGGCGATTCCCCGACTGATTGATATTGGCGTTTCTCCTTCGATATTGGCGGGGAACATTATCGGGATTATCGCTCAAAGACTGGCGCGAAAACTTTGTAAGAAATGTAAGCAGCCTTATGAGGCTGAGACGTTTGAAAGACAAATTATGAAGATACCTGATGATGAGTCGGTTACTTTATACAAACCCGTTGGGTGTTCAGAATGCAACAATATCGGTTATAAAGGACGTTTAGCCGTATTGGAAACGTTGAGATTTACCGGTGAGATGGATGAGTTAATGCTCGCGGGCGAATCTCAGCATGTCATATTGGAAGAAGCACTGAGACAAGGTTTTTCAACCATGGCTCAAAGTGCATTACGCTGGGTGAGGCAGGGGGAAACCTCTATTGAAGAAGTCAGCCGAGTCGTGAATTTAACAGAGTTACTGTAGAGGTCTTAGATGGAGAATTATCGCTACACAGGTGTTAATCGTTTCGGCAAGCGCGTAAATGGTGTAATGCCTGCTGCCAACGCAAAAGATCTGTCGCAGCGATTGGCAAAGAAAAACATCGACCTGATCAGCAGTAAAAAACAGTCGGGTGGCCTGTTCGGTCTTAGGAAAACGAAAGTCAGCCGTAAGGATATGATTTCGATCACGTTCCAATTTGAGCAGCTGCTCAAGGCAGGTGTTCCATTGATGGAAATCATTGATGACTTGAGAGAGTCATATGAAAATGACGCTGTCAAGGAGATGCTGGCTGGTATTTATGATTCCATGCAGGGTGGTTCGACATTTTCGGATGCTTTAAGGGAGTATGAAGATGTTTTTGGAAACGTCTACATTTCTCTGGTTTCGGTTGGTGAGAACACGGGGCGCTTGGATGCAATTCTTTCCGATTTAGCGAATATGTTGAAATGGGAAGACGAGCTGATTTCAAAGGCTAAGAAAGTCATGATTTATCCGGCCATAGTCGCGACAGTCGTTATCGGGGTAGTCATCTTAATGATGGTCTTCGTTGTACCGGAGCTACTTGGCTTTATTAGATCCATGGGCGGGGAGCTAGGTTTTGCGACGATTTCACTCATTGCGACTTCTGAATTTATTCAGGATTACCTATTGGAACTTTTCATTACCCCGATCGTTATTTATATGATACTCAAATGGTGGCGGAGCAAGTCTGAAAACTTCAAGATAAAATCAGATGAAAAGCTTCTTAAGGTCAGCATTATCGGTCCCGTCATATATAAACTGAAGCTTGCCAGAATCGCCAACTCTTTAGCGGTAATGTACGGAGCCGGGGTTAGCTTTACAGATAGTCTGAAGATGACTTCTGCGGTCGCTGGGAATGCCTATTTAGAGCGAAATATTGAATATGCTGTTCATTTTATCCAGGAAGGGCGGCCGATTCATGAAGCTTTCCAAGAGGCACAGGTATTTCCATCCATGGCCATCCGAATGATAAGAGTGGGAGAAAGCAGCGGACAGATGGATGAGGCCCTAAAAAACATCAGTTATTTTTACGACCGTGAAGCGAAAGAATTAATTGAGAAAATCGAACCCACGATTGAACCGATTTTAACGATGGTAATGGGGTTTATCGTCGGTTGGGTCATGCTCGCAGTACTTGGTCCAATTTATGACACCATTTCAAAGGTACAATAATTGTGAAAGCTGTATTCTATTTAAATGATCAGGGCGTAGGAATCTATTCGGATGATTGTAAAAGTCTAAGTTCCCCCCTGTTCTTCGATTGGGAAGACACCTTAGCTATTGAAGAGTGGCTGTCTACCTTTCCAAGTCGTGGGCAAGTTTCCATCGTTATTGATCTGGTCGATGAGGATATCGTCGTTGAAGCTTATCCAAAGCTTTATTTGTGGGAGCGTTCCGCTATCCGCAAACAACTGGTTGAGCGTCTTGAATCCGAAGGTGCCGATTTTATCTATACTGAGTGGACCGGCCTGACGCAGACCAACGAAGAAGGCCGTGTGGATGAACTGATCCTTTCAGCATCCATTATGGCTCCTGCTCACATCATGAACTTCATCTCTTCTTTGGAAGAAGCTGAAATCATCGTTAAAGGAATCTATTCCGCCCCATTCATGTTGGCGGATTATTTCAAAAAATATGTAAAGAACGTATTTAATTTAACGAAAAAGGAGATGAATAGCCCATTTTTCATCATCTCCAGACAATCGAAAAACACTTATCGACAAACCTTCTTCTATGAAGGTCAGCTGCGTATTAGCCGTTTGATCGAAATCGAAAAGGAAGATGATGACTTTCAAGGTATTCAGTCGGCGTTAATTCATGAAGCGAAACTGGCTCGAAACTATATCTATAACCAAAACCTTTCCGGCGATAACCACGCAATCGGTTATATCTTTCTCGACAATGATGAAAACTGTCTGATCGATATGGATCAACGCTGCTTGGATGAGGGATTGGTTACGTCTCAGGAAGAATTGCAAAACGCTTTATTTAAGGCCCTTACATTCAATTCTTTGGGATACGAGCAAGTTATTTGCAACGTAGATCCTAAAGAATATTATGCAGCGGAAGCAATGGCGGATTATGTCTTGAATGCTTCTCCGACCAAGTCCTATTTCAATGACTATGTTAAGAAGATCAATGCGGTTCTGTTAGGCTATAGAAGTTTCATCGGTTTCAATAGTTTGCTTTTGATTTCATTAATCGGATTCGCATTGGTTTTCGGTATCGGAACCTATTTGGATCAGCACAAACTGGAATTGCTTGACCAGAAGATTCAAGAGCATAAGGTTGAGAAGGATCGTTTGCAGAAAGAGGTTAAATTACAGACCGATGCGAAAAAGATCAAAGCATCCGTAGACTTTTCCGAGGCGATTCTGGGCCTTAAGTCCGATAGAACCATGGGATTCAATGTCGAACCGATTAGCGAAGTGTTCAGCAAACACGAGCATGTTCAGTTGAACAAGCTGGAATGGAAGCAGATCGATCGATTTGACAGTAACACTTATGAAATCGATTTAGAGGGTTGGGTTTTTCCATTTGTGGAATACTACAGAGATCCTGTTAAATGGGTGGATGCTTTGATGGACGATTTGAGAAAGCTCCCAAATGTCAAACAGGTGGATTTGACTCAAGAGCCGCTGAACCGTAATTTAAAGCAAGCTTTAACTGTTCTTACCAAAGACGAAACCGTTACCGCGTTAGAGTTTAAAATCAAAATGAGGGTTAACGATGCCCAGTCTAAATAATGTTGTTTCAGCGTCTCTATTTAAAAGGTTTTATTTAAAACCGGTGATTATTGCTGTTGTCCTGATAGGTCTATTCGCAGGCTTGTGGCATTTTTTAGAAGAGAAGCAGATCGAGCTGAAGAAAGAAGAGACCATTAAATTAAAAGACCTTAATTCGTTACGAAGTCAGGTCACTTTTTTGCAGCAACAGGTTCGGCTTTATCAGCAGTACGGTGAAAAATATAAAGACTTGGTTCGAAAGGGGATTGTTAAAGCCCAGGATCGTGTTTTCTGGGCTGACTCTCTTATTCAGATGCAGAAGACGTTGGTGATTCCTGAATTTTCTTTCCAGTTTACGCCCGAACAGGAGTTGGATAGCCGCCGTTTCCAGTCTATTAAAATAGATCGAGGCATTTTCTATTTCAGTCGTTTGAATATTAAAATGTCGTTACAACACGACGGGGATCTTCCCAAGTTGCTTAATGCCATCAATGAGAGGGTTTCTCCGTTTTATCTGGTGGATAATTGCAGTTATGAGATGAAAGAGAAATCTGAAGTGGTGAAGGCTAAATTCGATCCTAAGGAAGGGAATATCGAAACGAAATGTTCTTTGATTGTCTTCCACTCACACTCTAAAATTGATAAGAACTTATAATACAGGCCGCTTGGAAGGAAATAATTATGGAACAACAATGGCGACAGATCATTCAAACTTTTTCAACCGGCACACTAATCGCCGTGAGTTTGTTGTTAACATCGGTTAATGTTGCTGTTGCTGCGGAACAGAAGCTTGATCGTTTGATGTTGACGCCTGAACAGAGAGCCAAGATCGATGCCGAACGCTTGTCTTATTTAAAAAGTTTAAAAGTGGGGCAGGTAGGTGAGGATAAAGAAGCGGCTGAAAAACCAAAAGAAGTTGTAAAAAAGCCTAAGAAATTTGTTCAGAAAAAACCGCGTGTTGTATTGCCTAAAAAACTTGAAGTATCAGCGGTAATCGAAAGACCGGATGGCAGTAAAATCATACGTATCAACAATAAGTTTGAAGAAGTTCCTTCCAAGCACGTAAAAATAGATTACGACAAAAGTAATTTGCGTGGCGTGGAAATGGACATCGAAACCAAAGGGGATGTCTTCATTCCGGTCGGAAGTACCTACTATCCAGGCAAGAATAAAATGGTCGAGACTTATAAGTTGAACAAGAAGCCAAGCACGAAACAGCAAATACTGAAAGCGGACGACAGTTCGGTTAAACGCGATCTTAAGGCTGTCAAAACGGTCAATACGCCAAACCCACAATAACAATGATTGAAATTTCTGTACCTCAAATGGCTCTCCTTGGCTCTACAGGGGGAGTTGCCATTCTTTACCTTATCTATTCACGTTTTTCCTTAAAATCGAAGCTGGACAGGCTCAGTATCGAAAATGCAAGTCAGCAGGAACAGCTCAAATCCATGGAAGCGTTGGCTGAAAGTCAACAGAAGCTGCAACAACGAGTTTCAGAGTTGCAACCTTTGGAAGGCAGTGTGATCCAGCTGGAAAGGCAGTTGGAGAATCTCCAGAATGTTTTGCAGCAAAAGGAAACATCGCTGCTGGAATTGCAGGAGAGAAACAATCAGCTTCGAGAAACCTCAGCGGAACTGACGAGCCGCCTGGAAAACGAAAAGCAGAATGCGCAGGAGAAGATTCAGTTATTAGAAGAAGCCAAGCAGCAACTTGCGAACGAGTTCAAGGTGCTCGCAAACCAGATCTTCGAGAGTAAACAGTCACAATTCAACGAACACAGTAAACAGAGTGTCGAGTCGGTCCTCAAACCGATGCAGGCGGCTCTGGAATCTTTCAAACAGAGGGTCGAAACCGCCCATAAGGAAGACATCGAAGGACGTGCAAGCTTAACCGAACAGTTGAAACAGCTTCAGAGTTTGAACAGTAAAATGACTGAAGAAGCTCAGAATCTGACTCAAGCGTTAAAAGGCGACAGCAAGACGCAAGGTAATTGGGGAGAATTGATTCTTGAGCGTTTGCTTGAGCGTTCGGGGCTTCGGGAAGGGGTTGAGTTCGATCGTGAAAAATCGTTTGTCAATGACGAGGGCAAACGCCAACGGCCGGATGTTGTGATTAACTTGCCGGATAACAAACATATCGTCATCGATTCCAAGGTTTCGCTACTTCATTACGAAAAAGCTCTGAACAGTGATTCGGAAGTTGAAAAGCAAACTGCTTTAAAGCAGCATCTGAGTAGCCTTAAAAATCATATTGATACGCTGGCAGCAAAGCGTTACGAGCATTTGGAACGCCTCAATGCACCGGATTTCGTTTTGATGTTCGTGCCGGTCGAAGGTGCTTATATGATGGCAATTGAGGCCGATCCTAGTGTTTTCGAGAATGCATTTGAAAAACGGGTTGCGGTGGTGACGCCGACGACGCTATTTACGACTCTCAAGACGATTGAGCAGTTGTGGCGTTACGAACGTCAAAGCGAGAATACCTTGCAGTTGATTAAGCGAGCAGCGGAAGTGCATGACAAGTTCGTCGGGTTTGTTGAGACTTTTGAAAAGGTCGGTAAGCAATTGGATACTGCGCAGAGCACCTATCAAACGGCCCGTAAGCAGATGATGTCAGGTTCCGGAAACTTGGTTCGTCAAGCGGAGATGCTTAAGGAGTTGGCGGGTAAGACCCGAAAAGAGATCCCCGAGCACCTTCTTGAAGAAGCGGAAGGCGGTATGGACGTTCAAACTGAAATTTCATCGAAAGTGTAATTTTCAACAGGCCTGTCGAGTTTCTCAGAAAAGCGTTTAATCGATTGTTTTCATCATGCAAAGCCAGTTTTTTCCCGTGTTCAGGGCTTGCCGGTAACGTTGTTGGAGAGATTCCGGCAGAGAGTCGATCTCGCAATGTTCATAGCCTAGTGCTTCGTAGAAACCGTTCAAATGGCGAAGCGGGAAAGCGAAACACGTCGATTCTGACAATCCATCCATTGTTTGTCGCTGCAATAAGTCCTGATGCATGAATTCAATCAGCTGTGATGCAATGCCTTGACGGCGATTCTCTTCCCGGACAAAAACCCCCCTTAACCAGAAGCTGTTTTCCATTTGGTTTGTTGAGCCGATCGAAATCAAACGGGCGCAGCCGACAATGGTATTATCCCGTTTGGCTATGTAGTTGAAATCGCCTCGCGAGGCACTTGCCTGATGGTGTTGTTTGAGAAAATGGTTCAACAGGTGAATGTCGTGCGTTTGCGCTTTTTGATAAACTGTTTCGTTCATAATGGTTGCCAATATTCTATGAAGCTCTGAATTATGTCCAGAATCGTCTGTCCAATTTGTTCACGCCCCGAAAAGGTCTGTTTGTGCCCGTTGATCCGTCCGGTTGATAACCGGGTTGAAATCGGTATCTTACAACATCCGTCCGAAGTCACTCAAATTAAGGGCACGGCACGGATTGCACAGTTAGGTCTGTCGAACTGTCGAACATGGGTCGGAGAAGATTTTTCGGAAGAAGATTCTCTGTTTTCATGGCTTGAAAGCGGAGCGGTTTATTTACTTTACCCTGAAACCGAGGAATGCGACTGTCAGCTCCACACCATTGAGCAGATTCGAGCAGGTCAGCCCTTGGAAAACATCAAGGTTCTCGTTATAGATGGTACCTGGCGCAAGGCTCACAAGATTGTAATGGCTAATCCTGCGTTAAATAAATTGCCACGCATCATGCTCAAGCCAGCTAAACAATCGGCCTATAAAATCCGTAAACAGAAAAATTCACACAGCTTATCGACGATCGAGGCGATCTATGAAGTGTTATCGCAATTGGAAAATGATGAAAGTGCTTTCACACCGTTGTTAACGGCTTTCGATGGGATGGTTGAGCAACAGATGGCATTTCGTCCTTCCCCGAAGCGGGGTAAGGACTGAATTTCGATGGTACGCGCTTAGCGCTTGTCCGATTCTTCGCTGATTTCGTCGCGCAGTTTTTTAAAGATGAACAGGTTTGAAATCGTGAAGTTGAAGCCCATTCCCATCAAGACCCCGATGATCAGCGCAAAGATCATGTGCTGTTCAAAAAACGGCACATAGGTGGTCAGGGTGTAATAGGTTCCATAGTTGACCGAGAAGCCGAGCAGGGAACTGCTTACAAAGGCCGTCCACTGAACTTTCTTGTTGGTTTTTTCACGATGGTTGAACGTCATGATGCGGTTCAACATCCAGTTCCAGGACGCGGCTGGCCAGAAAGAGATAGCTCGGGCGACGGTGTGGGAAAGTCCTAACGTCTGCAACAGCAAGTACACAACCAAATCCACAATGAATCCGCTGCTGCCCACTAGCGCAAACTGGAAGAATTCAGCTTTGGTCTTGAATTTGTGTTGGTACAAGCGGCGCAGGTGGCGCAAATACTTGAGCTGTTCGGCCAACGTCAGTTTGGATTCACCGTGTACGCGGTCGACAAAATGGATCGGTACTTCCGAAACTTTCTTGAAATCGCCTTTGACCATGACTTCCAACGCGATTTTATAGCCGATTGGAGAGAGGTCTTTGCGTGGCGGGATGTCGGCCTTGCGTACCGCAAAAAAACCGGACATCGGGTCTTTGACGCGAGTCAACGGCAGGGCCGGCAAGGTAGCGACCGCCGAATTGATATATCGCCACAATGTCCAGCTTTCGTCAATGCTGCCACCGGCAACGTAACGGGAACCCAGTACGAAATCGCTTTCACCGGATTGCAGTTGGTCGATCATTTTTGGAATCGCACTGGCAGGGTGTGACAGATCGGCATCCATGACGACAATATAGTCACCCTTGGCATTGTCAAAACCGTCGATCACAGCAGGGGAGAGCCCACGATCTTCGGTTCTTGTGATGATGCGGATAGGGTGGCTTGCCGCCAGTTCCGCACAGAGTTCGGCCGAACCGTCCTGAGAGTTATCGTCCATGATGATGATTTCATAGTCACGGTCTTTCAGAGCCGTTTGAATCATTTCACTGAGCGGTTTGAGGTTTTCAACCTCTTTGTAGGTTGGAACGATAATTGAAATCATAATGTTCTAATACTGTCTAGCCGTCGTTTCTGTGAATTGATGCCGCTTTCCCTGCTATTTGTCTTCCTTTCGGTTATTGCAAGTAGTTGGAACAGCGATAAAAATAATAGCTCACTATTATAGAGTCGTTTGCGCGGATTGGCAGTTTTTTTACCAAATCGCAGCGTTCGAAATGATTGGGCTGGTTGGTCAAAGGTGGAATCTTTTCATAGTGTGGAACCACCAGGATACCGTCCATTCCTGCTTTTGCCTTGCCAAACCAGAATTCAAATTGGGTTTGCCTTGCCGTTGTGACATAAACCGGCTGGGGGCGTACATACCAAGTCAAATGGCTGGCGTAACTCCAGTTGGAGACAAACAACGGTAATGGCGTTTTGTCTGTACTGAGTTCGGCTTGAATCTCCTTAGCGGTTGCGGCCGCTTGTTTCCAACCATATTCACCCTGAATCGGGTTCTTATGGTCTTCAAAAGGAATCCAAGGGGTGAACAGGAAACTGTGCATCACAACGGTTAGAACCAAGCTAAGTGCCAGTTGCAGGCCGATAACGATTTTCACGCCAAGCTTGGCGCGGCGTTGCCATAGCCAATCAATCACGACCGGAATCAACAGAAGCCACGCCAGTGCAGGCCAGTGCGGCAGGCTTTCCTCTCGGCCGGAGCCCCAGGCAAACAAGACAAAAACCGGTACGGCAAACAGCAGTAATAATCGGGTTGCCGGACTCCGGTAATTACGAACCTTAAGCATCATCCACCATCCGAGAATAAAGAGCAGTGGCGTATAAACGATAAACTGTGCGGCTTGAGAGCGTAAGAATCGTACGATGCGCCAATCCGGGTTATGGGTGCCGTGATGTAGCTGATAGAGGAAAGAAGCCCAATCGTGAATGGCGTTCCAATAAAGCAGAGGAGCGGTGATGACCAGTGCAATCAGAATTGCCAGCCACAGTCCTTTTTGCGTTAGCCAGTACCAACGCTTTTCCACCATCATGACGAGGAGCAAGGAGACAACGATGGTGATGGACGTATATTTCGAAAGTGCGGCCAACCCGACCAGACATCCGAGCAGGAGCCATTGTTTGGTGGAAGGGATTTCAGTCTTGAGCATCTCCCAAACCAGCCATACCATTGCCAGAACGACAACCATCAGAGGGTTGTCCGGAAGCTGTCCCATCCCCATGAGCGGGAACATCAAGGTCGCATTGAGCAAAAGCAGGCTGGCAAAGCCTGTCCAGATCGTTTTCGAATCCGAGCAGGCCTGTTCATTTTGTGCAAATAGGCGAACGGTGATCTGGTAAAGAAGATAGTTAAGGATAATGTAGAGTGAAATCGGTACGATTCGGGCGCCCCAGTCGGTTGGGAACAGCCACATCGGAATGATCTGAAGCCAACCGACCATCGGTGGATGGTCAAAGTAACTCCAGTCCGGCATGAGGCCGTATAAGGCGTAATGCGCCTCGTCACCACCGAGTTCGGTGTTGAAGGCGAGCACAATATGCACAAGGGTCATCAGGCCGACTAACAGAAAAGCGGCTTGGTGCGGTTTGAGGTGCTTTGATTCAGTCATATCTTTTTCGATGTTTGTTCTTTATTGTTTGGACTGCGAGCTTAGAGCTTAAGTTTTTTGAACACGACTTCCGGAATGTTGCGGATAATCAACATGATGATGCTCCAGAACCACGGTGTGTACAGGGTGTT
Source organism: Thiomicrorhabdus sp. ZW0627 (assembly GCF_029767005.1). Classification (GTDB taxonomy): domain Bacteria; phylum Pseudomonadota; class Gammaproteobacteria; order Thiomicrospirales; family Thiomicrospiraceae; genus Thiomicrorhabdus. The sequence goes on from NZ_JARUQR010000002.1 coordinate 16,496, forward strand.
CTTGCGCCGTTCCACGGCCTTGACGATCTGCTTGGCGATGGTTTCCGGTTTAGCCCATAACGGACCTTTTTTGAATTCTGCCGTCATCGGCGTGTCGACGAAACCGGGCTTGATGTCCAATACATGAACGCCCTTTTTGAACAGACGGTTTCGCAGACCTTGCAGAAAGATCGATAACATTCCTTTGGCCGCACCGTAGACGTAGTTGGACTGTCGGCCACGGTCGCCTGCGACACTCGTAATGACGGCGATGGTACCACACCCCTGCATTTCCATCTGGTTGGCAATCAGAGTCAGCAAAGCGATGCCGCTGATCGCATTCGTGTTAAGTTCGCGCAGGGTGGTTTCGACACTTTCCTCGCAGGCCTGCTGGTTCGGAAGTGAACCGTGGGCAATCAGAACCAGGTCAATGGTGCCCAGTTTGGCGAAAGCGGCTTCCAGCACTTTGGGGTGTCGGTCGAAGTTGTTGAAGTCCAGAACATGAAAGCTAGCAGATTCAGCTCCACGAATTTGGGCATCTTGAGCGATGGCCTGGAGTTTTTCCTCATCGCGTCCCAACAAGTACAGGTTTGTATTTTGTTTGGCGTAGAGACGGATGGTTTGTTCCGCAATGGCCGAGGTTGCGCCAATCACTAAAATATTTTTCATGCCTTAGAGTCCTAAACGTTGCGATTGTAGGGAGTTGAACACTTGATCCGCACCGTATCGCGTGCGAACTTCCTGGAAAGTTTCCCATAAAGGATAACTCTGTTTGAAAGTCGTTTCCGACATGCGGGCATCTTTGGTCAGGTAGAGGCGTCCGCCGTAGTCGAGCACGATGTGATCGAGTTCTTCAAGGAATGGGAACAGGGCCGCATCGATCTTGAAATCGAGTGCCAGAGTATAGCCTTCAGTCGGAAAACTCAAATAGTTTTCGTTCGCCGCTCCGAATGCCTTGAGTACCGCCAGGAATGAACCGCGTTTGGATTGGGCGATCTCTTTCAAAATTCGGGTCATACCTTCCAGTCCGGCTTCTTTGGGTAGGACGAATTGGTATTGGGTGAAACCATTCTTGCCGTAGAGTCGGTTCCAGTTGTGGATGCCGTCAAGCGGATAGAAATACGGTTCGTAGTGGACGCTGCGCTGGGCGTGTGTCTGCGTCTGCTTGTGGTAGTACAGGGTGTTGAATGCCTGAATCGAGTAGCGGTTCAGCAGCAGGTTCGGCATGTTGATCGGAACATTGAGTTTGCTGTTCTTATGCGCTTCGAGTTCGCCACGGGTAGCGTGTTCGCCCAACATCAACAGCGAACGTCCGAGTTTGTCTCCGGTAGATAGGCAGTCGATCCACGCCACCGAGTAAGTGGACGCTTCATGTTCTTCAAACAGTTCCAGTGTTTCGGCCAGGTTTTTGGTCTTGTAGCTGCGTTCTTCGATCAGGGCGCTTTCAATCGGTAGCAGGCGGAAGGTGGCTTGAAGTATGACGCCGGTCAATCCCATACCACCGCAAGTCGCATGGAAGAGTTCGGGATGTTCCGATGGCGAGCAGTCGATGATTTCGCCGGAGGCCAGTGCCAGTTTGATCGAGAGGACATGTTGGCTGAAACAACCGTCCAGATGATGGTTTTTGCCGTGTACGTCACTGGCGATCGCGCCGCCGACAGTGACGAATTTCGTGCCCGGTGTCACCGGCAGGAACCAGCCGCGCGGGACGAAAATCTCAAGCAGTTCCGCAAAACTGACGCCGGCGGCACAGCTGATTTCGCCGGTGGACGGATCGAATGCCATGAAGTGATTCAAGTGTTGGGTGTTCAGTATCTGTTCGGCAAGGGCGCTGTCTCCGTAACTCCTACCCAATCCGCGCGGAATCAGGTGGGCGGATTGCGTTTCCGCCAACAGTTCGCTTACCTTGCGCTTGGAATGCACCACCCGGCTTTCCGCCTGGGCGGTGGGGTATTGTCCCCAGCCCGAGAGTTTCAAGAGAGTGCCTCTTTGTGGACGAACACAAAGCGTTTATCCAGTTGGTATTTGACGTAATAACCGATCGCCAGCCCGATGATGCCGCCGAGATAGCGCATCTCCTTGGAGTGGAAAAGCGCTTCAAAACCGAATTCGAATCCCCAGAAGATGACGGTGGTCGCCAGCCCCATTACGGTATAAAGGTAAAAGGTTCGGCTACCGTGTTGGATGCTGGTGGTTTGGTATTTGAAAATGTATTTTTTGTCGAGCAGGTATTTCACCACCAGACCGACGGCCGTGCCGACCATGACGGATAAAAGAATCGCATAGTTCCCTTGATACAGAGTGACGCTTAAATCCTGGCTCAGGATGTTGGCGGCGGTGGCGATTACCGCAAAAATCGTGTAAATTAGCGCAATCTTCATTTTTTTAGATTTACGGCCGAACGCAAGGAATAATACTTGTGTGGTCAGGCCCCTTTCCTTTATACGAAACTGGTTTTGAGGTTGATAGATTTTTATGGATTCTAACACTTATGGGCAGGGTAATAAATCGGTATTACCCGGCTTGATTCTGTTGATGCGACCTCGCCAGTGGATTAAAAACGCATTCGTACTCGCGCCGTTGATTTTCGCGGGCCAGTTTCTGGATTGGGTTTCAGTCGGTCAAAGTCTATTAGCCTTTGTACTGTTCAGTCTGGCATCCTCTGCGACTTATGTGGTGAACGACCTTCGTGATATTGAGGAAGACCGCATACACCCGGTGAAACGTTTGAAACGTCCCTTGGCGTCTGGTCGGGTCAAGCCTGCTCAAGCATATGTTCTATTGGCAATTCTGTATGGCGTTCTGATTACAGGGTTCTTCGTTCAGCCTGCGGTGATGCAGGTGATCGTCGCCTATCTGTTGTTGAATCTGGCTTATTCCTACGCCTTGAAGCACCAGCCGGTGGTGGATATTTTCACGATCGCCATCGGTTTTGTCTTGCGTGTGTACGCCGGAGCCATGGCCATTGGCGTGCCGGTTTCTTCGTGGATGTTCGTCACGACCCTGAGTCTGGCACTGTTCCTTGCGGCGATCAAGCGCCGTCAGGAGATCACGCAAAGCGGCGATGCCGCCCGCAAGGTGTTGAAGATGTATTCGGTGTCGATCGTTGATAAGTTCGCCGAGATTTCGGCAACCGGCGCTCTGTTATTCTATAGTTTCTTTGTGATGTCGGCGCGTCCCGAACTGGTGATCACGGTGCCGTTTGTATTGTTTGGTCTGTTCCGTTATTGGTACATTGTTGAGTTTCTCGGCGAGGGTGAGTCGCCGACTGATGCCTTATTGACCGATAAGCAGTTGATGATTACCGTTATTGGTTGGGTGGTCGCCTCTCTTTGGGCTTTGTGGCCGCAAACGACAGGAGTGCTGTAAATGGATTTGGGTTACCTGTTGATTCCATTTTTCACTTGGTTGGTGACCGGCGTCACTAAGTTCGCGATCAATAGCATTAAAGCTAAAAAGATGGCATTTGAGTTGATCGGATACGGCGGCATGCCGAGCAACCACAGCGCGATTGTCAGCAGTGTTGCGGCTTTGATTGCTTTGCGTGAAGGCATCGATCATCCGGCGTTTGCGGTTGCCTTGGGGGTAGCATTTGTGGTGATGCTGGATGCCAGCAGTTTGCGACGTCAGGTTGGTAAGCAGGCTGAGGCGATCAACCGATTGAACCGGGAAGCCGGTTCCGATGCGCCGGTTCTGCGCGAGCGCATGGGGCACTCCAAACCGGAGATCTTGGCGGGTATCCTAGTAGGCTGTCTGTGCGCTTTGGTATTGAATGCCTGGCCGCCGATGTTATGATCTTCTTTATCCGCATCAAATGATTTCTTAAAGGAACTTCCTTGTCCGAGACAACTTATTCCAGCCGCCTTTCACTTCCTTCATTGTGGGCAGGCCTGCCTGTTTCCGAAAAAGTACTTTTCGGGTTGTTCGTTCTACTCAAAACCGCGTTGTTGTTCGCAACCCCGCTAACCGGTGACGAAGCTTATTTCATCGTTTGGGGACAGGATATCTCTCTCGGATATTACGACCATCCTCCTGCCGTCGGCTGGGTTAATTATGTACTGAGTCTGGTGGCGGACAATCTCTATTGGTATCGTGCTTTTGCGTTTTTCTCTGCCGCTCTGATTGCCTATCTGATCTTCAAGCTTCTGACTTTGAAAAACGAACACGATTCCAAACCGGCGTTCTATGTGGCGATGGCGTTTTTTGTCTCTCCGGTTTCCTTGATGTTCGTCATCAACGCCAACGATACGGTTCTGGTGTTTTTTGGTCTTATTGGTGTGTTTTGGTTTGCCAAGGCGATGCGGGAGCAGTCCTGGGCGTTTGCGGTCTTGGCCGGCGTCTTTCTGGGGATGGCGTTTTTATCCAAATATTTTGCCGTCTTTATGCTCACAGGCCTGTTGATTTTCAGCGTCTTGAACATCAGAACCTATGGTTGGAAATTGCCGTTGCTGGCCGCGCTGATTGTCTTGTTGTTTGTGGGTGAAAACATCTACTTCAACCTGACGCACTGCTGGAACAACATTCTGTTCAACTTCTTCTCGCGTACCCGTGACAGCGAAATCGATTTGAACAACGTCCTGATGTATCTGGGCATGCTGGTGTTGATGTTGTCTCCGTTGGGCGTCTACTACTGGGTGCGCTATGCCAAGTGGAATGCCGGGTTCTCCCAGAAACTGGCTGTGTATGCAGGGCTGCCTTTGTTATTGGTTTTGGTCTTGGTGAGCTTTTCCAACGTGATTGGTTTGCACTGGCCGTTGTTGTCGATTCCGATCATCTATCTGCTATACGTGACCTTGCCGGATGCCAAGCTCAAAGGCTTATACCTATTCAATGCCGTCAGTTCTCTGGTGATTGCCGTCGTTCTGCTGGGGGCGTTGCCGTTTCTGACTCAACTCTTGCCGGACGCGCATAAATCGCAAGCGGCGATCTATACGCAGACCGATAAGGTGTGCGCATTGCTGCCGCGGGAAAAAATGATGTTCACCTTGGATTACAGCAGTCAGTCGACTCTGTCTTATTATTGCGCGAATGATGATATTCATGTGTTCATGAGCACGTCGAAATATGGGCGCGAAGACGACAAGAAAGTGAACTACAAGAGTTTGGACGGACAGGATTTGACGATTTTTGTCAGCAAGCGGAAAGACCTAGAGAAGGTGGCGAGTTTCTTCAAGGATGCGAAGATTGAGGAGCTTAAGCCGGTGGAAGGAATTGTCTACTATCTGGTAACCGGGATCGGCTTTGACTATGCCACGTATCGGGAGCGGATTTTAAAGCCGGTATACGAACAGTACTATGTCGCGCCTGAGTGGCTGCCGAAAGCGGAGTGCGGCTTCAAACGGATGTACGGTTTCCAGTAGATTTTGAAACCGAACAGGCCTGTCGATTTTGTATTAGAGCGGGGTTTTGTGCGGTTGTCCGGCAATTTCCCGAACCAGTTTGGGTACCAGATAGCCGGGAAGGCTCTCCATTAATGTTTTCTTGAGTGTTTGTGCGGTCGCATCGTCCACTTCAAAGTGCGCGGCACCTTGAACACGATCCAGTTGGTGCAGGTAGTAGGGCAGAATGCCTTGCGAAAACAGTTTATGGCTGAGTTCGGCCAAGGTCTCGCTGCAATCGTTGACCCCTTTCAGTAGCACGCTTTGATTCAATAGGTGAAATCCTGCCAGGCGATACACACTCATCAGCTCGGCGGTTTTGTCGCTCAATTCATTCGGGTGGTTGCAATGCACCACCATCACTTTTTGCAAACGGCTGTTTTCAGCCCATTCCAGCAATTTTCCGCGCGGCGCTTTACTCGGTGCTACGATCGGGGTGCGGGTGTGGATGCGTAAGGTACGCACATGTGCAATCCGTTCGATCTTTTCAATCAGCGTCACCATCGCGTTTTCCGCCAGACTGAAAGGGTCGCCGCCGCTGAGAATGACTTCGTGGATTGTGTTGTCGTCGGCAATTTGTTGCAGGGCGGTCTCCCAATGCCGTTGGTTGATCTGTTCTCCGTAGGGGAAGTGGCGTCGAAAACAGTAGCGGCAGTGGATGTCGCATTTCGGGCTTGCCATCAGCAGTAAGCGACCGTGATATTTATGAATCAGGCTCGGGGTCGGGTTGGCGTTCAGATCGCCGACCGGATCGAGTTTGAAGTCGGGGTGAGGGCGCAACTCTTCTTTGATTGGCAGAATTTGTTTGAGCAGTGGGTCGTCAGGATTGCCAGGCTCGATGCGTTCGATAAAGTCGGTATGCGCCTTGAAACGAAAACCGGTTTCTCGCTCGAGCGATTCGTCGAGGTTTAGTTCGAGTTGTTTGTGAAGCTGTGCGAGTGGCTGCATCATGAAAAACGGCGTCTGTCTGCTGGATGGATGATTGTATGTTTGCCCGCAGTTGTATTTTCACCGCCTGGCTTTTAAGTTAAAATATAATGATTTTATTTTTGAATACTATTTTAAGGCAACAGCTTAGGTAAAGATATGGCAACTTACAGTACTAATGAATTTAAAGGCGGTTTGAAGTTCTTGATGGACGGCCAGCCTTGTTCGATTATTGAGAATACGATTGTTCAGCCGGGTAAAGGTCAGGCGTTCAACCGTGTTAGATACCGTAACCTGGTCACAGGGCGTGTATTGGAGAAGACGTTCAAGTCCGGTGAAAAAGTGGATGCGGCGGACGTTGTAGACACTGACCTGCAATATCTTTACAACGACGGTGAATACTGGCATTTCATGGACCCTGAAAGCTTTGAACAGTATCAGGCGGAAGAAGCGGCGGTTGCGGATATTACCAAGTGGTTGACGGAACAGGATATGTGTACGGTGACTTTGTTCAACGGCCAGCCGATTTCGGTTACGCCGCCTAAGCAAGTGACGTTGGAAGTGGTTGAAACCGATCCTGGTCTGAAAGGCGATACCGCTGGAACAGGTGGTAAGCCGGCAACTTTGAACACCGGTGCGGTGGTTCAGGTACCGTTGTTCGTCCAGATCGGTGAGAAAGTGATCGTGAACACCGAAAAGGGTGAGTACGTTTCACGTGCCAAATAAGCCAAGTTTTTCCGAAAACATTTCGTGTGGTGGGCAAGGCTCACTACCGGAAAGGCTGAAAAAACGCTCGCAGTTGTTGCAAACTCTGCGGGCGTTTTTTTATGCCCGCGCGGTTATCGAGGTGGATACCCCGATGCTCTCCCAGGCCGGCGTACCGGATGTGCATTTGCATTCGTTGTTCACCGATGTCCGTGTGCCCGGTGAAACTGATCGCCAGCGTTACTATTTGCACACTTCTCCCGAATACCCTATGAAACGGCTTCTGTGCGAAGGGAGCGGCGATATCTTCTATTTAGGCAAGGTATTCCGAGACGGTGATTTGAGCCCTAGGCATCAGGTGGAGTTCACCATGTTGGAGTGGTACCGGATCGGATTTTCGATGTTCGATTTGATGGATGAAGTCGTTGAATTGATCCAAGCTGTATTGCCCGAAGAATGGTCGGTCGAGCGTTTATCGTATAAGCAGGCCTTTCAACGTTATGCGGGCATCGATGATATTGGAAGTGCGACGGCGCAGGAATGTATGGATTGCCTGAACAAGCATGGTGTGCCTGAAATCGTTGGCGTGGATGAGGACGATAAAGCACTTTGGGAGCAATTGGTGCTGACCGAAGTGATTGAAGCTCAGCTCGGCCAGGGGGCGATTTCGGTTCTTTACCATTATCCCGCCAGAGATGCGGCGTTGGCTCAGATCAGTGAAGAGGATCCGACGGTGGCGGAGCGTTTCGAGGTGTTCGTGAACGGCATGGAGTTGGCCAACGGTTACCATGAATTGGCTGATGCCGAGCTATATCGCCAACGTTTCGAAGCTTCCCTTGCACAACGAAAGGGTATGGCGCTGCCATCGATTCCTCTTGATGAAAGACTGCTGCAAACGCTGGAAGATCTTCCGTTGCCGGATTGCAGCGGTGTGGCTTTAGGGGTGGATCGTCTGTTCGCATTACAGCAAGGCTATGAAGATATCCGTCAAGGCATTGCATTCGGTTTGAAGGACGCCTGATTCTTTTATTTTCTTTAGGCCAGTAGATCCTGAATCGCTTTTTCGGCGTTGTCGAGGCTCTGTTGGCGTTTCTCTTCGCCTAGGCTCATTCCAAATGCTTCGATCGTTGTTACCGCATCGATGCCGTTGTATTTCAGCATGGTTTTCAGGTAAGGGGTGACGAAGTTCTCGGCATCATTCGGTGGTGTATAGTCTCCGCCGGACGCCATGATGACGACGGTCTGGGGGACGTCCAGCAAGCCTTCATGGCCGTGTTCGCCGTAACGGAAGGTTTCCCCTTTTCTCGTAATCAGGTCGATGTAGGTCTTGAGGTAAGAAGGAACGCTAAAGTTATACATCGGCGTGCTAATCAACAAAGTGTCCGCATTTTTAAGTTCTTCTACGAAATGGGTGGACAACTCTAAAGTCTGCTCCTGTTTCAGGGTGCGCTCTTCCTTGGCCGTATACATGGCGTTGATGAAGTCTTCGTTGATGTGTTCGAGTTCCAGTTCAACCAGGTCATGCTGAATGACCTGACCGCCCGGGTGCTTTTCCAGCCATTGTTGTTGGAAAAAATCGGCCAGTTGTTTTGAATGTGAGCTGGTGTGCGGCCGAGCGCTGGCATCAATGCGAACTAGATTGGTCATTCTGTTTACCTTTAAACAATAAGAGTGATTGAAGTGGATTCCAGTTTACGTAAATCGGTCGACGTAAAAAACCGGCCGTTCGGCAAAACATTGTTCTCGTTCCGGCATTAATTCCTTAGTGTATAGGTGCATTTTAGCGTTTTAATCGCTTCTTTAAAGCCTAACTTAATCTCAGCAGGCCTGTTGGGATTTGAAGACCGTTTTCAGGGCACCGTCAGGGGGGTTGACAAGGGGTGTATACTATTCAAATACTTAAAAAAATATCAATCCGTTGTTTTTTAGCTTAGGAGAGCTTAGATGTCCGATATTCCAATTACTAAACGTTCTGTTATGGTGCTGTTTTCCGATCCAAAAAGCCCAAGTTCTCACCGTGTGCGTTTAGTGGCAAAAGAAAAAGACATTCCTTTGGAAGTGGTTTCTGTTGAAGAAGGAAATTTGCCGGAAGATTTGTTGGAATTAAATCCATATGGGACTTTGCCGACTTTGGTGGATCGCGATTTGGTTTTGTACGATCCTCAAGTCATCATCGAATATTTGGATGAACGTTTCCCGCATCCACCATTGATGTCGGTTGATCCGATCTCTAAAGCGCGCGCCCGTCAGATGTTGCGTCAGATCGAAAAAGAGTGGTACCCATTGGTTGAGACCGTTAGCAACGGTACGGACGCTGACGAGGTGAAGAAGGCCCGTCGTGATTTGCTTGAGCGTTTGATTCAGTTGATTCCTGTGTTCGAGCATAAGCCGTTTTTCATGAGTGAAGAATACTCATTGGTTGATGTGAGCATGGCAGTTCTATTATGGCGTCTGCCTTCGTTGGGCATCGATTTGCCGAAATCTGCGAAACCGATCTTGGATTATGCGAAGAAGGTTTTGGAAAGAGAGATGTTTACCGAAAGCTTGTCGGACGACGAACTTGATATGCGAGATGTGATCTGATGATTTCAAATCGTCCTTATATCATCCGTGCGATGTATGAATGGATGGTGGATAACGAGTGGACACCGCACGTTCAGGTGGATGCGAATTATCCGGGAATCACAGTCCCTCAGCAGTTCGCTCAGGAGGGGGTGATTGTATTGAACATCGCACCTTCCGCAGTGGTCGGGTTGGAGTTGAAGAACGACTGGTTCCAGTTCATGGCCCGTTTTCAAGGCGTCGAACAGCGTGTCGGTTTCCCGCCTGAGGCGGTTCTGGCGATTTTCGCACGTGAAAATGGTCAAGGCATGCCGTTCCCGGCAGAGCCTTATCCTGAAGAGGAAATCGGGAGTTCGAGTAAGCCAGGTTTGACGGCTGTAAAAGGCAGTGAAAAGCCGGCTAAAACGGATGGTTCCAAATCCGATAAACCAAAATCCGATAAGAAAAAGCCGACTCTATCCGTCGTCAAATAATGGCTGTGTGATCACTGTTTGAAAGGTTGAATCACACTCATTTCCGGAAAAGCCTGCAAGATTGCAGGCTTTTCTGTTTCTAGGAACAGCAATTTAAGATTCGGCCCTGCATCCATTGTGAAATAGACTTCGACTCCTTGCTCGCGAAGTTGCCAGATCTTGTGCATGGCTGCGACCGATTCCGGTTGCCAATAGACGATCGGCGGCCAGGTCGCAATCATCGTAGCGTGCATGCTTAAGGCGTTGTGCTCCGCGGTTTGTCCCAACAGGCTGAAGTTTCTCTTTTCGATGGCTTTCTGAATGGTCTGCATGTCTTTCGCAGCCTTTTCCGGCCAGGCCTGATAGAGTTCGCAGGTATCGACGGTCTGTTGCATTCCTACGCTTGAACCAACTGGTTTTTCACTGACATCCACTTTCAACAATCCAATGCACAGCTCCGGCCATTCTGCCTCGATGGCTTCGGCGTAACTGTCCATGCCGTCCGTTCGGTCCCCTTTATGCCAGACCGCAAAGCCGGGGTAGAGTGAACGGCTGGCACTGCCGCTTCCGAGGCGTGCCAATAAAGAAAGTTTTTCCATCGGTAGTTGCCATTGGAACAGGTCGTTTAGGGCAAGCACCAGTGCGGCGTATCCTGATGCCGATGAAGCTAGGCCGGCTGCAGTTGGTACGCTGTTGACGGTGTCGACTTGGAAGGCTGTGTTTTCAGTCGCTCTGAAATAGTCCAGAAAACGGCTTAAACGCTGCGAAAAAGGGTGATGAGGTTCGAGAAGTTTGTCGTTAAGGGCAATCTGATCCTCTTTGCCTTCGGTCAATGTCAGTTCGGTTTGGGTTCCCAACCCCGGGAGGCTGATCGAGACACTGCCGTTGATCGGCAGATTTAACGATTTTTCACGTTTTCCCCAATACTTGCTGAGCGCGATATTGACCGGCGCTTCTCCAAAGCCTTCTGTTTTCGGATTGGCCAGTGCTGAATGTTCGGCGGTGTGCCCAATAACCTGGTTTACAAAATCCTGTGGACTGAGGCTTGCGGTGGTTTCAAATGACATGGTTTCAGTTTTTCCGTCTAAATCGTTTTTTGGGAATCGGTTCATTTCAATGTTTCGGTACTCGCGCCAAAAGGCGTGAGCTGTACGTGAATTCTCTGGTAGGCCTCAAGTTCAACCTCAGCCGTAGCTGGGCAGTGTTGCAGGTCGCCGAACCCCAGTACACAGTCGCCTAGCCCAGAGCCGGAGATTTTTGCGGCATGAATCCCGCCGCAGCTTTCCATGGCGTATATGAGTTTTGATAGGGTTGAATCACTGACGCCAAGTGCTTCCATCAATCCCTGATAGACACTACAGAGACGGTAGAATTCATCATACTCCCGTTCCGACAGGGCGATGCAGGCCTGGTGGGTTGTATTGCCCATCAGTTGGTAGAGTTCCAGCATGAGTGGTTCCTGTGTTTCCCAGTTTTCGGCGACTTGTTTCAGGACTTCGGCCGTAGGCGTTTTGTATCCGCTGTAGATTAAGGTTGGGGATAGGGCATCGACCACTAACGAATTCAAAGGGAAAATCTTCGCTTGGTGCTCGGGAGTTTGCGGTTGAAAATAGATAACGCCACCTGTGAGGCTGGCTGCCAGATCGGTTGCCGAACCGCGTCCCTGAATCGCCAGGATGATTTTACGGCCGATTTGAAACAGTTCCGACGTATCAAGGTTCTGTTCGGTAATTTGATTCAATCCATGTAGGCTGGCGGCCAGAACCGCGGCGGAACTGCCCAATCCGACGGTGGATGAAAAATCGCTGTTAATCACGATCTGCAAACCGTGTTGTAGAGATGGTGCAAACGCTTTGAGCGCGTGGATGACAAAGCGCAGCTTCGGGTGTTCGAACGCTTCAAGCGGTGCGATCTTGAGTTCTTCCAAGGTGAGTTCATAGTCGGAAAGTTCTGACTCAATGCAGATCAGGCCGTCATCTGTCGATTGCCACTCGATTTCAATGAACTGATCAACGGCACAGGCCAGTGCCGGATGGCCGTAGACTACACTGTGTTCGCCCATCAACATCAAATTGGCGGGTGCTCGGCTAATCCAGTTCACATCGAGCTCCTTGGGATTGTATGGTAACCGGCCATAATGGGTAGCTGTACTCACGGCAAAGCGCTTCAGGGGAAGTTTGGCTGATGCACAATACCATACCGGCCTGTTGCCCAGTGATACTGCCGGCACCGCAGATTTTACCGGCCGCATCATAGGTGTCATTGAGTAGGCCGATAAAGTCGCGCACTTTATCTGGCACTACGCCGATACTGCACAACAGTTCATGGTTCTGTTTGATGGCTTGTTTCAATGCAGGCTGGTTTTGATTTGACCAGGCCTGTTCGATTTGGTTGGTGGTTTGCGTAAACGCTTCCCAAAGTGTTTTATCGTTCTGGTGGTGTTGTTTGACCCATGTCACACACTCTCCGGTCGTGCTTTGAGGTTCACCCGTGTCAATCAGCCAGCCTTGGAACGGTTGGGCTGGTAGCGGTTGTGGCGGTTGGTGCAACTGGTATTTGAGTAGGCCACCGTACAGTAGGGTGGCCGGATCGATACCGCTGGACAGGCCGTGTTGATAGGATTCGATCTGTTTTGCCAGTTCAAGCGTTTCAGGTATCGACATCGGCCAATCCAGTTTGGCCTGTACGGCTTTGACGACACCGACGATGACACCTGCGGAAGAACCCAGTCCACGCCCAATCGGGGCGGTGGATTCGATTTCAAATTGCCAGTTGGCCGGAGAAAAAGGCTGGATTTGGTCTAGTTTGGCCAATGTGATGAGTACCAGATCGAAAGGGTCGCTTAGCACCGAGCCAATGGTTCCATCGTCATTCACGTAAGTTTCAAAGCGTTGTTCGACCTGTTCGGCACGAAGTTGCCACTGCTCGAAGGTGAAGCTTTGTTTCAGATTGAAATTTTTTAGCTTGATCTCAAAGCGAGGTGTGTCCAGGATCGCTTCGTCATCGGTTAGGGTACAGAGCGTGGGCAGGTCGATCGCCATGCTCAAGGCGGGGCAGCCGTACAGCACGGCATGCTCCCCGGAAAGAATCAGTTTGGAGGGCACGGAACAGCGAGTTCTCATGTGCGGTTCTCCTTCGCCTTGTAGAGTGGATTAAGCCCGTCAGACGGCTTGATAATAGCGTTTGTGATCTCTGATGCCGGCCAATCGATACGGACCTTTGTTATTGACCTCGAATTCGATGTTTTCCACATCGTCTTCCACCTCGTGGTAGAACGCCAGATATTGGGCGTAGGTCAACGGTTCGCGCTGCTCAATCTGGCGCGTATGACTGGTCGTCATCAATACCTTTTCATAACCAGGCTGCATCAGCCCTGTGAAAAACTCGGCGACGCACCCGGAACCATAGCTGAAGAAACTGATACGTCTTTCAGACAAGTTCTCTTTCAAGTTGTCTAGCAGCGAGCAGAAGCCCACGAATAGGGAGGCGCTGTAGCTGTTACCGACGATACGGTTATAAACTTGGCTCGGCAGTGTCTGAGCCTGGAATTCCTCATCGGTCAATTTGACTCCCGCCACTTTCGCCAAGGTTTGGTGTGCCTTTTCAGCCATTTTGGTAAATGGGATGTGGTAACAGAAATGGTTGATGTCCGAGAAGGTTTTACCGGTCTCTTCGGTAAAGTGCTGCCAGGCCTGTTTCAGGCTGTGCAGGTAAACTTTCGTGGAATACTTGCCGTCCACCAACGCGGTTTTGCGCTGGTTCGGACGCCAGAAATCCATAACGTCTTCGGTATGGTAACCCGAGCCCGGTTCAATCGCGATAATGCGTGGGGATTCGGTGATCAGCATGGCCACGGCTCCGCAGCCCTGAGTCGCTTCACCGGAAGTGTCTACATCGTATTTTGCGATGTCCGCAGCGATGACCAATACTTTTTCTTTTGGATTGGCTCGGACCATCATGGTGGCCATCTGCAGTGCAGCGGCTCCGGAATAGCATGCATGTTTGAATTCTACGACTCGGCATCGGGAAGAGAGATTTAGCAAACCGTGCAGGAATACGCCCGCCGATTTAGACTGATCCACACCGGATTCGGTTGCGAATAGAATCGCCGTGATGCTGTCTTTGTCGATCTGTTCAAGAATCGGCGCAGCGGCTTTTGCGGCAAGGCTTACCACATCCTCGTCGGGAGGCGCGATCGACATTTTTTCCTGTCCTATCCCGATATAGAATTTATCAACGTCGATATTTTTTTCTTCAGCAAAGACGTCAAGGCCTAAGTAGTAATCTGAAGTGGAAAAATGGATTAAGTCTATGCCTACATTCATATTCAAAGCAGAATCTTTACGTTTGTATTTGGGTTTAATTTAACACTTCGAGTTCGGCTGCCGGAAAACGAGCTCGGTCTTTAAATGCAGGGCGCCTGAAGTGGGAACGCCCAACAGAAATTGCGCTGTTGCGAACTCCTGCTTAAACTGTTCTATTTTAGCGACTACAGCCTGAGTGGATTCCAGTGCGGGCGTGAGTAACGGAGCGGCAACGCTACATAGTCGACCCCCCATTATAACAGCTTTTATCATGTCAATGCCGTTTCGTATGCCACCACTGGCAATAAAATCGGCTTGTTCTTGATACGGTTGTGCCCCGGCCAAGGATTGTAAGGTGGTGAGTCCCCAGTCTTGGAACAGAAAGCCGAGATCGTTTTGGGCGCGGTGCGCTTCTATTCGACTCCATGAGGTACCGCCTCGACCGGCGACGTCGAAATGTCGTATGCCCGCTTTCAGTCCCAGTTCAATGTCAGCCGGAGACAGGCCACAGCCGACTTCTTTGAGGATGACCGGCACCTCAAGTGCATCGACCAGTTCCGCAATCTTGTCGCTCAGTCGGTTGAAATTGGTGTCCCCTTCGGGCTGGATGAGTTCCTGTAACGGATTCAGGTGTAGGTAGAGTGCATCCGCTTCAAGGATGTCGATCGCTTGTTGCGCCTGATCGGTTCCGAATCCGTAATTCAGTTGTACCGCGCCGATATTGGCAATCAACGGAGCCGTCGGTGCGTATCGGCGTAATTCGAAACTGTCGCGAGCGGCTTGGTCAAGAATCATGGCACGTTGAGATCCGACGGCCATCGGAACCTGACAGGCCTCGGCGGCTTCGGCTAGATGACGGTTGATTTGTTGCAGATTCTGCGCCGCGCCACCAGTCATCGAAGCAATCATGAATGGAAAGGAGATTGTCTTACCTAGAAATTGGGTCTGGGTGTCGATTGCCGCGAAATCCAATTCAGGCAAGGCGCGGTGTATTAGCTGAATTTCGTCGAATTCGCTTTGTTGGCGCTCTACCTGGGGATCGTTCAGAACCGCGTCGATGTGGTCCTGTTTGCGTTGCGTGATTTGGCTCATGGTCAGGCTTTTTCCGCACGTTCAAGTTTGATGTGGGCTTCCATCAGTTCGCCCGGGTTGGTCTGAGCCGCTAAAAGTGAAAGTTCGCCGCAAAGAGCGGTCGCGCCTGCAATACAGGCCAGGCGACGGGAATTTACACCCGGTTCGACATCCGGATTATCGCAGCCGAGCTGTTTCAGGTTTTCCAATACAAAGTCCAAGCCTTTGCCGTTACCGACACTGCCGACGATCAGGTTAGGCAGGGTGGTGGAGAAGTATAGGTCGCCTTCGGCGGTTTCTTCCACATGGTTGATTGCTTGAGAACCTTCGACGATGTTGGCCGCATCCTGACCGGTCGCCAGATAGAAGCCCAGCAGCATGTTCGCTACATGTGCGTTGGCACTGCGTAAACCGCCTGAAACGATACTGCCAATTAGGTCTTTTTTGATGTGCAGGTCGACAATCGCTTCCGGTGTGGTCTTTAGGTAGCGCTGACAAAGTTTACGCGGAATGGTGGTTTCGCAGACCACGTATTTACCGCGTCCCAGAATTCCGTTGACTGCTGAGACTTTTTTGTCGGTGCAGTAGTTGGCGGAAATCGAGACGTATTTCAAATCGTCGTATTCGTTCAGTATCCACGGAATGATCTTGTCCGCCGCGTTGGTCACCATGTTGTGACCGGAGGCGTCGCCGGTGGTGAATTCCAAGCGTAGGTAAATCAGGTTGCCGACCACCTGATAGTGGGTATCGATCAGTTTGGCGAAACGGCTGGTTTCCGAAACCACGGCCTGCAAGTCGGCATGTCGGTTCTGGATATCGTTCAATCTCAACGCCGCGATGCCGGCATTGGGTGCTTCCAACAGGATCGATCGAGTCATGCGTTCGTCTATGACGCTGACACGGATACCGCCGGCACGTGCGGAGACGCGTGCGCCGCGTGCGACGGAAGGCCAAAGCGGAGACTCATAGGTTGCCATGGGCACCATCAGGTCATCGGTTTCGACGTCGCCGATCAGTTTGAATGGCCCCACGGATTCCATAGGAATGGAGGCGTAAGCAGTGTTGGATGATTGCATCGAATTTTTCATAGACGTTATTATAAATGAGCGTACGCAACTGCGTCATAAAAAAGCGGAAAAAGCCCACAAAGGGGTTGAAAACGATGGAAATGTCATTACATAGAGCCTGTTCGTGGATGAAAATCTCCGCTGAAATCCGACAATTTTGAACGTAAAGGAAATAACATGACTTTAGCAACGGCACGTCATATTTTGGTTGATACCGAAGAAAAATGTAATGAATTGAAAGAGCAGATCGCCAACGGTGCCGATTTTGCGGAAGTGGCCAAGGAAAATTCGAATTGCCCTTCAGGCCGTAGCGGCGGTGATTTGGGTCAGTTTGGACCGGGTATGATGGTACCGGAATTTGACAAGGTGGTGTTCAGTGCCGAAGTCGGTTCGGTTGAAGGTCCGGTCAAGACTCAGTTCGGTTATCACTTGGTTCAGGTAACCAGCCGAACTTAATTGGCGTTGGCCTCTTAGAGGTGAATTGGTAAAGAAAAAGCCCGAAACGGAGATTCCGCTTCGGGCTTTTTGCTTTTAGGCTGAACGGGAAGGAAAGCTCCGTTCAGATCATGCCTTTCTTTTGGGCGCCTAAACCGATCAGGTAGAAACCGCCGATGATGACGATCGGTAGCCAGGCATCATGGATGTCACGCAGCAGATTGACGAGTAGCGGCGTGAGGAATGATGTGATCAAGGCGAAACCGAATGCGCAGAAAATCACGAACAGAGTGAGTTTCAAAAAGAACTGTAGCGAGCCGATTTGGCGTTTCACCACATTGGTGATGTCGTCACCGTAAATGACCAGCAGCGTTGCCGCCATCGAAAGACCAATCTCTCCTAGATAAGGTTTCATCCATCCTGCAATCAGGCTCAAGAAATCGCTTACAAAACTAAAATCCATAAAATTCTCTTTTTATTGTTGGGTCTTGGTTCGGTTACCCCGGCAAGAGAGGTTTTGAAAAAAGCCTGTCTTAAGCCGAACGATAAAAAAGGGCCATTCAGCCCTTTTAAGTAATGTGGTCGGACTTATTTCGGCGTATAGCTGAACTTCTGACCGGAAAGCGATACTTCGTACATCAAACCGCCTTTGATGATGATGAACGTCGCCATGCCTTTATAGTATTGGCCTTCACTTTTGTTGCTGTCTTGGGTTAAACCGGCCGAAGCGCTGGTTCCTTTTGTAGACGCTTCAGCTGATGCGCCAGCCGTGATGATTGCGGCACTGGCTTGTGCGGAAAACTCGAAACTGCCGCTGGTGAATTCATCGAATGCGCGCTTGTCTTTGAAGAAGATGATCTGACTGTAAGCCTGCCCACCCAGCTGGAATCCGATGCTCAACTGCGTCAGAGAGGTGTTACCGACGTGTTTCAATCCGCGGTAAACACGCCCCTGACCGTAGGCGCCGCCAATTCCGAATCCCGCTTTACCCACCGTTGGGAATACGGCGAAGCCGTAAGCGTCTTTGAAGAAGTCTTTGGACTCATTGGCTTTGTGGAAACGATTGACGGTATCGTTATACTCATCGGCCTGCGCCGAAGGTACGATAGTGAGCCATGCTAAAGCACTTAGTAGAATGGCATTGATCAACTTAGACATAATAGTTACCTCGTTGTAGCTGTGCCGACAAAGTCGCGCAGTCAAAAAGTGAGTTAATTTTTTCCATTATAGTGGTTTTTTATCCGCTCTAAACCCCTCTGTAGAAGATAAACGGAAATTGTTTGTTTGTGCTGTCCATTTTTTAGAAGTCTGGCTTGAAAAATATCATAAGGTACGGAAGACACGGGTTCGTTGGCTTCATCGAGTACAGTGGTTTGTATTTGTATGAATTTCTTGTACTATTGAACGGCGGATGGGCTTTGAGAGTTAACGAAAACGTTTTCAACAGGCCTGCCCGGTTTTCAGACGGAGTTGTTTTCAGTTAAATCGGCAAAGGAATTGTTATGGGTACTACATTGATTGTGATTTTGGCATTGATCGTCTTGTTGATTATTTATCTGATCAATATATATAACCAGTTGGTGTCATTGAAAAACCGCTTTCAGAACAGTTTTGCTCAGATCGAGGTGCAGCTAAAACGTCGTTACGACCTGATTCCCAATTTGATTGAAGTCGCCAAGAAAGCGATGGCGCACGAACGCGAAACCCTTGAAGCGGTAGTCGCAGCCCGTAATGAAGCCGCAGCCTTTTTGAAAGCGGCGGCGGCCAATCCGGGTGAAGCCTCCGCCATCCAGCATCTTTCCCAGGCGGAAGGTGTGTTGGGGGGAGCTTTGTCTCGTCTTAACGTGGTGATGGAAGCTTACCCAAACCTGAAAACCAATGAGAACATGATGCAGTTGACTGAAGAGCTCAGTACCACCGAAAATCGTGTGGCATTTGCCCGTCAGGCATTTAACGACGCGGTCATGGCCTACAACACTTACCGTCAGAGCTTCCCGCCGATTTTATTTGCCGCGACCTTCGGCCATCCGACCGATGCCGAGTTGCTTAAATTTGCCGACAGCGAACAGATTCAACAGGCTCCGAAAGTCATTTTTTAGGCCGCTTTCTCAGTGACTTTCATTGACTGAACGACTGCCGCCATGAATTTTTACGCTTCTCAGGATCGCGCCCGAAAAAGCACGCGTTGGTTGGTAATCGTCTATTTGCTTTCCCTCACAGCACTGACCGTGATTAGTAGCTGGGTATTACTGATTTTATTGCGAACGCTCGGTTTTCAATCGTTCCCGCGCGGTGTGGAATTCTATACATTGACCGAAAACGATATTTGGTTGTTTGCCGGCGTGGCGGGATTCATCCTCTTCGGGGCCTTGATCAGTTCCTATGTCAAAGGCCGGGAGCTTTCCAAGGGTGGGCGGATGGTGGCGTTGTCGTTAGGCGGGCGAAAAATCCAACCAAATACTTCCGATTTCAACGAACGTAAGATTCTCAATGTCGTCGAAGAGATGGCCATTGCTTCCGGTATGCCGGTACCAGAAGTCTATATTCTTCCTGACGAAAGCGCCATCAACGCCTTTGCCGCTGGACTGACGCCGACCGACGCCATCATTGGGTTAACACAGGGAGCGATTGAAAAGCTCAGCCGCGCCCAGTTGCAAGGCGTGGTCGGCCATGAGTTCAGCCATATCCTGAACGGCGATATGCGACTTAATATTCGCCTGATCATGTTGATCACCGGAATTGAGTTTGTCGGCATTATCGGTCGTATCTTCACTCAAAGTTCTCGTTCATCTAGACGCTCTTACAGCTCTCGACGCCGTTCCAACGGCAAGGGAGCGGGGGCGATCATTCTTGCTGGCATTGTTTTGCGCCTGATCGGTTGGATCGGCGTGCTGTTTGGACGCATCATCCAGGCGGCGGTTAGCCGACAGCGGGAATATCTGGCTGATGCGTCAGCGGTGCAATTTACACGCAATCCGAGCGCCGTGGCGAATGCCTTGAAAGTGATCGGAGGAGAAGCTTACGGTTCCAAGTTGCGTAAGACCGATACGTCTCAGGTGAACCATCTGTTCTTTTGCCAGGTGTTCGACAGTTATTTCAATTTCATTTTTGCCACCCACCCGCCGCTTGAAGAGCGGATCCGGCATTTGGAACCAAGTTGGGACGGCGAGTACCTGTTGCCTCCTGCACCTAAGAAAACCGAAGAGGAAAAGACGGCTGAGACAACAGCGGAAAGCCGTTTGGAAACGGTGGTGACCGCAGCCGTGCTTGATGGTGTGGTCGCGTCACAAGCCGATTCAGGCGTGACGAATGAATCCGTTCCCCAATCGCTTTCGGAGTATGATCGGTTACTCGAGAAAATCCAGGAACCTAACGAGGCCGTCGCTTTAGTCGTGGCCCTGCTCTTACGGCCGACAAAGTCGGCAGAAACGTTTTCGGAAGAGGGGGCGGTTAACGTGTTGGACGCTTCCGGTTTCGAGGGGCTAGGTGCCAGCGTAGTGGAGATTTCAGTACTGTTGCAAAAGATTGGGTTGCAAGACGAACTCCCTTTGGTCGAGATGGCGATGCCGTCTTTGAAATCACTTTCCGAACCGCAGTATGTGCGATTTAAACAATTGCTGGATGGCATTATTCAGTTGGATCATCAGGCCGACATCTACGAACAGACACTCTATAAATTGGTGACCCACTTTCTGGATGTGCATTTCGGTTTCAGCAAAGCCCGCAAAGTCCGTTACCGTAAGATCAGTGCCGTGGCAATCGAGGTGCAGTTGCTGATGTCGATGCTGGCGCATTACGGACACGCTGCCACCGAGGAAGCGCAGGTTGAACAGGCCTACCGAAAAGGTATGGGTGTAGTGGGACTTTCTTTTGAGCGTCGTGCGCGAGTAGATGCCTATTCGGCCAATGATTTTGATCGGGCCACCGAAAAACTTGCTCACTGTTCTTTAGAGCTTAAAAATACGATCATGCAAGGGTTGCTTGCCTGCGCACAATTCGACGGCAAGGTCGCCGATGTGGAGCGTGAACTCATTTTAGCTATCGCTGCGACCATGGACGCTCCGATTCCTCGTATTCGTCTTTAAATTGGCCTTTAATCCGATTCTTTCAGTCTTTTTTTTAACCTTTTCAAGTCCTTTGTATTGTAGGCTTAGCAGTGACGATTTTTATTGCTAAAAGAATGACTTGGGAGGATAATTCCCGCGCTTAATTTGAGGTGTGTGCGAATGTCGCAGGAGTTGGATTTAAAAGTCATTGATCAGTTATTGGATTCTTTGGTTGAACAGGGCTGGTTTGAATGGCCGAATGCGGTGTCCGAAGAACTCTGTCAGGCGCTGTTGGAAGAAGTCGAAACCTATGACGAAGAGGGTGAATTGCAGCGTGCCGGAATCGGCCGGGGTGAGATTCATCAGCTTAATAAAGAGATTCGTCGCGACCAGATCAAGTGGCTTGATGGTCTGACCGTGTCCCAGAATATCTATCTGCAACAGATGGCGCAATTGCAGTACCAGCTCAACCGCGCGTTATTTCTTGGGTTATTCGAGTATGAGTGCCATTTCGCGGTGTATAAGCAAGGTGACTTTTATAAAAAACACCTCGACAGTTTTCGCGGGCGTGCCAATCGTATGGTCACCACTGTTCTTTACCTGAATCCGGATTGGCAGCCGGAGTGGGGCGGCGAATTGGTTCTTTATAATGAGGACTCTAGCGCACAAATGGCCGTCATTACTCCTGAAATGGGCAAGCTGGCCATTTTCATGAGTGAACAGGTTCCCCATGAGGTATTGGTGACTCACCACCCAAGAGTCAGTATTGCCGGTTGGTTCCGCTGCAATACCAGTATCGGCGGGAATATCGATCCGGCTTTCTGATTTTAGCTGCGGGCCGGTCGTCGAATCGGTTGTGATTATTGTATGATGTTCGGTAACGTCTGGATTGTTTAGCCGGTGTTTCGGTTGGATTGTCGGACGGGTTGAAGTCAATTCTCCTTTCTATTTTGGGTGATCGCCGTGTTCATAGCTTCACGAAATATCTGGGCGCTTGGTTGGGTCAGCTTTTTTACCGACCTGGCGACGGCGATGATCAAACCCCTGATTCCAATCTATGTGGTGCTGGTGCTCAATCAGGGCATGGATAAGCTCGGCTACGTTCTCGCGGTCACGACATTGGTCTCTTACCTGTTCCGTTGGTTGGGCGGCTGGCTCAGTGACCGTTTGCAGGTGACTAAACCTCTCTTATTGGCCGGTTACGGCCTTTCCGCCATCATGAAACCTCTGTTTGCATTTACCGCGAGTTGGATAGGCGTGGCCGCAGTCAGCTCGGTCGAACGGCTGGGCAAGGCAATCCGCAGTGCACCGAAAGACGTTCTGATTTCCGCGTCCGCCAAACAGCACAGTCAGGGGCGGGCATTCGGTATTCATAAGACGTTGGACATTGCCGGCGAAACCGTCGGCGGTGTGGCTGCGTTTCTGCTGTTGAGTTGGTTGGGACAATCACCGGAACGGATTCGTCTGATTTTCGAAATGACGATCATTCCGGGGGTCATTGGGGTATTAATTCTGGTCTTTTTCGTTAAGGAACGCCTGGATACAACGGCAGCGAAAGCAAGGAGCGAGACTGTAACCGAGAATACGGAAGAACCTCATGGCCGAAAGGCGTTTGACGGTACTTTATGGACTTGGTTCGGCGCTTATTTTCTGGCGGTGTTTTTCATGATTAACGATGCCTTTATGGTGATGCGGGGAAGTGAAATCGGCATCGCAACCCAATGGCTGCCATTGTTGATGGTTGTCTCCGCGTTGACCCAAACACTGATCAGTTATCGAGTGGGTAAACGGCTGGATGACCAAGGCGCAAGGTTACTGTTCATCATCAGTTTGTGGGCAGGCCTGTTTGCGGTTGGTTTGATGTACCTGCAAGGTTCTGTGGCGATTGTTTTGGCATTTGTTTTCCAAGGTGTTTTCATGGTGTCGGGATTGAATGCGTTGCGGGCAAGAATCGGTCAAACCTCACAAGGCAAAGGCCGCGCCTATGGTGTTTTTTATCTGGGGACGGCGGTGGCGATGGCGGTTGGAAATCTGATTGTCGGTCAGTTGTGGGAGAAGGTTGGAACCTTCAGTGCGCTGACCTTTTCAGTCGTAGGCTTATTGGTGGTGTTGATCGTGGTCAGTGTCGGCAAAAAGACGCTTCCGGCTCATTCAGGGTAACCGGGTTTGAAGGCTAGTAAGTTCGCCTGAATCTATTTTTATTTCCTTGTTTATCAGCGCCTTGGTCGCGTTCGTTCCTAAGTGTTTTGCATTATTTCGGTTGTATTCTTCGCTAGGTTTTGTACAATCAATTCTAGCTCTATTTGTAAGGTCAATAATTTTGAAAACGAAATTTAAGTGTTTCGTTGAATAACCTTTCCACTTGGTCACTGCTTAGGTGACGGTTTTAAACACCAGTTAATCTGGTGCCAGATATACAAGACAATATAAAGATTAACCAGAAGTAAGAAACATACAGGCCGGTTCAGGTTTGAAGCTTTTTTTTAAATCTTCAATTCACGGCTGTTATTACCGCTAAAAGTGCTGGCGATCTACCGAATCCAATTATTCGGGAAACCGACTTAAGCGCCAGGGACAATCGATTAATCGCGTATCATCAAATAGGCAGAACCTGAATAATTTATGGGTCAACACACACCGAAACTCTATATTGCTTTGATTAGTGTCCACGGTTTGATTCGTGGAAAAAATCTTGAACTCGGCCGTGACGCGGATACCGGAGGGCAAACGCTTTATGTGCTGGAGTTGGCTCAGGCTTTGGCCCGTCATCCGGATGTGATTCAAGTCGACTTGATTACCCGTCAGGTCGTAGACGATGCCCTGGACGAGGAATATGCCAGGCCGATTGAGGTACTGTCCGATAATCTGAGAATCGTGCGCATCCATGCCGGGCCTGATGAGTACATCGCCAAAGAGCAATTGTGGGATCATCTGGACGGCTTCGCGGACAATCTCACCAGTTTTTTCCGGGAGTCTGAAATCTGGCCGGACATCATCCACAGCCATTATGCCGATGCGGGTTATGTGGGGGAACACTTGGCCAACCAGCTCGGAATTCCTCTGATCCATACCGGACATTCGTTGGGGCGGGTCAAACGCAGTCGCTTATTGGCGAGCGGGCTGACTGCGGAAGAGATAGAAAAACGCTACAACATGGCGAGGCGGATCGAAGCGGAGGAGATGACGCTGGCAACGGCGGAAAGGGTGATCACCAGTACGCATCAGGAGATCGAAGAACAGTACGAACTCTATGACCATTATCAACCGGATCAGATGCGTGTACTTCCCCCCGGTACCGATCTGAAACAATTCATGCCGCCAACGGGCGAAGAACTCAAAACACCACTCTATTTCGAAATTGTCCGCCACCTTAAACAACCCGAAAAACCCATTATTCTCGCGCTTTCTCGTCCCGATAAACGTAAAAATATTGTTACCTTAATTGAAGCTTACGGCTTGTCCCAGGAACTCCAAGGGCTTGCCAATCTGGTCATCATCGCCGGTAACCGGGACGACATAGACGATCTTGAAGATGGTGCGCAGGAGGTGTTTCACGAATTGCTGGTGTCGATTGATCGTCATGACCTCTATGGCAAGGTGGCGATGCCGAAACATCATCAACGTGACCAGGTCCCCATGATTTACCGGATTGCTGCGGCATCCAACGGCGTGTTCGTCAATCCGGCATTGACCGAACCGTTCGGTCTGACATTGATTGAAGCGGCGGCTTCCGGTTTGCCGATTATCGCCACCGAAGACGGTGGACCGAGAGATATTATCGGGAACTGTCGTAACGGCCTTTTAATCGATCCTCTGGAGGCAGATTCGATTACGCAGGCGTTGTTAAAGGTATTGAAGGACCGAGAGTTGGCGCAGAATTTTATTGCCAACGGTTTGGATGGCGTTCGTGAGCACTATTCCTGGGATGCGCATGCTCAACGTTATTTGCAGTTGATTCGTCCGATTGCAGAACGTTCGGAACATCTGGTTCGTCAGCCGATTCATCGCCGGGAACGCCTCTATCGGGATCGGGCGATCGTCAGCTGCCTTGATCAGAATCTAATCGGCGACGAGGAAGCGTTGCAGAAACTGATTGGCGCCATCCGACGTAACCGGAGCAGTACCTTATTCATAATCGCAACCGGCCGTCGTTTGGATTCGGCGTTGAAATTGCTCAAAAGTTACAACATGCCGGAGCCGGATATCTTGATCACCAGCGGCGGAACCGAAATCTATTATGCACCTAAATTGACTTTCGATACGGCGTGGGACGGTCACATCGATTACCAATGGTCGCCGCATAAATTAAGGCTGATTCTGGATGAAGTTCCCGGATTGATTCGACAGCCTAAAGGGGAACAAAGCCGTTTCAAATTGAGTTATTACATCGATCCACAGGTTGTGGATGTGGAGGATGTTAAGCGTTTGTTGCATCAAGAGGAGCAATCCGTGCATGTACAGATGTCTTTCGGCGAGTTTTTGGACATTCTGCCGCTACGCGCTTCCAAAGGGATGGCGTTACGTTATGTGGCGGATCGTTGGCAGATTCCGCTTGAAAGGATTTTTGTCGCAGGTGGGTCCGGAGCCGATGAAGATATGATGCGAGGGAACGCCTTGGCTGCCGTGGTGTCAAACCGGCACGACGAAGAACTGTCCCAACTGGTGGACATCGAACGGGTCTATTTTGCGAAACAGCCCTTTGAAGCGGGGATTCTTGAAGCACTCGAATATTATGATTTCTTTGATACCTGCCAGGATCCAAGAGAGAGTGGTCAGCATTCCCAGAACGGGGCGAGGGTTAGTTGATGGACGGGATTCGTTTATTACTTTGTACCGACATGGATCGTACGGTGATTCCCAACGGTGAGCAACCGGAGCAGACGTCCGCAAGAGAGCGGTTCACTCGTTTTTGTGCACAGCCGGAGGTCAAGCTGGTTTACGTGACCGGGCGTCATTTACATTTGGTTCAGGACGCCATTGCCGAGTACGGTTTGCCCGAACCGGATTATGCGATTACTGATGTCGGCACCAAGATCTATCAGGTTATTGAAGGCGAGTGGTTTGAATTGAGTGGTTGGGAAGCGGAAATCGATCCGGATTGGCGGGGCAAGAGCCGCCAACAGATAGAAGATTTGATTGGTCCGATGGATGGTTTAAGGCTTCAAGAGGCCAGCAAGCAGAATCGGCATAAGTTGAGTTATTACTTGCCGGTTGAATCGGATTATCAAAAGGTGATGAGTCGGATTGCTGACTGCCTGCAACAGCAGGGCGTTGCAGCAAGTTTGATTTGGAGTGTGGACGAAACCACGCAGACAGGTTTGTTGGATGTGTTACCCCGAAATGCGACCAAATTACATGCGATTGAGTTCTTGCAGCAGCAACTCGGTTACCGTCGTGATGAAGTGGTGTTTGCCGGTGACAGCGGTAATGACTTGCCTGTTCTGACCAGTCCGGTGCAGTCGGTATTGGTGGCGAACGCGACCGATGAAGTAAAGGATGCCGCACGACAAATCGCCTCTGAAAATGGCTATGAATCGGCACTGTTTATGGCGGAAAACACCCGTATTGATGGTGATGGAAACTATTCGGCCGGCGTTTTGCAGGGTGTCTGGCATTACGTACCGGCTTTCGAAACGCTTTTTGAGAAACGGGGAATGACCCATGAGTGAAAAACCAGAAATCCTAGTTTTCGGAGAGGTGTTGTTCGACTGTTTTCAGAACGGTGAACGTGTTTTGGGCGGCGCGCCTTTTAACGTGGCATGGCACTTGCAGGCTCTGGGGGATAATCCTAAATTGATATCTCGAATCGGCGACGATGAACTCGGCCGGATGATTCTCATGGCCATGCGTCGCTGGGAGATGGATGTGACCCACGTTCAGGTTGATCCCAAACACCCGACCGGTAAGGTCGAGGTGACGATGATCCATAACGAACCCAATTACCGCATCACGCCTAATTGCGCTTATGACTTCATCTCGGCGGAACGCATGTTCAGTTTGCCTCGGCGCGGCATTTTATATCATGGTACCTTGGGATTGAGAAACGAGGTTTCGCGCAAGGCGTTTTCGCATCTGTTGCAATGCTGTCCCGAGTTGTCCGTCTTTCTGGACGTAAACTTACGTTCTCCCTGGTGGAAAAAAGAGGAAGTGTATCACTGGTTAGAAAAGGCACGCTGGGTTAAGTTGAACGAGCATGAGATTCAACAATTGGAATTGGGGCATGACGACACAGAAGAAGCCATGGAAAAACTGAAGATGCAGTTCGGTTTAGAGCAGGTGATCTTGACGCTCGGGGAAAAAGGCGCGATGGTGTTGGGGCATGATGGAGAATTTCACTATGTAGTGCCGACCAAAGCGGACCATTTCGTGGATGCCGTCGGTGCCGGCGACGCGTTTACAGCGGTGTATATTCATGGCTTGTTGTCGGGGTGGGGGATTTCAGAAAGCTTGCAGTCCGCACAGAAGTTCGCCAGCCAGGTGATCGGTTTGCGGGGTGCCACGACAAATGATTCCGATTTTTACCGGGAATTCATCAAGAATGAGTTGCACGGTTTTCGAATTGTTGAATAAATAATTGGTTTTAGGGTTTTTTAAGGGGCACTAACGGGTATGTACGAACAGATTTCACATTCACTTCTCAACGACATTCTCAATCAGATCAAACCGGAGATTTCCGAGCAGGATTTGAGGCATTTCTATACCCGTTTAGGTGCCAACTTCTATGCCATCCATTCTCTGTTCGAAAAGCTTTACGGCAAGCGCGACGATTTTGACCAACAGGCTCTGCGTCTCGTGGAGACGATGGCCCGAAAATACATCAAACGTCCTGATCATCTCAGACAGATCGATTTGGATAGAGAGAAGGATTACAACTGGTTTCTTAGTCAGAAATGGGTCGGTATGGCTTTGTACAGCAACGGATTTGCCGGTAATTTGAAAGGGATGTGCGACCACCTGAATTATTTCAACGAACTTGGCGTCAACATGGTCCATATCATGCCGATCATGCGTTGTCCGGAAGGGCATTCTGACGGCGGTTATGCGGTCAGTGATTTCCGTGAGATCGACGAACGGGTAGGGACGTTGGATGAGTTGCAGCAGCTTGCCGATGAGATGCGGGGTCGTGAGATATTGTTGGCTTTGGATGTGGTGCTTAATCATACCTCTGACGAACACGAATGGGCACAGCGTGCCCGCGAGGGCGATTCCAAATATCAGGATTACTACTACACCTTTGAAAACCGGCATGTGCCCGATATGTTCGAACAGAGTATGCCGGAAATCTTCCCTCAGACCGCACCGGGTAATTTTACCTGGGACGAAGAGATGGGCCGTTGGGTCATGACGGTTTTCAATAATTACCAGTGGGACCTTAATTACAGCAATCCGTCCGTATTTATCGAGATGTTGGACGTCATTCTCTTCTGGGCCAATAAAGGCGTCGATATCCTGCGTCTGGATGCGGTGGCTTTCCTGTGGAAGAAAATTGGCAGTACCTGTCAGAACGAACGCGAAGCCCATTTGATCCTGCAGTTGTTGAAAGACTGTTGCCAGGTGACCGCTCCGGGTGTTTTATTCATCGCCGAAGCGATTGTCGCACCAGTAGAAGTCACCAAATATTTCGGTGAGGACGCGGTTATCGCCAAAGAGTGTGAAATCGCGTACAACGCCACCTATATGGCACTATTGTGGGACGCGGTTGCTACCAAGAATGCCAAGCTGCTTAATCAAGGGATTAAGAGCCTACCTGTGAAGCTGGAGCGAGCGACCTGGTTGAACTATGTGCGTTGCCACGACGACATCGGTTTGGGCTTTGACGATCAGGATATCGTACAGGCCGGCTACGAACCTTTCGGACACCGCAAATTCCTGATCGATTATTTCACCGGACGGTTTGACGATTCCCATGCACGCGGCGTGCCTTTCGGTGAGAACGAGAAAACTGGTGATGCACGTATTTCAGGTTCTCTGGCCTCTTTGGTCGGGTTGCAATATGCGCAGGAAATAGGTGATCCTCAGGCGATTGAAGATTCCGTCAAACTGATTCTGCTTTTGCACAGCCTGATCCTTTCTTTCGGTGGGATTCCGTTGCTTTATTATGGTGATGAGATCGGCACCGTCAATGACGATTCTTATTTGAACGATCCCCATAAAATGGACGACTCGCGTTGGGTGCACCGTCCGTTCATTGACTGGGAAAAGGCCGAGCGCCGCAACGTGCCGGGCACGGTTGAGTATTCGATCTTCAGTGCTTTGAAGAGAATGATTTCGGTTCACAAGGAAATTGACGTTTTCGCAGATTTCAACAATCGTGAATTGATCGATGTCGAAAACCCGCACCTGTTCGTATTCGGTCGTTACAACCTGCATCGTCAGGGTGAAGGTGTGCTGGTCGTTGCTAATTTCGACAGCAAACCGCAGTCTATGAAGCTGGATGATGTCGGTAGTTGGGGGCATCCTCAGCACGGTCATTTAATCGATCTTTATACCGGCCAAAGTCCGGAGATATTCAAAGACACATTAGTCATTCCCGGTTTCAGTTTTTACTGGTTATGTGAGATGTGAGTCCGGTAAGGCGTCTAGATGGACGCCGTTTCTCTCTTGCTGTATCCTTTGCCCCAATTTAAATAAGCAATTAAAACCGAACAGGCCTGTCCGTTTGGTGATTCAGATGTGTGTGGTAAACGTATGATTAGAAAATCGATAATTTCATTGTTGACGGCCTTTAGCCTGTTTTTTGCAGCCGTGGTTTATGCCAAGCCTGCCGCGGTCGCCATGCCGGATGGATACAGTGCCGAAGTTGCCAAGTCGATTATGCAGCAGGGCGGTAATGCAGTGGATGCAGCTGTCGCGGCGGGTTTTGTTTTGGCCGTGACCTATCCGGAAGCAGGAAACCTCGGTGGCGGTGGTTTCATGACGCTTTACACACAGTCCGCTCAACATAAAACCCCAAAGGCATTCTTTCTGGACTACCGTGAAAAAGCGCCCAAGGCCGCGCATCGCGACATGTATCTCGACCAAGACAAGCAGGTGATTCCTTACCGTTCATTGGTCGGGTATCAGGCGTCTGGTGTGCCGGGAACGGTCATGGGGCTGTGGCAGGCGCACCAACGTTTCGGCTCATTGCCATGGAAGACCTTGTTGCAACCGGCAATCGACTATGCCGAAAAGGGGTTTAGCGTATCGGAACATCTTCAGGGGACGGCAGAATGGTTTCGTAACTGGATTGCCGACAAGTCGAAGCAGCCGTTGAATTTCAACGAGTATTTTCAAGGGTTGAAGGCGGGGGAAGTCTTCAAACAACCGCAATTGGCGAAGACGTTGCGCCGTATTGCCGAACAGGGGCCGGAAGATTTTTATCGCGGTGAAACCGCCAAGTTGCTGGTCAAAACCATGCAGTCGCAAGACGGTTTGATTACGTTAGACGATTTGAAAAGCTATCAGGCCGTTTGGCGTGAACCGGTTGTTGGTCAATGGCAGGGACGCGAAGTGGTTTCCGCGCCGCCGCCAAGCTCAGGGGGCGTGGCGATTGTTCAGCTGCTGAAAATGAAGCAGCTGCTGGCGGAAAAGCTGGAAGCGGCGTTGAAGCAGGCGGAAAAAGAAGGAATTGACCCGCTGGCGGTTAAAGCTCACTTTTATGCCGAGTTGGAAAAACGTGTCTATGCCGATCGTGCGTTTTATCTGGGAGACCCGGATTTCGTAAAGGTGCCGGTTTCAAAGCTGATTGCCGACGATTATCTGCAACGTCGAAGCCAATCTGTGCTGATGGATGAAATTTCAGAATCGGAATCGATTCATCCCGGCAAACTGGAATCGCCGGAAACCACGCATTTTTCGGTTATCGATTCTCAAGGCAATGCGGTCTCTAACACCTATACTTTGAACATGCCGTTTGGTAGCGGGGTTGTAATTAACGGCGCCGGGTTCCTGATGAACGACGAGATGGACGACTTCAGTACCAAGCCAGGCGTTGCCAATGTGTTTGGTGTGGTCGGTGGTAAGGCGAATGAGATCGCACCTGAAAAGCGCATGCTGTCGTCGATGTCTCCTACGATTGTGTTGAAAGACGGACAAGTTGAAATGGTAGTTGGTACGCCGGGCGGTTCCACCATTATCACGTCCGTGTTTCAGACCATCGTTAATGTGGTGGATGAAGGAATGGATGCCCAGCAGGCGGTGGATGCGCCGCGAGTGCACCATCAGCTTCTACCCAAGGATCAGATAGCCTACAATCCGGAGCTGCCGGAAACCGTCAAGACAGAATTGCAGGCGATGGGGTATACCTTGAAACAGAACAACTATATGGGAGACGTTCAGTTGATCGTCAGCCAGCAAGGTAAGGTGACCGCCGCATCCGACCGACGCGGACGCGGAGTGTCCGAGGTTTTCGAACTGCCTAATTGATCGGGAGCGAAAACGGAATCTGCTATTTGGATTCGTGCTTGCTGAAGAATTTTTTGAAAGCGCTTTCCAGATCCTTGCCTAACACTTCAAAGCGGTCGGACCAATCTTCCAGAGTTTGGCCGGCTTCATCGGAGAGTTCTTCGAATTCGCTTTTGGCGACGTCTAATTTAGCCTCAAGCTTTTCGATCTGCTCATGCATTTCCAGTTTGACTTCGGCCGCTTCGAATTTGGTTTTAGCCTTGAGTTCATTGATTCGCGCTGTGTACTCTTCGATTTTTGCTTCGGCCATCGCTTTGTATTCGTCTTTTTTGCTCATCGTGAACACTCCTCTGTGGTTCGATTTTCGTTTGCTGACGAAGGTTCTAATATAAACCCAATACCCTATGTTTTGAATTGATTTTAGGTAAGTTTTTTCACGTCTGTTGGATAGACTTGGGAATTGATGAGTTAGAGGTCGGGATAGGTTGTTGAAAACCGAACAGGCCTGTTGAAATCCGGCCTGTTCGGTTTGTTAGTGGGTTTAATCGTTATCGTTGTACATGGGATAAGGATAAGCACGACGCATCTGCTTTTTCTGCTCGTCGGTCAGTACGCCATCCATCTGTTTCTGCATTTCCATGCGTTTTCTGAACGCTCTATTCTGTAGGTCAGATATTCTGCCGTAGGCTTCCTTGATGGCGGCCGGGTCTTCTTTATCGGCTGTCATCAGGTCGCCGAGTTTTTTCTGCTCTTGCCACATTTCACGCATGGTATTGCGTTGTGATTTGAAGAGGTCACTGCGGATTTTATCGATACTTTTTTGCTGATCTTTACTCAGCTGGATTCCCATTCCGTATCCCGGACCCATCATGCCGTAGCCTGGACCCATCATGCCGCCCATCATACCGTATGGGCCCATCATTCCATATCCTGGACCCATTCCGTACCCCGGGTGCATGCCGTACCCCATTCCATAACCTGGACCCATGTGGTATCCAGGTCCTGGGCCGTAGCCCATTCCGTAACCAGGCCCCATGTGGTAGCCCGGACCATAACCTTGGCCCATCATTCCAGGACCCATGCCGTAGCCGGGCCCCATATGATAGCCGGGGCCATAGCCGTAACCAGGGCCTGGACCATAACCCGGTCCCGGTCCATATCCTTGGCCCATCATTCCATAGCCTGAACCACCCATCATACCGCGTTGGTAGGGCATGTTATCTGGTTCGTCCGCCATGGCGTAGGAAAGGGTGGAAATACTCACAATTGAAGACAACAACCAAACTTTCATAGAGGTTTTCATTTGATACTCCTTATATTGTTTTTTGTAACGTTACATCGTAAAAAAACAACCAAGAGGCCTGCGTGACAAATCTTGAAAATCTTGTCGGTAGAGCAGGCTGGATCAAGTTGAAGATGACCTGTTCTGAAACACTTGTTGCTAAGGCGGGTGAGTGATCGAGGGTAGAGAGTATCTTCGGATTTCGACGCCTTTTGATGTCGTAAATCATCTCAACTAATAAGTAGATTCTGCGCCTCTTTTTTTTTAATGTCAAAAAACCTCTTTTTATAGTCAGGATTTATTCAGGCTTTTGAAACAGCATTCAAATGTCATGGATAAGAAGCGGTGAGTCGATTTCTGGAAAGTCCCGTTATTTAGAGGTTTTTTCAGAAAGCCTGT
The DNA here is from genome assembly GCF_029767005.1 of Thiomicrorhabdus sp. ZW0627. Lineage (GTDB taxonomy): Bacteria > Pseudomonadota > Gammaproteobacteria > Thiomicrospirales > Thiomicrospiraceae > Thiomicrorhabdus. The sequence continues at coordinate 49,486 of NZ_JARUQR010000002.1, forward strand.
GCTTTCTGATCGTGAGCCATTTGATCAGATAGTACAGTATTGCGGCTACGATTAAGCCCAGAATGATAACGTCAGCCCGTTTGACCCAGAGTTCGACTAGATTGAGGGATTGTGCAAACGCATAGCCGGTCAATGTCCATAGGCAGGCCCAGCCGATTGCGCCCAACAGGTTCCAGAACATAAATGTTTTGCGGTTCATTTGTACGCTGCCGGCAATGAACGGCACCACCTCTTTCATGCTGGGAATAAAGCGTCCCAGAAAGACACTTTTTGCGCCGTGTTTGTTCATGAAGGTTTTGGCTTTATGGATATGTTTGGGCTTGAGGAACCAGAAGCCGCCTTTGAGCCAACGGGCACCGTATTTTCTGCCGAGATAATAGTTCAAGTTATCGCCGAGTACAGCGCCTACCAGCGAGAACCAGATAAGATCGACAATATCCAGATAACCGCTTGACGCTAGGGCACCCAGTATCAGAATGATGGTTGTTCCGGGCAAAAGCATGCCGACGGCGACAGTGGTTTCTAGAAGCGCAACGAGCAAGGCGATCCAGTAGCCTTCAACACTGAAGTGTTCGATTGAGGGAAGCAGTGAATTGATTAGGTCGATCACAACAATAGTCCTTAATAAGATAGGGTAAGAACGTTTTAAGCCCTATGGGCGGTTGTCATCCATTGATTTGATTTTGGTTTAAAAAAAAGACCCGACCGGAAACGGATTTGTTTCCGAGCGGGTATGGGGAAATCAGTAAATCGTTTTTATTTGCCGATCATTTTCTGGCGTAGTTCCATGAACTGTTTGCCTTGGGTTTCAGCCTTTTTCAACAGGTCAGTGGTTTTAGGGTCAACCTCTACCATTTTAGCCTGTACGTTTGTTTTTAAAGAGGTGGCCAATTTCTGTACTTCCGGATCCTGGTAGGCTTTCTGCTGATTTTGCTGGAAAGTCAATTGACGCTTTTGGAAATTGACGACTTCTTCCTGAGATGGCTTGTTTTTGCCGTCTTGATATTTCGCCATAGTAGCTTTTAGCGCTTCCAATTCCGCTTTGGCATCGTAGTCCTTGGATGACATTTTTTTAAGCATGGTCACTTGAAGTTTGTCACGCTGTTTGACCAGCGACGGGTTTTTTTCAAATGTTTTCTGCTGGATGCTTTGTAGAGTCATTTGTGTGCTTTGCATTTCCTGCTGCAGCTTTCTCAGCTCCATCATGGTCGCTTGCTGTTCAGGTGTCAGTTTAGGCGGTTGCATTTGACCGTGTGCCATTGGGCCTTGAGGCATAGGGCCTGCGCTCGGTCCGGCCGGTTGTTCGGCCAATGCAGCGGCGGAAACGCTAAGTCCTAAGGAAAGAACCAAAGCGGACAATGCGGATTTAGAAACGCGGTTAAAACGAAAATTCATGAAATCTCCTAACTTTCAGGGAGAGACGGTTGCGCCAACCAAGACAAAAGCGTTCAAGAAACGGTCTGTCTATGCCCATCATCCGATCGGTGGACGGTCGGCGGTTCGTACAAAGCCTCAAAACAATTTAACGGAATTAAAATTCAGACGGTCACGGTAACAAAAGCCCGGTAGGAAAACAACAGGCACAGTCTTACAATAAAATGAAGTAAGTTTTGATGGTCGAGAAGAAGATCTTTAGGAGAGGGCTTTAGTAGGCCTTTAAAAATGAAAAGGCCTGTCAAGGAACCGGAACGGTACTGGCGTACCGAATCCGGTTTGTTTAGGGTTGCTTAAGAGATTTTCTGGTAAGCAGGTTCCAGTTCGGCTTGTGCCTGTGCCAACATTTCGAACTCTTCCTGTGCGCTGTGGGCCATAAGGTTGTTTTTGCTGAAAACAAAATAATAGGCCGCACCGATGGCGAACAGAATCATGGTGTAGAAGAAAGCGCGAGGGTCAAATGCATATACCCCGGTCAACGCCACCAATGAAAGCACCAGAGCGATTCCCGACGTGATGATTCCGCCCGGCGTTTTGTATGGACGTTCAAGTTCCGGTTGCTTGATTCTCAATACGATGTGGCTATAAGCCATCAAAGCATAAGAAACGGTTGCACCGACAACGGCCATTGCCAGAATCAAATCGCCCTCACCACTGAGCGAAACCAGAAATCCGAAAATTCCAGGAATGATCAATGCACGAGCCGGTACCTTCTTATGCTCTGTGGTCAGAGACAAGGATTTTGGAAGGTAACCCGCACGGGAAAGTGCGAAGATCAGGCGGCTGTAACCATAAATGATCGAGAAGAACGAGGCGATCAGACCGGCCAGTCCCAATAGGTTCACCAACGTCGCCAAGCTGTGATTACCGTTGGCATTCAATGCATCCACCAATGGAACAGCGCTTTTACTGATCATTTCCGAACCGGCTGATCCGGCCAATAGAAAGACCACAAGAAGCGCTGTGAACAACAGGAACAACATCGCACCGATGATCCCTTTTGGAACGTCTTTGGCTGGATCTTTAGCTTCTTCCGCCGCTAAAGGCACACCCTCAATCGCAAGGAACAACCACATAGCAAACGGCAGAGCGGCCCAAACACCGTACCAGCCCAGAGGCAAGAATGCAGAAGCACCGGCTGCGTCGCTCACGGCGATGTTGAACAAGTTTGATGCGTCGAAACTGCTGAAAAGCGCAATTCCGGTTGCCAGAATCGCAAACACTGCCAGTCCACTGATCACCATCATGATCTTCAAGGCCTCACCCACACCCATCAGATGAATTCCCACGAAGATAAGATAGAAGAGGGCGTAGACCCATACCCCTTCAAAACCGGTGAGTTCCTGAAAGGCGGAGCCGATGAATATGACGATGGCCGCAGGCGCCAAGGCATATTCAATGAGTACCGCAAGCCCGGTCATGAAACCAGCCGAAGATCCCATAGCCTGACGGGCAAAACCGTAACCGCCGCCCGCGGAAGGAATGGCTGAAGACATCTCAGCCAGAGACAACACCAAAGTCAAATACATGACTGCCATTAAAATTGCGGCGATGGCGAATCCACCCCAACCGGCCTGTTCAATCCCGAAATTCCAACCGGCGAAGTCACCGGAAATTACATAAGACACCCCAAGTCCGGCCAGCAAAAACCAGCCTGCCGTGCCTTTCTTGAGTTGCCGTTTCGCATAATATTCTTGATTGTTTTTCGTTTCCATTTTCTTACCTCCAAAGAGAGAGTCATTCAATTAAAAAGTTTTTTTCATTGCTGTCCCTGCTTATTGTTTTTTCATGGCTTCGATCCTTTAAGTTAACGCCTGAAAGTTTCAGACGGCGTGATTCCCGAATTAAGTACAGTGCTTTCCGGCTGGCCTCCTCATAGGAAAGTCCAGCCGGTCTGATATTGGAGATGCAGTTTCTTTCAGCATCGTGGCGTCCCACCTTCGGGTGCCAGGTTAAATAGAGTCCGAGGCTATCCGGTGAACTCAGTCCCGGACGTTCTCCGATCAATACGACGACCATCTCCGCTTTGAGCAATTCGCCAATCTCGTCTCCGATCGCCACCCGGCCTTGCTGGACGATGCTGAACGGAGCTAATTTGAGGTCATTTAAGGCCGGGTCTTCGGCCAGATTCTTTAAGAAGGTTTTCATAAACGGCTCGACATTTTGCTGAACGGCCTTCGAAGAAAGTCCGTCGACCACGGCAATGGCCAGGTCGTATTCCTTTTTGCCCGATTCGGAATAAGTGACAAGCTGATTTTTAGAGGCGGCTTCCAGTCTTCTTCCCATGTCCGGACGTTGCAGATAAGTGAATCGGTCAAGAGCGCGGCTTTGCAGAAGAAAAGGAGGCGTACCGTTAAAGGTTTGCAATGCGTGTAATTTTGAATGCAGCTGACTCACGTCCAGAGGCAGATGAACGGCATCTTTGGCTTGGGCGTGCGCAAGTTGGAATCCCAGCATTTCATGTGTCGGTAAACTGACCCCGGTGCGACCCAGTCCGATTCTTGCGTCGGTGAAACGGCGCAGTTTGCGCCATGGGTTATCAATCACCTCGGCAGAAGACGAAACCGGTTCAGAAGTTGCATGACTCTGTATGGAAAAGTCTTCGGTCTTCATGCGCTTTCCCCCGGCAAAGATTTCAACGAGTGTGCGAAAGAGGCTGGCATTTCATCCGGCAGTACAAACTGTTCCGTGTCTTTGAACACCGCCATGTCGGCCAGCCACTTCTCAAATTCAGGTGCGGGTTTTAGTCCCAACACTCTGCGGACATAGAGTGCATCGTGAAAGGAGGTGGTCTGATAATTGAGCATAATGTCGTCGGAACCCGGAATCCCCATCACAAAAGAACAACCTGCGACACCGAGCAGGGTGAGGAGGTTGTCCATGTCGTTCTGATCGGCTTCGGCGTGGTTGGTGTAACAGACGTCGCAGCCCATCGGCAGGCCAAGCAGTTTGCCGCAAAAATGGTCTTCCAGTCCGGCGCGTGTGATTTCTTTTCCGTCGAACAGGTATTCCGGCCCGATGAAGCCTACGACCGTATTCACCAATAGCGGCGAGAACTTTCTGGCGACGGCGTAAGCGCGGGCTTCGCAGGTTTGTTGGTCAATGCCGTGGTGTGCGTCGGCGGAAAGCGAGCTGCCTTGTCCGGTTTCAAAGTACATGACGTTATTGCCGACCGTACCTCGGTTCAACGAAAGCGCCGCTTCGCGGGCTTCAGCCAGAGTATTCAGGTTGAAACCAAAACTGGTGTTGGTCGCTTCGGTTCCACCGATGGACTGAAAAACCAGATCAACCGGCGCGCCCAGTTCAATCGCCTCGATCGTGTTGGTGACATGCGTCAGCACACAGGATTGCGTTGGAATTTGATAGGTCTGTATGACCTCGTCCATCAACTTCATGAGCTTGATGGCTTGTGAAACATTGTCCGTCGCCGGATTGATTCCGATGACCGCATCGCCGTTGCCGTAGAGCAGGCCGTCCAGAATACTTGCAGCGATGCCGTTCACGTCGTCAGTCGGATGGTTGGGTTGTAGGCGTGTCGCCAAACGGTTCGGCAGACCTATGGTGTCTCTGAACGCGGTGGTGATCTGGCATTTCTTCGCCACCATAATCAGGTCCTGATTACGCATAATCTTGCTTGTTGCTGCCGCCATTTCCGGTGTGATACCCGCGCGAATCCGCTCAAGCACTTCCGGTGTCGCCTTATCACTCAGTAACCAGTTGCGGAAATCGCCAACCGTCAGGTGTGATATCTCTGAGAACGCCTCGGCGTCATGATCGTCCATAATCAAACGGGTCACTTCGTCGGTTTCGTAAGGAACGACCGCTTCGTTCAAAAAGGTTTTGAGCGGCAGTTCCGCCAATGTCATCTGTGCGGCGGCACGCTCCACGGCGGATTCGGCAATCACGCCCGCCAAACGGTCACCCGATCGAGCAGGGGTCGCCTTGGCGAGCAGGTCGCCCAAATCCTTGAAACGATAATGGTATCCACCGAGTGAATATTGGTATTTAGAGTTCATTGGTAATAATTTCGAATGACTACGAGGAATAAAAGTTGCTTGAAAATTTGCAAGCGAGTTACATTCCGAGCGAATATCGAATTTTGGCAAATGTTTTAAAAGCCATGTAAAACAACTGTTTATAGTGGTTTAATTGGTTCATGTAGTGATGTTGGTCAGGAGGGTGAGCGAAATGTTGGGTATTAAAAATCAGGAAAGTGCACTATCTCGGTGCACTTTGAATACAAATGATCCAGACCAGCAAGCTAATAACCTGACCAACTGGCTACAGGAATACGATCAGATGAGTGAAGGTTCTTTTTATGGAAGGGTCGATAAACTCACCAGTCGGAATCTGCATGTGTTTCGGGAATACACAAACCGCGCTTTGCATCAGCAGTGTCAGATCTGGCCGGATGCAATCTGGTTCGGGATTCCGTTCGAGCGCAGCGAGGATGTGCGCATTAACGGTCAGAGTCTTGCAAGCAATACTTTGGCAACCCGTGTCGGCAACGAGGAGTTTGAACTGGTCACGCCCGAAGACTTCAATATCTACGGCATCGTGCTGGAAAGTTCTTTTCTCAATAACATCGCAGAGCTGCAAGGACTGGAGTTAAGGGAGCTTGATGTTTTCAAGTCGCCGGTCATTGAACTGGAACCGCAGAGACTCGAATCTCTGAAGTACAATTTGGCCGAAGTACTTGGTGCCAACTCCAACCGAATGGCCTCGCATATCAAGGAAGACATTCTGGTTTCCAGCCTGCTACAGGCCTTTCCGGATCATCCGACCCGCAAAAAAACCTTGCCGAGCTACAAGCATCGAAAAGATGTGGTCGAACGGGTCAAAGCCTATATTCAAACGCATCAACAGTTACCCGTGACCATGACCGAACTCTGTCAAATCGCTTACGTCAGCCGACGGACTCTGCAATACAGTTTCGAAACCATTCTGGGTTACAGCCCATTGAAGTTTCTGCGCATGACAAGACTGAATCAAGTCAGACGGGCACTCAAAAACGCACCTCAAGACAGTACCGTTATCGAGATCGCCGAAATGTGGGGCTTCACCCACGCAGGGCAGTTCAGTGCGGATTATAAGAAATTGTTCGGCGAATCGCCGTCGGAAACTTTGAGAAAATCAAATCGATAAACGCCTAAATTGGCGTTCATGTCACCGTAAAGAAAACCTAGTAGGCCTGCTAGGTTTTGAATTATCTTTTAACTCTTATCGCGCACGCACCGAGAAGCTGTCGGTGGCTTTGAGTTTGATGACGTTCGGGTTCGGGGTGTTGTGGTCGATCAGCCAGGCCAGTTCATCTTGCAGGTCGGAGTCGTCGATGACTTTCTGCCAGACGCGTTCGCCGACGTTCCAGCGATAACCGCGGCTGCGCAGGTCGTCCTTGATGTCGAACGGTGCGCCGGTGGCTTTCAATAATGATTTGCTGACGCGAACCGCTTTCAGCAGGAAGTGGAATGCCGGTTTTTGTGCGTCGGAGATCGGCATCGACAGCAGTTGTGTTAAGGCCTGCACATCATCTAAAGCGCGGTGGGCGCCGTAGAAGAACTGGCCGATTTTCCAGCACAGGAATTCTTGACTGCGTGAACCGACATCGGCCAGATTCAGCCAGTCGATCTGTGCCACAGAGCAGCCCCAGATTTTGTTTACGAATGTTTCACTGTAACGTTCCACTACCGGGCGGTCGAATCCGGCATTGTGCGCCACGCACAGTTGCACGTCCGCCAGTTCCTGTTCCACTTGCTGCCACGGAATGCTGTGGCCTTTGACGTCTTCCATAGTCAGTCCGGTAACCTGAGTCACTTCGGGGGTGATTTCACCTTTCGGTTCGTTGAGGAAGTTCTGCGCAGACAGCACTCGGTAGAAATGGCCTTCGGAATCGAACTCGACAATTTGATAACCCAATTCGATGATCTCGCAAACGTCGGTGTCCAATCCGGTGGTTTCGGTATCGATGATGCAAACCTTGTGGGTGGCTGCAGCCGGATTCGGTGTGTTGAATTGGTTGGCCGGTTGCAGTTTTCGAAGTACCTGATAGTCGTCAGACTGTTGCAGTTGTTGAACGCATTGTTCCAGATTGATTGAGTTCATAAGGTTCCCGACGGAAATTGGATTAAACGATTTTTAAACAGTATATGGCGAAGATTTTAACAGAGCGAAAATCAATCGGGGCGTGAATGTCGGATTTGTCGGTTCGGCCTCAGAAAATTGAGTCGGTGTGTCTGACGAATCCAGAAACTCAGCCAGAGAAAATACAGGTGTTGCAGCCAGTTGAAATCCAGTTCGCACGAACATTCCAGACGCAGAAGTTTGCCTCTGGCGACGGCTTTGGAGAGCGTCAGGCGGATATCGTCCGGGTGGTTTTGCAATTTACGTTTCAAGGCCGGTTGCCAGTAGCGCGCGAGTTGCCGTGGCAGGTAACCGAGCAGGTAACCGTCGTCGGGTTGCGCGAAATACCAGATTTGCATGGCGTGTTTGTCGTGCGGGTTCTCCGGTTCCGGTTTGAATGTCACCGTTTGTCCGTTGAAAATCAAACCTTGGTAAAAGGCCTCGTCAGCCGAATAGTAATAACTGCCTTTGACGGGAAAACGGTAACGGCGTTTCATCAGCCCGGCTCGGTTTGAGTTGTGTTTATCGGAAGTAAATCGAGCTGTTCTTCGTTCAGTTCGATGTCTATTGGCTCGCCGTCGACCGGGCAGGTGAACTGCAGGCGGAATGCGGTCAGTTGCAGGTCTGGTCGTTGTTCCATATTAAGTGAGTTATCAAGGGGTTCGTCGCCATATAATCGGTCGCCGACAATCGGGAAGCCAGCTTGCGAAAGGTGTTTGCGAATTTGGTGTTTGCGTCCGCTTTCAATCGTAACTTGAACTTGCGTCAGATTTCGCTCCGGTTCGTAAGCCAGGCGCTGTACATGCGTAACCGCCGGTTTGTCGTCGATTGGCGTTTTGTAGGTTTGGGTCTCTTGCGGAAACTCGCCGTGCACGATCGCTTGGTACTGTTTGTCTATTTGGTGTTTTTCGAACAGGCCTGTCAGGATCTGCGCCATCTTCTTGGTGTGCGCCAGAATCTGCAAGCCAGCGGTGGCGCGATCCAGACGGTGGGTTATCCAGGCTTGTCTCGGCGACGATTCGTTTTCCGCATGATAGTTCATTTCCACCCAGCGGTAGAGTGCGGTATGGTCGGCCCACTTTGAGCCTTGTGACAGAATGCCGCGCGGTTTGAACCAGACGCTGTACTGTTTTTTATCCAGCATCAGACGCGGGGCGGTGGCTTCTTCGTGCAACACATCGGGGTTGTAATAGAGTTCGATAAAGTCGCCCGGTTTGAGGTCTTTTTTGACGCGGCGTAAGCGGACGGGTTTCTGCTTGCCTTGCGTCAGCCATACCGCCCCTTTGCTGAAACAGGTTTTGAGTTCCGCTTTGGACAGGCCTGTGCATTCCGCCAAAGCATCGATGGCGGTTTGTTCTGTGTCGATCGGATGTTTGAAGTGCTGGGCTGTCGGCATGGAATTCGGCTGTCGTCGCGTTATAAGTGCAATGGCTTGCATTCTAAGCCACTTGAGCGGATAAAGGAACAACAGGCCGCTTTCGGGTTCGGGAGAAGCAATGAAAAGTGTGCAACAAAAAGGATGGATTAGCCGTTTCATTTTTTGTGGAGTCTCTATAATATTCATACAAGCGGCGTTTGGTTTCGAAGAGGGTTTTCGGAACATTCCAAGAGCCGGATTTTGGTCATGCGTGGGATTGCGATTTGTTGAATAAACTGCTGAAAACACAGCCTGTGAATAGTTTTACGGCCGGAGAGCATGAGCTGCCCGTGGTCAAAACCGCCCGTAAGAAATCGATCGCGCTCAAACACACGTCTTCGGGCATCGAACTGCACGTTCCACGTCATCTGTCCGAGCGGGCGCTGAACAAGCTGCTGCAACATCATTCACAATGGATTGCCCGCAAGGTACAGACTTTGCAGTCCAGACCACTGGAAGGCTTCAAGGCGCAACCGGGCGAGACGGTTTTGTTTCATGGCGAAGCTTATGAACTGCAATTTTCCGAAGCGGATGTATCGGAAAACCGGGCGGTTTCTTCAAGACGCCGTAAATCGAAACTGCAATGCCGCTTGCAGGACGGTGCTTTCTATCTGCATGGTATTGCCGAAAACGTCGATACCGAATCCGAAACGTTTCTGACTGACATCAAAGGGGCCATCCAACACTGGTTTATCGAACAGAGCCATGCTTACATCGAACCGCGAATGGAAAGCTATGCGCGGCAGATCGGCGTGCAGCCTAAAAGTGTTACCGTCAAAACCTATAAGTCGCGTTGGGGAAGCTGTTATCCCGACGGGCGTATCCAGTTCAACTGGAAGCTGATGCAGGCGCCGGAGTGGGTGGTGGATTACGTCATCGTCCACGAGTTGTGCCATCTGGTGCACGCCAATCATTCACGCAACTTCTGGCAACTGGTGGAGCGCCATTACCCACAAACGCCGCAGGCCAAACGCTGGATCAAACAGCATGGCGGGCAATTGATTCAATTTTTGAGCTAAAGAACCCCAACGTTTTGGTATGCTGAACCCCTTGTTAGAAACACATTGTTAAACCGACGATTTTGGAATTTTATATGTCCGTGATTCACCTAACCGCTAACAGCCGTTTGACCCAAACCTTGAAACAGCAGGCGCTTGCCAGTCAGACGCAGACGGTGATTGTGACGCCGCAGGTGATGACTATCGGGCAATGGTGGCTGCAATGGGAACAGGCCTGCCTGTTACGCGGCGAGTTGGCACAAGATGATCTGTCCGGCAAGATTCTCTCCACCTTTGAGGCGCAACTTGTCTGGGAGCAGGTTCTGGAGCAGGAGATCGAACAGCGAACCGACGATCAGGGACAGCCGCTGACGTTGTTGAATCCGTCGAGTACCGCCAAACAACTCTATCAGGCCTGGTCGTTATGGATGGAGTGGTTGGACGACTCACAGCGTGACGAGGTGTTGGAACTGCACTTCCATTCCGAAGAGGTCGAACTGTTCAAAAGCGGCGTTAAACGCTATCAGGCTATCTTGGACGAACATGGCTGGCAGGATGAAGTGCAGCATCAGCGCAAACGTTTGCAATGGCTGGCGGATGGAAAGGGACGTTTGCCGCAAAGCTTTGTACTGCACGGATTTGACGAAATCACACCATTGATGAAGCGTTGGCGTTCTATCGCCGAACAGCGTGGCTGTCAGGTATTGGTTCAGGCCGATATGGAAATCGAAACGGCACCGCAAGTGTCTCTCTATACCGCCCAAGACCCTTTGGACGAAGTCCGTCAGGTAGCAAACTGGTGTGTGCAACAGTGGCTAGAACTACAGAAGACCAAGCCGGTTCACAGCATCAAGATCGGTGTGGTCGCTCCGAATCTGGCGGATTACAAAGCCGCTTTGAGCGGTGCGTTGGACGAACAGCTCGCTTTGGCGCAACAGCAGTGGCTGCATTTGCAGAGCGCCAAAACCCATACTCTCTATAACTTGTCTCTCGGTGTTTCACTGCGTGAAGTGCCTTTGGTGAAGAATGCGCTTCAGACCCTCAAATTGTTTTTACAGCCTAGACGCACCTGCGCTTATAGTGAGTGGAGCGAATGGCTGATTTCTCCTTATACCGCCGAAAATGCCTTGCAGAGACAGCAGTCCGATGCAAGTTTACGACGAATGCAATGGACCAGTTTTAAGTGGCCGTCGCTATTGGCGGCGGAAGCGGGTGATAAACTGCCGAAAGGCCTGAAAAAGCGTCTGCAGCAATGGCAAAAGAAAATTGAAAGCGAATCGACCGCGTCGCTTTCCGTTGCCGAATTCGTCGATCTGGCGGAAGCTTGTCTTCAGACACTCGGCTGGGCGAGCTTCCGTGAACTCAACAGTGACGAATACCAGCAGAAGCAGGCGTTTGGCGATGTGCTTGCCCGTTTCCGCAGCCTGACGGCCACGCAAGGTAAGCAGTCTTTGAGCGAATGGTTGTCCGTATTGAACCGCTATGTTGGCGAAACCTTGCACCAGTCGCAAAGCCGTGGACTACAGCCGATCCAGATTATGGGAATGCTCGAAGCGGGTGGACAGCAGTTCGACGCGCTTTGGGTCATGGGACTGACCGACGAAGCGTGGCCAAGAATGCCGAACCCGAATCCATTCCTGCCGGTGGCCCTGCAGCGTACCTACAAACTGCCGCGCTGCGACGCTCAGCGCGAACTCGAATATGCCCGTCAGGTCACAAAACGTCTTTATGCCGCCGCACCGGTTCAGGTGTGGAGTTACGCCCATTATCTGGGCGAAGCCGAGCTATTAAACAGTCCTTTATTGGAGTCCGATCTTTTTGAACAGGCCTGTTCATTTACTCGTGCGGATTACCGGACCTTGGCGAGCGTGAATTTCGACCAGCGCAGCGATTTGGTCTGGGAGTTGGATAACCGAGGACCGGAAATTCCAGAGGGCACTCATGCACCGGGCGGAACCGGAATTCTTCAGGCGCAGAGCAAGTGTCCGTTGATGGCGTTCATGGATTTCCGTCTGGGGGCGCGCAACGATTTACAAGAGGTCGAAGACGGCCTGCAAAGCACCAATCAGGGAACCTTGATTCATGAGGTGCTGGAACATTTCTGGCAGGAGACCAAGACGCAGGCCAATCTGTTCACCTTGAGCGACGAAGAAATCCAACAGCGTCTGATCGACCTGATCCAAACCAGTTTTGATGGTTTGAAAAACGCCTTCGACGAACATTATCTGGCGTTAGAGCAGGCACGCATTTTGGAACTGCTGTTGCAGTGGATGGACGTGGAAAAACAGCGTCCGTCGTTTGCGGTTGAAGAGACCGAACGCGAGACCCTGATTAAATTGGCCGGCATTGAATTCAGAGTCATCATTGACCGCATCGACACAGTCAGCGGCGAGAAAGTGATTTTGGATTACAAGACCGGTAAGGCCAGCATCAACGACCTGTTGGTGTCGCCGGTCAAGGCACCGCAGTTGGCGGTGTATCTGCACACCTTGGAAGATTCGGTGGCCGGAATCGGTTATGCGTTGCTGCATTCCGATGACGGCGTCAGCCTGAATGCACTGGCGGCGGAAGACGAGGTTCTGAGCGGCGGGCGTTCGGTGAAAGTGTTCGCGAAAATGGCCGAGAAAGAGGGCAGCGATTTTTATGAGGTGCAGTGGCCGGATTTTCTGGAGAGTCTGAAGCAGGAGGTATTGGACTTGGCGCATTCGATTCAACAGGGCGTGGCGGATATGCGTTTCGATAAACCGGCGGATATCGCCTATGCTGCGAGCTTGTTGGCGTTGAGATTGCCGGAAGTGGAGATGCAGTTGGCGCAGGCCGGAATCAGAGCGGAGGAGATCGAATGAGCCGTTCGGATTATGAAGAATATGCAGCCATGCAAACGGATTTGTTCGGAGAGGCTGAACCGGATTTTGAAACCGGAACCGACATTTCTGTAGCGCCAAGCCTGGAAACCCTGTTCGGTTTGCAGCCTGACGGAGAATTAACGGATGGCGGAGCGCGTTTCGAGGCGATCAGCCCGTTCGAGTCGTTTATCGTTCAGGCTCCGGCAGGTTCCGGTAAGACCGCCTTGCTGACCCAGCGTTTTCTGGCGTTGCTGTCGCAGGTCGACCAGCCGGAAAAGATCGTCGCCATGACCTTCACTAAAAAGGCCGCCGCCGAGATGCGCGAACGTATCATCGGCGCTTTGAAATTGGGGCAGAAAACCGCTTTGGCGGAGGATGCTTCACTATACGAAATCAATACCTGGAAACTGGCACGCAAAGCGTTGTTGCGCGATTCCGAACAGGCCTGGTCACTTCTGGAAAACCCCAACCGTTTGAGAATCAAGACTATCGACGGCATGAACGGCTTTCTGGTCGGACAGATGCCGTTGCTCTCGAAGATGGGGGCGCAGCCTCAGGTTTCCCAGAACGCCGATCCGCATTATCTGGAGGCGGCTCGTCTGGCGTTGAAAGACCCGAACTGCAACGAAGCGATGGCGAGTCTGTTGCGACTGGTGAACGGCCGTTACAACCGTGCCGAAGCACTGTTGGTCAACATGCTCAAGAAACGAGACCAGTGGATGGGCAGTTTGCTTTCCATGCAGGGCGAAAAAGCGCGGGAAATCTTGGAACAGGCTTTGAGCCTGATTGTCGAGCAGGAGCTGGAAACCCAGCTAGCGCACCTTAAAGCGGTGATGCCGCTGTTGCGTGAGGCTTGTGAACTGGCCGACTTTGCGGTGCAGAACGATCAAGAAGGGTTACAGCCTTTGTGTGGTTGGAACCTCAAGGGTGACATTGAAGATTTGGAAAAGTGGCGAATTCTCGCCGACTGGATTGTGACCAAAGACAACAAGAGCGTCCGTAAAACAGTCGATAAAAGAAGTGGGTTTCCGGCCGGAAAAGGCGAAGCCAAAGATAATAAAGACCGTTTCCTGAATGCGTTGGCCGGATTGCGGGAAGCGCCGCAATCACAGCAGATTTTGCAGAGTCTGGTGGTGCTTAAAGGCTTGCCGGATCCTCGATACACTCAGGATCAGTGGGATAACCTGCAATGGCTGATTCAACTGTTGACCATGGCGGCGGGCTATCTGAAAGTGGTGTTCCGTTCACAGGGGCAGGCCGATTTTATCGAAGTGGCGCAGGCGGCAAGTCAGGCGTTGGGCACTGAATTGGAGCCAACCGAGTTGGCGCAGCAACTGGATTATCAGATTCACCATTTGTTGGTGGATGAGTTTCAGGATACCAGTAGCGAGCAGTATGCGTTGATCAGCAAACTGGTGGCGGGTTGGCAGCCGGGTGATGGCCGTACCCTGTTCATCGTCGGTGACCCGATGCAGTCGATCTACCGTTTCCGTGAAGCGGAAGTCGGGAACTTCCTCAAGGCGTGGCAGGGCAAGATCGGCGAAGTCAGTCTGACGCCGCTGAATCTGGTGGTGAACTTCCGTTCCAGCCGTTCGGTGGTTGAATGGGTCAATCAGACGTTCCATAAGGTGTTTCCGAAACAGGACAATATCGAAACCGGTGCGGTACGTTACAGTCACGCCGAAGCATTCTCGGAGCGCAATGATGTTGCTGTTTACACGCACTGGAATTTGAATCAGTCGGCCGAGAGCGAAGCGGTTGAGGCGGTGCAGTTCATTAAACAGCGTCTGGCGGAATTGCAGGATCAGCCTGATAAGAAAATCGCGCTGTTGGGGCGCACCCGTTCAAGCCTGATGGTGATCGCCAGTCTGTTGAAACAACAGGGCATCGGTTTCCGGGCGGTGGAATTGGAGTCGTTGCAGGCCAGACAAGAGATTCAGGACTGCCTGGCGTTAAGTCGCGCGTTATTGCATTTAGCCGACCGTCCTGCATGGATTGCGTTGTTGCGTTCACCGTTGGTCGGTTTGTCTTTGAATGACCTGCATGCACTTTTGGGCGGTGATTTTTATCGTCCGGTCTGGGACTTGATTCAGACTGACCGCTGGTCGGACAATTCGCTTAGCGAGATTGGGCAACAGCGTTTGCAGTCGGTTCTGCCGGTGTTGCAGGAAGCGATAAGGCGTTTGGGAAGCCTGCCGTTTTCGGTGGTGGTGCGCGAATGCTGGCTGCAACTGGACGGCGCACAAACCGTCGAAAATGCGACCGCTTTGGATAACGTCGAGGTTTTCTGGCAGACGTTGGCGCAGGTCGACAGCGAGGAGTTGAACGCCAAAAAGTTGGACGACCTGATTGAAACACTTTACGCCAGCCCGGATGCGTCGCCGCAGAGTCAGCAGATTGAGCTGATGACTATGCACAAATCCAAAGGGTTGGAATTCGATACTGTGATTCTGCCGGGATTGGGGCGCAAACCGCGCGCCAATGACAAGGAGTTGGTGTCCTGGTTGCAGTTTTTGGGACCGGATGTCGAAGTGTCGGGTGCAATGCGTGAATGGTTGGTGATAGCTCCGTTGGATCAGCGAGGACAAGGCGATTCACTTCTGGCAGGCCTGTTGAAACGTTTCGAACAGGAAAAAGCGGATTACGAGCTGGCAAGACTGTTGTATGTGGCGGCCACGCGTGCCAAGACGCAGCTGCATTTATTCGGTTCCTTGTCGTATAAGATTTCCGAAAAATCCGACAAGGTCATCACTCCGGTAAAAGGCAGTTTGTTGGAACCTTTGTGGTGTTGTGTCGGCAGTGAATTCGAACAAATGGCCGCGGCTTATGACGAAGAGGAAACTATGTTGGAAGTCGAACCTATTCTGCCAAAGGTGAGCCGTTTGCCGATGGATCGTAACCGTTTGTCCGAGCAGTTGGATTTTCAGCCGTTCAAAGCTGAAAGCGCAACGCTTGAAACGGCGGTGGAAAGTATTTCGGACGCGATTTTAGAACCGGAAGAGGTTACTGCCGAACGTTACAGTGAGGTGGGCAGCGATCAGGCCTTGTTGAATACCTCGGTCGGTAACCTGGTGCATGCGGTGTTTGAATTAATGGCGCAGGACGATGTCCGCCAATGGTCGCAAGCCGAACTTGAAGCGTGCAGTGATTTCTATCTGCAATGGCTCAAGCAGGAAGGCTTACAAGGTGAATTATTGCAGGAAGCGCATCGACGTGTGATGAAGTCTTTGAATAATGGATTGGCTAACGACAAGGTGTGTTGGGCGTTACAAGCCGATCATCTTGAATCGCAGACGGAATATCCGTTGACGTCTCTGGAAGAAGAGGCCGTGGCGAATCATATTGTCGACCGTACTTTCGTGGACGAAGCGGGAACGCGTTGGATCGTGGATTACAAAACCAGTTTCTTCGAAGGGGATGCTGACAAGATTGAAGCCTTCATCGAAAAACAGGTGGCGCACTATGAACCTCAGTTAGCCCGTTACGGCCGCTTGTTCGATGTGTTGGATGCAACGCAGCCGAATGGTGTAAAGGCGCAGAAGTGGGTGTTGTATTTCAGTTATCTGGATCGCTGGGTTGAGTTGAACTAGGCTCGATTTGCCGCCCGGACGGAAGTCCGAGTGGCCGTTTTAGAATTCGAAATCGTCCAGAACCAGAGCGTTGATCTGTGAGGTGCTCTTCACCAGACTCTCGAATTCCGGCTGTGCGATAGGGCGGCTGAACAGGTAGCCCTGATAGACGTAACACTGGTTCTGGTTCAGGAAGTCTTTCTGGTCGTACGTCTCCACACCTTCCGCGATAACTTCCAGTTTCAAAGTGTTTGACATGGCGATGATGGTTTTGACGATGATTGCGTCGTCATTGTCCACCGTCAGGTCGCGGATAAAGGACTGGTCGATCTTGAGCTGCGACAGCGGCAGACGTTTCAGGTTCGACAGTGATGAGTGTCCGGTTCCGAAATCGTCCATCGAGAAACGCACGCCGATGTCGCGCAAGGCGTTCATGGTGAGGATGGTTTTCTCGATGTCTTTGACCACCACCGATTCGGTCAATTCCAGTTTCAGGTAATTCGGATTGGCGCCGGTTTCTTCCAGAGTCTTCTTGACCTTCTCCACAAAGTCGTTTTCAGCAAATTGCTTGGCACTGACGTTAACCGCCAGTTTAATATGGTTCAATTCAGGATCATTACGCCATTTGACCAGGGCTTCACAGGCGGTTTTCAGCACCCAGTCGCCGATTGGAACGATCAAGCCGGAATCTTCCGCCAGTGGGATGAACTGGGCAGGGGAGATGAACCCCTTTTCAGGATGATTCCAACGAATCAACCCTTCTGCGTAGATGATTTCCGCGTGCTGGTTTACCTGAGGCTGGTAATAGAGTTCAAACTGCTTCTGGTCGATGGCAGCACGTAAATCCGCCTGCAAGCTGGCGAGCTGCTCAACGTTGGTCTGCATCTGTGGATCAAAGAAGCGCACCGTATTGCGACCATGTTTCTTGGCCTGGTACATTGCCAGATCGGCATGCATCAGAATTTCGTCCGAGTGGTTGTGGCGGCAATGAATAATTTCCACCCCGATACTTGGACTGGTGTGGTGGCTTTGATGCCCGACAGTGAACGGATTTCTGAAAATATCAAGAATCTTCAAGGCAACCTCTTCCGCATGGGTGGCGGCTTGTTCACTGTTCTCGCCGAGGTTTTCCATCAGGATAACGAACTCGTCTCCACCGATACGGGAGACCGTATCCACATCTCGTACCGCCGAGGAAAGACGGTTTGCGACTTCCTTGAGCAGTAGGTCACCGACCATATGACCTTTGGAGTCGTTCAGCGTCTTGAAGTTATCCAGATCGATGAAGAACAGGGCTCCGCACTGATGGGTTCTCTGGCTGTGGAGGATGGCTTGTTCGAGACGATCTAGTAATAGGCGTCGGTTAGGAAGTTTTGTTAACGGATCATAAAATGCGAGTCGCTGAATCTCTTCCTGTGCCTTGTGGCGTTCGGTAACGTCTGAGAAATTGGCTACGAATTGGGTGATTTTGCCGGTTTTGTCGACGACGGCGGTGATGGTCAGCCATTCGAGATAGATGTCGCCATTCTTGCGTCGGTTCCAGATCTCACCTTGCCAAAAATGATTCTTCAACAGGTTCTGCCACATCTGACGATAGAACTCTTTATCCTGTACGCCCGAATTCAAAATGCGCGGCGTTTTGCCGATGACTTCGTCTTGGCTAAAGCCCGTCAGCTTGCTGAAGGCTTTGTTGGCTCTCAGAATGTTTCCCTTCGGATCGGTGATCATGATCCCTTCTTGGGTTTCGAAAGCGGTGGCTGCGATATGCAGCGCTTCGTCGATGGCTTTTTGATCGGTGATGTCCTTGAAACTGACAACCGAGCCTTTAAGACGGTTGTTGATGATTAGTGGCTGGCTGGAGACAGAGGCCAGCATCTCATGCCGGTTTTTTCTTATGAAGACGAGTTCGCCCTGGAAGGTTTCCCCGTTGTTGGCGGCTTCTTCGATTGGGCAGTGGTGTGCTCCCGTTGCTGTATCGAGCGCTTTATGGAATAAGTCATGAGGGTTGAGCCCAAGCAGCTCTTCTTCGGAATAGCCAAGTATTTTCTGCGCGGATTCGTTGGCGGTTGAGATCAGTCCGTCTGTATCGGTGACGTACAGACCTTCTCCGATGGTGTTGTTGATACCCTCAAGGTAAGTTTGATATTGATACTGTTGTCTTCTTGACGCCAGTATGCGCCACAGACCGTATGCGAACAGAATCACGATCAGAGTCAGGATCGTTCCGTAGGTCCACAAACGTTGGTGATTAACGGTGATTTCGTCGGCTTGGCTCAAGGAAATCAAGTAGGCCATGTTTTGTTGATTGATGTCGTGGATCGGAGTAAACGTCAACGCGTAATATGTCTTTCCGAACGGGTAGACCTTGGCAAACTCTTCACCATGATCGAGGTCGGCATCCAGGGAAGGATCGTTTTTAGCAATCTCCGAGATGTCGTGCATGGTCTGCGATAGTGGCAGAGGTGTTTGCGGAAGGATTCTAAAGGCATCCTCTTCCAGCCATTCGGATGAAATCGGGCTGGGTGAGTAGATGTAGGAGAACTGTTTGAAACTCTTGGCTTCCAACAATTTTCGATTGTACAGAATGGTGAATTCATGCTGTGGATTGAACAGCGCAATCTCTTTTCTCAAGGATTCGAATTTTTGGCTGAGTTCGACACTTCCCAAGTGACGTCCTTTGTAGATGATCGGGAAGACGTGGCGCAGGCCGGATATGATTTTACCGCTTTCGTAGGCGTATACCGGGCGCAGGGTCTGGTTGGCTTTGACGACGGTAGGGCGAGCCTGGCTCAGATCATCACCGAACTTCTCAGGTTGGTGAAAACGCAGGAAACTGTGGTTATCCGCGGTATGAAAATGCAGCTGGAAATGTCCGTCATTTTGGCGAAGTCGTTTCTGGTAATAAGGGTAGAGAAGACGGTAGAGATCAATTCGCGCTTGTTGCTCTAATCTTGGGTTTTGCGCCTTTACAAGTAATTCGAGCACTTCCGGTTGGTAGATTTCAGATTGGAAGCGAGCTTCTACACCGCGCTGGAACATTTTGGTTGCAGCTTGCCAGGCGATTTCTTGTTTAGAGATGAGCTCATCCAGATAAGTCTGGTTATCGGTTTTGTATACTTGATAAAGTCCTTGGAAGAGGACGATCCAGACCAGTAGACTGAACGCAATGGCCGTTCCCCAGTCTCTTAGGTGATACTGTTTTTTCGAGTTGTTTATCATTATTTTGAACGCCCCAGGCTTTCATAGTCTACGTGGCTGTTACGTTCAATCACTTTAAGTTCTTCAAAAAGCTTCATTGAAACTGGGCTAAAGCCGGTAGATCCCAACCCCCATGAAACGTCAGGTTCGTAGTCCAACATGGCTTTTTTCGCCTGTTCAAGCTGTTGTGCGGACAGAGTTTTTGGATTGCCGGCAATGATGAACTGGGGCAGCGGTTGGGAAGATGCGAGTATTTTAAGGCCAAAGTTTGAATAGCGTTCGGCTATGAATTTTGCCAGACCACCTATCTGATATTCGTTGCGCATTAAGGATAATGCAACCCGTTGGTGGGAGCCGGTAAAGTGATAATCCATTTGAGACAGTTTTAAACCTTGCTGTTTTAAAAGGTGTTCTGTCATGAGCCAACCGCAGGTTGAGAGAGGGTCTGTCAGAGCCACTTTGACGTTGGGCATCTCAGCAAGTTCCCTGATGCTTTTGATTCCGTCCACCGGTGCCGCCAGTACGCATCGGTGATGCCCCGATTCTAATTGTTGGTTGACCGAAACTAAGGGGGAAATCCAGGACGCCCGTTTGCTTAATTGAAGATAGAAGAGAGGACCCGCTTCCACAAAGTCGATTTCTCCATTCTGAAACGCTTTTAGAATGGATTTGTTGTCATCGTAAAGTTTTGGGATGACTGGGCGGTTTAAAGCGGTTTGAAGTAGTTGAATGAGTGCCTGGCTTTTGGCGACGCTTCGTTTGGCATTGCTCATCGGCAGGGGGGCAAAATAGAGTGCTGATGCTGAATCGGGCTGGTTGTCCGCGTAGCCTTTAACGCTGAATAGTGCCGTCAGCAAAACGACGGAAAAAATGCCGATCCGTTGTCGTAATGATGTTAGCGCATTGTTTTTTGAAAATTGCGTGTTCGGCACTCTTTATGTATCGGAAATTAGTATTTAATAATATCAGCCATACTAGCATAAAAACGGGAATAGAGAACTCGTATTCTCTCGTATTTATCGGGCATTTTACGGTTTTTATATTTGAGTGTTTTACTGGGGTATTACAGGGAGTTGTGCTTTTTCTTTACAATCCATTCATTCAAAATTGTGTAGGTTATTTGAACGTGGCAGGCTAAAGTTGGTGTCGTAATCGTGTCGATCTGTTGAGGACGCGTGACATCCAGATTAAGATAGTTCGACATTAATACAGCATGGGAAAGGGAAAAGACATGGAAAAAACGCAAGCGCAGATCTTGAAACACCATGGTGGTGACGGCGAACACGCACGAGAGATGATCACCTCTACTTACGAGCGGCGTCACGATATCGATTTCTGGGAGTTCTGGAATGCTCAGATGAACGGTGTGATTCAGCCGGGCGATGTGTTAATGGATTTGGGTGCGGGCATCGGGCAGTTCATGAACGATTTGTCGCTGCGGTATCCGCGCAATACCGTGGTGGGTATCGAAGCCGCGCCTTATATGTTGACGGCTCAACTGCCACTGGCTGAAAACGGTCGTATGCTTCAAGACGACCTCAATGATCCGAAAGCCAATATTGGAGAAGGCAAAGTGGCGACCGTGATGGCGAACATGCTGGTGCATGAGCTGCCGCAGCCGGTATTGATGTTCAAGGCGGTTCATCGCTGGCTGAAGCCGGGCGGGCGTTTTTGCATTATTGATCTGGTTCGCCAGCCGTTGGCGGATTATCTGACGCACCGTTATCCTGAAAAGACTTTGTGGAATGAAGACGTAGGGCGCGATGAAATCGAAGATGTCTTCGACCATTTTCTGGAGCACAATCGTTACCACGCGGATGACATCGTGTTCATGTTAACCAGTCTCGGATTCAAGGTTGTGGAGTGTACACCGCAACGTGACGGACGTTTTGTACGTATCGTGGTGGAAAAGTAACCTTAAGTTCATCTTGAACATTTTGAACAGGCCTGCTTGATATTATTCAGGCAGGCCTGTTCGTTTTTTGGCAACTTGAAAAATCCTGACGGCCTGATTTTTTGAATGATTGAGTGATGATGACTCTCTCCGAAAAATTACCACTTTCAGTCTGGATAAAACGCATTAATAAGCGTAAGCTAACTGGCAGTCAATGCAGCTTCGTACTGTTCAATTTACGATCCGGAATCCGATTCGACAGGAGTGCAACCATGTCTACCGAAATGTCCTTTTCTTCAAGCAGTTTCATCCGTTTTTTCAGTGAATTAGGTATCGAAGATATTCCGTTAGTCGGCGGAAAAAATGCCTCTCTGGGTGAAATGTACCAAAGTCTGGTACCTCAAGGCGTACCGATTCCAAACGGCTTTGCAATCACCTCGGCAGCCTATCGTGCCATCCTTGATGAGAATGATCTGTGGACGAAGTTGCATGAGGTGTTGGATCCATTAGATGCCGAAAGCACTCAGGATTTGCAACGTCGTGGTGCGCAGGCGAGAGATTTGATCTATAACGCCAAACTGCCTGATGAATTGTATAAAGAGATGGTGTCGGCTTATGAGGTGCTGATTTCCGAATACGGTCAACATATCTCCCTGGCCGTTCGCAGTTCAGCGACGGCGGAGGATTTACCGACCGCGAGTTTTGCCGGCCAACAGGACACCTATTTGAACATCTCCGGTTTGGCGGCCTACGTCGATGCGTGCAAACACTGTTTTGCCAGTCTCTTTACCGACCGGGCGATTCACTACCGTATTGATCAGGGATTCGGACATTTCGATGTGGCGCTTTCGATTGGGGTGCAGTTAATGGTGCGTTCCGATATCGCCGCTTCCGGCGTCATGTTCTCGATTGACACAGAAACCGGTTTCAAGGACGTGGTTCTGATAACCGGAGCCTATGGTTTGGGTGAGAACGTGGTTCAGGGTGCGGTTGATCCGGATGAATTTTACGTGCATAAGCCGACATTCAATAAAGGTTTTAGAGGGGTGGTGAAACGCCATCTGGGTGCCAAGAAAATCAAGATGATTTATGCGACCGACACCAACCGCCGCCAGCCGGTTCGAAACGTGCCGACCAGCATGGCGGAACGCAGGAGTTTCTGTATTACCGATCAGGAAGCGTTGAGCCTGGCCGATTACGCTATCAAGATCGAAAAATATTACAGCGAGAAGGCCGGAACAGAGCGTCCAATGGATATGGAATGGGCGAAGGACGGCGTGACCGGAGATCTGTTTGTTGTTCAAGCGCGTCCGGAAACGGTAGCCTCGCAGCGTAAGGGATCGATTCTTGAGCGTTATGAATTGACTGGCGCTCCATCGACGCCGATTGCCGTGGGGCGTTCAGTAGGTAGTAAAGTGGTTAGCGGAAGAGCTCGAGTCATTTCGTCGGTTGAGTTCTTGCATGAGTTCCAGGAAGGGGAAATTTTAATTTCCGACATCACTACTCCGGATTGGGAACCGGTGATGAAAAAGGCCGCTGCCTTGGTCACCAACCGGGGAGGGCGAACTTGTCACGCCGCCATCATTGCTCGTGAACTCGGGATTCCCGCTGTCGTGGGAACCGGCAAGGGAACCGAATTGATCAAAACCGGGCAGTTGCTGACTGTGTCTTGTGCAGAAGGGGATGAAGGCCGAGTCTATGAAGGCGAAGTTCCTTACAAAATTATTCAGACCGATCTGGAGAGTCTGGAACGCCCTAAAACCGAAGTGATGATGAATCTGGGTAATCCGGAGCTTTCGTTCCAGTTGAATTCGATTCCCAACGATGGTATCGGTCTGGCACGTATGGAATTCATCATCAACAACAGCATTCAGGCGCACCCGCAGGCACTATTGAACCCGCAGTTGGTCAGCAGTGAAAAAGAACGAAGCAAAGTTGAGGCGTTAATTGAAGGTTTTGACGATGGTGAACATTATTTCGTGCAGAAGCTTTCTGAAGGCATCGGTACCATCGCTTCCGGGTTTTATCCCAAGCCGGTGGTGATGCGTCTGTCGGACTTTAAATCCAATGAATATTCTGCCCTGATCGGTGGGAGCGATTTCGAAGCCAAGGAAGAGAACCCGATGATCGGGTTCCGTGGTGCATCGCGTTATAATGATGCTGAATACAAAGCGAGTTTTGCCTTGGAGTGTAAGGCGATCAAACGGGTACGTGAAGTGATGGGCTTGGATAACGTCATCATCATGGTACCTTTCTGCCGCCGTTTGGATGAGGCGAAAAGCGTCATCGACAATCTGGCGGAGAACGGACTGGTGCGAGGTGTGAACGGTTTGAAGGTTTACATGATGGTGGAAATCCCCAACAACGTCTTGCTGATTGATGACTTTGCGGCTTATTTTGATGGCTTCTCCATCGGAACCAACGACCTGACTCAGTTGGTGTTAGGTGTGGACCGTGATTCCGAAAAGGTAGCGTTCGACTATGACGAGCGTGATCCGGGCGTCAAGAAAATGGTACTGATGGCGATCGAAGGTGCTCATCGTCACGGTAAGCACATCAGTATTTGCGGACAGGCTCCTTCGGATTACCCGGAATTTGCTGAGTTTCTGGTTAAAGCCGGTATTGACGCGATGAGCCTGAATCCTGATTCGGTCTTGAAGACACTTCCGGTGGTATTGAGAGCGGAACAACGTTATCAGAGTGCTAAGGAAGAGTTGAATCTTCCTGTGGATAACTTTGGGATAAGTGGATAAAGCTCAAATAAAGGCAATCAAATTCCGAAGGCGTTTTCGATGCGTTCGGGATCGTTTTGGTTCTCCAATAGGGTGAGTACGTCGAATTGCATGGCGGCGTTTTGCAGGTCGGGGTGTTTGAGAAGGTAGTGTTGGGCGCACCGTATGATGCGTTGCTGTTGTTGCGCTGTGACGAATTCCGCCGGGTGGCCGTAATCGGTTGAACGGCGGTATTTGACTTCGAAAAACACCAGCGTGTTTTGTTGCTGGTCAAGACCAATCAGGTCGATCTCTCCACCACGGCAGTGGTAGTTGTTTTCCAGAATTTTAAATCCTTGTCGGCGTAACCAATCGGCCGCTTGTCTTTCCTTTTCCTGTCCGATTCGTTTGCTTTTAAGGCGTTGCAGGAGTTTCATTCGGAGCAGCTTGTCCGGGAAGAGCCGGAAGGTCGGTCGACTGGATATCCGTTGCCGGTAGGTCGACGGCGTTTTTTTCAATCCGGTTGCTTATAATCGCCGGTGCCTTCGGTGGTTCGACGCCTTCAATTGTTTCAACCGTTTGGAGTGTTTCAGGCGTGTTAAGGATTTCCGGTTCTTGCGGCTTGGTCCAAGGCGTCAACAGGCCTTCGGGCGAGTATTGCGCCCAGATCAGTTTCTTGCCGATCTGTTGGTCTTCGTTTAAGTAGAGAATGCCACTCTGTCCTTGAGTCAAACACAAGTTGGGTGCCAGTTTGTCGAGTTGGGTAGCGAGCATGAAGCTGTCCCATCCGAACGCTTCCAATGGCGTGTTTAAAGCTTGTGGTGTAAACACGGCAGGAATGGTCGGGAAGATGACGTTTTCCAGGTCTTTATTGCGTTTGATGTTTTGCAAATCGTTCGGTGTCAGGTTCGACGTCGCGTAAACCGGCAGTTTTAACTGGAAGAATTCAAATTGCGGATGGAAAACAGCAACTTGCTGCTCGTTACCGATCAGAACGATGGCTTGCAGGTCCTGACGGGTACGCGGGAAAAACTCAATGTTCTCGCTCAGTAACCAGCGCAGGTTGTTGTAACGGGCCTGGCTGGCTTCTTCGTTGATGATTTTACCAAGCGCCTGTCGCAAATTCGGATTTTTGACCGGATAGAGGTGAAGTACCGCCGCATTGTCCGGATTCGACAGCCATTGAGACTGCAAGGTACGAGCCGTTTCGATGTCACGGTTGTTGTCGCTGCTCAGAATCGCGATGCGCTGATAGGCGTTTCCTTCAAGCTGATGGGTGATCTGCATGCTTTCGTTCTGGGAGCGGAAGTTGAAGGTTTTGAATTCCGCATTGTCGGCACTGTTCAGGGCGAGCACGTCGGTGATGTTGTGACCGACCAGTTTTTCCACCGCTCCTTTGGTCAAAGGCCCAATCACTAGATCGGCACCGTCTTCCTTGGCCTGTTGATAACGTTGCAGGACTTCGTCCACATTGCTTGAATCATAGAATTTCAGGCTGATAGAGCGGTTGGAGATCATATAGGCTTTCAACAGACCGTTGCGGATCTCTTCGCTGATGTGCTGGTACTTGCCTTTGAAAGGCAGTAATACGGCGATTTGGCGCACGGATTGACTGGTTTTCAGGCGCTCTTTCAAGGCTTGAATCAAGTGATGGTTGTAGAGTGCGCCGGTTTCGAAGCTGGCGACGTCCGAAAGGGCCTGGACCGCATAGAGCCCCGGCTGTTGCATGGCATCCAGCAGACTTCCCCACTGCTGCATTTTCGGATCGGAATTTTGGCTGAGTTCGTCGATTTTCTCCGGGGTGTCGAAAGCCTGGGACAAGGTGTGCCAGACCATGTATTCGATGGCAGCCTGGTTTTCGTCGTCGGCCTTATGCCATAGCTGTTCGCTCAGGGAGAGGTATTGTGACCAGTCGCGTGCTTGCTCGGCAACTCGAATTCGTTGTTCGAGTTGTGCAATCTCAAGTTCCGCAGCCGATTTCGTTTCGGCTGGAGTCAGCACGATGTCGGTCGTCGTTTGTGTGTCTTTCTGTACGCCGGGAGTGGTACATCCGGAAAGCGAGGCAAGGAAGATTGCCATCACGGAAGAAGAGACAATTAAAGCGGTGGATTTGCGCATTTTTATATAGAATGGTTCACAATTAATCGTAATGCAGATTATATAGTGAATTGAGTGATTGATAAGGATTTTATGGAAAACAATACGGCAAATGCAAAAAACGGCACGCTTTATATTGTGGCGACGCCAATCGGCAATTTAAAAGACATTACTCATCGTGCGGTTGAGATTTTGTCTTCAGTTGATTGGATTGCGGCCGAGGATACCCGCCATACCCAGAAGTTGCTACAGGCTCTGATGATCCAGCGGCCTTTGATCAGTTTGCACGATCATAACGAACAGGCGCGCAGTACTCAGTTGTTGGAACGTTTGCAGCAAGGGGAGAGCGGTGCTTTGGTTTCTGATGCCGGAACGCCGCTGATCAACGATCCGGGATTCCATTTGGTTAAATTGCTGCGTCAGCAGGGCGTGGAAGTGGTGCCGATTCCGGGGCCGTCAGCGGTGATTACTGCTTTGTGCGCCGCCGGACTGCCGACAGATCGTTTCAGTTACGAAGGGTTTCTTCCAGCCAAAAACCAAAAGCGGTTGGATGTGTTGGAAGGTTTGAAGAACGATACCCGCACTCTGGTGTTTTATGAATCGCCTCATCGTCTCATGGACACTTTAGCGGCCATGGAGAGTGTGTTCGGAGAAAGCCGGCAGATGGT
Source organism: Thiomicrorhabdus sp. ZW0627 (assembly GCF_029767005.1). Classification (GTDB taxonomy): domain Bacteria; phylum Pseudomonadota; class Gammaproteobacteria; order Thiomicrospirales; family Thiomicrospiraceae; genus Thiomicrorhabdus. Next base: position 76,438 of record NZ_JARUQR010000002.1, read on the forward strand.
CGCGGCACGTGAGATGACTAAGACATTCGAACAGTTCGTTTCCGGTTCGGTTGCCGAAGTGGTGGCCTATTTCACGGAAAACTCCGATAAGGTTCGCGGCGAGTTCGTTTTAATGGTGATGGGAGACGTTATTGAAGAAGAGACCGATGTCGGTGATTTCGACGATCTGATTTTGAGTCTGTTGAAACAGAATCTTCCAGTCAAGCAGATTACCGATATTCTTGTTGATTACAGCGGTCAGAAGAAAAAGGCGATTTATAGTCGGGTACAGGAATTGAAAGATCGTTGAGATAAGCTTCTGAGTTTCTAATTTAAAAATAAACAGGCCTGTTGAATCGGTAGTGATACTTGAATCACCGGGCAACTTAATGCCTCGGTGATTCAGCCCTTGTTTATGTCTGTTCAGGTGGTGACGATTATTAAACCACGTGATGTTTGCCTTCCAGCACGACACTGCTGGCTTGAGGGCCTTCTTCCCCCATCTCTTCCGCAAAGTGCACCTTGTCGCCTGTTTTCAGGTTGTTGAAATCTGCATTAACGATGCTGTTGCGGTGAAAATAGATTTCCCGTCCGAAAGTGGTTTCGATGGTACCGTAATCCATTTCAGGATACAGAGCCTTGACGGTTCCGTGCGGTGCGGTTTCATGTAGTTTGACCTTGCCTCGCTGTTTACGGGTCAAATCCTGTAGCTGGCGCTGGATGGCGCCGAACGCATCCCTGAGTGCAATATACATGTTCTCGTGGGTATGGTCATTGTCGGAGTTTTTGGTGGCTACAAGGTCATGTCCAGGCACCGATAAGTTGATTTTGATGCTGAATAGGTTGCCTTGCTGGTGCTTTCTGTGCGGAGCTTCGATGACGACCGAGCAGCTGATGATTTCCCGGGCGAACTGTTCGAGCTTTTTAACTTTTTCTTTGATTCTGTCTTCAACGGCATCGGAATGTTTGATGTCTTTAAAGGTGATTTGTAGTGGTACTTGCATGTTTTCTCCTTTGGGGAAAAGGTTTGCGTAAAACATTACATATTGATTCGACAAATCGGCGAGTTGACTAGCGTGAATGAAGCGACGGAAAATGGAAGGTATTCTGGAAAGAGCAGTCAACATCTTTGTCGAAAAACCGTCGAGCCGAACCTCCATTATTTCTGAAAACCGACTCAAAAAGCAAGTGTCTTTAGTATGGATTTTTGGAAATCAGTATCGGACTTCCCCCACTTTATAAAGCCTGTCCGGTTTACCAAAAACATCCGTGAGTTGTTCGAGAGTGAGCGGAAGGGGGTAGAAGGCGCTTCCGTCTGACTTACCAACGACCGGGGAGTAATCTTTGCCACCGCATAGAGAGCAAGCGGAAAACGCTAGAAATTGGTTTTGTCTGAACGCGACGTAGAAACCATTGCCTTGAAACCCTTGATCACGTAGCGCTTTTTCTCTGATGTACTGTGGCCATTGTGGGGGCGGTACAAAAGGGGGTAAGTATTTGGCAACCAACTCAGGTGTTAGGTTTTTGAACGGAACCGGCGGCGCCTCGTCTGTGAACTTGATGAGAAAATCGGGCGAATGAATTTCACTTCCGTCTTTTGCATTTAGCCGAATCAAATAATATAAAGGTTGTTTGGACTGATTGAGGTTTTCGCCAAATGCGACGATGTCGCTTTTTTGGTAGCGGGAAACGTTCGCACAGCCGCTCATAAGGAATAGGGTTGTGATAAGTATGATAATTGAAATTTTCATTAGAATCGTTTTCTTTTAAGCCTTTGGAAAGTCCGTTGGACCTTACCAACCAAGAAGAGGGCCAAAATGTCCTTGAGGATTGATAGGGTCGCTTCTTGGATCGGTATTTCTATTCTGTTCGTATGATTCTGCATCGGCTTGATACTGCTTAAAGATTTGTTTGGTGTGTTCGTAATCGTTTCGCGTGAAAGCGATTCCGCCATTCCAGGCTAATCCGATTGGTGTGCCCGGGTATTTGAGGAGAAACTCGGAAATGCCTTTTTCTACGTTTGATGTCGGATATTCATTTTTGACGATGTGCGACCGTATGTATTTGTCTTTATTTTGAGTGAATACTGTCCATGGGACTAAATAGATGCCTGCCGGCGCATTTAAAAGTTTTTCTTTGACCTGGTCGACTTTGTTTTTAGGTATGCCTGCGTAAACCATATAGGCGCTCTCCGACTGATCGATAAGAACCGAATCAACATCCTCCACTTTGGTTTGGTTGGATGAACAGCTTACGGTTAAAGCAAAGAGAGGCACTATCAATAATAGCTTAAGCATGATTTTCTCCTTACGTTGAGTAGGAAACAGTCCTTGCGTTAAGAACGCCAGTGCATTCAATTGATGGTTAAAAAATCTTGGGCCTTTTTAGTTTGAGCGGATTTAACAGGCCTGCCCGGTTTCAAGCCAATGGCACTTCGATACATAAAATCTTGCTGTTCTCATGGGCACGGACTTCTAGGTTGTCGTCTTCGGGAATCGCCAATGCGTCTCTTGGTTTCAGTTCGTCCAGATCGATCTGGACATTCCCTTCCAAAAGAAAAATAAACACGCCGTTTTTAGGTTGGTATTTTTTGTAGAACAGGGTCTGATGTTCGTCGATATCGGCGAGCGAAAAATAGGCGTCCTGGTTGATCCAGATAGAGTCGTCCTGTTCGTCGGGGGAGACGATCAATTGAAAACGGTTTTTACGTCCATGAGCGTCGAATGCTTTTTGGCCGTAACGGGGTTCAATGTTCAATTGTTTGGGCATGACCCAGATTTGAAGGAAATTGACTTCTTCGCTGTCGGAGTCGTTGTATTCCGAGTGAGAGACACCAGTGCCGGCCGACATGACTTGAATTTCACCAGCCTGGATAGTGTGTCGGTTGCCCATGCTGTCTTCGTGGCGAAGGCGACCTTTCAATGGGATGGAGATGATCTCCATGTTGTTGTGGGGGTGGGTTTCAAAGCCCATAGACGGGGCTACGCGGTCGTCATTGATGACGCGCAACAGTCCAAACCCCATGCGTTCCGGGTCGTAGTAACTGCCGAAGCTGAAACTGTGGTAACTGTGCAACCAGCCGTGATGGTAAACGCCACGGTCGTCGGCGGGATGGTATTCTCTACTCATGGGTATCATCCTCTTGGCATCCAAAGCGGGGGAGTTGAGCAGGCCTGTTCAGAACCGGTTTCGGTTGTGAGGTGTGTTCAAATCCAGTTCGGGGCCGATTGGCACGATCAAGGTTGGATTGATGGTGTCATGGCTACCGTAATAATGGGCTTTGGTATATTCGAGATCAATCGTCTCCATTATTCCCTCAATTTGCGCTAATTCCAAGGTGTAATTCCACAAATTTGGATAATCGACCAGACGCCTCAGGTTGCATTTGAAGTGGCCGACGTAGACGGAGTCGAACCGGATTAGGGTGGTGAACAGGCGCCAGTCGGCTTCTGTGAGCTGATCCCCGACCAGATAACGCTGTTTGGATAGGCGTTTCTCCAACTCATCCAGAGATTGGAAAAGGTTTTTAGCTTCTTTTTCATAGACTTTCTGGTTGGTGGCGAATCCGGCCTTGTAAACGCCGTTGTTGATATTGTGATAGACGAATTCGTTGATTTGATCGATCTCTTCACGCAAATTATTGGGGTAATAGTCGCCGGGAAGAGCGCCGATTCCGTCGAATGCGGAATTCAACATACGGATGATTTCGGACGATTCATTGCTGACGATGGTGTTGAGCTTTTTATCCCAAAGTGTAGGCACACTTACGATGCCGGTGTAGTTGGGGTCGGCAATCGAGTAGACTTCATGCAGCAGGGTCTTGTGGTTGATGAAATCGGGAATGACACCGGGGCCGGGATAGAAAGTCCAGCCTTCGTCGTCGCCCATATAGGAGTTGACCACCGAGACGGTGATCATCTCTTCCAAACCTTTAAGCTTTCTGAAAATAAGGGTGCGGTGCGCCCATGGACAGGCTAGCGAGACATAAAGGTGATAACGGTCGGGTTCGGCCTTGAAACCGCCTTGGCCACTCGGGCCAGGAGAACCATCGGCCGTGATCCAGTTTCTAAACTTGGCTTCCATGCGCTTGAAACTTCCTCCGGTCGAGTCGGTGTCGTACCAGTGATTGTCCCATTTTCCGTCAATCATAAATCCCATGAAGTTTGTCCTTTCTGTCACCGGTCTGTCGGTTGGATTGGTTTAAAAACGTCCTTCCTGATAGTCGTGGATCGCCTGCATGATTTCTTCTTGAGTGTTCATCACAAATGGTCCGCGCTGTACGATTGGTTCGTTCAGAGGTCTGCCCGCTACCAGTATAAAGCGGCTTTGGTCGCTGATGGAACGAATCTTCACCATATCGCCCGTTTCAAGTACGCCGAGCTGTCCGGCGTTAAGCACTCTAGGGTTGGATTCTCCGATTTCGATCTGGCCTTCATGCAGGTAGACGAAAGCGGTTTCATCATGTTCCAGCGGCTGAATGAACTGACTGTCTTTCACGAGCTGTACGTCGAGGTATGTTGGATCGACATAGTCGTTTTTGATGATTCCTTTGGTACCACCTTGGGTTTGGCCGGCAATGACCTTGATACGGGTACCGTCCGGCCAAACTTCTTCCGGTATGCTTTCGGGCGGATGTTCCTGATAGGCCGGTGGCGTCATTTTCGCCTTGGCGGGTAGGTTGACCCAGAGCTGGAACCCCATCAATAACCCTTCTTCCTGTTCCGGCATCTCGGAATGGATAATGCCTCGTCCAGCCGTCATCCATTGCACGCCACCGGTTTCAATTACGCCTTCGTTGCCCTGATTATCTGCATGACGCATCTTTCCGGCCAGAAGGTAGGTGACGGTTTCAAAACCGCGGTGTGGGTGAGGCGGAAACCCGCCGATGTAGTCCATCGGTTCGTCGGTGCCGAAGGCGTCAAGCATCAGGAATGGGTCCAAGTTTTTCAGTTGCGGTTGGCCGATGATGCGGGTGAGTTTGACACCGGCTCCGTCTGAAGCGGGCATGCCTTGGTAAATCTGTTGCAGTTGACGAGTATTGTTTGCCATGGTCTGTCTCCTGTTGATAGAGGGTAAGCTTAACGTTTAGCCAGACAATTAAAAACCGCCAAAATGCCAAAACACTGTTCTTGTTTTAAGAACGGGAATGCTTGGTAGGGGCATTATGTCGTCTGAATTCAGGAAGTGGAGTACGGTTTTAGTGGCTAATTCAATTGGCGTATTTAAGGAGTAAAAGTGCTGGTGTCAGCATTGCGCATAAAAAATAGAAGTGCTTCCTAATATAGAAAAAAACTATTTTTTTCAATAGGTTATTAGAATGACGAAAGTGGAGGTTAGTCGTATTTTTTAATGAATTTCAGGCGTAACATTATGGGTAGGTGAAGGGATTCTTCACCAAAAAAACAACAAGTCGTGAAGAATCTCCTTAATGAAGCGGACGGTCGATACCGGTTTTTCGCTTGGATGTTTTTTTTAAGAGGATACGATCATGACAAAAGATTCTAAAATTATTAGGGTCGTGTTATCGGTATTAGTGGGAGGGTTGTTGTTGATGGCCCCTCTCTCCAGTAACGCGGCCAATGAGCTGACGCTGTTTGAGTTGGAAGGTAATGCCGTCGACGACGCAGGAACGCCGGGCGACGATTGGGATACGGTATTGTTGGGCTCAGGCGGTTCTTCGATATCTACGACCGGAGTCGTCGTGGACCAGACCGACACTTCCATTTTTACACAAGGTGGATCGAAAGATACCCAGGATATTCCTAAGTGGCGCTGGAAAGATGGCAGTGTTCCGGACAAGGATGACATCACCAATGCCTATGCGGCCGCTTATCTTGAGCCAAGCAATAACGACTTGCTTATCTATGTCGGTGCGGACCGTTATTCCAATACCGGGGATGCTGTTATGGGATTGTGGCTGTTCCAGAACGAGATTTCGTTGAATCCGGACGGAACCTTTAATGGTGAACATGCCATCGGGGATATTCTGGCGGTTGCGGAATTTTCCAACGGGGGACAGACCGTCAATATCGTTTTGTACGAATGGGCTGGTATGCAAGGTAATAAAAGCCAGTTGAACGAAATCGATATTGGTAGTTCAGCCAAATGTGGAGTCGGTACTTTCAATATCGGATGTGCGATCACCAATACATCAACGGAAACTTCGCCTTGGTCTTATACTCCAAAAGCCGGTACAAGTGGTATGTTCCCTCCCGTCAGCTTTTTCGAAGGGGTGTTCAATATTTCGGAACTGGCAAGACAGTTGAATTTTGAAATCCCTTGTTTCTCGAGTTTCATGGTGCAATCCCGAAGTTCCACTTCTTTGACCGCGCAGTTGAAAGACTTTGTGGTCGGCAGTTTTGAAACCTGTAAATTGAGTCTGACCAAGAACTGTCCTACCGGTGGTGTCAATGCCGGTGAAACCGCATTTGTTTATAACTACAATGGTGTGGTGACCAACGACGGTTTCGGGACTTTGTACGATGTTATTGTCATTGATAATAACGGTACTCCTGGAAATACGGATGATGATATAGAACACACAATCGGTGAATTGGCGGCGGGAGCCAGCCAAGCCTATTCCGGTTCGTTCGAATCTTCGGAAAATCCTGCGATTAATACGGCTCAGGCTTATGCTAGATCGTCTGTGAACGCGTTGGAAAGAACAGTTCATTCCGATCCTCAAAGCGATACCTGTCCGCGAATTGATAAGGATCCGAACATCAGTATCACCAAGTCGTGCGAGACTTTCCTGGATTCCTCCGGCGGCCAAGTGGTTGTGGGTGTGAATTTCTCCGGTATGGTGTGTAACACTGGGGATATCGGTTTGACCAATATCCGGGTCATCGAATCAATTCCGGAAGTCACATTCAGTGATCCGATTGCTGGCAGCCTAAGCAAAGCCGGTACGCCAAACGAATGTGACGGTTATGCCGGTACTTACTATCCAAGCAGTGCCGCATCCGATCCGGGATTGGCGTCCTTCTCCAACACCATTACGGTTAAAGCCGATGCCGTGTTGGATTTCGGTACAGTCGAACCGGAAGAGCCGGCAACTGCAAACTGTAAGGTCTGTGTACAACCTTGACGAGTGATCCCTTGCACTCAATGTCGGGAATTTGGGCGGAGCCATTGGCTCCGCTTTTTTTATGCTAGTAATTTAAATGCTGTCTATTAATGATTGATTAAACAATAAAAAGTCGCCAAAATAGCTTGAACTGTTCTTATTTTAAGAACAAAAGAGAATTGGAGAAAGCCGAATGGGACAGTTGGAAGAGATGCAAATTTTCATTCGTGTGGTCGAAGCCGGAGGTATCGGTAAGGCTGCGGAACAGCTTAATCTTGCAAAATCGGCGGTGAGCCGAAGACTCTCCGATTTGGAGTCACGTTTGTCTTGCAAGTTGATTCAACGTACGACCCGAACGTCCAGTCTGACGGAGGCGGGCAAGGTCTATTATGAACGCGCGCTCAAGGTGTTGGAGTCGGTGGAAGACATGAACTCGGCGATTCGAAACGACGAGCAGCAATTGCGCGGTACCTTACGTGTGGCGGTTCCTTTGTCGTTTGGTCTGGCACACATGACCGACGTATTCGACCAATTTGCCAAACAGCACCCGGAACTGACCTTGCAGATCGATCTGTCCGACCGCGAAGTGGATATGGTCGAAGAGGGGTTTGATCTGGCATTCCGAATCGGCCAGCTTAAGGATGCGTTAATTCAGGCAAGAAAACTCGTTCCTGTGCGACTCATTTTGTGCGCCAGCCCCGATTATCTGAAAGAACACGGCGTTCCGGAAGTTCCGGAAGACCTGAAAGAGCATAAGATTTTGCACTATACCGGAGACAAAACAGGGGTCTGGCATTTGACTGACAGCGAAGGTTACGCTCATCCCGTTCAGGCTTCCGGACAGATTTACGCGAATAACGGCGATTTTCTATGCAAGATGGCAGTTAGCGGTCACGGCATTGTTTTGTCACCGACGTTCATCGCTTGGAAGTCATTGCATGAAGGCGAATTGGTGCAGGTTCTTAAAGAGTATCAACTGCCTAAGATGCACGCTTACGCGGTTTATCCCCAGAACCGTTACTTATCGCAAAAAGCGCGGGTATTTATTGATTTTCTGGTCGAATATTTCGGTGACAAGGCTTATTGGGATGAAGGCTTGTTTTAAGCATCCTTTTTCTCGGGCATTCAAATTCCGAACAGGCCTGTTCGGATTGCTGATAAGAAATTCCTTCACTTGTAATTTGGCGTTCAATCGACTATCTTTGCGTCCCGTTTCATCGCCCTTGGCTTTCAGTACATGACCAATCCTTCCACTCAGGAATCCATTAAAGATCAGGCTAATCGAGTCTTACAGACCGTTTACGGTTATGAAAGTTTTCGTCCTCAGCAGGCATCTATCATCGAAGATCTGGTATCCGGCCTGGACTGTTTTGTTCTGATGCCGACGGGTGGAGGAAAATCACTCTGTTATCAGATTCCGGCCTTGATACGTTCAGGCACCGCGATTGTGGTGTCGCCGCTGATCGCGCTGATGCAGGATCAGGTCACCGCCTTGAAGGCTAACGGCGTTAACGCTGCCTACTATAATTCCTCGTTGGATTACGAAGCGGCCGAACAGGTGATGATGCAGTTGCATACTGGGCAGTTGGATTTGTTGTATGTCTCCCCGGAACGTCTTCTGAATGCCCATTTTCTGCAAACTCTGCAAAGCCTGCCGATTGCTTTGTTTGCCATTGACGAGGCGCACTGTATCTCGCAATGGGGCCACGATTTTAGGCCGGAATACAGTCAGATGGGCAGTCTGCGAGAACGTTTTCCGCAGGTGCCGTTCATCGCCTTGACCGCCACTGCAGACCACGCGACCCGACACGATATCCTCCAACGCCTGCATCTGCATCAGCCGCAGGTACACATCAGCAGTTTCGACCGCCCGAACATCCGCTATACGGTATTGGAAAAACGCCAGCCGTTGAAACAGTTACTGGGCTTTCTCGAAGCGCGCGGTCAGAAGAGCCAGAAAGAGAGTGGTATCGTCTACGCATTGAGCCGAAAACGTGTTGAAGAGGTGGCGCTGAAACTGGCAGAAGAAGGCTATAACGCCAAAGCCTATCATGCAGGCTTGCCGGGCGAGGTGCGTCAGCAGGTACACCAACAGTTCCTGCGTGATGAGATCGAAATCGTGGTGGCAACGGTGGCGTTTGGTATGGGAATCGATAAATCAAACGTGCGTTTTGTCGTGCATTACGACCTGCCTAAAAACATCGAAGGTTATTATCAGGAAACCGGTCGTGCAGGACGCGACGGTTTGGATTCCGAAGCCTTGTTGTTGTTCGGCATGCAAGATGTGGCGACTGCTAAACATTTTGTGGAGCAGGTGCCGAACGAAGAGCAGAAGCGAATCGAAAACTTCAAGCTCTCCAGTATGGTGGCCTTTGCCGAATCTCTGACATGCCGTCGTAATGTTCTATTGAATTATTTCGGCGAGCCGAGCCAGAAGCCGTGCGGAAACTGCGACATTTGTCTGAATCCACCAACCCTGTTCGACGGCAAGGTGGTGGCGCAAAAGGCGTTGTCGTGCGTCTATCGTTTGAATCAGGGATTTGGCGTGCGTCATGTCATAGACGTGTTGCGCGGTGCCGATACCGAACGCATCCGTTCCTTGCAGCACGAACAAGTCAGCACCTACGGCATTGGTAAAGAATATAGTGTGGACGAATGGTCGAGTCTTATCCGTCAGTTGATTCATATGGGCTATTTGTTTCAGGACGTGCAGAACTTTTCGGTGCTTCGTCTGACCGAATCGGCCGGGCCGGTGCTTAAAGGTCAGGTTGAATTGCAGTTGGCGTTGCCGAAAAAGACACTTTCAAAAACCAACAGGCCTGCTGGAAAATCCCTGCGAGATAATCTTTCCGATGCCGACCGAGAAGTGTTTGATGAGCTGCGTGCCTTGCGTAAGGAGATTGCCGAAAGTGAAGAGGTGCCTGCTTATGTGGTCTTCGGCGATGCCGCGTTGGTTGAAATGGCTAAACACAAACCGCAAAACGACGGCGAACTGCTGAAAATTAACGGTGTTGGCGAAAGCAAACTGGCGCGTTACGGCTTCGAATTTCTGGCGTTGTTGCGCCGCTACGGGTAATGGCTCGAAAAGTTACAGCTTGCCAGCCGCTTTGAGGGCTTTGATTGAGTAGATGTCGTAGCGGGTATTGGGGCTTTTGATTTCGGCGTTGGGTTGGATGCCTTCGATTGTCGGTGCTTTGGCCGGGCGTTTGACGACGACACGTTTTTTGGCGGTTTTCAATGCCGCGTCCAGCAGTTTTTCGCTGTCCATGTCCGGGCCAAGCAGGTGCTGTAATACTTTCATCTCTTTTTTGGCGGAAGCCGCTTTTTTCTTTTCCGGATACATTGGATCCATGTAGATTACATCCACTTCCGGTTTTTCGTTTAGCAGGTATTCTGCCGCATCGGAATTCACCAGTGATAGACGTTGGACGATTTCGCTGACTTCGGGGTCGATTTCGTTTATTGTTTTTGCGCGTTGTAGGGCGTCTTCCAAAAGGGCGGCGACGATGGGAGAGCGTTCAACCATTTGTACTTTGCAACCGAGTGTTGCGAATACGAAAGCGTCACCGCCCATTCCCGCTGTGGCGTCAAGTACCGATGGCACTTTGTCTCCGCTTATTCCGATGGCGCGGGCTAGGGGTTGGCCTTTGCCGCCACCAAACTGGCGGCGGTGGTTCTTTTTGCCGCTGGTGAAGTCAATGGATACAGGCCCGCTGTGGGAGGAGAATAAACCGAGTTTGGCGGCATCATCCTCGGATTGGTTCTTTTCCCGATACCAACTCAATACCATCTGTTCGCCCAGTTCTTTGGATGCAGGCAAAGAATCGACCAACGGCAGTGTCAGCCGGTCACTTAATTGTTTCGCCTTGTGAGATTCGATTTCGGAGCAGACTTTAAGCATAGGGTTGGTTACGGCATTTGTTTCAAATGAAAAGGTTGTATTTGTAAGTGCTTCTTTAATATGGGCTTAATATAGCCGATTTGACCGTGTAGGTTGCAACATTTGACGATTTGGAAAGCGCTTGTTTGCATTGAAGGTGATGAGATTGACCGCCAAAATATTCCGTCTTCAAGTAACATAGTGTCCTTATGATTTTCTTATTTTTGCGTGAATTTAAAAAGATATGATGGTATTTCTAAAGTCTCTCCGAGCTTCTTTGTTTCGTCACTTGGTGCTGACACTACTATTAAGTGGTGTGTTCAGCATTTCCGTTAGAGCGGAATCGCAAACGGTTGGTTTGGAGCGACTTCCGGAATTGGCGAAAATGGATTCGGCAGGCCTGTTGCTGATGGATTCAGCAAACCAACCTTGGAAGTACAAGGATCGGAAGCGGCTTTTCGTACCCGCTTCGACCACCAAGCTGGTGACGGCGTTTCTGGCGCTTTCTCATTGGGGGGAGCATCATCGTTTCAAAACCGATTTTTATCTTGAACGCCAAGCCGGTAAAACGATCTTATGGGTCAAAGGCTATGGCGATCCATTTCTGATTTCCGAAGAACTTCAACAGGTGGCGGTACAGTTACAACGTCGTTTGGTTACGGAAGACATTGGAAAAATCGATGTGATTGGGTTGGATACGGGCTACTTCGTCGATCACTTGGTTTTGCCGGGAACGGAGTCGAGTGACAACCCTTATGATGCGATTCCGTCTGCTATCGCCGCAAATTTCAATACGCTGTTTCTGAAAAAAGTGGATGGAAAGGTGGTTTCTGCCGAAGAGCAAACGCCTTTGACTGAAACCGCGAGACGCTTGGGTGCGTCGATGTCGCTCGAGGAGTTACGTTTCAATACGGGAAGCGATCCTCAGGTGGGACAAACGTATTTCGCGGAGCTGTTGGCGGCGTTTTTGCGCCAGCAGGGGGTGAAGGTTGGCAAGCAGGTCATTCACGGCACGGTCAAGGAAGAGTCCCCGTTGTTTTACAGTCATTTAAACAGCCGGGAACTGGCGGATATGATTCGGCCGATGATGAAGTATTCGACAAATTTCATCGCCAACCAGTTGGCTTTAAAGTTGGCGGCCGAAATGTATGGAGCACCGGCGGACGAGAGTAAGGTAGCGAAAATGTTCGCAGCGCAGTTGCAACACTATTTTGACTGGCAGGGGGCGGTGATTGAAGACGGCGCTGGTTTGTCGCGCAATAATCGTTTAAGTCCGGAGCAGTTGATTGAGGTTTTGGAAAAGTTTCGTGCGTGGAAGCATTTGTTGCCCGAAGTGGAAGAACATGTGTATGCGAAGTCGGGGTCTTTGATCGGCGTCAGTGCTTTGGCGGGTTATATCGAACACCGAAAGAGTTGGTTACCGTTTGTGGTGATGATCAACCAGCAGGTTCCCTATTATCATTATCGTAATGATGTGGCAGGTGTGTTGAGTCGGGAAATTTGGGCTCAGAAATGAGTCAATTCTAATCTGGACAGGCCTGTTGAGTTTCTGTCCAGATGAACTTTGTTGCTTTTTAGGCTGTAGTATTGATGTTGTTGCCCAGATTGCTTGGCAGTCCGGCATTGGCCGGTGGAGTTGGCAAACTTGCGATCAGGGTTAGTGCGTTGGCCGCTTGGGTGTCAATGGCTTTTTTTAGCATCGAAACCTGAACCTGTTCCTGGGTATTGGCCTGCTGTTGATAGTAGGCTGATGTAACAGCAGAATTGGCAGAAATTTCCATGAAATTTAACCTTTTAGTTTAATTTAATTAGTTATCGGCCATTGTATAACAAACTTTAATTTAATGGACTTTAACGTCGATTTCGGGTACTGTACGCCACGCAAAAGTGGGTCGGACAATCGCGGAAGCTTCTGGCTTCGGAGGAAAGTCCGGGCACCATAGAGCGGGATGCCAGCTAACGGCTGGGCGGCGTGAGCCGACGGACAGTGCAGCAGAAAATACACCGCCGATGACGCGCTTGCGCGAACAGGTAAGGTTGAAATGGTGCGGTAAGAGCGCACCGCGCTTCTGGTAACAGAAGTGGCAGTGAAAACCCCATCCGGTGCAAGACCAAATAGGGAAACAACGCCACTGGCTTGCCAGTGACACCGTGTTGCTCGCACGGGTTTCCGGGTAGGTCGCTTGAGGAAGGCAGTGATGTTTCTCCCAGATGAATGGTTGTCGCTCTTTTGAGTACAGAACCCGGCTTATAGACTCGCTTTTGCCCTTTTTCCTTTTGTTTCAATGGGTTGCCATTTCTTGGTGGCCGTTGATTTCTTTCGAATCCTTAATCGGATCACTCCTTTCTATTTTGTGAATTTAAGTTTCATTTTTGAAATAAAACGATTCATTTTTCACTGACTAAAACCTGTTTCTCAACTTCGCTGTTAGAACCGAATGTAGAGATCTTTTGTTTGAAAATTCCTTTCTTTTTTACAAAAAAAAACCATTTTTTTATATTTTTTTTAAATTTTTAGGGAAAAAACTCCCCTGGTGTCTAAAAATCGTTGTTTGATGTGATCTGGATGCTATATGTTGTGTCTTATTTTTTTCTGTAATCAATATATGGTGATCGTTGGTAGGGTGACATGGCGGATTAATAAAGTCTTTTTTTATACAAACTGTTGGGAATATTACTTAATGCATAGCTTTTCTTTGTAGTCCTAACTGATTGAATTATAAGTTTTATTAGAGCTTTCTAATATGTGTGAATTCTTATGTGGGTGTGCGCGTAAGTTGTTGTCCTGTAATGGAAATTTATCTTTCTTTACTTTTTACAGGGTTGACAGTGGAGAGTAAGAGCAATATAGTGGCGCTAAGTGGGGAAAGGTGGCGAAAAGTGGAATTTTGAAATGTTGTTTTTTCGTGGAATCAATTCAATCAATATCGATGCGAAGGGACGTCTTGCCGTTCCTAAACGCTATCGTGAGTCGATTTCCGAAGCCAGTGATAACCAATTGGTCGCCACGATTGACCTTCACAGCCCTTGCTTGTTGATTTATACCCTGGACGAATGGGAAGTCATCGAGCGTAAATTGATGTCGTTACCGAACGTCGATCCTCAGGCTCGTTTATACCAGCGCTTGCTGTTGGGGCACGCTTCGGAGATGGAAATGGACTCCCAGGGAAGAGTGTTGTTGCCGAGCCTGCTGCGTGAGCACGCTAAATTGGAAAAGTCGGCGATCTTGTTGGGGCAGGGGAATAAATTTGAGCTTTGGTCGCAAGAGGCATGGGATGCCAGTCGACCAGACATGCTGGATACAGCGCTTTCCGGAGAAGTTTCCGAATCGCTTGCGAGTTTGAGTCTGTAAATGCCGGAAGGCGAAGAGAAAGCAATGATGCAAGACAGCCAGCAGGTACATTATTCGGTTCTTTTAAATGAATCGATCGATGGCCTGAATATTCAAGCGGATGGCATCTATATAGATGGCACATTCGGTCGAGGCGGACACAGCCGAGTCATATTGGACAGGTTGGGTCCGGAGGGTCGTCTGATAGGAATTGATCAGGACCCGGAAGCGGTCGAATATGCCAGGACGCATTTCGACGACCCGCGGTTCGAAATACAGCACGGCAGTTTCGACAGGGTGGCCGAATACTGCGAAGCCCGAGGTCTGACCGGAAAGATAAACGGTTTGTTATTGGATCTGGGGGTTTCATCACCGCAATTAGACGAAGCTGAACGAGGGTTCAGCTTTATGCGTTCTGGGCCACTGGATATGAGAATGAACCCTGAGGAAGGGTTGAGTGCGAAAGAGTGGCTTAAGCAGGTAGACGAGAAAACTCTGGTTAAAGTGCTCAAACAATATGGTGAAGAGCGATTTGCAGGACGAATCGCGCGAGTGATTAAAGAAGCCAGTGCCAAGGATGAGTTGCAGACCACATTGGATCTGGCGGAGTTGGTAAGAAAAGCCTCTCCGAAAACCGAAAAGAATAAACATCCGGCAACGCGTACCTTTCAGGCGATACGCATTGCCGTGAACCAAGAGTTGGATGTGTTGAAGAATGTGCTGGAAGCGGCGGTGGCCATTCTGGCACCGGGCGGTCGGTTGGCCGTCATCAGCTTCCACTCATTGGAAGACAGAATCGTAAAACAGTTTATACGGGATCAGTCAACGATGAAGGATCTCTTTCCAGATTCACCGATACAACTGGAAGTAATCGAACCGGTCTTAAAAAAGATTGGTAAACCGATTTTTCCATCCGAGGAGGAGTGTCGCGTGAATAGTCGATCACGCAGTGCCGTATTACGCATTGCAGAACGTTTGTAGTACATGTTGGAGTTTTCGCTGAGGATGATTCTTCAGTGTCGATTACAACATTTTTAATTGTCATGCTGATTAAGGGGAATCGTCGTCATGAAATTTGTTGGAAAAGAAACTACGCCAGTCCGGACACCTGGCATGCCTGTTATCAAGGTCATCGGCTTAGGCGGTGGCGGTGGTAACGCCGTTGATTATATGGTGCGCTCAAACGTCGAAGGCGTTGAGTTTATGTGCGCTAACACCGATGCGCAAGCTTTGGCTAATTCACAGGTTTCGACCTGTATTCAGCTGGGCGATGGCGGATTGGGAGCCGGAGCGGATCCGGAGCGCGGTGCACAAGCCGCTAAAGAAGACATCGATCAGGTGAAAGAACAGTTGAAGGATGCGGACATGGTATTCATCACAGCCGGTATGGGTGGTGGAACAGGTACCGGTTCTGCACCTGTTGTCGCGCAAGCTGCGCGTGAAATGGGCATCTTGACGGTCGGTGTTGTCAGTCGACCATTCAGTTTTGAGCGCCGTAACAAGATTGCCGATTCCGGTATTGAGGCGCTTTCTCAACATGTTGATTCATTGATTACGGTTCCTAACGACAAGTTGTTGAAGGTTCTAGGCCGTGATTTCGTATTGGCAAAAGCATTTGATTACGCTAACGAAGTTCTGCACGGAGCGGTTCAGGGTATTTCTGAGCTGGTCACGCGTCCAGGTATGATCAACGTGGATTTTGAAGATTTACGTACTGTCATGACCGAGCGTGGCATGGCGATGATGGGGGTTGGTCATGCGACTGGTGAAGATCGTGCGATCAAAGCAGCGGAAAAAGCGATTGCCAACCCATTGCTAGAAGATATTTCAGTATCTGGAGCACGTGGTCTGTTGGTTAATATCACCAGTGGATTGGATTTCACATTGGGTGAATTCAACGAGGTAGGTGACGTAATCGATCAGGTTGCCGCTCCGGAAGCGAAGGTGATTATCGGTACTTCTATCGATGAAACCATGCAGGATGAAATCCGCGTTACTGTAGTAGCGACTGGTTTGGAAGAAGCCGGTGCGGCTGCTCAGAAGCCGGAAATGGTTAAGCCAAATCTGACTGCGGTACAAGCGAACAAGGAAAGTGTTTCGGAACAGCCTGCTCCCGCTGCGAAAGTGGAAGAGCCACAAAAGGCTGTTCAGCAAGAAGTTAAACTGGAATCGGTTAAGACTCCTGCTAAAGAAGCTGAAGTGGAACGCCCTAAGATGGTTGCGAATGGTGGACTTGCCGGAAGTCTTCCGAATTCAAACTATCTAGACATTCCAGCTTTCTTACGTCGTCAAGCGGACTAATAGCTCAGCCGACCAGGCCGATGCCGTTTGCCATAACGAAATGGTGAATGGGCAGGCCTGGTAATGCGAGCTTGAATGCTGGTTTGTAACAGACATGTTAAGAAGATTCCCCAAACCCACCCACTTAAAGGTTTTTAAGTGGCGTGGGTTTTTTCTTTTCGGTCTAGTCATTTCCGTATTGATTACGCTGGTTGCGATCATTTTGGTACAACATCAGATCCGCCATACAGAGACTCAATACTACATGGCTTTACAGAAAAACATTCAGGCCAAGGAAGAGTGGGGGCGTTTAATGCTTGAAAAAATGCATTTAAGCGCTCCGGCTCGCATTGAACAGATTGCTCAGACCAAATTGAACATGGTTTTGGAAAAATCGACAGAAAGTCATAACCTACAAACTATCTACTTGCAAGAACAGACAGATGGCCATTAAATTTCGCCGGGATAAGGTGGTATTCGCCCTGATTGTCATGGGCTTTTTAGCCGTGCTATCACGAGCGTTTTATGTACAAGTTGTACAGTCTGACTTTCTTCAGGAGGAGGGAAATAAGCGTCAAGTTCGTACGATTGAAATCCCCGCGCCGAGAGGTGTGATTTATGATCGTCACGGTGACGTGTTGGCTTTGAGTACACCTATGGCTTCGGTCTGGGTCGACGCTAAAGTGATGTACGGTTATCAAACCGAATACAGAAAGTTTCTGAATCTGCTTGGGATGACCGAGCAGGAGCTGAATAGCGCGGCGCGGAAACAGAAGCATAAGCGTTTAAGCTTTATTCGACAGGAAAACAATCCTAAGGTCGTTGAGGCAATCGAAAAGCTTGAATTGCCTGGGATTTATCTAAAAAAAGTAAAGATGACCCTGACGCCACACATGGCCGATGGTCGAGATGGCAGTCCGATAGCAATCAGCAGTGATTTACCTTCGATCTGGGTGGACAGTCAGCAGATGTCGGGTTATCAGAATGTGTTTGAAAAGCTAGCGAAGCGGTTGGATATGTCCGCAACGGAAATTCGTGAAAAGGTAAAGAAATTTTCGAATAGACGGTTTGTTTATCTGGAGCGTTCCGTAGAGCCGAAGCTAGCTGATAAAATCGATGATTTGAATCTGTTTGGCGTTTACATTGAAGACGAATACAAACGCTATTATCCGTCTGGAGAGATCAGTGGGCATCTGGTTGGTTTTACCAATATAGACGACCACGGCCAGGAAGGTTTGGAACTGGCCTATGAGGACTGGCTGAAAGGTAAGTCGGGTCGAAAACAGGTCATTAAAGACCGTGCCGGACGGGTGATCGATTTTGTTAAAGACGTGGTTCCGGCGAAGCCTGGTTCGGATATGACATTGAGCATCGACAAGAATATTCAGTTCTTTGCTTACCGTGCATTGAAAAGCGTAATGATAGAACACCAGGCAAAGTCGGCCAGTTCTGTGATCCTGGATGCCAAGACCGGTGAGGTTCTGGCTATGGTGAGTTTGCCGGGCTATAACCCCAACGACCGTTCTCAGTTAAGTGGAGATGCGATTCGAAACCGTGTGGTCACGGATTTGATTGAACCCGGTTCAACGGTTAAGCCTTTTGTCATTGCCAAGGCGCTGGACTTAGGTGTGGTGGGGTTGGATGAAGAGATCAATACAAGTCCAGGGGCAATCCGTGTACAAGGTTACCGTATTACTGATACTCATAACCATGGGAAGCTAAAGCCGGAAGGAATCATTCAGAAGTCGAGTAACGTTGGTGCCTCTAAAATTGCAATGCGAATGACACCGGAACAGGAATGGCAGTTGTGGAGTGATATCGGATTTACGCGTGACAGTGGATTGTATCTGCCCGGTGAAGCGACCGGGTATTTAAAGCCTGTAGCACAATGGCAGACTATCGATCAGGTTTCGGCTTCATACGGTTACGGTTTTAATATAAACCTCTTGAACTTGGCGCATGCGTACCTGATGTTGGCCAATCATGGTGAAATTATGCCGTTGAGTTTGTTTAGGTTGGACAAGCCACCCCAGAAATCACGGGTGGTCGGAGCCAAAGCGGCAGACGACACTCTGTTGATGATGGAGAAGGTAGTGGCCAGAGGTGGTACTGCTCCTAAAGCTCAGATAGCGGGTTACCGAGTTGCCGGGAAGACCGGTACGGTCCACAAAACCAAACAAGGCGGTTACGAGCAGAACGAATATTATTCGTTGTTTGCAGGAATTGTACCGGTTTCCGATCCCGATATGGTGATGGTGGTGGTCGTAGACGAACCGAGTCGAGGTGTCTATTACGGCGGTGCGGTGGCGGCGCCGGCTTTTAAGGAAGTAATGCAGCAAGCGTTGCGTTTGAGAAACGTACCGCACGATGAGATGTTGGAATCGCCTAATTAAACAATAGGGTGGGTGAGGCTCGCTATGAAAACCTTGCAGCAGATTTATGAATTCTTCGGCATACATGAGAGCTGTGGAGAAAGCGGCGTGTCGCTTTTGTCTTCATTGCCGGAAGGGTTAGCCGAATCGATTAGGGTGAAAAACCTGTCTTTGGATTCCAGAAATCTGGAAAGCGAGGATGGCTTTATCGGAATTCAAGGGTATAGCCAGCATGGATTGGTCTATCTGCAGCAGGCTGTTGATGCCGGGGTGAGCTGTGTGCTGTCCGACAGGCCATTGACGGAAACCGAGCAGGCCTGGTTTCTGAAGCAGAATTCAACCTGTGTGGTGATCGTAGTTGACGATTTAAACACACGATTGGGTAAATTCGCGGATTGGTTTTATGACCGTCCAAGCCTTAAAATTAAGGTTGTCGGTATCACCGGCACCAACGGTAAAACTTCCACCGCGCATTATGTATCACAGCTTTTACTGGCTTTAGGGCAGAAACCGGCCCTGATCGGAACGCTTGGTAACGGCGTACTCAAGAAGCATACAGATAAGTTGTCTCCAGGATTGAATACCACACCTGATGTCGTGAGCGTACATCGCTTGTTGAATGAGTTTAACGAGCAAGGTGCTAATTGGGTGGTGATGGAGGTTTCTTCCCACGCGCTTGAGTTGGGTCGGATTGATCAGTTGCAATTTGAGTGTGTTGCACTGACACAGGTCACGCGCGACCATTTGGATTTTCACCAGACCGAACAAGCCTACAGAGCTGCGAAGTCTAAGCTGTTCCTGGAGTATGAAAGTCGTGTTCAGGTCATCAATGGGCAGGACGCGCTGGGACAAGAGTTGATGCCTCAACTTCCTCATGCCTTGATCTATCATGTTGATACCCAGGATGTAGACGAAAACGGCCATCCTCACTTGTACTGTTCAGAACGGGTTTTGAATGCACAGGGCATGAATCTGGATTTGAATTTTGCCATGGCGCATTGCAAGACAAGTTTACCGTTGATGGGTGCATTCAATATCGAGAATGCGCTTTGTGCCGTCGGTATTATGATGGCTTGCTGTTTTGATTGGGCCGCCTGTTGTCAAGCGCTACCGAAACTGTCTGCCGTTAATGGCCGAATGCAGGTTATTTCGGGTCAACCGACTGCAATCGTGGATTTTGCTCATACGCCCGATGCATTGGAAAAAGTATTGAGTGCGGTGCGTGAACATTTACATTCTATGCCAGATGAGGCAGCTCCCGTCGGGCGTCTTTGGATTGTGTTCGGATGTGGCGGTGACCGGGACAGTGGAAAGCGACCTATGATGGCAAAAGCGGCTGAACGTCTAGCGGATGAAGTGGTATTGACCAGTGACAATCCACGTTACGAGTCACCGCAGCAGATTATCGAAGATACTTTGGTCGGATTTGAACGTCCGTCAGAGGTTAAGGTGATTGAAGATCGAGCTGAGGCGATTCATTGGGCATTGCAATCTGCGGATGCGGGCGATGTGGTCGTGATTGCCGGTAAGGGACATGAAGCCTATCAGGATATTAAAGGAAAACGATGGCCATTTAGCGACCAGCTAACAGTGTCGGAATGGTTTGAGCAGGCAGGTAACCGAAATGGTGGCCGTAAGTGAAACAGACTACGGATCCTCAGGTTATGGTTAACCGCCTGCAGCAGCAAATCAATATGAAACAGGAACCAATGCAAGATCAAATGTTTTATTGGACGCTCGCCGAATTGGCTGAGAGTGTTGACGGTGAATGGATCGGGCCCTTGGCGTCCGAGGAAGATATCCGTTTTAACAGTATTAGTACCGATACCCGTACGATTGAACCCGGAGCGCTTTACATCGCTTTAAAGGGTGAGAATTTTGACGGTCATGATTTCGTTGCGGAGGCTGTGAAGCAGGGCGCGGCTGCGGTATTGGTATCGCGTTCGGTAGAAACATCGGTTCCCGGCGTGCTTGTTGAAGACACGCGAATTGCCTTGGGTCGGTTTGCCCGATGGCACCGTAGAAATATGCCGGTCAAGAAACTGGTGGCGATCACGGGCAGTAACGGTAAAACAACGACCAAGGCGATGTTACTGAATCTGTTTTCCGGCGTTGGTAATACCATGGCGACCGAAGGCAACCTGAATAATGATTACGGGGTGCCGAGAACACTACTTAAACTACGTCCCGAACACGAGTACGCCATTATTGAAATGGGCGCGAACCATCCAAAGGAGATTGAATACCTAACGTTGATGGCGGAGCCGGATATTGCGCTGTTGAATAATGCTTCCGGAGCACATCTTGAAGGTTTTGGAAGTCTGCAAGGCGTCATAGAGACAAAAGGTGAGATTTTTCTGGGGTTGAATCGACTAAATTCACCTGGAACCGCCATAATCAATACCGATTCACCAGGTTTCGAGTATTGGCAGGAAGAATTGGAGCGCCTTGGGATTGAACAGGTTTTGAAATTCGGGGAAGCGCCTGAAGCGGATGTGCGGTTACAAGGGTTTTCCAGTTATCAGGATCAGGTTGAATTTGAACTTTCCGTAAAAGGGGAGTTGCACAAGGTTGGCATGCCGATAATGGGCAAACACAATGCGCTGAATGCAGCGGCTTGTGTGGCGGTTTGTCTGGCGGCCGGCCTGTCCTGGTCTGAAATTCAGCCAGGCCTGTCCGGTTTTACCGGTGTGGCAGGGCGTTTGCAAAAAACAAAAATTGGCCAAGGATGGCTGATTGATGACAGTTATAATGCCAACCCCGAATCGGTTAAGGCGGCGATTGATACGCTGAGTGCCTTACCGGGGGCATCGGCATTATGTCTGGGAGCCATGGCCGAATTGGGTGAATCCACTCAACAGGCACATGAAGCGGTTGCGGAATATGCCCGACAGAAAGGCCTTGAAAGGCTTTATGTGTTGGGCGATGCGGCCGCAACCATGCCGGAAGTTTTCGGCGAAGGGGCTCGTTGGTTCGAAAGCCATCAGACAATGGTGGATACGCTTCTGGCCGAGATGGCCGAAGGTAATGTCTGCAATGTCTTGGTAAAAGGATCGCGAAGCGCCCGAATGGAAAAAGTCGTCCAAGGTGTTGAGCAAGTGCTGAATGTCGATGACGGGAATAATGTTTAAAACGGAATGAAAACATCGAAGGATTTCTTATGCTGATTTATTTAACCGAATACCTCCAACAATACATTTCAGGGTTTGGGGTGTTCAGTTACATTACCATGCGGGCCATTATGAGCGTATTGACCGCCTTGGTGATTTCATTCCTGATCGGCCCGGGCCTGATTCGTTGGTTGACGCGTCTGAAAGTGGGGCAGAGTATTCGGCAGGACGGCCCTCAAACACACTTGGTCAAATCGGGTACGCCGACTATGGGCGGCACCATGATTTTATTCTCAATTTCCATGGCGGTCATTTTGTGGGGTAATCTGACCAATCACTATCTGCTTGTAATTACGCTTTCAATGTTGGGGTTCGGAGTCATCGGGTTTATCGATGACTATAAGAAAGTGGTTTACAAAGACCCGAACGGAATGCGGGCACGTACCAAATATCTATGGCAGTCGATCATCGGTTTTATCACGGCCTATGCCCTGTTCAGTCTAGCGACGGTGCCGGCGGAAACCCAATTACTGATTCCGTATATGAAAGACACGGTAATCGAATTGGGAATGTGGACCGTTCTGCTGGGATATTTCGTGATTGTGGGAACGTCGAATGCCGTGAATCTCACGGATGGTCTGGATGGTTTGGCGATTATGCCAACTGTCATGATTTCCGGTGCATTAGGCGTTTTCGCCTACTTGTCCGGACACGTGTATTTCTCGGACTACCTGAATATTCCTTACATTCCAGGCGTGGGTGAATTGACGATCCTGTCTGCCGCATTAGTAGGCGCAGGGCTTGGTTTTCTTTGGTTTAATGCGCATCCGGCACAAGTGTTTATGGGGGATGTGGGTTCTTTGGCGATCGGTGCGGCATTAGGTGGAATGGCCATCGCAGTTAAGCAAGAATTGGTGTTGTTTGTAATGGGCGGTATCTTTGTTGCCGAAACCGTTTCGGTGATTTTGCAGGTTGGTTCTTATAAATTGCGCGGCAAGCGAATTTTCCTGATGGCACCTTTACACCACCACTTTGAACAGAAAGGCTGGCACGAGTCTCAAGTTATCGTGCGTTTTTGGGTCATTACCATTATTTTGGTATTGATCGGTTTGGCAAGTTTGAAGATTCGATAGACTTTTCCGGTCACACTCTATGGACGAGTGAGAATCGTTTGACTTTTATTGAAAGGAAAACTGGAAGAAGATGTATTTAGTTGCGGGTTTAGGCATTACCGGACAGTCGGTATTAAGATATTTTCAGGCTCAGGGCGAACACTGCTTCGCCTATGATACGCGTGATGAGCTGGATGTCTCCAAGCTGGCAAAAGCGTTTCCGGAAGTCGAGTTTGCGACAGGCCACCTTCCGACTAGTTGGATTCAACAGTTCGACACCATTGTGCTAAGCCCTGGAATCGCGCAGTCCGAACCGTGGGTAAACAACCTAAGAAAATTGGGTAAACAGGTGATCGGAGATGTCGAACTCTTCGCTCGCTCTGTCGGTGTTCCGGTCATTGGAATTACCGGTTCCAATGGGAAAAGTTCAGTGACCACCTTGACCGGATTGGCATTTCAGAAAGCCGGATATAACGTCGCCGTCGGCGGAAACCTGGGAGAGCCTGTTCTGGACCTATTGATGGACGAGAACGAATACGATCTTTATGTGCTTGAGCTTTCCAGTTTTCAGCTTGAGACTACCTATTCTTTGCAAACCGTCTCTTCAACGGTCTTGAATATTTCCGAAGATCACATGGATCGTTACGACGGTCTGGAAGACTATATTCAGGCCAAGACAAAGTTGTTTGAAACCACAGATCTTGCTGTGTTGCCTGAAGGTTTTAGCGAGCAGGGTGTCATCCATCATTGTCCGGTGGTCCATTTCGGGATTTCGCCGGATTTCATCAAGTCGGACAGTGATTACGGCTTGCAGGAAGAAAATGGACATTTGTGTTTGGCAAATGGCAGTAACTGTCTGGTAAAAGTCGAAGATATGGCGTTGCAGGGCAGGCACCATTTGTTGAATGCATTGGCGATGATCGCTCTGTGCCAGCCGTATAAATTGCCTGTCGAAGTGTTCCGTGACGTGCTTAAGGAATTCAAAGGTTTACCACATCGTACTCAATTAGTGGTGAATTACCGAGATGTGGAATGGATCAACGATTCGAAGGGTACCAATGTCGGTGCGACTTTGACGGCGATTGAGAGCATTGGGCAACAGGCTTACCAGCATAACGGCAAAGTGATTCTTCTGGCCGGCGGTGTCGGTAAAGAGGCCGATTTCAGTCCGTTGCAGCCGGCCGTCCATCAATATTGCCGGGAAGTGATTTTGTTTGGCCGTGATCGAAACCTGATTGCCGAAGTATTGCCTCACGAACAGGTACGATTGGTCGAGACTTTGAAAGAGGCTGTGGAGATTGCAGGTGAGGTTGCCCAGCCCTATGACTGTGTTCTGCTGTCACCTGCGTGCGCCAGTTTTGACCAGTTCTCGAATTATGAAGAGCGCGGCAAGGTGTTTGAAAGTTACGTCGGCGAATTGATCGCAGCGCAGGAGCAAGATTGACCATGTTGCAAAGCTGGCGCGAAAAGAGCCGGGAGTGGCCGGTTGATTTCTGGCTATTGGGATTGCTGATTACGCTGGCGGTGATCGGTTTGACCATGGTGGCGTCGAGTTCAGTTGCTATCAGTGAAAAACGTTTCGGAGACACTACTCATTACTTCATTCGCCAGTTCCTTTCCATGGGGCTTGGCCTTACCGCCGCTTATATCCTTTTCCAAGTCCCGCTTTCCTTTTGGGAAAAACACCGGGGAAAACTGTTTCTGTTTGCTCTGTTCCTGTTGGTAATGGTGTTACTTTTAGGACGCGAAATTAATGGTAGTAAACGTTGGCTGCCATTACTGATCATGAATTTTCAGCCTTCGGAGTTTATGAAGCTGGTGATCGTAGTATTTATGGCCGGCTACCTGAACCGTCACGCGTCGGCGGTCAAGGAGAGCTTTGAGGCAGTAATCCGTTTGGCCCTGCCATTCGGGATCATGGCAATACTGTTATTGATGGAGCCTGACTACGGCAGTACATTCGTAATCGCGGTAATGATTACCGGAATGCTGTTGATTGCCGGCGCGCCATGGCGTTATTTCGTTCTGACGGTTTTGCCGATGGCGAGTCTGCTGGCCGTATTGGTCATCATCTCTCCTTACCGGATGGCGCGTGTCAGTAGCTTTTTGGATCCGTGGCAGGATCCGTACGGTACCGGTTATCAGTTGACTCAGGCTCTTATTGCATTGGGACGTGGTGAGTGGACTGGTGTGGGTCTGGGTGGCAGTGTTCAGAAATTACTTTTCCTGCCGGATGCCCACACGGATTTTCTGTTCTCGATCTATGCCGAAGAGTTCGGTTTGATAGGGGTGTTCTTCTTGATTTTGCTCTATCTGTTCATTCTTTACCGTCTGTTCCGGATCGGCCGAAAGGCTTTAGAGAAAGATATGTTTTTCGGCGGTATGATCGCCTATGGAATTGGTATCTGGATCATCCTACAGGCCATGATCAACATGGGGGTAAATCTTGGAGCTTTTCCGACCAAAGGGTTGACGTTGCCGTTCATGAGTTATGGGGGGAGTAGTGTTCTGCTGTTAATTTCGGCCATGGCGCTAGTATTCAGGGTCGATTTTGAAACCCGACGCATCCCGCCAGGAGAAAAAGCCGTGCAACCTGTTGCCGAGAAGGAAGCGGAATGAGTGAAACGAAATTGAAAAAGGTTTTGATCATGGCTGGCGGTACCGGAGGGCATGTGTTTCCAGGTATCGCTATCGCTCATGCATTGCAGCAGAAAGGTGTAGAGGTCAGTTGGCTCGGAACTCAAGGCGGTATGGAGACCGAGTGGGTGGAAGAAGCGGGTATTCCGTTTGAGGCAATCTCCATTAAAGGATTGCGTGGCAACGGTTTGGCAGGTTGGCTGAAAGCGCCGATCAACGTGACCCGTGCCTGGTGGCAGGCGCGTCGAGTCATGAAAGCACAGCAGCCGGATTTGGTTCTGGGTATGGGCGGATTTGTCTGCGGCCCCGGTGGATTGGCTGCTAAATCTTTGGGAATCAGCTTAGTGTTGCATGAGCAGAACGCCATTCCGGGATTGACTAACAAGTTGTTGACGCCATTGGCCGATAAGGTCATTGCTGCGTTTCCACAGACGGTTTTGCGAGGTAAACAGGTCGTCACCATCGGTAATCCGGTTAGAGCAGGGTTGGAGCAGATCGAAACGGTCCAACCGCAGGCTGAATGCCATCTATTGGTTCTCGGTGGAAGCCGCGGCGCTTTGGCTTTGAACGAAACCTTGCCTAAGGCATTGGCGTTGTTGAAAGCAAACGAGCGTCCTAAGGTGACGCATCAGACCGGTCAAAAAACGTTACAGCAGGCCCAGAGCGCTTACCGTATGGCGGGTGTGGAAGCCGAGGTGGTGCCTTTTATTCACGATATGAATCAGGCTTATGCGGCTGCGGATATGGTGCTCTGTCGATCGGGTGCGCTCACTGTCAGTGAGTTGATGGCGACGGCCAGACCGGCAATTATGGTGCCTTACCCTTATGCAGTGGATGATCACCAAACGGCCAACGCACAGGCATTGGTTGATTTGGGGGGCGGAATCGTCATTCAGCAGAGCGAATTGACCCCCGAACATCTTGCTGAGGCATTAAAAACCTGGTGCGGCAATTCGGATAAGCGAGTGGCCGCATCGGCGGCGATTCGTGCCGGTGCCAATGTTCAGGCAACGGAAAAAATCATCGATATTCTGATGGCGTTGATGTCGGAAAAATAATTCCAAATTTGAAATCGAAGAGCGAGCAACAACGGTAAGGTGTAGCGAGATGAAGGGGTTGAAAGGAAAACGAGTTCTGATTACAGGGGCTTCCAGCGGAATCGGCGCCGGAATGGCCAAAGTATTGGCACGCGAAGGGTGTCATCTTGTTTTGCATTACAATACCAACGCTAAAGGTATTCAGGATACGTTCGCCGAGGTTCAGGCTCTAGGGGCAAAAGCGGATGTCCTACAGTGTGATTTTCGACAGCTCGATGAGCTGAGTGATTTTTTAGAACAGGCCTGGTCGGTTTTCGATGGTCTGGACGGTTTGGTTAATAATGCAGGAATCGTTACCAAGAGTACTTCCATCAATGATCCTTTCGGTAAGCAGTTTGCCGATACGCTGACAGTCAATTTGCAGGCACCCTATCAGTTAAGTACGGCATTTGCACAGGCGTGTATTGCCGCCGAAAAACCGGGTGCCATCGTTAACAACACCAGCATTCATGGTCAGGCGACCTGTGAGTGGTTTTCCGCTTATGCGGCGTCCAAGGCTGGTTTGGATGCCATTACAAAGGCACAGGCAGTCGAGTGGGGACGGTATGGAATCCGAGTCAATGGTTTGGCGCCGGGCGTGGTTCCGGTTGAACGTACTGAAGCCATACTGTTGAAACCCGATATGGAGAAAAAATGGTGTGACCGTATGCCGGCAGGGCGCTATGGAACCACCGAGGAGATGGGGGAGGCTACCGCTTACTTGCTTTCCGATGCGACTCTTTGGATGACAGGATCGATTCTAACGATTGACGGCGGTTTGATTGCACGCGGCAATTACCCTTTACGCTGATCCGGTTAAGGATTGATGATTGTTTCTCTGTCTTTTTACACTCTCGTTCCGAGAGACATTCTTGGCTTAGAGCTTGATCGTACGGCCAGTGCTTAAGTTTTGACAATTCATGTTGGCATTTAAGTTGCTTGGTTCTATCTATATATTTTCAACTGTCAAAAAATAGTGAATAAGAATTATGCGTTCGTTTTTACAGAATCTCACAATCAAACAGAAAATGCGCTTCGGTTTCGGCGTTATCTGGACGGTGCTGGCGATTATTACCCTGCAGGCGGTCATTAACCTTTATTTGGTACGTCAGAATGTTTCCGTTGTGGTGAATGAGAAGCAGCCGGTCGCCATCGGAGCTTCCGAGCTTGCGCTGTCGCTTGAAAAGAGTATGAATGCGTTGAGCCTTTATATGTCGACCCATGACAAGTCGTTGTTGGAGTCATACGAGCAAGGGTTTGCTCATGTATCGGAAGAAGTGGCCAAGACCAAGCGCGAGATTCAGGAGAGTGAAACGCCGGATGAAGCTTTATTGGAATCTTACACTCAGATACAGAAAAATCTGGAGCAGTTGCCTGAGTTGGCGGGAATGTTAAAAGTCTTGCAGGAAGATCGTAGTAAGAACTTTCCTGCGTTTCAATATTTGAACAAGAATATGTTGAGTCTGGCAAACAGCATGCAGAATGAGATCAATATCATGATCTCATCCGAATTGTCATCCTTAGAACAGTCGCGTCAGGGCGTTTTGACCGACTTGTTGAATTTACAGAAGAGCTGGTTGAGTGTGATTTCCAATGTCCGCGGTTATGTGGCGTTTAGAACCGACTCGATGGCGGAGTTGACGGAAAATTATCTGGATACTACCGAGCAGACGATCAATCGTCTTCGTAATCAGGATCAGGTTGAATTGACGCTTGAAGAAGAGACCGGGCTGGAGAAGGTTTGGGATGTTTATCAGGCTTACCGTGAACATTTCATGCAGTTGAAAAGCATTCACCAAGGCGAGAAGTGGCGTATCGATACCTGGTTGATGAAAACCCAGATCGAACCTCTTTTCAATACATTGGACATGGAGTTGGGTGATATCGCGGAAGCGGCGACCCAGGAGATGGTGGAAGTGAGTGATTCCGTCGTCGAATCGAGTTTCTATAATATCGTGTTCGTGTTATCGGTCTCGATCATCGGTCAGATTCTTGGAATGATGGTTTCCAGTCGTGTTACTCGTGCGGTGGTAACCCCGATTCAGCAGGCAACCGGGGCGATGAAGGCCATTGCCGAAGAAGACGGGGATTTGACTCAGCGCTTGCCGGTGATCGGAAAAGACGAACTGGCGGATCTATCCAACTACTTTAATCAGTTCATTGAAAAGATCCAGTCGATGCTTAAGGAAGTTTCCAATACGATTGAGGAATTGGAAGTTTCTTCAAAAGGCCTGTTGGAAATCACTCATGAAACCAAGTCGGGAACCCAGCAACAATTGGAATCGTCGCGTCAGTTGACTTCGGTGATGGTGGATATGACGAATAAGGCTAAGAGCGTTGAGGATCATTCGCACAATACATCAAGAGCGACACAACAGGCGGCTTCCCGAGTCAAAGAAGGTGGTGAGCTGGTTAAGAGTACGGCCAGTGAGATTCAGAACTTGTCTGATGGTATGAAGGCGATGACCGAAGCGGTTTCCCTGTTAAGAGAAGACAGTGAACAGATCGGAACGGTGGTTAACGTCATCCGTGAAATCGCAGAGCAGACCAACTTGCTGTCATTGAACGCGGCAATTGAAGCGGCACGTGCCGGTGAACATGGACGAGGCTTTGCCGTGGTGGCCGATGAGGTTCGTGGTTTGGCGCAACGAACTCAGGAATCGACACTTCAAATCGAAAGAATTATCGATAAAATCCGTCAGGCGACCTTGTCGACGGTTGAGATGGTCCAACGTAGCCAGGACGCTACAGCAGCGAGTTGCGATGCGGTTTACACTTCGGAGCGCGCATTGAATCCGGTGACGATTTTGATGGACGACATTAATAAGATGAGTGAGCAGATGTTTGATGCGGCCCACTCTCAAAGTGAGTTGGCACAAGAGATTAATCGTAATATTAGCCAGATCTACGAAGTCACTGAAAAAGCGGCGCTGGGTGCACAGAATACCGAGTCCGCAGGTCATAATATGCAGGCTCTGGCGGATAAGTTGGAAAGTCTGGTTCATCAGTTCAAGATCTGATTTATCTCAACGGATCTAAGAAAACCGAACAGGCCTGTTCGAATATAGGCCTGTTTGTTTTTTTAAAATCTTTCTTTGTTGTTTGTTTCCCGTACTATTGCTGTTTCTGATGCCCGGTACTTCTGTTATCATGCTCAAATCAAAAATTACCGAGAAAGCTCATGTGGCAATATCCCAATATTGATCCGGTCGCACTGGATTTAGGTTTTTTTAAAATTCATTGGTATGGCCTTATGTATCTACTCGCCTTCGGTTTGGGCTGGTGGTACGGTGTTTGGCGTGCGCGCAGTCGGGAAGCGTGGAATGCCGAGAAAGTCGGTGATCTCTTGTTCTATATCGCGATGGGGGTCATTCTCGGTGGCCGTATCGGTTATATCCTCTTTTATGACTTGGCTTATTATATCGAACACCCGTTGACGGTGTTTCAGGTCTGGCACGGTGGTATGTCGTTCCACGGTGGTTTGATCGGCGTGTCATTGGCTATGTGGCTTTACGCACGTAAAGTCAAATTGTCTCTGTTTCAGGTGGCGGATTTTGTGGCGCCGCTGGTTCCAATCGGTTTGTTCACTGGGCGTATCGGGAACTTTATCAACGGCGAGCTTTGGGGAAAAGTCACCGATTCGCCGCTTGGTATGGCGGTGTACGATCCTACACTTCAAGAAGTTGTTCATAAGTATCCGACACAGCTTTTGGAAGCTTTCTTGGAAGGGATTGTCTTGTTCGTTCTGTTAGCTTTCTATTCAAATAAACCGCGTCCTTCCGGATCGGTTGCCGGTCTTTTCCTTGTTGGTTATGGTGTATTCCGTTTTATCGTTGAGTTTTACCGCCTGCCGGATGTTCAGTTGGGGTATTTGGCATGGGGATGGCTGACGATGGGGCAGGTGTTGTCTTTACCTATGGTAGTGATAGGAATCGGCCTGATGGTTTGGAGTTATCAAAAGACGGCTAAAGGTGCCGCTTCGTTAAATTAATTAAAAGAACATTTGGTATGAAACAGTATTTAGAGTTGCTTGACCACATAATTGAACAGGGAACGGATAAAGGGGACAGAACCGGTACAGGAACCCGTTCGGTATTCGGATATCAGATGCGTTTTGATTTGCAGGAAGGATTTCCTCTAGTCACGACCAAAAAATTACATATCCGTTCGATTGTCCACGAGTTGTTGTGGTTCTTATCGGGTGACACCAATATTAAATACCTTAAGGATAACGGTGTTCGTATCTGGGACGAATGGGCGACGGAAGAAGGGGATTTAGGTCCGCTTTACGGTAAACAGTGGGTGGCATGGCAGACACCGCACGGTGATACCATCAATCAGATTGCCGAGGTAATCGAAATCCTGAAAACCAATCCGAATAGCCGCCGTATGATCGTTTCAGCCTGGAATCCCTCCGATCTGCCTGACGAAACTAAAAGCCCGCAGGAAAATGTCAAAGACGGCAAGATGGCGCTGGCAGCTTGTCATGCGTTTTTCCAGTTCTATGTTGCTGACGGTAAATTGTCGTGTCAACTTTACCAGCGCAGTGCAGATACCTTTTTAGGGGTTCCATTCAATATCGCCAGCTATGCTTTGCTGGTTCATATGGTGGCTCAGCAGACCGGCTATGACGTTGGAGATTTTGTCTGGACCGGCGGTGATGTCCATCTGTATAACAACACGATGGAACAGGCTAAAATCCAGTTGGAGCGTGAACCGTATCCTTTACCTAAGCTTGAGATCAAGCGTAAGCCGGAAAGCATTTTCGATTACCGTTTTGAAGATTTCGAAATCGTTGGTTACGAATCCCATCCTCACATCAAGGCGACGGTGTCTGTATGAGAATTGCGATGATTGCTGCGATGGCCAAAAATCGAGTGATTGGTATGGATAATGATATGCCATGGCATTTACCGGATGATTTGAAGTTTTTCAAAGCCAAGACAACGGGTAAACCGGTGGTCATGGGACGTAAAACCTTTGAATCAATCGGTTCCCGCCCTTTGCCGAACCGCCCTAACGTAGTGATTAGTCGTAACCCGGAACTTCAGCTTGAAGGTGTTTCTGTCTATAACTCCGTGGACGACGCCTTGGAAGCTTTCAAAGATAGCGAAGAGGTAATCATTATGGGCGGTGGCCAGCTTTACAAGCAGATGCTGCCTCGTGCCGACCGTCTTTACTTGACTTTGATCGATGCGGAGATTGAAGGGGATACCCTGTTTCCGGATTGGACTCAATTTGACTGGAAAACAGTGGAATCCATTCCTCATTCGACGGATGAGCGACATGAATATGCATTTGAGTTTATAACTTTAGATAAAGCATAGCCAAAAACAATTGATTACCCTCTTAAGTTTGCGTGTATACAATGGTGTGTATACAAAGGTGCAATGAAACAAGCAATTTTTGCCTTCAAGGAAGAAGGTTAATGAAGGAAAAAGGGAAGGATATGACAATAAAAATTCGGATGATCATCGGGATTGCAGGCGCTATTTTCTTTTTATTGGCTAGTAACCTCGTCACCCAGTTTTTAATTAATGAAACGAATAAAACCATGGACCGGATTATCCAGGTAAATGGTGTAAAACTCGCTTTGTTGAACGATTTGAAGAGTGTTTCCGACGAAAGGGCGGTGCAGCAACGCAATCTGGTTCTGGTTGAAGAACCTGAGCAGAGAGAGGAAGTTAAAAAGGAATTGAAGGTCAGTGCGGAAAAGATTTTTGAGATTTTCGAAGCGCTTAACAAGATGGAGCTTGATCCGAAAGAGGCCGAATTATACGAGTCACTGAAGGCCAACGTTTCCAGTGCCAATACTGTTTTCGGCAGCTTTATGCTGGCGGTTGACGAAGAGTTTACCGAGGAAGCGGTTTCGATTCTGATGAACGAGTTCCAGGTCAAGTATCAAGGTTTTACAGAGATCGTGGATGCACTTAAGACGTATGAAGTCGAGCAAAACGATCAAGCGATCGAAAGCTTGTTTAACAGTCAGCAGAACGGCGCAATTATGATCTGGTCCTGGTTGGCGATCAGTTTGGTTCTATTTAGTATTGTTGGCTGGTTAGTAGCCAGAAGCTTCCTGAGACCGATCAATGCGATTGCGGAAACGGTCGATAAGATAGCTCAAACCGGTGATTTAAGCCACCGTGTTGATGTGAGAGGTAAGGATGAGTTAGCCTTGATTTCCGCCGCAATGAATACGTTGTTTGATCGTATGAATCGCGTGATTGAAGATGTGGTAGAAGTGATGGAAGAAGTGGCCGAAGGTAAGTTCGATCGTCGCGTTGAAGTTGGTAAGAGAGGCCAGTTCATGCGTTTGAGAGACGGTGTGAATAATTCGCTTGGCCAAATAAATGCAATGATGGGAATGATGCAGGAGACGGCCAAGAATTTCCGGGCGGGAGAGCTGAAGGTTGCTGAAGACAATTCGGTGGAGCTTAAAGGGAGTTTTTCTACTGTGATCCATGACTTCACACGCTCGGCTGAGTTGATTAAGATTACCGTGGATTCTATTGCGGAAACATTGCATGCGCTTTCACAGGGGGACTTTTCAGTACGCTCTGATGCCGATGCGAGTGGAGATTTCGTTGCGTTGAAGGAGTCAATCAACCTGACGTTGAATGATTTGGAGCGCTTTGTTGAAGAGGTAGCACATGTTCAAGGTGAGATCAGCAAGGGTGACTTGACGAATAAGGTGGAGGGTTCGTATCAGGGCAAGATGGCGGAATTGAAAGAATACATGAACGATTCGGTTTCCAATATTGCCGTGATGGTTGGCAAAGTTGGCGTTATTGCTTCGGATGTAGCGGATGGTGCCGGTGAGATTGCCAAAGGGAATGAAAGTGTATCCTCTCGAATTCATGAGCAGGCAGCGGCGTTGGAAGAAACATCTGCCACGATGGAACAAATGACTTCAACTGTGCGCCAGAATGCGGATAACGCGCAGCAAGTGAATCAGGTGACCGGACAGGTTCAGGAGCAACTTGCAGACGGCTTGGCGACCATGAAGGATGCTTTGGATTCCATGTCTAAAATGACGGAGGCCAGTCAGAAGATCAGTGACATCATTACTTTGATCGATGCAATTGCCTTCCAGACGAATCTATTGGCTTTGAATGCGGCAGTTGAAGCCGCACGAGCGGGTGAACACGGTCGTGGTTTTGCTGTGGTTGCATCCGAAGTCAGAAATCTGGCTGGAAAGTCCGCTGAAGCGGCGGGTGACATTAAGAAGCTGATCGAGAACAGTGTTCATGTCAGTGATGAAACAGGGCGATATGTCCAGCAAACCAGTGATGTCATGACTCAAGTTAACGAAAGTCTTCAGACTGTCGGGAAGATGATGGCAGAAATCAGTCAGGCCAGTATTGAGCAGGCACAAGGCATCGAGCAGGTGAGCTCGACAGTGGTT
Source organism: Thiomicrorhabdus sp. ZW0627 (assembly GCF_029767005.1). Lineage (GTDB taxonomy): Bacteria > Pseudomonadota > Gammaproteobacteria > Thiomicrospirales > Thiomicrospiraceae > Thiomicrorhabdus. The sequence goes on from NZ_JARUQR010000002.1 coordinate 110,686, forward strand.
TCTATGGATCAGATGACGCAAGATAATGCGGTAGTGGTCCAGCGCGCGGCTGAAGGTAGTGCAGAGTTGCTTAGCGATGCGCAAATGCTGCGTGAACAGGTATCTAGTTTCATCGTGGATTCCAATGCCCAACATCAGACGTTATCGTTGACCCATTCCGAGCGAGAGCATCAATATTTGATTGCTGACGAATCTAAGAAAGAAGGTTCAGAGCATGAGTCTTAGTTAAAGGTATGTAAGCTTCAAGTCGGTTTTGGCCGGCGAATCCTAAAGCATTATACTGTTTTTAAAAGCCCCGCTAGTTCGGGGCTTTTTTGATTAACATCAACAGGAAAAGTGCTGTAGCGACTAACACGATGGCTGGCCCGGTGGGAATGTCCCAAGTCATCGAAGTGCCAAGCCCTAGAACGACGGAAACGATTCCCAAGATCATGCTGTACAGCAACATCGCTTCCGGAGTTTGGGCAAAGCGCCTAGCGGCCGCTGCCGGAATGATCAACAGTGATGTAACCAGCAAGACGCCAACGATTTTCATGGAAAGAGCGATCATCAATGCCAAAAGTAACACATACTGTAATTGAATTGCTTTGACGTGAACTCCTTCAACCTGAGCAAGCTCCGGGTTGAGGGTGATGTTCAGCAGGTCGCGCCAATGAAATAGATAGAAAACCAACGTGATCAGTCCGACCATTGAGATCAGCATTAAGTCGGTGGAGGTTACACTGAGGATGTCGCCGAATAAATAGCCCATGATGTCGATCTGGACGGTATTTTGAAGACTAAGTAATGCAAGTCCTAGTGCCAGACTGCTGTGTGCGAGTATGCCGAGCAAGGTGTCGGAAGAGAGCTGGGTTTTTTGGGACAGTTGGTGGATACCGAAGGCGATGATGAGTGCGAACAGGATTACGCTGAAACTGAGGTCCATTTCCAGGAATAGTCCCATGCTGACGCCAAGCAGGGCCGAGTGCGCAAGTGTCGCGCCGAAATAAGATTGACGTTGCCAAACCATGAAAACACCAAGCGGGGCTGAAATGATGGCGATGCCTAAGCCGCCAAATAGGGCGAATAGTAGAAAGTCGGGAAACCAATCCATCTAATTTATTCCTTGTCGCTGGTTGAGTGTGCGTGGTGGTGACCATGCGCCATGTCGCATTGGTCATGGTCATGATGATGTTCGTAAAGCGCAAGTTCGTTTCCGGCCTGTCCGAATATGGCAATGAATTCGGGTGTTTGGCTGACGGTTTGCGGGGTGCCCGAGCAGCAGAGGTGCTGATTCAGACACAGTACTTGGTCGGTGTTTCTCATGACAATATGCAGATCATGACTAACCATGAGGATGCCGAGGTTACGGCGCTTTCGTAATTCGTTTATATAGTGGTAAAGTTCGGTCTGTCCTTGCAGATCGACACCCTGTACCGGCTCGTCAAGGACTAGAAGATTGGGTTCTCGGATCAGAGCTCGCGCCAATAGAATGCGCTGCATCTGACCGCCTGATACCTTTTGAATCGGTTGGTTGAGCAAGTGGCGGATATTGAGTTCGTCGATCACTTCTTGGATCTCTGTGGTATCATGCGCGCTGAAATTAAAGAACCGCTTCCAACCGTTTGTATCATTGTTCCGTTTTGGCCGGCCCAGGTTCAGAAAATTCCCGACCGTCATAGGAAATGTTGGATCGATCTGGATTTTTTGCGGCATGAAGCCAATATTTAAGTCGGATCTTCGAGTGACTTTTCCGGCGGTGGGTTGGAGCAGGTTAAGCAAGATTTTTAAGAGTGTGGATTTTCCCGCACCGTTTGGTCCGATCAATGTAACGATTTCCCCGGAATGAATTTCCAGTGAGACATTGTTTAAGACTTCTGTTTGAGCGAACTGGTGGGAAATGTGTTCGGCTTTAATCAGTAAAGACATAAGAAAGTTCGTTGGTAAATAATAGGGTTATTCTATAGGTAATTCGATTAAGATGCTTATTTTAATCGGCAGTTAAAAGCTATGAAGAAACAAATGATTCAAAAACTATTCGGCGCGGTTTTTCTATTGGCTGTAATGCCTGTTTACTCGGCTCAGATAACGGTTAGTATTCCGCCTTTGGCAGGCATCGTTGCCCCACTTCTAGATGAAGGGGATGAGTTGCATGTCTTATTGAAACCGGGGGTTTCACCGCACGGATTTCAGTTAAAGCCTTCACACTTGAAAATGCTGCATGAAAGTGACCTGGTGATTTCGGTCGGTACGCCAGTCGACGCTTGGTTGGAAAAGGCATTATCGCGTTTTGATGCACAAGTGGTTGAGATGAGCGCACTGCCAGGTATACAGTCTTTGCCTGTACGTCAAGGCGGATTGTGGGAAAAGTCTGATCACGGTCACGAGGATGAGCACGAAGAACATGCTGGGCATGCGGCGGATCATGCCGATGAAGCGAATTCTGTTCACGATGAACACGTGGCTTTTAATAGTGACGGGCATTTATGGTTGTCGTTGAAGAATGCACGATTGCTTATCGTTCAAGTCAGTGATCAACTTCAACGAATGAAGCCTGAAAGCGCTGCTGAAATCCAGCGCAAAACAGAGGCTTGGTTAAAGCTTCTGGACGAGGTGGACAGCCAAATCAAAACCCAACTCGAACCGTATAGGATGCAGCCATTTGTGGTATTGCACGATGCTTACCAGTATTTTGAAAAACATTACGGCTTGAGAGGGGTTGGTTCGATTCGCTTGAATCCCGAGATCGCTCCAAGTTTGAAGCGAATTCAGTCGGTGCGAGAAAGGATTAGTGAACAGGGAATACGTTGTGTTTTCAAGGAACCTCAGTTTCCGGCAAAACGAATTACCGCAGTGGTCTCCGGTTTGAACGTAAAGGTTGGTAGTTTGGATCCGATGGGTGTTTACGATAAGACTGGTGCACTTCTTAAGTCGCAGTATCTTCCTTATGATCGTTTTCTGATTCAAATGGCGGATGCCATGAGCGATTGTCTGACGGCCAAGGGTAAGTGAATCGATGGCGTGCGAATGGAGTCAGGCTACGATCGTGCTGCTCGGTTTACCGGGCTCAGGCAAACATCGGTTGAAACACATTCTGGTCGATCAGTTAGGCTGTCAGCCCGAAAAGGTCGGAATTTTTCCTGAAGAAGTGTCGGCTGATCGACTTGGTGATTTTCAGCAGGCCTGGTGTGTGATCGATATCCGTTCGGTCACTCGCTCTGGTCGAGATGATTTGGCCATGCAGCGTTTGGAAGCTTTGTTGAATGCATCGGATGGCGTGATTTTCAATTTTACGGAAGCATCGGAACTCGATACGCAGGCTTTTTGGAGTCGTTGGGTAAAGCAGAAGTCGAAAGCGTTGCCCATCGTTCGTATATTGAATCAGCAGTTGCCCAATGGCTGGTGCGGGTTTGAGCAGAGGACGGATAGGATTCCCTTACAAGAAGAAGTTGCCGTTTCGGAAGACCGGAATGTGGCTGTTCGGTCTTATGAATTTAACGTTGGTCGAGTCTGTCTGGATCACTTGATGATGGGATTGGATAGTTCCAGGGAAAACCTGGGGATGCAGATTTGGCGTGTTCAGGCAGTGGTTGATACGTTTGAATATGAAAATCTGGTTGCAATTGAGGCAACACCATTCCGCTGGGATACGTTTGCGGCGGATCCGGGTGCAAAGTCTGGATGGATTCGAATTCAAGGAATTGATTTGCAGCAGGCCTGGTTGGATGAAATTGTTCAGGCCAGTTTGCTTTCGTCATAACCACTTGAATTGTAATGAAAAAGAAGTGGAATAATCCTGCTTCTTGATGGCCATGATATGGACATTTAACTAATAACCAACTAAAATACTCTGAATTAAAGTTTAGGTGAACAGATTGATGTCAGAAGCACAAGTTACACAGGAAACAACCCAGTACCAAGAGATCAATGACTTGTTAAGCAAGAACAAGCATTATAAGGAAGGGTTTGTGACTACCACGGCGGTAGAAACCTTTGAAAAAGGGTTAAACGAAGCTGTGATTCGTGCCATTTCGGCCAAAAAAAATGAGCCACAGTGGATGCTGGATTTCCGTCTTAAGGCGTTTGCGCATTGGCAGACGCTGGAAGAGCCGCATTGGGCCAAAGCGGAATACGAGCCGTTGGATTACCAGGATTACAGCTACTATTCCGCACCGGAATGCGGAGCTTGTAGTGAAGGAGCCTGCAGTACCGAATCCGAAGAGACAATCGATCCGGAAGTGGCGAAGGCGTTTGCAGCTTTGGGTGTGCCGATTCAAGGTGAAGACTCCAATGTTGCGGTGGACGCGATTTTCGATTCGATCTCGGTATCGACCACTAAACGTGAAGAGTTGGCGAAGCTGGGAATCATTTTCTGTTCGTTTTCGGAAGCGGTTCAGGATTATCCGGAATTGGTACAGAAATATCTGGGAACCGTGGTGCCGTATCACGACAACTATTTTGCAGCGCTGAATTCCGCAGTTGCTTCAGACGGAACCTTTGTTTATATTCCGGAAGGTGTCCGAAGCCCTATCGACCTGTCGACGTATTTCCGTATCAATGAAGCCAAAACCGGTCAGTTCGAGCGCACCATCTTGATTGCGGAGAAAGGCAGTTACGTCAGTTATCTGGAAGGTTGTTCCGCCCCTGTGCGCGATACTTACCAGCTTCACGCTGCCGTGGTTGAGGTCATTGTTCATGAAGATGCGGAAGTGAAATATTCCACCGTACAGAACTGGTATCCGGGAGATGAAGATTGCGAAGGTGGTATCTTGAACTTTGTGACCAAGCGTGGGATCTGTGAAGGCAAGAATTCAAAATTATCCTGGACGCAGGCCGAAACGGGGTCCGCAATTACCTGGAAATATCCGAGCTGTGTATTGAAAGGGGATAACTCGATCGGTGAGTTCTACTCCGTGGCCTTGACGAACCGACGCCAGCAAGCGGATACCGGAACCAAGATGATCCATATTGGTAAAAACACACGTAGTACGATTATTTCCAAAGGGTTGTCTGCCGGTAAAAGCGATAACACCTATCGTGGCCTGGTCAAAATCGCGCCTTCGGCAGAAGGCGCCAGAAACTTCACTCAGTGTGATTCGATGTTGATCGGAGATCAGTGTGGAGCGCACACTTTTCCTTATATCGAGGTTGAGAATGCCAGTGCACAAGTGGAGCACGAAGCGACGACATCGAGAATCGGTGAGGATCAACTGTTCTATTGCCAGCAGAGGGGAATCAGCGAACAAGATGCGATTTCGATGATCGTCAACGGTTTCTGTAAAGAAGTGTTCAGCGAGCTGCCGCTGGAATTTGCACAAGAGGCCGAAGAGTTACTCGCTATCAGCTTAGAGGGATCCGTTGGATAACTTCAGCGGTCAGCAATCGGAAAGAATTTAAAGTATTAACTAAAAGAATTTAAAACCATGTTATTAAAAGTCGAAAATCTGCAAGCGCAAATCGAAGAAAAACAGATCCTGAAAGGATTGAATCTGGAAGTTAAGCCAGGGGAAGTACACGCTATCATGGGGCCGAACGGTTCCGGTAAAAGTACGTTTGCCAGCGTTCTGGCTGGACGTGAGGATTACGAGGTCACCGAAGGTTCGGTTGAGTTTGATGGTGAAGATTTGCTTGAGATGGATACGGAAGAACGTGCCAGAAAAGGTGTGTTTTTGGCTTTCCAATATCCAGTGGAGATTCCTGGTGTCAGTAACAAGCTATTCATGCAGACAGCCGTGAACGCCGTGCGTGAAGAGAAGGGCTTGCCGCCTTTTGATATGTTCGATTTCGACGAATATGCCCAGGAAAAGATTGAATTGCTGAACATGCGTCCGGATCTTCTGGAACGTTCTGTGAACGTCGGTTTCTCCGGCGGTGAGAAGAAACGTAACGATATTTTCCAAATGGCGCTGTTGGAACCGAAATTGTGCATTTTAGACGAGACCGATTCCGGATTGGATATTGATGCATTGCGCGTGGTCGCTAACGGTGTGAATGCGTTGCGCTCCGAAGAGAGAAGTTTTATCGTTGTTACCCATTATCAGCGTTTGTTGGATTACATCAAACCTGATCATGTACACGTTCTCTACAATGGCCGAATTGTGAAATCCGGTGGTTTTGAACTGGTTCATGAGTTGGAGGAGAACGGTTATGACGACATTATCCAGCAGTACCAGGGAGAGTAAGCCATTGGTTAAGAAATTCTCACCTGTCGTCAAGGCTGCGATGGAGCATTATGCTCAGTTGTCCGATGATCTTAACAAAGCTTCCGATCATGAGAATGTTGTTTCTTTGCGCCAGAAGGCGAAGCAGTTATTCTTGCAGGAAGGTTTTCCGACGCGTCGGGACGAAGACTGGGGCTACACCAAGCTAACGAACTTCGTTCAGACTCATTATCGTCTGGAAGGTTTGAGTCAGATCACCTTAGCGGATATCCAGAAATTTCTGCCGTCTTATCCTGCCACGCGTATTGTGATGGTAGACGGTTGGTTCAGTGAAAGTCTGTCGGATGATCTTTCTGTTTTGCCAAAAGGGGTTTCGGTTGAATCGATTGACGATATTCTGGAAATTCCGGCTTCGATGGATAAGTTGATTGGTCCGCAAACCCAAATCGACAAAGAACCTTTTGGTGTCTTGAACACGATGTTACTGTCCGACGGTTATTTTTTACAGGTTTCCCGGAATACAACGGTGGAGCTTCCAATCTTCGTATTGAATGTTCAGACGCAGAATCAGCACGTTTCTAATCTGCGCAACCGTATCATTATCGAACAGAATGCCGAAGCGACTGTGGTTGAATCCTACGTCAGCTTGACGCCAGAGCAGAACGAAGAGTTTTCCGGTTTGACCAATGTGGTTAGTGAGATCGAAGTCGGGCAAGACGCGCGCTTTAATCAAGTCGTTGTTCAAGCACAGGCAGAGCGTAGCTATTATTTTGCCAACCAGTTTGTTTATCAGGCTTCCCGCAGTGTCTTCAATACTCTCTACTCCGGTACAGGAAGTCTGACTTCACGTCATCAAAATCATCTTCAGATGGATGGTGAGCATATTGAAAGCATTCAGAACAGTGCATGTTATGCAAGTGGCGAACAGATAATGGATTCGCGCACCTATACGGAGCACAACGAGGTTAACGGCGTGAGTCAGCAGTTGCACAAGTATGTGTTGGACGATTCGGCAATTGGTGTTTTCAACGGTATGATCAAGGTTGCCCGTGCCGCCCAGAAAACCGACGGGCAGATGGATAACAAGAACTTGTTGCTTTCAAATTCGGCGCAGATGGATACCAAGCCACAGCTTGAGATTTATGCAGATGACGTAAAGTGTTCGCACGGTTCGGCAACGGGGCAGATCAACAAGGATCAAGTGTTCTATTTGCAGGCACGAGGAATTCCTAAAGCGCAGGCGATACGAATGATCACCGAAGCGTTTCTGTTGGAGCCGGTCGAGGATATCCGCAATCCGGAAATCGGAAAGTGGGTTTCCGCTATCTTGTCACAGAAACTGAACGGATAATCGCCATGAGTGAAAAAGCATTAGATTTCGCTCAGATTCGAGAGCAGTTCCCTATTTTGAAGCAGACTGAAAACGGTCAGCCTTTGGTATATCTTGATGGTGGCGCGACTTCTCAAAAGCCATTGCCGGTCATCGAAGCGATTGACCGTTATTACCGTGAACAGAACGCTAACGTTCATCGTGGGGTTTACGGTTTAAGCGAGCGTGCAACCGAATTGTATGAAGGTGCACGTGAGACGAGCCGTCAATTCTTGAATGCAAGATCTACCAAGGAGATTGTGTTTGTCCGAGGTACGACCGAAGCGATTAACCTGGTTGCCCATAGTTGGGGGCGTGCGAACCTTAAGGCGGGAGACGAGGTCATCGTGACTGAAATGGAGCATCACTCCAATATTGTTCCTTGGCAGCTTTTGCGTGACCAGTTGGGTATCCGTCTGACGGTGTTGCGTATGAACGATTTAGGTGAAGTCTGTTTGAATGCTTTGCAAGGATTGGTTTCGGCAAAAACTAAATTGCTGGCGATTACTCATATGTCGAATGCTCTGGGAACCATTAACCCCGTCAAGGAAATGACCGAAATCGCGCATTCCGTAGGCGCTAAAGTACTTGTTGACGGTGCTCAGGCGACGCCGCATATGCAGGTCGATGTTCAGGATATAGATTGTGATTTCTATGCATTGTCCGGACACAAGATGTATGGTCCTACCGGAATCGGCGTTCTATATGCGAAAGAAGCATTGTTGGAAGCCATGCCGCCGTATCAAGGTGGTGGGGATATGATTTATTCAGTGACTTTCGAGAAGACAGAGTACAATGTTCTGCCATACAAATTCGAAGCCGGTACACCTAACATTGCCGGTGCGATCGGTTTGGGAGCCGCTATGAAGTACATGCAGTCTGTCGGATTGCAACGTATCGCTGAGTATGAAGCGGAGTTGCTTGAGTATGCAACGGCGCAACTCAAGAAAGTCGAAGGCGTGCGTATTATTGGCGAAGCCGAGCATAAAGGTGGCGTTGTTTCATTTGTGCTTGAAGGGGTTCACCCACACGATATGGCGACTTTGATGGACCAGGATGGGGTAGCGGTTCGTGCCAGCCACCACTGTGCCATGCCTGTCATGCAACATTTCAATGTCCCAGCGACCATTCGCGCCTCTTTGGGAATGTATAACAATAAAGAAGACATTGATCGTCTTGTCGCATCGATCGAAGATGCAAAAGAGATGCTTCTTTAATTCAATTGATGTAAGGTTGTCTTATGACAACCGAACATGCCCCTCTACATTGGATCCAGTTGGAACTTCTGCCTCTTCCGGTTTTTGAGGAGGAGTTTAATGCGCTCATGCTTTGGTGGAATCCAGAAGAAGGGGTTCTATTGGGCGAAGGCTCCGAGTTCGTTTTGCAACTGATTGACGAAGCCAGCCAGGCACATGCTTTATGTAGCTCGTCGGGTGGGCATTTTGAAGTCACTGACCCGTTGAGGAAAGCGTCTGAATTAGCTGCAATTCTCGCCCAATACTATTGGGTTATCCCTCAGCCTGTTGAATCACCTGGCCAGGTGAATGATTCCAATCAGAAAGATTTAGATCATTTGTTGCAGTGATTATGGATTGTGTATCTTCTTGATTTTCAATATATCGTCAATAAATTTATTTTTATTGTAAAGAATCGCTCTATTCCTATAAAAAACCACGGTATCATATTGTACAAACGTCCAATAAAAACAAAATCAGAGTAGTGGTATCGAATGAAAGAAAAAGTTAAACAGATACATTTTGTCGGCATCGGTGGTGTCGGTATGGCCGGTATAGCGGAAGTCTGTTTAAACCTTGGTTACATCGTAAGCGGTTCGGATTTAAAGCACAATCCAACTGTAGCGCGTCTGGCAGATCTTGGGGCATTGATTCAGTTAGGGCATAATGCCGAACATGTAAAACAATCTGATGTGGTGGTAGTCTCCACCGCGATTCCTATTGATAATCCGGAAGTCTCCTGGGCCAAAGAGGCTCGAATTCCAGTCATTCCTCGCGCTGAAATGTTGGCGGAATTGATGCGTATGCGTTTCGGAATTGCCATTGCCGGAACCCATGGAAAAACCACCACGACCAGTCTGACAGCAGCCGTATTGACCCAAGGCGGACTTGATCCTACATTTGTGATCGGAGGGCGTCTGAACCAGGTCGGAGCTAATGCTCGTTTGGGTTCCAGTCAATATTTGGTTGCGGAAGCCGATGAATCGGACGCTTCCTTTTTGCACCTAGCGCCGATGGTGTCCGTGGTGACCAATATTGATGAAGATCACATGGAGACTTATCAAGGTGATTATCAAAACCTTGAAAACACTTTTATTGAATTCATTCAACAGCTACCATTTTATGGGCTAGCGATTGTCTGCCTGGATGATGAGAATGTCCGCAATATGTTGCCCAAGCTGACGAGAAAACTGATGACATACGGTTTTCATGAGGATGCCGATATTCGGGCAATTAACGTTCGGTCAGAAGGCTTGAAGATGAAGTTCCAGGTTTTGGTTGGTCGTGAGCAGAGTTTTGACGTAACCCTGAATATTCCGGGATTGCACAACGTTCAGAATGCTTTAGCTGCAATCGCAGTCGGCCTGGAATTGAATGTCGCCATAGATGCCATACAGCAGGCGCTTAGCCAATTCGGTGGAGTCGGTCGACGTTTTGAGGTTTATCCAAACTGTCTGGTGGCCGGTCATAAGGTTACTTTGGTCGATGATTACGGCCACCATCCGACTGAGCTAACGGCAACGATTCAAACTGCCCGAAAGGCTTTTCCGGACAAGCGACTGGTCTTAGTATTTCAGCCGCATCGTTATTCTCGAACACGTGATTTATTCGACGATTTTGTCCAATCCTTATTGGAACCGGACGTGGTGATATTGACCGAAATCTACGCCGCAGGCGAGGCGGTCATCCCAACGTTCGACTCCAAGGCGTTGCTTCAGGCAATGCGTTTGAGAGGGGGCCAGCAAGGCATTTATGCGGAAGATTTCGAACAGTTGGAATCGATTGCCGAAGAGGTGTTGCAGGACGATGATTTACTGTTGGTTATGGGAGCAGGGAACGTCGGACAACTGGCAAAAAAATGGCAAAATACTGCAGAAGGTGAAAGTTAGTGGAATTCGGTAAAGTCGCGGTTTTGATGGGTGGTAAAGCCGCAGAAAGAGAAATTTCTTTGAAAAGCGGAACGGCAGTGACACAGGCACTGCAACGCCAGCAGATTGATGCGACGGCTTGTGATGTATCGACTTTGGAGGATCTACAGGAAATCGCCAAACAGTATGATCGTGCGTTTATAGCTCTTCATGGTCGTTGGGGTGAAGACGGAAAAGTCCAAGCAGCACTGGAAGATTTAGGAATTCCTTACACTGGAAGCGGTATGGCGGCATCCGCCATTGCGATGGATAAGTTGCGAAGCAAATGGATGTGGCGAGGTGCCGGCCTTCCGACTCCAGACTTTGTTTGGATCTCGGATAATAATCCGTTTGACCGTAATGCATTTTCAATCCCTTTTCCTGTCATCGTCAAACCGAGTCATGAAGGTTCCAGTATCGGCATGCGCAAAGTCGATAGTCTGGCCGAGCTGGAGAAGGCCGTGATTTACGCTCAACAGTTCGATTCCGAAGTATTGATCGAACAGTGGGTGACCGGTTCCGAGTTTACCGCTGGTATCCTAAACGGTGAAGCCCTGCCTTTGATCCAGTTGAAGACATCCCACGATTTTTACGATTTCGAAGCGAAATACAAGTCCAATGACACCCAGTATATCTGTCCATGTGGTTTGCCTGAAGAGTTGGAAGTCAGTATTCAGAAAATGGCATTACAGGCGTTTGATGTAATCGGAGCTAAGACCTGGGGGCGAATTGACGTGATGTTGGATGAATCCAACCAGCCTTGGTTGATCGAGTTGAATTCGGTACCGGGCATGACGGATCACAGTTTGGTTCCAATGGCGGCTAAGCAGGCGGGACGTTCGTTTGAGCAGTTGGTTGTTGAAATATTGGCGAGTACTTTGTGATTGGATACACTTTGAAATTGAGGTTTATATAACCGGATGGCTATGACAAGTCGTAAATCCATCATTCTCGGGTTTGTATTGTTGGCCGCCATTGGGGGGGCAGTTTGGTTTCTGTTTCATCAGGAGGTGAACAGCGATAGGCCGATTCAAGAATTTCATATCACATCAGAATTGAAACAACTCAGCCAGAAGGAAGTTGAGAAGGTATTGAAACCTTATCTCGGTGAATCGTTCTGGGGCGTTGAACTCGATAAGATTCAGGCGGATTTGATGCGTTTGGATTGGGTCAATCAAGCCGTCGTCAAGCGCAGTTGGCCAAACCAGTTGGAGATATCGATTGAGGAGCAGTCCCCTGTGGCCCGCTGGGGAGAGACAGGACTGTTGAACTACAAGGGAGAGGTGTTCTTTCCAAACCACATAGAGGATTTTGAACATTTTGTACGCCTGGATGGAAAGCTTGAAAATTCGAAACAATTACTTCTGACGCTGGCGGAACTTCAGAAAGAGTTTACAAAACTGGACTGGTCGATTTCGCGTCTACAGGAAACTGCAAACGGAGTGTGGGAGATTCATATATTGAATGGCCCGAAATTGATTCTGGACCATCAGGATGAACAGCATAAGTTGAAACGATTTGTAGAGGCGTACCCGCATTTGTTCGATAAGTTTAGAAAATCAGCACAAGTTTATGATTTACGCTATAGTAATGGTTTTGCGATTAAGGTAAAAGAAGCGTCTTCGTCTTCGTCAGCGGTCGATAAAAATAGTTTAATTGGGAAAAGGTAAAGTAGAACATGGCTCGTAAACAGCAAGCTTCAAACACAGTCGTGGGTTTGGATATTGGTACTTCAAAAATAGCTGCCATTATTGGCAAGATTAAGCCGGACGGTGAAATTGAAGTTGTTGGCATGGGAACTTACCCTTCTCGAGGGTTGAAAAAAGGTGTGGTAGTCAACATCGACGCTACGGTGGAATCCATTCAAAGAGCGATCGATGAAGCGGAACGCATGTCCGGCTACACGGCTGAGTCGGTGTACGTCGGCATTGCCGGCAGTCATATCAAGAGCTTTAATTCAAATGGAATGGTCGCAATCCGTAACCAGGATGTTCAACCGGACGATATTGAACGCGTCATGGATGCTGCCCAGACCATCGCGATTCCAGGTGATCAGCGTGTCTTGCATATTCTTTCCCAGGAATACATGATTGACAATCAGGGCGGTATCAGAGAGCCTGTCGGTATGTCCGGCGTTCGTCTTGAGGCGAAGGTGCATATGGTGACGGCCTCAGTCAGTGCGGCTCAAAATATCATTAAATGTGTCGAACGCTGTAATTTGGGCGTGGCGGATATTATTCTCGAACAGCTGGCTTCTAGTGAATCGGTGCTTTCCGAAGACGAGAAAGAGTTAGGTGTTTGTTTGGTGGATATCGGTGGTGGTACAACCGACATCGCTATTTTCCATAATGGAGCCATTCGTCATACAGCGGTTATCTCAGTAGCCGGAGACCAGGTCACTAACGATATCGCAGTCGCTTTAAGAACGCCTACCCAGGCGGCAGAAAACATTAAACGCAAATATGCATGCGCTTTGCCTCAGTTGATCGATCAGGATGAGGAGATTGAAGTTGCAAGTGTCGGTGACCGTCCGTCACGTTGTTTGTCACGTCGCACACTGGTTGAGGTGATTGAACCGCGCTATGAAGAGTTGTTCCAATTAATCCAGGCGGAACTTCGCCGTTCTGGTTTTGAAGACATGCTGGCGGCTGGTGTGGTATTGACCGGAGGTAGTTCTCTGGTGGAAGGTGCGGTCGAGTTGGCTGAAGAGGTCTTCCATATGCCGGTTCGTTTGGGGTACCCTCAAGGCGTCACTGGCCTGGCGGAAGAAGTTAACAGTCCGTCTTATGCGACGACTGTCGGTTTGTTGATGTATGCAAAAGAGCATGTTGGTGATGTGGCGTTTGAAGACTCTCCTTCAAAATCCGGAATTGGGACGGAAGATGTTTTTAATCGAATGAAGAATTGGTTTAAGAAAAGTTTCTGATTGATGTCTGAGAGTAATGCGTATTGGGTTCGATATCCGTCGGATTCCAAAGTTCTGTTCGCTGATTCCTAAAGTCATAAAGCGAATGAGATGGAAATTTTCACCGAGCTTTGAATGACAGTTGTGTTAAAATTTTCAAAATTTTAATAACGATCTTTTTCGGAAAATTCAGAAAAAGATCGTTAGCCTTAATCAATGCTGTCGTTGACAAAAAATAGTAAAAAACGAGCTGTAAGTGAATCAAAGAACCCTTGCCAACCCAATTAAAGCTAAAGGAATTGGGCTTCATACAGGTCATGAGTCGATTATGACGTTAAGACCTGCCCCGGTTGATACCGGTATCGTATTCCGCCGTGTAGATTTCGAGCCGGCAATTGAATTCAAGGTCAGTCCGGAAATCGTCGGAGAGACGATGTTGTGTACAACAGTTGTCAACGACCGTCCGCAAGGACGAATCAAAATCGCGACCATTGAGCATTTGATGTCTGCCTTGGCGGGTGTCGGGATCGATAATGTCTATATCGATATCAACTCGGACGAGGTGCCGATCATGGACGGCAGTTCTTCTCATTTCATCTTCTTACTGCAATCGGCAGGCATTAAACTTCAAGATGCGCCTAAAAAGTTCATTCGCATTCTAAAAACGATTCGAGTCGAGAATGATAAGGGTGGCTGGGCTGAATTTCATCCGTATAACGGTTTCCGACTGAAGTTTTCGATTGATTTTGACCATCCTGCGTTCAGTACCACCGCTGAAAAGATGACGTTGGAATTTTCATCAACTTCTTATTTCAAAGAGGTGAGTCGCGCCCGTACTTTCGGTTTTATGAAAGATATGGAAATGTTGCGTCAGAAGAACTTGGCTTTAGGGGCCAGTCTTGAGAATGCGATTGGTTTGGATGACCAAGGCGTTATGAACGTTGAAGGTTTGAGAAACAAGGATGAGTTCGTTCGTCACAAGATTCTGGATGCGGTCGGCGATTTATATATGGTTGGTTATCCGATTGTCGGCGAGTTCACCGCCCACAAATCGGGGCATGCCTTGAACAACCAGTTGTTGAGAGCCTTGAAGGCTGCACCGGAGGCTTATGAAATTGTCACTTATGAAAACGAAGCTTCCCCTATCCAGTACGGCAGTAGCAAAATTTTAGTCTGATCGATTTGGGCAGGCCTGCCCAAAATTGATTTCTTCTTGCATTTTTTTAAATATTCTTATTCCGACTCAGCGGCTCTTTGACTTAATTTTTCAAGTGCGGCTTTGAGTCCTTCTGATTTGACCTTTTCACCTATTTTGCGCATTTCTTCAGCATCCTCTGAGGATGGTGTGGTTGAGACTTTTCTGCGTGGTGTTGGAGCCACTGCGATCGGTATGACTTGTATTTTGGTTTTATTGAGTTGTAAGTGCGGAAAGTGGGATTGGTAGATTCCGAGTAGATTCGGCTCGTAAAAGCGAAGCTGGGTTGCCCAGATGTTATCGTCGATCTGTAGGATTAGAGTATTTTGTTCGAAACTGACACCTACTAAATGCGGTTTTAGCTCTTCAGGCAAGCAATCCTGACCAACCTCTAACAGGGCCTGGAAAAGCTGAGCTTCCTGGATTAAGTTTCCTAAGGTACCGCTTTGTTTATTTAATAAGGGTTTCATAATGTTATAACAAACAGATGTGTTAGAATATTTTGCATTTTACAGCATTCTAAATTACGGCTTGGTAATTTGATGGAAATTCGCTTTCTTTCAGTCCAGGCTTAAGAATACAACCAAGCTTAAAGTTAAATCGGAAACCAGACCACATGGCCCTAAATATCTTCAAAAAAATCTTCGGTAGCCGCAATGATCGTATCCTGAAACGCTATCAAAAGAACGTTAATGTAATCAACGCCTTGGAAGAGTCGTATTCTCAGATGAGTGACGAGCAGATTAAGCTCAAGACGGATGAATTCAAGGCGGCGCTGACAAACGGTAAGACATTGGATGATATTCTACCTGAAGCGTTCGCGGTTGTCCGTGAAGCCGGTAAGCGTGTGTTCGGCATGCGTCATTACGATGTGCAGTTGATTGGTGGTATGGCACTGCATGAAGGGAAGATTCCGGAAATGCGTACCGGTGAAGGTAAGACGCTAGTCGCGACATTGCCTGTCTATTTGCGGGCTTTGGTCGGAAAGGGTGTGCACGTCATTACGGTAAATGATTACTTGGCTAAGCGTGATGCCGAATGGATGGGACAGTTGTTTGAATTCCTTGGCCTCTCGACTGGTGTGATTTTGAGTGGTCAGTCACAGCAGGAAAAGCAGCTGGCTTATGCGATGGACATCACTTACGGAACCAACAATGAGTTCGGTTTCGATTACCTGCGTGACAACATGGCCATTTTCTCCGCTGAGAAGGTTATGCGTGACCAGTATTTCGCTGTGGTCGATGAGGTAGATTCGATTTTGATCGACGAGGCAAGAACGCCGTTAATCATTTCCGGACCGGCTGAAGACAAGTCAGAGATCTATCGTAAGATCAATCCTTTGATTTCAAGACTTGAGCAAGGTGAAGAGGATGTCGAAACCAAAACCTCAACGGGTGATTTTACGATCGATGAAAAATCTAAACAGGTTTATCTAACAGATCAGGGGCATGAAAAGGTCGAACAGATGTTGGCCGAGGTCGGTCTGATTGAAGAGGGAGAAAGTCTATATGACGCGACCAATATCAGTTTGATGATTCACGTCAATGCGGCTTTGAGAGCGAATTTGCTGTTTGAAAATGATCGTGACTATATTGTTCAGGACGGGCAGGTCGTGATTATCGATGAATTTACCGGTCGTAAGATGGAAGGGCGTCGCTGGGGTGACGGCCTGCACCAAGCGGTTGAAGCGAAAGAGAATGTTCAGATCCAGCAGGAAAGTCAAACATTCGCATCTATCACGTTTCAGAACTATTTCCGTCAGTATGAGACCTTGTCCGGTATGACGGGGACGGCGGATACGGAAGCGGGTGAATTTCTGTCGACTTACGGTTTGGAAGTTGTCGTCGTTCCGCCGAATAAAACTCCTTTGCGTCAGGATCTTTCGGATCTGGTTTTCTTGGATATGGAAGGTAAGTTTGCGGCGATTGTCGAAGACATCCGCGAGACTCAGAAAACCCAGCAGCCTATTTTGGTGGGAACGGCGTCGATTGAGATGTCTGAATTACTTTCACGTTTGTTGCAGAAGCAAGGCATTAAACATAGTGTTTTGAACGCGAAACAGCACGAAAAAGAAGCCTCGATCATTGCAATGGCGGGTATGCCTGGCGCTGTTACAATCGCCACTAACATGGCGGGCCGTGGTACGGATATTGTCTTGGGCGGTAATTTGGAACTTGAACTTCAGAATCTTGAAAATCCGACACCGGAGCAGATCGAGAAGGTCAAGGCCGATTGGCAGGAGCGCCATAATTTCGTTTTAAGCGTTGGTGGTTTGAAAGTAATCGGTTCCGAGCGACATGAATCGCGTCGTATCGATAACCAGCTACGTGGTCGTTCTGGTCGTCAGGGGGATGTCGGTGTGACTCGTTTCTACTTGTCCTTGGATGACGATTTGATGAGACGTTTCGCTTCCGATAAGGTCAAGTCGATGATGAAGCGTTTGGGTATGAAGTCTGACGAAGCGATCGAACACAAAATGGTGACCAAGTCGATTGAACGTGCCCAGAAGCAGGTCGAGCGAATGCATCAGGACGAACGTGCCAATTTGTTGAAGTTTGACGATATCTCAAACGAACAGCGAAAGGTGGTCTACGCACAGCGTAACGAGCTGATGGAGTCGGATGACGTCACAGAAACCATCGATTCGCTTCGTGAAGAGGTTATTAATGATATTACCGACATGTATATTCCGAGAGGTTCTTTGGAAGAGCAGTGGGATATAGCCGGTCTGGAAAAAGCGTTACACGAGGAAATGGGAGTGCAGTTGCCAATTCAGTCTTGGCTGGATGAAGATAAAGAGCTGTATGAAGAGAAGTTGCGTGAAAAACTGGTCGAGGAAATTAAAGCGATCTATGTTAAGAAGATGGAGATGCTTGATCCTCAGACTCTTCACCACTTCGAGAAAGAGGTGTTGCTGCGTACCATCGACAAGCAGTGGCGTGAGCACTTGGCGGAAATGGATTACTTACGTCGCGGAATCCACTTGCGCGGATACGCTCAAAAAGATCCGTTTCAGGAATACCGTAGAGAGTCGGGCGAGCTGTTCCGTCGCTTCTTGAATGAAGTGATGCTGGAAACCATTAAAGTGCTTTCTCTGGTTCAGATTGAAGGCTCTCAAGATGTTGCGGAATTTGAAGAGCAGCAGGTTGCTGAACGTCCAACTCAGCTTGAAGCAACGCATCCGGCAGCGGCAGGTATTGCGGATGCCGTTTCCAAGAGTGATGCGGAATCTGAGGACGAAGCCGGTGGGGATCAAACGTTTCGCCGTGAAATGCCTAAAGTGGGTCGTAACGATCCTTGTCCTTGTGGTTCGGGCAAAAAATACAAGCAGTGTTGTGGTAAGTTAGTGTAATCTAGACCGCAATTCGGTTTTATTTTAAAGCCCACCCTTGGTGGGCTTTTTTAGTTTTACGCTATGCAACATTCGCGATATGATTCGCTTATAAACAGAGTTATGGAATTTGACGAGGAATAACTGATGCCAAAACAACTCGAAATTCATCCGGTAGCGGGATTTTATTTAGGCGCTACGCAAGCCAAAATCAAGAAGAACGGTAAAACCGACCTTGTGGTGATCGAATTAGCGCCGGAAGCTGTGACTGCGGCAACCTTTACCTTGAATGCTTTCTGTGCGGCTCCTGTGACCGTAGCTAAACAGCATTTGCAGAAAGTCATGCCTAGAGCATTGCTGATTAATAGTGGGAATGCGAATGCCGGTACCGGTGAACAAGGTTTGAAGGACGCTTTGGAAAGTTGCCAATGGGTCGCGGATGAGCTGGGATGCAGCCGTGAACAGGTGCTGCCGTTTTCGACCGGAGTTATCGGTCAAAACCTGCCGATGGAAAAAATCCATCTGGGCATTGCACAGGCCTGTGCGAATTTGGCGATTACGGGTTGGGAAGAGGCGTGTGCCGGTATCATGACCACTGACACTGTGCCGAAAATGATCAGCAAGCAAATTCAGGTCGGTGAGAGTACCGTCACACTCACCGGAATGTCGAAAGGTTCCGGGATGATCCATCCTAATATGGCGACAATGTTGGGCTTTGTTGCTACGGATGCTAAGATTTCTAAGGAATGCCTACAGGCTTGTTTGTCCGATGCGGTGAAAAAATCCTTTAACCGTATTACCGTCGACGGCGATACTTCAACCAACGATGCCTGTACCCTGACGGCAACACAACAAGCGGATATGCCGGTTATCGATTCGATGGAATCGAACGAATACGATCAGTTCTCGCGTGCTGTGAAAGAGGTCATGGTTGAATTGGCGCAGATGATTGTGCGAGACGGTGAGGGTGCGACCAAATTCGTTAGTGTTGAGGTCGAAGGTGGTATGGACGAGAAGGAATGTTTGCAGGTTGCGCATGCCGTTGCATTATCTCCGCTAGTCAAAACCGCTCTATTCGCTTCGGATCCGAACTGGGGCCGTATCTTAGCCGCGGTCGGGCGTGCTGGCGTTCAGTCTTTGGATATTGATGCCATTGAGATCTATCTTGGTGACGTTTGCATTGTTGAAAAGGGTGGGAGAGCGCAAACCTATACCGAAGAAGCCGGGCAGGCGGTTATGGATCAGGAAGACATTACGATCTTGATCAAGTTGCACCGTGGCGATGCGGCGGAAACTGTATGGACGACTGACTTCTCATACGATTACGTCAAAATCAATGCCGAGTACCGTACCTGATACCGTACTTAATAAATTGTAACCGGGATATCTAAACAAGCTTTTACTATGCTGAAGGTTCCGGGGCGATAAAAAAGGCCTTAACCGCTTTTGCAGTTAGGGCCTTTTTCATACCTGCCGTTAATTTTCAGGGCGAGTTTTGAATGCAGTGGATTTTATTTGCCTTCAACAATCTCGCTTAATACTTCACACAGACGTTTGTTTTCTTCATCCGTTCCGATAGTGATGCGTAAGAATTGGTCGATTCTCGGTTGTTTGAAGAAACGGACGATGATGGCTTGGTCACGCAGTTTTTGAGCAATATCTTCGGCGTCCAGCTCAGGGTGGCTGGCAAAGATGAAATTTGCTGCCGACGGCAGAACTTTGAAGCCAAGATTTTGCATGGTCGTCGTCAACGCATCGCGGGTATTGATGATTTTCTTACGAGCTTGCTGGAAATATTCTTCGTCTTCAAACGCAGCGGCAGCAGCCGGAATCGCCAAACGATCCAATGGGTAGGAGTTGAAGCTGTTCTTGACTCGTTCCAATGCCTCGATCAGGTGCGCCTGTCCCAATGCGAAACCGACACGGATACCTGCCAGTGAGCGTGACTTGGATAGGGTCTGGATGACGAGCAGATTAGGGTATTGGTCAATCAATGTCGCCGCACTGTCACCGCCGAAGTCGATGTAGGCTTCGTCCACAACCACAACTACATCCGGTTGGGTTTTCAGTAGTTTTTCGACAGCCTCTAATGCAAGCAAACTTCCGGTTGGGGCATTCGGGTTCGGGAAGATGATTCCGCCACATGCTTGCTGATAGTCGTCCACGTTGATTTCAAATTCATCCGTCAATGGCACCTTTTCAAAGTCGACTTCATATAGGCCGCAATAGACCGGATAGAAACTGTAAGTGATGTCCGGGAACAGTAACGGCTTTGACTGTTTCAACAGCGCTTGGAAAGTGTGTGCCAGCACTTCATCCGAACCGTTGCCGACAAAGATCTGGTTCGGGTTAAGATGATGATATTTAGCGATGGTTTGCTTCAGAAGATCTGAATTCGGATCCGGGTAGAGTCTCAGTGCCTCGTTGGTGGCCGAACGAATTGCTTCCAATACCTTAGGGGAAGGCGGGTAAGGATTTTCATTCGTGTTCAGTTTGATGAGGTTGTTGACCTTCGGCTGTTCTCCAGGCACATACGGCGTTAACGTGTGAACAATCGGACTCCAGAATTGACTCATAAGGATTTCATCCATCTTGATTAAAGCAATAAGCGCTTATTTTACCTTAAGCCTATTTTCAGAAACGCTAAAATAATGCAAAAAGAAACCGAACAGGCCTGTTCAGATTGTAAAAAGGATTTTAAATGGCACAAAACGCACAAAAGACACCTTGGATTGAGGTTGCAATCGGGATTTTACAGCGTGACGGGGAGGTCTGTCTGAGTCTGAGACAAAAACATCAGCATTTGGCGGACTTGTGGGAATTTCCGGGTGGGAAAATCGAACCTAACGAGTTGCCGGAGCAAGCTCTGGTCAGAGAATTCCATGAAGAGGTGGGCGTTAAGACTGAAAATTGGAAAAAGTTGATGACCGTGCCGTGGCATTATGAAAAGGTTTCGGTACGGTTGCATGTATTTACGACTCAAAGTTTTAATGGTGAACCACATGGTAAGGAAGGGCAGTCGGTTGAGTGGTGTCCGATGAGCCAGCTGCGGGAACGATCGTTTCCTGAAGCGAACCGAGGGATTCTGGCGGCCTTGTCTTTACCGGATCTGTATCTCACTATTGGAAGCTTCGAGAGCGATGAAGATTGTCTAAAGCGTTTTGAAAAAGCGCTGGAAAGTGGTGTGAAGCTGGCTCAGTTCAAATCAAAAGGATTGTCTGAAGCGGAATTTGTGGCGCTTGGGGAAAAGTTGATTACGTTGGCACATAACCACGGCGCTAAATTGTTGCTCAATGCACAACCGGAAGTGTTGTCATTGTTGCCGGATGCCGACGGAATTCAACTCTCTTCCAAGCAAGCAAATGCATACAAAGAGCGGCCGATTTCGTCTGACAAGCTGTTGTCTGTATCGACCCATAATCTGGAAGGCATGCTGGCTGCGATGGAGATGGGAGCTGATATTCTGCAATTGTCGCCGATCAAATACACTTCGGCACACCCGGACATCGAACCAATCGGCTGGCAGGGCATGAAAACCTTCATTGATGAAGTGGCTATTCCGGTTTATGCTTTGGGCGGAATGAAGGTGTCAGATGCTCAGGAAGCCAGGCTTCATGGTGCACAAGGTGTGGTTGTGACGAAAGGTCTTTGGCCGGATCGCCTCAGTTAGTTTGAAACCCGCCAAGTAATTGATCAATTTGCCGTTCAAGGTCTTTCCGTGTACCGTCGTTATGGATAGTCCGGTCAGCCCATTTCAAACGGTGTTGCCGTGATGATTGCTGTTTCATGATCGCTTGGATTTGTTCAGGGCTTTGGCCGTCTCTGGAGGCGGCTCTTTGTTGTTGAGTCGCTTCTGAACAGTCGACCACCCAGATTTCATCCAAATAATCGGGTTGGTCGCCATCTTTCAGTTTTTCCGTCAATAGTGGGATGGCCACGACGATAATCGAAGGATCGCCTGAAGAATTTGCTATTGATTGATACTGTCGGATCTGTCTGAGCATTTCCTGGTGGATCAAGGGGTGAAGGATGGATTCGAGCAGGCGTTTCTTTTCGGGCTGTTCGAAAATCAAATTGCGCAGTTTCTTGCGGTTCAGTTCCCCGTTATCAAGCAGATAATCCTTTCCAAAGTTATCGATGACTGTTTGAAGGCCCTGAGTTCCCGGCGCCACGACATCGCGCGCGATCAGATCGGTGTCGATAATTGGCACACCGCGCTCGGCAAGCAGACGACAAACTAGGCTTTTGCCTGAGCCGATGCCGCCCGTTAAACCGATTACATGGCGCTTATTGGAATTCATTTCAGTCATTTATGAGTCGCGAATTAAACACAGGATTTAGAGAACTCGGGCTTGGGTTTGCCGAATAAATAGCCTTGTACGTGAGTAGCGCCGGCGTCCTTAGCTTCTTCAAACATTTCATTGTCTTCGATTCCTTCCATGACCAAGTCGAATCCGGCTTGTCTGATCATTTCCGCCGTCGCCAAAATGATTTTTCGGGTTTTATTGTCCGATTTTAAGGCTTTAAGCATCGACATATCGAATTTAATGATGTCTACCGGCATGTGAGCAAGGTAACGGATCGATGAATAGCCACTTCCGAAATCGTCTAAAGCGATGAGGAAACCTTGATAACGTAATTGATTTAAGACGGTTTGCGCGTAATCCATATGATCAATCAAAAAGTTTTCGGTCACTTCGATGACGATTTTATAGTCCGGAAGCCATTCTCTGAAGGGTTTGAATAGTTCGATCAAATCCGGTTGTAGCAGTGTTTTTCCAGAAATATTGATGGAGACGCCAGTTCCTTTCGGGATTTTGTTTTGATCCAGTAGTTCGAGTGTTTTCTGGATGACCTGACGATCAAGTTCCACTTCTAAGCGTCTCCGCTCGACGACCGCAAAGATCTTGTCTGGATAGACCAGTTCTTCTCCATTCTGGACACGCACCAGTGCTTC
Organism: Thiomicrorhabdus sp. ZW0627; assembly: GCF_029767005.1. Classification (GTDB taxonomy): domain Bacteria; phylum Pseudomonadota; class Gammaproteobacteria; order Thiomicrospirales; family Thiomicrospiraceae; genus Thiomicrorhabdus. The sequence continues at coordinate 133,725 of NZ_JARUQR010000002.1, forward strand.
GTAATAGCAATTGGATTTGTCGGTTGCCAGAATCGGTTGGAAGTGCATTTGCATGTGTTTTCCGGTGTGGATACTGTTGACGACTTTGTTCAGGATCTGGTTTGAAACCAGTGCGCTGGAGACGCTTTCGAGCGTTTGGTTGTATACCTGTATTTTGCTATGGTGCGACTGTTTGGCTTTGTACATGGCGATATCGGCCTGTCTTGGTAGTGCGCCTAGATTGTCGTCATGCGAAGATGCGATGCTGCTGATACCAACGCTGAACGGCAGTTTTTCACGGATACCAAGCGTTTGATAAGGGTATTGGCTTAGTGCGTCAAGGCACTGCTGGGCGATCTGTTCAATTTCTTCCTGTGTCCGGTGTTGGAGTATCACTGCAAATTCGTCGCCTCCTATACGGTAAGCCGGATTTTCCATCGGCAAAGTTTGCTGTATGACCTTGGCGGCGGCTTGAATTACTTTATCTCCTACTTCATGACCGTAGGTATCGTTCAGGGCTTTGAAGAAATCGCAATCGAACAGCATGAAGGCTGTGGGAATCGGTTCGTTCTGGAAGTTGACCATTACCTCGTTCCAGGTTTCATCAAACGCACGGCGATTGTAGATATTGGTCAGCGCATCCCTGCGGGCCTGTTCCCAGACAATCAGATTCTGTTCATCGAGTTCAAGCTGGGTTTTCTGCAGGTTGTGATGGTACTGGTAAATCGCGTTTTTTAATTCTTCAAACTCTTTAATCCAAAAAGTTCTTTTAGGTGGTTTCTGTTTTTTGTAGGGTGTTGCGCGCAAACGCTGCAGATATTCGGAAAGCAGGGTCAAAGGGGTATGAATGAACTCTTTGAAAAGAAGCGGCAGAGTCAGGGCAAGTAAAATGAGAGTAACGATAAGTTCGGCAATAAAACGCTCAATCAGCTCCCATAAGTAACTGTTAATTGGGTTCGAGATGGGTTTGAACTCTATGTGGTCAATCAGTTCCTGAGGTGAAAGGACGCCGTCACCGGGAAACCTCAAAGACGTTTTGTCCAGATAGTAGAATTGGTTGTGGGTCAGGATCGCGGGGTAGATATCGAGTGATACGCCGACGTAACCCAACACATCATGGCTACTTCTGTCGAAAATTGGGGCGAAGACATTCATGTGCGCCTCCTGGTTCGATTTGAGAATCACTTTAGGTTCCGTAGTCGTGACAGTGTTTGGCAGGTTTCGGTGTGGCAGTCCGGTTTTTGGTTTTTTGGATGGCGGCATCAATAGTTTGCCTTGTTTGGTATACAGCTCTAACTGGTCGTAGTAGGGCTGATAAAAGTGGCTTTCTTTGAGCCGGTCGTCATGCCAGAAAAAGTAGTAGCTCGGATCATGGTATTGCTGATGGACTTCGTCCCATTTTGCGAGTTTTTGAAGTTGGTTTTGGGTGCTTAGAAGGACATTGTTTACGGCGATCGTCAATTCCTTTTTGGCTTCTTCGCGAGTCTGTTCGTTTACGGTTTGTTGAAGACGGTTCCCTTCCGAGTAAAAAGACCAAATCAGCGCGGCGAGTAGGATTAGTCCAATGCTGATGAAAAACGCGAAATAGAATTGGATGGGACGTATGAATTTGGAATGGTTACTCACTCAGTGGCCTATGGTTGATTGAAATGGTTGTTTGTAATTTGAACCAGTTGGTCTTGCAGATCAAATTCATATTCACTGGAAAAGAAATGATTTGCTCCCTCGATGATGACTAAATTGGTTCCGGTTTGTTTGAGTTCGTCTAGCCAATTGTTGCCAACACTCTTATAGCGTTTGTCTTCACTGCCCATTATTGTATAGTTTGGAACCTCTAGATTTCTGAGTTGCTCCAGGATGTACTGACGGTCTAGCTTCTGGTAGGACAAGAAGCTTTCAGGGGTGGCGTAGTAGTTATTATGGCAGAACAGAAAAGAGTATTTGTGCGGTTGGTTGTTCTTGGCTTCCAACGCTTTTTTCGAATAATCGAGTTCCGCCGGGTTTGTTCCAAGTTCTTCACCATTTAAATAGAACAGGCTGGTAAATATAGCAAGCTTGATAAATGGGTCTTTTCGGCTAGCCAAAAGGGCAAGTAATTCCTGACTACCACTGGAGTGGCCGACTAAAATAATTTGTTTATGTCCCTTTTTTTCAAGCCAGTCAATCCATTCCGAAATTTCAAGCTGGTCTTGCTCCAAAGTGTGGGTATGAATGGCATTGCATTTAACCGATTGTCTTCGCTTATTGATGTTAAGAGTCAATGTAGGGGCTAGGGTTGTGTAGCCGGCATCGTGAAATGCTTGAACGGTTGCTTTGATGGTATGGAATTGGTTTGTCGTTAAAAAACCATGCATGATGAGTACAGCCGGTTTGTCGGGATTGCCTGTCTGATATTCGGCTTCGGCAGTCAGGTCGAGTGTTTTAAAGTGATGCGTAACGACACCGGCATAAGCTAAGGAGTAACTTAGTAACAGCCCTATGCTAAAACATATCGCTGTAAATCGTTTGTACATGAAGAATCTCCGAAGCGTAAACATTGGTTGAAATGAATGTAGATTATCAAAAGATTGTTTTACGGTAAACAACGAGTAGTTATTACTAATATTCTAATTTTGGCAGGATGTTCAAATGCTAGGCTGAGTGGCTTTATTGGGCTTGTTAAGTTTATTGGGAATCGGTTTTGAATCATTACTTAGAGCGTTTGAATTGATACAATAGTTGGATATTCATACACAACTGGCAAAAAATATGTGCGGAATTTGCGGCGAAATCTACTGGGATGGACAATTGGCGAGCGAAACTCGTCTGAAACCGATGTTGGCGGCTTTGGAAAAGCGCGGCCCTGACGATGGTGGTAGCTGGGTTCAGGATCATGTTGGCTTGGGGCATCGTCGACTTTCTATCATAGACTTGACCGATGGCGGACATCAACCGATGCGTGATCAGGCGTTGAGCCTGGTATTCAACGGTTGCATCTATAATTATCAGCAGTTGAAAGCGGAACTCGAAGAGTTTGGTCATGAGTTTACGTCGCATTCCGATACCGAAGTGATTCTTAAGGCTTACCGACAGTGGGGAATGGAGTGCGTCAACCGTTTTGAAGGAATGTTCGCCTTTGCGATCTGGGATGACGATACCCATCAATTATTGCTGGCTCGTGATCGTATGGGAATCAAACCGCTTTACTATTCTCCGGTTGAAGGCGGTGTGCGTTTCGCTTCCAATCCGCAAGCCTTGTTGACGGCTGACGACGTCGATACTTCCATTGACCCTATTGGGTTGCATCACCAGTTGACATTGCATGCCGTGATTCCCGCTCCTCATACGATTTTGAAGGGGGTTCGCAAATTGGAACCCGGGCATTGGATGATTGTGAACCCTGATGGTCAGATTTATAAGAAACGCTATTGGTTTTTGGAGGCGAAGCGACCAGACCCATCGGAAAAGTCGACCCCACAAACTCAACAGGCCTGGATCGATGCGATCCATGAGTCGTTGAAAGAGGCTGTGCATAAGCGTTTGACGGCTTCGGATGTGCCTGTAGGTGTTCTGCTTTCGGGTGGTTTGGATTCGAGTCTGATTGTTGGGTTGCTGCATGAAGCAGGGGTGGAGAATATCAAGACCTTTTCGATCGGGTTTGAAGATGCACCGGAGGAGAAGGGCAGTGAATTCGAATATTCCGATAAGGTGGTTGAACGTTTCAATACTGACCATAAGCAGTATTTGATCTCCAACAGCGATGTCTTGCCTAGGTTACACGAAGCGGTTGATGCGATGGCCGAGCCGATGGTCGGCCAGGACGCGATTGCTTTCTATTTGCTATCCGAGCAGGTGGCTCAGGATGTCAAGGTGGTCATGTCTGGTCAGGGAGCAGACGAAGTTTTTGGAGGTTATTTCTGGTACGCGAAAATGGCGCAGGCAGCTGAAGGAATCGATCTCAAAGACCATCACGCTGTTTTGGACGCTTTCAGACCTTACTATTTCGATCGCTCGCACCAAGAGTGGTTGGAGGTGATTAATCCAGAATATCATGTGGAAGATGTCACTTCCGATTATATTGGGCACCGTCTGACGGAACCGGGAGCGGATACTTTTCTGGATCAGGTATTACGATTGGATGTGACGACTCTAGTGGTCGATGATCCGGTCAAGCGTGTCGATAATATGACTATGGCTTGGGGGCTGGAGGCGCGGGTGCCGTTTCTAGACCATAAGCTGGTGGAGTTGACGATGTCGGCGCCATCGGAATTGAAATTGATTGACGATGGTAAGTTTATTCTGAAGCAGATTGCCAGAGGTTTGTTGCCCGATGAAGTTATTGACCGCCCTAAGGTTGCGTTTCCTATGCCGGCATTGAAGTACGTGCGCGGCGAATTCTTCGAGTTTATGAAAAAAATACTGACTTCCCCCCAAGCCAAAGCACGCGGCATTTTCAATGAGCTGGCTTTGCAGCGCCTGCTGGATAATCCGGAAGCGCCTGAGAGTTTCACTGCGATTCAGGGCAGCAAATTATGGCACGCGGCTTTATTGGAATTCTGGTTGCAGAAGCACGTCGATAAGACCCTTTAGGTGTATTGGAATTTCCATTTTATTCATCGGTGTATTTTTGGGCTATAACCTAGTAAAATACTCCGACATTAAATTTTAAGTTTGTATAAGGAATCAGTATGTCTACACAAGACTCACTTGAAAAAGAGACATTGCAACGAATTCACGATCAGGTTACCAATAACCCGGTTGTTCTGTATATGAAGGGCACGCCACAGATGCCTTCTTGCGGTTTTTCAAGCCGTGCAGCTCAAGCATTGGTTGAGACCGGCGAAAAATTTGCGTTTGTAAACATTTTAGCGGATGCCGCTATTTTCGAACACCTTCCTAAATATCAGGATTGGCCGACCTTTCCTCAACTCTACATTAATGGTGAGTTACAGGGCGGTTGTGATATCACGCTTGAGTTGGCCGAATCCGGTGAACTTAAGAAGATGATGGCGGAAGCCAATAGTAAAGCAGAGGAACAGCAAGGTTGAAATAATGACTTCTGAAACCTGCTAAGTTTTTTGGAAACGGACTAAGTTGTTTTTAAAAGCCCCTGCTGGATGAAGATTCGGCGGGGGCTTTTTTTATGGTGATCAAAAATCCAGCAGGCCTGTTGGGATCCTGAATTCGTCTCTTTTGTCCTGATTTAGCGTTACTCAGATTTGTACAGGGGCCATTGGTTGACAATCTGGCAAAATAGGTCCGCCGTTTGTTCCGTATCGTATGCTGCGGAATGTGCTTTACCATTGTCCCAGTCCATTCCGGCATACTCCGCCGCTTTGGCGAGCACAGTCTGTCCGTAGGCGAGTCCGGCAAGAGAAACAGTATCGAAGGTACTGAACTCGTGGAATGGGGATTTTACGTTGGTGCGCTCGGCCGCTTTCTTGACAAAGCCTAAATCGAAGAAGGCGTTGTGCCCGACTAGGATTGCACGGCTGCATCCCGTCTCTTTTACCTGTTGGTTGATTGGGTTGAAGAGCGCGCGCAGGGCCTCTTTTTCGGATATGGCACCTCGGAATGGGTGAAAAGGGTCTTCTACACCTATGAATTTAAGTGCACTCTTGTCTAGGTTTGCACCTTCGAAAGGGAGGATGTTTTTGGAATAGGTTGCATCGCGTTGCAACATCCCGTCCGAATCCATTCTTAAAGTGACAACCGCCATTTCAATCAGGGCATCACTGTCGGCGTTGAAGCCGGCAGTTTCAACATCGACAACTACCGGTAGGAATCCACGGAAGCGGTCTTTTATCTGGGTAACTCGTGACATGTTTTTCTTTAGCCAACTGTTGTCGGCGATTAAGGGTGAAAAGGGTTTCTAACTTAATTGTTTGACTAATACTTTGGAGTTGCGCTGAAAGTTATACAGCGTCTGTTTCTTTTCGGGCAAATCTTCAACTTTACCGATTTCAAAGCCATGTTCGATAAACCAGTGATGTGTGTGAGTCGTCAATAAAAACAGTGACTTCACGCTAATGGATTTCGCTTTTGCTTCGATGGCATTAAGCAGTTCGCTACCAAGCTCTTGCCCCTGGTAATGAGGGTTGACTGCCAGGCAGGCGAGTTCGGCGTACTCTTCTTCATGTTGGTAGAGAGCCGCACAGCCGATAATAAGTTGATCGCGTTCGATTACCATAAAGTTATCAATTTCCAGTTCGAGCAGTTCACGCGAACGCTTCACCAGAACTCCTTGTTGTTCCAGCGGGGCAATCAGGTCGAGAATGCCGCCGACGTCATCAATATTCGCTTGACGTACTTGATGATAGCGATCACTGAAAATTAAGGTTCCGGATCCGTCTCGCGTGAAAAGTTCGATCAATATCGTGCTTGGGTCGTGTTTGTCCATCAGGTGGATGCGTTTCACATTCTGACTGGTTTTGCGAATTTGGGTCAATAGACGAACCTGTTCCGAACTTGAGGATTGTTTTAGAGCAGCGTCGAGTTCAGGAATACTTAGTTGTTTAGGCAGGTCTTGGATTTCGGCTTCGGTCGTAAAAATCATCAGTTTATCGGCTTGGATAGCAGACGCAACCTCACAGGCCTGCTCAAGGGTGTTTAGGTTAAATAGCTCTCCGGTTAAGGAGTAAGCAAGAGGCGTGAGCAGGGCGATCTGGCCGGCTTCCAGGTTAGCAGAAATGGCTTGGTGGTTTATTTTTCGTAGGTTACCCGTGTGTTGGAAATCGACGCCGTCGATGACTCCTTTTGGTTGCGCAATCACCCAGTTACCCGATGTGATTGTTAGCGGGCTTGGCTGCATGCAGTTAGCTTGGCTAAAACTGGCTTCTAACTGGCTTCTAACTGTCCCGATGGTTTGCTGGAAAATCGGTAGCATTTCAGTCGTTGTAATGCGGAACTGTTGATGGCTCTGCCATTTGATATTGGCTGTTTCAAAGGCTTGGTCAATTTGCTCCGTTGCACCCATGACCAGGACGATTTTCAATCCAAGGTTGTGCAAAAGCCCAACATCCTGAGAGAGTTGTTTGCGACTCGATTCTGTGAGCAATAGCTCTCCTGGAAGGTAAATGACACAGGTCTTTCCACGGTGTTGTTCGATATAGCGTGAAGACTGCCGCAAAGAGTTTATAAAATCGAGGTCTGATTGTTGCATTCGTTAGCCGTTAAAATCAATGAAATAGTTGGTCATTTCAGGAAAATGCTTGGCCGAATCTGGCAAGTAGGTTCCGCTTGTTTGAAACGATTCGATTTTTCGTAAAAAACCGATTGGATTTTGTCATATCTGAACGACAGATGTGAGAAAATAACTTAATAAATATAAATAAGTATAACAGCCAATCAGTGATTGTTGAATCATTGCAAAGCGTTAAGGAGTTTTAGATGCCACAATATCGTTCAAGAACCAGCACACATGGTAGAAATATGGCCGGTGCACGTGCTTTATGGCGTGCGACAGGAATGGAAACGCAGGATTTCGGCAAGCCGATTATCGCGATTGCAAACTCGTTTACGCAGTTTGTTCCTGGGCATGTGCACTTGAAAGATATGGGACAGCTGGTGGCAAGGGTTATTGAAGAGAATGGCGGTGTTGCCAAAGAGTTCAATACCATCGCGGTAGACGACGGGATTGCAATGGGGCATGACGGTATGTTGTACTCTTTGCCTTCACGTGACTTGATTGCGGATTCCGTCGAGTACATGTGTAATGCACATTGTGCCGATGCATTGGTATGTATCTCAAACTGCGACAAGATCACTCCGGGTATGATGATGGCCGCAATGCGACTTAATATTCCAACCATTTTCGTTACGGGTGGACCGATGGAATCCGGTAAGACCGTATTGGGTGGAGAAGGGATTAAATTGGATCTTGTTGATGCGATGGTAATGGCTGCGGATGACCGTTGTTCTGACTCCGATGTGGATGAAGTTGAACGCTCTGCATGTCCTACTTGTGGTTCATGTTCTGGTATGTTTACTGCGAACTCGATGAACTGTTTGGCGGAAGCGCTTGGAATAGCGCTTCCTGGAAACGGAACGACTTTGGCTACTCATGCTGACCGCAAACATCTGTTTGAAGAAGCAGGTCGCCGCATTGTAGAGATCACTAAACAATATTACGAGCAGGATGATGATTCCGTTTTACCGCGTTCAATTGCGACAATGGAAGCTTTTGAAAATGCCATGTCTCTTGATGTGGCAATGGGCGGTTCAACCAATACAATTTTGCATTTGCTGGCAATCGCTCGTGAAGCGGAAGTGAAATTCACCATGGCGGATATAGATCATATTTCACGTCGTGTTCCATGTCTGTCAAAGGTCGCACCAAACTCTAAAATTTACCACATGGAAGATGTCCATAGAGCGGGCGGTATCATGCGAATTCTTGGTGAGCTGGAAAGAGGTGGGCTGTTGCATACCGATGTATCAACCGTTCATGCTTCGACAATGGGGGCGGCACTTGAGCTATGGGATATCCGCCGTACCGAAGATCCGGCTGTAGAAAAGTTTTTTAAGGCTGCTCCAGGAAACGTTCGTACTACTGTGGCTTTCAGCCAAGACAAGCGTTGGAAGACGTTGGATAAGGATGAAAAATCCGGCTGTATTCGTAGTGTAGAGAATGCTTACACGAAAGATGGCGGATTGGCCGTTCTTTATGGAAATATTGCATTAGATGGCTGTGTCGTTAAAACGGCTGGTGTGGATGAAGAGATATTCAAGTTTACCGGTAAGGCGCGTATCTACGAAAGCCAGGATGCCGCTGTAGCAGGCATCTTGGGTGATGAAGTCAAATCCGGTGAAGTTGTGATTATTCGTTATGAAGGGCCTAAGGGTGGCCCTGGTATGCAGGAAATGCTTTATCCAACCAGTTACCTAAAATCTAAAGGGCTTGGTAAAGAGTGTGCTTTGTTGACCGATGGGCGTTTTTCAGGTGGTACTTCAGGTTTGTCCATTGGGCATGCTTCACCTGAAGCGGCTGAAGGTGGAAACATTGGATTGGTTGAAAACGGCGATATTATTGAAATCGATATCCCGGAACGTAAAATCAATGTCCAATTGACGGATGAAGAGTTGGCTGAGAGAAGGCAAGCAATGGTTGCTAAGGGACGTGATGCCTGGAAGCCTGTCGAGAAGAGAGCTCGAAAAGTTAGTGCGGCATTGCGTGCCTATGCGGCTATGACGACCAGTGCTGCTTTTGGTGCAGTGCGTGACGTAGAACAAATCGAACACAGATAATTTATTTTAGGAGTTTTGAATCATGTTTGCAGATAGACTGACCCAGGAACAGCGTCAAGTTGTTTTTGATCTGACAGCTCATATTGCTGCCGCTGATAATGATGTATCCGATGAAGAGGTTCAGTATCTTAAGGATTTCAGTGAAGCTTACGGTATTGAGTATGACTTGGACAAGGCGGATATTGATATTCCGGCGTTGATTCAGTTGTTGGATACCAAGCAGGCACGGATTATCACCCTTCAGGAAATTATTAAGATCTCCTATAAGGATGGGCATTTCGGTGAAGAAGAGCAAGATAAGGTCTTCTTGATTGCTCAGAAGATGGGCCTTAATGATCCGGAATTGTTGATGAGAATTGAGAAGTGGGTTCGTCAAGGATTTGACTGGATTTATGAAGGGGAGCAGATGCTTGAGTTAGCTTAAGCATCTCTTCTATCTGTTAGTAAAGTTTTACTTACTTAGTTCTTAAAGCCGGCAACTTAGCCGGTTTTTTTGTACGTAATAAAAGTTGTGTTTGTTTATTCTTAATGATGACAATAGCCAAATTAAAGGCAATAAAAAACCCGGCTTAGCCGGGTTTTTTATTGAGTCAGAATTACCTATTATTCGCGGTAACCAGGTCCGTTGATTTCAAGACCGTTTGACATATAAGCTTCAAAGAACTCTAGGTTACGGAATTCTTCACCTTGAGTTTTGAATGGGGTTGCACGCATGTTTTTCATACAACCATCATAACGACGGTGCAGCGTACCTAGTGCTTGCCACTTAGCTCTGAACACTGGGAAGTGTGTAGTGTGACCTACGATCGGAGATAGAATGTTAGAACGTGCTAGACGTCCAGCATTGTAAGTGTGACATTTTGCACAAGAAAGGTTCAATTGGCCGCGAGGAGTAAGGTAAATCTCTCTACCTGCATTGAATGCTTTTTTTGCACCTTCACTTTCGATTTTAACATCGATTTTTTGGCCACGAGCATTGTAAGCAAGGTAACCGCTAACTTGTGCGATTGTTCCTTTCTTCCATTTGTATGGTTTCAGGCCAGCGTCAGTACGACATTGGTTAATTGCACCTTCTAGTGTAACAACCTGCTGGGTTGCTTCATCAAAGTAAGGATATTTTGGTCGAATTTTTGAAACGTCAGAACCAAAGCATTTTTCAAAGACTGCCTTGTCTTTATTCCATGCAGCTTCACCTGCATCAACCGCGTCTAAATATGGAGGGAATTCTTCAGCCGCTTCCCATTGAGCGTATTTGTCTGCTGAATAAATGTATGCACCGTTTGCATACTCTTCAAATTTAATATTTGGACTTTTTGCTTTGAAATAGTCGACCAGTTGCTGGTGATCTGTTTCAGGGTCCACATTGGATGCCATTACTGAGGTGGCACCTACTGAAACACCTAGTGTTAAGGCGATTAGTAGCGTTTTTTTCATTCCCAATCCTCCGTCCGAGAGCTCTGTTATTTTCTATTTCTATTATTATTATGGGGTGTACCTGCCCAAGAGGGCAGGCACCGACTCTTAAATTACTTCAATTTAAGAGTTTCTTCACCAGCTTCACCAGTGTTGTCAGTCAAAACAATTTTAACTTCGTCACCAGCGTTAGCTTTTAGTTGAACAGCCATGTATGGGTTTGCAGAAACCGCACCAGACCATTGCGCGTTTACAGCTTCAGTACCGTTTACCAATACTTTAACAGTATCGATGAACTTAGCTGGATATGGCTTACCAGTTTTCTTGTTCATACGAGCACCAGATTCCATAGGGTGCTTGATTAGCGCCTTAACTTCTGCAACGCCGCCTTTTGATTTTCCACGCATTCTGATTTTAATAGACATGTTATTTCCTTTTAATAATTTTCAGTGTGTCAATAAACTTTCAAAGTTTAAAGGTGGGGATTAACCACCACATCCACCGATAGTTACTTTAACTTCTTGTTCAGCTTTGAAAAGTTTTCCACCAGCTTTAACAACGGCAATAACATTCATTGTTTCACCCATTTTGATACGAGTAGAAACATAACCAATTGCAGAACTTGCAAAGTCATAAGTACAAACTAGAGGCATTGGGTTTTTGCTAGCCATGATTGAGATAGACTCAACACCGCTCATGCCAGAAGCGTCAACAGTTACAGGAGTTACTGCACCGTTCTCTGCGATTGCAGGGGCTTTAAGTTTGACGTCACCAGAAGCAGTTGCAGATGCTGAACCGTAAACACTGTTAAGTGCATCGTCAGTTTTCTTAGCAGCGAATGCAGCCTTGTTCCAGTCAGCCAATACTGTGCTTGGCGTTAATAGACCAGCGTTAACAGCTACAGCCGCTGCGCCAGTTGCTAGGGTACCTTTAAGGAAAGATCTACGTTTCATAAGGTTTTAAACTCCCGGTTAAGGTTTAATAAACATTAAGGTTACAGAGTATAGATGTAATCAACGATCTTGCTGATTTCTTCATCTGTAAGGATTCCATTTTGTCCAAATGGAGGCATCATGCTGTTCGGAACATTCTGAGTTTCAGGCGTTCCCCAAACTTTGTTGTACAGCTTTTGCTTATCTGGGTAACGAATCTTCATAGCAATCAGTGCAGGACCAATATTACCAGGCATTGCACCGTCACCTACCATGTGGCATGCAAGACAGTTACCTTTTGATCGACTGAAAGCGAGCTTTTTACCCTCTTCTACTGATGATGCACCTTTATCCGCAGCAAATGATGCTACTGGCTGTACCATTACAGCAGACGAGATCGCCAAAGCGGTCAACAACTTCTTCATGTTAGAATTGAACATTCTTCTCCTCCTAAAGAGTCTTTTATAACTTTCCCGTTTTATTTTTACTTGGGATTTATTATTTTGAACAAAATTTGCTCTTGGACGTAAGCTTACTCACTAAAATTACAAACGCAAGTGTTTTGAGAATGAAAAGGTATTGTTTTATTTAATCTCTTCTTAATAAAAACTTATGACCTGATTGATATTATTTGTCTTTGTTGTTGTCTTTCAATAGGTTGGCGTAATTAGTTTCAAAGTGTCTGATTTTAGCCTGCAAAGTGCTTCCATCCCTTTTTACAAGGGATTTTGCCTTGTTAATAAAAATGTTTGTACGTTGAATATCGCCGATATTAAAGTAACTTAATGCTTCGTAGAAATAGGCTTCAGCCAATTTGCCTTTTTGAGCATATGTGCCGCTTAGTAGTTTGTATAGTTGTGACTGGTACTGGTGTTTTGGTGTCTCATTAATCAATATCTGCTCTGCTTTTAAGCTTTGTCCTGCCTTAATTAATAGGCTTGTGTACCTCAGGAGAATCGACGGGTCTTGAGGGTATAGGTCGTGGGACAGCTCGGCTTGTTTGATAATTTCTGGAGGTATATTTTTGATGTCTGGGTTTAGGTATGAATCGAATAATAGTGTTTGGTAGAGGCGTTGTGTAGGTCGTTCCTTGATGGCTTTTTTTAGGCAGGAAAGTTCCTTGTGTTTAAATGTGACAGGTGTCTGTTTTAATAGATTGAGAGTATTCATGTAGCATTTTTCGGATTGGTTTAATTCGGTCGTATTTAGTGTTTCGTCATTGAGTCCTGTTAAATCTTGTAGTCTCAGCTTTATTAACGTCAGTGTTTCATTTTCATGCTTGAAAATTAATGGAGGGTAATTTTCAGCACGGTTTTTGGCTTCAGCTAGTCGGTGTTCAGTGACTGGGTGTGTCTGAAGTATTTCAATTGGTTTGAATTCGCTGTTTTGGTATTCCTGTGATAGTCGTGCGAAGAAATCCCCCATTGCAAAGGGGTTGTAGCCGCTTTTATATAGATATGAAATTCCTGTAGAGTCTGCTTCGGATTCGTGAGCCCTGGAATATTTTAGCTGCTGTTGGGCTTTGGCTCCCATGCTGCCCATAAGAGTAGCCATTCCGGCTGAGGAATCATGCATTCCAATCAGAATTGCCGCTATGATTGATGCGATGTTGCTCACATTGCTATTGGATTGCAGTTCAAAGCTTCTCGATAAGTGATTTTGTGTTACATGGGCAATTTCATGGGCAATGACCGATGCTAGTTCAGCTTCGTTGTTGACGGCTCTGATCAGTCCTGTGTGTATGCCTATTATACCATCTGGCCCGGCAAAAGCATTGATGTCAGGATTTTGTATGATGTAAAAAGAGAAATTTCGTTTATCTTCTGTATGACGGGATATTTGGAGTCCGATTCTACGGATATAGTTTGAAATATCTGGATCTGTTATAACGCTGTACTCGTTATGCAGAGCGGTTTTAAATGCTCTTCCAAGCACTTGTTCTTTTTCTTTTGTATATTCTATTAAGTCAGAGGAGCCAAGATTGGGCAGTTCGTTGGCGCTTGCTGTCAGTAGAGCTGATTGGAATATACAGAGTGAAAAAAACAGAAAAATTCCGAATTTTTTGATTGGCTTGTATGTGCGGTGTCTGGCTGCTAGCATGTGGTTAATCAATTCTACTAATGTCAGAAGTTTTTTTAATTATTATAAGACTACTCTTATTGTAAGTTGTGTACAATGAAATAAAAATCTTCGCCTTTCAGGGCGGGGTTGGCTTGCAGATTAAATGTTTTTTGCTTTTCGTTTCTGTAGGGAATTTAATTAGGAATCGTCAGTGATTAAATAATGCAGGAATTAGATTTTACAGGGCTTGCTTGTCCGATGCCTATCATTAAATTGAAAAAGTTCCTCGCGGAGTCTTCTGGCTTGCGGGAGCCTTTTATTGTTGTTCTTTCAGACAAAGGCGGCTTGAAGGACATTCCGGCTTTTTGTCAGCAGCAGAAACTTTTTTGCGAGCTTAAAAAGACTGAACCTTTTTTTGTTTTCCAAATTCAAAGAGTTGTCGGTGCCAATGAGTGAGACGGCCTTTTTCCCAGACCAATTCAGTGTGATTCAGTCTAAAGGCACTTTGGATTGGGCTTACGCTTCTTTTATTTTAGCCAGCACAGCAGCTGTGATGGATAAGGAAGTGGAACTGTTCTTTACCTTTTATGGATTAAAGTGTCTTCTTAAAGATTCGAATGGTTTAAAAATTACTCCGTTGGGGCGTCCGGATATGGTTGTAAAAAGTCCGATCGGACCGGAATGGCTGCAAAAAATAGACTGGAATCAAAAGTTGCCAGGACTGGTGTGGACCTTGCCGGGAATGTCTTCGCTAGCAACAAAAGGCTTCAAGAAACAATTGCAAAAACAGGGGCAGTTGCCGTTTGATGAGTTGAGAGAGATGTGTTTGGAGCTGGGAGTTAAAGTTACGGCTTGTCAGATGACGGTCGATTTAATGGGGTTTGAGGCTTCTGACTTTATAGAAGGGATCGAGTTTGCTGGTGCACCAAGTTATTTTGTACAAACGCCTGCTACACAGAGTCTATTTATTTAATTTTTTATTTTTTCGAATTAATAAAGTTTAAGAGTGGAAATATGTCATACAAGCCGTTAACCAAAGCGATTTTACCCGTCGCGGGTCTGGGTACCCGTTTTTTGCCAGCTACTAAAGCCATTCCTAAAGAAATGTTGACGGTAGTGGATAAGCCTTTGATTCAATATATTGTTCACGAAGCGGCTGAGGCAGGGATTACCGATATTATTTTAGTGACGCATTCTAGTAAAGGTGCAATCGAAAATCATTTCGATAAACATTACGAGTTAGAGAAAGAGTTGGAGTTGCGTGGAAAGCAGGATCGAATGGCTCCTTTGAAAGAAATTACACCTGAAGGTGTGCGCTTAGTCAGTGTTCGCCAGCCAGAGGCTTTGGGGTTAGGGCATGCAATCCTGTGCGCGGAACCTATTATTGGGGAGAACGAACCCTTTGCCGTACTGTTGCCTGACGTGTTGATGTACCATCCAAAGAAAGGGTGTTTGGCCCAAATGACGGAGACATATAAAAAAGTTCATACCAGTGTTGTCGCGTTAGAAGAAGTTCCTGAGGATCAGGTTGAAAAGTATGGTATCGCTGAGGTTCAGGGACCTGACTTGAGGATTTCGGAATTGGTGGAGAAACCTTCTATTGAAGAGGCACCTTCGAATCTGTCAGTTGTTGGTCGTTATATCTTTACACCTAGGTTGATGCAGTTGTTGAAAGAAACCAAGCCGGGAGCGGGTGGAGAAATTCAATTGACGGATGCTATGGATGATCTTTTGAAAGAAGAGGTTATGTTTGGTTTTGAATTCAAGGGCGGAAAGAGTTACGACTGTGGAGATAAGTTGGGGTATCTTCAGGCAAATGTCGAGTATGCATTACGGGACCCTAAATTAGGCCACGACTTTAGAGAGTACTTGGAAGGAACGGATCTTTCCAGTATTTAAATTGAGATGCGTTTATTTATCACAAGCAACTAAGGAAGTTGAAAAGCATGGGTGTGGAAAATTCTGAAGCATGGCAGGCCTTGAAGTCTCATTGCCAACAGGGGGTTGGTGATGTTCATTTGAAAACTTTGTTTGAAGATTGTGGTCGTGCAAATAGTTTCTCGATCGAGTTGGATGAGTTGTTTTTGGATTTTTCTAAAAACAGGATAACGGAAGAGACGATAGGACTCTTAGTGAGCTTGGCTAAGCAGCAGGAACTTCCAGAGTGGATTAATCGACTCTTAACTGGTGATAATGTGAATGACACCGAAGATCGGCCAGCGATGCATAGTGCTCTACGTGCTAGTGGTGCAGATGTTGAGGGCGAGGCGTTAAATGTCCAAGCTGAGATTGGTGTGCAGTTCGATAAGATGGAGCATATCGTCAATAAGATTCGTTCTGGTCAATGGCGTGGTTACAGCGGGAAGCCGATTACTGACGTGGTGAATATTGGTGTTGGTGGTTCCGATTTGGGACCTTTGATGGTCACTCATGCATTACAAACGATTAACTCCCCAATTAACTTACATTTTATTTCGTCAATTGATGGCACTCAGACTTCCAATTTACTGAAATCTCTAAACAGAGAAACGACTCTGTTTGTATTGGCATCGAAATCATTTACGACGATTGATACGCTTTCAAATGCAGAAACCGCCCGAGATTGGTTGGAAGAAGCAATTTCCGATTCGAAAACCTTGCTTTCACAGCATTTTTTGGGGGTTTCGACCAAGCCGGATATGATGACTAAATGGGGTATTCCGGAAGAGAATCAGTTGTTGTTTTGGGATTGGGTCGGTGGTCGATATTCTATGTGGTCGGTCATCGGGTTGCCCATTGCCTTAAAGGTCGGGATGAGTGGTTTCAAAGAGATGTTGGCGGGAGCCCATCTTATGGACCATCATTTCGGTACGGCAGAATTGAACAAGAATATACCTGTTTTGATGGGCTTGATTGATGTTTGGAATATAAATTTTTTGAATATCCAGGCAAAGGCAATTTTGCCCTATGATGCGCGTTTGAAGTATCTGCCTTCTTACTTCGAACAGTTAGTGATGGAAAGTAACGGAAAATCGGTTAACCGGTCTGGAGAGAAAGTCTCCTATAAGACTTGTCCTATTTTGTGGGGAGAAGTAGGGCCGAATGCCCAGCATGCTTTTTACCAGTTACTTCATCAGGGCACTCAACCTGTCATGTGTGACTTTATCGCACCAATTGAACGGGACGATTTCGATCGTAATTCGGTATCCGATAAGGATGGAAGTCTGCGCAACCAGCATGAGTTGGCGATGGCGAACTGTTTTGCACAGTCCCGAGTGTTGATGTTGGGGGATGCGGCGATTCCGGATTCAATCAAAGAAAAGTTTAATTCTCCATTCAAACATTATCCCGGCAACCAACCCTCAAATACGATCTTGTTGAAAACGATTTCTCCGAAAACTCTGGGGATGTTAGTTGCATTGTATGAGCATAAGACATTTGTTGAATCGGTGATTTGGGAAATCAATCCATTTGATCAGTGGGGAGTTGAGCTTGGCAAGCTGATAGCCAAGGAGGCTCATGCGGCAATAAAAGGGGATGAGAGTATCTGTACGTTTGATTCTTCCACCCAGAATTTGATTAAGAGGCTTGTGAAATGAAAGTATCTGTTTTCGGTTGTGAATTGAGCGGTTTGGTTACGGCAGGCGCTTTGGCACAGACGGGTAACCAGGTCGTTGCAATGCCGATAGGGGTGGCCAAAGTTGAAGACTTGCGTGACGGCGTGTTACCTCGTGAAGAGCCTGGACTGAGTCAGTTGGTCAAATCCCAGATTGAGGAGGGTGGTTTAGTTTTTGAGTCGGAGTGGGAAACAGGTGTTGAACACGGTGAAGTCTTGATTTTAAGCATGCCTTCTTGGCGCTTGGATCGCGCGGAAGAGGTGGTTAAGGTGATTGGTGAGAGCGCGACAAGGGATGTTCTGGTCGTGAATCAAAGCTCTTTCCCGATAGGAACCGCAGATCGGTTTGAAAACCAGGTAAAACAGGCTTTTGCGCGGCGTGGTTTGAGTGCCGAGGTGTCGGTTGTGGCCATGCCGGAGTTCATTAGTGAAGGTTCTGCAATCGGTGATTTTACACGTCCCGATCGAATCGTTCTGGGCAGTGGAGATGAAGAGGCTATTAAAAAAATTCGGGATTTGATGCGTCCGTTTAACAGGGTGACCGACCAGGTTAAGGTCATGAGTACGAGAGCGGCAGAGTACACTAAATTTGCTGTCAACGCCTTGCTTGCTACTCGAATCAGTTTGATCAACGAGTTAGCGAATAACGCCGAGCACTTTGAGATTGATATGGAGGAGGTTCGTCAGGGGTTGGGTTCCGATAGCCGGATTGGCTTCAGTTATTTGTATCCAGGTTGTGGTTTTGGTGGACCGAGCTTTGCGGCCGATGTAAAAAGCCTGGTGGGAACTTTGCGAAGCAAAGGGTATGATGCTGATCTGCTGAAGGCTGTATTGAGCAATAACGAGTCTCAGAAAGAGATATTGTTCCGTAAGGCTTGGCGATTCTTTAATACTGATCTTAAGGGGAAAAAAATCGCAGTGTGGGGATTGTCGTTCAAACCGAATACTTCCACGGTCGAAAATGCTCCGAGTATCAATACAATTGAGGCTCTGGTTGCACAAGGTGCTTCAGTATGCGCTTATGATCCCAAGGCAGTTCCTGATTTTAAGGCAAATTGGCAAGACGGTTCAGGTGTGGATTATTCGGATGATATGTACGATGCATTGGAGGGGGCTGATGCATTGTTTATTCTTACTGAGTGGAAAGCATTCTGGAACCCTGACTATGCATTGATGAAGGAACGTATGAAAACGGCGGTCATTTTCGATGGACGAAATATTTACGATCCGGAAGTGATCAGGGCACAAGGGTTCCGTTATTTTGGTGTTGGTCGAGGCGAAACGGTATAAAAGCCAGCTTCTTGATTAAGTTGTGGCTGGTGACGGCAACAACTTGCTAAAATAGCGTCTCTACTTAAACAAATTTTGAAGTGTAGTTTATGAAACCATTTGAACGCGGCATCTACTTGTTGCCTAATTTGATGACCACCGCAGCGTTGTTTGCCGGTTTTTATGCAGTAATCGCTGGAATGCAGGGGCATTATGAGGCGGGTGCGATTGCGATATTCGTTGCGATGATTTTTGATGGCTTGGACGGCCGTGTGGCACGTATGACCAATTCATGCAGTGCTTTTGGTGCCGAATATGACAGTTTAGCGGATATGATCTCATTTGGTTTAGCCCCTGCTTTGTTGGTGTATCAGTGGGCTTTGCACGATTTTGATAAACTCGGTTGGTTGGTCGCATTTATTTATACTGTCGGGGCGGCTTTGAGACTAGCTCGGTTTAATACCCAGGTTGGAAAAGCCGACAAACGTTATTTTCAAGGATTGCCTAGCCCAGCAGCCGCTGCTCTGCTGGCCGGTATGGTCTGGATGGTTGAGAGTAATCATATCGAAACCGGTGGGGAGGCACTTTTTGCTATGTTGCTTACCATACTTGCGGGATTGATGATGGTAAGCAATATTCGCTTTAGTTCATTTAAAGAGTTGGATATGAAAGGCAAGGTGCCTTTCGTTACACTTTTAGTGATGGTGTTGTTGTTTGTGGTCGTCACTTTGAAACCGGCGATGATTCTCTTTCTGATTTTCTTGGCCTATGCCATTTCCGGGCCGGTACTGACTTTGATGGCGTTGAAAAAAACCCGCAGTATGCGAAAACAGAATAAAAAAGACGATGTCGGACAGTCTGTTGAAAAGGTCGAGACAGAAACAGAGTTAAAAGATAGAGAAGATTCATGAAAGATCATTTAGTTATTTTCGATACTACTTTGCGTGACGGCGAACAAAGTCCTGGCGCATCTATGACTAAAGAAGAGAAGGTTCGTATTGCCAAGCAATTGGAAAAGCTTCGTGTGGATGTAATCGAGGCCGGTTTTCCAGCCGCTAGCGAAGGGGACTTTGAGTCGGTTAAGGCCGTAGCTTCGGTTGTCAAAGATAGCACGATTTGTGGTTTGGCGCGAGCGGTTGAAAATGATATCGTTCGAGCAGGTGAAGCAATCAAGCCGGCGAATTCGGGAAGAATTCATACTTTCATCGCGACCTCCCCGATTCATATGGAGAAAAAGTTGCGAATGTCACCGGACGAAGTGGTGGAACGAGCGGTATGGGCAGTCAAAAAAGCGCGAAATTTTACTGATAACGTTGAGTTTTCTCCAGAAGATGCGGGGCGTTCCGAGTTGGATTTCTTGTGTCGTGTGATTGAAGCGGCGATTGATGCCGGAGCAACGACCATTAATATCCCAGATACGGTCGGGTATAACGTACCTCATCAATTTGGGTTGCTGTTCAAAAACTTGATTGAGCGTATTCCGAACTCCGATAAAGCGATTTTCTCTGCGCACTGTCATAACGATCTAGGGTTGGCAGCGGCTAACTCGTTAGCGGCTGTTCGTAACGGTGCACGCCAGATCGAATGTACGATTAACGGTTTGGGAGAGCGCGCCGGAAACACCGCTTTGGAAGAAGTTGTAATGGCCGTCAAAACGCGACAGGATATTTTCGAAGTTGATACAAGGGTTAATACTACCGAAATCCTTGCGGCATCCCGTTTGGTTTCTAATATTACCGGTTTCGCTGTTCAGCCGAACAAGGCGATTGTCGGTGCCAATGCGTTCTCTCATGAATCTGGAATTCACCAAGACGGCGTACTGAAGCATCGTGAAACCTACGAGATCATGCGTGCTGAAGATGTGGGCTGGTCAACCAACAAGATGGTGTTGGGTAAGCATTCTGGGCGTAACGCTTTCCGTTCCCGTTTGGAAGAGTTGGGCATTACTTTTGAAACCGAGCAAGAACTGAATGAAGCCTTTGTTCGTTTTAAAGAGTTGGCCGATCGCAAGCACGAGATTTATGACGAGGATCTGCAAGCGCTTGTGACGGATAACTCTGCCCAGCGTGTCGAGAATGAGATCTATCGACTGGTATCACTTAAGGTTGCGACAGAAACCGGTGAAAACCCTAACGCCGAAGTGACGTTATGGATCGGCGGTAAAGAGGAAACCGCAGCGGCTAGTGGTGGTGGTGTGGTTGATGCTACTTTCAAGGCGATTGAAAACCTGGTTTCTTCCGGCTCTACTTTGGAGCTCTATTCTGTAAGCAATGTGACTAACGGAACGGATTCGATGGGTGAAACTTCGGTTCGTTTGGAGTTGGCAGGTCGTATCGTCAATGGGCAGGGGGCGGATACCGACATTGTTACCGCTTCCGCGAAAGCCTATATTAATGCATTGAATAAGCTGCAAGCTGTGGGTGTTAAAGAGCATCCACAAGCTCCGGTTTAAAGGTTTCTTTTTGTCAGATGGCAAATCCTAAGTTTTCAGCAGGCCTGTTCGAGGAGATGGGAGGTACCATCTGGGTGGCCAGGCCTGACTATTTTGAAAATCAAACCGACATTAAACAGTCCCCGGCTTCTCTGGACGTTGAAACTGTCGAACACTGTGATACAGCATCAACCATCATTGCTCCTGACGAAGTTCAGGCTGAACCTTCGTGTGTAGCCGAAGTGTCTTTTACCCCCGAAGGGCAGTCCGCTCAAGGCCAGACTTTGAATGGTTTGGTTTTGATTGGTTCTGGTCTCAATTCTATTTGGGAAGATGAAAATCGTCTCGAATGGCAGTTGTGGCTTAATATCTGTGAAGCACTTGGTTGGCCGGAAGATCAGGTCGCTTATTACGATACTGATGCCTTGATCTCCGAGGAGATGCTGTTTTCTACTATTGAAGAGATTGTTGAGTCGGGTGTGGAGCGTGTCTTGAGTATGCAACCGTATAGCGAGTTGTCAGAGCAATTGTCCGAAGGTCTTCAGGTTATTGAGGTGCCGAGTTTGCAGGATATGCTGTTCGACCCATATGCCAAGCAGTCTTTTTATCAATCCGTAATGGTTGTCCGTAACCAAGTTTAAATTCCAGAATATGTCCAGATTTAGCTACCTTCGTTCCATGGATGAGAGTGATCTTGAATGGGTTTTGTCCGTTGAGCAGAAATCCTATGATTACCCTTGGTCGCAAAAAGGCTTTGAGAATAGTCTGGATCAGGGGTTGAACTACATTTTTTGTAGTGAAGAAGGTGAGTTGTTAGGTTACGTATGCATGCTTACGGTTTTGGATGAGGTGCAGTTGTTGAATTTCTGTGTCGCGCCCAATCACCAAAAGAAAGGTGTTGGCAAAGCTGCGATGGATGCTTTGAAAATGAAGCTTCGGGAAAGTGGTTTTAATTTGATTCTGTTGGAGGTAAGAGCTTCCAATCTGTCTGGGCAAAAACTTTATCAGAAATGTGATTTTCATCGTGATGGTGTGCGTGCGAACTATTATCGTTGCCAGCTTTGGGATGAGAAAAGTATGGAGTTGTTGGAAGGGAAAGAGGATGCGGTGTTGATGTCCTGCACCCTCTAAAAGTTTGGTTGTTGTTTGGGTTTAACGTCTTAATTCTTCGGGGATTGTTTTGGCGATTGTCTGGGCCATTTCCTTATACAGTTTCGGATTCGCAACCATGATGTTACCGCTTTCCATATAATTTTCGGCACCGGTGAAGTCAGTCACCAGTGCTCCCGCTTCCTGTGCAATCAGCGCGCCTGCCGCAATATCCCAAGGCTTCAAGTTGAATTCCCAGAAACCGTCAACTCGTCCGCACGCCACGTAAGCCAGATCTAAAGCTGCCGAGCCAGCTCGGCGGATTCCTGCAGTGGATTGCATGAAGCTTTTCAGGCTTGCCATGTAGCTGTCCAGATAGCTGAAATCGTGATAAGGAAAGCCGGTTGCCAGTAGAGCGTTTTCCAATCCTTTCTGCTCGCTTGTGCGGATGCGGAAGTTGTTCAGTTTTGCACCGCTGCCTCTGGTTGCGCTGAACATTTCATCTCGAAGCGGATCGAAGATGACACCATGCATGAGTTTTCCTTTTTCCTTGACGGCAATGGAAACTGAAAACGACGGAAATTGATGTAGGAAATTGGTCGTGCCATCCAAAGGGTCGATAATCCATTCGATATCGGATTTTTTGTTGCCGGAAGTCTTACCGCTTTCTTCGGCAATAATCGTGTGGTCCGGGTAATATTTTTGGATGGTCTGTATAATAGTCTGTTCAGCTTCTTTATCGACTTCGCTGACATAGTCATTTTTGCCTTTATGTTCAATATGCAGACGATCGATGTTGGCTAAGTGGTGCATGATGTTGTTACCTGCGCTGCGGGCGGCAATGCTAGCGACATTGAGTAAAGGGTGCATGGTAAATTCCTATGTTGGTTTTTATTTCTAATCTGTGCACTACGAGCGATAAAGTGATTAGCTAAACGCTAAAATGTAAGTGGATGCGAATTATAACGGAAAAATATAATGATTGAAGATTATGCGCTGCATAAGGGATTGTCAAGAATCCGAATTGTACTGATTGAAACCTCCCACCCAGGGAACATAGGAAGTGTTGCTCGTGCCATGAAAAATATGGGATTGAGCCAGCTGGTCTTGGTGAGTCCTAAAGAGTTCCCAAGTCAGGTCGCTTCGGTCAGGGCATCCAGTGCTGCCGATGTTTTAAATTCTGCCAAGGTGGTGGATAGTTTGGATGAAGCAATCAAAGATGCGAAGTTGGTCGTTGGTGCAAGTGCCCGACTAAGAAAAGTGTCGTGGCCTCAGTTGGATGTACGTGAAACGGCTCAGATGGCATTGAGTACCGTAGAAGAGGGTGATGTTGCCTTGGTATTCGGGCGGGAAGATTCTGGTTTGAGTAATGCTGAATTGGATAAGTGCCATTATTTGGCTCACATTCCGACCAATCCAGCGTACAGCTCGTTGAATCTAGGAGCTGCGGTGCAAGTCTTTGCGTATGAGTGTCTGATGGCAACCGATATTGAAAGGCAGTACAGTAAAGGGTATCGTCATAAGCTGGCTTCTTCTGAACAGCTGGAAGGGTTTTACGATCATTTGTATCAGGCACTGCAGGACATTGAGTTTCTGGATCCTGCGAAGAACGCACGTTTTATGCGAAGAATGCGCAGATTGTTCAACCGTGCCCAGTTGGATGTAAAAGAAATTGATATTTTACGAGGGGTTTTGACAGCCGCTCAACGTCAAGTGAACAAAAACCATAACGAGGTTTAATGGTGTTTAAACGACTAAGATCCGATATTAATTGTGTATTTGAGCGTGATCCTGCCGCTCGTAATACATTTGAAGTACTTACGACTTATCCAGGATTGCATGCCATTTTATGGTATCGAGTAGCGCACTTTTTATGGAAAAAACGGTTGAAATGGCTGGCTCGTTTTATATCCACCGCGGCCCGCTGGTTTACCGGAATTGAGATTCATCCGGCCTGTGTGATTGGTGAGCGCTTTTTTATCGACCATGGTATGGGTGTGGTGATTGGTGAAACCGCTCAGATTGGTGATGATTGTACCTTGTATCACGGAGTGACTTTGGGTGGTACGACGTGGCAGAAAGGTAAGCGACACCCAACTTTGGGTGATCGGGTCGTTGTGGGGGCTGGAGCGAAAGTGTTGGGTCCGATTGAGATTGGAAACGATGCACGTATCGGTTCGAACGCAGTTGTTCTAAAGGGGGTTCCCGAGGGAAGAACGGTTGTTGGTATTCCCGGTAGAATTGTTGAGCAAGAGAAGTCGGATGTTAAGAAGCGTCGGGCTAAGATGGCCGAGAAGATTGGTTTTGATGCCTACGGTGTTAGGCAAGATATTGCCGATCCGGTGGAAAAAGCGATTTACAGTCTTTTGGACCATATTCAGGTTCAGGATGAAAAGCTTGAGAAAATGGCTATGGAGTTGCAGAAGCTTGGTGGGGAATCGATTGATATGCATTTCCCGAAATTGGATGATGCGGTGTTGGAACCGAGTGATCCCGAGCAGGCAGCGCATTTAAAAAGTTCTGCTGGAAAAAAGGTTATTGATTAGGTTAGAATTACATTAATGGTGTAAGTTTTACGTATTGTGATTCCGATTCGCGTAGTTCAATACTTGAGTAATTTACATGGTTATTGTATAATCTATCGATAGTTTAAGAATGGGAAATGTGTGATGAAATTGACTTCTAAAGGGCGCTATGCCGTAACAGCGATGATTGATATTGCCTTAAATCAAAATAATGGTCCAATCACCTTGTCTCTGATCTCTGAGCGACAGGGAATTTCATTATCGTACCTCGAGCAGTTGTTTGCGAAATTAAAGAAGGCTGACTTGGTATCCAGTGCAAGAGGACCAGGTGGAGGTTATCGCCTAAGTCGTTCAGCGGATGAGATATCAATCAGTCAAATCATCCATGCGGTGGATGAAATCATTGATGCGCAGAAATGTGGCGGTAAGGTGAATTGCCAGGCTGGAGAAAAGTGTTTGTCGCATGAACTTTGGCGAGACCTGAGTGCATTGATGGATTCCTTTTTGAAAGGTATTTCGCTACAATCTTTGTTGGATAAAGAGCACGGCAGTGCAAAAGAAATGAAAGAAATTAAGTTTGGATAAGAAGGCAGTCTAAAGGAGAAATTATGGCCGTTACCTTAACAGAAGCTGCAGCGCAGCGTGTGAAGAGCATGATCGCCAAGCGAGGCTCAGGTATTGGTCTGAGAGTGGCGACCAAAGTAAGTGGTTGTGCCGGTTTTTCTTATGTGGTGGATTACGCGGATGAAATTCATGGTGATGATTCCATTTTTGAAAGTTTTGGTACACAAGTTGTAGTGGATGCCAAGAGTTTAGAGAATATTGACGGGATGGAAATCGACTATGTTAAAGAAAGCTTGCTGAACGAAGGGTTCGATTTCAAAAACCCGAAAGTTAAAGAAAGTTGCGGTTGCGGAGAGTCTTTTACCGTGTAATTTTCTCTAGATGTGTTTTTTTCAAAAATATAGAGGCCCCAGCTTATTGCTGGGGCTTTGTTTTTATGCAGCCGCGGTGAATAATTGATAGAATAATGCAACTATTTTTATTAAGGAAAAGCAAATGCAACGTACTTTTTCAATTATTAAGCCGGATGCGGTAGAAAGAAACTTGATTGGCACCATTCTTCAGCGTTTCGAAGATGCCGGTTTGCGTGTGGTTGCGTCCAAAATGCTGCGCTTGACTCGTGAACAGGCAGAAGGGTTTTACGCCGAGCATAAAGGGCGTGATTTTTATGAGCCACTAATCGAGTATATGATTTCTGCTCCATTGATCGTACAAGTTTTGGAAGGTGAAGACGCCATTCTGAAGAACCGTGAGATCATGGGGGTGACCGATCCAACTAAAGCGGCACCAGGAACGATTCGAGCAGATTTTGCTCGCTGCGTTCGTGAAAACTCCGTTCATGGTTCTGACTCGGTTGAAAGTGCGGCGCGTGAAATTGACTATTTTTTCAGTCAGACAGAATTGTGTCCGAGAGACTAAGAAGAGTATTTAACGGTGACAATGGAATTGACTGGTAAGGTAGACCTGCTTGGAATGGATAGAGCCGCTATGGAGGCCTATTTTAAAGAAATTGGGGAGAAGCCTTTTCGTGCATCGCAGGTTATGAAGTGGATTCATCAGCATGGTGTTAGTGAATTTGACGAAATGACCAATTTAAGCAAGGCCTTGCGGGAGAAATTGAAATCAGTAGCTCAAATCCGAACGCCTAAGATTGTAGCCGAACAGCACTCTGACGATGGAACCATCAAGTGGTTGTTGGAAGTGGACAATCATAACTGTATTGAGGCGGTTTTCATTCCTGAGAAGAGCCGGGGGACTTTGTGTATTTCTTCTCAGGTCGGCTGTGCTTTGGAATGCAGTTTCTGTTCTACAGGGCAGCAAGGGTTTAACCGTAATTTAGAAAACTGGGAAATTATTGCTCAGATGTGGGTTGCCAATAAGGCGCTTGGCTGCAAGCCTAAAGAAGAACGTCGCATATCTAACGTCGTCTTCATGGGAATGGGTGAACCGTTGTTGAACGTGACTCATGTGTTTCCTGCCGCACGTATTCTGATGGATGACTATGCTTATGGTTTGTCCAAGAGACGTGTCACCATCAGTACAGCTGGTGTCGTCCCAGCTATTGATAAAATCAAGGACGAGGTTGATGTTAGTTTGGCGATCTCGCTTCATGCTCCGAATAATGAGCTTCGTGACATCCTGGTGCCTATCAATCAAAAGTATCCGCTTGAGGTATTGATGCCTGCTTTGCACCGATTTGTCGAGGGTGGTCATAGTAAGAAGCACGTGACTATTGAATATGTCATGTTGGATAAGGTCAATGATTTGCCTGAGCATGCGGATCAGTTGATCGCTATCTTGGGTGATCTTCCTTGCAAAATTAACCTAATACCTTTCAATCCATTCCCTAATACGGATTATAAGCGTTCATCCAATAATGCAATTCATCGCTTCCAGCAAAAATTGATGGATGCGGGATTGAACTGCACGGTTCGAAAAACCCGGGGAGATGACATCGATGCGGCCTGTGGACAGTTGGCTGGTAAGGTGAAAGATCGTACCAAACGTACAATACATAGAGTTGAATTCGAAGGCTAGATTTAAAAAAACCGGCAAAGGGAAATGTGATGGCAGATCAAGAAAGTGTGGAATTACCATTAAATGAATTGCTTCTTAAGACGAGAGAAGATAAAAAAATCACACTTGTCGAGGCAGCTCAGAAGCTTAATTTGCAGGAATCTCAGCTAGAAAAATTCGAGCAAGCTGAGTTGAATTTGTCAGCCATGACTCCTTTTGAGAGAGGTTATGTGCGAAACTACGCTCATTTTTTGGGCATCGATGAAAGGGTTTATGAATCCTATTTCCCGGATGCCGAAGGGATAGTTAGTAATTTGGAATCCATGCAGCGTTATCAATACCCAGCCCCTAAGCCTCTGATTCGCGGCGGCCTGATTCGTGTTTTGATGTTATTGCTGGTTTTGGTTTTATTGGGTATTTCTGTTTGGGCTGTAGTGCAACAATAAGTGTTTTTGGGCTTAACACCAGATATTAATTAAATATAAAAAGCATTAAGAAAGAGTTTAAAAATTATATGGGAAAACAGATTTCAGCCATTCGTGGCATGAATGACCTTTATGGTTCGGAAGTTGAGGCATTCGATTATTTGCTTGCCCAGGCACAAAATACCTTGCAGCAGTATGGCTTTCAGTCTATACGCTTACCTGTAGTTGAAAAGACTGAACTGTTTGCACGTTCAATCGGGGAAGTGACCGACATCGTAGAAAAAGAGATGTACACTTTTGCGGACCGTAATGGAGACAGTTTGACCCTTCGCCCGGAGGGGACGGCCGGTTGTGTGAGAGCGATGATTCAGAATGGTTTGACTCATAACCAGATTCAAAAACTTTACTACAGTGGTCCGATGTTCCGTTACGAACGTCCTCAGAAAGGACGTTACCGCCAGTTTCACCAGTTTGGTGTGGAGGTGTTTGGACTCGCCGATGCCGATATTGATGCGGAATTGATTGCATTGAGTGCCCGTTTGTGGGAGAAGCTTGGTTTGGAAAACCTTGAGCTACAAATCAATTCTTTGGGCAGCAAGGAAGCTAGAGCGGCTTACCGCGATAAGCTGGTCTCCTACCTTTCCAAACACAAAGAGAAACTGGATGAAGACAGTTTGCGACGTCTAGAGTCGAACCCTTTGCGTATTTTGGATAGCAAAAATCCGGATATGAAAGAAGTTGTGGAAGGGGCTCCGAAATTACTCGAGCATTTGGATGAAGAGTCACAGGTGCATTTCGAAGCCTTAAAGGTGTCTTTGGATGATTTGGGAATCGAATACGTTGTGAATCCGAATTTGGTAAGAGGGTTGGATTACTACAACCGTACCGTATTTGAATGGATTACCACCGAGTTGGGCGCTCAGGGTACTGTTTGTGCCGGCGGCCGCTATGATGGCCTGGTCGAGCAGATTGGCGGCAAGCCAACGCCAGCCGTTGGATTTGCGATGGGAATCGAACGTCTGACAGCACTTTTGATGGATAAGCTTTTGGTGCCAGCACATGCAACCCCCGATATTTACGTCGTTTTGGTTGGCGAGAATGTACAACGACCAGGCCTGGTCATTTCTGAAAAGATTCGAGACGATTTGCCGAACTTGAATGTTCAGATGAATTGCGGGGGCGGAAGCTTCAAAAGCCAATTCAAAAAGGCAGACAAATCCGGTGCTAGCTATGCCGTAGTATTGGGCGACCAAGAGGTCGAAGATAAGGTGGTGGCAATCAAACCTCTGCGCGACAATTCGGATCAGCTGACAGTAAGTTGGGATGAACTGACTAATCACTTAAAGACATTGTTTAATTAAACCGATATTTTTTACATAACTAATCAGTTAACGAAGGATTCATAATTATGAGCCGTTATGAAACAGAAGAAGAACAGATCGAAGCGATCAAAACTTGGTGGAAGAAAAACGGTACGGCGCTTTTAAGCGGCCTGTTAGTGATCGCAATCTCTTTTTCCGGTTGGCGCTATTGGGATCAAACTAAAACAGCTGAAGCCAGTAATGCTTCGGCCACCTTTGAAGTGTTACAGATGAATATGCAGAACGGAACGTTTGGTGAGGTTTCGCGTGATGCATTGAAGTTGATGCAAGAACAGCCTGAAAGCCCTTATGCGGCGGCGGCAGCTTTGATGGCGGCTAAGTACAGTTTTGATAAAGGCGAGTTGGATGAAGCACAAGATCATCTTAAGTGGGTGATTTCAAATTCAACAGATAAAGCTTTGCAACATGTTGCCACCATTCGCTTGGCCAGAATGCTTGCAGATAAAAAAGAATACGCTCAAGCCAAGTCGGCATTGGATGGGGTGGATGAGAATGCATTGTTGCCTGCGGAGCGCGGTAATTACGATTATACTTCCGGTTTGCTTGCACTGGCTGAGTCTGATGTCCCAGGCGCTAAGGATGCATTCAAACGCGTAATTGATAATGCCGAAGCCTCTAAGAGTCTTAAAGGTATTGCGCAAATTCAATTGGATGACTTACCTCATTAAGTCAGAGTTATTGGATTAATTGGTTGAGTTTTATAATAGGACGCATGTAAGTGAACTTGTTTCGTACCGTTTCATTGATTTTATTGGCACTAGGGTTGACCGCGTGCTCCTCTTCAAAAGTAGTAAGAGTGCCGACCGCTTTAACGCCTTTGGATTCTTCCATACAGATTGAAAGGAATTGGCAGGTTCAGTTGAGCGCTATGCGTAATTCGGAAGAGCAGGGTCTGGATATCGCTCAAGATACACAAGCTGTGTTTGTGGCGGATTCGGAAGGCATGGTGTCCGCATTTAAGAAGCTCAACCAGTCGCGTTGGACAGATCAAGTTATTTGGCAAAACCACCTTTCCGAAAAAATTGTCTCGGGACCTGTTCTTGCACAAGGCCGTTTAATTATCGGGACTTCGAAAGGTAAAGTGATTTCACTCTCTGCTATGGATGGACAGGTTGAATGGCAGACGCAGCTATCAAGTGAAGTATTGAGTAAGGCAACTATTGCTGGTGATAAGATTTATACCCGCACGGTTGACGGTAAATTGTACGAGTTGAATCTTGGGTCGGGCGAGGTTGTCTGGGTAAAAGGATACCAGGTTCCAAACCTTTCCTTACGAGGTGCTTCTCCTGTCCTTTACGATAACAAGGTGCTTTATGTTGGCTGGGAAACCGGCAAGGTCGAGGCGGTTTCTGCGGAGACGGGAAATACGATTTGGGAAGCTAGAATTGCCATTCCGAGCGGTCGTACCGACTTGGAACGTATGGTGGATGTGCAATCCGCATTGGTCTTGAAAAGCGATCGTTTGATTGCGCTGGGCTATCATGGGAAGTTGGCGGCTATCAGTTTGGAAAGCGGAAATCTATATTACGCCCAAGATGTTTCGGGCTATCGTGATTTCATCGTGGACGATCAAGCAATATATATGGTTGATGAGGATGATGTCATTCATGCCTATGATATTTCCAACGGTACTGAATTATGGAATCAAGTTGGTTTGAAATTCCGCAATCTTGGGGATCTTCTTAGCTATAAGAATATGATCCTGGCGGTTGACGGATATGGTTACGTTCATTGGCTGGACAAATTACATGGAACGATCGTTGCCCGAGCCAAGCACAGTAACGATTACGGCGATGAAAATATTGTCATAGACGCGATGGTGGATGGTGATACGTTGTACATGCTGGATAGTCAAGGGACAGTTAATAGTTACCAGCTAAAACCGTCGGATTTAATGGAACACCAAACAGCGGTCGTTGAAACCGCTGAGCAAGGCAAATAAGAAATGAGTAAGCCTGTTATTGCCCTAGTTGGGCGCCCGAATGTCGGGAAATCTACCCTTTTTAACCGTCTGACGCGTTCACGAGATGCTATTGTCGCGGATTACCCCGGGTTAACGCGAGATCGCCAATATGGGACAGGACGTATCGGCCATTCACCTTATATTGTTGTGGATACTGGTGGACTGAGTGGTGAAACGGATGGTGTGGATCCTTTGATGGCAAGTCAGGTTCAAGCCGCACTGGAAGAGGCTGATGCGGTTTTGTTCTTGGTGGACGGACGTCAGGGCTTAACGCATGGTGATGAAGTCATCGCCAATTATGTGCGTCAATTCGACAAGACCGTCCAGTTATTGGTGAACAAGGCGGAAGGCTGTGATTACGAAATGATCAAGGCTGATTTCTTCCAGTTGGGATTGGGAGAGCCGATGCCGGTTTCATCCGCACACGGAGATAACGTCGCCAACTGTGTCAACCATGTACTGGATATGATTCCTCCTAAAGAGGACGAATCGGACAAAAATCTTGACGATCATCCGGGGATTCGTGTTGCGGTCATAGGTCGTCCAAACGTCGGAAAGTCGACTTTGATCAACCGAATGATCGGTGAGCAGCGTGTGGTTGCATTCGATATGCCCGGAACCACTCGAGACAGTATTTATGTACCTTTTGAACGTGATGGACAGGAATATACCCTGATCGACACGGCAGGGGTGCGCCGTCGTAAAAACATTTCTGAGAAAATCGAAAAGTTCAGTATCGTCAAAGCCATTGAGGCCATGGAAGATTCCCATGTGGTCATCTTGGTGATCGACGGCTCGGAAGGGTTGACCGATCAGGATCTTACTCTTCTTGGACTGGCGATCGAGTCCGGTCGTGGTTTGGTCTTGGCTGTGAATAAATGGGATAATCTGGATAGTGATCAGCGCCAGAAAGTACGCCATGAATTAAGCTTCCGTTTGCAGTTTGCCGATTATGCGAAGCAGCATTTGATTTCCGCACTGCACGGCACAGGGGTGGGAGATCTGTTCAAAACGGTCAAGAGTGTTTATCAGGCCTCGATGAAACGTGTTTCAACATCCGATTTGAACCGTGTTCTGGAACAAGCCGTTCTTGAACATCAGCCGCCTTTGATTGCCGGCCGTCGAGTGAAACTACGTTATGCCCATTTGGGTGGTTTGAATCCACCTCGAGTCATCGTCCACGGAACCCAGGTGGATAAACTTCCGCAGGCTTATACCAAATATCTGACCAACGTATTCCGTAAAGCTTTTAAATGGATTGGCACGCCAGTCACAGTCGAATACAAGGTGACGAGCAATCCGTTTGAAGGCAGAAAGAACAAATTGTCCGACCGGATCAAACGTAAAAAAGATGAACCGGTCGCAGCTAAGAAAAAGAAAAAGCGTACCCAGCAGAAACGCAGAACTTAAAAGCGCGGTAATCCACCTTTTGAGAAACCGATTTAATTAAGCATCATTCTGATAATACAAAGAGTTTAGACAGCATTATGAGTCCAAATCCGGCTAAACGCATTCGTGAAATACCCTATAACTATACTTCGTTCTCGGATAAAGAGATCGTTTTGAAATTTTTGGGTGAATCAGGTTGGAAAACGATCGAGTCCTTGCGTGATTCTCGTAATACCGGCCGTTCCGCGAGAATGTTGTTTGAGGTGTTGGGTGATATCTGGGTCGTGACGCGCAATCCTTACATTCAAGATGATTTGATTGAAAACCCGAAACGCCGCGATGCCCTGATCGATGCCTTGAATCACAGATTGAAACAGGTCGAGCAACGTTTGAACGGTAATGAATTGGCCGAAGACCTGCTGGTTTCCGTTCGCAACGCCGTGGCGGAGTTTTCAGGCTGGTTCCCGAAACAGATTGAATTGAGAACGCTTGTCCGACGAAAATTGTCCAAATTTACCCGTGCTGATAACATCGACTTCGGTGGTTTGGCACGTGTTTCTCATGCGACAGATGCTACCGACTGGCGTGTTGAGCTACCGTTGGTAGTGGTATCGCCGGATACGGAAGAAGAAGTGGCCTATGTGGTTCAAGCGTGTATCGAACTGGGCTTGACCATGATTCCTCGTGGGGGCGGGACCGGTTACACAGGTGGTGCGATTCCGTTGCATCAGGAATCCGTGGTCATCAATACCGAAAAACTGGAATACCTTGGTTTAGTTGAACAGGTCGAGTTACCGGGAATCGGTAAGGTTGCGACTATTCAGACAGGCGCAGGGGTTGTGACCCGTCGCGTATCGGAGCAGGCGGAACGTTTCGGTTATGTTTTTGCAGTTGACCCGACTTCTCAGGATGCTTCCTGTATCGGTGGTAACATCGCGATGAACGCCGGTGGTAAGAAAGCGGTTTTATGGGGAACCACGCTAGACAACCTGGCTTCTTGGAAAATGGTCATGCCGGATGCGACCTGGTTGGAAATTCGCCGCATTAATCACAACCTTGGTAAATTGCAGGATCAGAAAACAGTTGTTTTCGAAATGCAACGCTACGAAATTGACGGCAAAACTGAAATCGATGCTCCGACTCGTTTGGAGATGCCGGGTTCTGCTTTCCGTAAAGCCGGTTTGGGTAAAGATGTTACCGATAAATTCCTCAGTGGTTTGCCGGGAGTGCAGAAAGAAGGGTGCGACGGAATCATTACGTCGGCGCGTTTCGTTGTACATCGTATGCCGAGCCATACACGTACCGTTTGTCTTGAATTTTTCGGAACTGATTTAAGTCTGGCGGTTCCGGCGATTGTCGAGATCACCGAATACATCGAAAGCAAGAAGCAGGAAGGTATCCTGCTGGCAGGATTGGAACATCTGGACGAACGTTATATCAAGGCGGTCAAATACAATACCAAGGCTAACCGTAAAGGCTTGCCGAAAATGATTTTGCTGGCCGACGTTTGCGGTGAGAACGGATTTGAGGTCGCCAATACTTGTACAGAAATCGTCGAGTTGGCTAACAAGCGTGATGCGGAAGGTTTTATCGCGGTTAGTGAAGAAGCGCGTAAGCGTTTTTGGTCGGATCGTTCGCGTACCGCAGCGATTTCGGCGCACACCAATGCCTTTAAAATCAACGAAGATGTGGTCATTCCACTGGAACGTTTGAATGATTACAATAACGAGATCGAGCGCATCAATATCGAATTATCGATCAAGAACAAGCTTGAAATTATTGATTCGTTGAGCGCCTATTTCTCCGAGCCGATCAAAGAGTTCAGCCAAGCGGACGATTTTGAAGACAGCAAAGGCCCGGCAACCTACTTCAAGGGCAAAGTCGATGCAAGCAAGGCTCACCTGAGTCAGGTACGCCAGCGCTGGTCTTCGGTGTTGGATCATCTGGACGAGCCGGCTAAAGATCACTTGAACCTGTATCCGGAAGGCGTGACCGAAAAAATTCGTGATGGCGACAAGGTGCTTAACCTGTTGCTGAGACGCGATCTAGTCATCTCCTACCGCCAAGAGATTCTGTCGTTCCTGAAAGAGACATTTATGGGGCACGATTTCGAGCCATTGCTGAAGAAAGTCAAAGAATTGCATTTTGAACTGCGCAATGCCCGCCTGTTTGTGGCCCTGCACATGCACGCCGGTGACGGGAACATCCATACTAATCTTCCGGTTCATTCCGACAATTACGCCATGATTCACCTGGCGGATAAGGTGGTGGATCGTATTATGGAGATCGCCCACCGTTTGGGAGGTGTTATTTCCGGTGAGCACGGGATCGGTCTGACCAAGTTCCAGTATCTTGAAGAAGAGAAGATTGAAGCCTTCGTCAAATACAAGAACCAAGTCGATCCGGAAGGGCGTTTCAACAAAGGCAAACTGATGCCGGGTTCCGGTTTGGATAAAGCCTATACACCTTCGTTGCAGTTGGTTCAGCAGGAAGCCTTGATTCTTGAGGCAACCGAACTGGACGAACTCAATAAGGACATCAAAGACTGTTTGCGTTGCGGTAAGTGTAAGCCGGTTTGTCAGACCCATATTCCACGTGCGAACTTGTTGTATTCCCCGCGTAACAAGATTCTTGCAACCGGGCAGGTGATCGAGGCCTTCTTGTATGAAGAGCAGACCCGCCGAGGCATTTCTCTGCATCACTTCGACGCGATGAACGATGTGGCAGACCACTGTACGACCTGTCACAAGTGTGCGACGCCTTGTCCGGTGGATATCGACTTCGGTGACGTATCGATCCGAATGCGCACGATTCTGACCAATATGGGACAGAAAAAGAGCAGTTTGATGGTGAAAGCGGCATTGTTGTTCCTTAATACCACGAACCCTCTCACGATTAAGGTATTGCGTAAGACCATGATTGGCTGGGGATCGAATTTCATAACAATGGGTCACAAACTGGCAAAATGGACAGGCCTGGTAGATCGTAAGAAGACCTTGCCGGCAAGCTCGACTAATCCGGCACCCGTTCAGCAGCATGTAATTAACTTTGTGCGTAAGCCGTTGCATACCGGTCCGAACAAGAGCAGCTACCGTAACGTCTTGGGTATGGAAGACGCCACCCAAGTGCCGATTGTGCGCGATCCTATGAAAACCACGGAAGACTCGGAAGCGGTGTTCTATTTCCCGGGTTGTGGTTCGGAGCGTTTGTTCAGTGATATCGGTCTGGCGACGATTTCCTCGCTTTATGATGCCGGTGTTCAAACCGTGCTGCCGCCAGGTTACCTGTGTTGTGGTTATCCGCAAGCTGCGGCTGGTCTGGAGGCCAAGAGCTCGCAGATTACGACCGAAAACCGAGCTTTGTTCCACCGTGTCGCCAATACTTTGAACTACTTGGACATCAAGACGGTCATTGTTTCCTGCGGAACTTGTTATGATCAGTTGACCAAGTATGAGTTCGAGCGTATCTTCCCTGGATGCCGTCTGATGGATATCCATGAGTTCCTAACCGAGAAGGGCATGGGGCTCGAAGGTGCAACCGGTAAACAATATCTTTACCATGCTCCGTGTCACGACCCGATGAAAATGATGGATGGTACTCAAGTGGCGAAAGACTTGTTGCAGTCGGAAGTTCAGTTCAGCGATCGTTGTTGTAGTGAGGCGGGAACCATGGCGACTGCGCGTCCTGATATCGCCACTCAGTTACGTTTCAGAAAAGAAGCGGAGCTGAAGAAGGGGTTGATTGACTTGACCGGTAAGGATAAGGTCACTGACGGCAGTGTTAAGGTGTTGACCTCGTGTCCTGCTTGTCAGCAGGGTCTGGGACGTTATTCGGACAACACCGGTTTGGATACCGATTACATTGTGGTCGAGTTGATGAAGAACCGTTACGGTGAAGGTTGGAACAAAGAGTTCCTAAAGAAGCTGGAAGCGGGTGGTATCGAAAAAGTGCTGTTATAAAGTCAATTTTCGATCAGACAATAAAAAAGGCACTCAAATGAGGCCTTTTTTATATCTATGACCGTTAAGCAGGCTGTTGTTATCAACAGGCCTGTTCGGTTTTCAGAAGCGATTATTGAGGCTTCTGTGCAGCGTAATAAGCGGCTAGGTCTTTGATTTCCTGATCCGTCAGACCTTTGGCGAAAGCGGCCATGGTTGCGTCTTTACGGAAACCGTCGCGGAAGTCTTTCAACTGTTTTTCCAGGTAGTTTGCGTGTTGACCGGCTAGTTTAGGAAAGTTTGGAACAACGCTGTTACCATTGGCTCCGTGACAGCCGACACAGGTATTGGCTTTGGCAGGCGCTTCTTGAGCCTGGGCGGAAGCTGCGAACAATAGTCCTGTCGTTAGAGTTGCAACGAGTAATTTCTTCATAATTCTGTTCCCGTAATTTGTTTAAGTGAATCGCACACATTAAAAGCTAAGATGACCCCGGGGTCAAGCCGTGTAGAATGAATTGGCGTTGTTTAGGCAAAAAAAAACCGCCCATGGTTAAGAACCAGTGGGCGGTTTTCCGCATAAACTCTAAAAATTATAGAGTAGCAACGTAAGCAGCGATGTTTTCGATGTCTGCGTCAGAAAGACCAGCAGCCATAGGAGCCATCATAGAAGTCATAGGACCGATTTGCTCACCAGCTTTATACTTGTGAAGCTTAGCAGCGATGTCCGCAGCTGGCTGACCAGCTAGTTTTGGACCAACTCCGCCTTCACCAGCAGCACCGTGACAACCAACACAAGTTGCGAAAGCACCTTGACCAGCTGCAGCGTCACCAGCTTGAGCAGCTGCACCAAAAGAGATAAGACCAGCAGTTGCTAGTGCGATAGTTAATTTTTTCATAATGTACTCTCCTAAAAAGCACGTGATAAAAAGTTCGGGTTTTTTCCCTGGAAGCAATTACAAACGAAAAGGGGGGTTGAGTCAAGGTTGAAACCTTGAGTAACCCTTAAAAAAAACCTAAATTGTGAACAAAACCATAAGCTTTGTGTAAAACCTTTGATAAAGTTATACGGAAAGTTCTGTAGAGTTTTGTTGTCCAGTACTATGAGTCGCTGAATTTTGGAACGGTTATTGTAAATTTATTGGAGGTTCGGAATTGTTTAGATTGTGGATTTTGGTCATTGCAATGACCGTCATCAGTTGGTTTGTACTCAAGCTGATCAATAAACCGACCCATATCGGTTTGGTGTTTTTGTTTTGGGTTGTGGCAATCATGGGAACGACCTTGCTGCTTTACCTCGTATCGGTGTGGTTCACCAGTCACGCCTGACTTATCTTACAAGAGATTCCGGACGGTTCAGGAAGGAATCTCGGATTGCTCCATCTCTTTGAACTCTTGCCTTAGTCGCTGGAAGCTCTGGTATCGCGAGTAGGCGATTTCACCATCCTCAACGGCTTGTTTGATGGCGCATTTCGGCTCGATCGTATGGGTACAGTTGCTGAATTTACATAGTCCCAAAAACGGTGCGAAATCAGGGTACATTGCCTCGAGGTCGCTCAAACTGCAAGGAGCCGGACTGAACTGGCGCACCCCGGGGGAATCGATCAGGTTTCCACCGTCGTTGGCACCGGGTTCGGATTCCGGTAAATGGTACAGGATGCTGTTGGT
Organism: Thiomicrorhabdus sp. ZW0627; assembly: GCF_029767005.1. GTDB lineage: Bacteria > Pseudomonadota > Gammaproteobacteria > Thiomicrospirales > Thiomicrospiraceae > Thiomicrorhabdus. Next base: position 171,586 of record NZ_JARUQR010000002.1, read on the forward strand.
CGTCGTATGTTTGCCCAGTCCGGAAGCTTCTGAAAGCTGGCCGACGCGAATTTCCAAATCCGGGATCAGAGCATTAATCAAAGAGGACTTGCCAGCGCCGGACGGGCCAACGAATACCGAGTTTTTGTTGGACATGAATTCGCGTAGAACCTCCAGTCCCTCATTTGAGACAGTTGAAGCGGGGAGTAGTTCGATTCCCATCTCATCATAGGGCTCTAAAAGTTCCGCTATCGAGTCCCAGTCGGCTTCTGATTCCAGAAGGTCTACCTTGTTAATGATGATGACCACCGGGATGTCGAGTTGTTTCGCTGCAACCAGATAACGGTCGATCATGTCGGGATGGATTCCGGGAACCACCGGAGTAACTACTCCGATAAAGTCGATGTTGGCCGCCACCATCCGGGTTTGACCACGGAAGCCGGGACGGCTCAGTTCATGAGTGCGGGGCAGGACACTGACGACCACACCACTTTGTGGTTCGACGTCGGTTTGCCAAATTACCCGGTCACCCGCTACCAGTTTCCCCAGATGCTGGCGAATCGCACAGTTGTAGGCTTCTCCGCTTTCGGATTCGACCAGAACGCGTTTACCGAAACTCGTGATCACCAATCCGGTTTGCTCTTCACCCAATAAGCTTTTATCGTCAGTTTCTTTGGCCGCAGTGTTTTCCAGTGCGGATTTCTGACGTTTGCCGCTGACGCGGCGTTTTTGCTGGGTAGTGAGTTTGCGTTTGGCCATGAAGTGTACTTAGTCCAGTAGAGCGTCGATCTTGGCGGCCATGATCATATCGTTCATGGTCAAACCTTTAGCGTTATGCGTGGTCAAGGTGATGGTGCACTGGTTATAACCGAAGCAGATTTCCGGGTGGTGGTCCTCTTTATTGGCAATCCAGGTTACTGCATTTACGAACGCGATGGTTTGATGATAGTTCTTGAACTGAAACTGTTTTTTGATTGATGCATAGTCCAGCGGCGCTTCCCAGCCCTGAAGTTGGCTCAGGTTGCTTTCGATGCTCGGGATGATTAAAGGCTTGCTGCCTTTTGGGATGTCTTCACAGTGTTGATTTAACAGTTCATTAACTAGAGAGTTAGCCGTTGTCATTATTTTACCTCCAATGAGACTTCTTGGGCGTTGCTCGGCAATGAGTTCAAGTGATCGATACGAATCTTAGCCGGCGGGTGACTGTCGTGATAGGCCGAATAGCTTGGATCCGGTGTAAGAGTACTGGCGTTGTCACGGTACATTTTCAATAGGGCAGAGACCAAATACTTAGAGCCGACGTGTTCGGCTGCAAAGGCATCCGCTTCAAATTCGTGTTTGCGGCTTTTGATCGCCATGACCGGCCCAAGGAAAAAGAACATTGTTGGAACGGCCGTCATGAACAGCAATAGGGCTGCCGCCGGCGTTTGGGTTTGCAGCCCCAGGCCGGTATAGAATTCAGGCAGTTGCGCCAGCCAGCCCAGTAAAGCCAACCCAGCCAAGCTCAAAACGGTGCTTTCGATTAGGCGTTGCTTGATGTGTCCGTGTTTGAAGTGCCCCAGCTCATGCGCCAAGACCGCTTCGACTTCTTCCGGGGTCAGTTTTTCAAGCAGTGTGTCGAAGAACACGATGCGCTTGTTCTTACCGAAACCGGTGAAATAGGCGTTACCATGACCGGAACGTGACGAACCATCCATGACGAAAATCCCGTTCGATTCGAATCCGGTTCGCTCCAACAGGTTATTGATTCGGGTTTTCATGGACACATCTTCAAGCGGTGTGAATTTGTTGAAGATCGGCGCGATCCATTTCGGATAAGCCCACATGATTACCAGCTGGAAAGCCATCCAGACAATCCATGTGTAAAGCCACCAGGCCTGTTCAAAATAGTTGTTCATGATTGAAAGAATCACCCAGACAAGAGGAAGGCCCAGAGCAAGCATCAGTACCCACTGTTTGACCAAATCGCTGAGGAATTTACCCGGAGTGGTTTTATTGAAGCCAAAATCCGCTTCAATCTTGAAGGTGCTGATGATCGAGAACGGCAGGTGCAACAATGATAAGAACCAAAGGGTTGAAAGCAGGAAACCAACATCGTGCCAAATCGGTTCCAACCCGGTGTTTAGCCATAGGTTGTAGATGTCTTGGAAACCACCTCCGAGCGTCATGAATGCCAGAATAGCCGCATCATAAAACAATCCCATGCGCCCGAGTTGCAGTTTGGCTCGACTGTAATCCGCCGCTTTTTGGTGTGCGTCCAGTGTGACCACTTCACTGAATTCTTCCGGAACTTTGTCACGGTGTTGACGGATGTGGAATTGGTTTTTGATGTTCAGCCAGACCTCGATCAGCAGGTTCAGAATCAAGGCGGTAAGAAACAGTTGTGTGATCCAGTTCATGTTTTATTTCTTGTTTTTTCGGTTAAGATAAAGCCATATTGTAAGTGATAAGAGAAAGATTTATGAAGTCGGATAAGAATTTAATTTGGATCGATTTGGAAATGACTGGACTGGATCCCAAAACGCACCGAATTATCGAAATTGCAACCGTCGTCACTGACAGCGAATTAAATGTGTTGGCGGAAGGGCCTGTTATTGCTGTGCAGACTGAGCAGGCCGATTTGGACTTGATGGACAGCTGGTGCGTTACTCATCACGGAAATTCCGGCTTGACCAAGCGGGTTCAGGAAAGTACGGTCACCATGGAGCAGGCCGAACAGGAAACCATCGACTTTTTAAAACAATATGTCCCTGCCGGAAAATCGCCGATGTGCGGTAACAGTATTTGTCAGGATCGCCGTTTCATGGTCGAACAGATGCCGGCACTGGAAGAATTCTTCCATTATCGAAACCTGGATGTCAGTACTCTGAAAGAACTTGCACGTCGCTGGGCGCCGACGGTTTATCAATCCCATAAAAAAAGCGGTGCACATCTGGCTCTGGCAGACATCATGGAGTCGATCGACGAGCTGAAACATTACCGCGAACACCTGTTTAAATCCGAAATTTAACCCCCCAGTTTTTTCCTCTCCTACTCCAAGCCGATTTATTTTGCAACTAATCGCCAAAAAAGCGCCGCTTGGAGTTCTAAAAGCGTTGAAAATTTTATATAATTCCCCCTTTTCCCGTCGCCAAAACCTGGCGGGTATTTGAAACGTTAATACCAGACCCGGATTTGATTTTTCCCTTTGTTTTTTAAGGGAAATATTTCGATATCCCGGTCTAGGTTATATTGGAGGACCATTGTTGTGGAAATGACTGGTGCCCAGATCCTTGTAAATTATCTCGAGGACGAGGGAGTAGAGCATATATGGGGGTATCCTGGTGGAGCTGTTCTGCCGATTTACGATGCCCTAGATACGGACGCCAAGAAACTGAACCATATTCTTGTGCGTCACGAACAGGCTGCAGTACACGCTGCAGACGGCTATGCGCGCTCTACAGGTAAACCAGGAGTGGTGCTTGTAACGTCGGGTCCCGGTGCAACCAATGCCGTGACCGGAATCGCAACCGCCTATATGGATTCGATCCCTATGGTATGTATCACAGGTCAGGTGCCAACCGCACTGATCGGTTTGGATGCATTCCAGGAAATCGATACCGTTGGGATTACAAGACCGATCGTAAAACACAACTTCTTGGTCAAGAGTGTCGACGAACTTGCTAGTACGCTCAAAAAAGCATTTTATCTAGCCACAACGGGCCGACCTGGCCCTGTTGTCGTCGATATTCCAAAAGATATCCAAAACGCCAAAAGCACCTATGTTTATCCACAAGAAGTTGATATGCGCTCCTATCTGCCTGTAACTAAGGGCCATAGTGGACAAATTAAGAAAGCCGTGGAGATGATGCTTTCAGCTAAGCGACCAATTCTGTACACCGGTGGTGGTGTCATTTTGGGCGACGCTTCTGAGGAATTAACCGAATTAACTCGTAAGTTGGGCTTCCCGATCACCCAGACATTGATGGGCTTGGGCGCTTTCCCGGCCTCAGACAAGCAGTCTGTGGGCATGTTGGGGATGCACGGTACTTACGAAGCGAACCTTTCGATGCATAACAGTGATGTGATCATCGCGATCGGTGCGCGTTTTGATGACCGTGTAACCGGTAACTTGGAAAAGTTCTGTCCGGATGCAAAGATCATTCACGTGGACATCGATCCGGCTTCGATTTCGAAAAACGTTATCGTCGACATTCCAATCGTCGGACCGGTTAAGCAAGTATTGACCGAAATGAACGCCATTTTGGACAAAACCAAACTTAAGATCGACGAACAGGCCTTGGCGGACTGGTGGGAACAGATCGAAGAGTGGCGTGCGACCAAGTGTCTGCGTTACGACACGGCGGGTGCCAAAATCAAGCCGCAAGCTGCGATGGAAGCCGTCTGGGAAGTGACTAAAGGGGATGCGTACGTGGCGTCTGACGTAGGTCAGCACCAGATGTTCGCCGCCCAGTACTATCCGTTCGACAAGCCGCGTCGTTGGATCAACTCCGGTGGTCTGGGTACCATGGGATTCGGTCTGCCGGCGGCTATGGGTGCGCAAATGGCATTCCCTGATGCAACGGTTGTCTGTGTGACCGGTGAAGGTTCGATCCAGATGAACATTCAGGAACTATCGACCTGTTTGCAATACGGCTTGCCGGTGAAAATCGTCTGTTTGAACAACGGTTTCCTGGGTATGGTTCGTCAGTGGCAGGAATTCTTCTATGAGCGTCGTTATTCGATGTCTTATATGGAATCTTTGCCGGATTTCGTCAAATTGGCGGAGTCCTATGGTCACGTCGGTATTCGCATCGAAGACCCTAAGACGCTTAAGTCACAACTGGAAGAAGCGTTCTCCGAAGAGAACAAGAACCGTTTGGTGTTTATCGACATCATTACGGATCAGCAGGAAAACGTTTATCCGATGATTCCAGCCGGTGCTGGTCTGAATGAAATGATTTTGGTGTAGGGGTGTCTCGATGAAACATGTAATTTCAATGTTAATAGAAAATGAATCGGGTGCCTTATCACGCGTGTCCGGTTTGTTTTCTGCTCGAGGATACAACATCCACGCTTTGACGGTTGCACCGACTGAAGACGAGTCTTTGTCTCGTCTGACGTTGGTCACCAGTGGTACCGAGCAACAGATCGAACAGATCGTGAAGCACCTTAACCGTCTAATCGACGTGGTCAAGGTACTTGACCTGACCGAAGGTGCGCACATCGAACGTGAGCTGATGTTGATCAAGCTACACGCAGTCGGTGAAGCACGTGACGAATACAAGCGTCTGACAGAGATCTTCCGTGGGGACATCATTGATGTCACCGCGACGACCTATACCGTGCAGATGGTTGGCGAAAGCAAGAAGTTGGACGCGTTCATCGACGCGTTGGATCCAGGTCTTATTTTGGAAACCGTCCGTTCAGGCACCGTCGGTGTGATGCGCGGAGAAAAGTGTTTACACATTTAAACGGTTTGTAGATAATTCCCACAATTAAATTAAGCGGTTAATTTGGCGTTTGGTAAAGGGTTTCGAAGGGAACGTATCAGGCGCCATCAATTAAGAATTCTAAAAGTAAAAGATAGGAATAGATAAATGCAAGTTTATTACGATAAAGATTGTGATCTTTCAATCATCCAAGGTAAGAAAGTAGCCATCATCGGTTTCGGTTCTCAAGGTCACGCTCACGCGGCTAACCTTCAGGATTCTGGTGTTGACGTAACAGTTGGTCTACGTGCCGGTTCTTCTTCAATCAAGAAAGCGGAAGGTTACGGTCTTAAGACAGCTGACGTTGCAACTGCAGTTGCAAACGCTGATGTTGTTATGATGTTGACTCCTGACGAGTTCCAGGGCCAGCTTTATAAAGAAGAGATCGAGCCGAACATCAAGCAGGGTGCTGTATTGGCATTCGCTCACGGTTTCGCAATCATCTACAACCAGATCCAGCCTCGTAAAGATCTTGACGTTATCATGATCGCTCCTAAGGCACCTGGTCACACAGTACGTTCTGAGTTCGTTCGTGGTGGTGGTATTCCTGACCTAATCGCGGTTGAGCAAGACGCTTCCGGTAACGCTAAAGCAATCGCTCTATCTTACGCTTCTGGTGTAGGTGGTGGTCGTACTGGTATCATCGAAACAACTTTCCGTGATGAGTGTGAAACAGACCTATTCGGTGAGCAAGCTGTTCTTTGTGGTGGTGCGGTTGAGCTTGTTAAAGCTGGTTTCGACACTTTGGTTGAAGCGGGTTACGAGCCTGAAATGGCATACTTCGAGTGTTTGCACGAGCTTAAGTTGATCGTTGACTTGATGTTCGAAGGTGGTATCGCCGACATGAACTACTCAATCTCAAACAACGCTGAGTACGGTGAATACGTTACTGGTCCTCGCGTAATCAACGAAGAGTCTCGTCAAGCAATGCGTGAAGCACTTTACAACATTCAAACTGGTGAGTACGCTAAGCAGTTCATCCTAGAAGGACAAGCTGGTTACCCATCAATGACTGCTGCGCGTCGTAACAACGCAGAGCACGGTATTGAAGTAGTTGGTAAGAAGCTACGTGCTATGATGCCTTGGATCGCGTCTAACAAGATCGTTGACCAAGAGAAAAACTAATTTTTCTAAAAGGTCTAGTTGGTCCGATTTCTGTGTTGCTTTCCGAGTCGTGTACTCATTGTACACTTCCTCGAAAAGCGCCTTGAACTCGAACAAACTATCTCCTTTTATATATTAGTTATGGAAAAGCCGAGTCAGAAATGACTCGGCTTTTTTTGTTTTTGGCTTCTAGCTTTTAGTTCTGTTCCGGCAGGCAAATTGTAATTTTTTATATGGCCGTAAGAATCTTTGGTTCTGATAATTGATTACAATCATGGACAATTAGCCCGTTTTCTACGATATTAGCCTCTCTAAATTTTGATGTCCGTGACGAGTAATTTTAAGAGGTTTTATATGGGAAAAAATAGATGGCTTATGGCCTTAGCCGCAGTAGGGGTTCATATTTGTATCGGTTCCGTATACGCGTGGAGTGTATACGTTAATCCGATCAAGGACAGTATGAATTGGACGTTAACCGATGTCACCATCGCATTCAGTATCGCGATTTTCTTCTTAGGTTTATCCGCGGCGTTGATGGGTAAATTCGTTGAAAGAAACGGTCCAAAAGTCTCTGCCATTATTGCTGCCGTACTGTTTGGTTTAGGTACCGCAGGATCGGGTCTTGCCATCTTTATGGAATCCAAGCTGCTTCTGTATTTCTTCTACGGTGTATTAGGAGGATGCGGACTCGGAATCGGATACATCGCTCCGGTGTCAACGCTTGTGAAATGGTTCCCTGATAAAAGAGGTCTGGCGACAGGCCTGGCCATTATGGGATTCGGGTTTGCATCTGCCGTATGGGGGCCAACGATTAAAGTGTTAATCTCAACGATGGGCGTTTCTTTAACCTTCATTTTGTTGGGTGCGACCTATTTTGTCATCATGTTCGCATCGGCACTTTATTTGGAAAAACCGGAAGAGGGATACTTACCTGAAGGGTTCAAGAAAAAGGTGGAAGCCGGTCACAAGACTATCAAACAAGACCTTGCTTCTCTAGGGCTTCATGAAGCGGTTAAAACCCCAAGATTTTACGGCTTATGGTTGATGCTGTTCATTAACGTCACCTGCGGTATCGCAATCATCGGTGTGGCGTCACCATTGTTGCAGGAAGTGCTAGGTGTGTCCGCAATCGCCGCCGCTGCCGCGGTTGGTCTGATGGGGATTTTCAACGGTGCAGGTCGAATTTTCTGGGCGTCGTTATCGGATTATCTAACCAGACCGGTTGTCTATATCACGTTCTTCGCCACTCAGGCAGTTGCGTTTTACGTCTTGCCGTCGATTACCGAAATCATTATTTTCCAAGTGATCTTGTATTTCATCATGTCGTGTTACGGCGGAGGGTTTGCTTCCATCCCGGCCTATATTGGAGACATTTTCGGAACCAAAGAGTTGGGTGCGATTCACGGTTATATCCTGACCGCTTGGGCCGCAGCCGGTTTGGTAGGGCCGCTGATTATTTCCATGGTCAAAGACGCCACCGGTTCCTATGCTGAAACACTGTATGTATTCTCAGGATTCTTTGTGGTTGCATTGGTGATCTCCATCGCCATGTTGGTCAACATCAAATCCATTCAGAAAAATCAGAACGTAGCGCAATAAACAAATATTAGCGCTTCATTCAAAACGGAAGTTTTGAGAAAGCCGAGTCGGAAATGACTCGGCTTTTTTTATGCATGGATATTTTGCATGTTTAGGAATAGTATGAAGTGGGTCTGAAAGTAATGGGGATGGTTCGTTGAATTTTTTAATCGACAGTTACGAAAAGTTGGAAATAACAGATGAGGAAATATTTGATCTGTTATTCGAGGTTTACGTACAAGGCGGCTTTGTTTCAGCAGACGTTGCGGAATCGGTATTTAATCCTTTATCGGTCAAAAACCGAGGAGTATTGTTTGCGGCTCGTGAACTCAAAACAAAAGAATTCGCAGGGATGGTTGTCCTCGTTCCGCCGGGTTCAGACATGATTGTCAGGGCGAAGGAAAATGAATGTGAAGTGCATTTGTTGGGCGTTAAGGCAAAATTCAGAGGTGTGGGTTTGGGGCGAGAGTTGGTTTCTAAGGTAATAGAAACGGCTGAACAGAATGAATGGTCAAAGATTGTCTTATGGACTCAGAAACCCATGGTGGAAGCTCAGCACCTGTACGAGTCGTTTGGTTTTACACGAAAAGGTGAGATGGTTAAAAACGAGATTGTCTTTTGGGTGTATGAGCGATAACCAGGCCTGCTCGGTTACAATGAATCAATCGATTATGAGAAGATAATCCCCCTGTCTTTTCTTGGAGTAGGTTACACATGATACAAGCCGTGATTTTTGATATGGACGGAACGCTGATTGATTCGGAGCCTATGTGGAAAGAGGCGGAAGAGCAGGTTTTTTCAGCTGTCGGTGTCGATGTTAAAGAGGAGCTTTCAGCCAAGACGGCATCGATGACAACCGATGAAGTCACACGGTTTTGGTACGGTCATTTTCCCTGGACGGGTAAGAGCTTGGAGCAAGTTGAAAATGAAGTGGTTGAGTGTGTTGAGTCCTTAATCTCCGAAAAGGGTGAGCCGATGGAAGGGGTTAATGAGATATTGGAACTCTTTCATAAGAACAACTTAAAAGTTGGCCTGTCCACCAATTCACCTCACCGACTTATCCCTGTCGTTTTGAAAAAGTTGGGCATCTCAGATTGCTTTCAAGCCATCTCCTCTTCCGAGCATGAAGAGAAAGGGAAGCCACATCCGGCCGTCTATTTATCGACCGTCAAAAAACTTCAGGTTGCACCTGAAAAATGCATTGCGTTTGAAGATTCGCTTTCCGGCATTTTGGCGGCGAAAGAGGCGAACATTAAAACCGTCGCCGTTCCTTCCAAATTAGAATTTGCGCATTCAAAATTTGACGTTTCACATTTGAAGCTTGAGAGTTTGTTGGCATTTAAAGATTCGCATTTAAAAATGCTGGCTAGCAACCTCTAGTTCTGTTCTTAAATTGAGTGGAAGTAGAACTGAACAGGCCTGTTCAGTTTGAAAAGTAATAAAAAAGCCGCTATTGAGCGGCTTTCTTGTTTAGGTTGTGTGAATTACAAACTCACCACCGTCAAAGTGCTCAACCACCACATGAGAAGTATGGAGCCGAAGGTGAGGATGAGTCCCCAGATGATCGCTTTGATTCCGTTCATGTCCGTCTCCTTATTTTGCTGATTTGAGCGACGCGTAATATTCGGCAAGTGCCTCGATTTCGGCCTCGGTCAGATCGTGGGTGAACTGTGACATGCCTTCGTTGATGTCGTTTTTACGATGTCCGTTTTTATAGGCATGCATGGTGCGCACGAAGTAATGTGCGGTCTGTCCGGCAAGAGCGGGTACTTCGTCGTGACCCTCACCGTGTGCGCCATGACAGGAAGCACAAGGTGTAATCATGCGGCTGACGTCGCCTTTGCGTACCAGGCGATCAATCTGCGCGTCCATGCCCGCAGAAGGTTTTGCCGGAACCGTCTTGGTCGCGTAATAGGTGGCGAGATCAGCCATGTCCTGTTTGCTCATCGGCTGGGTGGCGGCGAACATGACCGAGGCCTTGCCGTCGCCTTCGTTACGCAAGCCGGACTGGTAGTCTAACAGCGTTTTGTAGATGTAAGTCGGCGTATTTCCCGCCAGACTTGGTGCATTGCGCGATGGCGCAATGCCATGTTCACCGTGGCAGGTAATGCACAGGCCTGTCTTATGCAGTTCGGCTCCGCGGGTTATATCGCCTTGTGGCATTTCCGATGCGGTTCTATCCCATTCAATCTGAGTCCAGGCGGTTGCTTCCGGCAGGTTATGTCCCGAAGCGAAAGCGTTAGCGCTTAGGGAGACCAGGCTGAGTAAAATCAATTTTTTCATTCTCTATTTCTCCTTAGCCGCTTAGCTGAAAATGTCTTTACGGAAAGTACGTTGCCAGTTCTTCGCGACTTCCGCTCGGATATGGCGGTGGTATGGGTTTTCCGTCGGATTGGACATCACGTAACTCTCTTCGTAAGCACGGTCGTTACCAGCGTAGCGGAAGGTTTCGGCAACGGTCATACCCCAGTCTTCTGCGGCCATGGCCACGCAATTGTTAGTGATGAATGGTGTGCCGATCTCTTTGCCGGTCAGTTCCGCCTGAATCGCTTTGGTGACCACTTTGGCCTGGTTGCTGGCGATGTAGCCGGTTTTTGGCATTGGATCGGCGGCTGCCGAGTCGCCGATGACATAGACGTCTTTGTCACGTTTACTCGAGAAGTCTTTTGAGTTGATGGGTGCCCAATCGCCTTTAACCAGACCGTTCATGCGCACGAAGCTTCCTGCCATTTCAGGTGGGATGATGTTGATGACATCACCTCTTAATGTCTGGCCGCTTGCAGTCGTCAGGGTGCGGTTATTGGTGTCCAGTTTGGTGACGTGTCCGCCGTTTTTGGCTGGAACCCATTCGATGCGTGCGTTGTCCGTCCCCAGTCCATGCTCTTTCTTCCAGAAGTCCATATAGACGTCATGAAAAATGAAATCGTCCTTGGAATCCAGAATGAGGATTTTGGCGGTTGGGTTGGTGTGCTTTAGCTTGTTGGCGATAAACGATGCGCGCTCGTAAGGCGCGGGCGGGCAGCGATATGGATCAACCGGTGAAGAAATCAGCACGGTTCCGCCTTGCGGCATCGATTTGATCTGGTCGCGCAATGTCAATGTCTGAGGGCCCGCATGCCACGCCGCAGGGAAGTCGCCTTCGGCCAATTCTTTACTGTAACCTTCTACTGCATTGTATTTGAAGTCCGGGCCGGGGGAGACGATGAGTTTGTCGTAATGGATTACGTCACCCTTGGCAAGAATCAGGCTTTTGCCTGTGTAGTCGATCTCTTGGGCGTAGTCCTGGATGACGTTGACCGCATAGCGAGATTTTAGGGTGTTGTAATCAACGGTCAGGGTTTCCAATGTATCGAAATCAGCCACGACTTCATTACTGCCCGGGCAGAAAATGTATTGCGGTTGTGGTTCGATGATGGTGATGCGTACGTCGGAATTCAGCAGGCGCATGTATTTGGCTGCCGCAGCGCCGCCGACACCTCCGCCGACGATGACGATGTGCGCGCTCTGTTTGGCAAATGCCAGGTTTGAGGCGCCCAACAGTCCGGTGCCGATTGCGGCATTACCGAAAAGTTTGATTAATTCGCGTCTTGTCATGGTTTTCATTGGCGGTTCTCCTTGATTGAAGCGTTCCAGTCGGCCTGGGTCCATTCCTCCGGTTTTTGTGCTGAGAAGAAATCGGCCATGGCTTCGATTTCCTCATCGGAGAAGACCCACGCGACGTCGTGCATGACGATGGACGGGAATTCGTTTTCTCGATACGCTTTCATCAATTTAATGAAGTTCTCTTTTTTCATGCCCGCCAATGGCGGCATGGCTTCGTTGAATTCTGCGCCTTTGGTACCGTGGCAGGCCGAACAGTTGTCGCCGAGCATTTCACCCGAAGGCATTGGGTATTCGCCACGCAGTTTAGCGTTCTCTTCAGCGGTTGTGCCGCCTGTGATGGCATAGCTTACGGATGTGTTCAGAAGGCAAGCCAGACCAACGCTCATTAATAGTCGTTTTTTCATTTTCCGTTCTCCCTTATCTTGCCCAAATATAGAAACCGACGACAAAGAATTGCACGATCCATAGGGCGACGATCCAGATAGAGATCGTTCCCAGGCGATCGACCGCGGCACTCGGTGTGTAGACGCCGACGGTTTGTCCGGTCTTCCATGCGATGGTCAGGAAGTAACTTAATACCACGCCACCGACAATGGCGAAGGTCAAGAAGAACAGGCCTGTTGAGTACCAGTCCATGACGACTTTGTAGTCCAGGAAGTTGTAGTGGAAGAAGTCGTTGAGAATGCCGTAGCGAAGCATCTCGCGAGAAATCGCTACAACCAGTCCGATCACCAACGCGACCGGAAGCGCCATGTAACTACAGATACGCGCTTCACCTTTCAGGCGCCACATGGCCCATGGTGCATAGAGCAGTACCGCAATGCCACCTGCAATGCCCCAGAAAGAGGTTGCGAAATCTCCGGCAGTTTCCGGAATTGTCATCATCCAGGCGACATAAAGTATGGCGGAGATGACGGAGCCGATTTTGATCCATTTCTTACCCAGTTCGGCTGCCCAGTTCAGGTAGTCGTGGTCTGCGTCTTCACGCACTGACTTGAAGCGGCGGTAAGTGACTAGCATGCCACCGGTAACCGGAATCGCCATGCTGATGAAGAACGCGAAGCGCCAGATGTTGTAGGCATGCAGTTTTGAACCGGAATAATCGACGACACCGTTTTGGATGTACCACTCTTTCCACAGCTCCGGATGCAGGATCGCACTGGTCAAACTGTGCATGATGAACCCGACAATCAGCATAAGAACCAAGCTTACAACCATCGACCAACGGGATTTTGGCTGTACGGTTTTGTCTGCATTCTTGCTGTTGCGGAAATAGTAGAAGTACATGGCCCAATAGGCGAGGATTAGAATCACGATAAAGCCGATTACCCATTGAGCGGAAAGTACGTTCGATGTATACCAGTGCGGATCGTACACGACTTGTACGAACAGTAACGGCGCGACACCGACAACGATGGCAACCGAAACCGACACCTTGGCGATTTCCAACATAGCCGCACCTAAACGGCGCCAATAAAAGTTTTGGCTGAAAGCACCGTATAGGGTGATGGCCGACGTGCCAAGCATAAGTTGCACGAACAAAATATGCAGGGCAAAGGTCAATACGCCCAACCCGATGAAGATGATTGGATAGGTCGGGATGCCTGCGGGATTGCGCAGGGCATACATCATTTCAGTTACTTGTGAAATTTGAGAGGCGTCCATTATTTCTCCTCCTGTGGAATGGTCAGAGCCGCGACTTTATCTTGCGCCTGTTTTTCAGCAAGGGCTCGGTTTCGGGCATCCACTTCTTGTTTGATGGCTTCGGCTACGGCAGGTTGACCGCCTTTTTTGTTCATCAGTAGGTAAGCCGACAGGGCTTTGACTTCCGAATCCAACATCGGCATTTTTGGCATGTAGGCGATGTTCCCGGAAGTCAGCACACCTTTGACGTATTTCTCCATACGTTCCCGGGTGATGTTATCCGGGAAATAGCGGTGCAGAGGACGGATGCCGGTTTTGCTCGGAGAGTGGCAGTTAGAACAGTAGACCATCGCAATAAATTGACCGGCTTGAATCATGTTGTGGTCATTGACCTTTTTTAGTTCCGGCGGTGTGAACGGGTGTGCCTTCAGTATTCCGACTTTTTCGAGGAGCGGTAGTTGGGATTGGATGCCCATGCCGGGAACATCGCGGCCTATGACTTGGTTTGAGTAGACGTATTGTCCGGCCACCCAAGGCTTACGCATGGATTCGCGTGCCGTTTCCTCAGGCCATAAACCGGCGACCAGAATGGTGACCGACATGAATCCTGCGAAACCGGCAACAAGGGTTTTGGGTTGAATCATGGTGATGATGAAGTAAGCTAGGGTGCCGGATAGAACGGCGACGATGCTTGGCACGAAATAATCCGGTAAGCGGTTTTCCATGACTAGCAGTGCTTGATCCGGAACCGACTTCAAGTACCACTGGAACAAAGCGGCACCTATGAGGGTGGAAACGATTCCGAGCCAGCCAAGTTTGCGAGCCATCTCTTTTTTGAAGGCCGGGTCTTTGATGCCTGCGACGACAATGCCGCCGACCACCGCCGTCATGGTGAACATGAATGCCATGCGCATTCCCATCTGGATAAAGGTGTTGGTGCCATAGAATCCATTAAGATAGCCACCTTCCTCAAACCAAGCCTCTTTACCCGGTAACATCATGAAAGAGAGAATCCCTACGATAATCAGCATGGTCGCAAGGGAGGCCATACCGAAGATCACGGATATTTTCATGTGGGTCTTTTTATCGACACGTCCTACCAGATAAACGATCATGTAAACGCCGACCACTTCGATCACGAAGAAAACCCATTCGGTCGCCCACTTCCAGACGAAGGAGTGGATTAATGCGCCGATGCCGTTCGGGCTGGCAACGGTGGTGGAGTACCAGATTCCCGGTCCGGTGATCGAACCGGCCACGTAGGTAAAGACCAAAAGGAAGAGGCCGTATTTCTTGACGAAATCGAGCAGGTCATCCCGATCTTCCCGGTAAGCCTTGTTAGAGAGGTATGCGAATAGCAGTGCGGCACCAACCGAAGTATGAGAGGCAAGCACGTGAAAGGTTGCAATCAGCGCAACTACCCAGCCCGAGCCTACAGTCGGTTCGTACCAGGTTGGATAAAGGCTAATCAGATCCATAGGGTCTTCCTTGCAATTAGTTTGTTTTATGAAGCATAAATCTAAGTTATGTGTTGTGTATTGTAGGAAAGTGACTGGAAATTGGTATTCAAAAAAATTTATTTTGGATACATGAAAATACTTATGATCTTTTATGCACCTGATCGTATCAATATATCCATTCAAATTACAGTGAAATTTTAAAGTTAGCAGGCCTGCTGTGTGGCGGTCAGGGGGAATGGGGGATTTCAGATACAAAAACGGCCGGGAAGAACCGGCCGTTTTTAATTATTTTTCGCTTACGGAACAAGCGAATGAAAATGAGGTATTACAGGCTGAAAACTTCAGGGGCTTCCGCATTGACCAGAGGTTTAAGGTCGGTTTCGAAAAGGCTTTCGGTTTCCCATTCAACTTCGCTGATGCGGGTCAGTGTCTGAGCCGTCATGGCTGGAGAGTTTCCGCTGATTACCGCCAAGCGTCCGCCTAGTTTTAATTTTTCTTTATAAGCGGTAGGGATTGTTGCAACCGAGCCGGTCAATATGATGACGTCGTATTGCTTGCCGTCGTCCCAGTCCTGACTGGCATCACCGATTTGGAATTCGATGTTGTTGTAATCCTTCAGGCGCTCTTTGGCAACTTGCTGAAGGTCTTCATGGATTTCAACCGTCGTAACCGATTCACCCAAGCTTGCGATCAAAGCGGTCATGAAGCCGCTTCCGGTTCCGATTTCAAGAACGCTGTCGGTTCCGTCGATGTCCAGAGCCTGTAATAGTTTGGCTTCCACTTTTGGAGCCATCATTACTTCGTCGTGACCGATCGGCAGTTCGATATCGCTGTAAGCCAAAGACTGTTTTGATTCCTCGACAAATTGGTGGCGAGGCACTTCAAGAAACAGATCAAGAACTTTTTGGTCAAGTACATCCCACGGACGAATTTGTTGTTCTACCATGAAAAAGCGAGCTTGATCAAAATTCATAACAGGTTCCTTTAAATAAGCTATTTCTACAACAAGCGGCGCGTTTCAATGTGGATGACGATGCCTGCTCGGGTGTTCAATATTTATAATTCAGCCGCTCATTATATCTAAAAAATATTTAAAAATATCGGAAAACGCTTATTTAATATCCGGTTGGTTTTGTTGTTCTTACAAACATTGTTGTTTCTGCGGCTTTGGGTGCGGTGTTATGATTACGGGATGAATACACCGAATTCCCTTCATCCATATCTCCACCTCTCCGAGACTCAGCGGGTTGATCTGCCAGAGTTGAAAGTCTGTGAAGCCTTGCCAGCCAAGTTTGAGGACAGTACCAATCGTTTGTGGTCGGTTCATTATGAAGCGGAGGGTCGAATCGAAGAGGCGATACTCAAGCTTTGCTTTCCTCAGGATGTTAAAGATTCTGCATTCTGGTTGGGAATGACAAGCCTGTTCGGTTTGTCTTTTCCTGAGAGAATGGCCGATTATGTCAAGGTGTATGAGAGGGTTTCCGAATGGAGTCCGCTGCAAGTTCCGGGGTTGGTTGCTGCGCGTTCCAGTCATGAAGGCTACGCAGGTTGTTTGTTGACGAAAAAACTACCGGGCTCTGAGTTGCTGGGTGAACAGGTCACGCAGGCAATTGCAGAGCAGCTCGGACATCACTTGGGAAGCCTTCACCGAAACAGTTCTGAATGGTTTGGGCCGTTGTTCAATCCGCGGAGCTCTGCCGACAAGTGGGGAGAGTTGTTGTTTGATACGGTTGTGGGGTTGGCGAAACGCGAAGGGATCTCCATTGAAAGTTATCTGCCCGAGCTGAAAAACGCGAAATATTTTCCGTATAGCGATGCAGATGAATTCGTTCCGATCATGCCTGACTTGCGTTGGGACCAGTTTCTGTTGCATCGGCAGCGGCTACATGCCTTGGTTGATTTGGATGCCATGGTGTGGGGCGCCCGTGAATTGGAATTTGTGTTGTTGGAATACCTGTTGGATGAGTCATTGTGGCAGGCGTTCGCGGAGGCATATTCGGAATACAGGGATTTGCCGGAACTGGATTCGGTGAGAACGGCTTACCGTCTTTTGTTGTTTTTTATGAACGTATTGGGGGAGGAGTCGCTTGAAGCATGGATGTCTGCTCCAAGACGACTTTAAGAGTTAGGTTGTCGTTTTACGACTCTCTTCGCTGTGCAGTTTTATCCAGCTTAAGTACCCCACCACAGCCAGAACAAGATAGACGGCAAACATGACGATTGTGACGTAGTATCCGGTCTGCCAGTATAGCGCAATAGCCGCAGTATCGATCACCAGCCAGTACAACCAGTTCTCCAGTACCTTGCGGGCCATTAGATAGGTGTTCATGACCGAGAAGACGGTCACCACTGCATCCAGATAAGGCAAGCGGGACTGCACGACGTTCTCCAGATAGAGACCGGTCAATACACTGAGTACGGCACCTGCCAGAATGAAGCGAATGTGAAACTGAACAGGCCTGGTGGAAATCGCCAGGTCGTCTTTTTTATCGTCGTGACGGCGCCAAAGCATAAAACCATAAACCGCCATGGCCATATAGTAGAAGTTAAGCAGTGCTTGCATCGGCAGCTGGCCTTCCCAAAAAAGTACCGTATAAATTACGGTACTGATGAAAGCGGCGGGCCAGCACCAGATCGATTCTCTGGCCGCCAGAATCACGTAGAGAATACCGAGCGACGCAGCTAATGTTTCCCAACCCGATAAGGCGAGAAAGCTATCGAAGATGGTTTGTAGGAGGCTGTCATTTGCAGGCATCGATCACCGCCGCTGATCGGTCTACACCGACAATTTTGAGTACGAATACACTGTGTGGAATCTTTTCCAGGACTTCTTTCATGTCCTGGTTCATTTCTTTCATGACGCTGTCAAAATCTCCAAACACCTGGGTGCTGAGACTGTTTCGGGCAATCGTCAGGTCGGGATTTTGTTCCAAGCGGGCGATGAAATCCAGAATAGGTTGGCAGTAATCCTCCTGAAGAGGGTACATGCTGATATCGACTGAAATTTTCATTTTGTTTTCCAATGATGGTTTTATCTATTTGTTTTGATTATAAAAAAACGGACTGTAAAAGTCCGTTTGTTTTATGAAACATTAAAAGAATACGCGAGCCGTGACTCCTAACTGTCTAAGGTCACCCAGACGGATGTATTCCGAAGGGTTGGTGTAAGGAGCGTTGAAGTCGAAGTAGTAACCTCGTGTCGCATAAGTTTCGTCCGTCAGGTTCTTGCCCCAAAGGTAGATTTCGTAATTTTCGGTTTCATAACCGATTCGCGCGTTCACCAAGTGGTACGGATCGGATTCGATGTTGTGGGTGTTGTCGAAGTAGAACTTGTCTACCGCCGTTACGTCACCCTGTGCATAGAATCCGTTGCTGGCGCGGTATTTGACACCAAGGTTGAACTGATAGTTCGGTGCGTGGGCCTGTTCGCGGTCACTGATGGTAAAGCCGGTGTTTAAAGCCGTACCTTCGACCTTGGTTTGAAGCAGGCCAAGGCTTCCGTACAAGTTCCAGTTCGAGTTCGCTTGCCATTCAAAATCACCTTCAAGACCGTAGTTCTGAGCACCATCGAAGTTTTCAGTGTAGAAAACCCAGGCTGTGGATGAATTAGGGTCGTAAGTGTAACCGTCAAACTGTGGATTCTGGCGATCCATGTAGAAAGCGGTAATATTGGTTTTCAAACCTAAGGCCGCGTAGTTGGATTTCAAACCGATTTCGTAGTTCATCAGGGTTTCGGCATCGTAGGTTATATATTGGCTTGGCGTACCGGAAGGTTGTCCGGCGTTGAAGCCGCCTGCTTTGTAACCACGTGTGATGCCGGTGAAAGCCGTGTGAGTGTCATTGTATTTGTAGCGATACGTTAGGTTAGCACCCCAGAGTCCGTCATCCGGCGTATAGTGTTCACCGGCGCTGTTGGTGAAGTCGCTGCTGTTCTGTTCGATGCGCAGGCCTGCGGTGATGGTCGCCTTTGGAGTCATGGCGTAATCAAGTTGCCCGAATCCGGCCAGTTTGCTTAGAGTGAAATCGGAACTGCTGCTGCCCCAGTATTCGGTTTTGTTGGTTTCGTCCAGCTTCGAGCCATAAAGACCGAATAGCCAGTCGGTGTTGCCGTTGATGCGGGATTCCGGCGTGGAAGTCCAGCGTAATTCCTGACTCATGGTTCTACGGTGTTTGTTGTTCAGGTAGGTTCCGGCGCTGTCCGCCGTCCAATCTTCGTCATAACTGTAGGTCATGTCGGAGTTGGCCAGGGTGGTCTTACTGGTCAAGACGTAGTTCGGGTTACCTTTCCATTCGGCTTTGATCGAACCGGCATTGGAAAGCTGGCTGTCCTTACCTGGTTGGTTGGAAAGGGTGGTGAAGCTGTTGTCGCGCGACCATGCGTCATAACCGTTGTTAAGGTCGGCATGAAGCATTGAAACGTCTACAGTTGTATTTTTGTTAGGGAATAGACGCACTTTTCCGCGAACTGTCAATTCATCACGTCCGTTGGTGTCGGTGCGGTTTAGCGTGTCGTTGTCACGGAAACCGTCGCTGGAGTGTTTGAAGACGGCAATGCGGTATTGGGCCGCATCTTCTTCGGAGCTGACAGGGCCACTGGTCATTAGGCCGAATTCTTTAAGATTGTCTTGACCGGCACTGGCTTCGATCATGCTCTCGCGGTAAGGGGTCGAATCGTTGGTTTCGATGTTGATCAGGCCGCCGATGGCGCTTTGCCCGTAACGGGTGTTCTGTGGACCACGCAGAACTTCCACCTGCTGGACGTCGAACAGATTGCCGACCATTCCGATACCGCTGAAATCAATGTCGTCTATTGCAAAACCGACGCTGGCATTTGGCGCGCCGGTGTATTCGTCGCGTTGACCGATGCCTCGAATTTGGATATGGCGTGGACGGGAGCTTTGACCTGAAAAATTGACGTTCGGTGTTTTGAGAAGGATGTCGTCAAAGTGAACCGCGCCTTGATCCTGAAGGTCGGCACTGTCTTTAATGTCCACGCTGGTTGGAATGTCTTGTTCTGTCGTTTCGCGCAGATCGGCGTTGACGACAACTGGAGCCAGTTCTTCTGCAGCTACGTTTGTGGCACTTAGAGCAGTGGCAATAGCAATAGCCAATGGTTTGATTTTCATGTGAGTTCCTTTTAAAAAGCTTAAAAGGACAGGGCGAACATTGTAATGAACCCGCCTGGGGTCATTGAAGGCGTGGTGCGCTGCCTGTCCCTACGCCAGTATTAACTGGATCAGGTTCTTAGGGTTCCTTCTCAAGTGGAAGATCTCAGGCTGATGAAGCCACCCCTAGGCGAATAGTTAGAGATTTTTTTATCAAAAGTAAAAACTGGGCGGATTTTATCTCATTTTTGTGTAAAAATTAACGCCCTATGCAAATAACATATTGTTTATACGGACATTAGCGTAACAAGGAAAAGGAATATGTCAACAGAATCAACTAATAAGCCCAGTGTAAGTAAGGTTATCATTGAGCGTCTTCATGCGTTGGATGATTTGCCGCATTTTCCGGATGCTTTGATGAAGTTGGAACGTTTGTTGGCGAGCGGTGAGGATATCCATGTCGATGATATTGTTCAGTTGATCGCTCAAGACCCGCGCTTGGCAGCTGGTTTGATTGGTGTGGTCAATACCGCCAAGTATTGGATGGGTGAGAAGGTTACCGATCTATCTGATGCGGTCATTCGTATCGGTACTCAGGATGTTCGTATGATGGCACACGCCATCAACTATAAGTCGACGTTTAAGTCGAAGCCGCCTTTCAGTGAAAAACACTTTTTACGTCATGCATTGTTGTCCGCGTTTGTCGCTCAAGCCCTTGGGAAAGCGTTGCATGTAAATACCGGTGAAGCTTTTTTGAGTGGGTTGATGCACGATATCGGTATCTATCTGCTATCGGTCGAGGATCGTGACAAGTACTTGGAGGTCATGCGTTTGACCGACTACGATATTACTAAACTCCCAGCGGCGGAAAATAAAGTGTACGGGACCAATCATGCCTTGATGAGTGCCCGACTGTTGCAGCAGTGGAAATTCCCGCAGGAAATCATCATGGGGGTGGCGAACCACCATACCCCGGCTAAAGCAGGCGATCAGTTCAAGCCGTTTGCTTACATTACATTCCTTTCAGAACAGGCTGCTCTGCGTTTGGGAATCGACAATGGTGTGGCGGACCTTCCTGAAGAGGAGCATCAGGCTCCTTCGGAAGCCTTGTTGGGCGCTTTGAAATATTTCGGTTTATCCGTAGAGGAGTTTGACGATCTTAGTCGTAACGCTTACGAGACGGCTGAGCAAGCAGGAATGCTCTAACCTATTTATACGGTTGCTTTGAAATTCAACAGGCCTGATGGTCTTACTCAGTCACGTTTGCAAGTGGTTGTCCTGTTGAATTTTTTCAATAAAAAATTCTCTTAATCCCTACATGATCAAATAAGAAAATGCTAAAATAATCAGCTTGTTTTTTAATTTGTACATCAAAGAGAATTATCGATGCCAATCATTACGTTACCTGACGGTTCTACTAAGACATTTGATGAAGCGGTTTCAGTCATGCAAGTGGCTGAAAGTATTGGGGCTGGATTAGCGAAAGCGACGGTTGCCGGGCGTGTAAACGGTCAGCTTAAAGACGCGTGTGATCTGATTACGGAAGATGCCTCTTTGGAAATCGTCACCTTGAAAGATGATGATGGTGTACATATTATGCGCCACTCTTGTGCCCACTTGTTGGGTCATGCGTTGAAGCAGCTTTATCCTGACGTCAAAATGGCGATCGGGCCGGTGATCGAGAACGGTTTCTACTACGATATCGATATGGAAGCCAAGATCGGACCCGATGATCTTAAGGTCATCGAAAAGCGCATGCAGGAATTGGCGAAAACCAAATACCAGGTCATCAAGAAGATGACACCGCGCAATGAAGCAATCGAGACCTTCAAGTCGCGCGGTGAAGATTATAAGTTGGAATTGATTGCCGACTTGCCTGACGAAACCGAGTTCGGTTTCTATCACCACGAAGAATACATTGATATGTGTCGCGGACCGCACGTCCCGAACATGGGCTTTATCAAAGCATTCAAGTTGACGCATGTGGCTGGTGCTTACTGGCGCGGTGATTCTGGCAACAAGATGTTGCAACGTATTTACGGTGTGGCGTTCGCCAGCAAAGACGAATTGAAAGAATATCTGCATATGATGGAAGAGGCTGAGAAGCGTGACCATCGTAAGCTTGGTAAGACGTTGGATCTGTTCCATCTTGAAGACATCGCTCCAGGTATGGCCTTCTGGCATCCGAAAGGAACCACTCTTTACCGCATCGTTGAAGATTACATGCGTGAGCAGTTGGTGATGAACGATTATGAAGAGATTCGTACGCCATTGATCATGGACCGTTCCTTGTGGGAGAAGTCAGGTCACTGGGACAAGTTCCAGGACAACATGTTTACTACGGAAACCGAAAACCGTGACTATGCGGTTAAGCCGATGAACTGTCCGGGACACATTCAGGTCTATAACCGTCATTTGAACAGTTACCGTGATCTGCCGATCCGTATTGCGGAATTCGGTTTGGTTCACCGTAACGAAGCGTCCGGAACACTTCACGGTTTGATGCGTGTGCGTTCGTTCACTCAGGATGACGCTCATATCTTCTGTACTGAAGAGCAGATTCAAGAAGAAGTTCAGTCATGTATCGATTTGGTTTTCCAGACCTATGCGGATTTCGGTTTTGAAAATATTGCGGTTAAGTTCTCAACCCGCCCGGAACAACGAGTTGGTTCGGATGCAGTTTGGGATTTGGCGGAAAACGCTTTGGAAGCGACCCTGAAGAACGCTGGTTTGGATTATGCATTGCAGCCGGGAGAGGGTGCGTTCTACGGTCCTAAGATCGAATTTCAGTTGAAGGACTGCATCGGTCGTGTCTGGCAGTGCGGTACCATTCAGTTGGACTTCTCAATGACTCAGGCGGAGCGTTTGAACGCGGTTTACGTCGGTGCGGATAACGAGAAACATCATCCTGTTATGATTCACCGTGCGATTCTTGGGTCTTTGGAACGTTTCGTCGGTATTTTGGTTGAGCACTACGAAGGTAAGTTCCCAACTTGGTTGGCACCGGTACAAATGGTGATGGCTTCGATTTCGGAAGTTCACAACGAATATGTGGCCGATTTTGCTAATAAATTGAAAAAACATGGGTTTAGAGTCGAAACAGACTTGAGAAATGAGAAGGTTGGGTTTAAAATTCGCGAACATACCATGCAACGAGTGCCGTACATTTTGGTCGTAGGTGATCAGGAAATGGAAAACGGTACTGTCAATGTTCGTGCCCGAGGCGGAGAAAACCTAGGAAGTTTCGCCTTGGATGAGTTGGTTGATCTGTTGAATCGAGACATCGCCAACCTTGGCCGAATCGTAGAATGATGAATTGGCCTGTTGCATTACGTAATTTAATAACTGGAGGATATTGCCATCGCAATTAGAAGAGGCCGTGGAAGACCACAGCAACCTGAAGCACCTAAGGATAATATTAACGGAGCTATTACTGCTTCTGAAGTTCGCTTAATCGCGGCGGATGGAGAGCAGATGGGAGTTGTTTCCATTCAAGACGCTCTAGAGGCTGCAAGGGACGCGGAATTAGACCTCGTCGAAATTTCAGGCAAGACCGTTCCACCCGTTTGTCGGATCATGGATTACGGTAAATATCTGTACCAGCAACAGAAAAAACAGCACGAAGCTAAGAAAAAACAGAAGCAAGTGCAAGTAAAAGAAGTCAAGTTTCGCCCAGGAACTGAGGAGGGAGATTATCAGGTCAAACTACGCAACCTGATGAAATTCCTAGATAAGGGAGATCGCGTCAAGGTAACCATTTGGTTCCGAGGCCGTGAAATCACTCATAAGGAACTGGGATTGAAAATGCTGGAGCGTATTCGGGATGACATTCAAGAGGTTGCGACCGTTGAACAAATGCCGAAAATGGAAGGCCGTCAGATGCAAATGATGGTTGCTCCCAGCAAAAAAGGAAAGTAGTTCATTAAGTAACTGCTTCCACACAACAACTGGGATTTTTTCGTTTTTAATGAAAAGGTTACCGGTGCAGCTCCCTCAGTGCTGTTCGTTGTTCCGAAAGATAACCCTTGGGTTATTGTTGTTAGAAAATGAAGTGGACCTTTCAAACGGAGCCACTTAAATGCGGAGTTTGGATTCAAATGCCAAAAATTAAATCAAACAGTAGTGCTTCAAAGCGCTTCAAAAAAACCGGTTCTGGCCGTTTTAAATGCAAACAATCTCACCTACGTCATATTTTGACTAAAAAATCGACTAAGCGTAAGCGTCAGTTGCGTGCAGCTAGTATGATTCACGATCACGATGTGGCGATGGTTCGCCGTATGTTACCGTACGCTTAATAGGAGATTGAAAAATGGCAAGAGTTAAAAGAGGTGTCATCGCACGTCGTAGACACAACAAGGTTTTAAAACAAGCAAAAGGTTACTATGGCGCACGCAGAAAAGTTTTCCGCGTAGCTAAGCAAGCGGTAATCAAAGCTGGACAATATGCTTACCGTGACCGTCGTCAGCGTAAGCGTCAATTCCGTCGTCTATGGATTGCACGTATCAACGCTGCAGCTCGTATGAACGGAATGACATACAGCCGTTTAATCGATGGCATGAATAAAGCAGGTATTGCGGTTGACCGTAAGGTGCTTTCTGATATCGCTATCCATGATGCAGCTGCGTTCAGCGCAATTGCTGAGAAGGCAAAAGCAGCACTAGCTTAATCGCTTGAGTTGTTTGTAGATCAGGCCTGGCCTGATCTACAGCGTCCAATAGATAGGGGGCATGAGTTAGAAACTTAACTTTTGTCCCCTATTTTTTTGACCCTTTTGGGTATAAAAGAGTGTATTTATCCAAGATTAAATAATTTTGATCAACCGAGGATAAGTGCCCTGTCTTATATCCAATTCATTTATAGATTCTCTTTAATAGGTTCGTTTAAGGCATTCCAGTATTATGCAAGAAAAACTTCAAGCCATTATTTCTCAAGCTCAGGAAGCCATCGATGCTGTGAGTGAACTGCCACAGCTTGATGAGCTTCGAGTTCAATTTCTGGGTAAAAAAGGGCAACTGACAGACATCATGAAAACCCTTGGTCAACTGAGCGCAGAGGAACGTCCTCAAGCCGGTCAGATGATTAACCAGGCAAAGCAGACTGTACAAGGCCTGTTGAATAGCAAAAAGAAAGAGTTGGACGACGCCAAACTGGCGAAACAACTGGCTGAAGAAACCATTGACGTCACTTTGCCGGGCCGTGGAGTCGATTTGGGGAGCCTACACCCTGTCTCACGTACATTGCGTCGTATTGAAACCCTGTTTTCAAAAGCTGGATTTGACGTTGAAACCGGTCCTGAGATTGAAGACGACTGGCATAACTTCGAAGCGTTGAACATCCCTGAAACTCATCCTGCACGAGCGATGCACGATACGTTCTATATCAACGAAAATACCGTATTGAGAACACACACTTCTGGTGTTCAAATCCGTACGATGGAAGCGAAGCAGCCTCCAATGCGTATCATTGCTCCGGGCCGTGTTTACCGTTGCGATTCCGACCAGACACACACGCCGATGTTCCATCAGGTAGAGGGTCTGATTATCGAAAAAGACGCCAGCTTCGCTCAGTTACGTGCGTTGCTGATTGAGTTTTTACGTCAATTCTTTGAAGACAAGGACCTCAAGGTTCGCTTCAGACCGTCTTATTTTCCGTTTACGGAACCCTCTGCGGAAGTGGATATTGCCACGAACTTGTTTGGTGAAGGGCGTTGGATCGAAGTATTGGGTTGCGGGATGGTGCATCCGAACGTATTGAAAAACGTGGGTGTCGATCCGGATGAATATACCGGTCTAGCCTTTGGATTGGGGGTCGAACGTTTAGCGATGTTACGTTACAACGTTAAGGACTTACGTCAATTTTTTGAAAACGATCTACGTTTTTTGAAGCAATTTAAATAAGACCAGGCCTGTTGAGAAAGAAATATGAAATTTAGTGAAAATTGGTTAAGAGAGTGGACAAACCCTGAGTGGGATACCAATACATTATCAGAATCGTTAAGCCTGGCCGGTCTGGAAGTAGATGACGTTGAGCCTGTTGCTGGTGAATTCAGTAACGTGGTTGTAGGGCAAGTCATTGCTTGTGAGAAACACCCGGATGCCGACAAGTTGAACGTGACCCAGGTGGAAGTCGGTGAAGACGAGCCTTTGCAGATAGTTTGCGGTGCCAAGAACGTTGTTGTTGGTATGAAAGCCTGTTGCGCGAAAGTCGGTGCTGTCTTGCCGGGTGATTTCAAAATCAAAAAAGCTAAGCTTCGTGGCGTACCTTCAAATGGTATGCTGTGTGGTGCCACGGAAATCGGTTTGCCGGATGATGGTGTAGACGGTTTGTTTGTCTTGCCTGAAGACGCGCCGGTCGGTATGGACGTACGTGA
This sequence comes from Thiomicrorhabdus sp. ZW0627, assembly GCF_029767005.1. Lineage (GTDB taxonomy): Bacteria > Pseudomonadota > Gammaproteobacteria > Thiomicrospirales > Thiomicrospiraceae > Thiomicrorhabdus. Next base: position 197,900 of record NZ_JARUQR010000002.1, read on the forward strand.
ATATCTGGATTTGAACGACGTTGTCATCGATGTCGACCTGACGCCGAACCGTGCGGACTGTCTAAGCATCGAAGGGATTGCCCGCGATGTGGCGGCAATCAGTGGTGCGGAATTCAAGGTACCTTTCGACATGGCTGCTATCGAATGCAGCGGTTCTTGCTCGCAAAAGGTTGTTGTTGCAGAGACCGAGGCCTGTCCAAAATACTTGGGTTGTGTTGTCAGTGACTTCGATACTAATGCAAAAACGCCACTGTGGATGAAGCAGAAGTTAGAAAGAGGTGGTGTACGTCCTTTGAGCTTGGTTGTAGACATCACAAATTATGTGTTGTTGGAGCTAGGGCAGCCGATGCATGCTTTCGATTTTGATAAGTTGCAGGGTGAAGTTCAGGTCCGTAAGGCGCAGGCTGACGAATTGTTGGTAACGTTGGATGAAAAAGAATTAACACTTAAGAACGATACCTTGGTGATCGCAGACGATTCCGGAGCCATTGCCTTGGCTGGTATTATGGGTGGTTTGAGTACCTCTGTAACGGATGAAACCAAAACAATTTTCTTTGAGTGCGCACACTTCACGCCTTTGGCTGTAGTCGGAAAAGCTCGTCAATACGGTCTGCACACTGATTCGTCGCACCGTTTCGAACGAGGCGTGGATCCAATGTTGCCTGAGCGCGCATTGAACCGTGCATTGCAGTTATTTACCGAAATTGCCGGTGGCAAGGTCAGCGAAATCCAGTCTGTTGTGTCTGAAGCGCATTTGGCGAAGCCGGTCACGATTGAATTGCGTCGTCAGACAATTTCTAAACGCTTGGGTCTTGAGATTGACGATGCAAAAGTCGAAAGCATTTTCAACGGGCTTGGTTTCGGTATTGAAACGACGGCTGACGGTTGGTCTGTAACAGCGCCTACTTACCGTTTTGACATGGCCATCGAGATGGACCTGATTGAGGAAGTGGGACGTATTTTCGGATACAACAACCTGCCTGAAACCCCAGTGCTTGCTCCGATGACTCTGAACGAGCTGCCTGAATCAGAACAAGAATTGAATGCACTGAAAGTATCATTGGTTCAGCGCGGATACAACGAAGTCATCACATACAGTTTCGTAGAAGAGGGCAAGCAGCAGATGTTGGCTCCTGATTTACCGTATGTGTTGTTGCAGAATCCTATTTCTGACGACATGAAAGCGATGCGAACGACGTTGTTCCCAGGTTTGTTGCAAACTGTTTCCTATAACCAGAACCGTCAGCAGCCACGCGTACGTGTTTTCGAAACCGGTCTTGTTTTCTATAAGAACGACAGTGATTCGACCGGTGCTACCCAGGTACCTATGATTGGTGGTGCTGTAGTAGGATCGGTTGCCGATTCCGGTTGGGATGAAGTGACCCGTAAGGTGGACTTTTTCGACCTTAAAGGCGATGTTGAAACGCTACTACGCATGAGCCATCAGCTTGGCAATGTACGTTTTGAAGCGTGTAACCATCCAGCGCTGCATCCGGGGCAGTCTGCCGCCTTGATTAAAGACGGCAAGGAAGTCGGAATCATGGGTAAATTACACCCTCAGTGGGTTAAGCCGATGGGTGTCAGCGATGACGTCTATCTTTTCCAAATTCGTCAAGATGCGTTGATGACAATGGAAGTGCCAGCCGCTAAGGCGATTTCCAAGTTCCCTGAAGTTCAACGTGACTTGGCTTTTGTCGTGGATGAAAACGTCAGTGTTCAGGCGTTGCTTGATGCTGTTTCGGCTGTGGAATCCGATATTCTGCAATCGGTGGACATCTTCGATATTTATCGTGGCCAGGGGATTGAACCTAGCCAGAAGAGTGTGGCTTTGACACTTAAAATCCAGCACGCCGAAAGAACCCTTCAGGATGAAGAGGTTGATGCTTTGGTCGATGAAGTCCTAGCCTCGGCGAAACAGGCGGTTAACGCTGTTTTAAGATAAGCTTAAATAATAAGGATAATAATAATGACTCTTACAAAAGCGGATATTGCACAAACCTTATCTGACACTTTTGGGTTCAATAAACGCGAATCCAAAGAGATTGTAGAGCAGTTCTATGATCAGATTAGCGAAGTACTTATTTCTGGTGAACAGATCAAGTTATCCGGTTTCGGAAACTTTGAGCTTCGCGATAAATCCTCACGTCCTGGCCGCAACCCGAGAACCGGGGAAGATGTTCCAATTTCCGCAAGAAGAGTGGTAACATTTAAGCCTGGACAAAAACTGCGTGCGCAGATCGATAATAACAATGCCGAAGTCTAAATCGACAACTCCTACTCAAATCGAGATAGAGTTACCTGATAAAAAGTACTTTACCATTGGTGAGGTGGCAGACCTGTGTGACTTGAAGTCACACGTTCTGCGCTATTGGGAGCAGGTTTTTCCTCAATTGGAACCCAGTAAGCGCAGTGGCCGAAGATATTATCAGCGTAATGATGTGGAATTGATTCTTGAGATCAAGAGTCTTCTGCATGATCAGGGATTCACCATTCCAGGTGCAAAAGCGCGTTTGGCGAAAAGTCGCGTCAACTTGAGTTCGGAAGACATTCCGGAAGAGAAAAAAGACGTGCTTCAACAGCTTCAAACCATTAAGGCTGAGTTGCAAGAGTTCAGAGCCTACCTTCAAAAGCGTTACTAGTTCTCTAGGCAACTCGCTTTATTATTCACAATTCGTTTTAATTGTTTTATTTTCAGCGTTATTTTTCTACGCTGCAGCCTTTTAAGAAAATTTTGATTGCCTGGTTCAGTGCCAGAATGATTTCCTCTTCTGGAACTTCTTCGCAGAAAAGTGAACGCAAGATGAATGGCCCTTTGATCATTTCCAGAAATTGGGTTGCGGCAAGTTTACAGTCCATCAATTCGATTCTTCCGCTTGCCATCTGTTTTTTCAGGTAGTTTTCAAGCATGGTCGTTGCAGTTTGAGGGCCGTATTTATAGAAGATTTTCTGGATTTCCCCTTGGTCAAGGTTATTTTCGGTAATGACTAATCGATAGATGGCTAAGCCATCCGAAGAAAGGGCGACGTTCTGTAATGTACGTCCGAACTGGAATAGGCTTTCGGCTATATCATCCGTCCAGAAAGTTTCGTCGTCAAACTGAGTGAAGATCTCTTTTGATTTCTTTTTGAAGACGGCTTCGAACAATCCAAGTTTATTCCCGAAAATTCGATAGAGCGTTCCCAAGGAGCCACCGGAGAGGCGGACGATTTCATTGACGCTGCTGCCTTCATAGCCTTGAGCCAGAAAAACGGTTTCTGCTACTTCCAATATTTTTTGTTGTCGAGCCAAGCCTCTTTTCGTGGTTGCAGGGGCTGTGGCGGTTTTATTGGAGGCTGTCTGGGACATTGATTTACTCTTAATCTCGCTTGATAAATCGAATTCAATATATTACTTGAATTCAATATACTACATTTCTATTTGTGTTTATATTAATGTGGATATTATACCTAAAAAGTGTCATTCTCTGATTGAGAATAAAGTGTAGTGTATGTTACACTTCATTTTTATGTCAAATACAATTTGAGGGAAATCCTATGTTCGCTGTTTCCAGAACTTTGGCTCAAGTGAGCTCATTACTATTTGCTGCATCCATGTTGTTACCTGTCGAAGCTTATTCCTCTCAGGAAAAAAGCGGGGCCGCTGCACGCCCAGCAATGCCGGTCAGTGTGCTGGAAGTCAAAAGCGAAGATAAGCCCGTCTTTTTTGAATATCCGGGCCGAACTCAAGCAGTTCAGCAAGCTACGGTCTATGCGCGCGTAAATGGGATTCTTCAGAAGAAATTTTATGAAGACGGACAGGTCGTTAAAGCGGGTCAGATGCTGTATCAGATTGATGACCGTCGTTACCAAGCTCTGGTGAATAAAGCCAAAGCTCAGGTTCAGGTTGCACAAGCAAGTTTGAACCAGGCGGAAAGGGAATATAACCGTGTCAGTGGTCTTTTCAAGAAGAAAGCCGTTAGTGAGCAGGAGCGCGATACGGCCATCTCCAACCTAGAACTTGCCAAGGCTTCATTGGAAGGGGCTAAAGCGGCTCTGAACGATGCCCAAATCGATTTGGATTACACCAAGGTCAAAGCGGAAATTTCCGGTGTGACTGGCATCAAACAGCAAGATGTGGGTAACCTGGTCGGTACGGATGCGAAAAACAGCCAACTGACCACCATTACCCAGTTGGATTCAATTTATGTCGTTTATGCGATTCCTGATAGTCAGCGCCTTTCTTTGCATAAAGAAATTGTTGAAGGCAAAGTTCAAGTTGTAAGCGACGATAAGTTAACTGCAGAAATCATTAACGACAAGCAACAAGTCTTGGCGAAAGGAACTGTCGATTTTACCGATAGTAAAATCGATGCCGAAACCGGAAGTGTTCAGGCACGTGCAATTTTCGATAATTCGAACTCGCAGTTTCTACCGGGAGAATTCGTTCGCCTGAGAGTGTATTCCGCAACACGTAAAAACGTGTTTGCGATTCCGCAAAAAGCAGTTTTGCAAATGGGTCAGCAAGCCTTTGTCTATGTCGTCAACCAAGGGTTGGCAGAGTTGACCCCAGTTGTTCTGGCGGCTCAGTACGGAGACAACTGGTTGGTTGAAGCGGGTCTTAAGAACGATGACAAGGTCATCGTCAGCAACCTGATCAAGTTGAGACCTAAATCACCAGTTCAGATTTTGCCAGCTGCAGCTTCAGCCGGAAAACCGGCTCAGAAAGCGCAATAACCTAAGCGGAAAAGGATAAATCATGTTTTCGAGATTCTTTATAGATCGACCGGTAATGGCCACGGTTTTTTCATTCATCATCGTAATCGCCGGTTACATGGGAATGAAATCGTTGCCTATCGCCGAATACCCCGAAATCGTGCCGCCTCAGGTGAGTGTGGTCGCGACCTATCCGGGTGCCAGTGCCGAAACCATCGCCGACACGGTTGCGGCGCCTCTGGAACAGGCCATCAACGGGATTGACAATATGTTGTACATCAATAGTGTCACATCCTCGTCAGGTACTTTGACCTTGACGGTCACTTTCGACATCGGTACCGATGTCGATCAGGCTAACATCAACGTCAACAACAAGGTGCAGGGAGCTTTGAGCCGCCTGCCTGCTGAAGTTCAACAGGCTGGTGTGAAGGTTAACAAAAAGTCTTCCAGCATCCTTAAGGTTATTGCACTTTATTCCGAAGACTCAAGTCTGGATACGGTTTTTATCGCCAACTACGGTCTAATCAATGTTTTGGACGATTTGTCCCGTATTCCGGGCGTGGGTGAGGTCAGACAGTTCGGTTCCAAGGATTATTCCATGCGTATCTGGCTGGATCCGAACAAGCTGGCGAAATACAACCTGACACCGAGTGATATTTCTTCGGCGATTAGGGCTCAAAACTCACAGTTTGCGGCGGGTCGTTTCGGTCAGCAGCCGATGGAAAAAGCACAGGCCTTCACTTATACGGTGACGACCGAAGGGCGCTTGTCCGATGTTTCCCAGTTTGAGAATATCATTCTGCGCGCGGAAAAAGACGGTGCGATGTTGCGTCTGAAAGATGTGGCCAGAGTCGAGTTAGGCGCACAGGCGTATAACTTCAACGCGACCTACGACGGTAAACCGACTGTGCCTATGGGGGTATTCCTTCAGCCGGGTGCGAATGCGCTTGAAACCTCCAAATTGATTGATGAAAAGCTTGAAGAGCTTGGAGCTAAATTCCCGAAAGGCCTGTCTTATGCCGTGCCTTACGATACAACCGAGTTCGTTGAAATCTCCATCAACAAGGTTATTTATACCTTGCTTGAAGCGTTGGTTCTAGTTGTTCTTGTGGTGTTCCTGTTCCTGCAGAACTTCCGTGCAACGTTGATTCCGGTTCTGGCGATTCCGGTTTCGATTATCGGTACCTTCATCGGAATGTATCTGCTTGGATTCTCAATCAACCAGCTGACACTGTTCGGTATGATTCTGGCGATCGGGATCGTGGTAGATGATGCGATTATCGTGGTCGAGAACGTGGAACGCATCATGCGAACCTATAAAATGTCCGCACGAGAGGCGACGATTAAGGCGATGAGTGAGATCACCGGTCCGATCATCGCTATCGTATTGGTGTTGGCGGCGGTATTTCTGCCGGTAGCCTTCATCGGCGGTCTGACTGGGCAGATGTATAAGCAGTTCGCCATTACCATTGTTATCTCGGTCACGATCTCCGGTATTGTCGCTTTGACTTTGACTCCGGCGCTTTGTGCAAACATGTTGAAATCAGGTCATCTGGAAGAAGGTCGATTCTTCGGTGCTTTCAACCGCTTCTTCAGTTGGTTGACTTCCGGTTTCAGCGCCGGCGTTCGAATGATCATGCGATACAGTTTGATCAGTGTCATCCTATTCGGTGGTTTGATTGCTTTGACTTACCAGTCTCTGAATCACTTGCCTAAAAGCTTGTTACCTCAAGAAGATAAAGGGACTTTGTTTGTATTGAGTTATTTGCCGCCGGCTTCTTCTTTGTCGAGAATGGAAGTGGTGCGTGATCAGGTCAGCAATACCTTGTTGGCGCATCCAGGTGTTGAACACTCCATCAGTTTCGCCGGTTTCGATTTGCAGACGTTCACTCAAAAAACCGATTCGGCTGTTTCGTTCGTGAAACTAAAGCACTGGGATGAGCGCCAATCTCCTGAATTGTCATCACCTGCGATTGTCGGTCAGCTATTCGGTCAGTTGATGATGATTCCGGATGCGTTCAGTATTCCAATCGGTATGCCGACCATCATGGGTATGAGTATGACGGGTGGTTTTGAAGCCTATCTGCAAAACCGAACAGGCCAGGGGTCTCTTGCTTTGAGTAAAGTGACTGATGAATTGATTGCCAAAGCGGCGGCGCGTCCTGAGTTGAAGCAAGTGCGTACGACCTTCTCGACGAAGGTTCCACAGTATGAAGTGGTTCTGGACCGTGAAAAAGCGCAGAGCATGCAGGTTTCTGCCAAGGAAGTGTTTGCCGCCATGCAGGCGACTTTCGGAAGCTTGTACGTCAACGATTTCAACCTGTACGGACGCACCTATAAGGTAAACCTGCAGTCGGAAGCCGATTACCGTGAGAAACCGGAAGACCTGTCTCAAGTGTTCGTGCGTTCGCAAACCGGTGAGATGATTCCGTTGAGCAGTTTGGTAACTTTCAATCGTTTGACGGGGGCTGACGTTGTCGATCGTTTCAACCTGTTCCCAGCCGCTAAACTGATGGGTGAGCCGGCTCCAGGCTATAGTTCCGGTCAGGCGATTGCCGCATTTGAAGAGGTGGCTAACGAGGTGATGCCGGAAGGTTACTCACTTGGCTGGGTTGGTGAAGCCTATCAGCAAAAACAGTCGGCCAGTGCCGGTAACCAAGCGTTCCTGTTCGGTTTGCTATTTGTCTTCCTGATTTTGGCTGCTCAGTATGAGCGCTGGTCGATTCCGCTTGCGGTTATCACAGCGGTACCGTTTGCGGTACTGGGTGCTTCGATTGCTGTCTGGTTAAGTGGTTTGAGTAACGACATCTATTTTGAACTGGGGCTACTGACCTTGATAGGACTCTCGGCTAAGAATGCCATTCTGATTGTCGAAGTGGCGATGCAGGAACGCAAGAAAGGCACGCCTTTGGTGGAAGCCGCACAACATGCTGCCAGACTGCGTTTCCGTCCGATTGTGATGACCTCTTTGGCGTTCACCATCGCTGCTGTGCCTTTGATGTTGAGTACCGGTGCCGGTGCCGCCGCCCGTGAGGCAGTGGGAACCGGATTGGTGGGCGGTATGATTGCAGCGACTGTATTTGCACCGTTGTTTGTTCCAATGTTCTTCCGTTGGATTGCTGAATTTTCGGAACGTATTTCCGTCAAAACCGGCGCTAAGAAAGAAGATAAAATAGAGAAAGCTGCAATCACACAGGAGTCAGAAAGATGAAACAGTTCACGTTGAGTAAAGCGATGAATCGTGCGGTGTTGAAGCCGTGGTCTACACTGATTCCCGTCCTGTTTCTGACAGGATGTAGTCAGATTCCGGTTTATGAAAAACCGAAAACCGAACTGCCTGATCAGTGGCAACTGACACAGTCTCAGCAGCTGAAAAGTGTCGCAGCAGACGAATCGGTCTGGTGGAAGCAGTTATGTGGTGACTCGACCTTGGACAAGCTGATTGCCGAAGCGCTGGAAAACAACCAGAATATCGCTCTGGCACGTGTGAATCTTGAAAAAGCGGTTTCAGTATTACGTCAGAGTCAGTCGGGTCAGTATCCATCGTTGGATGCTAACGCCGGACTTGCCCGTACCCAGAGCAGTGACCAGGCTTATCCCCTAAATCAGGGGACGACGTTTGGTGATTTCTCATTGGGCGCTTTGTTGAGTTATGAAATCGACTTGTGGGGCAAGGTTGACGCTTCGGTCAAACAGTCTGAAGCGACGCTTAAGGCCACACAAGCCGATGAGCATACTTTGAAATTAAGTATCAGTGCCGCGGTCGCCAAGGCTTATCTAAATCTGATGGCTCTGAACCAGAGCTTGAAGTTGGCGCAGAACACGGTGCAATCTAGAAAAGAGACTCTTGAACTACGCCAGACTCAGTTGGAATATGGAAGTGTTACGCCTCTGACGGTTTATCAGGCCGAATCCGAATTGGCTGCGGTGCAGATTTCGCTTCACCAGCTTGAGGAACAGCGTGACCTGCAGTTGCATGCGCTTGGCGTTTTGGTTGGGCGTTCACCGAAAGTTCTGGTCGAGATGTCTGGTGAAACGATGCCAACGGAATCCTTGGCGTTCACACACAGCTTGCCGATACCGAAAAGTCTGCCGTCGGATCTGTTGAATCGACGTCCGGATATCTATGCAGCCGAACAGCGCTTGATTGCCGCGAACGCCAATATCGGTGTCGCCAAAGCAGCCTTGTTCCCGTCGATCAGTCTGACAGGTCTGCTAGGTTTCCAAAGTGAAGCTTTGAGCCATCTGTTTGACGACGATGCGGTTACTTGGAATGCATCGGCCGGAATCACCGCACCGATCTTCGACTACGGTCGCCGTAAAGCCATGGTTCGCTACAGCGAAGCGGACAAGAAGGCGATGGTTATCAATTATCAGCAAACGGTTCGCAACGCGTTCAGAGAAGTTCTTGATGCTTTGACGCAGCTTGAAGGCAGCAGTAAGCAGCTTGAAGCCCAGAAACGCCAGGTTACAGCCTTGATGCAGACTTTGGACTTGGCCCAGAGTCGTTTTGATGCCGGTTATTCAAGTTATCTTGAAGTGCTGGATGCGCAACGCAACCTGTTCAATGCCGAACTGGCCGAGGTGACCATGAAGCTGAATCATTCCAGTGCCTTGGTCAGCCTGTATAAGGCTTTGGGCGGTAGCTGGGTAAAACCGGAACAAAAGTCTTGATATAACTCAAACATTATAGGGGGTGTCTTGATTCTGCCGTTTGCTAACGCAGAATCAAGAACATGAAAAAAACCGGGCAAAACGAATAGGCCTGGTTGATTTGTCACTCAAACTCCCTATAATTCAATCTTTCTTATATCGGGGTGTAGCGCAGTTTGGTAGCGCACCACACTGGGGGTGTGGTGGTCGCAGGTTCAAATCCTGTCACTCCGACCATCTTATTTCTTGCAATCCAACCACCTGTCAATCTGAACGGCTTCTATTTGGATTAACTTACTTGTTCGAAGCTTGATATTTATTTAATGTTTGATTATTTCTTGTACCATATAGATGGTTTAATAAATGCATTCATGATTTTCTAAGGTTTTTTTGCAGTGGGACAATTTGATTTTTTAAAGGTCTTGTTGATTGATGAGGACTTGGCTCGTTCGGCTTTATTGCGTCGGTCTTTGCAGGATCATGGCTATGAAGTCATTGCCAGGGTTGAGCCCGGGCCGAATTTGTTGGCAAAGGTTGCGCAATATATGCCTGACGTCATCGTGATAGACACGGCCTGTCCAGACCGGGATATATTGGAGAGCATGTCTTTGTTAAATCAGCATAATCCGATGCCGGTAGTGATGTTTTCCGAAGAAGATGACGATCATACGGTAAGTGAGGCGATTCGTTCCGGTGTGAGCGGTTATGTTGCACGCGACACCAATCCTGACCGCGTACGCTCGATTATGAAAGTGGCGATAGCGCGTTTTAAAGAGTACCAGGCATTAAAAGAAGAATTGCATAAAGCCAAATCCGAACTGGAAGGGAATAAAGCGCTACAAAAAGCCAAGGCTTTATTGGTGGAACATAAGGGTGCGACTGAACAGGAAGCGCATCAGGCTATTCTACGTATGTCTATGGAGCAAAATAAGCCGGTCGCGGAAATCGCAAAAAATATTATTCAAGTATTGGAAATCCAGTTGTAGGAGAGACGGGTGACTGAAAAATTAAATATCGGGTTTACTCCTTTAACAGATGCGGCTCCCTTAATCGTTGCCAAGGAAGAGGGCTTTTTTGCCAAGAATGATTTGGATGTGACTTTGCATCGTGAAGTTTCCTGGTCAAACATACGCGACAAGCTTGCATTTGGTGAGTTTGAAGCCGCACATATGCTGGCACCGATGCTGATGACATCGGCTCTGGGAGTAGGAGGGGTAAAAAGACCTTTGGTCACAGCCTATTCTTTCGGCCTTAACGGAAATGCGGTCAGTGTGTCCAATGCGCTTTATGCCGAGTTGAGTCAATTTGAGTCACAATTAGTGCTAAAGCCGGAAAAAAGTGCCTGGACTTTGAAGCAGGTCGTCGAGCAAAGAAAACAGCAAGGTTTGCCGATGATTCGCTTTGCGGTCGTGTTTCCTTTTTCAATGCACCAGTATCTGTTGCGTTATTGGTTGGCCACCGGCGGTATCGATCCGGATCAGGATGTACAAATAACCGTGGTGCCGCCTTCCAGAATGGTTCAAGCTTTGGAAGAAGATCTGATTGATGCCTATTGTGTGGGAGAGCCCTGGAATACGCATGCCGTAAAACGTGAGGTTGGGGTCACTCTGATTACCGGTTATGAGATATGGAACAATGCCCCGGAAAAAGTTCTGGGTGTGCGTAAAGAATGGGCGGACACAAATCAACAAACTCACGAACGATTGATTCTGTCGCTTTATCAGGCGAGTGAATGGATCAGCCGGGTAGAAAATCGTGAACGTTTAACTGAATATCTGTCGTTGCCGGAATATGTCGGCGCGCCGATTGAATCTATCCAGAATGCAATTAACGGTGAGGTGTGCAACCCGAGTTGTTCAACCTGCCGAAAGATTCCAAACTTTGCTTTGCCTTTCAATAACCTGGCTAATTTCCCTTGGCAGTCACACGCGGAGTGGGTTTTGTCGCAAATGAAGCGTTGGGGACAAATTCCGGATGAGGTGGACATCGCCGAGACGGCTGAGGCCGTGTACCTAACGGACGTGTACCGTTCGGTTTTAACCGCTTACGGGGTTCAATTGCCAAGCGTAAATAAAAAGGTAGAAGGTCAGCATTCAGAACCTTGGTTACTGGAAGGGATTGAGCTGGGGGCAGATCAATTTATTGCGCCTTTGACGGAAAATTAAAAAGCATTAATGCTCATTTTTGGTGCGATATTGTTTTTATGTTGTGCGTGTTTAGAGAAAAAATGCTTTTATGAAATGGTATGTTTTTATTTAACATTATGATTTTTAATCAAAATTAATTTTTTGGAATGGTATTTTCTTTATATTTGCTAAATTCCATATAGAGTGTAGACGCTCACAGAGTCCTTAGTCAGGGGGCTTTGTGGGCGTTTTTTTTTGCCTGCAATTTACGCTCTGGCAGGGATGAGGATGGAATAAGGGTATTTATCAGCAATGTGTCTCCAAAAAATGAAGGAAAAACCTATGTCGTCAAATCCTGTAACCAAAAAATTAAGCAGACGAAATTTTTTTAGAAAAACGAGTCTGGCATTGGCAACCAGTTTGTCCCTATCTATGGCGAGTTATGCTCCCGTTGTTTATTCCGCTAGCGAATTAGGCTATCCGGAAAAAGAAGATCTAAAATTCGGTTTTATCAAATTGACAGATATGGCGCCTCTAGCCATTGCCTACGAGAAAGGTTACTTCGAAGATGAAGGGCTATATGTTCAGCTTGAAGCACAAGCAAACTGGAAAGTCTTGTTGGATAGAGTGATTGACGGTCAGTTGGACGGCGCACATATGCTGGCCGGACAGCCGATCGCCGCGACCATCGGCTATGGTACCAAAGCGAATGTCATTACTCCGATTTCAATGGATTTAAATGGTAATGCAATCACGGTTTCCAATAAAACCTGGGAACAAATGAAATCCCACGTTGAAATGAGTGACGGCAAGCCTAAGCATCCGATTAGTGCAGCGGCTTTGAAGCCGGTGATCCAAGAGTACAAAAACAACGGAAAGCCTTTCAAGATGGGAATGGTTTTTCCGGTTTCGACTCATAACTATGAACTGCGCTACTGGTTGGCGGCCGGTGGTTTGAATCCTGGGTACTATGCACCGGATAAAGGGGATACGGCGGGAACAATCGATGCGGATGTTCTTTTGTCTGTCACGCCTCCTCCACAAATGCCGGCAACCATGGAAGCCGGAACCATCGAAGGTTATTGTGTGGGTGAACCTTGGAACCAACAAGCGGTTTTCAAAGGTATCGGTGTGCCGGTCATTTCCGATAACTCGATCCAAAAAAACAATCCGGAAAAAGTTTTCGGGTTGCGTGAAGATTTTTACGAGAAATATCCAAATACGACCATTCGTATCGTAAAGGCTATGATCCGTGCCGCTTATTGGTTGGATGAGCAAAACAACAAGAACCGCTCGGATGCGGTGAAAATTCTATCCAAGCCTAATTATGTCGGCGCTGATTATAAGGTTATTGCCAATTCCATGACTGGTACTTTCGAATATGAGAAGGGGGATAAGCGTTCGGAACCGGATTTCAACGTTTTCTTCCGTTACAACGCAACCTACCCATATTATTCGGATGCGATTTGGTACATGACTCAAATGCGTCGATGGGGACAAATCTCTCAGGGTCAATCGGATGACTGGTATAAAAACATGGCGAAAAAAGTGTATCGTCCGGACATTTATAAGCAAGCGGTTGAAGCATTGATTGCCGACGGTACTTTTAAGAAATCCGATTTTGCCGAAGTTTACAACACTGACGGTTTCCGTGGTGTGCAGAACGACTTCATGGATGGAATCCCTTATGACGGACAACATCCGAATGACTATATTGATAGTATGAAAATCGGTTTGAAAGGCAATCAGGAATTATAACTTTTCACTCATGTCTGGTTCGAGCCCTTCGGGCTCGGCCAGGCCTTTGTGAAATTTGAATGGAAATGGAAGGAAGTTTGTATGAATCCTTTAAAGTGGGCTTTTATCGAGCCTTTTTATAAGTTGGCTATCGGCGAAGACCGAAAGGGGCAGATCAATTTATTGATTCGCGCAATTGGTTTGCCTTTAGCCGGTATCCTGGTTTTTCTGCTCTTATGGCAGGGGGCGGCGTCTAATATAAATACATCGCTCGGACAGTTTCCGGGGCCGGTTCAAACCTTTGAACAGTTCCAGAATCTGGAAGCCGAAGCGGAAGAAGCTGCGGTCAAAGAAGAGCGTTTTTATAAGCGTCAGGAAGAACGTAATGCACGTAAACTGGAAAGAGATCCGGACGCGGAAATCAGGGTGCGTGATTATGTCGGGCCTCCTACCTTCTTTGATCAGATCGGGCGTAGTTTGGTTACGGTGATGAGTGGCTTTATTTTGGCCTCGGTGATTGCGATTCCTTTGGGTATTTTGATCGGTTTGAGTAACAGCGCTTATGCTGCGTTCAATCCATTGATTCAGATTTTTAAACCTGTTTCGCCTTTGGCCTGGTTGCCCTTGGTGACTATGGTGGTTTCGGCACTTTATGTGACGGATGACCCTATGTTCGACAAAGCCTTTTTAAACTCCATGTTTACTGTCATGTTGTGTTGTTTATGGCCGACCATTATCAACACCGCTGCGGGTGTGGCGACAGTGACTCAAGACTTGAAAAACGTCAGCCGTGTTTTAAACCTTAATTGGTGGACGCATGTTCGTAAGATCGTTTTGCCTTGCTCTATCCCTATGATGTTTACCGGATTGAGAATCTCTTTGGGTATTGCCTGGATGGTTTTGATTGCGGCGGAAATGTTGGCGCAAAATCCCGGTTTGGGGAAATTCGTTTGGGATGAATTTCAAAATGGAAGCTCGGATTCTTTAGGGCGCATAATGGTAGCGGTCATCGTTATCGGGATTGTTGGGTTCTTATTGGATCGAGGCATGATGCTACTGCAAAAAGTCGTATCTTGGGATAAAACGGCGGATATTCGCTAGCCGTATTAACTAAAATTTTGGGAGTAAAATTCATGTCAGAATGCCATTTAGAATTAACCAATGTCGGTATTGAATTTCCGACGCCGAAAGGGCCGTTTCGAGCTCTGAGAGAAGTGGATTTAAAGATCGATAAAGGGGAATTCATTTCCTTAATTGGCCACTCTGGATGCGGGAAATCGACTGTTTTGAACATCGTGGCGGGTTTGTATGAAGCGACTGAGGGCGGTGTCTTGTTAAACGGTAAGGAAGTCAGTTCTCCAGGTCCGGAAAGAGCGGTCGTCTTTCAAAACCATTCGTTGTTACCTTGGCTGACCGCTTATGAAAATGTCGAGTTGGCGGTGGATCAGGTATTCAAAAAGCAGAAATCCTCTGCAGAGAAAAGGGAATGGATCGAGCACAATTTGAAATTGGTGCATATGGATCATGCCATGCATAAGCGTCCGGACGAAATTTCCGGTGGTATGAAACAAAGGGTGGGGATTGCCAGAGCCTTGGCCATGCAACCGGAAGTGATGTTGATGGATGAGCCGTTTGGCGCTTTGGATGCTCTGACTCGTGCGCACTTGCAGGATTCATTGATGGAAATTCAAAAAGAATTGAATAACACGGTCATTATGATCACGCACGATGTGGATGAGGCAGTGCTTTTGTCTGACCGTATCGTCATGATGACGAACGGCCCGGCCGCGACGATCGGCGAGATTCTGAAAGTCGAACTGCCGCATCCGCGTGACCGTTTGGCTCTGGCCGATGATCCTCAATATAACCATTACCGGTCTGAGGTGTTGCGTTTCCTATATGAAAAGCAGCGCAAGGTGGATCACTAATTGCACTTGTTTGCCTCTTTTTTATAACTTTTGGTGCAATTTTAATTTTACTGATTTAATCGGAATGCATTAACTTATTGAAAAGTAAGTGAAAATTATTTTTTAAAAGTTGGCATTCAAATTGTTATAACAAACTTACAATTTAATTTGATCTGTTGTTGGGTCCGGATATTTCCATAAAAGTATTTTTATGGGAAGCTAGGCCTAATCGACTGTCTGGACCCTGCATCTTCAATCTAAGGAAGTGCAAAATGAGTCAAAAACTCGTTTTAATTGGTTCAGGCATGGTCGGCGCCCGTTTTCTCGAGCGTCTTCTGCAGCAAGCCCCCGGTCAATATGACATTCGCGTCTTCAATAAAGAACCGTATGGGGGATACAATCGCATTATGCTTTCTCCTGTATTGGCGGGCGAAACGCAACTTTCCGATATTATGACCCATGGACCTGAGTGGTTTCATGCGCATCAAATTCAACTGCATACTAATTGTGAAATCGTTGAAATAGACACGGAAGCCCAGCAGGTTTATACCACTGACGGCGAATCCTATCCTTATGACAAATTAGTCATGGCGACCGGTTCGGAAGCCGCCATTCTGCCTGTTCCGGGAGCTGAATTGAATGGCGTAACCGGCTTTCGCAGTATCTCCGATGTTAATCGTTTGATGTCTTTATCCCAGTCTCACCGTCGTGCCGTGGTGATTGGAGGAGGGCTTTTAGGCTTGGAAGCCGCCAACGGCCTTTTACAGCAAGGTATGGACGTTACCGTTGTGCACCGTAATCCAGTGTTGATGAATACTCAGCTTGATGAGGTGGCGGGTCAGCTATTGTTGGAATCCCTGCAAGATAAAGGTCTGTGTTTTGAGTTGGGGGCGAATACCCGTTGCATCTTAGGTCATAAATCGGTGTCCGGTGTTTTATTGGAGAACGGCCGTTTATTGCCGGCCGATCTGGTCGTGATGGCAGTCGGCATTCGTCCTAATATTCGTTTGGGACAAAAAATCGGTCTACAAAGTCAACGTGCTTTGGTAGTGAACGAACAGTTGCAAACTTCATCACCGAATATCTATGCCTTGGGGGAATGTGTCGAATTTTCCGGCCAGACTTTCGGTCTGGTAGCACCTCTATACGAACAGGCTGAGGTTCTAGCCGCCCATTTAGCAGGCAAAAAAGCCGCTTACCGTTTGAGCGAAACAGCAACCAAACTCAAGGTGAGTGGTATCGAATTATTTTCCGCCGGTAACTTCCAGGAAACCGAGCAAACCGAATCTATCGTCTTCAAAGATTTAAGTCGTCAAGTCTATCGCAAGATTGTGCTTTTGAATAACCGCATACAAGGGTTGATCGCCTATGGCAATGTCACGGGTTCCAAGTGGTTGTTTGAGCAATTGGAGCAGAAAAAGGACGTTGGCCCTTTTCGCAGTACTTTGGCTTTCGGTGAAGGGTTTGCGGCAGTCGAAACTATAGGAGCAAAAGCATGAAACAACGTATCGTCGTCATCGGCAATGGCATGGTAGGGCACAGCTTTATCGAAAAATTGGTCGCTAGTCCGCAAGGTCAGGATTTTGAAATTCATACTTTTTGTGAAGAACCTCGACTGGCTTATGACCGCGTTTATTTGTCGTCTTATTTTTCAGGTAAAACCGCGGAAGATCTGTCTCTGGTAAAACCCGGATTTTATGAACAAAACCAAATACAGGTCTATCTTGGTGACAAAGCCGTTTCAGTGGATACGGATCTGAAACAGGTGACTTCAGCCAAAGGAAAAGTCGTGGCCTATGATCAATTGATCATGGCAACCGGTTCTTATCCTTTTGTACCACCGATCAAGGGCAACGACCGTTCAGGCTGTCTGGTCTATCGCACGATTGAAGATTTGCAAGCCATTCAAGCTTCTGCCGAGAGGGGACGTGTAGGCGTAGTGGTCGGCGGCGGTTTGCTGGGACTGGAAGCGGCGAAAGCTTTGAACGATCTGGGACTGGAAACTCATGTCGTTGAATTTGCCCCTCGCCTGATGCCTGTGCAGTTGGACGACGGCGGTGCGGCGTTGTTGAAACGAAAAATTGAAAAATTGGGTGTAAAGGTTCACTGCTCAAAAGCGACCACCGAAATTATCGATGGCGAAAACTGTTTGAACAAGATGGTGTTTGCCGACGGTGAAGAACTGGAAACGGATATTGTGCTCTTCTCCGCCGGGATACGTCCAAGGGACGATCTGGCAAAAGAGATGGGCTTGGAATTAGGTCCGAGAGGCGGGATTGTCATAGACAATCAATGCCGTACTTCGATCCAGGACATTTTTGCCATAGGAGAGTGTGCGTTACATGACGGCATGATCTATGGTTTGGTGGCGCCTGGCTATGCCATGGCTCAGGCAGTGGTCGATCAGTTAAACGATGACAGTGCGGAATTTACCGGTGCGGACATGAGCACCAAACTCAAGTTAATGGGAGTGGATGTCGCATCGATCGGTGATCCGCACGGGACGGATGAAAACGCACTCTGTTATGTCTACGAGAACGGGCCGGAAGAGGTTTACAAAAAATTGGTTGTCAGTCCGGACGGCAAAAAACTGCTGGGCGCCGTCCTTGTCGGCGATGCCGAAGATTACGGCAATCTATTGCAGTTGAAGTTGAATGACATGGAATTGCCGGATCATCCGGATAGCCTGATCCTGCCAAGTCGGGACGGTGAGGCTTCTAGTTTATTCGGCCCGGAAGCTTTGCCGGAAACGGCACAGCTTTGTTCTTGCTATGACGTCTCCAAGGGCGATGTGATTCAAGCGGTTGAAAGTGGTTGCTGCACCATGGCCGATATCAAGTCTTGTACCCAAGCGGCAACCGGTTGTGGCGGTTGCGCCCAGTTGGTTTCCAATGTCCTGAATCATGAATTGTCAAAGCGCGGTCATGAGGTCAATACCGATATCTGTGAGCATTTCGCCCATACCCGCCAAGAGCTTTTCCATATCTGTCAGGTCGAAGAAATCAAAACGTTTGACGAACTCCTTCACAGTCACGGCAAAGGTCATGGCTGTGAAATCTGTAAACAGGCTTCCGGGAATATCTTCGCTTCTTTGTGGAACAGCTACGCCTTGGAAAAAGACAAAATCCCGTTACAGGATACCAACGACAACTACCTCGGCAACATGCAGAAAGACGGCACCTATTCGGTCATTCCGCGAGTGCCGGGAGGTGAGATTACACCGGACAAATTGATCGTGTTGGGAGAAGTGGCCAAGGAATACAAACTGTATACCAAGGTCAACGGCGGGCAGCGTATCGTACTTTTCGGAGCGCAAATGAACGATTTACCGGCCATTTGGCAGAAGTTGCTGGATGCCGGTTTCGAATCCGGACAGGCCTATGCCAAAGCCTTGCGTACGGTTAAATCCTGTGTCGGTTCAACATGGTGCCGTTATGGTCTGGACGATTCGGTCACCATGGCGATCGATATGGAAAATCGCTATAAGGGGCTGCGCGCACCGCACAAAATCAAAATGGGGGTTTCGGGCTGTACACGCGAATGTGCAGAGGCTCAAGCCAAGGATATCGGATTGATTTCCACAGAAAGTGGCTGGAATCTTTATGTTTGCGGTAACGGTGGTATGAAACCTCGTCATGCCGACCTGTTTGCCACGGAACTGACTCAAGAAGAGGTCTTCCGATATGTTGACCGTTTATTGATGTTCTATATCAAAACCGCTGACCGTCTGCAAAGAACCGCCACTTGGCTGGATAACCTGGAGGGAGGTTTGAGTTATTTACAACAGGTGGTGATTGAAGACAGTTTGGGAATCGGCGATGAACTGGAATCTCAAATGGCCTCTATCCGCGAATCTTACCAATGCGATTGGCAGAGAGCGATCAGTCAGCCCGAGTATCGTCAAAGATTCCGTTCTTTCGTCAATGTCGATTCGCCGGCACCGCAACTTTTCGTTCAGGAACGCGGACAAATCCGTCCGGCGACGGAGCAGGAAAAGCTGGACGGGATTGCCGTTGAAATCAGAGAAATCGCATAAGAATATTTGGGAGAGTTGCAGATGCAAGCATTTGAAAAAGTCTGTTCACTAAATGAACTGGTTGCAAATTCCGGTGTGGCCGCTTTGGTTAAAGGTCGTCAGATCGCCTTGTTTTATTTGGACGATCAAGTCTACGCCCTGGATAACTATGACCCGGCCGGTAAGGCTTACGTTTTGTCACGCGGCATGCTAGGCAGCTTGGGCGAAGCATTAGTGGTGGCTTCACCGTTGTATAAAGATCATTTCAATTTACAGACAGGACAGTGTCTGGAGAAACCGGAACTTTCGGTTGAGGTGTTTGACGCCAAGATCGAAGACGGGAATGTTTGGGTGAGCGTTGAGTGATCAACCGGGAGACAGCTATGAGTGAACAAATCAGCCCAATCAAAACCACTTGCCCTTATTGCGGTGTCGGTTGTGGTATCGAGATGCAGCCGAAAACGCAAAAGAATGAAATCGTTTGGCAAGCTTTGGGGGATAAGGTTCATCCTGCGAATTACGGCAAGCTCTGTGTGAAAGGGTCTTCGGTAGGCGAGACGCTCAGCTTTTCAGGGCGCATGCTGGCCCCGCAGGTTCACGGCAAAGCGGTGGATTGGGAAGAGGCAATTACTTTCGTTGCCGATGGGTTTCGTAAGGTGATTGCCGAGCATGGTCCTGATGCGGTGGCTTTTTATGTATCCGGTCAATTATTGACCGAGGATTATTATGTCGCCAACAAGCTGCTAAAGGGGTTTATCGGTACGGCGAATATCGATACCAACTCCCGTCTATGCATGGCGTCTGCGGTCGTGGGCTACAAGCGTGCTTTCGGTGCCGATGCCGTGCCTTGTTCCTATGAAGATTTGGAACTGGCGGATTTGGTGGTGTTGGTGGGCTCCAATGCGGCGTGGGCTCATCCCATCGTTTACCAGCGTTTGGTTGCCGCCAAAAAAGAACGTCCTCAGATGAAAGTGGTGGTTATCGATCCTCGCCGTACCGCGACCTGTGATTTGGCCGATTTACATTTGCCGTTAAAACCGGGAACCGATGCCGCTTTATTCAACGGTCTTTTGTCTTATTTGGTTGCCTCGGGCTCTGTCGATTCCGATTTTATCGCCGAACATACCGAAGGCTTTAAAGAAGCCTGTGAGATGGCACAAGCTGAATTGGGTACCTTGTCGGCGGTTGCGGCCACCTGTGAATTGGATGAAGCCGATCTATTAACCTTTTTTCAATGGACGGTACAGCTCGACAGGATGGTGACGCTTTATTCGCAAGGCGTGAACCAGTCTTCTTCCGGCGTGGATAAATCCAATGCCATTATTAACTGCCATTTGGCGACCGGCCGAATCGGTCGTCCGGGTATGGGACCTTTTTCGATCACCGGGCAGCCGAACGCCATGGGCGGGCGCGAAGTGGGCGGCCTGGCGAACCAGCTGGCAGCCCATATGGATTTCTCTTCTGCGGAAGACATCGACCGTGTAGCACGTTTTTGGCAAGCACGAAATATGGCTCAACAAAACGGCCTGAAAGCGGTAGATATGTTTCAGGCGGTTGCCGAAGGCAAGATCAAGGCTATTTGGATTATCAATACCAATCCGGTCGTATCCATGCCGGAAGCGGACAAGGTGAAAGCCGCGTTACAGGCTTGCGGTTTGGTGGTGGTGTCGGATTGCATGCAGAACACGGATACAACCGAAGTCGCGGATGTACTTCTTCCCGCATTAACCTGGGGAGAAACGGACGGCATGGTAACCAATTCGGATAGAACAATTTCACGACAAAGACGTTTCATCGACGGGCCCGAATTGGCGCGTTCCGATTGGTGGATGCTGACACAGGTCGCTAAAAAATTAGGGTTCGCAGACGCTTTTGACTATCAAACTCCGGCGGATATTTTTCGGGAACATGCTGAGCTGTCCGGTTTCGAAAACGACGGTAAACGCGACTTTGATATTTCTGCCCTGGCAATGATTTCCAATGAAGAGTACGGCGCATTCAGTCCAATGGCTTGGCCGATCAATGAACGGTTCCCCAAAGGCTGTAAACGAATGTTTGCCGATGGGCAATTTTATACCCCGAATCGCAAGGCAAGATTTATCGCGATACAGCCGAGACTGCCACAAAACCCGACTTCCGAAACTTATCCACTGATTTTAAATACCGGGCGCATTCGCGATCAGTGGCACACCATGACGCGGACGGCGAAAACCGCAAAATTAATGGCGCATATCGACGAACCTTTCATTCAAGTGCATCCGTTGGATGCAGAAAAATATGGCGTAACAGAGGGATGCCTGGCAAGAGTTCATAACGATCTAGGCGCTTTTGTCGGACGGGTGGTTGTCGATGCAGGGCAAAGACAAGGCAGTCTGTTTGTGCCGATGCACTGGACGGCGCAATACGCCAGTCAGGCGCGAGCGGATGTATTGGTGAATGCGACGACCGATCCTTTGTCCGGTCAGCCGGAATCCAAGCACAGCCCAGTCGCCCTTGAGGCTTACGATGTGCAGTGGCAGGGATTTGCATTGAGTCGGGCTGAATTGGAAACGTCGGATTTCGATTACTGGATCAAAATCAAAGGCAAATCGTATTTCCATTATGAATTGGCCGGTAAAAACCTTCTAAAAAATGACCAGGCCTGGTCGAAATTGGCGAATTTTGATCAGAATTTAGAGGGTTTGGAAAAGGTCGAATATCAAGACGAAGCCACCGGCACCAGACGTGTGGCCTGGTTGAAAGACGGTCAATTGGAGTTGGTGGTGTTCGTCAGTGAACAACAGGCTTTGCCCGGACGTCACTGGTTGGGCGGCTTGTTTTCTAAGCAAACGTTGGAAGCGAGAGAAAGATTTTATTTGTTGGCGGGACAAGCATCGGGTGCCAAAGATGAAGGACGCACCATTTGTTCTTGTTTCAGTGTCGGTTTGAATACATTGGTGGAGGCCATTCATTCACAAAGGCTCTCCAATGTGGAAGCGATCGGCCAAGCCTTGAAAGCGGGTACGAATTGCGGAAGCTGCATACCGGAATTAACCGAGATTTTAGATCAAGAGCTGCATGTGGAATTGCATTAATCACGTTCGCCCGACGGGGTCGGGGATGGAGGAAAAAGTTATGGATTATTTACCGATTTTCGTCAAGATTCAAAATCAACCTTGTTTGGTCGTTGGCGGCGGTGTCGTGGCGGCGCGTAAGGCAGATCTGTTTATCCAGGCGGGTGCCGAAGTGACCGTGATTGCCCCCGAGTTGAAGAATGAAATGAAGCGCCATTTGGCGCAGGGCAAAGTGACCTGGTTGCAGGAAACCTTTTCACCGGATCGGATGAGCATGTTGCCTCAGCCTAAATACGTGATTGCGGCGACAGATGATCAAGCTGTGAACCAGGCGGTTCATGCCTACTGTCAGCAAGCGCAAATTCCATTGAATGTGGCGGATCAAACGGAATACTGCGAATTCATTTTACCGGCGATTGTGGATCGTTCTCCAATGACGATTGCGGTCTCCACCGGGGGGCGTTCACCCATTTTATCGAGGGTGATGAAAGCGCGTTTGGAAACATTGATTCCTGCGGGAATCGGAGGTTTAACCGACCTGGTAGGGCGTTATCGCGACAAGGTGAAGGCGGCTTTTGCCAAAGCGGACGACCGCAAAGCCTTTTGGGAAAATGTGTTGCAAAGCAGTTTTGTTGACCAGGCGGCAAGAGGTGAAGTCGAGGTCGCTGAAAAACAATTGCAGCAAGCGTTACAAAAAGCAGATGAAGGCATGCCTTCGCAAGGTGAAGTTTATTTGATCGGCGCCGGTCCGGGGGATCCGGATCTGATGACTTTTAAAGGATTGCGTTTATTGCAACAGGCGGACGTGGTGGTCTATGACCGTCTGGTGGCTCCGGAAATCCTGGATATGGCGCGTCGTGAAGCGGAACGTATTTATGTCGGTAAAAAAGACCGCTGGCATGCCGTGCCGCAGCACCGTATTAGCCAAATGTTGTTGGAGCTGGCACAGCAGGGTAAAAGGGTGGCGCGCTTGAAAGGCGGCGACCCTTATATCTTCGGGCGTGGTGCCGAAGAAGTGGAACTGTTGGCGGAACACAATGTGCCTTTTACCGTCGTGCCGGGCATCACCGCGGCGGCTGGTTGTGCTGCTTACGCCGATTTCCCTCTGACGCATAGGGACTATGCGCATTCGGTCAGTTTTGTAACCGGACATCAGAAGTCGGGCGACGCCGAAATCGATTATGCGCGTTTGGCGCAATCAGGTGACACCATGGTGTTTTATATGGGGGTGAAAAAGGCGAAAGACATTCAGAATGGGTTGTTGACCGCCGGTATGGCTTCAGACACCCCGGCAGCGATTATTGAGAAGGGAACCCGTCCGGATCAAAAGGTGACGGTGATTAGTTTGGCCGATCTGGCGTCGACCATCGAGCAACAGAAAATCCAGCCGCCGGCTTTGATTGTGGTGGGTGAAGTCATCAAGGTCAGAGAAAGAATCCGTCATTTACAAGAACAGGCCGAAATCGCCGCAACCGGGAAGGACGATTATTTAAAGCAGCGGGTTGCGGTATGAACGATTCCGCGCGATTAACCCCTTTGGTCGGTTCGGCTGAAGATCATCCTTTCAGCGAGTATTTGCGAATCTTGGGTAAAGGGCCTAAGTCACGCCGTTCTTTAACCGAGGAAGAAACGCGCGGTGCCGTGCAGCATATTTTGCAGGGAACTGTGACCGATAAGCAATTGGGCGCTTTTCTATTGTTGATGCGCGCCAACGGGGAATCGCAGGAGGAGCTGGTCGGCATCGTGAGCCAGTTGCGTGAGTCTTTAGGCATGAACCGGATTACCGATGACCGTATCGATTTGGATTGGTCGGCTTATGCCGGCAAGTGGCGTTATCCGCCTTATTTTCTGCTGTCGATAAAGCTGTTGGCCGAAGCCGGGTATCGTATTTTGCTGCACGGCGATATGGGGCAGTTCCAAAATCGCCAATATGTGGAATCTTTTCTGCAGCCATTGGGTTTTTCATCCGCTGCGTCTTTGAACGAAGCTCGGGATTTATTACAAGAACCGAATTTGGTTTATCTGCCGTTAAGTGTGATTTCGCCAAAATTGAAGGAGATTTTGCACCTCAAAGCGGAATTGGGCGTCAGAACGGTCTTCAACACGGCCGTGAAGTTATTGAACCCTCTGAATGCACAGGCCTCGATTCAAGGGATATTTCATAAAGGGGTTGAAGATTTGCATCACGCGGCGGCCGAGAGCATGAAAACGCCGAAGAACCTGGTGTTTAAAGGCGAAGGTGGGGAGGCGGAGATACGCCCCGATGCCTTGACGCATTTGTATTTTACCGAGAAGGGAAAAGCTCAGTTATCCGACCTGACAGCAGGCGCTTTGATAGATAGGCAGGAGCGTCCTAAACAGTGGCTGCAACAGGATTTATTGGCCTTGTGGCAGGGCGAGCTGGAGGATACTTATGGATATCATGCCGTGATCGGTTCGGCCGGAGCGGCTCTGATGCTGTTGGAGGATGTCTCCTATGGGGAAGGAGTGCAGAAAGCCCGGGAATTGTGGGAAAGGAGAAGCTTGAAATGTTGAAAAGAAACTTGGAATCCTTCGCGGAATTTGACGAGGTTTTCGACTGGCTGATGGCTCAGGCACAAACGAGGACGGAAACCGAAAGCGTCGCTTTGAGCAAAGCTTTGGGCAGAGTGTTGGCCGAGCCGGTTTATTCTCCTATGGCAATGCCACCTTGGCGTCAGGCTGCCATGGACGGCTATGCGTATGCGACGGGAAGCGATGAAGAATGGTTGGGTATAAATCGTCATGTCTATGCAGGCGATGTGTTGAATGATATCGGCGATGAAGGTTTGAACGAGGCGGTCGCGATTATGACCGGCGCCCCGGTTCCTGATCATTTGGATGCCATTTTGCCGGTTGAAAAATCTTTCGTACAACGCCGGATTCTCAGCCAGGGTGAATCCCGGGAATTTTTATTAAAGCCGGAACAAACCCAGGTGGGGAAACATATTCGCGAAGCCGGTTCGGAGATTGCCAAGGAGCAGCTTTTATTGCCAAAGGGGCAGAAAATAGGCGCAAGGGAATTGGCTTTATTGGCTTCCGTGGGGGTGACGGAAGTTAAGGTGTCGTCTTTAATGAAAGTGGTTTTGTTAACCACAGGGAATGAATTGGTTGCCGTTGGTGACAGCTTAAGCGCCGGGCAAATTCATGAATCCAATTCCTGGTTGATTTCTGCTCTGTGCCAATCGTTGCCGGTAGAAATGCTTGCGGTTGAGCATCTTGCCGATGATGAAGCGACCACACGGGAAAAGATCGAGCATTGGGGCGATAGGGTCGATGCCGTTTTAACCATAGGGGGAGCGTCGAAAGGGGAAAAAGACCAGATTAAAAGTTTTTTAAAACGGCAGCCAAATTCACGTGTTTGGCAATTGAATATGAAACCCGCCAAACCGTTTTCAACGACTCAACTGAAACGCGCTCGACTCATTGCCCTGCCGGGTAATCCTTTGGCGGCGTTTATGAGTTTTCAGCTTCTGGTTAAGCCTTTTTTTTACAAACTTTCGGGACTGAAGTGGCAGTCGCCATCGCAAAAAATGCGTCTGATAAGCCCGTTTAAGAATTTGTCCGAGAAAGTGGAATGGCTGCAAGTGGCGATTTCAGATCAGGGGTTGGAAATCCTTAACGCCAGAGAACTTGGCCAACTGGTTTGTTTAACCCGGGCGGACGGTTATATCCGGGTCAATCCTAAACAGACCTGTCAGGTTGGTGATTGGATCGAATTCTGGAGTTATTCATGATTGGTCTGGTGATTTTGGCCGGGGGAGAAGGTAAGCGCATGGGCGGCCAGGATAAGGGCTGGTGTCGATATAACGGTAAACCGTTTATTGAATGCGTATTGGATGAAGTTGAGCGGTCTTCGATTCCGGTGAAGGTCGTTATCAGCGCGAACCGTAATTTGGAGCAGTATCGTAAGTTGGGGGTTCCGGTGATCTCTGATCTTCGTGAAGGCTATTACGGTCCTTTGGCCGGATTGGAGGCGGCGTTGTCTTTTGGTGTGGAGCACAATATTGAACGCTGGATTACCTGGCCGGTAGATTGTTTGGCGCTGGATTGCGATTATCCGGGCTTGATGGGGGAAATTTCAGGTGACCAAACCGCCGTGCTGTCAAAGCAGGAAAAGCTGGAGTTCGCCCATCTTTCCGTGAGCGTGAATAAATTAGACTCGTTATCCGAATACTTGAATCATAGCAACCGCTCCATTCGAGGGTGGTTGAAAGAGGAAAAGTCGTTGATTCGGGAGTGGAATAAACCTTTGACCCATGCGTTCAATGTTAATTCAACTCAACAATCTTTATCGTTATAGTATTCGTGAAAGAATCATGGAAATAGAAATTCATGGACCTTGGAAACCTTATGAAGGCCCCTATTAGGAGTGCGATATGAGTAATGTGATCCTGGAATCTACGGTAACTTGCCCTGAGTGCAGGCATCAAGAAAACGAGCGGATGCCCACGGATGCTTGCCAGTGGTTTTATGAGTGTAAGGCCTGCGGTTCTCTATTGAAACCTAAAAAAGGAGATTGCTGTGTCTTTTGTTCTTACGGTTCTGTCCCGTGTCCTCCCATTCAGAACGATACGCCATGCTGTTCGGGACATGGCACTTAATTACAATGCAGGATGACTGGAAACTAGAGAAACTTACCTAACTCTTCAACTAAAGTTGTCCGTTCATTCTCAAGATCTTCAAGCTTTTGGTAATCACCTTCTGATGCATGATTAAGAATAATTGCCCTTAGCGGTCGAATGGATTCGTGATCAATTTGATGTAGTCTATCTTTTATGATTTCGGCTCTATTTTGAGTGCCGGAAGCGCTGGGAGTACTTGAAGACTTTGTCTTATATTTACGATAAATTACTTCCCATTCTTCATAGGCGACTTCCTGCCATTTAGCAAGAGCAAGGTGAGCTTGGCTTTCATGCAGGCTGTAAGGTTCGCCTAGGTGATCTATGTAAAATTTCATTACTAAATCTCCTTATGTGCTGTTCGCTATGAGGGAGCTAATAGGACGTCTATTAGATAGTAGTATAGAATCAATAGTAGATAAGTATCAACTTGATTAAAGCTATAGACACCAGCGATTGTTATACCAATACGAGCAAGAACAACTCCTCTATAGTAGTTCTCTGACTAACAGGCCGTTTCAATGTTAATATATCTGCCGTTTAATCGTTTAGCTATAAAGATCAGTGCTATAGGGAGTGTTGGATGTTTGAAATCGAAGAGATGGAGCCGGAAGTCTATCGCCGCCAGACGCGTAAATCGACTTTGATTATCATGGCGATTTTCATTGTTATCGGTTTGGTTATGGCGACCTCGTTTGTGGAGTGGTTCGGTGAATATTCGAACAATCATCTGGTCTTGAATTTCATCGGCGCATTCGTGGGACTGGTGATTACCGGGTTTGTCGTGAAGTGGTTTTTCGTCAACAGTCCGTGGATGCGTGAGGCGATGTACGGCTGGCGTTTAAAGCGCAGTCTGATGCACGTCACCAACCGTTTGCGACCACTTAAGGAAGCGGCAGAGAACGGCGATGTGGAAGCGATGAAAATCCTACGTTTTTATCATTTAGGTCTGGAGCAGATGCACCGTCTGGAAGACAACAGCCACGCTCTGATCGACCTTTTGGCGGAAAAACGCGAGCTGGAAGAGAAGATGAAAGCGTTGGATCTTGACCTGAACCAGACTCGTTTCGATCCTGAGTGGGTGGCGCCGTATCCTAACGAAACACAGCACTGATTTACGACTTTCAAAAACCGGACAGGCCTGTCCGGTTTGTTTTTAAAGCCTAGAGCTGATTCAAGTAGAGTTTGAGTTGTTGCGGGCTTTTCCTCAAGAAGCTGTACTGGGTTAGAAGCCCGATGACCAGCAGTAATCCACTTCCAAGAACAATACTCAATAACCATAGATCCGGATTCAAAGTCGGTTCGGTCTTGAGCATGAAATGGCTGATCAGCAGGCTGGCCACTTGTGCAAAACTGGCGGCCAACACACCTGCTAAACCTCCTAGAAGTACAAACTCCGTTAAACCGATTTTGACGATCTGGTTGGTTCTCGCACCGAGAGTTCGAAGCAGCAGCCAGCTTTGAACCCGTGCCTGCTGGCTTGCCAGAGTGGCGGTGAACAGCACGCCGATGCTCGCCAGCAGGGTAAAACCGTAAAGTCCGGTCACCGCCCAGCTCGCCTGGCGCATGATGTCTTGAATCTGTTTCATGATCTGACGCACATCGATTAACAGCACGCCCGGCGTTTTTTCCGCAAAGGTCTTGGTCAGTTCGCTCACCGGATTAGCATGGGTTGTTTCGTCAGTACCGTTCAGGTGGAAGTTGCCGATGTAGGAGATGGGCAGGTAGCGTTGAGCGACCGGTTCCAGAATGAAAAAGAAGTTCAACTGAAAGCTCTGCCACTCGACTTTTCTAAGACTGCTGACTTGATAATCAAAGTTCTGCCCGGCAAAGTTGAATGTCAGAATATCACCCGGCTGAATATGGAACAGTTCTGCAATGCCTTCTTCGACCGAAACGGTTGGCAGGGTCAGTTTTGACGAATCAATCGCTTTGACCACCTCGTTGTGACTCGGGATTTTTTCAAGAATGGCGACGTTGGATTCGCGTTCCAGCAAACGGCGCGCCCGGTCTTCCTGCTGCTCGGAAGCCAGAAGCGGTTTATGGTTGACGGCCGTTACCCGTCCACGCGCCATCGGCACCAGTTCGGGATAAAGTTTCTCGCTCGCCAGAATGTCGGTAACCTGTTGTTCCTGGTCGGGTTGGATGTTCATCACAAAGGTGTTGGGCGTATTGGCCGGTAAGGAGGCCTGCCAGTTTTGCAACAAGTCCTGGCGCACGAAGGTCATCAGCATCAGTACAAACAGCACCATGCCGACCGATACCAATTGGATTTTCACCAGGCCTGGTTCTTTGAGCAGGTTGGAAAGTGCAATGCGGAACCAGCCCTTGCTGTTGGTCTGCAAGGCGGCCATGACTTTCAGAAGTCCGAAAGCCACCCCAAGCAGAGCGACGCTGATGGCCACAAGACCAAGCAGAATCCAAGTAATGGACTTTAGCCCCAACATCAGGCTGATCAGAACCAGCAATAAGGCAAAACTGATGAACCAATGGATGCCGTTCGGGGTTCTCGGAACCGATTTTAGTATCTGCATCGGAGCGGTCTGCACCGCGGTTTGGAATGCCTGCCAGGCAAAACTCCACAGCACCAGCATGCCGCTGATGAATCCGCTCAGCATCGCCGGCCAGGCATCGGCAACCACCAGCGGTTGAAAGTAGTGTCCGACAAGCGGGTGCAGTAATACTGACAGTCCATAACCTAACAGAACACCAATCAAACTGCTGGAAAGGGCGATCCAACTTAGTTGCATTGCAAACAAACGTTGCATCTTGGCGTTGTCGGCGCCCAGTGCGCGAAGCAACGCCATACTGTTTTGCCAGCGGTTGAGATAGAAGCGGCTGGCGATCAGAATCGACATACCAGCTACCAGAACGGCGGAAAGGGCGGACAGGTCAAGGAACAGCCAGGCGGTCTGCATCGATTGTTCCAGATCCTCGGTCGGCGATTGTGCCGAAAGAATCTGCCAGTGCGGGTTTTCCTGTTGAGAGAGCAGCTTGGAAAAACGCTTGATTTGCTTTTGGTCTCCGATGACGTACAGCTCATAGCTGGCACGGCTGCCGGGGCCGATCAGTTTGGTTTGATTGAACGTGTCGATCGGTATCAGCACTTGAGGTGCGAAACCGCCCATCGGCGCCAGAGTCTGTTGATTAAGCACGCTACCCGCCAGACGGGTTTTGATTTGCCCTAATGTAATTTCGCTGTCGGGAGTCAGTCCCATCAGGCCGATCAGTTTCGGTTCCACCCAGACACGATTTTCTTGTAGAGCATGGAACGGTAGGTCGTCGGTCTGTTTGATTTCGCCTCTAAGCGGGTAGTTGTCCGTGACGCCTTTCAGATTGACCAGTTGAAAACGGTCGTTACTTAAGGCCATGGTGACCACAGATGTGGATTGGGCGGTTTTAAGCCCCATACCTTCCGCTTGAGATTTCCATTTGGCGTCAATCGGTCGGCTACTGCGGATCACCAGATCCGCGCCCAGCGATTCGGATGCTTTGCGCAACATACTTTGTTGAACGGTTTCACCGAGCTGCTTGACCAAGGTGACGGTCATACTGGCGATGACGACGGCCAGAATCAGCCATACCCAATCGCCTTTTTTGAGGCTTCTCAGAAACCACTTGGAGGCGGTGAGGCTTTCAAGCCAGAGCTGTTTCATGACGACACATCCGACGGTTCGGTTGTTTGTTCGTCCAAATGACCGTGGGTAAGGTGCATGACTCTCCGGCATTTACGAGCGAAACTCATGTCGTGAGTGACCAGAACCAGTGTGGTTTTCAGATCGTTGTTGAGTTCGAACAGCAAGTTTTGGATTTGCAGTGCGGTCTCTTCATCCAGGTTGCCGGTCGGTTCGTCGGCGAACAGTACTTTCGGTTCTGTGACAAAGGCGCGGGCGATGGCGACACGTTGCTGTTCACCGCCGGAAAGTTCGGCGGGGCGGTGATGGGCGCGATGACTCAAACCGACTTTTTCCAGCGCCTGCATGGCTTTTTGTTTGGCGTCGTCGATCTGGAACAGTTCAAGCGGCATGAGGATGTTTTCCAAAGCGGTCATGCTTGGCATCAACTGGAAGTTCTGGAAGATAAAACCGACCTGTTGGGCGCGGATTTGCGCGCGCTGATCTTCGGAACAGCTTTCCAGCGGTTTGCCTAAAAGATGGATGCTACCGCCGGTAGGCAGTTCGAGACCGGCCATTAAAGCCAATAAAGTGGATTTTCCCGATCCCGAGCGGCCGACGATGGCCAGCGTTTCTTCCGGCTGGACACTCAATGAGCAGGCTTTTATGATATCGAGTAACTCTTGATCAGAAGGAATTTGATAGTGCACATTTTGCAATTCGATAATCGGCTCGGAAGGGCTTTGCGTGTTCATTTTGGTTGGCTGTTCTGGGTTGTGGGAATCTGTCTCTATCCTAGTCTAACCGTAGCGCAACCGCAAGCAGTCAATCAGGCAGATTCCAAGCCGATAGTTTTGGTTCTGGGGGACAGTCTCAGCGCGGCTTACGGCATGGAGTCGGAACGGGGTTGGGTGTCTTTATTGCAGCAAGAACACAAAGGCCTTCAGGTGGTCAATGCCAGCATCAGCGGTGAAACCACTTCCGGCGGAAAACAGCGCCTTCCTGCTCTGATGAAGCAATACAGCCCGGACGTGTTGGTATTGGAGCTTGGTGCCAATGATGCACTGAGAGGGCAGGATTTGAACTCGACCAAACGTAATTTGCAAACGATGATTGATGCTTGTAAGACCCGTTCGGGAAATTGTGAAGTGGTGCTGTTGGGAATTCGTTTGCCGACCAACTATGGGCCTGCCTACGATCTGCAGTTACAGAAGATGTACGAGAGCTTGTCAAAAGAAACGGATGGAATCCGGTTTGATCCGTTCTTTATTGAAGACGTCGCTTTGGATCCGGATCTGATGCAATGGGACGGCCTGCATCCGAATGCCGAAGCCCAACCTGAAATTTTGAAAAGAGTGTGGCCTTTGATCGAACAGGCTTTGCAGGAGGCCGCCCGAAAGAACCGGACGGCCTCCTAAACCTTTAAAAGCGCGTAAGACTGAGTGATGTGACTAAGCGACAGCCTGGTTCGGAAGCAGTTTGATTTCCCCTTCTTCCAGAACCTTGAAGGCATTAACTGTGTTTTCCAGTCCTTTGACCTGATCGATGATATTGGTCGAGGTGCTGGCGATTTGTTCGACGAGCGCGGCGTTCTGTTGCGTCGCATTGTCGATGTTGTTGAGTGCGTGGCTGACCTCTTGAATGCCGTGATTCTGCTTCTGCAGGCTTTGGTTCATTTCCTCAACCATTTTGGATACCTCGGCGACCGCGTTCAGGTTCTCTTCGAAAGCCTGAGTGGTCAATTGACTCAACTTCAACCCGGTTTCGATCTTGCTCATGCTTGATTCCGATACCTGACGGATTTGTTTGGCCGCTTCGGCCGACTTCTGTGCCAGTGAACGAACTTCGCTGGCTACGACTGCAAAACCTCGACCGGCTTCACCGGCGCGCGCCGCTTCCACCGCTGCGTTCAGGGCCAACAGGTTGGTCTGGAAAGCAATGCTGTCGATGACACTGGTGATGTTGGCGATTTCGGAACTGGCGCTGAAGATGGATTGCATCGCCTGATCCATTTCAACAACCACTTCACTACCTTGTTGGATGGTCTGTTGCACGCCGTGACTCACTTTGTTCACTTCTACCGCCTGTTGCAACGATTGGGTGACACTTTGAGCCATCTGTTCCATGTTCTGGGCGGTGCTCTGAAGGGCGACGGCCTGGTCTTGAACGCGTTGGTTCAGATCCTGGTTACCGGCACTGATTTCCTCTACCCCGGAAACCGCGTCGATTGACGCCTGTTTGACGGTTTGCAGCATGTTGCTGATGCTTCCCGCCATTCGGTCCATATTGTTTTTCAGTTCGTTCAACTTACCGTTGAACTGGACGTCAGTGGTGAATGAGAAATCCCCTTGGCGGTAATTGTCCAGAATGCTGTTTTTGGTTTCGATGGAGTGTTCCAAGCTATCCAAGGATTCGTTCAAGTATTGTTTCAGGTAGGTGTATTCACCCGGAAGTTCCAGAGTGATACGCTGACTGAAGTCACCGTGCGTCATGGCCTGCATGACCTGAATGACAGAACCGATCGACTCTTTTTGAACTTGAATCGCCTGTTGCATATTCGCCATCACGTTGTGATAGTCTCCGTGGAAATCCTGAAGTTGGATTTCGGCATCCAGTTTTCCTTGTGCCAGGTCGGTACTGGCTTCATCGATCGCTTGGAAGGTCGAAACAATACGCTTTAAACTGCCGTTGAACGATTTTTCCAAGCTGTCCAGATCACCTTGGTATTCACCGACCATTCTGGCTGAGAACTGGCCTTCGGCCAACGCCTGACTGACTTGGGTGATTTCGCTGGTGGCTTTGACAACCGAATCCAGCAGGGTCTGGATGCTGGCACCCATCTCTGTTAATTCGTTGCGGCCGTAAGGCACTTCCCAGTTTTGATATGTACCGTTCTCGGCGATGTCCATGACTTGCTGCTTCATGCGTGAAAGCGGGGTGGTGATAGATTTGACCAGGAAGAAGTTCAAAATCAGCATGAACAACAATGCCATGGCACTCCCGATAGTCATCTGTGCGGTTTTGGAATCGCTGAGAAGGCTTAAGGCATTAATCAGGTCATTGGTCTGCTGGTCGGTTTTTTGGGTTGCTTCATGCAACAACTCGTTTGTTTTGGCAGATAGTTCGCTGATGGTCTGATTGTTTTTCGATTCGGTCTGGATATAGTCTTTCATGTCATTAAAAGACTCGTAGTAGCCGTCCCAGCCGGAACTGACTTCCGAGAAGGTATCCTGGTTAATGAAATCCGAAGAGAAGTGGTCGCCAAGATCTTCGAACAATTCGCTACTGGAATCTCCCAAGCCTTTATCGTCGAAGTTCTTTTTAAGGGATGTGTCTCCTGATGAGATCATTTTGAACAATGTCGATTGCGAGATGTTCAAGCGTTTCAGAATCTCTTTTAGCTGATCTTTAGTTTCTTCTTCCAGGTCTTCGATGGCCAGAAGTGTTTTGATGTTGTTCTGGATTTTTTCAGCACTTGGTTCGATACCGTATTCCAGGGTTTCCTGAATCTGCTGTTTCAGGAATACTGAGGAGTTAGCGGACTTTTTCAAATTCATCAATAGCACGTCCATTGCATCGACGTCGAGTACACTGGCGGTCTGTTCGACAGGTTGTTCCGATGACGCTTCGGTTGGCTGTGCGTTATCGGCTGCCGGTTGCACTTCACCTTGGTTGGTTTCCGTTGGAGCATTTTGCGGCTGGGCTTGTCCTGCGTCTGTCGCTTCGACAGGTGTAGCTTCCTCGGTTGCTTCGCCAAGATTCTTAAGCGATAGGTTAAGGGCTTTCAGTTCGTCGATTTGGAGGTTAAAGCTTTCGTTGTCTTCCTTGCTCATGCTGCGAATGTATTTATTCATTTGCAGTGATGTCGTTGAAAACTT
This sequence comes from Thiomicrorhabdus sp. ZW0627, assembly GCF_029767005.1. Classification (GTDB taxonomy): domain Bacteria; phylum Pseudomonadota; class Gammaproteobacteria; order Thiomicrospirales; family Thiomicrospiraceae; genus Thiomicrorhabdus. The sequence continues at coordinate 232,214 of NZ_JARUQR010000002.1, forward strand.
TGTCTGGAACTGGGCAATTTTAGCGGTTTGTGTACGCTGAATTTCAGATAGGTTGTGTGCGCCAACGTTGACTTCCGTAAAAGCCAGGCGCGCTGAGATGAACACGGCGGTGAGAAATAATAGACCGATAAATAGGTTGATCCATAATCTTTTCTGAATGGAAAGATTCTCTAATAAGCGCATTCCGCATTTCCTTGTATCAATGTGTTAGTCCCGCACAGTTTAATCCTATTTTATGACAGTAAAATGAAATAGCACGGCGTGAAGTTCGGATTGTGATTCTTATGCTAGGACTCTGAATGGATTGGAAAATCTATTGTTTTGATGAGGTTTTGTGTGGTGTAAATAAAAAATTCATTTATAATTCAAAATCACCTTATTTTATTGAATTGAAACAAATCTATTATGCAGCAGAAACTAAAGAACGCGGTGGAAGCGATCCGCGGAGTCAAAATCCCAGAGCTTCCGGATGAAGTTTTGCTTTTGGAAAAAGAGATCAAAAGTAAATTTGCCAACATCTCCACCGTAGCGGAAATCATTGAAAAGAACACGACTTTGTCCGGCGAATTGATGAAGATTGTTAACTCGCCAATCATGAAATTGAAAGAACCGTGTAAATCGATTCGTGATGCCGTGAACGTGATGGGATTGGATAATATCTATCACTTGGTGGTTTCTGCAGCCGTTAAGAATATTTTCGGGCAGAAAGGTCTTTTCAAAGACATTATGGATCACAGTGTCGATGTCGCTTTCTGTATGGCTGACATTGCCGAATGGGTAGATGACGTCAGCCGTGATGAGGCGTACATGCTTGGATTGTTCCACAATTCAGGGGCGATGATGTTAGCTTCTAAGAATGAAGAGATGTATGCTCAGCTTTTCAGTAACTCTATGTCGCTGCCGGTTTCTATCATCGCTAAAGAAGAACAGCTTTTCGGAACCAACCATGCCATGGTCGGTGTACTGATTGCCAAGAAGTGGCATCTGCCGATGGAGATGATCAATGCGATCATGTTGCATCATAACGAGTCGTGCGAACGCATCCAGAACGATAAGGTTCGTGCGATGGTAGCGATGATTAAAATCGCCAATTCGATTGTTTCCGAAGTGTCGTTGGGCGCGTATCGTGGTGACGAGATGCGTCGTTACGAGAAAGACGGTATCGACGAGTTGATGATTCCGGCTGAAACGGTCAAGGAGATCCGTACTGCATTGATGTCTTACTCTTACAAGTAAGACCGGTCGGCCGAATTTTGGTTCGGCTAACGGTTTTATCCAGTATGAAAATGAACAGGCCTGGTCGGTTTTCCGACCAGGCCTGTTGTGTTTCTGAAGACCGTTTTTGGTTAACTTTCAGTTAATGGTGTGAAGATTCGGTTTCTTCGTCATGTTCTTTGCGTTTGGCTTTGTAGACTTTCAGCGCCAGCGATTTCGCGCGGATGTTGAACGTCAGTTTTGCCACGTCGTCAAAATGTTTGGCGAAATGTACCGTCATGCCTTCCTGTAGATAGTCCGGCAATTCCTGATAATCCTTTTTGTTTTCAAACGGCAGGATCAGTTCTTTGATGCCGATGCGTCTGGCCGCAATCACTTTTTCACGGATGCCTCCGACCGGAAGCACTTGTCCCGTCAAACTCAGCTCGCCCGTCATAGCCAATGGCGACTTGATCGCTTCGTCACGCGCCAGCGAAAGCAGGGCGGTCGCCATGGTAACGCCCGCGCTTGGTCCGTCTTTCGGTGTGGCACCGTCCGGCACGTGAAGGTGGACAAACGCCTTGTCGAAGAATTCCGGATCGGCCTTGTATTTATCCAGGTTGGACGAAATGAAGCTGTAGGCGATTCCGGCCGACTCCTGCATGACGTCGCCCAACTGCCCCGATAGTTTGAAGCCCCGGTTGAATGTGTGGACACGACTCGCTTCGATGGTCAGGGTCGCGCCGCCCATTGACGTCCAGGCCAGTCCGGTCACGGTACCGATCTGTTGGTTCATTTTCTCGAGCGTGAAGCGCGGTTGTCCCAGCATCTCTTCGAGTTCGTTGACGTGGATACGCGCGCTGTCGATTTCGCCGGTCACGAATTTCAGAGCCAGTTTACGCACCAGCTTTGCCAGTTGTTTCTGCAGGTTACGTACACCTGCTTCACGGGCGTAGCCTTCGATGACATGACGGATCGCCGGCGCGGTAATCTGCACTTGTTCTTTGCTCAAGCCGGCCTCTTCAAGCAGCTTTGGCCAGAGGTGGTGTTTGGCGATCTGGATTTTCTCTTCTGTGATGTAACCGGAAAGACGAATTACTTCCATACGGTCGAGTAAAGGTCCCGGAATGGTGTCGAGCGTATTGGCGGTACAGACGAACAACGCTTTTGAAAGATCAAAGCGTACATCCATGAAATGATCCATGAACTCGTGGTTCTGTTCCGGGTCCAATACTTCAAGCAACGCCGACGCCGGATCACCGTGATAGGACGCGCCGATCTTGTCGACTTCGTCCAACATGATGACCGGGTTGGACGTTTCGCAATCTTTCAGTGCCTGGATGAATTTCCCCGGCATGGCACCGATGTAGGTACGACGGTGTCCCTTGATCTCCGCTTCGTCACGCATGCCGCCGACCGAGAAACGGTAGAACTTGCGTCCCAAAGCGTCGGCGATGGAGCGACCGATTGAAGTCTTACCGACCCCAGGAGGACCAACCAGACAGATGATGGAACCTGAAATCTCGCCTTTGAGGGCACCCACGGCCAAGAACTCGCTGATGCGGTCTTTGACGTCTTCCAAGCCGTCGTGTTTTTTGTCCAGAATTTTCTTGGCACGTTTCAGGTCGAGAATATCGGTACTGTGTTTGCCCCAAGGGAGCAACGTAAGCCAGTCGAGCCAGTTGCGCGCTACATTGTATTCAGGCGACTGCGGATCGAGCATTGACAGTTTGCTCAGTTCTTCCTCGGCTTTCTTGTGTGCTTCTTCGCTGAGCTGCAGGGCTTCCATGCGTTCCAGAAAACGGTCGGTATCCAGTGTCTGGTCGTCTTTGACGATGCCGAGTTCTTTCTGGATTTCGCTCAACTGTTGGCGCAGGAAGAACTCACGCTGTTGATCGCTTAGATTCTCTTCAACGCGCTCGCGGATGTTGTATTGAAGTTTGGTGACCTCGATTTCCTGTTTGAACAGGTTCAACACCTTTTCCAGACGGTCGACCAAGTCAAGCGTTTCCAATACATCTTGCAGTTTGTGGTTGTCCGCTGTTGTCAGGCTGGCGGCAAAATCGGCCAGATGAGACGGCTCGCTCGGGCTGTAGCGGTTAAGGAAGTATTTCAACTCTTCGCTGTACAGCGGATTTAACGGCAACAGTTCACGGAAGGCGTTCATGATTGCCAAACCGTAGGCTTTGAATTCTTTGTCGGTGCCGTTCTTAATGTCGGTCGGATAGCTCACCTGCGCTTTATAAGGCGCGGCGCTCGAAACCCAATGCTCAATCTTGAAGCGCTGAACGCCTTCGGCAATCAACTGGATGAAGTCGTCGCGCTCTTTCGGTTCGTGGACGCGAACCAGCGTTCCGATGGCCGAGAATGCTTCCGGTGGCGCTTTTTCATGATCCTCATAGTCGACGAAGATCATACCGATGTATTTGTGGTCGCCGCTTTTGATGGCGTCGAAGGTTTCTTGCCAGAGTTCTTTGCTCAACAGAACCGGCAACTGCTGTCCAGGGAAGAAAGGGCGGTCTTTGACCGGCAACAGGAAAATCTCCTGAGGCAGGTTCAAGCCTGGCTTGGCAAGCTGGCGGGTTTCACCGGAACCATCGCTGGCGATGTGTTCACCATCCAGCACTTGGGAGTCGAATTCCGCTTCGACGGTTTCTTCCTCACCCTGCATCACTTCTTCGGCATGGACGTTTTCGTTTTCGGAAGTCTGTGGGTCGTTTTCGGTCGGAAATTCTGGCGTGTGATTCGTGTCGGTCATCGCTGCTCTTATTCGTAATAATCTTGGAAATTAGGGTATTATATGCGGATTAATGTTGTCAGATTCAAGGATTCAAAATGCAAAAAGACGAAATTAAAATCGGGTTCGTAACGGTTTCGGATCGTGCAAGTCGAGGTGAGTATGAAGATTTGGGCGGTCCGGCCATGCAGGAATGGATTGACCGAGCTTTAACTTCGAAATGGACAGCGGTCGCCAAAGTGATTGAAGACGACCAGGCATTGATTGAATCAACTTTGAAGGAAATGGCCGACGAGCACGGCTGTTGTCTGATTCTGACCACCGGCGGAACCGGTCCGGCGAAACGCGATGTGACCCCGGAAGCGACCGAAGCGGTGTGCGATAAGATTCTGGACGGGTTTGCTGAGCAGATGCGTGCGGTCTCTTTGCAGTATGTGCCGACCGCGATTTTGTCGCGACAGATTGCCGGAACGCGTGGTTCCAGTTTGATCATCAACCTACCGGGGAAACCGTCTGCAATCGGTGAGTGCTTGGAAGCGGTCTTCCCGGCGGTACCTTATTGTGTCGACCTGATTGAAGGGCCATATTTGGAGACGGATGAAACGTTCGTCAAAGCATTCCGTCCAAAGCATGCGGTTAAGAAAGGGTAAAACTTGTGACCAATATCAATTATCAGTTTGAAGGGTTGGAAACGGTCATCGATTTCATTCGTTGGGGTGGTTCTCTATTTACACGCGCTAATCTCTTCTTCGGTCACGGCACCGATAATGCGTTTGACGATGCGCGAGTACTGGTCTTCCATGCTTTACATTTGCCACAGGAAGTGCCTGAGAGTTATTGGCAGGCACGTTTGTCTCAGCCTGAAAAACAGCAGGTTACGGAACTGTTCAAGCACCGTATCGAAACCCGTAAGCCATCCGCCTACATCACGGGAGAAGCGTGGTTTGCCGGAATGCGTTTCATCGTTAACGAATCGACTTTGGTACCACGTTCACCAATCGCCGAACTGATCGCCAAACAGTTCCATAACTGGGTAGACGTTGAGAAGGTGACGCGTGTTTTGGATTTGTGTACCGGAAGCGGATGCATTGGGATTGCTTCCTTGCAAACCCTTCCATGCGCCGAAGTCGATCTGGCAGATATCTCGTCGGCGGCTTTGGAAGTGGCGCAAAAGAACATTGATATGTATGGGTTGAATGAGGTTGCACACGCCATTCAGTCCGATTTGTTCAATAACTTGGACGGCAAAAAGTACGATTTGATTCTGTCGAATCCGCCTTATGTCGACCAGATCGAAATGGACCACTTGCCGGAAGAATTCCAGCAGGAGCCGAGTCTGGGCTTGGCGGCAGGGCAGGATGGATTGGATATCGTGCGTCGCATTCTGGCGGAAGCGTCCGAACATTTGACCGAAGATGGCGTGCTGATTGTCGAGGTAGGTGTCTCGCAATACTATTTGGAACAGGCCTATCCGGAACTGCCGTTCTACTGGTTTGAATTCGAACATGGTGGCGAGGGGATTTTTGCCATTCATAAATCCGAGCTTGATGTGTTTCAGGATATTCTCAACGAACGAGTTAAACCATAGCGGGCAAAACAGTAAAAAGCCGTTTGTGAAGTAAATGGCAACGATTTTGCTATAGGTCTCGGTATATTCATTCATATGTCAATTATTTGGAGTTTTACATGAGACCGAACTTCTCGTTAACGGTTGTTTCAAGTCTGCTGTTTTCATTGCTGATCAGTATTGGCGCGCCGGTTACGGCGGCGGACGTTCAGTTGACCAAGCCGTTGGTCGATTTGAATGCGGAAGCGGAAAAACTGAAACAAGAAAAGGAAGCGGCAAATAAAGCGGCCGCTCCTGCCGTTAAGCATGCCGAGACCGTTGCCGCTGAAAAAACTCCGAAAACCGAACATCCAGCCGAAGCCGCCAAGCAGAACCATGTAGTTCATTGGGGTTATTCGGGCGAGGGCCGACCAGAAAAGTGGGGCGATTTATCTTCGGATTTTGCAACCTGTAATACCGGCCGTAATCAGTCTCCAATTGACCTGCGTGACAAAGCCGCACTGGGTACCCAAGGGCTTCCAAACCTTGACATCGTCTATCGTGAAGTACCTTTAAAGATCATCAATAACGGTCACAGCATCCAGATTAATTTCCCGTTGGGAAGTTACATCAAGGTTGGCGGACACCGTTTCGAATTGATGCAGTATCACTTCCACACTCCGAGCGAACATCACAAGGAAGGGTTTGCCTATCCAATGGAAATGCACTTGGTGCACAAAGACGGCGACGGCAATCTGGCGGTGTTGGGTGTGTTGTTCCAGGAAGGGGAAGAGAACCCTTATCTGAACGGATTGTTGAAGCGTCTGCCAAAAGTGATGGGGAAAGAGGAGATTCATAAAGATCTTAAACTTAATCCGGCGCATTTCATTCCGCCGAATCCCGAGTTCTATAAGTACAGCGGTTCTTTGACGACGCCGCCGTGTTCCGAAGGGGTTTACTGGATGGTGTTCAAGCATCCGATCGAAGCCTCTGCGGAGCAGATCCAGCAGATGAACGAATTGATGGGTGACAACGCTCGTCCGGTTCAGCCGAAGTTTGCGCGTAGCATTTTGAAGTCCTGGATGGAACAGGATTACGAAACGCCCTTATATGAGTTCTATTAACCCTTACTAACCGGTAATCGGTTAATTTCAATTTTCGATCTTCTTTTTGAAATGAACAGGCCTGTTGAAATCCCACTGGGGTTTCCAGGCCTTTTTTATTGGCTGCGAATCGTTTCGGGAATTGAAAAAATGCGTAAACAGGTTGAAATTTAAGAACCCGTCGTGCAATCTAGGTGATACACTTTTCATTTCAATGAGTGTGGTCTCTCCGGGATGTTTGAAACGGAGACATAGAAAAGGGTAGCGAGAATGGAAGTCGGACTGTTTATCATTTTCTGGTATGGCGTATTGCACGCGATGGGGCCCGACCATCTGGTTGCCATCGCCGATTTCTCAATCGGAAAGAATGTCCGCAAAACCGCAGCCGTTACCCTTTTGTTTGCCTTGGGGCACGGCCTGACTCTATTCGTTTTTGCCAAAATCCTGCAAAGTTTTCCTGCATCGGAAGCGTTTACCGATTACGGCGATGTGATTTCCGCCAGCGTGATTCTGATGATGGGCGTTTATCTGCTCTATCTGGTGGCCGCCGATCGTATTTTATTGCATAAACACATCCATGAAGGCCGCGAACACGTTCATATCAGTTTTTCCAAACATCATAGCCACTCCCGTTTCAGCGGCACCATGCCAGCTTTGAGTCTGGGGGTATTGATGGGTATTGGGGGCGTGCGCGGCATGCTGGTGACTTTGAGTCTGGTCGGTAGTCAGGAAGTGACTTGGAATATGATCGCCCTGTTTGCTTTGGGCGTGATGCTGGTGTTTGTCTTCTTCGGTCTTTTGATTCTGGCTGTGAACCGCTATTGGTTGAATTCACTTTCGAATGTCCGCCGTATCTTCGGCGTACTGGGAGTGGTTTCGATTGCAGTGGGCGGCCGGATACTGTTAGGCTGAACGTTAGTCGATTTTAGGATTCAAAGGAGGTCTTATGTGTGAAGATTGCGGTTGTTCAATAACGGATTCGGCGCTGAAAGCTCCGACCCGATTCGTTCCGGTTCACGATAACCCTCAGCTCAACGACGCCAAAACCGTGGACGTCATCAGCAAGATTTTGCATAAGAACGACCATGAAGCCGCACATAACCGTGCCCACTTCGACAAAGCCGGCGTATTGGCGGTCAATCTGATGAGCAGTCCGGGCAGTGGTAAGACCAGTCTGTTGGAAAGTTTAGCGGAACTGTCGGATCGTCCATTTGAGTTCGGTGTCATCGAAGGCGATCTACAAACCTCCCGCGATGCAGAGCGTATTCAAGCCAAAGGCATTCCTGCTTATCAGATCCAAACCGGTTCCGCCTGCCATCTTGATGCCTTCATGGTGCATAAAGGTTTGCACGCCATGCCATTGAACGACATCGATGTCTGCTTCATCGAGAACGTCGGTAATTTGGTCTGTCCGGCCAGTTACGACGTCGGCAGTCATTTGAACGTGGTGCTGGTGTCGGTGCCGGAAGGTGACGATAAAATCGAGAAGTATCCGGTCATGTTCCACAAGGCCGATCTGGTGCTGATCAGCAAGGTCGATCTGTTGCCGCATTTCGATTTCGATATGCAGGCGGCGAAGGCCATGGCCAGACAGCTTAAACCGAATGTCGATATTCTGGAGATTTCCGGTAAAGACCCGGAGTCGATTCAACGGGTGGTTGAGTGGGTCGAATTCAAACGCAAAATGCGCGCCTGATTAATTCATTCGAGTGATTCCATTATGTGCCTGTCGATTCCCTCCAAAGTGATTCAAATAGACGACGCCAATATCGCCACGGTCGATACCATGGGTGTGCAGCGTCAGGTCAGTCTCGATTTGATGCCGGAAGCGGTTGATATCGGTGACTATGTGTTGATTCATGTCGGATTCGCGATGAACAAGATCGACCAGGAAGACGCGCTCGAAAGTCTGAAACTCTATCGAGAAATGGCCGATCTCATCGACGCCGAAGACGCCAATCTCAGACAGGTATCGTCATGAGTGGATTGCAGCTTCAAGACCTTTATCAAGGTTTTCGAGAGCCGCAGACGATCCGTGTGCTCGCCGAAAAAATCCGGCAGGCCTCGTCTTCATTAAAAGCGCCGCTTCATATCATGGAGGTCTGCGGCGGTCATACCCACACCATCATGAAGTACGGCCTGAATCAGATTCTGCCGGACAACATCGAATTCATTCATGGTCCGGGCTGCCCGGTCTGCATCATGCCCAAAGAGCGCATCGACCATGCGATTTCGCTGGCGCAAATGGAAAACACCATTTTACTGACATTAGGTGACATGATTCGTGTTCCCGGTTCCAAAAGCAGCTTGGCGAAACAGCGAGCGTTGGGTTGTGACATCCGCGCGTTGAATTCACCATTGGACGCGATTCAGATCGCAAGGGAAAATCCGGATAAGCAAGTGGTGTTCTTCGCCATCGGTTTTGAAACCACCACGCCGATGACCGCAGCGGTGATTCAAAAGACAATCGATTCAGGATTGGACAACCTCTATTTTCATATCAATCACGTTCTGGTGCCGCCCGCGGTGGAAGTGATCCTTTCCGATCCGGCCTGTCGAATCGACGCTTTGATCGGGCCGTCGCATGTCAGCGTCATCAGCGGTGCCAAGATTTATCTTCCTTTGGCGGAGAACTATGAGATGCCGGTTGTGGTCAGCGGATTCGAGCCGGTGGACGTGATGCAAGGCATTCTGATGATTGTCGAACAGGTGCTTGAACAGCGCCACGAGGTGGAAATCCAATACACGCGGGCGGTCAGTCTCGAAGGCAATCTCAAGGCGCAGCAATTAATCGACACCTACCTGCAACCGCGTAGCCATTTCCGTTGGCGCGGGTTGGGCGACATCGCTCACAGTGCGTTGCAGTTGAAAGATGAATATCGACAACTGGATGCGGAAGTTGTGTTTGCTGACCGGCTTTCCGATGAACCGATCGACGACCATAAGATGTGTATCTGTGGCGACATCCTTAAAGGACTCGCCAAACCTCAGGACTGCAAGGTCTTCGGCCGCGGCTGCGATCCGACACGTCCGCTGGGAAGTTGTATGGTGTCCGACGAAGGGGCGTGCAACGCCTATTACCGTTATGCGGAAATTTCTTTACCGCCGTCCACGAAGCAGAAGAGGGCGAGTGCATGAAGGTGGTTGAACTCAGTCATGGCGGCGGCGGAGCGGAAACCCAGCAACTGATTCAACAGTTGTTCTACCGCCATTTCGCCAACGACGTTCTGTTGAAATCTGAAGACGCCGCCGTGTTGTCTTTGCAGGGACAAACCGCGTTCACCACCGACAGTTTCACTGTCAGCCCGTTGTTTTTCAGTGGCGGGAACATCGGTAACCTGGCAATCGCCGGAACTCTGAACGATCTGTCGATGATGGGGGCAAAACCGCTGTATTTGAGTTGCGCGTTTATCATTGAAGAAGGTCTGCCGTTCGACACTTTGGAAAAGGTGGTGCAGAGCATGGCGGACGAATTGCAGAACAGTGATGCCAAAATCGTCTGCGGCGATACAAAAGTTGTCCCCAGGGGGGCTGTGGATAAGTTGTTTATAAACACAAGCGGTATCGGTGAGATTTCTACCGGTCAAATCGTCAAACCTTCGGCGCATAATTTGCAGATGGGGGACGCCGTCATTGTTTCCGGCGACATCGGCCGTCACGGCGCGGTGGTGATGGCCGAGCGTGAAAGCATCAACTTGCATGGTGATTTTAAAAGCGATTGCCAAGTATTGTGGCCAGCGGTCAAAGCCTTGTTGGATGCGGGATTGGAGTTGCACGCTTTACGTGACGCCACCCGTGGAGGGTTGGCGGCTTTACTGAACGAATGGGCCAACAGTTCCGAAGTCTGCATTGAAATCGAAGAGGAAAAGATTCCGGTCAGCGAGTCGGTCAGAGGATTGTGTGAACTGTTGGGATTTGAAGCTTACGACTTCGCCAACGAAGGCACGTTTGCGATTGCCTTACCCTGTTCACAAGTTGAACAGGCCTTGCAGGTTTTGAGTCAATTCGACTTCACACAAAAGGCGGCGGTCATCGGAAAGGTGACCGATTTTCAGGCAGGCCTGGTGGTTTTGCAAACCCCTTGGGGCAGTCAACGGGTTCTGGAGTTGCCGAAGGGCGAACTTCTGCCGAGAATTTGTTGATAAGTTGTTAAGGAACCCGGTTGCCATGCATGAATATTCCATCGTCCGTGACCTGATCGAACAGTGCGAGCACCTCGCTTCGGATAATCAGGCCACGGAAGTCAGCAAGGTGGTCATTAAAATAGGCAAACTCAGTGGCGTGGAACCCGACCTTTTGGCGACCGCATTCGATACTTTCAGGGAAGCCAGTCCGGTTTGCCGAACCGCCGAACTGGACATGCAGATCCAGCCGGTTAAGATTTTTTGCCGCGGCTGCGGCGAACACAGCACACTGGACGAACACCGTTACGTCTGTCCTTTGTGTCAGAGTGTTGAAATTTCTGTTACAGATGGCGAAGAGATGTTTTTAATGCAACTTGAAATGAAGTAGTATTAATACCAATGAATTTAGGGGAAATAGAACCTTTCCTCCAACAGGCATTTTTCCGGGAGCGTTGTCATGCGAATAGTGATCATTGGGGGTGGTATTGCGGCGGATTATCTCGCCAACACCATCCTGGAAAAAGACCCGAATGTCGAAGTGCTGATCCTCTCCAAAGAGTGTTACGCACCTTATGACCGAATCCATCTGTGCGATCTTGTCGAAGGCGTGGCGGATATCCATGACATCACGCTCGATCTGCATCCGGGTGTACAGGTCAAGCTCAATCAGGAAGTCACCGCGATCGACCGCAAGGCCAAACAGGTCATCAGTCACGATCAGCGTTTCGACTACGACTACCTTATTATTGCCAGCGGCTCCCAACCGAAGACGCTGTTCGACATCTCCCAGATCGACAATGCGGTGACCTTCCGCAGCGCGGACGACAGTTTCAAGATTGCTGGTAATCTGAACGACCGTAACGTGGTGATTATTGGAGCCGGGCCGATCGGTCTGGAACTGCTCGACACCTTGATGCGCATGCCTGCGCCGAAAAAAATCTATATGATCGTCATCGACGAGAGTCTGTATTCGCCAGATCTGGACCCTTCAAGCGTGAGCTTGATTCAGAAGACTTTCGAAGCCGATCCGCGCATCACCATCTCGTTCAACGACCAGATCACCGACAAGGTCGTTGAGAACGGTCATATCACGAGCCTGAAAACCGTCAAACACACCATTGAAGACCCGTTTCTGATTTTCGGGATCGGCATTAAGCCAAACGTCGATTTCGCGCGTGACGCACTCGAATGCGACCGCGGGATTCTGGTCGATAACACACAGCGTACATCCGATCTGTTCATCTATGCGGTGGGCGAGGCGGCGCAAATCGACGCAACCGGTTTCACCGCCGGGCACGCCAAAGACTGCCGTTTGCAGGCCGACGTTGCGGTGAGCAATATCCTCAAGGTCGAGCCTAAAAGCTTTGAGCGTGAGGTGGCCATCGACGGCCTCAAGGTCGGTTCGTTCCATTTCACCGACGTTTCTTCGCCCGACTACAATATGCGCGACGAAGACAACGAAGTGGTACTGTTGCGTTCCAAGAAAGAGGAACGTATCGATCAGTACATTCTAAATAACGAGAAGTTGATGCGCTTCATCGGCGTCAACTCCAATGTCGATGCACTTTATCTCAAGCAACTGATCATCGAGAATCAGGACATCGACGCTTCTTATCTCTACAACAACCGCCACGAAAGCGAACGCGGGCCTTTGATATGTACTTGCGTCGGCGCCTACCAAAAAGACTTGGTCGACATCATCGAGGCGAACGCGGTCACAAGTTTCGCCGAACTCAAGGATTACACACAGGCCGGCCGGGTTTGCGGACGCTGTAAGAAAGACGTCGCCAATTTGGTGGCGACGGCGCATGTGGACAAGGCCGAAGTCGAACGTAAGAGAGCCGAGCGTGAAGCGGCTGAGAAACAGAAGCAGTTGGACAAGGTTAAACATCGACTGGAAAAATACAACCGCCTGCATCCGAGCAACCAGATCGACAGCAGCAATCTGGAAGAGGCATTGAAGTCATTCGACAAGGTCAACGAGTTTAACGGTTGGGTGTCGATGATGACCTTGAATCTGGACTTGCCGCCGGAATTCGACGATTTGGTGTATCAGGGGATTCAGCATTTGAACAAGGTGCCGGTCATCTGGCTGGAGCTGGCCGACTGTACCGGGAACTCGGAAGGCTTCATCAAGTCGGTCAATCCGACGGTGGACGAACTGATCCTGAAATTCATCTCGCTCGATTACCACGAATTGCTGATGGCCGCTTCCGGTCCGCATTCCGAAACCCGACTCGATCAGTTAATTGAGGAAGACGGTGGCGAATACATTCTCATCGTCGAAGGCGCCGTGCCGTTGGGCATGGAAGGTAAGTTCCTGCGCATCGGCCCCAAAGGCGAAACCGGAGAGGCCTTGCTGAAACGTGTGGCCGATAAAGCCGCCGCCATTTTTGCAGTGGGTTCCTGCGCTTATGACGGTGGGGTGGTGGCCGCTGCGCCGAACCCGACCGGAGCGGTGGGCGTGAGCGAAGCTTTGGGGCGTAAAGACATTATCAACCTGCCGGGCTGTCCGGTGAACCCAATCAACATCGTTGGCACTTTACTGCATTACGTCATGTTCGGTGAATTCCCTGAGCTGGGCGAGAACAATAAACCGGTTTGGGCTTATGCGCCGCGCGTGCATGACAACTGCGAACGCCGAGGCCATTATGACGCGGGCGAGTTCGTCCGCGAATGGGGCGATGAGGGCGCCAAGAAAGGTTGGTGTCTGTTCGAGATGGGCTGTAAAGGGCCTTACGCCGACATCAACTGTTCGCAGGTTAAATTCAACGAAGGCACCTCCTGGCCGGTTCAGGTCGGGCACGGTTGCATCGCCTGTGGAAAAGGCAAGGTCGCCTTCGACGAACTGGCCAATAACCGAAAAGTCATCAATGTTCCATACGAGTTAAAGTCATGACACAGACAAAACAGAAAATCGTCATCGATCCGGTTACGCGCATCGAAGGCCACTTGCGGGTCGAGATCGAGGTGGATGAAAACAACACGGTCACCGAAGCCTGGGCATCGGGGCAGTTGTTTCGAGGCATCGAAACCATCCTCAAAGGACGTGACCCGCGCGATACCGGATTGATCGCGCAGCGTATCTGCGGTGTCTGTACCAACTCGCATTACCGCGCCTCGATCACGGCGGTGGAAAACGCCTATGGGATCGTGCCGCCGAGAAACGCCGAAATCGTCCGTAATTTGGTCTCTCTGGCGTTGTTCGTTCAGGATCATATCGTCCATTATTATCATCTGCACTCGTTGGATTACGTCGATGTGGTCGCCGCTTTGAGCGCCGATTGTGAGCAGGCCAGTAAGGTCGCTCATCAGTGGCACAAACAGCCGTACAATTGTTCGCAGGGTGATTTAGAGGCGGTGCAGGAAAAACTCAGCAGCTTCGTCAAGGCGGGGCGCTTGGGTCTGTTCGCCAACGGTTACTGGGGGCACCAACAGTACAAACTGTCGCCGGAAGAGAACCTGATTCATATGAACCACTATCTGGAAGCCCTGCGCATCCAGCGCGAGGTCAGCAAGGCGATTGCGATTTTCGCAGGTAAGACGCCGCACCCGCAGAATCTGGTGGTCGGCGGTGTCACCAGTGTCATGGATATGCTGAACCCTCAGCGGTTGAACGATTATCTGTTCATCATCAAAGACACGCAGGAATTCCTCAAGCGCGCTTATCTGCCGGATATGAAAATGGTGGTGGCTGCTTATAACGACGACATCAAAGCTGGATTCGGCCGCGGCCGCGGTAACTTCATGACCTCCGGCGGTTTCCCGTTGGGCGATGACGAACCGTTGTTTGAAAGCGGTGTGATTTGGGCGCACGACTTCGACAAACTTGATGAGTTCGATGTCACCCACATTACCGAAGAGGCGGCGCGTTCCTGGTATGCAGACGAAGCGCCGACCAGCCCGTTCGACGAAACCACCGAACCGTTCTACACCGATTTGAATACCGACGGCACCTTGAAAACCGAAGGCAAATACAGCTGGATCAAAGCACCGCGTTATCAAGGCGAGCCGATGGAAGTGGGGCCGGCTGCGCGGATGCTAATCGGCTACCTGAAAGGTGGAAAGTACGTGAAGCCGTATATGCAGCATTTCATGGACGACACCGGCATGGAATTGATCGACTTTTCAAGTTCGGTCGGGCGTAATGCGGCGCGTGCCGTCGAGGCCGAAGTGGTGTGCGACATGATTTTCGGTTTCGTCAGCGAGCTGATTGAGAACATCAAATATTACGACGAAGAGACCTGGACGAAATACGATTTCGAATCCCTTCCTATGAACACCAAAGGGTGCGCCGTGGTGGAAGTGCCGCGCGGGACTTTGAGCCACTTCGTGCGTATCGACGAGGCCAAGGTACAGAACTATCAAGCGGTGGTGCCGACCACTTGGAACGCCTCGCCCAAAGACGCTAAAGGGCGACGCGGGCCGTATGAAGAAGCGATTGTGGGATTAACACTTGCCGATCCGAAACAGCCGTTGGAAGTGTTGCGCGCGGTGCATTCGTTCGATCCGTGTCTGGCGTGTGCGGTGCATGTCATCGACGCCAAGGGTAAAACTCTGGCGGAACATCGGGTTCATCCAATCGGTGGGCTGTAAGTGACAGAAGCCGAAAACACACCGAACATCGCCGTGCTCGGCGTTGGCAATATTCTGTTCCGGGACGAAGGTCTTGGCATCTACGCGACGCAATTCCTGAAAGACAATTACGATTTCTCGCCGCCAATCGACCTGATTGACGGCGGCACCATCGGCATGAACCTGATCCATTATTATCAGAGTTACGACCATCTTCTGCTGTTGGATACCATCAGTGTAGACGAAGAGGGCGAACCCGGCAGTGTCTATTGTTTGCCCTCAGAGGTGCTTCAAGGTATGGGGAACTATCGACGCACCGCGCATGAAGTTGAAGTGTTACAAACTTTGGAGTTGGGCGCTTTGGCGGGAGACGTGGCCGACATTCAGGTGATTGCGATGGTGCCGGAAGACATGGATTCGGTTTCCATCTCCCTGACTGACACCGTTAAACAGACCTTGCCGTTATTGATTCAAACCACGCTTGAACAACTTGAAAAGTTGGGGGTGGAAGTCAAACAGAAAATCAGCCCGGTTTCACTGGAGCAGATCCTCCGGCGTTACGATCAACAGCAAGCGCCTTTTCATAATGTGTCTTAAGGGGAAATTGTGCAGATAAAGCATCCGCAGCATCTTCGTATACAGGTTTCAGGTCGGGTTCAGGGTGTTGGTTTCCGGCCTTTCATTTTCCAGTTAGCGCAGGCGATGCAACTTAAAGGCTCGGTCTGCAATGATGTTCAGGGTGTAACCATTCATCTGCAAGGCGAAGCGGAAGCACTAGAGCGGTTTCAGCAGCGTTTGCAGTCCGAAGCGCCAAAACAGGCACAGATTCTATCCATGGAGACCGAATCCTTACCGCTTTCCGATTATGCGGATTTCAATATCTTGGAAAGCGAATCCGGTACGTCTACTCAAGCGAACAACCAGATTACGCCGGACATCGCGGTATGCGAAAACTGTCTGCAAGAGTTTCATGACCCAAGTAGCCGCCGTTATCACGATCCGTTCATCAACTGTTCGGATTGCGGGCCACGTTTTTCGATTCTGAACAGGCCTGCTTACGACCGTTCCAATTCGGCCATGGCGGCGTTCGAACTGTGCGAATCCTGTGAGAGTGAATACCACGACCCCGCCAACCGGCGTTTTCATACCCAAGGCATTTGTTGCCCTGAATGTGGCCCTAAACCCCGTTTGCTGGACTGCCGTAAAAAAGAGGTGGCTGAATGCGGGGAAGCGATTCAACAGGCCGCGGAAACTTTGGATCAAGCAGGCCTGTTGGCTTTCAAAGGCGTGGGCGGTTTTCATATTTTGTGTGACGCCACCGATACGCAAGCGGTTGCAACGCTTCGCCAACGCAAGCACCGTCCGGCCAAACCGTTTGCCGTATTGTGCAGGGATTTGGAAATGGCGAAATCCTTGGCGGATTTGACCGAACACGAAATCGAACTGCTGACTTCCGATGCCAGACCGATCGTGTTGGTTCAGCCGAAACAAGGGAATGAACTGAGCGATCAGGTGGCGCCGGACATCGACCGTTTGGGTCTGTTTTTGGCTTATTCGCCGTTACAGCATCTGCTGTTCGAATATTTCGACCGTCCTCTGATCGCCACCAGCGCCAACCTTTCGGGTGAGCCGATTATCTATCAGGCCGAAGAAGTGTTCGCCAAACTGTGTCGTAACGATCAGCCTGTGGTGGATTATGTTCTGGATTACGACCGCGAGATCGTCAATCCGTGTGACGACAGTATTGTGCAAAGCATTGACGGAAAGACCGTTACTTTGCGCTTGGCGCGTGGTTTGGCGCCGTTTTATCTGCCCTTGAAAAAAGATAGTAATAAAACCCAACAGGCCTGTTCGGAAACGCTGGCGGTCGGCGCACAACAAAAAAGTGCCGTGGCGTTAGCTGGAAACGGGCAAATTGTTCTGTCTCCCTATATTGGAGACCTCTATTCGTTGGCGTCGCAGCAACGGTTTCAAAAAGTCATTGATCGCATGAAAACGCTTTGTCGAATTAGACCAAAATGTTTGGTAAGTGATCTGCATCCACAATATTTCAGTAGCCGATGGGCGGAAAAACAGGCGATGCAAAGCGGTTTGGAATTGACCAAAGTCCAGCATCATTATGCGCATGTTCTGGCCTGTATGGCCGAGTTCGGGCTGAGCGAAAAAGTCCTGGCGTTCAGTTGGGATGGTACCGGCTTTGGCGAAGACGGCAACCTGTGGGGCGGGGAAGTCATGCTGGCCGATGCAAGCGGTTACGAACGCCTGCTGCACCTGAAACCCTTCAAATTGTTGGGCGGCGATCTTGCCAACCAACAACCGCGCCGAATCGCTTTGGCTTTGTTGTTCGATTCTTTCTCTTTGGATGAAGTTTTGGAACTGGATTCGCCGACCGTCAAAGCGTTCAGCGAAGCGGAAATCGAACAACTGCATCTTATCTGCCACAAGAGCCTAAACAGTCCGTCGAGCAGTTCAATGGGAAGACTGTTCGATGCCGTGGCAAGTTTGTTGGACTTGAAACAGAATCTGGATTACGAAGGCCAAAGCGGACTGTTATTGGAAAAGCATTACGATCCGAAAATCACCGAGGCCTACGGATTTGAAATCAAAGACGGCCTGATCGACGTCGCCCCGATGATTGAACAGATACTCAAAGACCATCAACAAGGTGTTGAGCTGTCGGTCATAGTTAGCCGCTTCTTCAACATGCTCGTGAACTTGATTGAACAGGTCTCGGATCAGAATCAAAACCTGCCTGTGATTGTCACCGGCGGCGTGTTCCAGAATAAGACGCTGTTGAAGTTGCTATCGCAAGGTTTTGAAAACAAAAGACAAACACTGTATTTCCAACAGCAAGCACCGATCAATGACGGTTCGATTGCTTTGGGACAGGTTAGTTGGGAATGTATTTAGATTTTCTGTAAAATATTTTGTATCACATATTAAAATACGCATTTGTTTTTTCTACGTATTTGTATTTATGTTATAAACTGTACGAGTTTTTAGAAATTAAGTTTTAAGGCGTACGTCTTAATGGCACAGCAAGCATTGATCAATCACGAAATACTTCCTTGGGCGAGAGATAGGGCAGGCCTAGGATTAAGTGTGCTTGCAAAAAAATTGAATGTTAGTGAAGAGCGTTTAGCTTCATGGGAAGATGGCGAGGCTAGGCCTACATTTAAACAAGCCCAAAAATTGTCAGAAAAGTTATATATTCCTTTTGGGTATTTGTTTCTTGCAACCCCGCCAGAGGAAGAAGTGCCGATACCTGATTTAAGAACCTTAGATAGCTCTCAGCCAAGGAGTATTAGCCTTGAGCTAAGGGATACGATTCAAACGTGCCTTACGAGAGTGCAGTGGTATAAAGAGTATTTAAATGAGCAAGGGGTAGATGAGAATCCTTATGTAGGAAGAGCTCAAGGTATAAAAGATGCGCGCTCTATAGTAAAAGATATGAAGACGTCTCTTGGTTTGCCAATTAGGCCTTTGAGAGGCAATGCTGAAAACTATTTAAGAGATTTAACAAGAGCTATAGAAAATATAGGGATATTGGTGATGTCCAATGGTGTTGTTGGAAATAATACCCATCGTCCGTTATCTGTTGAGGAGTTTAGAGGGTTCGCTATCTCTGATGCTCAAGCCCCATTGATTTTTATCAATGGAAAAGACGGATCTCAACCAAAATTATTCACTCTTATTCATGAGTTAGCTCATATCTGGATTGGTAGTACTGGTATTTCTAATGGCACACTGAAAGCTCATGTTAAAAGTGAGCAATTGTGTAATCAGGTTGCTGGTGAATTTCTTGTGCCTGAACAAGAGTTTTTTGAGCAGTGGGATAGCAACGTAAATTTTATAGAGAATACTGCAAAATTGGCTTCTTATTTTAAAGTAAGCCACTGGGTTGTAGCTAGAAGGGCACTTACGTTTGCGTTAATTAGCCAACAAGATTACGAGCGATACATTCAAGATTTAAAAGACGAATATGCAAAGCGAGAAGGCCGCGGAGATTTTTGGAAAACTCAAAGATCTAGGCTAAGTGTTCGCTTTGCACAAGCTGTAACTTCTGAAGCGTTAAGTGGCCGTATGCTGTTGAGAGATGCTTCTAACTTATTAGATATTAGTCCTAATCAAATTAAGCGCGTTTACAAAGAGGTTATAGTTTGAGTTATTTGCTTGATTCAAATACATTTATCCAAGCTAAAAACTTTCATTATCGTATGAGTTTTTGTCCGGCTTATTGGAGTTTTTTAGAACAAGAGTTTATAAATGGGGGAGTTTTAAGCATTAAAACTGTCTTAGAAGAGCTAAAGCAAGCTAAGGATGATTTATCTACATGGGCTCTCCAAAATCAAAGTTTTTTTCAAGATGAATCAGATGAAGAAACTCAAAACGCGTTTATAGAGATTGCTGATTATGTGAATTCATTAGACAAGCGAGAAGATGAAAAGGTAAGGTTTTTTTCTGGCGCGGATCCTTGGCTTATAGCAAAAGCAAAAACCACAGGGACAATTCTAACGACGCATGAAGTTCTCGATCCTCCAGGTTCTAAAAAAATAAAAATCCCAAATGTCTGTCAGTACTTTGGAGTTCCATATTGCGACACTTACGATATGATTGATGGGCTGAACGCCGCATTTATTTTGGATAACTAGTTATTTAAGGTCGTTAAGTTCCTTCATTTGTTGGCATAGTCTGCATTCAAATGTTGATTTTATAAATGGTTAAGATATTGAATAATAGTTCTTTTTTGACTTTAAAAAGATGCCGTCATGTTTTTGCAATGGCTTAAATTTAGAAATCCGTGTGTGAGTGATTTTTCAATTTTCTTAATCGAGTCAAAACAGGAAACTGCATGAACCAAGAATCTAAAAACGAACCGATGGAAGCAACGAAGCAACAGGTGAGTAACGGTGTTAGTGGCATTAAGGTGGTTTGGATTGTTCTGGCTACCATTCTGGTGACCATCGGTTTGACCTATTGGATTCTGAGCCAGACGCTTTTCCTGAAAGCGTTCACTCCGGTGGAATTGAAGCCGAAAGAGGAACAAGTGCTTAACGCCAAGTTGAAGGTGATTGGTGTTGAGGTCAGTGAGTACGATGCGCAGGGCAACCTGAAACCGGAAGCGTACACTGAGGTGGGTGCCAAGCGTGAGGTGCTGTTCAGTGAACGTGAATTGAATGCGTTGCTTGCCAAGAACACCGATCTGGCGAAGAAAGTGGCGGTGGATTTATCCGACGACCTGTTGAGCGTGAAAGTGCTGGTTCCGTTGGAAGAGGATTTTCCGGTGATGGGCGGTAAGACGTTGCGTATCAACGCCGGTGCGGAGTTGGCTTATCGAGACGGCAAGCCGATTGTGAAGCTTAAAGGGGTGAGCCTGATGGGGGTGCCGATTCCGAATGCCTGGCTGGGTAATCTCAAGAACGTTGATCTGGTGAACGAGTTCGGAGCCGATCCCGGTTTCTGGAAGAATTTTGCCGAAGGCGTTGAGAACATCACCGTCAAAGAGGGCGAGTTGAGCGTTAAGCTCAAGGAGTAACGTTTTTTAGCGCTTTTCCCTCGAGTTTTCTCCAGTTTTCAATTCTCAACAGGCCTGTTGAGAATGTTTTTGCGGTCATTTCCGATAGGGTTCGATGAACTCTTTGGGAATCGGCCGTGGTTTATGGTTTTTCAGGTCAATGCAGACGTAAGTGGCTTGTGCGGTGAACACGGTTTTGCCGTCACGCGGCCGAATGATCTGAAACTCCCGCGTTCTCAGGCAGCAACCTTTTTGTTCTCCCACCCAGGTTCCAATCAGCAGTTCGTCTCCCAAATAACAACTCGCTTTGTATTGCATGCAGTTCTCGTACACCGCCATGATTCGGTTGAGTTCTTTTTGGGTATCGTGATTGATGCCGACCGCCAGACTGTGCATCCACGCAACCTGTTCCATCCACGCCACGTAGCTCTTGTTGTTGACGTGGTTGAGAAAGTCCAGTTCGTCTTCACTCACCACATGTTTGTGGATGAACGGGTCGGGCGCTTGCCAATCGAATGCCTGCCAGTCCGGCGAACTCTTTGAAAGTGGGGTGGAATCGTTGTTTTGGGTCATTACTTTTAAAGGGTTTTTAGGTAGAATACACCGATTATAACGAATCTTAGAGAAGTACACTTATGTCGGGCAATACGATTGGACAAAATTTTCGCGTCACCACCTTTGGAGAGAGTCACGGTATCGCATTAGGTTGCATTGTGGACGGATGTCCTCCGGGGTTGGAATTGAGCGAAGCGGATATCCAGATCGAATTGGACCGTCGTAAGCCGGGTACTTCCAAGCACGCCACGGCACGTCGTGAAGACGACGAAGTTCAGATTCTTTCGGGCGTGTTCGAAGGCAAAACTACCGGTACGCCGATCGGCATGATCATCCATAACAAAGATCAGCGTTCAAAAGATTACTCAAAAGTGGCGGAAACGTTCCGTCCTTCTCACGCCGACTATACTTACACCCAGAAGTACGGCCTACGCGACTATCGTGGCGGCGGACGTTCTTCGGCACGTGAAACCGCGATGCGTGTTGCGGCGGGGGCGATTGCCAAAAAATATCTGAAAGAGCGTTTGGGCGTGGAAGTGAAAGGTTACCTTTCTCAGTTGGGTCCGATCACGGTTGAAAACGTGAGCTGGCCGTTTGATAACGATAACGAATATTTCTGCCCTGACGAAGCCAAGCGCGAAGAGATTCGCGTTTACATGGACAATCTGTTGAAGCAGAAAGATTCGGTTGGTGCGAAGATCAGCATCGTCGCCAAGAACGTTCCGGTCGGTTTGGGTGAGCCTGTTTTCGACCGTTTGGACGCGGATTTGGCGCATGCTTTGATGAGCATCAACGCGGTTAAGGGTGTGGAAATCGGTGACGGTTTCGCGGTAGCGGGGCAATTGGGAACCGAACACCGTGACGAAATGACGCCGGAAGGATTCGTATCGAACCATTCGGGCGGGATTTTGGGCGGTATCTCAACCGGTCAGGACATTGTTGCGCACATTGCTTTGAAACCGACTTCAAGCATCATGACGCCGGGCCGTAGCATCAACACTCAAGGTGAAGCGATTGAAATGGTCACCAAAGGCCGTCACGATCCTTGCGTGGGCATTCGCGCCACCCCGATCGCCGAAGCGCAGATGGCGATTGTGCTGTTGGATCATTTCATGCGTAACCGTGCCCAGAACGGCGATGTGGTGGCACCGATCGTTGACCTGGCTCATGCAGGCGAATAACGGGGAACATTCCTCGGAACATCCTTCCTATCAGACAGCCTATTACCGGCTGTCTAGCCATTATTTCTTCTACTTCGCCGTTCTTGGCGGATTGCTTCCATACCTAGGCCTTTATTTCCAATCGCTGTCGTTTACGCCGGTGGAAATCGGTCAGTTGATGGGTGTGTTGCTGGCAACTAAAGTGGTGGCTCCGAATTTGTGGGGATGGCTGGCGGATCGCTCGGGGGTGTCAATCAAGTGGGTGCGGCTGGCGACGGCTTTAACGCTGGTTGGCGGTGTCGGCTTGATTGCATTCGACACCTATTGGCCGTTGCTGCTGACGATTCTATTTTTCAGTTTTTTCTGGCACGCTTCCTTACCGCAATTTGAATCCTATACCTTTGGTTGTTTAGGTGACGAAAAACATCGTTACGGCCAGATTCGGTTGTGGGGATCGGTCGGTTTTATCGCGGCGGTGTTGGCAATCGGTTGGCAGGTGGAGCATTTCGGCATATGGGTGTTGCCGTGGAACCTGTTAGCGATGTTGGGCGCCGTGTGGCTAACAGCTTATCTGGTCAGCGACCGCTCGCCGCGCGTGCATCTGGATAAGGATGTCGGGTTTGTAGCTATCCTCAAACAATCTCCGGTTTGGCACCTGCTGGTGGTGGCGTTTCTGGTTCAATTGTCGCATGGCGTCTATTATGCGTTCTTCACCATTCAGTTGAGTGATCTGGGTTACGAGAAAACCGTCATCGCCTGGTTGTGGGCGTTGGGTGTCATCTCCGAAATCGGCGTGTTCTTTTTCATGGCTTGGTTGTTCAAGTCGTATTCGGTGCGTAATCTGATTCTGATCAGTGTCGTTCTTACGCTGATTCGCTGGTTGATGAACGCTTATCTGGCGGCTAGCTTGGAGTGGATGATTCTTGCTCAGATACTGCATGCGGCGAGTTTCGGTTTGTTCCATGCTGCAGCGATCCACCTGATCGACCACTATTTCCGCGGAAGGCATCACGGTAAAGGGCAGGCGATCTTCGCGGCCAGCAGCCACGGTTTGGGTGGCGCTTTGGGAATGTTGATGGCCGGGTATGCGTGGTCCTGGGGTCAGGCTGAATTGGCTTACGGCCTGTGTGCGTTTGCGGTGGCGATTGCCTTGTTTTTCGCTTGGAGAGGAGTGCGCGAATGACGTTTATTTGGGTTTCGTTATTGATAGGGGTTGTCAGTGCGATTTATTGTCATAAAATGGCACAATCCAAGCATCGACCCGCGGTATTTTGGGGTACGATGGGCATATTGTTCGGGCCGTTTGCATTGATCGTTTTGATGTTTTTGAAACGCATTGATGAAAAGCCGGAATCGGAATAAATCATAGTATTAGGAGAGTCATGATGAGAATGTTGCATACCATGTTGCGCGTGGGCGACTTGGACAAGTCGATCGAGTTTTATACCAAGGTTCTGGGAATGGAACTGTTGCGCCGTAAAGATTATCCGCAGGGCGAGTTCACATTGGCGTTTTTGGGCTACGGGAACGAAGATGAAAACACGGTGCTTGAACTGACTTACAACTGGGGCGTGGATTCTTACGACTTGGGAACCGGTTACGGTCACATTGCGGTTGAAGTGCCGGACGTTTATAAAGCGGCAGAAGCAGTTAAAGAGCAGGGTGGTAAGATCATCCGTGAAGCCGGTCCTATGAATGCGGGAACCACCATCATCGCATTTGCGGAAGATCCGGACGGATATCAGATCGAATTTATTGGCGAAGGCCACGATCGCGGTTAATTGATCGCTCGGTTTTCACCTTTAAAAAAACCAGCAGGCCTGCTGGTTTTTTTATGTCTGTTATTTAGACCTTTGTGTCATTACATGGATGCTTCAAGCTTCAAGTAGGTCTGATTGAGGTTTCGTTTATGCCAGGAATCATAGTGTTTTAGATGTTTAAANTATTTAGACCTTTGTGTCATTACATGGATGCTTCAAGCTTCAAGTAGGTCTGATTGAGGTTTCGTTTATGCCAGGAATCATAGTGTTTTAGATGTTTAAATTCCGGCCAGTCCTTATTCTTTTGAACCGCTGTATCAACACCTGAAAATTCTTCGGCTTCCGCATTCATTGTTTCAACCAGTTTTTTCAAATAGTCGCCGGTTTCTGCATCCGCTTGCTTCCAGTCCGAAACCCGACCGTGACCTGGAACGATATATTGAGCAGGTAGTTCACGCATCTTCTGATAAGCTTGGTTCCAAGAAACAGGGTTTGACCAAGGGTGAACACCTAGCATTCTGTCCAAATAAACAATGTCTCCGGTAAACAGCACTTTTTGTTTTGGCAACCAAAGCACGGAATCGCCGGGGAAGTGGGCGTCGCCGTAGAAGTTAAGCTGCATTTCCACACCGCCAATCGTCAGAGTGTTGGAATCCTTTTCCAATACGACATCTGCGGTTTTCATCTTTACGCCCTTTAGTGCAGGGACTTTAGACACAAGGTTGTCTACCTCTTGATTGAACATGGAAGATTGGGTTTTAACGCTTTTTTTGTAAGCGTAGATTTTGGCACCATGTTTTGAAAAATAGTCATTTCCCAGCCAGCGGTGGTCTTGGCTTCCTATATTAATGACGGCGACAATCGGCTGATCTTTGATGCCTTTGGCGATGGCTTCGAGTTTTTGAGCGGCGGCATCACCAGCACCGGAATCAACCAACACCCAACCGGCTTTGGTGTCGATGAAGCCGATATTGTTGTTAAGGCCTAAGTTCTCCGGCGTGCGGTCTGTAAGAGGGCCTACATAGGCATAGACACCATCGGTCACTTTTTGTGCTTTGAATTCCAATGCAAAGGCATTCCATGACGACACTGTAACGATAAAGGTCACCAAAAGTTTCAGTAGATTTTTCATAGATTATCCTCTTTATGCAAAATCCGTTTATTCGGCGGAATGCGCTAAGCGACTCCAGTTAAGATTTAATTATAATATTCGTGTAGGCAAATATTATAAAAAATAATAATGGCGATTCCCTAGTAAAGGTAATCGAGTAAAGAATCAAACCTACTAGGCCTGCTGGTTTTTTTATGTCTTCAGTTCCGCTAATTGTTCTCCTATTGGCAACAGTATTTTGAATTTTTGCCTATTTTTCTGTCACTTCGAGATTTGTAAGATGTCCTTAAGTTTTTAAAACGAATCAATGGGGACGTTTAATGAATTTGACTAATAGCGCCAGAGGTTATGGATGGATCACCATCGTGATGCACTGGCTGGTTGCCGTCGCCGTACTGGGATTGTTTGCGCTGGGGATTTGGATGGTGGATCTGAGTTATTACTCGGACTGGTATCACGATGCACCGTTTATTCATAAGTCGGTCGGCGTTCTGCTGGTGGGGCTGATGCTGTTTCGCTGGGTTTGGACGCTTGTTAATCCAAAACCGGCACCGGCTTCTGTTTCTAGCCGCGCAGTCGCTTTTTTGATTAGTGCAATGCACGCGGTTTTGTATCTATTGGTTTTTCTATTGGGCGTTAGCGGCTATTTGATTTCAACGGCGGAAGGGCACGGCATTAGTGTATTTGATTGGTTTACCGTGCCCGCCTTGATCGAACCTTTTGAAGATCAGGCGGATCTGGCCGGTGAAATTCACGAGTTGTTGGCGTTTGTATTGATCGGCTTGGTTGTTCTGCATGCTTTGGCGGCTTTGAAACACCATTTCATCAATCGGGACAACACGCTGAAACGCATGTTGAAGCCAAGCGGGAAATAATGAAGTTTTTACACACTTACACCTTAAATTGAACAGGAGATTTATCATGAAAAAATTACAGCAATTATGGTTGGCAGCCGGCATTATGTTGGTGTCTTCCGTGGCGTTCGCATCGCCTTCCAAGTATGTGGTCGACACTCAAGGAATGCATGCGTCGATCAACTTTAAGATCCAGCACTTGGGTTACAGTTGGTTGACGGGACGTTTCAATAATTTTTCAGGGGATTTCAGTTATGATCCCGAGAAGTTGGCGAACAGTAAAATTTCGGTCAAGATCGACACGGACAGCATAAATACAAACCACGCGGAGCGTGACAAGCATCTTCGCAGTGCGGATTTTCTGAATGCCAAGAAGTTCCCGGAAGCGACGTTTGTCAGTGATTCAATCAGCGGTTCTGATAAGGCCATGCAGGTTAAAGGAAAGTTCACTTTGAACGGTGTGACCAAAGAGATTGTTATCGACGCGCATAAGATCGGGGAAGGAAAAGACCCTTGGGGTGGTTACCGTAGTGGATTCAGCGGCACCACTAAAATCAAACTGGCCGATTATGGCATCACCTATGATTTAGGGCCTGCTTCTACGGAAGTGTTTTTGGACTTGAATATCGAAGGAATAAAAAAATAAGGAATGGTTATAATCTAGTGTAATATCCATTACACTATATCCACTTACTTAGTTTTTTATACAGCCGGATAGTCAGCAGGCCTGACCAGTCCGGCTTTTTTGTTATTGTTATTTGTAGTTAATTAAGGTGCGCAAATGTTCCATCCAAAATACAGACACATTATCTTTGCGTTTTTTATGTCGTTTTTCATGTCTTTTCTGATGTCCGCCGCTATCAGCATCATCAATGTCGGAATTCCTGAAAACTTCATTCATATCTGGATGCATGCCTGGTTAAGCGCATTTGTGATCGCCTTTCCGATTGTCATCTTTGTTGGGCCGATGGTTGGACGGATTGTTGCTAAATTGATTCGTACCGACGAGGTTTAAGTTTTTAAATTCGACAGGCCTGCTTACTAGGGCTTGATGGTGTAATATTTATATATGTTCGCGTCTATCCGGCGCGTTTTGTTGTAGCTACTTTAGGAATTGAGTATGCCTGAAAAAGATTCCATCCTTGCGAGGAATGCCACTTTACGCCAGTTGCAAGTGTTTGAGAGCATTGCCCGCAATCAGAGTTTTACCAAAGCCGCGAAGGAATTGCATCTGACGCAGCCTACGGTATCGATGCAGGTGAAGAAGTTGGTGGACGTACTGGAAGCGCCGTTATTCGAACAGATCGGGCGTAAGGTGTTTCTGACCAGCGCAGGTGAGGCCTTGTATGAAGCGGCCGAGGCGATTCTGAGAAAACTGAATACGGCGGAGCAGAAAATCAATCATTTGAAAGGGTTTTCCGGCGGTAGTGTGAAATTATCGGTTATTTCGACGGCGCAGTATTTTGTTCCCAAAGTGATTCATGAATTCAATCAGGCCTATCCGGATGTGACGGTTGTCATGCGTGTAGGTAATAAAGAAACTTTATTAGATCGAATTGCAAAGAACAAAGACGATTTCTACCTGTTGGGACAACCTCCGGAGGGGTTGAACGTTACCTCTGAACCAGTGGCAGTCAATCCATTGGCTTTTGTGGCCAACGCCAACCATCCTCTGGTGGGCAAATCTCTGACGGTAGAGGATTTGAAGGACGAACCTTTCTTGATGAGGGAGACCGGTTCGGGTATTCGTGCCCAAGTCGAGAAGGTGTTTGACCAGTTTGATTTCCAGCCGAGCGTCAAGATGGTACTGGGCGGAAACGAGGCATTGCGTCTCGGTCTGTTGCAAAATCTCGGTATCACCGTCACCTCTGTTCCGACCTTGATGAATGAGATCAACCGAGGGGAAATCGCGATTTTGAATGTCCGCGGTTTTCCAATCAACCGTCATTGGTATCTAACCTATCCCAACGGAAAAATCCTATCGATCGCCGCAGAGAAGTTGATTGAGCTTCTCAAGTTGGAAGGCGAGTCTCTTAGCGAACAAGCATTTAATAAGCTAAATTGATTTCTCGATTTTCAATAGACGATAGTCTATCAAAGAAATAAGAATTATTGATTTGAAGTTATCGATCATATCTCTATAATAGGCTCCGTTAAATAAATTTCGGGGTCAAATCAAAATCTTAGTTTGGTTTGACAAAAAAATAAGGGCGATTACTTCATCGCTGAAGCGTCCCTAAAATTGAGGTAAGAAAAATGGATCAGTCTAATCGTTATGCTGACTTGTCTTTGAAAGAAGAAGATCTGATTGCAGGTCAAAACCACATTTTGGTTGCTTACAAAATGGAACCTGCTGCAGGTTACGGTTACCTAGAAGTTGCGGCTCACATCGCTGCTGAATCTTCTACTGGTACTAACGTTGAAGTTTGTACAACTGATGACTTCACTCGTGGTGTTGATGCATTGGTTTATGAAATCGACGAAGCTAACCAAATGATCAAGATCGCTTACCCATTTGATCTGTTCGACCGTAACGGAACTGATGGTAAGACAATGTTGGTTTCTTTCCTAACTTTGGCTATCGGTAACAACCAAGGTATGGGTGACGTTAAGAACCTTCAGATGATCGATTTCTGGGTTCCAGAATCTAAGCTATACCTATACGACGGTCCATCTGTTGATATCTCTGACATGTGGCGCATGCTTGGCCGTCCTGTTGAGAACGGTGGTTACATCGCTGGTACGATCATCAAGCCTAAACTAGGTCTACGTCCTGAGCCATTCGCTGACGCTGCATACCAGTTCTGGCTAGGTGGTGACTTCATCAAGAACGATGAGCCACAAGGTAACCAGGTTTTCTGCCCAATGAAGAAAGTTATTCCTCTAGTTGCAGACGCTATGAAGCGTGCACAGGACGAAACTGGTGAAGCTAAGTTGTTCTCTGCGAACATCACTGCTGATGACCACCACGAAATGTGCTACCGTGCTGACTACATCCTAGAAACTTTCGGTGAAGATGCACCTAAGGTTGCATTCCTAGTTGACGGTTACGTTGGTGGTCCAGGTATGATCACTACTGCTCGTCGTGAGTATGCTTCTCAGTACCTACACTATCACCGTGCAGGTCACGGAGCGATTACTTCTCCGTCTTCTAAGCGTGGTTACACTGCTTTCGTTCTTGCTAAGATCTCTCGTCTACAGGGTGCTTCTGGTATCCACGTGGGTACAATGGGTTACGGTAAGATGGAAGGTGATGCTTCTGATAAGAACATCGCATACATGATCGAACGTGACGAGTGTCAAGGACCAGTCTTCTACCAGAAGTGGAACGGTATGAAGCCTACTACTCCTATCATCTCTGGTGGTATGAACGCTCTACGTCTACCTGGTTTCTTCGAGAACCTAGGTCACGGTAACGTTATCAACACTTCTGGTGGTGGATCTTACGGTCACATCGATTCTCCTGCTGCTGGTGCGATCTCTCTACGCCAGTCGTACGAGTGCTGGAAGTCTGGTGCAGACCCAATCGAATTCGCGAAAGAACACAAAGAATTCGCGCGTGCGTTCGAGTCTTTCCCAGGCGATGCAGACAAGATCTTCCCAGGCTGGAGAGATCAATTGGGTGCTCACAAATAAGATATTCGTTTACGAATGTTTATTTGAAGAACCTAAGAAAAAACCTCTGCTTTCGGGCAGGGGTTTTTTTAAATCCAAAATTTATTACCTACCTGTTTTCTAGGTTATTTAATACTCTGTTTTTGTCTTGAAACCGGCGGGAATACAGTGTTAAATCACTTAAGAACTTTCTTATATATATAATTACCATAAATGTTACGGGGACTGATATGGATATTACACAATACAAAATTGATAACGAGCCATTTTATGATGCGCAGTCTAATGAGGTAGAACTTTACGAAGCAGCTTACGCAGCACGTTTGCCGGTTATGGTCAAAGGGCCTACCGGTTGCGGTAAATCACGTTTCGTCGAGCACATGGCGTGGAAATTAGGCAAGCCGATCATCACTGTTTCCTGTAACGAAGACATCACCGCTTCCGACTTGGTTGGCCGTTATCTTTTGGATGCTAACGGAACGCGTTGGGTAGACGGTCCTTTGACTATGGCAGCCCGTTACGGCGCAATCTGTTACTTGGATGAGATCGTTGAAGCGCGTCAGGATACCATGGTTGTTATCCACGCTTTGACTGACCACCGTCGTGAATTGTCTCTGGACAAGAAAGGTGAATTGATCAAAGCACATCCGGACTTCCAGTTGGTTATCTCTTATAACCCTGGTTACCAGTCTCTGATGAAAGACCTTAAGCAGTCAACCAAGCAGCGTTTCTGTGCGTTGGATTTCGATTACGCAGAGCCGGAAGTCGAAGCCCACATCCTTCAGAAGGAAGGTGGTGTCGATGCTGATACCGCCAAGAAGCTGGTTCAGATCGGTGAAACCGCTCGTAACCTGAAAGGTCACGGTTTGGATGAAGGTATCTCTACCCGTTTGATGGTGTATGCAGCGACTTTGATCAACAACGGTATCACTCCGATTGAAGCATGTAAGATGGCGTTGGTTCGTCCGATTACCGATGATGCAGATATCCGCCAGACTCTAGACAACGCAATCGAAATGATTTTCGGCTAATCACGAGCTGATTCACCCGCTTTAGGCGCTACTCTTCGTTGGAAACGGTCGTGTACTAGTTGTACACTCCCTTTTTCCAGCCTTGATTAGCGCCAAAATCAGATGAATCAATCTCATGATTTTATTGATGTGATTGAACAAAGACGTTCAATTTTTTATCCGTTAAAACCGAGTTGAAATCATTATGGATGCAGAATTACTAGCCGAATATCAAACGCAGTTTACCTGTGGGTTCGAAAAGGCCAAGGATGTTTTTCCGGCATGTATTGAGGAAGCGCACCAGATCCTTTCGCCCGAAGGTGTTCAGGCGTATCTGGATGGCGCAAACTTCCTGTGTAAGATCGGTATGGGCGTTGAGCCTGTGCTGGTTTATCTGGAAGTAATGCCGGAAATCGCTTCGCATATCGGTAAGGGCACCATGAAGATGGTGTCGGACTACGCCTATACGATTGCGCGAAGCCCGAACAAGAAGGCGATGATTCCGTTCCTTGAATCTTTGAGTAGCGTATGTCGTCGAATCGACACCATCGAGGATCTACAGCGTTACTTCGATATCATCGACGACTACGTCGATAAGACCCAGACCGTGATTCATGGTCACCATTCGATCCATGAAAGCCCAGGTATGATTCCGTTTATGGAAAGCGTACCGCAGTTAATTTCCAAGTTGACCTTGTCGGGTATCCGTAACTTCGTGGATTACGGTGCACGCAACTACAAGGATTCTCCGGATCAGCAGATCGAATACTTCTCTTTGAGTTCGCATGACGCCAAGAGCATCATTCAGCGTGAGCGAGAAGGTACCGTGTTCAAAGACGTTGAACGTCATTTGGATATGTTGAAGGATTGTATGTGGAACTGCGACCTGCCGTTCTCGGTCTTCTCGACCGCGTTTGATCAGCTTCGAAAGCCGGTTCCTTATCTGGATGAGGAATTGATTGCGATTCCTGACGTCTACGACATTGAAAATGGCGTATCGGGCGTTGATCGTTACCGTGCGATGTTGTCGCATATGATGGCACACAAGGAGTGGTCGACCAAATTGATGGCGGACAACTTCGCCCCGCATATGCAGCTGTTTATTTCCGTTTTCGAAGATAGCCGTGTTGAATATCTGGCGATGCAGCGTTATCCGGGCTTGAGAAAATTGTTCATGGCGTTGCACCCTTACCCTGAAAAGGGTGCTTGTGACGACAGTAAACAATCTTGTCTGCGCTACCGTGCGACCCGATTGTCTCGTGCCTTGTTGGATCCGAATTTTGATTCTGAAAACCCGTTGATTGAGGACTTCCGCGAGCAGTTCCATGCCGTGATGGCGGAAAAGGGCGAGAATTCAACCACTCAGGATATGGCGAAATTGGGAACCGGTTTCTATGTGAAGTCGCGTAAGCAATCTTCGGACAGCTTGCCGGATATTTTCTTCGACGATACCGAAGTCAGTTACCGCGACGATAACCGTTACATCTGGTTCCATTACGAAGAAAACGACGAATCCGAAGACTTCCATAACAACGAATACGAGTCGGAAGAGAAGGTTGTTGATGATGCTGACAGTTTGCCGCCGCGTCATTACGATGAGTGGGATTATATCTCCGAAACCTATCGTCCGGATTGGGCAACGGTGTATGAGCGGCTTCATCCGTCCGGAGATGCGGGCAAGATCGATCGTTTGATGGAGAAGCATGACGGTCTGGCGAAACGGTTGAAGAAGATGATCGAGATGCTTAAACCTCAAAACAAGAAGCGTATTCGCTTCCAGGAAGAGGGTGAGGAACTTGATTTGGATATCGCGTTGCGTTCCGTAATCGATTTCCGAAGCGGGCAGGCACCCGATCCACGAATCAATTACAGCCACACAACGGACAGCCGTAACATCGCGGTGATGCTGTTGGTAGACACCTCGCAGTCGTTGAACGAACGTAATGACGAAACCGGTCAGACCTTATTGGAATTGTCCGAAGAAGCTTTGGCGATTACCGCCTGGACGGTCGAGCAGTTAGGCGACAAGTTTGCCATTGCCGGTTTCTGTTCGGATACCCGACATGAAGTGCGTTATCAGCACATCAAAGGCTATTCGGAGAGTTACGGTGACGAGGTCAAGGCGCGTATCGCGGCGATGGAAGCTTCCTACTCGACCCGAATGGGTGCGGCTATGCGTCACGCGGCGCATTATCTGGAAGCTCAGAAGGCCGAGAAGAAGCTGATGTTGATTCTTACCGACGGTGAGCCTGCGGACATCGACACCAAAGATCCTCAGATGTTGATTCAGGATACGCGTAAAGCGGTGGATGAGTTACAAGGTAAAGGTATCTTCTCTTACTGCATCACGCTGGATCCGAAAGCGGACGAGTATGTTTCCGATATTTTCGGTCACCAATATACGGTGATCGATCATGTCGACAAGCTGCCGGAGCAGTTACCTCAAGTCTTTATGAAGCTAACGCACTAAATTTGTGTATAATTCTCATTTTGAGGTAGGCCTTTAATGAAAATGCCCTTGTTTAAGGGCATTTTTGTATCCGCAGAATATACTCAAAAAGGATGAATATGTGCCAGCAGTGCGAATGCGATAAGTCGATTGAACAGTTATTGCAAAACAACCAAGCTTGGGTTGACGAAGTCAACGCCAACCGTCCCAATTTCTTTGAAACCCTGTCCCACCAGCAGAAGCCTGAATACCTATGGATAGGATGTTCGGATAGTCGCGTTCCCGCCAACGAACTGGTGAAGATGGATCCGGGTACGATTTTTGTGCATCGTAATATCGCTAATCTGGTGAACTCCAGTGATATGAATGTCTTGACCGTCATCCAATACGCCGTTGAGGTGTTGAAGGTCAAGCACATCATCGTCAACGGCCATTACGGTTGCGGTGGCGTCATGGCTTCGATGGAAGAGAATAACCCGGATCTGATAGACCACTGGGTGCGACCGATTCGTAAATACTATCAGCGTATGCAGACGGAATTGGATCAGTTGCCTTACGAGGAGAAGGTTAACCGCCTGTGCGAAATCAATGTGACGGAGCAGGTACGCAACATCTGTCATGTTCCTGCTGTTCGCAACGCTTGGAAAAAAGGCCAGGAGCTATCGATCCACGGATTTATCTACAATATCCGTGATGGACGTTTGAAAAACCTGAACGTCAGTGTCAGCGACCTGGAATCTGCAGAAAACGCCGTGTTACGGGCAAACGACCTTTAACTCTGTTTGCCGGCGATATAGGCGGCCGTCAATGCCTGATGCATAGGGGAATTTTTTTGTAGATCTTCCCCTAAATACTGTTTGGCGATCTGTTTGAGGGTGTCGAATGACTGTTCGGCCAACCAGTGTTGTTTGAAGCCTTCAAAGTCGAAGCTTGAATCTTCCTCAGAATAGAAGTCGGCCGCTATGCCGGTCGGCTGCTCAAACAGGACTTCCGACATCTCCATTACTTCCAGTTCGTAGGAATAGCTGCTGATATTGTTGGCTTTGGCAACAGCCACAGGGAAATCCGGCAGTTCGTTTTCATGGCGCATTACCCAGTCGTCCAGATCGAATAGGGTAGAAGGTTCCTGTAATTCACCTTTGAAATGGAACGGGATTTTGACAATGATCGTATTTTTCAATGTGTTTTCCGATGGCATTTACTTAATTTGAAGTTGGCTATTATATCTCAGTGAGAAAAGCGGTTGAATAGTCAGTGTATCTTGACTGGTTTGTCGTTATAATTGCCAAACGAATAACCCTACATAATTTCACAAGGAAATAAGATGTCAAAATTTGAAAATGTAACCGTTCTGAAAGAAGCTTCCGTTTATTTCGACGGTAAGGTGACCAGTCGTACGGTTCTGTTTGCGGACGGCTCTAAGAAGACTTTGGGTATCATGATGCCGGGTGAATATGAGTTTGGTACGGATGCGGCTGAAATCATGGAAATGATGTCTGGTGACGTGGAAGTCTTGTTGCCGGGTGAGACCGAATGGAAAGCGATTCCGAACGGTGAGAGTTTCCAGGTACCTGCAAAATCGAAATTCGGTATCAAGGTGCATTCGATTGCGGATTACTGCTGTTCTTACCTTACCTGCTAATCCATGACCGGAAATTTCCGGTAACAACTAAAAAAGCCCGAAATGGACAGGCCTGTCCATTTCGGG
>NZ_JARUQR010000020.1 GCF_029767005.1 Thiomicrorhabdus sp. ZW0627
AACTTGAAAGGGGGCTTAATGCCCCTTTTTTATTGTCTTTGATTTGTAGCTCTTTGTTTTATATGTCGGTCAAAATGAAAGGGTTTGTTGTACTTTGTTTACGAAGAATCAAGCCTTTAGAATGAATATTTGGGTGTAAGGATATATGTCTAAAATATGTAATTCTGATGTGTTAGAATCCCAAAATTCGAGAAATATTAATTCTTAATAAGAATCTTTTTTGGGGCTTTAGAACGGATTTTCGTTCTAATCAGGAGTAAATATGACAATACGCAACAAGCTGATTTTATCTTTTGCACTGATATTGGTGATGAGTGCTATTCTGGGCGGAGCAGCCTTGTGGGAGACCAAGCGATTATCGGATTCACAGGATTTAGTTGTCAATGATCGTATTCCCAAGCTGTTGGCGATTGATAACTTGATCATTCGTCAAACACAGATACAGCAGAACGTCCGTGAGTATTTGATTCAAACGGATGTTGATGAACAGAAAAAACTGTTGGATCGTATTTACGAATATAAGAAACAAAGTGAAGACATTGTTAAACAACTGAATGAATCGATTACATCTGAACAAGGCAAAATGCTGCTTGCTGATTTAGCTAAAGCGAATGCTGCGTTAGATGAAGTAAATAGCATGATCGTAGAATGGGTGGAAAACGGTTATCTGGATTCTGCAACGACCATGATTGTTTCGCCTGAAAACCGTGGGAAGCGATTAGCACAGAGAAAAGCACTGCGTGCGCTGGCCGATTTCCAAAAGCAAAGTTCTCAGCAGAGTGGAGAAGAGGGTGCCAAGATTGCCCATCAGACGTTATGGTTGGTTGGTGTTA
>NZ_JARUQR010000021.1 GCF_029767005.1 Thiomicrorhabdus sp. ZW0627
CAATGATCGCCAGCGATTGGGACAACACCAACTCGGCGCGCTCGTCGGTGTCATCCGTCACCACCAAAGCCGGCACCAACTCCTGCGGGTTAAGCGCCTTGAAAGCAGCCTGATGCTGCTCGCCGCCATTGCGCACCAGATGAACCGAGAGCTGCTCGGCGCAAAGCCCCTTGAGGTTGAGTGCAATTCGCACCCGATAAGCGGCGCTGGAGCGCCAGTAACCATATAATTTCAACATAAGTTGTTCTCCCAAAGCTCGCTAACCTTAGATTGCGACTCCGTCCTGGTGATGTTTTATCCAAAGCCTTAACGCTGACACATTCGAAGGCAATACCAAGCCGGTATAAAAACCAACGGGGCTTCATCTTTATTGAGAGCCCCGTTTTGTTATCGAGTTATTTTACTCGGCTTTATACTCAACAACCTGTTG
>NZ_JARUQR010000022.1 GCF_029767005.1 Thiomicrorhabdus sp. ZW0627
GCCATGGCGGCCTTGCTGCTGGTTGTCGCCTGGAACATGAGCGAAGCCCCCAAGGCCTGGCAACTGCTGAAAACCGCGCCGCGCAGCGATATCTGGGTATTCTTAAGCTGCTTTTTCCTGACAGTGGTGTTCGATATGGTGATCGCCATCTCCTTCGGGATCATGCTGGCGGCCCTACTGTTTATGAAAGAGATCGCCGAGATGACCCGTCTCTACGATATCAGCAACAATAAGCGCTACATCGACCGGCCACTACCGGACGACTGGGTAGTACTGAAGATCAACGGGCCACTGTTTTTTGCCGCGGCGGAGCGCATTTTCGCCGAAATCGCGCAGATGACCCAGGATAAGCAAGT
>NZ_JARUQR010000023.1 GCF_029767005.1 Thiomicrorhabdus sp. ZW0627
AATGGCCCGATACCAGGTATGCTTTTCAGTCTGAGGGTATCCTCATTTTGCTGGCTGATAAGCGCAAGGCGCAGATCCAGAGTTTTAATCCGCTGCTGATTGTCCTGAAGTTCCTGCAACATCTCATGGAACAGCTCCCGGCTGAGCGTGGTGAGCTCATTTTCTGCATCCTCCAGGTGCTCAGGCAGGTGGGCCATAATTTTATGAGCCCCTTCCGGTATGGCGATACCGTATTCCAGGCCTAGCCCCCGTATCTGGTTAATCAGCGCGGTTTTGTTTTTCATCAGCCGCTGGCGAACCCGGTGCAGACACTGAATATCCTGCTGTTCAATAGACTTCTCCGGCACATA
>NZ_JARUQR010000024.1 GCF_029767005.1 Thiomicrorhabdus sp. ZW0627
GGTAGCATTGCTTGGTGCTGCCGGCAGATTCACATTGAGACGATCGCCAATTGATGGAATGGTGCCGTTGGCTATGTCCTGAGCACCTTCCAGGCTACCCGATGTGCCCTTATTGCCCTGCTGATCTGTAATTCCCCAACGGATACCCAGGTCTTCCGAAACATCATCTTTGACCGTGACCATTCGGCTTTCAATCAGCACCTGACGAATAGGTACGTCCAATACTTCAATCAGCTTATGCACATTTTCCAGGATATCGGCCGTGTCTTTAACCAACAGAGTATTGGTTCTTTCGTCCACGGCAACAGTGCCACGCTTGGACAACAG
>NZ_JARUQR010000025.1 GCF_029767005.1 Thiomicrorhabdus sp. ZW0627
AACCAGCTCTGGGGCGGCGAACTGCTGCTGGCCGACTGTCAGGGATTTCAGCGTCTGGCAACCCTGAGCCCGATGACACTGCTCGGAGGCGAGCAGGCCATTCGCGAGCCTTGGCGCCTGCTCTATAGCCTGCTGTTGCAAAACCATGACATTGAAGAGTTGCAGCAATTGGCGGTCTTTGCTGCCGAGCCTGCAGCCAAGCTGGCCAACCTTGGCAAGCTCGCCAGCCGTGGC
>NZ_JARUQR010000026.1 GCF_029767005.1 Thiomicrorhabdus sp. ZW0627
AATCTGGGTGTAGGTTATCAGTTCTGATGATCTTTGGGTGCCCTCTGGGGCGCCCTCATTGAGGCACTTATGAAGACCCTTATTGCACTACTCTCACTGTTTTTGCTGCCATTCACTCAAACCCAGGCGGCGCAAAGCGTTTATCAAAGTCCTGCAGACTTTGTCACCTTGGCCTTGGGAAACCAAAGTAAAGGTAAAGGTCAAGACCAAGCGAAAGCCCGAGT
>NZ_JARUQR010000027.1 GCF_029767005.1 Thiomicrorhabdus sp. ZW0627
GGCCAACATCAGGAGCAGTTGATTTCGGCGCTGGTCAAGGTGCTGGGTATATATCCGCCTGGCACCCTGGTGAGTCTGTCTGACAACAGTGTCGGCAAGGTGATGATGACGACTGCAGAGGTGCGACAACCCCAGGTCTGGGCCTGTAAACGCGATGGCAGCGAGCCTAAGTTGCGCTTTCTGATGGATGAGGAGGTCAGCGTGGAGGCCGTGC
>NZ_JARUQR010000028.1 GCF_029767005.1 Thiomicrorhabdus sp. ZW0627
ATCTGTCTTCGGCGGCGCGTTTCTCGGCTTCAGCCTGAACCGTGACCCCAACGGCTTCCCGCTCCGCCTCTTTACGGGCGTCAATAACTTCAATCTCTTTGCGACGATTAGCCTCAGCCACCTGACGCACTGTGATTACCGCTTCCTCTTTTTCAACCTTGAGCTTTTCGGCCTCGGCGGCGCGGGCCCTGGCGGCAGATTCTTCTTCCGAC
>NZ_JARUQR010000003.1 GCF_029767005.1 Thiomicrorhabdus sp. ZW0627
GCCTTCGACTACTGTCGCGTCTCCGCTGATCGAGACCAGTGCATTCACGGGCGGGGTTGCTGTGACCGTAGTTTCTGCCAACGGCGTTAGTGGATCAAAACCTCTCGCTGGGATAGTCGGGTTAATACCTGTGCTGTCAAAACCACTGGTAACGTCACCTGTTGCACCTAATCGTTCTACAAGGTTCTCACCACCGGCATTGGCACTTGAACCAGCACCCGCTTCACCGGCTGCCGTTTCTTCCAAATTATCCAGATCAACATTGCCGTCTAGAATCGCCTGCTGAAGTGCTGCAACATCTACTGAATTTTCAGTTGATGCATCTGACGTCATTCCAACAACATCATCATCCAACAACATTTCAGTATCGCGACCTAAGGTCAGCAGTTCACCATTATTTAAATCAATCGTAATGCCACCTGAAACTGAAGTTAAAATGACTTCACCGGTAAAAATTTGATCTCCTGATGCAAGCAAACGGATTTCACCCGTATTCGGATTGATGGCTTGAACAACTCCCGTTACAGCACTAACCTTCCCAGCAACAACTGACATACGATTTCTCCAATCAAATATGGTAAATAATCAAAACTCACCCGATGGGGTGAATTAATTACATTGCAACCCATATTATTAGTGTGGGAAACGGATATCTATTGTCCTTACGTACAGTATTGTTATTTTTTTTAAAAAAAACCTAAAAACTAAGTAAAAATTCATATAAACAAGGGGTTATATAAATAAAAAAGGCGCTTAACCAAGCGCCTTTTAACTTTTATACCTAAGATATTTTGATTAAGAATCTTGTTGATAATCGATTTTCATATCGTCGATATCCGTTTCATCCAACGTTTCATCTTGGATATAAACGGTCGTAATGGTTCCGCCAGCATCCGATTCACCATTGGAATCAATTAGGATTTGGGTATCATCCACCTGACCATCGTTATCACTGTCAACAGCTGTAAATTCAAGATATTCACTCAAGGTGTTCGCAGCTACCTGTTCCGCTGTATCTTCAATTACATCGCTAACCTCCAGCGTATCGTTGGCAATGTCGTAGTTCTCGATCGTTGCCGTACTGCCAGGCTCTCCCATGTCAAAGACATCATGACTGTTATCGTCACCAACATAAGCAAAACTGGTTCCGTCTTCACCGCCATAGAGATTGACCGTAAAGATTCCGCTGTCGTAATCTCCATCCACATCCTCTACGGTATAACCTATCGGCATGGAAACATCTTCATCAACTGAAACCGTGGTAATGGCATCAAAGTCTAATTGATAAGAACCCTCGCTTGAACCAAATACAACTTTATCGATATAAACTGCATCCGGAATATCGGAAGAAAGTATCTCGAAT
Organism: Thiomicrorhabdus sp. ZW0627; assembly: GCF_029767005.1. GTDB lineage: Bacteria > Pseudomonadota > Gammaproteobacteria > Thiomicrospirales > Thiomicrospiraceae > Thiomicrorhabdus. Next base: position 1,364 of record NZ_JARUQR010000003.1, read on the forward strand.
GTAACCGCACCCGAGTCACTGCCATCGATAGTCAAGCCTTCCAGCTGAACATCATTGCCATCGGCATCTTTACCATAAATACTATAGGTTGCCGTTTCATCCGTATCAAATGCACTTAAGGTAACCAACATGCCTTGCACACCGGAAGCCACAAAGTCATAGGTGATTTCGTTGGAACCTGTACCTTCGGTGAAGGTACCGCTATCTTGTGAGAAATCGATAGTTAAAGTTTCTCCAGAATCGATAAAGGTATTACCAACCCCCATGGTGCTATTATTGGTGTTGACAGTATTCTTGCTACCAATACCGGTTGCTTCGGCAGTCGCAACTAAATTGCCATCCAGATCAAGCAATGCAAAGCCATAACTACCTCCGACAGAGGTATTACCTGCACTGACATTACCAAAATCGATGTTTTCAATCGTTTCACCAGCAATAAGATCCTGGAACTGCTTGAATACGAATTGAGGAGCGTCTTCTGTCCCTTCATTCAAGTCTACGGACAGCTCAAACACACGAGTAATATCCTCTCCCGAACCTATTTCACCGACAACCATTCCGTCAATCACGTAGACTGAAACCAATTCTCCACCCGAATACAGGTCAGGAACGTTGGTTAAATCCCAAGATAATGTGTTTGGACCTTCTTCGGACAATGTCACCGGCATCGCTGCCACAATCCAGTCATCTATCAGGTTATCGGTATGCAACGTAACGTTTTCCACATCAGGGATATCATTCACTGGTGTGACATTGATATTGACCGTCGCGGTTTCCGTTACTCCACCTGAGGTAACCGTGTAAGTGAAGCTGTCACTTCCGTAGTAGTCCGCATCAGGCGTATACGTGACCGTACCATTCGGGTTCAGTACCACAGTACCGTGCGTAGCATCCGTTGTTGAAGTCACTTCCGCTGCCACGTTCTCAAAGCTGTCGTTATTCAACACGTTAATGATTATTGGGGTGTCTTCGTCCACCTCAACGCTGTCACCAACAATATCCACAACTGGTGTCACGGTGAAGTTCACGTCTTGGCTGACGCTCAAGCCACCTTCGTCCGTCGCGGTGAAGGTAAGCACCTCACTACCATTCCAGTCGGCCACGGCCTGACTGATGGTGGCAATACCGTTAATAATCGAGACACCGATGTTGCTGTTGCCCGATACACTGTAGGTAAGGTTGCTGTCAGACGTCTCGATGTCGGCGAAGGCCGTATTCAGGTCAATCTGGTAGCTGACGAAGTCTTCCGGCAATACCTGATCCGCAATCTCTGACTCAATCGTTGGTGGATCGTTCACTGGGGTAACATCAATGTTAACCGTCGCGGTTTCCGTTACTCCACCTGAGGTAACCGTGTAAGTGAAGCTGTCACTTCCGTAGTAGTCCGCATCAGGCGTATACGTGACCGTACCATTCGGGTTCAGTACCACAGTACCGTGTGTAGCATCCGTTGTTGAAGTCACTTCCGCTGCCACGTTCTCAAAGCTGTCGTTGTTCAACATGTTGATGATGGTTGGGGTGTCTTCAACCACATCAACGCTGTCGCCGACAATGTCGACCACCGGTGATACAGTGAAGTTCACGTCTTGACTGACGCTCAAGCCACCTTCGTCCGTCGCGGTGAAGGTCAACGTCTCACTACCATTCCAGTCGGCCACAGCCTGACTGATCGTGGCAATGCCGTTCACAATCGATACGCCGATGTTGCTGTTGCCTACAACACTGTAGCTGAGGTTGCTGTCAGACGTCTCGATGTCGGCGAAGGCCGCATTCAAGTCGATCTGGTAGCTGACGAAGTCTTCTGGCAATACCTGATCTTCAATCTCTGATTCAATCGTTGGTGGATCGTTCACTGGCGTGACGTCGATATTGACCGTCGCGGTCTCGGTTACACCGCCTGAAGTCACGGTGTAGGTGAAGCTGTCACTTCCGTTGTAATTCGGATCTGGATCATAGGTGATCGTGCCGTTTTGATTGATGGTTATCGAACCGTGCGTTGGATCGGTTGTTGAGGTGATAACCGGCGTACCTTCAAAAGTATCGTTATCAAGTACATTGATAATGGTCGTGGTATCTTCAGCGACTTCGACACTATCATCGGCAATATCGACGATCGGCGCGACAGTTACACTCACTGTCGTGGTATCGGTACCACCATTGCCGTCCACCATCGTATAACTGAAGCTGTCATGACCGTTATAATCCGCAATCGGTGTATAGGTCACCGTTCCGTCCGGATTAATCACAACCACACCATTTTCAGGCTGAGTGACGCTTTGAACGCTCAAAGTATCGCCGTCTAAATCCGTATCGTTGGCAAGCACATCAATCACCTGGCTGGAATCTTCGTCCAACGTAGCGATATCGGCAACTGCGACCGGTTCATCGTTTTGCGGATTGATGGTCAAAGTTACCAATGCCGTATCGGTACCGCCATTACCGTCTTCCACCACATAGGTGAAGCTGTCGGTACCATTGTAGTTAGCGATAGGCGTATAAGTAACCGTGCCATCGGGATTGATCACAACCGAACCATTTTCCGGCTGGGTAACACTCTGAACACTCAAGGTATCACCATCCAAATCGGTGTCGTTGGAAAGTACATCGATGACTTTACTTGAATCCTCGTCCAAACTAGCCACGTCATCGACAGCAACCGGAGGATCGTTTTGAGGATTGACGGTGACGCTAACCAAGGCGGTGTCCGTTCCGCCGTTACCGTCTTCAATTGTGTAAGTGAAGCTATCCGAACCGTTATAGTCCTGGAACGGAGTGTAGGTCACCGTGCCATCCGGATTGATTACAACCGAACCATTTTCCGGCTGTGTCACAGCGACAACGGTTAAAGTATCGCCATCCAAATCCGTATCGTTGGCCAACACATCAATCACCTGACTGGCATCTTCGTTCAAGGCTGCGATATCGTCTGCGGCAACCGGTGGCTCATTGACTGCAACACCTTCAACAAAAGTTCTATCGGCCGTCGAAGTACTGATACCTGTGGTATCAAATCCGCTGGTTACCTCTCCAACTGAACCCAATCTTTCTACAAGGTTCTCACCCCCTGCATTGGCGCTTGAACTCGCGGCAATATCACCTGCTGCCGGTTCTTCCAGGTTTTCTAGGTCAACATTCCCTGCCAGAATCGCTTCTCGCAACGCTTCGGCATCCGCGACATCCGCCGGCGCGATGGAAGAACCTAATACGTCTTCATCCAGAACCATGTCCGTATCACGGCCAAGTGTTAACACTTCTCCGTTATTCAGATCAATCGTGGCTTGTCCATCCAATGAGGTTTGAATCACTTCATCCGCAAAAACCTCATCTCCTAATAGTAATATGCGGATCTCTCCTGTCTGTGGATTGATCGCTTGAACCGTTCCGCTTACCGCGGCGACTTTTCCTGCTTGAATAGACATGATACTTCTCCTTCCTTGCAAAAGACGTACCCAGAAAATTGAATACCCTTACAGTTATAGTACTCTTTTTGAGCGCATATACCATTACCCCGACGTACAACATAAAAAAATTCTATAAAACAAGAAGATAGTGCACTATAATAAAGCTAACCAATTCCCTTAAAAGAAACCAAGGTATTTAATTATGAGTACGTTAAATCCCGTTTTATCCTCGACATCTTTAAGCGCTCAAACGCAAGTCAGTTCTTCGGTTACCCAGGAGAACATGAAGATGAACGATCAGACAAAAGCGAGTGCAAGTGCCTCAGGAAACACAACGGTAACGCTTTCGGAACAAGCACTTAAAATGAGTCGGGAAGATCAAAAACTTTCGGCAACCCAAACAGTAAGGGAATCGGAGTCGACTGAGAACGAAACAATGGAAACCAAGCAAACGGATGCCGGCCTGACCTATGCCAACAGCCAGAACAGCCAAAGCAATCGCTCAACGGACTCTGATGAAGCGATGGAAGCCCCTTCAAGCCAGTCATAAAATGAATTTGTGAAACCGGATAAAATAAGTGGTTAAAAGGAAAAAACTGAACAGGCCTGTTCAAATCCCAAAACTCACCGGTTTCACAGGGTAAAAACCTTCCCATCAATAACGCTTAGCGCTTAATTATTAATTTTTTTTATTGCGCCATTAATAATTCATTATTCCTCAATATTTCTTCAATTATTACCGATTGATTCCCAAGCTTCGCAACGTTAAACTAATCTCAACTTAAATAAATTGTTTTATTCAAGTTGGACTTAAATCCCTTTTAAGTCATATTCGGGTTGTTCATTGTCAAATAACCCGAATAGCTCCTCAGACATTCAGCACGGTACGGCCAATACCGTGCTTTTTTTTTGTCTAAAAAAAGTATTAGAATAATTCCACCTTCACTTTGTCCGGTCTGAACTCACTACCCTTGGAGACAGCATGTCAGAACAAAAACAACGCACATACAAACACGGCCATGGCAGCGATGCTCAGCATAAGCAGGATCAAGCTCTATTCAGTGAACTTCTGGAAAAACACACCCAACTTAAACGCCACACCGTCAAATTGGAAAACGGTATTCGCAGTACCACAACCGCTTCCAATGCAGAACTGGGAAAAGTCATACAACAACACGTCGAAGGGATGGAAAAACGTTTCGGAATGGGTCGTGCAATCCGATCATGGGATCCACTGTTTGCAGCGCTGTTTGAGTACAAGGACCAGATCAAAATGGAATACCGTAACGTCGAAAACGGTGTTGAAGCGACCCTAACAAGTGACGATCCCAAGCTGGTCGAATTGATCCATGCGCACGATGAGACCCTTCACGGTTTCGTAGACCGAGGCTTCGAAGCCGGCGGTGAAGAGAGTCCTAAACCAAGTTGGCTGGATTGAACTCCCAGCTTGAATAAAATTGGGCCAATCCCCATACAAATGCTCAGAATTCATTCAAATACAGGAAATGACTATGATTATTATGTGCCCTAGCTGCGGCGGCCTTAACCGGGTAGCGGATGAAAAACTCAACAGCCAACCAACTTGCGGAAAATGTAAGAATCCACTGTTTTTGAATAAACCGATCGAAATGAACGGCCAACAATTCATGCGCGCCTACCAAAAAACAGATCAGCCACTGGTTGTCGATTTCTGGGCTCCCTGGTGCGGCCCGTGCAAAAGCTTTGCGCCTACTTTCAGTCAAGCAGCCGCCAATTTCGAGCCTAGAGCCCGTTTCGTGAAGATCAATACGGAAGCGGAACAACAGATCGGTGCCCAATTCGGCATCCGCTCGATTCCGACACTGGCAATCTTCAAAGGTGGTCAGGAAATTACACGCGTTTCCGGTGCGATGGATCTTGGCAACTTCAGTCGCTGGCTTGAACAATACCTCTAAACCGAACCTCAAGGAATTCAAATGGAACTGGGATCACAAGAACACAAACAAACGCTGGTCAACGGCATTCTGAAGGTCGCACTTAAAACGACTCTACTTGGCTTGATCATCGGGGTTCTGTTAATGGTGCCCAGTTTTATCCGACACAACCTGTTTTCAACAGGCCTGGCCTATGCGGGCAGCGCAGTGATTTTCGGGTCGTTGATTTGGTCCCTCTGGGTGGCCTGGCGCAAATACCAGAAAATCATCAAACCGTTTGACGAAACCTTCAACCAGCGCAGCTAATCAAACCGGTTAACCAACCGGTTTGCAGCTGGAACAATAAGATTTTAAGCCGCTTTTAATAGGGCGGTTACCTGATTAAGGGATATCTTTGGAAATAAAGGCAGCTGCTTGCTCCAATTTGTTACCGACTGCTGCAAGTCCTCCCATTCAGTTTCAGAACGGGAATGAACCCCGTCATAAAGCCAAACATTCAACTTACCGATCAGTAAATTCAACTCCTCACTGTCTCCAAACCGATTACGATACCAATCCGTAAACTGAGCCAATGACTGCACTGCCGTATTCATGCTTTCTCTAGTCTTAGAAGGACCTAGATACCAGGCCTGTTGAGATTGCCATTGCCACATGGCTTCACAAACCTGGCGGGCGTTTTCAGCCTTACCGAAGGCTCGACGCAGACGCCAGTTCAACCTCAATTGTTTGCCGAACCAAAGTAAAGTGAAAAAGATCAGTAGTAGCAATAGAAGACCCAACCACTGGACCGCCCATACGATCCAGGTAGGCACCGCCAAACCGGATTGCGGTTCAATCGTCTTGGTATGCAGCTTATGGTCATTCGGGTCGAAATAGCGTACCTGCAATTCCGGCAGGCTGAACAGTCCGGAAGCCAGAATCCGGTAGGGCACACTAACCGTCACTTCGCTGACCAGTCCCTTGTCCGTTAATTTCTGTGAGCCTTGTCGGCTTTCGGTCAGCCACTCAATCTTTGGATCGTGGCCGATTTGTGAAATCAATTGATAAGCGACATTGTTCAAAGTAGGCTGATTCATTCCCAAACCACGTAAATGCCAAACCCAATAGGCCAGGTCACCGGTTTGCTGTCCATATCCGATATTTGAAGCACTGAACTCGACCTTGCCTACCGCCTGAGTAATCGGTAAAAAACTTGGAAGCGGTGTCACTTCAAGATTGAAGGGTCGATCAAAGAAGAACCAACGTCGATTACTGGTATTCTTTACGACTACTGCCGGTGAATACATCTGCCAGCCGTCTTTCTTAGCGCTCGTAAATCCACCCTGAGAAGAATCCAGATAATAATTCGAGGCCAGCAGCACCGATTTACTCTCTTCACCTGCAACCGTTTCACGTAGAGGCTTATCCGTCACTTCAGATTGCCATCCGTCCGTTTTTCGTGCCTCAAAACTCACCAGATTGGCAGGATTATCCACCATCACTTTCGCACTCCAATTCACCTGCTGAGTCGGATACGCCTTTTCTCGCGGAGTCTTCCATTCAACCATAACGTGAGGATTCGGCTTCACCTCAATCTCGGTTTCAGGGATGTGAATCACACCCAATTTCTGGGCTTTGATTTTGAATTTTCCGGCGGTCAAAGGATACAAACGCAAGCGAATCAAACCGGATTCACCACTGATATCATAAATCGCAAAATCCTGCCTCAACGCAGCCATGTCCAATTTATGAAAATCCCTTTCAACCGTGGGGCCGGACATAGACAAGGTCACTCTTTCGCCCAGCATCAAACTGCTCGGATAGATGCGCACTTCAGGTTTTTCAGGCTGGGCAGAAACCGTGGTTGCAGCCATCATCAAACCAACGAAAAAGAGAACAGTACTGCGCAAGGTGTTGAGCCAAACCAAACGGATACCTACCATGGCTGAACCCCCGGAATTGGATGCGATTCTTCCTGAGCGGCCTGAAAACCTTCTTCACGTTCAAACAACTGTTTCAACAAAACCCCCTGCTCATCGTCGATCTGCTGCAATTGATTTTCAAAAACCTGAGCACGTTGCAAACGCTGCTGTTGCGCCAAGATCGCAGACCCGGTCGCCGTCTGGGCACGCTGGTCGGCATTCAGTTTCGCCGTGCCCGACTGGGCATCAAAACGGTAATCCGTCATCTCACCGCTCTGCGGCAAAATCACCTTGTCTTCTCCACTGGAACCCTCGATATCCTGAGCACCGAAACCGGCATTTTCGGACGACATACTCGGTTTCTGTCCCCCGTAAAACGCTCCTTCGGAATCTCTGCCCTTGCCACCGCCGTCACCTTCATCCGGCTCTCCGGTTTTACCCGCATCCTCGAACTTCTTGCGCTGTAGAGCCAAAGCCAAATTCTGCTGCGCCTTGGTGTAATCCGGACGATACAAGATCGCCTGACGATAAGCTTCGATGGTTTGCGGAAGCAGATTCGCAAGATAATAGCTGTTGCCAAGATTAAACAATGCTTTCGCTCTTGACGCATCATCCGGCGCACTCAAAGCCGCTTGTCTGAAATAAATCACCGCCGATTCCAGGTCACCCTCTTTATAGGCCGACGCACCGGCACCAAAGTAACCATCGTAACTTGTAATCCGATCATAAAGGGAAGTTGCCAATTCATACTGTTGCGCCTGAAACGCCTCATAAGCGCGTTGTTCGATGCTCTTTTGCGACGACTCCGCAGCCTGCGCTTGAGGAATTGAGGCAATCGTTGAAAAGATAACTGCCAAACCGACCATAAATACAGGCACGATACTCTTCACCACGGCCTTATTTTCATTTTCGATTGTGCCTCGCGCCAATGTCAAAGGATAGAACGCCAGCAATAATGCCAACACACCCAACACCATAAACGGCTGGGCAAAATCCTGCCAAACCTGCTCACTGCTTGGCAGACTACGGCTCTGTGCCGGCAAGGTCACTTCTTCCAACAAGCGGGACATAAACGCCTGATCAGACGAACCGTGCAAATAGACGCCGTTCAGGGTTTGTGCCCATTTTTTCAAAACCGCTTCTTCCAGACGGCTCTGCACCAACAGGCCATTCACATGCAAACGACCGCTCTTGTTCGTTTCATCCGGCAAACTACTCGGTGTCGGCTTACCGATTCCCACCCAAATGGTCTTAATATCGGTTTTACCGTTCTTGACGGACTGTGCCGCCGGCAAGTTCTGTATCGCTTCCGGTAACGTCTGCGGCTTCCAGAATGCCGGAGCGCCATTGCTCAGAACCACCATCACTTTGGCCTCACCGGCCGTCTGTTGAAGGTGGTTCAAGCCGAAAATTGTCGCCAACTCCAGCCAACTACCGCGTGTAGGCAACATGTCGGGCTCCAACAGATTCAACGAATGCTGGAACAGATCGCGATCAAAACTTAACGGACTGACCAGATGCGGCTGTCCGGCAAAACCCATCAGTGCCACACGGTCGTTGGGCTGTAGGCTTCTGACCAATGTTTCCACCAACGATTTCGCTTGCAGGAAGCGGTTAGGATAGACATCCTCAGCAGTCATAGAATGCGAAAGATCCATCATCACCAAAACATCCACACCGGCACGGCTGGTTTGATCGGGGCTTGGCTGTAGGCTTCTAGGGCCCGCCAATGCAATAATCAGGCACAACCATCCAATAGTTAGCAGTCTGCTCGGGGAAACCAGGCCTTTCAACTTACGATAACCGCCAATCAACCCCTTAATAACCGAATTAAAGCCAACAGGCCTGTTCAGATCAGATTGCATCGTCGCAGTATTTTTAACCGTCGGTTTCGCCTCCACCCACGGCCAAAGATGGGCGTCCGCATAACTTTGCTTTTGGGCTTTTACCCACCACCGTTTGAACAACCATAGAAGCAACGGCAACAATAGCGCCCACAACCATAAAGGTTCCCGCCATTGCAGACTGCCACTGAAAAGCGCCGACCAGAATGCCAACATCGTTTCCATCATCGACCTCCCCCGGTTGCCGTTTCAGTTACCGGTCTCGTCATCTGAGGAGAGAACACGATACTCAACAGCAGATAAACCAACAGGCTGGCAACACCGACAAGCAATGGCCATTGATACAAAGGAATTTTGCGGGGCGGACTCGGAGGCGCTAAAAAAGGTACGCCTTCGGTCTGATCAATCGTGTGAAGCACCTTCTGCAGATCGTCACCACTGCCGATCTGATAATACTGGCCGTTGGTTTCTGCGGCAATCCGTTTCAATGACTCCGATTCCAACGGCTGATAGATCAGTCCGGAATAAACACGCTGATCGGCTTCCTCGCCACTCGCACCCACACCGACGGTATAAATCGGCACATTCATCATTTGAGCGTAATTGATCGCTTCGTCGACGTCGATCCGGCTCCGATGAGCTTGGCCATCACTGATCAACACCACAACACGCTTCAAAGTATCTTCATCCCCTTTCTGCATGCCCTTTTCTGTCTGCTTCAACGCCAAACCCAATGCTTCACCCAAAGCCTCGTCGGTACGTCCGGCCAAATAAGGCTTCAAGCGTTTAAGATTCAATCTTGCGGCAGTTTGATCGGAACTCAGCGGCATCAACGTATAGGCCTGCTGGGCATAGATGGTCAAACCGAAACGGTTTCCGGCCAAGCCGCCAATAAACTGGTCAAGCACCGACTTCACCACATTCATACGGGTATCCGAATGGCCGTTTACCTGATAATCCGGCAGCAGGAAGGACGCCGAACTTTCGATTACGAACACAATATCACGCACCGTCTTTTCTTGAGGTAAAGGGTCGGAAGGCTGCATTTTCTGGGGCTGGGCCAATGCCACGGCCAGACTGACAATCACCAAACCGCGCAACAGTTGTAGAGCCAGCTTCAACCACGAAAACGCTGGTTTCGCTTTTGGCGAGATCTGACGGATACGGTTCTGTAAATGGATCAACGGGTGCCTGAAAACAAATTGGCGCTGCGCCTGCAACTGTTTCAAATCGTCTTCCGCCGACTGAATCGGTCCCAACGATACGAGTTGAAACAACCACAATAGCGGCCACAACAAAATCAGCCACAACCAAACCGGTGTGACAAAATTATCGACGTCCAGATAAAGCGAACCAAGCAACGAAATGATCAAAGATTCCATGCTAACGGCCCTCTTCCTGCATTTCGGACTGAGCAGGCCTGTTCAGTTTCAAAACCGAACGGTTTCGCAACAGGGTTTGCGCCTGCTGAACAAGCTCCTGGTAAGTTTCACGTGAAACATCCTGTTGCGAAAAGCCCAAATGGTTCAAGCGTTCCATAAACGCCGTCATTTCGTCAGCTTCGGCCTTAGATCGCGGCACCCGCTCCTGCAAACGTCTGGACCATCCATATAGCTGCCAAATCCGATCCTTAGCAACAGTTGATTCGCTGCCCATCAGTGTCGTCTTTTGCAGTTTCTGCAACTGCAATGACAGCTGAACCGGCGCATAAAAGCGTCGCCCCAACAGCAGCAACGCAACAATCAGCGCCAAAGCCAGCAGACTCCAGCCAAGCACGGAAATCCAGAACGCCCAATCTACACCCGGAGGCGTCGGCAGCTCAATATCCTGCAACGACAGGCCGTCAACAATCGTGTCGGACGTATTCACGCTTGATTCAGCCATTAACGCCCTCCATCTGCTCTGCCAGTTTGCTCAAAGGTTCATGTGCCAACAACGTCGTCACCACCGTACCGGATTGTTTCAATCGATTTTCCAGTGTCTGAAAATAACTTTCCGCCCAAACCCGATATTCTTCGGCCTGCTGGCGTCCCTGCAAACTGAACACTTCTGCTGTGGAAACCGACTGCAAACGCAGCCCTTCCCTACTTGGCAACTCTCGTTCCGCTACGTCTTCTATGAACACGGCTTTAACTCTCGCAAGTGCTTGCAATGCCGTCAGAATGGTCATGGTTTTCGAATCCACATCGTGAAAATCACTGATAATAATCACCCGCGAACCAGGCTGGATACGCTGAGTGACTTCCAATAGAACATCGTTAAGATTTGGTTCCTGCCTTTTCTGAGATTGAGGCGGGCAAGGCTGGGAAAAGATTTCCATTAAATGCTCGAAGGTACCACGGCCTTCGAAAGTCGGGGTCGCCTGCAAGTCTTCAGCGAGACGGGCACCCTCGACCGGAATTCCCGACTGCTGAGCCATCCAAAGATAATATCCGGCTGCACGCAAAGCCTGCTCGGCCTTGAGACGGGTTTTGGTGCCAAAACGCATACTTTGGCGCTGATCGACCAGAATGAACCAGTTCTCCTGACGCTCTTCCTGAAACAGTTTGGTGTAGGCCTGACCGGTACGCGCCATCAGGCGCCAGTTGATACGACGGATTTCATCGCCTAACTGATAAGGACGGCTCTCTTCATACTCCAGACCCGCACCCATAAAACGGCTGGTTTGCTCACCTTGCCGTAATGCCTCGCTCTGACGCGGGTTTCTGGACAGGCGAACCGCCATATGCGAAACCTCTTCCGCCAAGGCGTGAATCTGGTCGGCGGACAGCAACGGCTGCTGCACCCGCTTGCCGGCGTCGACAGACGACTCCAACTGCTTGAACAGACCCTGTAAGCCCACTTTGACTAAACGTATTACTGACATGTTTCCACGTAATCCAATCGTCAATCCGCCGCGATCAAGCGTCGGCTTCGGTTAAAGGCACTGGAACCAAATCGATGATTTTCTCGATGATCGAATCCGCCGTCCACTGCTGGGCACGCCCACTGAAGCTCACAATCAAACGGTGGCGTAATACATCCGGCAGTAACTTGATAACATCGTCCGGGGTAACGAATTCGCGATCCTGTAGCCAGGCGTAAGCACTGGCGGCATGCAACAAGGCGATCGATGCACGTGGCGACGCCCCCACATCCAACACGCCCGCCAATTCCGGATCCAATTCGCCCAGTTTTCGAGTGGCGTTGATCAACGCTACCATATACTTTTCGACCGGTTCGGACACAAATTGTTCCGCAATGGCGCGACGTGCATGTAAGACGTTTTCCGGAGTAAGGAAGGCACCCGGCTGTTCCTGGTCTTCACCAAAGTGATGAGCACGGTCACGTCGAAGGATTTCCAACTCTTCGGTTTCGTCCGGATAGTCCAACACGACATGCAGCATAAAACGGTCAAGCTGTGCTTCCGGCAACGGATAGGTACCGCTCTGTTCCAACGGGTTCTGGGTCGCCATGACCAAAAACATCTCCGGCAAAGGGCGCGTATGTCCTCCGGCGGTCACCTGCTTCTCGGCCATCGCTTCCAACAGAGCCGACTGTACTTTCGGCGGTGCGCGGTTGATTTCGTCAGCCAATACGATTTCATTGAAAATCGGTCCTTTGACGAAACTCAACTGCCCGGTGTTAACGTCCAAAACCTCGGAACCCATTACATCGCCCGGCATCAGATCCGGTGTGAACTGGATACGCTGAAAGCTAGCGTGAACGCCTTTTGACAATGCCTTAACGGCCGTGGTTTTCGCCAACCCCGGAGGTCCTTCCAACAGAATATGCCCGCCCGTCAACAAGCCTATGATCATCTTATCCAACAAGGCTTCCTGACCGACAATCACCTTTTGCAAATGTTGTTTCAGTGCGTGAAATTCTGTTTGTGTCGACATATTCAATTCCTATGCAATCCCTATCATTAGGTAATTTTTCTTAGTGCCGTATTATGGCATATTTCTTTTTAATTGTTTTCGCCCTAAATGGGGAAAAATTGCGTCAGAAGGCTTTTGCCCCACTCCGCCACTTAGCTCGTTGCCGTGCCTTGTACCACTCATGATTCAACACCAGCAGAATCGGGAAAGGCAACAGTAGCCACAAATTCTCAAGAGGCACCGTCGCGGTATTGAAGACCGTCTGCACCGCCGGCACATAAAGTACCGCCAAAATGAACAGCGCTTCCGCCGCCACCCCGAACCAAATCATCTTATTGATCGTCGTGACCTGCCAAATTCCGCCCTCCCAAGAGCGCAAAGTGAAAACGTTAGCCATCTGACAAGTAATCGCTCCCAACAGGGTCATTGTCATCGCCTGACGGTGGAATTCCGGATCGATCGATAAATCACCATAGTTCCAACCGTTGAGGAACAGGAATCCCAAAAAGGCGAACATCGCCGCCATTCCTTCAAACACGCCGTTCATGAAATAACCGCGTTTGAAAACCTCCCAGTCGAGAATCTTCTCCTTCCGGCTCATTGGCGGTCGTTGCATGATGTGCTTTTCGGGCTTCTCCGACCCCAACCCCAGACCCGGCAACTGATCCGAACCCAAATCAATCAAGAGAATCTGAATCACCGAAAGCGGCATCGGTATCTTCAAGAAAAACTGCAATACATAAGGCACGATTTCCGGCACGTTCGAACTGAGGATGTAGGTAGTCAGCTTCTTGATGTTGAAGTACACCGTACGCCCTTCCTCAACCGCCGCCACGATCGACTTAAAGTTATCGTCCAGCAGAATCATGTCGGCCGCCTCTTTGGCCACATCGGTTCCCGACCCCATCGCAATCCCGATATCCGCCTGCTTCAACGCCGGAGAGTCGTTAACACCATCTCCGGTCATCGCCACCACTTCACCATTGGCCTGCAACAGTCTGGCGATGCGCAGTTTCTGAGCTGACGCCATCCGTGCAAACAACAGGTGTTTATGCTTCAGCTTAGTTTTCAAAGCCGTATTCGACAGACTGTCCAGTTCCTGCCCGGTGATCGCTTCATCCACCCGCAAACCGATGTTTTCAGCAATCGCCTTGGCGGTCACCGGATTGTCCCCGGTGATCATCGTCACCTTGATGTGCGCCGAATAACATTCGGAAATCGCCTGCTTAATATCTTTTCTCGGCGGATCGATCATGCCGACCAAACCCAGAAAAGTCAGATCTTCTTCGCCGTCACCCGATTTCACCGCTACCGCCAGAACCCGGTACGCCTTTTCCGCCAGCATCCTGTTCCGGTTTTCGATGTCCTCCCTACGTTCATCGGTCAGCGTTTCAATGGATTCGGCCTGTATCTGGGAACACAAGGGCAACACACTTTCTAACGCCCCCTTGACGAATAGGAGGGATTCATCCCCCTGCTTCACCAGGGTCGACATCATCTTGCGCTCGGTGGAAAAGGCGTATTCCTTGACCTTTTCAAACCCGTCAAGATCGGTAATCTCTGCAACTTTTCGCGCGGCCACAAGCAAAGCCGCTTCGGTCGGATCCCCAGTCACCTTTCTTTCAACCGGATCGACCGAAGCGTGGGTGTTCACCGCCGCCACCGTCAAAAACTGCTGCAACCGTTGAGTGCTTTGCTCCGAGGCGCGTCTTTCGAAACGGCATTCGCCAGAACCGAAATAACCGCTACCAGTGATTCCGATTTCACTGCCGTCGGCCAAGTGAATCAGCTTGGCGGTGATCTCATTCTGGGTCAGGGTTCCGGTCTTATCGGTACAGATCACCGTTGCCGACCCCAATGTCTGAACCGAATTCAAATTCTTGATCAGTGCCTGGCGTTTCGCCATGCGCTGAGAGGCCAGCGACAACGATAAGGTGATTGTTGGCAACAAACCTTCCGGCACGTTCGCTACTATCAGCGACAAGGCAAAAATTGCTGAAATCAGCAGGCCTCGGTCCGAAAACCATCCGAGAAAAAAGAACACCAATCCCGCCGCCAGCGCCAACAGGGTCAGCACCGTGGTCATATGACGGATCTCTTTTTCGATCGGTGTCTGGATCGTGACCACTTCCGCCGTCATTCGGGCAATCTTACCGAATTCGGTCGCATCTCCCGTGGTCACCACCACCGCATAACCATTACCGTTGGTAATCGACGAGCCGGCGAACACCATGTTTTTTGCATCCAGCTCACGCTTGGCGTCCCCGGAATCCATCCGGCGTGCGGACGGCGTGGATTCACCGTTTAATACCGAAAGGTTCAAATAGACATCGTTGGCACTGAGAAGAATCGCGTCCGCAGCGACCTTATCCCCTTCTTCCAGCAACAGTATGTCTCCGGGAACGATCTCGCTGGCGTCCACCGTATGCACCTGACCTTCACGGATAACCTTGGCTTCGGACTTCACCAGTTTCAGCAAAGCTTCCATCGCTTTGTCGGCCTTGAACTTTTGCCAGAAGGTAAAGGTAGCGTTCAAGAAAACCGCACAGAATATTGCATAGGCCAAAATATCGTTGCCTTCACCGGGCTGAAAATGATCTGCGATCAGCGCCAGTACCGCCGCAACTTCCAACAGAATCGGGAAGAAGGAAATGTATTCCTTCAGATACTCGATCCGGTAATCCTTCTTAGCCTTCTGTTTGATCCGGTTCGGCCCAAAGGCTTCCAAACGCCGCATCACTTCCGCATGTGACAGCCCGGTCTCACTGGTTTTCAGTGATTTTAATACCGCTTCGGGCGTCTGTTGGAACAACACGACTATGCCTTCCAGGGGTAGAAGATGATGCTGTTGATCGACGATTCATCGGTCAAATGATTCAACATCCTCTGCGTATAGGCATTAGCGTCGTAGATTGCCAAATCCAGATCGTTAGCAATCAAATAATTGTTCATCTCCTCCGGGTCGACCGGTTGCAGGGTGTTAACCACTTCAACGTTCTGATTCAACATCTTGGCGATCTGAACAAACGGAGCGGCTTCGTACTTCAATCCCGATTTGGTCGAAGCCTTGAAGGCCGAACGGCTATTCTGAAGATAAAGTTTTCCGAGCGAATCGCCGTCGTTCAGCAATCCCAGCCACAAAAGGTAGGCATGAGGATTGATCGCCTTGCCGGCCGCCAACATCACCCGGTGATAAGAACGAACCTGAGGGACATTCTTCACTTTCACCACCGCAAGCGCCGTTTCCAATCCCGCCCCCACGATCTTCTCACTGAAAGAGTGGCTTTTGGAGAGCTTCCGCGTTGCGCAAAACAGAGTATCGATCGCATACAGCTGTACGAAATGTTTCAACTGCGTCAGCATGTCGCCTTGCAGGATCACGGTTTCGACCGTCACATCTACCGCATCCGCCAACTCCTTTAAGGAAGCGACCGACAAATGCAACTTTTCCACCGACTCCTCACCGTTGTCGATAAACAATAACGTCAAGGGCAACTTCACCGAGCGGGCGTAATCGATGGCATACAAACTGGCTGCTTCGGAAAGCAGGGAACCATTCACTAAAGAGACGACGCGCATAAACTTCACCCTTTCAGAAATAAGGTTAGAAGGTTTATCTTACTGCAAAAATTTCAACATCAACAGTGACATAACCATGACGAATGAAAATCCCTTCGCAACCGCCTTTTCTATACGCCTAAGACACCTTTCGTTTTTTCGGTATGACCCAATGCACCCACAAACCGGATAGCAACATCGCAATCCCCACCAGCCAGAACGCAACCTGCATGTTTCCCGACCATTGCGCCAGCACCCCCATCAATAAAGCACCGACCGCATAGCCCATATCACGCCAGAAACGATAAATTCCGATCAAACTCGCACGGTGTCTAACCACACTGAAATCCGCTACCGACGCGCCCAAATTAGGATATAACATCGCCATACCGATCCCGATGATCGCCGCCTCCAAAGTCCAAACCAGACTGCCTTGCGTCAACGGAATCGCCAACACGCCCAGACCGCACAGCCACATTCCCCAAACAATCAGACCCTTTCTTCCGATCTTGTCTGATAAAGGGCCGGTCACCAATTGAGAGGATCCCCAAACAACGGCATAGACCATAATGATGACGCTGCCTTCAACCAAAGTCAGATTCTGAGAAAGGAAATAAACCGGAAGAAAAATCCAGACTAGCGCATCGGTAAACTTTTCCACCAGGCCTGCCTGGTTCAACGCCAACAAATTTCGATCCTGCCAACTGGCCGTCTTGAACAACTGCCCAAGCGATTGATGCTCAGACGGTTCCGCGTCCTGTTGATGCAAATCTGCCCATCTCATCGTATCCTTGACGAGAAACATCGCCGACAACCAGCCTGCAAGGATGACGAAGCTACTGAATACGAAAAGGCCTTCTCGTGCGCCGTAAAGATTCACGAAATAAGCCGTAACCACCCCGGCAATCCCCACGGCAGCATAGCCTGAGAACTCGTTAAGTCCGTTGACCAGACCCTTTTGTGTAGGCCGAGCCAGATCCAACTTGCTATTCAATGCCATCGACCAGGCCAATCCCTGATTTATGCCCAGCAGAAACGTCGCCGCGATCACCCAGTTCCAATTCGGCGCATACAAAAGCATGAAAGGAATCGGAAGCGCAACCAGCCATCCTGAAATCAATACAAACTTTCGCCCATAGACTTCAGAAAACTTTCCGGCCAGCAAATTCATCACCGCCTTGACCACGCCAAACACGATCACAAACGAAGTCAGCAGAAAAAACTGCTCCCCTGCCAATCCGAATTCGGTTTCCGCCAACCCCGGTATTACCGTCCGGGTCATACCAATAGTCAGGCCGACCAGAAAGACCTGCAGCAATTGCATAAGAAACTGACTTTGATTGACGAGGATTCCATGTTGCAGCTTGGCACTGGTTGTCATTTTCGACTCTTTTTGTATGTTATTCATGCTTAAATAAACGCAACGGGAATGCCCGCTCTTTAAAAGGTGCATTCTAAAGAACTGAACAAATCTATTCAATCAATTAATTGAATAGTTGAACTACTTTCATTTATACAGGTTTTTGTCGTTATGTCTTCGGTTAAGAAACAGTTGTTTGAACAACTTGCGCAAATCGCGCAAGCGATCGCCTCACCACAAAGATTGGAATTGCTGGATTATCTGGCGCAAGCGGAGCGCAGTGTGGAGGAACTAAGCAACCTAAGCGGCTTGAGTGTCGCCAATACTTCCCGTCATCTACAGATACTGAAACAGAATGCGTTGGTCGAGGTTCGCAAAGACGGAAACAAGCGCCTATATCTATTAGCCGGAGATGACGTCGTCACCTTGGTCGCCAGCTTAAGAAACACAGCCGAGACCCATCTGGCCCAGGTGGAAAATCTAGTAGACAGCTACCTGACAAAAAAAGACCAGCTTGATCCCGTCAGTGCCGACGAACTCATGGAAATGAGCCGAAACGGCGAAATCATCGTGCTCGACGTACGCCCTGAAAAAGAGTATCAGCAAGGGCACATTCCAAGCGCCATCAATATCCCGCCCGAAGATTTAAGCAAACGCCTGGTCGAACTCGACGACAGCAAGACCATTGTCGCCTACTGCCGAGGGCCTTACTGCCTGTACTCTTTTGACGCCGTGGAAGCCTTGCAGAAAAAAGGCATCCACGCCCGCCGACTGGTTGACGGATTCCCTGAATGGAAAGCCTCGGGACGACCCGTTACCTCTGAAAACTAAGATTAAACGAACCGAATCGAACCCCCATCAACCTCCTTTATAAGCAGAGCTAAAAATACTGTTAATGAAATTGATTTGGCTCTGCTAATATAGCGGTTCGACTCGGTTAACAGTCACCTATATCCAAATTGAGGAAAGATAAAATGAAAACAAAATTCTCGATGTTCGCCCTATTCTGGCTTCTGACCGCCACCGCATTCAGCGCCTCGGCGAAAGAAGTAAAGGAAACCTACAAAAACCTGACCGTTAACGCCAATCTGGTCATGGCAGAAGGTAAGACATTAGCAGACGGCGACGTAGTACTGCTAACCCACGGAACCACGACTCATAACGGCCGTGAAACCTACCGCAGCATCCAAAAATTGCTGGCTGAACAAGGCATCAGCTCTTTAGCGCCAAACCTAAGTCTGAACGTCAACGACCGTCATGGCGAAGTCGACTGTGCGATTCCTCAAACCCACAAACACGAAGACGCGCTGGGTGAAATCGGTTTCTGGCTGGATTGGCTGAAATCGAAAGGCGCCAAATCCGTCACTTTGATGGGACACTCGCGCGGTGGGAACCAGACCGCTTGGTTCAGCGTAGAACATGATGATCCGATCATCAAGAAAGTCATCCTGATCGCACCACAGACCTGGACGAAAGAAGCCGAGTACAAAGATTACGCCAAGAAATACGATACGCCTCTGGAGCCGATTCTGAAAAAAGCGGAAAAACTGGTCAAAGAAGGCAAAGGCGACACCATGCTTGAAGACATCAACTTCATCTACTGTAAGCATACCTCTGCGTCGGCAGCGGCTTTCGTGAGCTACTACCAAGACGAACCACGCATGGACACCCCTTCTTTGTTGAAAAAAGCAGTCAAACCAACTCTGGTCATCATGGGATCAGCCGATACCGTCGTGCCTAACCTGCCTACAGAAATGGAATCGGTCAATAACGATCTGGTCCAGACTTACACTGTTGAAGACTCCGACCACTTCTTCCTGGATCTATTCAGTGAAGAGCTGGTGGAAACGGCCGTTGGATTCATCAAAGAATAAACAACTTTAAAGCATTTTCCGACACGAGTCGGCAAGTACGAAACAAAAGCCCGTAAATACGGGCTTTTTTATTGCCCAAACCTGACCCAAAATAATTCTGAACAGGCCTGTTGATTTTATCTTCCCTTTTTCTCGCCTAAATATTCATACCTAACGCCTTTATTTGAAAGCCTTTTCCCTCAAAACCCGACTTTTTCTAGACAATACGCAACTTTATCGTTAATTTAGTCTAAACAGCCAGTTTAAAAGGAATTTTCATGGAATCCATCAATCAAATCCTCTCCACCGCCAGTAGCTGGGCTTGGGGTCCGGCCATGTTGGTCCTGTTATTGGGTACGGGGGTCTACCTCACCATCCGTCTTCGTTTCCTGCCGTTGCGCAATCTGTTCTACGCATTCAGCCTTTTATGGAAAGAGCGCCACTCCAAGCAGGAAGGGGACATAAGCCCGTTCAGCGCCTTGATGACCGCCATGGCCGCCACCGTCGGAACCGGGAACATCGCCGGCGTGGCCGCAGCGATTTTCATCGGTGGGCCGGGCGCGATTTTCTGGATGTGGATTACGGCTTTGGTCGGAATGGCAACCAAATACAGTGAAGCCGTTCTGGCGGTCAAATACCGCGAAGTGGATGACGAAGGCCGACACGTCGGCGGACCGATGTATTACATCAAAAACGGCATGGGCGAAAAATGGAAACCGCTGGCATTTGCATTCGCACTGTTCGGCACTATCGCCGCCTTCGGTATCGGCAACATGGTGCAAGCCAACGCTGTCGCCGGAGCCATGGAAACCGCCTTCGGCTTCAATAACCAATACACCGGCATCGTGCTGATGATCCTTGTCGGCCTGGTGCTGTTCGGCGGCATCCAGCGCATCGCCAAAACCGCCACCGCACTGGTTCCTTTGATGGCGGTACTCTATATCGCCTTTTCACTGTTTATTCTCGGAACCCATGTCGATCAACTGCCTAGCGCGTTAGCGACCATCGTAGAAAGCGCCTTTACCGGCAGTGCCGCTGCGGGTGGTTTCGCGGGCGCAACCATCATTCTGGCGATTCAATTCGGTGTAGCACGCGGTGTATTCTCGAACGAAGCCGGTTTGGGAACCGCTCCAATCGCCCACGCGGCCGCCAAGACCAACGACCCGATCCATCAAGGTCACATCGCCATGTTGGGAACCTTCATCGACACCATCATCCTGTGTACCATGACCGCCTTGGTGATCATGGTCACCGGCGTCTGGCAGAGCGGCGAAACCGGATCGCCGTTGACCGCTCTAGCGTTCAGCACCGGACTGGATTCCGATTTCGGTTCGGTCGTGGTCGCCGTCGGTTTGGCAATCTTCGCCTTCACCACCTTGATCGGCTGGAGTTATTACGGTGAACGTTGCGCCGAATACCTGGCCGGCACCAAAATCATCACACCTTACCGCATGCTGTGGGTCGTGGCGGTGTTTGCCGGAGCGGCGTTGTCCAACTACTTCAACACCGTATTGATTCTGGCCGACGTACTCAACGCCCTAATGGCGATTCCAAACCTGATCGCCCTGCTGGTGCTTTCACCGATCATCATCAAGCTGAGTCAGGGTAAATAATTCGTTTAACGAATTAACGCCTGATAATAAAAAAGCCCGTGAAAACGGGCTTTTTTGTGCCTGAACCATTTTTAAAATGAACAGGCCTGTCGGGAAATCCAACTGTGTCAGATTGGATTACAGCTCAACGTCGTAATAGACTTTCTGAACGTCGTCCAAGTCTTCCAGGCTGTCCAGGAACTTCTCGAACATTTCCAAATCTTCACCTTCAAGCTGTTTGAACATTTGCGGGATGAACTGAATTTCGTCTACTTCAAACTCAACCCCAGGGAAAGCTTCGGTCAGAGCCTGTCTGGTTTTCGCGTACTCGGTGTTCGGAGCGAATATGCTGATTTTGCCGTCTTCGCATTCGATATCGGTCACATCCACGTCCGCCATCATCAACGCTTCCAATACCGCTTCTTCATCTTCACCCGGGAATACGAAAATCGCGCTGTGATCGAACATATGAGTCACACTTCCCTGCGTACCGATCTTGCATTTAGCCTTGGTAAAGCAGTGGCGTACGTCACCGAAAGTACGGTTCGGGTTATCGGTCAGACAGTCTATGATGACCATTGAGTTACCCGGTCCGTAACCTTCATAACGTGCCAGTGCAAAGTCTTCGCCGCCGCCGCCTTTGGCTTTTTCAATCGCTTTATCGATAACGTGAGCAGGCACCTGATCTTTTTTAGCGCGTTCAATCAAACCTGCCAAAGCCAAGTTGCTTTCGGTTTCAACACCGCCGTTTTTGGCGCACACATAAATTTCACGGCTGTATTTACTGTAAACTTTCGCCTTCTGATCAGACGTTTTAGCCATCGACTCTTTGCGGTTTTGATAGGCTCTACCCATTTCGCACTGCTCCGTTGAAAAATAATAAAACGTGAATTTTACACCATAACCCTCATTCTTGTGGAGTAGGAATCTGGTTTTAAACGAAAAACCAAACTGAACAGGCCTGTCGGAATTTATTTTTCAAACCAAGCGCTTACCGGATTCAAAGCCAATTTATAAACACGAAATCGCTAGGCAAAGCTGGGGTTAGAACTTAAAATTAAACGAATTGATTTTCATTTAGAGAACGGTCGAACACATGCTGAAATCCTTAACCCTGCTCATGATTCCCTTTTTTGCGCTGACTCATTCAATCACCGCCCACGCCAAACCGCCGGTTGAAGTCATCGCCTACCAGGTCATGCAGACCTCTCAACCGCAGGTAATCAAAGCACTCGGAAGCCTTCAGGCCAAACAGTCGATCGACATTTCAGCAAACGTCACCGAAACCATCCAAGCCATCCACTTCAAAGAGGGCCAGACGGTTCGCAAAAGTCAGTTGCTTCTGGAACTCAACAGCAATGAAGAGCTGGCTCTATTGGAAGAGGCCAAAGCTTTGGCGGAAGAAGCCAAACGTCAATACCGACGCGTTAAAGATGTGGAAGGCCGAGGCTCGGTCACCCGTTCCCTGATCGATGAAAAATATCGCGAATGGCAAACCGCCGTGGCGAAGCGCAAAGTGATCGAAGCGCAGGTGGCCGACCGCCGTATCTACGCCCCCTTTGCCGGACAACTCGGTTTCAGCCATTATGCCGTCGGCGCGCTGGTCACGCCGGGCAGTCAGATCGTTACTCTGGACGACACCAGTGAAATGAAAATCGACCTGTACATTCCGGTGAAATTTCTGAGCTACCTCAAACCGGGACAAGCCCTCACCCTGAATAGTCAGGCTTTTCCAGACCAAACCTTTACAGGCCATATCAGCGCGATTTCACCGCGTCTGGAGCAGGACGTTCGCATGGTACAGGTTCGCGCCCTGATCGATAACCCGGACAACCTCCTCAAAACCAATATGATGGTGGAGGCTCAAATCGACCTACCACCTAAAACCCTTTTGCAGGCGCCCAATACTGCGATTCTGATGCTTGGCGACAACGAATTCGCCTATCGTCTCAAGCCTGCTAAAGACGGGCTGTACAAAGCTGAAAAAGTGGCGATTGAAACCGGCGAGATCGGCGATGCCCTGACGGAAATCCTTTCCGGATTGAACGCAAACGATCTGGTCGTCAGCCAAGGCGTGATGCGCGTCAACACTAAGGTTCCGGTCAAAATCAAAGCCATGCAAAACGGCACCGACCAAGAGAAGCTGTTACAGTCTGACACGACTTCCACGAAGCAAGGGCAATAAATATGTGGCTTTCTGATACCTCGGTCAAACGCCCGATACTGGCAACGGTCGCCTCACTGTTACTGCTCGCTTTCGGCCTGATGGCCTTTGACCGCATGAGCCTGCGCGAATACCCGAATGTGGACGCGCCGATTGTCACCATCGACACCCAATACTTGGGGGCTTCGGCGCAGGTGGTCGAAAACCGCATCACCAAACTGATCGAAAACCGCATCTCCGGTGTATCGGGCATCCGCTTCATCGAATCCACCTCCAGCGACGGTCGTTCGCGGATCAAAGTCGAATTCTCCATCGACCGCGACATTGACGCCGCCGCCAACGACATCCGAGACCGCGTCGCCCGCATCGCCGACAACCTCCCGGAACAGGCACGTGCGCCTGAAGTCGAGAAGGTGGACGGCGATGAAAGCGTCATCATGTGGTTCAACCTCAACAGTGACCAGATGACGGTTCCGCAACTGACCGATTACGCCGAACGCTATCTGGTTGACCGCTTTGCCGTATTGGACGGCGTCGCTCGCGTACGCGTCGGTGGCGGGCAATCCTACGCGCTGCGCATCTGGCTGAACCCTCAACAGATGGCGCTGTACGGCATCAGCGCGCAGGACGTCGAAAACCAATTGCGTGCCTCCAACATCGAACTGCCGGTCGGATCGGTACAAGGTGAACACATCCTCTTCACCCTTCAAGCGGACAAGCCGCTGTCTACCATCGACGACTTTAAAAATCTGGTCATCAAACAAAACCAACAGGTTGGGCAGGTGACTCTGGGCGAAATCGCCGAAGTCAAACTCGGCGCCATCGAACGCCGTCGCCTGTTCAAAGGTAACGGCGAACCGATGGTTGGAATCGGGATCATCAAGCAATCCAACGCCAACACCCTGACCGTGGCCGAACTGGCGCGCGAACGCCGCAAGCTTGTTAACCAGACCCTGCCGGAAGGCCTGCACCTTGCAAGCAGTTTCGACTCTTCAGTATTCGTCCAGCAAGCGGTCAACGAAGTATACAAGACCCTGTTCATCGCCTTGGGACTTGTCTCATTGGTGATGCTCGCTTTCCTGAAAAACTGGCGTGCCGCACTGGTGCCGATGGTCACTCTTCCGGTTTCTTTAATCGCTACCTTCGGCGTTTTGTGGATGCTCGGTTTCTCCATCAACCTGCTTACCCTGCTGGCCTTGGTGCTGGCAATCGGACTGGTGGTGGACGATGCGATCGTGGTATTGGAAAACACCCAGCGCCACCTTGATATGGGCCATGCCCCGATTTCAGCCGCCTATCTGGGAACGCGACAAGTCGGGTTTGCAGTCATCGCAACCACCCTGACATTGATTGCGGTGTTCCTGCCAATTGCCTTCATGGAAGGTCAAATAGGTCGACTGTTCTCCGAATTTGCGGTGACCCTGGCGGTGGCCGTCATCTTCTCAAGCTGGGTAGCGCTGACGCTTTCCCCAGCGCTGGCCTCCAAACTGTTAAAGCCGACTAAAAAACAGACTAAAGACGCATCGGAAGACGGCTCGAAACCATCCGGAAAACACCGCTCTCACCGTTTTAAGAAGCTTCTGGTCAAAAACCTCAGACACCCATGGATCAGTGTTCTCATATTTGTCGGAGTGGTCGTGGCGACTGCTTTTTTCGCCCAGAAAGTACCACAGGAATATGTACCGAAAGAAGATCGCGGCGTGTTTTACGTGATGGTTAAAGGGCCGGAAGGCGCCACCTTTGAATACATGCAAAGTTACATGAACGAAATCGAAGAACGCATGATGCCGTTGGTCGAAAACGGTGAAGCCAAACGCCTGCTGATTCGTGCACCGAGATCCTTCAGCAGCACCGAAATCTTCAATACCGGTTTCGTCATCGTCGTACTTGAAGACTGGTCAAAACGCCGCTCCGCTTACGACATCATGGAAGAAACCCGTAAAAAACTCGCCGACCTGACCGGCGTCAAGGCCGTGCCGGTGATGCGTTCTCCAATCGGTGGACGTGTTCAAAAACCGGTGCAGTTCGTTATCGGCGGTTCCAGCTATCAAGAACTGGAACAGTGGAAAAACCTCATGGATCAAGCCATCCACGACACCAACCCTGGCCTGACCGGATTGGATTGGGATTACGAAGCCAGCAAACCGCAACTGCGTTTGACAGTCGATTACGCCAAAGCCAAAGCGTTGGGCGTTTCCCATCAGGACTTGACCGAGACCTTGCAGATTCTGCTCGGTAGCAAACGTATCACCACCTTCCAGTATCAGGGCGAAGAGTATGACATTCTGGTCAAAGCGGATCACAAATGGTTCCAATCCCCGCAGGATCTGGAACAGATCTACCTGCGTTCCTCCAGCACCGATGGGATGATTCCGCTGTCCGCCATCACCCACCTTGAAACCTCCGGGGTGGCGTCCAGCCTCAACCGTTATAACCGGGTACGCTCTATGACGCTGTCGGCCAAACTGGACGACAACCTGTCTTTGGGGCAGGCGTTGGATTACCTCAACAAACTCACCCGCGCCACCTTGCCGCCGGAGGCAATCATCGACTACAAAGGGCAGTCGCGCGACTTCCAGACGTCTTCCAGCTCGTTCTATTTCGTGTTCCTGCTGGGCATAGTGGTGATTTTCCTGGTGCTGGCGGCGCAGTTCGAAAGCTTCATCCACCCGTTTGTGATTCTGCTGACGGTGCCGTTGGCCTTAGCGGGAGGGTTGTTCGCTCTGCTCTCTTACCAAATGAGCCTGAACATCTATAGCCAGATCGCACTGGTACTGCTGCTCGGACTCGCGACCAAGAACGGGATTCTGATCGTCGAATTCACCAACCAACTGCGTGACCGAGGCCTGCCGGTTTACCGAGCGCTGGTATCCGCCACACAATTGCGTTTACGGCCGATTTTAATGACCGCGATTACCACCATCGCTGGAACGGTGCCTCTGATCCTATCAAGCGGTGCCGGCGCGGAAACCCGATACATTTTGGGTGTCGTGCTGTTCTGGGGTGTGGCCTTCTCGACTTTATTGAGTTTGTTTATTATTCCAACAGCTTATGCACTGATCGCCAAACACAGCGGTTCGCCGCTGGCTTCCACCCACGAATTGGAAAAAGCCCTCGAAAAAGGACCGGAGTAAGATTTGAGTGGATAAGGTAAACTAAAACAAAATTAACCAGGAGTCATTCATGGCTTGCGAATGTCATATCGAGGTCACCGACGCCTCGCAAAAAAAACTTTTGATCACTCTACTGGCGATCAACGCGGCCTTGTTCGTCATTGAATTTTTCGTCGGTTGGTACGCTCAATCGACCGGCCTGACGGCCGACGCCTTGGATATGCTGGCCGACGCCATCGTCTACGGAATCGGGCTTTACGCCATTGGCCGCGCAGCTCAGACCAAAGCCAAGGCAGCACTGGTCAGCGGTTACTTCCAGATGATGCTGGCGGCGCTGATCGGCATCGACATCGCTCGCCGTGCCCTCTACGGCAGCGAACCGATTTCGGAATGGATGATGATCATGGGGATCATCGCGTTGATCGGAAACACCTACTGCTTGAAACTGATTCACGCACACCGTAACGGTGAGGTTCACATGCGAGCCAGCTGGATTTTCTCGGCCAACGACGTATTGGCCAATCTGGGCGTCATCATCAGTGGTCTGCTGGTCTGGTGGCTAGGCAGCCGCCTACCCGATTTAATCATCGGTTCGGCAATCACTCTGCTTGTATTCTGGGGCGCCATGCGCATTCTCAAGGATGCCAAATCGGAACTTCAATCCGCCAACGCCAACACTTGCGATTCGGAAAAGGAAGAGACGTGTTGTTCAGGCAGTAGTTGCTGTGAGCCTTCTGAAACTGAAGAGAAGAGCCCACAAGAAGATTCGGAAAAATCTAAAAGTAAACCTAAGAAAGAACCCAAAGAAAGCGACACCCAAACCCAGTTCAGTGACTGAGCGGGGCACACCCCTATGAGTTAAAGGCTGGCGAATCGTAGTTTTCAGGTTCGTCGCTGTAAACGCAGACATTCCAGTCCGCCGCCAAACCGTCTTCAGCCAGACAGTAATTCTGGAAAAAATCGACAATTTCCTTACGCTGACAATGCGCTTCGAATGCAGCCATATCGGCCCAAATTTCATTGAATACGATCGGAAAACTTGTGCCCTCGGCAAACGGGCTAGCGATCTGACGGGTTACCCGGTACTGCAAACAGCCGTCTTCCCTAAGCGTATTCGGTTCCAAGCTCTGCAAGACTTTGAACAATTCGGCTTCTTTGCCGGGTTTAGGCTGAAATTGCGCCAGACAGTAAACTTTCGATGACATGGGTTCTCCAATCGATTCGATCAATAAGGTTTGAATAAACGCGCCTAAGATACTCAAACCAAAGCGTTTAAACAAACATTATTACAAATGTTTTTACAGATGCTTCGCCAACCGACAAAAATTCAACGCCTTTTTGCGCATCTGGCTAAAATAAACCAATGAAAAAAACATCCCCAAAAAAGGCCGACCGCAACTTCGACAAACTGGTCGACAAGTTCGAGGCAAAAATCTATAACACGGTCAAAGGTGAGTGGCGTTTGAAGCTTCTCAAAGAAGACTTGGCGAACCTGCATTCGCCCGAAAAAAACTCAACAGGCCTGTCGGAAACCACGGCACCACTCACAGTCTGGGATGCCGGTTGCGGTTTTGCCCAAATCAGCCAATGGTTTGCCGAAGCCGGCCATCAAACAACGCTGTGCGACCTTTCGCACCAGATGCTGATCCGCGCGCAGAGAAATTTTGAAGAAGCCGAACTGGAAGCGACCTTCATCAACGGCCCCGCTCAGGAAGTCGCCGAAACCCTGCCGGAATTCGATCTGGTGCTGTTCCATGCCGTACTCGAATGGTTGGGCGAACCCAAAGAGACTTTGAAAGCGGTTGTCGACAAGGTCAAACCGGGCGGCCATCTCTCCCTGCTGTTCTATAACCGTAATTCGGTTGTCATCCGTAACACTCTTCGTGGCGGGTGGCGTTTGCCTTACATCCTTAATGACGAATATCTCGGAAAAGGCAAAAAACTCACGCCCCCAAACCCGCAAATTCCTGAAGAAGTACTTCAATGGTTGGAAAAATGGGGATTCGAAATCGAGGTGCATACCGGCATCCGTGTGTTCCACGACTACATGACGCATGAAGTGCTCGAACAAAGCGATTTAGACGATTTACTGGCTTTGGAATACCGTTTCTGCCGTGAACCCACCTACCGAAACATGGCACGTTACATCCATATTCTGGCTAGAAAGGTTGAGTCATAACAAACAAGAAGTATTTTATGAAGAGAAGGTAGTCTCTAAAACGAGAGACTACCAGGTTTTATGAAATTTGAGGTCATAGTTTACTTCGCACATACGGCTATTGATGTACCGGAATAATTCCAATAATAATTATTAGTAGAAGAAGAGTACGTGTAGTTGTAACGGACTTTCACGTCCCACGCCTGACCATCATTTGAGGGTTTGGTCGAATATAAACTTGTCGCTAGACCACCACCCAGAGAGATGTAATGTAAAGCTTCGTGTCCACCCGAGACGGCATGGTAACCTGTCGGACAGGTCGCTCTGATCGTGTGATACGGGTAATCACTTGGAAGATTCGACGCGTTTAAATAATAGTAATTGCCAAATAACGACTCTCTATTATAAACGGTGACAATATCACCAACGCCTGTCCCACCTGCACTGCCGGCACAAACAATACTGCCATCCGGATTAATGGAAATCGCGGCTTCACCACTTGGACAAATACCGTTAATGATATTTTGTTTGGTCGCAATTTCAGCATTGGCGGCTGTAATATCCGCTTGAAGCTCTTGAATCAGTACCGTGTTATTCGCAATCAACGATTCCAGATTATACTGGTTGTCCGCCATCGCAACTTCAAGGTCCACAATTAAAGAAGAATTTGCATCGATCTGGCTTTGCAATCCGGTATATCCTGCCTCAACCTGAGCTTTCAAACTTGCGTTCTCCGCTTGGAGTTTGGCGATTTCCTCTTCTAAGGTAGATGCGCCCGAAGATAAATTATTTGAAATGGCCTCAAGGGTATCGATTCTGGCGGAAAGATAACCAATCAGTGATTCGTTTGCAGACACTCTTTCTTCAAGCGTATCTATAATCCCTTCTACACCATCAACTCTTAACTTTAAAGCGTCGACTTCTTTATAAAGGTTGAAAATCTGTGCTTGTACAGATTGTTCCAACTCGCTAACTCTTGTATTAACCGCAGCCACTGCTTGTTGCACTTCAATGATCTGCTGTTGCATATCAGTAAATGGCTGTCCGCTTGGCGCTGCCAGCGCTTGCGCGGAAGGTAATGCTGTAAGCAAAAGTAGTGATAAAGTCTTCCTTTTCATAAGCTTAGTCCTCCTGACCTTTTTAATCTCGGAACCAAGAATCCCCTATGAGGCAATTTTCGTCAAGAGTAAAAATTTTCGACAAAATGAGAAATTTTCAGGCGTAATTATCCTTTTTTATCTTAGAGTTAGGTCCGATACCGGTACCTGCAAAAACGGTCAAAAGACTTACCATGCTGCCTTTCATTCATCATGAAGCCTTTTCTGGTACCCCCTTAAGAAACCACCATAATTAATGCCATTAATTCCGAAAAGAAAAACTAATACCCTTATTGATTTAATGGTAAATTGAGTACTGATTTATCATGTTAGAATCAGGTTTTTTACACATTATTGCGTCGGAGACTCACTTTAATGCCATCAGAAAGCCTTCAAAAATTCTGCAAAGATCTTGTCGAATCCTTGGAAAGCGATTTGATCCAGCAATCTTCCATGACGCATGTGGTGCACTCACTGCATGAAATGCAATGCCTCTTTCTTCAAGAAGAGAAATGGCTTAAGAAACTGCTTCTGGATGAACTGACGCCGGAAGATTGCCAAGCCCTGGAAGAGGTTGGGCAAACCTTGCAGAAGACCTACCAGCTTTCGCTACACGATGTGTTCGGACTCATCGATATGGCACAGGAAACCACACTGACTGGTTTAGAGCACATAGAGATAGACAAATCTCCCGAAGCCATAATACACTCGATCAAACTGGCTAAAAGCCATCTGGCTCACGGTTATTTTCTATCGTCGGTCAAGGAGTTCGTCTCCCACTTCAAAAACAGCGATTTTCTATGCCACAATCAGACCATGACCCTGCACAAGGATTGGCTGATCAAACTGGAGCACTTCTTCTCCCATATCGAGGAAGGTTTGACCCCTCCGCAACTGGATCACACCCTTTGCGACTTTGCACATTGGCTGACCACTTTGGAAGCCAAATTGATTCTGCACGCAACCGGCGACAAGGCGTTTGACCTACAGGGAAACATCCTGCTTATACATCGTTCAGTGCATCAGGAAGCCAACTATGTTTACGTTTACCTGATGCAGAAGGAATACCTGAAAGCACTGTCCCATTTTGAAAACCTGAGTCAGGATTTCCTACTGCTCGACAAATACATCAACGAAGCCCATTTCAATTATCTGGCCGACCCGTACCATAACTTCATCGACTTTGTTATGGCCGAGAGCAAACGCCAGAAGAATTTGAGTTATTACTTTGTCATCCATTACGGGATCGTTGAGGCTTCGGACATCCAGTACAAACAGAAAAAGGAACTGCTGAACGCCTTCACCCATGAATGCATGGCGTGCATGCATCAAAAAGGCATCGACTTCATTAATCTGGAGCGCGACGAAAGTCTGCATATCGTACTCAAAGAGAATGTGACGCCACTTTCAAGCCTGCTTGAAGACGTACTGGCCGCACTCCAGCAAAAATTTGGCAAAAGCCACAGTGAACAGCTCTACATCAACCTGTTCAACCTATCCGACCTTCCGGTTTACGAGACCCAGCATTTCGTCTCCATGCTCAATAAAATTCTAAAAGACAAATGCCATGAGCACATCTGTCATATCGAACGCACCGAACTGGTGGAATACCAGCAGAAAGTCGAACAGGATCTGGCCCTTCTGGAAATCATACAGGCTCACCTCAAAAACAAAGAGTTCTGTTTGTTCTACCAGCCGATTGTGGAAGAAGACGGTCGCATAAAAACCCTGGAAGCGCTGATTCGACTACCTCTGGAAGACAAAGTGGTTGCCGCAAAAGATTTCCTGAATCTGGTTGAAAGCTACAATCTGACCGCTCAGGTCGACGAACTGGTTTTTGAATTGTTGCAAGCCGATGTTCCTTCTCTTAAAGGGCTGACCGAAATGGTCAACGTCAACATCTATCCGCAATCGCTCGCCAGTCCTCAGATTATCAAGAAACTGATTGACCTGAATGCCACTTGCAAACAGCATGAAATTCAACTGCTGGTGGAGATCACCGAACACGATATCCTCATGCACGACGAAGTATTGCGGGAGCTGAATCAAAGCTATCAGATCATCTTTGCGATCGACGACTTCGGCACAGGCTACTCCAATCTTTCCGGACTGGTCGATCTGGCGAGCAGTCACACCATTCAAGTTGCCAAGCTGGACGGCAAACTGATCCAGAACATTGAAAACGACCAAGGCAAATACCGAATGGTGGAATTCATCACCAACATGGCGGCCAGTCTGGGTCTTCAACCCGTCATTGTCGAATTTGTAGATACCGCCGAAAAACTTGAAACCCTGCGCAAACTGCCTAGCCACTTGCTCTATCAAGGTTATTACTTCAACAAGGCTATTCCACTGGAAACCCTAATTGAAGAGTATTCCTGAACAGGCTTCGCAAAACGGCGTTTTCCTCCTATAATTCCGTATCCTTTTTCATGTCTGGATTACGCTTATGACAACCCGCCAAGTTTTACGCCTGTTAAATCCGTTTTTTCGGTTAATCGTCCGTAAACCGCAATACCTGATCGCCGTCATACTGGCCGGCGGACTCTGGTACGGCTATGAAGTGACTGTGGCACGCCCGGCCATGAGTTACATGGGTGTACCTCAGGAAGTCTCGGCCCCCGCAAATGGAAGCTGGACACACACCCTGCGTAATGAAGGCTTCATGCTTGGCTATTCTGAAAAACTAGCCAACCCTCTTTGGGTCACCTATCAGGTCAAAGAAAAACATTTCAACAGCGGTAAACGTCCAAGCGGTTTCTCGCGTGACTGGCGCAGCCTATCCGGCATCACCCATCAGGATTACACCGGCTCCGGTTTCGATCGCGGACATATGGCACCCAACTACGTCATTGCCAGCCGTTACGGACGTTCGGCACAACTTGAAACCTTCTTGATGACCAACATCACGCCCCAGAAACCCAACTTGAACCAAAAAAGCTGGCAACGTCTGGAAGAATTGGTGGCCGACAGTTTCTCCGATTGGTTCGGTGATTTCTGGGTCGTGACCGGCCCGATTTTCGACGCAAACCCAAAAACCATCAAAGGAACCCGCGTGGCGATCCCCAAGGCGTTCTATAAAATTCTGATCAAGCCAGGGAACCAGGATTCTCCGGCCAAGGCGCTGGCGTTTATCTTCCCTCAGAATGCCAAACCCAATGCCAGTTTGATGAAGTTCGTGACCACGATAGACGAAATCGAAAAACAAACCGGGCTGGACTTCTTCCATAAATTGGACGACGCTTTCGAAGACAAACTGGAAAGCAGTACCACGCCGGAAGCGTGGCGTTTATCCGAAGTCGCCAACCGACCGTCGCGTTATTAGAAATTGTCGCAAATTCGGGTTTATTGGTTTTAACGGACAATTTATTTAAAATACCAACTTGTTAACCCAATAACCCTCATTGTCAGGCTTGCACAGGCTCAAAACTATGAAAGATACCATTTACGCCCAAGCCCACGAAGCAGTCGGGGCTTTCCAGTTCGACGAATCGGTTGTCGCCGTATTCCCGGATATGATCCAAAGATCCGTACCCGGCTACCAGACGATTCTCACCGGTATCGGCGAACTGACTGAGACCTATGCACAAGCCGACAGCAACCTCTATGACTTGGGCTGTTCATTGGGGGCGGCCACCCTGACCATGCGACGCAAGCTGACGCAACCCAACTGCAAGATCATTGCCGTCGACAACTCGGAAGCCATGGTAAAACGCGCTGGTGAATACCTGCACGCCTACCACTCGGAAGTCGAAGTGGATCTGCAATGCGCCGACATCACCAAAATTGAAATTGAAAACGCTTCAGTAGTTGTCATCAACTTCACCTTGCAGTTCATCGATCCGGATCAGCGACAGACCTTATTAGATAAAATCTATCAAGGCCTCAAGCCGGGCGGCATTCTGATTCTTTCCGAAAAAATCCATTTCGAAGACAATGCCTTACAAAATGCCATTGAACACCTCCATCTACAGTTCAAACGTGCCAATGGCTATTCCGAGTTGGAAATCAGCCAGAAGCGCAGCTCGCTTGAAAACGTCCTGATCAGCGATACTGCCGATTTTCACATCGCCCGTTTAAAGAAAACCGGTTTCGATTCCGCAGGCATCTGGTTCCAGGCGTACAATTTCGCCTCTTTTATCGCCATCAAATCCGCTGAATAGACGTTTTAACAACGATTTAGAATCCGAACAGGCCTGTTCATTCGGCAAATTGACGTTAATATTCATTTTCGTAAGGGTGAAATGTATAATTACGCCCTCTCTCTTTTGCTAATAACAGGAACAGGTTTCACGTGAAACAGCATTACGATACATTTTGGGAAAAACTCGGCGACTCACGCTTTGACGAGTGGAATAAGGAACTTCCCGACATGATCGATCATGCCCTGCATCCTGAAGGCAACGGCAACCTGCCACGCTGGCTAGCCGCGCTGGAAATCATCCACGACTATCCACGCGATCAAATCAGCCACCTGAACCAATCCGTTGTGACGGTTGGCGAAGACGATTTGGACGACGGCCACAAGCATCAACTGGAGAGTGCTTTACGGGTTCTGATGCCTTGGCGAAAAGGGCCGTTCAGCATCCACGGCATTCATATCGAAACCGAATGGCATTCCGATTGGAAGTGGGATCGCGTGCGCCCGCACCTAGCCGCTCTCGAAGGTAAACGCGTACTGGATATCGGTTGCGGCAGCGGTTACCACCTGTGGCGTATGGCGGCGGAAAACACAAAACTGGCGGTGGGCGTCGACCCTAGTTTATTGTTCATGAGCCAGTTTCTGACGCTCAAACACTTCATCGGTGAATCCGTTCCCGCCTATTTCTTACCGCTCACTCTGGAAGCGTTGCCAGTATCGCCAAAAGGCGGTGCTTTTGATACGGTTTTCTCCATGGGCGTGCTTTACCACCGCCGTTCACCAATCGACCATATTTATGAATTGAAAAATCAGCTGGTCGCTGGCGGAGAACTGGTTCTTGAAACTTTGGTGGTTCCCGAAGAATTCGGCCAGCTTCTGGTTCCTGAAGACCGTTATGCCCAGATGCGAAACGTCTGGTTCCTGCCGTCGGTTTCGGAACTGCAACGCTGGATGGAGCGTTGTGGTTTCATCAATGTTCGCTGTGTGGACATAGACCAGACCTCAATTGAAGAGCAACGCTCTACGGATTGGATGCAGTGGAACTCCCTCAAAGACTTTCTGGATCCCGACGACCTGAACAAAACCGTCGAAGGTTATCCAGCGCCATTGAGAGCGGTCATGGTCGCCAACAAACCTAAGTGATTGAATGGATAACAATTACCGAGCAATCGGAAATAGCCCAACACATTATTGGGTTATTACTCATAAGTAATTGATAGTATTAAATTAACACACTCTAATTCATTGAAAATACGTATCGCCGACCGTCGAGACACCCATTATAATATCTATCTAACTTTCAGTATAAAGCCTGTATAAATTTTGAATCATACAAAGGTGTATTCATGTTCAAATCCCAGGGACTACAATCCAAAATTCTGACGACCATCATCCTTGTTTCCTCTATCGTCCTTATTGGACTCGGATTATTTGAATATTTCAAATACCAGAACGAATACAAACAAACCGCAGCGGACGTCGCTAAAGAACTTCGTGGTGACATGGATCGTAGCCTCAACACCAAACTCGAGATTGGCATCAGTAACGCCGTGAGTTTCTCCAGCAACGCCCAAATCATCGATGCTGTAGCCAACAATGACCGTGCTGCGGCACTTGACGCCCTCAAAAACGTCAATAAGGCCTTTGCCGACAACACCAGTTTCAAGAACATTAAAATCCACATCCACACACCGGATAACCACTCATTCTTGAGAGCCTGGAAACCGAACAAAAACGGTGATGACCTTTCCGCTTTCCGATTCGGTGTCGACAAGGTCATCAAGGATAAAAAAGCGATTTCAGTGCTGGAATTAGGGCGTGCGGGGCTCGCCGTTCGTGGCATCACACCACTATTCAAAGACGGCCGCTATATTGGTTCACTGGAATTCATCCAAGGCATGGGGAGCGTCGCCAGAGATTACACCGCCCGTAATATGCAGTACGCCCTGCTTTTGAACGACTATGCCCTGACAATTAGTACCAAAGCCAAAGATAACACCAAAATCGGCGACTATGTTCTGGGCAGTGAAACCGCCTTCAGCAAACAGGCGGTTGAGATGACTCAGAACATCAACTGGGATCAACTGAACA
Source organism: Thiomicrorhabdus sp. ZW0627 (assembly GCF_029767005.1). GTDB lineage: Bacteria > Pseudomonadota > Gammaproteobacteria > Thiomicrospirales > Thiomicrospiraceae > Thiomicrorhabdus. Next base: position 37,410 of record NZ_JARUQR010000003.1, read on the forward strand.
AAAACGGTTGGCTATTGCAGGATGGCTTGTTGATTACCCAATCCATCGTCAAGGATATGCAAGGTAAAGAAGTGGGAGTACAGATTTTGGGGGCACCTCCGATCGAACTCGAAAACCGCATGTCAGTCATCAAACAAGCCGTCATCAAGGAATTGGTGATGCTCGTAGGTATCGTCATCCTGATGGGTATCGCGATCATGCTGGTAATCCGTAAAGTGGTTCTGCTTCCTGTGACCGATTTACAGAAAACGATTCAAGCTGTGACCCATGAAGGGAACTTTTCGGCCCGTGCAAAGTCTTCGGATCATAACGACGAAATTGCCTCTATGGCGAAAGACTTCAACCACCTATTGGAAAATACCCATCAAGTACTGAAAGAGACCTGCGACACCATGCAGGCGATTGGTAACGGCGAGCTGAAAAAGCGCATCCAGATTTCGACCGTGGGCGATCTGGACAAACTGAAAAACCAGATCAACCTAAGTGCCGATACGCTTGAAGTCACAATGGACACCTTAGGCAAAACCCTCACTGCACTTGGGCAGGCCGATTTCGGCGCCAAGATCGAAAACAACGCGGATGCCAAAGGCGCCTTCAAAGAAGCACTGGATAATGCACAGTCAACTTTAAGATCCTTGGACGGTGCTGTTTCCGAAATCAACCAAGTGGTTGCCGACATGGCCGACTCCAATTTCTCAAATCCAATTGAGATGCCACTGAGCGGGGATCTGGATAAACTGAAACAAAACATCAACCAGGCGCTTAACAACCTTCAAACCGGATTTGAAAGTTTCACCGGCAGCCTGACCAACCTGATCGACGGCGACCTGACCACCCACGTAACAGGCGATTACAAAGGGGAGCTCGCCAGATTGCAAGAAACCATCAACAATGCAATCAACAACATCGCGACGATATTCATAGACATCAAACAAACATCAGAATCCGCTTTGTTGAATATCCAACAATTATCGGACGGCAACAATGACCTGAACGACCGCACCCAAAATCAGGCTGCGTCGCTTGAAGAGACAGCTGCGGCAATGGAAGAGATCGCTTCCACCGTCCAGAACTCAGTTTCCAGTGCCAGAGAAGCGAACGATTTCACTACGCAAGCCAAGGTGGATGCGAATGAGGGTGAAAGAGTCATGCAGGAAGCTCAAGCGGCCATGCAGAGTATTCACGAATCCAGCACCAAGGTGTTTGAAATCACCACCCTAATCGACAGCATCGCATTCCAGACCAATCTGCTTGCTCTGAACGCGGCCGTGGAAGCAGCCCGTGCCGGAGAGCACGGTCGTGGTTTCGCGGTGGTCGCGGGTGAAGTCCGAGTTCTGGCACAGCGTACCGCGGATGCTGCCAAAGAGATCGGTGGCTTGGTTACCGAGACCACCAACCAAATCAACCACGGTACCGAACTGGCGACAAAATCGGCTGAAATGCTCCAGAAGATCAACAGCCAGGTGACTTCGATTTCAGAAATGGTCGCGGAAATCAGCCGCGCTTCCGAAGAACAGGCTGTGGGTGTAACTCAAGTCAATCAAGCCATCAGCGATATGGATTCCAACACGCAGAAAAACGCGATTCTGGTAGACAACGTCGCTCAAGATACTTTGAGAATGAATGGAGAGATGTCCCGTCTTGTGGATCTGATCGGTTCTTTCAAAATCGATACCAACAAATTATTGCCTAAAAAATAATCCAATCACTTCATTCTAAGCAGGCCTGTTCAGTTTCAAACAGGCCAATAATACGTAAATCATCTTACATATGTCCTAAAACCCCTCCAGTTTCAAAACTTCCTCCATAGTTATGCGTTTGTAACACCTACGTATCTCAGTATAATGAAAATCCTTTTACAATTAGCTAACCGCAAAGTTCAACGATTATGATGTCACCGACCGATTCGATCCTAGCCGCGCGTTTTCAGACCTTACAGGCACACATCAACCAACAGATCATTGGACAGCCCCATTTGACGCAACGGATGCTGATCGCTCTGCTTTCAGACGGTCATCTTCTCGTGGAAGGGCCTCCGGGACTGGCAAAAACCAAAGCCATTAAAGTCTTGGCCGAACTCATCGAAGGAAGCTTCCATCGTATCCAGTTCACCCCCGACTTACTGCCGTCGGACATTACCGGAACCGAAGTCTACCGCCCGGAAACCGGCGTATTCGAATTCCAGTCCGGCCCGATTTTCCACAACTTGATTCTGGCCGATGAAATCAACCGCGCACCGGCTAAGGTGCAGTCCGCTTTGCTTGAGGCTATGGCGGAAGGTCAGATCAGCGTCGGAAAACACTCTCTACAGCTCGACAAACTATTCATGGTCATGGCGACCCAGAACCCGCTGGAACAGGAAGGAACCTACCCTCTTCCGGAAGCTCAACTGGACCGTTTTATGATGCATGTCAAAATCGACTATCCATCGGCGGAGAGCGAATACCAGATTCTGGAATTGGTTGAGAACGAAGAACGCAACATCCAGCCAGCCACACCCGAACACCTCACCCAAGACGACTTGTTCAAGGCTCGTGATGAAATCCTCGGCCTTCACATGGCCGATGCCGTCAAAACCTATATTGTCGAACTGGTCGTGGCCACGCGAAATCCGGCCGCCTACAGTGCCGATCTTGCAACCAAAATCAACTACGGCGTCAGCCCGCGAGCCACTTTGGCTCTGTCACGTTGCGCCCGAGCACACGCTTGGCTGCAAGGCAAAGATTTCGTCAGTCCCGACGACGTTCAGGCCGTGATTCACGATGTCTTCCGTCACCGCCTGCTGCTAAGCTTCGAAGCGGAAGCGGAAGGACTGAGCGCCGACGACCTTATAGACCAAGTGCTGAGTTACGTACCTGTCGTTTAACCACAAGGGATACAGTAAGCCATGACGTCCTTAGCCCATGCCGAAAATTCGACCCTGAGTGACGCCGAATCGTCCACAGACGATCTATATAGCACCCTTGACGAGCTGGTGGCGTTTCGGTTTCACGTGAAACATCGTACACTCAGCAGCCAGCAAAAAGTCATGGAACAGCTTAGCGGCGGTCATCACAGCCTACGCAAAGGCAGCGGTATGATCTTCAGCGAAGTCCGTCAATATCAAGCCGGAGACGATATTCGTCATATTGATTGGCGTGTCAGCGCACGTACCCAGAAAGTGCATACAAAAGTCTTTACGGAAGAACATGAAAAACCGGTAGTGATCGTCTCCGAACAAACCCCTGCCCTGTTTTTCGGCAGTCAAGTCAGACTCAAGGCGGTACAAGGACTTAATCTCGCTGCCATTATCGGTTGGACAGCATTGCAACAAGGCGACCTGATCGGCGGCCTGAGCTTTAACCAGAATCATCAGTCCTGGGTTAACCCAAAACGCCAGAAACAGACCCTGCTTAGTTGGCTGCAACAAACCATCGTATTGCAACACAGCCTTAAACAGCCGGGGACGTCTCAACCACACCTCTGGCAACAAGCGACGCAACAGCTCTTGAAAACGGTAAAACCGGGAAGTAAATTATTTCTGATCGGCGATATGCTCAATCTCAATGAAGCCAGCCTTCAGCACCTGCAAAGTTTGCGAAAACATAGCGAAATCACGGCCATACACCTTTTCGATCCGCTGGAAAAAGAGTTGCCAAAACTGGGGTGGCTGAACCTGAGCGCCAACTGGTTAAATAAGGGATTGTTGCCGCTGAACAGCCTGAGAGGCGAAACCCGTAGACAGTATCGTCAAACCTATGAAAACGCTTGGCAGACGGCTGAAAAGAATTTACGTAACATGCAAATTCCGTTGATTGAAGTTTCCACTGTGGATAGCCCGATGGAAGCGTTACTCAAATACAAAATCATCCAATAGAGACCCCGAGAAATGAATCCGACGAATCTAGTGGATAACAACAACCCACTCAGCCAACTCAAGGACATCCACCTGCCCGATCCGATTGGTTGGTGGCCTTTGGCGTTCAGTTGGTGGGTACTGATATTCAGCTTGAGCGCCATCGTTTTCGCTCTGGTCTGGTTCCTGTTGGATCGCCACAAACGCAACGCCTACCGTCGTGAAGCGCTTAAACAGATGAACGCCATCCAGGCAGACGACAATAGTGAGGTTTCTGAACGCATTCTGCAAATCAACGCTCTGCTGAAACAAGTAGCGATTACCGTCTACGGTCGCCAGGAAGTAGCTAAACTCAACCAACAAGCCTGGCTGGATTTTCTGCATGAAACCGCTAATTTTGTTCGACAACCGACCAATGCCATCGAGATTCTCGAATTGTCTTATCAGGGCAAAGGCCACAAAACCGATGCTGAATTGAATGAATTACTGCTCGCCTGGCAAAATTACGCTCAGCAATGGATCAAGGGGCACCACCTATAATGCAATGGTTCAATGTTTGGCAAAACTTCGAATTCCTTTGGCCGTGGATGCTCGCCTTCCTGCCGCTGCCCTGGATAGTGCGCCTACTGGTAAAACCCGTGCAACACCAGCAGACCGCCCTGTTGGCTCCACAGATTGTTCAGCGGGTTTCCAGAGGGCTTACTGAAGAATCTCTAATTCAACCGGAAGTCCGTTCACGCCGGATTCCTATGCCGTTCGCACTTCTTTGGCTACTCTTCATTCTGGCGGCCATGCGTCCGATCTGGTATCTGACACCGACGCCTTTTACAGCGAGCGGTAAGGATATGATCCTAGCCGTGGACCTCTCAGGTTCGATGCAAAAAGCCGACATGTATCTGAACGGCAAAGATGTCGACCGATTGACTGCTGTAAAATCGGTGGTTGCGGAATTCATCGAACAGCGTAAAGGGGATCGTATGGGATTGATTGTCTTTGGTTCCCAAGCCTTCTTACAAAGCCCGTTGACCTATGACCTAAACACAGTCAAAACCTTGCTTAATGAAACGGAAATCGGCATGGCCGGCAACAACACCGCCATCGGAGACGCCATCGGCCTGACACTGAAACACCGGATGAAAAACCATCAGAACCAATCGGTTTTGGTACTGCTGACCGACGGTTCCAACACCGCCGGCGAAGTTGATCCAATAAAGGCCGCAAAAAAGGCGGCGGAACTGGGATTAAAAATCTATACCATCGGCGTTGGTCAGGTGAAACACAGAACCGGCTTGGACGCGTTCTTCAACGGTGGAAAAACCGATATGGACATCGACAGTTTGAAGAAGATCGCCGAATTGACCCACGGACAATTCTTCCTTGCCAACGATACCCAACAGCTGCAGCAGATCTACCAGTCGATCAACCGCCTAGAATCGGTGGAGCACGAAGTCCACAGCTACCGTCTTCGCAGCGAACTCTATGTCTGGCCACTGGGTCTGGCGTTTTTGATCAGCCTGCTGATAGGGTGGCTAAAACTTAGACAGGCGGGAGGCTGAAATGGAACTGCATTTTCTACGTCCTTGGTGGTTTTTAGCCTTGATCCCGGTCGTTTGGCTGCTCTGGAAAGCTTGGCATATTAAACTCAAGCAAGGCGCCTGGCAGACGGTCATCGCGCCCAAATTCCAGAAACTGCTGCTCGATTCCAAGACTCAAAACCAAGGCCTTACTGCAACAAGACTCGCCATCGTCGGTCTGGCATGCTTATGGGTCATGGCCATCGTTGCTCTGGCCGGTCCCAGCTTGAAATCGGTCAAACTTCCGGCGGAAAAAACCCATCAGGGAACGGTTGTCTTACTCGACCTGTCACTTTCAATGTTAGCCGAAGACATCAAACCCAGCCGCATCAGCCGTGCACGTTTCAAATTGATCGACCTGCTCAAAAAGCACCCCGACACCGCTTTTGGCCTGATCGCCTATTCCGGCAGCGCCCACACCATCGCACCCGTTTCGGAAGACAACCAAACCCTGTTATCCCTGATTCCGACCTTGAGTCCGCTTATCATGCCCAAATACGGTTCCGATCCTCTATTGGCGATGAAGCAGGCCGACCGCCTATTCAAGGGCGCCAACATCACACAGGGGCACATCGTCTGGATCACCGACGACATCGAGAGCGAACAGCGCGAAGCCATTGCCGACTGGATTCGTAAAAACGGTTACAGCTTGAGCATTCTCGCCGTAGGCACCCAGAGCGGCGGTGCGGTCAACATACCCAATTACGGCCTGCTCAAGGACGACAAAGGCGCAATCGTTCTGCCCAAATTGCCTTATGCGGAACTGGAAAACTTGAGCCGTGAAACCGGTGCCGCACTGACTCCTCTAACCATCGACGAAACCGATCTGGATCGGCTTATGCCGAGCCGCCTGGCGGCACTTGCCAAACAGCAGGCCTCGAAAGAACAGGAAAAAGAAGTCCTGCATCAGTTGGACGATGGAACCGCTGTTATTCTGGCCATGCTACCCCTGCTCGCTTTGGCGTACCGGCGCGGTTGGCTTTTCAGTCTGGCACTGTTGATGGTGTTGCCGATCGGTGGACTCTATTCTCCACCGAGTTATGCAGATGCGGAAACCAAACTTTCCGACTTTACAGATGTCTTCCAGACCCCAGACCAACAAGCGTATAAGGCTTGGAAGAAACAGGACTACCAGGCTGCCGAAGCGCTGTTCGAATCGCCGCAGTGGAAAGGCAGCACCCTCTACCGGAACGGCAAGTACAAAGAGGCCGCCGAACAGTTCAGAAAAGATCCTAGCGCTACCGGCCTGTATAATCTGGGCAATGCGCTCGCCAAACAGGGAAAACTCAAAGAAGCAAAACAAGCTTACGAACAGGCCTTGCAAAAACAGCCGGAATTACAAGACGCTGAAGCCAACCTGAAACTGATGGATAAGCTCCTCGACCAACAACAAAAGTCGGCTAACCAATCCATGCAATCGCCTCAAAACGGCCAGTCCAAGAGCGATCAAAACCAGCAGGAGTCCACCCCGCCCAAGTCGTCTGATAAACAGGACACACAGAAATCCAAGGATTCCGGCGACCAATCACCACAAGGGAAAAACGGCTCCAGTGATGGCCAACAAGGCTCAAAAGAACAACAGGCTGAGGAAAATTCAAAAACTCAAAATCAAAATGATGCGGCTCAAGATGATCAGCCCCAACAACAAGCGCAAAAGAAATCCGGTAAGGATACAAATAAACAATCTTCCGAAACCGATAGCACACCGGCAGATCAAACCGGAAAAGAAGAGCAGAAAGACGCTTCCGGACAGCTCGACCGATCTTCCGACGACAAAGAAGACGACAAGCAGGCCGGATCGTTACAACAGACCGAACAGCAACAGGCCACTGAAAACTGGCTACAGCAGATTCCCGATCAACCCGGACTGTTTTTGAAACGTAAATTCGAATACCAATACCAGAACCAAACGAACCAAGGTTCGGAAAAACCCGATGAACAGGCAGCAAAAAAGATATGGTAACCATGACTAGTCAAAGATTCTTTACCGAAGGATACCTGAAAAGAGTCGTCATAACGCTCATATTTAGCCTTCTAAGCGTTTTCTCTACCTCATCATGGTCTGACAGCCTTACGGTGGAAACGGATCGCCAGACGGTTGAATTTGGCGACATCGTCAGCCTCTACGTCACGGCCGATTTTCAAAGTACGCTCGGTCAGCTGGATCTCGAACCGCTTAAAGACCAATTTGAAGTGCTTGGTTCCCAGCGCAGCAATAACATCCAAATGGTCAACGGCGACTTCCAATCGAGTACACGCTGGCTGATACAGCTCCTTCCCAAACAGGCCGGGGAACTGATCATCCCGCCGTTCAAAGTCGGTGATGCCACTAGCCAGCCCTATAAACTCACAGTTATGCCGATGCAGAAATCACTGACAAAAGGGAGTTTAAAACCCTACTTTTTGGAAGCCAAGGTCAGCACCGATTCACCTTACGTACAAGGTCAGGTCATTTACAGCCTGCGTTTCTACTACCGTGGGCGCCTGATTTCCGGCAACATCCGTCCGCCCGAGTTCGGTAACGCCCTAGTGGAATCCCTGAAAAAAGAATCGGTGTTCAGCAAACAGATTCAAGGGCAGGCCTATACCGTCTACGAATGGATTTACGCGCTCTATCCGCAAAGCAGCGGTGAGCTGAAAGTGACCACACCGGTGTTCACCGGACGCATTCAGATCGACAATCACCTGAAACAGATTCAGGCCGTCGCCAATGAACTTACCCTAAAAGTAAAACCGGAACCGGAAACCTTTAAGGAGCAGTCAACCAACCCTTGGTTACCGGCAAAGCGCGTCAAAATCGACCAGAAATGGAACCTGCCGAAAGATGAAATTCGTGTCGGCGATACCCTGACGCAAACTCTGACTCTGAATGTGGATGGATTGATGGCCAACCAGCTCCCGACCCTGACGCTTGACGCGCAAGACGGCTTTAAGGTGTACCCTGATCAACCGACTACCCAGGAAGAGAAACAGCAAAACGGGATCCTAAGCACCAAGGTGATTAAACGCGCCATTATCCCGACTCAGGCGGGCACTCTAACACTCCCTGAACAGAGTCTCTACTGGTGGAACACGGAAACCGACACACTGGAAACAACCCACATTCCGGGCAAGACGCTGAAAATTCTGGAGTCAGCCGATAAAACAGCTTCACAATCAGGTTCGGGAACGGAAATGCTTGCCCATGACCTCAACGCGATTACACCAACAGCAGCAACCGGTAAAGCCTCGTCAAATGACCTGTTCTGGAAAATATCGACCACCGTTTTTGCCATTCTCTGGTTGCTGACTATGGGGCTGTGGCTGATGGAAAAGCGTAGAGGCAAAAACATTCAGGAAAATAATCGGGAAAACCTCGAAACCGATTCGCGCCAAACCGAACAGGCCTGGTCGGAACTTGACGGCTTGTGCAAACTGTCGCCCCCTGAGCTTTATCCGGCCATCAAGAACTGGCTGAGATCCCAACACGGCATTAAAAGTTTTTCGGAATTGAACGACCCGGCATTGAAGGCTCAACTTCTTCAACTCGAAGCCAGCCTGTTCAATGACAAAACGTTTGATGAGACCGCCCGTTCAACCCTGTGTGAAGCGCTCGAGAAACTGGATCGAAAGCACACTTCGACACTGGCCGAGTCTCAATTGAAAGACCTGTACGCCCACTAAGGCTTGTATCCGGTCGTAGAGGCACTTAAAGGCTGGAAATCAAACGCCGAAATGGTGTTCGGCAATCTTCTGAACTTCCAGATAATTGGTTTTCCCGGTTCCGGAAACCGGAATCTTCTCAACCAGAATAATGGTTTTCGGAATCATGATGTCTGCTACCTGCTGCTCTTTAGCAGCATCGGTAATAGTACTGCGGCTCAGTTCACAGTCGTCGGTCACCAGCACTAATTTCTCACCTTTACGCGAATCCGGCACCGACACCACCACATGATGTCCAGTCGGACTGGCCTGGTTGATATAACTCTCGACCGCCGTCAGCGACACCATCTCACCGCCAATCTTGGCGAAGCGTTTAGCGCGCCCTTTAATCCAGACATAACCGTCTTCATCGACATGCACAATATCACCGGTATCATGCCAGCCATCCACCGGCGGTTGAAGCACACCCGGCTCATCCGGCATCAGATAACCCAACATGATATTCGGCCCCTTAACCTGAAGAAGTCCGCCTTCGGCAATTCCGGGAACTTCCGCAATACGGTACTCCACCGCCGGCACCAATTGACCGACCGAACCATTCTTGAACGCCACCGGTGTATTGACTGCCAATACCGGCGTGGTCTCAGTGACGCCATACCCTTCATAAATCGGGGTATGGAATTTTTCGGCGTACAGTTGGCGGGTTTCAGGACGCAAACGCTCAGCGCCCGCCACCATGGCGCGGACACTGTAGAAGTCATATGGGTTCGCCTTACGCGCGTAACCATTGAAAAACGTATCCGTTCCGAACATTAAACGGGCATTGGTCTGGTAGACCATCTCAGGCACCACGGCATAATGCAACGGAGACGGATAAAGAAAGACTCTGGCGCCCTTTAGAATCGGCCAGATCAACCCGGCCGTCAAACCGAAACTGTGGAAAGTCGGCAAGGCATTAAACAGTCTCTCACCCGGCAACAGCGTCAGCATCGCGCTGATCTGTTCGATATTGCTGATCAGATTGGTATGCGAAAGCACCACACCTTTTGGCATCCCCTCTGAGCCCGAAGTGAACAGCACCACCGCTTCCGAATTCGGATCCTTTTTATAACCCGGTAATGACTTGGTACGACTCAACAGGCCTGTCAGTTTGCCAATGACTCCAATGTCAGCGCGCACCTCTTCAAGATAAACAAAACGCACACCTTCCATCTCATCAATCAATGGTTGCAGCCCGAAAGCATCGACAAACTTACGCGAAGTGACGATAGTCCTCAACTCAGCCGTTTCACAGGCGGATTTCATCGCCTTCAAGCCGGCGGTGAAATTCATCATCGAAGGAATATAACCGTAAGCCTGCAAAGCAAAGAAAGTCGCCGGCATACCTGTCACGTTAGGCAGCATCAAGCCGACCCGTTTCTCATCCCCCAAAACCCGGTGCAATTGTCTGCCCAGAACCTTTGATGCCATAACCAGTTTCTTCAGACTCAAAGACTGGTCGTTAATGTCTTCGACGCAGATCTCCTTAGCGTGATAAACCTGCTTTGCTTTCACCAACGCCTTGAACAGACTTTTCTCTTCGACCGAACCGTAATAAGCAAGGTCACGCATCAACGTATAGATATTCTCTTTCAGAGAGTGGTGTCTGCTGTGTCCTTTGAGGCGAGCCGGCGGATTGATGTTCTTAGCGGGTAAGATGGTCAGAGTGATCTTAGGGAACCAGAACTGCTGGATAAAACCATAGAAACGCCCGTTCAAATAGGAAAGTTTGCTCAGTTCTGCACCACGGATGTGAACCGGTAGGATGGCGGCATGGGTTTTGTCGGCCACCATCGCCGTGCCTTCGTAGACCTTCATGAGGCTACCGGTGGTGCTGATGCGCCCCTCCGGGAAGATCATGCACTGCTTGCCCTTTTTGAGCTCAGCGATCATATGTTTGGCCGCATAAGGACTGTGTAAATCGACCGTGAAGAATTTACCGAAATAGAGCACGAATTTGCCGTACCATTTCTTGGCGTGGTTCATTCCGACCATAAAGGTTGTTTCACCCGGAACGAACAGGTCAATCAGTGGTCCATCCAATAAGGAAACGTGATTGGCAACGATCAGAAGTGGCTGTTTGGACTGGTCAACGGCATGGTAATTTTCCAAACCTTTGACTTCCACCCGGTAGAAAACCCGAAACAACAACCTGACAAAAGATTTAACCAACCACTTCATCGTGAAACCTCAATTTTTAAACAACTTCTTCTGCTACGCGTCTTATTTTTTATTCGGAAACCGATTCCGATTCGTTATACAAAGCGCGCTTCAAGTAAAACAATACGGCGATCAATACGTTGAACACCGCCAAAATCAACAGCATGGCAGGTAGCGTCAGATCGAACATATACCCCACCATAATCAAAACCGACGACAACACCATCAAAAACGCATTGACGATATTATTGACGGCAATCATTCTAGCACGAGTGCCCTGCGGGGTCTTTATCTGTAGATAGGTATACAGAGGCACAATATAAGCGCCGCCCACCACGGCCAAAACGAACATAAACACTAAAGAAAGGCTTTCCGGCCAAAGCGTCAGGAACTCGCCCAATCCCATCAAAACACCGGAATCCCGAACCGCAGACTGTCCCATAATCGAATCCGCCACCAGCACGCTGAAAACCAGCAACAAGGACATCATCAGCAATAGAGCCGGATGATAGGTTAAATTCACTTTCTTTTTGGAAAGCTTGGAAACCAGGCCGGAGCCGACTGCGATACCGACTGAAAACATAGTCAAAAAAGCCACTACCACATCTTCATTGGCTTGCAGAGTGTATTTAACAAAGGTCGGAATCTGACTGAGAAGCACGGCGCCGATAAACCAGAACCAGGAAATCGCCATCACCGAAAAAAACGACTGGGAATAGCCACGGCAAGAATGAATGATCTGCCAGGTACTGCGGAAAATGTTCTTATCGATCTTCACCGACGCGGTTTGCTGGCTGGTCTCGGGAACCATTAGGCTGGCAATGTATCCCACAATCGCAACGGCCATCACTGCCATGGATACCCATACGGTACCATTTTCCAAAACAACGCCACTGCCACCGGCGATTGTACCCAGCAAAATGGCGATGAACGTCGAACCGCTGAACCAACCGTTACCCCGTAACAACTGGTCTTCTTTCAGCACTTCCGGCAAAATCGAATATTTGATCGGTCCAAAGAAGGCCGACTGCGTTCCCATCAAAAACAGTGATACAAACAGCCATTCCAGTTGCAGACTCATCAAACCCAACACACCGGTCGCCATAATCAGAATTTCGGCTAATTTGATCTTTCGAATCAATACCGATTTAGGGAAATGGTCGGCGATTTGGCCGGCAAAGGCGGAAAATAAAAAAAACGGTAAGATAAAGATTCCGGCTGCCAAAGTGATATACAGTCCGGTCTGCTCGTCGGATTGACTGAGCTGGAAAGCGATGAGCATGATCATCGCATTTTTGTAGAGATTGTCGTTGAACGCTCCTAAAAACTGCACCCAAAACAGCGGAAAGAAACGTCTTGAAAGAAAAAAGGAAGAAGTTGACCGTGTCGGGGAATTTGGCATAAAAGGCTTCTAATTCAATTAAACAACATGCGCTAGTATACCCCGATTCAACCAATTCTTAAAAACAACAGGCCTGTCCGAATTACGGATCAAATCTTGATGTATTTCCAGCCTTCGTTCAAACGCTCAACCACCGCATCAATCGCCGGCTTATCGTGACGAACCTGAGGAATGACGTTGACTTTTTCACCTCTTTGCATCGCTCTTTCCAAAGCTCTTTTACAAGCATAGAGCGTCAAATTGTCATATTGGCCCAACAGCTTTTCAAGCTGGTCGTGATTCGGGTTATTAACATCGAACATCTTGATCCCTTTATAGTTCGATATAAAATCGACCTTCACATTAGGACCACCATCCTTCAAAAGCGTTTCGATTTCGTCCAGAGCTTCCGCCTGCTTTTTCAGGTCGTCGGAATCCAAATGAACAATATACTTTTGCTGATCCGCCTGTGCCATAGCCAACGGCTGTTGGGATACCCCGCCATTCTGGCCACTGAACAAGCTCAACATTCCGGCTCCCATAACAACTCCCAAAAACAACGAAGCTGCGGCGGTTTTAGGGATCGACCAGACGCGTTTCGAAACCGGCTTCCTATCTCTTTCCGGAACCGGAATGTCCGCATAGGCTGACTTCACCTGTGATTTCAGAGCCCTAAGGTGACAAATTTCATCCTGCAGTTCCGAATCGAACTGCATCGCTTCTTCAATCTCGAAACACTCATCCCGGGAGAGCTGGCCGTCAATATAGGCATGTATCTGATAGGTTTGAACTGACTTACCCATTTATTTCAATTTCTCCGTAGTGGAACCACTTTATCTCTTTGGACATCACTATGCTGCAACAATGAACGCAATTTTTCACGCCCCCTTGAAATCCGGCTCATCACAGTACCGATCGGAGTCGAAGTGATATCCGAAATCTCCTGATAACTGAAGCCCTGCAAATCCGCCAGCACAATCACTTCACGCTGGTCAAAAGGCAGCTTCGCCATCGCCTGGTAAAAGGCATCCTGACTCTGTTTTTTTATCATCTCGGATTCACTGCAATCAACCGAAAAATGCTGGTCGATTTCGGACTCTTCCGCCCACTCCCAGCGACGGTTGAAACGCATATTGTCCAAAAATTGGTTTCGCATGATCTTACTTAACCATGCATCCAAATGTTCCAAATTGCTTAGATCTTTACGTTTTTCCAATGCTTTAAGCATCGTTTCCTGTACAAGGTCCTGTGCCATAGCAGGATGATGGCTCCAAGCATAGGCCAGTCGATACAGGCGATCATACTTGTTTTCCAACGCTGCATTGAATCGCCGTCTTTCCTGGGATTCACAAAACAGATCGGCTACCTTGCTCGAAAATTTCATTTACACATCACTTGTTTGAATTAACACCTTTTTTCGATACTAATTCAAATCTCGTTTTCAATGCAACAAATATTTTTTCTAAACATATTAACAACTTACGAAATAAATAAAACTATTAACCTAATAAGAATTACTGGTTTAAAAAATTGGAATAAATTCATGGTCCAATTCGTTTAAGGGTTAAGCGCGCTGAATTTTGATTATTTTGAGGATACAACAACATGCTAATAAAACAGGCTCATAAACTTTTAGGATTGGTATTGGCCGCCTTGGTCACCATCCCGGCGTTTGCAGCGCAGAAAGAGGCACCTTTGCCGGATACCTTCGCAGAACACAAGATTGTCTTACAAATCAGTGACCGCGATCCTTTCAAACAAACTTTAGTGCTTAATGTCGCTAACAACCTTCAACGTTACTATTCGTCTGAGAACGTCGACATTGAAGTAGTCGCATTCGGTCCTGGCGTTCGCCTTATGTTGGACAAGAACGTCAACACACCACGTATTAAATCCCTAATGGCCAGCGGTATCCGCTTCAGTGCTTGCGCCAACACTTTGAAAAATTTCGCAGGCAAGCTAGGACACGAACCTAAAGTAATGGAAGGCGTAAACATCGTTCCAGCCGGAGCAGGCAGAATCCTTCAATTAAACGCTGCCGGTTGGCAGATCCTTAAGCCTTAACATTCACTGAGGACATTCATCATGCAATCGATAAAACCTTACCTAATCGCCATCTTCATGTTGCTGGCATCGATTCTGACACTGAACAGCGCCAACGCCAGTGACCGTTACGGACATCAGAAAGTGGTCTACCACATCAATTATGACGACATCAAAAAGCAGTCGTCTACGTTACGTAACATTCAAAACCACATCAATGCAGTTGGTGCAGACAATCTGGATCTACGTGTTGTACTTCACGGCAACGGCTTATCACTTTTGTTGAAACCCGAGGCACTGAAAAACGTGCCTAAATTCAAAGCGGCCAATGCCACACTGGAAATGGCTCAGAAAATCGACCAACTTAAAATGCAGGGCGTAACTTTCAATGTCTGCGCCAACACCGTTAAAGGCCGTAAAGTAGATGTTGACCGAGATCTTTACGATGCCAAAAAATCTGACATCGTTCCAAGTGGCGTTGCGGAATTGGCTTATCTTCAAAGCCAGGGATTCCTATACCTAAGACCCTAATCCATATCTAACTAACAGACCAAAAAGATAACGTCTCTGAATAAGAGAAGAGGATACTTATGCTAAATAAAACCTACAAATTCAAAAAAACCGCCCTGCTGTTCGCCCTTGCCGGCGCACTAGGAGCTCAGTCGGCACAAGCTGCCAACTGGTTGATGCTTCAGGGAACCGAAAAGGATCACCAGGGACCAAGAGCGAAAGTCTGGGGGTTCGTACAAGCTGATTATATGCAGACCGACGACACCAAACTGAAAGCGGGTCCTTATGTCGGAAAATCGGCTGCATTCAACCAGCTGGGGCCGCAACTTACCTCCTCACAAGGTTTCAATATCCGACGTGCTAGGATCGCGGTCAGAGGGAATAACTTCCCACTGGATGAGAAGGTCAACTATTTCTTAATGGCCGAATTCGGTAATAACGGGATTACCACAGGTGGAAAAGCATCACAGGGGCAACTGACCGATGCCAGTGTCACCCTGAATCACATCCCGGGCGCACGAATCCGTGCCGGTCTATTCAAAACCCCCGGAGCGGAAGAGGGATTACAAGGTATTGGTGTTTTCAACTATGTGAACTTCACCAATGTTACCGATCGATTAGTGCTGGAACGTTTCTATGACAATGCCGCCAACAATACAGGCAGAAATGGTCCGGTCAGTGCCTTCCGCGACACCGGTGTTCAAGTATTTGATTCATTCCGTCAGGGAGACTGGGAACACAGTTACGCAGTCATGCTGGGTAACGGCAATGGCTTAGCGCTTCAGGACAATGACAAACATCAAGACCTATATCTATATGCCTCGACCGAAAAGATCTTCGGTGATTCAAAAGGTCCGAGAAGACACGGTATGAAATTCTTCGCCTGGATGCAGGACGGTAAACGTACCTTAGATGACGTTGGAACAGTCGACCGTAAACGCTCTGGTTTGGGTACGACCTATTGGGATGGTAAATATCGTCTGGCCGCCGAATACATTACCGCTGACGGCATGATCTATGGTGGAACCAAAGGGGCCGGAACGCCTGCTGACGGAGCCACATTCAGTGTTTTTCCGGATGAAAAAGCAACCGGATACTATGTCGACCTGGGTTACCGAGTCTTACCGAACCTGGAACTGAACGCGCGTTATGACATGCTGGATGCTGCGACCGAAACCGCCGCTCTTCACCGTGAACTACAAACCACGACCTTAGGTGCCCAGTATTTCTTCAACAAGAAAACGTCACTCAAGGTGAACTATGAGATTCGCAATATCGACGCGCCTGATCTACCTGCGGCCTCACCGGTGCACGATATTCTGGACAGCCTGGATAACCGAGTTTCAGCTCAACTTACCGTAGTCTATTAAACTACATACTTTTTTTGCGTTGTTTGGTTGGTACTCCGAAACTCAACCACCTTTGCCCTCGCCACTTGGCGGGGGTTTTTTTATCCCGGTAACAGATTAAGCCGCTATGCCACTGTGACGCAATAAAGCGTCTATTTCCGGTTCACGACCCCTAAATGTTTTGAATAGAACCATCGGATCAATCGAACCACCCGCCGCTAAAATCGTGTTTTTGAATCTGGCACCGGTTTCGGAGTTCAAAATCCCTGTCTCTTCAAACAGACTGAATGCATCTGCAGACAAAACTTCCGCCCATTTATAACTGAAGTAACCCGCCGCATAACCGCCTGCGAAAATATGGCTAAAGCTGTGAAGCATACGGGTATATTCCGGCGGCTGCACCACAGCAACCTCCTCACGAATTCGTTTCGCCAGATCCAGAATGTTCTCAACCTCTTCCGGATTGTAGAAGCTATGTAATTCAAAATCCATTAATGCAAATTCAATCTGGCGCACCATCATCATCGCAGACTGGAATCCTCGGCTTGTCTTCAAGGATTCAAACAAATCATCCGGAAGTGGTTCTCCAGTTTCAATATGGGAAGACATCAAATCCAACCCTTCACGCTCCCAACAGAAATTTTCCATAAACTGGGAAGGAAGCTCTACCGCATCCCATGGAACACCACTAATCCCTGAAACATCCAAGTGTTCCATTTCCGTCAACAGATGATGAATACCGTGTCCGAATTCGTGGAACAGGGTTGTCACTTCATCATGCGTTAAACAAGCTGGTTTATCCCCTACAGGAGGCGTGAAATTACAGACAAGGTAAGCCACCGGTTTCTGCAATTCACCGTCTGAATGTTTCCAACGGGTAATCGCTGAATCCATCCAGGCACCACCACGCTTGTTTTCGCGTGCATACAGATCCAGATAAAATTGGCCAATCACCTTATCCGCCTCATCCACAAGTTCAAAAAAGCGCACATCTTCATGCCAAACAGACACTCCAGTCTTCTCTTTAACACGCACGCCAAAAAGTGTTTCTGTGATTGTGAACAGGCCTGTCAGAACCGATTTGACAGGGAAATAAGGTCGCAAAACCTCTTGAGATAACGATAGGCTTGACGCTTTAAGTTTTTCAGAAGCGTATGAAACATCCCACGGCTGAAAATCTTCAATGCCCAGTTCTTGTTTCGAAAACGACTTCAACGCCGCCAATTCTTTTTCTGCCTGAGGCTTCGATTTAGCTGATAAATCACGTAAAAAGCCCAATACTTGATCGGTATTTTGTGCCATTTTTGTTGCCAACGAGTATTCAGAGTATTGGTCGAAACCAAGAAGATTGGCCAACTCATGTCGTAATTTACGAATCTTTTCGATGTTTTCCGAGTTATCAAATTCAACATTCTGCGCCTGATCCGAAGCACGGGTTCCAAACGCACGGTAAACTTCAGCACGCAATTCCCTTGAGTCCGCATGCATCATCACAGAGATATAAGACGGAAAATCCAAAGTAACCAACCAACCTTTTAACCCCTTCTGTTCGGCCAACTGTTTCAACAGTCCCATAGCACTCTCAGGCAGTCCAGCCAATTCATTTTCATCTAAAATGTTTTTTGACCAGGCCTGTGTCGATTTCAAAACGTTATTTCCAAACTGGCTACTTAGCTGGGAAAGTTGTTGAGAAATAGTTTGGTATTCAGCTTGTTTTTCTGGTGATAAATCGATCCCGGACAATCGGAAATTACGCAATGCATTTTCGATTACCTTCTTCTGGGCCAGAGAATAATCGTTGAATTCTTCGCTATCAGCAATCGTAGAGAACTTTTTAAACAGGCCTTTGTTCTGACCCATTTCAGTATGATATGCCGTCACCTTTTCTAGACATGCCGTATAAGCGGAATGCCATTCATCACTGTTTTTCACAGAATCCAAATGACCGATTGGGCCCCAAACACGTTCAAACCGATTATCAATTTTCTCCAATGGTTCAATAAAATTATCCCAAGTAGGTGCTTCTTCCATATTAACCAAACGTTCCACTTCAGCACGATTGTCCGCCAGCAACTGATCGACAGCCGGCTCCACATGTTCCACGTGAAACATATCGAATTTCGGTAAATCTGTGATATTTAAAAGCGGATTTTGATTGGTATTTTGGGACATAATTCAGAGTCTTTTTATTGATTTCAAGTGAATGCATTATAGCCCAAACCAGCCTGTCTCTAAATGGCTATCACTTACGATGATTAATTCACCCTTACAAAAACAAATCCAAAACTGTTGAATCTAAATAAACAAATAGCGATTGCAGACAATGAATTTCATATGAATTTGCTACACTTAAAACGAATCTTTACATCTACTGAAAAAATAAATCATGAAAACATTCCAAACCGAAATCACAATAACCAGTCCTCAAAGAGGTACTTACAATATCACTAAAGAAATCGACAAATCCGTTACCGAATCAGGCATTAAAACGGGCTTATGCCATGTATTCATTCAACACACATCGGCCTCTTTAATCATTACGGAAAACGCCGATCCGACCGTACGTGAAGATATCGAATATTGGATGCAGAAAACCGTGAAAGATGGCGATCCAAGCTACCGCCATAACTATGAAGGGGACGATGACATGAGTGCTCACATACGCTGTATGATTACTGATATGAGCCAAACCATACCGATCAGCCACGGTCGTTTAAATCTGGGGACTTGGCAAGGCCTGTTTCTCTACGAACATCGAACCGGAAGATTCAACCGTAAAGTGGTGATTACCATTCAGGGCGAATGACTGAATTTACAACATTGTTATTCAGGTTGGTAACCCAACCTGCGCATACATTCTTCATACGGAATCAGTCGTTCACCCTCGGTATTGGTCAGACTTTGTTGGCCCGAAGCCAATCCCTGACAATAGGCTTTATCCTGAATGTACTGCTGTTCCGTCTGACCTGTTTTGTTTACAAAATGATGGGAAGTGCACCCGGTCATCAAATAACCCACTAACATCAACGATGAAGAAACCAACACCCTTTTCATTTTTCTTCCCCTTTTGAAATTATCCTGATCACTGCGCAAACGGAAACATCACATTAATTTCAAACTACCTATTTTAAGAATAGCATAACCCAATTATGCATCTTCATGATTAGAACGTTTAAACAATCCAAATTTTAAAAAACTTAATATTTCAAATCGTCGGAAAACAAAAAACAGAATCCCTTTAATAACCATATTATTTGTATGTTTACTTTATTGGAATTGCCTCATATTAAGATTACAAAACATAAAAGGACAAAAAATATTCAAATAAAAGCGATTTGAAGGATTTTTTCTGTTTTTCCTGGCAAGTGCATTACCAGAGTTTAAAAAACTTCAACAGGGCCCATTTACGGCTGCCTATTTTTTAATCAAATAGGCCGATTGAAAATAAAATTCACTATCTTGAATAAGACTAGAGATTCATTTTCAATTAACTCAAAACCTTGTTCGAAGAATTTGTTTCGATTGGCTTATCATCTTCCAACTGCAAACGTGAAATTCGTTTGGACAATGTATGCAATTGCTTAAAACCATCCACTAACTGCATTTCGTATCGAAAAACCGTTAGGCGTTCTTGATTGGGTTGAAAACGACGAACTTGATGCGCCAACGCTTCTTGTATCAAATGGTCGATGGTCGGCTTGATTGCGATAACTTCCAACGCCGATTCAGAATCTTCCTTATAGATGGATTGCATAGCATTCTCGATGGATTTACCGACTTCCGAAGTTAATTGTCCGACTAAGTTAAGCATGGTTTCACTCGGCTTGATATCGTCTTCGACCATTTCATGCAAAATATTCATCATGTTGGACTGGAGCGCCTCCAACATGGATTCCATAATGTTCAATACATTCATCAACTTCATATACTGTTTCTGCTCGTCGGCAGACATGGAACTCTGGCCGGCCCGACCCAAATAACTCAAGATAAGGCTTTGATAGGCACGGAGACGCCGGATTGTAAGGTCTTCGCGCGCCAACTTATCGATATTAGGTGATGCAATCATGCTTACTACTCGTTTATAAAACAAGCCTTGTTGTTTTTGGTAGTGTTCCAACTCCATTAAAACCGCTTTCATCGCCAGAGACGGCGTCATAATTAATGCTTCATCCAAAAATTCAGGTTTGTATTCCGCCATGGTTTTCTCTTCCGAAATCACCGGTACCAAACGATTTACAATCCATAAAAAAATCGGAATCAACGGTAAAAAAATCAAGAGACTGATCAAATTGAAAATCGTATTGGCATTGGCAATTTCCCTTGGCGTATTTTCAGCAAGCAGTAACAAGAGTTCATTATCACCAAATTCATGTGCCGAAATAATTGTTGCCAAATGCGCCAACTCCGGAATAAAAGGTAACCAAATCAATACACCTAACACATTAAACTGAACATGGATCAGTGCCGTTCGTAACGCTTCTCTGGATTTACCAATCGTTGCCAACATTGCAGTTACCGTAGTACCGATATTGGCACCCATCGCTAAAGCAATACCTGCCGGGAGAGTCAAAAAGCCGTTACTGGCCATGACTATGACAATCGCAATTGTCGCAGAAGAAGACTGCACTAAAGCAGTGAAAACCAATCCCACCAGAATTCCGTAAAATGGATTTTGCATCTGTTGAACCAATTGCAAAAATGGCTCATAACTACGTAATGGCGCCATACCTGTACTCATGAGGTTCATTCCCAAAAACAACAAACCCAACCCCATTATGAACTCACCAAAAGCCACCTTATTTCTAAGTTTGGCAAGAAACTGGATCAAAAAACCCACAGAAACCATTAAAAGAGCAAAGTTTTCAACTTTAAACGCCACAATCTGTGCTGTGACTGTAGTACCCAAATTTGCCCCCATCACCACGCTTGCCGCTTGTCCGGCCGTCATTAAACCCGCTGAAACGAATCCAACTGTGAGTACACTGGTAACAGATGAAGACTGAATCACCGCTGTCACACCTGCTCCCGTGATAGCACCCATAACTCGGTTGGTGGTCAGCTTTGCCAGCATATTCTTCATTTGATCGCCGGCAATAACCAACAGCCCTTTTATCATCTTCTCCATGCCGTAAAGGAATAATGCCAAGCCACCAAACAGTCCCATGAACATAGGAAACCAGTCCAAGCCTGGTATAGAGCCTTCCTCTTGGGCAAACGATCCTGTCGAATACAGTCCAACAAGTAACGATAAAATCAGCAAACCAGTGATTCGTTGAAACAGGGAAAAATGGGTGTGACGTAATAGGATCCAAGACATAGCGGACACTCTTGAATGAATGAATACACTCATGATAAACCATTAACACCTATTGGATATAGAGTTAAAACTGCAAACATTAATCAAGATGTTCAAGAATAAGAATGACTTAACTAAAGAATGTAATTATTTTTTGAATCGCTTAACAAAAAAGCCCCGCAATAAGCGAGGCTCTTTTACTCTTCTAACTTAAACAAAAATTAGAAAATAAATGCTGCTTTTTCCTTATCCATTTTATATGTCCAAGGCAGACCGGCATTTTTCCAGCCGTTAACAACGCGCTTGCCTTTGCCTTCTCCTGACTTGGCTTTATCACCTTCAAAACCTTGCCAAGCACTCCATACATTGGTGTAACCATTTTTAGCCATCAAATCTGTCGCTTTCGCTGAACGATCTCCTGAACGACACATCAAGATAATTTTGGTGTCCTTACCGTAATTGATACCGGTCTTTTTCATCAGATCTTCAACTTGGCCTACAAAGCCAGAATTGAATTGTCGCTTATACGTTTTTTTCTTGGCATCCCAATCTGAATAATCGAAAGTGATGTAAGGAACATTTCCATCGATCATTTCAGTATGCCCGACAAATTGAAGTTCGTAAGGAGTACGAATATCAACAAATAAAACCTTATTCCCTTCTGCTTTTTTAATGTCATACACTTCTTTAGGGCTTAGATAATGGTGAAGAATATCACGCTTCTTTTCAGGTAATTTTGCTTCAATTTCTGAGGTAGCAGAACCTGTTTTTACATCAACAGCGGCATATACTGATGAGCTGAATAAGCCCGCAGTAATAAATAAAGCCAGTAATCGTTTACATTTCATTCTTAGTACTCCTACATTGGATTAAAAAAATATAAAGCGATCCGATTATATTAAGGAATACTTATTTTTTCTTATTAAAAAATTTATGGATATAAAAGTATTATGAATTATATGGATATTACAAAGATCCCCACAAAACGGATATGAAATTAATAAAGGGATAAAACGAGAAGAGAAAATAGTCACCCGAAAAACGATTAGAAAAATATCAGTTCTTCCAAAGACTTATATAATTGATTCGAAAAGTGTATTATGTCAAAAATCGATTTACGGTTTTGATTCAGAACAAAGCTTTTTCAACCGCTCTTTACCTGGCTTAGAGCGGTTTTTTTGTTTCACGTGAAACATAACTATCGGTTTTATAACTGGTTCTTTCTATTCAGAGTCCAACACCGGACGAACCAAAGCAAACTGTTCTTGTATCTTTGAATAGTCGTTTCCACCCAACTTGCCTACGGCGTCCAATTTTTTTGAATTAATCATACCGTCCGAATAAACATCATCATTGACATAAAAACCAACCACATCCAACAGCATCATTTTACCGCCAGCCGGCTGATCCGTAATACTGATCACCTCCCGCAAACGGCATTCATAACGTACTTTCGCTTGTTTAACGCTCAAAGGTGATACTTGATGACTCTTATCCGTCTCTATACCAACTGCTTCAAACTCACTGATCTGGGAAGGATAATCAGCGCAACTGGCATTCATAACTTCAGCGAGATCCGAACTGACAACATTCACCACACACTCGCCGTTTTGCAAAAGATTAGACAAAGTGTCCTTATCAGCACGATCGCCCGGATTGACCTGAGTGACGCTAAGAACCGGAGGGTTGCAGCTTGCTACTGTAAAGAAAGAATAAGGTGCAAGATTATCAATACCATCATCACTTCGGGTGCTAACCCAGGCAATTGGCCTTGGAACGATGCCACCGACCAGAAGAGGATAAATTTCCGGAGTACTTAATTTTGCACTTTCAACAAACATAAAACACCTTTGAAAAATTGAATTCTGAAAGGCTGTTATTTGAGTACAAGTAGAAAAGGAATGCAAATAATTAGGCCTACCTGATTCGCATAAAGACAGGCCTGTTTGGATTAATTTGAACTAATTTTAAGAACCTGAATGAAGACCTTTCAATAGCGCCAATAACATTGCCGTTACCGAATCTTCAGCAATAGCCACACCGACTGTCTTAGTTTGGTTTTGCTGCAGATAGACATAGGCCATCGCTCGAGCATTTTTACCAGCCGAAACATCATCAATCAAATGCAACGCATGTTCGGCATAATCAATGACATCCACCGCCTGACCGGTACGTTTCTGCCAAGCATCGCACAAAGCGCTGATTGTACCGTTGCCGATTCCTTCCCATTTTTCGCCGTCGATTTCAATGCATAGTTTTTCCTGGTCCCCTACACGATCCAATTTGTAATGGTCCAATTGAATATCGGATTGCTGAAGACCGTAGTGAGTTTCAAATGCAGCGTACAGTTCCTTATGGCTAATAACACCACCATGTTCTTCGGCCAATGCCTGAGCCACAGGAGCAAAATCCAATTGCATCCATTTAGGCAGGTTCAAACCATATTCTTGAGCCAATACAAACGCAGACCCGGCTTTACCTGACTGACTGTTGACGCGAATAATCGCTTCGTAATCACGTCCGACATCTTTTGGATCGATTGGCAGATAGGCCACATTCCACGGTGCATCCGGTTGCTGTTTTAGTAAGCATTTACGGATGGCGTCCTGATGACTTCCGGAATAGGCAGTATAAACCACTTCCCCAACCCAAGGATGGCGTGGATGGGTTTTGATCTGAGTGACTTCCTCAACTACCGGAATCCAATTGTTCGGATGCGAAAGATCCAATTGTGGATCGATTCCTTCACTGAACAGATTCATCGCTAAAGTGACGATATCCATATTCCCGGTACGTTCGCCGTTACCCAGCAAAGTTCCTTCAATGCGGTCAGCACCGGCCAATAAGGCCAATTCCGCCGCCGCTACCGCACAACCTCGGTCGTTGTGGGTATGAATCGAAATGATCGCCGATTCACGGTTTGGCAGATGCGTGATGAAATATTCAACCTGGTCGGCAAAACGGTTAGGCGAAGTGCTTTCCACCGTAGCCGGAAGATTCAAAATACATTTGTTTTCCGGTGTCGGTTGCCAAACATTCATGACCGCTTCACAAACTTCCACTGCGTAATCGGTTTCGGTCTGGGAAAAACTTTCCGGTGAATATTGGAATACCCACTTGGATTCAGGATTGGTTTCGGACGCTTTGGCAGCATATTCCTGCACCCATATCGCGCCCTGCACCGCCATTGCCTTAATCTCTTCCTTACTCTTTTCGAAAACGTTTTCGCGCTGTACTATCGAAGTGGTGTTATAAACGTGCACAACCGCTTGTTTAACCCCTTTCAAGGCTTCATAAGTTCGGGCGATCAAATGTTCTCGAGCCTGTACCAGCACCTGAATGGTGACATCGTCTGGAATCAAATTCTCTTCAATCAAACGACGGGTGAAATCGAATTCCACCTGACTTGCCGATGGAAAACCGACTTCAATGGTTTTGAATCCCATCGAGACCAACTGTTTCCAAAGAGCCAGTTTCTGATCGACCGTCATTGGATTAGCCAACGCCTGGTTACCGTCACGCAGGTCGACACTGACCCAAATTGGCGCCTTGGTCAGAAAATTATTCGGCCACTGTCTGTTTGGTAATTCCGGTGTAGGTGTACGGCGATATTTGATGGCATTCATTGTCGATTTCATTGGACTAAACTCTTGTGTGCAACGTTGCGGGTTTTTGATTGAAGATTATTGTACAAATTGAGCTGCCGAATTTTATTGCAAACTATTCTATATATTTATTAAATATTGCAACTTTATGCTTAAATATATAAAAAACTAACAATTAAAAACCAACTAGGTACGATATGCCATCAAATAATTCGAATTCTCTGGATCAATACGACAAAGCCATACTCAACGCCCTGCAAAATAACGGCCGTCTGTCCAACCAGGAAATCGCTGACCAGATCGGACTGTCTCCTTCCGCCTGTCTAAGACGTTTCAAGTCACTGGAAGAGTCCGGAATCATTCTTGGTTACCGTACCCTACTCGACGCCAAAAAACTCGGGTTAGACCTAATGGCTTTGATTCATATCTCAATGGACAAACACACCAAGGAACGATTTCAGGAATTTGAAAATAAAGTCCAGGCGTTACCTAACGTATTGGAATGTTTGCTATTAACCGGGCAGACAGCCGATTATCAGTTGAAAGTGGTGGTAAAGGATCTGGAAGCGTATCAGGATCTGCTATTGAACCATGTCACCCAGATTGAAGGGGTAAGCGGCGTACACACCAGTTTCGTATTGCGCAAGGTCATCGATAAAACCGCCATTCCAATCTGATTTAGAAACCTGACAGGCCTGTTCGATTTTTTTGCTGTTTTACCAGTTGAGAATTTTTCTATATGATTGAATAAACCATAAATCATTGAAAAATCATCATGATAACTTCCAAAAACAGCGCCAAAGCCATTATTCTGCAAGATCGTAAAATCCTGCTGATCAAGAAACAGTATGAGGACGGCCGGGTACATTACACCCTGCCGGGCGGCACACAGGAACCGGGAGAAACGCTTGAAGAAGCCTTGGTACGGGAGGTTTTTGAGGAAATCGGTGCAGAAATCATGACCAAAACAATGACGAAGGTTTACGAACACAGCCGCCCTTCCAGAAAACAACCCGACATTACGAAACATAAAATCGAGTTCGCTTTTCTATGCGAACTTAAAACGCCCTATACGCCACGAAATGGATTACATCCAGACTCGCATCAAGTTTCCGTAGAATGGATCGATATAGACAACCTGAAGACGCTGACATTAGATCCTGAACAATTAGCTGAGGTGTTACAACAGCTAACCATTCCGGATAATCCATTTTATTTGGGTCGTATTCAATAAAAACATTCCCGACAGGCCTGTCGAAATCGAATTTAAGCAAATATAAAAAAAGCGGCATTCAAAGCCGCTTTTTTTGTCGAAATGGTTGTTTTAGAACAATTCCGCATTAAGCATCATATGCACCCAGATACTGGCGAAATACCCCAATGCGATGACCGGCGTCCACTTCAAATGATTGAAGAAAGTGTACTGGCCTTTGGATTGCCCCATTAACGCCACACCGGCAGCAGAACCAATCGAAAGAAGCGATCCCCCTACCCCTGCGGTCAAGGTCACCAACAGCCATTGACCGTCGGCCATGGTTGGGTTCATCGTCAGTACAGCGAACATCACAGGAATGTTATCGACAATCGCTGACAGGAATCCGACCGCAACGTTAGCGTAAGTCGCACCCCAGTTGTGGTACATAACGTCCGAAGCCACAGCAAGGTAACCCAAAGTACCCAAACCGCCAACGGCCAAAATAACCCCAAAGAAGAACAACAGAGTATCCCACTCCGCACGGGCGATTTTGTTGAAAATATCAAAAGTAACCGGTCTGGAATTACCATGAATTGTCCCTTCCCCTTCGTTGCCGATCTCATAGGAGATCTCACCGGTTTTCTTCAGGTAATAAGCAAAGAACTGCAGATAAGCAAGTCCCATCATCATTCCCAATACCGGCGGCATATGCAGGAAGTTATGCATTGAAACTGCAGTAACAATCGTCATGAAAAACAGGAAGATAATACGTCTGGCACCACGACGCATATTGATGCTTTCTTCCAATGGTTCTGGTTTCTCTTTCGGAATAAAGAACATCATGAACAAAGCCGGAACCGTAAAGTTGACCAAAGCAGGCAAGAACAGATCAAAGAACTCATGGAACTGTAGGAGGCCTTTTTGCCAAACCATCAATGTTGTAATATCACCGAATGGACTAAATGCGCCGCCAGCATTGGCCGCAATTACCACGTTAATGAAACTCAGACTGACGAATTTCGGCGAATTGGAACCCACCGCCAAAATGACCGCTCCCATCAACAAAGCCGTGGTCAGGTTGTCCGCCACCGGCGAAATGAAGAATGCCAGAAAACCGGTGATCCAAAACAGCTGTACGTAAGAAAAACCTTTGGAAACCAACCAACCACGCAAAGCACCAAAGACCTGACGCTCCTCCATCGCGTTGATGTAAGTCATCGCTGCTAACAGGAACAGGAACAGTTCGGCAAATTCAAGGATGTTGTGTCTAACCGCCTCTTCAGCCGCATTCGGCATACCGTGTTGCGCCATCACATAGGCTATAATCGCCCAGATCAGACCTGCGGCCAAGATGACCGGCTTAGATTTACGCAAATGAGTGAACTCTTCCGTCATGACCAGGAAATAAGCCACGATGAAAATTCCAAGACTGACAAAACCGGCCCAATGGGTGGTGAGGTCGATCGAATTTGCCGTTTCGCTTGAAAAGGCCAATCCGGGTAATACCAATAACAGGCCTGCCACGACCGTTTTGAATACATTAAACATTACTTATCCTTAGACTAAAATCTGTACAATACAAATCAATTATTCTTTATTCTATATAAATTATTCTTAATTTAATAATCAAAAAGCGATAGATTACCGTCTAAATCGATGAGGAAACACAATGAAAGTTAAACTACTGAAAAAAGAGTATGAATTTTTCGCTCCATGGGAGAAAACCTTCAATAAAGTAGCGACCCCTTTCGAGGAATTCCTGCACAATCAAACTACCACCGGTCTGGTTTTAATGATCATGACGGTCATTGCACTGATTCTGGCTAACAGCCCTTTGGCAGAAGCTTATTCTCACCTATTCCATACTCACTTTACCGTTGCATTAGGCGAATTCGCCATCGACCATACACTTCACCATTGGATCAATGATGGCTTAATGGCTATCTTCTTCTTTCTGGTCGGTCTGGAAATCAAACGTGAAGTTATGGTCGGTGAACTTTCCGATCCAAAAAACGCGGTTTTGCCAATCGTGGCAGCTTTGGGTGGTATGGTTTTCCCGGCTCTTATTTTCTATTACATCACCCAAGGCACCCCTGCCGAAAACGGTTGGGGAATCCCAATGGCCACCGATATCGCTTTTGCAATCAGTGCCTTGGTTCTACTCGGTAAACGCGTACCGGCAGCCTTGGTGACTTTCCTAGTCGGTCTTGCAATTGTTGATGACTTAGGCGCGGTCACGGTCATTGCCCTGTTCTATACCGAACAGATCAATATGCCTTACCTGTTAGCTGCGTTTGTGTTCTTCGCGGTGCTGATCAGCTTCAACCGTTTTGGAATCCATAAACCGTTACCTTATTTCATCGTCGGCGGTTTCATGTGGGCGTCCATGCTAGAATCCGGTGTCCACGCGACCATTGCCGGTATTCTGACCGCCCTGGCGATTCCGGCCAAACCAAAATTCAATCCATCGTTCTTCCATGAACATATGAACACCTTAGTCAACGCCTATCAGAAAGAGGAAAGAAACGATCCCAACCATCAACTGTCCGACAACCAGAAATCGCTCGTAAGACAAATGGAAAAAGGGGTTCATCGTGTACAGACGCCATTAAACCGATTGGAACACGACTTGCACCTTCCGGTCGGACTGATCATCATTCCGTTGTTTGCATTAGCCAATGCCGGGATTGCTTTGAACTTCTCGGAAATGGGTGGGTTATTGACTGAACCGGTTACCTTAGGCGTCATGTTTGGTCTGGTGTTCGGGAAAGTAATCGGTATTGCTGGGGTTTCTTGGGTAGTGATTAAACTTGGACTGGCCAGACTGCCGACCGGTTCGACCATGAGTCAACTTTTCGGGGTTTCTTTCCTGGGGGGAATTGGTTTCACCATGTCGATCTTTATTGCCGAACTGGCTTGGGATACGCCGAATGATATGTTGTTGGGGGCAAAAACCGGGATTCTGGTCGCTTCCTTGGTAGCAGGCCTGTTCGGTTTCCTATGGCTGCGATTCATCGCCAAATCGGCAACGTCAAACTAATCAATTAGGTTAAAAACCAACAAATAAAAAACCAGGCATTGCCTGGTTTTTTTGTTTTAAAAATACAATGATTTTATTCAAAATCGAAATCATCTAATTTCGGTTGTGGAGGATGACCGTCATAAATCAGATTGGTTCGATATTGAAGGTAACTTTCACGCATGAAAATATAAGGATCCGGTTGGGTCTTTAATTGATCAATCAATGGTGTCGCTTTGGTATAACTGACAAAAGCATCTCCCAAGAAAATTGCATTACGGTTAATATCTTCATGAAGGAGTTTATAAGTCGGATCGTAACTGTTATCACCGATTTTTCCAAATAGGCTTCGAGTCGTGTAAGGCCCTAAAAACGGCAACATGATAAAGGAAGCTTCATCCCAAACGCCCCAAACATAAAGCGTTTGTCCCAAATCTTCTTTCTTCAATTCCAATCCAGCCGGTGTTGCGATATCCAATAGCCCTAAAAGACCAAATGTACTGTTTATGGTGAAACGCATTACACCTGCCAGACCTTCTTGAATCTTACCTTGTAGAAAGCTGTTGGTGAAATTCAAAGGCATAGTCAAATTACTGAAAAAGTTGCTGATGCCTGTTTGTGCCGGTTGAGGTACATAATTTAAATACGCTTTAGCGACCGGTTCGCCGATTAGGTCATGGAATCCCATATTGAATGCAAATATTTTTCGGTTGAAGGATTCATAAGGATCCCTGGCATTCATGGTTGGGGCATTGCCTGTTTGTTTTGTTTCAGGTTTGTAAACCAGATCCTCTTCCCAACCGGCCTGTACGTTTGAATAACCGAAAATTGTCAGAAAACTCAAACAAAGAATCATTAGATGTTTTTTCATATATTTCATTTTGATATTAATTTGAAGATGAACGAATTGTACAAGGAATTCGAATTTCTAACAGGGATTGTTTAAAACGTTCCAGTATTTCCTTTCTTGGAAAGCTCTTACGCCATGCTAGAGCGATTTTTCTCTTAGGAACGGGGTCAGGTAATGATTTGATCGTAAAAAGAGCCTCATCGCGTTCT
Organism: Thiomicrorhabdus sp. ZW0627; assembly: GCF_029767005.1. GTDB lineage: Bacteria > Pseudomonadota > Gammaproteobacteria > Thiomicrospirales > Thiomicrospiraceae > Thiomicrorhabdus. The sequence goes on from NZ_JARUQR010000003.1 coordinate 68,117, forward strand.
GAGAGAGAACTACAAGGAAAAATAGAGATCCCTGCACCTGAAGCAACCATATAACGAATGGTTTCCAATGAACTGCCTTCGAATGTTTTCTGAAGACGGTCACTTTGATAATTCAGATGCATCAGGTTTGGAAATGCTTCGATTACTTGATCACGAAAACAGTGTCCGGCTCCCAATAATAAAACTGTTTCATCTTTGATTTTTTGTAAAACAATTTTTTCTTTAGAATCGTTTAAAGGATGTTCTTTCGGAACGACTAATTTGAACGGTTCTTCATAAAGCGGGAAGGTTTCAATATTGGGCTCTTCAAATGGCAATGAAAGAATCACCATGTCCAGTTCACCGCTTTGCAGTTTTTTAGCTAGCACGTGGGTGAAGTTTTCTTCAATGATCAATGGAACGTGTGGTGCGTGTTTATGAAATACGGGGATCAGTTTTGGTAACAGATAAGGGGCAATGGTATGGATTGCTCCAATCTTTAATTCGGATGAAAAATCGCCTTGCGCTTCTTTGGCGAGTTGTTTGATGTCTTTACTATGCTCAATGATTTCTTCTGCAATAGCAATGATTTTTTTTCCAATAGGAGTAACCAGTACATCTTGTTTGCGTCTCTCGAATAAGATGACTCCTAATTCTTCTTCAAGTTTTTTGATGGCGACACTCAAAGTAGGTTGACTGACAAAGCAAGTTTCAGATGCTTTGCGAAAGTGTTTTTCTTTTGCTACCGCTATGATGTATTTCAATTCATTCAGTGTCATATTGAAGCTTCTTAGTGGATGATGTTTACTTATTAAATATATATATTCTTTTTTATTTAATTCTTCTTTTTATTCTTCTTATGTTAATGGATACTGTTGATAAAAACGAATTTTTGAAACAAATCAATTCATTAGCTTGTTAATAGGCTGTGCGAATGCTTTTAAATAAGTGGGGTGGATAAGTGTGTGTGTTTTGTGGATAAAAATCAGGATTGGTAAAAAAAGCAGAGTTATCCACAAAATCTAACAAGTTATACACTTGGTTGTTGGCTTGTGGAATGGACGGTGATTATTCATAATGAAACCGTCTTTATATGACGCTATTTTACTATGATTTAGGATCAAAGAAACAAATGCATGACCCTTTACCTCAAATTGATTTGTTAGAGTTGTTTCAATCAAGACGCACCTGTTATCGGTTTGCTTCGTCAAAAGATTTTCCTGTGGCATTTCATACATTGGAAAACTGTTTGGAAGCCGCCAGATGGGCGCCTAATCATAAGTTGACCCAACCATGGCGATTCTGGCATTTAGGGACGAAGAGTCGGACAGTTTTAGCGGATATTTATGCTGAAAACCGGGCTAGTAAAAAATCGCTCGATGATTCTGAAAGTTATGACTGTTTCTATCAAAAAGCATTGGAGAAATTCTCGGCGATTCCTGAAATTATTTTGGTCGGTCAGGTACTATCGGAAAATCCTGTGGTTCAGAAAGAGGATTATGCCGCTTGTGCCTGCGCCATTCAGAATTTTCAATTGATGGCTTGGAATCAGAGTCTGGGTGTACAGTGGAGTACCGGCCCGATTTTGAAGGATCCGAGAACGTATCGATTATTGGGTATAGACAGTGACCGGATTGAATTGATCGGAGCCTTGTACATCGGTCATCGTGATCCCGACTGTAGCCAACCTAACGCCAAAAGAAAACCCATTGAAGAGATTCTGACTCGATTGGATTAATCGATTAGAAATTAAGCGGTTCTTCTTCTTCGATTAACAGGTCTTTATCTTCTTGCAGCGAGCTACGGATACTCTTTTTGAACAGTAATTTATTTTGTACGGCGCTTGGTAAGTCCGTAAAGCGAATTAAGTCTTTGTCGATTAATACGTCGATCAAATCCTCAATGACACGCACCATATTCAAATCTAAATTATCGAGGACGGTTTTGATTAGTTCCTCGCTGTGAGGAGAGTTTTGTAGGAAATTCTTTAGTTCAGGGTCAAACAGGCTGATTTCTTCCAGATTTGGGGCTGGAGCGAAATCGATCTCAATGATATTACCTTCGTCATTTCGTCTAATGAAAATCATAGCACTCTCTTCCTTAAGTTGTACCGATTGAACAAATGGTTTGATCGGGTGCGTTTAATCAATTATGGATTAATCCTCGATTTCAGACAATACGTTGCCTAAAAGTTCGGTTAAACGGTCATTTTGCGAGTAATCAACCGGACAGTCGATGACTGTGACCGTATTGGCTTTCAAAGCCGCTTGTAAGGTTGGTAACAATTGATCCGAAGATTCGATACGTACTCCTTCAGCACCGAAGGATTTCGCGTAATCGACAAAATTCGGGTTTTTAAAATCGATATAGGCGGAGCGTCCGAAACGGCGTTGTTGCTTCCATTCAATCAAGCCGTATTGACTGTCATTCCAGATCAAAATCACGATTGGTGTATTACAGCGCAGAGCAGTTTCGATCTCTTGTGAATTCATCATAAAACCGGCATCACCGGTAACCGCAACAACGGCTTTATCCGGATTGGCCAATTTAGCGGAAATAGCCCCTGGTACGGCAATTCCCATTCCTGCAAAGCCGTTGGAAATGATGCAGGTGTTTGGTAAATCACAACGGAACATACGCGCCATCCACATTTTATGAGCTCCTACATCGCAAATTGCGATATCAGCTTTTTTCATAGCGGTACGTAGGTCCCAGATGATTTTTTGTGGCAGCATCGGCCAATCTTCGCTCGTTGAACAACGATTCATTTCCTTAATCATGGCATCCCTGAGAGGAAAGTCGATCAAGGTATTATGTTGAGGTTCCGGAATTAGTTCTCCCAAAGCCGCCAGGTTACGACCGATATTTCCGATCAACTCGACTTCCGGAATGTAACTTTGATCAACTTCGGATTTTTTCGTGTCAATGTGGATGATTCGATGATTTCGTTTCGGATTCCATAGGTGAGGGTGGTACTCAACCATATCGAATCCAACGCAGATAACGACGTCTGCTCTGGCGAATCCGCCGTTTTCATAATCGCCTTTCTGTAAACCTGCAGAACCCATTGCCATGCCGTTTTTGAAGAAAGGGATGACGCCTTTGGCCATAAAAGTATTGACCACAGGAATGGAATGCTTTTCGACGAACTCCTGTAGATCCTTGCCTGCACGTGCTCTAACGGCTCCGTTACCGACAAGGATTAATGGGTATTTCGCACTTTTGATCAGTTCAGCAGCGGTTTCTAGCAGTTCTTTATCTGCCAGAGTCAAACGGTTGGCACTTCTCGGTAATGGCGTTTCATTGGTTTCCATTTCGGTGATGTTTTCCGGTAGGTCAATGAATGTCGCTCCCGGTTTTTCGGCTTCGGCTAACTTGAAAGCTTTGCGGACCACTTCCGGAATGGTTTCCGGCTCCAAGACTTGAGCCGCGTATTTGGTGATGGGTTTGAACATGCTAACCAGATCCACCACTTGATGAGATTCTTTGTGCATTCGAGTTGTAGCGGCTTGTCCGGCGATTGCGACCAATGGTGCATTGTCCATATTGGCGTCTGCTACGCCGGTTACAAGGTTAGTGGCACCAGGCCCTAATGTAGATAAGCAAACCCCGGCACGACCCGTTAAACGGCCGTATACGTCAGCCATGAAAGCCGCACCTTGTTCATGTCGGGTAGTGATGAATTCAATTTTGGAATCCAGTAGGGCATCCATGATGTCCAGGTTTTCTTCACCGGGAATTCCAAAAATGTATTCAACGCCTTCGTTTTCCAGACATTGAACAAATAACTTAGCCGCTTTCATGCTGTCACTCGCTTTGTAATATTGAATTGTTTTTTATTTTAGGGGTAAAAATAACAGGCCTGTTGGAAATATGGAATCGTTTCTTACCAACTTTATCTGTTCAGGGCATGATATTTTATTAAATCGTTTATGTATACGATGAAATACTTAAAAATATTACGAATTGAAATATTTTTGAGTTATATAAAAAACCCCGAATGGATTGTTCGGGGTTTTGATAGGTAATGGGAATAATCGAATAAACTATTTATTCGTTAGATAATCGACCACGTTCCACATTCTTTTCTGGCTATGTGTCATCGGAACGTCGGTAATGTATTTGCCGTTCACAATGACCGCCGGTACACCGTCGATTCCGTAGGATTTAGTGACTTTTATGGCGTTTCGGACCAGTTGATCCACCTTAAAGCTATTGAATGTAGATTCAAAATCCTTTTCTTTTACTCCGAATTGAGTGAAGAATTTCGCGATCGCCTTGACTGTAAACAGAGGTTTTTTGTCCCTATGCAAAGCGTCAAAGAATGGGGTATGAGATTGCTTCAATACGCCCAGTTCTTTGGCTGTGTAGTACACCTTAGCCATGAAAATCCAGTTAGGATTGTTCAATACGGCCGGAACCTGTTCAAAATAAACATCTTCCGGTTTGGTTTTTAGCCATCCATGGATACTCGGTTCAAGATGGTAACAATGCGGGCATCCGTAATAAAACACCTCGGTGACTTGTTTATTGTGCGGTGCAATGGAAACCGGCTGGGGGATTTTTTTATATTCCACACCTTCTTCAAACCCAAAATCCTCTTGTTGCGCAATGGCGGCGTTTGAGAATAGGGCGATGAAAGCACCGGCAGCCAGTGTTTTTAACCAAGTTCTACGTAACATGCAAACCTCTAAATTAAGTTGAATCGATTCCAAACAGGCCTGTTACAGCTCACCATAAGAGTGTAGTCCGGATAGGAACATATTAACACCAAGGAAAGCAAAAGTAGTGACCAGCAAACCGATCAGAGCCCACCAAGCCATCGGTGTTCCGCGCCAACCTTTACTCATTCGGATATGTAACCAAGCCGCATAATTCAACCAAACGATCAATGCCCAAGTTTCTTTAGGATCCCATGACCAGTAACCCCCCCAGGCTTCAGCTGCCCACATCGCACCCAGAACGGTGGCGATTGTGAAGAAAGCGAACCCTAGAGAGATGGATTTATACATAAGGTCATCCATCAGTTCTAAAGAAGGCATTCGTTTTACAAAGCCGTTTTCAGGGTTCTTTTGAGCCAGTTTGGAAGAGATCAAATAAGCAAGACCAACCATTGCAGCGATTGAGAAACTACCGTATCCGATGAAGTTGGCCGGGACGTGAATCTTCATCCACCAACTCTTCAATGCAGGTACCAGAGGTTGGATTACATTGGCGCCCTTATCGAAGGTATACCAAAGGATAAACCCAACGGCAGCACTGACAACCAACATGACGAAACCACCCAGAGTACGGGTTTTGTATTTCTGTTCGTAGTACAGATAAATCAAAGCGGTGATTACTACGAATAGAATGAATACTTCATACAGGCTACTGACCGGAATGTGGCCATAATCCGTGTTGATGATGTAAGATTCGCGCCAGCGTACCATCATGCCGACCAGACCGAAAACCGCTGCAGTCCAAACCATGGAAGTAGCCACTTTACCAGTGAAGTCCGACTTTTGATAAAGTGCGAAGAAATAAGTGATGGTTGCTAAAACGAATAGGGCGTTCATCCACATGATCGCCGATTGGCTGGAAACCAGGTATTTGAGAAAAAACGCCTGTTCGTTAGCCGTGATGTGGTCTCCGTGCATCTGGTAGGTATAGATCGCTAAAAGACTCAATAGAGCGACGGCAATGGCGGCCGGCTGGAAGCTGCGCCATTTCATACCAAGCCAGATCAAACCGATGGTAGCACCGGCCAGAATGGTGTCTTCATAGTAGTCCATCAGGCTACCGTATTGATTCCAGGCGATTAAACTACTGGCAATGACAAAAATTGCCCAAGCAATGTTCCTTAAATCAAAGTACTTTTTTTCTGATGAATTGAATTCATTCGTCACGCTGTTAGTGTGCATGGTCAGTTACCTTTAATCAGTTTGTTTAACGGGCTGTTGAATTTGATCAACGAGCGCATTAAATTCAATTTCAGTTTCTGGCAGATGTTTTTTATCTCTGCCGGCTACAGTAATTTCGGTTGATTGGTTGTCGGTTGAATCACCGGATTGTTTGTTTTGGATATGCACCCAAATGCGTTTCTGGCGCATATAGAACAAAAAGAATACCCCGATTATAAGCATTGCACTCCCAAAATAAACCACATCTTTTCCAGGTGATTTTGTGATTTGCAATCCGGTCGATTGGATCTGTTTGAACGATTTCAGTTCGAAATACATTGGCGGTCCGAATCGAGACAGGCCGTTGAAGGCGTTCAGGGCATCTTCAAACCAACGTTTGTTGAAATCGGAAATATCCTGGTCATGTCCGATCTGTCTTCCTTCTTTTTTAAGAACTGAAAGGTAGAGGCTTTGTAATGCAAAACTGGTTTGACTGAAATAGTAGTCGGAAACCTTTTCTTGTTCTTCTTTAGGAACGTTTTTACTGACGAACTCTGAAATTCCATCAAATCCTTTCGAACGGAACAGACTTAACAACTGTCGCATCAAACGAATCTGAAGTTCGTAGGTTTTATCGGTGATCTGGTCAGTTTTAGGAAAAGATTCTGTCAGAATTTTATTGGTTTCGACCGGATTGTTGATCAAAGCCAGGAACTTGAAGAAACGGGTTTTTTCCTTATTAGCATCTGCTGGAATGAACAGGTAACGGAACGGTTCGCTGTTCATGGTACGGACACCTGTCATGAAGAACCAGCGGCCTTCCTGAAGGTTCGGCATCATGTAATTGTCGTATTCCCAAGCTTTTCCTTGTTCGTTACGGACTTTGAAGATGATCGACGGGCCGTTATTGTGGAACTTTTTACCGGTTTCAGCTTTTTCAGCTTCGGTTGCCGGCACCATGTTGAAGAGACGGAAGTCGTTGATTTCAACATTGAAGCGGCCAATTGGTGTTTTCAAAGGTTCGGTCTTATTAACGGCAGTTTTCAGATCGATTGCGTTTTCAACCGGTGATAGCAACGGATGCACCTTCAGGTTCAGAATGGAACCGCCGTCTCCGAATGAAGATTGGTAAATCGCATAGTTCTTATAGTAGAGCGGGTGATTGACGGCGATAGTCTTTTCGATAGGCTTGTCCAGGTCCGGCGCTGTCAGAATCAGATCACTTTCAAAGGATTTAGGCATTCCGGTATCGTAATATTCAATGCGGAAGTCTTTCACTTCAACCGTGAAAGGCAGTTTTTGAACCAGATAACCATTTTCATAAGGCAGGAACAACACATCGGTTTTTTGCCCTTCAGGTACATTCACCGTACCGCGGAAAGAGAGATTTTCAGGCCCCATCCAGGCTGTTTGCGGTACTTTGTCCAAAGAGACTGTACGGGTTTCAGGGACGAGTTTGCCGGTTAATTCACGGTATTTAAGTAAAAGGTTGCTGTCCAGTAGGGCGCCGATACAGATGACGATGATCGAAATATGGGTGAAAAAGTAACCCAAACGGTTCCATCTTCCTTTTAGGCCTGCAACGGTAACGCTGCCATCGTCGCGCTGGTGAATCTTGGTTTTATAACCGTTGTGCTTTAACAGGTTTTGGGCTCTTTGGACTTCACTTTCAAGGTTGCTTTCACTGTCGAATGTTGCATGGTTAGGCTGATGCTTTAGGGCGTTCAACGAAAGTTTTTCGTTGTATTGTTTCATGTCTTTGATGAATGTTGGCGTGTTGCGGGTAACGCAGACACTGGTCGAAAGCAGCAGGAACAGTAGAACCAGAACGAACCATGCGGCGCCATATACATGGAAAAGGCCTAAAGAATTGAAGACCTCGGACCAGAAAGGACCGAATTTGATGACGTAGTCCTGGGTGGTTTGGTCTTGTTTTAATACCGTACCGACTACCGAGGCGATGGATAACATCACCAACAAGGTAACAGCGAGGTTCATCGAGCCCAAAAAGTCGACAAGTACCTTGTTTTTCTTATGGTTGGAAGTAGGGTTTTTTGAAATATCTGCTTGAGTCATAAGTTTAAATTCTGGTTCAAGGCGACAAGACGGGCCTTCTTTGGCGCCAATAAATGATTTGAAAAAATAGTGTAGAGTATATACTTATGCAAACTATTGATAAAGTATTAAAGATTATTCTATGCAACACCCTCTATATCAAAAAGCGACTTACCTGAAAAGTGTCCCGACTTTGGCGTTATGTCCTGAAGACATTGGCTATGAAGTCGCTTTTGCCGGCCGTTCGAATGCCGGTAAATCAAGTGCCTTGAACGTGATTACTTCGCAGAAGGCATTGGCGCGTACCAGTAAGACACCCGGTCGCACACAATTAATTAACTTTTTTGAATGCGATCCGGAACGACGACTGGTGGATCTGCCGGGTTACGGATTTGCGAAGGTTAACATTAAGATCAAACGTGCTTGGGAAGCAGGTTTGTCGGAATACATCGAAAAACGTCAATGTCTGAAAGGATTGATTTTGTTGATGGATTCACGTATGCCGCCGACCGATATCGATTTGGTGATGTTGGATTGGACGTTGGACTTAAATCTGCCGGTGCACGTTCTTCTGACTAAGTCGGACAAGCTTAAAAAAGGGCCGGCTAAGGCCAATTTAATGAAGTTGCAGAAACTCCTGAAAGAAAATTATCCGCACGCAACTGCCCAATTGTTCTCTTCTTTGAAGCGTGATGGGTTGATTCAGGTCTGGAACAAATTGGACGAATGGATGGCTTATGAAAGGCCGGTAAAGGAAAATAAAGACGATAAAAAAGTGGCGGAATAAAAGTTCCGAAACAAAAAAGGCCTCATAACGAGGCCTTTTTTATAGATGAAAACCAATACTTAAAAGCGATAACCCGCTTTAATCGAATAGGTTCCGTAATCACCAATCTGGTTGTAACCGATCATGACATCCATAACTAGCAAGTTGATATTCAATCCGGCGGAAACTTTCATTAGGGAAACGTCTTCGGTTTTTAGGTTGACACTGCTGTTGGCGTTGGCGACTTTTGGATCGACACTGGCAAGTACCCAACCGATTCCCGCGTAAGGGGTCAAATTAGCAAAGCCTTTGGAGATGCCGAAATCAACACCATAGCTGTTGAAGTTCAGAGCATCAATACCGGACGCCTGAGTGTAATTCCCGCTTACGGAAACGGCCGGTTGGGTTGTACCGCCTTCAAGTATGGCGTAACGCAGCTCAGCGCTCCAGCTTGAAGCGTCACTGTCTCCAAGGACGTTGTAATGAAGCCCGATATCGAAACCTCCCGGTAGACCTTTCAGAGCGTGAAGGCTGTATACCGGTAACAGGTCCTTATTGCGTTTGGTTTGGTTAGAGAGCTTATAACCCGTTTCCACCAGGTTGACAGAGGCACCGACATCAAATCCGGTCACGCCCATGTATTCAGCCGGAAACATAGTTTTATGACTGAATACATTGGTTACGCTTTCGGCGAACTGTTCAAAATCGTTCTGGGAAGCGAAATTCAGGGTATTGATGTTGTTGTCTGCCATAGCGTTGAACGACAGGCCGAAAAGAGCCGATGCCAACATGGATTTATTCAGTTTGGAAATTCGGGTGTTCAAGATAAACTCCTAAGTAAAAATAATTATCGGCTTAAATATACCGTATCTTCAACAGGCCGGGGCGGTTTTTTCAGAACCTTATCAGGCCTTTTGGAAATTAATGGGCTTCGTCCCAGTTCTTGCCTTGGCCGATATCGACAGTTAAAGGCACCTTGAGTTCCAAAGCCGACTCCATCAACTCCCTGATGTTCGGTTTGACTGTTTCAATCTGGTCTTCTGCAACTTCAAATACCAATTCATCGTGTACCTGCATGATCATTTTGATGTCGAACGGACAAGTCTTTAGCCATTCTTCGATGCGGATCATAGCGGTTTTGATGATATCGGCGGCAGTGCCTTGCATCGGTGCGTTGATCGCCGTACGTTCCGCATATTGTCGGAGCTGACCGTTGCGGGCGTTGATGTCAGGCAAGTAGAGGCGGCGACCCATTAAGGTTTCGACGTAACCGTTGGCTTTGGCGTTTTCCTTGGTGGTGTCCATGTAGGTCAAGACACCGGGATAACGGGCGAAATAGAGATTGATGTATTCCTGAGCCAAACCTCGACTGACATTCAGCTGTTTTGCCAGACCGAATGCGGACATGCCGTAAATCAAGCCGAAATTCACCGCCTTGGCGCTTCGACGCTGTTCGGTTGTGACTGAATCTAAAGGCACGCCGAAAATTTCCGAGGCGGTCGCTTTATGGATGTCTTTTCCTTGTGCGAAGGCATTTAAGAGACCGTCGTCGTCTGAGAGGTGAGCCATGATACGTAATTCAATTTGAGAGTAGTCGGCTGCGATCAGCTTGTATCCCGGTTCCGCTATAAAAGCTTGGCGGATGCGGCGGCCTTCGGTCGAACGAACAGGAATGTTTTGCAGGTTCGGTTCGGTTGAGGACAGGCGTCCGGTTGATGCGACGGCCTGCTGATAGGAAGTATGGATGCGTCCGGTTCTCGGGCAGATCTGTTTCGGCAGGGAATCGGTGTAAGTCGACTTAAGTTTCGCCAGGCTTCGGTATTCCAAAATCAGGTTAGGCATTTCATGGCCTTGTTCGGCCAGTTCTGCCAACACCGGCTCGGCCGTCGAAGGTTGGCCTTTGGGTGTCTTTTTGATAACCGGAAGATCCAGGTTTTCGAACAGAATGACCTGCAACTGTTTGGAGGAGTTCAGGTTAAAGACTTCGCCAGCAATAAGATGGGCTTTCTGTTCCAGTTCCGCTAGTTTTTCGGTGATCTCAATGCTTTGGGCAGCCAGCATGTCGGTGTCGATCAGGACGCCGTTGCGTTCCATGTGAGCGAGAACCGGAAGAAGCGGCATTTCGATATCGGCGAATACAGTTTTCAATCCGGCTTCGGTTTCAAGCTGTGGCCAAAGGGTTTCGTGCAACTGTAAAGTAATATCTGCATCTTCAGCGGCATATGGTGCGGCTGTTTCGATGTCGATTTGGTTGAAGGTCAGCTGTTTCTTGCCCTTACCGGCGATTTCCTCAAAATGGATGGTACGGTGGTTCAGGTATTTCAGCGCCAGATCATCCATGTTGTGACGGGTGGCGGTACTGTTTAAGGTATAAGATTCGAGCATAGTGTCGAAACGGATTCCCTGAAGTTCGATGCCGTGGTTCTGTAGCACGTGCCAGTCGTATTTGAGGTTCTGGCCACATTTGGCAACATTCGGATCTTCCAGAATCGGTTTAATTTTTTCAAGCACCATGGTTTGGTCAAGTTGTTCGGGCGCGCCTTCGTAATCGTGCGCCAGTGGAATATAGCAGGCCTGTCGGGTTTCGTTTTCGGCGACTGCGAAACACAAACCGACAATCTGGGCTTCCATGGTGTTGAGCGAGGTGGTTTCAGTGTCCACAGAAATCAACTCGGCTTTTTGCAAGCGTTCAAGCCATTGGTCAAACTGTTCCAGAGTGAACACCGTCTCGTACGGTTGTGACGCTTTCATGGAAGAGGATGTAGGCTCTGACGACTGAGAAGCGGATTGAGTTGGACTCTTTCTGGTTAGCGTTTGGCTGTGCGCTTTGGCTCCGTTGGATTTTGAAAAAGGCGCTTCGCCTTGCATAACCTGGTTTAACCAGGTTTTGAATTCGTATTCAGCAAACAGTTCCTGCAACTTTTCCAAATCCGGTGGTTGGCGGTTGATGTCTTCCAGATGTACCGGCAAGTCACAATCGGTTTTGATGGTGGTCAATTCGCGGGAAAGCGCGAGTTGATCCAAATTGTTGCGCAGGTTTTCACCGATTTTGCCGCCGATACTGTCGGCATTTTCGACCAAGCGGTCAATGGTTCCGTGCGCGTTTAGCCATTTTACGGCGGTTTTAGGACCGCATTTTGGAATTCCCGGGATGTTGTCTGCGGTATCACCTACCAGCGCCAGATAGTCGATGATCTGGTCGGCGCGTACGCCGAACTTCTCGACGACGCTTTCTGGCGTGGAAAGGCTGTCGTTCATGGTATTGATCAGGGTTACGTGTTCGTTGACCAGCTGTGCCATATCCTTATCCCCGGTGGAGATCAGGGTATCGTGTTTGGCTTCGGTCGCTTGTTGGGCGAGGGTGCCGATGACGTCATCCGCCTCGACGCCTTCGATCACCAGAATAGGCAAGCCCAGAGCCTTGACGATTTCGTGTAGTGGTGCAATCTGCGAACTAAGCTCTTCCGGCATTGGTGGACGATGCGCCTTGTACTCGGTGTACATATCGTGACGGAAGGTTTTACCTTTGGCGTCGAACACGACAGCCATCTTTTCCGGCTGGTATTGGGATAGCAGTTTTCCTAGCATATTGATGACGCCGAAAATGGCCCCAGTGGCCTGGCCTTTTGAGTTGGTCAGTGGTGGCATAGCATGGAAAGCACGGAATAAATAGGAAGAACCATCCACCAAAATAAAAGGGCTGTCGGGATTGGTGATTAGTTGCACATTGGAAGAGGTCATTTGTTTGCCTGTTATGGTAAAATTATCGAATCATTTTACCTAATAACGAGACTTTACTCTATGTCTGTCTATACAGTCGTTGAAGAACCCCAGCTTATCGAATTTTTACAGGATTATGAGGTCGGAACCCTGGAATCCTTTGAAGGCATCAGTGCCGGTATCGAGAACACCAACTATTTCGTCAATACCAGCCTGAACGGGGAAACAAAACGATTTGTACTCACCATTTTCGAACATCACACATTTGAAGAGTTACCGTATTTTCTGGACATCATGGCGTTTATGGCCGAGCACCAGATTCCAACGGCGCATCCGGTTGCAACACTTTCCAATGGTTATCTGAAAGAGCTTTATGGTAAGCCGGCCGCGTTGGTCGAACGTTTAACCGGTGGCGGAGTGGAAGATCCTTCTGTGGTGCAATGCGGTGTGATGGGTGAGCAGCTTGCCCGTTTCCATCAGGCAGGAGCCGGTTTTGAGTCGAAACGCGCCAATGACCGCGGACTGGACTGGATGCAAACCACTTACCGTCAGATTGAAAGTTACCTGCCGGAGGACGAAAAACAGATGATTTCCGAAGAGCTTGATTACCAGTCTGAAATTGACTGGTTTGAGTTGCCTCAAGGTGTGATTCATGCCGATCTCTTCTGTGATAACGCCCTGTTCGATGGCGATAAGCTATCTGGAATCATTGATCTGTATTACGCCTGCAATTCGGTATTGCTTTATGATTTGGCAGTCATGGTCAACGATTGGTGCCGATTACATACGGAAGATCCGCTGGAGATTCATTTTGATGAAGAGCGTGTTGAGGCGATGGTTTCTGCTTATCAAAAGCAGCGCCCATTAAGCGATGTTGAGCAGAAAAACTGGCCGGCTGCTTTGCGTCTTGCGGCACTGCGTTTCTTCCTTTCACGCCTGAAAGACAAGCACATTCCTCGTGAAGGGGAAATGACCCAGATTAAGGATCCCAAGGTCTTCAAGCGTGTTCTTAAAATCCATCAACAGTCTGCTTGATTAAATCGGCAGGCCTGTTTAGAACCCCAATAACCCAAGAAGCCTATTCGTGAAAGACACAGATTTAATGAAAGCGGTTGATTTACTGAAAGCCGGAGAAGTGGTCGCTTACCCGACCGAAGCGGTTTTTGGTTTGGGGTGTGATCCTTTTGACCGCAATGCGGTTGAGAAACTGTTTCACGTGAAACAGAGACCTATGGAAAAAGGGGTGATTCTGGTAGCGGCTTCTGTGGATCAAATTCAGCCCTATGTGCAGTTAAGCGGCACGCCTTGGGAAGCTTCCGTTTTGGGTACCTGGCCGGGCCCTGTGACCTGGGTACTGCCCTTGAAAAAGGCGATGCCCGATTGGATTACCGGAGGCCGGGATACGGTGGCGATTCGGGTTTCGGATCATCCGGTTGTTCAACAGCTTTGTAATGCTTTCGGCCAGCCGATTGTTTCAACAAGTGCCAATCTGACGACTCAGCCACCTGCTAGATCGTGCAAAGAAGTGGTTGAGGCGTTTGGAGACAGTCTGTTTTGCCTGAAGGGTGAGCTGGGTGGTTTGGATAAACCCACCCAGATTCGAGACGCCCGAAGTGGGCAAATTCTTAGATAATCCGGTTTTTCCGACAGGCCTGTCAGGTTTTCAAATAGAAACCTTTAGTTTCTTTTCGCGCTTAGGTAAAGCGGTTCGACCCGTTTGGCGTATTTGTTCAGGTCTTTAATGCGGGTGTCGTGCGCCGGGTGTGTGCTTAGGATTTCAGGCGTTCCGTTGCCATTCATCTTACTCATTTTTTGCCAGACATTGACGGCAGCATAAGGGTTATAACCGGCGCGAGCAGCCAATTCCACGCCCATTCGATCTGCTTCGGTTTCGTGGGTTCGGCTGTTTGGAAGGGTCAGTGTCACATTAATCGCCATGGCTGCGAGATCCATGCTTGGTCCTTGGAATCCGGTAAATGCCTGCAATGCAGCCAATCCGACTTGAGTCAGTTGCGCCTGTGACGCGCGTTCTCGGCCGTGTTCCCTTAAGGCATGCGCCATTTCATGTCCCATGATGGCGGCGATTTCATCATCGGTCAGATTGAGTTTCTGGATGATTCCGGTATAGAAAGCAATTTTCCCACCTGGCATGCACCAGGCATTGAGTTGGTCAGACTTGATAAGGTTGACCTCCCAATTCCAGCTTGGCGCATCACTTCTGTAGATGCGAGTCTGTGGAATCAGGCGTTGAGCGACCGTGCGGATACGTTTTACCATGACCGGATCGGTATTCAGGGTCTTCTTTTCACGCGCTTCTTTAAGGATGCCGCTGTAAGCCTGAATCGCGCCGGTATTGATTTCCTGCTCGGAAACCATCATCAGTTGTTGGCGTTCGACGCCTACCGCACCTTGTTTGGTGGTTTGGGTTCCAAGAACACAGGCTGAAAGCGTTAGAAACGCAAGCCCCATTACAATTGATTTAAGGAATTTCATAGTCATTTCTATTAGTTTGATCCAAATACTTTCTTAAGCAGTTCTGTGGTCTGCTTGATTGGTTCTTTGCGAATACTCTCTTCTTCTTTAGCCAAGTAGAAGAACATGCCGTCCATGCCTTTTTCGGTGACATGGTCAAGCAGATTCGCTTTTACATCCGGTACAAAGGGCATGCTTTTATACTCGGTAATGACTTTGTCATAAGCGGCGACCGCACCGACACTGTTAAGTGTTTGTTCGATGATCGGACGCATTTTCTGTTTAAGGTCTTCGCTGGTTTTTGATTTCAGATATTGGGTTGCAGAATCCTGAGGCCCATTATAGATGACCTGTACATCCGAAAATGTCATGTTCTGGATAGCATTCAAAAACAGTGCTTTGGCTTCCGGTGTCGCAGCTTCAGCCGCACGGTTGAGTTTGAGTTCCAGGTCGTCCATTAAACTGCCCATTCCAACTTGTCCCAGTAGTGATTGTACCTTTTGTAGGCTTTGAGGCAATGGTATATGAATCGCTTTGTCGGCATTGAAACCGTCTTTCAGGCTTAATTGTTTGACGACCGCTTCCGATCCCTGGCTCAAAGCTTGTTTGAACGCTTTGCTGATCTCTTCGCTGGAAAGGCTGGTGGAAGAAGCGGCTGTGGATTCTGTCTTAGTATCGGTTTGGCTGTTTTTCAAGAGTTCTAGCCCGTCTTCCCACCAGCTACTTTGGGCCATGGAGCCGTAACTAATCAGGAAAGCCGTTAAGGCGATTTTAGAATATTTTGTTAGTGTCATTGCAATTCCTTAAGTTTGAACGGACTATTAAAAATTTTGTCCCGATAAGTGCTAATAATAATTTTTACTTAGGTTAAATACAAGGAAAGGGATGGATGGCGGATTTCATGGCAGGGTTAATTCCTTACGAAAAGAACCTTCTTCGGGTTAAAATAAGTTCAATATAAACGAATCAACGATGGAACGGATATGGCAGGCACACAAGTGAATATCGAAGAGGTTAAGCGCTATCTTTTGAGTCTACAGGACGATATTTGTCAGCAATTGGCGGAAGAGGACGGCTCTGCCGAGTTTATCGTCGACGAATGGGAGCGTGAAGAAGATCAAGGTGCGATGGGTCTGACCGGAGGTGGTCGTTCCCGAGTTCTGGAAGGCGGAGAAATCATCGAAAAGGGCGGAGTTAACTTTTCTCATGTCCGCGGAAAAATGTTGCCAGCATCGGCAACGGCGCACCGTCCGGAATTGGCAGGCCGTTCTTTTCAGGCTTTGGGTGTGTCATTGGTGATTCATCCACGCAATCCTTATGTGCCGACATCTCACGCTAATGTTCGCTTGTTCATTGCCGAAAAAGAGGGTGAAGAACCGGTTTGGTGGTTCGGTGGTGGATTCGATCTGACTCCTTACTATCCATTTAAGGAAGATGTGGTTTACTGGCATACACAGGCTAAGGAAGCGTGCGATCCTTTTGGTGAGGAGATTTATCCTAAGTTCAAGAAATGGTGTGATGAATATTTCTATTTGAAACACCGTAATGAAACCCGTGGAGTTGGCGGACTGTTCTTCGACGATCTGAATTCGGACACGTTCGGTTGGGATTTTGATAAGTGCTTCGCTTTCATGCAGTCGGTCGGGGACCATTTCATCAAGGCTTACCGTCCAATTGTCGGACGTCGCAAGTCGGTGGAATACGGCGAACGTCAACGTGATTTCCAACTTTATCGACGCGGCCGTTATGCCGAGTTCAATTTGGCATTCGACCGCGGTACCATTTTTGGTTTGCAGACCGGAGGGCGTACTGAATCGATTTTGATGTCGATGCCACCGATGGCGACTTGGAAATATAACTACCAGCCTGAACCGGGTACGGAAGAAGCGGAATTGTATGATTATCTATCACCTAAGGACTGGCTGGCTTAACGGTTTGTCGTATGGATAAGTTACGGGTAGACAAATGGTTGTGGGCGGCACGCTTCTTCAAGACAAGAGGTGTGGCGCTTGACGCGATTAAGGGCGGAAAGATCGAATTGAACGGTCACAAGCCGAAGCCGAGTAAGACATTGTCTGTCGGCGATAAACTCAAGATCACTCAGGCGCATCGTCAGGTTGAGGTAACGGTTCTGATTGTCAGTGATAAGCGGGGTTCTGCTGAGCAAGCGCAAACGCTTTATCAGTTAGATAACGAGGTTCTGAACCAGCGCAAACCGAGTATCGATATGGCGTTGGTGGGATACCGTGAAAAAGGCGCTGGCCGGCCGACCAAGCGTGACCGACGCAAGATCGACTCTATGGAATTCTAAAAAAGTACATTTTTGGTACAAATGCCTATTCATATTTTATGGATATTTTTACATAATGGATCTTCTATATTTTCAAACAAACGGAATGATGAGATGAAAAAAGTAGTTCGTGTTTCTTTGTTGGCGGCATCTTCATTGATGCTGTCAGCTAATGCACAGGCATCCAGCGTGGACGGATTGGGTGTTGGTGTAAATTACGGTTTGTTCGCAGGCCCGACTTTTGAGTTGAATTATGCAATCAATGATCAGTTGCAAGTACGCGGCGCTTTGTCATCCGGAATGACATTGAGTGAAACCACCAGTGATACCGATATCAAATACGATGTTGAAGCCGATGGCGGGATTAACCGTTTGGCTTTGGACTATCATCCGTTTGGAAATTCTTTCTTCCTTTCAGCGGGTTACGCTGTTAACAATTTCAAGTTGTCGGCTTTAGGGACAACTTCAGCAGGTCAGACAGTTACTATCGGTGATACCACCTATAATGTTGATGCCAATGTTGCTTTGAACGGTCAACTTAATTGGGACAATGGTGCGACCTTGAGTTTCGGTTGGGGTAATTCTCCTGCAAAAGGTTGGGGGGCATTGATTGAAGTGGGTGCTATTTTTACCGGCAGTCCAAAGGTTACGTTGACCGGTACCGGTACCGTTGACGCAAATGATGGTAATGGTCCTCAGGACGTTTCGTCCAGCCAGTTGGTGCAGGATGCTCTGAATGCTGAAGCAAACAAGATCCAGAGTGATGTAGGGGATTACACCTTCTTGCCGATTCTACAAGCGGGTGTAACCTATCGTTTTTAAGCTTTTCCGGCTTTTGATTTAAAAGAAACCCTCTGTTGAAAGACAGGGGGTTTTTTTATTCCTATGTTTCAACATGCTTGGTAGTTGTGCGTAAAAGTGTGTAAACTGGATTCCATTCAAAATATAAGACCTGCAAAGGAGTGGCGGTGGTTAGCTACACAGTGTTCTATGATTCCGGAAAAACGGAAGTTTTTGATCAGGAAATCAGGCCTCTTTTGGCGGAAATCGATTGCGATTTCGTAGCATTCGACACTCAATCCCTTCCTGAATTAGCCGAACAAACCCGGGTGATGGTTTGGTTAGGTGACAACGACCTGTATAGTTTCATTCCAGTCGCTTCAGAACGTTTGTGGTGGGTTGGTTTTTTACCGCATCCGGATATGAATCGAGCTTATCGTTCCTATAATATTCCTCAAAAACTGGCCGATGCCATTGCTGACATCGTGGCTGCAGAAGCGCCTGTCTGTTCCGACCTGATGTATTGCAATGGGCAGTTGGTGCTCAGTTCTGTCATGCTTGGCAATCCGGTGACGATGATTCCTGCGGCGCGGGTGGACGAAAGCATTTGGAGTAAATTAACTCAATTGGTCGTGTTGACGTTCAATTTGAGTAAAACCTGTCTGCTTCCTTATAAAATCGAAACCGCAAAAGAGAGTGTTGTCAGTACCGCCGCGCTTGGCATTGCGGCTGTCTATCGTCCCAGTAACAGCAGTTTCACAAAACGTGTAGTAGGTGAAACCACGGAAGACGAAGCCAGTTTGAATGCAGTGATTTTGGCACCGAGAAGTATCTCGGAAGTTGTGCATTTTATCTTGACACGGGTGTTGCCAAAAACGGTACGCAATGCTTCTCTTTCCGACTACTTGGGTCATATTAAAACGACATCAATGACGATCACTAGCCAGGGAAATATCGATTACAGCGTGGATGGAAAAGTATCAATTGCAGACCGAATTGATATTTCGGTACAAAGCGATGCGTTACAGGTACTAAGCAGTTGTTTGCCAACAAAACTGGATATCAGCGAACATAAGGAATCAATTCGAGTTACGGGTCTTCCGAAAGGGCAGGCAGTAAATGAAGTGATCAACCGTCCGCTTCATTGGATTCACCATACGGATCAGGAAGAAGTCAAAGAGACGTTTGTTACGCTCAAGGAAAATGCCCGTATTTCGGAATCCTATCTGGTATTGATGATATTGGCGACCTTGTTGGCGACATTCGGTTTGTTTGCCAATTCCGCACCGGTGATCATTGGCGCGATGATTTTAGCACCTTTGATGTCGCCGATTATTTCACTTTCCATGGGTGTATTGCGGCAAAATGGTGATTTAATTTCGGTCAGTGCTAAAACGTTGTTCACCGGCGTGCTACTGGCTCTTTTTTGCGGAACCATTTTGACCTTATTAACGCCATTGAACACGATTAATCATGAAATCGGTGCGCGCCTTAGTCCTACTATTCTCGATCTGGGAATCGCTATTATTTCCGGAATAGCCGGCGCCTATGCCAGTGCACGATCAGAAGTGGCAAAAAGCTTGGCCGGTGTCGCGATTGCGGTGGCTTTGGTTCCACCGTTGGCGGTTTCCGGTATCGGGATTGGTTGGATGGATTTAGACGTTTTTTGGGGCGCGTTTTTGTTGTTCATGACTAACTTGGTCGGCATTATCCTGGCCGCGTCTGCCACTTTTCTGTTTATGGGGTTCAGTCCTTTCCATTTGGCTAAAAAGGGAATTTTGTTGTCTTTGGCGTTTGTCGTTTTGGTCAGTATGCCGTTGGTACTGGCGTTCGACAAAATGGTTGAGGAGCAAGGAGTCGTTTATGCGCTTGAGGGTTGGGAAACGGAAGGTGTTGAGGTGAAAGATGTTAAGATCCGTACCGGTGATCCAATGTATGTGTCGGTAAAACTGCTTTCTGATACGCCTTTAAAAGGTGAGCAGATCAGTGAGGTCAAACAGCGAATCGAAACCCGATTGGGTCAGAAGATACGTCTGGAAGCAACGGTTGCCGTAGTCAGGTGATTGGTATGGAGGAAGCAATAAAAAACCCGCATAAAGCGGGTTTTTTTTAGGCTTAATGTAATTCAACGATTAAGCTTGACCAAGCGCTGCCATAGCTGCACGCTTCTTGGCGATTAGGTTCTGAATGATCGGAGTCATCATTAGATCCATAGCCTGAACCATGTGAGAACCGTTACAGACCAAAGTGTCAGGTCTCTGTAGGAAAGCACCAGGAATCTGTTCTTTGACGGCTTCAAGATCAACATCTTGGTGACGTACGTGACAGATGATCAATGAATCTTCCGGAGCTGGACCCATAGGTGCATCAGGCGACATGGTCGAGAACGGATCGGATGTATCGATCAAAGGTACACGGTGGAAGTTGATGTGTGTACGGTGGAACTGAGGAACGATGGTCTCGATGTAGTCTGGCATACGCTCAAGGATAACGTCGCGAACCTGCTGAACGGAATATGGACGCTCAGAAGTGTCACGGTAGATTTTCTGCATCCATTCGATGTTGATGGAAGGCGCAACACCGATACCCAAGTCCACATACTGAGCAACGTTGTGCATGCCTTCTTCAGGTCCGTGATCCATACGCTTAACCATACCGTGAAGACCTTCGTAGAATAGTACGTCAGTTCCTTCAGGAATCGGTTCCCAAGGCGTGAATTCACCGGATGAGAAGTTGGTGCCTAGACGAGCGTTATGTTCTGCAGCTTCTTCGTCGCTGTGGATGTAGTAACGACGCTTACCTGTACCGTTTTCTTTATATTCTTTGAAAAGCGCTTCAAGTTCGCCAAATTCGTTTGCGTATTCTGAGAAGTGAGTCAGAACCGGACCGCCATTTGCTTTGGATTCGGCTACTTTCTCTTTCATTTCCGCACGGTTGTACTTATGGTAGCTGTCACCTTCGATAATCGCGACGTTTAGCTTTTCACGATCGAAGATTTTTTCTACGGCACGTTTTACGAAAGACGTACCAGCACCGGATGAACCTGTAACGGTTACAATTGGATGTTCTACTGACATAACACAGTCTCCTAATTTAACGAAAATGACCGGGCCTGGTCATTTAAAAGTATTAATATTTTTATAGCTTTAGACTAATAGCAGGGTATTAGAAACTAAAAGCTGTTGTTTTTCAAAATTAAATTTTTGCTACGAAGTTATTTTTTTTAGCCGATAAGTCTCTCTTTTAACCCGAAAACAGGTGTTTTCGGGTCAGGTAAAGACAGAGTTTTTGGGGTTGGTATCGGCGGTTAAACGTCGAGGTTTTCAACCTGCAAGGCGTTTGCCTCGATGAAGTCGCGTCGAGGTTCGACTTCGTCACCCATCAGGGTCGTGAATACCTGATCTGCCTGGATGGCATCATTGATGGTGACTTGTAGCAGGCGACGCGCTTCGGCATTCATGGTGGTTTCCCAAAGCTGTTCCGGGTTCATTTCACCCAAACCTTTGTATCGCTGAATGTTTTGTCCGCGTTTCGCTTCGTTGAACAGCCAGTCGATCGCTTCCTTGAAGCTTTGTACTTCTTCGGTCTTTTCACCGCGTTGGATGTAAGCTGTATCGGTCAGCAGGCCTTGTAAGGCATTACCCAGTTCGACGATCTGCAGGTATTCTTTGGAGATAAAGAATTCCGCATCGTAAACCTGAGAACTCAAGGTACCGTGTTCGCGTTGTTGCAAGCGAATCTGGAATTTGGCTCCGCTGTCCATATCGCTGGCAGGTTCGACGCTGATCTGATATTCGATCTTGTCTTTTTCACCGACCGCTTTAAGACGAGGCAGGATTTCGTTAGCCCATTTGCTCGCTTGATCAAAGTCGTTCAACAGGTCCGCATTCACGGTAGGTGATTCGATCATCAGCTCCAGGAAGTTGCGGTTGTAACGGCGTGCCAGACGGTTGATGGTGTGAACGGTCTTGAAATAGAGCTTAGACATGCTTTCCAGCGCGACGCCACTGATGCTCGGGCCTTCTTTGGAAACCCAAAGCGCCGCGTTGTCGATGGCAGTCTGCAAAAGATAGCTTTCAAGTTCGGCATCGTCCTTCAGGTACGCTTCCTGTTTCCCTTTCTTGACCTTGTAAAGAGGTGGTTGGGCGATATAGATATATCCTTTTTCAACCAATTCAGGGTACTGGCGGTAGAAGAAGGTCAGTAATAGAGTACGGATGTGTGAACCATCCACGTCGGCATCCGTCATGATGATGATGCGGTGGTAACGCAGTTTTTCGATGTTGTAATCTTCCGCACCGATCCCGCAGCCCAGCGCCGTGATCAAGGTACCGACTTCTGCGGATGCTAGCATTTTGTCGAAACGGGCTTTTTCGACGTTCAGGATTTTACCTTTCAAAGGTAGAATCGCTTGGGTACGTCGGTCACGGCCCTGTTTGGCCGAACCACCGGCGGAGTCACCCTCCACCAGGTACAATTCAGAAAGTGCCGGATCTTTTTCCTGACAGTCAGCCAGTTTGCCTGGTAGACCTGCGATGTCCAGAGCACCTTTACGACGTGTCATTTCACGTGCTTTACGGGCCGCTTCACGGGCACGGGCCGCATCGACGATTTTTGCGAAAACCGCTTGAGCGTCTTTCGGGTTTTCCAACAAGAATTCGGCCAGTTTTTCGTTCATCGCGGTTTCCACCGCACTTTTCACTTCCGAAGAAACCAGTTTGTCTTTTGTCTGAGACGAGAATTTAGGATCCGGAACCTTGACCGAGATGACCGCCGCCAAACCTTCACGAGCGTCGTCACCGGAGATGTTCATCTTGTATTTTTTGTTCAGGCCTTCCGATTCGGCATAACTGTTCAAGGTACGAGTCAATGCTGCACGGAAACCGGAAAGGTGGGTACCACCGTCACGCTGAGGAATGTTGTTGGTAAAGCAGAAGATCGATTCCTGATAAGCTTCGGACCACTGCATTGCGACTTCAACGGTGATGTCGTCCTTCACGGTGGTGAAGTAGAAAGCCTTCTCATGAATCACCGGTTTGTTGGTGTTGATGTAATCAACAAACGCTTTGATACCACCTTCGAATTCGAATACTTCGTGACGACCGTCGCGCTTGTCGAGTAATTCGATGTGCACGCCTGAGTTCAAGAAGGAAAGTTCACGCAAACGTTTTAGCAGATAATCGAAACTGAATTCGGTGACGTTGGTGAATGTTTCTTTACTTGGCAGGAAGCGGATTTCGGTTCCAGTCTCGTCGGTATCGCCGGCAATAGAAAGCGGCGCATCCGGCACACCGTGGGTGTAGCTCTGTTTCCAGATATGACCTTCGCGCTTGATGGTCAGGGTCAAGGTTTCGGACAGGGCGTTTACAACCGAAACACCGACACCGTGCAAACCACCGGAAACCTTATAGGAGTTGTCATCGAACTTACCACCTGCGTGGAGAACGGTCATAATGACTTCTGCCGCAGAAACGCCTTCCTCTTCATGGATGCCGACCGGGATTCCTCGACCGTTATCCGAAATCGATACAGAACCGTCTGTATGGATGGTTACGATCACCTTGTCACAGTGGCCTGCCAAGGCTTCATCGATCCCGTTGTCGACCACTTCGAAAACCATGTGGTGTAAACCACTCCCATCGTCGGTGTCACCGATGTACATCCCGGGACGTTTACGAACGGCATCTAGCCCTTTTAAAACCTTGATGGAGGAGGAGTCGTATTGCGTTTCTTCAGTCATAGAATTTTGTTCTTTATAGAGTTATTTTAAATACAAAAATATCCGGGAAATTATAGCACAGATCGCGGGCAAAAGTACGACCTTAAAACCTTCATTATTTTCCTTTTAAATCAACTGGTTATGGGTATATAAAAACCGTTTATTGGTTTGGCTGTCGGTGGCATGAGACTAGGGTCTGTTTTGAGCGGTTCGAATGGGGGTCTAAAGACCGAGGTTTTTATAAGTTTAATCTATATAAATCATTAATTTATAAGTTGTTTCTATTTGATTTGGATTTTGTGGCGCGTTTGAATAACGGTTCTGGATACTTAGAAAGTATTTTGAGGATGTTCTTTACAATCATGCCTTAAATGGAGGGTGAAAGCATGAGTATGTTATTAAGAAATTTGGATCCTTTTAAAGAATTTAGAGAGATGGAGCAGCGTTTTCAGAGCCTGTTTCCAAGTACCGAGAAAGCGCAAACCAACGTAGCCGGATTTTCTCCGTCGGTTAATACACGTGAAGGTGATTACGCCTATCACATAGAAGTTGATCTTCCTGGTGTGAAAAAAGAAGACATCAAGGTTGAAGTGAAAGACAATCGGGTAACGATCTCCGGCGAACGAAAGACCAAGGAAGAGGTCAAGGAAGAAGAGTATTACCGGGTGGAAAGCAGTTATGGCAAGTTTGAGCGCAGTTTTACCCTGCCGGAAAATGTGGATTCGGAAAATGTGACGGCCTCTTCTAATGACGGTGTCTTGGAAGTGGTCTTGCCGAAGAAAGAGCGTAACGGTTCTGCCAAACAGGTGGAAGTTAAGTAACCGCCATTGCCGTTTTAAGGAAAATAGGGTCGAATTTTTCGACCTTTTTTTATTTCTGGTCGTTGCTTCCGATTTTGCAAACTGAACAGGCCTGTTCAGTTTTTAAAAAGCCGGTTTTGGCCCAACCATTTTGTTTTAGTGGCTTATTTAGCACTCTTTTGGGTAAAGCTGTCCCGATTTCAAATACCAGATCTTTGTGGTTTCGGGATTGAGCACCGGAATCAAGGATTCGGCCGTACTGGTTATGATGTGCTGGATATTGAGAATCTGTAGCAGTTCCAGTAGTTTGAGGCGGTGGGTCTCATCGAGTTCGGCGGGCAGGTCGTCGATCAACATGATTACCGGCTCATTGACCACCTTTTCGTGCAGGCTGGCCTGTGCCAGTAACAGGGCGCAAACAAACAGCTTTTGTTGTCCTCTGGAAAGCGTATTGATCGCTTCCAACGAACCGAATCGGAAACGGATATCGGCACGGTGCGCACCGTACTGGGTGTGACCTTGTTGCAAATCCTTGTCAAAATTCTGTTCAAGCAGTTCGAACAGATCCGGTGTATTTTTCGGCCATCCGGCACGGTATTGGCACACAACTTCCTGTTGCACTTCGGGCATCAAAGCCTCGCAGAAGGTCGTCAGGTAAGGGGTGAGCGCTTCCAGATAATCTTGTCGAATTGCATCAATTTTGAGAGCGGTATCCACCAGTTGATAATCCCACAATTGAACCTGAGCTTTAGGCAAACGCTTTTTAAGGGCGTGGTTGCGCTGTTTGAGGATTCTCTGATGGTGTCTCCAAAGCTGGATGAATTCCTGGCTTTGGTGGAAGCAGCCCCAATCCATGAATTGACGGCGGGCTTTAGGGCCTTCTTCCAACAAACGGTGGCTTTCCGGTGTGAGCAGCTGTACCGGCAATAAGCTGGCAACTTGAATTTGTCCTTTTACGTTTTCTCCGTCAATGCGCAGAAGTGTGTTGGTCGCACTTTTCTGGACGCCGAGCCGGTGGGTTTTGTGGGCATCATGACTGGACGCCACTTCGGTGAACAGAGTACTGGATTCATGGCCGTGTTCGATCAAGTGTTGAGTTTTGCTGGTTCGAAACGAGCGTCCCGTCGCCAATAGCCAGATGGCTTCGATTAAAGAAGTTTTACCTGCCGCATTATCACCGACGAACAGGTTTAACCCGGTGCTTAACCGGCACTGGGCGTCTTGGCAGTTGCGGAAATGCTGGATGTGCAGCTGATTGATTTGAGTCATGCAGAAACGTTTACTCTTCGCCCCAGGTGTGGTGCTGGGGATCGTTTTTTAAACTCACCGGTTCCTGATGAATGATCACGTCAAGATTTTCGAATTCGTCTGTTAGCGCTTTGGTCACCTGCTCGGCAATCCGGTGGCTCTCTCTAAGGGTAAGTTCGTCATCCAACTCCAAGTCCAACTGTACGAAAAAGTTGGGTCCGGACTGGTAGGTACGAAGGTCGTTGAATCCTCTGACCTTCGGAATGCCAAGAATGATCTGTTGGATTTGCTGACGCATCTCTTCCGGTAGTTCACGGTCAAGCAACTGGTTGCCGGCGTCTTTAGCGATGGCGATTGCACTTCGCAGAATCCAGACGGCGATACCAAGGGCCAAAAGTGGGTCAAGCCATTGGATGTGACTGAGCCACAAGCTGACAATGACCAGGATATTCGCCAACACATCGGTCATATAGTGGAGTGAATCCGCCTTGATGGCCGTGGAATGGGTTTTGTGTATGACGTAACGTTGAAAAGCGATTAACCCTAACGTCATGATCAGGGAGATTAGCATGATAACCAGACCGGTCTCGGACGCTTTCAGGGCCGATCCGCCAAAGAGACGATCAAGAGAGTAGAGAATCAGGTAACCTGCCGATCCGGCGATAAAAACGCTTTGCGCAAGTGATGCGAGGGGTTCCGCTTTGCCGTGGCCGAAACGGTGCTCTTTATCGGGCGGGGTTTGCGCGATATGGACGGCAACGGCAATCATGACGGATGCTGCGATGTCCAATGCTGAGTCCAGCAGTGAGGCTAGAATACTGACCGAACCGGTTTGCCACCAGGCGTAAATTTTAAGCATAACCAGGCTGACGGCGACGGCGACCGAGACGTAGGTGGCAATGCGGACAAGTCTGGATTTAATCATAAGCGCTTAGTTTGATGGCCGATCAATCGAGTTTCAATCTATTCTAAGCCAAAACGGCTGAGTAGGTAAGGATCGAGAGATTGTCTTTTTCGGTACGGTAATGAACCGGGCTGGTGTGAAAGGTGATGAATATCGCACCTTCGGCTCGCATTTATGCAGCGAACCGAAGGCTTGATACAGAAAGTATCGACTACAGACGCATCGGCATGATGACATGCTGACAGTGGCAGACATCCGAAGTCGATTCGACCAGACAACTGCTGTTTGAGTCCTTAAGCTGGATGGTCACGCAGTCTTCCTGCATGGAGTTCAGGACATCCAGAATGTAGCTGACGTTGAAACCGATTTCCATATCCGGACCGGTGTAATCGATCGCCATATCTTCGTGTGATTCGTCCTGTTCGCTGTTTGATGCGTTGACCGCCAGCAGGTTGTTGTTCAGAATGAAACGGATTCCTTTGAACTTGTCGTTCGAAAGAATCGAAGCACGTTGTAACAGGCTACGCAGCAGTTCTCGGTCCGTCTGTACAACCTGGTCGTTATGCTGCGGAATGACGCGGCGGTAATCCGGGAAACGGCCGTCGACCAATTTACAGGTGAAAACGGTTTCTTCAAATTGAACGGTCAAATAGTTCTTTGCCAGAGAGAACTGGATTAATGAGTCGTCGTCGCCGATCAGTTTCGACAGTTCCATCACGCCTTTACGCGGCAGGATCGCCTGGGTCGGGGTCAAGCCGTCGATCGCCAATTCGGTCGAACAGGTGGATAGACGGTGTCCGTCGGTCGCGACCACACGCAACGACTGGTTGTTGATGTCGAAAAGCATGCCGTTCAGGTAAAAACGCACGTCCTGGCTGGCCATGGCAAAGCTCGAGTGCTGGATAAGCTGTTTCAACTGGTGCTGGGACATCGCAAACGACATTTCCGCCTGAGTCAGGTCAATGGTTGGGAAGTCATCTGAAGGCAAAGTCGAAAGCTTGAAACGGGAACGTCCCGCCGAAAGTGTGCAGCGTGACTCTTCGAAATCTAAAATGATGGTCAGGCCGTCCGGTAACGAGCGTACGATGTTAATCAGCTTGATCGCCGGAAGCGTGATGGAGAACTGTTCGACTTCACAACTTTCTAATTCAGTCTGAGCTCGTGTCTCGATTTCCAAGTCGGAAGCCGTGACCGTCAGGGTGTTTTGGTAGATATCAAATAACACATTGCCAAGAATCGGCATGGTTTGGCGCTTTTCGACCACACCGCCAACAGTTTGTAATACTTTCAGAAGGTTTTCACGAGAAAGACTGATTTTCATCTTAAGCACTCTTTACGTTAATTTTAAATTAGTTTGTGATGATTCGAATTAAGCTGTTGAAATCTTCATCCATGCGATGATCGGTTTCACGTAGTTCCTTGATCTTGCGAACGGCATGTAAAACCGTCGTGTGGTCACGGCCGCCAAAAGCGTCGCCGATCTCAGGCAAGCTGTGATTGGTCAACTCTTTTGCGATCGCCATCGACATCTGTCGAGGACGGGCGATGTTTCGCGAACGTCGCTTTGACAGAATATCCGCTACACGGATTTTATAATAGTCCGCAACGGTCTTTTGGATATTTTCCAGAGTGACCATTTTCTGTTGCAGAGCCAATAAATCTTTTAGGGCTTCCTTGACCAGATCGACGGTTAGCGTCTGTTGCGTGAACTGTGCAAACGCGCCCACACGTTTCAAGGCTCCCTCCAAGTCTCGTACGTTACCACGTAGACGTTTGGCAATAAAAAACGCCACTTCATCCGGCAAAATAAAACCGAATTCGGAAGCTTTCTTTAGAAGGATTGCAACGCGCATTTCGAATTCAGGCGGCTCGACGGCAATGGTCAAGCCCCAGCCGAAACGGGATTTTAAGCGGTCTTCAAGTCCATCTACTTCTTTCGGGAAGCGGTCACTAGTAAGAATGACCTGTTTGTTGCCTTCCAACAACGTATTGAAGGTGTGGAAGAACTCTTCCTGAGACTGTTCTTTGTTGGCGAAGAACTGGATGTCATCGATCAGCAGTGCGTCGAGTGAACGGTAGAAGCGTTTGAATTCGTCGATTTTATTGTGGCGGAGGGCGTTAACCATATCGGCAACGAATCGTTCCGAGTGTAGGTAGACAACACGTGCTTTGGGGTTGTCTTTGATCATTTGGTTACCGATGGCGTGCATCAAGTGGGTTTTACCGAGGCCGACGCCGCCGTAGATGAAAAACGGGTTATAAGCGCCACCCGGATTTTCAGAAACCTGACGGGCCGCTGCCGCTGCAAGCTGGTTCGCCTTACCTTCAACAAACGTATCGAAGGTGAAATTTGAGTTCAAACCGTGTTTGATGGTACTTTTGCCGCTTGCCGGACTAGAGGCGGCGCTGGATTCGGCTTTGCTCTTAGCTGTTTTCTTAGGCGTTTCTTCTTTAGTCTGTAAGGGTTGCGGTACGGTCTGTTCCGGCGATTCGATGGTTTCAATCGCATAATCACCGATTTCGAGTTTGACTTCCGGCGTATTGACGGGCGCGGCGATGGCAACGGCTTGGCGAATATTGTCCATCAGCTTTTTGTTTACCCAATCAAGGATAAACGATGAGGGTGCCAACAAACGGATTACCGAGTCTTCTTCAATTGCTTGAAGGGGACGAATCCAAGTATGGAACTGCTGATCGTTCAAATCGTTTTCTAAGTGCTTAAGACTTTGAGCCCACAGTGATGCCAAGAGAGTATCCTTTATTATATTTTTCGCACAAAACATCCCCTCACAAACATTGTGCTAAGCCGTTTTTGGAGAGGGGGGAATTTTGTTTTTTAAACCGTTTTGGTGTGGTCTAAAAATGTAAGCACAAGTATAACTGTGAATAACTTTAATTCATAGTCTATTTTTGTGGATAACTTTGTGGACGACCTGGGTGGATAACTCTGTGTTTTTGTATATAACTAGTTGGTTTTATTGGTTTTTTTACAGTTATTCAAAAATTATGAAAAAAACAGCATTTTGGCTGCAAGTAGTAGCAGGAAGACGCCAAAACCTCTTTTCAGAAGATTAACCGGAAGTTTGTGTGCCAGCTTGGCTCCGAGTGGCGCGGTGAACACACTTGCCAGAACAATACCAATGAATGCAGGCCAATAAATATAGCCAGTGGCATAGGGAGGCAGGTCTTGTGCATTCAGTCCGCCAAGCAGATAACCAAAGGTTCCGGCAAAGGCGACTGGTAAACTCACCGCTGCCGAAGTGGCAATAGCCTGATGCATTGTAATGTTATTCCAGACCAAATAAGGTGTGGTCAGAGTTCCGCCACCGATACCGACCAGTGAAGAGAGTCCGCCAATCCCGATGCCCGCTACGGTATTACCGGCAAATCCCGGTATTTCACGGTGAGCGCTTGGCTTCATCGCCAATAGCATGTTCAAGGCGATTAGAACCTCCATGGTTGCGAAGATGTATCCGAGAATATTTGAGGCGACGAATTGAGAACTCCAGCCACCCACAAAAGCGCCGACGAGAACGCCTAAAACCAGCTGTTTGGCCAGATCCCAGCGCACGGCTTCATGGCCGTGGTGCGCTTTGACCGAAGACAGTGATGTGATCAATATGGTTGCCAGAGAGGTTCCGATGGCCAGGTGGATGATCTGTTCCGTGTTCAGGAAATAGGCAAACACGCTGGTCAATACCGGAACGATGATCAGGCCGCCGCCGATTCCGAGCAGGCCTGCTGCAAAACCGACAAAGGCGCCGGTGATCATATAGATGCTGAATTCAAGAAAGAAAGTTTCTGGCATAAGCGGAATTATCTGGTTTTGGCTTGATAAAAGGGGTGTGGCTTTTCTATGGGTTTTTATTATATTGGCACAGATTATACCGAGTCTGAATATATAATTAAGACTTCTTGATTGCGGTTGTTTTGCCCTAAAAAATCATTTTTGAAGAAAATCGTCCGATGGCGCATAATTAAATGTTCTTATCTTAAGAGTAAGCACTTCATTTTGTTAAAGGATTTATCCTGAAATGAATTTGCCGATTTTGCTAAAAATATTTGTTTTCTTATTGATAACTCTATATAATTCCCGTTTTTTCCGCTTTGGGAATTAGAAATTTAAGGACAACTGACATGAAACGTACATTCCAACCTAGCGTTATCAAGCGTGCGCGTACTCACGGTTTCCGTGCTCGTATGGCGACTAAAAACGGTCGTAAAGTTATTGCAGCTCGTCGTGCAAAAGGACGTAAGCGCTTAACTGTGTAATCCTGGGTGTGCTGCGATGGTACACACAGAAGCAAAGTCTGGTGGGTTTATGAATTCGAATAATGAGTTTGAAACTCACCGGGACTTACCTCCTCTCTCCAAAGAACCGAAATTCGGTTTTTCCAAATCTTCAAGATTACTCTCCCCTAAAGATTTTCAGCATGTTTTCAGCAATGCCGAAAAGTTCGCGAATCGTCACTGGACTTTGATTGTTCGTCCAAATCAAAAAAGCTATCCGAGACTGGGTTTGGCGATCAGTAAAAAGCAATTACAACGCGCGGTTTGGCGTAATCGAATAAAAAGAATGGCAAGAGAGGCATTTAGGTTACATAAGCAGGACCTAAATGGGTATGATATTGTGGTTTTGGGTCGCAAGGGGACTCAGGATATCGATAATAAGACCCTGCATAACAGCTTCTTGCATTTGGTACGTAAAATTCGTAAAAGTGACTTAAAAGACCGAATTAAAGAAGTAAAAGAGAAGAATTAAAGGTTTAAATCATGAATATGAGATCGTTCTGGTGGTTAGCTTTAGCCTTTACGCTAACTTGGATTTGGCTTCAGTGGATGCAGTTTACTGCACCGTCGACTGAACAAAATGCAGCATCTGCTCAGGTAGAGAGCTCAACTGACGCTTCGGTTGCAGCGCCTTCGGATGTTCCAGGAGTCAATGCGACAGCCGCGCATAAAGACGCAGTTCCAACTGCGCAAACTAAGATGCAGCAAGGTCAGCGAATTCATGTTACGACCGATACGCTTGATTTGATCATCGACACTGCCGGGGGTGATATCCGTGATGCGAAGTTGATGGATTACGGCGCTTCCCATGATCCTAGCCAGCCTTTCCATATCATGAGTGATACAGGGTCGTTGTTGTATGTCGCCCAGAACGGGATTGCGACGCAGCCAAAAGCACAACTGCCTGCACCTAACCATAAGGCGGTTTATCAGGTAAGCCAGGACCGTTTCGAAATGACTGGTGATACGTTGGCGGTGCCGATGGTTTGGGAGAAGGATGGTGTTAAAGTCACCAAGACTTATACCTTCAAAAAAGGCAGTCATGTCGTCGGGTTGAACTATAAAGTTGAAAACACTACTCAGTCCGTATGGTCGGGTAGCCTGTATTCGCAACTGGTGCGTAATAGCTTTAACCCTGAAAGTAATTTCATGATGCATACCTATACAGGTCCAGTTCTGTATGACGGTAATGCAGAAGAGAAATATGTCAAACACTCGTTTGATGATTTGAATACCCAGGCGGTCACCGGTAAAGCGGTCACCGGCGGATGGGGAGCGATGATCCAGCAGTACTTCCTGACTGCGATCATTCCAAACCAGGATGCACAGAACTCTTTCTATGCAAAAGCATTGGGTGATGACCGTTATGCAGTGGGTGTGGTTGAACCTCTGGTTACGATCGAACCGGGTGCAACAGGTGAATTGAGCTCAAAAATCTATATCGGGCCTGAAAAACAAGATGTGTTAGCCAATATCGCACCGGGTCTGGAGTTGACCATCGATTACGGTATCCTGACCTTCTTGGCCGAGCCGATTTTCTGGTTGCTGAACCATATCCATAGCCTGGTCGGTAACTGGGGTGTGGCCATCATTCTATTGACGCTGTTGATCAAATTAGTGTTCTACAAGTTGTCTGAAACTTCTTACCGTTCAATGGCGCGTTTGAAGAAGTTCCAGCCTAAGCTTCAGCAGCTTAAAGAGAACTACGGTGACGATAAGGCAATCTTCCAGCAGAAAATGATGAAGCTGTATAAGGAAGAGAAGATTAACCCGCTAGGTGGTTGTTTGCCGATTTTTATTCAGATGCCGGTATTCATCGCACTTTATTGGGTACTGTTGTATTCGGTGGAAATGCGTCAAGCGCCGTTCATGTTGTGGATTGAAGACTTATCGGTTCAGGATCCGTATTACATCCTGCCGGTCATCATGGGTATCACTATGTATGTACAGCAGAAGTTGAATCCTTCGGCGATGATGGACGAGATGCAGCAGAAAGTCATGAAAGCGTTGCCGTTCATCTTCACGTTCTTCTTCTTGTGGTTCCCGGCCGGTCTGGTTCTATACTGGGTTGTGAACAATATCCTTTCGGTGAGTCAGCAGTGGTATATCACCAAAAAAATCGAAGCCGGTGAAGAGAAATAAGCGCGATAGCGCATCTAGATAGAAAAGGGATAGAGAATGCAATTATCTTATCAGAAACCGGGTACCGACCATCCGATGTACGGCAAGGTGGAATACATCGTTGCCGATGGTATGCAACCGATTTGCTATAAAACCAAAGACGGTTATATGCCTTTGGAAAACGGGTCGGCTCCTGTTGTTGAAGCCGCCTCTTCGGCTCAGCCTGACGTAGAGACCAAACCGTTATACGTTTTGTCTTTCAAGATTAACGGTGAAGAGGAAGAGATGACTTTTAAGTCCAAGAAGAAGTTGGATAAAACGATGGAAGAGTTCTCTCAGAAAGGCTATGTGACGGATTTGAAAACCACGGTTTATCAAACGGTCGCCTAAGAGTCGGTTTTGACCGAACCCTGTTATCAAAGCGCCCGTAAGGGCGTTTTTTGTTTGTATCATTTGTTGGAAGCCAACTATTATGGATTTTGAAAACCATGACACGATTGCCGCGATTGCCACTGCACCGGGAAGAGGCGGTGTGGGGATTGTCCGTGTTTCGGGCAAACATGCCTTGCAGATTGCGGAGACGGTTCTAAAGCGTACTCCTAAGCCGCGCTACGCCCATTACGGTCCGTTTTACGGCAGTCAGGATGAGGTTTTGGATCAGGGAATTGCACTCTATTTTCCCGGTCCGAATTCTTTTACCGGAGAAGACGTTTTGGAATTGCAGGCGCATGGCGGGCCGGTTGTGTTGGAGTGGATCCTGACACGAGTGGTTGAGTCGGGTGCGCGTTTGGCGGAACCGGGTGAGTTTTCCAGACAGGCTTTCATGAACGATAAGCTGGATTTGGCTCAGGCCGAAGCGATTGCCGACTTGATCGAAGCGTCTTCCGACCAGGCGGCGCGTTCTGCGCTGCGTTCTTTGCAGGGGGATTTCTCCGCTCAAATCGACCAGTTGGTCGAAGAGCTGACGCAACTGAGAATTTATGTTGAAGCGGCGATCGACTTTCCGGAAGAAGAGATCGACTTTCTCTCTGACGGGAAAGTTGCCGGGCAGCTTCGCCATATTCTGGACCGTCTTCATGCCGTATTTGCGTCCGCACAGCAGGGTGTTTTGTTGCGTGAAGGGATGTCGGTGGTCATTCTTGGCCGCCCAAATGCCGGTAAGTCGAGTTTGCTGAATGCGCTTTCTGGTCGAGAAAGTGCGATTGTTACCGATATCGCCGGTACCACTCGTGACATCGTTAAGGAAGAGATCAATATCGACGGTATGCCGCTGCATATACTCGATACCGCCGGAGTTCGGGAAGCAACCGACCAGGTCGAGCAGATTGGAATCGAGCGAGCTTGGCGGGCGTTGGACGATGCGGATCGAGTACTGGTGATGTTGCAGGCCGGAGAGAAGATTCATCCGGAAGATCAGCTCATTCTAGATAAGTTGCCAAGCCATATCCCGGTCACATTAATCCGTAACAAGATCGATTTGATCGGCCACGAACCCATGGTGGAGGAAGAGGGCGAACGAACAGTCATTTGGTTGTCGGCTAAACAGAAATTGGGACTGAACCTCCTAACGGATCACCTGAAAACCGTCATGGGTTATCAGCAGACCGGTGAAGGGGTTTTCATGGCCCGTAAACGCCATTTGGACGCTTTGCAAACCGCTTTGCAGTGGACCGAGAACGGTATGCATCAGTTGGAGGCGTTTGCCGCAGGAGAGTTATTGGCGGAAGATCTTCGTCTGGCTCAGGAAGCGCTTTCGGAAATCACCGGGCGTTTCAGTTCCGATGATTTGTTGGGACGAATCTTCACGTCGTTCTGTATCGGGAAATAATCGGACAAGCTTGTTTTGAACAGGCCTGTTCAGTTTAAAAATCGAATGTCTAGAGAGTCCTATGTCCTATCCGATTCCTGCCCAGCAGGCCGTCGCTGAAATAGAGATCAAAAAGAGCCGCTTCATCGCTTACGCCAGGCATGTTGTTTCACGTGAAACAGGTATGGAATGGCTGGAAGAGATCAAGGCGGAATATCCGGATGCCCGTCACCACTGCTGGGCGTATCAGCTTGGCAATCCCAATTGCGCCACCAATGCAGGGATGGGGGACGATGGTGAACCATCGGGAACAGCCGGTAAACCGATTCTGAATGTGTTGCAACATAAGGGCATCGGTGATGTCATGATCATCGTGGTACGCTATTTCGGTGGTATTAAATTGGGCGCGGGCGGTTTGACTCGAGCCTATGGCCAAGCCGCACAAGCGGTCATGGAGATATTGCCGACCCAGGAGCGGATTCCGATGACCGGGATGGAAGTGGTTTGCGACTTTGCCCTGGAGCAGAACGTAAGACATTGGTTGGGCCAGGTAAACGGTGAATTGCTCTCCGTCGATTATCAACATCAGGTGACCATCAGAGCGGAAGTTCCTGATGAGGAGGTGGATGGTCTTAGCGCCACTCTGCGTGCCAACCGCTGTACATATTCTTTCGAATAATTCTTTGTAGCGTCATTAAATTGTCAAAATTTGAAGTTAATATCAAAGTTGGCAGTATCGAAATGTTCAGGCAAGGAGTGGGCCATGGAAACCCTGACAACGGACCAGTGGATAGAGCAGCATATCAAAGAATTCAATTCTGTGGGCTTGGCGCCGTTGATTCAGAAAAATGTGGTTGATCTGATCGATCAGGCTTTGGTTCTGAGTCAATCGGATCAACGCAACCTCAAGGAATCGATCCATGACCTTCGTGTTACTTTCAAGCGTCTTCGGGCTTATTGGCGACTGGTTCGCGATTCGGTTGACAAACCAGTCTTTGAAGCTGCCGACCGACGTATCAAATACACGGCAAAACTGCTGGGAGGACAGCGCGATCAATATGTGCTGTTTGATTCACTGTCCTTAATTCTTGATCGGCTCGAAGGTTCTGAAAGAATGGTTGCCGAATCCTTGTTGCGGCAGTTGAACCATTCCTTGAATACGAACTTTAAGACCTTATCCATCCGCTGGTCGACAGTGATTTCATCGCTACAGCTTGAACGGTCGGTTTGGTCGGGACTGGATTTTGAATCCATTAAGAACCGATCCATTCAAAAAGCTTTGCATAAAAGTGTGACGCGCAGCTTGAGGCTGTCCGAACAAGCTGTTCATAAGAAAGCGGATACGGAAAAGCGGCACCGATGGCGAAAATGGGTCAAATACGTGTTTTACCAACTTAAATTGTTGAAAGGACTTGGTGTCAAAAGTAAGAAACAAAGCGTACGTAAGTTGGATGAACTCGGAAATCTGCTCGGTATCGAGCATGATATGGATCTCTTGAAAGACTTTTTGCAACAAGGTTTTGATTCAACGGAAAGTCGTGAGACGCTTGCTCGAATAGTCGAAGCATGTGAGCAATATCAAAAACAACTACGCAAGCAGGTCAAGCATTTGGCTGAAGGTCTCTATGCATCCCCATAATGCAAGGCGTTTAGCTCGACTTGGGCCTTTAAAAACCATTATATTAATGGAATTTATTTTGCACGAATTTCCATAGAAAAAATTCATTACTTTTACCGAAGAATTGAGCATACACTTAGCGGCGTCTTTTCCGAAAACGGAAGGATTTTTCAATCAATACCTAATGAAATGAGGTGAAGTTATGTCGAGATTTACATACGCTAAATCTTTGTGTTTAGTTGCGCTGTTTGCTTTGCCAATGTCGTCGTCTATGGCGGCGGATGAGCCGGTTTACGGTAGTCAGTTAATGACTCAGGAAGAACGGCATGAATATCAGATGAGAATGCGTGAAGCGGAATCCGCTGAAGAGCGTCAGCAAATCCGTGAAGAGCATCATGAAGAGATGAAGATTCGAGCCCAAGAGAAAGGCGTGGAATTGCCGGATGAGCCTCCAATGGAGAGAGGCCACGTGAATCAAAAAGATCGCCCAGGAATGGGATACGGCCGCGATTAATCGGTTAAAAATATAAAGTCGATTACATTGCCATCATTGCGATGGTGGCAGTGATTCCTACGAAATAGATCAAAAGCGTAAGTTGCAACATGCGTTTGTTGGCATTGCGGCTATTCAGCGATTGTTTGAATCTTGGTTGCTTTTGAAGCAGTTTGAATCCTCCCCACAAAATCCCAAGGGCCAGTGCAGTTAGAATCATTCCTGTAATCAGTATGGTTAGCATTGTGTTCCTGCCTTAAAAAGTTCGTTTTCGAATTATAGCAACCGATCTTTCTGTTTTGAGTTTTTTCCTTTTCCTTCCGTTTTGAGTCGAGGGTAAGTACTAATAAATTGACCAATTTAAAGGTTTGTATGGCCAAGCAGTCCTGCTAAAAACTTGTTGCATCGTGCTTGAGATGGTAAATTTACTAATCATAATTTAATGTTCAAGCGTTCCTTAATGGCCGTAAAAACGAAGAGGTTTTGTAATTCATGAAGTTAGAACGTTTGGTACAACCCGCCATTCTCAAACCCATTCCACACCAAGCATGTTATCTGAGTTTTTCCTTAAAACCGGGCGCCGATTACCGAGCGGCTCTGAAGAACCTTGCCCCGCA
Source organism: Thiomicrorhabdus sp. ZW0627 (assembly GCF_029767005.1). GTDB lineage: Bacteria > Pseudomonadota > Gammaproteobacteria > Thiomicrospirales > Thiomicrospiraceae > Thiomicrorhabdus. Next base: position 105,678 of record NZ_JARUQR010000003.1, read on the forward strand.
AGTGGACGGAAGTTCCATTGTACTTGGCATCGGTCTGTCATTGGTCAACGCATTGGGTAATCAGATAGAAGGTCTACGGCTTTTTCCCGCCATGGTGAATCAGGGGATTGAGATACCTTCTACTCCGGAAGCTTTATGGTTGTGGTTCCGAGGGCGTGACCGGGGCCAAATTGTGCTGAATGCCAATCGACTGATTGGTGAGTTGTCGCCGGCTTTTAGATTGGAAAAGCGTATTGAATCTTTTAAATACGGCAATGCTCAGGATTTGACCGGTTATGAAGATGGAACCGAGAATCCAGTGGGCGATGAAGCTGTTCAAGCGGCCGTAGTGACCGAAGGCGAGTTGACCGGTTCGAGTTTCGTCGCTGTGCAACAGTGGGTGCACGATCTGGCACAGTTTCAATCCAAGTCGCCACAACAAAGAGACAATACTTTTGGCCGCCGGATTTCCGATAATGAGGAAATCGACGAGGCTCCCGAATCTGCACATGTTAAGCGTACGGCTCAGGAATCTTTCAATCCCGAAGCATTTATGGTCAGACGTTCGATGCCTTGGTCGGAAGGCGATAAATTGGGATTGGTGTTCACGGCATTCGGTCACTCTTTCGACGCTTATGAGGCCGTGTTGAAACGGATGGTGGGTAAAGAGGATGGCGTGACGGACGCTTTGTTTACTTTTACCCATCCAATCAGCGGCAGTTATTACTGGTGTCCTCCAATGAAAGGTCATCATGTCGATCTGAGCGCTTTAGGCATCGATTAGGAGAGAGTAATGGCTAAATGGATCTGGGTATTGTTGTTTTCTTTGTTAACGGTTTCTGTTCAGGCGGGTGATTGGCGGCTGACGGAGGTTCAGGACTTTTCGGCCGTGGCCAAGCAGGCTAAGGCGAAAAACGTGCCATTGGTGATTTATTTCACTCGTGAGCGGTGCCCGCCGTGTTTGCGTTTTGAGGAGAACGCTCTGCTGCCGATGGTCGAAAATGGTTTGGTGGCAGATTATATCGAGATTGTCGAACTTCAGGCTGACGCGGACGACAAGGTAATCGACTTTGACGGTTATGAAGTAAGAAGAAGTGAAATCGCCGAACTTTATAATGTCACTACCTTTCCAAGACTGGTGTTTGTAAATTCCCAAGGCGAAGAGCTGGGAATTCGCATGGAAAATTCAGGTGCGTACGACTATTTTCCTTACTATTTCAAGCAGCGTATTAATCAGGCTTTGGAAAAGTTGGGTAATGACAAGCGGATTCCGGAGTAAGAGGAATCCGTTTTTTCCGGTCATCAAATGACTGGGTATTTTTAAAAAGAAGGAAATAATCATGGGTTCAAATGTTACTGTTTCATCTTCCAGCACGTTATCCACGCTAGGGAAAATCCCTTGGATGCTGTTCATTGTATTGTTTCTGATTGCCACGGAATACTTTCAGATCTCCCTGGAAGGGACGGTCGGTTACGTGTTTATTTCGGTGGCGGTTTTGATTCTGTTCATTGAGATGTTCAAGTCCGGCGACGTCAGTGCCGTGTCGTTTTTGGTCGATCAGTTCTGGGCGGTATTGACGGTGATTCTGGCAACAGGCCTGCTCAGTTATCTTTGGTTCGTCGAAGGCCAGCAGCCTAATTTCTTCCACTGGATTGGTTATGCGATTATCATTGCAGACGCTTTGTTAAACCCGTTCAACTCGTTTAGAACTGCTCTGAGAAATTTCGATGTGGCCGGTTAAGGCGTGAACTCCGGTTTATTTTAAACGGTTATAATGAAGTTTCATTTGCCTGAAACCGGGAGAGTTAAGTTTGAAACCGACATCCACTGCCAACCAGAGCCTATTAGGAAAGGCGACGCCTTACTGCAAGAGCTATGATCCGTCTTTGCTGTTTCCGATTCCGCGCCAGGAAAAACGTGACGAGCTTGGATTTGATTTAGATAGCCTGCCTTTCCAGGGACTGGATATTTGGAGTGCGTTCGAGGTATCGTGGCTGAACGCCAAAGGTAAGCCGATTGCAGTGATTGCTGAGTTCGCATTCCCGGCGGATTCTCCGAATCTGATTGAGTCTAAGTCCTTCAAGCTCTATTTGAACTCGTTCAACGGCACCCGTTTCGACTCCCGCCAACAGGTGATCAATCATTGGGTTGAGGATCTGTCGGCGGCTTGCGGTGCCGAGGTGGCGGTGGATGTCCGCGATCTGGATATGGAAGAAACCTTGATCGGACGGTTGCCGGGAAAAAACCTGGATGGATTGGATATTGAGGTCGACGATTATCAGGTTAACCCGGAATTGTTGACACTTAATGACGAGACTGATGAGGTTGAAGAAACTCTGAACAGCCATCTACTTAAGTCGAATTGTCTGGTCACCGGCCAGCCGGATTGGGGTTCCATCGTGATCCGTTATCGCGGACGCCAGATCAATCATGAAAACCTGCTTAAATACCTAATTTCATTCCGTGAACACAACGAATTTCACGAACAATGTGTCGAACGGGTGTTTACCGACATTATGCAGCGCTGTCGGCCGAGTGCGTTGACGGTCTATGCTCGTTATGTGCGCCGCGGGGGGCTGGACATCAACCCTTATCGTTCGAATTTCGAAGACGAGTTTGATATCTCCCGCACATTGAGACAATAAGATCGGAGGATTGGACAGTGCGATTCTTAAATTGGCTGTTTGGATTGTTTGGTTATGAATGGGTCATAGATCCCCGGCCTGTTGAAGATGACGTGGAGCAAATGTACGGAAATATTCATTCCGAGGATTGGGAAGAGATGTATGAAGATTCCCCTCGTTATGTCTTGCGAAAAAAATCGATTTCGCGAAACTGAGCAGGCCTGTTGATTTTGGTAAGGAGTAAGTATGGCCGAACATGAGGTGGTGAGTATCAAAAATACCCTCAAGTCCCGCCAGTTGCTGGAGTGTTTCGATCAAAACCTGAAACGCTTACAAACGCATGGCGCGGATGAAAATGAGAACGAGGGCGCGACGATCGATATGCTTTCGGAATGTCTGGAAGAAGCAATCGAAAACGGCATGGAGGTTGAGGAGTTGCAGGCGCGTGCAAGCCAGTTGGCGCAGTTCGCTTTTGACCGTGGTTATTCCCAGCATGAAGTCGAAGAGTTGTTGACGATGCGGCCGAATCCCAACGGCAAGCGCCCGACTTAACGGCCACTGAATACGGAGTCAAATATGGTCGAAAATGGACAGGATGTAACTTATGGCATGGGTGATGCCACTTATCGGGCTGTTGGCGGTCATGAAGGTCTAGTGAAGTTGGTAGATGACTTTTACGATGCGATGGACAGTCTGCCTGAAGCCAAAAAGATTCGAGCGATGCATCGAGAGGATTTGACCGAATCAAGGGATAAGTTGGTTCATTTTCTATCGGGTTGGATGAACGGTCCGCAAATCTATGCCGAAAAATACGGTTCGATCAATATTCCGATGGCGCATGCCCATATCCGCGTGGATGAATCGGACCGGGATGCTTGGTTGCTGTGTATGCAGCATGCGTTGGCAAAACAAGATTATCCGCAGGCTTTGCAAGATTATTTGATGCAGCAACTGTTCCGTCCGGCGGAACGCATACGTCAAGTCAGCGAAGCGCATCATGCCCCGTAAGGGAGACCTTTTCCGGTTAGATTCAGGCCTTTTTAAGTTGCTGACTGGTCGTGAAATCGCTGACAAGCTGTTTTAAATGTTCGGCATCTTGTTTGAGCTCTACGGAATGATTGGCGGAACTTTCAACCATGTCGGCATTCTGTTGGGCGATTGATTCCATGTTGTTCATGGCCTGGTTGACCTCTTGAATTCCTCTGGCTTGTTCTTCGCTGGAAATGGAAATTTCTTCGACGATTTCGACGACCTTATTAATCGATTCTGTAATGGTTCCAAAAGCTTGGCCTGACTGTTCCGCCAATTCCGATCCTCTTCCTACTTTTTGGGTCACTTCTTCAATCAGCATCTTGATGTCCTGAGCGGCATCGGAAGATTTGCTTGCGAGTGAACGGACTTCTCCGGCGACAACGGCAAATCCACGCCCCTGTTCTCCGGCACGAGCAGCCTCTACAGCGGCATTCAACGCCAGCAGGTTTGTTTGAAAAGCGATGCTGTCGATCAGGGTAACGATCTCCTCGATTTTATTGCTTGAATCTTGAATCTCATGCATTGAAAGAATGGTTGACTGCATGACCTGTTCGCCTTTTTGGGCCTCCTCTTTGGTGGCGTTGCTCAGTTTGTTGGCTTGATGAGCGTTTTCCGATGCCTGAGTAACGCTGGAAGTCATTTCTTCAATTGCCGCTGCAGTTTGTTCCAGGGAAGAAGCTTCTTGTTGGGTGCGTTTTGATAGATTTAGGTTGGTTTCGGAAATCCAATTGGCACCATTTTCGACGTCGATTGCGGTTTCATTGACTTTGGCAATAGTGTTTGAAAGGTTTTTCAGGGCGTTGTTCAAATCATTTTGAACTTTGCTGACGGTTCCTTTGAAGTCACCTTTGATTGTGTGGGTGAGGTCGTTTGAGGCGATAGCGTCTGCGTATTCGCTGATTTGACTGAATGCTTTATCCACTTCGTTAACGGAGTGGTTGATGGCGTTTTTCAGGACTTCCAGATCGCCGGGCAGTTCACTCTGGATTCGCTTGTCGAAAAGGCCTTGTGAAACATGGTTCATGACCGTACGGATCTCCTCGTGTGCGGATTCCAGGAAGTGCATCGAATGGTCTACTTTGGCCTTCAGAGCACCTTTGACGTTTGGATTCATTCGGATGTCGAAACGACCGTTCTCTAAAGAGACCATGATCTCTTCCAACGCATCCATGGTATTGTCAACGCTGTCGACGGCTTGGTTCAGGTTAATCCTGAGTTTTTCAAAATCTCCCGTGTATTGTTGGTTGATGCGTTGTTTGAATTCACCTTGCGCAATGGATGTAATGATCTGATTTATGTGGTTCATTTCATTGGATATTTTGTCGAGCAGACCGTTATAGGTATTGGCGATCTCCCCAAATTCGTCTTTGAGTTTGTGTTGTATCGGTTGGTTGAAGTCACCGGTATCATGAGTCTGTTGCATGCCTTTGGTTAAAACAGACACCCCTTTTAGAACCTTGAGTGTGGTTTGAACCAGTACGAAAATCATGATCAATATTGCGAGAATGGCAATGCTCCATAAGGTGCTAATGATATTTTCATGCTGTTCAGTTAGGAAATTATCAACCTGGCTTTGTAGAGAGGTCAGCGGGGCTTCAGTGGCGTGGATGGCTGACCGCATTTGACCCCTTAGTCCCGATTTTTCATCCAATCCTTTTTTTTGTTCGGCTTGGTACAGCGCTAGAAAGTCGGTTTTGTATTTTTGCATGGCCGTAGAGACGGATGTCTGTTCATTTTGGTTCATGTCGCTGACGGCCAGATTCTGTTCGAACTTTGCAAAGTTTTTGAGGAACTTTCCTTGGTATTTTTCTGCGAATCGCAGCATGAAGTCTTTTTCGTTTCGGCGTAACATCAGCATATCCGCTGTCAGTTGTATCTGATTACTATTTTTGAGAAGCCCTTCCGCTTTATGCACGGAATCGCGAAGGCTGCCGTATAGACCGTCTTTTGGATTAAGCCCAATGGTTTTTTGTAATTTGGCAAGAGCGATAAAACGGTCCTGATATTGGGTGATGGACTGGGAAAGGGTTTCGACCAAAGAGGTTGGTTGTTCTATGGCGGTTAACTCGGTCGAAAGTCGATGGATAATATCCTGAGTCCGGGTGTAAGTGATATTGAACTGATCGATGTATTTGGTCTCCTTCCGGATGAGGAAGTCTTTTTCTTGCTTACGTAATTCGAGGAGTTGGGTGTGGAGTTGATGGGAGAGGCTTGAAGTGGTTTCTAGTTGTTGAATTTTATGCAATGCCGTATTGACGGCAATCATGAGTCCGCCCAGGCTCAGCACAACAATGCTCAGTACCAGGGTAAAGCGGGATTTAAGCGAATGCATATTCTCTCCTCGTAAAAAGCCTAATTTTTATATAGAAATCAGTCTATTACATTTCGGTGAGAATATGAAGTAATTCTATCTATGTTATGGATAGAATTACTTATATAATTTAATACTTATTTGCTTAAGGGTGGATTGATCCGACATTCCCTAGGATTCGGTTGATGTCATTTCGATCGGGACGATAGCTTCTAGGGGCGTCTTTTGGATCCCCGTTGCTCAAAGCTCCGGAACAGGTTAATCGATACACATTCGGTTGAGTGTCCGATTTGAGGTATAAGTGCACTAAGTCCATTGTTTCCGGACGTTGGTAGTCATCCCTGGCCAAAAGCATCAGGTTTGGAGCGACGTCGGATTGAACGGTAGTGTATTGATTGGCCGCAAACATTATTCTGTCTTGATTGCGGGCGATTTCTTCTTCATCGAGTTGGACTCGACTAATCTTAAAGTTTTGGGGTTGAACCATATAAGCCTTTTTAGGCATTTCGTACAGTTCGATACGGCAATGTTGTTCGCTTTGGTTGAAGCCGCCACCGGTCAATTCACCGAATTGTATGTATTGTCTGACATTTTCAGCCCGGAAAGTGACGGGTTGTTTGAGTGTAAAAGTTTCTCCAGCCTGGATGTCCATCAAGCTTTTCGGAGGGGTGATAGAGCAACCGGAAAGAAGGGTAAGTCCTACGATACAGCTACCCGTTATCCACTTGTTTTTAGAGAAAAAAGCGCGCATATTCACCTCCATGATAGGGATTGCGTTGGATGCCTAGTTGAATAGGATTGGCTTATGGTAAAATACACTGCTATTTTACGAAAGTTTTATTTGATTGCCTACAGTGTCTAAGCAAAATTGACACTCTCCACGAAAGGACAGCAACATGGATGCGCAAATTTCAAATTATGATGTCATCGTCGTCGGTGGCGGTCATGCGGGCACGGAAGCGGCTTTAGCGTCTGCGCGTATGGGATTGAAAACCTTGTTGCTGACTCACAATATCGACACTCTGGGACAAATGTCATGCAACCCAGCCATTGGCGGGATCGGTAAGGGTCATCTGGTTAAGGAGGTCGATGCACTTGGGGGCGCGATGGCGTTGGCGATCGATGAGGCCGGAATCCAGTTCCGCATCCTCAATGCCTCCAAAGGTCCTGCTGTTCGGGCGACCCGAGCCCAGGCCGACCGAGTTCTGTACCGTCAGGCAATCAGAACGCGCCTTGAAAATCAGGTCAATCTCTCGATTTTCCAGCAACCGGTTGAAGACCTTATTCTTGAAGGCGACCATGTACGCGGCGTTGAAACCAAAATGGGCCTTAAGTTCTATGCGAATCAAGTGGTGTTGACGGTCGGAACTTTCTTGGCAGGGCGAATCCATATCGGCTTGAAGAATTACGAGGGCGGACGTGCCGGTGATGAACCTGCGAACTGTTTGGCCGCCCGCATGCGTGAGCTGGATCTTCCGGTTGGACGCTTGAAGACAGGTACCCCTCCGCGTATTGATGCACGCACCGTGAATTTCGATGCGATGCAGATTCAGCACGGAGACGACCCAGCACCAGTGTTTTCCTACATGGGAAAACACTCCATGCACCCTCAACAGATTCCTTGTTACATCACTTATACCAATGCACAGACGCATGAAGCCATTATGGCGTCTTTGGATCAGTCTCCGATGTATTCGGATCAAGGCGAGATCGACAGTGTCGGACCGCGTTATTGTCCGTCGATTGAAGACAAGGTCATGCGTTTCGCCGATAAGGATCGTCATCAAGTATTTATCGAGCCGGAAGGGTTGACCAGTATCGAACTCTATCCGAACGGGATTTCTACCAGTTTACCGTTTGAGACCCAGATGCAGATCGTGCGTTCGATGGAAGGTTTAGAGAACGCGCGTATCATGCGACCTGGTTATGCAATTGAGTACGATTATTTCGATCCGCGTGGTCTAAAACCAACGCTTGAAAGCCAGCATATTCACGGCCTATTCTTTGCCGGACAGATCAACGGTACCACCGGCTATGAAGAGGCGGCTGCGCAAGGGATTTTGGCAGGTATGAACGCTGCCCGTCGTGCGCAGGAGAAAGAACAATGGTATCCACGTCGTGATGAAGCTTATTTGGGTGTTCTAGTGGATGACCTGATTACACTAGGTACCAGCGAGCCTTATCGAATGTTCACCTCGCGAGCGGAATACCGTTTGATGTTGCGTGAAGATAATGCCGACCAGCGTCTGACACCGATTGCGCGTGAGTTCGGCCTGATTGACGATGTCCGCTGGATGGCGTTTGAAAGTAAGATGGAAGCGTTGGAAAAAGAGTTGGATCGTTTGAAGCAGACTTGGATTTATCCGGCACATGCTGAAGCGAAGAAGGCTGAAGAGTTGATGGCGCTGCCTTTGAGTAAAGAACAGAGTCTGTTCGATCTGCTGAAGCGTCCGAACGTTGCTTACAATGCGTTGGCGGAGCTGGAAGTTTTTGGTGATGGCGTCGAATCCGAAGAGGTGGTGGATCAAATCGAAATCGAAGCCAAATATTCCGGTTATATCGAGCGACAGAAGCAGGAGATCGATAAACTCAAACGTTCGGAAGCGGTTAAGATTCCCGAAGATTTGGACCTGGACAAGATTTCCGGTTTGTCAAACGAGGTTAAGCAGAAGTTGCGTGACCATAAGCCTGCGACTTTGGGCATGGCCAGCCGAATTTCCGGTATTACGCCGGCTGCGATTTCGATTCTGTTGATTGCCATTAAGAAGTACCGTTCCGGTAATAAGGTAGCCTGACGTCATTATGGATTATGAGCAGTTGAAAACCCAGTTGCAACAAGGGATTGAAGAGATTGGTATCGATCTTCCCGAGTCTGCAATCGATAAGTTGATGGCGTATTTGACCTTATTAGAAAAGTGGAATAAGGTTTACAATCTGACGGCGATTCGAGACCCTCAGGAAATGTTGGTTAAACATCTGTTGGACAGTTTGAGCATTGTTCCCCATATCTGCGGTCAAAGATTGATCGATGTCGGAACAGGTGGTGGCCTGCCCGGAATTCCACTGGCAATTTGCTTTCCCGATAAACAGGTTGATTTGCTTGACAGCAATAGCAAAAAAACACGTTTTCTGATTCAGGCTAAAGCTGAACTCGGTTTGCAGAACACTGTTGTGTTCCATCAGCGGGTCGAGACTTACCAACCTGAAGAGCTGTACGATGGTGTCGTTTCCCGCGCGTTTGCCTCATTGGAAGATATGTTGCACTGGACCTCACATCTATTAAAATCGGATGGTTACTGGTGGGCGATGAAAGCGCAGAAAGATTTTGAAGATTATTCGAATTTACCTGGCCTGGTGAAAATTGAGGCCATGATCGATTTACACGTACCCGGATTAGAGGCGCAACGAATGTTGATTAAAGCCTGCAAGTCGGAGTAATTGTAATAAACTAACAACTCAAGATTAAATATTAAAAGGCTAGGTGACAGTTCGTGGGCAGAGTGATTGCATTGGCAAATCAGAAAGGGGGTGTGGGTAAAACCACAACCAGTGTCAATTTAGCGGCCGCTTTGGCCCGATTGGGAAAAAAGGTTCTGTTGATCGATTTGGATCCACAGGGGAACAGTACCGTTGCCATCGGTGTCGACAAAGACAATCTTGAAAATTCAATTTTTGAAGTATTGGTCGGCGAATCCAAGGCCCGTTCAGCGATACAGCATGTCGAGTTGGCCAATCTTGATTTGATGCCGGCGAATGGTGACCTGACGGCCGCCGAAGTTGAACTTTTAGAAGAAAATATGGGGCCGAAGCGACTGCGTAAGGCTCTAAAAAAGGTTCGTACTGAGTATGATGCGGTGCTGATCGATTGTCCTCCGACCTTGAATATGTTGACCTTGAACGCCCTGACGGCGGCTGACGGGATTGTTGTACCGGTGCAGTGTGAGTATTTTGCGTTGGAAGGGCTTTCCGCACTTATGGACACCATCGAGACCGTTAAAGAACAGCTTAATCCGACTTTGCATATCGACGGTTTGTTGAGGACTATGCATGACCGTCGTAATAACTTGGCGAATGACGTTTCAAATCAATTGGTTTCACATTTCGGTATGAAAGTACTGCAGACGATCATTCCCAGAAACGTCCGTTTGGCTGAAGCGCCGAGTTACGGAGAATCAATTTTGGATTACGACGCGTCTTCAAATGGTGCCATCGCTTATCTTGCATTGGCGAATGAACTGATTCGAAAAACACAAATTTAACATTAACTCTGACAATAGAAAAAGAAGGTAGGGTAACCGTGGCAAAAAAACGCTCAGGAATGGGGAATCGTGGCATTCACGCCATGATTGGTGCAAAACAGAAGTCAGAGAACAGCAATACGGATCTGCGGATCGAAAAGCTTTCGGTTACTCAGTTACAGGCCGGGGTTTATCAGCCTCGCCAGCAGTTCGATGAAGCGGCCCTTAAAGAGTTGGCCGACTCCATCCGAGTTCAGGGTGTGGTGCAGCCTATTATCGTCAAGGCGGTGGATGATGACCGTTATGAAATCATAGCCGGTGAACGCCGCTGGCGGGCAGCACAACTGGCTGGCTTGGATAAGGTGCCGGTGGTAATACGTCAAGCAGACAGTCAGACTACCTTGGCGATGGCTCTGATTGAGAACATCCAGCGTGAAGACCTTAATCCGATCGAAACGGCAATCGGTCTGAAGCGTTTATTGAAAGAATTTGAATTGACGCAGCAAGAGGTGGCTGATGCAGTAGGTCGTTCGCGTACCGCCGTCTCTAACCTCTTGAGACTGTTAAAGTTGCCTCAAAGTGTGCAGGATGCATTGCATGATGGCCAAATTAGTATGGGACATGCCCGAGCCATCATTACGCTGCCTGAAGAAGTCCAGCTGCAATTGACGGATAAAGCTATCGAAAAGGGCTGGTCAGTAAGGGAAATGGAAGAAGCGGCACAGCAGATTCTTGTTCCATCAAAAATGGTTAAGCAAGCGAAGCAAAATCGCATTCCAGGCATTAAAGAAATTCAGGAAAAACAGCAGGTTCTGGCAGACAAGATTTCGGCTAAGGTCAGGATCAGCCACCGTGAAAACGGTAAGGGAAAGTTGGAGATAAGCTATAACGATATGGATGATTTGAATCGATTGTTAAATCTTTTTTAAAACAGAAAAAGTTGATAGAAAATCTCAATTAAAAAAGCTGGCCCATAAGACAAATATATCTAGTGGCATAAAATTTAGTACACACAGTATGTAGTTGATCGCAAAAAAAGCCATAGAAAAAACACAGAAAAACAAACTTATAAGCTAGCTTTTGGGTCCATAAAGCATTATTATGTGCGGCCGTTTAGCTTGAACAATTTTCAACTAAAAAGTATCATTAATAGAGTTTGTCATCGAATGAGTGATTCAAATAAAGAGCCACAGAAGCCAAAACCAGGTGACGCGCCGAAACCAGCGGTAAATTTCCTATTGATGAGTGCCGGATCGATTTTTACATCAATGATCGTGGCTGGTTTTTTGGTTGGCTATGCGTTGGATCAGCTATTTGAAACGACACCAATATTTTTACTTTTGTGTGGCCTGCTAGGGTTTATCGGCGGCACACAAAAGGTAATGCGGCTTTCGAGTAAATTGGATCCGGTTGTAGAAGAAAAGAAAGATGATCAAAAATCTTAATCAACCGTTGAAGATCCAGGGCATCATCGGTTTGATCGCCGTTGTGATTTTTGCCACTCAAGGTCAATTGTGGTCATCCGTTTATGGGCTGTTTATCGGTATGATGAACGTGCTTATGTTAAGCGTTACGTTCAAGAAAGCCGACCAGAAAGCGGCGGAAGATCCAAAGTTTGGAATTTTAGTTTTATATTTGAGTGCAGTCGTCAGATTCATTCTGTTGGCTGTGTTGTTTGTTTTAGGGCTGGCGCTCTTTAAGTTCGAACCAATGGCGGTTGTGCTGACATTCGTTGTCATGCAGATCGGTCAGATGTTCAACCTTAAAGGTAAGCGTCGTTTGACTGACTAAGGAGAAGACCCTTGAGTGCTGAAAAGATGGGAACTGTCGAGTATATTCAACATCACTTGACAAATAATCACATAGGCGAAGGTTTCTGGACATTTAACCTAGATACCATTGTTGTAAGTTTATTGCTTGGCGCGCTGATCGTATTTGTTGCAGCACGTCTTGGTAAGCAAATCGAAGCCGGAACGCCTGGTGGATTCCAGAACTTCGTAGAATCTATTCTAGAATTCGTTTCTACCAACGTTAGAGACGCTTTTCCTGGCCACAACCCTCTTATCGCGCCATTGGCATTGACCATTTTCCTTTGGGTTTGGTTGATGAACTTCATGGATTTGATCCCTGTTGACCTATTGCCATATCTATATCAGTTGATTACCGGTGATCCACATGCACATCTTAAGGTGGTTCCAACAACTGACTTAAACACGACTTTGGCAATGGCATTTTCAGTATTTGCTCTAATCGTTTTCTATAACATCAAAATCAAAGGTGTGGGTGGATTCATCAAAATGTTCCTATTCCATCCATTCGGTAAGTTCTTTGTTCCTGTGAACATTGTGATGACTTTGATTGAAGAAGTTTCAAAACCGCTTTCACTTGCTCTGCGTCTGTTCGGTAACATGTTCGCAGGTGAGTTAGTATTCCTACTGATCGCATTGATTGGTGGAACTTTAGCAGTGGGTGCCGCTGCGCTATTCTGGGCACCTCTACAAGTCCTGTTAGATTTAGGTTGGTTGATTTTCCACTTGTTGGTTATCACCCTACAAGCCTTTATCTTTATGGTGCTTACCATTGTTTATCTAGGGATGGCTCACGACGAAGGTCACTGAGTCTGACGTAGAGGCAATAAAAAGAATAGGTGGTTCTTGCGAACTACCAAAAAGGTTTAAGCGCACCTGCTTTAAGGTTTCATGATGAGGTCTGAAGTAAAAAGCTTTATTTATAACTTTTATTTTTTTAATTTTTAACTTGTAAAACTTTAGGAGAAAGTCGATGGAAGTAACTGCTACTATGATTGCTGATATCTACTCTGCAACTGCTATTGGTGTAGGTGTAATTTTGGCTGCTGCTGGTCTTGGTTCAGCTATTGGTTGGGGTCTGATCTGTTCAAAAACTTTGGAAGGTATTGCACGTCAGCCTGAAATGCGTCCTGCATTGATGACTAACATGTTCATCTTCGCTGGTTTGATGGAATCTTTCCCATTCATCATCCTAGCTTTCGCTATGTGGTTCCTATTCGCTAACCCATTCATCGGTGCAATGACAGCTGCTTTGGGTGCATAATCCAAAGCGCTTAATTAAATCGAAAATTTAATTTTTTAAATAACGAATGGCGAGGTAACCACCGTGAGTATTAACGCAACGCTTCTCATCCAGATTATTGCATTTGTGCTATTAGTCTGGTTTGTGAACAAAGTGCTGTGGGGGCCGCTGTCTAAGCTAATGGAAGAACGTCAGAAGAAAATCGCTGACGGTCTTTCTGCCGCTGAGAAAGGTAAGCATGAACTTGAGTTAGCCGAACAAAAAGCAAAAGAAGTGCTTAAGGAAGCTAAAGCTCAAGCTCAAAACATACTAAGTCAGGCTGAAAAGCGTAGCTCTGAAATCGTAGAAGATGCGAAAGTAAAAGCAAACGAAGAAGCTGACCGTATTAAAGCTGCCGCCCAAGCAGAAATTGAGCAAGAAGTTAGTCGTGCGAGAGAAGACCTTCGTAAAGAAGTCGCTTCTTTGGTTGTAACTGGTGCAGAGAAAATTCTTCAGAAAGAAGTCGATGCAGCAGCACACAATGACATGCTTGAAACCTTAGTTAAATCAATCTAAGGAAACTTCTATGGCAGAATTAATGACAATTGCAAGACCTTATGCTGAAGCTGCTTTTGCTATCGCAAAAGAGAAAAATCAGCTGACAGAGTGGTCTGAAGAGCTAGCAAATCTTGCTGCAATCGCTTCTGATGAAGCAATGCAGGCAATGATTGCGAACCCAGCTTACACAGACGAAAACGTGTTATCCGTTTTTGAATCTGTATTGGGAGCGAATCTTTCCGCTGAAGGTAAAAGCCTTCTTGCTGTAATGGCTGAAAATAAACGTTTAGCTGCACTTCCAGATCTTTCCGAAACTTTTGAAGAGTTGAAGGCTGTGGAAGAGAAACGCGTAAGAGCGACGGTTATTTCAGCGCGCAAAGCTACGGTTGAGCAGAAGAAAAAATTAAGTGCTGCTTTAAATGCTAAGTTTGATGCCGAAGTAGAGATTACTTATGAGGAAGATCCAAGCTTAATCGCTGGAATCAAAATCAAAGTCGGCGACTGGGCCATCGATGGTTCAGCAGTATCGCAACTTAACAAACTTGGCGCAGCAATCGCCCAATAATGGAGAGGAACACACATGCAATTGAATGCCTCTGAAATCAGTAACCTAATTAAAGACCGCATCGCCGGTTTTGACGGTGCTGCAGAGTCTGGCAGTGAAGGGACAGTCGTTAGCATCGCTGACGGTATTGCTCTTATTCACGGCGTGTCAGATGTAATGTATGGTGAGATGGTTCAATTCGACGAAAACACTTTCGGTATGGCGCTTAACCTTGAGCGTGATTCTGTAGGTGTTGTTATTCTAGGTGAATTTGAACACATCTCTGAAGGTGACAAAGTCACTTGTACTGGACGTATCTTAGAAGTGCCAGTAGGTCCTGAATTGAACGGTCGTGTAGTTGACGCCCTAGGTCGTCCTATCGACGGTAAAGGTTCTATCGACGCTAAAGTCACTTCACCAATCGAGCGTATCGCTCCTGGTGTTATCGATCGTAAGTCTGTAGATCAGCCTATGATGACTGGTATTAAGTCTATCGACTCTATGATTCCAGTCGGTCGTGGACAGCGTGAGTTGATCATCGGTGACCGCCAGACTGGTAAAACAGCTATTGCAATCGACGCAATCATTTCCCAGAAAAACACTGGTGTTAAATGTATCTACGTTGCAATGGGTCAGAAAGCATCTACTGTTAACAATGTAGCTCGTAAGCTTGAAGAATACGGTGCTATGGAAAACACGGTTATCGTTGCAGCTAACGCTTCAGATCCTGCTGCTCTTCAGTACATGGCAGCTTATGCTGGTTGTGCGATGGGTGAGTACTATCGTGACCGTGGTGAAGATGCATTGATCATCTATGATGATTTGACCAAGCAAGCTCAGGCTTACCGTCAAATTTCATTGTTGCTACGTCGTCCTCCTGGACGTGAAGCTTTCCCTGGTGATGTTTTCTATCTACATTCACGTCTACTTGAGCGCGCTGCTCGTGTAAACGAAGATTATGTTGAAAGATTCACTAACGGTGAAGTAAAAGGTAAGACCGGTTCTTTGACTGCTCTACCTATTATTGAAACTCAAGCGGGTGACGTTTCTGCATTCGTACCGACTAACGTAATTTCTATCACTGATGGTCAGATCTTCCTTGAAACTGGATTGTTCACTCAAGGTATCCGTCCTGCTGTGAACGCTGGTCTTTCTGTATCACGTGTTGGTGGTGCTGCTCAGACTAAAGCGATCAAGAAATTAGGTGGTGGTATTCGTCTTGACTTGGCACAGTACCGTGAATTGGCTGCTTTCGCTCAGTTCGCATCAGATCTTGATGCTGCAACTAAAGCACAGCTAGAACGTGGTAAGCGTGTAACCGAGCTGATGAAGCAGAAGCAATATTCACCTTTGACTATTGCTGAGATGGCAGTATCTCTATATGCCGCTAACGAAGGATACTTGGACGATATCGAAGTCGAAAAAGTATTGGATTTCGAAGCTGCATTACATGCCTCCCTAAACTCTGAACATGCTGAACTAGCCGCCAAGATCAATGAGAAAGGTGGTTGGGATGATGAAATCGTAACAGGTGTTAAAGCTTGTATCGAGTCATTCAAAACAAACGGCGTTTACTAAGATAAGGGGTAGGCCATGGCAGGCGGTAGTAAAGAAATACGAGCCAAAATTGGTTCCGTAACAAATACCAAGAAAATCACCAAAGCCATGGAAATGGTGGCGGCTTCTAAAATGCGTAGAGCTCAAGCTCGCATGGAAGCTACCAAACCATACGTCGAAAAAGTGAAGAGAGTAATCGAACACGTTTCCGGTGCACATCCTGAGTATAAGCATCCTTATACTCAGACTCGTGAAACGGTTAAACGTGTTGCATTGGTTGTCATCTCTTCTGATCGAGGTTTATGTGGTGGTTTAAACTCAAACTTATTCCGTAAGGCTTTGCCACAGCTTAAGGCGTGGAAAGAACAAGGTGTTGAGGTTGAGCTTGCTCTGGTTGGTAATAAAGCTAAAACATTCTTCCGTAGTTACGGTGGGAATGTTGTAGCTGCGGTTTCTGACCTAGGTGATACGCCTCATATTGAGGACTTAGTTGGTACTATCAAAGTTGTTTTAGACAAGTTTGATGCGGGTGAGATCGATGAAGTACATTTGGCTTCAAACGAATTTGTCAACACAATGGCACAAAACCCGAATATCCAGCAGTTAGTACCTCTTCAGTCTGTTGAATCAGATAGCGAAACGTATTGGGATTATTTGTATGAACCTGATGCTAAAACCGCATTGGATTTATTGATGCGTCGCTATGTTGAAAGCACTGTTTTCGGTGCCGTTGTTGAAAATGCTGCTTGTGAGCAGGGTGCTCGTATGATGGCAATGAAGAATGCAACAGACAACGCCGGTGAAATGATTAACGAGTTGAAATTGTCTTATAACAAAGCTCGTCAAGCTGCAATCACAGCGGAACTTTCTGAGATTGTTGCTGGTTCATCCGCTGTTTAAGTTTGAAGTATTTCAATAAAAGGTTAAAGATTATGAGTGGAAAAATAGTACAAATTATCGGCCCGGTCATCGACGTCGAATTTAAAGGTGCTGATTTACCAAAAATCTATGACGCGTTAAAAGTTGATGAACTAGATCTTACTCTTGAAGTTCAGCAACAAGTTGGTGATAGCGTAGTGCGTGCAATCGCAATGGGTTCATCCGACGGTTTGAAGCGTGGCATGGCGGTTACAAATACTGGTGAAGCGATTTCTGTACCAGTAGGTAAAGCAACACTAGGACGTATCTTCGATGTTCTTGGTAATGCGATTGATAACGCAGGTCCAGTAGAAACAGAAGAGCGCAACACAATTCACCGTGCAGCTCCTGCTTTTGACGAGTTGGCAGCTTCTCAGGAATTGTTGGAAACAGGTGTTAAGGTTATCGACTTGATCTGTCCTTTCGCGAAGGGTGGTAAAGTTGGTCTGTTCGGTGGTGCCGGTGTTGGTAAAACCGTTAACATGATGGAATTGATCCGTAACATCGCAATCGAGCACTCTGGTTACTCAGTATTTGCTGGTGTAGGTGAGCGTACTCGTGAAGGTAACGACTTCTATTATGAAATGGAAGAATCAGGAGTACTTGATAAAGTTGCTCTTGTATACGGTCAGATGAATGAGCCACCAGGTAACCGTCTACGTGTTGCTTTGACTGGTCTTACAATGGCTGAGTACTTCCGTGACGAAGGTCGTGATATCCTATTCTTCGTAGACAACATCTACCGTTATACTCTTGCTGGTACTGAGGTATCTGCATTGTTGGGTCGTATGCCATCTGCGGTAGGTTACCAGCCTAACCTTGCTCAAGAAATGGGTCAGGTTCAGGAGCGTATCACTTCAACTAAGACTGGTTCTATCACGTCTATCCAGGCTGTATACGTACCTGCGGATGACTTGACTGACCCTGCTCCTGCGACTACGTTCGCTCACTTGGATGCGACAGTTGTATTGAACCGTGCGATCGCTGAAACAGGTATTTATCCTGCGATTGATCCTCTGGATTCAACTTCACGTCAGCTAGATCCACAAGTTGTTGGTCAAGAGCATTATGACGTTGCACGTGGTGTACAGCAAACTCTTCAGCGTTATAAAGAGTTGAAAGACATTATCGCAATCCTTGGTATGGACGAGCTTTCTGAAGAAGACCGCTCTCTAGTAGCACGTGCTCGTAAGATGCAGCGTTACTTCTCACAGCCATACTTCGTAGCTAAGGTTTTCACCGGTGAAGATGGACGTTATGTCCCATTGAAAGAAACCATCCGTGGTTTTAAAATGATTATCTCTGGTGAGCTTGATGATGTACCTGAGCAGGCATTTATGTATGCTGGGGACATTGACGAAGTTCTAGAGAATGCTAAAAAATATAAAGGTTAATTGATCATGGCAGTCACAATGCAAGTCGATATTGTAAGTGCAGAAGGTGAAATCTTTTCTGGTAAAGTTGAGATGCTTTTTGCACAGGCTGCCGATGGTGAGGTTGGTGTTATGCCTCATCATACCCAGTTCCTTAGCCAGTTAAAGCCTGGAACAGTACGTGTAGTTAGTGGTGACGAAGAACAACATTTCTACGTCAACAGCGGCATCATCGAAATTCAGCCAAGTGTAGTAACGGTTTTGGCCGATACTGCTGTTCGTGCTGCAGACCTTGATGAAGCTGAAGCTGAAGCGGCTAAACAGCGTGCTGAAGAAGCAATGGCCAATGCCAAGTCCGATACGGATATCGCAAGAGCTCAAGTTGAGTTGGCGGAAGCGGTTGCTCAGATTCAGACGATCTCTAAATTAAGAGACCGTTTGCATAAAACTGGGTTGGCATAATTGTTAATCTTTGTGAAAAAGCGCCTTCATGGCGCTTTTTTTTCCTCTAGTGTTTTTAAATGATTCTTTATTCATTCGCTTTTGCTTATTGAATTTATTCAATAGTGATACGATCCCATGCGTTTTTCACAAGCAATTATCTAAAAGCACTATAATTTGTTATATCTTTTGTCTTCAAATTCACAGGTATGAGTATGTCCTTAAAGGTCGTGATCCTTGCCGCAGGTAAAGGTACGCGAATGCGTTCTTCCTTACCTAAAGTCTTACAGCCGTTAGCGCAAAAACCGTTACTCCAGCATGTTATTGATACTGCCGAACAGTTGGAACCTATTCAAATTGTCACAGTTATCGGTCATGGTGCAGAGCTTGTACGTGAAACGGTAACCGGTAGCGGCCTGGTATTCACCATGCAGGCATCCCAATTGGGAACTGGACACGCTGTAGTGCAAGCCAATGGTTATTACGAAGATGACGATACTGTATTGATTCTTTACGGTGATGTCCCGCTTACTGCTGAATCGACACTTCAGGATCTGTTATCTCAAGTTGATGACAGTCACCCATTGGCGTTACTGACTATTACGCTGGAAGATGCAAGCGGTTATGGGCGAATCGTACGTGACCAACACTATCAGGTCCAGGCCATCGTAGAAGAAAAGGATGCAACTACCGAAGAGAAAGCCATCAAAGAGGTCAATACTGGAATCATGGCTGTTAAGGGCCAGTACCTGAAAAAATGGTTGTCTAATCTTTCATCGGATAACGCACAAGGCGAATACTACCTAACCGATATTATCCAAATGTGTGTAGAAGATGGGTTCACCGTTCATACGACACAGCCACAGCGTATTCTTGAAGTGCTGGGGGTAAATGACAAGATCCAGCTCCAAAATCTGGAACGTCAATATCAGAAGGGCTTGGCTGAAGCACTTATGAAGCAAGGTACGACATTGATTGATGCAGATCGTTTGGACATCCGTGGAAATGTCAGTGTTGGTATGGATGTGACAATTGATGCTAACGTGATATTCGAAGGGACCAACCACCTTGGAGACGGTGTTTCTATTGGAGCGAACTGTATCCTAAAAAATGTCACTATCGGAGCGGGAACTGTTATCCATCCTTTCAGTCATCTTGAGGATTGTATTGTCGGACGCGATTGTACGATTGGGCCATACGCCCGGTTAAGACCGGGATCGGAATTGGCAGACTTGGTACGAATCGGTAATTTTGTTGAAACCAAAAAAGCTAAAATCGGCCAGGGGTCTAAAGTGAATCATTTGAGTTACATCGGTGATACCTTGATGGGGGCTGATGTTAACATTGGGGCTGGAACCATCACCTGCAATTATGATGGCGTCAACAAACACCTGACAGAAATCGGTGACCGTGTGTTTGTCGGATCGGATACCCAGCTGGTCGCACCGGTTAAAATCAACGACGGGGCAACCATCGGAGCTGGTTCGACCATCACAAAAGAAGCACCGGCAGAAGAGTTGACCCTGAGTCGTTCGAAACAGCTGACGATCAAGGGCTGGGCCAAACCCAGTAAGAAATAAACAGGCCTGTTGGGTTTTTCGTGCGATATATAACACTTGCTCCTGAACTGGCCGAGCCATTTAAAACAGCTTTGCAAAACCATGGTTGGCAGTTAAAGGGTCAGGATGCCGGTCAAGCGCATTTAGTCGGTTGGGGGTATGTCATGCACTGGAGCAAACAGGAAGAACGGATTCATCTTCATTACAAAGAAGTGCAAGGCAAAGCCGAGGCACAGCTTGAAATGACGCCGTCGGCCTTTAATGAAATTCAAGCAATCGTCGATCAACTCCATGAATAAAATTCACGCCTATATCGCTTTAACGCGCCTTGACCGGCCTATCGGTATCTATTTGGTATTATGGCCGGCTCTATGGGCCTTATGGCTCGCTTCAGACGGATTTCCGGATGCATGGCTACTATTTGTTTTCATTATCGGTGCGATTCTGATGCGTTCGGCGGGATGTGTCATTAACGATTATGCGGATCGAAACTTCGACGGTCACGTTAAGCGTACCTGCAACCGGCCCCTCGCGACCGGTGAGATTACGCCAAAACAGGCGTTGGTATTTTTTGCGGTATTATGCCTAGTCGCATTTGCGCTGGTTCTGACGTTAAATGCTTTAACGATCACTTTGTCTTTTGTGGCGGTCGGATTGGCTGCACTTTATCCATTTATGAAACGTCATACCCATTGGCCTCAGGCATTTCTCGGCGCAGCCTTCGCATGGGCGATTCCGATGGCGTTTGCCGCAGTACAAAATACTTTGCCCTGGCAAGCCTGGCCGGTTTTTGCTGCGACGATGGTTTGGTCTTTGATCTACGATACGGCCTATGCCGTCGGTGACAAAGAAGATGACCTCAAGATAGGCGTTAAGTCGACGGCGATATTGTTTGGACGTTATGTAGCCGAAATTATTGCCGTTTTCCAGTTGGTTATGTGGTTGTTATTATTGTGGATGGTCGACCTATTTGCGCTCGGCTGGCCTTATTGGGTCAGTTTAGCGCTGGTGGCCGGTATCTTTGTCCACCATTACTTGCAGTTGAAGAAGAATGACGACCGGGTTGCATTCCAAGTGTTTTTGCAAAACCATTGGATCGGTTTGATCGTTTTACTGGGAATTGCAGCAGATAAGGCGCTATGAGACTACTGTAATCGACTTTCTTTAGGCAGCTGTAGAATCGGTTCCAGATCCAATTGCCAGTTCGATGCATCCAGTGCCTTGCTGAAAATTTTCAACAGAATCGCAAGTACATCCGGCTGAAACGGTAGACCAATTCCCGGTCCGTTTTCCGGTTCCAGATTCAGTTCCGGATTATCGCTCCCCAACTCTTTGAACGTGATTCTGGTCAATAGGATTGGCTGTTCCCCCAATGGGTAGTCGGCTTTTTCGGGTTCTTGGTAATCGGTTTCGAAATCCCCTTCGGCCTGTGCAGCTTCCTGACGCATTCTGTTCTCAATGCTTTGTTCTTCGGAAAACAGTGCTTCACCGGTTTGTGGGTGTTGGCCTTGCAAAGCCGGAATCAATATACGCATATAGCGTCGTGTTATCCAAGCTGAATACACCTGTTGATTGAGTGTCTTTATCTTTAGGAGTATTCTATCTTCTAGTGGATTATAAGAAGCCTGGATTTGGGAAATTGCGTCTGACATAAATTGGCTATGGGAGTGTTGTTTTGCACGGTTGGCTAAAAAATATCATTATAAACTGCCTACAAGTTCTTGGGGGAATAATCCTCTCCGTGTCTGCTTATGCCGATTCTGTGGACGGTTGTTGCCATCCCTTTATCGATCGAAAGACTCCAATCCCCTTTTCGTACTTGGCTTTGGATGAAACCGCCAGCGAATCCTCTACGCTAAATGACAAACCTGATACCGAGAAAGATAATCCGCCGAAACCGAAAGAAAAATCCTATCTGCTGGAGGGGATAGACAAGACCTGGTTGAACGAAGGCTTGGAGTCCTTGGAACGGTTTCAGGTCTGGTTAGGTGCCCATGTCCAGCATACCACCGAAGGCATTGACGATTATTTTGGCACCGAAGAGGCATTTGAACGATCAAGAGGAAGCCGTCTGGACATCATGACGCCTGTGATTTTTCATGATTCCGGTCAAATTGAAATGTCGATGCGTTTGAGAGCGAAATTCGCCTTGCCCAAAATAGAGCGTCGTTGGCATCTTATGATCACGTCGGAAGACACCAGTGTCAAAGGCCAGGTTAATAATGATTTGGCTAGGGAAGTCACAGAACAAGATGGAACCGCTTCGCTTGGTTTCCAGGTGGCATTGGAGGACTTCAGCAAGTTGGCGACGTTGTTGGATTTCGGGATGAATTTTAAAAATGTGGTAGACCCCGATCCGTATGTCCGACTTAAAAAACGTTATGAGTGGGATATGGGATCAGACTGGACCGGCCGTATGGGGCAAGATCTATTTTGGGAGAGTATTGCCGGTTTGGGGCTGAATTCCAAGTTCGTATTCGACAAAAGACTGGATGATGAATATCTATTTCGTAGCCAGAGCAACGGGACATGGTGGCAGCAGGACGGATATTATGAATTGACCGAGCAACTCCTGCTCTATCAACAAATCAACCCATATCGAATCCTGACCTATCAGACCTGGTATAGCTGGAGTACTGAGAACACCGGTGTGCATACTACCGGTTACGGGGTCACGGTTAACTGGCGGGAACGCGCTTATAAGAACTGGCTCTTTTTCGAGGTTCAGCCCGGTATTGGTTTCAGCGAAGACAATGATTTTAAGAAGGCGGATTTAACCTTGATGCTGATGCTTGAGATGCGTTTTTTTCAAACTTAGCCGGGCATGCCGGGTAGAAAAACCTCTGTTAACAGTAGCGGCGCCTGTTGCTGTCTGAATAACGATCGTCGGGCGTAGCAGATATTCTCCGTCGAACTTTCCGGTTGCGGCATTCTCTCTTTAGGAAAAGGCCACGAATCCATCGGTTGTTTGCTTAGCTCAAATTCCGAACGTTCCAGGTTTTTCAATTCAAACAGTACCTCACCCAATGGCTTGTCTCCAAGAGTCTGTAAAGAATGCCAAGGGTTTTCGGTAGACATATTAGGGATGACGGTTCGCGCATAGACCCAATCCTGGTGCCCGCATTTCAGCATGACGCAACGAATCCACGCTTTATCTTGAATAGGAAGGTTTAGAGCCAGTGCTTCACTTCGAAGTGGAACCTGCCAAGCTTCGGATAGAATTTCCACCTGCATTTCCGGACAGGCCTGTCGAATCCTTTGCGTCAATGACCCTGGAGTCAATAACCAAGATTGGATTGACGGTGAAGAGGTAATGCGTTGAATGAGTTTTTGCGGTTTCCAGTGCATAAGACGGCCGGTTAGATATTCATGTTTAGGCTTGATGCGTGATATTTTAGACACATCATAGCGTGCTTAGGCGTGTTGATATTCAATTTTTTCACCAATCCAGCGGGATTGAAGTTTATCAACGATCTCCTGATGGGAGGCCACCAGTTTTTCGGACCAGTTTTGCGCCAGCGGAATCCACTCGGCGTCGCGTCGGAGATCGGCGATTCGGAATTGCAGTCCGCCGGTTTGCCGGGTTCCTAGAATTTCACCCGGCCCGCGGATTTTCAGGTCCTCTTCGGCGATTCTGAAGCCGTCGTCCGTGTCACGCATGATCTGTAAGCGTGCTTTGCCCGTTTCCGACAAGGGCGGCTGGTAGAGGAGTACGCAGTGGCTTTTCTTGCTGCCGCGGCCGACCCTCCCTCGCAACTGGTGTAATTGGGCCAGCCCTAGCCGTTCGGCGTTTTCGATGATCATCAAGCTGGCGTTTGGCACATTGACTCCAACTTCGATGACGGTGGTCGCAACCAGCAAGTCGAGTTCATGGTTTTTGAATGCATTCATGACGTTCGCTTTTTCGTCACTTTTCATGCGCCCGTGAATCAGTCCTGTACGTAGGTCAGGCCAGTAGCTTCGGAACTGTTCCGCCGTCACTTCTGCCGCTTGGGCGTGCAGTAGTTCCGATTCCTCAATCAGCGGGCAGACCCAGTAGGCCTGTACGCCTTCATGGCAACGTTCAGCCAGGTGTGTCATCACTTCCATGCGTTTTTCATTGCTGAGCACGGCGGTATCGATTGCTTGACGACCGGGAGGACGCTCGTCGATGACGGAAAGATCCAGATCGCCGTAAGCGGTCATCGCTAGAGTACGAGGGATGGGCGTTGCAGTCATTATCAACTGGTGAGGGTGGACTTCCATCACTTCATTTGGCTGTTCGGTTTCACCTTCCAGTACGATCTGATGCCCTTTCTGCTGTAAGGAGAGACGCTGGTGCACCCCGAAACGGTGCTGTTCGTCGATAATCACTAATCCAAGCAGATTGAAATTGACCGCTTCCTGAAATAGGGCATGGGTACCAATCACCACTTTGGCTTCGCCCGATTCGATTCGGCCCAGCATATAGCGTTTCTCGGCGGCTTTCATTTTGCCGCTCAGCCAGGCCGTTTCAATTCCTAAAGGTTCCAGCCACTCAGAAAAGGCGTTGCGGTGCTGTTCAGCGAGTATCTCCGTCGGTGCCATGATGGCGACCTGATAACCGGCTTCGGCCGCTTGAATTGCGGCGATCGCAGCTACGACGGTTTTACCGGAGCCGACATCCCCTTGAACCAATCGCTGCATCGGGTGGGTTTGGGAGAGGTCGTGGTGAATCTCTTGTAACACCCGTTGCTGCGCCGAAGTCAGAGTGAAAGGCAAAGATGCAATCAGTTCGTTGGCCATCCGGCTCGGCGGCAGTTTGGGCGCCAGACGTTGCTTTTCGAGCAGCCTAAGTTGCTGCAATCCAACCTGGTGGCTGACCAGTTCTTCAATAATGAGGCGTTGTTGAGCCGGGTGTTCGAAACGTTTGATGGCACCGAGGTCATCATCCGGTTGCGGACGGTGCAGGGTCATGATCGCTTCATTGAGATTTGGCAGGTGTTCGGTGGCCATCATCTCATCGGGCAGCAGTTCCTCAAGCGGGTATTGCTTTAACAGAACCAATGCCTGATTGATCAGTTTCAGCAGACTGGCCTGCCCGAAACCTTCCGTGGTCGGATAGGTCGGGGTTAGAGTGTCGTCCAGTTCAGGCGGATGGTTTGGATCGATGAATTCATAGTGGGGGTGAACCATTTCATGGCCGTTGGGGCCGCCACGGACTTCACCGAAGACTCGCAGGGTTTTTCCGCGGGTGAATTGTTGGGCCTGCCGATAGTGAAAATGGAAAAAACGTAACGTCAGGAAGCCGCCGGAAGGCGACTGGATTTTGACTAGTAAGCTGCTGCGCCGGCCGCGCGTCAGGTGTTGCGAGAAGATGGTACCCTCGACTAATGCCTCCTGACCGATGAAGATGCTGTCCAGAGGGGTGAGGCGAGTCTTGTCCTGATAGCGTAACGGGAGGTGGAATAGCAGATCTTGAACCGTGGAAAGCCCGAGACGTTGCAATTTCTCCAGTTGCTTGGGACCGACTCCTTTTAGATTTTCGATAGGGTAGCTGGCTAACATGGAATTCATCAAATTAACGGATGTAGAGATTCTATCAAAAACCACCAGGCCTGTTGGCTTTTGAGGATTTAGAAAACGTGGTTAAACATCCATTTTATCCGCTACCTGTTGGATAAAGTCGTGAATGTAAGGTTGGTCGTGCAGGTCGATGTGAGTCGCGGCATATAGGATCGACCACAGTCCTTCCTTACCAAGGCTGCGTGTTGGCAGGTGACTGAATTCGGGTTGAGTTTCGATCAGCCATTTGGGCAGGACGCATAACCCTCTGCCGGAATCGACCAGTTGGAGCATCATCAGGGTCAGCTCCGAATGACGTAACTGTTTGGGCTGGACGCCCTGAGGGTTTAGAAATCTGCGAAACACATCCAGTTTTTTATGTTCCACCGGATAGGCAATCAGAGTTTCGTCGGCAAAGTCTTGAGGATCCAGCCACTCCTTGGTGGTCAAAGAGTGTGTTTGAGGCAGGACGCAAACCAATTCGTAACTGAAAAGCGGATCGAATTTCAGGTTCTTCATCGGTTCTGGATCGGACGTGATGACCAAGTCGAGCTGTTGCTGCTGGAGTTTTTTAAGGGGACGGTCGCTCAAGGAGTTAAGAATATCCAGATCCACGCCTCGCCATTTCTGTTGATATTGACGCAGCATCGGTAGCAGCCACTCAAAACAAGTATGACAGTCCACACCAATGAACAAACGTCCTTGTTCACCTTGCTCGAGTGCTTGCAGGATGGTTTCGGTCTGCTGGAGTTTCGGTAGAACATCCTGAGCGGTTTTCAGCAAGGTCTGGCCTGCGGGTGTGAATTGGATCGGCGTCGTTTTACGTTCGAACAGCTTCAGGCCGAGTTGGCCTTCCAGCTGTTTGATCTGGTGTGAAAGTGCCGACTGGGTCATATAAAGATGATCGGCGGCTTTATTGACGCTGCCTTGTTCTGCCAGAGCGAGAACGGTTTTGAGGTGCTTAAGTTCTATCATGAAATAAATTCATATTAATGTGAAAATTAATCGTTTGTTTTCATATTGTTCAAATTCTATCATCCCTCTTCATAAAAACGAACTGTTGAATGAAGAAAGGAAACGATATGACAACGCATAATTTGGGGTACCCTCGCATCGGCCAAAAGCGAGAATTGAAGTTTGCCATCGAGGCTTACTGGAAAGGTGAAAAGAGTGTACTTGAACTGGCCGAAATCGCAGCGGAAATCCGCCGTTGGAATTGGCAGACTCAATTGGATGCCGGAATTGATCTATTGCCGGTGAACGATTTCGCTTATTACGATCAGATGCTGAATATGAGTACGCTTCTGGGGGTGATTCCTTCGCGTTTCAGACAGGAGTCTTATGAATTGGACGTGGCGTTCCGAATGGCGCGTGGACGTGCACCGAGCGATGATAGAGAGTGTGGTTGCGGTGGTCATCATGTGTCTAAAGCCGGTTCTGCTTGTGACATGAAAAAGTGGTTCGACACCAACTACCATTACATCGTTCCGGAACTGGAAGCGGATACCGTCTTCAAGCTGACCGATACGCGTCTGTTCGATGAATTGCATGAAGCCAAGGATCTGGTTGGGGACGCCTCGGTGTTGAAACCGGTATTGATCGGTCCTTTGACTTATCTGTATCTGGCTAAAGAAGTCACGGGTTCCGACAAACTGGATCGCTTGCCTGCGTTGCTTGAGGTTTATTCGCAAGTACTGAACTTGATAGCGGAAGCTGGAGTGAAGTGGGTTCAGATTGACGAGCCGATTCTGGTTCTGGAACTGGACCGCAAATGGCAGGAAGCCTTCACGCAGGTCTATGGAGAGACCGATGAAAGGCTGGATGTTTCGGGGCTTAAGGTTTTATTGGCCACCTATTTCGACACCTTGGGCGATAACTTGGATAGGGTGGTGAGTTTGGATGTCGACGGTCTGCATATCGATGCGGTGAGAGGGGCTTCTCAGGTGGAGGCCGTCATCGAGAAGTTTTCGGAAAATCGGGTACTTTCTTTGGGATTGGTGGAAGGCCGTAATGTTTGGAAGAACGATTTTGAAAGCAGTTTGAGTAAGGCTGGTGATGCTTATGTTAAGTTCAAAAAGAACCTCTGGTTGGCGCCGTCCTGCTCTTTACTACATTCACCGGTCGATTTGGATTTGGAAACCAATCTGGATGCAGAGTTGAAACACTATCTGAGTTTTGCCAAGCAGAAGTTAGACGAAGTCCGAATTTTGTCTTTGGCGTTGCAAGGCAAGGGTGTGGACAAGGAATTGGCGGTTAACAAAGAAGCGATAGAGTCCCGTAAGCATTCTGATCGCATTCATGATCGAAAGGTTCAGGAACGTTATGCGGCCATCGGGCAAATTGGGCTGAATCGAGAGGCACCTTATGCAGAAAGATCTTTGCTTCAGCGTGAAAAGTTTAAGTTGCCATTGTTTCCAACCACCACGATTGGTTCCTTTCCGCAAACGCCGGAAATTCGTCAAACTAGAAGATGTTTTAAGTCCGGGAATTTGAGTGAGGCACAGTATGTTGACAGAATGCAGGCTGAAATCCGTGATGCCGTCGAGCGACAACATCGCATCGGTCTGGATGTGCTTGTTCATGGTGAGCCTGAGCGAAACGATATGGTGGAGTATTTCGGTGAACAGTTGAACGGTTATGCATTTACCGAATTTGGCTGGGTCCAGTCTTACGGCTCCCGATGTGTAAAACCGCCGATCATTTTTGGAGATGTTTCACGTGAAAACTCGATGACGGTGAGTTGGTCTAAGTATGCTCAAAGCCTGACCGAGAAAACCATGAAGGGGATGCTGACGGGGGCGGTGACGATGCTGCAGTGGTCGTTCGTACGAGACGATCAGCCTAGAGAGGTGACTTGTAATCAAATCGCTCTGGCGTTGCGTGACGAGGTGATGGATCTGGAGGAGGCCGGCATTGAAATGATACAGATCGACGAGGCGGCTTTGCGAGAAGGCTTACCATTGAAAAAATCCCAGTGGCAAGGTTATCTGGATTGGGCGGTGAACTCATTTCGGTTGACGACATCGGGCGTAAAAAACACAACGCAGATCCATACCCATATGTGCTATTCGGAGTTCAATGACATCATTAAAGCGGTGGCCGGAATGGACGCGGACGTAATTACCATTGAGACCTCAAAGTCACATATGGGGTTACTTCAGGCGTTTGTGGATTTTGAATATCCCAATGAAATCGGGCCGGGGGTGTATGACATTCATTCGCCGAATGTGCCACTTGTGGATCAGATGGTGCAACTGATGGAAAAGGCCGCTGAAAACATTCCATTGGAACGCTTATGGATTAACCCGGATTGCGGTTTAAAGACTCGTGGTTGGACGGAAACGGAAGCGGCTCTATGTAATATGGTTAAGGCTGCTGAAACATTGCGAGAGCAATACCTATTGAAAAGTGCATGAAATTAATGGATGAAGTAAACGGTTAATCCGGCCTTACCTCATCCGTATAGTAGCTTGGCAGGTCTGTCATGCCACTATCTTCTTTTTATTTTCAGCAGGCCTGTTCAGGCCAGTACCCATTGTCCTTTTCCTCGGCGTTTGGCGACGTACATCGCTTTATCGGCCTGGTTGAGGATATCATCTACACTGAGTTTGATTTCATTGTCGAAAATCTTCAAGCCAATCGAAGCGTTGACGAAGCCTTCTACTTCGTTAGGTAGCATGATTGGTTGTTTCACGGCATGTATGATCTTATCCGCAACCTCAGCGGCGAAACTCTCGTTTTGAATGTTTTCCAAGAGCACAACGAACTCATCACCTCCAAATCGAGCGGGAAGGTCTGTTTTTCGGACCGAGGACTGAATGCGCATCGCCGCTTCTTTCAATAGGATGTCTCCGGCATCATGTCCGTATTCGTCATTGATCATTTTGAACCCATCCAGATCGATAAACAGCAAGGCATTGATTTGCGGCTGCCGGTTTAAGCGCTCGAGAGACCGGGAGAGTTCGTTAACCAGAAGTCTACGCTTCGCCAATCCAGTCAGTTGGTCGTAGTTGGCCATGTGGAAGGTCTCTTCGATCAGGGCCTCTTTTTCAGCGCTTAATTGATTGAAGGCTTGGGTAACATGGTTGTAGTAAGTCGCGATGAGTGACGCGTCGGAATGAGGCTCAACCATGATTTTCTTTGAAAAATCCTGTTCCTGGGCTTGGGTGTTCATTGCCTTGGCCAAATCGTACATTGATGTTGAAGACTGGTGTTCACTCATGTTCAGACCAAGAATTTCCGCCGCTTCGGAAACTCGAAGTGTATGGAAATGGTTAATCAGCTTTAAAAGCAGGAAGGTGACTGAGAAGGAAAGGAAACCGACCGTCAGGATACCGATAGCTTGTACTTTGAATTGATCATAAAAGCTGACGTTCTCAACCAGAGCGGCCACGGCAAGCGTACCTGCAATACCGGCAAACAGATGGACTGGAACGGCTTCGAGTGCGTCATCGATTTTCAACTTGATTAATAGTACCTTACCCAGATGGTAGGCGACATACCCTAATAGTCCGATAAAGATCGCAGAAATTGGAGAGGCCAAGTGGGCGGAAGCGGTAATGGCAACCAGTCCGGCCAAAACGCCGTTAATGATGTCGAAAACCTGGTAGTAGCCGGTAGTGATTCGATTAATGATTAATCCGGTCAAGCCTCCAATAGACCCGGCAATCATGGTGTTCAACACCACCAGTCCAGTCTGTTGGTTGAGTTCAAGGACACTTCCGCCGTTGAATCCGATCCATCCAAGCCAGATAAGAAAGACACCAAGCGCACTGTAGGCTAAGTTGGATTGTTCGAAATTGATGACACCGTCTTCAAAGCGTCCAATTCGAGGGCCTATGACCAAAATGGCCGCTAAGGCCGCCCAGCCTCCAACCGAATGAACAACGGTAGAACCTGCGAAATCGATGAAGCCCATCTGTGCTAACCAGCCGTCCCCGTTCCAGATCCAATGTGCCTGAATGGGGTAGATAAACATTGAGACGATGACCGCAATTAAGAGGTAAGAGCTGAACTTGGTTCGCTCGGCGATGGCACCTGAGATGATGGTGACCGCAGTGGATGCGAACATGGCATGGAAGAGTGTGAGAACCAGGTCGGAAAGCGTGTATTGGTAAAAGAAGACCGGGCTCCAGCCAAATAGTCCATCATGGCTTGTTCCGAGCATGATACTGACGCCGAAAACGATAAAAATCATAAAAGCGATCAGAAAGTCGCTGACGTTTTTGATGGCAGTCGAGATTGAGTTTTTTGTTCGTGTCGCCCCAGCTTCTAAAGCTGTAAATCCAGGTTGCATCATTGCTACAAGCACAGCACTGAATAAAACCCACAGAATATCAATTGGTTGATCACTCATATCGGCACAACTTTTAGGCTAAATGATTTATATAAAGCAAAAATTAAGCCTTAAATAAAATAATGTTTACAATTTAACATGATATGCAAATGATAAACGTTTTTATTTTATTTGTTGTAATTTAATGGTGATATTTGCACTAAATATTGGCAAAACAACCCGTTAAGGTTGTTTCACTGCTTAATTATTGTGCAATTTAAGACAAAAGTTTCTGACTGTCTACTTTGAAGAAAGCCATGGTTTTTCTCATATCGTCCGATTCGTCCTGCATTTGAGTCGAAGCAGAAGAGGTCTGTTCAGCCAGGGCCGCGTTTTCCTGAGTGATTTGGTCAATGCTGGTGATCGCTGTGTTGACCTGCTCAATCCCTTGCTGCTGCTCCATAGAGCCTTGGGCGATCGATTCGATCATATTGGCTACTTCAGTAATAGCCTGGTTGATGTCACTTAAGGTTCTGCCTGTTTCTGCCACTTGCTTTTCACCCATTTCAACCTGGGCGACACTGCTTTCAATCAGGGATTTGATTGTATTGGCGGCTTCCGCAGATTTTTGAGCCAGGTTTCGTACTTCGCCTGCCACGACCGCAAAACCGCGTCCGTGTTCGCCGGCACGAGCCGCTTCAACCGCTGCGTTCAATGCAAGCAAGTTGGTCTGGAAAGCGATGCTGTCGATCAAGCCGATAATTTCTGCAATTTTATGGCTGGATTCGGTAATTTGAGACATGGATTCTTGAGCTCGCTGTACGACTACCATACTGGCTTGCGATTTACTGCGCGCATTGTGAGCCATGCTGTTAGCGTCCTGAGCCGCTTCCGTATTGGAGCGGATGGTCGCAGTCATTTCTTCCAGCGCACTGGCGGTTTCTTCCAAACTGGCCGCCTGTTCCTGCGTGCGACCGGAAAGGTTATTGCTGCCTTCGAATACTTGACTGACAATCAACGATACACTTTCAGTAGACTGCTGGACATCCTGGACGATTTTGGAAAGCCCTGAGATGGACTGATTGACCGAGTTAGTCAGATCGCTGAAGCGTCCGTTGTATTCGGTGGTAATGATACGGGTGAGGTCACCTTCCGACTGGGCTTGGGTCACACGACTGATATCGTCGATGGCTTGCGCAATGGTATCGATGGTTTCGTTGATCGCCTGCTTCATATTGTCCAGTTGACCCGGAAGGTCGATGTCGATGCGATTGTGTAACTCACCCTGGCTGACCGCTTCCATGACTTGATTGGTTTCGGTCACGAAGCCGTTCAACATCTCAACCGTACGGTTGACTGCGTTGGCGGCACGTT
The DNA here is from genome assembly GCF_029767005.1 of Thiomicrorhabdus sp. ZW0627. Classification (GTDB taxonomy): domain Bacteria; phylum Pseudomonadota; class Gammaproteobacteria; order Thiomicrospirales; family Thiomicrospiraceae; genus Thiomicrorhabdus. Next base: position 138,015 of record NZ_JARUQR010000003.1, read on the forward strand.
CGAACTCTCCCTTAAGTTCCAGTTCGATTTTGTTAGAGAAATCGCCGGACGACAAGGCTTGGTTGACGTTGTTGAGTTCTCTGAAGATCGATTGGATCTGAATGACGGAGCGGTTGATGTTCTGTTTCATCTCGTCGAAATCACCGACCAGGTCAGTTTGAATCTGGTTGTCAAAGACCCCTTCAGCCATGTCGTGCATGACGGATTTGATCTCTTCGATCGCCTCATGCTGAACCTTGAGCATCTCATCGAAAGCGCTGGCCATCTGACCAATTTCATCGTTGGAGGCGATGTTGGTTCGTTGCGAGAAGTCACCGCTCTTATGGACTTCGACGATGGTGTTTTTCAGGTGTTCGATCGGTGCGTTTACTTTACGTGAGATGTAGAACACGATCAGTATGGAAAGTAGCAAGCTGGCCAGAGTCGCAATCATAGTGGTCTGGATCAGGGTATCCGCACTGGTCTGAATTTGCTGAGTGTCGCTGCGAGTCATGCTCCAGATTTCTTCTTGTAGGCGTTGTGAGCTATCGATCAAATTCGCCGTGATTTCGACCAGGTCTTTATCAGTCATGGTATCGAGCGTTTCCAGATCCATTTTGAATCGGAACAGGGAGCGTTTGATTTTATTGATGTTGATGTACGCTTTTTTCACCCAGCCATTCTGACGTCGGTCCAGCGGGTAGCTTTCAATGATTCCGAGGACGTCTTGAAGCGCCAGGAGCTCCAGATCGATACGGCGGAAATCCGAAATGTTATGAGTATTGTAATAACGCAGGGTGTATTGTTGTGCTGTATTGAAGTGTTGAATTGCCAGAGCGGCTTCTTTGGCAACCACTTCATTGGAATAACGTCTCAAGTTGGTCAGTTGTAGAACGGCTTCAGGCGCCAGTTTATTAGTGACATCGTTGAGCTTTTCGAGTGAATTGGTTGCCTTCGGCATGATCTTGTTGATTGATAATCCGAAATAGGCCTTATTGGCCTCTTCAATGTTTTTAAGAAGTTCAAGTTCCTTTTCACCGAGTGGGTAGGTCTTGAGCTCTTCCTGCAACCACTCCGCACGCTCTTTCAACAGGCGAAGTTCTTTGCCGTATTTTTCTTCATGCGTCAGCAGGTAGTTGGTGATCAGAATCTGCGCCTGCTGGGTGTTTTTCAGCAGGTCAGTGGATAGGTTGACGACCGGAATCGAGGTTTGTTTAACCCCGGTGGCAGCATTGAAAATTTTATTGGAATTCAAGTAGGTGATGGCTCCGATCATAATCATTAAAAGGATCATGATCACCGGTGCAATCGACAGTTTGGAAGTCATTTTCAGGTTCGAGATGAAGCCCGAATGGTTAACTGCTTTAGACATGGCCGACTCCTTATTGTGCTAACGCATCAATTTTGCGACCGACTTTGACCATAAGCTGGTGTACTTCAAAAGGCTTTTTGCCTTCAAGCAATGCCGGGGTAGGAGCAGGTTCTGTAATGCCTAGCTTGGCTTTGATGCGAACCAGTTCAGCCAGAATATTATTGGTCATGTCATAGACTTCGGTCGGAGTGATTTTTCCAATCGGGAAGTCGGCAACACGTACGGCAGGGATGCCGAGTTTACGTTCCAATTTGGCGATTTTATAAAGATTCATGAAGCCTTCAATGGTCGAGTCGTAAGGTGATGCGCTCTTATCAAGCGGCACTGTACGATCCGGGATTTTTACCTGCATCTTCTTGGCGATGGTGTCAAATTCGGCATCGATGATTTCACTGTTTCTGAATACCTGGTTCGGGTTGATAGGACCAATCAGATCGTCGATTGCTAAAGAGGCTTCCATCATTTTTTCGTAAACGTTTGAAGGTGTTTTTCCATCGACGAATTCCGCGTGTTTATACGTCAACCCTTTGGATTGTGTGACCTTTCCGAGTTCAGCATTTAGGAATGCAACAATCTCGTATACATCGTTCGGTGTGATTTCTTTAATCGGAATCGTTTTTTGCTCGGCAACAGATAAATTCATTTTCTTTTGAAGTCGAATGATTTTTTGATTCAATTCGATTGCCTTGGAGTAGACGTGTACAGGTAGCTTGTTTGTCTGTACCGCTGGTTGGGCCAGCTTCGAGCGTATTTTGGCGTCATTTCGAATGGCAAGAATCTGGTTTTCAAGATCGGCCGCCTGTTGGAAAACGTGGCTAGGAGTTTCTGCGGATGCCTTCATTGGAATCAAGCAGCTAGCGAAAAGAATGAACATGTATAAACGACTTGAAATCTTCATTGATATTCCTTTTTATACGGATAAACCTAAACTGTTTTGGGCTAAAAGCAGGTAAAGTGCCAGTTTTTTTTGATAAATCCTATTTGTGCCAATGAAAGATAAAAATGATAAGCAGATATACCCTTTAAGATGAATTTTTAACGTAATTTTTTGACGTTTTTGAGGTGGAAACAGCAATTTTTTAAATAAATATGAGGAAATTTTTTTTGATTTTTTTTGATGAAAAAAGGCTTGAATGAGATTTTTGATTTGTATGAATTAAAATTAATTAAAGTTGCACCATTTTGTACATTTTCTTTATCTATAAGGAATTGTTTGATCGTTACTGGGTTTATATAAACAAAAAAGCCCTCTTATGAGGGCTTTTTCAGTTTAAGGGATAGGTGCTTCTTAGTAAGAAGACAGAGCCATTACACCATCCATTTCCACATCCGTCCCTTTCGGTAGCTCTTTAACCGCAACCGCAGCACGTGCAGGATAAGGTTCCTGGAAGTATTCGGCCATGATTTCATTCACTTTCGCAAAGTGGGACATATCGGTCAAGAAGATATTCAGTTTGACGATATCTTGCAAACAGCCGCCGGCGGCATCGCAGACGGCGGAAAGGTTTTTGAAAACCTGGTGGATGCGTACCGCAATATCGCCTTCCGCAAGTTCCATGCTCTCCGGAATCAGAGCGATTTGGCCGGAAAGGTAAACGGTGTTTCCAAAACGTACCGCTTGTGAATAGGTACCGATGGCTTGTGGGGCATTTGGAGTAGAGATCACTTCACGCATGAGGGTTTCCTTTATCAAATTAAGTGGAATCGACGCTATTGTAGCAAAACCAACAGGCCTGCTGGTTTTGAAAATGTTGGAATGTCTGACTGCTGAATGACCTGAAAGTGCTTAGATACGCTGGATTTTATCTACAATCGGTACACGTTTCAGGAATCGCATCACTTGTGCCAGGTGAGTACGGTCGCGCACGGCAATCACAAAGTTCATTACGCTATAGGTCTCATCCTTATCTTCTGAGCGCACGCGTTCGATGTCGGTTTTGTTTTTTGCGATTTCGTTTGCGATGGTCGCAAGCGCCCCACGCTGGTTTTTGACTTCCAGTTGGATTTCAGCCAGATAGGTCGCTTCGTTGTCCTCTTCCCAGTTCACGTCGAGCATTTTTTCAGGCTGGTTTTTGATCTTCTTGACGTTGTGGCAGTCATCGCGGTGAATAACCAACCCTCTTTCGGTACTGATGAAACCGACGATCTTATCGCCCGGAATCGGGTGGCAACAGTTGGCGAAGTTGATCACCATGCCTTCGGTTCCGGAAATCGCCAGCGGCATGTCTGCATTCGGCTCTTTGGCAGGCAGTTTGTCTTCGGTACCGAGTAGCAGGTCATGGATCTGCTTGGAGACCAGTCCAGCCATACGATTCCCGAGTCCGATTTCGCTCAACAGGTCTTCCCAGCCTTCCAGTTTGAGGGCGGCGGCAATTTCGCGGCGAATCAGTTCGGTCAAGCCGTCATAAGCCATGTTTTGGGTACGCAGTGCTTTAGTAAGCAGCTTTTCTCCGAGACTGATGGCTGCGCCGGTTTTCTGGTTCTTAAGGTAGTGACGGATTTGCGAGCGTGCTTTGGCCGTGGTGACAAAGTTCAGCCAGGCAGGGTTCGGCTGGGCGTCCTTACCTTTGATGATATGAATGGTTTTCCCGCTCTCAAGCGGCGTTCGTAAAGGCACCAGTTTCTTGTCAATGCGGCAGGCAACGGTCGAGTGGCCGATGTTGGTATGGACCGCATAGGCGAAATCGACTGGCGTTGCACCTTTCGGCAGTGTGATGATGTCGCCTTTTGGTGTAAAGACGTAAATCACATCCGGGAATAGGTCGATTTTGACGTTTTCCAGGAAGTCGAGAGAGTTCCCTGCGCTCTGCTGGATCTCCAGTAGGTTTTTCACCCATTCCTGGGCACGCACTTCGACCGAGCTAGGCGAATTATCCTCTAGCGTAGCGCCGTCTTTATAGTGCCAATGCGCGGCAATCCCGTGTTCGGAAACGTCGTGCATGGTTTCGGTACGTATCTGGACTTCCAGGTGGATGCCGTAAGGCCCGAACAAAGTCGTGTGCAATGACTGGTAACCGTTGGGTTTAGGAATTGCGATATAGTCCTTGAACCGGTTTGGTAAAGGTTTGTAGAGCGAGTGAACCGTTCCAAGGGTGCGATAACATTCGTCTGCCGTATTGACGATGATGCGGAACGCGAAAATATCGAGGATGTCGCTGAAGCTCTGGCGCTTGTTGCGCATCTTTTTATACAAACTGTACAGGTGTTTTTCCCGGCCAAGAACGCGTGCCGGGATGTTTTCCTGGGCCAGACGGTTCTGCAAGGTCTCGGTGATGTGTTCGATCACTTCATGGCGGTTACCGCGCGCTTTCTTGACGGCGTTTTCCAATACCGCAAAGCGCAGAGGGTGCATGGCCTTGAAGCCAAGGTCTTCCAACTCGATTCGAATCGCGTTGATCCCTAATCGTGCTGCAATCGGTGCGTAGATGTCCAAGGTTTCGTGAGCGATTCGGCGTTGCTTTTCAGGGCGCATGACACCCAAGGTACGCATGTTGTGAAGGCGGTCGGCCAGTTTGATGAGGATGACTCGGATGTCGCGAGCCATTGCCAGAATCATTTTACGGAAGTTTTCCGCCTGGGCTTCCTGTGGGGTTTCGAACTGGAGTTTACCGAGTTTGGTGACGCCATCGACGATTTCGGCGACGTTTTCACCGAATTGGGTGATGATGTCTTCTTTGGTGTAAGGGGTGTCTTCGACGACATCATGGAGGATAGCGGCGATGATGCTCTCTTGATCGAGCTGCATTTCGGCCAGTATCTCGGCCACGGCAACCGGGTGCCAGATATAGTCGCCACCCGCTTTTCGGGTTTGGCCTTCATGCGCCTTGGCACCGAATTCGAACGCTGCTTTTATCTTTTCGACGCTCTCGTCATTTAGATAAAGGGATGCCTTTTCAATTAATCCTTGAAGTGAATTCGGTGTCGGCATAGATTGGATGGGGCTCCTTAGCTGAAGTATGGAGGAGTATCAGGATCCGCCATGACCACATCACGATCGATTGAGTTCTCTGCCAATTCACGCAAAGCCATTACGGTCGGCTTGTCGTTGTCCCATGACAAAGTCGGTTCGGCACCATTCGCCAACTGACGTGCGCGTTTTGCACTGACAATCACTAACTCAAAGCGGTTTTCAACCTGGGTTAAACAATCTTCAACGGTAACTCGTGCCATAATTTTTAGTCCATCTATAAATTTCAAAGTTAAGGAGCTATTTTACCTTAAATTTAATCATACATTAAGATGAATATTCAGCGAAACCTCTGTTTTTATTGCTTATTTAAGGAAATGTCGAGTGTTTCCAGGTATTTCTGAAGGGTATCCTGTTGTAAATCAAGCGCCTGTTTTGCGCCCATACCTAAATTCTGCGCTTTTTCAGGGTCGTTCATCAGGGTTTGTAAAGTGGCTTTAAGCTCGTTGTAATCTTGGGTTTGGACAATACCTTGATGCTCTTTGAGTAATGCCAATTCGTCTTCGAAGTCGGACATGTCCGGCCCTGTGATGATCGGCTTGGCAAAGGCCGCAGGCTCAAGGATATTGTGGCCGCCTTTCGGCACGAAGCTGCCGCCCATGATGACCATTTCCGCATGGGCGAACAGGGCCATGAGCTTGCCGATACGGTCATCCAGAAACAGCTTGGTGGTTTCTTCCGGAGTCTCGTTTTTACTGGCCACTTTCAATCCGGCATCCAGGGCAATCAACTGTTTTTGAATCTGGCCGCTGCGTTGGGGATGTCGGGGCACGATCACCAGCAGCTCGGGGCGGTTGAGAGAAAGCCAGATACGGCTGATTTGAAGTTCTTCGTCTTCATGAGTTGAAGCCGCTAGAACGTAGGGGCGTTCGATCGGTCGGACTTGGCTGTGTACTTCTGGCAAGGCGGCGTATTTCAGGTTATTGAGCACCTGAATGGTTCCCGGTTTGGCGCCAAGTGCTTCAAAACGTTTGGCTTCATCTTGGGAGCGCGCGATGATCATGTCCACTTGAAGCAGGCTTTGTCGGTAGGTTTTTTGCAGCCAGGCCGGTGCTCGTAGGGTTTTTTTGGAAAGTCGGCCATTAAGAATGCAAAGCTCGATCTCATTAGCGGAGACGATACGGTAGAGATTGGGCCAGATTTCGGTTTCCATTACCCAGAGTCGAGCGGGTTGATGGCGTTTGAGAAAGTGGCGGATTGCGAACGGCCAATCTAAAGGCAGATAGCGATGGACAACTTGATCGCCGAAGCTTGAAACAACCAGGTCTTTTCCTGTTGGAGTGCTGGTGGTAATCAGCAGCGGATAGTGCGCTATGAGCGCACGAATTAAAGGTTCCGCGGCTTTAACTTCACCGACGGAGGCACAATGGAACCAGATCGGTTTTTGATTTGGCTGGAGTGTTTTTAACGGTGGGTAATAAAGTCCTAGGCGTTGAACCACAAACGGCCAGCCGCCTTTGCGTTTAAAGGCATCGACAAGTATCAAAACCCAAATCAGCGGGCTCAGTAATCGAATCAACAGCTGGTACATGGTTTTGGGCTCAACTCCGAACGGGTTTTAAAAAGTGAACAGGCCTGTCGGGATTTTTAATGCCCGGCCACCAGCAGGGCTTCCATGATGGCGATGTCGCCCGGCAGATCGACTTCCGGAGAATCCCATTTACTTTCTACCACTTTGATCTTATGCCCGTATTCGAGCGCACGAAGCTGCTCTAGTTTCTCGATGTCTTCCAAACGACCCATCGGCAGGGTGTTGAATAAATCGACAAAACGCTTTGTATAGGCGTAGACGCCCAGGTGCTTGAAACTGTCGTGATCCCAGTAATCACGGCCGTGCGGAATGGTGGCACGAGAGAAGTACAGAGCGAAGTCATTCACGTCGGTGACCAATTTGACGTCTTTGGGATTGGTGATTTCCGCTTCGTTGACGATTTTGAACGATAGGGTGCTCATCTCGAAACTGCCGTCGTAGTCGTCAGCCAGAAACGGCGCAATCACGTCTTCGATTGATTCATGATGAACCAGCGGCTGGTCTCCCTGTACGTTAACGATCAAATCGTCGTCATTTAACCCTAAAGCGTTGGCGGCTGCGGCGATGCGGTCCGTACCGGAGGCCGCTTCCACAGGAGTCATAACGACTTGTCCGCCGAACTCTTCGACGACGGTTTTGATGCGGTCATCATCGGTGGCGACATAAACACCTTTTAACCCTTGTGCTTGGGCAATGCGTTCGTAAACGTGCTGAATCATCGGCTTGCCGTTGATCAGTTTCAAAGGTTTTCCGGGTAAACGGGAAGAACCGTAACGCGCAGGGATAAAGACATAGGTGTTCATTTGTTCGGACTCAATGGTGGTTTAAATGGTTCGACTGCAGGATATAAAAGCCGGCCGGACTAATTTCCGGCCGTCAAAGATCACATTTTTTCGTATAGGGAGCGCAACTTTTCCGGCGTGACGTGCGTCTGCCAGTCCGGACCGTAGACGTTTTCCCATAGAGGCGCCAAACCGGAAGCGACTTTGATCATCTTGTCCATGTCGGCTTCGCTCATGTCTTTGGTGATGCCTTTCGGTAAGGTGATATTGTGTTTTTTCATCATCTCACGGAACACCTTGACGCCTTCCGGATAGAATTCGTCCAGAACGTCGAACGCGATGCAGTTCCCGATTCCGTGGTGGTAGCCCAGTACGTAAGACAGACCGTAAGACAGAGCGTGACAAGCGCCAACCTGGCTGTAAGCGATACTCTGCCCACCCATGTAAGAGGCCATCATCAGTTTCTCGTCGGCATCCGGGTGGTCTTCCAGGAAGATTTCATGGCACAGGTCTAATGACTTTTCGCCGAACGAACGTGCGAATTCGTTGATATAGGTGCCGTTCAACGCTTCGATGTTGTGGATGTAACAATCCATACCAGTGTAGAACCACTGATCTTTCGGTACACCTTTGATTAGGTTTGGATCTAGGATGATCTGATCGAATACGGTGTAATCCGAGTTCATGCCTAGCTTTTTGTCAGGGCCCGTCAATACCGTGGTGCGCGAAGCTTCCGCTCCGGTTCCTGATAGCGTCGGGATACCGATGTGGTGAACCGCCGGGTTCTTGATCAGATCCCAACCCTGGTAAGAGGCTGAACCGCCCGGGTTGGTCAACATCAAGGAGACCGCTTTGGCCATATCCAGTGTCGAACCGCCGCCCAGTCCGACGACGCTGACCGGATTCTTTCCGTTAGCGAATGCCTGGACTTCTTCAGTCAACTGATCAACGTAGGTGGTTTTCGGTTCATCCGTGGTGTCGATCCAGATGATCATGTCCTGTGGCTGTGCCGGAATCTGGTCTTTCAACGGAAGGTTGCGGTGAACGTGGTCAACCGCGAACACGACGAAGTCGTCAGCCTGTTGACGTTCAGCAGCCAATACGTCGTCGAGTTGTTCGAAAGATCCGCGTCCGAAGATGATTTTAGGGACGGTTTTAAAGTTACGAAATTTCATTGGATAAACCTATTTTTTGAATACGTTTGCAAAAGCATCGATGCGTTTCTGAATGTCTTCTTCCGTCCAAGCCAGTTGGATCAGCATCGACAGGGTGCGGCTCATGATCGCATCCGATTTCGGAGTAGAGACCTGGGAGTAATCCGGACGGTCTTCAACTAGTTCGATCGGCAGTTTGGCCGGACCTTTCATCTGGTGGATATGTGTCCAGTTTTTCAAGTAGTGCCAGTTATTTGCATACCAGTAGAATACCGCTGGTACGCCTTCAGCGGCCAGTGCGCTGACGACTTCCTGGGCACGTTCTTCGGAAGGAAGGAAGAAACTCAGGAAACCGGCGTTGTCGCCCGCTTCGTCCGGGATTTCGCGGAAAGTCACTTCAGGGTATTGTGACAGGGCTTCTTTCAACGCTTTTTTGTTGCGGCGTTGGATTTCCAGGATACGGTCCAGTTTTTTCCATTGAGCGACACCGACCGCGGCGTTCATTTCCGAGATGCGGTAGTTGGCTCCCATGATCGGATGGCCTTCCGCACCACGGTCCATGCCGATGTGGTCGTGACCGTGATCGGAGTACATGTGGGCATGGGCGTAGATCAGTTCGTCATTGGTCAGGACAGCCCCGCCTTCTCCGCAGGAGATGGTTTTGACCGAATCGAATGATAAAGTTCCTACCTGACCGATGGTACCCAGAGCCTTACCTTTGTAGGTGGCACCGGTTGCCTGACAGGCATCTTCCAATAGAATCAAACCGTGTTTGTCACAGATTGCCTTGATTTCGTCCATTTTCCCCATTGAGCCGCACATGTGTACGAAGTTCACGGCTTTGGTACGAGGCGTGATTACCGCCTCGATGCCTTCCGGCGATAGGGTCAGGGTTTCGTCGATTTCGGCGAAGACTGGAATCGCACCGGCCAGCACGATCGCTTCGACGCTGGCGACGAAGGTGAAAGGAGGCACGATGACTTCGTCTCCGGCACCGATGCCTGCGGAGGCCAGAGCGGTCGATAACGCTGCCGTTCCGCTGGAGACCAAGTGCGCATGTTTGACGTTTAGAGTGTCGCAGATCATGCCTTCAAGTTCGCGCGCTTTCCAGACATCATTACGCATGCCGTCAAAGTTATAGCGGAAGGTAAAACCTTGTTCCATCACTTCATTAATCTGTTGTTTTTCGGATTCGTCGAAAATCTCAAAGCCTGGCATTGCGTGACTCCTTGGTCGCTATGGTTCGGGTGTTCTGGTTAGGCGCTAATTGGCGGATTCCAATTATTTGGAAGCAATCAGTGCGTTGATCAAATTGGCGTGCTGCGTTACCTGCTTCTGCTTGGTGAGACGGCCCGCGCTGAAAATACTTTGCAACTGCTTTAGGGCGATTTCAAAGTTGTTGTTGATGACAATGTAGTCGAATTCATCGTAATGCGACATTTCGCTGACGGCATCGCTCATGCGTCGGGCGATGACCTCTTCACTGTCGGTTCCGCGGCCGTTCAAGCGGCGATTCAGCTCTTCCAGCGAAGGCGGAAGGATGAAGATCGAAATGGCTTCCGGAATCAACTTGCGAACTTGCTGTGCGCCTTGCCAATCGATTTCCAGAATGACGTCTTTGCCGGCTTCCAGTTGAGCTTCCACAGTACTTTTTGAAGTTCCGTAAAAATTATCGAACACCTGGGCGTGTTCCAGGAAATCGTTTTGGGCGATTTTTTCCTGAAACTGTTCCACGCTCAGGAAGTGATAGTTGACGCCGTCTTCTTCGCCCGGACGCATCGGACGTGTGGTGGAGGAGACTGAAACTTTGATATGGCTGTCCAATTCAATTAATTTGCTGACCAGCGACGTTTTACCCGCGCCGGAAGGGGCAGAAATTATATAAAGTGAACCGCTCATTGTCCGTCTCCAATCCAGATGAATCTATTATGTATTTTAAGTTAATGCGGTATTTTAGCAGAGAAATCCAGGTTGTTGGAATCTAAGCGTATAAGACATTTGAAAACCGAATTTTAATTCAGGCGGAAGGGGAATTTTACGTTTCAGCACGGTTTTTAAATAATGGGCAGGCCTGTTCAAAATGAGTCTTGTGGTTTTTGGTTTTTGGAGTGTGTAATTTAATGAGCTAGGATCAGGATTTTTTTAAAGATTTTTGAAAATCTTAAATGGAGGCAAATCCTTAAATCCATTACAATGCGTGTATGCATAAGGAAAGTATATTTTTAATAGGTCCAATGGGGGCGGGTAAATCGACCGTAGGTCGCGCTCTGGCTGAACGGCTGCAATACGAGTTCGTCGACAGTGATCATGAAATCGAAGCGCGTACCGGTGCGACGATCCCTATGATTTTCGACATCGAGGGTGAGTCCGGTTTCCGTGATCGTGAAGAGAACGTGATTGACGAGTTGACCCAGCGTCCAGGAATTATTTTGGCCACTGGCGGTGGCGTTGTGGAACGCGAAATCAATCGCAAGCATTTACGCACCCGAGGGTTTGTGGTCTATTTGAAATCGCCGGTCGAGGCGTTGATCCAACGTACCAAGCATGACCGCAACCGTCCGCTTCTACAGCAGGCCAATCCACAGAAGGTGCTAAAGGATCTGATGATCAAGCGTGAACCGTGGTATCTGGAGATGGCGGATCTGGTCATTGAAACCCAGCAAGTGCCTGTACATAGGGTTGTTAAGGTGATTGCGGATCGATTGTTGGCCGAACAGGTCGTTTAAACGATTTAAACGTCATAGTTGAATAGAATTAAAGTTAAGAGAGTAGTGAGTGAAAACGTTAACGGTTGATTTAGGGGATAGAAGTTACCCGATTTTCATTGGTGAAGATTTGTTGGGCGATGCCGAGTTGGTGAAGCCTTACGTGAAAGGCACGCAGGTTTTGATTGTCACTAATACAACCGTCGCTCCGCTGTATCTTGAACAGTGTAAGAAGGCTTTCGCCGATTTTGAAGTCGAGACGGTAATCTTGCCGGATGGCGAGCAGTATAAGAATTTGGAAGTCTTGAATCAGGTGTTTGATGCGTTGATCGGCAAGCGTTTCGACCGTCGCTGCACGTTGGTTGCCTTGGGCGGCGGGGTCATCGGTGATATGACCGGTTTTGCCGCAGCTGCTTTCCAGCGCGGTGTGAACTTCATTCAGGTACCGACAACTTTATTGTCGCAAGTGGATTCTTCGGTGGGCGGCAAGACGGGCGTCAACCATCCTCTTGGAAAGAACATGATCGGGGCATTCCATCAGCCTCAGTGTGTCATTATCGACACCAAATCCTTGAATACTCTGGAAGACCGCGAATTGTCGGCAGGCCTGGCGGAAGTGATCAAATACGGTCTGATCGGCGATTACCCGTTCTTCGAATGGTTGGAGGCGAATCTGGAAGCGTTATTGGATCGTGATCCTGTGGCGTTGGCGGAAGCGATTCAGCGTTCGTGCCAGAACAAGGCCGATATCGTTGCTAAGGATGAAAAGGAAGCCGACATGCGCGCGCTATTCAACTTGGGACATACTTTCGGTCATGCGATCGAAGCCGGTATGGGATACGGTGCTTGGCTGCACGGCGAAGGGGTCAGTGCGGGAACCATGCAGGCTGCGTATATGTCCAAGTTGATGGGCAATATCAATCAAGCGGATTTTGACCGTATCCAAGCGATTTTCGAACGCGCCAAGTTGCCGGTTTGTCCGCCTTCGACAGATGAGATGCCGAACCAGAAATACATGGATCTGATGGCCGGTGACAAGAAAGTTCAGGCCGGTACGATTCGTCTGGTCTTGTTAAAGACCATCGGCGAAGCTTATGTAACTGGGGATTATCCGGCGGATCTGTTGCAACAAACTCTGACCGAATGGCGTTGCTGAGACTGATTGTTCACAGAGGACATCGGGCGACGTTTGAAATGTTGAATTTTTGATCGAGGAGCTCGTTATGCCCGAACGTTTTGCCAGCCAGTTTAATGTCAAAGGTGTGACGTTTTCCATGCGCGACCATTTGATGATGATCGATGTGGAGAACGAGCATGCCAAGGTAACTATCACCACGCACGGTGCTTCCGTACTCAGTTATGTGCCTAAAGGCGAGCATGAAGATGTCTTGTGGGTCAGTCCCACGGCCGTCTTTAATGGCAAGAAGGCCGTACGAGGCGGGATCCCCATTTGCTGGCCGTGGTTTGGCAAGGCGAACTCGGCGGGCCTGCCAGCCCACGGTTTTGTTCGCAATATGGTCTGGCATCTTGATCATGTCGCTAACCTCCCTTACGGCGTCACCGAAGTTGTGTTGACTTGCAGCGACACAGAAGAGACTCGTGCCTTATGGCCTCACGCCTTTCATTTGCAACTCAAGATCGAAGTCGGCGAAAAACTGGCTTTGACTCTGACGACCACCAATCCAAACGATCACGATATTGAAATCACCGAGGCGTTGCATACTTATTTCAATGTCGCAGACCCTAGAGACATGTTGATCACAGGGCTCGAAAACACAATTCACCTGGATAAGTTGAGTGAAGACGTCCCACCGGAGATTCAGGCCGAACCGGTTGTTTTGAATCCGCCGAAAGATTCCGTCTTCCTGGATCATATCGGTGATGCCGTTATCGAGGATTCAGGCAATCATCGTCGGATATTGATCGAGAAAAAGAATTCGTCTTCCAGTGTGGTCTGGAATCCGGGACCGGAGATTGTCAAAGGCTTTGATGACATTCCTGATGATGGTTGGTTGACGTTCGCTTGTGTCGAAAGCGGTAACGTGCTCGATAATCAGGTCGTGGTTCCAAGTGAAGGCAAGCACAGCTTGACCATGATGCTTTCTGCTGAAGCGGTTCGATCACGACCAGGCCTGTTCAGAGTGAAATAACCGGCGGTTCAGGGCTTTCGGAAGTAGTATTTGAAATAGATCACACCTAAGGAACCTGTGATGATGCTTGGTATGATCAATGACCAGTTCGGGATTTCCCGGTAGGCGAAGATTCCGAGTATCCCCCCGATCAGAAAGCTGAACAGCAGTACTAAAAGCAAATTCGCCTGCCAGGGCCAAGGTTGCCCCGTTTTTATCTTGTTGGCTAGATGAACGCCTATATCCGTTACCGTTCCCGTCATGTGTGTGGTTCTCAATTGCAATCCACGATAACTCGCTACCAGCGCGTTCTGCAGGCCGCAGGCGATGGCGCTAAGAAGCAGGGAAACTTCCGATTGGATGAAGCTGAACAGGGTAGCAGAGCCTAAAATAGCGCTGTTAATCAGCAAAGCATGGCCGTAATTGGCGCTGGTTTTGAATTGTGCTTTGCCGATCAACAGGCCGGAAATCAATGCGCCGCCCAGGAATCCAATTAGAATCATGAAGCTATTCAGGAAGTCGCGAAGTTCGAGATGGGCGATGGCATCGCTTAAACGAGACGTAACACCAGTCATCTGACTGACGGGAATACCGAATTCAATCAGCATGGCACTGTTGATATAGCCAGCCATTGACGCCATGAGCATGGCGATGATAAACGACTTGCGAATCGAAAAACGAAGTTCCGAATCGTTCGCAGAGGCTTCAGGGAATTCTTTAGGTGGATAGGGCATGGTTAGAGAATAAAACAAAAAGGCCTGTTTGAAAACAGGCCTTTAGATAGTTTAAGCAATTAGCTGGTTTTTCAGCTTGTTCAACGCTTGTTTTTCTACTTGGCGGATTCTCTCCATAGAGACGCCGAACTCTTCGGAAAGTTCTTTCAAACCAACTTTGTCATCCGTCAGCCAGCGTTTCTGGATGATTGCGCGACTACGCTCGTCGAGAGTTGCAAGCGCCGCCTGCATTCTGCCCAGTTCGTATTCCGCCTGGTTTTCCTGTACCAGTACCGTTTCAGGGTCGGCGTCTTGGCTGACCAGAATCGGGAAGGTGGTATTTTCGTCATCTTCCACTGTCGGGTCAACCGAAATGTCTTTACCGTATAGGCGGCTTTCCATTTCTAGAACGTCTTTACGTGATACGCCAAGCTCTTCAGCGACTGCATCCGCGTCCTTGTCACCAAACCATTCCAGGTTTTTCTTGGTGCTGCGCAATTTAAAGAACAGTTTGCGTTGCGCTTTGGTGGTTGCGGTTTTGACGATTCGCCAGTTTTTGATTACGTATTCGTTGATTTCGGCACGAATCCAATGAACCGCAAACGTCATCAGACGTACGTTTTCTTCAGGATTGAAGCGTTTGACCGCTTTCATCAGACCGATGTTCCCTTCCTGAATGATGTCGCCCAGAGGCAGTCCGTAACCGTTGTACGAACGCGCTACCGGCACGACATAACGCAAGGATGACAAAATCAACTGTCTGGCTGCCGATAGGTCTTTTTCATAAAAGAGCTTCTCGGCAAGCGCCTTTTCCTGCTCGGCAGACAACTGCTCGATGCTTTGAATGGTACGCAAATACGTATCCAGATTCTGGCCTGGAGACAGTTCAAATGCCGAAACATTCGTTGCCGGCAAGTTTGCATGTGAGTTCAATCGTTTAGTTCTTGGATGTTTTACAAGAGATTTCATACTCGTTTCCCTCCTGAACCTAATTTAATTACTTAATACTACAACATTTTTAGCACTCATTGCAAGAGAGTGCTAATAAAATTCACGATTGATTCATACTGTTTTTAACTGTTTGAAAAATAAGAGTTTATGAAAATAAAAAAGCCGTATCGGAAACAACCGATACGGCTTTTTTTGACTGGATTAGAGTTAGATTGTTGGATTATGCGTTGTCGGAAAGCTGTCCTGTCTGCTGCATCATCTCCAACCAGGCATCGCGAAGTTCTGTCAGGATCTCAACGGCGCTGTCCAGGTAAAAAGTCTCTTTTTCAAATACCGATTCCTGAATGCACTGGTCTGCATAACGGTAAAGTTCTTCAAGGTCAAATGCCAGAGGCGTTTCCTTGCTGAATTGAAGGCGGTCGCGTAAAGCATCCAGAATTGTAGTCATGCGGCCAAGATGGAAGCCTTTTTCAACTAGAGCGTTGCTCTGGTGACAGACTTTCGCCAAGTTTCCTTTGTCTACCGCGCCTTGTAGCAACAGTAAAACTGTTTTACGTGGGTTTTCAGCCAGTTGATGTTCGGTTTCTTGGCTGCGCTGATATTCTTTCAATAAAGGTGCTTGTGCTTTTGAGATTGGATTGTTGGTTGTCATGGCAATTTCCCTGTTGTTTTGTGTGTGAGGCAAAAAATGCCTATAAAAAATTAAAGTATTATCGTTTTCTGTCGTACAGCAGGGAGCATGCCAAAAAACAATAATTTATCGGACAAAGGGGTATTGAAAGCCGGTTTTAAGAGGGGTTTTTAGGGTATTAACCTATTGATTTTGAAAGTTATATCTAGATTTAACGATTTTTTTAAGATGGGGTGGTAATGGAAGGGGCGGCACAAACGAACAAGGAGGGCGATTGTGCCAGTGTCAAAGATTTGGTGTTGCCGCCCAGGTAATTGATTTCACGTTCAAATTTCCGGGCGGCAAGTTTTAGAACGTGACTTTGACGGCCGAAGCGACATTCTTGGCTTTTTCAATCGCTTCTTCGATGGTTTCGGCTCGAGCAATCGCCACGCCCATGCGTCTGCGACCGTTGATATCCGGTTTGCCGAACAGACGAATTTGAGTGTCTGGTACGGCCAAGGCGTTTTCTAAATTGGAAAAGCTTGTCTGGGTTGATGTGCCGGTCGGCAGAATCACACTGGAAGCGGAAGGACCATGCTGTGTGATGTTCGGAATCGGTAGCCCCAGGATCGCTCTGGCATGTAGTGCGAATTCGGACAGGTCCTGCGACATCAATGTAACCAGACCGGTATCGTGCGGGCGAGGCGAAACTTCGCTGAAATAGACCTCGTCGCCTTTAACAAACAGTTCGACACCGAAAAGGCCAAAACCACCCAGGGCGTCTGTCACTTTTTTGGCGATTTCTTGAGATTTGTCAAGCGCGGCCGAACTCATAGGATGCGGTTGCCAAGATTGACGGTAATCGCCGTCTTCCTGATAGTGTCCGATTGGTTCGCAGTAGCTGGTTCCGTGGATGTGGCGTACGGTCAGCAAGGTGATTTCGTAGTCGAAATCGACAAACCCTTCAATGATGACGCGGCCTTTACCTGCACGTCCGCCTTCTTGGGCATAGGCCCAGGCCTGTTCAATTTGGTCTGCCGTTTTTATGACACTTTGTCCCTTTCCGGAAGAGCTCATGATCGGTTTGACCACGCAAGGCATGCCGATGCGCTCGATAGCGGCAGTGAAGTCTTCCTGAGTGTCCGCGAACTCGTAAGGCGAGGTTGGTAACCCAAGCTCTTCGGCCGCCAGTCGGCGGATTCCTTCACGGTTCATTGTCAATTGAGTGGCACGTGCCGTAGGAATGACGGTGACGCCTTCGGATTCCATCTCCGCTAGTGTATCTGTGGCGATGGCTTCGATTTCCGGAACGACATAATGTGGCTTTTCCTGTTCAATGACCTTTCTCAAGGCATCGCCATCCAGCATTTCAATTACGTGAGAACGGTCTGCAACCTGCATGGCCGGGGCGTTTGCGTAACGGTCGACGGCGATGACTTCCACGCCCAAACGTTGCAATTCAATGGCAACTTCTTTGCCTAATTCTCCGGCACCGCAGAGCAGAACACGAGTGGCGGTTGCAGAAAATGGTGTACCAATGCTAGACATGGCATCTCCTTTGCTTAATACAGGTTAAGAATTTTAAAAGACAGCGATCACGGTCAATTTTTCATCGGATAGATTGCGACATTATACGGCAAACCACGTTAGGGTTCAGTTCAAGAAGTGGATTTGTCCGAACAAGGGATTAACATGTTAGAGCTTCGTAAATCAGACAGACAGCAGGCCGATTCCATCGGTATGTTACTTGAGGATGAGCGCGTCCGCACTTCCAGAATGGTAAAGCGCAGTGAAGTGGAGAAGCGTTCGGACATTAAAAAAGTCATTAGCGATTTGCAAAAGCAGTTTTCACAATCAGTTGATATGCCTGCAGAAATTGCCGATATGGTTGAAGCACAAGTAAAGCTTCGTACTCGCGACCTATTTCGTCAGGCCAACTACGATGCCTTGACCCATCTGCCGAATCGTACCTATTTCGGAGAAACTCTGGAAAAGGTGCTGGAGAGTGCCAAAGCCGACAAAACCGAGTTCAGTCTGTTATTCCTTGATTTGGACGGGTTTAAAGCCGTTAACGACGTTCTTGGTCATCAGGCCGGTGACGAGTTGTTGCAGAATGTCGGTGCCCGATTGATTTCGTCTGTTCGTGAAGGCGATATTGTCAGTCGTCGTGGTGGGGATGAATTCGTAATTTTATTGGCGGATCTGTCCGATCGCGAAGACATCGTCAAGATTTGCAAACGCATCATCACCGAAGTCAGTCGTCCGTATTGGTTGGGACAGAAAGAAGCGGAAATTTCCACCAGTATCGGTGTGGCCCGTTATCCGTTGGACGGTAATACGCCTTCTGAATTGATGGAGAAATCCGACGAGGCCTTGTATGTTTCGAAATCGAAAGGTCGTCGCACTTATCGTTTCTATAACGAAATCATGGAAGAAGTTCCGGCAAGATGTCATGAACTTCAGGATGAATTTTCAACCGCCATCGACAATGGGTTGGTCGAAACCTGTTTTGAACCTCAAGTCGAACTGAAGACGGGGCGTGTGGTCGGAACCAGTGTGACGGCACGCTGGGATAACGAACATTTTGAAACGCCTTATCTGAACAGTTGGATGGAGTTGCTGGTTAAAAGCGGTAGATCAAAATCGGTCGCGACTTGGCTGGTGGATACTTCTTTGTATTATCTTCAGCAATGGCGTGAACTGGAAAGCGATTTGGTGGTTTCCGTACCGGTTTTGGACAGTCTTTGGGAGCAACACGATCTCGTGGCATTTCTGGATGAACGTGTTCAGCGTTATCAGGTTAGTCGAGAACAGTTGCAGTTGGAGTTTTCGTTGGGCACTCTGCAGAATATCGACGATAAGTTGAAAGCAACATTGAAAGACTTAGGCAATGCAGGCTATCAGATTACGTTGACGGAAGTGGGTGCGTATTCGCTGGATTTGGCGTTATTGTCCGAGTTGCAGTTAAACGAGATCAAACTTGATAAAGATTGGCTGCAAAATTCTATGGAAACAAAATCCGGGCAGGCCTGGTTGCAGGCATTGATTCAAATGGCGAAAAGTCTGGATATCTGTGTTATTGCTACTGGAGTCGATTCCCACGAACAGGTTCGCAAGTTGCGTCAGTGGGGATGTTTGATGGGTCAGGGTAAAGTATGGTCTGCGCCGATTGAAGCCGAACGTTTCAATAAGCACATTGTGGCGCGCTATCGCGTAGGCGCTTGATTACTTTTCCGAAAAGGTGTGCTCCGTACCGGCCGGTACGGAGCGAATAAGATCATTTCAATTTTTTCAGCTGTTTCAGCATTTCAAGAATGACCTTGGCGGAGTGGGTAGCGGCCTTCTCCAGATATTGTTCGAAGGTCACCGCATTTTCTTTACCGGCGATATCCGATAGCGAACGGATGATGACGAACGGGGTGTCAAAGGTGTGGCACACCTGAGCAATCGCAGCCGCCTCCATTTCACAAGCAATCATTTCTGGAAAGTTGTTACGCGTGTTCGTGACGTCTTCCGGTTGATGCATGAATCGGTCACCTGTGGCAATCAGGCCGTGCATATGTACCACTTCCTGTAGGGCGTCGATGCTGTTCTGTGCTGCTTTCACCAGTTTTTCATTCGGCAGGAAGCAGGACGGCATGCCCGGCACCTGTCCCAAGTCGTAACCGAACGGGGTGACGTCGACATCATGATGGCAGACAGAACTACTGATGACGATGTCGCCCACTTCCAGATCGGTATGGAAACCACCTGCGGTTCCCGTATTGATGACGTAATCCGGATCGTACAGTTGAAGCAGTAAGGTGCTGCTGATGGCGGCGTTGACCTTGCCGATTCCTGATCGAAGCAGTACCACTTCAGTATCACCGATTTGTCCTAGATAGTACTCAAAGCCCGCATGCTTCTGGGTTTGCAGGTAGGTCATATGACTGCGTAGAAGAGAGACTTCCTCTTCCATCGCGCCGATAATTGCGACTTTCATAGTTCGTTGCCTAGCTCTTTTAACGTTTCCGGCGACAAAGCGATGTCGGCGTTTTTGTTGACTCCAATACCGTGATCGATGATCTCTTGAGCGATCTGTTTGGCTTCATCCAAAGAGTGCATCACATAGGTCCCGCACTGGTATTCGTTCAGTTCCGGAATGTCTTCCATACGCTCGACGTTCAATACGTCCTTCATGGATTCCAACCAGGCCTGGCTAACGCGTTCTTCGCTAGGGGCGCCTAAAAGGCTCATGTAGAAGCCGGTACGGCAGCCCATTGGTGAAATATCGATGATTTCGACATCGTCGCTGTTGAGGTGATTGCGCATGAAACCGGCAAAAAGATGTTCTAGCGTGTGAATCCCTTTTTCACCCATCATAGTTTCGTTCGGTTTGTTGAAACGTAGATCGAAAACGGTGATGGTGTCGCCGGAAGGGGATTTCATCGTTTTAGCGACGCGAACCGCCGGAGCGTTCATGATCGTGTGGTCAACGGTAAAACTGTCTAATAAAGGCATAGCAAAGTCCTGTTAAAAATTAAATGGATTCAGGGTGATGATCCGGCGCCAATGGCTTTTTGAGCAACCAGCCGTTATCGGTTTTGATAAATAGATAGTTACGTTTAAATTCCAGTTCGTCACCGGGTTCAAAAGCTGGCATTGTCATCTTCAGCAAACCGAGATTAACGGTTCGAGAAATTTTTTCAAAGGCGGATAACGACTGGTCGAGCATGATGAGCTCGGTGTATTCCTGCAAATTGCGTTCCGCTTTTACTTTAAAGGTCATTTCGGCAACGTAATGGGTGTCATTTTCCTTATAACCGTTGTCTTTGTGCGTCTCGATCACGCTGAACAGGCCAGGGTACTGCTGATTGAAATGCTCGGTTGTCATGGTTTTAATGCTTTCTTCGCTCGGTTGGGTAATTCCGAGGCAGCCGGCCAACAGCAAAAAACTTAGAATCAGGGCGTTTAGCAATGAGAGACGCATAATTAAAACTCCGTTTCGGAGAGAGCCAACGGGACTGAAAAGGATAACATAAACTGGATGTTAGGGTGAATCTACGACAATATTATATTGTTGGAAAAGAAAAAATTCAGACATAAAAAAAGCCAGCATAAGCTGGCTTTTGGGGGCTATGTGAGGGGGGTGGTCCTCACATAAAAGATGGTGCGGAAGGAGAGACTCGAACTCTCACACCAAAGGCACCAGAACCTAAATCTGGCGTGTCTACCAATTCCACCACTCCCGCGTATCTTATATTGTAACTTTTTATTAAAAAGCTACATAAAGAAATGGTGGCCTGACCTGGAATCGAACCAGGGACACAGGGATTTTCAATCCCTTGCTCTACCGACTGAGCTATCAGGCCTAAATCAGATTTGGCGTATTATAGGGATGGGCTTTGCGACTGTCAAATTTAATTTGAAAAATATTTACAATTTTCTAAGGAGAGCGGCGTTTTTCTAAGGAGAGCGGCGTTGGGTTTGTCCAGGATTGAATCTTGCCTGATAAGAAGTGGCTTGGTCGATTTTTGCGCCGTCTAATCTCTATACGCTATATTTCTAGCCATGATGGGCTGATAGAATTAGAATATTCAATTATTCAGCGGCGAATAGACAATTTTAGGCCGTTTTTTAAAAAAATAAGAAAATAAAGATTAAGGATAAAAGATGACTCCAGAACAAGCCGAAATTGCTGAAATGATCATTGAGTCGGTTAATTTAGAAGATGTTTCCGTGGATGAGATCAACCCTGATGAACCTATTTTCAATGACGGATTGGGGTTGGATTCGATTGATGCGTTGGAAATCTCTTTGGAGTTGAACAAGCGTTACGGGATCAAGATCAAGTCAGACGACCAGAATGTGGGTGAAATCTTTTCCTCGGTTGCGGCTTTGACGGATTTTGTTCAGGCAAACAAACAGGCCTGAATGCGGACGTGTCGGGTTCCGTGATTGAGACGATGATGAAAGGGTTGTTTTCGGACGACCCTTTTGTGCTTTTGGAAGATGGCCGTTATTCGCGCCATCAGATCGTCTCGGCCGCTTTTCATTTAAGTCGGGCACTGCCTGAGGCGCCTGTGGTGATGAATCTTTATACCCAGCGCCATGAATTTCTGGTGTTGTTGTTGGCGGTGGCCTTCAAAGATGGGATCATTGTCCTACCGCCTAATACGGCCGAGAACACTCTGAACGGTCTGATGGATGCAATCGATTCCAGGCATAAGTTTATTGCCGGTGCGCGAACCGAGCGTTGGAATTTTGAGGATGAAACGGTTGCACGTATTGATGTAAAACACCTTTTATCTTCAGGATTAGTGGATAAAGCACAATTGTCGCCGTTGCTACGGAAGTTGCCTGTAGCACAAATCTGGCTGTATACCTCCGGCTCGACCGGCCAGGCTAAAAAAGTGGTCAAAACCTGGTCTCAAATGATGAGGCTGGCGGCTAAAGCCATTTCACGATTCGGTTTTGATCGGACCGAATCTCCACGTTGCGTGGTAGCGACGGTTCCGAGCCAGCACATGTTCGGTTTGGAGACGACGATATTCTGGCCGTTGTTCTCACGACTTAAAGTCTGGGCGGGTAGACCTATGTTTGCTGAAGACATCAAAGCGGCCTTGGACTTTGTCAAACCGCCTGTCTGGTTGGTTTCCGCTCCTTTGCACCTGAAAAAGCTCACACAGTTCGATACGGAATGGCCGAGTTACAATGAATCCGAAGATGGACTGAAAGTTTTGTCGGCCACAGCACCGTTGGACGTGGCGTTGGCCAAAACCGTCGGCACGAAAATGCACGCACGGGTTTTCGAGGTGTTCGGTAGTACCGAAACCGCTTCAATTGCTTCACGTGAAACATTGGTTTCTGATGAGTGGCGGTTATACGATCATAACTGTTTGGAAGAAGATAAGAATTCCGGCACTTATGATGTGATTATGCAGGACCTTGATGAGCGACACAGGCTACAGGACACAATTCGCACTGTTTCCGCCGACCGTTTCCGAGTGCTTGGACGACAGTCGGACTTGATCAAGGTGGCCGGAAAACGCGCTTCGATGACGGATCTCAATCGGATTTTGCAAGCGGTTCCCGGGATTGAAGACGGCGTTTTTTGGCGGTCGGAAGCGAGTGAACGTTTGCAGGCGTTTGTGGTGTCGAATTTGTCTTCTCAGGAAATAAGACAGGCTCTGTCCAAGTCGATGGATGTGGTTTTTTTACCCAGGCCGCTTCATTTCGTAAAACGGATTCCACGAAATGAAATGGGCAAGATCCCGTTTCAGGCGTTGTTAGAATTGGAAAGCCAGACAAGAGAGAAGGTTGGATAACGGCAATGGTGATGGAAAACCTGACAGGTTCTTTTGTAATTCCACAGAACCATCCCAGTATTGCCGGCCATTTTCCAGGTCACCCAGTTGTTCCGGGCGTGGTTTTGCTGGCGGAAGTTGAACGCCTTTTCAAGGCGCATTTTGAAGACATTCAAATTTTGAAAGTGGTTCAGGCCAAGTTCAACCGCCCGGTGACGCCGGAACAGACGGTTCGTATCTCGGTGGATTGGATGGAAACCAAAACACCGGGGCAGTGGAAAGCCAGTTTTAAATTATTTACGGAAGTCGGTACTTTGGCGGCTTCCGGTCAGATGTTATTGGAGTTGCAGGTTTGATGGCGAGGAACAACTTGAAAGACTGGACGGCACAAAAGGAGCGTACTTCCGGTTTCTGGTTGAAGATCATCCGGCGTTTGGCGCTGTTGTTGCCGCGTTGGGCTGTGGGTTTGCTTCTGCATCCGATCACGTTGTTTTACCTGTTGATCTCAAAGCAGCAAAAGGCAGCTTCCCGTCATTATTTGAATCAGGTTTTGGACAGGCCTGTCCGTTTTTCTGATGTCTACAAACATTTCCTGTGGTTTGCGACCACGATTCTGGATAGGGTCTATTTTCTGACGGGGCGTATTGACGGTTTCCAGGTGGAATACGATAACCTGGAGGAGTGGCGGGCCTCCATGGCCGAAAACCCGGCACAGCTTTATTTGGGGGCGCATTTCGGCAGTTTGGATGCCATTCGGGCGTTGTCGTTGGACCAGTACGGCATCAAAATCAAAATCGTGTTGAAGGTCGATCAGAATCAGGCACTGGTAAATCTGTTGAACGAACTCAATCCGGGGCTGGCCGAGAATGTGATTCCTTACAATGGGATGAAAACCATTTTTGATATTCATGAAACGCTCGAATCGGGCAATTCGGTTGCCATGCTCAAAGATCGAGCGGTCGGTGAAGAGGCGACGGTAACGGTTAATTTCTTCAATGATCGGATCGCGGTTCCGGTGTCGGGATTCAAACTGGCGAAGCGTTTCAATATTCCGATCAATGTGTTTTTCAGCCGTTTTGAAGGTGGAAACAAATATCATGTCCATAGCGAACAATTAGAGTTCGATCAGCAAACCAGTTTGCAGGAGATGGCGCAAATCTTTATGAACCGGGTGGAGGAGCAATGCCGAATCGCCCCTTATAACTGGTTTAACTTTTATCATTACTGGTTAGACACGGATGAGTCCGATGCCGGTTAAACAAGCGCTTCTCTTCGGATTGGGTGTGCTGATTTTCAGCATTCAATCCGCGTTTGCCGTCACTAAAGAAGACCTTTATCAGAATTGGCCGTTACCGGCGGAAAACCAATCGTTTACCGAAGAACGTTATGATGCATTGTTGGAACTGAAATCGGTTTATCGAGGCGTGTTTCATTTTTACGGTGCGCAATCTTTCGAGATCGAATACCAATCGCCAATCCAAGGTTCCTTGTCACTTAAAGATTCGTTGCTTTCCATCGATTTTCCTCAGCGTAAGCTCGAAATCGGCTTGAGCCAACTGCCCGAAGTGGCGCAATTTCTCTTGCCTTTACAAAGTCTGATGTCCGGCCACCCACAGGCTCTGGAGAAGCAGTATCAAGTTTCCGTTGAATCGCTTCCTTCCAATCGCTGGCGTTTGATTCTGGAACCTAGGTCGGCCATGAGTCTGACGGCGAACCGAGTTACCGTTACGGGAAAGACCGAAAACAATCAAAGCCGGGTTTTGGACATCCAGCTTGATTTCAAAAGCGGTGATTGGCGGCGGTTTGAATTAAGTTATGAATAGCTCAAGACCCTATCTCATTACCATTGGATTTGTGGCGCTGTTGATTGTCACAGCCATGCTTGTCTGGCCAACATTATCGCTGCAAAATCAATTGACCGGATTCTTTCCCAAACCCCAGAGTTCTGAAAACCGATTGCTGATGGGCGCGCTTGAGCAGATGTTGAATACCGATTCCGGTGATCAGCCCGTGATGATTTCGCTTTCCGCACCGTCTGAAACCGACGTTCACGATTTGGCGGCCATCAGTGTTCAATTGAAGCAAGCACTTACAAGTCAGAAGTGGGTGCGGAGCGTGGAAAACGCGCCGCCGCCACTTAGCCGTTGGCAAACCAGCACGTTACGGGATTACCGTTATCTATTCACCGACTTTCAGCCCGATGGGCTAACGGCAAGGATTCAGGAGCTGTGGCAGGCATGGCAGTTGGGTGTGGTACTGGATAAAAAAACCGCATTGAGCGATCCAACCCAACAATGGTTACGCTATTTACAGGCAGGGCAGACGGCGTCTCAAATTCCGACGACAGACGGCGTGTGGCTGTTGCCTGCTTTTGAATCATCCCAATCACAGCATGCGTTGTTGTTGGTGAATCTACAACCAAACGATACCGATGCGTTGAAATCGATTCGTCCGTTTGTCGAGTCTTTTATTGCCGAAAATGCCAATCCGACGGTTCATGCCCGACTTTCCAATGCCGGGCTTATTGCATTGCAGGCCAGGGAAAAGATGCAGAGCGAACTGCAGACGCTCTCGATTTTAGCCACGGTGACGATTCTGCTGTTTTTAGGTTTCGTATTCCGCAATGTTGTCTGGGTAGGATTGAGCTTTGTGCCGTTGGCGGGAGCGACCTTGGCGGCGGCCGTGGTTGTTAATCTATTGTTCGGCTCGATTGAAGTGCTGACTCTGGCGTTGGGTGTGGTGTTGATCGGCGTGACGGTGGACTACCCGATTCATGCCTTTTCGGCTTTGAAGAATGGCCGGGAATCGGCCAACCGAATTTGGCCGGTTATCCAATTGGGCGGTCTTACCAGTTTGGTTGGGTTTTTGAGTCTGGGGCTATTAGATATTCGAGGTATTCAGCAAATTGCGGTATTTGCCTCGGTTGGCATTTTCACTGCGCTGATGATTACCCGCAGCATGATGTTGCAATTTCAGGAATATCCGCCAATTTCGGATTCGGAAAACCGAACAGGCCTGTCGAAAATATCGAAAGGGCTTTTAGATCGTTCTTTTGCGAAACTCTCGCCTTTTTCAATGCGCGTCTTATTGATTTTGTTGGTAGGCAGTTTGATTTTGGTAGTGATCTCGCCGTTGAAGTGGCAGGATGATCTCGCCAGTTTGAGTCCGGTTCCTAAAAGCCTGCTGACACAGGACGGGCAGTTGAGAAAGCAGTTCCAGCAGGCGGAAGCGGGACAGTTCTTATTACTGCGTGCACCGGATGTTGAAAGCTTGCTGCAACAACAGGAACGGATTCGATCTGAGTTGGCGAAGCTGCAACAAGACGGTGTGATCGGCGGGTCTATGCAGTTGGCGGATTTTCTTCCCAGCCAGAAATTGCAATTACAACGTCAAAACAATCTGCCTGAAACCGCCGCATTGCAATCGAAAATAACGGCCGCCGAGACACCTTTGCAGGTCAAACATTTTGGTAATTTCTTTGAAAACGTTGAAAAGAGCAAACATCTCTCTTTGGTGGATTATCCGCATTTTCAAACCTTGGCGCTGGATTGGCAGAAAACCTTGTTGCCGGTTCTGGTGTCGTCAATCGACGGGCAAACGGTTGGTAAGGTTCTGCTTCAGGGCGTGACGGATTCGGAAGTGTTGAAACGGTGGAGCGAACAGCACGGTCTTGTCTATTTTCATCAACGTGAATTTGTCGAAGAATCGGTATTGGAACTCAGAGGGCAGTTGGCTTGGGTGATGGTTTTGTTCGCTTTCATCATCGCCCTGTTTCTGATTTGGCGCAAACGGGATTTTGAGCAGGCCTGGTCGGTTTTGGTTCCGGTTGTGTTAGGACTTTGGCTGGCGTTTGCCACTTTGGTTGGGTTCGGGCAGGCTCTGACCGTGTTCCACTTGTTATCGGCGTTGTTAGTGGTGGCCATCGGGCTGGACTACAGTCTGTTTGCCCAGGATGCCAAATCCGCACCAAAGAGCTTGAATTCGGTGTCGGTTGCTTTGATGACCACGGTGATTTCGTTCGGCTTCCTGTTGTTCACCCAAATCCCGATTCTGGTGGCGATCGGGCAAACCTTGGTGTTGGGTGTGCTTTGGATTTATCTGACAGCGCGTTTATATCATCGCGTGTGAATCAATCATTGCGGATCAGTTCGATTCGATCATTGCCACCAACGTATCCACGGCCACGCCTGAGTTTTTGACGAAGAAATTGTGTTTGTTCCAAACGTAACCGCTCAGTACCGAAGTAATCGATTGTTTAATCTTCGGTTCTTTGTCGGCGGCAAAGAAGATGGTTTGCAACCGTCCGTCGTACCAGGCGTTGACGAATTCGCGGAACACGTCGATGCCCAACATCATGTAGTCTTCGTATTCGGTTTGCCAGTCAACCTGTTCGCCTTCCAATTCCTTGATCGTCAAATCGGCAGCGACCGAGCCGGATTCCAGTGCAAGCGTAACGCCGGAACTGAAGACCGGATCCAAGAACTCCGAAGCGTTACCCACCAGCACGAAGTTATCTCCGTAGAGTTTCTTCACGGCGGCGGAATAACCGCTTAATGAATTGACCTCGTTGATTTTGGTGGCGTTTTGGTAGCGGTGCTTCGAGCCGGGTGTGGTTTCAACGATTCGATCCCAGAACTCCGCTTCGGACAAGTTGAACGACTGGAAATACTCTTCTGTACAGACGATGCCGACCGAGGTGATGCCGTCATTGAAAGGAATGTTCCAGATCCAGGCGTCGTTGTCGCCGTGAACATCGACATAGATATAGCCGTCCGTGCCGTCGTCGGGACGGATATCGCCCTTAACACGGCAGAAGGTGGCGCGTCGCAGCGCTTGTTTTGGTTTGGCGTCCAATTCCAATAAGCGTGGCAGCACGCGTCCGTATCCGGAAGCGTCGATGACTTTTCTGGCCTGATAGGTTTCGATGTCGCCCTGTTTGGTTTTGACGGTCACGATGTTTTGTTCCGGATCGTAAGCGGTGACTTCGGATTCAAATTCTACGTCCGCTCCCTTACGTTCGGCATCCTTTAATAATTCGTGGTCGAAGGTTTCGCGTTTGACTTGAAACGAGCTGTTGAAAGGCTCGCCAAGGTTGTCGTCGAAATGGAAGATTTCGAATTTACTCTGATCTTGAAAAGCAACGCCGCCTTTGAATTGGAAGTTGGCGTTTTCGATTGCTTCGAGCATGTTGGCTTCATTCAGAAGCTGATTGCAACGTGGCAGAAGCGATTCGCCGATGACAAAGCGCGGGAAGGTTTGACGTTCCACCAGTTTGACTGAATAACCGGCCTGAACCAGTTTGGCCGCCGCAATCGACCCGGCCGGGCCGCCGCCGATAATGAATACATCGCAGGTTTTCAAGAATAGTTCCTTTTAAGTCGTTGCATGTCTGTATAGAAGATACGAACTGGTTAAGCGATCATTCGAAAATGGTCGGTTTCTTAATCAGTGAATTGAACAGGCCTGGTAGGTTCAGTGCGCGTTTGAGCAATTTTTTGGCGACCATCAACGTAATTTGAGTAATGTCGAAGCCGGGACGGAAGTGGCTGGCACGTCGTAATTCCGGATAACTGGACTCAATGGGAACGAAGACAAAATTGAATCCCTGGCGTGACGCGTCGATCAGAATTTCGCTTTCAAATACAAAGCCTGAAGGATTGTTAGCCTGTGTCTGCATCTCTTTCAGCAAGCGGATCGGATACAGGCGGAAACCGGACTGACTGTCTGCAATCGGTTTGGAGGCCGCCCAACTGACCCAGAAATCGGCGATTTTATTGGCCATCAGACGGGCTTTGGGGGCGTTCTCCCGGTTTTTAAGTCGTGCCGCGACGATGAGATGTTCAGGGTATTGAGCATAAGCCGCTTGCAGTTGCGGGATATTATCCGGGCTGTGCTGACCGTCGCCGTCAATGGTGATGACGTAATCCGCGCCCAGTTCAATCGCCTTTTTGAAGCCGGAGAGCATCGCGCCGGCTTTACCTTGATTCTGCTTGTGTTCGATAAGGATGGCGTCAGTTTGTTTGGCCAGTTCTGCGGTATCGTCTTTTGATGCGTCGTCGATCACGATCACCCAAGGAGAATGTTTAAGTGCCGATGTGGCGACCGCCTGAATGGTCAGTGATTCGTTATAAGCCGGAATGATGATGGCGAAGTTAGGGTTGGGAGTCGTCATAGTCAGTGTATTTTGCTGAGCATCCGTTTGTTATTGAGCCATCGGCTGATAAAAGAACCGGTATGGTACCAGTGAATAAAAAAAGCTTCCATGAAGATTTTGTAAAGGTTTTGAAAGTCCGCAACAAAATCGTCTTCGGCCGCGATGAGCGTTCCATCCAGTCCGAGTCCTTTCGCCATCACTTGACATCGGTTCAGGTGATAACGGTTTGTGATCAGCCCTGCCTGTAAGGGTAAATTGTGTTCGTTCAGATAGATTCTAGCCTGTTTCAGGTTTTCCAGAGTGTTTCTGGAGGATTCTTCCAAGACCAGCTTATCGGAAAGTTCGGGGTGTTCTGCCAGTAAGGCATCGGCTCCCGCTTGTGCTTCGGATACTGTGTTCTGATTCGTGATTCCACCTAGGAGGAAAATTTTCTGATCAGGGTGAATTGTGTTTTGCAGTGTAGACACACGGTTCAGACGGGTTTTAAAGTCTTCATCCATTCGATTTTCGTGAAGTTGTTTGCCGAAAACAATCAGTGGTATGGAAGTCTTGTCTGGGAGAGAGGTTTCGGCGGATTGCGCGATTCGATAGCATTGAAAGGCTCGCCAGAACCAGAAAAAACCGAACGTTAATAACGCAGAAAGGATAGACAGAGACAGCATAAGCAGGCCGTCCCAGTCTATCCCTTCTTGGGTTGCGCTTGAGGTTAAGCGCATCAACTTACATTCCGTTCAATTGTACTTGAATTCGGTTGTTCAGGTTTTGCATCCAGCCATTGAAGTTTTTATGGATGGTTTTTTCTTCCGGGTTGTAGTCCAAAGCGACACTGGATTTGTAAATCAAGCTGTATTCTTTCTCAGAATATGGGATGGAGATGACAGCTTGGTGTTTTCTTAGATTCAAAGTACCTTTTAATTGGTTATCACCCGAATCTGTGATGATCCAGCCTAGGCTGACACCAGCCAGACGAATCGCTTTTTTAACCTGTTCGGCAGATTTTATATTGGTTGGGACTGGCTGTGATTCATAGTTATGAACCGGTTGAGCCGTACAGCCGGTCAATGTTAGAGCAAAGGCGATTAGGGTGGCGAAAAACGTACTTTTAATTGTAAGTGACTTCATGAACATTCCTTGTTTCTATCAGATTTTGAGAAGTGTGAAAAAGTATCGGGATTAATTTAAATCACCAAAACGTGCTCCATCAACAGGAGAGTTTAACCATAAGACTGTGTCTTCGGCATTGGCCTCAACGGTACGTCCTAGAACAGAGCAGGAACCTTTATAGCCACCGAACAAACCGCCCCCTGATACGCGACCAAAATCGGCTTCGGATACTTTTTTACCGTCCTTGTAGAGAGTTAAATGCATTTCCGTGTATTTATTATGCCCTATAAATGCATTACCGCTACTGCGAATTTGGGTAAATGAAGGTAACAGGAAATAACCTTGCTTAGTCGGTTCTTGTGAATCTACGACTTCGACATTGATACCGTTGTCATTGGCATGTGCAAAAAGCAACTCGGTGTATTGGGTTGGTAGGGTGCATTCGCTCAAGGCTGCTTGACTGAATGGTCCTCTGTTTTTAGAAATAGGGATGATTCTTGGTACGGAGAGAGTGGTGACTTTATCGCTATTGGCAATGCTTTGAGCTGTGGACGAGTTGTTGGCTGGTTTGGTTGGTGTTCCGCCACAAGCGACGAGCGCGGAAGTGGATAGTGTAATAATCGCTAGTTGTAATTTTTTCATGTAATCCTCGTTGATTCACTATATAAGACCTAATACTATTTAGGTGCGAATAAGTTACCATCTGAGATTTGTTTTGAAAAGTGGAATCATCCAGATTCCGGTGCCGAATCTCTCTATTTACGCCATTCCGCCATTCACCTGAATGACTTGGTTGGTGATATAGGCGGCTTTGTCCGAAGCCAGGAAGCTGACGGCATAGGCAATCTCTTCCGGCTGGCCGGTGCGTTGCATAGGAACCATCTTTTTAACGGTTTCCGGCGGAAAGACGTCTTGAGTCATTTCGCCTTCGATAATGCCGGGTGCCACGACGTTGACGGTGATTTTGCGCGACGCCAGTTCCAATGCCAATGATTTGCTGGCACCAATCAGGCCGGCTTTAGCCGCGGCATAATTGGCTTGACCGCGGTTTCCTGTAACGCCTGCAATGGAAGCGATGTTGATGATTCGGCCCCAGCGAGTACGGATCATCGGTAACAGTAAAGGTTGAGTCACGTTAAAGAAACCGTTCAGGGAAACGTCGATCACCTGCTGCCATTGTTCATGGGTCATACCGGCCATGACGGCGTCGTCATGAATGCCGGCGTTGTTGACGATGACTTGAATTGTCCCGTCTTCTAACAGCTTATCCACAGCCGAAGCGACTTCCTCAGGCTGCGTCACGTCGAATTGCACGGCTTGCGCTTTGAATCCGTCTTTTTTGAGTTGTTCGGCGATGGCTTCGGCTTTGGTCAGATTGCTGTTGGCGTGAACGATTACTTCAAAACCGTCTTCGGCAAGCTGTCGGGCAATCGCCGAACCGATGTCGCCACTGCCGCCGGTAATCAAAGCTCTTTTGGGTGTTTGCATAGTCTCTTGCCCTTACGTTTTATTCTTGGGGGTGAATGACCAGCGCCCGGCCCGAACACAGTGGGCGTTGCTGTTGATCAGTCACTTCAAATTGATACAGTTTGGACTGGTCGTCCGCCATGAGCTGGGTTGCCTGTACATATAAATAGGGTGTGGTCTGATCGAATTCGCCGAACACGACGTTTTTGACGCTGGCGAGGTAGCCGATTTTCGGTTCTTCTTGTTGTTTTGACAATAAGCCACCGTGGATGGCGATGGATTGCGCGCCGAACTCAATCAGATGAATTTTGGACAGGACGCCTTCTTCTTTGAGGGGGTGGTTTTCATCAAGGTGTCTGGCGGTGCGGCATTGGATACTCTCTTCGTCAAAAGCCAGCACGCTGTCCCATAGACACATGTCGCCACTGTGCGGAATGAGTGCGTCAATCTCGTCGAAACCATAGAGTACAGACTTCGTCATTGGCTGCTCGGTGTAAGATTTAAGCTGATTGCCTGTTTTGCGGAAAGCGGGAAATGGAATTCGCCGGCCTCCCTTTTGGCAATGCTTTTCAATACTGGAAGAAATTCCGCGGCTTTGTTTTCAGGGAACGCTTCTACCGGATCGATTTTATAAATCTTATCCGAGAGAGTCAGCTCGATTTCGGCGATGCTGTCAGCGGTAGGTTGCAGACTGAGAACCAAAGCGCACGCAAACGCCTGGACTTCAGGCGAGTGCTTTTTGATTTCCGGATTGATCGGCAAATCGTAGATGACCAGCAAGACTTTCGGATGTGCGTTGGAGAGTTGGGTAATCGCTTCGATCAAGGTGTTGGCAATTTGGTAATCGCCTGCTGAAATCGCCGAAGCCGCCTGTTGATTGTGTTGTCCAATCATCCAATACCCCGCCGGTGCGTTGTGGACCGAGTTGTGGAAGTGGATCGGTGAAATCATCGGTTCTTCTTCCATGACGGCTTCAACCATCTTGGCCGAGATGGTTGTATCGCCGTCCACGCAAGCGAACAGGGTCGGCATTTGTGAAATCTGTTCTTCGCTGTAGTTTTCCACCGCTTCTTCTGCCGTGCGCAAAGCCAGTTTGATGGTGTCGGTGGTGCGTCGACGTTCGTTGGCGGGCAGAAATTTCGGACTGTATTTTGATAGAGGTTCCGATTGATAGGGTTGTTTGTCCTGTAGAACTTCCTGAGAGGCCTGCCAGCTTTCCAGTCCCGGAGCTTGAAGGCCGATGCTTTCGATGTAGGCGATCATCGGCTTTCTCCTCCGGCATTTTGTGCCAAGCTGAAAATCAGGCAGGCGTTGTTGCCGCCGAAGCCGAACGAATTGCTCATGCAGTGACGGATTTCAGATTCGGTGGTTTCGATAATCGGGTTCAGATTCAGTTCGGGATCGAGCGATTCCAGGTTCAGGTTCGGAAAGGCCAATTGGTTTTCCAACGCTAGTTGGCAGAATACGGCTTCGGTGATTCCGGCAGCTCCCAGCGTATGGCCGGTAAACCCTTTGGTGGAACTCAGCATCGGTTGGTTTTCGCCGAACAGATCGTTGACGGCGTGGGCTTCCGCAAGATCGTTGCTTTGAGTCCCTGTGCCGTGCAGGTTCAGGTAATCGATTTCAGCGCTGTTCAGTTCGGCCATTTTCAGCGCGTCTTCCATGGCGATCTTGGCTCCAAGTCCTTGAGGATGCGGTGTGGAGATATGGTAAGCATCGCTGCTTTCGCCAAACCCGCTCAGTTGGATGTTTGATACGTTATTGTCAGACTTTTCCAACAGCATGAAGCCACCCGCTTCGCCTATGTTGATGCCTTTGCGGTCGCAGTTCAGCGGTTTGACGATGTCCGGGTTGACGAGTCCGAGCGCATTGAAGCCGTGGATGGTGGTCAGACATAGAGTGTCCACACCGCCCACAATGACTGCGTCCACCAAACCGTGGTCGATCCAGCGGGAAGCCGAAGCGAATACCTTTGCACTCGAAGAGCAGGCGGTGGAGATGACGATTCTAGGACCGTAAATTTCCAAAGCATCCGCACAGAAGTCGGCCAATGAATTCATTCTGTGTGTGGTTTCGTAGTGGTAATCCGTTTCGAATTCCCCTTCCGCATTTTTATGCGGCCAGGCCTGTTCGGTTTCTAAAATACCGGAGGTACTGGTTCCGACGGCCAGTCCGATGCGGGTGGCACCGTATTTGTGCTTGGCTGCTTCTACCGCCTCGATAAAACCGTCGGATTGCAGTGCCAGCCACGCCAGTTGATTGTTGCGGCAATGATAATCCTGCAAGCTTTGGGGAAGTGCCACTTCGGTCACCCCCGAGACTTCGCCGTAAAAAGAATCCAGTCTGGGATTTAAAGAATCGATTGTGTTTTTTAAACCGGTCCGGTGTGCCTTCAAGGCGGAAAGGTGTGCACTTTTTCCATTGCCCATACTGCTGACAAGGGAGGAGGCTGTAATGTGAATCGGAAATTTCATGTTACGGTGGTTACTGTCACTTGGTTCTATAAAGTTGAAGTTATTTTAAACGCTATTATTTCGATCGGGCGAATGTTGTGGCTTAAATTGCCAAATTGTTTTTAGGGATATTCGTGAAATCGCCATAACGAAATCCTGAATGGAACCGTGATCTTTATGAGGAAAGAGCTGTTTTCGAAGATAGAACTCCCCTAAGAACAGAACAGTCATACCAATAAAAGACAATGTGTCCAGGTGTTGTGTCAGTTGATTTTCCAGACAGGCCTGTTGAAAAAACAGGGAATCGATTTTGGCGAACAGAATCCACGTCAGCAGCACGACCCACGCCCAGGTGACTTTTCGAGTGTAGTTCAGTTCCTCTTGTCCGATGGTTTTATCCATCAGAATGGCGTAACGGCTGATCAATGGCGTGCTGTTCGGTAACAGGCTGCCGGCAAAGAGTCCGTAGACGATGACCAGAATCATGAGGGTTATGAGTTGCAACAGCCAGTTTAGCCAGCCGGATGAAAAGTTCAGCAGTAGGAGTATCGAGAGAATGACCGTGCCGGAGACGAGTTGTTTTGTCGGCATCACTCCAGTCCTTTGACCGTTTCTTTTGAGGTATAGAAATTCCAGGTGACCACCAGACCGAAAGTCTCCGAGCGCCAGGTTTCCATTAAGGGACTGTCTTCATAAACGGCATTGTGCATATCTTTTAGTCTGTAGAAACCGCCAACCCAAAAGTCGTCGATGTGCCAGTTCATTCCCAACGTATAGGTGAAACCGGACAGACCTCCCTGCGCTTTGTAAGCAGGGCGGGTGGTGGTGGCTTCTGCTTCGGAAACACCATAGAAGTAATCATGGAACCGGTCGGTGCCGAAATTCGCGGCGGCGCCGAAAGTGAGTTTCAGTCTTTGACGTTTGGTGAAGTTCTGGCGGTAGTAATAGTAGATCCCGGGATCGGTCACCCAGCCCTCTTCATGTATCGAGCGAAAGTCGGAAGCGATGACCCAGCGTACAGGCAGCTCGAATTGAACGTCATTCAGTTCATGGCTGTAGAGGCGGTAACTTACGACCGGACCAAGGCCTATGGAGGCGTCCAGGTCGTCCATCCCTTCCCGGAGCCGGTTGTCTTTGCTGGAAACCGGTACGGAACCGGTGGCACTCAGGTCTAGTGTCAAACGTCCGGAACGGAATAGTGGTTTAGTGACCTCTTTCTGTTCAATCGAAAACTCTTCGCCACGATAAGTGATGTACGGAAAAGGCAAAATCAGGTTGTTCTGTTCTTTCGAGCCGGGATAGTCCGGATAGGACAGTAATGACGGCCCCAACCCAAATTCCCATTTTGGGAGGTTTTGTGTCTGCTCTTCGGCGAAACAGGATGTGGAACCGGCGATCAGGAATAAAGCCAGAATTCTCGTAAATACATACATTGAAGGTGAACCTTTAATCGATGCGATTATCTTAGCGTGTTTTGTTTCGATTGAATACGCGTCTGTTTCTCATTGTGCCATTCTTTAGGTTTTTCCTGCCTTGGCTATGTTGAATAAATTTCATCGCTGTCAGTGCATTCCTAGATCGTATTCTGATGCCGAATAAGCAGGCCTGCCCAAAAAACTCTTTGTTCTTTTTATGAATAAAAAGTTCTTCCAAAGAATTTTGAATGCTGATATTATGTGTAAACAAAGTTTCTTGGAGAGAAATAAATGCGAACAGGTTCTTATGTTTTGACCATTTCTTGTCCCGATAAAATCGGGATTGTGGCCAAGGTTTCAAAGTTTTTGGCAGATCGCGATTGCCTGATCACTGAGGCGAACCATCATGCGGATGCGGCGTTGGGGTGGTTCTTTATGCGCAACGAGATTGCCGATATTCATATGGACGAGTCCCAGTTCGAAAAAGAGTTTTCAGTGATTGCCGAAGAGTTTGAAATGGAATGGAAGCTGACCTCTCCGAAACGCAAGAAACGGGTTCTGATTATGGTGAGCAAGCAGGACCATTGTTTGGCTGACTTGCTGTACCGTTGGAAAAGCGGCGAGATCGATTACGAAATTCCGGCCGTGATCTCCAACCACTCCGATCTTAAGGATTTCGTCGAGTGGCACGGTATTCCGTACCACCATATTCCGGTGACACCGAACAACAAACCTCAGGTGTTTGCGGAGATCAATCGCTGGATTGAGCACTACCAAGTGGACACCATCGTTCTGGCGCGTTACATGCAGATTATCCCGCCTGACCTGTGCGACAAATATCCGGGACAGATCATCAACATCCATCACAGTTTCCTACCTTCCTTTATCGGTGCCAAACCATACCATCAGGCTTATGAGCGTGGTGTGAAATTGATTGGGGCGACCTGTCATTATGTGACCAAGGATTTGGATGCCGGGCCGATTATCGAACAGGATGTCAGCCGCGTCAGTCACAGCGAGTCCGCCGAAGAGATGGTGGTGCTAGGGAAAGACGTCGAGAAGAACGTTCTGGCCCGCGGGCTGAAATATCACCTTGAAGACCGCGTTTTGGTACACGGCAACAAGACCATTGTGTTTGCGTAAGGAGCGATCGAGATGCCTTTGAGATTGTTGAAATATGCTTGGAAGAAGCCGGAAGAGGAACCTCGCTTCTTCCCCGACGAAAAGCCGTTGAAGAAGGCATATGATGTCGTCATTATCGGTGGCGGCGGCCACGGTATGGCGTGCGCCTATTACCTTGCAAAAGAGCACGGCATCACCAATGTCGCCGTACTGGAGCAGGGTTACATCGGCGGCGGAAACACCGGCCGAAACACCACCATTGTCCGTTCCAATTATCTGACGGCAGAAGGGGTCAAGTTCTACGATCAGAGTGTGAAACTGTTTGAAGACCTGAGTGATGAATTTGACCTGAATATTTTCTATTCCACCCGCGGACATTTCACTCTGGCACACACTGACAGTGCGATGCGCACCATGCGCTGGCGTGCCGAGGTCAACAAGCATTACGGCATCGACAGTGAAGTGGTGGATGTCGAAACCATCAAGAAAGACATTCCTTATATGGACGTTCAGTGTAACGGTCAACATCCGGTCATGGGGGCGCTTTACCATGCGCCTGGATCGGTGGCGAGACACGATGCGGTGGCCTGGGGTTATGCCCGCGGCGCGCAGATGCGCGGTGTTGAGATTCACCAGAAAACCCAGGTGACGGAAATCAAAACCCAGGACGGTAAAGTGAAAGGTGTGCAGACCAATCGCGGGTTCATTGAGGCGTCTAAAGTGATCTCGATGGTCGCGGGATCGACACCGAGAATCACCAAGATGGTCGACATGCAGACACCGATTGAAGTCTTTCCTTTGCAGGCTTGCGTGACCGAACCGGTGAAGCCGTTTATGAACACCATTGTCGTATCAGGCAGCTTACACGTTTATGTCAGCCAGTCATCGCGCGGCGAACTGGTCATGGGGGCGTCGGTCGATCCGGCCGAATTGCACTCTACCCGTTCAACTTTGGATTTTGTCGAAGGTCTGACCGACCAGATGATGGATCTGTTCCCGTTCACCAGCCGTTTGAAGATTATGCGCCAGTGGGCCGGGATGAGCGACATCACGCCGGATTTTGCGCCGATCATGGGCAAGACCGATCTGGAAGGGTTTTATCTGGATGCCGGTTGGGGAACCTGGGGGTTCAAGGCCACTCCGGTCAGCGGAAAAACCATGGCGTATACGGTTGCCAATGACCGCGATCACGACTTGATCAAACCATTCAGCCTTTCGAGGTTCGAGGAGTTTGCTCTGGTTGGTGAAAAAGGCGCCGCATCGGTCGGTCATTAGGAGGGGATTGCATGAAATTTGTCACTTGTCCGCATATCGGCAAACGAGCGTTGAGCGAATTCACCTATGGTGGCGAATTGCGCGTCGAGCCGGATATCGAAACCGTCTCCGACAAACAGTGGACGGATTATGTGTTCCATCGCCACAGTGAGCCGAAAACCCAGCAGGAGTGGTGGTACCACCGTCCGACCGGCATGTGGTTCATCTTTACCAGAAACACGCTGACCGATCTGATCAGTCAGGTTAAAGTCGCAAGCAGAGGGGCTTTACATGAAGCTTAGATTGTCGCCACAGCCATATGAATGGCTTGACCGCAAACAGATCATCGAATTTGAATTCGAGGGTGAGGTCTACGAGGGATTCAAGGGTGACGTGATCAGTGCGGCTTTATGGGCCAATGGCGTGAAAACGCTCGGCAGAAGCTTCAAGTATCACCGCAGAAGAGGCCTGTTGAGTTTAGCGAACCACGATATCAACGCCTTGTTCCAGTCAAAAGATTATCCGAACATCCGTGGCGACGTCACTCCGATTGAAGATTACATGAGCGTCCGTGCCGTCAATACGTTCGGTTCTTTGAAGCATGACAAGGGAACCCTGGTCGAATGGATCGGCAAGTTCCTGCCCGTCGGATTCTACTACAAGGCGTTCTATTCACCGAAGTTTCTGTTCCCGAAATGGGAGTCTCTAATTCGTACCATGGCGGGATTGGGAACGGTCGATACCGACTGGACCGAAGAGCGTAAACCAAAGCGTTACCTGCATTGCGACGTGGCCGTGATCGGTGCCGGTCCGTCCGGTATGGCGGCAGCGTTGAAGGCGGCTGAACAGGGTGTGGACGTTTGTCTGATCGATGAGAATCCGGTTAT
This sequence comes from Thiomicrorhabdus sp. ZW0627, assembly GCF_029767005.1. Lineage (GTDB taxonomy): Bacteria > Pseudomonadota > Gammaproteobacteria > Thiomicrospirales > Thiomicrospiraceae > Thiomicrorhabdus. The sequence continues at coordinate 177,053 of NZ_JARUQR010000003.1, forward strand.
CGGCGGTTCATTGGATTACCAATTTGCCAACGAGCCGGATTTGGGTGCAGAGCGTAAACGTCTCAAGAAAGGCATCGCTTCCCACCCTAAAATTCAGGTCATATCGTCTGCATACGTGGCCGGATATTACGGTGACCATTGGCTAGCGGTGAATACCCCGCAAGGGTTGATTAAAGTCTCAGCACAAGCGGTTGTTGTGGCGACCGGTGTGTTCGAACAGCCTGCGGTATTCCGGAACAACGACCTTCCCGGTGTGATGAACGCCAGTGCCGCACAACGTCTGATCAGCCGCTATGCGGTGAAGCCTTGTAATACAGCGGTGGTGTTGACGGCCAATGCCGAAGGCTATCGTGCCGCTCTGGATATGAAGAAGGCGGGCATTGAAGTCAAAGCGATTCTTGATACCGGAGAACGCCATTGCCGTTGTGTGCAAGAAGCCGAAAAAAACGGACTGGTGATCTATCACAACGCCGAGATGGTTGAGGCAACCGGAAAGCAGTCACTACAAGGCATCGTATTTAGGGAAAGCGGCCATGAAAGAGCTTTGGAGTGCGATGGCTTGTTGATGAGTGTCGGCTGGGCTCCGGCAGGTGCACCAATCTATCAGGCCGGCGGAAAGTTTTCTTACGATGAAAGGCTTGAACAGCTTTTACCAAGTCAGTTGCCGGACGGCGTTTTCGCCTGCGGACGGATCAACGGGGTGTTTGATATCGAACATCGTATCCAAGACGGCGAGCAGGCCGGTTTGAATGCTGCACTGTATGCATCGGACGAGCCGGTACCTGATTCGATGGATTTGCGAGCGACACAGGCGCACTCGCACCCGTACCCGATCTGGGAGCATGAGAAAGGTAAGAATTTTGTCGATTTCGACGAAGATTTGCAGCTTAAAGATTTGAAGGGCGCCATCGCCCAAGGGTTCGATAACATCGAACTGATGAAGCGTTTCTCCACCATCGGTATGGGACCGAGCCAGGGGAAACACAGCAATATGAATGGTATCCGCATACTGGCAAAAGCGCGCGGTCAGTCAATCGACGAAACCGGATCGACCACCGCACGCCCGATGTTCCACCCGACGCCGGTATCGCATTTGGCGGGCATGCGTTTCAGACCGGAACGGTTGACGGCGATGCATACGTTCCATCAGCGTTATCAGGCTAAATTCATGGAAGCGGGTCCGTGGCTGAGACCGGAATACTACCGAACAGGCCTGCCGAGAAAGATGTGTATCGAATCCGAAGTCAATTCGGTGAGAACCTCTGCGGGATTGATTGACGTGTCTACGCTGGGCAAGTTGGAGGTGTTCGGTAAGGATGCGGCGGAATTAATGGACCGTCTCTATACCATGCGTATGTCGAACATGAAAGTGGGCGCAAGCCGTTATGCCTTGATGGTCGATGATTCCGGCGTGGTGATCGATGACGGTGTCGCGATCCGCTACAGCGAAGAACATTTTTATGTAACCACAACGACAACCAGTTCCGACAATGCTTACCGAATGATTCAGAAGAAAGTCATCGAATGGGGCTTGAGTGTAACGGTTCTAAACCGTACCGGACAGTTGGCGGCGATGAATCTGGCCGGGCCGAACAGCCGCAAGATTTTGGCGAAATTGACCGATCTGGATTTGAGCAGTGAGGCGTTCCCTTATCTGGCGATGCGCCAGGCGACGGTTGCCGGTTATCCGGTCACGTTGATTCGCGTTGGTTTCGTTGGGGAATTGGGGTATGAGATTCACGTCGACTCCGCTTACGGTTTGCGGGTGTGGGAAGCGATCATGAAAGCCGGCGAAGCTTTCACAATCAAGCCTTTCGGTGTCGAGGCCCAGCGTCTGTTGCGTTTGGAGAAAGGGCACATCATCGTCGGTCAGGATACCGACGGCCTGACCAATCCGTATGAAGCGGATATGGGTTGGGCGGTTCATCTGAAGAAGCCGTATTTCATCGGTAAGCCGAGTCTCGCGAAATTGAAAGAGATGCAGTCGCGTACTCTGGTCGGATTCGAATTTCTTTCGGTGCAGGCGGAAGACGTGCCTTTGGAATCGAATCTGGTCATCGAAGACGGTGAAATGGCGGGCCGCATCACCAGTATCGGTTATAGCCCGGTGCTTGGTAAGCACATCGGCTTGGCGATGGTGGACGTCGCGCTGAAGGAAGTTGGAACGTCGCTTCAAATCCGTTTGAGCAACGGCAGAATGGTGAAGGCCAAAGTGGTCGAAACGCCATTCTATGATCCGCAAGGTTTGTTACAAATACCACAAGATCCAGAAGAATTGTCGCAGGAGAGTGTCGCATGAGCTTGGCCTTGAGATTGAAAAGTTCTGAAAACCTGTTGCACCTTAGAGGTGCGAATCTGTACGAAGTGTTGGCACGTTTTGAGGCGTCGGATCTGGAAATGTTTCGCTATAAAAATTTAGCGAAAGATCAATTTATTGCAAAACTCGGAATGGAAGAACTGTTGATCTGTTCCGAAATCGACCTGTCGGACTCGCTTGAGTCGGGTCAATACGCATTCCAAAGAGGGGATGCCATGTTTGAGCTGTCGGGAGACTGGAAGGCACTGATGTCGGAGGTATGTATCTACGATTTCAGACAGAGTCGTCCGGGCGATTTCCTGATGGCTTCAGTGGCCGGTGTGTCGGTCTGGATGTTGCTACCTGAAGCGGATGAACCGCTGATTTTGGGTTGCGATCCAACTTACGGCCATTACTTGTTGAGTACGCTGCAACGACAGCTGGAAGAATCCCCTTTTTTAAATATGGAGTGAACAATGACAATCGAAGAAGCTAAGGCGTTTTTGGAAGAAAACCAAATCAAATTTATTCTGGCGCAGTTCGTGGATATCCACGGGGTAGCCAAGACCAAATCGGTGCCGGTGCATTGCCTGGAATCGATTGTCGAAGACGGCGCCGGGTTCGCCGGGTTCGCTGTTTGGGGCTTAGGCTTGGAACCGCATCAGGACGATTACATGGCGAAGGCCGATCTGAGTACGTTGAGCATTGTTCCTTGGCAGCCGGGTTATGCCCGCGTCGCTTGTACCGGTTATGTCAAAGACGAGCCTTATGAATACGACACGCGTCATATCATGGAGAAGCAGATCGCACGATTGTCCGAGATGGGCTGGACTTTGAATACCGGTATTGAGCCGGAATTCAGTCTGTTGAAGCGTGACGAAAGCGGCCATGTGGTGCCGTTCGACGACACTGATACGCTCGACAAGCCTTGTTACGACTACAAAGGTATGTCGCGTTCACGCGCTTTCCTGGAGAAGTTTGTTGATTCCCTGCAGCAGGTCGGTTTCGATGTCTACCAGATCGACCATGAGGACGCCAACGGCCAGTTCGAGATCAACTACACCTATTCAGATGCGAAAACCTCGGCGGACCGCATCACGTTCGTAAGAATGGCCGGGGGCGAAATCGCCAACGATATGGGCATGATCTGTTCGTTCATGCCGAAGCCGAATGCCAACCGTACCGGTAATGGATTGCACTTCCACCTGTCGATCACCGACGACAAGGGCAACAACCTGTTCAGTGACGATTCCGACAGCAACAATTTGGGATTGTCAGAAATGGCTTACCACTTTCTTGGCGGCCTGATCCACCACGCCAAGGCGATCTGTGCCTTCGCCGCACCGACTGTTAACTCTTATAAGCGTCTGGTGGTTGGGCGTTCGCTTTCCGGAGCGACCTGGGCGCCGGCATTCATCAGTTACGGCGACAACAACCGCTCGGCGATGGTGCGAGTGCCTTACGGTCGTCTTGAATTCCGTCTTCCGGATTCAGGCTGTAACCCTTACTTGGTGACGGCGGCAATTATCGCAGCGGGTATGGACGGAATCGCCAAGAAGCTTAGCCCGGGTGAACCACGAAACATTAACCACTACGACCTGTCGTTCGAAGAGTTGAAAGAGATGGGTATCGATACCCTGCCGCAGTCTTTGTTTGAAGCGTTGAATGAATTGGAAGCGGATTCCCTGTTTGTCGAACAGTTCGGTGAGAACTTCATCGAAGAATTCATCAAGATCAAACGTATGGAATGGGTCGAGTATCAGAGACACGTATCGGATTGGGAATTGAACCGTTACGTCGAATATTTTTAAAGGAGAGCGAGTATGTGCGGAATAGTTGGACTTTATTTGAAGAACCCGGACATGGAAAGTCAGCTCGGTGAGATGTTCGAGCCGATGCTGCTGGCCATGACCGACCGGGGGCCGGACAGTGCCGGTTTTGCAATCTACGGTGACGAGGTCTCTACAGACATGATCAAGTTCACCCTGCAGCATGCCGACGAGCATTATCCGTGGCATGACCTGGCCGGTAAGCTGGAAGAAGAGTTCGATACGCCGGTGTCGGTACTGCACAACGCGAATGCCGCAGTGCTTAAATTTGAAGCGGAAGAGATGGCGGCCCGTGAAGCGATCGAGAAGTTCGCGCCAGACGTCAAGATCATGAGTGCGGGTCGTTCGATCGAGATTCTTAAGGAAGTCGGTCTGCCGGAAGTGATTGCCAAGAAGTTCAACCTTAAGGGCATGAAAGGCTCGCACATCATCGGTCATACACGAATGGCGACCGAAAGTGGCGTTTCCATGGAAGGGTCACACCCGTTTTCGACCGGTAAGGATTTGTGCCTGGTGCACAACGGCTCTTTGTCCAACCATAACCGCTTGCGTGAAGAACTGAAGAAGAAAGGCATTCACTTCGAAACCGAAAACGATTCCGAAGTGGCGGCCGGTTATCTGACTTGGCGTCTGCGTGAAGGCGCCAGCGTCGAAGAAGCGTTGGAAAGTGCTATCGAGGATTTGGACGGGTTCTTTACTTTCACCGTAGGGACTCAGAACGGATTTGCCGTGGTGCGTGATCCAATCGCCTGCAAGCCGGCGGTCATCGCCGAGACCGATGACTATGTTGCGATGGCATCCGAATATAACGCTCTGTCTACCTTGCCGGGTGTCGAATCGGCGAAATTGTGGGAACCGGAACCAGGCAAAGTCTACTTCTGGGGCAAAGGCTGATAAACAACCCGTTTAAGCAATGAGGAAAAATCATGGAATTCGATTTAAAAAAACAAACCGTTAGAGAGTTGAATCAGGCCTTGCACGATTTGCCTGAAAACTCCCAGGAAACGGTGGTGGTAAATAACTTGAGCGGAGAACACAACGTGGCGGTCGGAATGGACAGGCCTGCTCAGGTGACAATCAACGGTCATGCGGGTTATTTCTGTGCGGGCATGAACCAGAAAGCAGACATTACCATCAACGGTAACGTTGGGCAGGGTGTGGCTGAGAACATGATGTCCGGCCGGGTTCACGTCAAGGGAAATGCTAGCCAGTCGGCCGGTGCGACCGCGCACGGCGGACTGTTGGTGATCGACGGCGATGCAGCGGCTCGTTGCGGGATTTCGATGAAAGGCATTGATATCGTCGTTAAGGGTAACGTCGGCCATATGAGTTCTTTCATGGGTCAGTCGGGCTGTCTTGTGGTGTGCGGAGATGCGGGCGAAGCCCTAGGTGATTCGCTGTATGAAGTGCATATCTACGTTAAAGGCGAGGTGGCTTCCCTGGGTGCGGATTGCATCAAGAAAGAGATGCGTCCTGAGCATATCGAAGAATTGAGCGGGTTGCTTGAAGCGGCCGGTTGCGAAGACAAGCCTGAAGATTTCACCCGATACGGATCCGCAAGACAGCTTTATACCTTCAAGGTGGATAACGCGTCCGCTTATTAATGGCGTTAAATCAAAAGAATACGAAAAGGAGTCAGACATGACTGTTAAACAACCAGGATTGATTGAATCGGCAACCTTCTCCCGTGACGTTATCCATGAAATTCAACGCGCGGCCGAGACCGGTATTTATGACATTCGAGGATTCGGTGCGAAGCGTAAAGTCCCGCATTTCGATGACTTGCTGTTATTGGGTGCGAGTATGTCGCGTTACCCATTGGAAGGTTACCGTGAGAAATGTGGAACCGATGTGGTTTTGGGGACGCGTTTCGCTAAGAAGCCGATCAAGCTAGACATTCCAATCACCATTGCCGGGATGAGTTTCGGGGCGCTTTCCGCCAATGCTAAAGAGGCATTGGGGCGCGGTGCAAATATGGTCGGAACCAGTACCACAACCGGTGACGGCGGTATGACGCCGGAAGAGCGTGGTAATTCAAAAACGTTGGTTTACCAGTACCTACCTTCACGTTACGGGATGAACCCGGACGATTTGCGTAAGGCGGATGCAATCGAAGTGGTATTGGGTCAAGGTGCCAAGCCGGGCGGTGGCGGAATGCTGTTGGGCCAGAAGATCACCGACCGTGTCGCCAAAATGCGTGACCTGCCGAAAGGGATTGACCAGCGAAGCGCCTGCCGTCACCCTGACTGGACCGGTCCGGACGATCTGGCGATTAAGATCCAGGAGCTGCGAGAGATCACCGACTGGGAAGTTCCTATTTACATCAAGATCGGTGCGACTCGTACCTATTACGACGTCAAGTTGGCGGTGAAAGCCGGTGCGGATGTCATTGTTCTTGACGGTATGCAGGGTGGTACGGCCGCGACGCAGGATGTATTTATCGAGCACGTCGGGATTCCGACGATGGCAGCCATTCCTCAAGCTGTGAAAGCGTTGCAGGAAATGGACATGCACCGTAAGGTCCAGCTGATCGTTTCAGGCGGTATTCGCAGCGGTGCCGATGTGGCTAAGGCGATGGCGCTGGGTGCCGATGCGGTGGCGATCGGTACGGCGGCTTTGGTTGCTCTTGGGTGCAACCACCCTAAATGGAGCGAAGAATATCAGAAGATCGGTTCGGATGCCGGTTTCTACGACGATTATCATGAAGGTAAGTGTCCGGCGGGGATTTCAACACAGGATCCTGACTTGATGGCTAGATTGAACCCGGAAGAAGCGGGTAAACGTTTGGCGAATTACCTTAATGTCTTAACGATGGAAGCTCAGACTTTGGCGCGTGCTTGTGGGAAGTCTCATTTGCATAACCTGGAGCCGGAAGATTTGGTGGCCTTGACGGTTGAATCGGCTGCGATGGCTGGCGTGCCTTTGGCGGGTACCGATTGGATTCCGGGGCAGGTTCGTTATTAATTTTTACCTCAGAAGGTGTTTCAGCCGGTAAGTTCCAGCCGGTTTTTTAGGGCGGATAAGCGAAATGTTTTTCCGCCCTTTTTTTGTTATTTAATATTGTATTTAAATACGCCCAGATTGGTGGATTGCCAGCCTAGGTGTTCATAAAAGCCGATGGCCGCTTTGTTATCGAGGTCGTAGACCAGTTGGGCGCGAGTGCATCCTTGGCTTTTACACCATTCCAGAATGCTTTCAAGCAGTTGCTTTCCTACTTGTTTCCCGCGAATGTCGACAGCGACCACAAGATCCTCTATCCAGGCTGACTTTGCCCCTTCCGCCGTTGAATAAACCCACTGCGCACTGCACATACCTACAACGCTTCCATCGTATTCGGCCACCTGAAAACGGCAGTTGGGATCGTCAAGAAGCATGCGTATGCCTTTCATCTGTTTGTCGGCTTCAAAGGTGAAATCTTCTTCCAGTGCAAACAAGGAGCCAAGCAGTCCGACCATTTGCGGTATGTCTCTGGTGTTGGCGGGTCTGATGTTCAAGTTCATGTTTTGTTTTGTATCCTTCTCAAAAATGTTTAATCGACCAATCCGGTTTCGTCAGGCCTGGTTGATTAAGCATATCTGTTGTATAAGTCATCTAAATTAAAAAAGCCGCAATAAATTGCGGCTTTTTCGATTTGCTATTCTCTTTCCAGAGTGATTAGTTTTTATTAGCAAACTCAGGGTATGCTTCCATACCGCATTCTTCAACGTCAAGACCTTCAAGTTCTTGATCTTTTGAAGGACGAAGCCCCATCGTTTTCTTAATGATGTATAGAACAACGAAAGAAGCGATGAACATCCATGCGAAAGTAGCAACCGTACCGATCAACTGACCCATGAAAGTCGCGTCGGAGTTACTGAATAGAACTGCGAAGATACCCCAGATACCCGCTGTACCGTGTACAGAGATCGCACCTACAGGATCATCCAGTTTCATCTTATCGATAGCGATAACAGACAATACTACGATCAGACCACCTACGATACCGATGAACAGAGCCAGACCAGGAGTCGGAGCCAAAGGTTCAGCAGTGATCGATACAAGACCGGCTAGTGCACCGTTGATCGTCATTGTAAGGTCAGTCTTACCGAAGATAGCACGGCCAAGCAATGCAGCAGCGATCATACCACCGGCAGCAGCAGCGTTGGTGTTAACGAAAACAGCCGCTACAGCGTTTGCTTCATCAACGTTCGAAACCATAAGTTCTGAACCACCGTTGAAACCGAACCAACCCATCCATAGGATGAACATACCCAATGTCGCCATTGGTAGGTTAGCACCAGGAATCGCGCGGATTTCACCATTTTCGCCGTATTTACCAATACGAGGACCGACTAGGATAACCGCAGCCAAAGCAGCCGCTGCACCAGCCATGTGTACAACAACGGAACCAGCGAAGTCTTGGAAGCCTAGCTGATCCAACCAGCCGCCACCCCATTTCCAGTAACCTTCCATCGGGTAGATGAATGCAGTCATAACAACCGCGAAGATAAGGAAAGGCCAAAGCTTCATACGTTCTGCAATTGCACCGGAAACGATAGACATCGTAGCCGCAGCGAATACTGCCTGGAAGATGAAGTCAGACATTGCTGAGTAGTAAGGAGCACCTTCACCACCGGCAACAACAGCGTCAACAGTATGGTCAGCACCCAACATGAATGAAATGTCAGGGAAGTATGCACTAACAGGATCGCCAGGGTACATGAAGTTGTAACCGACGATTAAGTACATCGTACATGCAACGCTGTAAAGCAACGCGTTCTTAGTTAAGATTTCAACTGTGTTCTTGCTTCGAACCAGACCCGCTTCCAGCATTGCGAAACCGGCGGCCATCCACATTACAAGCACAGCGCTCATTAAAAAGTAAAAGGTATCCAGTGCGTAGGATAACTGTAATAAATTTCCTTCCATAATTTACTCCAAATTCGCTTATAAAGCTTCTTCCCCTGTTTCTGATGTACGCACTCGAATGACCTGTTCTAATGGCAAAACAAAAATTTTCCCGTCACCGATCTTTCCTGTACGTGCTGTTTCCGCAATGCAAGTGACAACCTTTTCCAAGGCGTCGTCTGACACTGCAACCTCGATCATAATCTTGGGTACATAGGAGATTTCATACTCCGCCCCTCGATAGATCTCTTTTTGACCTTTTTGGCGACCATAACCCTTAACTTCGATCGCAGTAAGCCCGTAAGTACCTAATTCAGACAGGGCATCACGAACATCGTCCAACTTATAAGGGTTTATGATCGCTTTAATTAAATTCATATACGATCTCCTCCGACAAATGAAAATAATGAAAAAGAGCCAACTTACTGATTGAAAAAGTAATTTGGCTCTAGATGGGTATGGAACAAATACCCGCAACTGACAAGATAATTTAATGCCAGTAAAAAAATATCTATAATAAACAACAGGTTGTTGTTATTTGGAGGGGATTTGCGTATTGAGGAAGGATTTTATGCACCAGAATGACGGGTATAAATATTACTCTGGTGCATTGTTGTCATAATGAATGATATTCAAAAAACGGATTGGCACTTCGATCAGTTCTTCCGGTCCGTGTGAGATTTGTGCGTTATAGGTTAAAGAGTCGCCGGGTTTCATGTGATAGGTCTGTTTACCGTGACGATAGATCATTTCACCTTCGAGTAGGTACATGAATACCGTTCCTTCATGACTGAAAGCGGGAAAGATTTCACTTTTGTTGTCGAGAGAAATCAGGAAGGGTTCGAAGGTTTTGCGCGGACCGGTGTCATAAGCCAGTAACTGATAAGTATGCCCGACTTTGGTGCCTCTGCGAACTACTTCCAATGCTTCGTCAGCTTTGACTAGTTGGGCACCGCCTTCTTCTTCGGAGTCGAATTCTTTGAAGAAAGATGAAATGGGAACACCAAGGGAGCGCGAGATTTTTAGTAATGAGTCCAAACTTGGAGAGACTTGAGCGTTTTCGATTTTGCTTAACATTCCACGGCTGATACCGGATTGATCCGAGACTTCGGCGATGGTTAGGCCTTGTTTTTTTCTGACTTTATTGACGACTTTACCGATGTAGACATCGAGAGATTGATTCTGCTTTACGCTCATAGAGTAATTGCCTTAACACAGTTTTTTGTTATTAAGTTAAGTGGGATTATACAGAAAATGACGCAGGGGCTTAATAAAAGATACTTGAAAGATGCTTGAAGGGTAAACCGGAACCGGTTAGTTGTTTGATTTAGAGAGAATAATGGTGTTTTGAGCGGATACAGGGATGGAATAATTTGGTCGTAACCTGTATGAGATAGTTACGACCAAATTTAAGGAATTAGTCTAAAGCGGTCAAGATCGCTTTTTCAACATCCGCAATGCTTTGGGTGCCGTCTACTTTGACGTATTTCAAAGAGGCATCAGCTTCCGCCATTTTGGTGTAGTAGTCGATCAGAGGCGCAGTCTGTTCATGATAAACATTCAAACGGTCTTTCACGACTTCCGGCTTGTCATCATCACGTTGAACTAGCTCTTCACCGGTAATATCGTCTTTACCTTCCTCTTTAGGCGGGTTGTAAACGACGTGATAGGTTCTGCCAGAAGCCAGGTGTGCACGACGACCGGACATACGGTTAACGATCTCTTCATCCGGTACGTCGATTTCAACGACGGCATCGATGTCCACGCCTGCTTCTTTCAAAGCGTCGGCTTGAGGGATGGTGCGAGGGAAGCCATCCAGTAGGAAACCGTTTTTGCAGTCGTCTTCAGCGATACGGTCCTTAACCAATCCGATGATGATTTCATCCGTGACCAGCTTACCGGCGTCGATAAATTCTTTTGCCAGTTTACCCATTGGCGTGCCCGCTTTGATCGCGGCACGCAGCATGTCGCCAGTCGAGATCTGTGGAATATTGAATTGTTTGGTTAAGAATTGAGCCTGAGTGCCTTTACCGGCTCCCGGTGCGCCAAGAAGAATGAATTTCATTGGAATTTCCTGAGGTTAAGTGAATAATCGGTTCAAAATATGCGGCATATTATACGGCTATACGACGAGAATTAAAGTGCCGTAGATCATGTGTCCTAAACGGCTGACGGATTTGATGACAAGAGTTGCGTAATCATCTTTTCTGCCTGGTGTTCGTAATGGCCGCCGAATAGGTTGAAGTGGTTCAGAATGTGGTAGAGGTTGTAGAGCGGTTTTCGCTGTTGATAGCCTTCGTCGATTGGAAAGACTTCGTTGTAGCCAATGTAGAACTGGCTTGAGAATCCACCGAACAGTTCGGTCATAGCCAGATCGGTTTCACGGTCACCGTAATAGCAGGCCGGATCAAAAACCACCGCATCGCCCTCGGTGGTGAAGGCGCTGTTACCACCCCATAAGTCTCCGTGTAGCAGTGATGCTGCAGGTTGATAGTTGTGGAACCACTCCGGAAGTTTCTCAATCAACTGAACCCCTTGGTCGTACAAAGAACGGGATGCGCCGCGTAATTGCGCCAGTTCAAGTTGTGGGCGAAGACGTTGTTCGCCGTAGAATCCGATCCAGTCTGAGTGCCAGTGGTTGGATTGTAGGGTATGGCCGATGTAGTTGTCTTCAAACCATCCGAAAGGTTGCGGTTTGTGATTGATATGGTGGTGCATCAGTGCCAAATCGCGTCCCCGCTGTGCATCGTCACCGTGCGATGTAAGTTGCAGATGTTCCATTAATAACCAGGCCTGTTCATTATGCAGTCCATAACCGATTGGCTTTGGGCACAGAAAGCTGTGGGAGTGTGTGATAGCTTCGAGGTTGTGCGCTTCGGTTTCAAACATAGGCAGGGATTGAGCGCGATTGAGTTTGAGGAAATAGTTGCCCTCGGAGGTATGCAGCTGATAGGCCTGGTGAATATCACCGCCGGCCACTGGCGCGGCGGTTTGAATTTGGATTTCACGCTTTAGGGTTGTGCTTAAGGTGTTGGAAAATTCGGACCAATCCATCTGCTTGTCTCCCTTCTGGTGTGTTTGGCTTCGCTACTCGAAAAGTTCTTCGGTAATCTGACGAATCTTGGTTTGGGTGATGTCCGGAACCTCAGGGGCGTTGTCCGCTTTGAACACCTCGAAGAACGCACCCGGAGTATCCGCCGGAACCGCTTCACCGGTATCCGGATTGATCGGCACATTGACCAGTCCGTCCGGACGGGCAAACGGCACGTTCGGGGAATCGGCCAAGGCGACTCGCATATAGTCGATCCAGATAGGCAAGGCCGCGCGTCCGCCGACCTCGCGGCGTCCCAATGTCGAAGGCTTATCGAAACCTACCCAGACCGTGGTCACGACATCGGGATTGAAGCCGGAGAACCAGGCGTCTTTCTGCTCGTTGGTGGTTCCGGTTTTACCGGCGATGTCTTCACGTTTTAATACGTTTGCTTTGCGGCCGGATCCGTAACGGATAACGTCTTGCATCAAAGACGTGGTCAGATAAGCGGTTTGCGGACTGATGACGCGCGGTGCGCTGTTCGGATCGTCTTCCATGCACTGTACCGCACAAGCGGTTTTCGGTTGTGCTCGGTAGATGACGTCGCCGTTGAAATCACGCACTTCTTTGATCAGGTATGGCGTGATCTTATAGCCGGTATTGGCGAAGGTCGCATAGGCCTGCACGATTTGCCAAGGCGTGAACTGTGCGCTTCCCAAGGCCAAAGACAGATCGCGGTGTTTGTTCATTTCTTCCTCTGGCAGCCCGAACCGTTGGACGTAATCGATGGTGTAGTTGATACCGATACGTCTTAATAGTCGGATAGACACCAGGTTACGTGAATAGGCCAGCGCTTTTCTCAATCGGGTCGGGCCATAGAAACGCCCCGAATAGTTTTCCGGACGCCAGACATCTTCAAGCGCCCGGTCATGGAATACCACAGGCGCATCGTTGATGACGGTCGCAGGTGTCAGACCCTTATCGAAAGCAGCCGTGTATAAGAAAGGCTTAAAGTTCGAACCGGGCTGACGCTGTGCCTGAACCACGCGATTGAATTTACTGCGGAAATAGTCGAAACCGCCTACTAGGGCAAGAATCTGCCCATCTTTAGGTGCTACGGAAATCAAAGCTGCTTCCGTCAGCGGATCCTGAGCCAACTGCCAGCGGCCATCTAGTTCCTGTAGGTAAATAATGTCGCCGACTTTCAGGACATCTTCCGGTTTGCTCGGTTTGGGCCCCATTTTATTGACGTCAATATAGGGGGAAGCCCACTCCATTGTTTCGAAAGGAATGCTGACGATCTTGCCGTCCTGCATCATTACTTCGGTATCGGTTTTGGCGAAACGGGTGACGATTCCGGTTTCCAGGTGCCCGTATTTCGGAATTTCGTTGAGCGTGTCCAGCATCTGAGTCTGATCCGTCATTTCAGTCGGTGTCAGGTGTTTGACCGGCCCGCGGTAACCGTGGCGACGCTCGTATTCCTGTAAGCCGTTGCGAACCGCCTGGTTCGCTTCGTTTTGCAGACGGCTGTTGATGCTGGTGACGATGGTCAAACCTTGTTTGAGTGCATCTTCCCCGAAGTGTTCGATTGCGAAACTGCGGGCCATTTCGGCAACGTAACCGGCTTCAATGTCAATGCGTGCGCCGACGCGTTTGGCATGGACTTCGACGTTTTGGGCCTCGTTCATCTCTTCTTCAGTGATGAATCCTTGTTCATACATGCGGCGCAACACATAGTTGCGGCGAAGCTTGGCGCGTTCGGGATCGGCAATCGGGTTGTACGCGGAAGGTGCTTTTGGCAACCCGGCGATCATCGCATATTCGTCAAGCGATAGTTCGTTGATAGGTTTTCCGTAATAGGTCTGTGCCGCGGCCGCTACTCCGTACGAACGGTAGCCTAGAAATATCTTGTTAAGATAGAGCGCCAGGATTTCCTGCTTGCTGATCTCATGCTCGATTTTATAGGCGAGAATGATTTCGTTGAGTTTACGTAAATAGGTCTTTTCCTTGGTCAGAAAGAAGTTTCGTGCAACCTGCATGGTAATGGTCGAGCCCCCGGATTTCTTGCTTCCGGTGGTGACTAACTCATAGACGGCTCGCGCCAAGCCTTTGAAATCGACCCCGCCGTGTTCAAAGAAGCTCTCGTCTTCGGCAGAGATAATAGCTTGGGTCATGCGTTCCGGAATTTCGGTATAGTCAAGCGGGATTCGTTTCTTGGTACCGATTTCGCTGATTAATTTGCCGTCTTCACTGACAATACGAAGCGGTACCTGGTAGGTAACGTCTTTCAGGGAGGTGGCATCCGGAAGGGTTGGATAGACTGTGAACACATAGAATGTCATCGCCAACAAAGGTGTAACGATGAAGCTGAAAAAAGCGGATAGCCAAAGGAAGCGTTTGAGTTTACGTTTCGGTTTTTTTGGGGCTTGCTGCTGTGATTCAGGTGGTTGAGGGGTCGTGTCGCTCATAAGTGCTCTGGTTGTGGCGTTTTAGCTTGGTTATTAATTAGTTAGACCTTTAAACAAGTCGTCATTATACCTATTTATTGCCCGAAAAGGCATTTGCGGCGCTAAAAGTAATCCTTTGCCAGAACGCAAAAACCCAGCGTTTGCTGGGCTTTTTAAACTCGACTTGGCTCTGTTACAGAGCTGGGTACTTAAGAGTTTTTGCTGTAACGACCGGTTTTGATGTCGCTCCACATCATATATAGGTTTCCGACTACGATGAAAGCAATAGCAGAAACGACACCGATCACACCGATAGCAACCTGTAGGGATTGAGGAAGAATATCAGCCCAAATTCCTAGTAGGACAGCCAAAGGAATGACAACCGCTACAACGATGGTCAATAGCATTTTTGTTAAATTACTCATAGTAATGCGCCTCAGATAAATATTATTGGTTTTATAACAGTTGGAACTATACTTTTCTTAAGGTCGAATTTCAAATAAAAATGATTGATTTCAATCAAGAAACGTTACTGATCAAATCTTGGTTTTGAAAACAAATTATTTGATTATTCAATATTTTGCACCTGTTCTCTCATCTGTTCGATCAGCACTTTGAGTTCGACGCTGATTTGTGAGGTGCGGCTGTCTGCAGACTTGGAACCCAGTGTATTGGCTTCGCGATTGAGTTCCTGCATCAGGAAATCCAATCGGCGGCCGATGGCGTCTTTCGATTCCATCACGTGGCGGACTTCGGTCAAATGCGTGCGCAGGCGATCCAGCTCTTCTTGCACGTCCAGTTTCTGGGCCAAAATGGCAACTTCCTGATGCAGTCGCATTTCGTCGAATTCTTCCACTAAGGTTAAGATGCGTTCCCGTAGCTTTTCGGTCTGGGTTGCGATGATTTCGGGTAATAAGCGTTGAGCTTCGTCGACATAATGGGCGATGGCGTCGCAGCGTTCCAGAATGATTGCTTTCAGGGCGGAACCTTCTCGCAGGCGGTTTTCGTTCAGAGCGTTCAGGGTGTTCTGTAAGCCTTCGAAAAGTTCCGCTTCCTGTTGCTCCAGAGCGGATTCATCCACTAGTTCACTGCCGAGCACGCCGGGCCAGTTCAGAACTTCCAAAGGATTGACCTGAGTGGCTTCCATTAGAGTCTGTTGCACTTCACATATTGCTTGGGAGAGGGGCTGCAAAACCGATTGGTTCACCTTAAAGGCTTGTTGGGATTGATTGTCGGAAACTCTAAGGGTGACTTCGACTTTGCCTCGGTGCAGATTGTGTTTAATCTGCTCGCGGATTTTCATTTCCAGATGACGCTGGTTCTCCGGCAGCTTGAAATAGGTCTCCAAGAATCGTTGGTTGACCGAGCGGATCTCCCAACTGAAATTGCCCCAGTCTGCTGTATTTTGCGTGCGTGCGAAAGCGGTCATGCTTTTCATCGGATAGACTCCATCGTCTTACTCACGAATAACTCGTTGGTTTATAATGCGATTCATTCTACCGCTTATCGGGGGAAGTAAACAGTGGTAGCGCTTATCGAAACCGGTAATCGTTTTAGGGTTAATGTGAACAGGCAGGAGTAGTGAATGAATCAGGTGGTGTTGGCGACCGGTAATGCGGGCAAGATCAAAGAGATGTCGGAAATCCTTCAGCCTTTGGGCTGGGGTGTGAAGCCTCAATTTGAGTTCTTTGAAGGTGAAGCGGACGAAACAGGCCTTTCGTTCATCGAGAACGCGATTTTGAAAGCGCGCTTTGCCTGCGAACAGACCGGCTTGCCGGCAATCGCCGACGATTCCGGTATTGAGGTTTCGGCGCTACAAGGGCGTCCAGGTATCTATTCCGCCCGTTATGCGGGAGCGAAAGCCAGTGACGAAGAGAATCTTCAGAAGTTGTTGGCTGATATGGATGAGGTGCCGTCGTGTATGCGTCAGGCGAGTTACTATTGCGCGATGGTGTTCTGCCGTCATGCCGCCGATCCGACGCCGTTGATTGGTCTGGGTCGTTGGAAGGGTGAAATTGGTCACGAACCGAAAGGCGATGGCGGATTCGGCTACGACCCGATATTTGTACTGCCGGAATTTGGAAAAACGGCGGCGGAAATCTCCAAGGAAGAGAAAAACAGTGTCAGTCATCGAGCCCAAGCGTTGAATGCGCTGGTGGAGCAGATTAAAGAGCTGGGGCATTATTAGGATTTGATCGGGAATCTGTTTTCAAAACTGAACAGGCCTGGTCGGAATGATTCCGACCAGGCCTGTTTGTTTTTACGGATTTTTTGTCTTCGTTTTTTCGTCTATACCCAAACTTCTTCGGCGTATTCGACGATGTGCACGGTTTTGCGCATCTGTTCTTCGATGACTTGTTTGAAGATCTCCTGTTTGTCGCGTTCACCGTGAATCAGGAATACCTTGCCAAGGTGTTCGAATCCTTCCATCCATTGCAATAGTTCGCTTTGGTCGGCGTGCGCGGAGAAACCGTTGATCATGTGGATCTTGGCGCGTACCTTGATCTTTTCATGATAGATTCGGATCTCTTCCGCTCCGTCGACCAGAAGCCGTCCAAGAGTGCCTTCTGCCTGATAACCGACAAACAGTACACTATTTCGCTGGTTCCACAACCGGTGTTTGAAGTGGTGAAGGATGCGTCCGCCACTGCACATACCGCTGCCGGCAATGATGATGCAACCGCTCTCTTCGTCGTTGATGCGCATGGAATCCGCCGCTTTATGGCTGTATTCCAGATAAGGAAAATCGAAAACCGATCCATCACGCATGAAAAGTGCTTGGGCAGACTCATTAAGATCGTCATGGTATCGGTTGTAGATTTCAGTGGCGCGGATCGCCATAGGGGAATCCACATAAACTTTGCAAGGCGGCAGTTCGTCGTTGTAATACATCTGCTTGAGCGTTACCAGAATCTCTTGAGTTCGCTCAATCGCGAAAGACGGAATCATCACGTTGCCCTGGTTGATCAGGGTTTCGTTGATCGCCTGTTTGAACTCTTCGAGGCTGGATTCCAGACTGCGGTGGTTGCGGTCACCGTAAGTCGATTCGATGTAGAGCGAATCGGCGTATTTAACGTTTTGCGGAGCTGGCATGACCATATCTTTTTGGTTTCCTAGGTCACCGCTGAAAACCACGGTTTTGGACTCTCCGTTTTCTTTGAAATCAATCTGGATGCTGGCGGAGCCTAGAATGTGTCCGGCATTGCGAAAAGTTACTTCCACGTCTTTGGCGACCTGAATCGACTTGCCGTATTCGGCGTATTGGATGTTGAGATCGAACACGTCGCGAACGTCCTCGCTGGTGTAGAGAGGGTCCTTAACTTGATCTTCCTCGCCGCGACGTTGGGCTTTTTTCAGTGCGGTCTTGTAATCTTCTTCGGCAATCTTGGCGCTGTCGAGCAGAACCACTTCCGCCAGTTCCATTGTGGAACGCAGGGCTATGATACGACCGTCAAAGCCGTCCTTGACCAGTTTCGGAATGCGTCCGACATGGTCTAGGTGGGCATGGGTAATGAGAAGGATGTCTACGTCTTTGGGATTGAAATCGAATTGTTCGAAAGATCGTTTTTCGGCGCGGCCCTGAAACATGCCGCAGTCCACAAGAATCTGCGGCCCTTGCTTTAGTTGCAGAAAGTGGCAAGAGCCCGTCACGGTCTCCGCCGCACCGAAAGATTGAATGGGTGTCATAAGCTGTTGTTCCTGACGTTAAGTGATATAGCGTCACTATACCATTAGCCTTTGTATCAAGTCTTGAGCTAAATCAACCGGTTTTATTTATTGGTAATCCAGTGTGACGCTAACCCCTTTGTTGGTGATTAGGTAGTCACGACCCATACCGCTGTTGGCCATGGTGCCCTTGATGTTGTGCTGTCCGCGGACGACATGTCCGACCGGGATGGTCTGGCCGTTTTTGACGCATTCTGTTGAAGTTAGATTGTATTCGTAGCGTAAGCGACGTTGGTTAAGAAAGGCGTCGGCTTCGAAGATGCATCCTTCTGCCTGGCCTTCTGTGACCATTAATGAGACTTTTTGCGGGTTGCTCGGACTGATCTCGCCTACTACGGGATTAAGCAGGACGGCTCTGGTGGCCTGGTCTGCGTATGCAGGTAGAGTGGCGGTTGCGATCAGTGCTGTGAAGATTGGCTTTAAGGGCCGGATACGTAGATTCATCATTACTTACCTCCGCTAAATTCGTTGGCTGTTATGACAATTCAGCAAGACTTATCGATTGTCTTGCATGAGGCAATATATGGAGAGATCTTTTTCTCTTTAACCATATATTGATTGTGAGTATCTCTTAACATCTTAGTAAAAACAAGAATTAATTTTTATTTTGGGGTTATAAGTATAAATAATAGCTTTTTAAAATAGGGTTATTGCCCTTATGAAAGGGGGTAGAATATCGGCATAAACGGCAGGCCTGTTGATTTTATTTGAGAGTGTTTTGTGAATTTTACCCAGCCCATCCCATTGAGTTTGTATGTGCATTATCCGTGGTGTATCCAGAAGTGCCCGTATTGTGATTTCAATTCCCACACTTTGAAACAGAATGTGGACGAAGTAGCCTATATCGAGGCGCTATTAAAGCAGTTGGAGCAAACTTTACCGCAAATCTGGGGGCGGCCGATCAAATCGATTTTTTTTGGCGGCGGTACGCCAAGTCTGATTTCCGAAGCCGGTTTGAACCGTTTTCTTTCCCAAGCGCGCGCCTTGTTGGGATTTGGGCCGGAGATTGAAATCACTTTGGAAGCCAATCCAGGTACGGTCGATTTCAACAAGTTCGCAGGGTTTCGTGACGCGGGCATCAATCGCCTCTCAATGGGCATCCAGAGTTTTGCGGATGACAAACTTCAGGCACTGGGAAGAATCCACAGTTCCGCGGAGGCTCGAAAAGCAATCGAGGCCGCTCGCAATGCCGGATTCGAAAACTTCAATCTGGATCTGATGTTCGCCTTGCCAAACCAGAGTTTGGAAGAAGCGATCGCAGATATCGAAATCGCTATCGATTTTGAACCCCCTCACCTATCCCATTATCAGCTGACTTTGGAACCGAATACTCCTTTCTATAAACAGCCACCGGTTTTACCGGACGAGGATTTGGCGTGGGAAATGCAGCAGGCCTGCCAGAAACGTCTTGCGGATGCCGGATATGAGCATTACGAAGTTTCCGCATACGCACAACCTAATCGCGCTTGCCGACATAATATGAACTATTGGCAGTTCGGCGACTACATCGGTTTGGGAGCGGGGGCGCACGGTAAAATTACTTCACCGCCGGAAGGCAAGATTTGGCGAACCCAGATGCCGGCCTCGCCGGGTGGCTACATTGAGGAGATGGCTCGACCGAATCCCGGACGTACGACCTTGGTCGGTGATGAGGATGCGGTGTTTGAGTTCATGCTTAACGCGCTGCGTTTGCAGGATGGCTTTGATCTGGATTTATTCAATCTGAGAACCGGGTTGCCGTTGAGTTTGGTCCAGACACAAGTGGATGAGATGAAATCGAAAGATTGGGCGCGGATCGAAAATAACCATTTGCGATTGACCTCATTGGGTCAACAATATTTGAATGATGTGGTAGGGTTGTTTCTATGAGTTCACACGATGATACAAAACCAATTTCTTCCGAAAATATGGTTGATACCGAAGCGCCTGTAAAAGCGAACCACACCGCCAAGCTACTCAAGTGGTCGAGCCGCCTGACGATGGTGGGGGCGATTATTCCGATTTTGTTGTTTCTCGGGTTCGCCGCTGCAATCAGCCTGATCGATTTTAATCAGTACAAGCCACAGATTGAGCAGGAAGTGGCTCAACGGAGTGGGCATGAACTGAAAATCGACGGATCGATTGAAGTTTCGATGTTCCCTTTCACTTTTAGCATCGGCGACGTGGCTTTGAAGAACGAACCGGTTTTTGCCGAGGAGTTCGGTCAGCCGAACCTGATGTCGATCAAGCAGGTACGAGTCGAAGTTTCGTTATGGGATCTGTTCATTCATAAGCAGTTGTCGATTGTTGGTTTGGAGTTAGTCGAACCAAGTGCGGTGTTGCTGATTGATAAACATGGCAATAATTGGCATCGTCTGGCACAACGTATTGTACCGGGTTCCAAATTTGCAGAAGCGACTGTTCAGCGCCGTTTTGCGAATGCGACTTTAGAGGATCTGCCGAAGCTGTTTCGAGTGGCACAGGATCCGGCTATTGGAAACGCTCAAAAAAAAGCCGTTCCGACAGCAGAGGATTTAACGGGTGATGCAATGACCGGTGCGACGCCATCTGATTCGAACGCAAAAACGGCATCGATGACCGATACGGAAACCGGTGATGAAGAGGGGTTGTTCCGTTGGCATTTCGACAGTGTGGTGGTTACGAAAGGGCATTTTGAAGTGCAGGATTCGGTCGTTAACCATCAGGCGGTTATTTCCGATCTGAATTTGATGGCGTTTGACGTGACCCTTGGCAAGCCCTTTCAGGTGCGTACCGACTTCGCTTATCACAATACACTTCGTGAACGTCATTACGAGTTTGATCTGACGACGTATTTGGATATTAACAAGGAGTTTTCACGTTGGCGGGTGACCGATTGGCAGGGGGTTTTCAAATTGAAATTGCCTGAAAAGTACAAGGTGCCTGAAATGCGATTGGTGACCAAGGGGAAAGAGTTCAGTTTGAACTTGATTGATAATCAGATTCAAGTGAATCAGGCGCAATTAGACGCTTTGGGGTCGAGAATCACCACTTCGTTTTCAGGACAATATGGCGGCGAAGCGAACCTATACGGCGCGATGACCGTTAACGGCATCAATGTGCAGAGTTGGGGGCGACACCTAGGCGTGAAAATGCCTGAATTTGTCAATCCAAAGGCTTTAACTCAGGTTAAAGGTCAGGTTGACTGGATGTTGTCGGAAGATAAGTTGGATTTGAATAATGTTGAACTGACTTGGGACAATTCGACCCTGAAAGGACAGTTGTGGCATAAGTCTTCACCGGAGTCCGAATACGCTTTCGATTTTACGCTTGATAAGCTTAATTTGGATGATTACCGAGCTTATTCAACTTTGCTCCCAAAACAGCCGAAAGCATCTGCGCAAAAACAGGTTCCGGCCGATAAGTCCGAGTCACCAGCGAAGCCGGTTGAAGGTGATGTTTCGAAGAGGGAAACCTACTTGCCTCTGGCGGTGCCGATTTCCACACTTAGGGCTTTGAAAGCCGACGGTAAACTGGTAGTTGGTGAATTGGTGGCTTCGGGTGTGAAGATGCAAGACCTGACTATGGAACTGCATGCTGAAAAAGGTAAGCTGCAGTTGGCACCGTTCGATGCGAAATTGTATCAGGGACAGCTGGCTTCCAAGCTGGGGGTGGACGTGAATGGTTCGACTCCGGCATTCAGATGGCAGGGCAAGCTCCAGCAAGTGGATGTGGCCGCACTGTCGCAGGATGGTTGGCAGAAACGCCCGTTGGACGGGCGGATGAGTTCAACTTTCAATCTGGGGACACTTGGTAGTAACCCTCAGGCCTTGACCCAGAATATGAACGGCGATTTGAACCTGACTTTGAATGACGGTCATTTTTATGGTGTTGATGTCGACAAACTGTTGGCAGGTCAGGCGGTGAGTGAGAATGACAAGATGCCTTATG
This sequence comes from Thiomicrorhabdus sp. ZW0627, assembly GCF_029767005.1. Taxonomy (GTDB): domain Bacteria; phylum Pseudomonadota; class Gammaproteobacteria; order Thiomicrospirales; family Thiomicrospiraceae; genus Thiomicrorhabdus. Next base: position 199,178 of record NZ_JARUQR010000003.1, read on the forward strand.
ACAATATTCAGATTCAAGGATCCGTTCGTCAGGGAGTCTTCAAGAGCAAACAACTGTCCGTGAAAACGCCTAATTTCAAGGGAAGCGGTTCCGGAGCTTTGGACTTGAACAAGTCGACCATCGATACCAGCCTCAAAGTTTTGGTGACAAATCCACCGAAGTCTTTGCGGCATTTAAAAGGGATGAGGGTGCCGATCCGCTATCAAGGTCCTCTGGAGCAGGCGGAGTGGAGCGTAAATCTGCAAAGTTTGCTGAACGATCCCGGAAACCAACAGAAGCTGGTGAACCAGTTAAAGGCTTTGTTGCAGTAAGAGGGGGCTGACGGATTCAGGAGGGTGAATCCGTCGTTAGGAATGGGTTAATGCTCTTCGCTGATTTTCTCAAAGATCAGATCCCATACACCATGTCCTAATCTGTGACCACGCTGTTCAAACTTGGTCAGGGGGCGATAGTCCGGGCGAGGGGTAAACTTTCCTTTGGCTTGGGTATTCTGGAAATCTTCCGCTGAGTTCATTACTTCCATCATGTGTTCGGCATAATCTTCCCAGTCAGTCGCCATGTGGAAATGCCCGCCTTTTTTCAGATGGCCTGCAATGGTTTTGACGAACTGCGGCTGTACGATGCGGCGCTTGTTATGACGCTTTTTGTGCCATGGATCTGGAAAGAACAGGTAGACAGCCGCAAGGCTCGATTTCGGGATGCGCTTTTCCAGAACTTCAATTGCGTCGTGATTAAAAACCCGAACATTCGTCAAAGCTTTTTCCTCGACCAGTTTCAGTAGCGCACCGACACCCGGTCTATGTACCTCGATACCGATGTAATTTTGTTGAGGGTTGGCTTCTGCCATCTCGGCTAAGCTTTTCCCCATTCCGAAGCCGATTTCAACGATTGTCGGAGCTTCGCGGCCGAAAACTTCGTTCAGATCCAGCAGTTGATTGGTGACTTCCAGTCCGTATTTGGGCCAGTTGTTGTCCATGGCGCGCTGTTGCGATTGCGACATGCGACCTTGGCGTAACACGAAGCTTTTGATGCGGCGTTGTTCCGGATTTACGGATGGATTTTGGGTATCGTTTGTGGAATCTGTCATGGGATGGGTCTATCGGCTATCTAAATAAAAGTAAAACGAAAAATCCGGTATAGTATACCGTATCTTTCAGGCCGCAGTTGCGGCTCTTTTTTTGAGTTGAACAACATTTCAAGATGCAAGAATTTTCCGAAAAACTGTTGGCCTGGTTCGACGTATACGGACGTCATGATCTGCCTTGGCAACAGAATAAAACCGCATACCGTGTTTGGGTTTCAGAGATCATGCTCCAGCAAACCCAAGTGAAAACGGTTATTCCGTATTACGAACGTTTCATGCAGAGCTTTCCGACTTTACAACAACTAGCGGATGCTTCGCAGGAAGAGGTGTTGGCTCATTGGTCGGGTTTGGGCTATTACGCCCGGGGGAGAAATCTTCATAAAGCGGCGCAGCTAATACAGCAAGAATATGGCGGGGAGTTTCCGGACGAATTTGACGAGATCGTTTCTCTACCTGGAATCGGGCGTTCGACGGCCGGAGCGATTCTGTCGATAGCGCATAAAAAGCGTTATCCGATTTTGGACGGTAATGTAAAACGGGTTTTGAGCCGTTATCTGGCCGTGGAAGGTTGGCCCGGTGAGAAGCCGATTGAAAACAAAATGTGGGAACAGGCTGATCTGTTTACGCCGGAACGGCGTTTTGACGACTATACTCAGGCAATCATGGATTTAGGGGCGACGTTGTGTACCCGTTCCAAGCCCGGTTGCGATGCCTGTCCTCTAGCATCGGATTGTGCCGCATTGAAACAGGATCGTGTTGCGAATTTCCCTTTTTCCAAGCCAAAGAAAACCAAACCTGTCAAACAGGCCAGTCTATTGATGCTGTTGAATGAGCGTAATCAGATATGGTTGGAGCAGAGACCGCAAAACGGGATTTGGGGAGGCCTGTGGAGTTTGCCGCAATACGGTTCACTTGAAGAGTTGGAACAGGCTTTAAAACCGGCATTGCAAAGTCATGCAGGAGGCGGTCAGAGTTTGGTAAAATGGGAATCATTCCGCCACACTTTCAGTCACTATCATCTGGATATCGAGCCGGTGAGTGTCGGGGAGGTGCAAGAAGCCCCCGCAGGTTGGTGCGGAGAGTGGTATAACCTTACGCAGACCAATGAATTAGGTCTGCCAGCCCCAGTGAAAAGTCTGCTGGGCCAACTGGAGAAAGAATATGTCAAGAATGGTCAAATGCGCAAAAATGGGTGAAGAGCTGGAAGGATTGGATTTTCCTCCGTTTCCAGGTGAACTTGGTCAGAAGGTTTTCGAAAACATCTCTAAAGAAGCGTGGAAGCAGTGGTTGGCTCAACAGACCATTTTGATCAACGAATATCGTTTATCAAGCTTGGACCCGAAGGCGAGAAGTTTTTTGCAGGAAGAAATGCAGAAGTTTCTGTTCAGCGATGAAGACATCGATATGCCGGACGAATTCAAAGCGTTATAAACCGCCCCGATCACTTTCGGTTCGAACGTATCATGGACGATTTGGTTGATGTTTTTGTCGGACGGCAACCCATCTTCGATAAAGAGATGCAGTTGTTCGCCTATGAGTTGCTGTTTCGTGAAAACGGTAAAGACAACCAAGCCGTGGTACTTGGAGGCGATCAAGCTTCCGCCCAGGTGATGCTAAGTGCTTTCGGCGACATCGGCCTTAAAGATGTCGTCGGCGAGCAAAAAGCCTTCATAAATTTCACTGAGGGATTGTTAAATCCCGACTACGAATCCTTTTTCCCCCGCAAACATATCGTCATTGAAGTGCTCGAAGATGTCGAGGTGACGCCTAAATTAATCCACTGTCTTAAGCTGTTGCGTGACAAGGGCTTTGTCATCGCTTTGGATGATTATGTCTTCAATCCTGAACTCAAGGTTCTGGAGGATTTTGCCGACATCATCAAGGTCGATATCCTAGAGGTCGGTGCCAAACCGCTGATTCAACACTGTGCCAATCTCAAAGCCAAAGGCATTCGTCTGTTGGCGGAAAAGGTTGAGACCCGGAATCAGTTCGAATACTGTAAAAAACTTGGCTTCGATTACTTTCAGGGATATTTCTTCGCCAAGCCTAAAATCATTCAAGGCAAGCGGTTGCCGACCAATAAGTTGGGCGTTCTGTCTCTTTTGACGAATGTTTATGACCCCGACGTGGACATGCGCAAATTATCCGATCTCATCAGCCAAGACGTGAGTCTTAGTGAAAAGTTGCTCAAGTTTGCTTCAGAAACCGGTCGAAGCGGGCATGAAGTGACCTCGATTCATGATGCCGTGATGCGTTTTGGGCTGGAACGGTTAAAGAGCTGGGTCAGTATGCTGATGCTGTCGGGAATGGACGATAAACCGGTTGAGCTGTTTAAAACCGCTCTGACACGAGCCAAGTTTTGTGAGCTGATTGGTAGTAGGATGCAAGGGTTTTCAGCAGATACCTACTTTACCGTTGGGTTGTTCTCAAGCCTGGATGCAATTATGGATAGTGACATGCAGGATTTACTGGAGAGACTGAATCTGAGCATGGTGATGCGGAACGCTCTCTTGAATCAGGAGGGAAGTTTGGGGCATGCGTTGGTGATTGTGAAAGGAATCGAGCAGGGAGAGACTGATTTTGAAGTCCCGGCAGGCCTGTCGGCAACCGAACTGTCCGGTTTGTATCTAAAGGCGATGCAGTTTTCAAAAGCGATTTCAGTTTAAGTTGAGCGGTATGTCCTAATAATAAAAAAGCCCGTATTTACGGGCTTTTTTGTATAGGTCTTAACGTCTTATTTGTGATACTGAGGGCTCAGCTCCACAACGGCGTTGATAAAGGCGCCAGCATGTTCCGGATTAACTTCCGGGTGGATACCGTGACCCAAGTTGAAGACGTGTCCGGAACCTTTACCGTATTTTTCCAAGATGGTTGCCACTTCCTCACGGATGCGTTCCGGCTTGGCGTATAGGATGCTCGGATCCATGTTTCCTTGCAATGCAACTTTGTCACCGACACGAGCACGAGCTTCGTCGATGTCGGTTGTCCAGTCCAGTCCTAAAGCATCCGCACCGGTCGCAGCCATTTTCTCAAGCCATTGTCCGCCACCTTTGGTAAACAGGATGACCGGTACCTTGCGGCCTTCGTTTTCACGCTTCAAACCGTCGACGATCTTATGCATGTAGCGCAATGAGAATTCCTGATAGTCTCTAGGAGTCAAGACGCCACCCCAAGTGTCGAATACCTGAACCGCTTGCGCACCCGATTCGATCTGGGCATTCAGATAAGCGATGACCGAGTCCGCCAGTACATCCAGGATGTGGTGCAGGGTGGCCGGTTCATCGTACATCATCGCTTTGATTTTCGAATAGGTCTTGCTGGAACCGCCTTCAACCATATAGGTCGCCAGGGTCCAAGGGCTGCCTGAGAAACCGATCAAAGGCACGCGGCCGTTTAGGTTCTTACGGATGGTGCTGACCGCATCCATGACGTAGCCCAGGTCTGATCCCATATCCGGAACGAACAGTTTTTTGGCGTCAGCCATGGTACGGACCGGTTTATCAAAGACTGGTCCTTCACCGGTTTCAAAACGCAGACCAAGTCCCATCGCATCCGGAATAGTCAGGATGTCAGAGAAAAGAATCGCCGCATCCAACGGGAAACGTTCCAAAGGTTGCAGGGTCACTTCGCAGGCCAACTCCTTGTTACGACAAAGATCCATGAAAGATCCTGCCTGTTTACGGGTTGCGCGGTATTCTGGCAGATATCGACCGGCTTGACGCATCATCCATACAGGGGTGCGGTCAACGGGTTCTTTAAGAAGTGCACGTAAAAAACGGTCGTTTTGAAGATCTGCCATTGAAAATTCCTTTGTTCCTTTAGAGTGCGATTAAACCTATGATAATTATTAGGATGTTCAGGTTTAATGCGAATAAGTTAATCGCACTATTTTAACGGAAATGGGCGCCCTTCGAAACTAAAAAACGCCGAGCAGAGGTATTTAGCCGAAGGTGGCTTATTTACGGTTCAATGGATTAAGCAAGTTGATTGCGTTGGGATTATCGATCACAACGTACATGGCGCCTTTGTAGAAAAAGGATTGCCCGCGTACTTCTATTCTCTTGCCTTGCAAGGCTTGCAGGGCACTGAAGTCGAACCTGTTCCAGTAATCTTTGGGAACCCGTATGCCGGTGGTATCAAGATTAACGATGTAGTTGGTGCTGGATTTTTCCACCTTGTCGACTACGCCGCTAATGATTCGAAAGCCGTCGTCCTGCTTGCGGAGTTCTGAGCTTTTGACAATCGGAAAATGGAATTCAGGGTGTTTTTCGGCAACATCCCAGAGTCCGTAGCCCTTGCTGCGTGCTCTTTGTTCGGCTTCGAAATAGCAGCGTGCGTGGCGGGTGTTTTGGTGGCTGGTGAGAGCCAGAACATAACCGTTTTCCAGTATTTTTTCCTGGACGTTAGTACCGTCTCTAAGGAAAAGGTGCGCGAGTTGATGGTTGAAGGGGTCTACTTTGGTGGTGTCGTATTCGACGCCGACTTCCATGTCGTTGTTGGCGAGTAGCTTGTTAAGAAACAGTTGGGATTCTTTTGCCAGTGGCTGGCCGGGTGTATTGAACTTCTGTTTTTGTTGAATTTGCGGTGCTTGGACGCCAATCAATCGGAAACGTTCGCCTTGGATGATGACCATGTCGCCGCTTTCCGCATAGGTTGCTTTGACCCAAGTCAGCTTTGATTCAGGTGCACAGTCGTCCGCCAGACTGGCGTTGGAAGCGCCGATCAAACCGACGAGTAAATTTAGGACGATGAATAGTTTCGTTTTCATATCGAGTAATTGTATGGTTATTTTGGGTTAAATACAAAAGCCCGTAGGACCGGTTTCAAGAGTATGAATTTGAGTAGCAATTACAAGGCCAGAGTCGGCGGAAATGGGTTTTTATGCTTGGAGGGCAAAGTTCGGGCATAAAAAAAGCGCTGTATCCAAATCTCGAAAGACTGGATGACAGCGCTTTAGCTGAAAAGCAAACTTTAAAAAAGTTTTGCTTATCGACGTGCGTACTTTTGTTTGAACTTCTCAACACGCCCTTCAGTATCAACAAGTGTTTGCTTACCTGTGTAGAAAGGGTGAGAAGCGCTAGAAACTTCTACACGAACTAGCGGATATTCTTTACCGTCTAAAGTAATTGTATCGCCAGAAGTTTTTTCAATGGTAGAACGAGTCAAAAAAGTTTCGCCAGTAGAGATGTCCTGGAAAACGACTTCGTTGTATTCTGGATGAATGTCTGCTTGCATGATGACGGTCCATTAATTAGTTTTTCAAAAAAAATGAATTATAGTGATAAAAATTGAAATTGCAAATTTCTTTTCAGAATTATTTTAAGTTTCTGTTTGAATTTATTGCAAAAATCAGTCGTTAATCCGGTGGGAAGAGGTTTTTTGGAACCTCTTCGTCCGCCGGTTTGTTTAGCGTTTCATTGCGCTGAACAGGTCGTCGTTGGTTTTAGTCACCTTCATCTGGTCGATCAGAGTCTCGATCGCCTCGACTTCGTTCATGGACTGTAGGAAACGACGAAGAATCCAAATGTTCTGTAGTTCGTCCTGAGTTGTAAGTAACTCTTCCTTACGGGTACCGGATTTCTCCAGGTTGATTGCAGGGAAGACGCGCTTCTCGGCGATGTTACGGGACAAGTGAAGTTCCATGTTACCGGTTCCCTTGAATTCCTCGAAGATAACCTCGTCCATCTTGGAACCGGTATCGACCAACGCCGTAGCGATGATGGTCAATGATCCGCCTTCTTCGATGTTACGTGCCGCACCGAAGAAACGTTTCGGACGGTGCAGGGCGTTGGCGTCCACACCACCGGAAAGGATTTTTCCGGATGCCGGAGTCACGGTGTTGTAGGCGCGAGCCAGACGCGTGATGGAATCCAATAGGATGATGACGTCGGTTTTGTGTTCGACCAGTCGCTTGGCTTTTTCGATAACCATTTCCGCTACCTGTACGTGACGGGTTGCCGGTTCGTCGAACGTAGAAGAGATTACTTCGCCGCGTACCGTACGCTGCATTTCGGTTACCTCTTCCGGACGTTCGTCGATCAGAAGAACGATCAAGTAAGCATCCGGATAGTTTTCGGCAATCGACTGCGCCATTTGCTGCAGGATGACAGTCTTACCAGACTTAGGCGGTGCAACGATCAGACCACGCTGACCTTTACCGAACGGCGCAGCGATATCGATGATTCGCGGCGTGATGTCTTCCGTACTGCCGTTACCGATCTCCATCTTCAAACGCTCTTGAGCATGAAGCGGCGTCAAGTTTTCGAAGGCGATCTTCTTACGTGCGACTTCCGGTTCTTCGAAGTTGATCTTCTCGACTTTTAACAGTGCGAAATAGCGTTCACCTTCTTTCGGCGGACGAATCTTACCTTGGATGGTATCCCCTTTGCGCAGTCCGAAACGTCGAATCTGGCTTGGAGAAACATAAAGGTCGTCCGGTCCGGCTAGATAAGAGCCGTCTGCCGTTCTCAGGAAACCGAAACCGTCAGGTAGGATTTCAAGAACCCCCTGACCGTAAATGTCTTCGCCCTTTTTCGCGTGTGCTTTTAGGATTGCGAAAATGATGTCTTGTTTGCGCAAACGAGCCAGGTTATCTAGGCCCATGCTGGCGGAAAGTTCAATTAAGGAAGAGACGGATTGTTGTTTTAAATCAGTTAAATTCATATTGTTAAATCTGGGTCTTTATTGTGAATAAGGATTATTCAAAGGGGTTAAAGAAAGAAGGTAAAAATGGGAAGGAATGTGAATTTGGAAAATCCGGCATCCCGAGGTTTGTCAGGATGCCGTCAATCTTATAGGTTTCCGTCTAGGAAAGCGCAAAGTTGAGATTTTGATAGAGCGCCTACTTGAGTCGCATCAACTTCACCATTTTTGAATAACATTAGAGTCGGGATACCACGTACACCATATTTAGGAGGTGTTGCTGGGTTTTCATCGATGTTTAATTTTGCAACTTTGACTTTACCGTCATATTCGCCTGAAATCTCGTCAAGGATCGGGGCGATCATCTTACAAGGTCCGCACCACTCAGCCCAGAAATCTACTAGAACTGGAATGTCAGATTGTAATACTTCAGCTTCAAAATTCGCATCGCTGGTTGAAATCATGTTTTAAACTCCTAATTATTTTCTATTCTATACGAGTAGGCTGACTCATGCCGTGCTGCCCTCGGCAGTCATGGAGAGGTCAAATTGGATTCGTATGGAAATTATCTGAATCGATGATGGATGTCCATTTTTTAAATTCGAGCTTTAAAAAAGAGGAATGAGGCACCCATATATGTTTTTTGAATTTTTAGATTGACTAATTATTACATTAATAGAATTTGAATTGCAAGGGCTTATTTAAGTAAATATTAATATTTTTTAGGTCCTCTTTTTTGTAAAGAGGGCTTTGCTTACCAAAACGACTTTAAATTAGCGTACGATATGGACAATCGAAAATTTTGACTGGAACAGGAATAAGAAGGGCCATTATTAACGGCCTGGAATGGCAAGATTTATGGATATCTCCTATATATTAAATGATTTGAATGATGCACAGCGTGAAGCGGTCACCGTCGATGATCGGCACGCCCTTATTTTAGCCGGGGCGGGAAGCGGAAAGACCCGGGTTTTGGTGCATCGTATCGCCTGGCTGATTGAAGTGATGGGCATGTCGGCCTATAACATCATGGCGGTCACCTTTACTAATAAGGCGGCTAATGAGATGCGCGGCCGTATCGAAGCCTTGATCGGGCAGCAGGCTCAGGGATTGACGATGGGAACCTTTCACGGCATTGCCTACCGTCTGTTACGCCAGCATTATCAGGAAGTAGGGCTGCCTCAGAATTTTCAGATTCTGGATTCTGACGATCAGAAAAGAGTCATCAAACGCTTGCTAAAAAGCATGGAGTTGGATGAGGCGCAATGGCCGCATCGCCAGGTTCAGTCTTTTATTAACAGCGAAAAAGAGGAAGGTCGTCGCCCGCAACATATTGATCCGGGTCACAACCCGTTTGTGGCGAAAATGGTCCAGATTTATGCCGCCTATGAAGAGCAGTGCAAGCGTTCGGGTCTGGTCGATTTTGCTGAATTGCTGCTACGCGCTCATGAACTGTGGTTGAAAAACCCCGAGGTGCTGGCGCATTATCAGGCACGTTTTAAACACATTCTGGTGGACGAGTTTCAGGATACCAATACCTTGCAGTATGCATGGCTAAGGGTGCTGGCGGGTGGAACCGGTAAACTGTTCGTGGTCGGTGACGACGACCAGTCTATCTACGGCTGGCGTGGCGCCAAGGTGGAGAACATCCGCCAGTTCGACGAAGACTTCGCCAACGTGAAGATCGTTCGTCTTGAGCAGAACTACCGTTCCACCGGCACCATACTTAAAGCCGCCAATGCCCTGATTTCCCACAACACCACCCGCATGGGTAAACAATTGTGGAGTGCGGGAGAAGAAGGCTCACCGATACGCATCTACGAAGCTTTCAACGAAATGGACGAGGCCAACTATATCTGTAACCAGATACAGGCCTGGTGCGAACAGGGAGGCTCCCGAAGCGACGTGGCGGTGCTGTATCGCTCCAATGCTCAATCCCGTGTGATAGAACAGGGATTGATGCATGCGCAGATCCCTTACCGGGTCTACGGCGGCCTGCGTTTCTACGACCGTGCCGAGATTAAGGACGTATTAAGTTATCTGCGTTTGATTTTGAACCGTGAAGACGACGCGGCTTTCGAACGCGTATACAACCACCCGCCACGTGGCATAGGCCAGAAGACGGCAGACGGCATCCGTGATGTGGCTCGTGACCAGCAGATTTCGATGTGGGCAGCCGCCAAGCTGTTGACGGAGAAGGGATTGACGGCTCGGGCCAAGACATCGGTCAACGGCTTCCTGGATTTAATTGAAAATCTGGCGCAAAGTACAGCCGATCAGGATTTACAGGATCAGGTCATGCAGGTCATTTCACGTTCCGGTTTGCAGGCACATTTTGAAAAGGATACCTCCGAGCAAGGGCAGAGCCGCCTTGAGAACATCGACGAATTGATTAACGCCGTCAGCCAGTTCAAGGCTTCCAAACCGCAGGAAAGCGTCGAGGGTGTAGAGAGCGAAGAGCAAGCGAATCAGGCGGCGGCCGGCGTCACCATTGGCGATCAACCCGAGCACGCTGATCCGTTGTCGGAATTTTTGGCTCAAGCAGCATTGGAAGCAGGCGAACAGCAGGCGGATGCCTGGGAGTCGTCAGTACAGTTGATGACGCTGCATGCCGCCAAGGGTTTGGAATTTCCATTGGTGTTCATGATTGGCGTCGAAGAAGGTTTATTCCCGTCGCAGCAGTCTTTGGAAGATCCGTCCCGACTGGAAGAGGAGCGTCGCTTGGCGTATGTGGGGGTGACGCGTGCCGAACAGCAGCTGATTATCACGTTCGCCAACCGTCGCCGTTTGCATGGTTCGGAGTTTTATCCGGCGCCGTCGCGTTTCATCAAGGAGATACCTTCCGAATGCGTCGATTTCGTGCGTCTGTCCGGGTCGGTTCGTCCGACTACCGAATCCGCCATGAACAGCAACATCAGTGCGGCTTTGGCGGCGGAGAACCAGAGCGGTTACCAGATCGGCGACCGTGTCCGTCATGCCAAGTTCGGTGAAGGGATTGTGCTGACGATTCAGGGCAGCGGTGATCACGCCAGTGTCAATGTGCATTTCGATGACGTCGGCTCCAAATGGTTGGTCATGGCTTACGCCAAGCTGGATAAGTGTTGAGTGGGATGATGAATGCCATGTTGAAAGTGAATCGCCTCAAAGCATTCGGTATGAAAGCCGAAGTCGACTTCGAATTGGTCGCAGAAGAGTGGGTGATCCTGTTTGGCCCGTCCGGAACCGGGAAATCGGTTTTGTTGCGGGCTTTGGCCGATCTGATTCCGCACAGCGGAGACGTGTTTCTGGAAACGGAGGCGCAGGATGACATGTGTCCGGAAACATGGCGGCGGCAGGTGATGTATTTCCCGGCCGAAACCGCCTGGTGGCGGGAATCGGTCGAAGAGCATTTTGACACTCAGCCAACGGCCGAGCAGTTGCAGTCGGTCGGCTTGAAAACTGAACATTTAAAGCGCACCATCAACAGTCTGTCCAGTGGCGAAAAGCAGCGGTTGGCGTTATTGCGGGGACTGCTCTACCAGCCCAAAGTCCTGCTATTGGACGAAATTACCGCGAACCTCGATCCGGAGAGTACAGCTCAGGTGGAGCAGTTACTTAAAGAATATGTGAACGAACATCGTGCGACGGTGCTTTGGGTCAGTCATGACGAATTGCAGAGCAAACGTCTGGCATCGGACGGCAAGCGCTGGAACATCCTTGAATTGTACGAAGGACTGAAGGGAGAGAGCCGATGATTTTCCTGAGTTATGTCGATCTGGCAACCCTCTCTGTTTTGATTATCCTGCTGGGCGGCCTTCTTTGGTTGAACGGTTTTACTCACGTCAAACAATTTTGGTGGGCCAACCTGCGCATGGTCGCCCAGTTGCTCTTTATGGGCGTTTGGCTGAGTTGGGTGTTCTATGCGGATAACTGGATTTGGGTGGCTCTAGTCGGTCTGGTGATGCTGTTGGCCGCCGCCTACGAAATTGCCAAGCGTCAGCATTATAGCTTCAAGGGCGGGTATAGTCTGTGGATCGGATTGTTTTCGATTTCCATGACGTCGCTGATCCTGCTGGTGGGGGTGTTGACGTTGGTCATCGAGCCGCAACCCTGGTATCAGCCGCAGTATGCGATTCCTTTATTGGGAATGCTGTTGGGTAACAGCATGACCGCAATTGCTTTGGGAGTCGATAGCCTGACGCGAAATGCCGTGCAGTTCAAGCCGCAGATTGAAGCGCAGTTGGCGTTGGGTAAAACCGCCAAACAGGCCATGCAGTTCGTTCGAGAACAGAGTCTGCATACCGCAATGATGCCGGTGGTCAATATGCTGGCGGCGGCGGGCATCATCTCCCTGCCGGGGATGATGACCGGTCAGATTCTGGCTGGAACCGACCCGTCGGAAGCGGTGAAGTATCAGATCATGGTGATGTTTTTGATCGCAACCTCGACCGGTCTGGGGACACTGATCGCCATCAATCTGGCCTGCCGGAAATTGTTCGATCAGCGCCAGAGACTGATTCTGGATCAGTTGGATAAAAATCACTAAATTTTTATAGAGTGATTTGATTGCGGCCTTTGTTTTTTGATCTGTAGAGTGCACTATCTGCTCGGTCGAGCAGTTCAGAAATACTTTCCGATTTTTGCATGCAGGCGATTCCGCCGCTTATGGTCACTTGTTCAACCTCCGGAAAGCGATGGTTTTCCACTTTGCCGCGAAGTTCTTCCGCTAAACGCACCATGAAATCTTTGTCGGAATGTTCGAGCACGACAATGAACTCCTCGCCCCCCCAGCGTCCTATGTAGGCGTTATTTCTGAAAGTCTGTAGCAGCAATTTGGCGAAATCTTGCAGAACCTGATCTCCGGCCTGGTGCCCGAAATTGTCGTTGATGGCTTTGAAGTTGTCCAGATCAACCAGTAGCACACAGGTATTGGTTTCGCTTTTTTCGAATTCAGCATGGCAGTTTTCAAGCACGCGTTCGATTTTGAGACGGTTGAACAGCTGAGTCAGTGGATCGGTGATGGATAAACGTTCCAGCATTTTGTTCTGTTGCAGTAGTTCATCCTGGGCGGCGGTTAATTCTTGGGTGCGGGCTTGTACTTCCTGTTCGAGGTTGTCGTTTGTCTGGCGAAGTTTGTGATTGATGATATTGAATCGGCGTCCAAGAAAAACCGAGAACAACATGCTGACGATGATCAGGGTTGTCGCCAGCAGAATGATCGATTGCATCAGCTGGTCGACCTGTTGTCTGGCTTGGCCGATCGACTTTTTTATTTCGGTGGCCTGGTCTAGCGAGAACTCGTTGACCTTGTGACTGAAACGGTCGAGTTTGGCGAAACCTTCTTCAGTCAACAGTTGTTTGGCGGCTTCCGTTTGCCCGGCCATGGCCAGGTCGGCAATGCGGTTGTGTAACGGCCCGGTCTCTTTACCCATCGCCCGGATCTGGTTGAGCCAATCAAGTTCATGTTCGTTACTTTCCACCAGTGCTGCGAGTTGGTCGCGGTAGTGGGTGTAGTGCATGCCATCTTCGTAGAGGCCCATCAGAGCGGCATCTTTGTCGAAAGGGTCATCGGAAAGGAGAATCCGTTGGATATCGACCGTGCGCTTCTGACCGGCAATATGCAAATTCATCAGGTTATGCTGTTTTTGGTATTGGTTGTCGACGACCTGAGTCGCGCTACTGAGTGTGGTGGCGGTGATTTGTTGAGCGGTGATGACCAAGGTGCTGACCAGAAGCAGAGTCAACAGAAATGCGACCAGAATGATGTTATTTGAGCGAAACCTGAAGTACTTGACCATCGTTGCCAGTTGGATGCTTTGAAATAATCCTTATCAATATAGTGGATATGGCTTTACGGTCAAGCGATTTGGCTTGGTTTCGCTATCAACATTTTTTGGTCAGGCATTGATAATTAAAACCCGACAGGCCTGTTCAAATTGAAATCGAACAGGCCTGTCGGGTTTGTAGACGGTTTTTGGTCAAAGCAGGGACTAAATTCCGATCGGATTCAGATAGCGTTCCCGTTTTTTGGGTTTGAGTTTGTCGAGTTCGACCAGAATCAAGGCGTCGATGCAGGCATTGAAATCCGGGTCAATACTGAAGTCGATAAAACGACAGCCTTTATCGTCAGCCACTTCGGCATACTGCTTGAACAGAGTTGGCACTTTGACGCCTTCCAGTTCCAGCAGGGCGTTCAGTTTCTTGAAGCTGTCTTTGTAGTCTTCGCTGAAGACCGTCTTGGCGATTTCCTGATTTTCCTTTCGCAGTTTAATCGGACGTTTGGCAACCGCCAGATCCTGGTTGGAACCAAGCTGCTGTTGATAGAAACCGATAATCAGTTCTTGGGCGTTTTGCGGGTAGGCATCGCTCAAGGAGACCGGGCCAAACAGGTATTTGATTTCAGGGTGCTGGGCGACGTAAGCCCCGATTCCGTACCAAAGATAGTCCAGGCTGCGTTTTCCCCAGTAGCGCGGCTGCACGAAGCTGCGTCCCAGTTCAATGGCATTCGGTAAGTAGTCTTCTATTTCCGGTTTCAGGTCGAACAGGGTGCTGGTATAGAGACCTTCGATACCGTATTTATCAACCAGGTTTTTGCATTCGCCGATACGGTAAGCGCCGACGATCTCCAGTTCTTCTTCGTCCCATAGCACCAGGTGTCGGTACTGGCTGTCGTACTTGTCAAGATCCATTGGCGTGCCGGTGCCTTCTTCAACCGAGCGGAAAGTCAGTTCGCGCAGGCGGCCGATTTCGTGCATCACCGGAGAATCGGGTTCGAAGTCGTAGAGGTAGATTTTTTTGCCGTCCTGGGTCTGACCAAGCAACTGGGCTTTCTTGAGCGTTTTTTTGAGTGCTTTGGGATCGACCGGATGGGCGATGGTCTCAACGGTTTCAAAAAGCGGTTTCTTGCCTTTTTTGGCGGCTTTGGCTTCTTTGTCCAGTTTGTATAGATGTTTGCGGAAACGGTTGGCCAGAGCCTTGGCTGGCATGTCGAGTTTGGCAACCGCTTTCCATGGAATCGCTTTTCCGATGTGGAACTGGATTTCCTGATGATCTTTGTTGAACATTTCCTGCACCAGCATCAAGGTTCCCAGTGGCTTGTACAGCGCTGAAAGGCTATAGAACAAAGCGGAGTTGCGTGCGTCGACATAGATCGGAACGATCGGCGAATTCGATTTCTCCGCCAGCTTGAGGAAGCCCGCTTTCCATTTGCCGTCGCGGACTCCATTAGGACGAATGCGAGAGACTTCGCCTGCCGGGAAGATGATGACTGCCTCGTCGTTGTCCAATGCTTTTAAAATCGCCTTGAACTGGGTTTTGTGCGAGGCTTTGCCGCTGATGTTGTCAACACCGAGAAAGAGGGATTGCAATGGATCGATGTGGTTCAGCAGGTCGCTGGCGACGATGCGCACATCCGAACGGACGCTACGGACCATTTTCAGCAGAGCCAGTCCGTCAAGTGAACCGATCGGGTGATTGGCGACCAGAATGGCACGACCTTCCGACGGAATTCGGTTCAGTGAACGCGAGCTGACACGGTAACTGAAATTGAAATGGTTCAATACCTGATCCAGAAACGCAAACCCGCGAAGGTGTTGGTGGGTCAGGATGAATTGGTTGATTTCATCTTCGTGGGTCAGGGCTTTGATCAGCTTGATAATCAGTTTTCCGCCCTTTTTGTTCGGTAGGTCAGGGAACTTTTCTGTCAGGGCTTTTTCTAGGTTAAGCATCGCGTTTTAGTCATCTTCTTGTTTGGTTTACTTCACTGTGCATTATCCGAGCGGATTTTGAAGTTAAGATGACATCACAATGATATTTTTTTGACAGATGCTCAATGCCCTTATAATCTGCGTAGATTCAAATAACGGTGATGGGCGGAAAAATGTTCGGTATCGATAAGAAGTGGCGTAATCCAAACTTTAAATCCTGGTTGGTCGCATTGCCGTTATGGCTCTGCCTGTCATTCACGCCATTGTTCGCTGCTGACTCCGTTCTGGAACTGGACGATGCCAGCTTAAATATCCACGTTGTCGAGGCCCAGAAAACCACACAGGCACGACTGTTGTGGCTGCCTTCCGAATACGGCATCCTTCCCCAGGAAAAACGCGCCGCTGCGCAACTCGCCAAATATGGCATTGAAAGCTGGTTTGTAGATGTCTATGAGGCTTTGTTTCTGCCGCCGACACCAAGCGCCGTGGATGCGGTGCAGAGTGACTGGATCGAACAGTTAATCGCCAAAGCCAAGCAGGACGGTCGTCCGCTATGGGTGGTTGCGCCAAATAAGGCGGCGCAGTTGGCGGTCAGAGGCTTGTCGAAGTTTCAGCGTGAGGAGCATAACGGTTTGGGGTTGATCCTGATTAACCCGAACCTTTATCTGAATACACCGTTGCCCGGTCAGGACGCACAATATTGGGCGGAAGTGACCAGCGTCAATTTGCCGATCAGTATTTTGCAGGCCGAACTTTCCCCTTGGCGCTGGCGGGTCATGAAGCTGGCCGATAAATTGGCGAACAGCGGCAGTGACGTATTGGTCAAACTACAGAACAAGGTCAGGGACCGTTATTACTTCCGTCCGGATGCCTTGCCGATCGAAAAGCAGATTGCCACCCACTTGGCAGACGACCTTCGCAGGTTGATGCAATGGCAACTGGCTTATCTTTCGGAAACCAGAATCGGTGGTGAACCTGCCAAACAGGTCGAAAACAAGGTCGAAGCGACCCGCTCCACCGAGTTGCAAGTCTATCGTGGCGATCAGAATCGCGGTTTGGAGCTGCAGGATTTGGGTGCCCGTTCGGTTTCGTTGACAGACTATAAAGGCAAGGTAGTGTTGCTTAATTTTTGGGCAAGCTGGTGTCCGCCTTGTGTGCATGAGATGCCGTCCATGGCTCGTCTCAAAGACAAGCTGGCAAACCAGCCGTTTGAAATCCTGGCGGTGAACCTGGCCGAGGAACAAAGGGCGATCAAGGCTTTCCTGATGCAACACCCTGTCAATTTCCCAGTCTTGCAGGATCCGTCCGGTTCGGCGGTTAAGACCTGGCAGGTGTTCGCCTATCCAAGCAGTTATCTGATTGATAAGCAGGGCAAGATACGTTTTGCCCTGTTCGGGGGTACCGAGTGGGACCAGAAAAGTCACTTGGATAAGATTGAAGGGTTGCTGGCGGAGTAAGTCTTGTAAAAACAACGGGTTAACTCGAAAGGAATAAGCTGTGGATAACTCGGTGAACTTTTGGGTAACCTTCGAACAAGGATATTTAAAAGCGTTTGCCCGTGGTTTATTCCCCTAACGTTTCCTGAGCCATGCGATAGCCTAGAGCGATCATCTCGTTGACCTTGGTGAACTCCATCATGCCGCAGGCGTTGCGCGGAATCTCGATGGTGATGTCCGGCGGATAGGCGGCCAGTTTCTGTCGGGCGATGGTGTTCTGCATACTGTCGAACGCCATGTTACTGACTTCATAAACATCCAGATTGAACGATCTGCCCAGATCCGTTTTGTCTTTGGACAAAAACCGCTCTTTAAGCGAACCGAACAGGCCTGTGATGTCGTTCAGCCAGGAATCCTCTTCAATGTCTTCTTCTGACTCCATTGGCTTGGCACTGTCAAAAATCGGCGTGCCTGCGAGATCGACGGCAATGCTCAGATCATTGTTCTGGCTGAACGTCGGCGCGATTGGCATCGGGTTGAGTACACCGCCGTCGATCAGGGTCATGCCGTGCAGGTGATAAGGGGTGAAGATCATTGGCAGTGAGATGGAGGCGCGAATCGCCTTCAACAGCGAGCCGGTCTGAAGCCACACTTCTTTCTCATTTTCGATGTCGGTCGCGACGGCGGTGAACGGAATCGGCAGGTCTTCAATGTTCGGATCGCCGATCAAGTCCTTGAAGGTCTCGAACAGCTTGTCACCTTTAATCAGGCCGCTTCGATCCCACGCTAGATCGGTTAAGGCGAGAATATCGGTGTTGGTGAGTTTCTTGAACCAATCGACGAACTCGTCCAGTTTACCGGCGGCATAGACGCCCCCAACCAAAGCACCCATCGAGCTGCCGGAAACGAAGCGGATTTCATATCCCTGTTCTTCCAGCCATCGGATGATGCCGATATGTGCCAGACCACGCGCACCGCCGCTTCCCAAAATCAGGGAGACGCTTTTCTTGTTTTTGAGTTTGTCGTGCGCTTTGGTCATGACATTTATTTCAATGCTTCGGCGACAATGGCTTTGGCCTCTTCCAGAATCATATCCAGATGGGCCTGACCGATGAAGCTTTCGGCATAGATCTTATAGATGTCTTCGGTACCGGAAGGGCGTGCTGCGAACCAGCCGTTTTCGGTGGTGATTTTCAGGCCGCCGATCGCCGCGCCGTTGCCCGGTGCATGGGTCAGTTTGGCGGTGATGGTTTCGCCCGCCAGCGTATCGGCCTTGACCATATCCGGAGAAAGGTTGCTTAGTATGGCTTTCTCTTCACGGTTGGCAGGGGCGTCGATACGGCTGTAGATCGGGTTGCCGAACTCCTTGGTCAGTTCAAGGTACAGCTCTCCAGGGTCTTTACCGGTCACTGCCGTGATTTCCGCGGCTAATAAGTTAAGGATGATACCGTCCTTATCGGTACTCCATGGGCCGCCGTCGAAACGCAGGAACGAAGCTCCGGCAGACTCTTCGCCGCCGAACCCGAAAGAGCCGTCTTGCAGGCCGTCCACGAACCATTTGAAGCCGACAGGCACTTCGTTAAGGTTGAGGTTGAGTGCCGCAGCCACGCGGTCAATCATGGAGCTGGAAACCAGCGTCTTACCGACGGCGGCATTTTCCGGCCAGTCCGGACGGTGGGTAAATAGATATTGAATCGCCACTGCAAGATAGTGGTTCGGGTTCATCAGTCCAACCGATTTGGTGACGATGCCGTGACGGTCGACATCTGGATCGTTACCGAACGCAAGATCGTAGTTGTCTTTTAAATCAATCAAGCCCGCCATGGCGTAAGGCGACGAGCAGTCCATGCGGATTTTTCCGTCCTTGTCGACGTGCATGAACGAGAAGGTCGCATCCACTTGTGGATTGACGATTTCCAGATCCAATCCGTAGTGGTCGGCAATCGGCTTCCAGTAGTGGATGGCTGCACCACCCATTGGATCGATCGCCAGTTTCAGGCCGGCGTCTTTGATTGCTTTCATGTTGATGACCTTATCCAGGTTTTCAACATAAGGTGTGATCAGGTCGGTCGGGCTGACGTATTCCGATGCCATGGCCTCATTCAGAGGCATGCGTTTTACCTCTTTCATACCATCGCGGATCATGTGGTTAGCACGCTCTTGAATCCATTTGGTCGCATCGGTGTCAGCCGGTCCACCAGTCGGTGGATTGTATTTGAAACCACCGTCCTGAGGCGGGTTGTGCGACGGTGTGATGATAACGCCGTCTGCCAGGCCGCCCTGGCGACCTTCGTTGTAGGTCAGGATGGCGTTGGAGACGACCGGAGTCGGCGTATAACGGCCGTTCGACTGGATGATGACGTTGATCTTGTTGGCGGCAAAGACTTCGATGGCGGTCGCGTGTGCCGCTTCCGAAAGAGCATGGGTGTCCATGCCGATGAACATTGGCCCGATGGTGTTCTGAAGATGGCGGTATTCGACGATGGCCTGACAGATGGCGGCGATGTGATCCTCGTTGAACGTAGTCTTGCTTGAACAGCCCCGGTGCCCCGAGGTTCCGAATCCGACAGCCTGTTCCGGGATGTCGACGTCCGGTTTCAGGTTGTAATAGTCCGCCATCAGTAACGGGATGTTCTCTAATAGTTCAAAAGGGGCTTTTTTGCCGGCATAAGGGGAAAGGGCCATGGGAATACTCGCTTTTTGCTTCGTAGTTTTAATCATCTTTTAAAAAGATTATATACAGTAAAAACAGGGAAAAAAGACAAAAATATGAAAAAACGGCCCGACAGGCCGGTTGAAAAAAACGTTTTATAAGCCTACCCTTTTAGAGAAGATTCCCTATAATCAAAAATGATGAATCCAAGAAAAGCAATCCATTCCATTCGCCTTATCGCGAGTTTTATCCTCCTGTTTGCGTTCACGCAGACGGTCGGGTTGCTACACTCTGAAATTCATCCATTCCATACGCACACCGCCGAGTGTGACCTGTACGACCAATTTGCCCAGCCGATTAATGAAACCGTCGACAGCGTTGCAGTTGTGTCGACCGTCTGGACAAGTAGTCGCCAGCCTGAATTTTCGTTTGCCGAAATTTCTCTGGCCGAAGTTCCGCCTTTCTGGGGACGCGCCCCGCCTTCTGCCTGATTGACTCCAACTTTACTTAACTTTCGATGCACCTTTCCCACGTGGTGAGGTCGTGTCCTTGTATACGTTGATTACAATCAGGTAACAAAATGAAATTGAAAAAAATCCTAGTGGCCTTATGGGCGGCCACTTCTGTGCATGCAGCACAGGCAGAAACCCAAGTAGAATCCGATTCCCAGACTTTGCTGGCTCCGGTGACCGTCTCCGCCTCTCCGATACACGAACATGAGTCGTTTGAAGTGCCTTCACAGGTGGATAGCTTGGCGGGACAAGAGAAAATGGCTCGCGATAGCGGTTCCCTTGGCGAGATGCTGGAAAGCGTTCCGGGCGTGAACAATATGTCCGCCGGTGCGCAATCCGGTAAGCCGGTGATTCGTGGTATGACGGGTAACCGGGTCAAAGTACTTTCCAACGGTCAGAGCACCGACTATCAAGCTTACGGAACACGTCACAATCCAAATGTCGAACCTTATCTTGCGGAGCGTGTCGAAGTCATTCGTGGCCCGCAAAGTGTGCTTTACGGTTCTGAAGCGATGGGCGGCGTGGTCAATGTTCTGCAGTCGGAAATACCGTATGACGAACCGATTTCGGGACAGCTGGCGGGTGAATACAACAGCAATAACCGAGAAACTATGGTCGGCGCCAAGATGGGGGCGGGTTCTGAGAAGTTCGGTGTCACCGCCGGATTTGCAGTGCGCGAAGCCGATAACTTCCGCGTACCGGATGTGTCCTCTTCACAAGGTGCGACACCATCCAGTCCTGTCAGCGACAAACCTTTGTTTGTCGGCGAAATGCCTAACACCAATTTCGAGAACCGTGCCGCGAACATCGGCCTCGGTTATCAGGACGATTGGGGTAAGGTCGAGTTGCGTCACACTCAATGGATTTCCAAGCAGAACTATCTTGGTGTTGAAGCCGAAGACAAGGATTCGCCCTATGAAGCGGTCGCGGCCGGTCAGAAGTTGCAGAATGACGAGACTCAGTTGAGCGCGGAGTTTTTCCTCAACGACGATTGGATTCTGAAACCGAGTTGGACACACACCCGCAACCAGCGTGAAGCGACCCACGATTTGCCGTTTGAGACCATGGCGGAAGACAAGGGTACCGAGCACTATCTGGACTTAGTAGTGCATCGTGACGATGTCAAATTGGCGTTGGAGCATCCGGCTATTGGCGATTTCAACGGTGAAATTGGTATGGAACTGACCGAGAAGCAACAGACATTGCGTTCCGGTCACCTATCGCCATCGGCCGATGTCAGTAAGCGAGCGGTCTACCTGTTCGAGGAAGCCGATTACGACAAGTGGCTGGTGCAGTTCGGTGCGCGTTACGACACTCATAGCGTCAAGGCGCCTTTGAGTGCCGAGAACGAACATTTCTATAATGAGATGGGCGTGTTCGATGCCACCAATAATGAACGCGATTTCGATGTCTTCACCGGATCGGTGGGCGCGACTTACCGCCTGGACGGTAACTGGAGTCTTGCCGGTAATGTTGCCCGCGGTTTCCGTGCGCCGAGCATTTTCGAACTTTATGCCGGTGGCGAACACGGCGGAGTACAGGCGTTCCAGCTAGGAAATCCGGATCTGGACGCGGAGACCTCTCTGAACACCGACCTGTCTCTGCGTTGGCAGACGGATAAGGCGCAGATGACCGCCACCGTTTATCAGAATTGGGTGAATAACTATATCTATCTGGCCAATACCGGTTACTACCGAGCGTCGGAAGGTTCGCCAAACGAAGGCGAGCGTGTGGATGCGGATGCGCCGGGTGCGATTGTCGAAATGCAGTCACAGCAGACCGATGCCGAAATCCGCGGGTTTGAATTCAGCTACGCACAGCAGTTCAATGCGCGTTGGTCGGGTGATGTGGCGTTGGAGATCATCGAAGGGCGAGATGTTAAAAACCATCAGGGACTGCCGTTGATTCCAGCTAACAACCTGGCTCTGAACGGACATTATCATCCGGCCGATCGAGGCGCTTGGAAGAATCAACGCGTGAGCCTTGGCGTGAAGTTGGTGGCCGACAAGAACGCTGCGGGCACCTATGAACCTTTCTCGCAGTTCGACAATCTGCCGATCGGAACCGCTTCGACCGATGCTTATGCCGTCTGGAACCTGGGGTATGTCGCCGACGTTAAATTGGACAAGCGTACTGTACAGTTAGGTGCAGCGGTTGAGAATCTGTTTGATACCGCTTATGTGGATTTCCTCAATACCTACAAAGGCTATACCCTGAATACAGGACGTAATTTTAAATTGAGCGCACGCCTGAATTTCTAACAGGCCTGTTCACTTTAAAATCGATCTGTTCAGGTAGTTAATCAAGGCTTCGGACTCGTTTATCGGGTTCGAAGCCTTTTCATTTTCGGTTACGAAAAGAAGGATTCGGCTTGGTATCACTCCGGTGTGTAGTAAAATGCCACAAAACGCCCGGGGGAGACTTGAAAATTTTCAGCAAAGTCCCTAAGTAACCGGCATTAAACGAATTAAAGAGAAAGGTGTTCATGAGCAAAGATTATTATGGAACTTTAGGTGTAAGTCGCGATGCGAGCGAGGCTGAGATCAAGAAAGCCTACCGTAAAATGGCGGCGAAATACCATCCTGATAAGCCGACCGGCGATGAAGCCAAATTCAAAGAGATTAGCGAAGCTTACGAAACATTGAGCGATTCCGAAAAACGCGCCATGTACGACCAGTTCGGTTCGGATTATGGCCAGCGTCATACCTCCGGGTTTGGCGGGTTCGACGGTCAGGGACCGGATTTTTCCGACATTTTCGGTTCCATGTTTGGCGGCGGCGGTGGCGGCGGATTTGAAGGATTCGGCGGTCATGGCGGCGGTTTCGGTGGTCAGCGTCAGGCGCGTCCGCAAAAGGGTGAAGATCAGAACGTGGCCGTTATGGTGTCGTTGGAAGAGGCGATTGAAGGGGTCGAGAAAACCATCAACGTCCAGATCGGTGATGCACGCTCGGCGAGCCACTCTTATGATACCAAGCCATTGAAGGTGCGCATTCCGGCCGGTGTGATTCAGGGCCAGAAGATCCGCGTCAAAGGCAAAGGGTTTAACGGCTTTAACGGTGGGCCGAATGGTGATGTGATCATCGAGATCAATTTGCAGAAAGATTCGCGTTTCCGCGTTGAAGGCAAGGACGTTTTTGTCGACCTGCCGATCACACCTTGGGAAGCGGCCTTGGGATCCAAAGTTGAGATTCCAACCGTCAAAGGCAAAATCAGTATGGCGATTGCTCCGGGTACCCAGTCGGGCACCAAATTACGCATCAAAGGTCGTGGTTTGGGACGCGAACCGGGCAACCAGTATGTAATCGTACAGATTCATACGCCGCCTGCCGAGACCGATGAGCAGAAAGCGCTGTACGAACAGATGGCCGAACAGATGCCTTTTAATCCGAGAGAGCATCTGTAAAACGATTTAGTGAATCTGTTATTAATGCTTGACCCAGTCGAAAGGCTGGGTTTTTTTATGCCCGGAAACCGAGGCATTCAAAAAAATTCCACGGCGCAGACGGTTTTGCATAAAATGGCCTGATAAAAATTAAAAATGGAAGTGAACGAGGAATCCGATGAAAGAGACCCTTAAGCGAAGAGAATTGTTGGGTGCGGTAGCCGGTGCGGCCGCGGCGACCACTTTAAGTGCTTGTGGACAGGATAGCGAGAGCCCTGCGCCAGTCAGCTCAGAACCACAGAAAACCTATGAGTGGAAAATGGTCACCACTTGGCCTAAGAACTTCCCGGGATTGGGAACCGGTGCCAACAACGTCGCCAGACTGATCAATGAGATGTCCGGTGGGCGCATCAACGTTAAGGTGTACGGTGCGGGCGAGATGGTCAGTGCGTTTGAGGTCTTCGATGCGGTTTCCCGCGGTAACGCCCAGCTTGGGCATGCCGGAGCTTATTACTGGAAAGGCAAGATTCCATCGGCGCCGTTCTTCTCTTCGGTTCCATTCGGTCTGACAGCTAACGAGATGAACGCCTGGTTCTACTACGGCGGCGGTTTGAAATTATGGGAAGAGGCTTATAAGCCGTTCGGTTTGATTCCGAACCCGGCCGGTAACTCCGGTACGCAGATGGGCGGTTGGTTCAACAAAGAGATCAACAGCCTGGAAGACCTGAAAGGTTTGAAAATGCGTATGCCTGGATTGGGTGGTGAAGTTTTGAAGCGTGCCGGTGGCATACCGGTGACTTTGCCTGGTGGAGAGTTGTTCCCATCGATGCAGTCCGGTGCGTTGGATGCGACCGAGTGGGTCGGTCCATACAATGACTTGGCGTTCGGTTTCTACAAAGTGGCCAAGTTCTACTATACGCCGGGCTGGCATGAGCCGGGCACGACCATGGAATGTATGATCAACGAAAAGGCATTCAACGAACTGCCTGCCGATCTGCAAAGCATCGTGCGTAATGCCATGAAGGTCGCCAACTTGGAAATGCTGTCGGAATACACCGCGCGTAACCAGCAGGCGTTGCAGACGTTGGTCAACGAACACGGCGTTCAGTTGAAGAGCTTCCCTGACGAAGTTCTGAAAGAGTTGAAGTCGCTGTCTGAACAGGTGGTGGAAGAGGAAGCCCAGAAAGACGAACTGTCGAAACGCGTCTGGGCATCTCAGAAAGCGTTCCGTGACCAAGTGGTCAAATGGACTGACGCTTCGGAAGGCGCTTATACCCGAGCGCGCAGCCTGTAAGCGGCGAGCGGATGCTCAACGGATAGCAAAATCAAAAGCACGGCCAAGACCGTGCTTTTTTGTTTGTGGAATAGGAAACGTAGGATAGTTAGGAGACGGACGATGCAGCGAATGAAGTCTTTTCTGAAATGGACAGGCCTGTTGGGTTTGGTTTTGGCTGTAGCCGGTTTGAGCGGTTGCGCCACCATTAAACTCGGGCCTTCCTATGACAAACCGTTTAAGGAACAGGTGGTGGAAGAGGCAGACGGTGCTCAGGCCAAGGTGTTGCTGATCGAGATCAACGGCAATATCAGCGACGAGCCTAAATCCGGTTTGCTGGGCAAGGCACCGAGCCTTTTGGATTCGGTGCTGATGCAGCTTAAAAAAGCTGAGGACGACGATGACATCAAAACCGTGCTGCTGAAACTCAACACCCGTGGCGGTGGCGTCACCGCAAGCGATATTCTGTATCACGAACTGTTGGCTTTCAAAGAAAGAACCGGCAAGAAACTCTATGTTCAGATGATGGATGTCGCGGCATCCGGCGGGTATTACATCTCTATGGCTGCGGACCATATTCAGGCGCATCCGACCTCGGTCACAGGTTCCGTCGGGGTGATTGCAATGACGCCGGACCTGTCCGGCACCATGGAGAAGATCGGTGCGGGTGTTAATGTGTATAAAACCGGCGTGAGCAAGGATATGGGGTCACCGTTCCGTGCCGCGAATGACCGCGATAAGGCTTTGTTCCAGAATCTGGTCGATGAGATGGCGCAACGTTTCTATGGTGTGGTCAAAAAGAACCGAAAATTGTCCGACGATAAGATGAAGGAAGTTGAAACCGCGCGAGTTTACACCGGTGAAGCCGCAAAACAGGTCGGCCTGGTGGATTCTCTGGGGTATCTTTCGGGGGCGACCAAGGCCGCCTGTGAACTGGGGGGCGAGAAGAAGTGCAAAGTGGTGACCTACCGTTACCAGAAGAACCCGAACGCTTCCGTGTATTCGCCGAACATGTCTTCCGTAACGCCGCCTGCGTCGATGAGCCTTGTAGACGTTCCGATTCTGGAAGGGGCGTTGAACTTGCGTTCCGGGTTGTATTACCTCTATCTTCCTTAGGAAGTGTTAATTCAGAATTTTGGAGACGACGATTTCAACCCGGCGGTTCTGAGCCTGATTTTCGGGAATCGGCTCGCCGTATTGATCCCGGTTTGGGCGTTTTGGATGGGTGTCGGCGTAACCGATCGCTTTCAAACGATTCTTGTCGATACCCGCAGCAAAGAACACCTGCAAAACCGAGATTGCGCGTCCCGAGGAGAGCTGCCAGTTGGACGGAAAACGCTCGGTGCTGATCGGTACGTCGTCGGTATGCCCTTCGATTTCGATGCTGTAGTTTTTGAACGGGAACGCTTTTATTCTCTTAGCCACATTGGTCAACAAGCCGGCGGAGGTTTCGCTCAGGTCAGTCGAACCGGTACCGAACAGCAACTCCCCGGGTAGATCGAGTTTCAGGGTGTTGTCGGAGACCGTTATCGAATCGATCGGGCTGATATCGTAGGCGTTGAGTACGCCGGAAAGAGAGCTCTGCAGGTCTTTAAGCGGGTTCTTGACCGTCTCTTTCTTAAGTAGCGTCTGACCTAAAGATTGGTTCAGGTCCTCAAACTTGGACTGTCGGATCTCGGAGACCGAAAAAATCAGAACGAAGAAAGCCAACAGGATGGTCACCGCATCCGCATAGGTGATCAGCCAGTCGCTGTCGTTCTCATCTGACGGTTTTCTCTTTTGCTTGCCCGCTTTGATTTCCGCCTGATGCTTCTGCATCAGCAGTTCTTGCATTTCAACCGATGGTATTGGCGGATCGAGCGGGCTTTTGGTTTTCTCCGGTACGCTCATTATCGAGTCGCTCTGTTGAACTGGTAGTTCGGTTCCAAAAACGCGTTCATGGCGTCTTCGATGTGCGATGGGGAAACACCTTCCGACAGCAATACCACTCCTTCGGTCAGAACCTTGTTACGGTAGGCTTCCAGTTCCTGCTTGTGTTCGACCTTACGTGCGGCCGGTTTGAAAATCAGTTGCGCCATCAATACGCCGTAAAGAGTCGTCAGCAAAGCCACCGCCAATCCGGCTCCGATCTTGGAAGGATCGCCGTTCATGTTGTTGAGCATGATGACGAGTCCGACCAGGGTTCCGATCATACCGAAAGCCGGCGCGGCCGAAGCCATGGTCATCAATACTTTGGACTGTACCATCTTACGTTCGTAGATTGACTGTTGGACGTTTTGCAGAAGGATGCGCAGTTTCTCGCCCCGGTAACCGGAAAGCAGGTAGATAAAAGACTGACCGAGAAAGTTCTTGTCTTCTTCTGCCGAGAGTTCGACACTGTTTTCAAGTTTCAGCAAACTCTCGCGACGGATGATTTGTGCCCAGTCGATCAGGACGCCGACATCCTCATAGAGTTTTCTCGGGTCGACGCGGTTGCTTGCTAAAGTCGCCAGGATTTCCCGGAAAGCGAGCAACACGTTACGTCCTTCAAATGAGATCATTGCCACCGCCAAAGTACCGCCGAAGACCATCAGCAAACTGGAGAGGCTGAAGAACATCAGATAGTTTTCGGTGTTGACGTAGACCGCCAGGGCGAAAAGCCCAAGGCCAAGAAAGAATCCCATTAAAGCAGAGAAAGAAATTCGCATTTTACATCCTACTGTTTACACGACGAATCGTTGTATCGGTCATGGTTAATCAACATGGTTCGGAAAGCTTCATTAGGGTGATTCGGTGAGAGCTATGCCGGATATTTGTTGTTTTAATATAACCTGTAACGACGCTGGGAATTAAAACTTTACCGATAAGATTTTAAATCGCTGCCGGTAAAGTTTTTATGATGGGAGCGGCGAGGGTGCCGCGAGGTTTAATCGACCTTGAAATAAGTCATTTCTTTGTGCAATATCAAGGCCTGTTCAGAAAGGCTTTTTGAGGAGTTTGCGGTTTCCTCGATCAGGATCGCGTTTTGCTGGGTTGTCTCGTCAATCTGGTCCACCGCCAGATGTACCTGACGAATGCCTTCAAATTGCTGGGTCGAAGCTTGTGCAATCTGTTCGATCATGTCACTGACACTGAACACCGCCTTGTTGATCTCTTCAAGCACCTCTCCGGAATTCGTCGCCAAGGTATTACCGTGATTGACACGTTCTACCGTGACTTCGATCAAGGTTTTGATGTTCTTGGCCGCTTCCGCCGACTTTTGAGCCAAAGCGCGCACTTCTCCCGCCACGACGGCAAAGCCTCGTCCGTGATCGCCGGCACGGGCGGCTTCCACCGCCGCATTCAAGGCCAACAGGTTGGTCTGGAAAGCGATGCCGTCGATCAAGGTGATGATTTCAGCGATTTCCTGACTGGATTTCTGAATAGCGTGCATCGCCTGAATGGTCTCTTCCATTACCTGTGTGCCCTGCTGGGATTTCTGTTGTACCTGCGCGGCCACTTGAGAGGCCTGCTGGGCATTCTCAGCATTGGCTTCAACGGCTTCGTTCATCTTCAGCATGGTCTGGTTGGTCTCTTCCACGGCCACGGCCTGTTCGTTGAGGCGTTGATTCAGGTTCTCAGCGCTTTCCGACACTTCTGCGGTTGCCTGAGTGACGATCGTGGCGGCCGCCGAGGCGTTTTCAATCACTTCACCCAAACGGTCGGCCATGTGCACGGTCGCGCTTGTGAGGGAATCGACGGCGTCACGGAACAGGGATTCCTCGTCGGGCTTCAGGTGTTGCCCCATGCGAACGGTAAGGTCACCTTGGGCAAATCCAGTGAGAACGCTGGCGGCGTCTTCGACGACGTTTTGCAGCAGTTTCATGTTGGCGTTGTTGCCGACGTCGGTGCCGTACTTTACGACCTTGTAAACCTGTCCTTCACTATCGAAGATCGGGTTGTAACTGGCTTCAAGCCAAATGGCGTTGCCACGTTTATCGAGTCGCTTGATGGTGCCCGAAAAATACTTTCCGGTCGCCAAATCCTTCCAAAGCTGGCGATATTCCGCCGAATCGCGGTATTCAGGCGTGACGAACATTCTGTGGTGGTGGCCGACAATTTCATCAAGTCGGTAACCCATTGCCTGTAAAAAGTTGTCGTTGGCGTGGAGGATGTTGCCTTCCAGATCAAATTCGATCACCGCCATGGCTCGGTTAATCGCGTCGATTTGCGATTGCGCCTCTCTCTCTTTGGTGACTTGAGCGGTGATGTCCGTGGCGAACTTGACGATTTTGGTGACTTGACCGTCGCTGTTCAGAATCGGGTTGTAGCTGGCTTCTAGAAACAGTACACGGCCGTTCTTATGCAGGCGTTCGATGCGTCCCGCTTGATATTCACCGCGGCGTAGCTTTGCCCAGAAATCTTCATATTCCGAGCTGGCTGCATAATCGGGCTTTACGAACAAACGGTGGTGTTGGCCGATGATTTCGTCGGCGGTGTAACCCAGTGTGCTCAGAAAGTTGTCGTTGGCTACCAGAATTTGTCCATGCAGGTCGAATTCGATGACGGCCATGACACGGTTCAAAGCACTGAGAATTGATTGGTCGTGTTGTAATTCAGATTCGATTTGTCGGATTTTGTCTTTATAGTTGTTACAGAACATTGTTGTCCTTAGTTGTTGGAAGCTTCAAAACAGAAGCTTAACATCCGTTTGTAAACAAAGTACTAACAGTTGTTTATGCAAACCATTTAGGAATGTTTTCAAACTACGACATTTTAAGCATGTGAAACCGTGTAGACAGTTACAAGCATGGCTTGGAATCGGCCTGTTTGAAGATTCGCTTCATGATTTTGTTGCGGTAGGCGGCGTCGACGTATTTGGCCGGTTGAGCTTGGAGCAGATAGATGTAATCGCCCTGTAGAAAATCCTCGGGAGCGGGTTGCGGATGTTGGGGTGTGTCGGTATGGATCGGACTGATGACGCTGATCTTGAGGTCGGGCGCCATACGGTGCAAAGCTGCTACAGTGCCTAGATGGTCGTTGCTGTGGAATGCGCCGTTGGTGTGTATAACCTGATAGCCCGGATTGTCCCGTAATGCTTTGAGAATGCTTTCCGCCATGGTGTTGTCACGGACGATTTGCGCCTGATAACTCTTTTTGGCGTCTTTGGTCGAAAGGTGGCGGACTTGTTGAATCCAGTCCTGATACTTTTGTTTGTAGTCGGCAATGTCGGCGAAAGGTTCGTCGGCAATCCAGCTACGTTGCTCTTTCGGAAGCTTGTTTACATAGCCGCCGCCCTGACGACCGATGCAACGGACAATGTCGGTCGGAGCATTGGCGGCTACGACCGGCAACAGGCGTTGTTTGGCGAATTCAATCAGGGGGCGGTAGGAACCCGCGTAGTTTTCCCAAGCCGGGGCTTCATTGATCAGGTAGGTCTCGCCGATTTCGTCGTCCAGATAGCGGTCAAGAATCGTCTGCTGTTGGCGTTCGAATTGCTCCATCGACAGAATCTGTTTCGGGTTGAGTTGATACAGTGCGTTTTGGAGTTGCGATTCAAGAAGGTGCGAAGCTTGGTTGCCGTGAAATTCACCAATGAAAACCACGTCGCTGTCTTTGAGTAGATCCGCTAATGCCGTTACTGAAATCGGCTGTTGTGTACGACTATCCAGAAGATCGTAGTCGTAAGCGGTATTCAATGGCGCCAACGGTTTGGGGGCGGAGTTATCCGGCAGAGTCGCGCAGGCACTGAGCAGGCCTGTCAGGCAAAGAGCCATGAACAGGTTCAGTGAGTTTGTTGCGTGCGACGTTATTTCCTTCATTCAGAATCACCAGGCCTGTTAGGAATGTTCGTTCAAATGAATTCTTCCACTTTGGCGTGCATCGGCAGTCTCGCCACGCCGGATTTGACCGCGGCTTCACTGACAGCGTTGGAAACCACGTTGAAAAGACGCGGGTCATTCGGTTTTGGGATGATGTATTCCGGTCCGAACTCCAACGACTTCAAACCATAAGCCTTGATGACCTCTTTAGGCACATGGGTCTGCGCCAGTTTTTGCAAAGCGTGGACGGCTGCGATTTTCATCGGCATATTGATTTCAGTCGCGCGTACGTCCAAGGCGCCGCGGAAAATGTATGGAAAACCGAGGACATTGTTCACTTGATTAGGGTAATCGCTGCGTCCGGTCGCCATAATCAAATCCTTACGGGTATGCATGGCAAGGTTCGGATTGATTTCAGGATCCGGATTCGCCATAGCAAAGACAATCGGTTTTTCCGCCATGCTCATCAGCATTTCCGCAGTAAGGATGTCTTTGTCTGAGACACCGAAAAACACGTCCGCGTCTTTCATGGCGTCCGCCAGTGTCACCTTGTCGGTATCGCGGGCGAACGGCTGTTTGTAGATGTTCAGGTCGTCACGGTCGGTGGTGACAACACCATTGCGATCGACCAGCAGAATGTTTTCCGGTTCCGCACCCAGTTCAATCAGTAGGTGCATGCAGGTCAGGCCGGCCGCACCCGCACCCACGCAGACGATTTTGGCGTTGTGCAGTTTCTTGTCCTGTAGTTTGAGTGCATTCAACAGGCCGGCCGCAGAGACGATTGCCGTGCCGTGCTGGTCGTCGTGGAATACGGGGATGTTCACTTTTTCTTTCAAGGCCTGTTCGACTTCAAAGCATTGCGGTGCCGCGATGTCTTCCAGATTGATACCGCCAAACGTCGGTGCGATGTTGGCGATGGTTTGAACCAATTCGTCGGTGTCGGAGCAGTCGACTTCAATATCGAACACATCGATGTTGGCAAAGCGTTTGAACAGCATGCCTTTACCTTCCATGACCGGCTTGCTCGCCAGAGCGCCCGTGTCGCCCAAGCCCAAAACGGCGGTTCCGTTGGTGATGACGGCGACCAGATTGCCTTTGCCTGTATAGCGGTAAACGTCATCCGGATTCTTTTGGATTTCTCGAACCGGTTCGGCGACGCCGGGGCTGTAAGCCAGACTTAAATCACGTTGAGTTTCACAAGGTTTGGTCAGTGCCGTTTCCAGTTTTCCCGGTTTTGGCAGCTCGTGGTAATGTAAAGCATCGTGGCGAAAGTCACTCATGGTTTGCTCGCTTTGTTACATTGAACGAATTGTGGAGGAATAGATTGTAAAACAAAAAAACCGGATATGACACGCGGTTTTGCGTATTAAATTTAATTGTCATATTACATCAAGGGTTTTAGTGGGGTCGAATCTTTTTCACATCCACCATGCCACCGGACAGCCATCCGTGCAAGGTGGTTCCGGTCATCAAAATGCAAGGAAGTTGCAGCAGCAACAGGTTCAGAATCAACAGGTCTCCCGGAATCCAGACCCAGAACAGCAGGGTCGAGAAACTGGCAGTGTAGAGCAGGGCGTGCAACAGTTGCTGCGGTTTTGAGTAGGCCTGCTTCCAATGAGTGTTCTGCAATATCATGCCTGGCAACCGGTAGTCAGAGATGAGAATCGACAACAGATTCTCAAGCAGGAACAAGCCGATGAACACCCACTTCAATTCTTGAATGGACAGGTCAAACCAAAGGAACGGCAGCAGGAAGAGGAATACGACAGCGGTATTGATGAGTGAGGTGAACAGCTTTTCAAGTGCGTTGGTTTCTCGAAAAGCCGTTTTCATCGTATGTAAATCTTATTCGAAGAATTGAGTGAAGTTCTCGACCGGTTCGCGGTCGGTGCGGTACTGGTTGACCGGATGACGGGTATCTTCGTAACCGAGCGCCATGCCGCAGACGAGAATCTTGTCGTCACCGTAGCCAAGTTCGCTGCGGACGATGTTGGGGTATTCACCCAAAGCGCCTTGCGGGCAAGTCGCCAACCCTTCCTCGACAGCCAACAGCATGACGTTCTGAACGAACATGCCGTAGTCGAGATAAGAACCTGTCTGCAGGATGTCGTCCATCCAGAAGAACAACATTACCGGCGCGTCGAATGCGCGGTAGTTGGCCGCCCATTGCGCCAGTTGGCGTTCCTTGTCCTGACGGTCGATCTGCAAAGCGCCGTAAAGCTGTTTGCCGGTTGCGACACGGCGCTGCTTATAAGGCGGCTGCCATTCGTCAGGGTAGTAGCTGTAATCCATCTTGCCACGTTCGCCTGCGTGGAACTTGTCCAACATCGCCTGTTGCAGACGTTGCTTGGTTTCGCCCGTCACCACCGACACCTGCCAAGGCTGGGTATTCACACCCGAAGGTGCAAAGCGCGCACGATCCAGAATACGATGAATTATGCGATTCTCAACAGGCCTGTCTAAAAAGGCTCTGACAGAATGACGTTGTTGGATGGCTTGGTGAACGGCGGTGCTCATATTTTGATACTCTAATTTAAGTTTGGGTCTTTTTATGTTCTATATGCGAAATAAGTCGCTGCTAGCATAAATAGCAGAAATAAAGTGGCTTGGATAAATGTCCAGCCTAATTGTGCGGTATGGGCTTTAACTGCAATATGTAACCCTGCTTGACGGTCACCTGATTTTTGTTCAATTTGGCGTTTAATGAGCCATTTAACCCAAAAAGGGAGTGGTTTAGAAAATTCTTCAATAATATTTGAGAGTTTAATTTCCGTATCTACTTCTATGCCATTTTGCTCTGCAATCTCTTGGATCTGGTCTTTATCGTTGGCGTGTTTATCGAGTATAGGTTGAAGAAGTTCTGATAGTCTTCTTTGGACTGAGTTTTGTATTTCACAACGTAGTGCATAGAACTTGGCGATGAAACCTGTGACAGCTGAAATAACCAGAATAGCTAAACATATTAGAAACCCTATTTTTGAAAGGTATGGTAAAACTGATTGAATCTGTGAAATTAACAAAGCACCTGTTGCACCAGTGCCTGCAAATAACCACATAGAAAATTTATCTACAATTGGTGAGGTTTCAGACATGCTTTGGAACATCCCTGAAACAAACCCTTGTTCTGCGTTTTCATTATTCAACCGGTTCCATTCAAGCAATGGATCATCTGATTTATCCATGGCGATTTACCTCGGCAGAGACCCATTATTGATGTCGATGCAGACGCCGTTGATGTATTCCGGGCATTCGGTTCCGAGCCAGTACATGGTGTCGGCGACTTCTTTGGCAGTGGCGAAACGGCCGCTGATGGTGTTTCTTAGAAACGCTTGCTGACGGTGTTCGGGAATGCTTTGTAGTAAATCGGTTTCAGTCGGGCTGGGGGCGACGGCGTTGACGATGATTTTGCCTTGAAACGCTTTTGAAAACGCTTTGGTGGCGTTGATCAATCCCGCTTTGGCAATGCCGTACCAAATGTCCGGGTGGCCGATCTGCCCGGCGATGGAAGCGTTGTTGACGACACGCGGCGTGTAGTCGGATGGAGCGTTCAATTTGTCTTCCAGCATGGTGGTCAGTTTGACCGGCGCGATCAGGTTGAGGTTCAAGGAATAATCCATGCGGTCGTCCGGATAGTTCTCGTAGGTAATCGGTTGAAGCAATCCGGCGTTGTTGATCAGAACATCGACTTCGTCGATTTGTGCGACCAGTTCCGGCAGTTTGTCGACTTCGCTCAAGTCGAACTGGGTGCAGGTGACCAGCGGGTGGTTCTGGTAATCAAACTCTTCCTGATTACTGAAATCGCGCGCAATGATTTGAACCTTGTCTCCGGCTTCCACAAAACGTTGTGTGAGTGCCAGACCGATGCCTTTGTTGCCGCCGGTGATCACGACCTTTCTCATGTTGTTTTCCTTAGTTAATCATTGAATGGATAGATAGTATCAAAAAAGGTCGTTAAGGCAATGCCCGATGTGCCGGGCATAGGCTTTTCAGGGTCAACTCATTTTGACCAGAATGTCTTCAAGCGAGTTTGCACAGACTTGTAAGCGTTTGCCAATTTCTTTGAGTTGCAGCAACAGTTCGCGGTGAATGAACATTTCCTGCAGGTTGTTGCTCTTGGAAAGTTCCGCCATCTTCTCTACATAAACGTCCACCAGTGAGTCGTAGTTGTCCCGAACGTTCTGCGCTTCGTCGGCCACGGCGAATTGTTTCTTTTCAGCCAACTGTTCGAAGCCGCTGGCCAAATGATCCGCACATTTGCAAATGTGGAAAAAAATTTCGCCATAGCCGTTGTGCAGTTGCTTCACTTCATAGGCTTTGGCTTCAATGATGAAGTGGCGAATGCTGATGGCGAGCCAGTCGAGCTGACTGATGACCCGGAAGATGGATTCTCGGTCAACCGGTGTGATGAAGCTGTTGAGCAATTCGTTCATATTGCTCTCTTTGATGCTTTTAGCCTGATGTTGGTCTTCGATGACCGCCTGACAGCCGGTTTCGTCTTCATTGATGAAGCAGTCTTGAAGCTCGTGGGTGATACGTTTGATGGATTGGGCATGCTGGTTCAGTGCGCCGAGAAAGTCGACCTCTTTCGGTAAAACGTACTTTTGTAACAGGGACTTAAACATGAGAGCCTCCAATCAGGTGATAAATAAGCGCGGCGTAAAGTGCGCCAAGAGCCATTGAAATTGGTACGTTCAAAAACCATCCGGCTACGATCCCCTTGGCTTTGAGCCAGTTGACGTGGCGGGGTTTTTCCGCGGCACCGTTACCGATCAGGGTCGCCGTGACCACCTGCGTGGTGGAAGTGGGGGCGCCGATCAGGGTGGCCAATGTATTCACAACGGATGCACTGATCTGGTTGGCGACCGAATGAACGACACGAATGCGGTAGATTTCGAACCCCAGTGTTTTGATGATGCGCCAGCCTCCGAAAAAGGTACCCAGGGTAATGGCGGAGGTACAGAGAATGATCGCCCAGAAAGGAACTTCAAAACTTTGGGTTTGGCCTGAAGCCAGCAACATCATGCCGATGATTGCCATGCCTTTTTGTGCGTCGTTGGCGCCATGCGAGAACCCAAGCCAAGCGACACTGAAATACTGGGAGGCCACAAATAGGTTGCGGATGCGGTAGGTGAAGTTTCTGAATACGGTTAATATCAGCTTCATCAATAGAAAGCCGATCAGCAGTCCTAAAAACGGAGAGGCGAAAAGCCCGGCTACGACTTTCATGACGCCTTCGAGATGACCGTTGGCTAATGCTTCCACGCCCCAGTTGATCTGCTGATTGCCTAAAAGTGCCAGGCCTGCTCCGACCAGACCGCCGGCCAGTGAGTTTGAAGAAGAGGATGGATAACCCAGTTTCCAAGTAATCAGGTTATAGGTGATGGCTGCTAGCAAGGCCCCGATTACCAGACTTTGCGCCAAATGGACATGAGCGCCTTCGATATCGACGAAGGTTCCCACTGTATCGGCCACGGCAAGCCCCATCAATAACGGACCTAAAAAGGTGAAAAATCCGGCAATAAGAATCGCAACGGAGGTTTTCATTGCACCGGATGCGATGGCGGTGGCGACCATATCGGCGGCATCGTGAAATCCGTTGGTAAAGTCGTATAAAGCCACGGCGATGACGACTAATATTAAAAGTACAAAACTGAGTTCCATAAGGTGCCGATAAGGTTGTTTTTTGTTTCAATCATTTAAATCGAAGGGAGTGGATGAATCTTACCAAAAAAGTGGATGAGGATAATTTAAATGCAATGTAGTAGGGCTTTTAAAGCTTATGAAGAACTGAACAGGCCTGTTCAGTTCATAAAATGATGGCTGACTCCTTATGGTATTCAGTGCGAGTCAGCCAACTTTTTGTAGGAGAGGAGTTTAGGATTTTTTTACCAGCTTAACTATGAATAGAAGCAGTACGGCACCGATGGTCGCCGTGATGATCGAACCGATCAGACCATTGGCGGAAATACCCAGTAATCCGAATAGGAATCCGCCGATAATCGCCCCGATGATACCGACGATGATATTGCCAAGCAGTCCGAAGCCGGCTCCTTTCATGAAGGTACCTGCTAACCATCCTGCGATGGCTCCAATGATTAGAAAAATAATAATATCCATGTTATTCACCTGTTGTTATTAATAAGTTGGTTTTGAGGGTTGATTGAGTGTTTGTGAGTCATCCAGGCCGATTGGGTTTTAAGGTATTTTGCAAAGGAGGGCGTGAGAAGACCGGATTGAGCTTCTGGATGCTTAAATGGTCCAGTAATCCTGACATGTAGATTCCGACATTCGGGTCGGACATGATGCTTTGTATGGCGACTTTCTCCAGCACGTTAAAGCTTCCTTCTAATGTGGCTACGCCCATTTCGTATTTGATAGAATCGCGGGCTTCGTCTTTACAACGATTGGTCACCAGATCGGTAAACAGGTTGGCGACACTTTGATTTAATTGCTCGCCGTGTTCTTTTGTTATGTTGCTTAAACTTTTGACACTGTCGTTATTGGAAATGGCTGCAAACATCCATTTGGCAAAGGTTTGTTTGTCTTCGTTGGTGGTTTTGCTGAGCAGGCAAACTGAAAACTTATCGGTCAATGGGCCCGCATAAACAATAGGCGATGACATAAGCAGCTTCAGCGACAGTAATAGTGTGAAGAAAACCTTCATAAAACATATTCCCGAAAAACATGATGGGTGATTTTACTTACATAAGCAGGATTAGTCAAATTACGTATTTTTATGCTTTGTTTTGTGCCCTCATGCTTTTAAGTTATGTAACCATCAGATTTTTCTTTGTTTTTTTCTTTTTAGGAAATTTTTTTAATTTTAGTCGGGTGGTACAATGCCGTATATTCTGTCATTAATTAGGTTATTTATTTGGAGGCGAGCTGATTCATGGCTCTATTGAGATTAAATAAAATAAGTCACAAGATTATTTTGCCAATCAGTGTGCTGGCTCTGCTTTCGTTACTTGGAGCGGTTTTCATTTTGAATCAAATAGAAACCGTTGTTGAAAAAATAGACCAGGCAAAAAACCAGAGTGTTCCATTTGCCATGACCGCCAAAGAGATGGATCGGGATGTCGTTGAAGTTCAGCAGTGGTTGACCGATATTTCCGCCACACGAGGCTTGGATGGCCTGAATGATGGTTTTGACGAGGCCGAGAAGGCACGACAACGTTTTTTGAAGGGCGTCGATGCTTATAAAGATCTGTATAAAGATAACCCTCAGATGCTTCAAGAGTTGAAAAAACTGACCGATGCGTTTGAGAGTTGGTACGAAGTCGGTAAGCAAATGGCGAATGCCTATGTTTCCGGTGGGCCGGAAGCCGGGAACAAATTGATGGGCGGTTTCGATCAACAGGCTGAAAATCTGGCAAAAGTCATGGAACCATTCGTTGATCGTCAGTTACAGGAAGCGGATACGCTCCTGTTTGACGTCGACAGCGCGGCCAATCAATTAGTGACCATTCTTTTTGTTGCGCTCTCCGTCATGATCGTCGTTATGGTTTTGGGAAGCTTGTTTCTTTCCCGCAATATCACTTCTTCCATTTCCGGGCTGCAAAAAACCATTGATGAGGTAAGTCAGTCTGGTGAGTTGAAACACCGTGCACTGATTTCCGGAAAAGATGAAATCGCCCAGATGGGGAACGCGTTCAACGAACTGCTTCAGCAGATGGAGTTGACCATTGAAGAGACGAATACGGTTGTGGGTGCGATTGCCAGGGGGGAGTTCGACCAGCAGATCAAGTCAGAATTGAAAGGTGATTTTGAGCGTTTGAAGCAAGGTGTTAACGGCAGCGCGCAAAGTGTCCGGTTCACCATGCTTGAGCTTGAAAAAGTGATGTCCGGGTTGGAACAGGGGGATTTTTCGATTCGTATGGATTCGAAGGTGGAGGAGAGCTTCCGAAATAAGGTTGATACTTCCATGAGTTCCATTAACCGGATTCTGAGCGAGATCAATCAGGTGATGAGCGCGTTGAATGACGGCGACTTCTCAGCCAGAGTCGAATCTGATGCCCAGGGTGACCTGTTGAATCTGAAAGAGAATATCAATGAATCCACCGGGCGCTTGGAAGCGGCAATAGCTGAGATCGTTTTCATTGCAACCGAACAGGCCAACGGTAATCTGAATCAAAGATCAAACAGCCATTTTGAAGGCCAGTTGGCGAAACTCCAGCAGGTAATCAATGCATCGTCGGATAAGTTGAAACAGACAATTTCGCACGCTATGCAAGCGTCGGACAGTGTTTATGGTGCAGCCGTGGAGTTATCCAAAGGAACCCAGAGCTTAAATGAGCAAGCACAAGAGCAGGCCGCCTCTTTGAACCAGTCTGCAAAAACCGTCGACGAGATGGGTAGTTCCGCTCAACAAACGGTTGCTCAGGCAAAGACGGCAGCCAAGGCGACTACTGAGGTGCAAGTTCAGGTAGATCAGGGTCAGGAGGTCATGAAACAGAGTATTCAGGCGATGACCAAAATCGAGGAGTCAAGCCATCAGATTTCAGACATTATCCAATTGATGGACGGCATTGCTTTCCAGACTAACCTGCTGGCATTGAATGCAGCGGTTGAGGCTGCACGA
Organism: Thiomicrorhabdus sp. ZW0627; assembly: GCF_029767005.1. GTDB lineage: Bacteria > Pseudomonadota > Gammaproteobacteria > Thiomicrospirales > Thiomicrospiraceae > Thiomicrorhabdus. The sequence goes on from NZ_JARUQR010000003.1 coordinate 238,206, forward strand.
GCAGGAGAAGCCGGAAGAGGATTTGCCGTGGTTGCGGGCGAAGTTCGTAACCTGGCGCAAAAATCCACGGATGCCTCCAAAGAGATCAAGGCATTGATTGAAGACAGTGTCGAAAGGGTGAATGAAGGTACAAGATTGGCCGTAAGTTCCGGCGAAGTGTTGAACCAGATCAACGAATCGATTCGTCAGGTGACGGATGAGGTCGATAGCATTGTGAACTCGTCAGAGAGACAATTGATGGATATTCATGAGGTTCATACCGCTTTGAATCAAATCAATCATCTGACTCAGCAGAACCTGAATCTGGTAATGGCAAGCGATCAATCCGCCGAAAGCATGCGCGAACAATCGCAACAGCTTAAAGAAGAGATGGCGTTTTTCAAAATTAATTGAACTTAAAGGTTTAAGAGGTTTTTCGGATAATAAAAAAGCCCGCAAGGATGAATTCTTTGCGGGCTTTTTTGATTTTGGTCAGCCTGAAATTGAACAGGCCTGCTGGGTTCTTAAACTTCCAGGAAGTCCAGAATGCCTTCTGCGGCTTTACGGCCTTCAGCGATGGCTTCAACCACCAGGCTTGATCCACGAACCATGTCACCACCGGCGAAAACTTTCGGGTTGGTTGTCTGGAACTGGTAAAGCGACTTATCAGAAGCGACAACACCGTCCCAGTTGTTGACTTCAATACCAAAGTCTTTGAACCACGCTGGTGGGTTTGGTTGGAAACCGAATGCAACGATGACGGCATCGCAAGGGATGACCTGTTCGGAACCTTCAACCATTTCCGCGCGACGACGACCGTTTTCGTCCGGCTCACCCATGCGGGTTTCAATGACTTTGATTCCTTCAACCTTACCGTCGCCGATTACTTCGACCGGCGCCAAGTTGAACTTGAACTGTACACCTTCTTCTTTGGCGTTTTTAACTTCGGCACGTGATCCCGGCATGTTTTCTTCGTCACGACGGTAAACACAGTACACTTCGTCGGCTTCCTGACGGATGGATGTACGGGTACAGTCCATCGTGGTATCACCACCACCCAGAACGACAACCTTTTTGCCTTTCATGCTGATGAATGGCTCAGGATCGTTAGGCATGCCTAGTTCGTTCTTAACGTTACCGATCAGGAAGTCCAGCGCTTTGTGAACGCCAGGAAGATCTTCACCCGGGAAGCGACCGGCCATTGGCTTGTAGGTTCCCATTCCAAGGAAGACGGCATCATAATCGTCCAGCAAAGTCTGGAATTGGATGTCTTTACCGATTTCGGTGTTGCAACGGAACTCGATGCCCATGCCTTCCAGGATTTCACGACGACGTACAACGATGTCTTTATCCAGTTTGAACTGCGGGATACCGAACGTCAAAAGACCACCAATTTCAGGCTGCTTCTCAAACACAACCGGCTTGACGCCGTTTCGGATTAAGATATCTGCTGCAGCGATACCGGCAGGACCGGAACCGACGATGGCGACTTTCTTGTCAGTCATCTTGATGTTAGAAAGATCCGGTGTCCAGCCTTGAGATAGGGCTGTGTCGGTGATGAATTTCTCGACGGCACCGATAGTAACCGCGCCGAAGTTGGTGTCTTCAAGCGTACACGCCTGTTCACACAGACGGTCTTGAGGACAGATACGGCCACACATCTCAGGCAGAGAGTTGGTCTTGTGAGAAATTTCGGCGGCTTCCATGATGTTGCCTTCCGCAACCAGCTTCAACCAGTTAGGGATGTAGTTGTGCACCGGACATGCAAATTCGCAGTATGGGTTACCGCAATGTAGACAACGATCGGCCTGAGCCATCGCGTCTTTCATTTCAAACGGGCTGTAAATCTCGGCAAATTCTTGCGTACGTTCGACCGCAGCCTTCTTTTCGGGAAGCTGGCGGTTCAGTTCTAAAAATTGTCTTACATTTGGCATTTTTAAATTCCTTCCAGATTCTCTTAGTTGGCTTCGGTTGCAAATAATTCAAATAGTGAATCAATGCTGATCGCACGCGACTTAACAAGCCAGAAGTCACCGATGTAGCGGCTGAAGTTGTTCAATACTTCACGACCCCATTTACTATCGGTCTTTTCAACATATTCTGTAATCAATGCTTTCAAGTACACACGGTACTCTTCGGTTGCTTCGGTATCGATGCGGATCGCTTCAACCATTTCAGCGTTTAGCTGATCTGGAAGCGTGCGGTTTTCATCAAGGATGAATGCCATACCGCCTGACATACCGGCACCGAAGTTGACGCCGACTTCGCCCAAGCTGACAACGGTACCACCGGTCATGTATTCACAACCGTGGTCGCCCAGACCTTCAACAACGGCCACTGCGCCTGAGTTACGTACTGCGAAACGCTCACCACCGGTACCGTTGGCGAACAACTTACCGCCGGTTGCACCGTATAGACAGGTGTTACCGACGATTGGAGTGTTTTTCGCATCAAAAACGCTGCCTTGCGGCGGACGAATTACGATTTCACCACCGGCCATACCTTTACCGACGTAGTCGTTGGCATCCCCTTCAAGGTGAAGGTTCAGACCGTCAACGTTGAACCCACCGAAAGACTGACCTGCAATACCTGTCAGTTTCAAAGTGATCGGCGCATCTTTCATACCGTCGTTGCCGTAAAGTTCGGCAATTTCACCGGCAACACGCGCACCGATCGAACGGCCGGTGTTAACCAGCTTGAACGAGAAAGTTCCACCACTCTTCGCTTGGATGGCAGGAAGCGTTTCCTTAACCATCTCTTCTGCGATGTCACCGTGATCCCAAGGATTGTTGCGATCAACCTGAACTGTTTGCGGCTTGTCAGCCGGTACACCACCATCGGTGATGAACGGAGTCAGGTTGATGTTCTTCTGTTTTTCGGTCAGCGGGTTGTCGATGACTTTCAACAGGTCGACACGTCCTACCAACTCACCTAGAGAGCGCACGCCCAGTTTCGACATCCACTCACGGGTCTCTTCGGCAACGAAGCGGAAGTAGTTCATAACCATTTCCGGCATGCCGATGAAGTGTTCTTTACGTAGACGTTCGTCTTGCGTTGCAACACCTACCGCACACGTGTTCAAGTGACAGATACGCAGGTATTTACAACCTAGGGCGATCATAGGAACCGTACCGAAACCGAAAGATTCCGCACCTAGAATCGCAGCCTTGATAACGTCAAGACCGGTCTTCAAACCACCGTCCGCTTGCAGGATGACCTGGCCGCGAAGATCGTTGGCACGCAATGTCTGGTGCGCTTCAACCAATCCCATTTCGAATGGGTTACCGGCGTATTTGACCGAGGTCATCGGGCTTGCACCCGTACCACCGTCGTAACCGGAGATGGTGATCAAGTCAGCGTAAGCTTTCGCAACACCTGCAGCGATGGTTCCGACACCCGGTTCGGCAACCAGTTTCACCGAGATCAACGCTTTCGGGTTAACCTGCTTCAAATCGTAGATTAGCTGCGCCAAATCTTCGATTGAGTAGATATCGTGATGCGGTGGAGGTGAAATCAGGGTAACGCCCGGTACTGAGTGACGCAATTTGGCGATAGTCATATCGACTTTGTGACCAGGAAGCTGTCCGCCTTCACCCGGCTTCGCGCCCTGTGCAACCTTGATCTGCAAGACTTCAGCATTACGCAGGTAGTGTGCAGTCACACCGAAACGTCCGGAAGCGATCTGTTTGATCTTGGACATTTTTTCAGTGCCGTAACGTGACGGATCTTCCGCACCTTCACCCGAGTTGGAGCGTGCGCCCAAACGGTTCATTGCGGTAGCCAAAGCTTCGTGGGCTTCCGGAGACAGGGCACCCAAAGAGATACCCGCGGAATCAAAACGCTTGAAGATGGATTCAACCGGTTCAACCTCGGCCAAGTCGATTGACTGAACGTCTTCCTTGAAGGTAATCAAGTCACGGATCGTCATCGCAGGGCGGTTGTTGACCAAGTCACGGAATTTGTTATAAGCGTTTTGGTCGTTCTTCTGAACCGCTTCACGGATGCTGTTTACTACATCCGGGTTGAATGCGTGGTATTCGCCACCGTGGACGTATTTGAACAGACCACCTTGCTGTAATGGCTTGCGAGGGTTGAATGCTTCCCAAGCCAAACGGCGCTGATCAAGCTCAAGGTGTGAGAAGTCTGTACCTTGGATACGTGCAGGCGTTCCTATGAAGCATAGGTCGACGATTTCTTTAGTCAGACCGACTGCTTCGAATAGCTGTGAACCACGGTAAGAGGTGATGGTTGAGATACCCATCTTAGAAAGGATTTTGTATAACCCTTTGTTGATACCCTTACGGTAGTTTTTGATGTATGTACTGATTGGCGTACTCGCATCCAATTCATTGGTGCGGCGCATATCATCGATACTTTCGTACGCTAGATACGGGAATACTGCAGTTGCACCGTAACCGAACAAGACTGCAAAGTGGTGCGGGTCACGTGCAGTTGCCGTCTGTACGATGATGTTAGCTTCAGTACGCAGGCCTTCGCGGATTAGACGGTGGTGAACCGCACCAGTCGCCATGGCCGCAGGAATTGTAATCTTGCCTTCTTCGATATCCAAATCGCTCAACACCAATAGAGTGATGCCGGAACGTGCCGCTTCGACCGCTTGGTCGCAGACGTCGACGATTGCTTGCTCCAACCCTTTATCTTCATGGTTGTAGTGCAATGGAATCACTTGGTTCTGGTAGTCTTTGTCGTTCATGTTCAACAACTGGTCCATCATCGACGGACTCAATACCGGAGACTGGACTTCCAGGCGGCGAGCGTGTTCAGGACCTTCTTCGAACATGTTCAATTCACGCCCGAAACAAGTGTTTAGGGACATGACGATGTTTTCACGAAGCGGATCGATCGGCGGGTTGGTGACCTGCGCGAACATCTGACGGAAGTAGTCAAAGATCGAACGCGGCTTGTGCGAGAAGACCGGTAACGGAGCATCGTCACCCATTGAAACCGTCGCTTCCTGAGCATCTTCCGCCATAACGCGGATAACCGCATCACGCTCTTCGAACGTGACTTGGTAGTATTTCTGGTAAGTGTCAGCCGTCTCAGAGTCCCAACCAAGTGATTGCTCGGTCTGGTCCATCTTCTCTTCGATGCGCATGTAGCCTTTGTCCATCCACTCGCAGTAAGGCTTGGCGACTTTAAGCTGGTTGTCGATCTCTTCCGGCTTCAACAAAGTCCCGTTTTCAAGGTCGACAGCAATCAATTGCCCCGGCTTCAAACGGCCTTTTTCGACGACGTCTTCCGGCGCGTAATCATAAACACCGATCTCGGAAGCGAACGTGATGTGACGGTCTTTTGTGATCATATAACGTGTTGGACGCAAACCGTTACGGTCGACACCACAGATTGCATATTTACCGGTGTTGATAACCATACCGGCCGGACCGTCCCATGGTTCCATGTGCATGGAGTTGTATTCCAGGAACGCTTTCATGTCCGGATCCATGTGAGGCATGTTCTGCCATGCAGGCGGAATCAACAGGCGCAAAGCCTGGAATACAGACATGTCACCCATCATCAGGACTTCAAGCATGTTGTCCAGAGAGTTGGAATCCGAACCGGACTGGGCGACAAGTGGCTTCAAGTCGGCCAGATCAGGAAGCAATGGTGTTTCGAATTTACTTTGACGCGCCAATGCCCAGTTACGGTTACCACGGATGGTGTTCAACTCACCGTTGTGCGCAAGGAAGCGGAATGGCTGTGCCAAACGCCATTGCGGCATGGTGTTGGTTGAGAAACGCTGATGGTACGAGATGACCGACGATGCAAATGCGTCGTTTTTCAAGTCTAGATAAAATTCCGGCAGCTCACGCGGCATGACCAGACCTTTATACGACAGCAACTGGCTGTTCAAAGAAGCAATATAGAAAGTGCCGTCTTGCGGCTCAATTTCCATTTCGGTCTTACGGCGAGCCGTAAACAATAAACGGTTGAATTCGGCTTCAGTCATGCCGGACGGTGCATTGACAAATACCTGTTCGATTACCGGTTCCATGCCGGCTGCTTGCGCACCAAGCACTTCCGAGTTGACCGGAACTTTACGCCAGCCGGCAACAGCCAAACCTTTGTTGGTCAGTTTTTCTTCAAGGGTCTTGCGCGCTAAATCCGCTTTGGCGGAATCCTGGTTCAGGAAAATCATGCCGGCCGCGTAGATGTCAGCCAGTTCAAATCCACTCTCAGCCGCAACTTCGGACAAAAAGTTTTCCGGTTTCTTAATTAACAGTCCACAACCGTCTCCCGTGCAGCAGTCGGCTGCAACCCCACCACGGTGGGTCATGTTGGCAAGAGACTCAATGGCCGTTTGAACGACCCAGTGACTTGGCTTGTCGTCCATATTGGCGATCAGACCGAAACCACAGTTCTCCTTTTCGAACTCAGGAGAGTAGAGGCCTGTTAGGTTTAGGCCGTTTGGGGATTGTAATGGGTTCATAATTCAGTGTCCTGTCCGTCAAAATCATATAAAAACAGGCAGTCTGCTTCTTTTCTAACTGCTTGTTATATAAGGATTTTGTTTGTTTTCAGCGCGTTTAAAAAATAAAAATTGGTGCGAGATTATACTTTATCTATGCATTTGGAATCAAATTGTACCATTGTTTTTAGCGTCTCAGGCACGGAATTGAGGCTAGATCGACGGTAAACAAAAAGTGGCGATGAGCGGGTTGTGGTCTGAGATTTCGGGTACCGAGAGGGCGCCGGAATCTGTGAGGATGAGGCCGCGATAGAAAGTGTGGTCGAGTGGTTGGCGCATCAGGGTTTTTATGTTGTGGCTGTCGGGGTAGTCGACCTTGGTCAGGTTGAGCTGTTTTGTGGCTTCGCACATGGTCTTTAGGCGGGTGCGATTCCAGGTGTTGAAGTCGCCGCTGACAATCATCGGGCCGTCCAAGTGGGCGAGTTTACTCCACAGGAGTTGCAGTTCTTTTTTGAACAGGGTGTGCGGAACGAAATTGATGGCGTGTATGTTGACGTGTGTCAGCCAACTGCCGTCGGCCAGAGGATGGCTGGTAATCAGAGCGGTTTTGTGGGTGATCATGCCAAGTTCCCGGGTTTGGGTAAGACACTGGTGGTGTGGCGTGATTCCGGATGCGGATGCGGTCAACACGCCGAAGTGCTGTTTTTTGGTTTGGATGTTGGGAGCCATGACATAAGGTAGATCAAAGAATTTGGTTTGCATGGGTCTGGTGGCTGCTTCCTGTAATGACAGAAGGTGCGGCGTTCGGATGGGTAACAGGGTTTCGATTGGCCGGTGGATGTAATGGCTGAAGTCGACTTTTTGAAGGTTCCAGGTTAGCAGGGTGAAGCAGCCCGGCAAGGGGTGGTCTGCTTGTTCCGGTGAGTGTGCGTGTGAAAGAGGTGTGAACTTGGGCTTGTACATGAGGGAGCTCGTTCAGAGAATCGGGGCGACGATTCGTGTCAGGTTTTCCAGCAACCTGCGGATCCGGTTATCGCTGGGTTGGTAGGGTATGCTGTTGGCCAGTAATTTTTCCAGCCATTCCGACATCTGCTCGATCAATGGTTCTGAATAGATGAAGTTGACCATTTCGTGGTTGATGAACAGTGAGCGGTAGTCCAGATTGGCAGAACCGATGAGCATCGTTTTGTGGTCGATCATGATGAATTTGGCGTGCAGCATATTGTCCTGGTAGTAAAACAGTTGGCCGCCCATTTCACCGAGTTCTCGCATGTAGGAACTGCGTCCGAGGTCGAAAATCAGGTGGTCGGAGGTGTCCGGCGTGATTAGGGTTACTTTCACGCCGCGTTTGATAGCGATGAGTAGGGCGTGCATGATGGCACTGTCCGGTATGAAGTAGGGCGTGACAATGTGGATACTTTCCTTTGCCAGATAGATGCTGTGTAGCAGGGTCTCGAACAGGGCATCGCTGTTGATGTCTGGGCCGGATGGCACTGCCTGCATGATTTCGCCGGGTGTGGTCGGAAGGTTGTCGGGCGGTTGTGGCGAAGGCAGTCGTTCGTTGGTGGTATAGAACCAGTCTTCATTGAAGATGTTCTGATAGTGGAATGTGGTCGGTCCCTCGATTTTAAACATGAGGTCAATCCATCTGCCTTCCTTTGGCGTTGTATCAGGCGTTCCCAGATAGTCGTTGGAGAGGTTCATGCCTCCGGTCAGCAAGACGGATTGGTCAAACAGATAAATCTTTCGGTGATTTCTCAAATTCAGTTGGCTTTTGAAAAGCGAGTGGAGAATCGGTTGGAAGAAAGCGTATCGACCTCCTGCTTCGGTTAGGCGTCGTAGTCTCTTGCTGTTACGGTACAAAGCGAACGAGCCGATGGCGTCGATCAGAAGACGCACTTGAACGCCTTGTTGTGCCTTGCGGATAAGCGCTTCGAGAATGGTGTGTCCGGTTTTGTCCAGCTCAAAGATATAGGTCTGGATGTGAATGCTGTGTTGGGCGTTTTCAATCGCTTCCATCAGGATCGAATAGGCTTCGACATCTGTGTGGCACAGGCTGACTTGGTTGCCGTTGGTGGTGCCGGCAATGTGGTTGGACTGCAGGAGGCGGTCGAGTTGAAAGGCTAATTCGTTGTCTGGTTCTGCGACCGAGACCGAGCGCATGGAAATCGCGGGTTTATTGCGTTTGTTAAAGAATTTCCGGGAGCCGAAAAGGACATAAAGTATCACGCCGAAAATGGGCAGAAGCAGTAAAGTGAGCAGCCATGCCATGAGGTTCTGCGGAGAACGTCGTTGATAAAGCATGTGGATGATGGTGGCGATCACCAGAAATATGTTGAAAAGGTACAGCCAGAATAACGGTTGGTTGATTGAAAATGTCATCCATCCCCACCACTTTTCATTGAGTAAGCCAATAGCATAAGACGAAAGTCTGGAATTATCCAGTATTACGGGTGTGGTTTGGCGCTTTGTGTGGAAAGAGAAATTTTTACGGCCGGAAAATAAACAGGCCTGCCGGTTTCGAAAAACGGGCAGGCCTGTCGGGATTGGCGGTTAAGCCAGTGTTGAGCCGGTGACGATTAGTCTTTGGCGCAAAGGCTTTGGCCGGTCATTTCTTCAGGCTGTTCCAGTTCCATGATGTCCAGCATGGTTGGCATTACGTCCGGAAGGGTTCCGCCTTCACGTAGGTTGCACTTACGTGGACCAAAGTAGACGCAAGGAACCGGGAAGGTCGTGTGTGACGTTAAAGGTTCGCCGGTTTCAGGATCCTGCAACATTTCCATGTTACCGTGGTCGGCTGTAACGATCGCCTGTCCGCCCGCTTTTTCAATTGCAGCTAACATTTTGCCAAGCGCTTCATCAACGGCTTCAACAGCTTTGATACAAGCTGGGAAGTTACCCGAGTGGCCGACCATGTCCGGGTTAGCGATGTTACAGATGAAGGTGTCGTACTTATCAGATTCAATTGCTTCAACCAGTTTTTCGGTCAATTCGCCAACGCTCATTTCAGGTTGCAGGTCGTAAGTACGGACTTTCGGTGAAGGAACCAGAATGCGGTCTTCACCTTTGTAAGGCGCTTCGACACCGCCGTTCAGGAAGAACGTCACGTGGGCGTACTTTTCGGTTTCGGCAATGCGTAGTTGCTTCAAGCCAAGCTTGGAAACGTATTCACCGTAGGTGTTCTTAAGTTTGGTTGGGCGGTAAGCGATGGTTGCCCCGAAGCTTTCGAAGTTCTTGTTGTATTCAGTCAGGGTGACGAAGGCCGAAAGCACCGGTGTCTTGCAGCGGTGGAAGTCACCGAAATCGTTAATGATGAACGGCTGGGTCAGCTGGCGGGCACGGTCTGAACGATAGTTCATGAAAATGATCGAGTCGCCGTCTTTGACTTTGGATTTCTTGCCCTTTTTGCTCAGGATGATGGTCGGTTGGATGAACTCATCAGTCTCTTCACGAGCGTAGGCCATTTCTACCGCTTCTTTGGCGGATGCCGCTGATAATTCCGCTTCACCGCAGCAGATAACTTCATAAGCCTGCTGGATTCGCTCCCAGCGGTTGTCGCGGTCAAGTGCATAGAATCGCCCGGTTACGGAAGCAATGCGCCCACCACCGATCTCTTTCATGTAGTTTTCAATATCTTCGATATAGCCTAATGCGCTTTTAGGTGCGGTATCACGACCATCGGTAAAGATGTGCAGCAAGGTTTTTGCGCCGCGTTCAACCGACAGTTTCAAAGCGGCCTTGATGTGGCTGATATGGGAGTGTACGCCACCGTCAGAAAGCAAACCAAGGATATGAACCGAGTGGCCGCGTTCCATCGCCTTGTCGATTGCGTTTAGAAGCGCGTTGTTATCGAAGAAACGTCCGTCGTCGATGTCTTTCTGGATTCGCGTCAGGTCTTGGTAGACAACTCGGCCGGCACCCAGGTTCAGGTGTCCAACTTCCGAGTTCCCCATTTGTCCTTCGGGAAGGCCAACGGCCATACCGGATGTGTGGATGAGTGTGTTTGGGTGGTTTGCGACCAGCTTGTCCCAGTTCGGGGTGTTGGCTTGGGCGATAGCGTTGTACTCGACTTCTTCTCTGTGTCCCCAGCCGTCCAGAATGATCAATCCTGTCGGACGGTGTTTAATTTGCTTTTTGGGCTTAGGTTCTTGACTCATCTTTTTATCTACCATAAAAAATTGGAAATTCGATTTATTGTAGCGAGTTTCGCTGTTAAAATCATTAGCTTTGATTGAAGTCTATCAAGGGAATATGAATGTTTATTGAATTTATGCAAGAGCAACAGCTTTTGTTTATTGCTTTGGTTGTCATCATTGCGATGCTGGCATACAGTTACGTTGGAGACCGGATTGCCGGTTACAAAAGTGTGGGTGCAGACAAGGCGATCCGTTTATACAACGATGATGCGTTTTTGTTGGATGTGCGCAGTGCCGGGGAATTCAAAGACGGTTCTATCGCCAACGCCGTGAATATTTCAGTAACGGATCTGGCCAAGAATCTGGATCGTATCTCTGTTGAGAAAGATGCACCGATTCTGGTTTATTGTATGACGGGTGCGCGTTCGAGTCGTGCGGCTTCGATACTGGTCAAGAGCGGGTTTACGAATGTGTATAACCTGTCAGGCGGGATTACGGCATGGAAGAATGCCGGTTTACCGGTAGGAACGCCGGCTCGCTCAAAAAAAAACAAAAAAAAGTAGCCTCGAACACGAATAAGGCTGCGAAGAAAGGAGAAGTCAAAATGGCTCAAGTCGTGATTTACAGTACCCAAACCTGCCCGTTTTGTAATATGGCCAAGCGTTTGTTGGATTCAAAAGGGGTGAGTTACGAAACCATCGATGTGGGGAATGACCGACAGTTGTGGGCGGATATGGAAGCGAAAACCGGCCGCAACACAGTGCCTCAGATTTTCATTGGTGATCACCATGTGGGTGGCTTTGACGACCTTTCGGCAGCAGATAAACGTGGTGAGATCGATGCGTTATTGAACGCCTGATATCATTGCAAAAACGGATAGCAAACAGTAATTTCAAGGAATAACCATGTCTGAAACGACACAACAGCAAAAATTTATTATTCAGAAGATATACACCAAAGACATCTCTTTCGAGTCTCCGAACTCTCCGGGAATTTTTACAGCGGAATTCCAGCCGCAGTTGGAAGTGAATATGAACGTCGAAAGCAGTGCTTTGGAAGAAGGCATTTTTCATGTTGTGTTGCGTGTAACTGCTACGACCAAAGTTGAAGAGCATACGGCGTTTTTGTGTGAAGTTGAGCAAGCTGGTATTTTCACGTTGGAAGGGTTTAACGAAGAAGAGTTAGGTTACCTATTGGGTGCCCAGTGTCCGAACGCTTTGTTCCCGTATGCGCGTGAAGCAATTTCCGACTTGGTTACTCGTGGTGGTTTCCCGCAGTTGTTGTTGGAGCCTGTGAACTTTGACGCAATGTATCAGGGGCATTTGCAAAGCCAGGCTGAGCAGACCCAGTAAATCATACTGACTTAAGGGCCGGAAAAATGACGCAAGTCGAGCCTCCCTTGAAAATTGCCGTAATCGGAGCCGGAGCTTGGGGAACGGCGTTGGCTATTCATCTGGCGCGAGCCGGACATCAGGTGGGTTTGTGGACACATAATTCCCACCAGGCCAAGCAGCTACGGATTCAGCGCGAGAACGCTAAATATCTTAAGGGGATTCCTTTCCCGGAGAGTCTGGTGATCTCCAGCGAATTTCCCGAAGTATTGAAAGATGTCGACGCGGTTCTGGTGGTGGTTCCGAGTCACGTTTTCAAGGAAACGTTGAATCAGGTGCACTCGGTGATCGATGGTCGCAAGGTGCATTTCGCTTGGGCCACCAAAGGGTTTGAACAGGAATCCGCTTCCTTGCTGCACCAGATTGCTTCCGGTGAATTCGGAGAAGAGCAGCCAATGGCGGTTCTTTCCGGCCCAACCTTTGCCGATGAAGTCGCCAAGGGATTGCCAACGGCGATGGTTAGTGCTTCCTCCGACGAGTCTGAAGCGCAGTTTTGGGCAAAAGCCTTTCATCACGATAATTTCAGAATGTACACCCAGAACGATATGGTGGGTGTCGAAGTTGGTGGAGCTTATAAGAACATTATGGCGATTGCGACCGGTTTGAGTGATGGGTTGCAGTTGGGTGCGAATGCTCGTGCGGCATTGATTGCTCGCGGTATGGCCGAGATGATGCGCTTCGGCCAAGCGTTGGGCGCGCATCCTGAAACGTTGATGGGTTTGGCGGGGCTGGGTGATTTGGTTCTGACATGTACCGACGACCTCTCCCGAAACCGCCGCTTTGGTTTGCAATTGGCTCAGGCGCCGGGAACGGCGGAAGAGATTATGGCTTCAATCGGTCAGGTGGTTGAAGGTGTCAAAGCGGTTAAGGCTGTAAAGCGTATCGCAGAACGTTATGATCTGGATTTGCCGATTATGGAGCAGGTCTATCGAATTGTGACCGATGCTTGTTCGCCTGAAGAGGCGGTTCGGGAGTTGATGGCGCGTGACGGCCGCCGAGAGACGGAAGAATTGCAGTAACCGGTTTTGAAAACTGAGCAGGCCTGTTTGTTTTGATACAAAGGCGATCTTTTAAGGTCGCCTTTTGTTTTATGAGGGTTCGCTGATTTTACAGTGACATGTCAAAGCCAAGCTGGCGCCAAGCTTCGTAAGAGACAACTGAAACGGCGTTAGCTAAGTTCAGGCTCCGGCCGCCCGGAATCATCGGGATTGTTAATCTCTGGTCTTCAGGCAGGCTTTGAATGACTTCAGCCGGCAAACCGCGGGTTTCAGGGCCGAATAAAAATGCATCTCCGTTTTCGAATTGCGGTTCGGTATAATAGCGCGTGGTTTTGGTCGTCAATGCGAACACACGGTTGGGTTGGATTTTTTCCAGGCAGGCCTGTAGGCTTTCATGTTCCTGTAGATTGGCCAGCTCCGCGTAATCCAGTCCGGCACGACGTACTTTCTTTTCACTCAGGTCAAAGGCGATCGGGTGAATCAGATGCAGGTGTGCGCCCATATTGGCGCTGAGTCGGATCAAAGCGCCGGTGTTTTGGGGAATTTCCGGTTCATATAAAATAATGTGCAACATATAGGGTGTATTCTATGGTCGATCTATCGGTAGATATTTGTGGAATGAAGTGCAATTCACCTGTGGCCATGGCCTCGGGGAATGCCGGTTATGGCATAGAATACCAGTCTGTTTCGGGCTTTTCCAATCGGGATATCGGTGCGGTGTTTCTGAAAGGGACAACATTGGAGCCGAAGCTTGGAAATAAACCGGATCGTGTGATGGAGTCGGCAAGTGGCTTGTTGAACTCGATCGGCTTGCAGAACCCCGGTGCGCATGAGGTAATCAACAGTTATCTGCCTAAGTTGGATTTGAGTGAATCGCAATTCATTATTAATGTATCCGGTTCGTCGATCGAGGAATATGCGGAAGTGGTGCGTTTGTTTGATCAGACTGATTTACCTGCGATGGAAATCAACATCTCGTGCCCGAATGTGAAAAAAGGCGGCGCGGCGTTCGGGAATGATCCGGATATGGCAGCCAGAGTGGTCGAAGCCTGTCGTGCTAATACAGGCAAGACGTTGATCGTGAAGCTGTCGCCGAATCAGACCGACANATGGCAGCCAGAGTGGTCGAAGCCTGTCGTGCTAATACAGGCAAGACGTTGATCGTGAAGCTGTCGCCGAATCAGACCGACATTGCAGAGGGTGCGCGTAGGGTGATTGATGCCGGTGCGGATGCGTTATCGGCCATTAATACGTTAATGGGTATGCAGATCGATGTCCATTCGCGCAAGCCAACGCTTGGTAATAATCAGGGCGGTTTGTCGGGTCCGGCAATTAAACCGGTGGCTTTGTTAAAAGTGCATCAGGTCTATCAGGTGGCGAAGCAGCACGGTGTACCTATTATCGGTTTGGGTGGAATCGCCAGTGCCGAAGATGCGATTGAGTTTTTCCTGGCCGGTGCCTCAATGGTGGCGATCGGAACGGCTATCGCCAAAGACCCGCTATTGGTTAAAAAGGTGAATAAAGGCATCGCCGACTACATGGTTCGTCATGGATATAAGTCAGTGTCGGAAATGACCGGCCTGTTGGAATTGAATACCGATACCGTTTTATGCGGATAAAGAATTTATTAAGTTTAAGAAAAGAAGTAAAAATGAAATCAGTTAAAGAGCAATTAGCGATCATCAAACGTGGTGCGGAAGAGATTCTGGTAGAAAAGGAATTGATTGAGAAGTTGGAATCTGGCAAGCCTTTGCGCGTAAAAGCCGGTTTTGATCCGACGGCGGCAGATTTGCATCTTGGTCACACTGTTTTGATCAATAAGCTTAAGCAGTTCCAGGATCTTGGTCATGAAATCCTGTTTTTGATTGGTGATTTCACCGCCATGATCGGTGATCCGACAGGAAAGAGTCAGACTCGCCCTCCCTTGTCTCGTGAAGAGATCGAGGCGAATGCTGCGACTTATAAGGAGCAGGTGTTCAAGATTTTGGATCCAGCCAAGACAAAAGTTGTTTTCAACTCGGAATGGATGTCAAAAATGACCGCCGAGGATATGATCAAGTTGGCGAGTACCGTCACCGTTGCTCGTATGTTGGAGCGTAACGACTTCTCAGACCGCTACCAGTCCAATACGCCGATTGCGATCCACGAGTTTTTGTATCCAATGGTTCAGGGGTATGATTCGGTTGCTTTAGAAGCGGATATTGAATTGGGTGGAACGGATCAGAAATTCAATCTTTTGATGGGTCGTACTTTACAGGGTCATTTCGGTAAGTCTCAGCAGTGTACTTTGACGATGCCGATCCTGGAAGGCCTGGATGGCGTTCAGAAAATGTCAAAGTCATTGAATAACTATATCGGGATCAAGGACGAGCCGAATGATATGTTCGGAAAAGTTATGTCGGTTTCCGATGAGTTGATGTGGCGTTACTACGAATTGTTGAGCTTCGAAAGCATTGAAACGATTGAAGCTTACAAGCAGTCAGTCGCTAATGGCGAGAATCCACGTAATATTAAAGTGAACCTGGCGATGGAGTTGATCGCACGTTTCCATTCTGAAGAAGCAGCGCAAGCTGCATTGAAAGATTTCGAGACGCGTTTTAGCAAGAATGCGATTCCGGATGACATGCCTGAATTTACATTTGAGGGTGAGATGCCTTTGGCTCAGTTGTTGAAAGATGCGGAACTGGTTTCCTCTACGTCTGATGCGCACCGTATGACCAAGCAGGGCGCGGTCAAGATAAATGGTGAGAAGGTGGATGACAGTCGAGCCGTCATGCCTGCGGGTACTACAAGTGTGTATCAAGTCGGTAAGCGTAAGTTCGCGCGTGTGACGATCAACTAATCATATATATCTATTATTTATAGATAGTGAATAATTGAGCGGGACTCTTATATATAAGGGTTCCGCTTTTTTTGTTTATGGGTCGGGAAAAGGGGCAATGTTGTGAGGAAATCCATAAAAAGTGAATAACTCTGTGGATAACATCTGAGTAAGCTGGTGGTAAAGCCGGTGCGTCAAAAAAGTGTCAAAAAAGATGAAAAAAAGCGGTCTAAGGGGTTGCGCAGATCTGAAAATTCTATAGAATACGCCTCACTTCAAGACGAGGTGGTGAACAACCACTGAGGCGCGA
>NZ_JARUQR010000004.1 GCF_029767005.1 Thiomicrorhabdus sp. ZW0627
CGTGCGGTTTCGTTCTTTCAAACTTTTCTTTTGCCATGATGCAAACTCCGTTAAGCAGCTTCCAGCCCGTTAAGACAAAGAACCACTTTGGTTAAAAAATGGAGCTTCCAACCAGGATCGAACTGGTGACCTCATCCTTACCATGGATGCGCTCTACCTACTGAGCTATGGAAGCGGTAACTAATATTAAAAAGGCCCTCCCATCAACCTGCAATTTGCAAATCAACCAAGAGAGCCTCTTTAAGAATTGGAGCGGGTAGGGGGAATCGAACCCCCCTCATCGGCTTGGAAGGCCGAGGTAATAGCCAATATACGATACCCGCAAAAACTGGTGGAGGGTGGTGGATTCGAACCACCGAAGGCTGAGCCAGCAGATTTACAGTCTGCCCCCTTTGGCCGCTCGGGAAACCCTCCGAATTGTGAGTGCGTATTTTATAGATTATTTAACGCCTGTCAATAACAAATTCCAGAAAAGTTCATTATTTTGTTTTTTTGTACTTTAGGCACTAACTTACNAAAACTGGTGGAGGGTGGTGGATTCGAACCACCGAAGGCTGAGCCAGCAGATTTACAGTCTGCCCCCTTTGGCCGCTCGGGAAACCCTCCGAATTGTGAGTGCGTATTTTATAGATTATTTAACGCCTGTCAATAACAAATTCCAGAAAAGTTCATTATTTTGTTTTTTTGTACTTTAGGCACTAACTTACCCACATTTTCACTGTTTTTATTTGCCCTTTAAACCCGTCTTGTTAAACTTCACGAACAATACAATATACTCAAAACAAAGGCATTAAATTGCAAACCCAGCTTGATTTAGACGCATTTAAAATCGTTTACCAAGACAGCCACCTTGTCGCAATACACAAACCGGCTGGCCTTTTGGTCCATCGTTCGCCTATCGACAAACACGAGACTTTGTTTGCAGTACAACTGACCCGGGACACTGTCGGACAAATGGTCTACCCGATCCATCGCCTCGATAAAGCCACATCCGGCCTACTCCTATTTGCACTCGATTCAAATACCGCTAGACAACTTGGACAACAGTTCACGGAGCACACCATTGAAAAGACCTATCTGGCCATCTGCCGCGGCTGGACAGAACCAACAGGACTGATTGACAAACCCCTTAAATATCAGAAGGACCGGATTGCGGACAAGTTAAAAAAAGAACAGCTTGAACCACAAACTGCAATTACCGCCTATAAAACATTGGCACACACCACAGTCGACCACACTATCGGTAAATTCGATCAGCAACGCTACTCTTTAGTCGAACTTAAACCCAAAACCGGCCGTAAGCACCAAATTCGCCGACATCTTAATCACATTAGCCACCCAATCATCGGTGACGTCAAATACGGTGATCGCCATCACAATCATTTCTTCAACGAATGGTTAGAGCAACACCGCCTATACCTTGCGGCCACCTCTTTACAATTCATCCATCCCAGCACAAAAGAAACCGTCACGATCGAAGCGCCTCTGGAAAAGTCATTTCAATATGCAATCGACCGCCTCGACTTCACTCAGCAGGAACAGAAAGAATCACAATAGTATCTATCACGCCTACCAAACGGCTGCCGGAAACACAAAATTCAGACATAAAAAAAGCCCAGCCTTCCCTGGCCGGGCTTTAAAACATTACCTCAACAAAAACATCCTATTTAAATGCTGAGGTAAAATAAACCATCAGATTCCACTGACTTTGGTCAACCCCATCCTTATCCAAACCAACGGACATATTCCAAGTCCGCCCCTCGGATAACAACATGGTTCTTTCTTGTAGACCGGGCTCCGCACGGTTAAGATGAGAATACCCGTTCATCCCTGAACCGGCATAACCATCCCGATACAAAGCACCGCTCTCGACACGATCAACTGCGTAATCCGCAGCCAACGCATCTGGCGCCATCAAGAGCAAACAACTGACGATCAACTCGATCAGATAGGTTTGCCCTATTTCCAATTTCTGGACTAACATTCACAGCCTCCTCGAGATAGACTCAAGCGAAACATGTAAAGAAGTCTGGTTCGAAATATCAAGCGTACCTACGCTTTTGCAACCTGGCGATCTCACATCCACACTGAGACCCATGGCTTTCCGTCCCTGCTTCACAACAAGTTTGGCAAATAAAGCGTTTATAAAAAAATAGAAATTTAGTTTACCGGTCAAACAAAACGGAAGGGATTGACACACCGTCAGAAAACATTGAGCATGCTAGAGCACCCAACATTTAGAGAAGAGTTCAATTTGGCAACCTGGCGATCTCACATCCACATTGAGACCCATGGCTTTCCGTCCTTGCTTCACAACAAGTTTGGCACAACAAATTTTCTACTTAGAACAGTCTTCGCAGTGCAACATCCATGGAACATCGCAAAGACTCAAACTTCATTCTACAAAAAAAACCCCATTTTTCAAGTTACTAATACAATTATTTTCTTATGGGCTCATAACTTCATCTATTGACGGATTGTTATCACTAACAATCAAATCAAGTGCAATATGAAATAACCGCCCGCGTTCTGTATCATATAGCAACCTATATCCCTATAAGACAATCCATAATAGCAAACAGGTAACCACCATGAGCAACTGGAAATCACTCCTTGAATTCGACCGCAATCACATTTGGCATCCTTATGCAAAAATGCCGGGACAAACACCTGCGATAGGAGTGGCTAAAACTCAAGGTTCAATCATCACGCTGGCAGATGGTCGTGATTTGGTTGACGGGATGAGTTCCTGGTGGGCCACCCTACATGGCTACAATCATCCTAAAATTCAGGAAGCGATGCACCGACAGATCGACACCATGCCGCACATCATGTTCGGAGGCTTAACACACGAACCAGCCATTGAGCTTAGTAAACGCTTAGTCGAACTCACCCCGAAAGGATTGGACAAGGTATTCATCTGCGACTCGGGTTCTGTAGCGGTCGAAGTGGCCATCAAAATGGCAATGCAATACTGGATCAGTCTCGACAGGCCTGGCAAAAATCGATTATTGACCGTTAAAAACGGTTATCACGGTGACACCTTCGCGACCATGGCGGTCTGCGACCCCGTCAACGGCATGCACAGTCTGTTTTCACAAATCCTGACCCAACACTTCTTTGCCGAAGCCCCTCAAATGGGCTTCGACATCAAAAGCGACGACACCGACATTGCATCAGTCCGCACCATGCTCGAAACCCACATCGAACAAATCGCCGCCGTCATCATCGAACCCATCGTTCAAGGTGCCGGCGGCATGCGCTTTTATCGACCCGACTACTTGAGACAGCTACGCCAACTCTGTGACGAATTCGATGTTCTATTGATTGTCGACGAGATTGCAACCGGATTCGGGCGCACCGGCAAGCTCTTCGCCAGCGAATGGGCCGGCATCAGCCCGGACATCATTACTCTTGGAAAAACTCTGACGGGCGGACACATCAGTCTGGCCGCCACACTTGCCACCAAAAAAATCAGCGAAACGCTCAACCAAGGTGATCCTGGCATCCTGGCACACGGCCCGACCTTTATGGCCAACCCACTTGCCTGTGCCGCAGCCATCGCCAATATTGACGTACTGCTTGAGTCGGACTGGCAGGCAAACATTCGACACATCGAAACCCACTTCAAGAAAACGCTATTGCCGTTAAAAGAACTGAATGGTGTAGCAGACACCCGCGTTCTGGGAGCAATCGGTGTAGTGGAATTAGAGAGAGATGATCTAGGCCCGCAAGTACAAGCCGCCGCCATTGAAAACGGAATCTGGCTGAGACCATTCGGTAAATTAATCTACAGCATGCCGGCCTATAACATCAGCGATCAAAACCTGGAAACATTAAGTAGCGGCATTACAGCATCCGTCACTTCGGTGCTCTAGACTGTTTTGAACAGGCCTGTTCAGAATTCCGGACAGGCTAAAATGCTTCAAACAGACTTCGTGGCAATCGCCACATAGGAATCCAAAGGTTCGGCGGACTGATGAATAATCGCCACATCCGAAAATCCAACCCGTTTCAATAAGGATTCAAGCTCCTCATCGCTATAACGGGCAAACACTTCATTATCCAATTGCATAGCATTGATTTGATCGGCACTGCGAAAACCCATCACTAACTGTCCGCCAGGTTGAAGACAACGCAGTATTTCGGACAAATGCGGTTCCGGTGGCTGCCAGAAATACAAAATGTTAGAACAACAAATTTTACTGAAGTAGCTTTCCGTATAAGGCATGTTTGAGGAAGAACCCTGCTGTAGATGCAAAAGACCGCTTTCGATGAGGTTGCGATTACGCCTTTGCGCTTCCGCAAGCATGGTCGGTGAAAAATCCAGACCAAACACATTATTGGATCGGTTAACTTTTTCGGCAATTTGTCCCAAAAGCGCGCCAGGACCGAAACCGACCTCAAGCACAACGTCATTGGAAGATAAGTCCAGCTTATTGAAAATAAGCTGGTTAAGAGCAGCGTTGCCGCTAAGGAACATCGGCTGGGCAATATATTTACCGTACCAGCCTGAAGGTTTACGCGCCTGTTTAGCCAGGCCTTTCGGGGTCATCACCATTCGCAAAAAAGACATGCTGAACTTTAACAACCAACCTGGCATAAGACGCGCTCCCTTAAATCATAGGAAAGGAATATTAGGCTTCGATGATTTCAAAATCGTGGGACATCTCCACCGTAGCTTCCAACATTTTAGAAACCGAACAATACTTCTCTGCAGACAGACCAACGGCACGTGCGACTTTTTTCTCGTTAAGGCCCTGTCCATATACTTTGAAAAGTACATGGATTTTGGTGAATACCTTAGGAATCGAATCGGCACGCTCGGCAGTGACTTCAACCTGGCAATCTTTGACCAGACCCGGTTGGCTCTTGTTCAACATCATAATGATATCGATACTGGTGCAGCCACCCAAGCCCAGCAAGACCATCTCCATCGGGCGCGGGCCGCGGTTTTCACCGCCTACTTGAGGCGCTGCATCCATCAATACCGAATGCCCGCTCTCCGTTGACCCTTCAAACGCCATACCACCTTGCCATTTAATCTCTGTCTTCATCACTTATCCTTTACTCATCATCGGTATGGTCGATCAAATCTTCGACCACTACTACTTTGGGCTTAGGATAATAGTTAAATTCGGAAGCAGAAGCAATGGTGTATGCCCCCATTTGTTTGGCAATTAGGATATCGCCAATCGCCAGATCCGGCAACTCGATGTCTTCATCCACCACGTCAATGCTGTCACATGTCGGGCCAGCCAAAACACTCGGGAAAAAGTCCCCCATCGGGTCAAACGGTTTCAAAGGCGCAATCGGATATTTGGCATGATCGTACATCTGGCCACTCAAAGCACCATATACTCCGTCATCCAGATAATACCAGGTACGCGCCCCGCGCTTAGCCTTACCGACGATCTTGATGACTTCGATCATCGACGGCGCCGAAATGAAACGGCCCGGCTCGGCAAAGACACGGATCGATTCCGGCAGATCCGCCAAAGCTTCAACGATCGGCGCACAGAAATCCTCTATCGGCATCACAGGACCCTGGTAAGAAACCGGGAAACTGCCACCGATATCCAGCCACTTCCAATCGACGTGACTCATCTCTTTCATCGCCGCAATCGAAGCCTGTACCGCGTTCACCTGCGCAAACGGCGACAAAGACTGAGAGCCGACATGGAAAGACAAGCCGGAAACGGTCAAACCGTTTTCCACAGCCAAATTCACCAATCCAGGCAACTCTTCCAAAGCCGAACCGAATTTACGTGACAAATCCACAATCGCATCCTGACTACGGAAGCTGACGCGAATCATCAACTCGACCTGGTCCTTGTACGGAATGAACTTCAAGACTTCATCCGGGTTGTCCACGACGAAACGCGTACAGCCGAACTCCAGTGCATGACGGATTTCCTTATCTTTCTTGATTGGATGGGTATGGATACATTGTGATCCTTCGACACCCAATCCTTTCACAAGATCCACTTCCCCGGAGGTGGCCAAGTCGAAACTGCCACCCAATTTTTTCAAACGTCGAATCACTGCCGGGTGAGCCAGTGACTTGATCGCATAAAACAACTCAACACCAGGCAACGCATTTTTCAAAGCGTTGTACTGATATTCAACTTCTTGTAAATCCAAAACCAGAAAAGGCGTCTCATGCTGCTTAAGCAACTCCCTTAACGTCGAGCGGTCAAACTGCTCAAGTTCGTCAGGGTGCGTCTGTTCCGCAAAATGTTGGACAAGTTCTTCGTTGTTCAATTTCTCTCATTCTCCAAAAGGCCGTCGGGCCTGATTATGCCATTGCATCTTGGACGTATTGTGGCAATGCAAAAGATCCCACATGCAATTCAGGCGTGTAGAAGCGGGTTTGAATGCCCGAAGCTTCAAAACGACCACGAATCACATCTACGCTCTGTAGTTTCAAAGACAGATCATCCGTTGCCCAAGCAAACGTCATGATTCCGCCCACATAAGTTGGTACTGCGCCCGAGTAAAAACTCGCCTCTTCAAACAAAGGAGACAAACGCTTGAAGGTGGTGGTCACTTCATCAGTTTGCATAAAGCTCACCCCGTTCTGCGCCACAAACACGCCGCCTTCGTTCAAACAGTTTTTAATCCCCTGATAGAAACGCGAGGTAAACAACACCTCTCCCGGCCCCATCGGGTCAGTGGAATCCGAAATAATGACATCGAATTTCTCTGTACATTCATTTACAAAATCCACTCCGTCGGCAATTACGATGTTCGCTTTCGGATTATCGTAAGCACCGGCGGAGTGGTTCGGCAAATACTGCACGCACATGTCGATTACCTGCTGGTCGATTTCAACCTGAGTCACCGATTCGACACCTTCGTGCTTCAAGACTTCACGCAAAATACCGCCATCACCGCCACCGATGATCAATACTTTCTTGGCATTACCATGTGCCAGCATCGGCACATGCGTCATCATTTCATGGTAGATGAACTCATCTTTTTCCGTGGTCTGAATGACGCCGTCCAGCGCCATCACCGTACCCCATTGTCCATTCTTGAAAATGATCAGGTGCTGGTGGCCGGTATCGACCTCAAACAGCACTTCATCCATCACGAATTGCTGTCCCCAGGTCGGGTAAAGCGTTTCTAAATACGTATCAGCCATTATTTCTCTACCTCTCCACGCAAGATGGTATCGACTTTAACATCCGTCGGTGTGAATGCGGCTTTCAATACCTCGATCGCCTTCTCAGGTTCGGAGTCGCCACACATAAACACGTCAAATGCCGCATAATTTCTTTCCGGCCAAGAATGCACACTGATGTGAGATTCCGCCAATACCGCAACACCGGAGATTCCGCCGTTCGGAGTGAAGTGGTGCAAATGGATGTGCAACAACGTCGCTTTTGCTTTTTCCACGCCTTCACGTAGGGCGCTTTCCATTAATTGCAGATCGTCCAAACGATCCGCGCCCCAAAAATCCGCAATCAGGTGCGTTCCGGCGAACGTTTTACCATCGCGACAAATAAAATGATCCAGAGTTTGATCTTCTACTGCCTGATCGTGTGTCGGCCAGGTGTCGTCGATAATGGTGGTTTTTTCAATAACTTCAAAGTGTTCGTTCCCGGTGACCAGGATATTTTCTGAGTTTGGCATTTGTAGTGAGTACCTTACTAAAACACCCGCATGAAAAAGGATTGAATGCGGATGAATGATTAATGAAAATTCGACAAGACAAGGCTAGCTTGCCGAACCCCAGCCACGTTAATTTTTAACGTGAGGTTTAACCATTTTTCTTTTGGAAAAAAGGAGAAGCGTATTATTCTCCTTTTGTACAGATTTGCAAGCGTTTTTTGTCGCTTTTTAAACGTTTTTTATTACTTCGAAATCAACAGGTTATTGGAACAATTCCGCCAACTTTTCTCCCGGGTTCTCAGCGCGCATGAACGCTTCGCCCACCAAGAAGCTATTGACCTTGTGTTCACGCATTTTTTTAACGTCTTCCGGCCCTAAAATCCCGCTTTCGGTAATCACGATTCGATCATCCGGAATTTTATCCAACATGCGGATTGTGGTTTCCAATGATACGTCAAAGGTATGCAGGTCACGATTATTGATTCCGATCATCGGCAGCGGCAACTGCAACGCGCGTTCCAGCTCTTCTTCGTTATGGACTTCGATCAGAACGTCCATACCTAATTGCATGGCCGTTTGGGTCAACTCATACATCTGAGCATCACCAATCGCTGCCGCAATCAATAGAATGCAATCTGCCCCAATCGCGCGTGCTTCATAGACTTGATAGTCGTCAACGATAAAATCTTTACGGATAATCGGCAGATCGACCGCTTCACGCACCTGCTGTAGATATTCGTTCGAACCCTGAAAAAAATCACGATCCGTCAACACCGACAAACAGGCCGCGCCATTTTCCGCATAACTTTTGGCGATTTCGACCGGATCAAACGGATCACGCAAAATGCCCTTACTTGGAGAGGCTTTCTTAATTTCTGCAATCACGGCAGACTTACCTTCATCAAGTTTCGCCTGTAACGCATCCGCAAACCCTTTGGCCGGAGGGGCCATGATGGCCTTTTGCTTCATCTCTCGCAACGAGATCTTTTCACAACCTTCCTGAATCTCTTCCAGCTTACGGAAAATAATTTTTTTCAAAATGGTAGGTGTACCACTCATATTGTTATCCCTTTATTTGCGCAGCCATCCCACACGGAATGTTGCACATCCTATATCAAACATTTAATTCTTTTGTTTCAGCAGAAGCCTGTTCCTTTACCCGCCACAGGAAAAATAGCAGGACACCGGCTATCGCCACGAGCATGAGTTGCAACCAGGGCTTATCCGCAAGAACAGCAATGGAAATCGAAAACATCACGACAATGACCCAAGTCGCTTTCTTTTTGGTCGAGCGTAACATGGTTCGCTCCTGTTCCCAACGCCGAAGATCGGCGCCGATCCAACGGTTGTTCAATAAAGCCTGGTGGAAACGTGGGGAACTTTTGGCAAAACACCCTGCCGCCAAAATCATAAACGGGGTGGTCGGCAAGACCGGCAAAACAACTCCCAACAGGCCTGTCAGAAAAAACACACCGCCGGCCACAAAATAAAAGTGTCTTTTCAATACCGCCGTCATCTAATAAAACCAACCGGCCTGTTCAAAACTGAATCAGCTGAAAGACTGGGTCTTTGCGATAAATTCGTTGAATTTCTGATGCGCCAAACCGTCGGCAATTACTTTGCGTGCCAGATTGACGCCATCGGAAAACGTATCGGCCAAACCGCAAACGTAAATCGAAGCACCGGCATTCAAACAGACGATGTCTTTCGCTGCGCTGTCGCTATTAGCAAAAACAGAACGGATGATATTCAAACTTTCCTGAGCGGATTCCACTTTCAGTTCACTCAAATCCGGATGATCCATATCGTAATCGGAAGGGTCGATTTTCCACTGACTGATTGTGTCGTCTTTCAATTCCGCCACATAGGTTTCGCTGGCGATTGAAATCTCGTCCAATCCGTCTTCAGCAGCCACCACCATGACATGCTTCGAACCTAGGCGTTGCAACACTTCCGCAAACACCGGACCCAAATCTTTATTGAACACGCCGATTACCTGATATGGCGCACCAGCCGGATTCGTCAAGGGCCCCAACATATTGAAAATCGTACGGACCCCCATCTCTTTGCGGGCGCCTATCACATGCTTCATGGCACTGTGGTGTGCAGGTGCAAACATGAACCCCACACCCAGTTCGTTGACACATTCGGCGACCTGTTCCGGCGTCAATGCCAGATTCACTCCGGCCGCTTCCAGCACATCTGCACTGCCTGACTTGCTCGAAAAGGAACGGTTACCATGCTTGGCGACACGTCCGCCAGCGGCAGCTACCACAAACGCGCTGGCCGTTGAAATATTGAAGGTGCTGGCACCGTCACCGCCGGTTCCGCAGGTATCAACCAAGTGCGACTTGTCATCAACCGACACCGGAGCCGCCAACTCACGCATGACCTTGACGGCAGAGGTGATCTCCGTGACGGATTCGCTCTTCATACGCAAAGCGGCTAGAATCGCGCCGATCTGAGCTTCCGAGGCCTCGCCCGACATCAGCTTACGCATCACGGATTCCATCTGTTCTTCCTGCAAATCCTGTCGGTTCAACAACTGCTCTAAAGCGACGTTCAATTCCATAATCTTTTCCGTCTTTTACTTCTGATCCAAAAAGTTCTGTAACATCTGGTGCCCCTGCTCGGTCAGAATCGACTCAGGGTGGAACTGCACACCTTCAATCGGTAGCGTTTTATGACGCACACCCATAATTTCATCCATATTCCCTTGTTCGTCCTGAGTCCAGGCAGTCACTTCAAGGCAGTCCGGCAGAGAGGCCTGCTCAATTACCAACGAATGATATCGGGTTGTCTGAACAGGATTCGGTAGACCTGTGAACATACCGATGTCTTTATGATAAACCGGCGAAGTCTTACCGTGCATAACCTGTTTCGCGCGAACGATCTTACCGCCGAACGCCTGACCGATCGACTGGTGTCCAAGACAAACACCCATAATCGGAATCTTCCCGGCGAAATGTTTGATCGCCTCGACCGAAATTCCGGCTTCGGTCGGTGTACACGGGCCAGGCGAAATCACCAGAAACTCGGGATTTATAGTCTGGATCTCTTCGATCGTAATCTGATCGTTACGATACACCTCTACGTGCTGACCCAACTCGCCAAAATACTGAACGATGTTATAGGTAAACGAGTCGTAGTTATCAATCATCAACAACATATCTTTTAATGTCCTTTACTCGTTTATCGATGTCCCGCATCGGGGTTTTTGGTCTGCAAGCCTTCGGCGACGAATTCCGCCGCACGGAAAACCGCACGTCCTTTGTTCATGGTCTCGTCCCATTCCGACTGCGGGACGGAATCGGCAACGATTCCCGCACCGGCTTGCACAAACAAACGTTTATCTTTAATGACCGCTGTACGGATTGCAATCGCCGTATCCATATTGCCGTGCCAACCCAGATATCCAACCGCACCGGAGTAGATACCTCGTTTAACAGGTTCGAATTCGTCGATGATTTCCATCGCGCGAATCTTCGGTGCACCTGAAACCGTTCCGGCCGGGAAAGTCGCACGCAACACATCCATGGCGGACATGCCTGGCTTTGCGATACCGTTGACGTTGGAAACAATATGCATGACGTGCGAATAACGCTCGACCACCATCTTCTCGGTCAATTCCACAGAACCGACTTGAGCGATGCGACCCACATCGTTACGCCCAAGATCAATCAGCATCAAGTGCTCCGCGATCTCTTTCGGGTCGTTAAGCAGGTCTTCTTCGAGCGCGCGGTCCTTTTCGGGTGTCAAGCCACGACGACGGGTACCGGCAATCGGGCGAACCGTCACCTGGTTATCCTCCAGGCGGACCAAAATCTCCGGCGACGAGCCAACAACTTGCAAGTCGCCCATATCCATGAAGAACATATACGGTGAAGGGTTCAGATAACGCAATGCACGGTAAAGGTCAATCGGTGCCTCTTCATACGGAAGAGACATCTGCTGGGAAATGACCACTTGCATGGCATCACCAGCGAAAATATATTCTTTGATTTTGGCGACTGCGTCCTTAAAGGCTTCCTCACCAAAACTGGAGACGAAGTCTTCCTCTTCAACAGTACGATCGCTCGGTTTATCTTCCGGCAACGGCATCGGCTGACTCAACAAGCCCTGTAGTTCGTCCAATCGAACTTGTGCTTGAGAATACCCGTTAGGCTTTGAAAGGTCCGCATGTACAATCACATGCACCTGACCACTCAAATTATCGAACACCACCAACTCTTCAGAAACCAACAGTTCGATATCCGGAGCGCCGATATCGTCACGCTGAGGAGCGGTCTTCTGTAATCGTTTTTCCACATAACGGATAGTATCGTAACCGAAATAACCGACCAATCCGCCGCTGAAAGCTGGCAGGCCCGGCTGATCATAAACCTTGAACTGATTCTGGTAGGCTTCGATCCATGCCAACGGATCGTCGGCGACCTGCTTCTGTACCAGCTCGGAACCGTTCCATTCCTCAATCTGGTTACCGCGGATCAATAAGCGACGCTGACAAGGCAAACCGATGATAGAGTAGCGACCCCACTTGTCCCCGCCTTGAACTGATTCGAACAGGTAGGAATATGGGGCTTTGGCTAGTTTATGATAAACGCTTAAAGGAGTATCGTAGTCAGATAGAACCGTACGCATTACCGGTGCGCGGTTATAGCCCTGTTTTGCTAAATTTGCAAAGTGAGCATCACTCATGGTTTTGTTTTGCCTTTGTCAATTTTCTAAACAACAATGCCCGGCGGATACCGGACAACGCACAAATCAGTGGACGAAAAATCTCTAGTAACAGCGCTTTTAAAAAAGCCATTTAAGTCATCACCTGTTAATACAGATCTCTCAACCGGAAAGATATCGTTTATATAAAATGAAAATGAGCAGGCCTGCTCATTTTCATTTCCACTATTCCCGGCCGCCTGCAACACAGACGCCCATAGGAATATTAAGGCTAATTAGGCCTTGGCTTCAAGATAATTCGGTAACTCTGCAAAAGAGTCCATCACGACATCCGGCTCATAATCACGGATATCTTCCCCATGGTTGTAGCCGTAAGTCATACAGAAGATGTGGAATCCAGCCGCACGAGCCGCTTTCACATCCGACTTGGAATCACCGATCATCAAAGCGTTTTCAGGCTCAACACCCAACTGCTTCGCTGCGTGCAGCAACGGCATTGGATGTGGCTTCTTCTCGGCACACGTGTCACCACTGACAATCACTTCAAAGTAATCGTGCAGACCTTTATCCTTCAATAACGGAACCGTAAAGGCTTCTGCCTTGTTTGTGACACAAGCCACACGGTAGCCTTGAGCGATCATCCATTCGATCCCTTCGACGACGCCGTCGTAAACACGACTACGCTGGGAAGTATTATCTTTATACAGTTCCAGAAAAATCGGGTAGGCTTTTGCCATCAATTCAGGATCCGGCTCACCGTCAACAGCGTTGATCAAAGCACGTTCGGTCAAACGCTCAACACCGTTACCGACCCAGTTGCGTACTGCGTCTTCGCCACGAACTGGCATATCCAGTTTCTTCATCATTTCGTCTACGCAGTAGGCCAAATCCGGCACACTGTCAATCAAAGTACCGTCCAAATCGATCAGCACAAATCCTGGCTTAAACTTTTCCATAATAATCTCTTTAATTCTTATTTACCGTCACCCTAATACAACAAAACGCCGAGGTTCACACCTCAGCGTTTCGCATTAGGCCGTGATTAATTCTCTGTGTAATTAAGCTTTAGCCAGCTCTTCACGCATTTGTTTGATGATGCTGTCGTAACGGTTAGGATCGGAAGCATTCGCCTTACCGAAGATACCTGAACCGGATACGAAAGTGTCACAACCCGCGGCTGCGACTTCAGCGATGTTCTCAGCCTTGACGCCACCATCGATCTCCAAACGGACGTCGCAACCTGACTCGTCAATCATCTTACGAGCTGCACGCAATTTGTTTAAGGCTTCATCGATAAACGCCTGACCACCGAAGCCAGGGTTAACGGACATAATCAGAATCATATCGATCTTATCCATCACGTGCTCAAGGTAGCTTAAAGGCGTTGCAGGGTTGAACACCAAACCGGCTTTACAACCTTCTGCCTTAATCAACTGCAAAGAACGGTCGATGTGCTCGGAAGCTTCCGGGTGGAAAGTAATGATGTCTGCACCGGCAGAAGCGAAATCACCGATTAGACGATCAACCGGCTTCACCATCAAGTGAACGTCGATCGGCGCTTTAATGTCTTCTTTAACCATGAAGTTCTTCAAAGACTCACAAACCAAAGGCCCGATTGTCAAGTTAGGCACATAATGGTTATCCATTACATCAAAATGCACCACATCAGCACCCGCTGCAATCACATCTTTAACATCTTTACCCAATTGCGCGAAATCTGCTGATAGAATTGACGGGGCAATCCAGTTTTCTTGCTTAGCCATGCTACTTCTTTCCTTAATTAAATTTTTGAAAAATTAATTCGTGCATTTTAACAGTATCCTTTAAAATGGGCAAAAAAAACGATGGGGAGAAACGCCCTCATCTAGAGAGCTCTGATCGAGCCCTTTTTATATAACCGTATGATTTTCAATCATCATGAGCGAGTCCAATGAGCACTGAAACGACAGACACCTCTTTGAACACCACTCCCGCGAGAACTCCAAACAAGGCGGAAAGCCTACTCGGAAAAATGATTCATTTCTTCGAGTTCGTGGGATTGACCGTGATTGCCATTGCCACCATCTACGCCGGTGGTCAGGAAGTCATGCATATGATCAATAACGCAAAAGTAACTCTGGGCGACCTGTTATTGCTGTTCCTCTACCTTGAGGTTCTGGCCATGATCGCAATCTATCTGGATTCCGGTAAACTGCCGATCCGATTCCCACTCTATATTGCCATCGTCGCCTTGGCGCGTTACCTGATCCTAGAACTAAAAGGCCTGTCGGAGTGGGAGATGATTGCCATCGGTGTCACAATCACCTTGATCACGATTGCAACACTGATCTTACGTTACGGACACATCAAATATCCGTACGGCAACACAAATACTGCCGCACAACGCCGTCCAAAAGACTGAACCGAATTATTACGTTAGGAAAGCTTTATGCACCCACTATATGAGTCAAATCTAACCAGCTTGCCTTTGATCAACAAAGGTAAGGTACGTGACATTTACGATATAGATGAAAAACATCTGTTAATTGTAACGACGGACCGAATCTCGGCGTTCGACGTCATACTGCCGACGCCAATTCCTGGCAAAGGGCGCATCCTGACGGAAACTGCACAGTTCTGGATGAAAAAAACGGCGGACATCATTCCTAACCAACTCGTCACCGACATCAGTCTTGCGGACTATCTGACGCCTGAGGAACTCAAACAACTTGACGGCCGAGGCATGGTCGTTCGCAAATTGAAACCATTACCGGTCGAAGCCATTGTTCGTGGCTATCTGGTTGGTTCCGGCTGGAAAGAGTACAAAAAGACCCAAAGCGTCTGTGGAATCCCGCTTCCTTCCGGTTTGAAAAAGGCTCAACAACTGCCTGAACCACTATTCACCCCTTCCACCAAAGCGGAAGTTGGCGATCATGACGAGAACATCAGCTTTGAACAACTGGTGGAAATCATGGGGCGTGAAAAATCAGAAAAAGTACGCGACTTCAGTCTGCAGCTATATCAGTTTGCTGCCGATTTTGCTCTTGAACGCGGAATCATCATAGCCGACACTAAATTCGAATTTGGTGAAGATGAAAACGGCACCATCCACCTGATCGATGAAGCCTTGACGCCAGACAGCTCACGCTTCTGGCCTGCAGCTCAATACGTGGTCGGAAAAAACCCGGAAAGCTTCGACAAACAGTACATTCGTGACTATCTGGAGTCGCTTGACTGGGACAAAAACTCTCCTGCACCTGAACTGCCGGAAGAAGTCGTTCTCAAGACACTGGAAAAATACCAGGAAGCTCAGGCTCGTCTAACCGAGAACATGTAATTCCGATGAAATACCGCCTTGAAAAACTCAACAGGCCTGCCTGGAGATCATTTTGAAGGTTGGTTTCTTCGTTACAGGTACCGATACAGACGTCGGCAAGACCTATGTCAGCGGCTGCATCGGCAACACCCTTACTCAACTTGGTATTCCAGTCAGCCCTCGCAAACCGATCGCCTCTGGGTGCATACCTCAAGCAGACAATTCCTTATATTGCGAAGATGCGACGTTTCTGAAACTGGCTTGCCATTCCGATGAGCCGATCGAGCGAATCTGTCCACATCAATTCATACCGCCCGTTTCACCACAACGCGCATTGCAGCAGGCTGGAATCACATTAAAAACCGAGGATTTGGCAGAGGCCTGTCAAGTTGATGACGAGAAGATTGCTTTAGTGGAAGGCGCCGGTGGATTCTATTCCCCCTTGTCCAGCGATGGTTTGAATTCCGACCTTGCCAAACAGTTACGATATCCGGTTATTCTCGTAGTCGGAAACCGCCTCGGCTGCCTCAATCACGCCCTCTTGACCATTGATGCGATTGAACATGCCGGGCTAAGTTTGCACTGCGTCATTGTCAACGACATTGCTCCCGAAGCCGATCAGGCCAACTTCGAAGACCTTAAACGCCTACTGGCCGATAAGAATGTGGAATGTTATCACTTGGCATTCAATCCGGCTAAGCAACCGGTCACCATAGAAAAGTTCAGAATCTAACTATTTTCCTGCTTTCTGCGCCGTCTCTCATGCCACATTGACCTGAACCTGAAAAACAACAATATAAAGAAAATCCCAAGCAGGAAAAACAACAGTAAAAGAGGCCAGATCTCAAGTGCGATCTCCCATCCTTGTGCGATGAAAACATCCTGCTGCTCAATACTTTCCGCCAGTTTAAGCACAACCATCGTCGCAAAGGAGTAATACAGCAAAACCAAAATGAGACCGAGAATAATCACGCACATACCAAACCCACCTATCACTCGTTATCAATGAACAACGATACGCCGATTATCAAATTTTTTCCAATCCGCGTTTATCGGGTATCCGTCATCGCCAACAACTTATTGATATCTACCGAATTCAGGAAGTTCAAAAAAGCTTCGGCCGCTGGCGTCGTGGATTTGCTGGATAACTTGGCGACATACCAGTGACGCGTAATCGGAAAACCTTGCACATCGAGAACGTCCATATGCCTATAACGGGTCTCCAGACGGATAGACTGCTTCGGCAACACCGAAATCCCCAAACCGGCCATGACTGCCTGTTTGATACTTTCCGTACTACCCAATTCCATATAAGGTTCGACTTCAATCCCGTTTTCGATAAAACGTTCTTCCACAGAATCGCGTATCCCGGAACCCTTTTCACGCATTAAGAAACGTTCATTGGCCAACTCTGTGATGGGTATATTCTTTTCTTTTGATAATCGATGTTTAGGCGGCGCAGCAACCACAAGTTCATTTTCAAAAAACGGAAACGCTTCCATTTTCCGTTCTTCTGGAACACGCCCCATAATAGACAGATCGTATTGATTCTGCTTAATTTCATCCAAAATGCGACGTCGGTTGATAACCGTAATCAATGGTTTCACATCCGGATAGCGATTGAGAAACGCCTTCAATATATATGGCATGAAATATTTCGCGGGTGTCACCACCGCAATACGCAACTCACCTTCGACTCTTTCCTGACCGGATTTTATATCAACATTGAGCTCTTTTAACTCATCCAAAATCTTCTGACAGCTCTTAAACATCCGCTCACCGGCACGAGTCAAGTAGAGTTTTTTACCGACAACTTCGATTAATTTAACGTCATTATTCTCTTCCAAACGCTTCACTTGAATCGACACGGCAGGCTGGGAAAGGTTCAATTCTTCAGCCGCTTTGGTATAACTCAAATTGCGCCCAACCGCCTCAAATATGCGGATTTGCTGGGATGTTATGTGCAACTTATGCATGATTTTTCCCCTCATCACGACCTAAAAAGATGTACAAAGCCTTTCAGGATGTATAAACAAATGTATATAAACAGTATAACCAACGTTGTCTTGTATGCCACGTTATTTCTTCATTAAGATAGCCTCCAATGAAACGAGCGAGGTTTGAAACAAAGTTTTCGAACCGAGGATTTTCAGAAACTCTTTACTTAATATCCTTCAAAATGAAAAGAGGTAAAAACATGGCTAAGACTTACAATGCCGGTGTTAAAGAATACCGCGAAACATATTGGATGCCAGATTACGAGCCAAAAGACTCAGATTTTCTAGCATGTTTTAAAGTTACTCCACAGCCAGGAGTTCCACGTGAAGAAATCGCTGCTGCGGTAGCTGCAGAATCTTCAACTGGTACCTGGACTACTGTTTGGACTGACCTATTGACTGACCTTGACTACTACAAAGGTCGTGCTTACAGAATCGAAGACGTTCCTGGTGACGATTCTTGTTTCTACGCATTCATCGCATACCCGATCGATCTTTTCGAAGAAGGTTCCGTTGTATCTGTTATGACATCTTTGGTTGGTAACGTATTCGGATTTAAAGCACTACGTGCTTGTCGTCTTGAAGATATCCGTTTCCCACTAGCTTACGTTATGACTTGTGGTGGACCTCCACACGGTATCCAGGTTGAGCGTGACAAGATGGATAAGTACGGTCGTCCGATGTTGGGTTGTACTATCAAGCCAAAGCTTGGTCTATCTGCTAAGAACTACGGTCGTGCAGTATATGAGTGTCTTCGTGGTGGTCTTGACTTCACTAAAGATGATGAAAACGTAACTTCTCAGCCATTCATGCGCTGGAGAGACCGTTTCCTATTCTGTCAGGATGCAATCGAAAAAGCACAAGCAGAAACCGGTGAGCGTAAAGGTCACTACTTGAACTGTACTGCTGGTACTCCTGAAGAAATGTACGAGCGTGCTGAGTTCGCTAAAGAGATCGGTACTCCGATCATCATGCACGATTACCTAACTGGTGGTTTCACTGCGAACACTGGTCTTGCTAACTACTGCCGTAAGAACGGTCTGTTGTTGCACATTCACCGCGCAATGCACGGTGTAATCGACCGTAACCCACACCACGGTATCCACTTCCGTGTATTGACGAAAGCTCTTCGTCTATCTGGTGGTGACCACCTACACTCTGGTACGGTTGTTGGTAAGTTGGAAGGTGACCGTGAAGCGACTCTAGGTTGGATCGACATCATGCGCGACAGCTTCATCCCAGAAGATCGTTCACGCGGAATCATGTTCGACCAAGACTTCGGTGCGATGCCTGGTGTTATGCCGGTTGCATCTGGTGGTATCCACGTATGGCACATGCCTGCACTTGTTACTATCTTCGGTGATGACTCTGTTCTTCAGTTCGGTGGTGGTACGCTAGGTCACCCATGGGGTAACGCTGCTGGTGCAGCTGCAAACCGTGTTGCTCTTGAAGCGTGTGTACAAGCACGTAACGAAGGTCGCGAAGTTGAGAAAGAAGGTAAGGACATTCTTACTAACGCTGCTAAATCTAGCCCAGAACTTAAGATCGCAATGGAAACTTGGAAAGAAATCAAGTTCGAATTCGACACAGTTGACAAGCTTGACGTTAAGCATAAGTAATTGATGAAATTAGGAGAATATAACAATGAGTATTCAAGATTACCCATCTCGTCTTTCAGATCCACAATCTCGTAAGGCTGAGACGTTCTCTTACCTTCCGAAGATGACTGATGATCAAATCAAAGCTCAAGTTGAGTACATCATCAGCAAAGGTTGGAACCCTGCGATCGAGCACACTGAGCCAGAGAACGCTTTCTCTTACTACTGGTATATGTGGAAGCTTCCAATGTTCGGTGAAACTGATGCAGACGCAGTACTTACGGAAGTAAACAACTGTATCGCAGCTAACCCAAACAACCACGTTCGTTTGATTGGTTACGATAACTTTGCACAGTCTCAAGGTGCAAACATGCTTATCAAGCGTGGTGACATGTAAGAGAGCATAGATCGGCTTAGGTGATTCCTTGGCCCGTAATCCGGCCGGGCCTGGTCGGATTATGTTGGAATCACTTTAAACAGATCAGGTTGGAAATTCGTTTCCAGCCGACCCAAATTCTGAAAATGCCTGAGCCAATGGGCTTAAGGGGTTTTTAACCAGGTTTACTGAATCGATTCTTACCTCTCGGTTTAGTGACGCGGTCAGTCAGCCCCGAAACTGACTGGCCTTTTTTTTATCTTCTTTAGATTTGCTTGCTTCGAGCCAAGTAAATAAATCTAAAGATTTTAAATTCCCTTTTGAATATGAGCTGTTAACGGAGAAACGATCATGTCAGAAATCAACGCGTTAGACCCAACACAATATATTATTAAAGAAGAACCTTTTTATCAGCCGGTCGCTGATGAGGTTGAACTGTTCGAATCCGGTTACGAGTCACGCATGCCGATCATGCTTAAAGGACCTACCGGGTGTGGTAAGTCTCGTTTCGTAGAGTACATGGCCCACAAACTTGGCAAGCCATTGATCACTGTTGCATGTAACGAAGATATGACCGCTTCGGATTTGGTCGGACGTTACCTGATCGACATCAACGGTACGCGTTGGCAGGATGGTCCTTTGACCGTTGCGGCTCGTATCGGTGCGATCTGTTATCTGGATGAGGTGGTTGAAGCTCGTCAGGATACCACGGTTGTTATTCACCCGTTGACTGACCACCGTCGAGTTCTGCCTTTGGATAAGAAAGGTGAATTGGTTGAAGCTCATCCTGACTTCCAGTTGGTTATTTCCTACAACCCGGGTTACCAGTCGATGATGAAAGACTTGAAGCAATCCACCAAGCAGCGTTTTGGTGGTTTCAAGTTCGACTATCCTGCTGAAGAGATCGAAGCGGAAATCGTAGCAAAAGAAGCGAACATCGATAAAGCAACCGCAGAGAAGCTGGTTCAAGTCGCTCAACGTTCACGTAACCTGAAAGGTCACGGTCTAGATGAAGGTATCTCTACCCGTCTATTGGTCTATGCAGGACAGTTAATCAATAAAGGTGTTCCGGCTAAGAAAGCTTGCACGATGGCATTAATTACACCTTTGACTGATGACGACGACATCCTTGACACCCTACTTACCACGGTCGATACATTTTTTGAATAAGTAGCCTGGCCTGGTGAGTGTCGCCAGGACCCGACCAATATAAAAATGTATAGGATAATGTTATGAGTTTTGATCTAGAAGAAATCAAGGCATCGTTGATCAAAAGCGTTCCTCAACTGGAGGACATGTTTGATTCGCTGGTGCAGGAAGCTTCTCATTCTATGAATGAGGCTTCTCGTGAAACTTGGTTAGAAAATGCCAATGCCATTGCGTACCTTGGTAAAGGGCAAAATGTGGTCGTGAGCTATCTAGAAGCGATTCCGCAGGTCATCGCCTTAATTGACGATGACATTCTGGATGACATCCATGAAAACGTCATGAAGCTCTCTTCGGTAACGTCCGGGGATGTTGTTGCGTTGGTTTTGGATTCATTACCGACCGTAGCGGATAAAACTCGCGACATTGATTTGATGCGCCAATATTTAGCACTGATCTATCAAATCGGCTCCAAGACCCCTCGCGGTATGCGCCCGATGTTGGCCAACATGGATTACATGATGTCCAAGCTGACCGTTTCAGGTCTTAGACGTTGGGCCCAATGGGGTGCGCAGGCACACGCCCGTGATTTTGCTGTCCAAATTAAATACTTCGCCTTGGAATCAGAAGACTCTAAGGCCGTATTCCAGCAGCAGCGTAAAGGTTCTTTGTTCATCGATTACCATCGACCAATCAACTTTTACCTTCGCGCCTTCTGGGCACGTGATTTTTTTATTCGTCCGGCTGCGGCCGACTTTGAAGATTTCAAGCCGTATTTTGAGAATCTTGCGATGCACCTACCGGATGCATTGAATGATTTGGGCGAAAACGTAAAAGGGGCGGAACTTTACCGTGCGATGGCGGCTCACATGGCTTCCCACCTTGCTTATACCAAGGCGGCTATCTCAATGGAACAGCTGACACCTCAGCAAATGTTCTTTATTGAGATCATGGAAGACGCGCGTGTTGAATACAATGCGGTCAAGAACTTCCCTGGGTTGAAGAACCTGTGGATGAAGGTCATTCGCGCCAGTCAGGAAGCTACCGATCTGTCCGAAAAAACGACAGCTTATCGTTTGGAACAATTAATGATTAAGCTTTTGGATAAGGACTTTGAACTTCAAGACGATCAAATGAACTTCATTGCCGATCGTTTCTATGAAGAAATCGAAGACAACCTGGACAATGAACAATGGTCTTGGACAATGGGAATTCTCCTGTTCAACACCATGAACATTGCTACTAACAAGTGGGTTTCCTTAACCGAACTTCGTCAACAACGTTTCGGCTATCGTGACGACAACCGTCTGATCTGGGCATCTGACGAATGGGCAGATATGGAAGCCGGCTCGACCGGTTACAAAGAGACCGTGCGTAAACACGTGTCGGTTATGGAAATGATCAATGAACTCGATTCCGAATTAGTTGACGTAGACCATGATGAAGTCTGGGTACTGGGCTCCGAATTGTACCCTTATGAAGACAATGGTGTCTCCTACAATGAAATGGAAGGAATCGAACCTATTTCCGATCCGTTCCATTATCCGGAATGGGACTACCGTGTGCAACTGCACCGTCCGAGCTGGGTTACCCTTTACGAGCACCGGGCCAAGAAAGGTGATCCGGAGCTTTACGACAGTATTTTAGATGCCAATAAGGGCATCGCGCACCGCATCAAACAAATCGTCGATAAGCTACAGGCCGTCGGCCTGCAGCGTATCCGCCGAATTGAAGACGGTGACGAGTTGGATCTAAACGCCTGCGTTGAAGCGATCACTTCCCTGAGAATGGGACAGGAACCGGATCCGCGCATTACGATGAAAAACGTTATCCGTTCGCGTGAGGTTTCGGTAGTCATCCTGCTGGATCTGTCCGAGTCGACCAACGAATTGGTAACTGGCGAAGACAAGACGATCTTACAGGTGACTCAGGAAGCCGCAATTCTGGTATCCCATGCCATCAACGGTATCGGTGACCAGTTTGCAGTCCACGGCTTCTCATCGGATGGTCGTCATGATGTTCAGTACACCCGCTTCAAGCAGTTCGACGAACCGTTTGACGCTGAGGTACACGCTAAATTGGCAGGTATGCAAGGTGGTTTGTCTACCCGTATGGGTGCGGCTATGCGTCACGCAGGTGCTTACTTGGATAGACAAGCCAGCAAGCAAAAACTATTGTTGGTTATCACCGATGGAGAACCGGCGGATATCGATGAACAAGACAGTCAGTATCTGAAGCAAGATGCTAAGAAAGCAGTCGAAGAACTACAAACCAAAGGTATCTATTCGTACTGTTTGACGATCGACCAATTTGCCGATAAATACGTGCAGAACATTTTCGGTCAAAACCGCTATGCGATTGTCGACAACGTCATGCGCCTGCCTGAGAAACTGCCGACACTGTTTGCGAATTTGACGACTTAACATTCGTTGACGCTTTTACCGCATTTCGGTTTAATGAGCCTTAGTCGGTTAGCTGACTAAGGCTTTTTTTATCTTTACTGATAATTATGCCGGTCATATGATATTTAAAATTAGGAACCTACTATGAATGCAGAACAATTCAAACAAGCCCTTAATGATTATTCCGACGAGCAATACCAAGCTATCTTGGATGGTGCTTCCATGGTGCTCTTTCAAGACCGTGAGTTAACGGTAGGTAAATCGGAAGATGCTTACGTTATCTTTGAGCTAGGGGACGAATCTTTCGATTCGATCAATGACCTGAAATCTTCATTATTGGATCGCGCGGATGATCTTATCCAGGAGTACTATCAATACAATCCTGTTAGCCGACAGGCATTCGACAGTGCCTTATCCGCACTGATCGCAGAACATGGAAACGAAGCCTTTGTGGCCATGCCTGGTAAAGAGGCTGAGCTCAAGATCTTCGTAGACAACGACCAAGTGATTTGTGAAGGTCCTGACAGCCCACGTTTCAAATATGGCATTGAATTACATCTAGAAGATAAGATGCCACCTTTGGCTATTTCGAACAAGGTCAAGAACTGGATCCAATCCGGTAGCGCCTACGGCGACTATATCAGTGTCAACGTCTGCCGTTTCAGTAGCACGGACATGGAAAACATCAGTCAGAGTGAATACATTTAATTTCTGCTCTGACAGTTTTTGAACTGTTTTATTTCTGGCAGGCCGGTTAAACCTGTCATTTTAAAGACAAAAAAAGCCCGCATAAGCGGGCTTTTTTATCTCTAAATGAAACTGTCGATTAACGTACAGTCTGATCTAGTGAACCTGAAGCGTAACGAGCTTGCATCTCTTCAAGACCAACAGACTTGATCTTAGAAGCGTGACCAGCACAACCGAATGCTTCGAAACGTGCTTTACAGATTTCCATCATCGCGTTTTCAGCAGCGTTGAAGAACTTACGAGGGTCGAAGTTAGCTGGGTTGTCGTGCAAGTGCTTACGGATAGCACCAGTAGACGCCATACGTAGATCAGTATCGATGTTTACTTTACGAACACCGTACTTGATACCTTCAACGATTGCTTCAACAGGAACACCGTAAGTTTGACCCATATCACCACCGTAGTTGTTGATGATTTCTAGCCATTCTTCAGGAACAGAAGAAGAACCGTGCATTACGATGTGAGTATCAGGGATACGAGCGTGAATCTTAGCGATCTGGTCGATCTTAAGAACGTCGTCAGAAGGCTTGGAAGTGAACTTGTAAGCACCGTGAGAAGTACCTACCGCTACCGCTAGAGCGTCAACGTTAGTGTCTTTTACGAACTGAGCCGCTTCTTCAGGATCAGTCAAAAGCATTGAATGATCTAGTTCTTCGTCAGAACCGTGACCATCTTCTTCACCCATCTTACCAGTTTCAAGAGAACCTAGGCACCCTAGCTCACCTTCAACAGAAACACCGCCAGCGTGTGCAATCTTAACAACTTCAGCGGTGATTCCAGCGTTATACTCGTAAGAAGCTGGTGTTTTCATATCTGATTCTAGAGAACCATCCATCATGACCGACGTGAACCCAGACTGGATAGCACGCAAACATACACCTACATCAGAACCGTGGTCTTGGTGCATAACAACTGGGATGTGTGGGTACATTTCAACCGCAGCCGCAACCATGTGACGAAGCATTGGCTCACCAGCGTACTTACGAGCACCAGCAGAACCCTGAAGGATTACAGGAGAATCACAAGCATCAGCAGCACGCATGATCGCACGAACCTGTTCCATGTTGTTTACGTTAAACGCAGGCATACCAAAACTGTTTTCTGCTGCGTAGTCCATTAATTCACGAAGTGTAATCATCGCCATGTGCGTGACTCCTCTAGTTAGTTTTCAAAAAATATCTAGCTATTTTAACAACCTTTTAAAGGCTATCCAAATAATAATTCAATCCTCAAATCCTTTAGATTCAAGGAACTTTAACGATTTCCATTCGGTTGGTTCCGCCCATTAATCCACGTGACTCACCACGGGTTAACAGGACAAGGTCACCCTCTTTAGCAATACCAAACTCTTTGATACGGTTCAGAATCATGTCCTGAATTTCTTCATCGTTTAAACCGGTGTAATCGATCGAAGTCGGATAAACACCACGATAGATAGTTACCTTACGGCGAGTGTTCAAATGCGGCGTCAATGCGATAATCGGCATACCGGAACTGATACGAGACATCAGAAGTGGTGTATTACCGGATTCCGTCAAGGTCGCGATACATTTCACGCCGAAGTGGTTGGCTGAATACATAGCAGCCATCGCAATAGTCTCATCCACAGCAGTGAACGATTCATCAATACGGTGAGTAGATTCACGAGTCGAACGTGCTTTTTCAGCTTCACGACAGATACGGCCCATGGTTTCGATAACCAAACTCGGAGACTTACCGGTTGCAGTTTCACCAGACAACATAACCGCGTCAGTTCCATCCATTACCGCGTTAGCAACGTCGAATACTTCTGCACGTGTCGGAATCGCATTTTCGATCATGGTTTCCATCATCTGGGTTGCAGTGATCGTAACACGGTTCAACTGACGAGAACGCTTGATCATTTTCTTCTGCAATGCAGGTAATTGAGCATCACCGACTTCAACACCCAAATCACCACGGGCGATCATAATTACGTCAGAAGCCAAAATGATTCCATCCAATGTCTCGTCATCGGCTACCGCTTCCGCTCGTTCGACTTTCGACACGATGCTACAATTCAAACCGGCTTGCTGCGCCAAAGAACGACAATACTCGACGTCTTCGGCAGTACGAGGGAAAGACAATGCAAGGTAATCCGCATTCATTTCCGCTGCCGTGATAATGTCTTCCTTATCTTTATCGGTCAAAGCCGCAGCTGAAAGTCCGCCGCCCTGAAGGTTAATACCTTTGTTGTTAGACAAGGTTCCACCAACTATAACCGTACAGTTAACGCGTTCTCCATCGACATTATCCACTTCGAAGACCAAGCGACCGTCATCCAATAACAACTTGTCACCCGCTTTCACGTCATAAGGAAGGTTCTTGTAGGTCAAACCAACTTCGTGTTGGTTACCTTCATTTTTGCCGACATTGTTATCAAGTGCGAACTTATCACCCTTTTCAA
The DNA here is from genome assembly GCF_029767005.1 of Thiomicrorhabdus sp. ZW0627. Taxonomy (GTDB): domain Bacteria; phylum Pseudomonadota; class Gammaproteobacteria; order Thiomicrospirales; family Thiomicrospiraceae; genus Thiomicrorhabdus. The sequence continues at coordinate 26,281 of NZ_JARUQR010000004.1, forward strand.
GGAAGATTTTATCTTCCGCAAAACGCGCAATACGGATTTTCGGTCCTTGAAGGTCAACCAAAACACCGACTTCATGGTCGTATTTTTCAGCCAAGTCACGAACAGCCTGTGCACGAGCCTTATGCTCTTCGGCACTACCGTGTGACATATTGATACGAACAACGTCGACGCCAGCCTTGATAATGCGTTCCAATTCGCCTTCGCGATCGGTAGCAGGACCCAAGGTTGCAACAATTTTTGTTCTTCTTAAACCAGATGGCATAATTTTTATTTACCTTTTCTTGAACTTATCTTGTTTATACATGAAAAGATGTCTCGCAAAATAAACTGCCTACCAACACCGAAGACAGCCAATTCTTTTTGGCTGCTGTGTACAGAAGAGTTTACTTACCGAGGCACCCTTTGGTGATTATCACTTTTTACAAGTATAAATAAGATGAAACATTAAAAATTAAACTTGCCCCATCATCACAGATGATCGGGCAAGTCGTGAAAATAAATCGTCAGACTTATTTTGCTGCTGCTTTTTCCAGCATTTCAACTGCAGGCAGCTTCTTCCCTTCAAGGAACTCAAGGAAAGCACCACCACCGGTAGAGATGTAAGAAACCTTGTCAGCGATGTCGTACTTATCGATTGCAGCCAAAGTATCACCACCACCAGCAATTGAGAATGCAGATGATTCAGCGATAGCCATAGAGATTGCTTTCGTACCTTCACCAAACTGATCGAATTCGAAAACACCTACTGGACCGTTCCATACAACAGTACCTGCATTTTTGATGATCTCTGCCAATTCTGCTGCAGAATCAGGACCGATATCAAAAATCATATCGTCATCTGCTACATCTGCAACATTCTTTGTTTCCGCCGCTGCTGTTTCAGAAAATTCTTTACCGCAAACAACATCTGAAGCCAAAGGAATCGCCGCTCCGCGAGCTTCCATGATTTCATTCAACTTCTTACAGGTAGGAACCAAGTCAGTTTCAGATAGAGACTTACCAACGTTATAACCTGCTGCTTCGATGAAAGTGTTAGCGATACCACCACCAACAACCAACTGGTCAACTTTCTCAGACAGAGACTCAAGAACAGTCAATTTAGTTGATACTTTTGAACCACCAACGATTGCAACCATTGGGCGTGCCGGGTTATTCAAAGCCTTACCTAGCGCATCCAACTCAGCTGCTAGAAGAGGACCTGCACACGCAGTATCAGCGAATGCACCTGCACCGTGTGTAGAAGCCTGTGCACGGTGAGCCGTACCAAAAGCATCCATTACATAAACGTCACAAAGAGCTGCATACTGCTTTGATAGCGCTTCATCGTTTTTCTTCTCACCTACGTTGAAACGTACGTTTTCAAGAAGAACAACTTCACCTTCTTCGATATCGAAATTTCCGTCTAGGTAATCTTTAACAAGACGAACTTCTTTACCCAACTTGGCAGACAAATCAGCTGCTACTGGCGCCAAAGAGAACTCTTCTTCGTATTCACCTTCAGTCGGACGACCCAAGTGAGACATAAGCATAACCTTAGCTCCTGCTTCCGCAGCCATTTTAATGGTAGGAAGTGAAGCACGGATACGTGCATCTGAAGTTACTTTACCGTCTTTAACTGGTACGTTTAAGTCTTCGCGAATCAATACGCGCTTACCAGCTAGGTCTAGATCAGACATCTTGATAACAGACATAATTAGTCCTCTTTCTTAAGGTTTAAAAGCCACCTCCAAGAATCGGAAGGGCATTAGATTTAAAGTAATTAAATTTGCTTTTCGATACTCACAACCTAATTCGGCCACAAATACGGAGAAGGAAATTTAATTTGAAGGGGCGCGAACCGCCCCTTCAAACATAAGAACCGATAAAGCCCACTTACTAAGTGGGCAGACGATTACTTACCTACGTGCTCAACAACACGCATCATGTTACAAGTGTAACCGTACTCGTTGTCGTACCAAGCAACTACTTTAACGAAAGTTGTATCTAGAGCGATACCTGCTTTAGCGTCGAAGATAGATGGGTGAGAATCACCACGGAAGTCAGTAGAAACGTTCGCTTCTTCAGTGTAACCCAATACACCAGCCAACTCGCCTTCAGAAGCTTTCTTCATAGCGGCACAAATGTCGTCGTATGAAGCTTCTTTTTCCAACTCAACAGTCAAGTCAACAACAGAAACGTCAGAAGTTGGGACGCGGAAAGCCATACCAGTCAACTTACCGTTAAGAGCCGGAAGAACTTTACCTACCGCTTTAGCAGCACCAGTTGAAGATGGGATGATATTCTCAAGAATACCACGACCACCGCGCCAGTCTTTCATAGAAGGACCGTCAACAGTTTTCTGAGTAGCCGTTGCTGCGTGAACAGTAGACATCAAACCACGCTTGATACCGAAGTTGTCGTTCAATACTTTAGCAACCGGAGCCAAACCGTTAGTAGTACAAGAAGCTGCAGAAACGATTGCCTGACCAGCGTACTCTTCGTGGTTAACACCGTATACGAACATTGGAGTGTGGTCTTTAGAAGGTGCAGACTGAACAACCTTCTTAGCACCTGCTTCCAAGTGAGCCTGACAAGATTCTTCAGTTAGGAAGAAACCAGTACATTCGATAACTAGGTCTGCACCTACTTCGTCCCACTTAAGGTCAGCTGGGTTGCGCTCTGCAGTAATACGGATAGTTTTACCGTTTACAACTAGGTTTCCGCCTTCAACAGAAACTTCACCGTCGAAACGACCGTGAACAGAATCATACTTAAGCATGTACGCTAGGTATTCAGGATCTAGAAGATCGTTAATTGCAACAACTTCGATGTTTTTGAAGTCTTTCGCTGCAGCGCGGAAAGCCATACGACCGATACGGCCGAAACCATTGATACCAACTTTAATTGTCATCTTTTTTACTCCTAAAATGATCAGGCCTGCCAAGTTCCAGGCCCGACAAACTAAAATCTATTACTTAGCTAAAACCGCGTTTGCAGTCGCAACAACGTTTTCTACTGTGAAGCCGAACTCTTTGAATAGTTCACCAGCTGGAGCTGATTCACCGAAAGACTTCATACAAACAACGTCGCCTTCTAGACCAACGTACTTGTACCATGACTCGGCAACACCGGCTTCAATCGCTACACGCTTAACACCAGGAGTCAACACAGAATCCTTGTATGCTTGATCTTGAGCGTCGAATGCACAAGTAGATGGCATAGAAACAACACGGACGTTCGCATCCATTGCTTCAGCCGCTTCTACCGCTAGACCTACTTCAGAACCGGTTGCGATGAAAATGATGTCTGCTGTACCTTCACAATCTTTTAGTACATAACCACCTTTCTCGATGTTCTTAACCTGCTCGGCAGTACGTGCCATAGGTGTTAGGTTCTGACGTGAGAACACCAATGCAGTCGGAGCATTGCCACGCATCATAGCCATCTTCCAAGAAACCGCAGATTCAACCGCGTCACAAGCACGCCAAGTTTGGAAGTTAGGGATAACACGCATTGTCGCCAACTGTTCAACCGGCTGGTGAGTAGGACCATCTTCACCCAAACCGATTGAGTCGTGAGTGAATACATAAATCGTACCGATCTTCATCAATGCAGACATACGCAAAGCGTTACGCATGAATTCCATGAACATGAAGAAAGTACCGCCGTAAACTTTAAATCCACCGTGAAGAACCATACCGTTCATCATGTGAGCCATACCGAATTCACGTACACCCCACGATAGGTAGTTACCGTTCGCGTTTTCATGATTTACCTTAACCGTACCAGACCAGTTAGTCAGGTTAGAACCTGTCAAGTCAGCAGAACCACCGAACATTTCAGGTAGCAATGGACCCATTGCTTCGATTGCGTTCTGAGATGCTTTACGAGAAGCGATGTTTGGCATTTCTTCTTGCGTGTGAGCAATGAACTTATCCATTTCAACTTCGAAGTTAGCTGGTAGATCACCTGCCATACGACGTTCGAATTCAGCAGCCAATTCTGGGTGCTCTGCACGGTATGCTTCAAAACGTGCATTCCATTCCGCTTCGTCTTTAGCACCCTGTTCTTTGTGGTCCCAACCAGCATAAATGTCATCTGGAACTTCAAACGGTGCATGTGGCCAGTTCAAGAATTCACGTGCCGCCGCGATCTCTTTATCTCCAAGAGGCGCACCGTGACAATCGTGAGAACCACATAGGTTCGGAGAACCGAAACCGATAATAGTACGAGTACAGATCAAAGTAGGCTTATCAGTAACGGCTTTCGCTTCTTCGATCGCTTTGTTGACAGCTTCTGCATCGTGACCGTCTACGTTGCGGATAACGTGCCAGTTATAAGACTCGAAACGGCCTGCAACATCACGCTCCATCCAATCACCGATGTGACCGTCGATAGAGATGTCGTTGTCATCCCAGAATGCGATCAACTTGCCTAGACCCAAAGCACCGGCCATAGCGCCCGCTTCGTGAGATAGACCTTCCATCAAACAACCGTCACCCATGAATACATAAGTGTGGTGGTCAACGATGTCGTGACCTGGACGGTTGAACTGAGCCGCCAAAGTACGCTCGGCAATCGCCATACCTACGGCGTTGGTGATACCTTGACCTAGAGGACCGGTTGTTGTTTCGATACCATCTGCATAACCATACTCAGGGTGACCTGCTGTCTTAGCGTGCAACTGACGGAACTGCTTGATATCTTCGATGCTTAGGTCAAAACCTGTAAGATGCAACAAAGAATAGATAAGCATAGAACCATGACCGTTAGACAATACGAAACGATCACGATCTGCCCAGTTGGCATTGGTTGGGTTAAATTTCATGTGGCTGTTCCACAGAACTTCAGCGATATCCGCCATACCCATTGGTGCACCTGGGTGACCAGAATTTGCTTTTTGAACAGCATCCATGCTCAAAGCACGAATCGCGTTTGCAAGATCTCTACGAGTTGTCATACAACTTCCTCAACTTTGTAAAAAATTCGGTTTCTGTGGGGCTCAAACAGGGTCTAAACAAGGCCTTAAACACCCTTAAATCAGGCTTAAAATTCAACCTAAAATAGCCCCACAATATAAATTTGGACGATTATTCTCTCCTAAAACTGTAAATTCATCAAGTTTTCTTATGTAAATATTAGCCCTGGATATCCTTTCGGAAACCACTCTCCGTCCGCAGAAGCCATTGTAATACGGGGAGTTTTTCAATTCCGATCAAGAGAGCTCAAGCCTTTCGGCCTCGTTCAAATGAGCCCGGCGAATGCAAATCCGCCGAGAATTGTATTCTCGTATTCAAGAATGATTACCCAAATACAAATTTATGAAGATTTTGTGACAAGCTTTTCCTTCCGCGAACTGAATCGTTCATAACTGAGCTCATAGAAAGAAAGCAGGGCCGGAATGACCAACAAAATCAGGAAAGTCGAGAACATCAAACCGAATGCGATCGCGGTTGCCATCGGAATCAAGAACTGAGCCTGCAATGAAGTCTCAAATAACAACGGAGTCAATCCTGCAATGGTCGTCAAAGACGTCAACATAACGGCACGCACCCTCTGCACAGCCGCCTCCTCAAGCGACTCGTTGACACCCAACCCGGATTCGCGGAGACGCTTATAGAAACTGACCAAGATGATTGAATCGTTTACCACGATACCCGACAAACCGAAGAACCCGAATAGCGAAAGGATCGTCATGTCCAGCCCCATCCACCAGTGCCCCATGATCGCCCCAACCAGTCCGAACGGAATCGCCATCATCACCACCAGCGGCCAACCGTAGGAACCGAACACCCAGGCCAACACAATATAGATAATTGACAAGCCCAACAAAAGGCCAATCTTCATATCTGCCATCGTCTCTGCCTGACGTGCATTTTGCCCTTCAAGCGAATAACTCAAACCGTATTTCTGCACCAACTCCGCCAAAGTGCTTTGCTGAAGCTGAGCCAAAATTCGGTTGGCGTTATTCACAGTCTTATCCACTTCGGCAACCACTGTTACCGCCAAACGACCGTCCACATGGCGCATCACATCAAAACCGCGCTGGGTATGCCAGGCTGCGACGGAACTTAAAGCCACACGTTCTCCCGAAGGCACAACCACCTGCATCCGATTAATGGTGGCCAAAGTAGCCTGCTCCGCTCTAGGGAACTGAACACGGACTTCGACTTCATCCTCGTCGTCGGTAAATATCTGCACCAGGCGTCCTGAAAACGCATCCGATAACTGTCGACCCAAAGAGACATAGGTCAGACCCAAAGCCTTCCCTTGAGGGGTCAACTGATAAACCAACTGATCACGACCATACGGCAGATCATCCCGGATCCCACTGACCCCCGGAATCTGATTCAACACTTCCTGAAGATCGACCGAAGCCTGCTTTAACTTCATAGGCTCCGCGCCGAACAAGCGGATATCGACATCACTTCCCGGCGGCCCCATTCTTGGAGCCTCCATGGTCAAAACATCCATGCCAGGCACTGTGCCCGCCTTTTCTTTCCATACCCGAATGAATTCTGTATTACGAGTGTGCCTCTGATCCGGTTCCGCCAACTCGATATTAATGCCACCGAAATTCGGACCTTTTTCACGGCTAGTCTCGTTGAAGTGAACAACGGCCGTTTTCAGAATACCTGGCTCCAGCTCCTTCTCGGTTTCCAACAGGGCTTCATACAAATGCTGAACATATTGACCTGTCACGTCCGCAGGCGTTCCGGCGACAAACCGCACATCCGCATTGATCTTGGTCGACTCAGGGGAAGGGAAGAACACAAATCCGAGGCGTCCGCCGGCCAACAAGCCAATCACAAATATCATCAGCGCCAACGCACTTGCCAACGTTGCAGCCCGGTTTCTCAAAACCCAGCGTATCATCATTCGGAACTGATGATGACGAAGATGATCGATACCGCGTTCCAAACGGTCACGTAAAGAACCTTTCACCGTCGGCTTCACTTTGGCTAACGCATGTCGCAAGTGCCCTGGAAGAATAGTGAAACTTTCGATCAGTGATGCAAAAATGACCGCAATAATCACCAGTGGAATCGCAAACAGAATATTCCCCATCTCTCCGCCGATCATCATCAACGGCAAGAAAGCGGCCACAGTCGTCAAGGAAGAAGCGGTCACAGGCCAGAACATTCGGTGAGCACCCCCTTCGGCCGCATGCAAATGACTCTCCCCCATCTCATGATGCGCCAACGCATCTTCACCGACCACTATGGCATCATCGACGATGATCCCCAGCGCCATGATCAGTCCGAACAGACTGACCATATTGATACTGCCGCCCGCCAGATACATGATCATCAAGGTCGTCATGAATGAAACCGGAATCCCGATGGCAATCCAAAAAGCCACGCGGCCGTTCAAGAAAATATAGAGAATCAACACAACCAAAATCAGACCGCCGACCCCGTTATTCACCAACAGCATGATACGTTGATTTACCAGCGACCAAGTTTCGTCATAGACTTTCAGACTGATGCCTTGAGGCAACTGCGGGATTGTCTCCTGCAACCACTCATCCATAATCTTGGATGACTTCAAGGTATCGCCGCTTTCTGCCCGCATCAACTGCAGTTCGATCGTCGGCTTTCCATCCACTTCCAGATAGGGCGAATCTTTTGTCGCGCGGCGCTCGATATGACCGATGTCACCCAACGCAATATTTTCAGAAGTATTCACCACCAACGGCATCTGTGCGAACTGCGTTTCGGTACGCTTCTGCTCCAGTGCCCGGATATCGCGAATACTGTCCTGATCCCCTACCGAACCGGCCGGATAATCACGACTCATTCCTGCAACCTGATTACCGACCTGCTCCAATGAAAGTCCGTAATGCTCCAATGCTTGCTGAGGCACCTCAACCGCCATCTCCTGAGTCGGCAGCCCCTTGAAATTAATCTTGTCGATTCCTCGATCCAGCAACTGACGCTCAAACTCCCTCGCCAAAGGGCGTAGCTCAGCCGCCGAACCGTCTTCACTCATCAACAAAATGCGAGCAATCGATTCATAGCGGATCACCCGCTCCACAATCGGCCTTTCCGAATCCTGGGGAAGGTTGCGCAATTCACTTATCCGCTGATTGATCTGATTCTGCGCCTCAATCATGTCGGTGCCTTCATTGAACTTCAATGAGATCGAGGACAGCCCCAAGGCTGAAGTTGACGTCATCTCATCCAGCCCATCCAGGTTTCGTAAAACCCGTTCGATCGGATCGGTAATGCTTGTCTCCACATCCTCTGCGTTGGCTCCCGGCCAAACCACCCTGACAGTAGCGTAATCCAACTCGAAATTAGGAAAGAACTGCACATTCAGCTTCAACAAAGCCACGATGCCCATCAGAATCATGATCAACATAAGCAGATTGGGAGCAACCTTGTGGCGTGCAAACAGACCGATCAAACCATGTGATTTGAACTTTTTTTCATTGATGTGGTAATCCTGATCCAGATCACCACTTTGAGAAGGGCTGGAGGCCATAGAGGCCTGTTCATTCACTTCCGACGAACTCATTCGGTCACCTCTGCCACTTTCAGGCCGCTCACCGCATTCGGTAGATGGGTAATACTGATTTTGCTACCTTCCGGGAAGTTCGGTTCGATCAACGCCCACAAAGCACCATTCACCGTCAAATCGCCCAAAAGTTTCACCTTAACCACTTTGAGTCGGCCGTCCTCAACCAGATAAACCCGGTCATTGCCATATATCGCAGAATATGGAACCGCCACCACACCATCGCGCTCGGAACCTTGTAACTCGACATCTAAAAGATCGCCAGGACGTGAAGACTTCATTTGCTCAGGCAATTCAAAGAACAGGTCGACGCCACTGGTCGTCGCCTCCCCTGCCATTCGATCCACTCTCAAGACAACCGGCTCCGCAGAGGAAGACTCGTGGTAAAGCGCAGTCACTTTCTCACCACTGTTTAAACGTCGATTAATTTCATGAAATTCGGAGACGGGCAGCTTGGCTCGTAACTCCATACTGTCTAGAGAATAATATTCGACTAATACCGCCCCCGCATTAACGTGATTTCCGGCACTAACCTTGACGCTGGCGATACGGCCATCATATGGCGCCACAACCGTGCCGCGCTTCAAATTCAATTTCGCCTGCTCCAATGCCGCTTTCGCCTTATCCAGGCGGGCTTGGTTCTGCATGGATTTCAACTTATGCTCTTCAACTGCCAACTGGGCGCCGACCACGGTATATTCCTGCCTGGCCAACGCCTCTTTGGATTGCTCCAAAGCCGTTGTCGAGGTCAGATCCTTCTTCAGCAACTGCTCGGTACGCGTCACATCCGATCTCTTGAACGCCAGCACTTTCTTCTCATGAGCCAAACGCTCGACATTCGCCTGATAGGCCAATTTCTCCAAACGCAATTGGGCCTCGGCATCCGCCACTTCCGCCTTAGCCTGCTCCAATGGAATCTGCAAATCCTGCACGTTCATCGCCACCAGCTTATCACCGGCTTTTACAGTTTGACCTTCCTTAACCCAAACCTCATCAACCACACCGGAAATGGGCGCTGAGGCAGAAACCATCGAATTAGATTCAACCTGCCCGTATAACCTCAACATCGGAGCCAGTCTTTCAGGCTTGGCTTCAATCACCTGCACCATCCAAACTTTTTCTTTTACCTGAACCGGAGGCTGCTCTGGCTTGGTCGACTTCATATAAACAAACACAACAATCGCCAAAACAATGATCCCGATTGGAAGTAGCGCCCGCTTGATTTTTGTCATCCACATGTTTTCGTTATCCGGTTATTTACTGAGTGACTCATCATTCTAAATGAATTTAAGGAAATTTCACCCCTTAATGAACCGCTCTTCATCCGGCGATTCAAGACTAAAAGAGTCTTATTATCAAAACAGATAAATCAGCAGGTGAACTAAATCCACTTACGCAATAATTACCACGACTATTTTAATGTTGTTATACCCCATCCAAGTTGCTATATTTCAAGACATAAAATCAAGTCATAAGCCTATCAACAGGAACAAACTCTAACCAACAGAAGGAAACAACATGAAAAAGCTTATTATTGCCGTCGTGCTTGGGGCCGTCTCTCTTAGCGCCGCCGCTCAAGACAATTCCATTTCCGAAAAACAACTGGAAGCACGCCAGATTGCCAAACAATTCTTGGGCTCATTGAAACCCGAACTCGGCAAGGCGATGAAAAGTGGCGGCCCGGTTTTTGCTGTCGGAAAGTGCCATAAGATTTCACCTGAAATCGCACAAAAACTGACGGAAAGCACCGGTTGGAACGTAAAACGAGTCAGCCTTAAACCACGCGCCACTACGGCTAACCCTGACAACTGGGAAACCAGCACTTTGAAATGGTTCAATGAACAGGCCGCTTCAGGAAAGGATGTGACCAAACTGGAAAAATTCGAAATCGTAAAAGTGGATGGACAGGACACTTACCGCTACATGAAAGCAATCCCGACTGGAGACATCTGCTTGACCTGCCACGGAACCGCGGTACCGGCCAATGTCACTCAAAAACTGCAGGAACTTTATCCTTCAGACAAAGCCACCGGCTATCATAAGGGCGAGATCCGCGGAGCTTTCAGCTTTAAACAGCCTAAACTATAAACCGCTCAACCCCTTAAGATAAAAAAACCGCCTTCCGGCGGTTTTTGTTTAATAACACCTTTTTAAGAGTACGACACTCAATAAGACTTTAAGAAATCGGAAATCAACTGCAATCGTTTTCGCTCTATCGCCTCCGCGATTTCCGCCCCCTGAAACCCCTGTTCTATAATCTCACGGTTATTCACCTTATTAGCCGCATTCGCAAGTGCCATCCAAAATTCTGCTTGAGGGTAAACAGCATTTTCAAATCCCGTGCGACCTCTTGCGTCGGCCTCGCAAGCGAGCAATACCAACTGCAATATTTCAGGATTTTTAAAAAATGAACAGGCCTGTACCACTTTAAGATAGGTCTTAGGTTTAAGGGCTGGTCGCCCGTCGGAATCCAATCCCTTATGAACCAGACCGTGCCACTCCGTCACCTTCTCAGATAACTGTTGGATTTTCTTCGGAACACGATAACGCTGACACAATTTCGCCACAATCGGCACGCCCGCCGCTTCATGTCCATGATGCTTCGGCCACAACTCCTTCGGCGTCACCCCTTTACCTAAATCGTGCACCAAGGCTGCAAACCGCACATCCAAACTCTCCGACAATTCGGCTGCGGCATCCAACACCATCATGGTATGAGTGCCCACATCACCTTCAGGATGGTATTGCGGTGGCTGGGCCACTTCATACAAACAATCCAATTCCGGAAACAACACCTTCAAAGCCCCGACTTCCCGCAACACGGTAAAGAAAACACTCGGCTTGTCGCAACCGAGCGCCTTAACCACCTCTTGCCAGACACGTTCCGGAGTCAAACTCTCCAACTCACCCGATGCCGCCATACGAGACATCAACAACCGCGTATCTTCATGCAATTTGAACCCGAACCGGTTTAATTTGGCAGCAAACCGAGCCACTCTCAACACTCGCAAAGGATCTTCTGAAAACGCTGGAGACACATGGCGCAACACCCTATTTTTCAGATCTTCCAAACCACCATAAGGATCGACAATATCACCCGAATCATTCTGAGCCATCGCATTAATGGTCAGGTCACGACGCAACAGATCCTCTTCAAGAGATACCTCAGGAGAAGCACTGACTTCAAACCCGTGATAGCCGACCCCTGCTTTACGCTCGGTTCGGGCCAGCGCATACTCTTCCTTGGTTTTAGGGTGCAAAAATACCGGAAAGTCTTTCCCCACCTGCTCGTAACCTGCGTCAAGCATCGCCTGAGGTGTCGAACCGACCACCACCCAGTCACGATCGTAAACGTCGACGCCCAACAGGGCATCCCGCACAGCACCACCAACCAAATAGGCCTGAAATTCCATTAACCGTTTTCCTTAACGCTCTATACAAGCTACACAAACAAAAAAGCCGTCATATTCGACGGCTTTCATTCTTAATATTCATCGAATCGATTCGATTACTTTACACCAATTCGTCAGCGTTGCGTTTCGCCTCTTTACGGAAGAAGTTATAACGGTCACGAATGTTATGCGGTACTGCATAATTCGAAACCACCCACTCCAAGCTTGCCGGTACAAAACCAAACTGAGTCGAAAAGTCTTCGTCGGACACCATATCCTGTTCCAACATCAACAACTGAGCTTTTGAAACCGAAGCCACCGGTGCAAACGCCCCCATCATCGACATGATCTTAGCATTCATGCGACACATCGGGAACACCACAGCATCTTTCTGCATCAAATCGGAAACCAGTTCGCCCAATTCCTTCAAGGTCAAACGTTCTTCGCCCGCCACATCCAGTTTTTGACCGAACGTAGCAGAATTCTTGACCGACGCCACAAATGCCGCGGCAAAATCTCTTACCCAAACCGGCTGCACAACCGTTTCACCCTGGGCAACCATCAACAAACCGAAACGGTTCAACTGATTAACATAACGCTGAGTGGTATCGTCATTTTCACCAATCAACAGACTAGCTTTAAAAATCGTCACATCCGCGCTGGCTGTCGTATGCATCAATGCATCCGCTTCACCCAACTTGCACAGATAATCGTTTTCTTCCTGATTGGAAGATGCGCCGATCTGCGAAAGACTCAACACGCGCTTAACTCCGGTATGCTCCATAGCCGACTTGATTTTTTGATTGACGTGCACCAAGTCATCCAGGGCCACCATCTCGGTTCCGTTCAAGCGATCTGCGGTCAAATTGACAACAATATCCGCACCGTCAAGCACCGCATCCAACTGCTCGGCGTCATCGTAAGAGGCCAACATGGCAACTTTCGTGTTCGCAAACAATGCAAAATCGCGGTAACGCTCTGGTCGACGCGCACAAACGGTGATTTCATAACCCGCTTTCGACATCGCATTAACGATCTCACGACCGATATAGCCAGTACCACTAAAGACGGTAACTTTGTTTCCTAACATCATGCCCGAATCCAATTTCATTAATCAAAACCTGACAAGGATAAGGAATCACTGATTTAAGGTCAAGTTTTTAACGCTCGGTTTTTTGTTACAATACGCGCAATTTATTGCATTCAAATTTAAGGGAAACCTATGACCACGATTAACGTATCCGTCTTCAAAAGCCCCAAAAAAGAGGAACTTTACCTCTATGTTCCACAAGACGACGGTTTGGAAAAACTGCCTAAGGAACTATTAGTCATGTTCGGTGAGCCTGCACACGTCATCGACTTCGAATTGACTCCGGAACGCAAACTGGCCCGTGAAGACACTGCGTCAGTGATAGATTCTCTACAGAAAAAAGGGTATTTCATGCAAATGCCGCCGAATGAAGTCGAAAAGTTCAGCGACATCGCTCCACCTCCGGAAAGACTCGACAACATCTGCTAAACGTTTTCGGATAAAAAGCCTCACGTGCCGGTTTTTCAATACCGGCACTTAATACCCGATAAAATGACTCAACTATTTACAATCCAACAGGGTTGACTACAATATCAACGTCTACGAATTAAAACTTTCCAAATACTTATTACAACTTAAAAGGAATTTAACATGGCCTTTACACTTCCTGATCTACCATACGATTACGATGCGCTTGAAGTTTCCATTGATGCTCGCACTATGGAAATCCACCATACCAAGCACCACAACACCTACATCACTAACCTGAACAACGCAATTGCTGGTACTGAAAACGAAGACAAGTCTTTGGAAGAATTGATTGCTAACGCTGGTTCTATCTCACCTGCAGTACGTAACAACGGTGGTGGTCACTGGAACCACTCTTTCTTCTGGGAAGTCATGACTGGTGACAGCATGGGCGCACCAACCGGTGCATTGGCGGATGACATCAACGCAACCTTCGGTGGTCTAGATGCAATGAAAGAAAAGTTCAATACAGCCGGTGCTACCCGTTTCGGTTCAGGCTGGGCTTGGTTGACAGTTTCTGCCGACGGTAAGCTGGAAATCTCTTCAACACCTAACCAGGACAACCCATTGATGGACGTAGCCGAAGTAAAAGGGACGCCAATTCTTGGTTTGGACGTTTGGGAACACGCTTACTACCTACGTTACCAGAACCTTCGCCCAGCTTACATGCAAGCTTGGTGGGACGTGGTTAACTGGAATAAAGTTTCCGAACTATACTCTGCTGCAAAAGCTTAATCAGCGAACCGCAAGCACAAAAAAACCGGGCTTGTTCCCGGTTTTTTTATATCCTAAATAAACGAATTCCAATTTTAACCATTACGGCAATGTCTTAATCAGAACCTTATTTCCATTAAACGACGGAATCAACAAACGGTTGCGCTTGGTGTCGATATCGATATCCGCAGGCGAATCCAAACCGGAAAAGACCACTTCGGGCTCATCATCACCCTTCATCTTCAAAATCGCTTTCGCCGTCCAACTTGAGAAAATCAGATCGCCTTCCTTATCCACAACCAATCCATCAAGATTGTTGCTTTCCAACAGCATGCTATCGATCACTTTCCCATTCAAGTCAAAACGATAAACTTCACCGCTGGCAAACGACACCATGACCAATTGCTTGTCCGCTGTCTCCACAATGCCGTTTGGACGTCCCAAATCCTGCCCTTTTGTCAACGTCGTGACTTTACCGGATTCCGACACATGATAGATGGCGTCCTTACCGTTCGCGGCAAATCCAGCTCCCATACCGCTGTCGGTTACCCAAACACCGCCTAATGAAGAAGCACTAATGCCATTCAGAAATGAACTGCCCTCGATTTTATAATTCGCAACAGGCTTTCCGGAAGGCAAGCTGAAGACGCGTACCGTATCAATATCCGCCACATAAAGACGATCCTTGATCGACACCATGCCTTTTGGCGCATTCAACGTCACGCCATTTTGGCCGCCGGCAATCCACTTAAGCTGCAACACTTCGCTACTCGGTGACAAACGGGAAATAAAGCCGTTATTGTCTTCATCAAAAGGACTTCCGTTGATATTGGTTACCAGATACTCGTCCTGAGCCGCCGCATACTCGACCGATTCCGGCGTTGCGAATCCAACATTCTGAACCACCAAATCGTCCGCATAGACAGCCGAAGCCGATAAACTCGCCAGCCATAAAACCGAAGCTTTCAGCCCGTTATTATTCAAACACCACTTTTTCAAACCCATGACCTTCTCCTTTGATGATCGACAACATGAGAAGTCAAATTATACGAAAAATTACACATCAAGAATCAAGCAAGTTCACACATTCTCTAAAAATGAACAGGCCTGTTCAAAACAAAAGATGTCGCTCGAAACAAAAAAACCCGCAAAGCGGGGTTTTTCTATCTAAAATCTGAATCAACAAAAGCCAACCGGCCTGCCAATCCTTTTCATCAAACTTAGTCGATACGGCAAGGTTCTTTCAGCGTGATCGTCATATTCTCGTCGGAAGGCGCGACCATAGGGAACCCTTGAGACTGCCATGCATCCATTCCGCCAAGCAAGTTCGACACGTTATTGAATCCCATCTCTTTCAAGGTCTTTGTCGCCAGAGCGGCACGACCGCCGGAACGACAAACAATCAACCACTCTTCATCACGACCGTCGCGCAATTCAGGATTCGCCCCCGGATAATTGAAATCCGCCGCCGGCTCCAAGATGCCTCTCGGCACGTTGATCGCACCGGAGATCGCGCCAGACAAGTATTCTCCCGGTTCACGAACATCCAAAATCTTCACGCCTTTTTCAACCAAGTCACGCCCCTCTTCCAGAGACACTTCTTTAATTTCCTGCTTGGCTTCACCGATATAATCCATCAAACTTTTCAACGTTTTTCTCCCAATGGTTCTTTAAATCTTTAAAGTTATCGTTTCATTTCTATAAAATGCTAGATGAACGCATTTTAACTCCCTGAACAAAAAAAATAAGGAAAAATCATGGTAAGTTTGACCACTCCGGTTTGCGATTTCGACCAACCGGCCATCGACTTCGACCTTCCCGGCGTAGACGGACAAAACTGGACAATAGAAAAAGCAAAAGGCGAAAATGGTTTGCTGGTGATGTTTATCTGTAATCACTGCCCTTACGTCAAAGCGATTCATAAACGTCTTGTCGAAGACACCCGTATCCTGCGCGATGAGTTCGGCGTCAACAGCATCGCCATCATGTCCAACGACCCAAATGAATACTCGGAAGACTCCTTTGAAAACATGAAAAAGGTGTCCGACCTATGGCAGTTCCCGTTCCCTTATGTCATCGACGAAAGCCAAGCCGTCGCTAAAGCCTACGGTGCAGTCTGTACGCCGGACTTCTTCGGCTACAACGCCGATTTGAAACTGCAATACCGTGGCCGTCTGGATGAATCGCGTAAGGAAACCGCCCCAGAAGGCGTCCGTAGAGACCTGCTCGAAGCCATGAAACTGGTCGCACAAACCGGAAAAGGACCGTTGGAACAAATTCCCAGCATGGGCTGCTCCATCAAATGGAAAAACGACTGATTTTTACAAAATAGGCTTGTTCAGTTCCGAGCATCGGCAACTGAAGAGCCATTCCCTTTTTAGACAAAAGATTACAACCTCTTTTTAAATTCATCGACAGACCTTTTGCCCGAACGGAATTTATATTGACTTAAGGCCAAGGATAAGGCGCGACCGGCAACCCCTGTTCTTTTAGCTCCTTTGCTACTTTACGGCGGTATGCGACCACATCTCCAACATCATATTGTTTCAACTTATTCACCTCTTCTTCGGTAAATGGTTGATAAGTCTTAGGCAACGATTCCCCTCCCCATTTTTTCATGACGTAGTTCATAACCTCTGAGATTTCACTGTTCGACAAATTAGATCCAACAACTCCTGGAACATTCATCAAATACTTACGACCTGATTCAAGCGTTGAAAAAGACCCAACAAAATCTTGAAAGTTTGGAATACCGCCCTTTTCAGTACCTATACCTGCAGGACCATGGCATCCCGAACACCTTAAGGCATAGTTGGTTTCAGGCGAATATTTCACTGCCAAAGCTTCACCACTAGCCAGCAAAAACAACATGCCGACAATCAAATTTCGATATTTCATTCGACTTCTCTAAAAGTAATAGATTTTGAAAGGCATCACCCCATCCCATTAACCAAGAAATGGAGCGATGCCAATTACATGATGATTAACAATCGGTGGAAGATTAAGCGCCTTCCGCCAAACCAATCAACACAGCCACCGTACAGTGATAACCCTGTGATGTGTTAGCCATACACCAGTTAATATCGTTATGTAATCCCATCTGATAACCTGGGCGTTCACGCTCGCTCTTAAGACAGTATGTCCCGTTACACATGGCGCGACCACAGCAGTCGTTATATGAAACCAAATAGTCCTTGCCATCACTTGGATTGTGACAAGTTCCCACCCATGAAACTTTTGACGCTTCAGCCCCAGGAGGACAACTCGTTAGGGTTCCCCCACAGTCACTACATAGGTTCCCGTCAATCGCGCAATAGCGCCAATAGCTACAACTATTAGGATCCATAGGGTTTTCTTCCTCTTCGGAAGCATAGGCCCGACCGGCCTGCTCAAATGGCAACAGAGGCAACATGGCGCTACCAATCACCGCCGCACCGGCTTTTGCCAAAAAGCTTCTGCGTCCATGATTGTGAGCCATGTTGCGCGACATGCTTTCAGTTCGCTTATCAAACAAGGCAAACATTTGATCAATTAAATTTCTCATAAAGTAATCCTTTTAATTATGATTGCTGTAAATCAATATAGTTTTGAATGGACGAAACATTGTTATCGTGTGCATTAAACAGGCTTTCCAATTGCTCTCGGCTATTGATCAAACCTTTTGCACGAATGGTTCCATCCTGACCAATCAAAACAGCGAACGGCAATCTGGAAACACGGTAGGCAAGCCCAAGTTCGGTAGAAACAACATACGGAAACGATTTCAAATCCGCGTGCTCTATAAAACGTAAATGCTTATCGACTTCGCCATCACTGGCTAAGACAACATCTACCCAATCTTCACTGCTTTGAGTAGAACGAAGGATCGGTAACATTTTTTTACAAATCGGGCATGTCGGGGACAAAAAGAAAACTAATTTAGCTTTCTCCTGTTGATCCCCAATTTCAACATTCCCTCCAGTTAGGCTGGTCAGGCTAAATTTAGGGGTCTTTTCGCCCACTTTTGGTCCTGACTCATTCACCAAAGCTCCCATAGGAGCTATCCTTTCGAAAAGAATGCCGATCTGTCTAGAAAGCATAAAAAATGCGAATCCCAGCAGGATGACCGCAACAAAAAGAAAAATTACTGCAAAATATAAGGCAGTCATGAATTCAAGTTCCTATAGTTGTTTAGTTTTAATAAAAATCATATTGGCATTTGTCTGTTCAAAAAATTGGTAGAACACCCACAAAAATACACCGGCAGCCATCGCCAATAATGTTTCCATGAATGCGAACTCCTCTGGAAGACCGGAAAGAGGAAGCAGAGCAAAAACAATTAAAACAATATTGCGAAGAATCAATGTATAAGAGAGGGGTTGAGGTGTTCCCCCACAGCCACATTCAATACTGGTTTTTCCCCTAACTAAATTGACACCCATACTGAGGGCGTAAATTGAGAGTAGAACGATGGTTAACATCAACCCAAACTCTCTTAAAGTAGGCACCAGCATTAAAACGACCGCGCCGATCTCAACTGCAACAATGGCATACGACACGGGTTTTACCAGGCTTTCAGGAAGCACTTCATAGTCAGCAACAAACCCTTGAAATTCATGAATATCAAAAGCTTTATGCATCGATGCTCTTACCATTACTAAAATGATAAAGACAAAACTTGCCAGACTAACTAATGGGAGGATGTCATTCATTGGTCCACCTGCAGATTAGTCGACCATCCCGTCTTGTCATCACTTCCTGCTTTAGTGAATGTAAAGGCTTTTGCATCAGCAAGTGTATACTGATCAACCGTTTCATCCTCTTCGTTGGAACCGAATAGAATCGGGGTTTTACCCTGTGAAACAGCAAGGGCGACTAAGTTTTCTGCTGGCGAACGACTGATAATTTTTTTCTTATCCATGCTATACGCCCAGATTTCGCTGGAAGCATCTTTATGACTGCCCTCGTAAGCATCCGGATGCATCAATACAAAAATCATATCCAGTGATTTGTTGTAAGACATCACTTGGTAACCACCTGGCGCCCAATTCCCCTCAGTCCCCTTAGTGATTGAAATCTTTTCTACCAGCTTCGGTGCTTTGCCACTGTCATCCACCATATAAATATTTCCATTAAAGGATGGGATCATCAGTAGTCCATTTACATTTCTAATCGCTTGGACGTATAGGGCATCTTTTTTGACATCAAACAAACCTGATTTAGATTCGCTGATTTCATATTTGTTTCCATTAAAGGTAACTGACTTAATTGCTCCCGTTCCGCACAAAGTCGAAAACTTATTCGAATCCTTTGCCGGGAAAATCCCAAAACACCCTGGAACCGCGACTTCGTTGATCACTTTTCCTAGTTTTTTATCTACAACCGTGACAGACGTTGCCGGTGTAGCGTTTTGTACATAGATCCAACTATCATCATAGTTTCTTTCCAACAGACCCGGCATACCGATAGCATGCGCAGCCTTATTCGGAACAATGATCTCTTTCGCTTCAGTCAAAGTATTAATATCAAAAATCTGAACCGCAGACTCAACTGGTCCGTAGGTATATCGCTTCATATAATGAGAAAGCACATAAAGCTGTTTACCATCTTTGGAAGGCAAAGTCTGGGATACTAACCCAGCAGAAACACTGCCTTGATAGTTAAGCTCTTCCTGCCCGTAAATATGAATTTTACTGGCACCGTCCCAACTAGCACCATTTACGATAACATTCGGACCAGGCTTAATTGTTTGTTCAACAGTAAACTTCTCAGGAACAAACTTAGTTTCAGCCTGTGCAGATGAAAACATAAGAGTCCCGACGAGACACTGAAGTATTGCGGAATACATAACGCTCTTTTTAAAAGACATAAAATAATCTCACGTTGTTAAAATAGTGCACATTGCCTCAATTTGAAACAAGGCCACTGTGCATAGCAGAACACGTACCATAATAAGCACAATTCACCACAACGCCGTAAACACCGCCTCATACGAAAAGAACAAACCTTGATACGACATCCCGGAAACTGAATACGCACTTTTTTGGTGCCCGTGGGTTATTTATGTGCAAACCCCTTACCGTAAATAAAACATATAGTTAAGCTTTTCATTTAATGTCTTTAAGAAACATCTCTACACAAGAAAAACAAAATAACTGAAACCAGGCGGTCAAAAGAATGAGAACGTATTTGAGAATATGAAAAGACGGATCAAGCATAAACTGTTCAATCGAATGGAGAGCCATCGGTCACCCCCTGCTTCAATCGGGGCGCAATACCTGGCCCTCAGCCAATAAAATCAAACTGCCTTTCACCAGCTCGCTTTGATAAGATAGAATCTAACAAAAAATGGTAAGAACGGCGCAACGCTGCAACCATCGAACCGTTAAACCGTACAGCTCCCATCGCAACGTCGCGCGCTGACCCAATGTTTATACCATGCATTCAACAAGGATAACTCATGAACAAAGCGTTTAACGTTCTGCTTGCGCCGGACAGTTTCAAAGGTTCCCTTAGTGCGATCCAGTTTTGTGAAATCGCCACCCAGGTCATTCAGAGCATCCATCCGGACTCTCAAGTCATCTCTCGCCCAATGTCAGACGGCGGCGAAGGTTTCGTTGACAGTTTTGTGTTTGCGGGGCTGGCCGAAAAACAAACACTCTGGGCATCGAACGCCTTGGGACGAAAGACCAAAGCCCAGTTTGCTTGGCAGCCGGAAACCCAAACGGCGATGATTGAAATGGCTCAGGCATCAGGCCTGCCGGGAATCCGCCACGAAGAACGCAACCCTTTACAGACCCACACTTATGGAACCGGCCAAATGATTCAGGCGGCCATCGCCTTAGGAGCCAAAAAGATCATACTCGGGCTCGGTGGTTCTGCCACCAACGACGGCGGTGCCGGCGCACTCCAAGCCTTGGGAATTCCTCTTCTGGACGACAAAGGCAAAGAGATCAATCTGGGCGGACAGGCTTTGAGGCAAATAAAACAGATTGGAGACATACCAGCTGAACTTTTGGACATCGAATGGGAACTGGCCTGCGACGTCACCAATCCTCTATTGGGCGACGAGGGGGCAACCGCCATCTTCGGACCGCAGAAAGGAGTCACGGAGCACAACTTCGAAGCACTCGAAAGCGGCCTTGCAAACTGGGCACAAGTCATTGAGGAACACACTGGACGTCAAGTGGCCGAAATCCCCGGTGCCGGTGCCGCCGGAGGCATGGCGGCCGGATTCATAGGACTGCTGGAAGCCAAAGTCACTCCCGGGTTCGACATACTCAACCAAAACCTGAAAATCGAATCGCTGTTACAAGAACATTCAATCGACTGGATCGTCACCGGGGAAGGCCGCATCGATACACAGACCCGTTTCGGAAAACTGCCGATGCGAATCGCCGAGCTGGGATTGAAACACCAAGTGCCAACAATCGGAATCTGCGGCAGCTTGCAATGCGCGCCTCAAGACCTGCCGGAGTTTAAAGCGCTCTTCAGTATCATCAATTCGCCGATGCACGAAATCGACGCCTTCCAGAAGACACCGGAACTTCTGCATGACACCCTTTCCTCTGTATTTAATCTGATTGGTTAAAACAGCAATCTTCTCTTCTCGACAGGCCTGTTCGGTTACAACAAACCGCAAACAGGCCGATTTTCATAAAACTGTTACAAAACACCCGCTTACTGTCGTTAACGGTCATCAAGCTGTTATACAAGCTTCACAAATGGTTAAAAAACACCTTTTAAGATGAATGCCATATCAATGTATTTCCGTATTGAAGGCACAAAGGTTAACCGTTATGAGCATCAGCCCTACTTCTGTCGAACCCACTAAAACCAAAGACCTGCTGGATTCAGCCGTCAACAACACCTCGATTCTGAGCCGAAAAGGGCTGTTGGACCGTTTATTCACCGCCTGGTTCGACCGCTTGGTCTACCCGCAAATCTGGGAAGATCCCGAAGTAGACATTCAAGCTTTGCGACTCGATACAGACTCTCGCATTTTCACCATTTCGTCCGGTGGCTGCAATGTACTGAACTACTTGACCGAAAAGCCGAAATCCATCGATGTCGTCGACTTGAACGAAGCCCATATCGCGTTACTCAAACTCAAACTGGTCGCAGCCGAACACCTGCCGGATCAAGAATCTTTTTTCGACTTCTTCGGTAAGGCCAACCTACAAAAAAACATGGATCGTTACCACGCCTACATCCAGCCAAATCTAGATCTAAAAACCCGCGAGTACTGGGAAGGCAAAGCAAACTTCTGGGGTAAAAAACGCATCCAACTGTTTGCCGATGGTTTTTACCGCCACGGTTTACTCGGAAAATTCATCGGCTTGATTCACTGGATCAGTAAGCGCCACGGATACGACATCTCCAAAGTGATGCGCGCCCGCACTCAGGAAGAACAGCAGACTTTGTTCGACCAGCATGTCGCACCGGTGTTCGATACACCTATCGTCAAGTTCCTGTGCCACCGTTCGGTAGTCATGTACAGTCTGGGAATTCCGCCGGCTCAATTCGAAGAGATGCACCAAGAATCCAAAAGCGCCCGTCACGGCATGCACGACCTGCTCAAGGAACGTGCGCGCCACTTGGCTTGTGACTTCCCACTCAAAGACAATTACTTTGCCTGGCAGGCTTTCAATCGGGAATACGACATTGACCACCGACAAGCCGTTCCGCTTTATCTGAAAAAGGAAAACTTCGAAACCCTACAAGCGGAAATCGGCCAAGTACACGTACACCACCAATCGATGACCGAACGTTTGAAACAGATGCCGGACAACAGCCTGAACGCCTATCTGTTCCTGGACGCCCAAGACTGGATGGACGAGCAACAACTGAAAGAACTTTGGGAGCAAGTCAATCGCACGGCGATGCCGAACGCACGAGTCGTCTTCCGCACCGCAGGTACGCATTCGCCACTTGAGCAAAAGCTGCCTGCCGAGCTATTGCGTCACTGGACAACGGACGACATCGAAAACCATCACTGGACGCAAATGGATCGTTCAGGTATTTACGGCGGCGTTTTCCTCTATCGCCACAAAGCGGAACCTTAATCGTCAATGGAAACCGATTTCATGTCTACTTTTCCTCCGGAAATGGCTTGGTCCACAACCCAAAAATACGTTATGGAAGTCAACGCCATGCAACAACACGCCTCGCCGGGGGCTATCCGCAACGTTCAGACCGAACTCGAGAGTATGCTGATCGAAAACCAGGCCGTTCCGGTCACGCGCAATGAAACCGAATACGACAACAGTTATGTCTGCTCGCCTTATACCGCCTATATCCGCTATGCGCGCGATGAATTAGGGCTATTAAAAAGCCCAAAACTACAACGTTTCTTCAAAGGTGTCATCTGGCTTGCCGACGGCTTACTGCAACTTGGAAAAATCAACCAGACCATTTCCATCAACAACTGGATGTTCTCAACCAATCCGATTCCAAACTGGCAAGAAAACACGGTTTGCGAACTGACCCAGAAGCTAGCCCACTCCAATCCGCAACACAGCCTAAGCATCCGTTCTCTAAACCGGGAAACGAATAAAGAGTTAATGCAGCATTTGACATCAAACGGCTGGATACTGTTACCGGCACGTCAGGTCTACCTGTTTATGAAAGACGACCCGACGTGGTGGAGACGCAATAACGTTAAAAACGACCAGCGTCTGCTAAGAAACACCAACCTGAAATTGCTTGAACCCTACCAGCATCGCAGTTCCGATTTCTTTGAAATCGAACGTTGCTTCAACCAATTGTTCATTGAAAAACATTCCACATACAACCCTCAGTTCACGGCGGATTACCTTGAATTTCTGCACCGCCAACAACTTGTGGAATTTTTCAGTTTTCAGGATGAAACCGGACGGATTGTTGGCAGCATCGGTCTGTTTACCCTGCACGGCATCATCACCGCACCGATTGTCGGGTACGATACGCGACTTCCAAAGTCGCTTGGTCTCTATCGCTTATTGATGGCCGTACTGCTCAAACAGACCCATGAACGTAAATTGTCGCTCAACCTCAGTTCGGGCGCCGGCCATTTCAAGCGCCAACGCGGCGGTCGCCCGGTTGTCGAATACACGGCACTTTACGTCAAACACCTTCCGTGCACACAGCGTTTCATACAGACAATGTTTGCCAAATTACTCAACCGTTATGCGCCGGACCTTTTGCAGAAACACGAACTTTAAACCCGATTAACGACCGCCTTGAGAGAACCAATGAACTCGAATACCCCGACATGGATGCGACTACAAGCCGAAGAAATTCTCGCCAGCCCTCAGGAGAGCCAAGAAGAGGATTCCTCTTCCAGCAATCCGAAACGCTATCGAACCATCTGGATCTCGGACACACACTTGGGTTCCAAAGGTTGCAAAGCCAACTACCTGAGCGAATTCCTCAAAAAGCACGATTGCGAAACCCTGATTCTGGTTGGCGACATCATTGACGGCTGGCGCATGCGTAAGCGTGTCTTCTGGCCACAGGAACACACCAATGTCATCCGCCGCATCCTGACGCGTGCCAAACGCGGTACCAAAGTAATCTACATCACCGGCAACCACGACGACATGCTTCGCCGATACTCCGGCATCCAGTTCGGTAACATCGACCTGCTGGACGAGTACACTCACACGACCGCCGACGGCCGCAAAATCTGGTGCATTCACGGTGACCAGTTCGACGGCGTGGTGCAATGCCACCGCTGGATTGCGCTGTTCGGGGACTTCCTCTATGAGAGCATGTTGCATGTCAATCGTTGGTTCAACCAGGCACGCCACCGCTTGGGATTTGGCTATTGGTCTTTATCGGCTTACCTTAAAGCCCGTGTCAAACGAGCGGTCAACTTCATCTCCGACTTTGAGAATGCGGTTGCAAAAGAGGCTCAGAACAAAAACATGGACGGTGTCATCTGCGGCCACATTCACCACGCGGAAATCCGTCAGATCAGTCCGGACGTCACCTACTACAACTGCGGTGACTGGGTCGAGTCCTGTACAGCATTGGCGGAGGATTTCGACGGCAACATCCAACTGATCAACTGGGTAAAGCTGGATCACGAAACGGTTCAGACCACATTGAAAGAGAGCTCGGCCGGCGAATTACAAGGCGCAGAATAAACTCCGAACCACAGCCTACAGCTGCGCATTGCAACAACGCATGGATTCAGAAAACGAGCAGGCCTGTTGATTTTCCACATTTGCCCAACCAATCCCCCTTTCAACTGGTAGAATAGCCATTTTTGACATAAAAACTAAATATATCCATGAGTAACGCACAACTGATCCTGATCGACAAACGAAACCAACCCTTAAAAGAATATCTCGTTGCGGTTGCCGCTTCCGACGGTTTGAACATCAAAGGTGTACAGATCATGGCCTCTCCAGCCAAAGGCGAAAAGGCGTTGCTCAATGCGGACATCATTATTCCGCCACTGGAAATCTTCGACTTCAACGTCAAGAAACTGGTGGCCGAGACCTTGAAGAAACTGGTCGTAAAAGAAGAAACCATGGACGTCGACACCTTCATCGAACGCAGCAGCGAAGACGAAGCGGTTCGCAAATCTCTGAAAAAGTCGGTCAACCGCCTCAAGAACAAACTCGAAGCGTTAATGAAAGAGTTCACCTCCTCCGAAGTGATTCCGCTGATTCAGGAACGTCGCAACGACGCCCTGTTCAAACTTAAGGAACACGACCAGGAACTGAACGGCAAAAACGTCGTCTGCATCGACATCGAAGCCACCGACATCAGCACCAATCCGGAAGCGGACATCATTCAGGTTTCCGCCTGCGACATCGATGGCAACGAACTGTTCAACCAGTTGATCAATCCAGGTTACGACATTCCCGAAAACGAAAAACACAACATCACCACCGAGATGGTACAGGATCAGCCGACACTGGTAGAAGCCTGGGATACCATCCACCAAACCCTTAAGGATGCGGACGTGGTCTTGGCTTACAGCACGGAAAGTGACTTTGCCTATTTGGAAAAAAGTGCGGCCAAAAAGATGTTGCCATTCGAGCTGGACTACAACACCTGGTTGGATGCGGCAGAACTCAGCAAAGATTTGATCGGAGCGTTACGCTGGCAAAGCGAGAAAATGTACTGGTTCTACAAAACACCTAAATTGA
The DNA here is from genome assembly GCF_029767005.1 of Thiomicrorhabdus sp. ZW0627. Lineage (GTDB taxonomy): Bacteria > Pseudomonadota > Gammaproteobacteria > Thiomicrospirales > Thiomicrospiraceae > Thiomicrorhabdus. The sequence goes on from NZ_JARUQR010000004.1 coordinate 52,566, forward strand.
CCGATGCTTATGAACGCATTTTGGAAAAACCGTTTCCGGGCGACGCACACGACGCTTTGGCCGATGCGCGTGCAACGGTGGAACTGTTCAAAGCGATGCTTCAGAAAGGCCGTAAATCGCAGGTTGCTGTGAAAAAGCAGAAAGCGGTCAAGGAAGAGATCACCAACAACCCGTTTGCAGCCGCTTTCGCCAACGCCAAGCGAGGATAAGCCCATGTCCGAAGCCCCGACATTCAAGCAATTGGAAAAGGCCAAACAGGGCGATACTTTTGATTGGGAAACCCTTAAATCTCAGATCAAGTTCGATGAGAACGGTTTGATTCCGGCCATTGCCCAACAGTATGACACCAAAGAAGTGTTGATGATGGCATGGATGAACCTGGCCGCACTGGAAGAAACGTTGAAAACCGGGCGCGTTTGCTACTGGTCCCGATCACGCCAGAACTACTGGCGCAAAGGCGAAGAGTCCGGCCAGATACAAGTTCTAAAGTCACTGGCGTTCGATTGCGACGGCGACACCATCTTGTTACAGGTCGACCAGACTGGACCGGCCTGTCACTCGGGCCGCCGAAGCTGTTTCTACACCGCCGTGGAAGACAACCATGTTGAAATCCTCAGCAACCCGTTAATCGATCCAAGCGACCTCTATAAGAAATAAGTTTGAGTCAAAGCCTTAGAAAAGGCGCTCAACCTTTTCCCTGAAATCGAACAGGCCTGTTCGGTTTCATGCTTCTTACTTTTCAAAGCAAGACTCCAATCAGTTCTCCACCTTGTCGCTTTGATCAGGCCCCGACATCTTGAGTTCAGGGAACCATTTATACAATTTCTCCCTAAATTCTTCGACAAACAAAGGCTTCACTAACAAATCATCCATACCCGCGTTTAGGCAACGATTCCGCTCTTCTTCGTAGGCGTTGGCAGTAAAGGCAATAATGACCGCCTGATCTTTCGTATTCAGCTGCACCTCTTCATGGCGAATCAGCTGACTGGCTTCATAGCCGTCCATAATCGGCATCTGACAGTCCATCAAAATCAGTCCGAACTTGTCATGGTGCAAACGCCAGAACTCCAAAGCTTCAAGTCCGTTATTAACCACATCCACTTCCAATCCAAGCTTATGAATGAACGCTTCTGCAATCTGCTGGTTGGTCGGATCGTCTTCAACCAACAAGACCCTTTTCAGCGGTTTATCACCCTCTTCTTGAGACTTTCTCCGCTTTCTCTGCAACAAAGGCTCCGAAGACGCCATACGAGTGTCGTATTGGGCAACAATCGCCTCTGGAAGAGAGTCCACAGAATCGGCGTTGCTCACTTCGACGTCATCAGCCTTATGGAAAGGCAATTCAACAATAAAGGTACTGCCCTGCCCGAGTTCGGACACAACACGGATGGTTCCATCCATCAAGTCCACCAACTGCTTGGTAATCGCCAACCCCAAACCGGTTCCGCCAAAATGGCGCGAAGTCGAATTATCCACTTGGATAAACGGTTCAAATAGGCCTTTATGGTGCTCTTTCGCAATCCCGATACCGTTATCCTGAACACTGAACTGTAAGTAGTAGGACACCTCATCCTCTTTGAGAATCGAGACATTGAGTAACACTTGACCTTTCGGGCTGAATTTAATGGCGTTACCGACTAGATTGAGCAGAATCTGGCGCAATCGCAATGCGTCGCCCTTGACCCATACCGGGCAGTCGGCATCCAAAGATTGCTGTAATGCAACCTCACCCAATTTGGCCAATGGCGTCAACAGCCGAACACTGTTATTCACGGATTCGTGCAGATTGAACGGTTCTTCATAAATCTGAATACCGCCTTGTTCGAGTTTGGAAAAATCCAACACGTCGTTAAGGATCGAAATCAGGGAACGGCCACTTTCACGAATTGCGTCGAGATACGTTTGTTGAGTCTCATTCAAGGGCGTGTCAATCAACAGGTCAGCCATACCGAGGACACCGTTCATCGGAGTTCGAATTTCGTGACTGATCATCGCCAAGAAGCGGCTTCTTGCCAAGGCCAAAGCTTCCGCTCGGTCTTTGGCCAACATCATCTGTTCTTCTGCTGCTTTTTGAACCGAGACATCACGAATAACCGTCGCAATCACCACGCCTCCGGAAGTCTGCAGACGACTCAAGCTGACACCCAAAGCCAATTCTCGACCGGAACGCGTCTCACCGACGCACTCACGATAAGGCGTAATCTGAGGTTCAGACTGCCACTCCAAGGCGTCGGCATAAGAAGGAATCAGACGACTCATCGACTGTCCGATCAATTCATCCTTCAGATAACCAAACATGGATTCGGCCATTTTGTTAACGCTTTGAATCCGCCCACTGTCATCTGTCACCACCATGGCATCCGGCGCGTTTTCAATCAGTGTCGTTGCCTGCTGTTCCGCCAGTTTCTGAGCTTGTATAGAGGTAATATAACCTTGAACTTTCTGGACCTTCTCACGGCCATCGCGATTGAGATGCACCAAACTGTAAACCCAAATATAGTGCCAATCTGCGCACATGAGACGGTATTCCAACTCAAACGACGGCGCATGGTTTTGAATGGCCTGCAGCATACTGTATTTGAAGTTCTGCAGATCCTTTGGATGAATCAGGTCATAGAAACTTCGCTCGGCCATCAGCTCGGAATCTGTAAACCCTAACAATTGAAGCACGTTTGGTGAAACGTATTCGATAGACATGCCTGCCTGAAAATCCTTTTCGAACAGCACAGTCGGGCCGGCATTGAACAATGCACTGTAAGACGCTTTCTGTTCCGCATGGAAGCGAGCTTCATTCGCTCTCTTCAGGTAATACAAAAACGCCATGAATAAGAGAAGAGCGACCAGGAAAAGAGACCATGCTACGTAATTGACCTGTTCCGCATGTTTTGAAAACAGGCCACTGCTTGGCAATCCCAATAATAGCCAGCGTGTATGCTCAACCTTCTCAACGGCCAACGCTTTTTTTAGTTGCTTATCTGTAAATGAAACCAAGTCTTCATTGAGGGACATACTGGATGAAGATAAAACCGGAACCTTAGGACTCGCCGCCCTCACCAACACCAGCTCCAACTCCGGGCTGTCAAATTGAGATAGCAACTTCTGAAAACGCTCTAAAGAAAAGCTGACCAGCAGTGCGGCGTGCTGATTACCGCGATCGAGTTTCACAATCACATCAAAATGGTAGTGTTTTCCGTTTCGATGTAATTCAATCTCTCCAGTTGATGACGGGGTTTGAAATTCATTTTCAATCAGATGCTTGCACTGTGCACCCAACGGCTGCCCCTTGCTGACAACCATCGGCTTCCCTTTTTGATCTAAAATCGCAAATTGATCAACATCTCGAAAAAGCGTATCGAGATCATTGGAGACCTGGGTGACGTCATAAGGATAGCCTCCACCGGCAGCCAGTTCAAAGATACGTTCCTGATGATGATTGGCTACAGAACTGACCATAGTTCGATAATGGTTAAGGCGATCTGTAATCAAACTGGTGACGCCATTCGTTGTCACCAAAGCGGTTTCGGTTAAGCGGTTCTGGTAGCTCAATTTAAGGTACTGGCTTCCAAAATAAATGACCACCGCCGTCAACGCGATTCCTGCGATAAAAATCGGCGAGACCGTCCCGAGAGCCGGACGAATCATTTTAGATAACTTATTTATCAACTAACCAGTTCCTTTCTCTTGAGCCTAAAGAGTAAGTCAACTCCTTACCAAATGTAAACTCAATGTATTGAGAATCATTCGACCTTCTTTATTAAACGCACCCGCCATCTCTAATTAAACAACCATAGCGGGGTTTTCCTATGCATTCATTATACGCCGGAATGCTGTTCCATTTTTTTTGCTATCTGTGCATCCTGAATTTGGCAGATCTCGCGCAAAACCATGGTTGCATAAGACCCGGCCGGCAATGAAAAACTCACTTTCAATGCAGCCACCGCCTCTTCACCACTGCCGCCTTTGAGCCACTGCCACTCAAAATCTTTCGGTAATACCCTTAAAGACCGACGATCCTGCTTTAATCCTAGTTGCTCCAAACCTTGCAACCAAATGTCATACGGCTGGACAATCGATTCTTCCAAAGTACGCACCGACTCCTGACTGGGCAACTCCCCCCTGCCAACCAGTGGACCTGTAGGATGCAGGTCACCGCTCTCCACTCTTTCAGCCAGATCTTCCGATCCATCCTCTACAAACCAACGGGAAGAGCCTTCAAGTTGTAAAACATCACCAACTTTAAAACGATTCCAATTTTCCTGGCTCACCCGCTCGCTCAAAACCAAATTAAACAACCAGGAACGTGCCGCGGAAATATACAGACTTTTCTGATTGCGTTTGACCCGTTTCATTTTTCCTTGCAGAAAATCCGTGGCCTTGCAGAGATTATTGCCCTTGAACCCGAAACGCTGCTCTCCGAAATAATTCGGCACGCCAAACTGCTGAATTTGTAGCAAGCGGGTTTGCAATTCATCCGGTTGAGCTTGAAGTTGACGAAGCACCAACTCGAATCGGTTACCGCTCAACCCTCCGGTTTGCAACTTACGTTGATGACGCACCATCTTAAGAATCTTGACGTTTTCAAGCCCCAAATCCTCGGGATTGGGATCCGCTTGTCCCGGCAGCTGAATACTGAACCATTGACGGGTGACGGCGTGGCGGTCTTTTTGACCCGCCACACCAATACGCGCTGGGGAAACGCCCGCCCATTTAGCCAGTTGTTGCAACACCCAGTCGGTATTCTCGCCACGCTTCTCTACCCAGCACCACAGATGCTCCCCTTCACCACTCAATTCGTAAGCAATCTGCTCTTCGACTACAAAATCTTCAGGACTGACTTTATAGACGGCTGAACAAAACGGCTTGCCATAGGCGTAAGCCAGACTGTCCATTAATGGCTGGGGGAAGTCATACATACTTGATACTCAAAACAATAATATGCCAATAAAAAGGCCTGGTATGGTTCTTTTGCCATACCAGGCCTGCTGGTTTTTAAGCCGCGTATTTTATGTTCTAAACACACAGCTCACCGACCTTTTTGTTCATCTTATTAAAGATTCTTGAACACACGCTCGGTAATCGGGCGCTCCTTTCCTTCCGGTTCTGACTCATAAACTTGAATCAAAATCTGGCTGACATTGCCGGGAATCACGTAGTCACGAATCAATTCACGGGCCCCGATCGGCGAATCCTTGTTGATATAAGTATAAATATTTTTCAACTGACATTTATTGTCGGGATCGGATGCCAAAGGCCGCAACAAGCCTTCTCCGGAAATCTTTACGGACTCTTTGGTCAGAATCGTGACCTTATGGTAATAAGTATCGGTTAACGGATGATTGAAGCAGATCATCAATACTCGGTCGAAATTACCGGAACCCTTGTCCAGATTCTCTACGATCTGTGCTGACTGAAGCGTCACCGGCTCTTTGGAACACCCTGAAAGCCCCCCCGTCAGGACAAATAATCCCAAAAAAATACCGACTGCCTTGATTAGGTTAATACCCATCACTCCCCCTCGCTTATGCTTAGATAACTTAATGTTAAGTCCCGATCTAATGCATCTGCTGAATACCCGCAACCAACCAATTACCTTGATCGGATGCGTCTCTACGGATATGCCAAACTTCATTAAATGCATGCGCATCCGCTTCGGCTTCTTCCTGAATGAAGCCACTAAAACGAACACTCACAACAAAATAATCGCCATCAATGGCCATGTCGGCAATTTCCGCGTCCAATGTATCCACAACGGTCACATTATCTCCGGGAACACGTCCTTGTGCTTGCTGCTTAATTTCCGCGAACAATTCTGGTGTACAGTAGGATTCGACCTCTTTCAGATCCAAATCATCCCATGCTTTCTGTAGTGTAACAAAATGGCCTTTAGCCCCTTCTACAAACTGCTGCGCGTTAAACCAGGCTGGTACTTCATGTACTGTAACGGCCTGATCGGAAATTCCTTCACCTAACGCTGAGCCTATAATCGATCCTTCCTGATAAGGATCGTAATTCGGCTGACCTGAAAATTCGGAATAGGCTTGACGACGGCTGACGGTCTGATTGTCTGACTGGTAAGTTCCTTCAGACGACTGGCCGTAAATCGGCTGCTGACGGCTACGACTCGAGGCAAACAGTTTGAACAACATATAAGCGATCAGTGCAAAGATCAACATATCCATCAACTGAATTCCTTCAAAGCCATCGCCAAACAGCATCGCTGCCAGCAGGCCACCAGCTGCCAAACCGGCCAAAGGCCCCAACCATTTGGACGCGCCGCTTGTCGCCGTGGTTTTACCCGTGGTTGCCGCCGGTTTGGTCGCTGTGGATTTAGGGGCTGTGCTGTACGATTTGGAAGGGATTGTTTTAGAGTATCCGAAGCTGGAACCACCACCCAAACGAGCGGCTTCAGCGGCCTGAGACAGAGTAACCATACCGAATAAAAACGTTAACATCACCAACCAAGAACTTCTCACAGCACACTCCTAAATTTTATAAAACGTCTCATCAAGACTACCCCGTATTCTAGACAAGGCACTAAACAATAACAAGGCAATAAAAACACCAGCTTTTTTAATGCTTTCATATCACTCGTCTTACGCCGTTCACAAACGCCGGTATAACCCCAAAAAACCACGGGTTGACACCTAAAATTTAATACGTACAATTCCGCACGCTTTATGTAATAAAACTATACCTAGGGATGGGTTCACTAATTATAAGGTTTACAAAATGAAAAAAAGTTTAATTGCTGTGGCTATCTTAGCTGCGTCAACGTCTGCCGCAATGGCTGAGGATTCTACCAATGCAATGGCTGGTACTTATGCGGAATTGGGCTTCAGCCTGTACAAAGCAGAAAACTCAGGTTCCAGCCTGGAAATTCCGGTACTAACCGCTACATTCGGTAAGAATTTAAACGAATATTTTGCCGTTGAAGGTTTTTTGGGTACAGGCCTCTCTAAAGACAATGTTCCGGGTGATGCAAAATACGCAATCAACCATCTTTACGGACTAGACCTTAAAGGTACGATCAAAATTACTGAAGACCTTAAAGGGTTTGCCAAAGTCGGATATAAGTGGAGTCAAATGGAAGCTTCAAACGACAAATTCAGTCATGACCGTTATTTTGGAACACTTGGTCTTGAACATGACTTCAATAGCCAGGTTTATGGTTCTGTTTCTTATACCACTTATGAATCAAAATATGGCGTTGATGAAAACTCACTGAACGTAGGTGTTGGTTATAACTTTTAAGACGAGAATTAGATAAGAATAAGAACACTGCCCACACTTGCAAGGACAGTTCTATTTTTTTGTTTGTAGTTAGACTCAGTTAAGGGGCTATTCCGTAAAAAGAAAGCCCCTCTTTTTAACCCCCTCGTCCTAACAGCAGCTCAAACATCAACCATCCGTGAGCTACCGACTCTTCCTCACTCCTTAACGCAACGAGAGATGGTGTAATCTTTCCCCTGCTTTACCTTTTCGTAATTGCCGAACACTTCCACAAAGTTTCGCTTCATGTACTGACGCAACCCATTAATGGTCACGACGACAAATTGACCTCCCGGCGTTAGTTGCTGATGGACATCGTGCAACAGAATACTCAACATTTCCTTACCAACCTTAGCAGGAATATTCGACACCACCGTGGTGAATTCCATATCTTTTGGAACGTTGCTCAACCCGTTTGACAAATAAGCCTTGGCATTCGTCAGGCCATTCATTTCCGCATTCTTGTTGGCATATTCAACGGCCACGAAATCCTTGTCGACCATATGCACTTCGCCTTTTGGCGCATTGGCGGCAATCGCCAACCCAATCGGCCCGTAACCGCAACCGATATCCAAGGCAACTTCGTCATCCTTGATATCCAGATGACGTAAAAAAAGATCGGTTCCCGAATCGATTTCACGTGGACTGAAAATCCCCCATGTGGTGGCGAACCGTAGCGGTTTACCCATCAAATTCGCATCAATGTGCAGATCTTGCTTTAACTCATGAATGGTGGCCATACTGGTTTTTTCCTAAAGTAATTCGTCTCAATTTGAATTATCATATTGTACCTTTTCTGCTGATCGAATAATTCAAAAAGCATCAGAACCCAATAAGCAACTTTAGCAGCAGTTTTAGAAGTAGTTAAAAAAGAACCAGAAGCCAGAATGCATAGCCTAAACGAACGACAATATGAAGCGGTTAAACACATCGAGACCCCAGCGCTGGTATTGGCTGGTGCAGGTTCCGGAAAAACCCGTGTTATCACTGAAAAGATCGCTTACTTGATTCGTCAGCACGACTACAAAGCGCACAATATCTATGCTGTGACCTTTACCAACAAATCCGCCAAAGAGATGAAAGAGCGTGTCACCAAGCTACTCAAAGACGAAAACACCAAAGGCTTGAACGTTTCGACCTTCCACAACTTGGGTCTAAACATCCTGCGTCAGGAATATAAAGCGCTGGGTTACAAGCCGAACTTCTCGATCATGGACGCTACCGACAGTGGCCAGATTCTGAAGGAATTAATGCATAAACAGTCGCTTGACCCCGAAGTCTTGGACGGGGTGCAATGGGACATCTCAAACTGGAAAAACGCGCACATCACACCGCAACAAGCGCTGGAAACGGCCGAAGATGCCCAACAGCAAGCCCGTGCCCTTTTGTACCAGGCCTACCAGAAACAGCTACACGCCTATAACGCCGTAGATTTTGATGACTTGATCGGCCTGCCGGTAAAACTGTTCAATGAAAATCCGGACGTACTCGACAAATGGCAAAACAAGGTTCGTTATCTACTGGTGGATGAGTACCAGGATACCAACGCCTCACAGTATGAGCTGGTGAAACAACTGGTCGGTGTACAGGCACGCTTCACAGTGGTTGGCGACGACGACCAATCGATCTATGCCTGGCGTGGCGCCCAGCCGGAAAACCTGGCTCTTCTAAAAGAAGACTTCCCGGCACTGAAACTAATCAAGCTGGAACAGAACTACCGTTCCAGTAACCGTATCCTACAATCGGCCAACCAGCTAATCGCCAACAACCCGCACGTATTTGAAAAATCACTGTGGAGTGACATGGGAATGGGCGACCATCTTCGCGTCATTTCCTGCGCCAACGAAAACCAAGAAGCGGAACGTGTCGTCTCGGAAATCATCGTCCACAAATTCAAGAATCGCACCAAAAACAAAGATTACGCAATCCTATACCGGGGCAATCACCAGGCGCGTTTGATGGAACGCGCCCTGCGCGAACAGAACATTCCTTACGTGATTTCCGGCGGAAAGTCCTTTTTCGATCATGCCGAAATCAAGGACATCATGAGTTACCTAAAACTCATCGTAAACCCGGACGACGACGCTGCTTTCTTGCGAATCGTCAATACGCCACGCCGAGAAATCGGTGCTTCCACCTTGGAGAAACTGGCAACGTACGCCACTGGGCGCGGCATCAGCCTGTTCGACGCCACTCAGGAATTCGGCCTAACCACCATTCTTTCGGAAAAGGCCTTGAAACGAGTTCAATACTTTGGGCAACAACTTCTGGACTGGGTTCAAAAAGCCGATTCGGCTGAAGGCGAAGAAGTTGTTTCATTCGTGCGCCAACTGATCGAAACCTTGGAGTACGACAACTGGATTCATGAAACTGCCAGTAATGTCAAAACCGCCGAACGCCGTATCGCCAATGTACGCGAACTGGTACTGTGGATTGAACGCATCATCAACAAAGCGATTGAAGAAGACGGAGAAGAAAAGAAGCTTCAGACCATTGTCACCCACATGACCTTGATGGACATGATGGAGCGCAATGAATCTGAAAAGGAACACGACATGGTCAGCTTGATGACGCTGCATGCTTCTAAAGGATTGGAGTTCCCGCACGTTTTTCTGATCGGAATGGAAGAAGAGCTTTTGCCTCACAAACAAAACTTGGAATCGCCGGGACTGGAAGAAGAACGCCGCTTAGCCTATGTCGGAATCACTCGAGCGCAAAAGACTCTGACTATGACCTACGCATCCAAGCGCAGAAAATACGGTGAAGACATGGCTTGCGAACCGAGCCGTTTCCTTGAAGAACTGCCGCAGGACATCCTTAAATGGGAAGGTAAACCCGGCCAAGTGGTCAGCAAGGAAGAGCAGATGGAAGAAGGCAACGCCCATTTGGCGAATTTGAAATCGTTTCTTAAAAAAGATTAAACTTCTTAGTACCAATTGCGAGCAACCACTCAACCCAAACTATACGGATTCGCTTCATGCACCAAACCATTCCGCCGTTTCAATTCGCCCCCATGCCACATATTCATTTCGGCTGGGGAATTCGTCATCAATTGATCGAACACCTGAAAGAGAACTACCGTGGTCGGGTGGTTTTGATAACCGGTAATTTTTTGAGCAGGCCTGGTGAGTTTGGGCAAATCGTTCGCGACACGCTGATGGAAAACAATCGTCTGGTCGATCACTTCACCGTGTCCGGTGAACCTTCCCCTGACTTGGTCGACTACATTACCAGCCAATGCAAACCTGATACTGAAGCGGTCATCGGCATCGGTGGCGGCAGCGTTCTGGATGCAGCCAAAGCGATTGCCGGCCTGATTCCTAGCCAAACCTCGGTCATGGATTATCTGGAAGGTGTCGGTGCCGGCAAAGCGTTTGATGTTGAAACCTGCCCATTCATTGCGGTACCGACCACCGCTGGAACCGGCAGCGAAACGACGAAAAATTCCGTGCTGTCACGTTTGGGAGAATTCAAAAAGTCTTTCCGCAGTGACAAACTACTGGCCAAAGAAGCCTGGCTGGATCCGGAACTGCTACTGAGCTGCCCAAAAGACATACTCTATGCAACCGGGATGGATGCTTTCACTCAACTGCTTGAGTCCTACACCACACTTAAACCCAATCCGATTACCGATGCACTGGCCTGGCAAGGCATGACCCTATTCAAGGGGGCATTCGAAGCCATCGAAAGTGAAAACGAAGCTCTTCAACAACAAGGCTACAGCCGCTTGATGCTGGCTGCTTCGCTTTCCGGAACGACGCTTGCCAATGCGGGACTGGGCGCTGTACACGGTTTGGCCGGCCCGATCGGCGCCTTCTTCGAAGCACCTCATGGGATTGTCTGCGCGAAACTTCTGGCTCCCATTACCGAAATGAACATCGAAGCCCTACATCAACAGGATTCTGTACAAACCCGTCAATCATTGGAAAAATATGTCCAAATAGGCCGCCTGCTCAATCCGGATTCAAAACCCGGTGAAGAACTAACAGGCCTGGTGAAAATCTTGCAAAGATATGCTCAAACTTACACGCCGCAAGGCCTGGGAGAATTCGGGCTATCCACCGACAACCTAGAACCGGTCATCAAAAGTTGCCGAAGCGGCAGCATGTTAGGTAATCCGGTGATACTTTCCGACGAACAATTGCACAAGGCAATAACCCTAGTTCTATAAAAGAATTTAATTTAGGCATGCGCATCATTTGAGTTAGAATAAAAATATCTCATTTTCTACGCATTTTTAATAAAAATTATGCGAGACTAGGTTATTATGCAAAGATAAGTTTCAACTCACATTTATCAACCATAGGCAACTCACTCTTAAAATCCCTGGAGCCAGTCATGATACGCTTATCAAATCAGTCAAGAATTTACCTATTGCTTACTCTTGCTTTTATGGCCGGATTAAACGGCTGTTCCACGACGGAAGAAACTAAAGAGTACCCATCCGCTGCCATTAAGGTTCTGTATGAAGATGATCCTGAAGCGCTTACCCAAGAATATAAAGACTTAGACGAAGACGGCGTTACAGACAAGTTAGACCATTGCCAAAATACCGTCCCCGGCATCAAAGTCGACTCATACGGCTGCGAACTGGACAGCGACGGTGACGGCGTCTATGACAAAGACGACCAGTGCCCAGGCACTCCTCCTGGCGTAAAAGTCAACTCTTTGGGCTGTGAACCTGACGATGACCGTGATGGCGTTGCCAACTCAATCGATCTTTGTCCTGACACACCTCTAGGTACGCCAGTAGATGAAAAAGGTTGTCCTTTGGACATGGATGAAGACCGTGACGGCGTATTCAACGACGACGATCAGTGCCCTGGCACCCCACTAGGCGTGAAGGTCAACAAATACGGATGCCCTCCAGAAGTCCTTGTTCTAAGTAACATCGTATTTGACACCAACTCTTCGAAAATCCGTGACGATCAAGCTGCAGTACTTAAGCAGAACGCAAGTCGCTTAAAAACTTTGAAGAGCACAGAAGTTATTTTGGTTACCGGACATACGGACAGCGTCGGTTCAAACCAATACAACCTGTGGTTGTCATGGCGTCGTGCGGACAGCGCTAAAGAGTTCTTGTTGAATGCAATGCAACTAAAAGACGATCAACTTTACATTCTTGGTAAAGGTGAAGAAGCTCCGATTGCTGACAACAAAACGGCGGAAGGAAGACAGAAAAACCGTCGTATTGAACTTAAAGTCATCCCTCGTACTGAAGTGCCCGATGCAGCTAAAGCTCGACTTCCCGAAAACATCGGGAAATAAAGCAGTCGTTGAAGCATTTGAACTTCAATACCAACGAAATAACCTAACCCAACAGGTGGTTTATGACCACTTGGGTTAGGTTTTCGTTCATCCTGGCTATCGGCCTGACAACAAGCTTATTAAGCGCCAACGTACAAAATCCCACCAAGGTTTTTACCGAAAAACAGCTTGCCGCCGCCGGTCAAAAATATGGACCTCTCGCAGTCAAACGCTTGCAAGCATGGCAAGAGTTAGTTGACGATAATATCGGCCGTCCTGAAAAAACAGTCCTCAAAGCCGTCAATGACTTTTTCAACCAAGCGCAATTCGTTTCCGACCAAATTCACTGGAAAAAAAGCGATTACTGGGCTACTCCGATTGAATTCCTAGGCACGGATGCCGGAGACTGTGAAGATTACGTCATTGCCAAATACTTTACCCTCAAAGCCATCGGAATCCCGGAAGAAAAGCTTTATCTAACATACGTTAAGGCGATTCGACTCAATCAAACCCATATGGTTTTGACCTATTTTGAAACACCGAAATCCATTCCATTGGTATTGGACAACATCAACAAACGTATTTTTCCAGCCACAAAACGTAACGACCTCGTACCTATATACAGCTTTAACGGTGACGGCCTCTGGCTGTCCAGACAGCGAGGAAAAGGTAAAGAAGTCAAAGGCGGCACACAAAGGCTGAAAAAATGGAACATTCTGCTTAAAAAGCTGGAAAATAATTAAATAGACATACCTCACGACATTGAGGCCTATCCGGATAGAAAGGAAAAACATATGAGCTTAAACAAACAGATGATGATTTTTATCGCATCCATGCTTTTGATCTTACTCATAGGGACATTTGCACTCAACCTTTCAAACACCAAAAACTTTCTGCAGGATCAGTTAAGTTCGCACGCACAGGATACCGCGACCTCACTAGGCCTATCTTTAAGCAGCAATGCCGATCCGGACGATCTGCCGACAATGGAAACCATGATCAATGCGGTGTTCGATCGCGGCTATTATTCCAACATTACCCTGACAGACATGGACGGAAAGATACTATATGAGCGCACCAACCCGAAAGAAATGGAAGCTGTGCCAAGCTGGTTCATCCATTCAATTGACTTACAGACCCCACCAGCGGCCGCTGTAGTCCAATCCGGCTGGATTCCAACGGGCACATTAGAAGTTACCAGCCATACCGGCTACGCGTACATTGAACTTTGGAAAGCCTTCATCAATCTATCAACTTGGTTCCTACTAGCCGCAGCGGCCGCCATCCTGATTGTCGTTACCGCCCTTAGAATCATGTTGAAGCCATTGAAACAAATGGAAAAACAAGCTGAAGCGATTGTAAAAAAAGAATATCTGGTTCAGGATCACTTGCCTAATACCGTTGAATTCAGACGCGTGGTCTCGGCGATGAACGCCATGGTTCAAAAAATGAAAGAAGTCTTCGAACGTGATGCCAAGACAGCTGAAAGACTGCAAAAAATGGCCTACCAGGATAACGTAACCGGATTAAGTAACCGCCGCCACTTTGAAATGATTGTCGACAGCCTACTGGATCCGAAAGAAGACGCCAGCCCTGGCATCATCGCTTTAATCCGAATTCATGGTCTGAAAGAACTCAACGACCAATTCGGCTACTTAATCGGAGACCAACTGGTTAAAAACATCGCGGATAAAATGCAAGAAGGCATCACTTCACCTGACGCTTTGTCCGCAAGACTCAACGGAACGGAACTGGTTGCGGTCATTCCGTCAGAATCTCAAAATAAAATTCAACCCGGCCTGCAAGCCATTAACGACGCCATTCCAGACTTATTGTCGGAACTCAATGCCAGCCATGCGCCGGTTTCAGTTTCCGTCGCTTTCATGGATTACCAACCAGGTGACAGCCGAGGCAAGCTGCTTTCCTCCCTGGACTACGCCATTCAACAGGCCAGTGAGCAAGGTGAGAACAACGCATTCTATTATTCAGACCAAGCTCAGACAGATAACCAGAACTCAATTTGGACTAACCTGATCGAAAAAGCCATCCAGGAAGCCCGTTTCATCCTTTACCAACAAAGCGCTTATACGTTAGACGGAAAGATTGATGATAAAGAAGTACTGATTCGTCTAAAAGATGAAGAAGGCACAGTTCATTCGGCAGGCTACTTTATGCCTGCTGTTGAACAACTTGGTAAGACGACGGAAATCGACAAACTGGTCGTTGGGTTGGTTTTCGACTACCTAGCAACCCACTCAAGCACCCATCGCTTATCAGTTAACCTCACTCGCTCGATCATCTTGAACCGAGATTTGCAGTCTTGGCTTCTGGACAAATTGCAACATTCAGGCAGCTACTGTAAAAACCTTTCTTTTGAATTAACGGAGCAGTTAATTTCGGAGTCTCCTGAAACAACGTTTGATTTCATCCGATCCCTGAAAGCACTTGGCGTAGCAATCGGTATCGACCATTTCGGAAGCCGCTTTGCCAACTTGCGCTACTTACAAGGACTTCAACCCGATTATGTAAAATTGGATTCCGCGTTCAGTAAAGCGATTGAGAGCGACGATCAGACCCGCTCTTACGTTTCAAGCCTGTGTGAGATGGCGAAAAGCCTGGACATCAAAGTCATAGCCATGGCGATTGAAAACCAAGCCCAGCTTGATGCTTTCAAAGAACTTGGAGTCCCGCTTTTCCAAGGTTACTATTACGGTGCACCAACACCATTAGCCGAGTAACTCAAAGAAAAAACCGTGGTTTTACAAAAGACAACTTAATAGACATTGAATTATTATGGAATCTCGGATAAAGTCACTCCATTATGAATTTTACTAACGAATAGGAAGCTACGAGCACAATGACGGCCAGTTCCACACCGAATAATTTAATGGACAACGACGCCATTGACTATAAACCGGGAACGTCGTTCAGCGGGATTAACAGTCCGCTTTTGGAGTGCTTGGTTCTTTACAGCAAGCTCAATAGAAACCCTGTCTCCAAAGACTCCCTAACCGCGGGCTTACCGATTCAATCCGAAGAGATTTCTCCGGACATATTCAAACGTGCTGCCTCCCGTGCCGGGCTGGCTGCAAGCTTTAAAGAGAAAAAGCTCAACGAAATTTCCAGCCTGGTTCTGCCATGCATTCTACTGCTCAAAAATCACCAGGCCTGTCTACTTGAAAAAATCGATTTTGAAAAACAGCAGGCCACTCTCATCTTCCCGGATAACGAAGAAGGTAAAACCACCGTTTCTCTAGAAGAGCTACAAGAAGACTATATAGGTTATGCCGTCTATTTGACTCAAAAGGCTTTCTACGAACATCACGAAGAGGGTCTAGTCGGCTTTAAACAGGGGCACTGGTTCTGGAGTACGCTCTGGTCGGCGAGATCGATATATAGAGATGTATTGATTGCATCCATTGTGATCAACTTTTTCATTCTGGCCAACCCTCTTTTTGTCATGAATGTCTATGACCGGATTGTTCCAAACAATGCCGTCGAATCTCTTTGGGTACTCGCTATCGGCGTTAGTGTCGTCTATATGTTCGATATCCTTCTCAAGTTCCTTCGCTCCTACTTTCTGGAGATAGCCGGAAAGAAAAGCGACGTATTAATGTCCGCCAAACTTTTCGAACAAACCCTGGGGCTGACAATGGCCAACCGAGGGGGAAGTATCGGTGCCTTCGCAAACAACCTTCGCGAATTCGACAGCATTCGAAACTTCTTCACATCGGGAACTATCGCCTCTTTGGTAGACTTACCTTTTGTAGTCATCTTCCTATCGGTCATTTTTTACATTGCCGGTAACATCGTACTTGTACCAATCGGCATTATCTTGATCATCTTGCTTTACAGCATGATTCTAAAAAACCCGATTCAACGCAGTATTGAAGCTTCTTATGAGGCAACGAGCCAAAAAAATGCCGTGCTCATAGAAACCCTAACCGCTATGGAGACCATCAAAGCACTAGGGGTCGAGGCACATTCACAATGGAAATGGGAACAAGCCGTCGGTGAAATTGCCAGAGCAAGCATACGTTCAAAAATGTTACAAAGTTCAATCGGTAGAATGACCGGGTTCATGCAGCAAATGAGCACAGTTATCATCGTTCTGGCCGGCGTTTACCTGATTAAAGAGGGCGAATTAACAATGGGGGGCTTAATCGCCACCGTAATGATCAGCCAAAGAGCAATCGGACCGATGGGACAATTTGCGAGTTTGACCTCTTCATACCAACAAACAAAAGTCGCACTTACTACCCTTAATGAATTAATGAAAAAGGAAATTGAGCGCCCGGACTCCAAACGCTTCATTCAACACCCTAACTTTGAAGGTTCCATTGAATTTGTAGACGTCAGCTTTACTTACCCGGAAGAGACCAAACCGGCTCTAAGCCACGTAAGCTTTAAAATTAAACCCGGAGAGAAAGTCGGGATTATCGGACGCATCGGCTCTGGTAAATCTACGATCGAGAAGCTCATTCTCGGATTTTACCGTCCAACCGAAGGGAGCATTCTGATTGACGGCATCGATATCACGCAACTTGATCCTGCTGAGTTGCGACGCAATATCAACTATGTTCCGCAAGAAGTCACTCTGTTCAGTGGAGACGTTCGTGAAAACATAGCTTATCGTGCACCTTATATTGAGGACGACGTGATCATTAAAGCTGCTCGACTTGCAGGAGTTGACGACTTTGTTAAACAACATCCTTCTGGTTACAGCCTTAAAATCAACGAAGGCGGAAGTTCACTTTCAGGCGGACAGAGACAGAGCATCGGTGTCGCTCGCGCTTTACTGCTGGAAGCACCGATTTACTTATTTGATGAACCGACAAATTCTTTAGACGCGAAATCCGAACAGATGATGATTGACCGCCTCAAGAAAGGAACCATTAAAAACACCAGCATTGTCGTTACCCATAAAATGAGCCTACTTCAACTAACAGACCGGTTAATTGTCATGGATAACGGTAAAGTCATCGCTGACGGCGATAAGAGTACCGTACTGGAAGCCCTGAAGACAGGACGAATCAATAAAAGCAACTTATCATGACCGATGAAATCAAACCTAAAACCGTAATCAGACCAAACAAACGTGAAGACCAGAGTGATCTGGAGTTCATGTCTAGCTTGAGTCAAGCCGCCCTTGAAAAGCCGACTAAAAAGTCGCAACTGGTTGTATGGGTTGTTCTTCTAGTCGTAATCTGGCTCATCACGTGGGCCAATTATGCCGAACTCGACAAGATCGTCCGAGGTGAAGGGAAAGTAGTTCCCTCCTCGAAAATCCAAATCATACAAAACCTCGAAGGCGGGATTGTCGAAGACATTTTTGTACAGCCCGGTGATAAGGTAAGAAAAGGCGATACTTTAATCAAACTGGACAATACCCAATTCGCTAGCTCATTCGGTGAAAGTAAAATTCGAGCGATGCAGCTGCAAGCGCAAGCCAAAAGACTTCAAGCTGAAGCGTTTGATAAACCTTTAGCAGAGGAAAAATATCCTGACGATCCCGTTATGCAGTCCCTGTTTGACCGAGAATACAACTTGTACCAATCACGTCAAAAACAGTTATTAACCAACGATGCGATTCTTGCCGCGCAAATTGAACAACACAAACTCGATTTACGCGAAGCATACAGTCAAAAAACTCAACTGACACGCTCTCACACGCTTCTGACTCGCGAGATCAGCATGATGAAGCCTTTAGTTAAACAAGGAATCGCTTCAGAAGTTGATCTTTTAAAGACGCAACGTGAAGAAAACGATGCTTTAACGAAACTAAAAACAACGAACAATAGCATCCCAAGACTCAAATCCATCATTGCTGAAGCTGAAAACAAGCGTAAACAGGCTAAAGAAGAGTTCATGAACCAAGCTCATAAAGACCTGAATGATGTGTTGGCGGAAATGAGCCAGATTGAACAATCCAATACCGCCTTGGAGGATCGTGTCAGCCGCACGGCAATCAAATCACCTGTAAACGGAACCATTAAGCAGCTTCTGGTCAATACAATCGGCGGAGTCGTTCAACCGGGCAGCGACATCGTTGAAATCGTGCCAAATGACGACAGGCTTGTTCTTGAAACAAAAATATTGCCGGCAGATATTGGATTTGTCTATCCGGGTTTGAAGGCGAAAGTGAAGTTTACGGCCTATGATTTTGCGATCTACGGTGGACTGGAGGGGACTGTTACACGAATTTCCGCCGACACCATAACCGATGAAGAAGGAAACAGCTTCTACATTGCTCGTATTCAAACCGACAATAACCACCTGGGAACAAAGAACAATCCTTTGTACTTACTACCGGGAATGACAGCCAGTGTTGATATCGTTGTAGGGAAGCACACAATCCTGGAATATATTTTAAAACCGATCATAAAAGCGAGAGAACTCGCGTTACGAGAATCTTAAAATAAAGTAATTTAATGAAACTCATTAATACGCATTATTTGCTATAATTTTTTTGAGTGACTAGGATAACCATATAAAGAGTAATTTTAATAATGAAGCCCATTCTCATTTATGTACAAAATCCGAATGCTCTAAATACATGGTTAAGCGCGTGCGAGAGAGAACCGCAAATCCTATACAACTTGGACGACCTAGAATCACCGAGCATAGAGATTAATAACAGTTTACTTTTGTTACATAAAACCGAAGACGCTGCGGAATCCAGAATTGCTGACCTGTCAAAACGTGGACTGGACATTCTATTATTCAGCAACAAGCCTTCCGTAGAAGAGAGCATGCGCTTCTTTAAGCTTGGCATAAAAGGCTATTTAAACACGTTTGCCAATAAAAACAGAATTCAGCAAGCGATTGAAACCGTTCAGGTTGGTAACATTTGGCTAGGACAAAATATCATGCAAGCCATGATTGAATCCGTTACTCATGCACCAAAATCTGACGATGGCTGGAAAGATTTACTGACTGATCGAGAAATTGAAGTGACAAGCTGGGTTTTACAGAGTAAAACCAATAAGGAAATTGCTCAATCACTGGATATCACCGAACGAACGGTCAAAGCCCATTTGCAAAATATTTTTCAAAAGCTAACCGTAAAGGATAGATTAAGTTTAGTATTAAAAGTTCAAAACTGGTCAACGCCAGGGATGTAATGAAAAACCTGAAGCACAACCATCCACTTGCATAGTCTCTGATAAGGAGAGGAAAATGAATACATTTAAACAGAAAACATTTAAGCGATCTTATTTAACCCTCATCGGCTGTATGATTTTTCCTGTTTCCAGCCTTTTTGGTACGGCTTATGCGATGGAGCTGCAGGAAACCGTCGAAGACGCCATCATGCACAACCCTGAAGTCCGTGAACAGATCAAGGCCTACCGAGCGATTCAAGCAGAACTTGAAGGTGCAAAAGGTAGCTGGTATCCAAGAATCGACTTGTCAGCCGGTATCGGTTACGAAGAAGTCGATCGCCAAAGCATCCCTCTTGATAATACAGGGGGCGATGGCTTAACTCGAAGAGAGGGTGCCGTTCGCTTGACCGAAAATATTTTCGAGGGCTTTGCCACCGAGAATGAGATCAAACGTCAACAACGCCGTCTTGACTCTGCCTCTTATCAAGTAATTTCCAAAGCAAATCAGATTGCACTTGATATGACGGAAGCTTACATCAACCTTATCAAAGAAAAAGAGCTGGTCAAGCTCTCCGAAGATAATGTTGAGACACATCAGAAAATCCTCGATCAAATCATTCAACGCCGTGAGGCCGGAATCGGCAATCAAGTTGAGGTTGATCAAGCCCAAGCTCGTTTGGCACTGGCAAAGTCCAACTTAATGGCCGAAAAGAACAATTATTCTGATACGCTTTCGCGTTTCCAGCGAGTTTTAGGTCGCCTTCCCGATAGCGAATTGATTCCGCCAATTTTTGATGCCAAACTACCGGCTTCACAAGAGGAAGCGATAAATGACGCGCTGCTGAACCACCCTACAATCCGTTCTGCCAATGCCGATATCGCTCAAGCTCAAGCGCAATATGACCTGTCAAAAAGTGCTTACTACCCTCGCATTGATTTGGAAGTAGAAAAAACCTATGACCACAACCTGTCAGGGATCGAAGGCCGAGACGAACACCTTCAAGCCATGCTAAGACTTCGTTATAACTTATATAATGGCGGTAAGGACAAGGCGGAAAGAAGTCGTACAGCGAGCGCCATGCACCAAGCAATTGAAATTCGTAATAACTCTAGAAGACAAGCCATTGAGAATTTACGTTATGCATGGAATGCTCATCAATATGTTGGTGAACAGCTTGCCTACATCCAAGCGCATATCAAACTTACACATGAAACACTTGTTGGTTACCGCAAGCAGTTTAGCTTGGGACGTAGAACTTTGCTCGACTTACTTAATACGGAAGATGAGTACATCAGCGCCTTGAGAACATTGGTGACAAGCGAGAATGAATACAAAATATCCCAATACCGAATTCTGAACGGCATGGGTAACTTGCTCGAAAACCTGAATGTCAGTCTAGACATGGTCGGTTCAGAGGAAGAGTATACAGATTATTAAACCCCATTAAAGCCTAGTGGCCATCAAACCACTAGGCTTTAATATTCAATATAATTGCTAAATAAATCTGCCATACACCCATTGCCATCACACCTAATCCGGCAATTTTCCTAACCCAGTTCTTCCGAGCCAAGCGGGTGAAATAAAATGCGAACACCCCCATCAACATCAGATTAGGCAACGTACCCAAACCAAACGCCAACATCACCATACTTCCTTCTAAAGCGCCTCCGGCACTCAAGGCCATGATCAACATGCTGTAGACTAAACCACAAGGCAACCATCCCCATACCAAACCGTACCACCATGCCTGCGGTAACGATTCAACAGGAGAAAGCTTTTTGGCATAAGGCTGTAACCGACCCCAAATTCTCTGCCCCAGTTTTTCAACTGCAACAATACCGTACCACCAACCTGCCAAGTACAGACCCAGCCCAATCATAAAACTACCCGCTATCATTTGCAGTATCTGCTGTGCGGGAAGAAACGTGACTAAAGAACCTAATGTTGACCCTAAGTACCCAAACAAAGCACCGATCAGCATATAGCTTGAAATTCGTCCCAGATTGTAAGCCAGTTGATAAGGCAGCATTCTTAGCCAGCTTTGCTGAACATTAACATTAAGACCAAACGTCAAAGCCCCAACAACACCGCCGCACATACCTAAACAGTGAATTCCGCCCAAAAGACCAACGACTAACGAGGTGAGTAACATCGACTCCATCAAAAACTTCCCAAATTACGGTCAAAACTGCGGTAAGCAAGCGCCTCGGCCAAATGAACGGACTCAACCTGCTCACTGCCAGCCATATCCGCCAAAGAACGGGCTACGCGTAAAATTCGATGATAACTTCTGGCTGAAATACCCATGCGCTCAACGGCATTCTTAAGCAATCGATTTCCCGAATCATCGATTGTTATCAGCTGCTGAATCTGAACAGGTGTCAAATCGCCGTTTAAACACCCTTGACGCTCATATTGCAATGCATGCAACCTTGTCACTCGCCCTCTAATTGTTCGACTATCCTCAGACCCTTGATCTCTCTTATGCTGCAAGGAATCAATATCGACAGGCGGGATTTCTATATGCAGATCAATTCGATCCAAAAGCGGACCTGAAATCTTCTTTTGATAACGTAAAATTTGTTCAGGCGTATCTTTGCAACGGCCATAAGGATCGTCAGGGAAATACCCGGACGGTGTCGGATTCATAGCAGCCACCAATAAAAACTTGCTCGGGTAACGGATATGATGGTTCACCCTTGATATCTCGACATGGTGATTTTCAAGCGGTTCTCTAAGCGCCTCTAAAACGCCCCTCGAAAATTCCGGCAACTCATCAAGGAAAAGTACACCATGATGAGCCAAACTAATTGCACCCGGCTTGGGAATCGTACCACCTCCCACCATAGAGGCCGAAGAAGCAGTGTGGTGTGGACTGATCATTTTTCGTTGAAACCTGCCACGAACATCCACTTCCTGCCCAGATACCGACTGTATCGAAGCCAACTCTATCGCCTGCTCCTGCTTTAATTCCGGCAATAACGTCACTAAACGGGAAGCCAGCATGCTCTTGCCGGAACCAGGAGGACCTACCATCAAAACGGAATGCCCGCCGGTAGCACTTAACTCAAGCACTCTTTTAGCCTGAGTCTGACCAACAACGTCCGCCAAATCAAATGTATAATCCTCTACGAAATCGGAATGACCTTCCGGTGCAGTCAACGGATTCCTTCCTAACAAGTAACCGCACAACTCCAATAACGTCGTTGCACCCACCGCAACAGAAGCTTCCAGTTCAATCTGGGGTTTGACCAAAGAGGCCTCTTCAAGATTTGCAAATGGGACCACCGCCGTTTTACCGGCTTCCTTACAGTGCAAAACAGCAGGCAAAATACCCGGAACACTCCGGATTTCGCCATTCAAGCCCAACTCACCAAAAAACTCATAACCAGAAGCATCGACTTGAAGTTGCTCAGTAGCGATCAAGATTCCCAAGGCAATCGCAACATCGTATCGACCACCGGATTTAGGAAGATCCGCAGGAGCCAAATTGACGGTAATTCGCTTTGGTGGCAACTGGAAACCACTATTCAGGATTGCACTGCGTACACGTTCTTTACTTTCTTTGACAGATGCTTCCGGCAACCCGACGATCGCCAAAGCAGGTAATCCATTACTCGCATGCACTTCCACCGTGACCTGCGGAGCATTGATGCCTAAAGAAGCCCGGGTTAAAACAGAAGCAAACACTATAAATACTCAATCAAACCAGACTTACTTGTCCGTTAAATGAGCTTGTTCCAGTTCCGCAACCTTCTCTTCTAACGCTTCCAGTTTCGCACGCGTTTTTGCGAGTACGGCCATCTGTATGTCAAACTCTTCCCTTGAAACCAGATCCATTTTTTCAAAACTGGCTGTCAGGATGGCTTTCACTTGTGACTTGAAATTATCCGGCGTTTGACCAAAACCGTTTGGAATCGCCTGTGTGATTTTAAGAACCGTTTCTTCAATTTGCTTTGGATTTAGCATTTCAGCCCCTTATTTAATGTCTTCCCAGAGCGGGGAATTTTAATAACTCAGATAATTATCTGACTATACTATTTTTGACCTTGATTAACCAGATAAAGAAAATCACAAACAACAGTCAACCCCACTAAAATCAATGATTTTAGCTGATAGAACTGCCGTCTTTTTATGTTAAAATTCAGATAATTCTATTATTTTTTTGCCGACATTTTATTTGGATTCGATGCATGATCAATATTAATGATGCCCCTGAAAATGCAAAACGCATCTTTCTCGAACTGGTTGAGAGATTTAACGAACTGAACATCAATCCAACTCCCCTAAATTACTATGTCTGGTACCAGTATTTAAAGGGAGAAAATGCACAATTCCGCCAGGAAATGGAGACGATTCTCAACGATCCTTTCGGTTACGACGACCGTGCCGGTAAACGCCTATACCAAGAGTTCTTGCAAGACGAGAACGAAGACAGCTCTGAATTCGATCGCGCCCTTAGGCGTCTGATCAACCTTATGATTCAAAAAATGAATGTCTGGAGCGACAAACTGGAGCAACAGACAAAAGACTTGGACGACTGCGCAAAATCATTATCGAATCCGAACCTGAATCCCGATGACCTGAAACGCATTACAGACACCATGCTTAGTGCAGCACACTCAATGAGCGAGAACAGCAAGGCGATTCAACAAGAAATGATTATGAATTCCGATGAGGTTCAAAAGCTGCGTCATGACCTTATCACTGCGCAAGCTGCGGCCATGACAGACGAATTAACGGAACTAGGCAACCGTAAAGCATTCAATGAAACCTTGGAAGAGTTGATCCTTGAAAACGGAGAGCGGCCAAATAATCTATGTCTCATTCTAAGCGACATCGACCATTTCAAGGAATTCAATGACAGTTACGGTCACTTGATTGGTGACAGCGTTCTGCGTTATTACGCCAATATCATGAAGAGAAACCAGAGTAAAACGGAAACCATCTGTCGCTTTGGTGGAGAAGAGTTTGCAATTCTTCTACCCAATTCTACGCTTCAAGAGTCAAGAGCGCGTGCCGAACAGATTCGTGAAGCGATTGAATCGGCAGTATTAAAACGCAAGAACTCAAAAGAGCCGCTTACTCAAATCACTGCCTCATTTGGCATCGCGGAATTCGACGGGAAAAAGGACACCAGTGAATCCTTTATTACCCGAGCTGACAAGGCCTTATACCTCGCCAAAAAAAGCGGCCGAAACACCGTCAAAGACGAATTTGATCTGATCGAAAAATTTCATTAAACAATTCGCTCAATCAAATCAGAACCTTTTTTATCGATTCTCACCTTTATCATTGGCCGCTAACTTTTTAGGGGCCTTGACCAATAAGGTGTCTACGCCCAGTTGGCGCAACTCATTCCGCTTTTTGTTCATCTCCAAACGGTCGTCATAAGGTCCAACCCGAAGACGATAATAAACGCGTTGACCTTTTTGAACTCTGGATACCTCAACCTGTTGTCCCAAGCGGGCCAAACGCTGCTGCTCTCTTAAAGCGACTTTTTCAGAACCGAAAGTACCGGCATGAATATAGTAAGCATCGTCCAACTTGACTGAAATCGGTACAGCATCAACAATCACTTCCGTCTCTTTCAAACCTTGATAAAAACTATAAGAACGCTTTTCTGAAACGTTTTCCGCTTTTTCAGGGATGTCTTTAGGTAATTCCTGAGGCTTAACCGCTTCTACCGTGATCGTGGTTTGTTCCTCGGACTGGGATTGTTGCGCCGTATTAACTTCGTTATAAATTTTAGAAGGCGGTTGAACTTCGCCGTGCGCTTTATTGTTGATGAAGTGCTGAGCCACCCAGAAACCGCCCAGAAAGCTCAATGAAACGAATAAACCAACGCCCCAAACCTTTCCGACTGATCGACCTCGAGCATTACCGGATTCAGACTGCTGCGATCTTCGCTGAAATCCGGTTTTATTCCGGTTATGGCCGTATCGATAATCTCGAGACATTACATTTTCTCAGGAGCGGACACTCCCAAAATCGCCAAACCGTTCTTCAATACTTGCTGAACGGCCAGGATCAAAGTCAAACGTGCGTTTCTCACCGTATCGTCCTCGACGATAAACTGACAAGCGTTGTAGTAACTATGTAAGCCATGCGCCAGATCCTTCAAGTAATAAGCGATCTGGTGAGGCTCATACGCCACCGCAGCACGGGCAATAACTTCCGGATACTTAGCCAGCTGAACAGCCAAATCAGTTTCCTGATCAAGCTCTAGCTTATCCAGTGACGCCATACCGGCCTCTCTATCCAAAGCCATGCCCTTTTCAGCCGCTTGCTCCAAAACGCTTGAGATACGCGCATGCGCATATTGGATGTAATACACCGGGTTGTCATTCGATTGAGACTTGGCAAGATCCAAGTCAAAATCCATGTGCTGTTCGGACTTGCGCTGCACATAAAAGAAACGTGCCGCATCCGACCCGACTTCGTCTCTCAAATCTCTCAAGGTCACAAACTGACCGCTTCGAGTCGACATCGCCAACTTCTCACCGCCTCGATAAAGAATGGCGAATTGAACCAACAGCACTTCCAATGCTTCAGGGTTGGTATTCATGGCTTCCATCGCGGCTTTGACGCGAGGGACATAACCGTGGTGATCCGATCCCCACACATCGATCAAAATATCGTAACCGCGTTCCAACTTATTGAAGTGATAGGCGATATCTGAGGCAAAATAAGTTTTCAAACCGTTATCACGCACCACAACGCGATCTTTTTCGTCTCCGTAGTCGGTCGAACGGAACCATAAAGCGCCGTTTTGTTCGTAAATTTTTCCGGAGGCCTGCAATTTCTCAATCGCAGCATCCACCACACCGGTCTCCATCAAAGAACGTTCTGAGAACCAGTTTTCAAAACTCACATTGAAGCCTTCAAGGTCTTCTTTGATGTCTTCCAGAATCGTGTTCAATCCAATCGCAAATACCGTTTCATAATGCGCAGCGCCCAACAGGTTCTTACATTTTGAAATCAGGTCATCGATATGCTTCTCTTTATCCCCGTCGGTCTGTCCTTCATCTGCACAGACACCGGTGAATACTTCAAAAGCAGGCTTTCTCAACAACTCACCGTGCTCGCGTTTCAGCTCCGCACTGATTTCGAAAACATAATCGCCTTTATAACCGTTACTCGGGAAGTCAAACTCTTCGCCACATAAAGCCAAGTAACGCAACCAGACCGAGGTTGCAAGAATGTCCATCTGACGACCAGCGTCGTTCACATAGTACTCTTTGTCTACCTTGAATCCAGCCTCTTCCAAAAGACTTGCAACACTGGCACCATAAGCGGCGCCTCGACCATGACCGACATGCAAAGGCCCCGTCGGGTTGGCCGATACAAACTCCACAAGAACGGATCGCCCCTGACCGACATTGCAACGCCCAAATTTCTCCTTCTGGGCAAAAACCTGCTCGATCACGGCAAACTTGGCATCGTCTTTCACGAAAAAGTTAATGAAACCAGGACCGGCGATTTCCACTTTCTCCACCGCACCGCGATCTTCCATCGCCTCAATCAGTTCGACCACCTTCTCAGCCAAGGCTCTTGGCGGCATTCCAGCCGCCTTCGTCAACATCATCGCCAAGTTTGTCGCCAAGTCACCATGTGATTTATCACGCGTGTTTTCAACATTAATTCGAGGACTCGCATCCTCCGGAAGGATTCCCTGATCTTTTAACTGTTGAACAACGTTCATCAAAATCTGCACAATTTGCTGCTTCATGGAGCTCTCTCTTAAAACTGGATACGGTTGGGCGTAAAACACGAGCCGATGGCTTGGAAAAACACAAAAACGGTATTTTACTAAAATCCACCACAAGATGGAAAAGTGATTGCAATCCAGAACGACTGACATACCGGAACAAAGACAAAAAAGTCACGCCAAATGCCTTCCCGCCATCTCAGCAGGCCTGTTCAAAACACCTCCACCACTCAAGCCAAAATTTTACTTATACCCCTGTTTTAACAATCAATTACGCACAATATGCAAGGTATATATAATGATTCATCCGACTTGTAATAACGGATGCTTACAGTCATGCGCAGAATCATCTCATCATTTTCAATACAGCCCTTGCTGTTGATTACATGGAGTTTGTTGGCCGCATTCAGTTTGCACCTGATGCATCCTCTCCCTTTTTTGCAGCCTACAATCGAACAACTCCCTCTTTCCGTCCAAGAACAAATCATGCTGTTACTGCTGCTACTCGCCGTTTTCTACGGCGTCATGCTACTACAGAACCGACAACTTCAACAGCGCCTGAACGAACAGGAACAACGCTACAAAAAAACCGTCAAGGAATTGAAGTCGCGTTATCAAAATGAAGAAAATCAGATCATCACCCTGATGCAGAGCGATCAATTCGCCTATTGGGAATGGGATATCAAGAAAAACCAAGCGGATTTTTCACCGCAATGGAAGAGCATGCTCGGACTTGAGAAAGACCTTCCTCTCAACAGTCTGAACGATCTGAAAAACCGAATCCACCCGAAAGACCAATCAGCAGTCCAAAAACAAATGCTCAAGATACTGAGTGGCGAACATCAACGCTTTGAATGTACTCACAGAGTCCGCCACGAAGACGGCCATTACCTCTGGGTTCATGACAAAGGCCAGATTTTCTATTCACCTTACGGAGACATTGAAAAGCTCAGCGCCATCCGCTTGGACGTAAGTGAACAGAAATGGATCGAAGAAGAACTGGAGCTGGATGCAACTATCATCGAACACTCCTCCGAAGGAATTGTGATTGCCGACGAACAGCTAAAGGTGGTTCGATGCAACCAGGCATTGGCGAAATCACTGGATCTCGATCGAGATGCGATTCAGCACATGAGTCTGGAACAACTCCTCGAGTTGCTTCAAAATGGTCGTCCGTCCGACATCCTCAGCCAGCTTGAGCACAACAATCAATGGCGCGGCGAGCTTTCCGTACACCGTGCTAACGGCAAACTGGATCACGCCAGCATCGTCAACATTCAGAAAATTCTTCACGAAACCACCCAACGCATACACTACATCCTGACCCATACGGACATAACCGATCTAAAACGTACTGAACACGCCCTGAACAACCTTGCGAACCTTGATAGTGTGACCGGATTGGCCAACCGCAACAAACTGTACAATGAACTGGAAAAAACGCTCGCGCAGGATACGCCAACCACATTACTGTTCCTGGATCTTGACAACTTCAAGACCGTAAACGATACGCTCGGCCATGACATCGGCGACCAGCTTCTGCAAAACGTCGGTGAAATACTCACATCCTTAATTCCGGAATCAGCGCTCGCGGCTAGAGTGGGCGGTGACGAATTCGTACTCTTCTACGACCGTGATGAAACCGAAATGAGTGCGAGTGAATTGGCTAACAGCATCGGTAAACGACTTGGACAACCAATCACTGTCAATCAACATGAAATCCAAGTTGGTTCCAGCATCGGTATTGCCCACTATCCTGAAGACGCCGAGGATCGAAAATCACTTATGAAAGCTGCTGACACTGCAATGTACCAAGCAAAACGGGCGGGCAAAGGGCAATTCAGAGTCTTTTCTGACAATAGCCCGACTTCGCAGCTGGATTTGACTTTCCAGGTGCAAACCACGCACCCTGAAAAAGAACAGGCCCGCCTAGAATAAATCCAGACAGGCCTGTTCAGTTCACCTCAAATCCATCCCGGTTAAGATGTTTTCTTAGCCGTAGTCTTCTTGGTTGCGGTCTTCTTAGCTGTAGTCTTTTTTGCAGCGGTTTTCTTGGCCGGTGCTTTTTTAGCTGCTGCCTTCTTCGCAGGCGCTTTCTTAGCTGCAGGTTTCTTGGCCGCCGCACGTCCACGCTTCTTAGGTTCAGGTGCTTCGTCCAAACGCTTCTGGCACTCTTCCAAACTCAGCTCCAAAGCATCTTCGTCTTTAGCGATTTTCGCGTTCTTCTTAGTCGTCACATCAGTGATATAAGGCCCCCAACGACCTTTAAGGATTTTCACATCCGTGCCCGGGAAAGTTTTCACGATCTTATCGGCATCCGCCTGGATTTTCGCTTCGATCAACGCGACAGCCTCTTCCAACTCGATGCTTAAAGGATCAAACCCTTTGATCGGAGCATATTGTTTCGGCCCGTATTCCAGATAAGGTCCGAACGGCCCCTGTTTGGCGATGATCTTTTGTCCTTTTTCAACACCGAATACCGTTCCATCAACCGCCTTAGCCTCATAAGACTCCGGCATCTCTCCCACTTCCCGAGGAAGCTTGAACAGTTCCAATGCCTCGTCCAGGGTGATCACATCCATTTTCTGGCCAGGCATCAGGCTTGCAAACATCGGCTTCTCTTCGTTTTCACCGTCACCCAACTGGACATAAGGTCCGAAGCGACCTATCTTGACATACATCGGCTTACCGGTTTTCGGATCGTCACCCAACAAACGGGCCTGACCGGCCTCTTCACGGGAAACGTCTTCGGCCGAAACCACCTTAGGATGAAACTGCTGGTAGAACTCTTCCAGCATGGCCTGCCATTGGACTTGTCCTTGAGCAATATTATCGAACTTATCCTCAACTTTCGCCGTGAATTGATAATCCAATACATCACCGAAATGCTTAATCAAGAAGTTCGTAACAACACCCGCTATATCCGTAGGGAAAAGCTTATTCTTCTCGCTTCCGGCGATTTCGGTCAAGCTTTCCGCCTGAACTTTTCCGTCCTTTAAGGTGATCTGGCGATAAATACGTTCTTTACCTTCACGATCTTCCTTCACTACGTAACCACGTTGCTGAACGGTATCGATGGTCGGTGCGTAAGTTGAAGGACGCCCGATTCCCATTTCTTCCAAAGTACGAACCAGGCTCGCTTCGTTATAACGTGCCGGAGGACGGCTAAAACTCTGGCGAGCACCCATCTCTTCAATCTGCAACGCCTGACCGACTTTCATCGGAGGCAATAACCCCGAATCATCCGATTTATCCAAATCATAGACTTTAAGGAAACCGTCAAAGGTGATCACTTCACCTTTGGCCGTGAACTTATCGCCCGGCAGATTATCGATTCCGATTTCAACCGTAGTACGCTGAAGTTGCGCATCCGACATCTGGGATGCAATAGCGCGTCGCCAAATCAACTGATACAGACGTTGCTCGTTACGTTCTCCTTCTACATTCTGCATGGAAAAATCGGTTGGTCGAATCGCTTCGTGCGCCTCTTGCGCATCGGCGTTCTTGGTCTTATAACGGCGCGGATGGCTGTACTCTTTCCCGTAATCCTTATTGATCACATCTTCCGCCTGGGAAATCGCCAACTCGGACAAGTTCACGGAGTCGGTACGCATGTAGGTGATCTTTCCGGACTCATATAAACGCTGGGCGACCATCATCGTCTGCTTTACAGAGAAGCCAAGCTTGGAGGAAGCCTCCTGCTGCAATGTCGAAGTCGTAAACGGCGCTTTCGGGCTGCGCTTGGCGGGTTTCTCCTCCAGCGACATCACCGACAAGTTCGCCTTGGCGACTGCCTCCAGGAAGGCAGTGGCTTCTTCTTCCGTATCGAAGGTGGCCGTTCGCTTAACCTCCAGGTCTCCGACAGGCTTGCCGGAATCATCCAATAAATTCAAGACTCCCTGAACACGAAAAACGAACGTCGACTCAAATGCTTCTATTTCACGCTCACGCTCGACAATCAGACGCACGGCAACCGACTGCACACGTCCGGCAGACAGGCCTGTTCGGATTTTTTTCCACAAAATCGGCGAAAGTTCGAAACCAACGATACGGTCCAGAATCCGGCGCGCCTGCTGGGCGTTCACCAAATCCATGTCCACCGTTCTCGGTTCGGCAATCGCTTGCTGAATCGCCGGCTTGGTGATCTCATGAAAAACGATACGCTTGGTCGTGTCGATATCCAGATTCAAGGCTTCCGCAAGGTGCCAGGCAATCGCCTCCCCCTCGCGGTCCTCATCCGTCGCCAACCAAACGGAATCCGCCTGTTTAGTAAGCTTTCGCAGTTCCGCTACATTTTTTTTCTTATCGGCGGAAATCTCATAGTTCGGCTCGAACCCATTCTCCAGGTCGATTCCCATCCCTTTTTTCTGAATGTCACGAATATGCCCATAACTAGAGCGTACGGTAAAGTCCTTTCCCAGGTACTTTTCAATGGTTTTTGCTTTTGCGGGGGACTCGACTATCACCAAATTTGTCATGTAGTTAAAACTCTAAAATTTATCGGAAGGGCCGTTTTTTCTTTTTAAAAGGGTGCAAAAAATTTCTGTAATTTGCAAACTTAAAATTCACCTAACCTGTTTTTTTTATAAAACCTTTTCCCCTGTAGGTGAAAAAAGCTATACAATGAACAAAACCAAAGTACAAACTTTTACTTAGGTATGGCTATAAATAACATATTGATATAAATTAATTACTTATTAAAGCTTCGAGAAGCCGAACTCATGCTGCCAACCCAAACTGCCAATCAAAAACGCCACAGATTGTTGCTTGTCGACGACGACCCGACCAATTTGGCATTGATGTGCGCCTACTTCGATTCGACCAACTATGAGATCGTCACGGCAACCGACGGCGTCATGGCCAAACAGATCATTCTCGACCACCCTTACGACTATTTCAGTGCCTACGTCTTTGATTACCGCATGCCGTTCAAAGATGGCATCACCCTGCTGATCGAACTCAAAAACGATATTCACTACCGTCTGGTTCCGGCCATACTCCAGACATCAGCTGATAGCCATGAAGATATTCAGCGCGGAATCCAAGCCGGCGCATTTTATTATCTTCTTAAACCGTTTTCAAAGGCGCACTTACTTTCCATCGTAGATGCCGCTGTCAAAGGTTTCAGCAACCACTTGGAAATTACACGCCAAGCGGTCAGTCTCTCGGAAGCGCTTAACCTTCTTCAGGACGCCCACTTCACCTTCAAGACCATCGACCAGGCCAAACACCTGTCCAACATTCTGGCTTTTTTAACCCGGGATCCGCAAAAAATCGGGATCGGCCTATTCGAACTGATGCTCAATGCAATTGAGCACGGAAACTTGGGGATCGGCTATGAAGAAAAGACAAAACTGATCGAAAACGATCAGTGGCAAGCTGAAATTGCCCGCCGTGCTTCGCTTCCGGAAAACAAAAAGAAATTCGTCAATGTCGAGGTCGAACATCACACCAACCATCTGGACATCACAATCGAAGACATGGGGAAAGGTTTTGACTACCAGCCTTTTATGGACTTCTCCATCGACCGAGCAATGGACAACCACGGCCGCGGTATCATGATGGCGAATAAACTGAGTTTCGACAGACTCGAATTCTCTAAAAACGGCAGTCGTGTTACCTGCACGGTACAACTTAACTAAAGAGATATAACTGCAAGCAACGCCTATCGAATTCTTCGCCAGCGTCCTGCCGACATCGCTTCAATCTCCCCCGAAAGCTCCAACATCGTCAACTGACTTTGTATTTCATACACGGGCATCTTGCTGAGTACCACCAATTCGTCCAGGCCGACCGGTTCGTATTCCATATAACGCAAAATACCGTTTTTCGGCGACGTATTACTGTCTCCGGAAGCGCCTTCCGATAATGATTGATCCTTTTCACGTTCTGCCGTCCAATCGATGCCCAAAACCGAAACCAGCTCCTCCAGCACGTCTTGACCGGATTCCACCAGTTTTGCACCTTGTTTGATTAGCTGATGACACCCTTTCGCCTGAGGGTTATTAATCGAACCGGGAACGGCAAAGACTTCACGACCTTGATCCAACGCCGTCTTGGCTGTAATCAAAGAACCACTCTGTACCGCCGCTTCGATGACAAGCGTACCGACACTCAAACCACTGATAATGCGATTGCGTTTAGGGAAATTGTAAGCTAGCGGCTTGGTTCCCAAAGGAAACTCCGAAACCATCGCCCCCTCCTCGACGATCTGATGCGCCAGTGCCTTGTTGGCGGCTGGATAAATCCGGTCCAAGCCGGTGGCCACCACGGCAACTGTCTTACCGATTCCCAGCAGGCCACCTTCATGCGCCGCCGTATCGATTCCCAAAGCCAGACCACTGACAATCCCCAACCCTTGATCCGAAAGAAAATGTGCAAAATCCTTGGCCGTGTTAACCCCTTGCCTGGAAGCATGGCGACTCCCGACGATGGCCAACTGCGGATCATTCAATAAAGAAACGGACCCCCGCGCCGACAGCAAAACCGGTGGATCATCAATTTTCTTCAACATGTCAGGAAATTCGTCCGCACCAATCGCCAACAATTCCTGCCCCGATCCCTGCCCCCATTCGAGGGTTTCATCGATGCGTTTTTCCAAGGCGTCGTCAAATAAACCATCCACTTGCTTGTCACCGACGATTTTCGCATTTTGCCAGTCGGCTTGAGTTGCCTGCAAAGCGGTTTTCAAACTGCCGAAATGCGCCACGGTTTTCTGCAACTGCTTATACGAAAAAAAATTCAGATGAAAGGGAATGAGACTGGGTAAATCGGAAAAACTTGACATAGTCAGATATAATATAAGCAATGTGAATTAAACAAGTATAAACGACGCTATGGAAAAACTCGACATCGTTCTATATCCAGAACAAGGACTTAGAGAAATCTGCACTCCGGTGCCGGAGATGACGGACGAACTCGACAAGCTGATCGACGACATGTTCTATACCATGTACGATGCACCGGGAATCGGTCTTGCCGCTCCTCAGGTAGCGGTTCAGGAACGCGTGATCGTGGTTGATGTTTCCGAAAAGAATGATCAGCCGATCGCATTAATCAATCCTGAAATCGTCAAATCGGCCGGACAGATTACCTGGGAAGAAGGCTGTTTGTCTCTACCCGGCGTCTACGCCAAAGTAGACCGCCCGAGTGACATTCTGGTACGTGGCATGGACCGTGACGGCAAAATGATCGAATTCGAAGCGAACGACCTGTTGGCCGTTTGCATCCAACACGAAATTGACCACCTTAACGGAAAACTGTTTGTGGATCATCTTTCCGGCCTCAAACGCACCCGTGCATTGCAGAAGTTCCGCAAACTCCAACAAGAAGAACAGTAACCCCCGATTATGAGCCAAGCATTGAAAGTCATTTTTGCCGGAACGCCGGATTTCTCAGTCGCTCCGTTACAAGCGTTGATTGACTCGCAGCACGAAGTCATCGCCGTCTACACCCAGCCGGACAGACCGGCGGGGAGAGGGCGCAAGCTTACTGCCAGCCCAGTAAAGAATCTGGCTCTTGAGCATGATATCCCGGTCTTCCAGCCTGAAACACTGCGTGATGAAGAGGCTCAACAGACGCTGGCAGACTTAAATGCCGACATCATGATCGTGGTCGCTTATGGCTTGATTCTTCCGAAAACAGTATTAGAAACACCTAAATACGGCTGTCTCAACATCCACGCGTCGCTACTGCCTAGATGGCGCGGTGCGGCGCCGATCCAACGTGCGATTGAAGCAGGTGACGCAGAAACCGGCGTCACCATCATGCAGATGGATGTCGGATTGGATACCGGAGACATGCTGTACAAGGTCTACACACCAATAGACGAAAACGACACAGCGCAAACCCTGCACGACCGTTTGAGTACTTTGGGTGCCGAGGCGTTAATGCAAACCTTGGAACAAGTTCAAAACCAGAGTCTGAATCCTGAAAAACAGGATGAAACTCTAGTCACTTACGCTCAAAAGCTTTCCAAAGCCGAAGCGGAAATCGACTGGAACCAGCCGGCGGAAATTATTGTCCGGAAAATCCAGGCATTCAACCCATGGCCAGTGGCCTTCACTACTTTTCAGGAACAACCATTGAGAATTCTAGGTGCCCGCATGGCTGACGACTCCGAAAAACATTCGGACCGTGAAAAGCAGCCCGGCCTGGTTCTCGCCGTGGAAAAATCAGGGGTTCTGATTGAAACCGGAACGGCCTCCATCTGGTTGACACAAGTCCAACCCGCCGGGAAAAAAGCGATGTCCGCCTATGATTTCGCACAGGCTCGCCAACTTCTCGGGCATAGCTTCTAATGAGTCAGTCCAAACCGATCAACAGCCGTTTCGTCGCTCTCAAAATCTGCCTGACCGTCATCGTGGACGGTCGCTCTCTGAGTCAGACGCTCCCTGAAGGTCTGGCGCAATTCAGTGACCGCAGAGAACGCAATTTCACTCAGAACCTGGTACTGGGCACATTGCGTTGGCAAGAGCGCTTGGAAGCGATTCGCACCCACTTACTGAAGAAACCGATGAAAGCCAAGGATGAGGACGTCAACCAGCTGATTCTGCTCGGACTGTACCAGATTCTCTACATGGACACGCCGGAACACGCGGCGGTTTCCGAAACCGTCTCGGTCACTAAATCGCTTAAAAAACCGTGGGCTAAAGCGCTGGTGAACGGTGTGCTGCGCAATTTCCTGCGTGAAAAACAAGCCATCTGCGACGAAGTCGACCTCAAACCGGCCTACAAATACTCGCACCCTCAATGGCTGGTCAAGACATTGAGAAAAGCTTATCCGGATCATTGGCAAACCATTCTCGATGCCAACAACCAGCAGGCGCCTTTGACCTTACGGGTCAACACCCACTACCAGAGCCGCCAGCATTTTATGGAAACGCTTGAAGAAGCAGGCATCGAAGCTTTGGAACACCCTAGGGCACCGCAAGGCGTCTTACTACAGCAAAGTACCGACATCACCCAGCTTCCAAGCTATGACGAAGGTGGCTTTAGCGTTCAGGATGCCGCGGCTCAACAAGCCGCGAACCTACTACAGCCAAAGCCCAACGAACACATTCTGGACGCCTGTGCGGCACCGGGCGGCAAGACCACGCATCTGCTGGAACTGTCAGAGAACCAGGCCCGTGTATTCGCGCTGGAAAAAGAAGCGGAACGTCTCGACCGTCTAGGAGAAAACCTACACCGACTTAATCTGGAAGCCGAGTATGCGGCGGGAGATGCTTCGGTACCGGATGACTGGTGGAACGGAGAGTTGTTTGACAAAATCCTGTTGGACGCTCCCTGTTCGGCAACCGGAATCATCCGACGCCATCCCGACATCAAATGGCACCGTACAGAAGAAGACATTGAGCAGCTCGTTACGACTCAGAATGCCATACTGAAGGCACTCTGGCCCCTACTGAAACCGGGCGGGCGACTGCTTTACGCCACCTGTTCGATCCTGCCTCAAGAAAACACCTTGCAGATGCAACACTTCATCGACCAAGAATCCTCAGCCAAAGTCGTTCCGATTGAAGCAGATTGGGGCATCAGCTTTTCAGACACGCCGGGCAGACAAATTCTACCGGGCGAACACGGCATGGATGGATTTTTCTACTGTCTGCTGGAAAAGGAACAGTAAATGCAAGTGGCGGGGATCACTCACATCAAAACGTTCTCCAGCAACTTCATCCAGTTCATGCGTGCAAGAGAACAGTTTCCGCACTCGATTGCTAAGCGACTGCTTCCAATACTCTTTATGGCAAACTTCGGTCTGATGTCTAATGCCAATGCGTCAGACGAAATCCGCATCATTCAGGTCACTGATTACCAAGAAGATCAGATGTTGCTGTTCGACTCACATACACAATTTCATCTGCCCGATGTCATTCTGGAGGCCATTCAGAACGAAATCACCATTACATTCGAAACCGATATCGTATTCACAGAACATCACCGCCTTCTAGGCGTCAAATACGATCGCGAACGTCTGAATTTGGCCTATCAGACACAACTCCATTATTCGGGATTCAATAATCGATATACACTGATCAACAAACGAAACAACAACATCCAACACTTTTCCAGTTTAAGCAGAGCCCTCTCCACACTGGGAACTCTGATTTCCTTTCCGGTGCTCCCCTTGTCTGAACTGCACCCTGGGCAAAAGCACACGCTAAAACTGAGAATTCGACTGAATCGCTGGAGACTCCCGGCGCCACTCGTGTTAAATTCCTTCTTAGATTCGGACTGGAAGCTGGACAGCGGCTGGTTTGAAACCACAATCTACACTCCAAAGAGTTGGTTATGAAATTAACAAGTTGGCGTTTGGTAAAACAATATGGCTGGTTAGCGCTCCTATCGAGTGCACTGCTGATCGCTCTCATCATGATGAGCCAGATACTGCAGAATGCATCGGAATTTGCCGAGGCCTACTCGAGCCTGCTGTTTTTCAGCTTTGCCGGTATCAGCTTGCTGCTGGTCATGCTCGTACGTACGCTCCTCATGCTGAGAAAGCGTTATAAGCAGAAAAGTCCCGGTATCAAAATCACCCTCAGGATCACCACGATTTTTACGTTCCTGCTCGGGATTCCGATTACGATCATCTTCTATTTCGCCTTGAACTTCATCCATCAAGGGATCAACCAGTGGTTTGACGTCAAAACCGACACTGCCCTAAGCAATGCCGCGACCCTGGTTCGTACGACTTTAGACAACAAGACCATCGACAGCCTCAACCTGACACTAAGTGTTGCCAAAGACAACCGTCCGTTAATCGCTTCTTCACCGTTTATCGGCGTCAGTACCCTGCGTACCAAACTCAACGCCCAGGAAGTGGCGCTTTATCACTCCAACCAACAACTGATCGCCTTCAGCAGCCTTAACGACACAGATATCCTGCCGATTCCGCCGGGCGACAACCTGTTCCAACAAATCCGCCAGAAGAAAACCTATGCGGCCATCGAGCCTCTTCCGAACTCGACCCATGAACAGGAGATCATCCGAGTCATCATTCCTTTCTCGGATATCCAGCTGAACGGAAACTATGCCCTGCAGGTCATCTTCAACATCCCGAGCGGCATCTCCGAACTCGCGGAATCCGTCAAGGTCGCTTCCGGTCAATACAAAGAACTTTCTTATCTTAAGGGGCCGCTCACCACCAGTTTCACCATGATCCTGACCATGGTGTTGCTGTTGACCATGGTGACTGCACTGCTGTTCACCATTCAGGCCGTACACAACCTGACACGTCCTATGCGCACGCTTGGAAGAGGAACCGCTGCGGTATCCAGGGGGGATTACAGCATCAAGATGCAAGCCGACCATGATGACGAATTCGGCACACTGATCCAATCGTTCAACGACATGATTCAGAAAATCGCCCAGGCGCGAAACGACATCAAGATCGGACATC
Organism: Thiomicrorhabdus sp. ZW0627; assembly: GCF_029767005.1. GTDB lineage: Bacteria > Pseudomonadota > Gammaproteobacteria > Thiomicrospirales > Thiomicrospiraceae > Thiomicrorhabdus. The sequence continues at coordinate 91,295 of NZ_JARUQR010000004.1, forward strand.
AACAGACCGAAGTCCAGAAGCTCTATCTGCAAGCGATCATCCAGAACCTATCCAGTGGCGTTCTGACTTTTGACATGAACAAACGTCTACGTACCACCAACGACGCGGCAGCAGCCATCCTTAACACCAATCTGACCAGCCATGTCGGAAAACGTTTCAGCGACTTGATCGAACATGAGGAAAATACCCACCTGAAAGCGCTGTTTGAACACATCTCACCGATGTTCGACAAAGGCGTCAAACCGTGGAATATGCAGTACAAATTCACCTGCAAACAGACTCAGAAGATTCTACTGCTACACGGATCAACCCTGCCAAGCATCGATCAAAAAGTTGGCGGATTCGTCATCGTCATGGACGACATCACCGAACTGGTTCAGGCCCAGTTGCATGCTGCATGGAGCGATGTCGCCCGCCGTCTGGCACACGAAATCAAAAACCCGTTGACGCCGATCCAACTTTCCGCCGAACGCCTCAACTACAAACTGCACAACAAACTGGAAGCGGACGATCAGGCCCTGCTGGAGCGCATGACCCACACCATCACCGAACAGGTCACCACCATGCAGACGCTGGTGCAGGCGTTCACGGATTACGCAAACACACCTCAGATCGAAACCCGTAGAATCAATATCAATCAACTAATCGAAGACATCATCCTGATGTACCGCGGCTCGGATGCCAAATGGACCATCAAACAGGCACTGGACGAACGTTGTCCGGAAATGATGGCCGATGCATCAAGACTCCGCCAACTTCTGCACAACCTGATTAAAAACGCCATTGAAGCGACTGAGAATACTCCGGAACCGAACATCGTCATCAGCTCGATCTGTAACGACGAGCTTTCCCAAGTGACTCTCACATTATGCGACAATGGAGCGGGGATCGGCGAAGAGGCACAGAACTGGATATTCGAACCCTACGCCACAGACAAACCTAAAGGAACCGGATTAGGTCTGGCGATCGTCAGGAAGATCGTCGAAGAACACAACGGCCAAATCAGTGTGGAGTCGTCCCCGGAACAGGGAACCTGTTTTATAATAAACCTACCGATTATCTTGAGTGAAGAGAGCGCATGAAGCCAGGCAAGATTTTGATTGTGGATGATGAAAAAGACATCCGCAATCTAATGCAGGAAATATTTGAAGAAGAAGGGTATCAAATTGAAACCGCCGCTAACGGTGTCCAAGCCAAAAGTAGCTGGAAGACCAATGTGCCTGATGTCATCTTTCTGGATATCTGGATGCCGGACATAGACGGCATCACTCTGCTCAAAGAAATGCAACAAGATCCCTTGCTTGAGCAAACCAGCATCGTCATGATGTCCGGTCACGGTACCATTGAAACGGCAATTGAAGCGACCAAACTGGGTGCCTACGACTTCCTTGAAAAACCGCTTTCACTTGCGAAACTGATTGTCATTGCCGAACGCGCCCTGGAGCACACCCGACTCAACCAGGAAAACCGTCAACTCAAGCAAACTTTGCCTGAACAGATTCTCCCAATCGGTAAGAGCAAGCTCATCATCGCTCTACGCGAATCCATCGAGCGACTGTCCAAATACAGCATGCCGATCTTGGTGCTGGGTGAAGCCGGAACCGGTAAAGAGCATTTCGCCCAAGCGGTCCACAAAACCAGTGACCGCAAAGAAGCAGGCCTGCTGACTTTTTACGCAAAAGATTTCAACCTGTTGGCCAAAAACGCGCTCGAATCCGAAGATACCGAACTGCTCAACCAACTAAGACGGATTGACGGCGGCACTCTGGTCATCGCCAATGCCGACCAACTGAACCCGCAGGCGCAGACCTTACTGGCCGGAATCATTCTCGACCACTGTTATTCCTGCGCCTACAACCGAGACGGTGTAAAACTGGATCTGCGCGTTATCGCCCTCAGCAAAAACGGTCTGGAAAGCGTACATAAGCAGGGCGATTTTCGTGACGACCTCTACCAACGCCTGTATGTCATGCCGATTCACATACCTGCGCTTAGGCAACATACCGAAGACATCCCGGATTTGATCGAACACTTCATCAACTACTTCGTCACCCACGATGGGTTGAATTACCGCCATTTCAGCGTACCGGCACAGAACATCATGCGTCAGTACAGCTGGCCCGGAAACATCCGAGAGCTGCAGAACATCGTGCAGAAACTGCTCATTCTCGGTAATGGCGACATCACCGATACCGAGGTCAAATCCGCCCTGACAAAATCCGAAACGGCGGAAGTCAGCGAACTCGGTGTCGACACCAGTATCAACCTCAAGCTGGCCAAAGATCAGTTTGAGAAAGCTTACCTGAGCCAACTGCTCAGGGAAACCGGAGGCAACGTCTCGGAAACCGCGAAACGCTCGGGCATTGACCGCACCAACCTCTACCGCAAACTGAAAACCTTGGGAATTGATCCGAAAAACCCGGTTTAATCCCTTTTAAAATCGCATTATCGGCGTAGAATAAGGCCAAAATATTGCACTAAGCTGAAAAGACCATTACCAAAAATGAATATCGTTATATTAGGAGCGGGTCAGGTTGGCTCATCACTCGCCGAACTGCTTGCCAACGAGAACAATGACGTCACCGTCGTCGACCTCGACCAAGCCAATCTCCAACGACTGCAGGACCGACTGGATATTCGGACCGTCTGCGGATACGCCTCCCATCCCGACATTCTGGAACAGGCGGGCCTTGAAGAAGCCGATATGCTGATTGCGGCGACTCAGAACGATGAAACCAACATTCTGGCCTGTCATATCTCTCACCTGGTCTACAAAACAGCCACCAAAATCGCCCGTGTGCGTAGCCGTTCTTACCTTGACCACCCGGAACTTTTCAGCCGTGATTACAATGCGGACACCCTACCAATTGACGTCCTGATCAGCCCTGAAACACTCGTAACCAACTACATCCTTCAGCTGATCGAGTACCCGGGCTCACTGCAGGTCATCGACTTTGCAGGCGGAAAAGTACGTTTGATTGCGGTTCGCGCCTTCAAAGGCAGTCTGTTGGTCGATAAGAAAATCAAAGAACTCAAAAACTACCTGCCAAAAGACGTCAAAACCCGAATCGTCGCCATCTACCGTAGGGGCGAAGTGGTTATGCCGAACGGCGACGCCACCATTAACGCAGAAGACGAAGTATTCTTCCTGGCGGAACCGAAATACATCCCTTCGATCGTAGAGGAGCTGCGTCGCCACAAGGAGCGCCCTTCTCGAAACATCATGATCGCAGGTGGTGGTAACATCGGCTTCAGTCTGGCTCAGGCACTGGAAAAGAAGCACCAGGTCAAGCTGATCGACCACAATATCCAACAGGCCCGCCACGTTGCGGAAACACTCGACAACACCATCATCATTCATGGTGACGTCTCCGACAAAGACCTGCTTCTCGAAGAGAATATCGACGAAATCGATCTGTTCGTTGCGGTCACCAATTCGGACGAGGCCAACATCATCTCCGGTATGCTGGCGAAAAAACTCGGGGTTAAGCGCGTCATCGCCCTGGTCAACAATCAGTCTTATATCGAACTGATTCAGCTGAACAGCATCGATGTCGCCATCTCGGCCGACCAGATCACCACCAGTAAGCTACTGCACTACATGCGACAAGGCGACACCGTTCAGGCGGCCACGCTACGACGCGGTGCGGCGGAGACCATGGAAGTGATTGCCCACGGAAGTGAAAACAGCTCCAAAGTAATCGGTCAGCGCATCGGCGATATCGACTGGCCTAAAGACATAACCGTCGGTTGCATCATCCGTGAAGAACAGGTATTGATTTCGCATCGCGATCTGGAAATTGAGGCGGAAGACCATGTCATCCTATTCCTGACCGATCCAAACAGCGCAACCGACGTCGCCAAACTCTTCACCCCGGCACCGGCCAAAGGCTGGCTCACTTAAACGGCGACGAATTCAAAGACTATGCATTCAAAAATCATCACTAAAGTCTTCGGTATCCTGTTGATGCTTTACAGCATCAGCCTGGTTCCGCCATTATTGATTTCCCTTCTGTACGGTGATGGTTCCGTCTTCGCATTCAGCAGTGTTCTTCTTGGCGTACTGTTAGTCGGTGTTTTCCTTTGGTATCCCACAAGAAACTTCAAACAAGAACTCAAGATTCGCGACGGCTTCGTAGTTGTGGTGATGTTCTGGAGCGTACTCGGACTGGTCGGTGCTCTACCGTTCTACATCGAACAAGATGTCCCGCTTAGCCTGACCGACGCGATTTTCGAATCTTTCTCAGGATTGACCACCACCGGCGCCACCGTCATCACCGGCCTGGATGATCTTCCTCACGGCATTCTCTGGTACCGCCAACAGCTGCAATGGATGGGCGGCATGGGTATCATCGTCTTGGCCGTCGCCATCCTGCCGATGCTTGGTATCGGGGGCATGCAGCTCTACCGAGCGGAAACCCCGGGGCCGGTCAAAGATTCTAAAATCGCGCCGCGTATTTCCGAAACAGCCAAAACCCTCTGGTATCTTTATCTGGGTCTCACCGTCGCCTGCGCCATCGGCTACTGGATGGCGGGCATGAACTGGTTCGACGCCTTCGGCCACAGTTTCTCGACAGTCGCTATCGGTGGTTTTTCGACACACGATGCCAGTATCGGTTATTTCGACAACACTTCGGTCGAAGCCGTGGCGATCGTATTCATGTTCCTGTCCGGTATCAACTTCGCATTGCATTTCACCGCTTTCCGCAACTTCAGTCTCACCCCCTACCGTTGGGATCCGGAGTTTAAGGCCTATGCGAGCCTGCTGATCGGCGGAACCGTGATCGTCACCAGTTACCTGTGTTTCAAAGGGATCTACCCAACTTGGGAAGAAGCCTTCCGTTACGGAATCTTTCAGACCGTATCCATCGCCACCACGACCGGTTTCGCCAATGCCGAATTCTCCGCTTGGCCGGCCTTCCTGCCAGTCATGCTGATTATGATGAGTTTTATCGGCGGTAGTGCCGGATCGACGGCGGGCGGAATGAAAATGATCCGTTTCGTATTGTTATTCAAGCAGGGAACCCGAGAAATCAAAGGGCTGCTACACCCCAACGCCATCATGCCGGTCAAACTCAACGGCAAGCCTATTCCGGAAAAGGTCATGGCGGCTGTCTGGGGTTTCCTGTCGGTTTATGTCTTCACCTTCGCGGTCCTGATGCTTATCATCATGGCGATGGGCGTCGATCAAATCACCGCATTCTCCGCCATCGCCGCAATGATGAACAACCTGGGTCCTGGTCTGGGCGAAGTGGCTTCGAACTTCGAAACCATGAGCGATCCGGTCAAATGGGTGCTGACCTTTGCGATGCTTCTGGGACGTCTGGAAATTTTCACCCTTCTGGTTCTATTCACAGCCGCTTTCTGGCGCAAATAATGGATTCTTAAGATCACGATGACGGTCGACAGCGCACAGAAATGGGATGCGAAATACGCTTCCGCCACACTCAACACCCCGGCCAACCCGTGCCACACCCTCAAACAGCACAGCCGCCTGCTTCCGTTCAAAGGACAAGCTCTGGAAGTGGCCTGCGGACTGGGTGGCAATGCGCGTTTTCTGGCTCAATGCGGACTCAAGACCCACGCCTGGGACATCTCCGACAGCGCCTTGACGGTATTGAACAACTGGGCAAGCCTGAACCAGCTACCGATTGAACCTTTGATTACCGACCTGGAACAGATGCTTCTGCCCTATCAGCAATACGATGTAATTGTCGTCAGCCGCTATCTGGACCGCAAACTATTCCCGCAACTGGAAAGCGCCCTGAAACCGGGCGGCCTGCTGTTCTACCAGACTTTTCTGGCACCCGTTCAGGACAATGCGCCGCGCAATCCCGACTTCTATATCAACACGGGTGAATTCAACCAGGCCTGGCCAAAACTGCAAACACTGGTTTACGGCGAAGGTTGGCTACCGAGCGAAAACGATTTCTCCGAGCAGCCGGAACGTCACCGATATGCCTGGTATATCGGCCGCAAAGTAAAATAGTTCGATTCAGTCGCCATGGCTTTTTTTAAACACGCCTCACCGAGAACCATCGGCTTCTTGCTCGCCATTTTCGGAACGGCGCTGTTTTCCATCAAGTCGATCTTCATCAAACTTACCTACGCCGAAGGGTTAGATACTGACAGCGTCTTGATGCTTAGAATGGCAATCGCCCTACCGATTTACCTGCTGATTATGGTTTGGTTAGTACGCGTCAAAACAACCACGCCATTACTAAGCGGTAACCTTATAAAAATCACACTTCTGGGATTCATCGGTTACTATCTTTCTTCCTTGCTCGACCTGAAAGGCTTGGAGATGATTTCCGCACAGCTGGAACGTCTGACCCTGTTTACCTACCCTATTATGGTCGCCCTGCTCGGTGCGCTGTTTTTCAAAACACCATTAACCCGAAAGATCCTGCTCGCGCTGGTAGTCACCTACGGCGGTCTTTGGGTCTCGTTCCATCAAGAACTGCAGTTCAGTGGTGAAAATACGTCCGTGGGTACTCTGCTGGTCTTCCTGGCCGCCTTGACGTTCTCTTTCTATGTGCTGTTCGGCAAAAAACTGATTCATGAAGTGGGAAGCCTGTGGTTCACCAGTCTGGCGATGGCGATCTCCAGTGGCTTTGTGCTGATCCACTATGTGGTGTTTAACGACTTTTCCAATCTCAACGTCAGCGCCATGGCTTGGCTCTGGTTGTTCTTGCTGGCGATTTTCAGCACCGTCATTCCCAGCTTCATGATCAGCGAAGCCATCGCCAAGATCGGCCCCGCTCAAACCGGCATCATAGGCACATTGGGGCCACTGGTGACCATCGTATTAGCGGTATGGATTCTGAACGAACCGTTCAGCATATGGCATGCGTTCGGGCTGGTGCTGGTCGTTGGAGGAGTGACCATACTGACTTACCAGCCGAAACCGAAGTAAGAACGTTAAAGCTGACAGAGGGGCTATACAAAATCACATAAACTCTGTTTCCAAACTCGCCATCATTTTATTTGAAAATTACAACTATTAGGCCACTCAGAAATAGGTTTACTTATAATTATTTGCCCGCCTAAATTTTTATTAAAACGAAGATGCTTTTGTGTTCTTAAAGAAGTATTTAAAACTTCAGCTTTAAGCTGTGCTGATAAATCAATTGCATTCCTTCCAGCAACAAAAAACAGACATTCCATCCTGCGATTAAATTTAACTGCCTCATGGTAAACGGCCAATCTATCATTAGCTACCACTAAATTTACCTGATACTGTTTTGCTAGTTGAGTTAATGCTGCTTGAACATTTAGATCTGATGAATAGTTAAAATAGATATATCTCTGAATATCATCACGAACACCATCATTATCACGATCAATTCCCAAAAGCGTTAATCTTCCTTCTGCCCCTCTGGATCAGGAGGCAAATCAGACTCTTCTGTTGCAGTAAATTTGTGTTCAACTGCTAGTTTTTGATGATTCCTATCTTTCAGGGGTTCAGCATATGATTTATATGACAAGAAGAAACCAACGACTATCAACAAAAAACTTTTAACAAATAACATAAATCTGATTTCTATCTAAATGAGCAAATGTTCAAGCTTTATAGATGTCTTCCACACCTTCCGGTGGGTGGCGATAACGCTTGTAAGACCACAGATACTGTTCGGGAGCGATACGGATACACGCCTCGACACCACGGTTCAACGCAGCGGCTGCAACCTCTTCATCTTCACTGGCCACTTCCGGTTCCGCAGGCAGTACATGCAGACGATAACCTTGCGCCTTCGGCAAGCGCTCCATCACCACAAACAGAAACGCACAGTCCGATTTCTGAATCAGTTTCGAAACCAATGTCATGGTTCGGGCCGGACGGCCGAAAAACGGTGCGTAAACACCCCCGCGTTCACCCGGGTCCTGATCGGGTAAAATCGCCGAAAGCTGTTGTGCCTTCAACCCCTTCACCAAATCACGTACGCCGCGCATATCGGTTGGAGACAATTTAGCGCCGTAACGACTGCGCGCCTTGACCATAAACGCTTCCACAGAAGGAATGTTCGGCGGACGGTAAAGATAGGTCGATTCCTGAGTTGTCGAGGTGTACATGCCGTTGACTTCCCAAGCTCCGATATGCGGCGCCAACAACAATATCCCTTTATTTTGCGCCCGAGCCTGATCCAAGAACGCTTGTCCCTTAACCTCTTTGATCAACGGCAACAGTTTGGATTCCGGCCAACACCAGGCCGGCCCCAATTCCGTGACCACCTGACCAAGGTGCATCAAGCTACGCTTGACCAGTTGGCTTTGTTCTTCCGCAGACAACTCAGGGAATGCGACCGCGATATTCTTTTCCGAAACCCGTTTATTGCTGTTCGGAATCCACCACATCAACAAACCGATCAAACTCCCGAACCAACGGTTCATTCGCAGCGGCATCCAACTGAACACCACCACCAAACCTTTCAACAGACCACCTAACCAGGCCTGTCGGTTTTGATTCGAATCGCTTTGAGCCCGCTTGCTCACATTTCCTCCTCATCGGTTCCGATCACCTTTTCCGGTACCGGCTCGGCCAATCCTGCCAATCCTTCATAGTTGTCGTCAGCAATCAACGGTTGCATTGCCGTCCACAGGTTAGCGTAAAGGTGTTTGTTCTTTTTCTCCTGCTCCAACAACAACTGCTTGGTTTCGGCACGCGCCTGAGGTTTGGCGTAACAGGCCGGGCAGTTATCCGGAATCACAGGAAGGTTCGCCGCTTCGGCGAAGTCGCGTGTCTGGTTTTCACGCACACGCACCAGCGGGCGGATGATACGGATGTCGCCGTCGTCGTTCAGGTAGTGCGCCTTCATGGTACGCAACTGCCCGGCATTAAAGGCCGACATTATGAAACTCTCCGCCAGATCGTCAAGATGCTGGGCCAATGCCAAAACGTTATACCCTTCACGGCGACAAACCGTATATAGGATGCCGCGTTTCTGGCGTGCACAGAAACTGCAGAACGAGTCGCCTTTCATGCGTTCTTCGGCCAAGCCAACCATGTCTTCGCTTTCATAGAAGTAAGGTACTTCCATTTTGGCGCACCACTCTTTCAACGGCGACGGATCAAATCCAGGAATTTCCGGATCAATGGTACAGGCGGCCAGCTCGAATTTGACCGGCGCATGGCGTTGCAGGTGTTTGAGAATCACCAACAGGCTCAACGAATCCTTCCCACCGGACAGCCCCAACAGCACACGGTCACCGTCACGCAACATCTTAAACTGCGCCATCGCGCGTCCGACCGGTTTCATGATCGCTTTCGGCGGTTTGATCCAGTCCTTAGTACGTTCTTTTTTGGTCAGTTTTTCGGGCGTTTGTTCGCTGTTTGTATCAGTCATTGTGTTACCATCCATTTTCATAAACGCTATTTTACACAATCCGCCTTAACCGCGTTTTGCAATATCGCCGGAAGCCCTATGATGAATCCAAACAGCCTGTTCCGTTTTCTACCGCTTTTACTTCTGCCTCTGTTCACGAGTGCAAGCGCATCGGATCGTCTGCCGATGGCTCAAATTCAATCCCAACAGACCTGGTCATTTTCACACACCTTGAAAATCGACAACCAAAACATCAGCGGCATTGTTGTCACGCCGGATTTCATGGCGCTTGCAACCGACGAAGGACACCAACTTGAACTGTTCGTTTCCAACAACGGACACTGGCAAAGTGCCAGTGTCATCACACTGACCCAATCCACCGACGAACTGGATATTGAAGGACTGGCCTGGCAAGAACCTTACCTCTACGCCCTCGGTTCCCACAGTCTGAAACGCAAGAAGCTCAAAGACAATCTCAGCCAGAAAGAAAACCTGAAACGTTTGCAACAGGTCGTTAAAGAACCGGCCAGACACCAGCTATTCCGCATAAAACTCAACGCAAAGCTCCAACCTAAGGCAATCGATTCCCTATCGCTCGATCCAATGCTGGAACAAGACCCGATCCTGAATCGTTTCATCCAAATTCCCAGTAAAGAGAACGGTATCGATCTGGAAGGCTTGGCAATCGACGATAAAGGACGCCTTTTGATTGGCTTCCGTGGCCCGGTCTTACGCGGCAACCATGTTCCAATCCTGCATTTGAAACTGAAAAAAGAAGGCTTTACGGTCAAGAAACCCAAGATGCTTTACATCCAAACACCAAACGGCGGCGGAATCCGCGGGATAAATGAAACCCCAGCAGGCCTGCTGATTCTGACCGGCGCGGTCGGCGACCAGCTTATGCCCTATCAGGTCCTGTTATGGAACGGGAAGAATGGATTGGAAGGAAACGATTCAGAAAAGGATATATTACAACCGCTGTGTGAACTACCGGATTCAAAAGGCAAACCGGAAGGCATCCAGTTCGTTTCGCAGTCCGGTAAACAGATTCAATTCGTCATCGTTCAGGATGGTTTAAGCGACGGTCAGCCGACCGTCTTTCGTTGCGACCTGCCCTAGAAGGCACCACTTACAATGAATGCTTGGCGTGGTCGGTAAGAAGGTTGTGAATACTTTTTTTCCAAGCCAGAGACAATGCCGGATGATCTTCGGCCGCACGTAAAAGATGCCAATCTTTTTCGGATTTATGAAACTGTCTCGCCAAAAACAGATCTTTGATGGAAATCCGACTGTAGCCATGAGAAAGTTCGACCTCCATCGGCAACCAGGTGACCGGATCGCCCTTCTGCAAGATGCCTTCCTGTAGCACACGGCAATAGAAGCCGACCCGGCCGCTTTCGGAATAGTTGTTCAGGAAGTTACCGGCCGCACTCCAAGTCGGAACGCTTTTGACGTGCTCGCCCAACTTCCAGCAAGGCGAACGCGGCTGAGTCACTTCCAGCAACACACTGCCCACCTGAAGATGGTCGCCAAGACAGATTTGAGTTTCGTCAATACCGGAAATGGTCAGGTTCTCACCCAGAAAACCATAGGGTTCATGAATATGGAACAGCTTGTAGTTGTCGGCGGGCATCACAAACACGGCTTTGTCGAAGCCGCCGTGATTTTTCAGATCAGCCTGTTCGTCTTCATCCAACCCCATAAGGCCGACATGAACCAAACCGTGAACCGGCGACTTATATAACCCCGAAGAGGTCGCATCACCGTCTTTCCATTGGTGACGCTCAACTTTACCGACATTAACTGAAATCAGCTCCATAACACCCCGCTTTCAGGGGCTTAGAAAAGCCCCGGTAGATTTTTGTAGAGGATAAACGCCCCCATCAGAATCAGGAATACAGCAAACCCTTTTTTGAGTTGCTCTTGGTTTATCTTACTGCTAATTTTGTGACCTAGCCAGCCTCCGACGATACCGATCACCGCAAAAATCCAAATGATCGACCAGTCCAAAGACAAATTCAACGAATCCAACACCTTCAGGTAACTGACGAAACCGGCAAATGATTTGATTGCAATGATCACCAGACTGGTTCCCACCGCCAGACGCATCGACAGCCCGCCAAGCAGCACCAACGCAGGAATGATCAGGAAGCCGCCGCCGACACCGACCAGACCGGTAATCGCGCCAACGACAAAGCCGTCCACGGCGATCTTACCCATCGCACGTTCGGTGTGCTCATGTTCGGCATCGCCCAACTTCATCGGTTTGAACATCAAGTAAGAGGCACTCAACAACAGTGCCGAGAACACCAACATCTGGATGGCGTCGCTGACATAGTGAGCACCCCAGGCACCCACAGCGGCACCCGCCATTCCCGGCACCCCAAACAACACCACCGTGCGCCACTTCACCAGCTTCTGCAACGCATAAGGAATCGCGGAGAACAGACTGATCACACCCACGATCATCAAGGAACCGGCAATCGCCACTTTGGTCTCTTGGCCAACAATGTAGGTTAATACCGGAACCGTCAGAATCGAACCGCCCGAACCGAGCAAACCAAGCGTCAAACCAATCAATAAAGCGCCTATCCAAGCTAGCATTGTTTATTCCTTATCGTTGTTTTTACGTTTCAAAAAGACACCGCTTTCAATATGGTGTGTATAAGGGAACTGGTCGAACAGAGCCGATTCCACCATGTCGTGCGTCGCCGAAATCGCTTCCAAATCACGCGCTAGCGTCTCCGGGTTACAAGAGATATACAGGATATGGTCGTATTCGGTCACCATCTTGCGCGTCAGGTCGTCCAGACCGGCACGCGGCGGATCGACCAGCATCGCCTGAAAATCATAGCTCGGCAAATCCACATCTTTAAGACGGTTGAAAGACTGACCCTGCAACGCCAGAGAAACCTCTTCCGCCGCCATTTTGAGAATGGTCAGGTTCTCCACGCCGTTGGCGGCGATATTGAATTGTGCCGACTGAACCGAAGTCTTGGAGATTTCCGTCGCCAAAACTCTGCGGAACTTGTCCGCCAACGCAATCGAAAAGTTTCCGTTACCGCAGTACAGCTCGATCAAATCGCCTTGACCGTCCAGATATTTGTCGCACATCTGGCGCGCCCAACCCAACATCTTCTGCGCCACAAACGCATTCGGCTGGGTAAAGCTGTTTTCCACCTGCTGGTAGATGAATTCCTTGCCGTCCACCTGTAGCTTCTCAACCACATAGTCCTTATCCAACAGAATTTTCTGCTTACGGGCACGTCCAATCACATGATCGATCGGCAAGCTTTGCTTAAGTTTGGCAACGGAATCCAACCAGGCCTGGTCACCTTCAATCTGGCGTCGATAGATCAACGTAACCAACATCTCGCCGCTCAAGGTCGCCAGAAAATCAACCTGAAACAACTTCAAACGCAACGCCGGATCGGCCACGATTTCAGCCATCAGCTTCGGCATCAGTTCGTCAATCGCCTTAATCGCCATCGGACACGACTTGATCGCCACCTTCTCGCGGGTCTCGGAGTTGAACATGATGTAATCGGTTTCATCCCCTTCATGCCAAATACGGAACTCGGCACGGGCACGATAGTTCGATGCAGGTGATTCAAACACCTGAAGATTAGGCAAACTCGGCAACAACGCGTTTAAGCGTGTGACTTTTTCTTCGAGTTGTGAGGCATACTGTTCCGGAAAGACTTGGCAGAGCATGGCGCATCCATTATTTCGTGATTAAAGCAAAATTAAAGGCGGCAATTATACTTGATTAAACAACGGCTTTCCGTCGTTTTATCCAGCAAGGCCGTTCCCGATTACGAGCGTCAACCGCGCGCTTTGAATACCTCCCCCTCAAGCCCGCTAAACTTTATGCAATTACCTTAAAGTATTCATGGTATTAACACAATCCAAATTCCACGCGCAAATTAGTGCTTACAACATAAATCGGTTAAAATACGCCGATTAAAATTTAAGCTATCTACGGAAACCCCAATGAGTCAACGAACAGAACGTCTTCAAAATCTAAAATCCCTTCTGCAAGAACGCATTATGGTGCTGGACGGTGCCATGGGAACGATGATTCAGGACAAGCACCTGAGCGAAGAAGATTTTCGTGGAGAGCGTTTTGCCGACTATCACATGGATATCAAAGGCAACAACGATATTCTGGTCATCACCAAGCCGGACGTGATTCGTGACATTCATCTTGAGTTCCTGCGCAAAGGCGTCGACATTCTGGAGACCAACTCCTTCAACGCCACCACCATCGCGCAGGCCGACTACGACATGCAGGAGTATGTCAGCGAAATCAACCTGGCGGCCGCCAAAGTGGCGCGCGAAGCGTGTGACATCGCCGAAGCCGAAGACGGCAAGCCGCGTTTTGTCACCGGGGTTTTGGGGCCGACAAACCGTACCGCCTCGATCTCGCCGGACGTCAACGACCCAGGCTTCCGTAACACCTCATTCGACGAACTGGTCACCGCATACAAACAGGCCACTCATGCTTTGCTTGAAGGTGGCGTAGACACCATTCTGATCGAAACCATTTTCGACACACTGAACGCTAAAGCGGCTATTTTCGCGGTTAAAGAAGTGGAAACAGAAGTCGGTTACGAAGTGCCGATCATGCTTTCCGGTACCATCACCGACGCGTCCGGACGTACGCTTTCCGGTCAGACCACCGAAGCGTTCTACAACGCCGTCGCTCATGCGGAACCTCTGTCCGTCGGTCTGAACTGTGCCTTGGGGCCTGAAGAACTGCGCCCTTACGTCGAAGAATTGAGCCGCGTTTGCGAAACCTTTGTTTCCGTTCACCCGAACGCCGGTCTGCCGAACGAATTCGGTGAATACGACGAATCGCCGGAACAGATGGCCGAAGAGATTAAAGTCTGGGCAGAAAGAGGCTGGATCAACATCATCGGTGGTTGCTGTGGAACCACGCCGGATCACGTTCAGGCCATGGCCAACGCCGCACAGGCATACCCTCGCCGTGCCCTGCCGGAAATCCAACCGGCCTGTCGCCTATCCGGTCTTGAACCTCTGAACATCGACGAAAGCTCGCTTTTCGTCAACGTCGGTGAGCGTAACAACGTCACCGGTTCGGCCAAATTCAAGCGTCTGATCATTGAAGAGAACTACGAAGAAGCGATTGAAATCGCCGTGAAACAGGTGGAAGACGGCGCCCAGATCATCGACGTCAACATGGACGAAGGGATGCTCGACGCCAAAGCGTGCATGGTGCGTTTCCTGAACCTGTTGGCTTCGGAACCGGAAGCGTCGCGCGTACCGATCATGATCGACTCCTCTAAATGGGACGTTATTGAAGCCGGTCTGAAATGCATTCAAGGTAAAGGGGTGGTCAACTCCATCTCTTTGAAAGAAGGTGAAGAAGCCTTCATCAAACACGCCAAGCTGGTCAAACAGTACGGTGCGGCCGCCATCGTCATGGCGTTTGACGAAACCGGACAGGCGGATACGCTTGAGCGCAAGATTGAAATCTGTGAACGCTCCTACCGAGTTCTGGTCGATAAAGTCGGCTTCCTGCCGCAGGACATCATTTTCGACCCGAACATTTTCGCAGTGGCGACCGGTATCGAAGAACACAACAACTACGGTATGGATTTCATCAATGCCGTCACCTGGATCAAAAAGAACCTGCCGCACGCCAAGATTTCCGGTGGGGTTTCCAACGTCTCCTTCTCGTTCCGAGGCAACAATCCGGTTCGTGAAGCGATCCACTCGGTCTTCCTGTACTACGCGATCAAGGAAGGTATGGACATGGGTATCGTCAACGCCGGACAGATGGCGATCTACGACGACTTGCCTGAAAAACTGCGCCTAGCAGTCGAAGACGTTATCCTGAACAAAGACCCAGACGCCGGTGAAAGACTGCTAGAAGTGGCCGAAGAATTCCGTGGCGACGGTACGGCCGCCGGCAAGGTGCACGACACCGCTTGGCGTGACGAGTCGGTCGAAAAACGTCTTGAACATGCGCTGGTCAAAGGGATCACAGACTACATCGAAGCCGATACCGAAGAGGCCTACCAGAAACTTGGTTCTGCCCTATTGGTTATTGAAGGGCCATTGATGGACGGCATGAACGTGGTCGGCGACCTGTTCGGTTCCGGAAAGATGTTCCTGCCGCAGGTGGTCAAATCCGCCCGCGTCATGAAGCGCGCCGTGGCCTATCTTGATCCGTACTTGCTGGCGCAAAAAGCCGAAGGTCAAGCCAACGGTAAGATTGTCATGGCAACCGTTAAGGGCGACGTTCACGACATCGGTAAGAACATCGTCGGCGTGGTACTGCAATGTAACAACTTCGAGGTTATCGACCTCGGCGTTATGGTTCCGGCCGAGAAGATTCTGGACACCGCCGTCGAACAAGGCGCGAACGTCATCGGACTTTCCGGTTTGATCACCCCGTCTCTGGAAGAGATGGTCAACGTCGCCAAGCTGATGAAAGAACGCAACATGGATCTGCCGCTGTTGATCGGTGGTGCCACCACGTCCAAAGCGCACACGGCAGTCAAGATCGAACCGCAATACGATCATCCTGTGGTCTATGTTAAAGATGCTTCGCGTGCGGTTGGTGTTGCGCAGAGTCTGATCTCCAACGACCTGAAAGTCGATTTCGCCGCCAAAATCCGCGCCGAATACGAACAGGTTCGTGAAGAACGTAAAGCGCGTGCCGCACAGGTCAAGCGTATTCCGGTAAACAAAGCGCGTGAGAACCCGGCACTAACTGAACAGGCCTGGTCAGAATTCACACCGGTTAAACCGACCTTCCTGGGTACAAAAGTGTTGGAAGACTTCCCGCTTGAGAAACTGGTCGAGCGTTTCGACTGGTCGCCGTTCTTCCAGTCTTGGGAACTGCACGGTTTGTACCCTCGCATTCTGGACGACAAGGTCGTCGGTGAAGAAGCGCGCAAGGTGTTCGCAGATGCGCAGGAGATGCTGAAACAGATCATCGACGAGAAGTGGCTGACCGCCAAAGCGGTCTACGGTTTCTATCCGGCCAACCGCGTCGGCGACGACATCGAAGTCTATACGGACGAATCGCGCACCCAAGTACTGCATACCTTCCACCACCTGCGTCAGCAGGCGGAGAAGAAACGCGGCGGCGCCAACAACTGTCTGTCTGACTTCATCGCACCTAAGGAAACCGGCGTGGCCGACTACATCGGTTTCTTCGCGGTGACGGCCGGTATCGGCATCGACGAACACATCGAACGCTTTGAAGCGGCGCACGACGACTACCGCTCGATCATGCTCAAGGCACTGGCCGACCGTTTCGCCGAAGCCTTTGCCGAAACCCTGCATGAGATCGTACGTAAAGAAGATTGGGGCTACGCGCCGGAAGAGAATCTGGACAACGAAGACCTGATCCGCGAACGCTATCAGGGCATCCGTCCGGCGGCCGGTTATCCGGCATGCCCGGATCACACCGAGAAAGGCACGATTTGGGAACTGTTGAAACCGGATACCGCCATCGGTCTGGACATCACCGAAAGCTTCGCGATGACTCCAACCGCCGCGGTTTCAGGGACCTACTTCGCGCATCCGGAAAGCCGCTACTTCGGTGTCGGTTCGCTTGGACGCGACCAAGTTGAAGACTACGCCCACCGCAAAGGCTGGACGATCGAAGAAACCGAAAAATGGCTTGCACCAAACCTGGGTTACGATCCGGAAGATTTTGCGCAGTAGGATTGAACCGGAGAGAACATAAAGGTTTAATACATTTGTGACGGTACGTTTTTGACTCCCATATTTATGCTTTCAAAAAGATTATCCCTTTTCAATTAAAGTTAAACATACAAACTAATCTTAGTTTGACTTAATTAAGCATGAATTTTATGGGCACAATAATTATTAGGAATTAAACATTGAGTGACCATAAATTAAAACCTGTTATAGACTCAGATCAACTTTCGGAATTGCGTCTTGAGGGATATAAATCGATAGCAAAATGTGACCTCGATTTATCTATGCTCAATGTATTAATTGGAGCTAACGGAGCGGGTAAGTCAAATTTTATTAGCTTTTTTCGCTTAATACGTAGAATCTTAGACGAAAGATTACAACTTACCGTCAGTGAACAAGGTGGACCAGATGCTTTATTGCATTATGGACGTAAGAATACAGAACAAATATCTGTCGAACTGCGATTTGGTGATAATGGATATAACTTTAAATTAAAGCCTACACAAGATAACCGAATGATGTTCGCGCATGAAGCTTTGTGGTGGACAGGCCATGGGGACTGGCGCGCAGCCTCTGGTCATTTTGAGTCTTATGCTGAAGATCAAAAACGTAAAACGCGTATTTACAAATTCGTGGTACCAGCAATGCGTGGCTGGCTTGTTTATCACTTTCACGATACAAGTGCGTCAGCGAAGGTTAAACAGATACACGGCATTAACGACAATATTTACCTTAAAGAAGATGCAAGCAATCTCGCGGCATTCCTTAATCGCCTTAAAACCCAACACGAGTCTCACTACAAACGAATTGTAAAAACGGTTCAGTTAGTCGCTCCTTTTTTCGGTGACTTTATTCTTAGACCTACTATTGCCAACCCTGAAATGATTCAATTGGAATGGGTTGAACGTAACCAAGACACCCCATTTACTGCTAGTGCTCTATCAGATGGAACATTGCGTTTTATTTGTCTTGCAACCGTATTATTGCAGCCTGATGAACTTTGCCCAGCGACAATATTGATTGATGAACCAGAGTTAGGGTTACACCCATATGCAATTACCGTTTTAGGTTCCTTAATGCGTACGGCCGCAGAAAAGCATCAATTAATAATTTCTACTCAATCTGTCGAACTGCTTAACCAGTTTGAAGTCGAAGACGTTATTATTGTGGACAAAAAAGAGGGGTCCTCTACCTTTAAACGACTAGATTCTGAGGAATTAGAAACTTGGCTTGAGGATTATAGTCTTGGTGAACTTTGGACTAAAAATTTACTAGGTGGGAGACCGTCTAGATGATTCGTGTTTATGTCATGGTAGAAGGTCAAACAGAAGAAACATTTGTTCGAGATGTTTTGTATGAACACTTTTTTAACATTGGTATATACATTGACGCAATCTTAGTTGAAACCAAAAAAGGGTATAAAGGCGGCTTGGTAAGTTATGCTAAAGTCAGACCACAAATAATTCGTCAATGCCGTGAAAAACATAGTGCTTTTGTCACAACACTTTTTGACCTTTATGCTTTGCCAACAGACTTCCCAAAAAAATCAGACCAAGAATACGGTCAACTTACTAATGGACATCATAAAGTAGAATTTCTAGAACAAGCTCTTTTAGAAGACATAACAGAAAGAAATTTTATTCCAAACATTCTTGTACATGAGTATGAAGCGTTACTATTTAGTAATGTTTCTGCTTTTTCAGATTGGACAGATGAAAAGACCGTAGAGTCGCTGCAAACCATAGCTGACTCCTGTGCCACCCCAGAACATATCAACGATAGCCCACACACAGCACCATCTAAACGAATTTTAAAATTAATGCCAGAATACGACAAAGTCGTTCAAGGAACTCTTATTGCAAATGATATAGGGTTGGATTTAATTCGTGAAAAATGTAGTCACTTCAATAGTTGGCTTAATAAACTTGAGAAATTAGCTGAAAAAAATAAATAAATTCAAAATATTGAATTTTGAATACAGCAAATGCTAGCCAAAAACTACCGTTTTCTTCCTACCGTTAAAAATTGGGGTATCGGCACAGCGTTAGTGCCCTAACAAACCAACCAACCTTGCGCCTTTGGTAATAGACGCACAAAGCTGCGTCAATTATTGATGCGTTACGTGCAATTTAGCGAGTAAAGATAAATTGAATTATGAGTAATCTGAAAACCCTAGGTTATAGCGACTGGTTTGAGAGCAAAGCGGATGATGAAAAAATCGCCGCTCATGATGTTGCTCGAGTCGTTTCCGTACATAAAGACAGCTACACCGTTACAAAAGGTGGAGAGGACATATTTGCTGAACTGTCGGGCAACCTTCTCTACAGTGCCGACTCTGCCATTGACCTTCCAACGACCGGTGACTGGGTTTATGCCGATTTTTTCGATGAGGATACCCACGCCATCATCTATGGCGTTTTCCCGAGAAAGACGCTTCTAAAAAGAAAGACCGCTGGAAAGTTGGTTGATTTCCAATTGATCGCAGCAAATATCGACGTCGCTTTCATTATCCAATCCCTAAATGAGAATTTTAATCTCCGACGCTTGGAACGCTATTTAGTCATGGTCAATGAAAGCGGGATTAAGCCGATTATTCTACTGAGTAAAAGCGATCTTATCCCCAATGAAGAGATTAATGAAATCAAAGAAAAAATCTTGGCTATCTCTCCGAAAACGACCGTGATGGAATTCAGCAATTTAAACCAAGAGAGCATTGATTCCATTATTGGTCTATTGAAGAGCGGATCCTCCTATTGCTTGTTGGGTTCTTCCGGTGTCGGTAAAACGACCTTGCTTAACAGCATCATCGGTGGCGATCAATTTGAAACACAGTCAGTGAGTAAAATACAAAGTAAAGGCCGACACACCACAACCAGTCGTCAATTGGTTCGCTTGGAAAACGGGGCGATGATCATCGACACCCCGGGAATGAGGGAACTTGGCAGCCTGTCTGTAGATGAAGGACTGGATGAAACCTTTTCAGAAATATTGGAGCTTTCCCAAAGCTGCAAATTTGCCAACTGCTCCCATACCAATGAAAAAGGCTGCGCGATTTTAGCGGCGATTGAACGTGGTGAGTTATCCGAAGAGCGCTATCAAAACTATCTGAAAATGAAGAGAGAATCCGATTTTAATCAGATGTCCTATTTAGACAAAAGAAAGAAAGATAAAGATTTCGGGAAGCTTGTTAAAGCAACCATGAAGAATAAGCGCAGATAACGCACTCGGCAATAAACGCCAAACCCAATAATCAGGCTCAAATTCCACTAGCTTCTTTTCGCACAAACCTTACAATAGCGCACACGACCGTTCTGGTCGTTTACTGGGAAAAAATAATGCCGCTTGCCCGTTCCACGCTTATCCAAACCGCCTTGTTTACGTTTTTGTCGATGGTCGCTTTCGCCACCAATGCGATTGTCTGCCGCTGGGCGCTTGACGATCATCTGATCGACCCTATTAGTTTCACCAATTTAAGGCTTGGCTCGGCGGCCGCTATGTTGTTTTTGGTGATGCTTTGGATGCGCCGACAACAAAAAACGCGCTCACCGGGTAACCAAACGGTTTCTGTGAGTAGAGGCAGTTGGCGGGCAGCGGTGTTTCTGTTTATCTATGCGATCACCTTCTCCTACGGCTATGTAGCCATCAGCACCGCAAACGGCGCCTTGATTTTGGCGGTGGTGGTGCAGCTGACCATGATCGGCTATGCGGTACGTAAGGGCGATAAATTACACCTGGCGGAATGGATAGGCGTGGCTTTGGCGTTATTGGGCTTGGTCTATTTAATGTACCCGAAACTCAGCACGCCTTCCTGGTGGGGAGTGGTCATGGTAGGTATCTCGGCCTACACTTGGGCAATGTATAGTTTGAACGGCCGCAAATCGCTTGATCCTTTGCACGACACGGCATTTAATTTTTATCGCACTCTGCCGATGGTGGCTCTGGCCACAGTCGTCAGCTTGTTTTTTCTGCCGAACGTCCTATTCACCGCCGAAGGGATTGGATTGGCAATTTTTTCCGGCGCGGTGACTTCCGGTCTGACTTATATTTTATGGTACAAGGCTCTGACCAATCTTTCCCCGAGCATGGCTTCCGCCTCCCAATTGTTGGTGCCGCTGCTCGCCGCATTAGGTGCAAACTGGCTCTTGGCGGAACCGATTACCCTGCGCTTCATCTTGGCTGCCCTTTTGATGCTCGGCGGTATCGGTCTGGTCATCCACGGCCGCAATCAACATCGTAAAGCGGCATTACGAAAACTCGAAGCTTAAACGCCGCCAAAACTCAGCAGGCCTGCTGAGTATCCGCAAAAATCATTGCCGCTATTGTTAAACCGCCTCTAATTACTCTTTTGCTTGTTCAAGCAACGTTTCCCAGCTGACTTCACATTCGCCTTTTGCGGTGGCAATAAAAGCAGAGTTGCCGCTGATGGTGACGGTGAAATCCATTGTGCGTTCGAGCATATTGGCAAACGTTTGGATGTCATTCCAATTAAAGCGACACACATCGACATCAAGGCGGCGAAATTGCGATTCGCCCTGCGCCCACCAGACATCGGATTTGGTATTAAAACTATAGACTTTGACCTGCTGGGCTCTACGAGTGGCTTTCTTGATTCTCTCCGGCTCGGGTTCGCCCACATCAACCCACAAGGCAATTTGATCGTCGAGTGTTCTAACGCTGATTGCAGGGTCGTCCGACTCGCTTAACCCGGCACCAAAGCTCAAGAATTCTTGCGCGTTAAGACAATAAGCCAACAAACGCACCATCATCCGCTCTTCGTTCTCGGACGGGTGTTTTGCAACGGTTAAACTAAGTGAATCGAAATAAGAACGGTCTAAATCGGAAACCGACATTTTGAATTTATATACGGTTGGTTTTAATGCCACAACAAGCCCTTTAAGGTTAAGTCTCTCGATAAATTGAGCAGGCGCACATCATGCCATAAAAACCTGTGACCAGTTGAAGTTAGAGAAAAATTTATTATTCCTAATCGACATACTCGCTACGACTGGGTAAACTCATAACCATGAAAAATTTATTACTAAAGCTCGCCTCCCCAATACTGACTCCTTTGGAAAACTCCGAAGGGGATTTTGAATACAGCCCGACGCACCGCAAGGTACTTAAGATCATGGGCTTTATGTTTATCTCACTTGGATTTGTCGGAACCTACTTTTCGCTTCTGGCCAATCAGATCGCAGGTCTGCTTCCGGTGGTTATCTTTGCAGGTACCGGTGTGGTTTGTTTGATTGTGGGATATTTAGGCAGTGATAAGGCGGTGTCCAAGCTATGGCGCAACCGCAACGAAACCTATCATAAGAAATAAGTAACACTTTTAACCACCCTGTCCGATTTCATATTGGGCGGGTGGTTTTCGTTTAGAAACTCAATTCGATTTCTCTCCAAATCATGCGCAAACACAGAACACCACAAGACTTACTGGATAACGTCAAAGCGATTCTTCCTATTATCAAACAAGGTGCGGAAGCTTCCGAACAGCTTGGGCGTTTGCAGGACGAGGTGTTGAATGCGTTGTTCGAACAACGCTTGTTCCGTCTGTTCATTCCAGAAAGATACAATGGCGAACCGACCGATTTACCGACGGCGTTACGTGCATTTGAACTGATTTCCTCCGCGGACGGTGCAACGGGGTGGTTGGCGATGATCGGCGCGGGCGGCGGATTGTTTTCAGGCTTTCTGGAAGAAAGCGCGGCCAGCGAAATCTTTTCGCCGGAACGTGCGGTGATTGCCGGATCAGGCATGCCTTCCGGCGTTGCGACTAAAAACCAAGATGATGGCTATGACGTTTCCGGACGTTGGTCTTATGCCAGCGGTTCGCACCATGCAACCTGGTTCACCGCCAACTGCCTGATTGACGGCACCGACAATGAAATCACCGCGGTGGCCGTGCCCGCAGATCAGGTGGCGATTCATGACACCTGGGATGTATTCGGCATGAAGGCGACCGGCAGTCACGATTTCAGCGTCGAATCCGTTCCGGTCAAACACGCTTTTACCTTTTCCCTTTTCAAAGAGCCGGTATTGGACGACCCGATTTTCCGTTGTCCGTTGGAAGTCCTTGCCAGTTTGACCTTTGCCAGCGTCGCCGTCGGTATCGCTCAACATGCGCTGGATGAATTCAACGAGTTTGCACAGCACAAACAGCCCTTTGGCTCTTCGAGTCCGCTTGCCGAAAACGAAGGCATCAAGCAACGATGCGACAAGGCAAACCAACTGATCTCAAATTCGCGTGACGAACTATACCGTTTGGCGGAACAGGTTTGGGCTCAGCTCGAAAACGGTGAAGCGCTGGAAGAAGCCTTGCGCCAACAGGTGCAACAAGCTGGCGTGGATATCGTGCGGGATTGCGTCGAGGCGGCCAATCTTCTGAAAGCCCGTGCTGGAATGATGGCGGTATTCAACAGCTCCGCATTCGGACGTGCATGGCGTGACCTTCACATTCTTAGTCAGCATGTGATGCTGGCACCATCCGAATAATTTTTTTCAGGCATTTCACCCTCACATCTTCTACGTTAAAAAATTTATCCATTACGTAAATAAGCGGTGAAAACCCTTATGCAAAGCCATTTCTTTATCACATCTTATTCAGAATATTTATTACCCATAAGAAAACTTTATCCGTGCGCAAAAAACCCTGTTTTGATTCTGTTTCTGTAAATCGACAGAATATTGTCACGTTATAAAAAATATTTATAAGGAAACACTTATGGAAATCGTTGTCTGGGCGGGATGGCTCGGAGGCTTGGCCATCGGTGGGTTTGTGATTCTGCATTTCTGGCTGATGGGCAAACCGGCCGGATGTTCCACCGGTTACGGGAACGTCTGCGGCCTGCTGAGCAAAAAGCTGACCTACTACCGCCAAGGTGAATACAGCAACCCGAACAACACCAAACTGTGGTTCCTGATCGGAATCCCGCTTGGTGGGTTTTTAAGCGCTATGAGCTCGCCGGAGCCTTGGCACCTAACTTTCGATATGGGCATGTATGAATCCATACTGCCGCAATCAGAGGCCGCCAAAGCTTTATGGCTGGTATTCGGCGGGATGCTATTAGGATTTGGAGCCCGCCTGGCCGGTGCCTGTACCACAGGGCACGCTTTGGTCGGTGGAGCCATGATGAATCCACCGAGCCTGCTGGCCGGATTCGTGTTTTTCTTGAGCGCCATGCTGACAACCCAGCTGCTGTTCAATTTTTAAGCGCACACTCAAGCGCTTATTAACAACCTAACCAAAACAATGTAACCAAGCATCGCGCTCAAAAGGCCGACGATGCTTAAGAGGTTTATAAAATGTATAAGTTTCCATTATTGAAAAGCGCAAAGCTGTTTCTTATCTCTTTCAGCTTTGTGTACCGCGCCAACTTCCTGGCTTTGGTGATGGGGGTCATGTTCGGCTTCTTGATGAGTCATGCCGGCGCAACCACCTATGACTACCACGCCAAGATGTTCCTGATGATCGATTTCCAGTTGATGGAAGTCATCGCCACCGCGGTCATCGTCTCGATGATCGGCGTATTTTTATTGAAACAATTCCATATCCGAGCCATCAGCACGGGAGCGGAAGTGGATTTCGTCAAGAAACCTTACCAGTCCGGCTTGGTCACAGGCGCGTTTTTGTTCGGGATCGGTTGGGCGATGACGGCGTCTTGTCCGGGAACGGTTCCTGCGATGATCGGGGAAGGAAAAGTCGGCGCTGTATTCGTTCTGGCCGGCCTGCTTCTGGGCACCATGGCGTTTGGTGTACTGCAAACCTTCATCGCGCACAACAAGACCATCAGCGACACATTCAAATAAAACCGAACAGGCCTGTTCGGTTTGAGCAGGCCTGCCGGGATTCCAATTTGGTCGGAATCATTCTGTTTTCTTGACGGGAATATCGGCTAAACGCAATAAATTAGTTTATTAACCTATAAATCCCTTTAAATTTCATTATAATACCTCTTTTTCAAATTCTTAGGGCTAACCTATTGTTTTGCATTGTTTTACATGCCATGTCAGACAATCCACAGCAATCACGCCTAAGCTAGTATAGAGAGCGCCTGCTTCATGAGCACACAACACATTCGCAACATTGCAATCATTGCCCACGTTGACCATGGTAAAACCACATTGGTTGACCAGCTGCTAAGACAGTCCGGTACCCTGGATGAACGTAAGGACACCGGTGAGCGTGTCATGGACTCCAACGACCTTGAAAAAGAGCGTGGGATTACCATCCTTTCCAAAAACACCGCAATCAAATGGAACGACTACCGTATCAACATCGTTGATACTCCGGGCCACGCCGACTTTGGTGGGGAAGTTGAACGTATTCTGTCCATGGTTGACTCTGTATTGCTATTGGTCGATTCGGTTGAAGGGCCTATGCCGCAAACTCGTTTCGTAACCGAGAAAGCATTGCAGCAGGGCTTGAAGCCGATCGTTGTCATCAACAAGATCGACCGTCCTGGCGCACGTCCTGACTGGGTTCTTGACCAGACTTTCGACCTGTTCGACCGTTTGGGTGCTACTGATGAGCAGATGGATTTCAACGTGCTTTACGCTTCCGGTCTGAACGGTTTCGCCGGTTACGACGATGACGTTCGTGACGGTGACATGCAGCCGGTATTCGAAACCATCGTAGAGAAAGTTTCTCCACCGGATGTTGATCTTGGCGGACCTTTCCAGTTGCAGTGTATCTCTCTTGACTACGATACTTATAAAGGCGTTATTGGAACCGGGCGTATCAAGCGCGGTTCAGTACAGCCTGGTATGTCTGTCGCGATCATCGACGCAAAAGGCAACAAGCGTAACGGTAAAGTGGGGGAAATCTTCGGTTACCACGGTTTGGACCGTATCAACGTTGACGAAGCCCACGCCGGTGACATCGTTGCTTTCACAGGTCTAGACCCATTGAACATTTCGGATACGCTATGTGATCCGAACCACCCTGAAGCTTTGCCTCCGCTAACCGTTGACGAGCCGACCGTAAGCATGACTTTCCAGGTTAACGACTCTCCGTTTGTTGGTCAGGAAGGTAAGTTGCTGACTTCTCGCCAGATTCGTGAGCGTTTGGACAAAGAATTGTTGACCAACGTTGCCCTACGCGTCGAAGAAACCGAAGATGCGAACAAGTTCCGTGTTTCCGGCCGTGGTGAGCTTCACCTTTCGGTATTGATCGAAACCATGCGTCGTGAAGGTTTTGAAATGGGTATTTCACGTCCTGAAGTTATCTTCAAGGAAGTAGACGGCGAAATGCAGGAACCTTACGAAAACCTAACCGTTGACGTACCTGAAGAATCTCAAGGTACGATCATGGAAAAACTAGGGATGCGTAAAGCTGAGATGGTTGACATGGTTCCGGACGGACACGGACGCGTTCGTATCGACTTCGTGATTCCTTCACGTGGTTTGATCGGCTTCCGTACTGAGTTCATGACGGCTACCCAGGGTAACGGTTTGATTTTCTCGAGCTTCTCGCATTACGGACCTAAGTTCTCAGGTTCTCTAGGTGAGCGTACTAACGGTGTATTGATCTCTTTGGGTCAAGGTAAAGCATTGGCTTTCGCACTGTTCTCACTTCAGGATCGTGGACGTCTATACATCGGTCACGGTGACGAGGTTTATGAAGGTCAGATCATCGGTCTGCACAGCCGTGCTAACGATTTGACGGTTAACCCTCTGAAAGGTAAGCAGTTGACCAACATGCGTGCCGCCGGTACGGATGAAGCTTTGACGTTGACTCCGCCAATCCGTTTCTCTTTGGAACAGGCTTTGGAATTCATCGATGACGACGAATTGGTTGAAGTTACTCCAGAAAGCGTACGTATCCGTAAGAAGTTGTTGACTGAAAACGAGCGTAAGCGCGCAGGTCGTCAAAAAGGTTAATACCTGCCTGATTGAAGAGCGACTTTAAAACCGGCCATTGGCCGGTTTTTTTATACCCAAAATTCGGGATGTTCGGTAAACTGTATGCAAAACTGTTTGTACCGGAAAAGGAAGACCGAGATCCATGATGCAGAATGATCCCCTATACCCACCTACCGAACCTTATGCACAACACAGTTTACAGGTGGATCACCAACACACCTTACATGTTGAGGAGTGCGGTAATCCGGACGGCATCCCGATTCTTTTCATTCACGGCGGGCCGGGAGGCGGTTATTCGCCGGTCCATCGTCAATTCTTCAATCCCAATGAATACCGAATCGTACTGTTCGACCAGCGCGGTTGTGGTCGCTCACGCCCGCACGCCTGCCTGACCAATAACACCACCGCTCACCTGATTGAAGACATTGAAAAAATTCGCCGCCATCTGGAAATCGACAAATGGGTGCTGTTCGGCGGTTCCTGGGGATCGACATTGGCTCTACTGTATGCACAGGCCTACCCGGAACGTTCTTTAGGACTGATTCTGAGAGGCATCTTCCTGTGCCGGGAAGATGACGTGAACTGGTTCTATCAGAAAGGCGCCGACCGTTTCTATCCGGAATACTGGAAAGACTTCATCGCCCCGATTGAGGAAGGCAAGCGTGACAACATGATTCAGGCTTACTATGACGTTCTCACCAGTGAGGATGAAGTGGCTCGAATGCGCGCCGCGGAAGCCTGGTCTGTCTGGGAAGGCCGCACCTCGACACTGGAAACCGACCCCAATCTGGTAAACCATTTCGGCGACCCGTTCCATGCGTTGGCGATGGCCCGAATTGAATGCCATTATTTCCAGCACAAGGCGTTTATCGAAGACAATCAGATACTGAAAAACCTGGACATCATCAAACATTTGCCGATCACCATCGTGCAGGGACGTTACGACATGGTCTGCCCGGTCAACCAGGCGATGGAACTGGCCGATGGTTTGCCTCAAGCAAAACTGGTCATCTGCAACCATGCCGGCCACTCGGCGTATGAGCCTGAAATCGCCCAGGCACTGGTCGATGCGACCGACGACTTCATTTCCATCGGAAACGGTCTATGATCTGTCTGATTCAACGAGCGACCTACGGCAAAGTGGAAGTTGCCGGCGAAACCATCGGCGAGATTGAAAAAGGCATGGTGGTACTGACCGGCTTTCAACCGGATGACGACTTGGAAACCGTTCGCAAGATGACCCACAAACTGCTTCATTACCGCCTGTTTTCCGACGCCGAAGACAAGATGAACCTCAACGTTCAGCAAGTTGCCGGAGACCTGTTGCTGGTACCACAATTCACACTGGCGGCCGACACCCGGAAAGGGTTGCGACCGAGCTTCAGCAGCAGTGCCCCGCCGGACAAGGCCAAACAATTGTTCGATCAGTTTGTCGCTGAGGTCTCATCCACTTATCTGCCACCGCAAACCGGACGTTTCGGTGCCGACATGCAGGTCTCCCTGACCAATGATGGCCCAGTCACATTCTGGCTTGAAATATAACCAACAGGAATCAGGAATATGCAATCCGTCTCTCTCTCCGGTGTACTTTCCCAAAAACGCCTTGATGAATTGAATGCCATGATTGGGGAACAGTTGCCAGTCATCCTGAATACGTACATCGAGACCAGCATTCAGAATGTCGAGGAACTCGAAACCGCTTTTCAATCATTGAATTATACGATTCTTTCGGAAGTCAGCCATAAACTGAAAGGGAGTTCTGCAAGCATCGGCGCCACGAATTTGCCGAACCAGTGCGTGGAACTGGAAAGTAAACTCCAGAACACAAGCGATATTAATGAAATCTCAAAAGTTCTTTCAATGATTAAAAGCGAAAATTCAGCGATAATACACAATCTCAAAAATTATCTTAATTCGCTGAATCCATAGGATAAGAAACAACTATGCACTATCAAGTTACCGAAGACGAAAAAAGAAGAGCGAAAACGCCCCATCACATTTTCAATATCAACATCATCATCACCCACCTTTTCATCTCCATGATCGTATTGGAAATCGGTGACACCATCGCACTGTTGCTGGTGCCGTTTATCTCGACCCTGGTGATTGCATGGCTGTATAGCAAAACCAAAAAAGTCATCGCCAATGACACTTGGTTCGTGGCCTCACACTGGTTCATGGCATGGCGACGCGGCCGCATCCTGTTGATAAGCTATGGCATCGCAATTGCAATGGTCGCAATCTATACATTGATCGACATGATTTTCCCTGGTGGTTTTTCAATGAACGACTTCTCGACAGAAGGCGGACAAACCAACTTGGGTGAAATCATCACAATCCGATTCGCCGCCGTCGTTATTTTCGTCGCCGTACTGATTACATTCATGCAGACAGGAATTTCTGTCTACGACGCCGGTAACGGCATTTCCAATCCTTCTTTGGAAAAATTCCTGCCGCGCACAGCCGATTCCAACGCAGAACTGGGTGAAGGCAAAGACGAAGTAAGCCACACTCAAACCAAACAAATGGAATCGTCAGACAAATGAGCCAAACTCCAACCAAAAAACGTGAAATCCCGCCATTTTTGATCGTTCTTGTCGGATCCTTCGTTCTATATGGCATCTTTCTGATGTTTCAGCCCGAGCGTGATCAGATCGCTGAAGACCGCCTTCCATGGAATTCGAAGTTCGACCAACAAGGTAATTTGCATGCACTGGGTATGACGTTAAATCAAACGACCCTGCGCGAAGCAATGGATATCTATGGAAAGGACGTTGAGATTCGCTTGTTCACCGATCATGACGGCAGTAACAAAACCGCGGAAGCCTATTTTCCGGTGATTTACATCGGATCGATCAAGGC
This sequence comes from Thiomicrorhabdus sp. ZW0627, assembly GCF_029767005.1. Lineage (GTDB taxonomy): Bacteria > Pseudomonadota > Gammaproteobacteria > Thiomicrospirales > Thiomicrospiraceae > Thiomicrorhabdus. Next base: position 121,045 of record NZ_JARUQR010000004.1, read on the forward strand.
GGCGATTGCAGTCAGACTGAAAGTGCCTGCGGATGAACTGGAAGCGGTCTACAACCGTGGAACCAAAATCAGCCCGACTACCTCCGGCGCAAAAGAGATCAAGCTTGCCTCACAGGACAACCTGGATTTCTTGGATAAGACCATCACCAGCGTCACTCTGATCCCAAGAAAAGATTTGGAAGAACGTGCGATTGATTTACGATTTGGCCAACCGGATCGTAAGGAAACTCAATCAGACAACCTTGAACATTGGTTCTTCGACCGATTGGGATTGGAGCTGATTATCGACCCTGAAGGCCCGGAAGCGTTGCAATACAGCCAACCCTAACCTTCCCCCTTCAGAAGCAATAAAAAAGCCCTGAATAGTCATTTTCGATTATTCAGGGCTTTTTTATTGATGCCTTTTAAACTGAACAGGCCTGTTCAGTTTAATTGACTTAATATTTCTGGTTCACTTCTAACCTGCTTTTAAGCTTCGGTCGGTTTCTTTTCTGTCTCGCCTTCCGGCTCTTCCGTCTTTTTCTCGTCCTTATCGGATTCCGTTTCGGATTGGGCTTCGGAGCTGGTCTCTTTTTTCACCGAGCGTTCTTCAGGGTATTCGTCATCCATAAAGATACGGTTAGCCGCGCCATCCAGATCATCGAAGTGACCGGTTTTCGCCATCCAGATGAACACCACAACGACTAGAAAACCAAAAAACAACATCATGGGAATCAAACCATAAACGACGTCCATCAGACACCTCCGCGCTTTCTTTTAGCAATTTCTTTCGGGCTGAAGAACCCACGAATTCTGGCTGCATTACCAATCACCACCAAACTGCTCAATGGCATGGTAATCGCCGCAATAAGAGGCGTTAAAACGCCACTCATCGCCAACGGCACCATAATCACGTTATAGGTGATCGAGCTGGCAATATTTTGCTTGATGGTTTTTAAGGTACGAGCTGAAAGTTCGATTGCGGTATCCACCGACAGAATGTCGTTATTGAGTAGAACGATATCGGCGCTGTCCATGGAAACATCCGTCCCAGACCCCAAGGCGATACCGACATCGGCCCGCACCAAAGCCGGCGCATCGTTGACACCGTCGCCGACCATCGAAACCTTTTGCCCCTTCTCCTGCAATTCGCGAATCACCTGGTTCTTGTCTTCCGGAAGCACTTCCGCGATAACGTCCATCCCCCCCAGCTTTTCAGCAACGCGCTGGGCAACAATCGTTTGGTCACCACTCAACAAGGTTACCTGCTTACCTTTGTCTTTCAGACGCTTGATCAAATCCAGAGCTTCCGGGCGGATTTCATCTTCAAGAAATAACACGGCCTGTACTTGACCATCCTTGGCGATCCATATGGACGTCTGAGCCATTTGAGCGCGCTCTTCCGCAATCGCGGACAGACTTTCAGGCACATCAACATCCATACCCTCTAGCCATTTGGCGGTTCCGATATGATAGCTATGATCGTCAATCTGTCCCTGCACCCCTTTTCCGGGATACGCCTTAAATCCTTGAACATCGAGCCAGTCACTGTTGTTGAATCGGTATTTTTCTCTCACCGCATCGGTTATTGCAATGGCAAGGCTGTGTTCGGATTTATGCTCGATTGAAGCGATTTCACGCATCAATTCTGACTCGTCGACGCCTTCAGCCAATTGACTGTCCATCAATTTCATTTGGCCTTTGGTCAAGGTACCGGTTTTATCGAATACAAAATGCTCGATGGTATTCAAAGTCTCAAGTACGGCACCGTTTTTGACCAGAATACCGTTACGGGCCGAAACACCGGAAGCCACGGCAATCGCCATCGGCGTTGCCAGGCCAAACGCACACGGACAGGTTATGATCAGTACCGCCGTACCTGTCATGACAGCGAATTCGATACCGGCATTGAAGAACCAGTACACGAAGCTCATGGCCGCCAACGTAATGGTGACACTGACAAACCAAGGCATGATCTTATCCGCGGTACACTGAATCGGTGCCTTGGAACCTTGTGCTTCTTCAACCATATGCATGATGCGGCCCAATTGGGTGTTCTGCAGAATGGCATCTACCGAAACCGTCAAGGTACCGTCGAGGTTAATGGTTCCGGCCGAAACCATGTCACCAACGTTTTTACTGATCTCTCTGGATTCCCCGCTGAGCATGGATTCGTTAACCATGCTCTGCCCTTCGACGACGTGACCGTCAACCGGGAACTGATCGCCGGGCTTGACGAGAATGTGATTGTCTTTAACCAAGGTGCGTACCGGAACAACTTTGGTCTCACCCTGTTGCAGAAGGCGAGCGACTTTCGGCTGCAAGTCCATCAATCGTCTTGACGCATCCAAAGCCTTGTTTTTAGAGATCGCTTCAAGATAACGACCGATTAACAACAGGAACATGAAGTCGATGAGGGTATCGAAATAGACTTCACCTACTCGCTCAGGATGAATTGTCACCCAGAACGAAAAGAAATAGGTCGCCAACATCCCCAGACTGATCGAGACATCCATACCGACCGATTTGGCTTTCAGCGATGTCCAGGCGCCCTTCAGGAACGGTTGCCCCGAGTAAGCCAAAGTAATGGTTGCGATAAAGAATTCGATCCAATGGAAATAGTTTCGAAACTCCTGATCGTCTGCGGCACCGGTATAAAGCGCAACCGAAAACCACATGACGTTCATCATGGCGAATCCGGCAAATCCTAAACGGTACAACAAATCACGATTGGCTTTTCGATAAGCGGCCTCACTGGCCGACGGGTCATATGGCGTGGCATCGTAACCGATACTGTTAAGCTTGGAGATGATTTCGGAAAGTTTGATTTTACTGTTGTCCCAACGAACCTTGATCTGTTTGTTGGTGAAGTTGACGGTAGCGAGCAGGATTCCGTCCATTTTTGCCATGGTGTGTTCAATCAGCCAGACACAGGCGGCGCAATGGATCGCTTCGGACATCAAGGTGATTTCCCTGCGATCTCCCAAGTCTCCAACATATTGGGATTGCACTTCGTCGTAATCGTAAAATTCGATGTCTTTGTTCGGTGGAGGTGGAGGTGCCAACAGCTCGCCGTCAGGCGTACGCTGATAGAAACTCTCCATTCCGGCTTCATGGATCACTTCGCAAACGGATGCACAGCCATGACAACAGAATTCGCGCTCTTCACCCTTGATGGGCTTCAGGATCACATCCCCTTCGGGAATGGCCTGTCCGCAGTGGAAACAGTCTTTAGCCATCGATTACTCGGGATCCTGTACCATAATGGATCGGCCGATATTGTAATGAAGATCCCCTTTATGGACCTCCATCATCAGGTCCCACTTACCTTTTAACGGTAACTGAAATGTCGCCTGATACTCCCCGGCATTACCGGTAGAAGTAAGTTTGACCTCTCCATCCATATTCTTATCGGATGGACGGTAGTAGTACAGCACGGCTGTATCAACATCAAAAGGCTTATTCTCTTTGTCCAGGACATTCAATTTGACTGTCTGATCCTTACCTTCCGACATGATCGGCAGGTCGACATTCAACTGCCAACCCAATTCTTCCATACGCTTTCGGTTGATAAGGACAGCTTCCATGTTTTTACCTTTTTCGTAAAAATCTTCAACGACCAGACCCGGGTTGGTTACGATCGCCATACTTACCATAAAGAAGTTCACAGCCAACACAATTGTCAGGATCACAAACCACGCGATAACAAATGGGTTTTTCCACGCAACACTCCAGTCACGCGTGTCTTGTTTAACTTGTGCCATCAACTTTTCTCCTGAAAATAAAAAAGCCCTTATCAAAAGGGCTTTTATTATACCGTATCAGTCTGTTTTTAATTAAGTCATCATTGAAACAGTATGACTGATAACCGTATCAACGTTTCTCAGGTCCGATGAACACGGTTTCATAGGTTTCAACAACTTGCGGATTATTCTCATCCACGACACGAATCAAAATCGGTGTACTCGCGCCTTCAAGTTGTTTCCTAGGGATACGAACAAACAGAGTGGTCGATCCCAAATTACCCGGCGCAATATCCAGTATGTGTCTATCAAGGTTATATTCCAGACCTTCCGGTCCTTCGACAGTAATTTTCGCTGCCATCGGCATATTACCCTTGTTGACAACTTTCATGACCCACTTGTTCTGAATGTTACCGTTACTCATCTGTACAAATACCGGGGCACGCTCGTGTAACGCCTTAACATCCATCGGAGACATGGTTGCCAGTCCCCAAAGAATCATCCCTGCCGCAAAGGCCATAATCCCGCTATAAACAATGACGCGTGGACGCTTCCAGATTGCAGGCAATTCCTTCCCGGCAAATTCGGATAGGGAAGCATAACGAATCAGACCTTTAGGCTTCTTGATTTTTTCCATGACGGAATCACAAGCATCGATACACAAACCACAGGTGATACAACCAAACTGCTGCCCAAGTCGAATATCCACACCCGTCGGACAGACGGCTACACAAAGGTTACAATCGATACAATCGCCTAGCTTCGGTGCTTCCTCACCCGGCTTGGCTCGTTTCATACGTCCGCGTGGTTCACCACGTTCATTGTCATAAGTCGGAACCACTGTCTCGGTGTCATACATAGCACCTTGAATACGAGCGTAAGGGCAAAAACCGATACACACTTGCTCACGCAGGATTCCGGCAAAGAAATAGGTCGCTAACCCAAGTACAAGGATAATCGTCGTTTCAGTCGCACCCCATTCAAATGAGAACAGACGTGACCATAGATCAAATGCATCTACGAAATAGGCGACGAAACTGAAAGAGGTTGCAAAACCAATGATGAGCCAAATAATATGTTTAGGCACCTTCACTTTCAGCTTACTGAAACTCATTGGCTGCTCGTCAAGCTTCATACGTTTGTTAGGCTGGCCTTCAATCTTCTCTTCAATCCAGGTAAAGACATCGGTCCAGACGGTATGGAAACAGAAGTAACCACACCACAGACGTCCTGCTATTGCCGTAGATGCAGCAAGCAGCAGTGCGAAGAATAGTAAGATCATTGCCAAAATCCAAATGTCCTGAGGAAGGATCGTCATACTAAATACATGGAACTGACGGTTAGGAAGATCAAATAAAATCGCTTGATGGCCATCCCATCTCAAATAAGGCCCTACGAACAAAATAATCCAGAAAGAAGCCGCCCACCATTTAAATGTACGGAACTTCCCGCCTATTCGTTTAGCATGCACCGTCCCACCGGTATGCACGGGAAGAAGCTCTACACCGATATTTTGTAAATTTTTATTGCTGGTATCCATCTCATCAAGAACGGATGCCGTGTGGCTAGCTTCTTGATGTGTAGATTGGTTTTCTGTGGTCATAACTACAATCCTTGAGATCCATTATTCCTTTCGGCGTACATTGTATAAAAATAACTTGGCCATTCATAAGTCATTATTTTTATCAAAACCCATAAACAAAAGTGGGCCTACATCTGTAGGCCCACTTTTGTTTATAAATTAAGAATTGGTTACTTCTCATTCTCGTCTTTTTCAAGGCCTTCCATGCCTCGAGTTGCTTTCCATGCAAATGCAATCAAAGCGACGATACTGAAAATTACAGCGCCAATAGAGCCCCAAAGAACCCAATCGTTGTTTAGATCACCCATTTTCAACTCCTCCATTCTTGATTTAAATCAAGTTTATAAATCACCAATACCAAAAAGGGAGAACACTAAGCCCTCCCTTTTCAGATCAGTTCATTCGTTGATTACCTCAACTACCACTATTACTGCCCACCACCAAGTGAGTGGACATAAACAGCAAGACGTTTGATATTCACGTCAGCATTAGGTAGACGTTCTTTGAACGAAGGCATAACCGCCTGTTTCGTACCTGCTACGTAAACACCGTTTTTCTTAACATTAACACCGTTGGTGATAACGTTGATAATCTCATCGCGGTTTGAACTAAAACGCCAAACTTGGTCAGTTAGGTTCGCTGCACCAGCTGGAGCAAGAGGCTTACCGGCAGGACCGTGACAAGCCAGACACATACCTTTGGTATAAACTGCCTTACCAGCTGCAACAGAAGCATCGTTTCCTTTGCCTTCTGAAAGTGCGATTACATAATCAGCAACATTTGAAATATCTTCATCAGTCAGATTACCCATCATACCTCTAGCTGGCATGTTACCGATACGTCCGTTTGTGATCGAAGCCTGGATTTGAGCTGCTTTACCACCCCACAACCAGTCATCATCAGCCAAAACCGGGAAGTTAGGGTTACCTTGACCACCAGCACCGTGACATGCAGCACAGTAATCACCGAAAAGCATTTTTGAAGTAGCAACTGCATAAGACTTCAAATCTTCGTCTTTAAGGATTTCATCCACAGACATAGAAGCCAATTTTTCTTCTTTGTCAGCGAACTTTGCCTTACGCCAGTCTTTCAAAACTTTGTAATCATCTTTGTACTCTTCAACCTGAGTCCAACCAGCCATACCTTTAGTATGCTCACCAGTGCCGTCGGTAAGAGGAATTACAGGATAGTAAAGAGCGTAAAAAACGATCATGATGAATCCTGCGTAGAAGGACAACATCCACCAAAGCGGAGGAGGGTTATCCAATTCTCGAAGATCTTCATCCCAAATATGACCAGTATTACCTTCGTCCGGCCATGGATTATGTAGTGCCATAGTTATTCTCCTCAGAATAATTTAGTCATCTTTCAATATCTTATATTTTTCTTCTTCCAACTCTTTACGCTTGCTCGGGCGTAGTGTCAGCCAGAATGTAATCAACATTCCGAAGAAAACCAATACTGTGATGATTAATCCAGCCCAGTCCTGGCCTGTCATTGCAGACCAATCTGTGCCTAGATGTTGTTCAAGATTGCTCACGCAAAATTACTCGCGATACGTTTTGCTATCGTCAAGCTTAACCATTGTTCCAAGAACTTGCAGGTATGCGACCATCGCATCCATTTCGGTATGGCCTTTAATAGCTTCGTTAGCGTTAGCAATTTCCTCATCCGTGTATGGAACACCCAAGGTACGCATTGCAGAAAGACGTGCTGTCATGTCACGCTTAGTACCGAAGAAATCTTTTTCGATACTGTTATCTGCTAGCCAAGGATAAGCAGGCATAACAGATTCCGGAACAACGTCCTGCGGACGCATCAAGTGCATTACGTGCCATTCGTTTGAGTATTTACCACCCAGACGAGCCAGATCAGGACCTGTACGCTTTGAACCCCATTGCATTGGGTGGTCATACATTGACTCTGTCGCCAATGAATAGTGTCCATAACGTTCACGCTCGTCACGGAAAGGACGAATCATTTGTGAGTGGCAAATATAGCAACCTTCACGCAGGTAGATATCACGACCGGCCAATTCAAGCGGAGTATATGGACGAACACCATCTCCAGCTTTCCAGTCAGCAACTTCCCACTTACCGTTTTTGTCTTGCTTATAAAGCGCCTTATCAGCGACTAATTTGCCATTCTCTTCGGAGAAAGTACGTTCCCAAACCAATTCAGGGAACTTTTCATTTTTAACGTTACCGTACTTATCCGTCTGCTCTGTATAGTCCATTGTCGACTTGAGATAGAACAGCGGTACGATTTCAACGATACCGGCAATCGAAATTGCGAATGCGGTAGCCAGGAAAAGAGCGAAGATATTACGCTCCAAACCTTCCTGGATATTTTTAGGTTCTTGATTGTCTGCCATGAGTTTGTGCTCCTCAACTCATTAGTTTCAATTAAGCGGCAACCTATACGTTACCGCTCTATGATTCAGATTTACTTATGCGTGCGCTTCAACCTGGCTGGTTGATTTTGCATTCGCCATGCGGATTGTCATCACAACGTTATACAACATGACAGCTGCACCGGAGAAGAACAACAAACCACCTAATGCACGCATTGCATAGTAAGGATGCATTGCAGCAACCGATTCCGCGAAGGTATAAGCCAAAGTACCGTACTCATCATAAGCACGCCACATCAAACCTTGCATGATACCGGATACCCACATCGCTACGATGTAGAACACAGTACCGATGGTCGCCAACCAGAAGTGGAAGTTGATCAATTTCATTGAATACATTTCCGTATTCCACAACTTCATCACCATATGGTATAGAGCACCGATCGAAACCATTGCAACCCAACCAAGAGCACCAGAGTGTACGTGACCGATTGTCCAGTCAGTATAGTGCGAAAGTGCGTTTACAGTTTTAGAAGCCATTACAGGTCCTTCGAAAGTCGACATCGCGTAGAAGGCCAAAGCGATGATCAAGAAACGAAGAATGTAGTCTGTACGCAATCTATCCCAAGCACCTGAAAGCGTTAGCATCCCGTTCAGAGCACCACCCCAAGAAGGAATGATCATTGCAAGGGAGATAACCGCACCCAAAGAACCTGTCCAATCTGGAAGAGCTGTGTACTGAAGGTGGTGAGCACCAAGCCATACATAACCGAACATCAAAGCCCAGAAGTGGATAACAGATAAACGATAAGAATAAATAGGACGCTGTGCTTGCTTAGGTACAAAGTAGTACATGATTGCAAGGAAACCGGCTGTCAGGAAGAAACCTACCGCGTTATGACCCCACCACCACTGAATCATCGCATCCTGAACACCTGAGAATAGTGAGTAGGAACGGAACAGTGAAACCGGGATAGCCAAGCCGTTAACAACATATAAATAAGTGATCGCAATCATCATCCCCATAAAGAACCAGTTCGAAACGTAAACGTTCGGATGAGTTTCTTTATTACGTGATGCAATTGTCATCATGAAGTTGAATGTATACAAAGTCCAAACAACGGCGATAGCGATCGCTAGAGGCCACTCTTGCTCGTGGTATTCCTTACCTGTAGTCATACCCAAAGAAATTGTGACAACAACTGCTAACAACCCAATAGTGAACAAAATCGCAGTCCACCAAGCCATTGCATTGCTCCACAGCTTCACACCATTGGTTCTTTGAACCGTGTAGAAAGCTGTTGCCATTAACGTCATACCACCAAATGCATAGATTACTGTATTCGTATGCATTACACGCAAACGTGCAAAAGTGATTTCAGCGATATCAAAATTTAACGCAGGCCATGCTAGCTGAGCCGCTGCAAAAGTACCCATAAAAGTACCCAGCACCAAAAAAGCAACAGCACCTACCGTTAAATACTGAACCACACCATTGTCATATTGTGGTTTTGCTGTAGTATCCATCAGTCGGATTCCCCTTTATAGTCTTAAAGTTTTACCCTCTTCCGCGTTGAAAATTGCATTTCATTTACGGAACAGGCTCCTCAATCGGCTTGTATTATACATTGCCCTATTGAAAACTCCCGCCTAAATGAAAATTAAACTTAATCCATATCAAGATTTTAGCTGGATTTTTGTTCAACAAACCAAAAGCACAGAAGACGACTTTTAATCAAATCTCGGCAATTATCCCAAACATAAAGCCCGGGCGGTACTAAAAAAATTTATATGGGTGCATTAGAATAAACTTATAACCCTTCTAAAAAAAGGGGAATAATTCGAAATTGTACGTACTCCAATCCAAGCTTAAGCACTTAGCCTTCAGTGGATCGGCCCCATAATTTAGATTCCTGCTCGATAACATTATCAAACCCTCGCGGATTCAGTTATCATATTGTGCAAATTTCGTTTAGTAGGAATTAAGAGATGCGCACCGCTAATATTGAACGCAACACTTTGGAAACTCAAATAAAAATTTCTCTTGACCTTGACGGCCAAGGGGAAGCCAAGCTGAATACCGGAGTCCCATTCTTCGAACACATGCTCGACCAAATCGCTCGTCACGGAATGATTGATTTGGAAATCGACGCTAACGGTGACACACACATAGACGATCACCACACGGTCGAAGACATCGGCATCACTCTTGGGCAGGCACTTAAAGAAGCGGTAGGCGATAAGAAAGGCATCACTCGCTATGGGCACGCCTACGTTCCTTTGGATGAAGCTTTGTCTCGAGTGGTTATCGACCTGTCCGGTCGCCCAGGCTTGGTTTTCAATGCAGACTTCACTCGTGCCAGAATCGGCCAGTTCGAAACCGAATTGGTATTCGAGTTTTTTCAGGGGTTTGTAAACCATGCTCAGGCAACGGTACACATTGATTGTCTTCGCGGACACAATGCCCACCACCAAGCGGAAACCATCTTCAAGGCTTTCGGACGTGCCCTTCGCATGGCCTTAAGCGCTGATGAACGTATGGCAGGTAAAATGCCGTCAACCAAGGGCAGCTTGTAATGAGTCAAAGATTAGTTGCCGTGGTGGATTACGGCATGGGTAATTTACGCTCGGTCTCGAAAGCGGCCGAGCATGCCGCCGACACAAACACAAAAATCATCGTTACCAGTCACCCGAATGAGATCGAAGAGGCGGATGCAATCATTTTTCCAGGCCAAGGTGCCGCCAAAGCTTGTATGAAAGCACTTCTGGACACAGGAATGATTCATCCAATCCAAAAAGCAGCCAAGGAAAAACCATTTCTCGGCATCTGCATGGGACTTCAGGTTCTGATGTCACACAGTGACGAAAATGATGGTGTTGACTGTTTGGATGTCATTAAAGGGAACGTCAAACATTTCGATCTTGACGCCAACCCGGAACTTAAAGTTCCCCATATGGGCTGGAACCAGATCCATCAAACCAACGAACATCCTTTATGGCATAACATACCGCAAGACAGTCGCTTCTATTTTGTACATAGTTATTATGTCCAACCGGAGAACACCGACTATGTTGCCGGGCTGACCACCCATGGCGAGACATTCGCTTCCGCCTTAAGCACAAAAAATTTATTTGCCATTCAAGCACACCCGGAAAAAAGTGCTGAACACGGCATCCAACTGTTCAAGAATTTCTTGCAGTGGAACGGACAATAAATTAAGGACACACAATGCTACTGATTCCAGCAATTGATTTAAAAGACGGACAGTGCGTCCGTTTACGCCAAGGCATCATGGAAGACGCGACCGTTTTCTCGGGCGACATCGTTGCCATGGCAGAACGATGGGTCAACGAAGGCGCACGACGCCTACACATGGTTGACCTGAATGGCGCCTTTGAAGGCAAACCTGTAAACGGTGAAGCGGTCTACCAGGTTCGGGAAGCCTATCCCGACCTGCCAATCCAGATCGGTGGGGGCATCCGTGACTTACAAACAATCGAAGCGTACCTGAATGCCGGTGTCAGCTACTGCATCATTGGAACGAAAGCGGTTCACAATCCGGAATTCGTCGCCGAAGCGTGTAAAGCTTTCCCTGGCCACATCATGGTCGGATTGGATGCAAAAGACGGCATGGTCGCCATCAATGGCTGGGCCGAAGTGACCGACCACGAAGTCACCAAACTGGGCAAACAATTCGAAAATGACGGCGTTGAAGCGATCATCTACACGGACATCGGACGTGACGGCATGATGCAAGGTGTCAATATCGAAGCCACCCAAGCGCTTGCACAAGCTCTGGACATCCCAATCATCGCATCGGGCGGGATCACAAACCTTGAAGACATCCGCCGATTGGCCACAATCGAAGCGGACGGCGTCACGGGAGCCATCACTGGCCGAGCGATCTACGAAGGTTCTCTCGACTTCAAAGAAGGACAGGCCTTGTCAGATCAACTTTCACCTAAACGATAAGAATCCGCATATGAGTTTAGCTAAACGTATCATTCCTTGTTTAGATGTAGACGACGGCCGCGTCGTTAAGGGCGTCCAGTTCGTCGACATCCGTGATGCCGGTGATCCGGTTGAAATCGCAAAACGTTACGACGAACAAGGTGCCGATGAAATCACATTTTTGGACATTACTGCCACCGCCCACGAGCGCGATACCATGGTGCATGTCGTTGAAGAAGTCGCCAGCCAGGTGTTCATTCCCCTAACCGTCGGTGGTGGGATCCGATCCATCGAAGACATCCGTACCATGCTAAATGCCGGTGCCGATAAAGTGGCCATTAATTCCGCTGCCATCTTCAATCCCGGCTTCGTCAAAGACGCATGCGACGCATTCGGCTCGCAGTGCATCGTGGTGGCGATCGACGCAAAAAAGGTCAGTCAGGAAGGCGAGCCTAACAAGTGGGAGATCTTCACCCACGGCGGACGCAAAGAAACGGGAATCGATGCTGTTGAATGGGCCCAAAAAATGCAGGAACTGGGTGCCGGTGAGCTTCTGGTCACCAGCATGGATCGGGACGGAACTAAAATCGGTTTCGACATCGAATTGACACGCACAATCTGCGACAGCGTCAAGATCCCGGTCATCGCTTCAGGCGGCGTCGGCGAACTGTCCCACCTGTCACAAGGGATTACAGAAGGACATGCAGAGGCCGTATTGGCAGCCAGCATTTTTCACTTCGGCCAGTTCACCATTAAAGAAGCGAAACAAGCCATGCAGGCAGACGGTATTGAGGTAAGATTATGAGCGACATCCTGAAACAACTCGACCAGGTTTTGGAACAGCGCAAACAGGATGATCCAAGCCAATCATACGTTGCCAGCCTATACGACAAAGGCTTGGAAAAGATCTTGAAAAAGATCGCCGAAGAATCGGCCGAGACCCTAATGGCGGCAAAAGACATCGAACACAACGGTGACAAAGACCACCTGGTTTACGAAATCGCCGACCTATGGTTTCACACATTAGTATTACTTGCTTCACAAGACCTGTCGAGCAACGAGGTTACGACAGAACTACAAAGACGCTTCGGACTTTCAGGACACGAAGAAAAGGCCAACCGTTCAAAATAAGGAAAACGATTCATGAGTACCGAAAAAACTATTTTCAGCAAGATCATTGACCGTGAAATTCCTGCAACCGTCGTTTACGAAGACGATAAGTGCATCGTCATTAACGACATCAACCCAAAAGCACGCGTTCATTTATTGGTGATACCTAAAAAACCGATCGCAACCTTATTCGACCTAACACCGGAAGATAAAGACTTAATGGGACACATGATGCTCCTTTTGCCTCAACTGGCTCAAGCACAGAATCTTGACGGCTTCAAAACTCAGATCAACACCGGTGAATCTGGTGGTCAGGAAGTCTTCCATGTTCATATCCACCTTTTGGGCAATTAAGTTCCTTACAGCTTTAAAAACGATAAAAACAGACCGTTTAACAATAACTAAAACCAATGCAGCAAAAGTTTTTTTGTGTAAAGCCATTAAGTTATTTGCTATTATTAGCGGTCATTAATATTTACCCCGATGATATCCACCTGTAATCCATGATATTTTCTGGGGAAACAACCACGAATTAACCACACGTTTTTAGACAAAAACGTGATGTAAACGGAGCAAAAAAATGGGCATTAGCATTTGGCAATTACTGATCATCCTAGCAATCGTATTGGTGCTATTCGGTGCAAAACGTTTGAGAAACGTTGGTACTGACTTGGGTAGCGCAATCAAAGGATTCAAAAGCGCCGTCAAAGAAGAAGAGAAGAAAGACGGTGAGCAAACAGCCGAACAGAAACTTGAAAAGAAAGAAGGCGAAAACGTTTTTGATGTCGCAGCAGAAGAGAAAAAGCCTGCTGAAGACAAAAAAGATAAAGCTTAATCCCCTTTTCATTCAATTTTCTAAATTAGGTTGTCACTGCGATGTTTGACATCGGTTTTCTCGAAATCCTCGTTGTGCTCGTCATCGCCTTATTGGTGATCGGGCCGGAACGCATGCCTGAAGTCGCCCGCAAACTGGGTGGCTTCATGGGTAAGACCAAGCGTTTCATCAATTCTGTCAAAGAGGAAGGTCACTGGCAGGAAACCGTTCGTGAACTCAAGGAAACGATTGATCTTCAGGAAGAAAAGAAGCAGTTGCAGGAAATTGAAAAAGACCTGAACAACAGCTTCGTTCAACCGACAGAAGACATCGATTTGGAAAATGTGACCCGTCCTACTTTCGGCGGACAGCAGCAGCCACTTGACGCGCCATCGCAAAGTCAATACTCGAAAGCGCCTGCACAACCGACTCTACCGAAAGAACAGACAACCACCGAACAACCTCAAGAAAGTCCGGCTTCGTCAACGACGGAGAGCGCACCCGCTCCAGAACCAGTTGCTTCGGCTGGTCAGGAGCCTGCGACTCCGGCCGCTGACACAGCCAACCGCCGCAATACGGAATCAAAAAGTTAAGCCATGAGCAATTCTGCGCTTCCTCCACACGACCAGGAAATGACGTTGGTTCAGCACCTGCTTGATCTTAAAAGCAGTCTGACACGTGGCGTCTTGGCCATCATTGTATTTTTCCTGATCCTGTTTCCGTTTGCCAACGAGATCTATACCTATATTTCGGAACCACTTTCAAGGTTCTTGCCGGAAGGTACCAGCATGATCGCAACAGGGGTGGCCTCGCCATTCCTGACCCCGTTCAAATTAAGCTTGGTATTAGCGATTTACCTTTCGATGCCGGTACTGCTGTACCAGCTATGGCGCTTCATCGCTCCGGCGCTTTATAAGCATGAACGTCAGTTGATCGCACCGATTCTGTTTTTCAGCTCTTTCCTGTTCTACGCAGGTGGTGCCTTCGCCTATTATGTGGTTTTCCCGCTGGTATTCGGATTCTTGTCCACCACCGCCCCCGAAGGCGTGACCATTGCGACCGACATCTCTTTGTACCTGGATTTCGTCATCAAGATGTTCTTCGCATTCGGTATGGCCTTTGAGGTACCGATCGTCACCGTTCTTTTGATACTGACCGGTATGGCTTCGCCTCAAAAAATGGCACATGCACGCCCTTATATCGTTGTTGGTGCGTTTGTCATCGGCATGTTGCTGACGCCTCCGGATATCGTCTCACAGACCCTACTGGCGATTCCAATGTGGTTGCTTTACGAATTAGGTGTACTGGTCGGTGCAACGGTATTGAAGCGTAAAGGCATTAAATCCAATGAGGAATCGGATGAGAATGAGGCAGCAGCTGAAAGTGGTAAGACCTCAGCGACCAAGACAACCGCTCAAACCGAACCGGAATACGAATTCGACAACCGCTATGCGGATCAAGTAGAAGACGATTTTGACTGGGATGATGAATTCGATAAAATCGATTCGGAAATGAACATTCTGGAAGAAGAATATAAAAAGCGTAAAGAAGCGGAGAAGCAAGCAAATGAAAAACCTGCTGACAGCCAATCCTCTTCCGACAAAGAAGACTCGGGCAAATCCGAAGAGAAGTCCGACAAAGCGTCTGATTCAGAAACGCAACCGGACGAGAACGCGAAAAAATAATTCGCAACTCCTTATATTTGCAAACCGGACAGGCCTGTCCGGTTTGTTGATTCGACATTTAAGCGCGTTTCTATTGTTATGCGCGCTGCAAGTGCCAGTTCTGGCATCTCAAACATCCGACACATCCAACCTGTCATCCAATCTTTTGCTGAAACATCCAAGTCCTTATCTGGCAATGCACGCAAAAGACCCGGTACATTGGCAAGTTTGGCGTTCCGAAACCTTAAAACAGGCTCAGCGTCTTAACCGACCTATTCTGATTTCCAGCGGCTACTTTGCTTGTCACTGGTGTCATGTGATGCAAAAGGAAAACTATCAAGAGCTGCAAGCCGCAGAACTCATGAACCGACTTGTGATTCCGGTCAAAATTGACCGCGAACTAACTCCTGATCTGGACGACTATCTGATTGATTTTTCACGCCGTGTGACCGGCAAAGCCGGATGGCCGCTCCACGTCGTGCTGACTCCTGAAGGTTATCCGTTCGCGGCATTCGGGTATCTGCCGAATAAAGAATTCAAAAACACCCTTATCCAAATCGACCGCTTATGGAACAGTCAACAAACCAAGATCCGTTCTTTGGCAAAACAATCCATGCCTGGGCATACCGGGAAAGCAACCAAAGCTATTTCTCTGAACGAATTTCAGCTGCACTTCAATCATCATCTTGAACAATCCATGGATGATCTAAGCGGCGGTTTGAAGGGCAGCCATAAATTTCCTCAAGCCCCCCTGTTGCTCGCATTACTGCATCAAAAGACGATCACGGAAACCCAACAGGCCTGGTTGGAGCTGACACTTAACCAAATGCAGTCTCAGCATCTCATCGACCATATCAACGGCGGCTTTTACCGCTATACCGTCGACCCGGAATGGCAGACACCTCACTTTGAAAAGATGGGTTATGACAATGCACTGCTGGCAAATGTCTATTTCGAGGCCGGTCGGCAATTCCAAAACCTGAACTATCTGCAAACGGGCGAAGCCACCTTGAACTATATGGAAAGACACCTTTATACACCCGATACAGGCCTGTTCAAAAGCAGTCAATCCGCATTGGACAAGCAAGGACGGGAAGGTGGTGACTACCTTTTCAGCAAACAACAGCTTCAGCAAAGACTTCCCAAAGCCGCTTTTATGGAAGTGGAAAAGGAATGGGGACTAGATCACCCCGCCCCCTATGAACTTGGATGGCATCCGATTCCGACCCAAAAGTACTGGCCAGAGATTCAACCCGCTTTGAAGCCCCCCGTTCAATCGATACCCAGTGACGACAAACACATCCTCAGTTGGAATGGCTTAGCTTTATCCGCCTATGCCAGCGCTTACCACGCTACGCAAAAGAAAACCTATCTGAACAAAGGAAAACAACTGGCGGAACGTTTGACAGCATTACTGATTCAACCCGATCCCCCGCGAGCCATAACAACACAATCTCAGCCTGTTGGACTGGCCAAGCTGGAAGACTATGCCTATATTATCGAAGGGCTACGAAACCTGAACCAGTTCATGCAAGATCCTAAACTCAGACAAACCATTCTCGACTTAACCGAGAAAACATCGAAACGTTTCCTGAATGCCGACGGCTGGCAGACCAATAGCGATTTGACCCTGCCGGGCCAAAAACGTATCGCCGCCCTGAAAGATACAGCGACTCCCAGCCCAACAGGCCTGCTGGAATGTTTGACCGGCAGTCGTGGCCGAAATCGCAATCCACTATTCGCAGAACAACTACGGCAGAACCCGCTGGATTTCGCCACTTATCTGAAAGTTCTGGAATGCCAAAGCGAATGACGACACTTCTCCGTGAATCCGTTAGAATAATTCACCAAACTTCGTAAATTCGCCAAACCATTGTTCAAAAGGATTTTCCATGGGGCTGTTAGTTGTCGGCTTTGTCATTCTATTCATTCTGACCACCTTGCCGAGCCTGTGGACCAAGTATATTCTGAACAAACACCGCGTCCCCCATCCTGACATCCCAGGTAGCGGTTTACAGTTTGCAGAGCACCTCATCAAAAAATACGGATTAGACGGCGTGCGTGTGGAAGAGACTACGGAAGGCGATCACTACGATCCGGTTGACAAGGTCGTGCGCATCTCCGGCGAGAATGCACACTCTAACAGTTTGACGGCCATCACCACTGTCGCCCATGAAATCGGCCACGCTTTGCAGGACAAAACCGGGTACCCTCAGCTTAAACAACGTACTGTCCTGATAGAACGCGCCTCCGTCATGCAGAAATTTGCCGGTATCGCTCTGATGGCTACCCCGATTCTGATCCCGCTAAGCCACACCCCAATCGTTGGATTGATGACGTTCGGTGCCGGATTCATCGCCATGGGTGTTCCGGTCATCATCCACCTGAGTACTCTGCCGGTGGAATTCGACGCCAGTTTTAACCGTGCCTTGCCGCTACTACAGGAAGGCGGTTACCTGAACAAGAAAGACCATAAACAGGCAAAAACCATTCTCTTCGCCTGCGCCATGACCTATGTGGCCGCGTCACTCTCCAGCCTGTTCAACTTATGGAAATGGCTAAAAGCCCTGAAGCGTTGACCGCGTTTACCCCTTAACCTCTGTCCAGTCGCTTTCCAGCTGCAAGGTCACATGATGCACCTTGTGTTCATCAAGCAGATACTGTTTGATTTCGGACAGTGTGGCATCGTTAATGTGTTCCAAATCGGTCTTGGCATGCAGCGTCATCATCACCTGGTCATCACTGATCGCCCATAAGTGAATGTGATGTACAGCGGTCAAATATTCGAAACGGCATTCAAGATCTGAGGCAATGTCTTTGATCTCGTAACCGGCCGGAACCCCTTCTAGCAGCACATGCGTCGCCTCGCGGGTCAAACGATAAGCCCCGATTCCAATGATCACCGCAATCAGCAACGAAAGAATCGGATCAATCGGTGTCCAATCCGTGAAATAGATCAGAATTGCTCCTGCAATTACGGCCACAGAACCGAGTGTATCTCCAAGGAAGTGCAGCGTTGCGCCACGCATATTCATATTATGCTGGTCACCGGAATGCAGAATCCAGAACACCACCAAATTGTTCAACAAACCGATCAACGCCAATAGAAACATCTCCTTACCGAGAATTTCCTGAGGCTCAAAGAATCTCTGAACCGCCATGACGACAATGCCGCCGACAATCAGTAAAAGAGTGAAACCATTGATGAACGCAGTCAGAACCTGAACCCTCTGGTAACCAAACGTCATGCGTTCGTTAGCTGGCTTCTTGCTCATATGGAAGCCCCACCAAGCAATCGCCAACGCCACGGCATCCATCAACATGTGAACCCCGTCTGCAACCAAAGCAATCGAATTTACCCAAAGTCCACCAATAATCTCCACCAGCATATAACTGCCGGTAATGATTGCGGCAATCAGCACCTTGCGTTGATTATGTTCGTTCGCCTCGGCGATATGGTTATGGTGATGGGAAACCGGTTGTACGTCCATTGACTTTCCTCTCGTTACGGTTCGTTGATTGGTTTCGATTGTATCACTTTGTTTTAGCGACCGCCCAAGCCTCTATCCATTCGATATCCGTCCTCGATTTGATCTCCGAGGCCAACTGCTGCATGGTCGCTCCGGTAGTAATGACGTCATCCACCAAGGCAATACGATTCACCGCCGAAAACGCTTCCGGAACCACCTTAAACGCCCCCTTCAAATTTCGACGGCGCTCATCTGCATCCAGATGAGTCTGGGATGGCGTATCCACCACACGTTCGATACCGTCCCGAATTAAAGGAATCTGCAAAATCCTCGCCATTTCCTGCGCGATCAGTTCCGCCTGATTATAACCTCGGCTGCGGCGGCGATTTAGGTGCAAAGGAACGGCTACGACCGCATCAACCGCTTCAGCATCCACACTTTTTACCAACAGTTCGGCTAAAATCCGGCTATACGCCAGACGGTTCTGATATTTCAGTCCATGAACCAGGCCGGCCAACTCTTCCTCGAAATAAAAACCGACTTGAGTACGATCGAAAGACGGCGTTTGCGTCAAGCAGGCTCCACAGACCTGTGAAGAAGGACTGGGTTCACAACACTGAGGACAAACCTCTTCCGGTTTGGACCAGGTATCGACCAAATATTCCGAGATATCGAGCAAACCACTGCCCTCGCCAGTCAACACGCATTTTGAAGGCAATAACCATCTTTCCAACCAATGCAATCGCCACACTCCTTTACCGCTCTGTCAAGGTTATAAGTTATAATATCTCATTAAAAGCAACTTTTAGAGACGTCTTACGCGTAAATACTAAAGACTGGAATAGAGCTATGAACACGGAAAAACTAGGGCAAATTCGACACGACTGGACGGTGGAGGAAATCCGCGAGATTATGGATCAGCCTTTCAACGACCTGATCTTCCAGGCTCAGACTGTCCATCGTCAATACTTTGATCCGAACGAAGTTCAAACCAGTACACTGGTGAACATCAAATCCGGTGGATGCGCGGAAGATTGCGCTTATTGTTCCCAAAGTGCACGTAACCAGACGGATATCGAAAAAGAACAGATGATGGAAGTTCAGGAAGTCATCGAACAGGCTCTGGTTGCCAAAGAACGCGGTGCGACCCGCCTATGCATGGGCGCGGCATGGCGAAACCCAACCAAGAAGGATTTCCCACGTGTTCTTGAAATGGTTCGTGTCGTTAAAGACCTTGGATTGGAGACATGCCTGACGCTGGGGATGTTGAATGACGATCAGGTTGCACAGTTAAAAGAAGCCGGGTTGGACTACTACAACCACAACCTGGACACCTCGGAAGCGTTCTATCCGAAAATCATCACCACCCGTAATTATCAGGATCGTCTGGATACCATCGACAAGGTTCAACAAGCGGGTATCAATGTCTGTTCGGGCGGAATCATCGGTATGGGCGAACAGCACAAAGACCGTGCCGAGTTGTTGCGCACCTTCTCGACCATGCGTGTCCATCCGAACTCGGTGCCGATCAACTTGTTGGTGGCTGTCGAAGGTACGCCCTTGGCGCACATGAAAGACAAAACCGATTCGTTTGAATTCATCCGTGTGATCGCAACGGCTCGTATTCTGATGCCTCAGACCTATGTACGTCTGTCGGCGGGGCGCATGAGTCTGACCGACGAAGCTCAGGCGCTTTGCTTCTTTGCCGGTGCCAACTCGATCTTCTACGGCGACAAGCTTTTGACCACCGACAACCCGGAATCGGATCATGACATGCAACTGTTTGCCAAACTTGGCATCCGCATGCAGCAAAACGTCAAAGCCGAAATGGCCGCCAAAAAACTTTCGGAACAAGTCACCGAATTAACAGGCTAAGGCTTAAACAGCCATGTCGATTGAAGCGCGTTTTAAGCCGCTATTGGAACAAAGGCGTGAAGAGCACCTGTACCGTCAGCGGCCTTTAAGTTTCAGTGCCCAACAGGCACAAATGCAGATCAACGGCATTCAAGTCGTCAACTTCAGTTCCAACGACTATCTTGGACTGGCCAACCATCCGGACATCAAACAAGCCGTTCTAGACGGCCTGGCCAACCAGGACATCAGTTACGGTTCCGGAGCCGCGCACCTGGTCACCGGACACTCCTTGCAACATCATCTTCTTGAAGACGAACTGGCCGACTGGCTCGGTGTCGAACGCGCCTTGTTGTTCTCGACCGGTTATATGGCGAACTTGGCCGTGCAACAAGCCCTTATGCAG
Organism: Thiomicrorhabdus sp. ZW0627; assembly: GCF_029767005.1. Classification (GTDB taxonomy): domain Bacteria; phylum Pseudomonadota; class Gammaproteobacteria; order Thiomicrospirales; family Thiomicrospiraceae; genus Thiomicrorhabdus. The sequence goes on from NZ_JARUQR010000004.1 coordinate 141,969, forward strand.
CCCGGAGACACCATTCTTGCCGACAAACTCAATCACGCTTCTCTGATTGACGGAGCCCTGCACAGCGAAGCCACCCTGAAACGATACCCTCATCTGGACATGAAATCATTGGAACGCCGCTTGCAAGCCATCAAAGAAGGTCAGGTTCTGATCGTCACCGACGGCGTATTCAGCATGGACGGAGACATGGCGCCGCTTAAGGAAATCCAACAGCTGGCGGATTCCCACCAGGCCTGGCTGATGGTGGACGACGCCCACGGTTTCGGCATGCTGGGAAATCAGGGACGTGGCAGCTTCGACTATCTCGGCGTTCAACCGAACCAAGACACCGTTCTGGTCGGCACACTAGGCAAAGCTTTCGGCACTTCCGGAGCGTTTGTAGCCGGTAGCCAAACCCTGATCGAAAGCCTGATCCAGTTTGCCCGCCCCTACATCTACACCACCGCCATGTCGCCTCTCAATGCCCTCGCCACCCGAGCCGCCTTGAAGCTGGTTCAGTCGGCCGATTCGGAACGCTTCAGGCTACAACAACATATCAAGCAATTCCGGGACGGTGCACTTAAACTCGGCTTGGAATTATGGGAATCGCATACCGCCATTCAACCGATTGTATTGGGTGACAGCGAAACTGCGTTACAATGGAGCGAAGCACTAAAACAAAAAGGGTTCTGGGTGACGGCGATTCGTCCTCCAACCGTCCCCAAAGGCCAAGCCAGATTGAGAGTCACCTTGTCTGCCGGACACACTTCCGAGCAGATCGAGGCTTTACTCAGTGCTTTGAAAGAGATAAAAAGTCGACCGTAAATAAATTTGTACAGGGATGTCGCCATGTTCCATAGCTTATTCTCACTCCTCAAGCGATACAAATGGACCGCAGCCATTCTCAGTGTGACCGGCCTACTGTTAATTCTGCTTCCATTCGGCATCCAGCTCGGCATCCAGAAGGCATTGGAGCAACAAGGCGCTGATGAAGTCCGTATCAAAGACGTTGATTTCAACCTCTTCACTGGTCGTTTAAGCGTCAAGAACCTTGAAATCATAGACCAACAACATACGGTTCTGTCTGCAAAACAACTCAACTTGCACTGGCAACTGCGCGCCATATGGCAAAAGCACTTCCTGCTCAAACAACTTCAGCTTAAACACGGTTATATCCAGGTCACCCAGACCGACCCAAAAAGCATACAGATTGCCGGGATCGACATCCCTCTCTCTTCGGACAAATCCAAAACAGAATCAAAGGCACCTTTCATTCTTTTCGGTCTTGAGAACCTCGATATAGAGGATCTTACAATGGAATTGAACCGCCCGAACCATGCCATAAAGAAAACCTCTTATACACTAGACAGTTTGACTCTGAGTCACCTTTATATGTGGGACGATTCCCCTGCGCGCATGATCCTCAACAGCTACCTGAACCAATCGCGTATCGCTACGAACTTCCAACTGCACCTGTTCAGCGAACACCCGAAAGTAGTCGGAACCTTGAAGATCGATCATTTGAACCTGGCGAAACTGCCTTATCTTGCCGAACAGCCTGACATAAAGGCCAGTGGCGAGCTCACCACCGATTTGACCTTTACCGCACAGCTGTTCCCGCGGGGGATCAACTTCCAGCAACAGGGCAACATCCTGATTGACGACGTCAAAGCGGAGATGGCCCCTTATCAGGCAAGCTGGGACAGCTTCAATTGGTCTGGGGATTTCAGCTACATTGAAAGCGACCAAGATCCGACGATTACACTCCATGGTAAGGCTCTATTAAAAAACTTCACAGGCGAGGACGTCGAAAAGCAATTGTTCGTCCAGCAATCGTTGAATACCGACTTCAACATTGTCACGTTACTAAAACCTGAAGGTGTTGAAGTGACCCAACAAGGCGTCATTCAACTGAATGACGTCAAAGCCACACAGCCAGGCCTGGAAGCAAACTTACAGCAAGCCAAATGGCAAGGTGAGGTCAAATACGACAATCTGACAACGCCGAAAGTAAGCGCATTGGGGCAATTCACCCTTAAACAGGCTCACGTTGCGAATGAAGCGACCAAAACCGAACTCACTCAGGACCTAAAAGCGGATTTGAACGCCCAAGTCACCATGGCTCAAGATAACTTAACCGTAGCCCAAAAAGGCGGCCTGAACATCAGCAACCTGTCGGCCTCACAGCCCCCTTACCAGGCAAGTTTGCAATCGTTTGACTGGCGCGGGCAACTTGACTTTAAACAATCCAAGGAAATGCTGATTCAAAGCAGTGGTCAAGTCGATCTCAAATCCCTGCAAACACAAGATTTAGTCAGCAAGCAAAACCTGCTCGACCTGAACCATCTGACGATTGCCGACTTAAGCCTTCAACAACTGGATGCCATTCAATTAAAGGATCTGACACTGAAAGGGTTGGAAGTCTCTAAACAACCCAAATCCGAATTTATCAATTTGCATCAGGTTCATTTGAACCAAGCCAAACTGACACAACTTTCAAATCTTGAGCTGGGCACTTTGACGCTGAACGGCAGTCAAACCAACCTCACGATCAACAGAGATGGTGAAATCGTCCAACTTAAAACCCTTCTATCCAGCCTGCCTCAATCCGAGGAGTCCAAAACAGCGCAAACTGAAACGACCGCGAAAAATGAGGCTGAACCGGCTGAAATGACAGAAAAACCGGCCTTCCAATACAAGTGGCAGACTGTTCAGACCAAAGGGAAAAATCAGATTCACTTTACGTCGGAACAATTCAGCGAGCCGCTTGATAAGACCATCCTGGTAGATCAATTCAAACTCGGTGCACTTGATAGCCGCAAACCGGCGAAAGATACCCCAATTTCACTACAAATGAGTCTGGATGAATTCACCAAGTTCAACAGTGAAGGGCAGATTCAACCCCTGAATCCAAAAGCCACAGCCAACCTAAATACAAAATTGGACGGCCTGGATCTGGTCGCCCTAAGTCCGGTTGCCGCTCAATTCTTGGGGTATGACATCCAAAGCGGGCAACTGTCGGCAGACATGGAAACCAAGCTGGTGGAGAACAAAATCGACGCCCAAAACGACCTGCGACTGCATAAACTGGAATTGACTCAGGCGAAAGAATCCAGTCAGAACGAATCTTTCCAGAAAAGTCTCAACATGCCGATTGAACCGGCATTGGCTCTACTTAAAGACAAACAGGACAACATCAAACTCAAACTGCCGATCAAAGGCGACATCACCGATCCCAACTTTAATATTCAGGACGTGATCAACATCGCTTTAGGTAAGGCTATGAAAGCGGCAACCAAAACTTATCTGCTCCTGGCATTGCAGCCGTTCGGAGCGATTGCGGTGGCAGGGGACTATCTGATCAACCAGAACCTGTCGGTCAATCTACAGCCGATCGAATTCACAGCGGGACAAAGCGAACTGACACCACAAATGCAGGCCTATATGCAAAAGATCAATGCGATGCTGCAAGAACGTAAAGGTGTACAAATCAAGATTTGCGGCCTGGCTAACGAAGCGGATCGAAGCGCGCTACTGGCACAATTAGCCAAACAAATGGCAGGGACGGATAAGGACAAAAAAGAAAGTAAACAAGAGCAGGACAAACAACCGAAGAGAATCGAGGATCTGGTCAGTGACGAACAACTTCTGAAACTTGCAGAAGCCCGCAATGTCACAATCAAACGCTACCTGCTAAACCTGGGAAGCGCCAACAGTCAGGTGATTCTATGCCAGCCGAGCTTGACCAAAGACAACAGCGCACCGAAAGTCGCCGTCGGTATCTGATCGCAAACCAAAGAATGGTGGGCACAAAAAAAGCAGGATAAACCTGCTTTTTTATTCTGTTAATCTGCGGCCTTTAGAAGTTTTCCGAAGATGTATCCGAACGCCGCCTATAACACTTATAGGACGCTAACGTTAGCAGCCTGTAAGCCTTTTTCGCCTTCAACGATTTCGAAAGACACTGCCTGTCCTTCCGCTAAAGTGCGACGCCCTGTACCGTTAATTGCGCGGAAATGAACGAAGACATCCGGACCACTTTCCTGTGCTAGAAAACCAAAACCTTTTTCATCGTTAAACCACTTAACGGTACCTGTTACTACATCTGACATGATATACCTCAAATTAATCAAATCTTCACACCTTCCCCTTTTCAAAAGAATCCTGAAAAAGAGGTGTGACATTTGCATAGTAACAGGTTGATCTTTAAAAAGATAGTTAAAATCCCGTACTCCGATTAAAGTTTTATTACATTTGATTTTGAACGTCACAATCATGCATAAAAAAAGGAATACCGATAAAATATCCATTATCTGACAATCACTTAAATTCGACACACCCAATCAAAAGGACACCGTAAAATCATCATGGCGACACTTAATTACGAACAATTCGGAACCGGCCCAAATCTGACCTTCATTCATGGCTGGGGAGCACAAAACAGTGTCTGGAAACAATGGATTCTCGATCACTTTGCCTCGGATTACTGTGTCACCCTGATTGAACTGCCGGGTTTTGGAAACAGTCCGGAAATCAAAAAACCGGAAAATATCCAGCAGGCCTGGTTGGATGCTCTGGTTGCCGTCCTACCCGAACCCACACACTTGGTCGGCTGGTCGCTCGGCGGTCTGCTCTCGCAACAGATCGCCATTCGCCATCCGGAAAAGATTTTGAGTCTCACCTGCCTGGCCTCCACACCTCGGTTTATGCAAACCGACGACTGGCACTGGGCGGTCAATCCGAAATTGATGAACGATTTCATCCAGGCCTTGGGGAAAGACACATTGGCGACGCTACAGCATTTCTGGAAACTTCAAATTCAGGGATCAGACGGCGCCCGTAAACTGATCAAACACTACATGCAACAGATGAAGACCCGAAAAATCCCCAAGTTGGTCGGTTTAGCCCAAGGATTGCAGCTACTCAAGGAAATGGACAACCGACAGGCTTTGAATCAACTTCACCTACCCGTTTTATGGTTGCTTGGTGAAAATGATCCATTGATTCCAAAGGAATTTGTCTCGGAATTCAGTACAATACAGCCTCTTGGTGAGGTCAGCATCATCTCGGGCGCGGCGCACATGCCATTTTATTCACACCCCGAACAAACCGCTCAGGCCTTGCAGGAATTTTTGAACACAAAGCAGTGAAATGCAAAACGGAATACCATGTCGGATCAGTCAAACCTCTCTTCTCCCGCAGTTAATCGCAGCCATATAAAACAGCATTTCAGCCATGCTGCGCCTAGCTATGACGATGCCGCGATCCTACAGAAGACTGTGGCCGAACGTGTCGATGAAAGACTCTCGTTGACCACGCTCCAGCCTCAAGTGATTGTCGATGTGGGTGCCGGTACCGGACTGCTGACCAAAAAAGTTATTCAACGTTATCCACAGGCACGGACCATTGCTATTGACCTGTCGGAACAGATGCTTAAGCGCGCCGGACAGCGTCTGCAAAAACCAAGATTCAAATGGTTGCCACAATCGTTAGCCGCCAAAACCGCCGCCGAATTGATTAATGCGGACGCCTACGCGTTACCCTTGGCCGACGGTAGCGTCGACATTCTGGTAAGCAATCTGATGTTGCAATGGTGTGACGATCTAGACCGTGTCTTTCAGGAATTCCGTCGTGTCCTGCGTCCAGAAGGACTGATCATGTTCACCACTTTCGGGCCGGATACGCTCAAGGAATTGAAACAGGCCTGGGCTGCGGCCGATGCAGAGAACCCGCACGTCAACCATTTCGTCGACATGCACGATATTGGCGATGCCTTGATCCGTAACGGTTTCGGGCAACCGGTTATGGACATGGAAAACTACACACTCACCTATGACAAACCAATGGGCGTACTCAAAGACTTGAAGGCGATCGGAGCGACCAACGCCAGCCTCAACCGCAACCGCGGCTTAATGGGAAAACAAAAATTCCAAGCCATGCTGGATGCCTACGAAAGTCTTCGCGATCCAGGCCTGCATGATGGCAAACTGCCTGCCACGTATGAAGTCGTGCACGGTCACGCCTGGGCAGCGCAGGAAGTGTTTAAAGGTCCGAATCGAGACCGAGCAGGCCTGGTGGAAATCTCTCTCGACGATTTCGCTAAACAAACCAAACAGCTTTGATTCGATACATTTAAACCTCTAATAATGAAGCTTAACTTGTCAAATAGAAACCGGACAGGCCTGCCCGGAATCAGAATGTCGCTCTAAAACATCTCCTGAGGATCAACATCGATGCTCCAGCGAACCTTACGGCTCAACGGACTCTTATAGATATACGGCTCAACCCGTCCCAATACCGCATGCAGTTCCGAACGCTTTGCCGACTGCAACAGAAGCTGGTAACGATAACGGCCCTGACGACGCTCCATCGGCGCCGAAACCGGACCCCAGACATCCAATCCTCTTACGCCCTGCCCATCGGAAGAATCCGCAGCCTGCGCCAGCAAAGCGTGTTTCAACTCCGTCAGGAAACGCATCGCTTCCTGAGGCTGTAAGGCTTCCGCGCGGATCATGATCTGGTAACGGAACGGCGGCAACATCGCCTGTTGACGTTCCTGTAACGCTTTGCGGGCAAACGCGTCGTACCCTTTTCCAATCAAAGTCATCAACAATGGGTGGTCAGGGTGATGGGTCTGAATCAACACTTCACCCGCCTTTTCGGCACGCCCTGCACGACCCGCCACCTGAAGAATCAGCTGCGCCATTCGCTCGGAAGCGCGGAAATCGACGCCGAACAGACCCTGATCGATATCCAACAAGCCAACCAAAGTCACATTGGGGAAATGGTGACCTTTCGCCAACATCTGGGTACCGATCAAAATATCCGCCTCGCCGCTGCGCGCCTGTTCGGTGAGTTCCGCCATCTTTCCCTTCTGACGGGTCGTGTCCCGATCGATTCGAACCACCTTATGATCAGGAAACCACTCTTCGATGGTTTCCGTCAATCGCTCCGTTCCCTGACCGACCTTGACGAATTCCTCGCTTTGACAACTCGGACAAGCCGTTGGAGCCGCACACTGATAACCGCAATGGTGGCAGCGTAAATGACCGTGTGCCGTCCCCGATTGGTGAAACGTCATATTGGCATCACAACTCGGACACTGCGCCTGCCAACCGCATTCATGACACATCAGCACCGGTGCAAAACCGCGACGGTTTAAAAAAAGTAATACCTGCCCTTTGCGTTCAAGGTGCTTCTCCATCGCCACTTTCAAAGGACGGGAAACGCCTTCCTGAACCTTCTCACCACGCACATCCAGCAACTTGATTGTCGGGAGTTGCGCATTGGCGGCACGCTGCTTCAACACCAAATATTGATATCGACCACTGTCGACGTTATACAGACTCTCCAAAGACGGCGTTGCCGACCCCAGAACAACCGGAACTTTATTATCAAAAGCTCGGCGAATCAGCAGGTCACGGGCCGAATAGCGGAATCCTTCCTGCTGTTTGAACGACAGGTCGTGTTCTTCATCGATAATGCAGATACCCAGATCCGCAAACGGCGTGAAAATAGCAGAACGCGTTCCCAACAGCACCTTGACCTCGCCGCTGCGCACCAAATGCCAGGCACATAGCCGCTCAGAATCGTTTAATCCCGAATGCAGCGCCGCCACCGGTTGCTGAAGATAGGCGGTGAAACGCGACACCATCTGCGGCGTCAAACCGATTTCCGGCACCAGAACCAACGCCTGCTTGCCGCGCTTGAGCACTTCGTCGATCATGCCCAAATACACCTCGGTCTTTCCGCTGCCGGTCACTCCCTCCAACAAAAACGGCTTGAAGGTCTCTTCCGGCAATTGCGTGACGGCATCCACCGCCGCTTGCTGGTCAGCATTCAAGATATGATCGGGACGTTCGGCGTACGCCACTTCTGCCAAGCAGAGCCCGTGGGTTTCTTCGATCCAACCTTGCTGAATGAATTTCTTTAGACTTGAACGCCAATTCTCCAGCGCCGATGAAAGTTGACTGGCCGACTGAGAACCGGAAACGCTCTTAAGATGCGACAACAATGCATGCTGATGCTTGGCGTTTTTCGGTAAATCTTCCGGCGTCAAAGTCCGGCCCTGCTCAGTCAGTTCCCAAACCGGCTGTCCGGTGATTTCCACCGCGTCTCCGGCGCGCAGTTTTTTGGGCAGAGCCGCCTGAATGACTTCACCAATCGGTTCATGATAATAATGTGCCGCCCAGCGGATGAAATCCAGATGCGATTCCGAAAACAACGGCTGCTCATCAATGACGGACACCACACTCTTCAGTTTTTCGGCATCGTACTCCGACTCATCCGCCAACCCCATCACCAAACCAACCTGCTGCTTATTGCGGAACGGCACCCATACGCGGCCGCCGACAACGGGAGGTACAGAATCCTCCAGGTCGAAACGGTAATCCAACGGGAATAAAAACGGGCCGGCGACGGCGACTTGAACGATCATCAAACTTTCGTTTTAACTATACAATTTGAAATAAAACCGAATCTTACCATGCATTCCGAATGGACATGAAATATCCATCCAAACCACAGCAAAATTAAGAATCAGTTGAAATTTATTCGATGCGCCGCTTTTCAAAAAGTGCTATTGTTTGAAGGGTAATCTCATCGGGAGAAGGACATGAATAATCTATTCAAGGCCTCACTGGCCATCGTTATCCTCGGATTCATCAGCCTGTTGAACGGGTGTGCGATTCACCCTATGGGAACGCAAGGCTCCGTCCATGTACGTGACGATAACCTGAGCGTTCACCTCATGTTCAACGACTACGACCGCAACTACATCTACAAGTACTACGGTTACCCGCACAAGAAACGCTATAAGAAAATCCCGCCCGGCCACTACAAACGTTTGGAAAGACACCGTGCACTGCCGAGCAGCTACCACTATCGCCCCCTGCCTTGGGAGCTGGAACGACGTCTCTCACCGCTACCGGCCGGTTATATCCGGGTCATCGTCGGCAATGACATCGCCATCATGAACACCCGGACACGAGTGCTTTACGACATCCTTTGGGAGATCCAATAATCCCTCGGAGCAAAACCTGACAGGCCTGCCGATTTAATAAACCAGGCCTGTTCGGTTGTCAGGCATTGAACGAACACCTAAGCTTTAGATAGAAAACCTGCAAAATCGCTCGTAAAAGCCTTAAAATACATGGCAAATCAAGTTAATAGCACAGATAACCATGCAATTTGCCAAAACACTTCAACGTTTTATTTCACTGCAAAATCGTTTTCAAACCCAGCTCGGCCACGTCGTCGCTTGGGGAACGCTTAGCTTAGTCGTTCTAATGGCGGCCATCGTCATTCTTCGCTATGGGTTTAACAGTGGCTCGATCGCCATGCAGGAAGCGGCCATGTACAACCACGCCATCCTGTTCATGCTAGGCATCGCCTACACCTACCAGCAAGATCAACATGTCCGCGTTGACGTTTTCTATGCCAATGCTTCGCCAACCCGCAAAGCGTGGATCAACCTGATCGGCACCTTGCTGTTCGCCATTCCGAGTATGCTATTCATTCTTTGGAGCGGCTGGGATTACGTCAGTGCCAGCTGGGCAATCAAGGAAAGTTCCGCCGAACCCGGCGGACTCGCCTATCTTTATATGTTGAAAACCCTAATTCTGATCATGGCCGGCCTGGTACTTATGCAATCTCTGGCCATTGCGGCGCGTGCCTGGCTCGAAATCAGTGAGCCGGAGTCTCTCTCTCCACCTGAAAAACCGGAAGTGGAGGGCACACTTTAATGGAATGGTTATCCCTGCTTCTATTCGCGGTACTGTTTATCGCATTGTTGGTCGGTTTCCCGGTTGCTTTCACGCTAGCCGGTGTATCGCTAATATTCGCCCTCATCGCCAACCTGTTCGGCGCTTTCGACATGGACTTCCTGCAAAGCCTGCCTAACCGCATTTTCGGGATCATGCACAACGAAACCCTAGTGGCAGTGCCGTTATTTGTATTCATGGGAATCATGCTGGAACAGTCCAAGATTGCCGAACAGCTCCTCTCCACCATGGATGAAGTCATGCGCGGCGTCAAAGGCGGGCTTGGCATTGCGGTGATTCTAGTTGGTATGCTGCTCGCCGCCAGTACAGGGATTGTCGGGGCTACGGTCGTTACTATGGGACTTCTTGCACTGCCGACCATGCTAAAACAAGGCTATTGCCCGAAGCTGGCAAGCGGAACCATCTGCGCATCCGGGACCTTAGGGCAGATCATTCCGCCTTCAATCGTTCTGATCCTGTTAGGAGACGTTTTGTCTTCCTCATATCAGCAAGCACAATTAAACCAGGGGATTTTCTCGCCCGAAACACTTTCGGTCGGCGACCTGTTCATCGGCGCCCTCTTCCCCGGCATGTTGCTGGTTGTGCTTTACATGCTCTATATCCTGTTTAAAGCCATCACCCAGCCAGACACAGTTCCCGACAACGTCGGCAAGCCGGTCGATCCTGGTCTTTCCAAACGCGTTGTCGGCAGTCTGCTGCCGCCGTTGCTATTAATCCTACTGGTTCTGGGATCGATTCTCGGTGGTTTTGCGACACCAACCGAAGCCGCATCTCTGGGCGCATTGGGCGCAACGCTACTGGCCTTAGGGAAAAACAAACTGAGTCTGAGCACGCTGAATACGGTCATGCGCAATACCCTACAAGTATCCAGCATGATTTTCATGATTTTCATCGGTGCCGCTTTCTTCTCATTGGTTTTCCGAGGTTTGGGCGGTGACGACTTGATGCACGAATTGCTGGCTAACCTGCCGGGCGGCGTCTTCACGGCGATGCTGATCGTCATGGTTCTGATGTTCGTACTCGGCTTCTTCCTGGATTTCATTGAAATCACCTACGTCATCGTACCGGTGGTCGCGCCGGTGTTGTTAATGATGGGCGTCGATCCGATCTGGTTAGGCATCATGATCGCCATCAACCTGCAAACGGCTTTCTTAACACCTCCGTTCGGTTTCGCCCTGTTCTACCTACGCGGCGTCGCACCAAAGGAACTACTGACATCCGACATTTATCGAGGCACAATCCCGTTTATCGCCATCCAGCTTTTCGTGTTAGTTCTCATTGCGATCTGGCCGGAAATCGTGACGTGGCTGCCTAGTGTAATTTACTGATTTTTTCGCAGCCCATAGAGAAATTAGGAAAATTTTTCCATTTTTAGGAACTTTTGAGCGGGAATAGATTGGCAAGCCCGAATTTCTTGGTTAGAATCGTGGTTATTAGTTTTTTACCTCGGCGAATTGAATGAACTCAGAAAAACTCTATTCGCAACTCGAGCTTTCAGATGCTCGGTTGCGCGAAGAGAAAGAAAGCAAATCAGAAATCATCTGTGCCTTTCATGAAGCAGTCATCGTCTTCAAGCCGAACCTGACTCCGCAAATCATCAACGCTCAAGCCAAGCTGATGTTCGCCAAGTATCTGGATACCCAACAGCACATCCAGAACGTTCCGTTGTATAAAAACAAAAAAGCCACTGTCCGTTTCGACCTTCATCTCTGGCTTTCAAAACTTCTGGCCATCCCGACTGACGGCTCCGATACAAATACCCCGACAGAAGTCTCAGTATGGCTCAAAGATAGGGAAACGCTTAAGACCACGCCTTTGCTGCTTTCTGCCAAGCCGCTTCTGACACCGGAAAGGAACCTGAAGAATCTGTTACTGGTGGTCTACGACCGAACCATCCACGCACAGTCAGACGAACAAAAACGCCTCATGGAGGCCGCTTTCAACAGTTACCACGGCCAGTTCATCACCAATGAAAAAGGCTACATCACGCATCCGAACGATTCTTTCTGCACCTTGACTGGACTGGATGCCGAGACTTTGAAAAGCATGACCCTGACCGGCTGGTTGGATCAGCAGGTTTCGTTGAAAATCACCACTAACGAAGTGTTGACCACCTTATTAAGCACACGTTTCTGGAGCGGAGAGGTGGAACTTCATCCTCTGCCGAACGTGACCTACTACGCGGTACTGAGCATTTCACTGTTGGCGGACGAGCAGTTCAACATTGAACACTACGTGGTGAACATCCAGAACATTACCGAAATTCACGAAGCGCAAATGGCCATCGAACAGATGGCCTACTACGACGACCTGACCGGTCTCGCCAACCGTCGTCTGGCTTTCGAACACTTGGATCTTGCTTTAAAACACCACAAGCGACACGGGACGTTTGCAGCGCTGTTTTTTATCAACCTGGATCGTTTCAAAAGCATCAACGATGCCTTTGGCCGAAAAACCGGTGATGCGCTGCTCAAACAAGTGGCCAAGATTCTCAAGGATTCATTACGCGAGGAAGACACCATTGCCCGCGTCGGCGGTGACGAGTTCCTGGTACTGACTCAGGACAAAGCGTTTTCAAAAACGCAGGCTACCCAAAATGCCTACCACCTTGCTAAAAAGATCGCCAAACACCTGAACAAGAATTACCACATCAACGAAACCACCCTGAACAGCACGACCTGCATCGGAATCACGGTATTCCCGTTTCAGGAAGGCGACACGGCGGAAGACCTGATGCTGTACGCGGACCTTGCCATGTCTGCGGCTAAGAAACGTACTAACCAAAAGATCTATTTCTACGAATCTTCGCTCTCCGAAATCGTCATTGAACGCCGTTCGCTGGAGCACGCCCTGACAATCGCCGATCTGGACGAACAGTTCGAATTGCATTATCAGGCGCAAATCGGACCGAACGGTCAATTGCACGGCGCCGAAAGTTTGATTCGCTGGAACCACCCGGAACTTGGCACCATCCCTCCAAACAAATTCATTCCAATCGCGGAAGAGGGACGCCAGATTTTAAGGCTGGGAGACTGGATCCTGGCCAAGGCATTCCAACAATCCAAAGAATGGTGTCAAAAACAACCGGACTTCAACTTGTCCATCAACATCAGTCCTATCCAGTTCCATGAAGCCGATTTTGTGCAGCAGACCATCAAGATTTTAAACGAGTGTGGAGCCAATCCGAAAAACATCACTCTGGAATTGACCGAAGGCGTCTTGATTTCGGACACTCAGAGCGCCCTTAAAAAAATCGAAGATCTCACCAAACTTGGATTCAATATTTCAATTGACGATTTTGGTACCGGTTACTCTTCTCTAAGTTACCTACAGAAACTTCCGATTCATGAACTGAAAATCGATAAGAGCTTCATCTTCCGAGTTCCGGAAAGTCAGGACGATATCGCCATCGTCGAATCGATTATCAGCCTGGCAAGAAACAAAAACCTGCTGATCGTTGCGGAAGGCGTCGAAACCGAACAACAAGCCGATTTTTTAAGGCAGCAACCCGACGACATCATCATGCAAGGTTATCTATTCAGTGAACCTTGCAGCAAAACCGAATTCGAAAAGTTTTTTTCATCGGCCGAATAACGATTTTTATCGGGATGATCGGACCGAAATTAATTTATATTTTCGTTAAAACCCACATAAAAACTTAGTGTATTATGGTGGTAATTATTTGGTTTAAATTTGGATTAAAAAACCGTCGAGCTGTATGAAATCGCCCAATCACAGTACTGAAATTACAAAGCTGATCGCCGAACTCAATCATGCGCATAATTTTCAACGTCAGCAAATTGCCGATTCTTTTCAAGAAGGCCTTATTCTCTTCTCGACCGAACTCACCCCCAAACTAGTCAACGACAAAATCCAAAAACTCCTGTACGGCAACAATGAAGCCGATTCCCCGTTCACAAACCTCAAGCTTTACACAAAAAAACGCAATAGTGTTCGCTTTGATCTAAAGCACTGGATCGAAAGCTGCATCCAAAAGCCCAGCAACTCGGTTTGCGAACAGATGGTCTGGCTGAAACCAAAACAGAAAGACGACCACGACAACGCTTTAATTCCGGTACAACTCAGGGCTTACCCGATCATCAATCGTGAACGTACCTTAGACGGCGTCCTGCTCCACATCAAAGACCTCACGCTAGAAGTCCAGGCAGAAGCTCAACTGCGTTTGATGGAAGCCAGTTATGCCGGGCAGTTTATTACGAATTCACACGGTTACATCACCCAGCCCAATTACGCTTTTTCCGCTTACACCGGCCTGAAACCGGACACCCTCAAAACCATGACCTACCTTGACTGGCTGACCAAGCAGGTCACATTAAGTGTCCCGTTCGGCAGTGTGATGGAAGCGCTTATCAATGAAGGCTCCTGGAGCGGCGAGGTAAAAATCACAGCGTCGACGGATGCACAGTTCTATGCCGTCTTAAGCTTGACGATGCTGACCGATGAAAACCGAAACGTGGAACACTTCATCGGGGTGCTGCAAGACATTACAGACATTCATGAAGCCCGTTCGGAAATTGAACGTCTCGCCTATTACGACAAACTGACCGGTCTGGCTAACCGCACTTTGCTGCACAACCACATTGAATCCACAATTCAGAATGCGCCGGAAAGCCTGAGCTACTCCGCTCTGATTCTATTGGACCTGGACGGGTTCAAGATTCTAAACGACACCCTGGGGCATGCGATCGGAGACCAACTTCTGATCCTCGTCGCACAAAAGCTGACCAAACTGGCCGGCGAACGCAATTTAGTCGCTCGCCTGGACGGCGACGAATATGCCATCCTGATTCCCGAACTTAGCCAGGATCCGCAAATCGCCTATGAAGGTGTATTGGAACTTGCGAGCAAAGTGCAAGAGGAACTTGATGATCGCTACACCATAAAAAACCGCTCCCTGCACTGTTCCGCCAGTGTCGGCGTGTATATGTTCCCGCATCATCTTGAATGCGGCCAGACCGACCAACTGATCGGTTATGCCAACCTTGCGATGCACGAGGCGAAAAACCTTGGTGGAAACCAGGTGTTTGTCTTCGAAGACAAGCTTTGCGAAGTCGCCAAACAGCGATTGGAGATGCTTCAGGCCCTGAACCACTCCGAATTGGATGAAGAGTTTCAGCTTTATTTCCAGGCACAGGTCGATGCGAACGGACGAGCCGTCGCAGCCGAAACCTTGCTAAGATGGTTCCATCCAACGCTTGGGTTTGTTCCGCCATGCGATTTCATCCCGGTTGCCGAGGAAGGACGCCAGATCATCAAAATTGGTTTGTGGGTCATGCACAAGGCATTCCTGCAAGCCAAAGCCTGGAACGAGATGTATGACGATATCCGCGTCTCCATCAACATCAGTCCGATTCAGTTCCACGAGCAGAGCTTTGTCGAACTGGTCATCGGCTTGGTGAAGTTCACCCAGGTCAATCCACGAAACATCACGCTTGAACTGACCGAAGGCGTCCTGATCCGCAACACCAATCTGGCATTGCAGAAAATCCAGCATCTGGTCAGCTTGGGCTTCCATATCTCCATCGATGATTTCGGTACCGGTTACTCGTCATTAAGCTATCTTCAGCGTCTGCCGCTGCACGAGCTCAAGATCGACCAGAGCTTCATCCGTCACATCCCTGAAAACCCGGAAGACGTCGCCATCGTCGATTCCATCTTGAAGCTGGCGGAGACCAAGAACCTATCCGTCGTTGCCGAAGGGGTAGAAAGCGAAGAGCAGGCGGAGTTCCTGCGCCAGAGATCCAAAAACCTGCTAATTCAAGGATACGTCTATAGCAGACCTGTTCCGGGCGCCGAATTCGAGTCGACCTTCCTGGTTCCGCATAAAACCAGCGAAAAACCGGACTGAACAGGCCTGTTTAAATCCTGCCATAAGTTATTTTTGCAATACTATTAATAATTTAGTATAATCCGCGCTCGTTTGATAGAACCGGTTGAGAATCCCTCTCCCGCACAAACGAATACCACTGAGCCACTTGCCCGCATATTTATGCTTTTCAACTTCCCGTGACAATTCGAAGTTGACCCGACTGTTTTCTGCTGCAAAAGTGCTCACTTAAAAGAATTTTTGCCCCAGAATAACAACCTGACGCTCCTCCGTTGAAAATAAACGGAGACAATGACCCGCGTCTATCGTTACGATTACCTGATTCAAACTCAAATTGAACTCATGTCTTCCTTTATTCCAGGGCAAAGCACTCGCTCGACGAGCGACAAAGGATTATTGGATGACCACCGAAATTAAATTTGACCAACTCGGTCTAAGCTCTGACATTCTCAAGGCGATTACCGAAATCGGCTACGAAACCCCTTCCCCGATTCAGGCGCAAGCCATTCCGACCCTACTTGAGGGTGGCGATATTCTGGGTATGGCGCAAACAGGTACCGGTAAAACCGCGGCTTTCGCGCTACCGGTTCTGAGTAAAATCGATATCAAGAAAACCAAGCCTCAAGTCTTGGTACTGGCACCGACACGTGAATTGGCGATTCAGGTATCCGAAGCCTTCCAAAGCTTCGCACACCACATGAAAGGCTTCCACGTCCTGCCGATTTACGGCGGATCGGATTACGGCACACAGATCCGTGCCCTTAAGCGTGGCGTTCATGTCGTCGTCGGAACACCTGGCCGTGTTATGGACCATATCCGCAAAGGCACTTTGCAGCTTGACGGTTTAACTACCTTGGTATTGGACGAAGCCGACGAAATGTTGCGCATGGGCTTCATCGACGACGTTGAATGGGTACTGGAACACACGCCTAAAGAGCGTCAAATTGCCTTGTTCTCGGCCACCATGCCGAAAGAAGTACACCGCATCGCCAACAAGCACTTGCAGAATCCGACCGAAGTCATCATCAAACAGAAAACTTCGACGGCTACGACCATCGACCAGAAATACTGGTTGGTCAGCGGCACACATAAATTGGATGCTTTGACCCGAATCTTGGAACACGAAGAGACCGATGCGGTCATCATTTTCGTGCGTACCAAAACCTCTACGGTCGAACTGTCTGAAAAACTTGAAGCGCGTGGTTATGCATCCGCAGCACTGAACGGCGACATCGCCCAGAACCAGCGTGAGCGTATTGTCGACCAGCTTAAGAACGGTAAACTGGACATTCTGGTCGCCACCGACGTCGTCGCACGTGGTTTGGACGTTCCTCGTATCAGCCACGTCATCAACTACGACATTCCGCACGACAACGAATCTTACGTACACCGTATCGGTCGTACCGGTCGCGCAGGCCGTAGCGGTACCGCGATCCTGTTCGTCGCACCGCGTGAGCGCCGTTTGCTGCGTTCGATCGAACACTCGACCAAAAAACAGATTCCGATGATGGAACTGCCGTCGACGCAGGACATCAACGAAAACCGTGTAGCACGCTTCAAGCAACGCATCGTCGATGCAGCGCAACAGGACGACATCCAGTTCTATCAGGAATTGATCGAACAAGTTGAATCGGAACAGAACATTCCGGCACTTGAAATCGCCGCCGGTCTGGCTCGCCTGTTACAAGGTGATGTGCCATTCTTCCTTGATGAAAAAGCGCAACGCGAGCCACGCCGTGAATCTTCACGTGACGGAGATTCCCGCCAACGTAATGAGCGCGAGCCGCGTCAACGTCGTGAACGCAGCGCCACACCGGACGAAGGCATGGCACGTTACCGTTTGGAAGTCGGCCGCACCCACGGTGTCAAGCCGGGTAACATCGTCGGCTGTATCGCGAACGAAGCCGGACTGGACAGCGAATTCATTCGCCAGCTGAACATCGACGACACCTACAGCACGGTCGATCTTCCAGCGGATATGCCGAAAGAAGTTCTCGCGGATTTGAAAAAGTCGTGGGTATGCGGCCAGCAGCTGAATATCTCCAAGGTCAAAACCATTGGTGAAGCGCCTCGCAAGCGTCTATCGCGCAAAAAAGGAAGTCCCAAAGACAAAGGAAAGCCACGTCGCTTGACTAAATAACGGCCAACATCCTTTAAAAAACGCAACAGGCCTGTTCGGATATATTTCCGGACAGGCCTGTTTGCTTTTATAAGCCCCTTTCACTGCCTTCTGAGAAATTCTGCTCCCATCCGGGTTTCATCAATTAACCCAAAAATCTTTCATACACATTGGCCTAATTCATAAATCTTTAAAAAACAATACGATATAATTTGTAAGGAAATCGTAAGACAAATTCCATCGCGAGACCCATAAGGCTTGATTACCGACATGAACGACTCCTCTCCGATTAGATACCGCAACGCCGATCATCAAAAAGGTTTTATGGTACTCATGATCCTCATGATGCTGGCTCTGGGTACGGCTGTCTGGTTCGGAACATTGGGAGAAATCCGCTCCAATTCGATGAAACTGGAGAGTGAAGACCGAAATCTCTCACAGCTAAAAGCGATTAAAGACCGAATGCTGGCCTACGCGATCCTTCACCCCGAAATCTATTCGGATGAGAGCGTCGTCTCCGGTGTGGGGTATTTTCCTTGTCCGGACACCGATAATGACGGGAACCCAAACGAGCCATGCGGGTATGTTTCGGGCACAAACCAGTTGTATGTCATAGGAAGGGTGCCCACCCGGATTGCCAACCATTTCTTTTCATTTATTGACTCCAGTGTCGATTCTTCACGTTATTGGTTTGCGGTGGACAGCCGTCTGGTCAACTCGCACAGTTTCTACCAATTCAACTCCGCCTCCCGAATCCCCGAAATCAATACAACGCTGACACACGAAGTCAAAGACCTCTCAAACAAGGACGTTCCTCCGCTTCTGGTAGACGGAAAAGACGACATAGTCATGGCGCTTTTTTATGCCGGTGCGCCCTTGGCTGGCCAATCCAGACCCAGCAACAACATCGCAGACTATTTGGAACAACCTTCATCCACCCTCGGCTACAACATCAATTTTCAATCCATAGGTGTCAACCCAAACACCTTTAACGACTATGTCATCACCATTACCAGAAACGAATGGGAAGCCGCGATCCTGTCCAGAGTCACTCAAGATACCTTCCCTCAGGACGGCACGCCCGATCTGTGCAATTCCATAACGGATAACACGGAGCACTGGTTTAATGAATGCGCTTATACCAACCCGGTCAACAGACCGATTTTCGCCTGCAACGGTACCGCCCTCAACAACCTTGGAGGACAGGGCTGGCGAAACATCGTGTGCCCATAAAGTGAGTCCTAGGATATGACACAGCCTAACGCTATGAAATACAAAAAGCAGCTGGGAATTTCACTTTTGGAGATTGTGATTGCCTTAGCCATACTGGGAGTTTTGACAACACAACTGGTCAAAGTTTCAGCCGTTTCAAGGGAGTATGACCAGCACAAAGAAGACATTACCGAAGTCACCCATGCAAAAAAATTGCTTTTGAGCTTCTTACAGACCAATGGTTACCTACCTTGCCCGGATACCGACAGTGATGGCTGGGAGAACCGTTCAGGAAATCAATGCATTTCCGATTCCGGCAAACTACCGCATCTGATGCTTGGAATTTCCCTAAGCGACAATTCCGGCCAAACGCTTTACTACAAGGTCAATTCCGAAACGGTTACCGCCAACATCGACAACAACTTGTTTTCCGCAAGCTATTTCGGAATCGCAGCCTCTCCGCCTTTTGCGCTCAGCACACCTCCTACGGGAACTACCGCCGGTTCAGGCAACCTAACGGTTTGTTCAGAAACGGAGACAACCGGCTGTAATGCCTCGAGCCCCAGCTCCGACCTATTAGAAGAGGCGGCCATTGCCGTTGTCGTCAACTTTGGCAAGAATAGCGACCAAACCTGGAGCTACATCAATAGCGGCAACCTAACCGCCCTTTCATTGGTTGAAAAGGAAAATGCGGACGATGACAATTATTTCTGGCAATCGCCCGCCAACCAAGCGGATGACTCAATCGTCTGGATTACCGGCTACGAAGCGAAATATTCGCTACTCAAGTCGGAACAAGGTATCAATTAAGGATCACGCGGACATGAAAAAAGCGCCTTCAAACTATTATTCAAATGGCTTCTCCCTGATTGAGCTTACCATTGTTTTAGCCATTATCGCGCTCATCGGTGCCGGGTCTTTGATCTCCTATTCGGAATTTCATGACCATGCCAAATGGCAAGAGAGTCAGGCGAAACTGGCGGTGGTCAAAAAAGCCATCATCAAATTCACTCAAAAGAACAAATTTGTACCTTGCCCGGATACGAATCAGAATGGATTTGAAAACAGAACCTACACCAAGGGTAGAATTCCTGCCGTACCGGCGATTCCTGCTATTCCTGCGGTCCCGGGGACCGAAAGCCGTCCAACGATTCCAGCCATCCCGGCCATTCCGGCCCAAGCGGCCATCCCGAATATCGACGTCGGCACCTGCTCGGATTCCATCGGAACCGTCCCTTTTCAAATGCTCGGTCTAAGCAAGACTTCCATCGAAGACAGCTGGGGCAATCCAATTGTCTATGCAGTCGACCAAGGCGTCACGGACCCGGACTTGATGTTGGATTGTCCGCAAGATACGGCCTGCTTTTTCAATCGGGATCCGATTCCAAGCCTTCCGCCAAATAAAACCTATCCCGGCAGCGCACTGCCGGCGTTCGATTCATCCACCTTGCCGACAAAAACCCAGCTTGGCCCGAATAATTTACGTATCTGCTCGGACGCCGCCTGCTCGGACGTCGTTGCAACCGGCCAAGTCGCAATTCTCATAGCAAAAAATAAGAATGGAAACCTTGCTACAGATTTGGATGCCGATGAATCCGACAATATCGATGGCGATAGAAACTATGTGGCCACCGATTATTCGCACTCTCCGAGTTATGACGATTTGGTTGTGGGCATTGGCGCCTACGAATTAAAACTTCAAAACGACATGGAGACCTACGAAACCGTCAATACCATCAGCAGTAACAGCAACGCGACTTTAAAAACCGGGGAAAACGTGACGGATGTCGGCTCTGACAAAAGCATAGGAAATGTCGGGGACAACAACTCCTACAGTACCAATGTCACCACGGATATCTCTTCACAAACAATCGGTTTTGGCTCCGAGAATGCCGGAAAAACCGTTGTCATGACGTTGGACACGCTCGCGCAAGGAACCTGGGACCAACCCTCGCCCTCGCACAACTACACGAGCGACCAGGCCTTTATTGCCGCCAATGGCGAAATTAAAGAAACCATGGCATACGATTATCGAGCAGACGGCACAACAAGCTGGAGCGAATCGCATGAAGTCATATTCCAACTGGATGATAACGGTGACGCCAACGTAGAATTTGCCGTCGCCACGACCGGTACCGACGAAACGGTCGACTTCACCAACATCCAATTGATTCTCTACGATACCCCACCGATGATACCGAGTTTTCCGGGGGTTAAACCGATTGACGGCATCGACCAAACGCAAGGTTTACAATAATGTACACGCATGAAAACAAACAGGCCTGTTGCAAAACTCAATTCGGATTCTCTCTGGTTGAGCTTATGATCGTGACGGTAATCATAGGCATTGCACTGATTGGCTTCTCCAATCAAACCGGACCTTTACGCCACGGCCAGAAAATCAAAGAATCGCAAAGTTCCTTACAAAACATCAAACAGGAAATCCTGGATTACGGGCGTGTTCATAAATACCTGCCGTGCCCGGATTCAGACAGCGATGGTTTAGAAAACCGTTCCGGCTTTGCCTGTTCAACCAGTGTCGGAACAGTACCCTATTTGGATCTGGGCATACAGAAACAAGAAACACAGGATAACTGGAACAATGCGTTCCGTTATGCGGTCAACACCGATGTCACCGATGCCAACCTAATCTGTGACAAGCGCAGTTCTGCCAGCTTTTTCTGCAATCAGGGTGCCGATGTCACCCCTTGGTTCACATTGACAGACACCCCTCCGACCTCAAACAACCGGGGAAACGGTAACTATTACCTCTGCAATCAAAATACAACCACATGCAATGCTTCGACCGTTGCCAACAATACCAACACCGCCCTCAATACGGCGAGTGTCATCCTCGTGGCATACAATCAGGATGGTGAAGCCGCAGCGAGCCATTGTGCACAGCAAAACGCCGCGTCAAAGGAAAATTGCGATACCGACCTGTACTACCATCAAGCAGCCGCCTCCAACCAAGGCAACCAATTCTTCGATGACAGCATCGTGGCCATCAGCGGTTATGAAATCAAGTCGTACATCCTTTCTCAAATGGTCAATTGGGATAGCTTCAACTCGACCACCACCTCTTCCGGTTTAACAGCAACCTATGAAGATTTTGACATCACCGCCGACGATACCGTACCGGTCTCTAACAGCCCGGATACGCCGGATGTGATTCTGGTCAATCGAAATGTGGAAACAAATTTAAATCTCGGCGGCGGCGATGATTATCTGGCGATTGGCAATAATGTCGGCACGGGTGCTCAGATCGATACCGGACAGGGCGATGACCAGCTTTACATTGTAGGGCAAGCATTAGCCAATATCGACTTGGGCCGCGGCAACGATTCTTTTGTTTTAGGTACCGATTTGGTTGAAAACCTCAATGCGGATTGGGGCAACGATAAAGTGTGGATTCAAGGCAACGTCCTTTCGGGATCGAACCTCGACATGAATAAAGATGATGACGTGTTGTGGGTGGGGCTTCCGGGAAATGACCTGACAGGCCAAATCAATGAAGACATCAATGGCGGTTCCGGTTATGACATCCTTGTACTGGAAAACACCACTAAAGCCCAATGGGACAGCGATTTAACCCTTCAAAGCCATGTTATCAACTTTGAGCTGGTGATGTTTAAGGCCGACCCGTCCGGCAATCGGGAATACGTTGTCTACTAACGGATCGTTGATTGATCAGATTGCCTGACAAGCTCTTCTTTGAGAGGCCTTGATAACTGTTTGATCGCATACTCTCTCTGCAGGGCTTCCTGACGGCTAGCGGCGGTTTCTTTATAAACGAGTTCACAGGGGCGACGCGCTTGGGTATAGCGAGCACCGCCTTTGATCTCTCCATTATGCTGCCTTAAGCGGTTCTCCAAACGATTGGTGATGCCGCAGTACAGGCTGTCGTCCGAACAGCGCAGCAAATAAACCCACCAGGCCTGTTCGGTTTTTTCGGTCGGTTCGGAATCAGACCTCGTCACCCTGACGCACCCAATGACCCGATTTCCCGCCTTTTTTCTCAAGCAACTGTACCTGATCGATGATCATGCCTTTGTCGACGGCTTTACACATATCGTATAAAGTCAAAGCCGCCGCACTGGCCGCGGTCAAAGCTTCCATCTCAACACCCGTCTGACCGACCAGTTTGCAGATAGCCACGATTTCAACACAGCTTTTCTCGATATTTGGTGTCAATTCGACTTTCACAGAAGTCAGCATCAGCGGATGGCACATCGGAATGATATCCGGCGTCTTCTTGGCCGCCATGATACCGGCAATACGCGCGGTTGCCATGACATCGCCTTTTTTATGCTTGCCTTCGACAATCATCTCCAAGGTTTCCGGCAACATGCGAATCACGGCCATAGCACGCGCTTCACGCTCTGTATGCTGCTTACAGCTGACATCGACCATGCGAGCCTGCCCTTTGGCGTCAAGGTGGGTTAATTTATTTTCTGTGGTCATAACTTACTCATTGATCGGGTTGAATGGATAAAACGCTACTTTATCACCTTTTTGGATAACCGTATCCTCAGGAATCACGACAAAGCCTTCCGCCCAGACGGTTGACGTCAACACACCGGAACCTTGGTTCGGATAAATATCGACATAGGTCTTTTGATTCTTGTTGACCAGTTTTGCGCGTGCAAATTCCCGTCTGAAGCCAGGCTTAGGCCATGCAAACATCGCTTCCAACCAGATCGGCTTGGACTTCAATTCATTGGCACCCTGCATCTTCAACAGGTAAGGTCGTGCAAACAGATTGAATGTCGCAAATGCCGAAACCGGATTCCCTGGCAAGCCGATGAACGGTGTACCCTGAATGTCACCGTAAGCCAACGGTTTGCCAGGCTTCATCTTGACCTTCCACATATCCAGTGAACCCAACTGATCAATGGCCGGCTTAATATGGTCTTCTTCACCCACTGAAACGCCACCGGTCGTCACGACGACATCGGCGATTGAAGCCGCCTGCTTCATTGCCTCAATGGTGGCTTCCAACGTATCTTCTACCTGACCCAAATCGATCAGTTCAAAGCCGAGCGCGGGAATCAAACCGGCCAGTACATAGCGGTTTGCATTAAAGATCTTGCCCGGCTGTGGCGCTTCACCCGGCTCCAGCAACTCGTCACCGGTTGTGAAGGTTGCAATCTTAAGCGGCTGGTAGACTTCAACTTCACCAATACCAATCGAGGTAATCAAGCCAAGGTCTTGAGGACGCAATTTATGACCGGCTTTCAGGATTTCATCACCTAATGCAATATCTTCACCCAATTTACGAATATTCTGGCCTGGGCGCGTCTTCTCACTCGTGATTTTGACCTGCTCACCATCTGCTTCCGTCTCTTCCTGCATTACCACGGCGTTCGCACCTTCCGGAATCGGTGCACCGGTGAAAATACGTGCGGCCGTACCCGCTTTAAGCGGTTGCGGCTGGGAACCGGCCGGGATACGCTGACTGACCGTCAGGGTCGAATTATGTTCTAGGTCATAACTGTGCAAAGCGTAACCGTCCATCATGCTGTTATCATGCGGCGGTACGTTGACGTCGGAAACGATTCCTTTTGCCAGAACTCTTCCCAACGCTTCAAACACAGGGATGGTTTCCGTCTTCTGTGTGGTTTCTACCTGACTAAGGAGGTAATGTAATGCTTCATCAAATGTCTTCATAATCAATCTCAAAAAAATCCCCGCTATTGCGGGGAAATGACAGAATTCGTTAAAAATTTAAATACGGTTTACCTATACGTTATTGCCAACGCTTTTCAGCGTCTTTATCGCTCAAACGCGCATCGACCCAACGCTCTTCACCATCCGGTAAGGTCTCTTTTTTCCAGAACGGCGCGTTGGTTTTCAAATAATCCATAATGAAATGTGCGGCATAGAAAGCGTTTTCACGATGGCGGCTACTGACCGCGACCAGTACGATTTGATCGGTTGGATACATCTTTCCAATTCTATGAATAATTACGCTGGATTCCAACTCCCATCGTTCGTGCGCTTCCAGGCGAATCTTCTCTAAAGCCTTTTCAGTCATCCCCGGATAATGTTCTAATTCCAATACGGAAACATCATCGCCTTCGTTGATGTCACGTACGGTTCCGACAAATGAAACCACCGCACCGATGTCGGTATGACCTTCACGAAGTTTGGCAACCTCGGTTGTCAGATCGAAATCTTCCTTTTGAACCTTAATATAAGGATAGTTTGCCATCTAGCCTTAGCCTCCTGTTACCGGAGGAAAGAATGCAATTTCGTCTCCAGCACGGATTTCCGTCTGGCGGTTAGCAACATTGTGATTCACAGCGATCTGAAGGTTCTGATTATCCAATAATGCTTGCTTCCAGTTATCACCACGAGTCGCCAATTCTGAAATCAACGAATCAACGGTGTTATGATTGGCCGGCATCTGTTCATTTGCCTTGCCTAACATTTCCCGAAAACTTGCGAAATAAAGTACGTTTACCATCGTTTTTATCCTCTACTGGACTGGATACCAAATAATTTGTTCTACTGGTCGGTTTGACATTAACCGCCGAGCTGTACCATTTGTCTGAATTCGATATTGTGGACATTTTCATTAAAGAAATGTCTTTCCGGCTTCTTCAACATTGCATCGGTAATCAACTGTTCCAATTCTGCATCTGTAATGCCGTTTCTTAATGGCGTGCGCAGGTCAACCGAATCTTCCTGACCCAAACACAACGCCAGTACACCGCGCGCCGTCAAACGCACACGGTTACAGGTTTCACAGAAATGTTGTGAAACTGCTGAAATCACACCGATCCGGGTATCGGTCCCTGCAATCTGGAAGTTACGAGACGGGCCGTCGTGTGTTTTACCGGAAGAAGGCAATAGATCTGTTCCAACATGTTTTTTAATACGTGCCAGTATCTTTTCTGCTGGATAGTGTTGATCCATCATACTCACGCCAGCCGGGCCAATCGGCATAGTTTCGATAAAGCGAACTTCAACGCCTTTCTCAAGTCCGTAATCCACCATCGCCTCGATTTCGTCGTCATTGGTCCCTTTCATGACGACCATATTGAATTTGACCGGGCGCATGCCTACTTCCAATGCTTTGTCGACACCGGCTAACACCTTTTCCAGATTTCCACCTCGGGTTATCTTGTTAAAACGTTTCGGTTTCAATGAGTCGATTGAAATATTCACACGGCTGATACCGGCTTGATGCAACGCCAACGCTTCCCTTTCCAAGTGATGCGCATTGGTTGAAAGTGCAATGTCTTCCAACCCTTCATAGCTATTGATCTCTTCAACCAAAGAAGCCAGATTTTTTCTAACCAATGGCTCTCCGCCTGTTAGACGAACTTTAGCCACACCCAGGTTAACGAACGCTTTTATGATTCTCGCCAATTCTTCATAAGATAGATATTCGGTATGCTGGCCTTCTGGATGCACTCCTTGTTCCGGCATGCAATAACCGCATCGGTAGTTACATCTATCGGTAACCGAAACTCGTACATACTCGATTTTTCTGTTGAATGGGTCAATCAGTTCTTTTCTCATCAGCAGTTTTATCTCTATCTGTTTTGCCTAGCGTTATAGCCACGTGGGAATAACGCATTTTACACGAATAAAGCATTAGAATTCAATAATATATTTCGAAATAAAGGCAAAAAATTTACAGCGGAGAAAAAGATTTATTTTCAGCTGTTCAAAACGAAAAAAGCCCGCATAAAGCGGGCTTTTTAACAACGATGTAATCGGATGATTACATACCAGAGTGACCTACACCTGGTGGATCTTCATGCATACGTTGTGGAACGTTATACTGAGGAGTTCCGTCAGGAAGCTTACGAGCTTGACGATAGTTATGGATATCGCCTTTACCGTCACCAACTTCAGCGTCAGGACAGTTAGTCATGCAACGCTCGTTGTGAACAACTGGACGGTGGTCACAGAAGAAGTTACCTTGGTTCTTCATGTACTTATTCATCTTCATAAGTACTTCAGAGTTGAAGAAAGTATCGTCTGATAGTTCGGTACCTTCGTCATCCATAGGAACGTAGTTAGACTGAAGGATGTAACCAGTCATACCCATGTAACCTGCATCACCGATGAACGGAGCGTTAGGAGTCCAGAAAGGCATTGTACGACGGATGTAGTCGAACAAAGTAACCGCGTAAGGCCAGTAGTTACCAACTGCTTTCATTGGTGCTGGTTCGAAGAAGTCAGAAGTAGTCAACTTCTCGTCAACCGCTAGAGGTAGGTAACCTTTAGCACCTTCACCGAATTCACCGTGACACATACCACAGTACTGAACGTAAATCTTTGCACCTTTCTCAACAGTCATACCAACTGAAGGATCAGGAAGACCTTTACCGTCACCGTCTACAGTGATGTTCCACTTCTTCATTGCTGATTCAGCAATCGGAGTACCGAAGCCGTAAGCTGTGAAGTTAGCGTCGCTGTAGTAGTTCTTGTTTACACTTTCGTGAACTTCAGTGAAAGCTGCAGGAACTTTACACTGAGCGTTACCGTGGTTACCACCATCGATGCTGTCATCAACTTCGAAAGAGTATGGGTTAGCTGGATCCAGCTTACCTTCCAGGCCGTCACGACCGTAAGTAGCGTCTTTACCAAGAATTGCTTCAATAACTTTAGCGTCTAGGTATTTACCACCGTTTTCTTTGATAATTTCTGCGTAGTTCGCAGCGTATTTACCATCGATTTTCTCGCCAGAAGCAGCACCGTTCGAGCTATCGCTCATTGCGCTTGCAGAACCAGCAAATAGAGTTGCAACCGCTGCTGCAACGAATGTCTTTTTAGTACTGAACATTTTCAATCATGCCTCCGTTTTTGCCGTCTTCCCAAGCGTGTACGCGCCATGTAACCATAGCAGTACGGTGGTAAACGTTGTTTGTACCTTCTAAGCTACGCATTTGCGGCATAGGCGGCTGAACATAACCGGTTTCATCTGTAACACGGCTCATTAGGAACGCTTCTGAACCATCCCAATCCCATTCGATCTCGAAACGAGTCCAAGCCTTATCAAGAACAGGAGAAGTGAAGTGAGCTTCTTTCCAGTTTTTACCACCGTCGAAAGATACATCAACGTGAGCAACTTTACCGCGACCAGACCATGCTAGACCACGTACGAAGTACTTACCAGGACCTTGCATCTTGAAGTCTGGAGATGGGTAAGTGATTACTGAGTTTGGTTCCATGTACCATGAGAAACGCTGTGCAGTTCCATCAGGCATCAATTCAGTATACTTAGAGGTTTCTTCACGGTGCTGCATAGGCACATCGTGAACCATAATACGACGTAGGTATTTAACCCACATGTTCGCTTCACATCCAGGAACAACCAAACGGATTGGGTAACCTTGTTCACGACGTAGAGCTTCACCGTTCTGAGCGTAAGCTACAAAACAGTCATCCATCGCGATTTCAAGAGGGATCGAACGTGACATACCAGATGCATCCGCACCTTCAGGAATGATCCACTTACCTTCTGGCTTGATACCAGCTTCTTTCAATAGGTCAGATAGACGAACACCTGTGTACTCAACACAAGACATCATACCGTGAGTCCACTGAACAGAGTTCAACTGAACACCTTTCCACTCCATCGCACCGTTAGCAGGACACTCTACGAAGTGAATACGTGAAACAGATGGGAAACGCTTAAGATCATCCATAGTGAAGATCAATGGACGTTCTACAAGACCGTGAATTACTAAACGGTGATCATCTGGGTTGATTGTTGGTACACCACCGTGGAAACGCTCGAAGTGAAGACCGTTTGGAGTGATGATACCGTGCAAGCTTTGTAGCGGAGTCATGGTAATAGATGCCATTGAGTCAGGAGTCAACCACTCTAGAGTACGACGTTGAACTTCTTTCTCGAATGGAGAAGGCATACCATATGGATATTTACGAACACCGAAACCTAAAGACTTACGAGCTGCACCGTCTTGCAATACGGCTGTAAGTTCTTCTTTACCAGCATATGGTGCTACTGCTTTTTTAGGGTCGTAACCCGCACCTTCAGCAGCAGAAGCGGCCTTAGTGAAAAGCACACCTCCAGCTACAGCCGCACCACCTTTTAGAAAGGCACGACGGCTTTGGTTACGGCTATCTTCAGTTTGAACCGCAACCTTTTCTACGTTTTGATCTGTCATTTAATGCTCCTTGATTGATCTTGTTGCCTGGCAACAACACCCCAGATTCAAGAGTTTATTTATCTTTTAGTTAGCGTGTACTTGTACTGCGATACCGAGTACCGGCTATACATTTTTTGCTGACCAGTAATGATATGTTTTATAACTAAATACTTCAAGCCATGAACATCACAAAAATTAGAAATTACTTATATAAATTTTTTATGAGGTACATGCCCCCTTTCTATCAATCAGCAAAAGTACGTATATTCATAATTTCCATAATAAACGTATTGTTTTACCCCTGAGAACCCTTTCAAAGAACAGGTAGATCTTCCCGGCGGCAAATCGGTCCCGACTTGGGATTTTCAATATCTTCGGCCACTTGACT
The DNA here is from genome assembly GCF_029767005.1 of Thiomicrorhabdus sp. ZW0627. Lineage (GTDB taxonomy): Bacteria > Pseudomonadota > Gammaproteobacteria > Thiomicrospirales > Thiomicrospiraceae > Thiomicrorhabdus. Next base: position 171,430 of record NZ_JARUQR010000004.1, read on the forward strand.
CAGAAACTTTTGCAACTCATCGACCGTCAATACTGACAAGATTTTATTCATGATCTCGGGATGGATCGCTACCGTCGTATACTCACCGGACTGCAACATTACCTGAACGCCGCAAGCGTCCGCAAGCGCACCGGAAGAATCGTTACCTTCTATTTGCGCCGCCTGTTCGCCAAAGAACATATCATTATAAGTGTCTTCAATCTGATCCAAAGTTTCGTCGTTCAGATCATCCGCAAACTTCACGCAATAGGAATTTTCTCCGGATGGCGTCTCTTCCACCTCCATTTCGGCTTGAATCGAATGAGTAGAACAAAAATCACTAAATCTTTGCGCTAATTCCTTATCGAAAAACAGGTATTCCATCTGCTCACTCACCGCTGCGCTCCTTTTCTTTTTTGGGATTGGATAGTATCATTCAAGCACTTCCACTAAGCGTTTCTCAGTTTCTTATTTAAAGGTTCTCGTTATGATTGATCGCCAATTTCCTATCACCCGCATGCGACGTATGCGTAAAGACAATTTTTCACGCCGCTTAATGTGTGAAAACGTATTGACCACCAATGATCTGATTTTGCCGATGTTTGTTATCGAAGGACACAACAAACGCGAACCTGTTAAATCCATGCCGGGCGTTGAACGCCTGAGTATAGACCTTTTGGTTGAGGAAGCCAAAGAAATTTCAGCCCTTGGCATACCAATGATCGCACTGTTTCCGGTCACGCCGGAAGAAGCCAAATCCCTGGATGCCGCAGAAGCCTATAATCCTGAAGGATTGGCACAAAGAGCGATTCGCGCGGTCAAGCAGGCCTGCCCGGAATTGGGCGTCATGACCGATGTGGCGCTGGACCCGTTTACCACACACGGCCAGGACGGCATTATCGACGACAACGGTTACGTACTTAATGACGACACCATCGACGTATTGATGCAGCAGGCTTTGTCCCACGCGGCAGCGGGTGCAGATGTCATCGGCCCATCCGACATGATGGATGGACGCATCATCGAAATTCGTGAATTGCTTGAAGACCACGGATATATTAATACCCGCATCATGGCCTACTCAGCCAAGTATGCCTCCTCTTTCTACGGACCTTTCCGTGATGCGGTAGGCTCGGCCGGCAACCTGGGCAAGGGCAACAAACACACCTACCAAATGGATCCTGCCAACAGCAACGAAGCCTTACACGAAGTATCTCTGGACTTGAACGAGGGTGCTGACATGGTCATGGTCAAGCCTGGCATTCCATACCTGGACATCGTCCAACGCATTAAAACGGAATTCAAAGCACCGACTTTCGTCTACCACGTAAGTGGTGAATATGCGATGTTGAAAGCCGCGGCCCAAAACGGCTGGATTGACGAACGCCCGGTCGTACTGGAAACCTTGCTGAGCTGCAAGCGTGCCGGCGCAGACGGGATTTTGACCTACTACGCCAAACTGGCCGCCATCTGGTTGAACGAAACCCCATAACGCAGGATTTGAACATACTATGACGGATGCATACGCCGTAGTCGGATACCCGATTGCCCACTCAAAATCCCCGCTTATTCACCGCCTGTTTGCAGAACAAACGGGTGAAGACATCAGCTATGAGGCTATTTTGGTCGATACCGATGACACTACTTTTGTCTGGGCGATGGCGGATCTCAAGAATCGCGGTTACAAGGGAATCAATATTACCGTACCCTATAAGCTGGACGCTTTTGAGTATGCCGACACGCTTTCCGAGCGGGCGCAGACCGCACACGCGGTCAACACGTTCATCTTCCACGAAGACGGATCAACGACCGGAGACAATACTGACGGCATCGGACTGGTTAACGACATCGAAATCAACGGTCAACGCGCGTTCAAAGGCCAGAAAGTACTGATTCTGGGCGCAGGCGGTGCGGTACAAGGCATTCTACAGCCTCTACTAGAAAAACAGCCGGCCTCAGTGCATATTGCCAACCGCACGGCCAAACGCGCTCAAATACTAGGTGAACGTTTCGATACCGAAATCCCGATCACAGCCAGCGGCTGGGAAGACATCCCTAACGGCCCCTATGACATTATCATCAACGGCACCTCAGCCAGTCTTGAAGGCAAACTCCCGCCAATTTCAAGCGACTTGATTGCTTGTGATTCATTAGTTTACGACATGATGTATGGTCAGGAACCAACCGTGTTCATGCAGTGGGCAAAACAACACCAACCGGACTGCAAAACAATGGATGGTTTAGGTATGCTGGTCGGCCAAGCCGCCGAAGCCTTCTTTTTATGGCGCGGAGTCCGTCCGCAAACGGCGGAAGTCATCGAAACCGTCAGAGAGTTGATGAACAAAGGCTGAAATTTCCACAATAAAAAACCCAACAGGCCTGTTGGGTTTGTTGTGATTGGAATTTGGTGATAATTAAACCTTATTCCTCTTCATCATAAGCATCTTCACTCTGATATTGCTGTTTCAGCTTGACGTAATGCTCGGCGGAATATTTAAAAAACGCCAACTCCTCTTCAGTCAAAGCTCTGGCCTGCTTTACCGGCGAACCAACATAAAGATACCCGCTTTCAAGCACCTTACCGGGCGGCACCAGACTGTTCGCGCCAACCAACACATGCTTTTTCACTACGGCATTGTCCAATACCACGGCACCCATACCAATCAGGCACTCGTCCTCAATGATGCAACCGTGCAGGACAGCATTGTGCCCAACCGTCACATCCTTACCGACAATGCATTTCGATCCTTTGGATACGGCACTTTCGTGTGTCGTGTGAACCACACAACCGTCCTGGATATTAGATCGGTCACCAATCACGATATCATTTACGTCGCCACGCAATGTCGCATTGGGCCACACACTCACCTGTTCGCCAAGCGTGCATTTACCGATCACAACAGCAGACTCATCCACCCAGCTCGTGAATCCCATAACCGGCAAGATGCCCTGATAACTTCGAATTGCCATAAACCTGTCCTATCTTTAACCTTTCTATAGAATGTTCGATTATAACGCAGCAGACCCTATTAAAAAAATGGCTATAACTCCACTTTATAGGTCGAAAAAATCATTCATGATAAACCTGCCCCCCGAGCCTTCACCACTCGCTATAATGAAATTCAATACCCATGTTAATCGAGGTAATTTCATGTCTCAGGTTGTCGAAAAACGTTTTGCGAAACGCATCCCCTCCAACCGTCCGGTATTGTTGCTGATCGGCAACCAAAGTATTTATGCCGTGATGACGGACTTTTCCATGCATGGAATCGGTTTACTGTCGGACATTCCTCTAAATGTTCAGGAGCGTATAGAAATTCATTTCGACATTCCGGGGGCAGGTGGATTGAAATCGTTTCAATTCAAGGCTGAAGTCAAACACTGCATACCGCTTCAAGAGAATACCCATATTGGTGTCAAACTTGATTTCCCGACCCAGGCCTATCTTTCTCTTTATGAAAAACTTGCTGCGGCATAATTCAAGGGTTTAAATTAATCAGAACATAATGATATGCCCATATAACGAATAAGTTATATTGCTTATATTATTTAGTAGCATTTCTGCTATAGTGATTTAAACTTTTTTGCAGGAGCCAACCTAATTAAGGTACTGATATGAATTCTGTTTTTAAAGACAAACGAATGGATGAGCGCTACCCCGCACACAAAGCCTCCATCCTAATGCAAGATGATAAACAGATATACACAACCATTATTAACTTCTCAGCCAGCGGAATCGGTTTTCTATGTGCCGTAGAGCTTCAAGCAGGCAACCTGGTTGAGCTAGTATTCGATGTCGACATCGACGACCAAATGATTTCATTCAGACTACCGATTGAGGTTGTCCGCTCCCATCAGGACGAAGACGAACATGTCATAGGCGCCAAACTTCAAAAAGTAACATTTGAATACCGACAGCTGCTCAAAAAACTGGCTGACATGTACACGACATTGGGAACGATCAAATCCCACGACCCAAACTATCCAAGCTCATTTTAGCTTGATTATGTTTCAGCCCAATCCTGAGCGGGCTACAAATGACTAAATAAAAAAGCCCGGATCAAACCGGGCTTTTTTTTGTTTAAAGCAGACCTTCTACAACCCACTTTTTAACGTTTTATTATTAACGCATTGTCACCAACTCTTCCGCACTGGACGGGTGAATCGCAATGGTCGCATCCAAATCAGCCTTAGTTGCCCCCATCTGCACGGCAACGGCAAACCCCTGAAGCATTTCATCCGCACCATCACCAACAATGTGAATGCCGACAACCTTCTCTTCAGGTCCTGCAACAACCAGCTTCAATGCCGTCTTGATCTGATGCTTTGTAAAAGCATAGCGCATCGGCGTGAACTCGGATGTATAGACCTTAATATTGTCATGGCCGTACTGCTTACGGGCATCGTGTTCGGCCAGACCAACCGTACCTACCGGCGGATGCGAGAAGATTACTGTTGGAACCGAACTCAAATCTAACTTCAAATGCGGTTTGTTATTATATAAACGCTCCGCCAAGTAACGTCCTGCGCGAATCGCAACCGGTGTTAACTGTGGTTGCCCGGTCACGTCTCCAATGGCAAAGACATTATCAACCGCCGTACGATGTTCGTCGTCAACGTCAATAAAACCATATCCATTTGCCTGCAAACCGATATTCTCAAGCTTAAGAGGCTCGATCAAAGTTTGCCTACCGACGGCCCAAACCACCTGATCGAACCCAGCAATCTCTTGCCCGTCTGTACTGTATACCGTTATTGTTCCGTCTTCAGCACGCTCTAGTTTTTTCACAGCGAAGTGATATTCTTTTTTACAGCCACTCTCCAACATGGCATCCGTCAGTGTTTCACGGATCATATCGTCAAACCCACGAAGCACAAGATCCTTACGGCTCACTAAAGTCGTCTCGGAACCTAATGCCTGGAAGACGCCTGCCAATTCCACGGCAATGTAACCACTTCCAATCACTGCCACCTTCTTAGGCTGTTCGGTTAGCTGAAAGAAACCGTCCGATGTAATTCCCAAATCGGCATTTTCGGTTTCCTGCGGAATTGAAGGAGTTCCGCCCGGTGCGATCACGATGGTTTCCGCAGTGTACTGTTTTCCATCCACCTCTACGGTGTGGTTATCGACAAAACTTCCCCAGCCTTGCAACACATCCACTCCCTTATCGGACATATAACCGCCATACCAGGTAGTAATATTATTGATGTACTGCTCCCGCTTCTCTACCAGGGCACTCCAATCAAATCCGTTTTGTTCCACGTGAAACCCAAAATCCGGCGCGTCGCGAAGTGCTTCGGCTATATGAGCCCCAAACCACATTACTTTTTTTGGAACACACCCGATATTCACGCATGTACCGCCGAGCTTTTTAGCCTCGACGACCGCACATTTCTTACCGTATTCCGCTGCACGTTCGGCAACCGAAAGTCCGCCGCTTCCTGCTCCGATGGCAATCAAATCATAATCGTACTTCATCATTTTTCCTTTATCTAACGACGCCCCAAACAGAAAAGGGCCTGTACTCAAGGAGCAACCTCCTCAAAGACCCTTTTGCATTTATCTTGTCATCAGTCTAAGCGACCGGTTAACGGTCGCTCTTAAACTTATTTATTTTGACAAAAAGACTTCTAGATCGTCCGAACCACCGATAAGCTCACCTTCTATGAATACTTGAGGTACTGTGCTCGCAGAAGCGACCGCACGCAAAGTTTTCGAGCTCGGGCCATGGTTGGAGATCGTGATCTCTTCATAAGAGATACCTTTCTCATCAAGCAGTTCCTTAGCCTTTTTACAGAAAGGGCAGCCCGGCTTGGTAAAGATGGTCGCAACCTTAGGTGGTTTTGCTTCCGGGTTGATGTAATCCAACATGGTGTCGGCATCGGAAACTTCAAATGGGTCACCTGGAACGTTCGGCTCGATGAACATCTTGTCGATAACACCGTCTTTTACCAGCATCGAATAACGCCATGAGCGCATTCCGAAACCTAGGTCCGTCTTATCGACCAACATTCCCATGCCATCCGAAAACTCACCATTACCATCCGGAATCAAGGTGACGTTCTCGGCTTCCTGATCTTCAGCCCATGCGTTCATAACAAACGTATCGTTAACAGATAGGCAGATGATATCGTCTACACCATTCTGTTTGAACACGCGCGCCAATTCATTGTAGCGTGGTAAATGGCTCGACGAACATGTCGGAGTAAACGCACCAGGAAGTGCAAATACGATTACGGTTTTACCTGCAAACAACTCATCCGTTGTTACATTGACCCACTCATCGTTCTGACGCGTGCGGAATGTAACTGCCGGTACCTTTTGACCTTCTCTATTTTCTAATGCCATTTTGAACACCTCTTCTAATGAATTTAACTCTTTCGTCATACAAGTGACTTGGAGGCTAGTTTATGGGAGACGCTATGATTAGTAAAATTGATTGTTTAAATTCTTTTGATAGCATTTAACTATCAATAAAATCACTGTAAAGTAGAACCCTGCAAAGCCCTCATGAATGGTTCCAGTAGATCTTTTTCCTGAGCGTACTTCATTAATAAGCCCAAGACCGCCTGATCTTCATGCTGGGAGGCGATACGTGCGCACAATTGAAAATCCCGATCGGTGACAGAGCCGCTGAAAGCATCCAGCTCCAACAAGGCGGCCGCCATCCCGACGTTCTGCAACAAGCAGGCTGCCTGCAACGGCTTGACCACCTCGCCTGCCGCATCCGTACCCACTTCCATCTGAGGTGAAACGAAGTGCTCTTGTACCAACACCATTGCCATCCAGTAATTCATTTCCGGCGCTTCCTGGCTTTCAAGTACATTCAGAAAAATTTCTTTAGGGTCAATCTTGTGCTTTTGGATCAAAGTCTGCACTGTTTTCGAGAACGGTTCACGGGTTTTCGGATCTAAATTCAATAAATTCATAAGACAGCCTTTGCTCAATAAAAGTTTCAGGTCATTATAACGCTTTAACCACCGAACATCAGCCCAGCCTAGAGAGACAAACCGCAGGCCACTCCCGATGCCCAGGCCCACTGAAAGTTGTATCCGCCAAGTTGCCCTGTCACATCCAAAACCTCACCGATGAAATACAATCCCGGCTGTTTTTTGGCCTCAAAGGTTTTAGAAGACACTTCGTCGGTGTCGACACCTCCCAAAGTAACTTCCGCCTTATCGTAGCCGGCCGTCGCTTCCGGATAGAGCTGCCAATTGGTTAATTGTTCCGCATAAGACTGCAGACTCTCGTTCGACTGATTGGACAAAACCGATTCCATCGGAAACAGTTCCAGCCACATCTGAGTAAAACGTTTAGGCCAAAACTGGTTCAACCATTTAGGCAAAGACTTGCCGGACCCCTTCAATGCCAGCAGTTCCGCATACACATCCTGCTTCGGCAGCAGATTAATTTCAATTGGTTGACCGGCCTGCCAATAGTTCGAAGCCTGCAAGATACCCGGACCACTTAAACCATTATGGGTAAACAGCATCGCTTCCGAAAACCGCCGGCCGTTTGCAGCCACCTCGACATCCATCGACAGGCCGCTCAAACTTGAAAAACGCTGCTGCCATTTGCCGGAAAACACCAAGGGCACCAGTCCCGGCGCTTGCGGAATCACATTCAAACCGAACTGTTCAGCCAACCGGTAACCAAAACCGCTTGCCTTGAGTTTAGGAAAAGACAAGGCACCGGTTGCCACCACGAGTTTGTTGCAGTGGATGCTTCCATCCTTAATCTGTACCTCATAACCGCCATCAATGCTCGCCACCTTGCTTACGGGCGTATTCAACATGAATTCAACACCTGCCCAATCGCACTCGGTTCGCAAAATTTGAATCAAATCTGAGGCACGATTCAGACAGAACAGCTTACCCAATTCACGCTCTTCATATTCAAGACCGTGACGATCCACTAATTCCACAAATGCGGTTGAAGGATAGCGCGATAACGCCGACTTAACGAAATGAGGATTACGACAGATGTAATTTTCAGGAGAAACATCCAAATTCGTGAAATTGCATTTACCACCCCCGGATATGCGTATTTTCGCGGCCGCTTTAGGGGCATGGTCGATGACCAGCACCCGCTTCCCCTGATAACCGGCTGTCGCCGCACACATCAATCCGGCAGCACCGGCGCCGATAATCAACACATCCACATGGTTTTGGTTACTATTTTGCAAAACTGACCTTATTAAAATTCATACGCAGAGCAAGGTGACGGCTATTGGGACAAGCGGCTAAACCAATTCCCATTCATGGGAACGACGACCAGCCTCTTCAATTAACACCTCAAGCCCCACCTCGGCTTCTTCCGCAACACCTTCGACACCCAATTCAATCGAGCGCCTATCGTTCTCGTCAATCTTGGGCAGACTAAACAACCTCAAATTAGGAAAACGCTCTTCAAACTGTTGCATGAATTCAACCCACTCCGACTCTTGGCCATTCAGAAGACGAATGGCCCTCTCGACGGTCGGTGTACCCACCAACTGATCGTAATGCGTCATTAGAACCCACTCCATCATGGGCTTCGCCATCATGGGAAACCCTGGCATAAAATGGTGATGTTTAATAGAAAATCCGGGAACCCGGTTATAGAAATTCGGAATGATCTCCGCCCCTTGGGGGTATTCAGCCATTCGGATACGTTGAGGGTAAGCCTCCTCCCCGAATTGGGCTTCGATCTCCTTGACCGCTTCCGGATGGGCCGCCAAAGGAAGTTCTAAGGCCTTAGCGGCACATTGGCGAGTACGGTCATCCGGCGTGGCTCCGATGCCGCCAAAACAGAAGACGAGGTCTCCAGAATCGAAACTCTGCTTCAACGTCTCGGTCAATAAGTGAGGCTCGTCTCCGAGAATTCGGACCCAACTCAAAGCCAATCCACGCGGTTTCAGCAACGCATTTGCCTGAGAAAGATGCTTGTCCTGTCGTTTTCCGGACAGAATTTCATCACCGATGATAATCAATCCGATCTTAGGCGTTTGCTGCATTTCAACCTCCCGCTCCGAAGACAAACATTCGTGCTTAGAATCCCTATCTTAAATCGCTAAAGCAATCGAACGCTGGGATTCAGAACCGGAAAGCTTCCGGCTTACCGGCATTAATTCAAGCTAACTTCGACACCGATATGGGCGTTCTTGTCGAATTCGTAATTAGAATCGGCCTTCAAATCACCCACCAAATAGCGGAAACCGACGAAACCAACCACGTTCGGCAAAATATGCAGATCAGCGCGAACGGACATTTCCGTCATCGAATTGGCATCACCTGAAGTAACGATTTCAGGTGCATACAAAGCTTCAACCGAAACCGATGCAGGCGACTGGGTCGGCAACCAATAGCGGCCTACCACCCCTAGCATTAAACCGAAACCATCCAAATTAAAGCTATCCTGAGTGAAGTAAAATCCCTTGCCTTTCAAGCCCAGCTCTAAATTCGGATTACCCGCCATTCCCTTACGTTGTACATCTGCCGATACCGAATACACTCGGTCACCCGGTTCATTGTAGAAATAATGCGCGGCATAACGGCTGGAATCAACCGGTGACTGCGATTGGGTAAAGATACCAAAGTTAGCCGTTTCATCCGAAACCGCCAGATCCAACCCCACGGAATCGGCATGGACAGGTGTTATCAATAAAGTACAAACGGATAACAGAGCGGCTTTGAGAGTGGATTTGGTGCGCATTAATTTATTTTCCTTCTTTTTCATTGATGGACTCGATAACGTCACTGACCTTATCGCCTGTCGATTCAAGGTGCTCTACGGCAACCTGGGCCTTATCAACGCCTTGCTTCGCCAATTCTCGGCTTCCGAACCAGTCAAACATAATGGCGAGAACAATGAAGATGACAACGATAAGGATAAAAGTGATTTTCCCGAACATAGATCCGTCTTTAATCTGATGGCTGATTATCTTTTTCATAAACCGTCTGCAACAAACGGCTCTTCAGCGCTTCGAAAACGCCTTTAGCGAACAATTGTAGCGCATTGTACTGAATCTCAGGCGTCAAAGTTTTACCGACTTCCATATCGGCACTGTAAGTGACGAAAGATTCCTGGTTTTTGTCCTGAAGATCAACTTCCGCAGCCAACCCCAACTGCTTATCTTCGGAATATTCACCCGTGGTTTCAATATTGTACTTTAAAATCAGATCCGGCTGTTTCGCGCTGATCAGCAACCCTTGTTGCTCAAGTGCATCCGCAAACTCCGCTTCGTACACCACCGCTTCCGGAATACTGTCATCCAGCATCAGTAAAAACTCATTGAACAGGATCGTAATCTTACGATCTAAAAGGACTGCCATCGGAGTCTTGTCCGTTTCCAGAGTGATGCCTATTGTCGTTAAATTTGCTGCCAAACGCGCATACTCTTCAATCAGAGGCAGATTCGGCAACAACAACTTAAGCTGCTTAAGACGCGAGTTCTTGTCTCCCATATGGCGCAACTGACTGAGCTTGGCTTCAATTTCCGCCATCCGTAATGCCATCTCCTGGGCCGCGGCCGCTTTCGAAATTCGCCCTTGAAGGAATACTTTTCCTTCCATTTCATTCACGGCCGCCTGCGTCTGTTCGAACGCCACGTCAGGCAACGTCACCTCCGGCAGCTGACTAACAACCTCTTGACGAATTGCCCGCTCTAAAACGGGTTGGCTGCGATCAGGCTCATACGGTCGGATAAAGGCTTTCTTGAAGGCTTCGCGAATCTGTTGTTGCGCCGTCTCCAAAGCCGCTTGTTTATCCGAACCAACATTGACTTCAATGCTTTCATAGAGAAAATTTTCATCCTGCGACGCCTGCACTGACGTTTCGGCGACATCCTCAGCATAAGACGGAGATGTCCACGCCAATCCGGATAAAAACATAGCGGCAGCAGCGGATAACGTCAAAAAAACCGATGAAGAGACACCCTTTGCTCTTTTCATTCTCACAACAATAACCTCAGTCAAAATATGGGTAGTTACTAATCATACCGAGTTCTACTTAATTATTCACTCGTTGTTTTAACATGATAATGGCCGCTACGCCACCGTCGAATCACAAATCTGGCCGGATGACTGGCCTGATACAAAGATAAAGGCTGCACTAATGGCTTACCCTGTAGGTCGGCAACAATACTCTCGGCCGCCAGAAAAACCGACATCAACCCTCTCGGACCATGCCCGTTGGAAACAAACAGGCCTGTCAGATATTTCTGCACAGGATAACGATAAACTGCATGAGTATGAGACTGCGACAAATAAGCCTGTTGTAACCACTGGGGATCCGCAACCGGTCCGATAATTGGCAGATGATCGGGAGTTGTCGGCCGGAAAGCAATCCTTCCGCCGACCTCTTCAGCACCGACATCAAGCCAATCCGGCAATGCTTTGGCGGCTTGTTTGAGATTAGCCTGATGCCCTTCCTGAGAAAGCTCTTCACTCATATCGGGCGCTTCAAAAGTCGCCCCCGTCACCGCCTTGCCCGCCTCACCGGGTGCAGAGTAGCCTTCATGCGTCAAAGCACACTGTAAAGACCAATTCTGCTGATCCGCTTCTAAATGGGTGACCTGGCCTTTAACCGGACGGATAGGCAACCCCAAACGTTCATTCAACCGGCTATTCAACGAACCCGTCGCGACAACCAAACTCTCTCCCCGGTAAACTTTATCTCCCGTCGTGACTTTCCAGCCTCCATCTTCTTGCTGAAAGTCCTCTACCGCCTGTTCATAGCAAACTTCAATATTAGGATGTTGTAAACAACGGCGGACAACGGACGGCGGATTCACCCACCCGCCCTGAGGGAAAAACAATCCCGGTACGGAAACCGGGCCTCCGACCTTTTCCTGCGTCTGGGCCAAAGTCAGTTGTTCGACAAACTCCGAAGGCAACCCCACTCTTTCGAATGCCTCTTCAACCCGTTTCGTGCCGACCTCCGTCACGGCCAATTGTACCAGGCCGGTCAGATCCCCCGTGATCTCGCCATTATGCAACCAAGGCAACAAAGTCCGCAACGTTGCTTCAAAGCCCTGCAAATACCATTGGCTACGCAAGTTCCAGTCCGCCGTCACCAAAGGGTGCACCGCCCCCGCCCAGTTTCCGGAGGCCTGGGTGGCCGGCTGTGCTTGTTCTTCCAAGACCGTCACCTTCCAGCCTGCTTCAGCAAGTTTATAAGCGACACTAGCGCCTGCCAGTCCTGCGCCAACCACAATTGCATGAACCGTCGTCAACGGTTCGGGCCGGCTGAACCAAGGCGCTTTTGAGCTGAATGGCCGTTGCTGGGCCAAACGGCCGAAACACATCTCGCGCTTTTTCCCGAATCCAACGTCTTTATCGACCTCAAATCCCGCTTTCTGCAATCCCCGGCGCACATCGCCCGCGGCCGTAAAAGTCGCAAACGTCGTTTCGGAATGACTGAGCCGAGCCATCTGTTGATAGAGTGATGGCTGCCACATCTTTGGGTTTTTAGCCGGGGTAAACCCGTCCAACAGCCAAGCGTCGACTTTCGATCCTTCGGAAGCATCAAACTCGGGAAGCCCGGCGAGAACATCCCCAAACCATAAGGTCAGACGAATTCGACCATCAAACAGCCAGACATCGTGCCAACCCGGCAAAAGCAACGGATAATTCTCCCTCAATTCTTTCGACCACCCATCCAAAGAAGAATAAGACTGATGGGCACGCTCCAAATCGGCAAAGGATAACGGATATTTTTCAAACGAGATGAAATGCAGCTGGGCATAGTCCGGCGCCGTTTCAAACCACAACTTTGCCACAGACAAAAAATTCAACCCGGAACCGAACCCGGTTTCGGCAATCCGAAACCACCCGTTAGGTTTCAATTCAGAAAAACGCTGCTCTAAAAAATTATGGCGAAGGAACACATACTCAACCTCTTGCAGGCCGTCGTCCGTCGAAAAATAAAAATCGTCAAACTGTTCCGAAAACGGGACATTTTCTTCGGTCCATTCAACTTGGGCTATGCTCAGTTTCGGAGTATGCATTTTAAAAAGGCTTCAGTTTTGTTCTTAGTGTTGGTGTTTAGGGGAAATTATATGGCTTATTGCTCAAAAGTTCGCTAATTCCTTTGCCATCGTCTCAGATCGGGTAAAAATCAGGCAATCCAATTACTCTCCCGGTACAAGCAAATGAATCAAGGCCGAAAGATAACCCGACAAGGCTTGACAAGGCATCGATCAAGGCGCCATTATTGTCGGTATGAATGCAATAAAACTATAAAAAACAAGGTCATTCAATTAGCGATAAAATCTATAAGCTAGAGGGGCGGATATGGCACGACGAAGACTATCTTGGCAAAGACAGGCATGCTTGGCATCATTACTTTTCTGCTTTAGCCTATCCGCTTCCGCCGGGCAACAGCTACGCCTCTCAGTCGAACAACTGCACCAAAAATTAAATTCGACAGGCCTGGTCATTTTGGACAGCCGCTCTCCCGAAGATTATCAGCAAGACCATATCCCTGGCGCCCTGAATTTTCCCGAAGCCTGGAGCTACAACGACAAACAAACCGATGGGCGTATCGTTCAACCAGCCCGCATACAGGCGGTTTTACAATCTCTCGGAATCAATATTGACACCCCCTTGGTGATTTATGATGAAGGAAAAATGGCCAACGCGGCCAGACTGTTCTGGACCTTAGAAGTCTATGGCTTAACCAATATCAAAGTACTGGATCAAGGGTACGACGCCTGGATTAACCAAAACTACCCCGTCAACGCTGATGTACCCAAAACCAAAAAAAGCGACTACATCCCTGCAATCAATCATGATCGACTCGCAACCAAATTAACGACATTAATCGCGACAAAAACCCCGAACCAAGTCATTATCGACGCACGGCCTAGCGATGCCTACAAAGGACTCGTCTCCTCCGCCAAGCGCTTTGGCCATATTCCTTCGGCAATTAACATACCGGCCTCACACAACCTGACACAAAACAATCAGGTCAACAGTCTGAAATCACCAGAGGAATTAAATAAGCTTTACACCACCATTCCTAAAGAAAATAAGATAATTCTTTACTGCGCCATTGGACGAATTTCCGCAACGAATTACCTGGCATTGAGGGAATTGGGGTACAAGGTAGCTAACTACGATGCCTCATGGAAAGAATGGGGCAATGACTTTACACTGCCAATTGAAAAATAATTCAACGACTAAATAAAAGGCTTTTTTGGAATGTGGCGATCACTCAGCATCCGCACGCAACTGTTTTTGTTGACCTCTTTAATGCTACTCGGCATTACGATCATCACCCTTTCTTTAGCCTATTTTCTTGACCAGAAAGAGCGAAAAGAACTGGCTATCGAACTGTCTCAGACGCTGAACAAAGCCATGAGCCACGACATGCTCAAGGCAGTCATCAGCGATCAGACCGATGTGTATTCCGATCTCTCTTTCCGACTCTCACAATTCGAATCCGTCGACCAGGTCATTCTCTATGATGAAAATAAAAAGGCCATTTTTGAATACGCCCGCAAACACCGTGATAAATACAACCGACTGATTGAGAAGGCCACGCCGGAGCCACGTTTCGAAGGCGAAGATTTATACGTCAAACACCCTCTCATCATTGACGAACATCGTTTCGGTGATGCCATTTACATCGTGGACATGCAAGACTTGACCACCCAGCTCAACCAGCATTTGACCTATCTAATCATCGCTTTTCCTCTCGAACTTTTAATCGGTTTCTTTCTAACGCTCTGGCTGAGCCGCCGCTATTCGAAGCCATTTGAAACGTTGGCACAGGCAATGAAAGAAAGCGAACCGACGCAAAACCGTTACCCGGTATTGGAAACCCAGTCTAAAAACGAGATCAAATCGCTCTTCGATGGGTTCAACCAGATGATGTCGCAGATTTCCGATACCACGCAACAAATGCGTTACCAATCGGAACATGACCTGCTAACAGGACTCTACAACCGTTACTATCTGGAAAGTCAGCTAGGGGAAGCTCTTAAAGATTCTAACGACAACACGCATGTTCTGATCCACATTGATCTGGACCAATTCAAACTGATTAACGACACCGCCAGCTATGAAGCGGGAGACGAGTTGCTGAAAATGATTGCGCTCGAATGTCAAAACGGCCTTCCTGAAAACGCCTTGATGGCCAGAACCGACGGTGACGACTTCTACATTCTTTTACGTAACACCCATGAAGCCCAAGGGTTGGAATTCGCACGGCAATACTTGAAGGGTCTAAGTGATTTCCGCTTCTCATGGCAAGGACAGGCCTTCTCGGTTTCTGCCTCGGTCGGTGTGGTCGTCTTCCAGCCGTTCGCCTACACCATCGAAGAACTGTTCAAAGCATCCAGCAATGCGCTTTACGCCGCGAAAGCCTCAGGTCGAAATAAACTCTACCTGTTCCATCCGGAAGACGACCTCTCATCGAGACGCAACCAAGAGGTCATCACCGCCGCCTATATCAAAGAGGCGCTTGCAGACGGACCATCGCGCTTTCAGCTTTATGCCCAAGCTATCGTACCGTTACAGAAGCAAAGCGAGCAGTTCAGTTACGAAATTCTGTTGCGTCTGTGGGACGGTGAAAACAATTTGATTCCGCCGGACAGCTTTCTGCCGACTGCAGAACGCTATCAATTGATGGCGGAAATCGACGGTTTTGTATTATGGCAATACCTCACTCAAGTAACAGAACATCCGGAACACCTGAACCAGCTGCACTCGGTTCACATCAACCTGGCCGGTTCATCTCTCAATCACCCGGATTTTCAGGCTCGCGTCAAAAAAGCGGTTCAAAACTTCAACTTCCCTTGGTACAAACTCGATTTGGAATTGACGGAGACGTCAGCCGTAGGAAATTTCAATCAGGCTAAAACCTTTATCGAATGGCTGAAAAATATCGGTATCGGCTTGGCTCTGGATGATTTCGGTACCGGCATGTCCTCTTTCGAGTATCTGAAAAGCCTACCGTTCGATGTCATCAAAATTGACGGCAGTTTCGTCAAGGACATGCATAAGGATCCTTCCGATAAAGCAGTCATCCGTTATATTCAGGAAATCAGCGCTCTGCGAAATCAGGAAACCGTGGCGGAATATGTGGAAACCGAACAGGATGTGCTTGAACTCACGCGCATCGGCATCACTTACGGCCAAGGCTATTTCCTAGGCAAACCGAAACCTTTAACCGATTGGCTCGATAATTCATGAATTCACCCTCTTTGTCCAACCTACGTTCATTGCTGAAAACCCATCAACATCGCTGTTTAGTGATTTTAAGCGGACAACCCGACTGGCAGCTTCGTCAACTCGAAAAACTGTGGAAACCGGACGAACGGGTATTGTGGATTGGCGAAGACGAAGCTGAAGCAACCGAAGGCTACCGACTGGAAACGATTCCCGGCAAGCGATTGCCTTATTATCTTGGACAGGAAGCCGACGGCGCCATCATCAACCTGAGAGAAGGCTTCAGCGCCAACACATTGGGGATTGTCTCAGGAGTGATTCGCGCAGGTGGATTGCTGGTACTGCTTGCGCCCGATCTTGAGCAGTGGCGTACATTGCCAAACCCTGAAAATGCCCGCTTCCTGAGCAGCCCTTACACAATCGACCAGGCCACCCCCTATTTCAACGAGCACCTGATTCGCCAGTGGCAAAACGGACAAAATGACCAAGTGGTATGGTGCCACCAGGCCTCCCCAGAACAAGATACGCTAACCGAGGTCTGTCAGCTGCTTGAAAAAGGCAATAAGGCTCCTGTAGCCCATTTACCGACCACAGACCAGAAACAGGCGATCGAAGCCATCGACTCGGTCGCTTTCGGACACCGCAAGCGACCTCTAGTTATCAGTGCCGACCGAGGCCGGGGAAAAAGCAGCCTGCTCGGTATTGCCGCCGTTGAATGTTTAATCAAAGGCAAACAACACATCGTTCTAACGGCCAGCCGGCTTGACCAGGCGCGCGTCGCTTTCGAACAAGCGGTAAACCAGATCAAAACCCGCTATCCGAAAGCCCAGTTAACCTCTCAACAGGCTGGATTAGTCTGCTTCGACTATCAAGGCGAAAGCAAGACCTTCGAATTCATCGCACCGGATCAGTTGGTTTTGCAACCGACCTCGGCCGACGTATTCATGGTGGACGAAGCCGCCCATCTTCCCACGCCATTGCTGACCCAGTTGCTTCAACGCCATCATCGTATGGTGTTTGCCACCACCTTGCATGGCTACGAAGGTTCAGGGAGAGGATTCGAGCTACGCTTCAAACAGACCTTGAACACCCTGACACCGGACTGGAAGAATCTCCATCTCAGCCAACCGATACGTTGGGCTGAAAACGATCCGTTGGAACAAGCAATCAACCAAGCCCTACTGCTCAACCCAGTGTCTCCTGAAACTGAGGAAGTTTCCCAGGAAGCGACCACCTCATACCAAGCCGATGCTCTGGAGCTCCAATCACACTCAGCCGCTTCCCTGTCGCGAGACTCGGAGCATCTGCATGCCGTTTTTAGCCTTCTCGTACAAGCGCATTACCAGACCTCGCCAAACGATCTGCAACAGCTGCTCAGCGCGCCGAACCTGAAAATCGTCACGGCCGTCTACAAACAGCAAGTCATCGGCGTCGCACTCTGTGTCGAAGAAGGCAAAATCATGCCGAACCACCATCGAGTGCACGGCCACTTGGTTCCTCAACTGCTGGTCAAAAACTACGCCCAACCCAATTTCCTAATGCTGTCGACCTGGCGGATTATGCGCATCGCCGTCCACCCTCAGTTTCAGCGACAAGGCATCGGAAAAAGACTCTTAGCGGAACTTAAAGCCAAAGCCCAGCTGGAGCGCGTGGATTACTTAAGCAGCAGTTTCGGCGCCAGCGAAGAGTTGCTGCCATTCTGGTTTCATCAGAATTACCGCCCTGTGCACGTCGGAGTGAAACGCGACAAAGCCAGTGGCAGCTATAATCTGGTCGTCGCTCTGGCGATTTCATCTATGGCACAACAGGCCATCGCCCAGATTCAACGCAACTTTCAGGCACAATTCCCACATACGCTGATGGAATCGCTGCCGTTCTTCTCCGCACCGATGATTCTGTGCGCCCTTCAAACTTTCCGCTTTAAAACCCAACAACCGCAACTGGAAGAGGCATTACGCTGTTTTGTGGATGAAAAACGCAGCTATGAAGCCATCAGTGCGCAACTTTGGGAATGGAGCATTCGCTCACCCATGCGATTGGCCAAAGTCTCCAAACTGGAACAGGCGATCTGGTGTGACAAGATACTGAAGAAACACAGTTGGCAGGAAGTTGCACACAACCACCATCTGGCCGGCAGAAAAGGCGTGGAATCAACCTTAAGGGAAATCGGACGAAAACTCTGATTCCGTAAAAACAAAAAGCCCGCATTCTATGAACAAATTCGGGCTTTTCAACAAACGGCTGTAACGGGGAATTAGACCTCGAACACCACGGTCTTATTACCGTGGATCAGCACACGGTCTTCCAAATGGAAGCGCAAACCGCGCGCCAGTACGGTTTTCTCCACGTCACGACCCAATCGTTTCATGTCTTCAATGCTGTGCGCGTGATTCACACGAATAACGTCCTGTTCGATAATCGGACCCGCATCCAACACTTCGGTCACATAATGACAAGTCGCCCCGATCAATTTCACACCGCGTTCATTAGCCTGGTGGTAAGGACGCGCACCAACGAATGACGGTAGGAAACTGTGGTGGATATTAATGACTCGGCCCGTATAATCCGAGCACATTTGCGGCGGCAGAATCTGCATATAACGCGCCAAAACAATCACATCGGCGTCGTATTTCTGAACCAGTGCTTCGGTTTCCGCAAACGCCTGAGGTTTGGTATCTGGAGTAACCGGAACATGATGAAACGGCACGTTGTACCACTCCACCATCGAACGCAAATCATCATGGTTGGCGATGACACACACCACTTCGCCCGGCAAATCCTTTTCGTGCCAGCGATAAAGCAGATCGGCCAGACAGTGAGATTCCTTGGAAGCGAAAAGTGCAATTTTCTTTGGTTTTTCAGAGTCCGAAATAAACCATTCCATCTCAAATTTATCGGCGATTTCCGCAAATCCGCTTTCGAATGTCGCCAAATCTTCTTTCAATGAAGACGCCAAAATTTCATGGCGCATGAAGAACCATCCGTTGACCGGATCGGTGTGGTGATTGGCTTCGACAATCGTCGCCCCCTTGTCCGCAATGTACTGGGCGACACTGGCAACAATACCGACCTGATCGGGACAGGAAATGACCAAACGATAAACTCGACTCATAACGACTTACTTCCAATTTAGAAAACAGTAATAAATTGAGCAATATCATAGCAAAATCAAGCTAAATAGCGAGTCTTAAAACGCCCCTTTCGCCCCCTCTCATTCTGATTGCATAAAACCGTTTATGAAAACCAACAAAACCTCCTATAAAATTTTGAACAGGCCTGTTCGGTTTCTGTCGATTAACCTTCTAATCCTGTACGCCATATAAAACACCTGCAAACTTAGTTATAATCTGAGGCAAATTTACAGTCTATGGATTAATCGATGAAAATTGTCTCGTTCAACGTCAACAGCGTACGTCTGCGCCTACACCAGTTACAAGCCCTAACCGACCAGATCGCGCCGGATATTATCGGCTTGCAAGAAACCAAGGTTCAGGATCACGAATTCCCGTTGGCAGAAATCGAAGCCATGGGCTATCAAGCAATTTTCATGGGACAGAAAACCCACTACGGCGTCGCTTTGCTGTTCAAAAACGAACTGGAACTGGTCGACTTTCAAAAAGGCTGGAAACACGATGGCGACGACGCCCAGAAACGTATGATCATCGGCGATTTTAAACTGCCAAACGGTGAGCAGGTTCGTGTCATTAACGGTTACTTCCCGCAGGGCGAAAACCGCGAACACCCTGTAAAGTTCCCGGCTAAAGAGAAATTCTACGCCGACCTGATGCAGTATCTGAACGAAGACTGCGATCCGAACCAAAACCTGAGCGTCATCGGTGACTTCAACATCTCTCCGGAAGACAAGGACATCGGTATCGGCGAACCGAACCGTAAGCGCTGGCTGCGCGACGGTAAGACCAGCTTCTTGCCGGAAGAGCGCGAATGGTGGGGCAAATTGTTGGACTGGGGACTTGTAGACACTTTCCGCACCATCCATCCGGATGAAGACAATCTGTTCAGCTGGTTTGACTACCGTTCTAAAGGTTTCGACCGCGAACCGCGCCGCGGCCTGCGCATCGACACAGTCCTTGCAACCAAACCGCTTAACGAGAAAGCCGTTGCTAGCTCCGTAAGCTACGAAGTGCGCGGCATGGAAAAGCCATCCGACCATGCTCCGGTATGGACTGAATTCAAACTATAAAACCACTTTACGCTTTTTATCACAGGAATATTCATGTCAAACACCCATACGCTAAAAGTGGTTCGTCTTGAACATTACACGCCACATATTATCCGTCTTCTGATGAAACCGGACTTTCCGGTCGTTTACGAGTCCGGACAATACATCATGCTCGGATTCGATACCGAAGACCTTAAACCGTTTTCGATTGCATCGGCTCCGCGCGAAGATGGCCTGATCGAATGCCACATCCGCAAACAGCCCGACAGCGAATGGATGGAAAAGCTGTTTGCCGTAGAAGTCGGCGATACGCTTGTGATGCAAGGACCTAAAGATCAGATGTCTGTGACACCGGCCCACACCCCCATCCTGTTTGTGGCCGGCGGAACCGGATTTGCACCGATGAAAGCCCTATTGGATGAATACCTGAGACAGCATACCGAGGTTCCGTTGCATTTCTATTGGGGAGTACGTCAGTCTCAAGATTTGTATATGCAAAAAGAGATGTTGGACTTGGAACGCTTACATGCTAATCTAATTTACGTACCGGTCGTTTCTGAAAACGATCCGGAATGGCATGGCCCGACAGGACTGGTGCATGAACAAGTGCTAAAAGACTACCCTTCTCTGGCTCATAAAACCGTCTATATGTGCGGTCCTTGGCCGATGATTGAAACAGCCAAAAAAGATTTCATTGAAGCAGGACTGGACCCAATTGCGTGTATTCACTGATGAAAAAAGGACTGAGTTTTTTATCCGCTCTACTGCTTTCCTCTACCGTATTGGCTGAGGAGAACATTCCCGTACCCGGCCAACAGGATCTCACCGAAGTCACACCCAGTAGTTACAACCTCTGCATTCATAACATGCTGCTCAACGGTTCCGACGAACTCACCGTCGGCGAAATCCGCCAAAAATGTGCTGCCATGGACGCTCCCGAACAGCCGCTCAGCAAACGCCGGTTAAGCGAAGTTCTCACTGAAAAGAATCCGTTCGTCATCACGCCGCATAGATTGAACTACGCCCTGTTCGGCTACTACATGCCGTCGGTCAATCAGGATCCGTTCCAGGAACAGAATCCCGACACCCCCCTTCACTATGAAAACATGGAGATGCAATTCCAGCTAAGTTTCAAATTTCCGATCGCCAAGAAGGTCATTTACGACAGTGTCGACATCTATGCGGCCTACACCAACCGATCTTTCTGGCAGTTTTTCGACGATAAAGACTCGATCCCTTTTAGAGAGACCAATCACGAGCCGGAACTCTGGGCCGAATTCCATGCTGACTGGGATCTATTCGACTTCAATCTTCACAAAGTTCTGGTCGGTATCAATCATCAGTCAAATGGCCAGTCCGGCAGCCTATCACGCGGCTGGAACCGCTTTTTCGTGCAAGGTCTATTCCAACGCCCGGAAGGTTACTTAAGCTTTAAAACTTGGCAACGCTTCAACGAACAAGACGAATTTGACAACAGTTTCAATTACGCCAAATATTTGGGAGATTACGAAATTGAAGCAGGTTATCAAACCGGCAAACACACGCTTGGCGTGACGTTACGCAACCGCTATGTATTCAACCAATATGGTTCACTTCAGCTCGACTATACCTATCCGTTGACCAAGAAAATCAAAGGCTATGTACAATGGTTCAGCGGCTACGGCGACAGCTTGATAGACATGGATTACTACACAAACAAAATCGGAATCGGTATCGTTCTGGCGGATCGGATCTAGTCGAAATTGACCAATAAGATCCGATATTGATTCAGACGGACAGGCCTGCCCGTCGGCTTATCAATGTTGGCTCTTTTCGAGTTGGAGAATGGCTTCTTTATAGGTCAAGGCGGCCTGGCGGTCTTCTCCTTCGGCCTCGTAACATTGCGCCAAGGCATGAAAGGTCTCGATCTCGGCGCGCAGGCTCAGGCTCTTCTTCAGATAACTCTGTCCAAGCCCCCAAAGTTGACTTCGACAAGCCAGACGGCCTAGGGTCAACAATAACACCGGATTTTCCGGTTGCTGTTTCAGCCAAGGCTCGGCTTTTTTCAAACGTTCAAACGCAGGCCCCAAGGTCAAACGCCCATATTGATAAACCAGACGGTCGTTCCACTGTTTTTTCAGGCCCTTTTCGATCCAGTCGGCCAATCCGACCTCCTGCTGCCATCCGATGCGTTGCTCGACATACTCGGCCAAAATCTGCGGCATCAGTTTCTGGCGGTTATTCAATTGTTCCCATAAAGCATCCAGCGTCTCTTCATTGGTGGCACTGGCCAATTTGCCTGCCCATAGCTGGTTTTCAATCTCTGAATATTCGTCACGAGCTACCGAACGGCTGCGTTTTAATTCCGGCATCAGAGCTTCAAGCATCTCCCACTGATTCAACTCGCGCAACAATCGCGAATACTCCTTCAACACCGTCTGCTGCTTAGGATGCTGTTCGTGTAACGCCTCGAGAATCGTCAAAGCCACTTCCGGCTGTTTGTCGGACAACAAACGCGCCTCGACCAAGCCGATGGTGACGTAATCCTGAGGAAATTCGACTCGCGCCTGAGCCAGATACTGATCGCGACGGTTGTAGGCATGCTGATTGTCCGCCATTTTCGCCGCACTCAAATAGTGAACCAGACCGGCCTCGCTGTGTTTGGCACTTTTAATCAGTTGGCGTTCGGCTCTCTGCCAGTCGCCATATTCCAAAGCGATCATGCCTTTAGCCATGGCATTTTCAGCTTTGGTGTATCGTTTGATTTTACGGTGCTTGCGCCAAAAACGCGGGAAACGCCAAACATTCAGCAATACGCGCACCACAGCATAAATCACTAGAAAAGCAACTACGCCAGCCGCCAGTGCAAAGCTCAGACTGGTTTCGATGACCCAGTCACCCCACACCATCGAGAGATAGCCCGTATCATGCAACATCAGGGTTGCCAAGACCGTACTTACTCCAAACACCAGCGCCCAAACAACGACTTGTTTCATGAAACTCCTAACCGTTTGCTGTTATATCTATCCAAAAAAGCCACACGCAGATTGCTATAACCAATCTGCTGAAAATCACATTCCGTCCGCACTGACGATTGCCAAGGATTTACGTACAGCCATCGAAGTTTGCCTGAATTTGTCCAATACGGCCTTAAACTGAGGTTCCTGAGCAGTGAAATTCTGCCCGACAAACTTCTCAATTTGCGCCAGGGCGGCTTTCATATCGCTCTCCGAACGAACCTGTAAGGCCCACTCCAATCGATCGATTAACAAATACAATCTCTGTACCAATACGTCATGCTTCAAGACCAAGTCCACCGAACTCAAGTCTTCTTCACTTTCACGTTTTTTCAGACTGATCAGACCACTTAACTTATGCAGTAATTCATCCACCTTTGAAGGTGTCTGAGCCGCTCCTTCGGTCGAATCCGTGATATCACCATGCGTTGATTGGACTGCAGTATGACGGCTCAAAGCCGGACGGGGCAGCTCTCCAGCGAGCGCTTTTAACTCTGCCAACCACTGCTGTTGCTCTGCCTTTTGTGCATCGACTTCGTCGGCATATTGGGACACATCGCGCAAATCCTCGCCGATAATGCGCCCCACTTCGATCTTATTCGCCAACTCACTCAATCCCAACGCCTGTTCCAAAGCCGTCAATTGCTGACTTGTCTGTGCAGCATTGCCGTTCAACAACCACTGCGTATTGATTTCGACGATCCACTGCTGAATCTGAACACTGCTCAAAGGCTTGGGTTGTTCCACTGTACCCGGTGGCTGTTTCTGTTGTTGCTCCTGCTGGTTCTTGAAATCCAACAATTTGCCGATCTCTTCACCTACCTTGCCGAGCTGAGTTTGGACTTTCTCTTCAAACTGTTTGAGATTTTGCAGATCTTGTTCGGAAGGCTGCAGTGCCTGTTGAGCTTTTTCAGCCAACGCATCCCATTTGCTTTCAGCCTGCTGTCCGATTTCATCCAACTGCTGTTGCAGCTGTTGCTGAAGACTTTGAATCTTTTGCTCCATATCCGACTTCAAACCGTCCAGATCCCCTTGGCTAACCAGCGGCTGATTTTCCGGACGGCTCAAGACTTCTTGGATCTTCTGATCGATGACTTTCTGCTGCTGCTCCACCTTGTCGACCAACAATTTATTGGTCTCATGCAACTGAACCACTTGGGTTTGTAATCGGTTAATGTGTTCGATCTGCCAGTCCTGATCAGGACGGGTATAGAACAGTACAGCCACCACGACAGCCAAGCTGACCAACCAAACGGTCGCTTTAGCCAACCAACCGGTAAGCTGGAACGACGATTTCGATCCGTTCTCCGAAGAAGGTTTTTCCGATGCCTGCCGACTGGCCTGTTCGGCGCGTTGGTGCGCCCGACGGCGTGCATTGGCGTCACTGTGATTGTTCAGGGATGCGTTTTGCGCTTCCTCATTCACCACTTCACCGTCAATCACGCGGCGATCCGCTTTAGGCGTTACCGGTTCTGTCATGATTCCTTCTTCCTTACAATCGTTGTAATACTTTGCATGATCCCTTCATCGCTTTGCGTCGGCACAATGACAATGGTGCCTTGCCAACCCTGTTTTAAAGCCCAAATTTGAATCCGTTCGCTGAAAACCACCAAAGTCTGCTTCCTCAACCAATCCGACCAGGCCTGTTGGGTTTTAGAAGACACTTTTTCCGAATGGGTGACCGCGTCCATCAAAGATTCCAAACCACTGATACTGGTTGCCAGAACAATCGGTTGCGAACTTTCAACAAACCTTTCCCACGCTTCATTGCATAAGGGTAATGGTTTGCGACGATACAGCTCCCAACCCGAAACCTGCGCGCCTCTTTCGACAAAGCTTGATTCCAACAGCTCGCGCCCGCCCTGACCTTTGACAATCAATACTTTCTGACCGTTCAGGTTCTGCAAATCCGGATGTTTCAACAACGCTTCGCTGTCAAAACGTTCACCTTCTGCGGTATGCATATCCAAACCGGCCTTGCTGCCCACCTTGAACGTCGCTTGGCCAATTGCAAACAACTGAACGGAATCCTTAAGCTTTCCGGCCGATAACGTCACAAACGCCTTAACGGCATTGGCGCTGATAAAGACCAGTTTATCAAAGTGCTGCAGTTCGGCGAGATCAGAAGGCTTTGGCTTTAGAATCTCTATTTCGATGCTCGGACAGGACAATGCCTGTCCGTCGGCCTGATCCACAAGCTGCTGCAATGCGGTGGCTTGGTCAGCCGGACGTGTATTCAGCAGAGTGAATTGCGGCATTTCAGCCCCCGAACCGATAACGGCCGCTTATGGGTTTTCAGCGGAATAAACCGCATCCAAGATTTCCTTGGCGCCTTGATCCAGCAAGTCTTCGGCCAAAGCAACGCCTAAAGCATGTGCGTCGTCACGCTTACCTTCAATCGAGGATTTGAGGATGGTTGAACCGTCCAAAGAACCGACCAGACCACGGATTTTGATCTGCTCACCGTCTAGTTCCGCAAAAACACCGATAGGCACCTGACAACCGCCTTCCAGACGATGGTTCATGGCGCGTTCCGCAGTCGTGCGGATTTCGGTTTCGTGATGATTCAACACCTTGATGATCTCAAGCGTTTCTTCGTCTTTCGAAAAATATTCGATTCCCAAAGTCCCCTGGGTTACAGCCGGCAAGCAGACCTCCGGTGCAATTTCATGACGAATGCGCTCGTCCAATTCCAGGCGCTGCAAACCGGAAGTCGCCAATACGATGGCGTCGTATTCACCGGCATCCAACTTTCCTAATCGGGTTCCGACGTTACCGCGCAGGTCACGCACATCCAGATCCGGACGCAACGCCATCAACTGCGCTTTTCGGCGCAAGCTGGATGTACCCAGAATCGCGCCCTGCGGCAACTCGTCAAAAGAGGCGTATTTGTTGGAAACAAACGCATCCGTCGGCGCGTGTCGCTCTAGAATGGCGCCCAAAGCAAAACCTTCCGGCAATTCCATCGGCACGTCTTTCATCGAATGTACGGCAATATCGGCCTCGCCAGCCATCATGCGATCTTCCAACTCTTTGGTGAACAGCCCCTTACCACCGATTTTGGCTAATGGGACATCCAAAATCTTGTCACCTTTGGTCGACATCGGCAACAATTCAATCTGTAATCCCGGATGCGCTTTTTCCAGTTCGGCTTTGACAAATTCAGCCTGCCACATGGCTAAGGGGCTTTTTCGAGTTGCGATACGCAAGGTTTTTTTCATAGTGTTTTCCAATTCTTCTACTTGCCGGGCAAAGGATTTGCCGGATATTTTAGGCTTCTTTTATGTTATCCGGCCATTTTACTGAAAATAGGCCGAAAGTTTTAGTTAAAATAAGGCCTTAATGCCAAGTGACATGAGTTTGCATCGATTGAAACACGCCGACTTGCCGATAATACGAAACTCAACGCAACCGATGAAGGTTTGGATGACGGCTTTCGTGCTTTGCACGAGCCTACTGGCAGGCTATTCAGGGAATGTCTATTCGAACAGGGATGGCGCGTTTAAAGAGTTGGAGAACCTCCAACAACTGGCCGAAGAGTCCAATCGGACGGGCCTGCCCATTCTGCTGATGTTCGGCGCCGAATGGTGCGAATTCTGCGAACAACTGGTCGAAGAGGTCTTCAACCCGATGGCCATGAGAGGCAACTACGACGGCAAAGTGGTATTGATGCGTCATGTCGGCGTGGATGAACAGGCCCTTATCCCAGGTCTTGACGGTGAACCCATCAAGAAATCGCGATGGGCTTACCAACTGGATGCCGATTTGACGCCGACGGTGATTTTCATCGACAGCCGCGGCCGGGAAGTGGCCCCGAGAATTGTCGGCATTTCCAACATCCACATGTATGCAGGCGTGATTCACCGTAACCTGAACATCGCTTACGAGAAAATGGGCAATCCGTTGCGCATACCGTCCATGCCCGAGCTGTACGAAAAACAACTCCGACAGAAGTCGCTTAACCCTTAAAAATTTGTAATTCTTTGAGAGAGTCATGACAACACAGAACAACCTACACAATCAGGAAAAACTATCCAGCGCACGTTTCAGCGAATCAACCGATGCGTTTGTGGAAGAGTTTACCGCGTCGATCCAGTTCGATAACCGTATGTACAAACAGGACATTCAAGGGTCGATCGCGCATGCCAAAATGCTGACCAAAGTCGGGATTTTGAATGAGCAGGAGTTGGAAGACATCATCAAAGGTCTGACTCAAATCCAGGCGGATATCGAAGCCGGCAAGGTCGAGTGGTCGATCAAGCAGGAAGACATCCACATGAACATTGAGTCGCGTCTGACCGACCTGATTGGCATCACCGGTAAAAAGTTGCATACAGGACGTTCACGTAACGATCAGGTTGCCACAGATATTCGCCTCTACCTACGTGACGAAATCGACGCCATCCTGCCGGAAATGAAACGCTTAATGGTTGGATTGGTTGAGCTGGCGGAACGTGAAGCCGATACCATCATGCCTGGTTTCACGCACCTGCAAACAGCTCAACCAGTCACGTTTGGACACCACATGCTGGCCTGGTTTGAAATGATCAAGCGCGACATTGAACGCCTTCAGGACTGCCGCAAGCGCGTCAACACCATGCCGCTTGGTTCTGCTGCTCTAGCTGGAACCACTTACCCGATCGACCGCGCCTACACGGCCGAGCTGCTCGACTTCGACCGCATCAGCGAGAACTCGTTGGATGGTGTTTCCGACCGTGATTTCGCCATCGAATTCACTTCTTTTGCAGCGACTTTAATGATGCATCTGTCGCGTTTTTCGGAAGAGTTGGTGTTATGGTCATCGGCACAGTTCCAATTCATCGATCTGCCGGACCGTTTCTGTACCGGTTCGTCGATCATGCCTCAAAAGAAAAACCCGGATGTACCGGAGCTGGTTCGTGGTAAGAGCGGACGTGTCTATGGGCATTTGATGAGCTTGCTGACTTTGATGAAGTCTCAGCCTCTGGCTTACAACAAAGACAATCAGGAAGACAAAGAACCTCTGTTCGACACCGTTGACACGGTACGCGGAAGCTTGCGTGCATTTGCCGACATGGTTCCGGCGATCATCGTAAAACGTGAAATGACTTACGAGGCGGCCAAACGCGGCTTCTCAACGGCAACCGATTTGGCGGATTATCTGGTCGGAAAAGGCTTAGCGTTCCGTGATTCTCACGAAGTCGTCGGTCTGGCTGTAGCGCACGGCATTAAAACAGGACAAGACCTGTCCGAAATGTCATTGGAAACCTTACAAGGCTTCTGCGACAAAATCACTGATGACGTGTTCGAAGTTCTGACCCTGGAAGGTTCCGTTGCAGCCCGTAACCACTTCGGTGGCACCGCTCCGAATCAGGTACGTGCAGCCGCGACGCGTGCTAAGGAATGGCTAGACTAATAAATACCGCACGATACACACTTCAATTGGCGTTTTACCGTTGCGTTAAAAACAAAAAAGCGGCCTGCATATTAAACAATGCAGGCCGCTTTTTTTATATTACGTTTTAAAAATCTGAACAGGCCTGTTCAGATTCCAACAGATAAGGCTAGGCGATTTTACTCTTCGTCTTTGTCTCCGGAAGCAAATCGGAATAGGCGACGATTCGGTTTCGACCGCCTTCTTTGGCTTGATAAAGCGCCTGATCGGCATGGTGAAGCAACTCCATCTCATCATCCACTTCCGATTTCGGGAACGAAATATACCCCAAACTCACAGTAAAATTGATTTCCTGATCGTTGATCTTCAAACGCGTGTCCTCGACCAGTCTACGAATGCGTTCAGCCGTATTCCAGCAGTTCTGTTCGGAAGCGCCCGGTAAAATTACCATGAACTCTTCCCCTCCGTAACGCGCCAACACATCGCCTTCGCGCAAAGTATTCAAAATGGTTTTAGTCACCAGAACAATCGCCTTGTCACCCACCAAATGGCCGTAAGCGTCATTGATGTTCTTGAAGTGGTCGATATCAATCATCAACACACCCAGCGGAGTTTCATTACGCTGAGTACGCTTAAACTCTTCCTTAAGGCGTTTCAGGCCGAAGCGGCGGTTATAGATGTTGGTAAGCCCATCCAACGCCGCAAGACGTTGCAGACTTTCATGCGCAATCGCATTGTTAAGAGCAAGCCCCATCCCCTGACGGAACATGTTAATCATACTGAGCGACTGCTCGTTGATATGCACAGGTGACGCCAATACAAACACGCCAAGATTACGCTGTTTGAACAGAATCGGGACCACTACGATCTCCTGAGGGCGGAAATGCGTCAAAAGGCCGTCTACCTCGATATTCTCGGGCAAGGTAATACGTTCAATACGGAAATCGTCCATCGCTTTGACAATGTAATCATGCTGAACGATCTGCTCTGCATTTACGATTCCCTGAGCGTAAATCATCTTCATATCGCTTTCATCTTCGACAAACAGGCCTCCGGCGCTGCAGACCGTGTGCTCAATCAACAAATGGATGGCTTCTCTGGCCAAGCCGTCCAGTTCAAGATTAGACGACAACGCTTTAGAGAAATTGGTATACACATATTCCACCTCATGAGCGCTCTGTAAAGCCTCAACCATTTCGTTGAAAGCTTGTGCACTTTCACCGAACTCATCATCCGAAACCGCTTCGATAAAACAGCTGTCACCCATACAATGAACGTCGGACTCCTGATAGGTTTTATCGTTTACGGTCTCTTTGATCAGTTTCATCCGGTCCGCCAATTCCTTCAGGTGAGGGCGAACCACAAAATGCACCAGTCCGAAGTTCATAACCCCCATGAAAAAACCGGCCGTCAACGATGCCGTGTAAAACAGCGGCGTCATCACATTGGCTTCCGGAATACCCAACAAAATCATGAATGGAGGAAAAATAAACCCGACAATCAAACCGAGCGTCACCATCCAAATAAATTGATCCGTAAAAATCTTTCTGGTAATTCTTGGCATATGCATATTCAGAGGGTTCCTGTTATTTAGGGACTTTAATCTTCCAATTGAATGACCGAACGCACCTTCATGTCCTTGTAGACGAAACTGTTCAACGCGGCCAAATCAATCAGACAGGCCAGCCCTACAACTTCATAGCCGACCTTTTCACATAGCTCTGCCGCCGCACCCATAGAGCCGCCGGTCGCAATCAAGTCGTCAAGCAATACAATACGGCTACCGTCACCCTGTTGCATTTCCAACGTATCCGAACCGTACTCCAAGCCGTACTCGATTTTAGCGCAGACATTCGGTAATTTCCCTGGTTTGCGGACTTTGATAAAGCCTTTGTTCAACTTATACGCCAAGGCCGAGGCAAAAATGAAACCGCGAGATTCGATTCCCGCCAGACAGTCGACTTGAGCCCATTCTTCTTCGCTGAACAATTCGCTCATCGCATCGATGGTTTCGACGAAATGCGTTTTTAGCAATGGCGAAATATCACTGAAAATAATGCCTGGTTTCGGGAAATCAGGAACTGAATCTAAATACTGAGCTAATGGATGTTGAGACATAAATGCTTCCTTCTGCTTCAAAGCCGTCTCGAAAAGGGAAGGCTTTAAAAAACTAAAAGCATTATTCTAACAATTACTTAAGAAAAACAATGAAATTTACTGATTGGCAGATAAAGAAACTTCACCCTAACGGGTGAAATGATTCTTTTTTTGATTATTGAGAATTTTTAAAAGTGATTAAGGTCTCTCTAGCCTCTTCACATCCATAATGAGCAGCCATCACTAACCATGAAATGGCTGTTGAGGTATTTTTCTCGGTTCCCTGACCAAACAGATACATCTGGCCGAGTTTTTTCTGGGCATCCAAATATCCTCTTTCTGCAGCGAATCGATAAAGCTTTAACGCTTTGGACAAATCCTTTTCAAGCCCTAATCCATTTTCATACATTTGGGCTAAATGAAAAGCCGCTTGGGGGTGGCCCTTTTTAACGGCTTCGCTGAAGAAGTGGGCGGCCATCGTGTAAGATCGTTGAACGCAACGACCATCTCTATACATACTACCAAGCTGCTCTTCTGCCAAAGAAAATCCTTTAAAAGCACCATTCTCATAGAGATTAAAGGCGGAGGGCAAATAGCCGTTCTTCGCCATCTGCAACGCTTTCAAATAGATTGGGTAAGCATAGTGCTCATCAGCTAAGGCTTCCAAGGTTTTTTTAGGGAAGTGTTTCGATGGCGTAAGCACTTGTTTTCTAACCCATCCCGGTACCGTGGTGTTTTCCAACCATTGCTTCAAATCTGATAGGCTAGGGCGATTCGAAGGATTTTTATCCGTCATC
The DNA here is from genome assembly GCF_029767005.1 of Thiomicrorhabdus sp. ZW0627. Classification (GTDB taxonomy): domain Bacteria; phylum Pseudomonadota; class Gammaproteobacteria; order Thiomicrospirales; family Thiomicrospiraceae; genus Thiomicrorhabdus. The sequence continues at coordinate 203,008 of NZ_JARUQR010000004.1, forward strand.
CATAGAATCAAATAGCGCCAAAAAATTGGAAGTCGATTGATCTTACGAATCGAATGATGGACATGCGCCCACATCTGATCCATAGGATCATTCACTTTATTCAATCTGAAAATATGCTTGCCGGTCAAGGCAAAATACAAGGTGCATCCGAGCTGGTAGATATCACCCTTTTCATCACATTGGCCGTTTAAACGCTCTGGAGGGCAATAACGGCAATCTTCAGGCAGTACTTCAGATTCATAGGAAGTTAGGGAAGGTATCGCATGCTCAAACCCCATCAGATAAGATTGCTTATCTCCCACAATGATATTATCAGGTCGGATAGAAGTATGGACAAAACCCACAGAGTGAAGTTTTTCTAAGCTATTCACCAAATCTTCAAGCAGTTTTTTTGTACCGTTTTCCGCCGGGCCAAATGGATTTATGAAACGGCGATCCAAAGTCTTTTTTCCGGCATGCTCAAAAAAAAGCAGGTAATGGAATCCTACTTTACGAATTTCATTAAAGTGTGCAAACTCTGAAAATGCATTGAGGTAATGCAGTAAATCTTTTGTTCGCTTAATCGCAAAATGATTCTGAATGTTACCTAATACTTGAACAATCTGTTTTATATCACCATCGTCGGTGCGTTTGACGACATTATAAAAACGAACAGGCCTACTCGTTTTTATCGGCTTGATTTTAATTAAATCCGGCTGTTGCTCTAAAATGGAACCAACCTCGTCAGACATCCTTTTCTCCGAATGATTTCAAATAATTAAGATAGGATAAAAACCCAAACAACATTACTGGTTATCATATCCCTTAAAATTTTTATTGACTACAAAAAAGAGATTGAATAAACACTTCTACCCAAAATAGGTTCTTAAAAAAAGGCCCCGAAAACAGGGCCTTTAAGAGAATCAATCCGCTATACGGATTAGCTAATTAATAGCATTACGTGTAATCAATATTCAAATCATCAATGGTTAGTGCATCGTTGTTCTCAAGAACAATTGTCTCGACATTGGTTGCTGCAGTATTGGTTTTATCACCATCTTTGAATACTTGCAATGTAGCGTCCGTTGTCGCCGGGTTACCATCAGGATCCGGATTAAACTCTAAATACTGATCCAACGTCGTAGCATCAACCGCGGTACCTTGTAACAATTCACTGATATCCAATACATCACCTTCTTGAGTACTGTAATCTGTAATCGTCGTGACATCGCCTTCATTACCATGCTCAATCACAAATCGATCAACCCCCAATCCACCAGTAAGCGTATCGTTACCCGTTCCTCCAATTAAGATATCGTCACCTTCACCGCCAATCAAGATATCATTACCCGCTCCACCGTAAAGCAGGTCATCGCCCACCCCACCATCAAGCGTATCGTTTCCACCTTGATCTTCACGAACCAGAATCGAACTCAAATTAGAGCTAACAAAATCGATTACATCTTGATCTGTTGGATTGGTATTGCCCGAGTCTGCCAATGCATCATAAATGCCTTGAGTACCAAGACCTTCATAGCCGGCGATTTCAATCTGATCCCCAAACAGGATATCGTTACCGGCTCCTCCGTCTACAATATCATCACCCACCGTATTCGCCTCTGCAAATATTGAACTACCTACCAACGCCGCCGATAATTCTTCGCCTGTATAAATAATTTGAGGTTCACCATAAGGCGCATTATAGTCCGTTGAAGTTACGCCATCACCAACCTGGATATTATCGATATAGAGCTCATCTGATCCATAATGCTCATCGCTCTCTATTTGGAAATACAAACGATAGGTACCAGAAGTCGTTACCGCATCCATAGACACTGTGGTAAATGAGTCCGGCGTTTTTAAATCAATCTTTGAGACGGTGCTCCAACTTCCGTCGTTATTTAGTATTTGCAAAAAGGCTGTCGAATCATCATCACTTTCATCAAAATCGGTTTTATATTCAAAACTGACAACTTGACCTTTTTTCACGTTAAAGCCATCACTGATTACGCCGCCCACACTGGAAGTGTTATCAATAACAAGATAATCGTTTCTATCTTCAGCACTGGTCACATAACTATTCGCCCTTACCGTAGACCACGAATCAATACTATCAAGAGCACCACTTGTTCCTTCAAAGTCAGCCAGCAACGTATTCCTGTCTTTACTGTCTGTACCATTGGCAACAACGTTCGTATTATCAAAATACTTAAGGTTGTCGTAAGGAATATCCGTTCCGATTCCTATGGCGTTGACCTGAGAAACTGCTGATAACCCGGCAAAAGCATCAATCGATTCAAGCATGATTGTGTCATCTGTTGATCGACCATCTCCAGCAACATCCCCTTTATTAGTCAGATAGTAAGTCGGTTCACCATCCGTTAAGAAATAGGTGACGTTTTCATATCCGTTACTTTGACTTTCCAGCCAGGCTTGCGCTTCGTTAAATGCTGCTTCATAGTTAGTACCGTTATCGGCCTTCAAAGCATCTATTGCCGCATACATTTGACTAAGCGCACTATCCGTATTGCTTACATCGTTTATTGTAAGTGCGGTTACCGCTCCAGTATCAAAATCAACCAGTTGTAAATTGATAATACCGTCATGATTAACCAGCTGATCTGCCAGATTCTTCAATGCATCCTTGGTAATGTCTAAACGGCTCAATGGGTCCCCATTAGCGTCAACTTCACCGCTATCCCAGCCCATACTGCCGGAAGTATCCACAATTAACGACATGTTATAGTTCTGGCCCGCAATGAAGTTAGTGTGTTCACCACCTTGGTCACCAATAAACAAATCGTTATCACCCGTTAAAGAATTAATAGTAGTGCTATCGTTTGCGCCAATGATCAGCTGGTCAGCCACATCATTTTCGACCAAAGCCACTTCCTTGATCGTTGTGCCGCCAATTCCGTCATCAACCTGAACTTGAATCGTATGAATATTACTATCCGTTTCAAAATCATTGGCAAATGAGTTAACGCCAGCTTGGGTTAGAGTGATTTCTCCAGTGCTCGAATCGATCGTAAACAAATCATTACTGTTTGCATCGGTAACATTCTGTGTAATCGTAAAGGTTGGAGTCGTACCATCTAAATCATTACCTGAAATCGTAGCCAATACGGTCGTCGTATCGCTATTTTCATCGTAATAAGCTTTATCAATAATCGTAGTAGTCACTACTTCGGCTGAATAATTAACCGCTTCGTATTGGGCAGCTTCACTCCAATCATTGCCTAAACTCAAGGTAAAGGTTTCGTCACCTTCGATCAACGTATCGTCAATCGCATCAATGGTAAAAACCGTACCCAGTGTTGCGGTAATCGTTGAATCAGAGGAATAGTCATCCCCGATTGTTGCACTATCACCGGAAGAACCAACATTAATAGTAATTGTTCCAACATTAGGCTGTTCGGCATCCGGAAGAGGATTGCCCTGAGCATCTACGGCAAGAACAACGTATTGGCCTTGTCCATTGTATTCAGAAATCCAATTCTTACTGCCATTGCTGTAACCAACCTCACCGTTTTCAACCGCAAACAATTGAAAAGTATAAGCACTGTCAGGATTCTGAATGTCATCGGTGATCGTGCTGTCGACGCTCGACGCCGCTG
>NZ_JARUQR010000005.1 GCF_029767005.1 Thiomicrorhabdus sp. ZW0627
CTACGCTTCTTAGGATATACAACACGAGGAAAATGCCCAAGGCCAAAGAAGCGACCAGAATAACCCCAACGACCCATTGTGTTTGACCGGCAATCTTAAGTCCTTCAGCACCACTGTCTTGCGCCAGCTTCTTCTGGTAATCGACCAGTTCTCGTAACGCCTTGCGCTGTGCTAAGCGTCTCTCACGATTTTCAGGAGCCACTACAGCTTTAGCCGCGGATTCCAGGTCACCATTCTGAACACTCTGCATAATCATATTATTGGCTTCCACCAAATTCACATTGGCGGCAACCAAATCTGCAAGCAGCTTTTTACCTTGTTCGGATGTAATAGACTCTTTCAAATAGTTTCGTAAGTCAGCGTTTTCCTTACGGTATTCGGCAATACGATCCAATAGTTTCTGTCTTTCCGCCGCATCCGTTTGAATCAGGTATTCACGAATATTCTGCTGGATACGCGTTTCGAAAATGATGATTCGTTCAACAGCAATCAGTTTCGGCAAACGGTCGTTCACCACCAGATCCTGCGATGCGGATAGTCGTTTTGTTTCCCACAGTGCGGCTCCGCCTAAAATAGCCGTGAGCACCAACATCAGCGCGAAAGACAAAATCAGCTTGGTACGTATTGTCATAATTTCTCCTCAGATAGCAGACAAATAAGCAAGTAAGCATTCAACGTTAAATTTTTTCATCATAAAAATTGGCCAATCGAATGAAAAAACAAATGGAACAAATTACGCCATTTCAGATGCAAAAGTTTTCTTACTTAATTAAAACTATTACGTATGTAAGTGTTTTTTAATAAAAACAGGACATTTGTCCGAAACGCCATTCTACCTGAAACACCTCAATTCATCACTGAAACAAGAGAAATAATTCAATAGAAGTTTCCATTTTGATTTTGTGTATTAAGTTGTGAAATAGAGAACTTCAGCACGAACGGCTGAACATTTTCCGGTTTCCGCGTTGATCGATTGCACCCGCCAGACGTTCGACACCATGAATATAGGCAGCTGTCCTTAAACTGCATTGATGACGGTTGGAAAGATCGAAAACGAGATTTGCTTCTCGACTCATGATTTTTTGAAGCTTTTCAAGTACTTCTTGCTCTTCCCAATAGAAACCGGCTTTGTTTTGAACCCACTCAAAATAACTGACCGTCACCCCACCGGAATTTGCCAACACGTCGGGAATAACAGCAATTCCCTTCTCTTCCATCAGCTCATCCGCTTGGGGCGTGACCGGACCATTAGCGATTTCCAACACAACATCGGCTTGTACATTGCACGCATTCAACTGAGTGATCTGGTTTTCCAAAGCCGCCAACACCAATACATCCACATTCAAAGCCAACAACTCTTCATTAGTAATCTGCTCGTATTCCAGCTTGTTACACACAGATGCCTCGCAATATACGGACGCCAGTTCACTGTTTTCCACCTTAAACTGATAAACATCGGTCACGTTCAAGACCTTAGGGTCATAAATACCGCCTTTTGAATCGGAAACCGCAACAACTCGATACCCCATCGTATTCGCCAAACGGGCAAAGTGATAACCGGCATTACCAAACCCTTGAATCGCGATTGTCTTCTGCCCGACATTCCAACCGTGGTGCTGTGCATACTCATTCAACACAAACAAAGCACCCTGCCCGGTAGCTGCTTCACGACCTTGAGAACCGTTCAGATGCAACGGTTTACCCGTGATGATGGTCGGCTCCTGACGTCGAGCGATGACCGAATACTCGTCAGCCATCCACCCCATGATCGTCGAATTGGTATAGACATCGGGAGCCGGAATATCTCGATTGCCGCCTAGCACATCTGCAAACGCGCGTATATAACCTCGAGACAACCGTTCAATTTCCAACAAGGAAAGTTCTTTCGGATTGACCGTCACCCCGCCTTTCGCACCCCCAAAAGGCAAGCCGGCAACCGCACATTTGACCGTCATCCAGAAACTCAGGGAAGTGACCTCATCCATATTCACTCTCGGGTGATAACGAATTCCGCCCTTGGTTGGGCCTCGGGTATCGTCGTATTGCACGCGATAACCGGTAAAGACACGTAAACTGCCATCGTCCATCCGGACCGGAATATTGGCAACAATCGAACGTTTGGGAACGGAAAGGCGGGTAAAGACTTCTTCATCAACATCGATAAAATTAAAAACGGGTTCAAGACGCTGCTTTGCGATTTCGAACATAAATCACCTTTGATTAATAGACGGAATGCTTTATGGATTATTGAATTTTAATAAGTGTAAACAGGAAACTCTTGATCAAGGTTGTCCGGGTGCCAAACGACAACCGGACAGAAAACACGTGCATGAAATCAGGAATTCATCTCACCCCGGTTGAAGGCGTGAATCAAGGAGGCGTACAACCCGATTGTCAGTAACCCCAACACCCACCAATAAAAACCTTCGGGCAGAATGAACTCGATGGTAACGTCGCTGAACACCCAGCCGACGAATTCAACCAGCCCCAAGGCCAGTGCGAAACACACCAATAGATAACCTGAATAAACCGTGAGCTTGTAGGCCATGCTTAATTGAGACCATTCAACACCGTTTACCGTAATGATACTTGCGCCGCAAGCCGGGCAAGCCTTTGCAGAGGTGGCGACCTTACCGTCACACTCGGGACAATCGATTAAAGACATAACCAAACCCTCTCTACTCAACTTATTTCTAAAACCGCAACCGACACTCCCAAATGTATTTTTAACACTAAAACATACGGTTACGCACAATTAAAAAGAAAAATAAGTAAAAACAACACTAGTGAGTTATTTAAGCACAAATAACAACCAAGTGAAATTTAAATGTCCAAATGACCAGGCCTAGCCTCTATCATTTATATTTATATTTATATTTATATTTATATTTATATTTATCTTTATATTTATATTTATATTTATATTTATCTTTATATTTATATTTATATTTATATTTATCTTTATATTTATATTTATATTTATATTTATATTTATATCTCTATCTCGCCAGCCATGTACTGAACGGCTTTACCTGCAATAAATACTCGATTACCAGCCAACTCGCAAAACAACTCCCCGCCTCTTTTTGAGAGTTGTTTTACATGATGCTTATTTCTTCCTAAAACAGCAGACCAATAAGGGACTAATTGTGTGTAGGCCGAACCTGTTACTGGGTCTTCGCTAATTCCATATTTAGGGGCGAAAAACCGAGAAACAAAATCAAAACGATCTGACGTTGAAGTAATAATCACGCCACGCAAATCAAGCATGTTTAATTTTTGGATATCTGGTTTTGCAGAAGACACTTCATCTTCGGAGCCAAACACCACAATATAATCATCTGATTTCAAACACTCGATCGGCTGACTATTGAACGCCTGCTTAATAGCTTCCGGCACTTCACACTCAACCGGCTCTTGGCTAGGAAAATCCATAACCAACAATTCTTCATCCCTGCTAACTTTTAATTCGCCGGATTTTGAATTGAAGACAATCTCTTCTTCTTTATGCTCAAGAATATTAAAAATGACATAGGCTGATGCCAAGGTTGCATGACCACACAAGTCAACTTCCGCAACAGGCGTAAACCAACGAATATCAAAGCCTTGTTGAGTTTTAACAAAAAACGCCGTTTCGGATAGATTGTTTTCTTCAGCGATTGATTGCATGACCGAATCAGGAAGCCATTCTTTCAAAGGACAGACCGCAGCCGGATTTCCTTCAAAGGCTTTTTCAGCAAATGCATCAATTTGATAAATAGGGAGTTTCATATTCGAGCCAGACCTTACAAAGCTATTGTTTGCTAAAATTTTAAGAAACGAAAAAAGAAATTATTTTTACCATTATTAGTCAACATGTTAGGTGAATATTTGCACCTAGCTTTTACGGTATTTAAATATCAGAAAAATAATAATTAACTGCAAAAGTGATGTAAGCAATAGGCCTATAATTGATTGAAGCTCAAAGTACTTTTCAGTGTAAATATAAAGAGAAACGTTGCCTAAAGCAAAAGCCCCCCAAGCCAAAGCGGAAACACCATCTGAAGTTTTTGTTTTTAGCAAATGAAGCAACTGAATAACCGTTGCTGTTGGAAATATAATTGCAGGGATATATCCGATAATTTCGATGAAATTCAACTCATTTTCTCCATTCACTAACGTTCGGCATAACCGGCAGCAAAAAATGGCGCGACAAGGAAGCGACGCTTTTTACTGTCCGCATTAATGGCATTGTTATGCATTTTTCACTTTCTCGTTATCAAGCTATTGATCGACAACGACCGTCCGTCAAAACTAAGCCATATCGGTTTGCCATCCTTCGTTGCCTCAATATGCAAGTGTGGCTCAAGTGTATTTCCTGAATTACCGATTTCAGCCAAAGGTTGTCCCATGGTCACGATACTCCCCGGCACTACCTTAATGCTGTCTCGCCTCAAGTGAGCCATTAATATATCTCCCATGAGACACTGTAGCACAATGTAATTGCCTTCAGGATGCTCCGTATCAGGGTTTCCGGGTGGATTGTCCGGCAAGTTGTCACGAACCTCTAAAATAGTTCCCTGGCATGGACTATAAAGTTTCTCACCAAAGATTTGGTAGGCACTCAACACTCGCGGAGCTAAATCGTCTGCCTGATTGCCAAGTGAGTTGAGCTTAACGATGTCTATGGCCTGCTCGGTGTGGGCCAGCGCGTGAAAAGGATTCGTAACAATACTGTCGCCACCTTGTAGTACGTAATAGGTGCCTGATTTGAGTGGAAATGTTACGTCAAGCGTTTTTCCAGAAGGATAATACGACGTAATGGCCAGGCTATTCAGTACAGTAAAAAGAAGAACAATCAATACAGAGGCAACAGAAATTCGATCATCGCGCGTTCGAGAATAAGGGCTACTGCGCTTCATTCGGAAATATGAGAAAACGACGGTTAAGGCGAACAGCCCTAAAAAAACGTACCGCAAGTAATAACTCGTGTAGGCCCAAGGCCCCGTTACAAAAGCGAAGGCGACGATGCTCCCGCAAGCCAATACCCACGCTGCCCAATTCGGCCAACTGCGATGCTGAAGGCGGAGTAGCCATATTAGAGCGAGCCCGGACAGAAGTAATGGGTAAACCCCGAATACAATGGGAAGACTTTCACTCATAGCTCTGACTCAGAAATGCATAAAGACACGAAAGTTGCCAAAAGCACCCGCGTGTTTTTGCTCAACTTGATACGCTTGTTATGCAGCTCCATAACCTCGCGCCATCAATACAGCCAACAATGGTAACAACAATAGTAGTACCACCTCTAATCGCACAATATATATTATGTGTTTAGGAACCAATATTTCTTGCACATTAAGCCTACGACTTTTCAAAAAGAACAGTGTCGGTAAGATTGACAGCAAGGCAATCAATACAAACAACCCTACTTTAGCGTGAAATACTACGTTGCTTGTATAAAATTGACTGGGCTTACCGACAGCAAACCACAAAAGCAAACCTGCTGTGAGAGTGACTATTGCGCTTAAACCATAGAGAGAATCGATGATAGCCAACTTACCCACTACCTCTCTTTTCAGGATTTTTGATAAAAGAACATTTTCAATAGCAAGCATTGAAGCTAGAAAAATGATACCTAGAAAATGTGCATACCTTACTAACAACTCTTCCATGATCTACTATTCCTGCTCTGATTAATGCGTCGACAAGATCTTTGTTAACTAAAGTCACAAATCCTAACTTGGCTTTATTACGTATGTCAATTTGTTATAAACAATGGGGTTTTATTATTTTCGAAATGGCATTTAGAGGCGTATAAGAGCCCTAAAAATAACTCTTATGGTACTATTCCAATAGAGACTTTATAATGGCTCGATCTTATTTTATTGGAGTGCAGTCATGCATGCGCAAACCAAGCAAACAAAAACCTCTCTGACTTTTAGCCTAATATTTGCAAGCCTTATTGCACTTGTCCCTACTTATGTTTTTTCAGATACACTCCGAATCGCCACTGACGAATGGTGTCCTTACGATTGCATCGCAAGTCAAAACCAAGGCAAGGTCGGATATTTGGGTGATTTACTGGTGGAAACCATGAAAGAAAGAGGCCATAAGGTCGAGTTCGTTGAGGTTTCTTACTCTCGTGGATTGCAACTGGTAAGAGAAGGCAAACTTGACGGTACCATGGCCTGCTTTCGTGAAGAAGCTCCGGACTTCGTGTTTCCTGACTTTGCCTTAGGCAAAAGCAACAGTACCTTTTTCAGCCGTAAAGACTCAAACTGGCGCTACACAGGAAAAGACTCGCTTGAACAGGCCAAAATGATCGGCATTATTAAAGGGTATGACTATGTTGACCCGATCGTCATGGACTATATTAATCAAAATCCAAAAAACGTCCTTGCCATCACCGGCGAAAAGCCTTTGGAAAGATTGCTTGAAATGCTTATCAATGGCCGCCTGACCGCAGTTATCGAAGACAAAAGCGTATTGGAATACAAGGCCAAGCAAATGGGCAAGTCTGACCAGGTAAAAGTCTCCGGCACCACCAGCGTGGTCATTGATGTTTACAGCAGTTTCTCGCCTAAAAACCCTAAATCCGCAGAGTATGCCAAAATCCTGTCTGAAGAAACTCTTAAAATGCGAAAAGACGGTCGTTTAAACAAATTGTTGGAACGTTATGGCATTCAAGACTGGCAAACCCAATAAACTATGATTTGTTAAATGCGAGCTTTATTAAACCGTTATCGCCAATCTATCGCGCTGCATCTATTGCTCGTTATCTTTGGCTTTTATTTTTTGGTGGCGGTTCTCGTCACGGTGGTTCAGCTTTACAAAGAGTACGAAAACACCAAAAAAGAGTTTTATGAAGAAATTCAAACCTTGCCTGCCACCTTTGGCAAGGGAATTTCCGATTCGGTTTGGACCTATAATCAAGAGTTACTGCAATCGATACTACAAGGCATGTACAACCTTCCCATCGTGGTGGGTGTAAAAATCGAATCTCTTGACCACAAAATGGATTTTCAAATCGGTGCGGTGCTTAATGAGCAAAACCAAGTCAATTATTATGACTCAAAAGGCCAACCCACAGAACAAAAACTCTTCGGTTTGGGTGCTAAATCACTTTTCGATCACGAATTTCCTATTCAATATCAAGGGCCGGCATTTAAAGACGATATTCCCTTGGGAAAGGTAACCCTTTATTCAAATGACCGACTGGTCTTTGAACGAGTCAAATACGGCTTCTTTCTTATATTGATTAACTCCTTAATCAAAACTTTCGCACTTTGGTTTATCATTTATTTCTTTATCAAAAAATACCTAGGGCGACCTCTAGAAGAATTTACCCACAAAATTCGCCAGCAAAACACACAATCCCCGCGACCGATCGACTTGGCTATTCACTGGACAGATAAAAATGAACTGCTCATTTTAAAAGACAGTTACAACCAAATGATTCAGCGATTAAACGAGCACCGGCAAGAATTGCTAGAACTTAACCAAGCACTGGATGAAAAGGTTAAAGCTCGGACACATGACTTAGAGCTTGCCAAAGAAAGCGCCGAGAAATTAGCTTATAGCGATCCACTCACTCAACTCAATAACCGCCGTGCTTTTTTTGATTATAGCCAACGGCTACTGCATCTGGCTTTCCGGCAACAAAATCCGCTGAGTTTGATTATGCTCGATATCGATAATTTTAAAAAACTTAATGACACTTATGGCCATGCTTTGGGAGACCAGGCCCTGAAAGCTTTTGCAGACACGCTTAAAAACAACCTTCGCTCGACAGATATCATCGGCCGGTTAGGAGGAGAAGAATTTGCTGTGCTTTTGCCTAATACTAGAGAAGCTGCTGCGGTTAATATTGCTCAAACCCTTCGCCAAAAGATCAGTCAAATCGAACTAAAACAAGAGCAGTTGTCAATTCAGTTTACCGCCAGTTTAGGGGTCGTTGAAAGTAAACTGGAAAACACGAATATAGACTCGTTGCTTGCACAAGCCGACAAGGCTCTTTATGTTTCAAAAAATCAAGGGCGTAATCAAGTCACTTCGTATTCAGAAGTATCAGCCAGCTCATCAAAATGAGTGATATTGGCTAATCAATCTAAAGAATTCAGTTTTACAGAAACCAAAAAATCTTGAGAGTCGTTTTAATACTTAAAATAATTTAAAACTTTTAACTGAAGAGTAAAAGAAAATAGTCTTTTAAAAGAAAGATGCTTAGGAAAATGGGGCGAATGACGGGGATCGAACCCGCGACAACAGGAATCACAATCCTGAAACACCCTTTTTCCGCCTTTGTAATAAAACCAAATCCATCCAAAATTTGTCATTAAATTTCAATAAGTTACATTCATAACAAACTTTAATCAAAACTAACCTCCTGCACCCAACTTTAATCTTTTGTGGGGCACAGCGGGGGCACGGCATATTCTGGAGGATTTGAATGAAAGGAAAAATATCTAAATCAACTTTACAATTGTTTTCCAAAAACTCAACTGTGGGTGAGCGATTCAATGACACTGAACAAAAAGGCTTTCATGCCAGAAAGTTAAAAACGGGCCTAGGGCTCTATTACAGATACATATCTCCAACAGGCGGTAGAAAAACCATACCTTTAGGAAGTTTTCCTGGACTTCCAATCGAAAAAGCTCGAGCAATCCTTTCAGACTATATTGGGCGCATCGCTGCCGGCGAAGATATTTCTGAAACCATTGCTCAAAAAAAACAAACTCACGCCAATACTGCAGAAGCGTACTTAAAAGAAATCTATGATTCTGTTTTAGCCAAGAAAGGTGATGGGAAAAATATGCGTGCAGATTTATTTAACCATTTTCCTGAATTATTGAAGAAACCAATGTCCAGCCTAACTCCAAGGATGATGCTTCATTGGCAAAAAACAAAAGAAAACGAAAACTTAAATCCTCAAACAATTAAAAAAGTTTTCTCTTACTTCAATGCCATGCTAAACCACGCCGCAGAAAAAGGCGGAGTGATCGATGAAAACCCAATCAAAAAATTTAAGCTCGAAGTTCGAAACGCCACGCCCGAAGAAGAAACCCTTCTCCGTTTGAAGAGAAATTATTTAGATTTGGAGCAAACCCAGCAATTTTTCGACGCCCTAGATAAATATCAAGAAGAAAAACGGGTTCAGAGAACGAACAGTCGAAATCATGGAAAGCCACATTTACCTGATTTGACCCAAGTAACTTACGTAGACTACGTTAAACCCACAATGCTTTTACTCTACTACACAGGCCTTAGACCAGGTGATGCATTAACATTAAAATGGGAGGAGGTTAATCTAAAATTCAAGCGATTGACCAAGGTAATCAATAAAACTAGACACAAGAAACCTAACCCAACACCAATTCCTCTTTCAGACGCGGCTGTCAACATTCTTCAAATATGGCACAAGCAAAATGGCAGCCCTAAATTCGGTTATGTTTTCCCCAATCCCTGCACTGGACTTCCATATAAAAAACTCTACAAACCTTGGGAAAAGATCAAGTCTCTGTCAGACCTTCCAAGCGAGTTAGATAATTACACGCTTCGCCATAACTTTATAAGTCATTTAGTAATGAATGGCGCAAACCTTTTAAGCATTGCAAAACTTGCTGCAACGAGCGTAGAAATGATTGAACAATACTATGGACACCTACAACCTGACTTACAAGTAAAGTACGTAAACCAATTTGCCAGCATGATGGAATTAAATTTCCAAGAAAACATTCAAATACTTTGAATGCAATCTAAAAACCCTGTTTAACCATATTTTTTATGGCCAAAAAGCCAGACATTTTTGCCTGGTTTTTTAAGAATACTGAGCTACACTAAACACCAATCCACACTAAACATTAATTAGCTATTTTAATAAAATGTAATTTCCGCACACCATTACTCACATCTTTTCCCTCTTACATAATTTTCAGTCTAGTACAACAAGTAAAGAACAAAACAAGCTTCCCAATTTTTTTAATTGGCATACAAGCGCACTGATTTTTCTTAATTGGCATACAAGCTTACAAAAATTCTTTAATTAGCATACAAGCTTACAAAGTTTATTAATTGGAATATAAGCATGCTTATCTGCCAATTTATATATAGGAAATAAGAGGGATAAATTTTTGTTCAACGAATTGACTAAATACTGAAGTGAACCGCCACCCATTTTAGCTATTAGCAAACAAGCAGCAGGTCGAAGTTAGTAATTAGAAAACAAGCTAGCTTAATTACTAATTTAATTAATAGGAAAAAAGCAGGCGAAACTTGTTAAAAACAATTAACAAATAAATTCAGACTACTCTGGTGTGCCATCAATAAACGCTTTGTATATACAAGACCTAACTCTTCAAAATTGCAGGCTTTTCATTAATGGCACCTACCACACCATCACGACATGGCAATTTTTCGATGAACAGATAGCCATAGATCAACTCTTTCATCTTTTCCTAACCCAAGCACTCATCAGAACAAGTTCACCCAACCTCGACCATCTCCTGCCCTTTGTAGCACCGTTAAAAGTGCACAGTTAACTACACGTATATTCCCAGGCAGAATAACTCTATAAAGATGAAGAATTTCTTAAGACTAGATTAAACTCGATATTCACTTTAAGACTACTGGCTTACCACCAGAAAAATTACATCATGCCTTGGAAAATGGGCTCACTGGGGGCCTTATTTATCGAATCCTAAACACCAATCAGTGGCATCAAAAGGAGAAAGAAAACCTTTATTGAGCAATAAAAGCAAAAGCCCCGATAAACGGGGCTTTTAGAACCTTGAGAGACCTCTTCAATATTCCCAAACCGTGCTAGGAACCATTTCTGGCGGGTAGGACGCACATCTGATAAACAGACCTCAAACAGAACGTCTTAGGTTAATTATATCTGTATCTAAACAGACATGCAAAGAAGCAATAAAAATTATAGATACTAAAAAGCCCTGATTAACAGGGCTTTTGTTTCTTACGTGTTCCACTTGTTTATAGCGGTTCGACCAGCAACCAACGACTAGGTGGGGCATCAACCCATCTTGCAATGTTCGTCTGATTGATGTCTAACGAGTTGAATTATAACCTAGTAATTAAACACATATCCAGCCTGACATTTACTCTTTAATACCAAGTCAGCTTCTTAACTAGATTTTTCTCTATTGTCTTGTTTTAGTTGAAAATATGCACTCCAACACATCAAAATCCCTAGCAACAAAAAAATGGAAGCGTAAAACGCTACAGTTCGAGAAGGGTTTTCTTGAAGTTTATTCAATTCATCCTTTGAACAACTAATATTTGGAGTAAATGCCAATGCTCCGGAATATAGGCCTATATTTTTGTAATGCAAAATACCATGGAAGCACATCAGATTCTCAGCTGAAACCTCAGAAAGCCCATAAGCCAAAGCAACTTTTTGTGTAATCTGATCGTGCTTTTTAACCGCTTCATTTGCCTGAATCAACAATGTGATTCCTGAAGCGATCGTAATAATCAACGCATAAATAAATGCCAAAAAAGGGCCGACTTTCGTCCCTTGAACCATCGTCTCTAAAGTTTGCATGTCAGTTCACCTTAATTTGTTGTTATTAAAGATCAACTACAGGGTAAGCCGATAACAAACCTACAATCCAGGTTCAATTAACAACTCTGTCGAGATTGATCTTTTAAACTAATCCTAGCTTTCATAGATCATCCTGTAAAGCAAAAATACAATCATAACCAATTGTTTTTATTATAAATTCTTAACGAGAGCTGAAAACTAAACTACAGCTCTCACCGTGATCTATTTTTCTTCATCTGAATTCTTTAATTATGTAATTTAAAGACCAATCCCATACTTACATGATAGCGTTCGCACCACAACCTGCTAAGACCAAAAACAAATTAAAACTCTAACAACCTATTCTTTCCTATCGACCATAAAAGCCTAACGAACACCACGTTTTTCATGGCGTTAAAAGCAAAAACATGTTCTTCGGATTGCTACCATAAACCTGTCTAAATTCAAGCATCTAAAGCATTCAATTTCGAAAAGTTAAAATCAAACAAAGGATAAAAAAGACGTCATGACCTCCCCCCACCTATTAACAAAAAATCAAAAAAGCTGCCTCTCTTGGAAAGAAATCATTTTATTGATAAATAAATCATCCTGGCCTTTTGAAATCGAGGATGAAAATCAATTTGAACAACATACGCTTTTTGGTATCAGTTGTGGCGGGTTACCACCAAATACAAAGATCAAGGTTCGTTGCACCAAAAATCGAATTAATTCAAATGAACTTTGCGGACAAGTTGTAAAGCATAAACTATCAAATATTAAATACGCACTAAAACACAACGATTTTCTCCTGTGTCAAGGTCCCTGCGACTCTAAAAAGAAAGGCAAAGCCTTTAGAAAAACACTTGCTGAAATAGAAAAAAAATTACATGAGAAACGAAAAGGAACATGGCGGATCGACCCCAAATACACATTAATAAAAGCATCAGGAAACAATTGGTTCCAACATCAATGTGGCAACTCGGTTTTTCGAAACTTTTATAAGTTGATAGATTATCCATTACAAAATAACTTACCTAGAGATACGAACCTAGACTGCCCTTACTGCTCATGGTCGTCGGCACGCCAATGTGTAAATAACGATATAAATCAATATGCGATATATATTAATGTCATCAGCCAGGGTCGACTAGAACTCATTTCTAAACAATTTCCCTCCTCGGATGAAAGTTTAAAATTCGAGTGTCAGATATGTGGTGCACCATTCATTGGCTCAGAGGATGGAATTAAGAAAAAGGTCTGCTGCGGTTGTCCTAAATGCACGAAAGAAAAAATCCACTCGCAGCGTGCATGGAGTTATGAAGAAGCTAAAATACTTGTAAGAAGAAGAGGATACGAGTTGCTAAATGATCCAGGCGACTATATCTCTAAAACTGAGATGCATTCCATCAATGGTGGGAATTTAAGGTATTCAAGCATAATAGACTTATTAAAAGAAATGCCGGCCGCAACAATCGTTTGTCAAAAAGTCGATCCGGTTAATACACTAAAAAATCATGGAAAACCTTATTCCCCAGAAGATGAAATTCAATTAAAAAGGTTGCTGGCCGAGAAAAACTATTACTACAAAGAAATTGCCTATTTAATGGGAAGAACAGTAGGAAGTATTAAGATAAAAACACGTCACCTTGGTCTTCGAAATGATGATCGAACGCATATAAATAGGCTTTTCAACGTAAAAGATACTGCTTTTCAGATAATAAACAAAGAATCTGCTTTTTTCGCAGGGTTGTTGGCGGCAGATGGATGCTTTGACCGCCGAACTAATCGACATCAAATATCCATTGAGCTAAAGGCAATAGATGAAGATTTATTACTAAACTTTATGAGGTTCATCGAACTTAAGAATGATGTCAAATACCGTACCATGACGAATGTAAACGGAAGAGGAGTCTACGCAGCCATATCATTTTCATCAGAAGAGATAATAAATGATTTAAATCGAAACTTTCATGTAAATGAAAGTAAAACCTTTGAGCTGTCCCCGCCTGACTTTTCGAATGTTGAAGTTTCATGGGCGTATGCCGCAGGAATTCTTGCAGGCGATGGCCATTTCAAAATTAACTGGAAAAAAAACGAACCTAAAATACACTTCATTTCTGCCTCAAACAAAAGTGTGGATTGGCTTGAAAAATTATTTCTCAAAGAGATTGAATCAGTAAGCAAACAAACTTACGAAGGAAAGTACTCACAACACTACACCTTAACAATCACTGGGAAAAAAGTTATTAAGATAGCTAACATACTCAAGAACTATGATTTCGGCATGGAGCGAAAATGGAACATCTTAAGAAAAATGGTAGAGATGAATATCAACTAATGACACAATTTGCCAGCCTTACTACTCCTGAAACTACCCATTTACATACCAACAAAAAATAAAGACATGTAAACATAAATGAAATAGAATTATCGGTATAGCACCCCAGAAAGTAACTAGCCAATAACATAGCAGGCTACTGAAATCTGGGGCTTTTTCATTATTACATGTACCCCTCTCAGAAAATAGACCAACATTTTGTAATGCAAAATTCCTTGGAAACATAAAAGATTTTCAACTGAAGTCGTAGAAAGACTACCTCGCTACCTAATTTTTTTCGAAATCTTAAATAGCCTAGTAACATAAGAAGGTGACTAATCTTCAATCTGCCGCAAGAAAAGGTAAGATATAAATATGTTTTTATAACGACATGTAATTATGCTTTCAAAACCCCTTTACTTAAGCTTGGTAAGCAAGATCAAAATTGGTAAATCCCTGCCAGACTCTGTGTATCTCCATCAGGACTACTTTGACGAACTTCCAAACGAATTAAAACGCTTTATAACAGGGTTATCAGAAGCAATTAGTTTGCAGTCAACGGATTGGGAAGTAATCAAGTTATTCAAATCTGCCTTTAAAGTTTCTTTTCTAAGTTATCCTGACTTTTATTCAGATCCATACCCTGAACTAAAAAAATCAATAACAGTCGATCTTGAATCTTTAAAAACTAAAGAAACAAACTACGAAAGCTCACTAAATCCCCCAATACTTCATAGAAAAGAGCTTTTCATCCCTCCGACTAACCCGTATTTTAAAGAGTTTCGTGAGATCACTCTCGAAGGCGAAGAAATTGGTCTATACAAGAACACTAATAAAATCGGGTTTAAACAAGGTTGGCTAAAAACTATTGAAGAGCATGGATATCAACTTGAGAATGGTGAACTAACACAATTGTCACCTGAAGAATTTAACAGTCACGCTGAATTAACTACAAGTATTGATCGGCATAAAACAGCCTTAACAAGATACGAATTCTCACTCCCCCTAAAAAAATTGTTTCAATACGATCAGATTAATGAAAATACAACTTTTTTTGACTATGGCTGTGGGAAAGGAAGTGACCTTTATCTTCTTGAACAAGCGGGAATTGAAAGCTCAGGGTGGGATCCGGCTTTCAAACCTGACTCACAAAAAACAAAATCAGATGTTGTTAACCTAGGCTTTGTTCTAAATGTTATTGAAGATTATCAGGAACGAGTTGAAGCCCTTCTCAACGCATGGGAATTAACTCAAAAAATTCTCTGTGTCTCTGTCATGGTGACTAGTGATAACTACATCAATCAATTTGAACCATACAAAGATGGCGTTATTACTTCTAGAAATACCTTTCAAAAGTATTACTCACAAAAAGAGCTAAGAACCTTTTTAGAAGAATACTTAATGACCGATGCTTATGCTGTTGCACCTGGGGTATTTTTCATCTTCAAAAACCAAGAAGATGCAATAAACTTTGAGCAATCAAGTATTAAACGCACTCATAACTGGCAACACCTAAAAGTTCCTAGGATTACACAACAAGATCTTCATTTAAAACTACTAAACGAAAATAATGAATTGTTTGATTCTTTATGGCAACGCTGTTTAGAACTAGGAAGACCTGTCAAAACCTCAGAGTTCAGCAAAGAGAATGACTTAGTAGGCGCAACTGGCTCTTTAAAAAAAGCACTAAATATTCTTTTCCAATTTTCTGAAATGGACGATTTGAAAAAAGCTGAAGAGATGCGAAAAGAAGATCTTATTTACTTTTTTGCCATGAGTCTCTTTCAAAAGAGAAAAGACAGAAAAATTACTAACTCAGAACTATTAAATGACATTAAATATTTTTTCGGTAATAAAACAACTGCTGAAAATGAGGCAAAAGATTATCTTTATCAATTAGTAGAAACTGACAACATCACTAATGCTGCAAATGGTATTTTAAATTCTAGTATTCCCCATTTTTATAATACTGACCACTCAATCATATTCCATAAAAGATTTATTAACGACATTCCTCTTTTACTTCGATTATATGTTGGGTGTGCCACTATTTTATATGGTGGATTAGATGAAATTGATTTGGTTAAAATTCATTTTAAATCAGGTAAAGTAAGCTTTATGGGTTACGATGAATTCTATAATTCCCTCCTTCCTACTCTTAGAGAAAGAATTAAAGTTAATCTCTGGAATCAAAAAGTGGATTACTTCGACTATATAATTGAAGACAAAAGACCGATACTCTTTGATTCATCAGTATTTTTAAGCAAAGATCATGCATACTTTAAAAAGAAGCAATCCTTTGAAAAACGTCTAAAATCAATAATTCCTCATATAAATCAAAACATTAACCTAAATAAAGAAGCGCTAGATGAGCTATTACGGGAATGCGGCTACGAACTCAAAGGTTCAAAGTTTTTTAAAATCTGAAGTCCTAATTGATATAATCTAACTCACTGGTCAACTTCTCCAGAGAGATTATAAATATATGCTTCAACAAGGCACTACTACGCGTTTTTCCGGACATGAAACATTTCCATTACGTCATGGATGGCTTTATAAAGGCCTTCACTACCTTAACAATGGAAATGAACTCAAAAATACAAATACCGAAGATGCAGTTCGAGCTGTTACCTATCTTGGCATAGGGAAAAACATGGTCTCTTCATTAAGGTATTGGCTTGAGATGCTGGAATTAGTCAAATTCGCAAAAGACTCGACAGAGATCTCTAAACTAGCAAAACGACTAGTTTTAGATAATGACGCCTGGGACCCTTATCTAGAAAAGCCTGGGAGCATCTGGTTACTTCACTGGCAACTATGCAAAAATTACAAACAACTATCCGCGTTAAGGTGGTTTTTCAATTACTCTTCGACGCAATCTTTTACAAAAGAAAGCTTACTTGAACTCTTAAAAAGCGATCTTGAATCTCTTTCAGACAATCAACAGTCCTCTATAAAAACGATTGAAAAAGACATCGATTGCTTATTAAACGCCTACATAAACAAAGTTGGTAGCCTTAAAAGCGTTTCTGAAGATAGTTTTTCGTCTCCCTTTATTGAGCTAAATCTTATTGTAAATTCGACAAACAAAACATCTTTTTCAACTTTAGATAAGAGATCAAACTTACCTATAGAAGTTTTCGCTTATGCATTAGTAGACTTTTGGCAGACACATTTTAGTTCTTCAAAAACCATTTCTTATGATCAAATTCTTAAGGCTCAAGGAAGTCCTGGAAAGATTTTTAGACTATCTCAAGACGGCCTAAACGAACTTTTAGATAAATTAAGTATTTTTACAAACAAAGCTATTGATTGGACTGACACAATGGGTCTTAGACAAATTAAATGCGACACCATTGAATCAATTAAACCTATCGATTTTCTTGAGAGCTACTACAAGTAAGAGATTAGTATGCGATTATCAGACATATACAGTATTAAGCCTAGATATAGCCGTTCAACAAGGATAGACACCGACTTTAATGCGGATGCGTTTGAAGGTTTATTATTTCACGCAACTGCAGAAAATACACTGACTACTTTAAGTCATGAATTTCAAGCAAACAGAAAAGCATTCACAATCACAGGACCTTATGGCTCTGGAAAATCGACGGTAGCTTTATTACTTTCTGGCCTACTAAGCAATGATGCAACAATATTAAAATTAACAGAATCAATCATAGGTTCTGATCTGTTTCAAAATTACCGTAAGAGCTTCAATACGAGTAAAAAAGGCTATTTAGTTATTAGGGCTCTAGGCGGTCTATCAAACCCTATTGAGATGCTTACTAATAGTGTTATTGCTGCACTAAAAGAACAATCTTTAAAGAACGAAATAAAATGGGTAAAAACATTAGATATTGAGTCTGAAGATCAATTCATTGATTTTTATGAAACACTTCACGACAAACTAAAAGATAAAGTAGACGGCATTCTCTTAATTCATGATGAACTTGGTAAGACACTTGAGCATATTAACCGTGAAAATGGTGATTTACATTTATTCCAAGATTTAAGTGAACGTATATCTAGATATGCTATTCCCTCCATTTATATCGGTCTTTTGCACCAAGGGTTCAGTGAATATGCAAAAGATAAAACCTCTAAGACAAGAGCCGAGTGGGCAAAGATACAAGGTCGATTTGTAGATTTACTTTACCAGGTATCAACCGACGAAATTATGTCCTTGATTTCTGAATCAATCGCAACAGTTTCGACAAAACCATCTAAAGCCGCTTCGTCAATCGTTCAAAGCTCCGACGAGATAATTGCCTCTTATGCTCGAGAAGATTTGAAAAGTAGTAACACCTTTAGAAAAAACATAGCTAAACTAGGTGCTCTTCACCCTTATGTCGCTTCTTTACTAGGAGTCATTTCGAGAAGACAATTTTCTCAAAATGAACGTTCAATATTCTCATTTTTAGGTTCAATGGAGCCAAACAGTCTAAGAAACTTTTTAGAAGAGCACGACCTTGATTATACTTCACCGTACCTGCTATCAAACTTATGGGATTTCCTAGAGTACAACCTTGAATTTCACATTTTACCTAGTGAAGACGGAAAACAGTGGAGCGAAGCAAAGGATGCAATTAACAGAGCTCATCTAAAATGCACATCAAAGCATGCAGTTCCTTTGTTAAAAACGATTGCTTTGATCAATTTATTTGGAAATGCAGCTCACCTCTTCGCAACAAAAACTACTCTGCTTTTAGCTCACTTAGGGCTTGATCATGAAGACTTTGAAAAAGCTTTAGAAGAACTAAACGAGCATTCATTAGTTAGCTTTAGATCTCATATTAATTCATATGTTATCTTTGCTGGAAGTGATATTGATGTTCCCAGTTTAATTGCTGAATATTTACCAAATATTCAGGAAACTGAATGGCTAAACATCATAGAAGAAGAACTTCAAAAAAACCTTATCATAGCCAAAAGACATTACCATGAAACAGGGACTTTACACTGGCTAGATGTTAGGCTAGCAAAAAACGCTCTAGAACTGGAGGCTTTAACAAACTGTTGGACTTCTCGAAATAACAGTAGTGCTGCATTTATTTTATTGCTCGATCGTAGTTTATACGAGCAAGCAGTAGCTAAAAATACAACTTTATCTCACTTTTATGCGTTTGGATTGATACAGAATTATCACATCCTTGCTGAAAGCGCTAAAGAGCTTGTGGCTTTAGCCACAATCATGAAAAAAGAAGAAGCAAACTTAGCTCACGACCCTATTGCAAAGTCTCTTATTAATGACAGGAAGACTATTGCTCAAAAAAACCTTCAAGATCAATTAAATTCATGTTTAATTAATGCCGAATGGTTTGGCAAAAACAGTCATAACCTTACAGAAATAGCATCTATCGTCATTGACGAGTTATATTCAAAATCACTACATATAAACAACGAAATTATTAATCGACAAAAACCTTCTGGCACTGCAATCACAGCAAGGAGAAAGTTGATTGACATGATGATCGATCCCGATTGTTTTTGTGAAGAAAACTTAGGTTTTGATGACAAATTCCCTCCAGAAAAAGCCATCTACCTGACATGCATTAAGGCTCTTGGTATTCATCAAAAAATTAATGATGAATATGGTTTTTCAGAACCAACGGATGAAGCCACCCAAGTTTTGTTTAATGATACTTTAGAGCTTTTAAAAAAATCTGAAGGCATTTCATCTATCAACGACATCTATATGGCTTGGTCTCAAGCTCCTTATGGAGTGACAGACGGTGTTTTTCCACTACTAGTAACCGCTTTTATAATGGTCTACCAAGATAAACTGGCATTGTATGATTTTGATAGTACCCAAAAGTTTGTGTTTGTTCCTGAAGCCGACGACATTATTACTACCAAGATAATTAAAAAGCCCGA
This sequence comes from Thiomicrorhabdus sp. ZW0627, assembly GCF_029767005.1. Taxonomy (GTDB): domain Bacteria; phylum Pseudomonadota; class Gammaproteobacteria; order Thiomicrospirales; family Thiomicrospiraceae; genus Thiomicrorhabdus. The sequence continues at coordinate 19,716 of NZ_JARUQR010000005.1, forward strand.
ACATGTTGGCTTAAGATATACGGAATCAGCCACAATCCAACCGTATCTTTTGAAACGTTTAGCTGAAATTGAAACTGGCACATCTGATCATCAGGCTAATGTATTATCGGTCGCAAGGTCTTTAGTCACCTTTGTTCACGCACTTCCCCACTGGACTAAAAACACTCTAAACCTAACTAAGAACGCAATTAGCTTCCGCAATGAAGCACTTAGAGCCTCCGACCCCCATAAATTCATATTTGAAGATTTACCGAAAATCTTTAAATGTGATGAAACAACGTCGCCTGATTTGCTTAAAGATGAAATTGAAAATGTGGTTAATGAATTGAAGGAAGCCTACCCTTCATTACTATTAACATTTAAAGAAGCAATTAAAGAGCGGTTAGGTGAATTTGACGAAAACTTTAAAGAGCGCTGCAAAAAAGTAGCTGAAACCTCTTCAGATTTCCGGCTAAAGGGCTTTGCTGAACGCTGCTTATCTGCAAATGATGAAAATACCCAATGGACAGAATCAGTTATATCTCTTCTAAGTAAATCATCAAACTCTCAGTGGACGGACTCCAAAATCGAGCTTGCTAGAGAATCCCTCCTCTCATTCAGCAGAAGATTTTTTCAAATCCTTAAAATGTATGATCTCGATAGAGGTGATGACTTAATGACCGTCTCTTTAGTCTCAGAACAGTCAGGAAAACAGTCGGAAAGCATGATTAATATTAGACTCGATAAAACTGAAATTGATCCTGCGACTAAGAATAATGTGGAAGCAGCCCTTTCAAATCTTCAGCAAGATGAGAGAATATGGCTATTAAGCAATTTACTTCAAGAACAGATAGAACAAACAAATTAAAAATTTGAGAAGAAAGAATGTCTGAAAAAAAGCAAAAACATGTACTTGGTCTCTCTGGCGGTAAAGACAGTGCTGCATTAGCTGTTTATATGCGCGACAACTACCCAGAAATAGATATTGATTACTTCTTTACTGATACAGGTAAAGAATTGCCAGAGGTATATGATTTTTTAAATGACCTTGAAGCATATCTTGGAAAAGAAATTCTCAGAATTGATGAAGGTAAAGATTTTGACTACTTGCTAACTAATGAGTTCAATGACTTCCTTCCTTCACCACAACAGCGCTGGTGTACTATTCAAATGAAACTCGTTCCGTTTGAAAAGTGGGTACAAAAATTTTTAGATGAAGGATACGAAATCATCAGTTATGTTGCAATACGTGCAGATGAACCAACCCGTGAAGGATACATACCTACACATGACTTCTTAAAAGTCAAAATGCCTTTCGCTGAAGACGGACTTATAAAGAAAAACATCGAAGACATCCTTGAAAGCTCAGGGCTTGGTTTACCAAAATATTATGAGTGGCGCTCAAGATCTGGCTGTACCTTTTGTTTTTTTCAACGAAAAATCGAATGGGTTAGGTTAAAAGAGCGGTACCCAGATTTATTCGAAGATGCTAAAAGATACGAAAAACAAATAGGACAAACACCTTCAGGAAAATCTTATTTCTGGATGGGCCAGGACACGCCTTTAGAAACTTTAGAAGATCCTAAACGAATACAAGAGATAAAAGATGATCACGAGAAGCAAATGGCTCGTTATAAAAAACGCATGCGAAGAAACTCCCTAATTGATATTGAAGTGATTGATACTAAAGTCATGGATGAAATTTACGATCAAGAGGAAGGTGGTGGTGCCTGCATCACCTGCTACAAATAATGCTGTATCTAGATTATGCTGCCTCTACGCCCGTATACCCTGAAGTAGTTGAAGAAATGCGATACTGGTTTGAAGAAGGCTTTGCCAATCCTTCTTCAAACCATACTATGGGGCTTGAGGCTAAAAAAGTAATTGATGAAGCAAGAGAATTTATCGCAGATGAAATTGGATGTTACCCATCTGAGATCATCTTCACCTCTGGGGCTACAGAAGCTAACAATCTTGCATTGAAAGGATACTGCCTTGCTAATCAAGACAAGGGCAAGCATATCATTACTTCTTCTATTGAGCACAAATGCGTTTTAAATACTTGTGCATACCTAGAAACCCAAGGCTTTAAGGTAACATACCTGCCCGTAAAACCATCTGGCCATGTTGATCCTCTAGACGTCAAAAATGCAATACGCCCAGATACAATTTTATGTTCAATAATGACTGCAAATAACGAACTGGGTACTGTACAACCAATTCAAGAGATTGGAAAAATTTGTTTTGATACCGGCGTTAAATTTCATACTGACGCTGCGCAGGCAGTTGGAAAAATGGACATCGATATTGATGAAATGAATTTGGACTTTTTATCAATGTCAGCACATAAATTTAATGGACCAAAAGGTATAGGTGCTCTTTTTATTCGAGATGCAAAAACAGCAAAATTGATTCCTGTCATACATGGAGCTGGTCAAGAACTAAGCTTAAGAGGAGGAAGCTTACCGACTCCGTTAATTGTTGGAATGCATAAAAGTCTTCAGTACTTTAAGTCGGATTTTATTAAGCAAGTCAAAAATAAGGAACATGAGAAAAAATTTAAAGAAACTTTAAATATTTTTGACCAAAGAGACTTCGTAATAAATGGTACCCAACCTAAACTACCTAACATATACAACCTTAGCTTCAAAAACCTAGATGTAAACAATTTCATAAGAGAGAACTTTGATCAAATAGCCCTTTCACAAGGTTCAGCATGCTCTTCGAAAGAAGTTAAAGCATCACATGTATTAAAATCAATAGGAATAAAAGAAAAATTAATAATTAACAATTCGTTAAGAATTAGCTTTTAAAGCTAATGATGAAATTAATTCTTTTTAATTAAAACTTGAGAATGATTTGGTCTTTCAATCAATATCTCATCTTCTAATAACACTTCAATGTAACTCATAAGATTTTGCTGCAATTGCTTAACATCTTTTCTGTATACCCTAGGATCCTCTATTAACGCGTCATGAATTTCTTTCGTGAGAAAACCAAAACGAATTTCTGTATGAGCTTCAAACAACCTCATTAGCCACTTATAAATTTTCAATGATTTAAAGACTTTTCTAGCTTCAGCACTTCTATCATCATTAAGTAAGCTGTCAACTAAGGTAAACTTACAATTTTTTGAACCATTTTTATTAATTGGATTAGGTGGTAAATCACTAACAAACAAATCACTAACCGGTTCATTTGTTAGCTCTAACGGCCAATTCAATACCTTATCAACACGGACATATGTCTTTTTAAATTCCGATAGAAAGTTTTCAAACGCCTCTATCATACTTAAATCAAGAGAAATTGAACTTTCTTTTAATGCATCAATAAATCTCAAACTTTTTGCATCTGCACTTAATCTTGTGTTTGCTTCGATATTTCCATCTACATACAACATCAAACCTCTAGATGTTAAATTGGAACTACCAACAATTAATTCACTTCTATCAAACGAAAAAATTTTAGCATGAAGGTTTTCATTAAACGCTAACTCCCAACCATAACTTACTATTTTTTTAAGCGCTGAAATAGTTGTTGCACCATTCAGGAAGTCTTCAGGAAGAGCTCTAACTACCAATGAAACCGATGCCTGCTCAGAAATATTAGAAGCTAACCAATCGACTCCTGCATCTGTAATAAAAGCCGATGCAATAAATATATCATTAACATTAGTAATTTCTTTCTCTATGAAATGCCTTAACTCTTTACCATTATAAATAGACATACTTATTCAACATCTTCAACATCTTCAACATCTTCAGCATCATAAATAAAATCTTCTAGAATTTCCCCCCAACTAGCCCTTGCTGTTTCGAGGTTCCTCCTTTTTTGTTCACTTGTTGTTTCCTGCTCTAAACGAGCCCAAGCAGCCAAAACTAATTCCAATAACAGTTTTTCATTTGGTTTTTGCTTAGAAAGCACATTAATGTAGAAAGGATGGTTTTCATTTATCTGCAATAAGATAAAACCATTTTCCCTAGTCACATCAAAAAATGCTGTTGTTGAAAGCGGTACAATTTCTATCTCAAATTTGCGCCCTTTCTCTAAGATTCTTTTTGCTTGTTCTTCAGCTTCTTCTTCGGTTTTACCAGCATCAATCAATGTTTTCTTAACACCATCTAAACTTGGATCAGTCTCGTCAAACTCAGTGGGATTAACAGTCCCCCTTTCTTTTGATTTTTCTGTAGCAATATCACTTACATCATGCCCATCTAATGTTTGGTCAGATATATTCCCCGAGGGATAAGCCTTAAAAACGTCTTCTAGCTTCTTTCTCATTTGCTTAATTTCGGAAGCTACTTCATACATAATATGTTTATTATTGCCATTTTCTTTCAGATCAAGCTTATATTCTTCTGAAGAAGAAAAACCTTCTGCTTCAGCATCAGCATCTACATCCATCGGTCTCAAATTTACAGCGGCCTGTTTATTGTTAAGGACACCAAATACTTTATCTAACCCGGGAGGAAAGCTAATCTCTAAACCAAACCAACGTCCAATATCCCTATTTTTTTCTGCATCCCATGTAATGAAACTAGGATCTAAATCTAATTCTCTATTAGCTCTAACAATAGAAAGCCCCATATTCGCTGCCGCGTGCTTACCGAATGTAGTATTTCCAACTTTTTTCTTTTCAAGCTTTCGAATTTGATCCCATATAGCTCTTTTAGGAATACTACTTCTAAAAGTAACTTCAAAAGTTTCATTACCAAGCAAATACTCTCTTGAATATTCCTCAACTGGTTCAAAGAATGCCTCTTTGTTAAATGGCTCTGGCAAATCATCCATCGTTAAATTAAGGGTCAAGTACATCGGGTCATTTGCATTAATGATATGCTGATCTTGTTGTGTCACACTATTATTTCTTGACACCTCAAAATTTCTAAATTTAATTACTACTTTTTCTTCATTTAAAAACTTTCGGTACATTCGTCCAATTCTTAATTCAGAATGTTTTTTTATAGATTTAGACGTTTTCCACTGAAGCCTGTCTAAATCTGACCACACAACAAGAGTCCCTGAATTAGGAAGAGGCTCCTGCTGTAATGAAGAACTGATAAACTCAGGGAATTCTTTTTCATCAGGGTATGGAATTGATTCCAAGTTGCCATTCACCATTTCATCGATGTCAAGGTAGGTGTAATTAATAGAATCCAAGCTTTTCCAACTCCAAACATCAACTCTTTTACACTGCGATATTGAAGAATTAGGCAACCCCATACCAAACTTGCCCATTCCATTTTTATCAAATCTATGTTCTGATCCACCAAACTCAAGAGCCGAGTGTAATTGACTTGCAGTCATTCCACTTCCATTATCCAAAACTGCAATTTCTTCAACAACTTTTCCAGACCTCTGCTGGTTTTGTATGACATGTTCATATGTCATTATTTGTACCAAAGACGCTCCAGCCTGTATGCTATTGTCAACAATTTCAGCTAAAGCATATGCTGCATTTTTAAAACCATTATCTCTCATCGATTCAATGACAACTTTACCAGTGATAAAAGGTTTTTTTTCCATGATCAACATATCCTCTTTCTTTATTCTTCGATGTAGTTAATATTCCAATTCACAAAAGCATAATTAACATTTGTAAACTCTTTAATGTCATCTTTTACAGTATAAATACGGCACTCTAAATTCCCCCCACTTTTATAACCTCGCATTGCTCTACCCACCATCTGAGAATAGAGTACTAATGATGTTGTGGGTCTAGAGATAACAGCAACATTTGTTTTAGGGGCATCGAATCCAGTCGCCAAGATTCCAAAATTTACGATGACTCTAACATCGCCTCTTTTATACCTAGCGACTTTTTCTTTTTGTGACTCAGATGAATCTGTTTTACTCGTTATATAAGTAGAGGGAATCCCCTCGAAATTCAAAGCATATGAAATATCAATTGCATGTTGCACATTACATGCGAAGACAACTATAAAGCTACCATTTTCATATTCTTCTTTAACGGTTTGCATAATTGCTAAATTTCGTCCATCGACATTTGATAACAAATCAATTTTTTCTTTTTCACTTAATTTTGACTCAACCTCTTCCTTTTGATATTCCGGTAGAACATAAGTTAATGGAAAAAAATTTGGTTGAGCCAAGTACCCTTGATCGATCAAATACTGTACAGGAGACTCATAACCAGGAGCTTTCATTGTTATTTTTTTGTCTTCGAAATATTTTGATAATTGCCGATCTTCATCCCCGATCTCATGAGATCCTCTACCAGGGGTAGCTGTTAATCCTAAAAGAAAAGATGAGCTTAAACTATCTCTTAACTCACTAACAGTTTCCAAATAAGTTGGCGCGATAATTTGATGAGCCTCATCAAATATAATTAACCTACAATTTTTCGCTAACTGCTTAAAATGAAGCTCATTACCATTTTTTCTTTTTGCGTACAATTGATGAATACTTGCTATAAGTAAACCATCCGTAATTCCAGAAAGGGGGATTCCGGGGCTATCAAAAAAACGATAGCATCTTTTATCTTCAGATCCTAAAGCCTTCCAAGCCTTAGTAAACTCTTCATAAGCTTGATTACATAATTCATTCGATGGTCCAATCCAAACAATTACAGAACCTACATTATTTCGGAAGAAATCGCAGATAACATTCATAGCTACCCTAGTTTTTCCTGCACCCGTTGGTAAATGAATAATTCTCTTAGCAGATGGCTGTTTTTGTATTACCTCACGAACCTTTATAGCAATTTCTTTCTGATACGGGTACATCCCATATTGAGGAACAACCTCTTTAATACTAGGTAAGTCCTCAGTTGCATAGCTATAGGATACCCACAATTCACTTATACCTAGAACGGCCATAAATATTTCAATATTGTTTGCCGCATATTTTTTCACTTCATCATAGGTATTCGCTGTAATTGAGCTCGAGTCACCAATGTCTATACCGACACCTTGAAGTATCAAAAGTAAATCTGATTCAGACATTCTCGATATAAACTTATCTCTAGTTTTTTTATCATCCAACATAGAAACTATCGAATCTGACAAAATCAAATTTATTAAACTTTCTTTTGTTAACTCCTTGTCACTGACATCGTTAATAAATTTAATTGAGTGATCTGGGATTAAAGCTTGCAACTCACCCTTTGAATAATTACCTAATACTTTTTTTATAAGGTTCACACATCGCCTCTATTAATAATTAAATAGATATAAATAAGCAATCTACAGTATTAAACAAGAAATGCAACTCATAAGCCATCACTTATGTATTCCGTAGCGAGAAATTGTAAGAACCCAACTCAATAAATTACAGTAGTTTTTAGCTATATAGTCGTCGTTAAACCTATTTTTACCTTTAGCAGTGCCACACCAAAAAATACAAAATCAAAAATGCTCGTATAAATGCTTTTTAATAGGCCTCAATTAACTACAAAAGAGATATTGATAAGATTTTGGAATTGCTATATTCATTGATTTCTCCAATCTAACAGAGTGGATGTATTGTCGTCAGTTACTAATCATCCTCGAAGTTTGCGGAAATTGGCGCTTTTTGCTAATTTATTATTTTGGGCGATTAAACAAAATCAATCTCAACTTTTGAAATGAAATCAAGTTACTAAACTTAGTTTAAAGTAGGATATCCAAACAATGAAATTTTCTGCATACAAAGTTAATCACGTTCACAGAGGGGGGCTTCCTATACATCAAAAAAGTCAGTGGACGGTTCCCGAATGGGATGAATTGAGATTATTTTTGATGGGGTATGACAGAAATTGGGTAGACGGTAAAAATAATATTTGGAATGTTGCACAAAATATGGGTGCTATTGGTAGAGATACAGCAGGAGATTTGTCCGTTGCTAAGTACGTGTGTAATCAAAATGAATGGCATGGCTATACCGTATCTCCAAAAAGAAACGGAGACAAACCTCCTTCTGAAGTTGTAAAGACATGGGTGGCAGAAGGAATAATTAAAAAGAAAGATGGTACCAACATCATGCAAGGTAAAGTTTAATGGATATTTCTACGGTATCAATTGAGATTGAGGGGGATTATCTATCGTCTTTTATCTACTCCGGGGTTTTATTTCTTGTAGACATGGATTTTAAACTAAACTCCTACTCATGGGATCGTGTTGTAAATCTTGCTCTGGGCAATAAATTCAGAATTGGAAATTCTGATTTAAGGAAATACCTCCTAAACTCTTCTAGGAATAAAATTAAAGAAAAGTTTAATGGAAGAAGATATTTTATTACCAAAAGAGACTTACAAAAAGCTAATGAACGTTCTATTTATATTGGAGTATGGCCTTCTGATATAAACCTTTATAGAAATACTATATACATCGCTTCAGAAGCAGGTGTTAATACTATCCATATCAAATGGGAAATGGGTAATTTAACAGAATATAAAAGTAACGTAAAAATATGGGATTGCCCTTCATTTAGGATTTCACCTAATAGTTTTTATAGGCTTGCTATAGCCTCAGGTCAAGAAGGGTTAGTTACAGTTATTCCTCAAAAAAAATATGTTGAAGATAAAGATGTAAAGGTTCGTGTTAAATCCGTATGCACTGATTGTGATTGGTATAAAAATAGACTAGTTGCAAATACTGTGGGAGGAGTTAGTGTTTTAGACTTTGAACCTATTCCTGATATTAAGGATTACGAAAATCATATCGAAGAATATTGGCGTATTGTAAATCAAGTAAAGCTGGAAGATCCTTTACAGGGCAATATTAAGAAAATAGATAATAAGACAGTTGTTAACAGCTGGTTTGGAGGAAATAAAGAGTTTTTCTTAACAGAAGATATGACGATAGCATTTAGAACTCTTAACCCAGATCAACAAAATAACAAAACACTCATGTATCAAATCGAAGAGGATTCTATTGTTACTGCTCGAACAGCTACTTTTGGAACGGTTGTAGAAACAAAAGATACTTTAAAGTTAATCGGGCAGGAAAATGGCTTCCATACATTAGACAATGACTTTGTAACGTGGAGAGTTTTCCCAAGATCGAAATACTATGCAAACCAGATTCATATAATTAAAGACAAAAGTATAGTAATTTCAGCAATAGACCCAAAAAATGATAATTTAGAAGCGAGCTTTGGTTTTTCTTTAGGGGATGTGGAATTAGATAAAGAATTGTAGGATAAAAGTGAATTTTCTTCCCTAAGTTGGTGAGGTGAGGTTAAATTATTTACCTTTGTGTCGTATTTGCATCTTAACAATAAAAACCTAATGGTATATCAACGTAATACTGTTATAGGTTTACACGGTTTAAATGTTTTTAAACAATGGGTTAGAATAAAATAACAAAGAGTTTTTATCTTCATAACCCGAAGAGCGTTGGTTCAAGCCCAGCTCCGCTACAAATTCAAAGCCTTGACTAGCGCGGCTTAGAGTCAAATCATTCACGGCTTTTTGGCACCTAAACCTCTCCATTATGGGGAAAACTATCACACTCGATTTTTGGGTTCTTTCAAGAGTTTTATATAAGAAGGGTCTCATTTCACCTCCCAATTTTTGAGTGAATTGTTATGAGCTAGTTAATTCAGAATATTCTTTCCATGCCTCCTCAAGTGCTTGGATAAAATAACTTTCACCTGATTTTTGAATTAGATAATCTTTAAAAGGTTTTATCGTGGAACCCGCTCTAGGAAAGAAAGGGTCTTTTTTTACAACCTTTGCAAGATCTCCAACTGGTGAATCTACGTTGACCTGTTTGAGTATCCAAACATAAAAATTACTTGATTCATGTGTTCGTTGGCTCATAGCCTTCTCCAATTATTTCCACTATATTATTGATTCAGTAAACCAAACGCTTTATTCAATGGCGCGCGTCTTCAGTCTGTCCGCTGGATCAAATCGTTAAGTATCGTCTTTTTTGATCGTTCTTACATCCATTAAGTATTTTTTGCCTTTAGGTGTTAAGATCCAAAATAAAGCCATATTTCCCTGCTTTGTTTGAAGGCTTTTTACTTCCACAAATCCGAGTGCCATTAACTGTAACTTAACAGTCTGGAAAACTTCTTCCTCTACTTCTTTTGTGTACCAGTCATCCGCACTTTTACCATTTGCTTTAAGTATTGACTTGGCAAGCTGCCTATTAACGGATCCTTCATTTAAATATTGAAGTAGATGCGGGCCAATGAAAGAAATAATCTGATTCCACGTGACATCGTACTCCCAACTGTTTTTGAGTTTACTGCCGTAGGTAATCTTGTACACTCCTTTCAAACGAATTAAATCTTCACCAGAAGAATAACCGCCGGTATCAATTACGGCTTGTTGTTTTAATTGTTGGTTTTCCAATAGCAGGACTTCATTCTTCTGGCGAAGCTCATTTATTTGAACCAAAAGCTCTATAGAATTCCCTTGATCTGCTCTTACCCAGCCGACGGCGGGGTACATTTTAATAGTTTTTGATAAGCTTAATGCAACAAGGCCTGACAATTGATCTGCTCGATTCCAGAATTTCACGAGCCTGCCATTTGAAACTTTTTCTCTGAATTGATTGAGCTTCTCTCTTGCCTCAGGGTCAATTTCTATTTTAGTACCAGGAAGGCTGTCTGGGGCTTCATGAAGTAATGCTAATATTTTGATGCCTTGCTCAACTGCATAGTCATACTCCATCTCTGTATAACTAATTCCTTCACTGGATAAGGAACCGTATTTTCCACCAATGATTAGCAAGTAGTAATCACAGTCGTCAATTACTCGCTTTATAAACTCCCATTGTTCTTCATCTGCGGCAGGAAATAGCTCCATACCAGCCGGAATACAATCCATTTCCATAAGTGCCTGTAAGACATGCTGTCTTTCATCTTGCAGGTCTACATAGGTTGAGCTTACGAATATTTGGTAACGTTTTTCCATGTTTTCTATTGATACTTAAAGTTAAGAGGTAGCCGGCCGCTCTCAAGCGCGGTCGTCATGAGTAATTTGTTAGCTATCTTCAATGTCACCAATAATTGCTGGAGTACCAATGTAAGTCACATATAAAAAGGTTCCATTATTAAATGATTGAGCCGAGGTTGAAATTTGCACCCCAATAACTGCATTTGCCTTAGTTGGAGCATAACTAATAAAAGAATCTAAAACATCTTGATATTCATTTCGATTTTGTTCAATTAAACCCCGTATAAGTCCTTTTTTAGAAAGTTCAACTGTACCTGTTGCTTGTATCATTGAAAATAACTGCTTTACTTCCATACCAGCAGGCATTTGATCTGTAGTAAAAAGGATTTTTTCCATTGTTACTCCTAAGTATTTAATATGTGTAGCTAACGTTTAAGCTCTGGGGCGCGAGACAGATTGACACCGACCTTCCCCCACGAGAGCCTTTTTAGGCATCCTTATCAAAATGCCTTGCCATATCAAAGTCTATTCCGACAGATTTGTTTTGTGTTTGTGATTTTTCTTGATTGTAATTTAAGTAGATAAAAAGAAGATGAACACTACAATTAAGAAAAGTCATATTTGAAACAGACTATTTATCATAAAATATCATGCCTTGCATAAAATGTCTTATTGTCTTATTGAATATCGCACATTTCATAGTAATGTATTAAAAATTACAGGTTAAATTTTAATTCTGATATTCAATGCGTTTCACCTGATTGAAGTAAGAATACGGTACTACTGAGAACTCTACTATCGTCACCCCTAAGAAAAGATTCATTAAGTGGTTAATTTAACAAGACGCCCATAAAATCATGAAATTATTGAGATTGGATAAGTAGCCTTTCAATAAAACTACCCAAACGAAAGATAATTAATATTAATTAGTGCACTGAAGGTTTATTTAAATTGCTTAAAGTAGTGGCATCATGCATTAGGCTTCCGAGAGCATTGACAAGCCATTGAAATAATTATAGAAAGAGACTCACAATCCGTAGATATTAAGCCTAAGCCCTATCCATGTTTAATAAACTCAGAAAAATACATATTTGAAAATTTATTAGATCGCAAAGTCTAATTCTCCTATTTTTTAGAACATCAGTTATGATTCACTACACAAAAAAGTATACAAATGGAAAACTAAAATGTCGCTAAATATTGGAATATTTCTCTTAATCGTCACGGGAGTTTTTGTATTAATCATGATTGCTTCAATAAAAAACAGCAAGTGAATCCGTAAGGAAAAAGAAGAAAAGAAAAACCAGCCCTAATTAAAATAAAATTGGGGCACATATGGGGCACGAGTAAAAATGAATATTAAATAGAAACTTTAAAAGCAGATAAGTAATTGAAAACAAAGGAAGAAAATGGGGCGAATGACGGGGATCGAACCCGCGACAACAGGAATCACAATCCTGGGCTCTACCAACTGAGCTACATCCGCCATAATGGTAATTGAAAGACATGCCGTAAATGGCACGCCCATCAGGATTCGAACCTGAAACCCTCGCCTTAGAAGGGCGATGCTCTATCCAGTTGAGCTATGGGCGCTCTTATCGAACCTTGTTACTATTGACCCGAAAAGGATTTCGCATCAAAAAGAAAATGGTCGGAGTGGAGGGATTTGAACCCCCGACCACCTGTACCCAAAACAGGTGCGCTACCAAGCTGCGCTACACTCCGTGAAGATGGGGCGTATTGTATAGATGCCCCCGTAGGCTGTCAACAACAAATTATGAATTTTTTAATGTTTTTTTACTCCTGCCCCGCCCTAGTTTCGGGCGATTCGGGCTAAGTGATTGATTCCTATTTTGAATCGCTTTTTCCCCTACCAACGCGACATGTAAACAAAACCTCTCCAATTACCAGTGAAGCGAAACAAAATCGGGTATCATAATCATTTTTTAATTTCTACATCATTTGGGAGATGTTATGTCTGCTAAGATTCTTGACGGTAAAGCCATTGCAGAAGAGTTACGTGAATCCATTAAACAGGAAGTTGAGCAACAGGTCGCTCAAGGCAAAAAACCGCCAGGGCTAGCTGTCATCATGGTGGGCGAAGACCCAGCTTCTCAAGTGTATGTACGTAACAAGAAGATTGCCTGCCAAAAAGCGGGATTCAACGACGTTTCCGAAGTTCTTCCTGCCGAAACCTCTCAAGAAGAAGTTCTAGCGTTAATCGACAAGCTTAACGCGGACGACAGCGTACACGGTATTATCGTGCAGCTTCCGGTTCCGGATCATATCGACCCTGAAACCATTATCGAACGTATCTCCCCTTGTAAGGACGTTGACGGTTTCCATCCATACAATGTCGGTCGTTTGGCGACCCGTATGCCTCAACTAGCACCTTGTACGCCACACGGTGTCATGACAATGTTGGCGAAGACTGGTATTCCTTTACGTGGATTGAATGCTGTTGTGGTCGGTGCATCCAACATCGTCGGTGTGCCAATGGCATTGGAACTATTGAACGAACGTGCTACGGTCACCATCTGTCACAGTGCAACTAAAGATTTGGCTAAGAAGGTTTCAGAAGCGGATTTGGTCGTTGTTGGTGTCGGTATCCCGAATATGGTCAAAGGTGAATGGATCAAAGACGGCGCAATCGTAATCGATGTAGGTATCAACCGCCTTGACGATGGTACGCTGTGTGGTGACGTTGAATACGACGTTGCGAAAGAGAAAGCGAGCTGGATCACGCCGGTTCCGGGCGGTGTAGGTCCGATGACCATCGCTACCCTATTGCAAAACACTCTTCAGGTTGCTTACCACTTGGATTGCAAAGCTTAATCATTTCATTTCCGAAACCGAACAGGCCTGTTCGGTTTTGAAATAGGGTTCTGATAATAAAAAAGGCCGGTATTGTTAAAATACCGGCCTTTTTTGTATCTGGTTGTATCTGGACTTCATCACTTTAACTTAGCGATAAAGTTTGTGATAAGTTCCCTCTTGAGCGATCAGCTCATCATGACTGCCGCTTTCTATGATGTGTCCGTCCTCGAACACCATAATCCGATCCGCTTGCCTGATGGAACTGAGACGGTGCGCCACAATCAACGTAGTACGGTTTTCAAGGAACGGTGCCAAATCTTCATAAAGCTGGCGTTCGGTTTCCATATCCAGTGCAGAAGTCGCTTCATCCATGATGACAACCTTAGGGTCTTGCAGAATCATTCGCGCAATCGCCAAACGCTGGCGCTGACCACCGGACAATTTGATGCCATTGCGCCCGACGATTGTCTCCAATCCCTGTTCAAGTGAATGAACAACATCATCCAACTGCGCCTGTTCCAACGCATCCCACAATTTATCGTCGGCCATCTCCTGCCCCAACGTCAGATTGAAACGGATGCTCTGATGAAACAAAACCGGCTGCTGCAAAACCGTCGCCACATGCTGGCGCACCACGGTCTGGCCAATTTGGTCGATTGGCTGACCGCCATATAAGACCTGACCGGCCTCGGCCTCATAGAAGCCCAACAACAACTGAACCAAAGTGGTTTTCCCACCGCCACTGGCTCCGACCAGTGCCAGTTTCTCACCCGGCTGAATCGTAAAATTCAATCGGTTAAGCACTCGCTCCGACTTGCCGGGATAACTAAAGCACAAATCTTTCACCGCTACCGAAATCGGACCCGACTGTTCAAACGGATTGACCTTACTGGTATAAACCGGTTCCTGTTTCAAATCCAGCACGTCGTTGATACGCTGTAGAGCGCCGCTCGCGGCACTGTAGCTGTATTGAATCGCCAACATTTCCTGAACCGGACCCATCATAAACCAGAGGTAACCGAAAACCGCCATCATCTCACCGATCGACAACCCGGAGAACACGACCATCAACATACTCACGCCGCGGAATACATCGAACCCGACTAGGAAAATCATGAAAGAGAATCGGCTTGCCGCATCACTCTTCCAGGTAAACGCTTCCGAATGTTGCTTGACCGACTGGGCATGCCCTCTCACACGATCAAAAAAGTTAGTGTCCTGATTGGCTGCACGAACCTGCTGCAAAGCGTCAAGCGTTTCCGTTAAGGCTTGCTGAAAGGCATCCAGCGCACTGTTCTCATCCTTTTTCAAGGTTTTGACCTTGCGCCCCATACGCATGGTGAAATAGACCACCACCGGGTTCAGAAGCAGAATGAACAGCGCCAGCTGCCAATGCAGCCAAAGCAAAACCAAACTCACGCCGATCAGAGTAAATACGGCAATGATCAACTTACCGACCGTGGTGCCTAGAAACGTGTCGATACTATTGACGTCATTCACCATGGTGGCTGAAACGCTACCGCTTCCAAGCGTTTCGTATTGCGCCATGGAAACGCCCTGCACTCTTGCCAGCAAATCACGGCGGATGCGATAGGTCACGTCTTTGGCGATAACGGTAAACTGTTGAACCTGCCAGACGCCAAATATCAGCCCTAGCACTCTCAAAATAATCGTGATTACGGTGATTGCGACAATGTAATAGATCGGGCCGTACCAATCCGGCGAAACCAACGTCTGCAAAAAACCGACGATCGGCCCCGGTTTATCCAGAAGCACTTCGTCCACCAGAATCGGCAATAATAAAGGTAAGGGAACGGTCGCCAACATTGCCAGCAAGGCAATGATGTGCGCTTTGACCAGACGCGACTTATGCCTCACAACCAGATCAAAAATACGCTGCCAGGTATAACAACGTTCGGAATAGTCGGAAGCCTGTTCAGTAACCTGAACAGGTTGTGAAGCGGAAGCCGTTTCCATAATAGATCAGTCCAGTTTGAACAGACGATTGAAGTTGGCGGTGGTCGCCTGAGTGACTTCTTCGAAAGGAAGCTCTTTCAATTTTGCGATTTCTTCAACCACATAGCGGGTATAACCCGGCTGATTGGTCTTACCGCGGTAAGGAACCGGAGCTAAGTAAGGCGAATCCGTCTCCACCAGAATACGATCCAAGGGCACCTGTTTGGCGACCTCTTTCAACTCCACTGCATTCTTGAAAGTGACGATACCGGAAAACGAGATATAGAAACCGATCTGCATGGCGCGTTCGGCCGTACCCATATCTTCGACAAAACAGTGCATGATTCCGCCGATTTCATCCGCGCCTTCCTCTTCCAGAATGCTCAAGCAATCCGGCGTGGAGTTTCGTGTGTGGATGATCAAAGGCTTTCCAAGCAGTTTGGCGATACGGATGTGCTGTCTGAAACGCTCGTGCTGCCATTCCATGGATTCAGCCTCGGCATCGAAATGAAAATAATCCAAACCGACTTCACCGATTGCGATTACTTTAGGGTGAGAAGCGAATTTGACCAACTCCTCGTCGGAAACCACAACCTCTTTCTCTTCACACGGGTGCACGCCGATGGCGGCATAGACTTCGTCATACTGTTCCGCCAGCGCCAATACCTCGGACCACTGATCCGGATTGATGGCGACGCATAGAATACGTTCCACGCCCAGTTCTTTCGCTTTTTCAATCACGTCTGAAACGGTTCCCACCTTCTCTTCCGGCAGGATATTCAAATGACAATGCGAATCGACAATCACGCTAACTTCCCTTTTACTATATTCGTTTGAAACACACTCTCTAACGGAGCTTGAGATTGCTGTATCTGTAACCACTCAAAACACAGCGCTTCCAAAACCAACTGCTTGTTGGCATTGCCCTGCCAGCTGTTCTTGGCTTGCAAACAGGCCTGCTGAAAACGCAGCCAGTTTTGGATCTGGTCGTCCGAGTATTCCGCACCCGGCTTGTAATAGGCGGCACGCACTGCGGAGACCGACCAGAAATAGAAATAATCGAACACCTGTTCAGGCTGGGCCCATTTCAGCCACTTTTCAACCAGTTGCGGCACGGTTTTCTGACCGGACTGCATCTGCTTCAAAGCCGCTTTCCATTCGTTATCCTGTTCGAACAGGCCTTGCTCAATCCATTGTTGAGCCGCAATCGGCGCACCCCAGTTCAATCGCAAAGCACGTTTAAGCAGCGCTTCGTCCGCTTGCGGACAGGCCTGGTGAAGCCAACTCTGAGCTTCGTCGATCGACGGGGCCGCAAACATCAGTTTCTGGCAACGACTCAGGATGGTCGCCGGCAGGCGCCCCACCTGATGAGTGGTCAGAATGAACAATGTCTTTTCAGAAGGTTCTTCCAAGGTCTTCAACAGCGCATTGAACGCCGATTGATTCAGGTATTCCGGGCCTTCGACCCAGGCCACTTTGTAACCGCCCTGATGCGAAGTCTCATTCAACTTATAAACAAGTTCGCGGATCTGGTCGACGGAAATCTCTTTCTTGTCTTCCAACACCTGCAAATGGAAAAAATCCGGGTGCTGGTCGGTCAGGAACAGGTGACAACCGGAACATTCGCCACAGGTGTTGTTGGTATTGCACAGAATCGATTGCGTCACCTGTTGGACGAACGACTCGATCCCGATACCGCTTGGAGCGGACAACAAATAAGCATGCCCCAATCGCGACTGCAGCTGTTGCCATTGCTGCCACTGAGCGGCCATCCACGGATAAATCATGCGTTCTCCATGAGGGTTTTCAAGCAGGTTTCGATTTCGGCCTGAACCTGTTCCAGAGACTGGCTGGCGTCCAATACCGTATAACGTTCTTTAGCTTGCCCTGCTCTTGTCAGGTAAGCGCCGCGTACCTTTTCAAAAAAGTCGTGCTGTTCCTGCTCAAAACGGTCGGTCTGACCGCCGCGCGACGCCACACGCGCCATACCGACTTCAATCGGCAAATCGAAAACGAAGGTCATATCCGGATACATACCCTGTTGGACCCAGGTCTCGATTTCGGCAATACGCTCAAACGGAATGCCTCGGGCCGCGCCTTGATATGCGTAACTGGCATCGGTGAAACGGTCTGAAATAACCCAAGTGCCTTTCTCGAGTGCAGGAATGATCTTCTCGCGGATATGCTGTGCACGGGCGGCAAACATCAACAGCAGCTCGGTATCGGCGTGCATTTCGGTGTAGGCCTGATTCAGTAGAATTCCTCTGACCGCTTCGCCGATTTCGGTTCCGCCCGGTTCACGCGTGGTGATGACATCAATGCCCTGCTGCTTGAGCCAATCCGCCATAAAAGCTAAATTGGTCGATTTACCCGCTCCTTCGGTTCCCTCAAGTGTAATGAACTTGCCTGTCATCCGGCTCTACTTCCCTTAAATTGATAGTCTACTGATTACTGTTGATTCGCCATTCATCGCTAGCGCATTAACTGGTACTTACGCACCGCCTTGTTATGCTCGATCAATGTCTCTGAAAAATAGTGTTCGCCATTGCCTTTGGCTACGAAATACAACGCCTTGGTCTTATCCGGGTGCATCACCGCCTCGATTGCCTCACGGCTCGGCAAAGCGATCGGACTCGGCGGCAAACCGTTTATACGGTAAGTGTTGTAAGGTGTCTTTTTCAACAAATCGGCCTTACGGATATTACCATCATATTTCGCTCCGATGCCATAAATCACGGTCGGATCGGTCTGCAAACGCATACGTTTTTTCAAACGGTTAATGAAGACACCAGCAATCAAGGCTCGTTCTTCGGGCACGGCCGTTTCCTTCTCCACCAGTGACGCCATAATCAACGCCTCGTAAGGCGTCTTGAATGGCAACTCCTTAGCTCTTTTCTGCCAGGCTTCCTGAAGAGTGGTGTTCAAAGCTTCGTGCGCACGGGTCAGAATATTCAGGTCAGAGTCACCGGCTTGATACAGATAGGTTTCCGGCAAAAACCAGCCTTCCAGCCCTGCAAAAGGATAATTTTCGTCACCCAGTGATTTCAGTGAAAACGCTTTATAGAGTTCGTCCGTTTGCTCGACGTTCAGAACACGTTTGATTTTCGGCAAGGCCTCTATCTGAAGCAATGTCTGCTCAAACGTATGACCCGCAATCAAAGTCACCGGATATTTAACAGTCTCCCCTTTAATCAACGCCTGCGCCAACTCTTCAACGGTCCATTGCGGCTGGATTCGCATCTCTCCGGTTTTAATCAAACCATGCTGATCGTGATAGCGAAGATACCAGACAAACCACTTAGGGGAACTCAACAGGCCTGCCTGATGCAATTGTTCGGCGACTTTATACGCGGAAGAGCCTGGCTGGATTTCAATAATCTTCGATTCCGTCAAATCGGAAACCGGTTGAGTCAGAAACTGCTGAACCTGAAAACCAAAAATGAACGCTACCACGACCAACAAGCCGGACACCGCCGCCAAACCTCTCAACAACGTTTTTATCATTCCCTAATCCGTATTGCGTTATTCTGTTGCCATTCCAACCAGGCCTGTTGAATTTCAACCACCCGCTCAACGGCAAATTTCGTATTCATGAATTCTTTAACCGGCATGATACCGCGTACGGCATTACTCAGAAACAATCCGTCAGCATCTCTGATTTCTTCCAGAGCGACTTCACGTTCAATCCATTCGAGGCCCAAGCTTTCCACCAAAAAGCGTAACTGACAACGCGTGGTTCCTTCCACACCGCTGTCGATCAGTTTTGGTGTAACAAGCTGCTGTCCTTTGATGAGAAACACGTTCGATTGAGTGGCCGAAATCACTTGCTGGCGAGCATTGAGCATAATGCCTTCGGCAAATTCCGTCCCGATTAGTTCGGCGCGCGCCAGAACATTCTCAAGACGGTTCAAATGTTTCATCCCAGCCAGTTGCGGATTGATTGCGCAAACGCTTTTGCAAAGCGTGACCACCATAGCGGGATGCATTTCCGTCATATCCGCCGTTTTTTTATATAGCGGGTGCTGCGAGACCTGAATGATGATTCTCGGCTTAGCTTCCACAGGCGGTTGATAACCGATACCACCCAACCCTCTCGAAACAATCACTTTGACCACAACAGGCCGTTCGTTCCCAGTCAGTGCTTGAGCCAACTGTTGCAAAACGCTCTGTTCTTCCATTTCCGGAAAACCCAAACGTGAAGCGCTTTCAGACAAACGTCGCCAATGTGCCGACCAGTTATAAAGCTGACCTTCCGCCGACAACATGGTCGTGAAGAAACCGTCACCGTACTGAACGGCACGATCCAAGACTTCCAAGTGGTTCTGCTCTTGTCCGTCTACCCAGCTTCGAACGCTCACAGGAAGCGCTCCTGACTGCTCAAAGCGTTAATCAAGCCTTTGGCCTTATGGCGGGTCTCGGTTAATTCGTTTTTCGGATCAGAGTCCGCGACAATCCCGGCACCGGCACGGAACTGCACGACCGATTTATCCCCATGTCGGCTATGCAACATGGTACGAATCAGGATATTCAAATCCATCGACCCGTCACGATTGATGTACCCCAAAGACCCTGTGTACGCCTCACGCGGCATCTGCTCAAGTTCGGCGATGATTTCCATGCAACGCACTTTCGGGCAGCCAGTAATGGTTCCGCCCGGGAACAGCGCATGTACGATGTCCAGAGGATCAAACCCGTCTTGTAACTGCCCGCGAACGTTGGAAACGATGTGATGAACGTGCTCGTAACTTTCGACCACCATCAACTCGTTGACTTCAACACTGCCCGGCTGGCAAATACGCCCCAGATCGTTCCGCTCAAGATCGATCAGCATGATGTGCTCGGCGCGCTCCTTGGGATGCGAGATCAGCTCGTCGATCAACGCTTTGTCCATTTCCGCATCGGCACTGCGCTTGCGAGTACCGGCAATCGGTCGGGTCTCGACCCACGGCGACTTATATTTAACCAGACGCTCAGGAGAGGAACTGATGATACTCCACTCATGCTTTTCATCTGCAAAGTGCGCTAACGCAGCAAACGGCGCCGGATTATGCGTTCGTAAAGCACGGTAAACATCCAGATATTCCTGCTCATGAGACAGCTCAACCTGCCACTGACGAGACAGATTCACCTGGAAGATGTCGCCGGAAAGAATGTATTCCTTAATCGCCTTAACGCCGTCCAGATATTTATTTTCCGGCTCTTCACGGGAATCGACAATCTGGATCGGTACTTGCGAATCGATGACGTTCAAGGCACTGTCAATGTCTTCCCAAATCGTCTCGATCAAATCAGTGAACTCGTTTTCGACTACGATACTGATTTCGCCCTTCTCATGGTCAACGACAACCGCAGCGGGAACGCGGGTTAGGTTTGCAAGCGGAAACTCGGATTCCGGCAGGTTCAGGCTTGGTTCCACCGCTTGGGCGTAATCGTAACTGAAAAACGCAAACCAGCCGCCATAGAACGGCAAGTCACAATCCAGCTCGGGTTGTTTCAGTTCTGAAAAGGCCTGCTTCGCCCTACTCTGAAAATCAGAGATGTCTTCAACCTTATCCAAGCTGATGGAATCTTGAGGAAAAGCAAACAGGATGTCGTACTGTCCCAACACGCCTTTAGCGACGCTTTCCAACAGGAATGGGTAACGCTGGGGATTCAACTGGTGAAGCTTGGACAGATCCAAACGGCAGTTTTCAGAAACGCAAACAGGCTGTATGGTAACAGCCTGTTGAATGTCGATAGAATCAAGTCTATCCATGTCTGCTCTTCTCTTGGAATGAAAAGAGGTAATTATACTTTACCTAACACCAAGCTGGCATTGGTTCCACCGAATCCAAACGAATTCGATAAAGCATAATCGACCTTGGCATCGCGCGCCTCATTGGCTACGTAATCCAGGTCACACCCTTCTTCCGGGTTTTCCAAGTTGATCGTCGGAGGCAGTTTCTGCTCCTTGATCGCCAAAGCGGTGAACACAGCTTCCATTGCTCCGGCCGCACCCAATGCGTGACCGGTCATCGACTTAGTGGAACTCATCGCCAAGTTATAAGCGTGATCGCCAAACGTCGTCTTAACCGCCATGGTTTCGCAAACATCACCCGCAGGCGTCGAAGTACCGTGGGCATTGATGTAATTGATTTTGGAAGCATCAACGCCAGAGTTCTGCAAGGCCGTCGCCATACAGCGCGCCGCACCTTCTCCACCTTTAGCAGGAAGTGTCATGTGATAGGCGTCACCACTCATACCAAAACCAAGTACTTCGGCATAAATTTTCGCGCCACGGGCTTTGGCGTGTTCGTATTCTTCCAACACTACGGCACCGGCGCCGTCACTTAAAACAAAACCGTCACGGTCTTTATCCCAAGGACGGCTTGCCGCCTGAGGATTGTCATTGCGTGTCGATAAAGCGCGCGCAGCAGCAAACCCACCCAAACCAAGTTCCGTGGTAGCGTATTCCGCCCCACCGGCTACCATCACATCGGCATCGCCGTACTGAATCATACGAGCGGCATCACCGATACTATGGGTTCCGGTTGCACAGGCCGTTCCAATTGCCATGTTCGGACCTTTCAAGCCGTACATGATCGACAGGTTACCCGAAATCATATTAATGATCGCACTAGGAACGAAAAACGGCGAAATACGACGAGGTCCGGATTTCTCGGCAATCGAATGCTGGGTTTCAATAGAACCGATTCCACCGATACCTGAACCGATAGACACACCAATACGAGGTGCATTCTCTTCCGTCACTTCCAAACCGGAATCCTGAATGGCCTGAACGCCAGCAGCAATTCCGTAATGAATAAACGGATCCATTTTCTTGGCTTCTTTGGCAGTGATGTAATCGGTTACTTCAAACCCTTTAACAACTCCGCCGAACTTCACCGCATAGGCTTCAGTATCGAACTTGGTCAAATAATCAATACCGCTTTTACCCGCCAACAAATTGTTCCAAGTTTCAGAAACTGTCAACCCAACTGGCGTTAACACACCCAAACCGGTAATCACAACACGACGCTTAGACAAGATGCACCCTCACACTTTTTAAATTTCACATATAAAAAAAGCCGTAAAAAATTACGGCTTTTCATCAAGATATACGCTTTGCGAACCTTGGATTAGTCCAAGTTAGCTTCGATGTAAGCTTTAGCTTGAGCCAAAGTAGCGATTTTCTCTGCTTCTTCATCAGGGATTTCGCAATCAAATTCTTCTTCTAGAGCCATTACTAGCTCAACAGTGTCAAGAGAATCCGCACCTAAGTCATCTACAAAAGATGCATCAGGAGTAACCTGATCTTCTTCTACACCTAATTGCTCAACAACAATCTTCTTTACGCGTTCTTCAATACTGCTCATGGAATTCTCCAGTCTTCTTATAGTGTTTAATTAAAAATATGGGTTAAATAAATTTTTGGTATTTTCGCTTTATCTGCCTAGATTATCAAGTTTTTAATTGCGCTTTTCTTGATTAAGGTCATAAATCAATCACTTATCCGCGCAATAAGAAACTTAAATCATATACATTCCGCCGTTTACATTCAGGGTCTGTCCCGTAATATAAGAACCGCCATCACCTGCCAAGAAAGTCACTGTTTTAGCGATATCTTCCGGCTCACCCAGTCGACTTAGAGGAATCTGCCCGGTTAAAGCAGCGCGTTGTTCTTCCGGCAAGGCGCGAGTCATATCGGTATCGATGAAACCTGGTGCAACCGTGTTAACAGTGATGTTTCGAGCACCGACTTCACGTGCCAGAGATTTGCTGAATCCAATAATACCCGCTTTGGCTGCTGCGTAGTTGGTCTGACCGGCATTCCCCATCACGCCTACCACAGAAGCGATATTAATGATTCGTCCGCCTTTAGCCTTCATCATTCCACGCAAACAAGCTTTGCTCATGCGGTAAACCGAGTTCAAATTGGTTTGAATGATATCATCCCACTCTTCGTCTTTCATGCGCATCAACAGGTTGTCACGAGTGATTCCGGCATTGTTAACAAGAATGGTCGGAACACCGAATTCAGAAGTGATTTCAGCCAATACATCGGCAATCATATCCGCGTTCGTTACATTAAGGCATTTACCTGCGCCTTTTGCTCCAGATTCCGATAGATAGGCACTGATACTTTCCGCACCTGCTTCAGAAGTCGCTGTACCGATTACGGTTGCACCCTGTGCCGCCAAATCCAAAGCGATTGCTTTTCCAATTCCACGACTGGCACCTGTAACCAATGCAACTTTACCTGTTAACATAATTCGTTCCTTACTATAGATAATTTGAATAGCACTTATTCTATAAACTTGAAATGGCTTTTTCTAGTGTCGCATTATCATAAACCGCGACCATGCCCATTTTACGGTCGATACGACGGTTCAAGCCCATCAATACCTTACCAGGACCCAATTCGAATAGCTGCTCGACGCCGTTTTCTTTCATCGCCTGAACTGTTTTCACCCACTGCACCGGTTGATACAGCTGCTGAACCAACGCCTGCTTGATCTCTTCTTCTGTACTGGAAACCGCAACGTTAACGTTGTGCAGAACCGGAGTCTGCGCTGCTGAGAAAGACATACCCGCCAATTTTTCAGCCAAAGCATCCGCCGCAGGCTTCATCAAAGAACAGTGAGAAGGCACGCTGACCGGTAACGGCACCACTCGACTCGCACCGGCTTCTGTCGCCGCTTCCATTGCCGCATCAACCGCGGCCTTTTCACCAGCGATAACAACCTGGCCCGGAGAGTTGAAGTTAACCGCTTCAACCACACCTTCAATCTGACTACAAACCGCTACTACTTGATCGTCTTCCAAACCAAGTACCGCTGCCATCGCACCCGCACCTTCCGGTACCGCTGACTGCATCAAACGGCCACGTTCAGCAACCAACTCGATACCCTGTGCCAGTGTCATAACACCACTGGCAACCAATGCCGTATACTCACCCAAAGAGTGGCCGGCCATGTAGGTCGGAGCCAAATCCGACTGAGCAGCCAATGTACGGTATACAGCGATACCGGAAGCCAACATCGCAGGCTGGGTTACATCCGTCTGATTCAATTTGCCCGACGCATCATTCTGAACCAAGTCCCAAAGATCGTACCCCAACACATCCGAAGCCTCGGAAAACACCTCTTGAACTTCTTTGTGGGAATCGGCCAACTCTGAAAGCATCCCAACCGACTGAGAACCCTGACCAGGGAATACAAATGCGTATGACATAAAATAATACCTAAATACGTTATGATTTACTTAAGATGAAACTTCATCAAAAATTTAGAATTTAATTAATGCAGAACCCCACGTGAAACCACCTCCAAACGCTTCCATCAGAATCGTCTGACCACGCTGGATACGACCGTCGCGTACGGCTTCGTCCAAAGCCAACGGAACCGAGGCACTGGAGGTATTAGCGTGCTTGTTGACCGTCACGACCGTTTGATCGTCTCTCAACTTTAACTTTTTCGCCGTCGCCTTAATGATTCTCAAGTTCGCCTGATGCGGAACCAGCCAATCCAGGTCCTCTTTCTGCATGTTATTCTCTTCAAGGGTTTCAGTAGCGATACGACTCAACGTATTAACCGCCACCTTAAATACTTCGTTCCCTTTCATAGACATAGTTTTTTCAGCGATATCATCGGTACGAGGTAGCTTGGAAGGCCCGGATGGAACGTGCAACAAGTCTTCATATCGGCCGTCGGCATGAATATGGGTAGATAGGATTCCCGGCTTGTCGGAAGCTTCAAGAACCACCGCACCTGCACCGTCACCGAATAGAACGCAAGTATTGCGATCGCCCCAGTTAGTGATACGAGACAAGGTTTCAGCCCCAACCACCAGTGCACGCTTGGACATGCCTGTCTTGATGAATTGATCAGCCACACTCAAGGCATAGACAAAACCAGAACAAACTGCCTGAACGTCAAACGCAGGCGCGCCACGTACATCAAGACGCTGCTGCAACAAACAGGCCGTACTCGGAAAGATCTTGTCAGGAGTCGTTGTCGCGACGATGATTAGATCGATGGTATCCTTGTCGATTCCGGCCATTTCAATTGCTTTCAGGGAAGCTTTTTCAGCCAAATCACAGGTAGTTTCATTATCCGCTGCGATATGGCGCTGCTGAATACCGGTACGCTCCTGAATCCACTCATCGCTGGTATCAACCATCTTCTCAAGATCTAAATTGGTTAAGATCTTTTCAGGCAGGTACCCGCCCGTTCCAGCAATGCGACTATAGATTTTTTGACTCATGAGAATTTATTTCTTTTATCTAAACTGTTTTTCAACAAGCTTGTATTGATTAAACAACAGGTTAAAGATCTTGTGCGGTAGTTTGATGCTTGATTAGCTTGGACACTTCCGAGGAGATTCTTTCCGGAACGTTCTTACTCACTTCCAGACGAGCTTCCGCAATGGCATGTAAAAACGAAAATTCATCTGCACCGCCGTGACTCTTGATCACGATCTTTTTCAAACCTAACAAAGAGGCACCATTATACCGTCTTGGATCGACTTTATCCTTAAACGATTTCAAAACCGGATAAGCAAGCAGAGCCACGAACTTGGTCAATAGATTTCTGCTGAAGGCCTCTTTAAGATAGAAAGAGATCATCTTGGCAACCCCTTCACTGGATTTCAAAGCGACGTTACCGTCAAATCCATCACAGGTCACGATGTCGACATTCCCTTTATAGATGTCGTCACCTTCAACATAGCCGATGTAATTGATCTTGGAGTTCTGCAGAATCTGATGCGCATCCTTGATGCGCTGGTGACCTTTGATCTCTTCCTCACCGATATTCAATAGCCCGACACTCGGATTCGGATTATCGTCCACAGCTTGTGCAAGCACCGATCCCATGACTGCAAACTGTGCCAGGGTATCACCGTCTACACCGACGTTCGCACCCAAATCCAACACATGGACATGACCTTTCATGGTTGGCATAGAGGTACAGATGGCAGGGCGATCGATATCCGGCAACGTCTTCAACACAAACTTGGCTACCGCCATCAGAGCGCCAGTATTACCGGCACTAACACAGGCGTGCGCTTGATCATCCTTAACGAGATTAAGGGCGATTCGCATGGACGATTGGCGTTTGTTTCTTAAAGCTTTGGAAGGCAAGTCATCCATTTCAACCACCTGCTCGGCATGCTGAACGGTAACTCTGGAAGCATCGTATTGATACTTGGACAATTCCGCATTAATCAGGTCTTCTTTACCGACCAGAATAATGTGAATATCTGAAAATTTGGACAGTGCATCTAGTGAAGCAGGAACGGTGACCGTGATGCCGTGGTCACCGCCCATCGCATCGATGGCAATATTAATACTCAAGACAACTTAGCCTTTATCTTGAACGACTTTCTTGCCTTTGTAATAACCATCAGCTGTAACGTGGTGACGACGGTGAACTTCACCAGTAGTTTCGTCAACAGTCAAAGAAGGTGCAGTTAAAGCATCGTGAGAACGACGCATACCACGTCTTGATGGGGTTTTACGACTCTTTTGAACAGCCATGTCAATCTCCTAATTAATCAATCTATTTCTTCAACCCTTGCAATACTGCAAACGGGTTAGGCTTTTGAGAGCTTCCTTCAGTAGAGCCCTCCAATTCATTTTCTTCATCCGTTGTAGATTCGGAAGCATTCTCATACTCCATCGAACTACCTTCCTTAACGGGCGCTAGCGGCACACATAACAGTAGCTCATCCTCAACCCATTCCGGCAAAGAGACTTTCTCTTCAACAAGCTCAAAAATCTCTACATCATCTGGAACATCTTCTGCCAGCACCGTCGATTCGACAATCACGCCTTTGATTTCAGATTTGACCGGATAATCAAATGCCTCTAAAGAGCGTTGGCACTGCAAATTCAAACTGGTTTCCAACTTCATATTAAACGCCGGCATTTTCAGCGTCTTGTCATAAAAGAAATCCAGTTCAACATCCACTTCTCGATCATGGTCTACCACAAGTTCCGAGAGACGTTTGAAACGCCCCTGATTGACTCGTGCCACAATATGTTTATTATGGTTTACCAAGTTTAAAGGATCGATCAGTTCGGGTAGCTTATCAAACATAGCGGCGAATCATACCTGTAACAGTTAATTAAGTCAAAAAAAAGACACGCTTTTTATTAATTTTATTTGTCTGCCCATTTTCCGGTAAACATTCTTTAAAACAAAGACATACTTTCAAATAACGCAGCAAAGAAACCCTCTGTTTGCATGAAAACGATTCGTTTACGAGCAACAGCGCATATTTTAACTCAGATATAAAAACTTTTAAGCAAATGATTACACACAAAAATCAACTACCAGCCATTATCTTAGGGTCTTCTTCTCCCTTTAGAAAACAACTGCTTGAAAAACTGCAACTTACGTTCAGCCAATTCTCTCCGGAAATCGACGAAACGCCACTTGACGACGAGACACCTGAGCAGATGGTTGAACGTCTCTCGTTACTGAAGGCACAGACTATTGCCGAACAACACCCCAACAAAATCATCATTGCTTCCGACCAGTGTGCGACTTTTGACAACAAACCGATCGGCAAACCTCACACCCACGAAAACGCAGTAAAACAACTGAAGAACTTCAGCGGTCGATCCATCAAATTTTACACCGGCCTGGTGGTCATAGATCCAACCACGCAAACCGCACATCAGGCAATGGATGAAACCGTCGTACACTTCCGCGAGCTGGATAAGCAAACCATCGAAAACTATCTGCTGGCAGAAACACCTTATCAATGTGCCGGCAGCTTCAAATCGGAAGGATTAGGCATCACCCTATTTGAAAGCATCGAAAGCAAAGACCCAAACGCACTAATTGGCCTGCCACTTATCGAGCTAACCACTCTCTTCAGAAAAATGGGCATCATTCTCCCACTTGCGAGCTGAAAACAAACCCTAAAACAAAAACAGGCCTTCAACAGGCCTGCCCAGTTCTTTAAACATCTAACCATCCGATTAAAACCGGATACCAATGACTAGATTCGCGTCATCAACCAACCGTGTAACGCCTGCAAGTCATCAAAATGCGCCAATGGTTCGTGCACATCCAGCTCGTGTGAGTCATGCACTCCATGACTCAAAGCAACGCGATCCATATTAATATTGCGTGCCATTTCCAAATCGAACGTCGTATCTCCCACCATCAATGCGTGTTCAACCGACACATCCAATGCCTCCAAAATCTGCTCCAGCATCAACGGATCCGGTTTTGAGGCCGACTCAACAGGTGTACGTGTAATATCAAAATACACACCTAAACCGCATTCAGCCAACACCTGATCCAGGCCTTTACGACTCTTACCAGTGGCAATCGCCAGTTTCACACCCTGATTCCTCAGGTTATAAAGCATGGCTTCGGCTCCGTCGAATGCCTCCATCTCCACTTCACACTCTTCTAAAAAACACTGTGTATAGGCTTGCGCCATCGCCTCCACTTGCGACTGTTCCGCATCGGGATACAATCCCAAAATCGCTTTTTCCAGACTCAAACCAATGATCTGTTTCGATTCTTCATCCGACAGCACCGGCAATCCGCAGCGTTCCGCAGCCGCCTGAATCGAGGCGACAATACGCCCCTCTGAATTCATCAAAGTGCCATCCCAATCAAAAATCACCAACTGATACTTCTTCACCAAAAACTCCGTTCTTTTTCCAGCCTTACGCTCTATGGCAAAGCCAAGGTTTCAATAATCTTTTCAAAGTCAGGCCACAAAGGCGCTTCCATTTGCATCCACTCTTTCGTAACCGGATGAGTAAATCCTAAAAACTGTGCGTGCAACGCCAGACGCTTCATGCCCATCGGACGGAACCGTTTATTCAACTCACGGTCACCATATTTGTCGTCGCCGACCAAAGGACACCCTTGAGCAAGGGCATGCACACGAATCTGATGAGTTCGCCCCGTCTCCAACTTAACGGATACCAAATCACAATCCTGCAAATGACGCTCGACCGTAAAGTAACTGACGGAAGGCTTTCCATCCTGAGCCACTACAACATGCCAACCACCCTCTTTAGGACGATCCTTACGCAACGGCAAATCCACTTTGGTTTTGCGCTTAGGCCAGCGACCTGTCACAATCGCCAAATAACGCTTGTCGAATTTATTCTCCCGGACCTGCTGTTGCAAATCCTTCAATACAGAAGCCTTTTTGGCAATCAACAAACAGCCCGAGGTATCGCGATCAATTCGGTGCACCAACTCCAAACGTTTCGCCAGCGGTCGTAAAATACGCACCACCTCAATCAACCCCCAATTAACACCACTACCGCCATGCACAGCCACACCCGAAGGCTTATTCACCACCATCAAGTCATTATCTTCATAAATAATATTCTCTTCGATGCGCTGCAACTGACTGTGGGGAATATCGCTTTCCACCACAACCTTCGACTCCGGCAACTCCACCGGTGGGATCCGAACCACATCACCGGCCACCAACCGAGTCTGAGCCTTGACGCGCCCTTTATTGACCCGAACCTCACCCTTACGAATAATTCGATAAACCAACGTCTTGGGCGCTTTTCTTAAAAAACGCATTAGAAAATTATCGACCCGCTGCCCCTCGTCCTCGGTTGTGACATTTACAAATTGTACTTTTGACGATTTCGAAGAACCGGACGACTTTGATGACATAACAGTTGTTTTTTCCCTTAAATATATGGTCTTGAGCGGCTTCTAGAGGAAAGCCTTAGACCTTGATTGCAATATATTATTTTAAAATTGGCATAAGTTTACCTGTACTTACACAATATGTCATTGCATAGCAAGAAAATGAGTGATATATTTGCGAGGCTTAATTTGTAAGCAGAAGTTAGAGATGGCACAACTCAAAACTGTGCAGGAATTTTAAAACGCGAGTTTAATGCGCTTTGTTCGCACTAAACAATTTTACAAACCACATCGAAGACACGACTTACAGACGATATAGCGCTTGCCCGGTTTGAATCGATAGCCAATTGCTCAAATTCAAATCCGGCAAACCCTTAAATTAACGGACGCGACTTATTTTAAAAACAGTCATAAGACGTCCGATTAATGATACGGGACAAAGACTTATCGTAAGGATTACAGAAAGACCGGTGCTTAACCTATCCGGACTGGCTAGAGCTTAGTGAAAATTCAAATAAAAACACGACTAAGCTCGATAACAATGTTGTATACACGGGACGTGCCGGTAAATCCGGCCGATAATCGAACAGAGAAAAGTGAAAAGGCACCATACGGGTTGCCAAGGTTACAAAACCAAACTGTTAGGTTTTAGAACAAACGACAAAATCGTATTCACTAACAAATGATTTCACAGCAACAAATAACTGTTTACCCACAGAAACCAGACAACAATTCGCCAGAATTGAACCTTACACTCCTTGGTAGGCTACCAACGCTACCAAAACCACACCGAGAAATCGGCTTTGTTCCCGTGCAGTTCCCTATATCGCTGTATCTAGTGTTTTCGAGACAACTAAAGAGAACAGCATGAAAAGAATGCTCATTAATGCGACCCAGCCGGAGGAGCTGCGCATTGCCCTTGTCGATGGACAAACCTTATATGATTTAGATGTAGAAACCCCACACCACCAAAAGAAAAAAGCCAATATCTATAAAGGCCGTATCACCCGAATCGAACCAAGCTTGGAAGCTGCATTTGTCGATTACGGTTCTGAACGTCACGGTTTCTTGCCTTTCAAAGAAATTGCCGAAGAATACTTCCCTGACACCAAGCCGGAAAGCGGTCGCTTCAACATCAAAGACGTCTTGACCGAAGGCCAGGAAGTCATCGTACAGGTCCAAAAAGAAGAACGCGGTAACAAAGGTGCAGCTCTGACCACTCAGATCACCCTGGCCGGCCCATACATCGTCATGATGCCTAACAACCCTAAGGCAGGTGGAATTTCGCGCCGCATCGAAGGAGATGACCGCTCTGAGATCCGTGATTCATTGCGCGACCTAGACATTCCTGAAGGAATGGGGCTTATCATCCGTACTGCAGGCGTTGGAAAAAACACCGACGAACTACAATGGGGTGTGAACTATCTAGTACAACTTTGGGAAGCAATCCAGAAGGCTGCGGATTCAAAACCTGCACCTTTCCTGATTCACCAAGAATCCGATATGGTGATCCTGGCGATTCGCGACTACCTACGTCAAGATATCGGTGAGATCATCATCGATGACATGCCGACCTTCCACAAGGCGCGTGATTTCATCCAACACGTTATGCCTCAGCAGGTCTACAAGGTTAAGCCTTATCAAGACACCATTCCGCTGTTCACCCGCTTCCAGATTGAATCACAGATCGAATCGGCCTATCAGCGTGAAGTGACTCTGCCGTCAGGCGGTGCCATCGTGATCGATATCACCGAAGCCTTGACCGCAATCGATATCAACTCAAGCCGCTCGACCAAAGGTGGCGATATCGAAGAGACCGCCTTCCACACCAACATGGAAGCGGCCTGCGAGATCGCACGTCAGCTACGTTTGCGTGATATCGGCGGATTAGTCGTCATCGACTTTATCGACATGCACTCGAACCGCCATCAACGCGAAGTGGAAAACAAGATCAAGGAAGCGGTTAAATCCGACCGTGCCCGCGTACAGATCGGCAAGATCTCACGCTTCGGTTTGTTGGAAATGTCGCGTCAGCGCTTACGCCCTTCCATCGATGAATCAACCCAGATTGTCTGCCCTCGCTGTAAAGGCGTCGGCGTGATCCGCGGGGTTGAATCATTGGCTCTATCGATCCTTCGTCTATTGGAAGAAGAATCGATGAAAGAAAACACCCGTCGTGTGACAGTGCAGATTCCGGTCGACGTTGCAACGTTCCTATTGAACGAAAAGCGTAACCAGATCACCAAGATCGAAGACCGCCATAACCTGCATATCCTGATCGTTCCGAACGAACATCTGGAAACGCCACAATACATCATGGAACGTACGCGTAACGGTGACGACTCAACCACAAGCGCCAGTTATGAAATCAAGGAAGCCATCCTTCCGGAAGATCATCTGGTAACGGAACCGGCTAAAGCGGTTGTAACGGAAGAACCGGCTGTCAAAAACATCCAGCCAAGTGCTCCTCCGGCCCCAACAACCACAACTTCACCAGAGGTTAAAAAACCAGGTCTTCTTTCTCGCGTATTGAAAGCCTTGTTCAGCCCATCTGAAGAAGAACCTAAAAAGGAAGAGACAAAATCTCGCCGCGACAACCAACCTAAGCGTCAGCGTCAGGATGGTCGTGGTGGTAACCGTCGCCGTAACAACAACCGTCGCCGTAACGCAGACGATCAGGATAAGACTGCTCAAAACAAGCGTCGAACTGATAATCGCGACAAACGTGAAGAGAAGCACGAAGAAACTGAAGCAACCGGCGAACAAACCAAACCTCGCCGTCAACGCAAACCGCGTAGAGAACGTGAACCTAAAGCCGTAGAACAGCTTGAAAATCAAAACGTTCTACAGGAGCAGGAAGCGGAAGATACAACCGATAAAAAGCCGGCCAAACCAGCTAAATCGGAAGCCGTTGAAAAGCCACAAGAAGGCGATACTTCCAAACCGACACAAGAAGGTGAAGAAGACAAAGGTGGACGTCGTTCCGGTCAGCGTCGTCGCAGTCGCTACAACAGTCGCTCCTACAACCGTCGCCGTCGTGCACCTGCCGGAGCCGAGACCATGTCGATCGATTCCCCGGCTCCAGGTAGTGAACAGGCGAATAAAGAGACTGAAAAGCCGAGTTCGGAAACCAATCCTACGGAAGCAACTTCCCCAAAGCCTGCGGATAAGCCGGTAAAAGAAAAAGCGCCTGCAGCCAAGGAAGAGACCAACTCGGTAGAAAAAGCAGCGGACAAACCTCAGGAAAAGCCTGCTGAGAAGCCGGTAGAAAAATCCGAAGGCAAAGAACCTGCTGAACAAACGGCCGAAAAACCGGTTCAGGAAGAAGTAAAGTTGGAAAAAGCTGAATAACAACTCGCTTCATCACTTTATACAAAGTACAAAAAAGGCACATCACGTGCCTTTTTTTATACCTGAAATTTTGTTCTGAGCAACAGTAATAGACTTCAAACCTGTACCGTTTTATCCACCCCGACAGGCCTGCTCACTTTCAAACAGCAATTAACTATCCTGAAGATGTTCTTCCCTGATATGTCTCAACAATCCCTCTGAAGCATCCGTAACCATATCAAACACCAGATCAAAACCTTGTGGCCCGCCGTAATACGGATCAGGCACTTCCACTTCCGAAAAGTTCTCTGCAAAATCCAGAAACATGGAAATTTTGTCGAAATGTTCAGGCAAAGCCAAATCCTTAAGATTGCCATAATTAGCGTGATCCATCGCCAAGACATAGTCATACTGGATAAAATCGCCAAAATCGACTTGTCTGGCCCGCAAATCCTTCATCTCGATCCCTCTGCCACGTGCAACCTGCATGGAACGAGAATCCGGCGGATTGCCAACGTGATATGCGTGCGTACCAGCCGAATCGATCTCGATCATTTTCTCAAGACCATTATCCCTGACCAACTTACGAAACACAGCATGCGCCGTCGGAGAACGGCAAATGTTGCCCATACAGACAAACAGCACTTTTATTTTTTTAGACATAATTCGGAGAACCTTAGTTAAAATATGCGCAATAGTTTACAGGCCTATCCCTCAAAATGCACTCATCCTCTCATCTCTCAACGACCCTCGAAAATCAATTTCAATTTTCGGAAGATTGGATACTCTACGTCGATGAATCGATCATTGTGGCCAACAAGCCCTCCGGATTACTTTCAGTGCCGGGCAGAGGGCCTGATAAACAAGAATGCCTGTTATCCCATCTGCAAGCACATTATCCGGATGCGTTGATCGTCCACCGTCTGGACATGGACACCAGCGGAATCATGCTTTTGGCTCGCAACAAAGAAGCGCACAGAGTACTGAGCCGCCAATTTCAGGAGCGTGAAACGGACAAGTCCTATCAGGCCGTCTGCCTAGGCAAGCCCAGCCTGCAAAGCGGTTCGGTCCGCCTGCCGATGCGATGCGACTGGGAGCGCCGCCCGCTCCAGATGATTGACTTCTTCTACGGTAAATACGCCGAAACCCACTGGCGAGTTTTACAGCAATATCAAAATTTTTTCACAGTCGAACTGACGCCGGTCACTGGTCGTTCCCACCAACTACGTCTACATATGAAGTCGCTTGGTCACCCTATTCTGGGCGATAATCTCTATGCCGATCCGGTCAGTCTTGAAATGATGCCACGACTCATGCTACACGCCCAGCAACTGAGCTTCACCCATCCAGAAACCGGTCAAGCCATGGATATCTCCTGTCCGCCCGATTTCGAACATTTGCTTCAGGACTAATCTCCAAAAAACCATGGCATAGTTTATGCTTTAAGACCTGCATCAAAAAATACAAATCTTTCAGTTGAGGGAAAACAGCATGTCAAACATCGATTTGGAACAAGATGATAAGGCAACCTTGGAAATGCTCGAAATGATGGGAGAAATCCCTGATGAAAGCAAAGAAAAGGGAGACGACTCCTTGGACGTCGACGAACTTCTGTCTGACTTAGAAGGCAACACCCCAACTGAAGATGAAACCATGTTAGAAATCGATGATGTGGTTCAATCACTACCCGATGTCGAACACGATGACCTGCCGGTTGATGAAGACGACATTGAAAGCATGCTTCAAGAAATCAGCCAGGCAGAGCCGGTGGTTTCGGCCGAAACAGAAATGTCCGCGTCAATGCCTCAAGAGATTGACGAAACACCGCTAGAAGCATCACCAGAAGAACCTCTAGCCTCTTCCGAAGACGACCTTGATGACATGAACCTAGATGATATCGATTCAATGATGGAGTCCATGCAGAATTCTGCAATGGAGGAAGACAGCAACGACCAGATAGAACCGTTGAGCGACACCGAGAAAGCCGTTGAAGACAGCCTGGTCTCTGCCTTTGAAAACGCCGATGATGAACTTGCTGATACTGATGATACCTTAGATGCAATGGACACCCTGGGCGGCGACCTATCTGAAGTGATGGACATGGATAACTTAGCAGATGAAGCGCTTGCCGAAGAGCCTGACATCCCGGCCGAAGAAATTATGGCCGATGAATTGATGAAGGAAGTTTCGGGTGAAGAAGAGTTAGAACAAGACTTCTCCTCTACCGAAACACTTGCCCCTGAAACAGAATTGGAATCGTCTGAAGAAGCGTTCAACATTGACGATGAGATCGAACCGTCACTTGAGCAAGCACCGGTACAAACGATTGACGAGGTCAATGCCGGTACAACAGAAACCATCTCGGATTTGGCCAGCCAAAACGAAGAAAGTGCACCTACGACTCAAGCCAGCGAGTCGATTGAAAGCATGGAAGAAGCCATTGCTATCGATCAGGAGATTCAGGCAATTGCATCCGAAGTGAAAAACACCGCTCAGGAAGCGACACTACTCGCCATCGCAACCACCAAGAAAGCCCAAGCTTCTGCCGAAAAGACCCAAAAAGCCATTGAAGCCACATTTGCCGCTGCGGAGCGTGCATTTGAGGCTGCAAAGAATGCAGGCTATACTCTTGAACAGGACGGAGTGGATACACAACTTTCAAGCGAAGAAATCGATCTTCAACTAGAACAGATTCGAAGCAAGAACCAGCAACTCAAAGCCATTAATTTGAATATCAAAAACCGCATTGCTGAAATGAAACCTGAATAGCAGATAGGCCCGCGCCATGAACGATCAAAAAATCACCGACGACTTACTTGACGAACTGGAGCAACTTGAAGCCTCAGCCGACGCGCTGGAAGATCAGGTCAATCGCAATAAAGAGAAACAGGAGCAGTTTCAAAAGCTGGATTCCGCCAATCAGATTGATGCGATCTCTTTAGCCGTGGAAGCGGCCAGAACTGCTCAGGAAGCGGCAAGTCAAAGCCAAAAAGCGGCAGAAACTTCCCTTAATCACGCCAATCGCCAAAAAACGCAAATCATGGAGTTATCGGAAGGTAACTTTGCTTGGCGACAAGCGACCAAAGTGGCAAACTCCGAGCTCAAATCGGCCAAATCCAGTTTCGCGATTATGCTGACTGCCAACGTAGTGCTGGGCGTTGCTGCCGCTTCAGCAATCGGCTGGATGCTTTACGACATGCACAAAAAACAGCTTCAGTTCAAAGGCGAAGTGCTTGACATCATTCAAACTGAAAACGGTTTGTTGAACAAACAGATCACCATCAAAGTTGATCAAATCTCCTCGCTACTCGAATTGTTGACCGCTGAAATCCAGCGCATGAAACCACCAAGAAAAGAACAGCATCTCAGCACGATGGTACCGGCTCCACAACCTGATCCGACAGTAATTCCTGAAGAAACTACCAAACAGGCCGATCAGGTACCACCTTCCAACACGGAATCTACCGTACCGTCGACTGCAACCACTGAAACGGCTGATGTCAAAGAAACTCTGCCAAAATCAGAAAGCGCATCTATTGCTGAAAACGAACAATATGCGAACCTTAAGACGCTTCTCGATAAGATTCTGGATGAGCAGCAAAAACTTCAAGCCAAGACACTGGCCGCGACCCAGCAAGGCATCACTGAGCAGCAGGCCAAACAGCTTAAAGACATAAACTGGCTTGTCAGCAAACAGTCCAAGACATTAAATGAAATCAAACAGAACTTAGCGAAACAGAGCGGAACAACTTCGTCTACTGCTTCACCAGAAACAAACAAAGAAACCCTGAAAAACTATAAACTGATTCAACAGAGTCTAGAAGAACTGAAGGCACAGCTAAAAACCATTACGACTCAACAGAACAGTCTGCAATCACAGGTGAAAGCGCTTAATGATGAACCCAAGCCTTACAGCTATCACGTCAAACCTTAGACAAACGACTTAATAACAGACATAAAAAACCACCGAATTCGGTGGTTTTTTTATGGATAAAATTGAGTTTACTTCAAACTTACCAGAAGGGACCCGATGCGCCAATAATCGCTTCGAGCACCCCTAAGGTTAAATTGATTGCAATGACCGGACGCATCTTTTCATTCATCACCTTCCCTGCCTCAGGGAATTGCTGATCGGCAACCAACGCCTTGAACTTGGCGAAAGGCACGAAATAAAGCCATGCAAACAGAAAGATCATCAACCAGCCAATCAACTGCATCGCATGCAGATAAATCGGTGCGCTCTCATATCCTCCAAAACGAACATTCCAATCCCAATAACCTGAAATAACCAGTGCAATGATAAAGCCCCACACCCACGGAAAAAACCGACTAAAGACATCAACCCATAAAGTCAGCCTCTGTGGTGGTTGCAACTGCATCGCGGCTGGGCGCAACACCCTATAAGCTAAAAAGATACCGCCTACCCAAAGCACTGCGACAACCGTATGAACCGACGTCGCAATCAAACTGGCTACATTCATTGAGAATCCTTGTTTTTAGTATGGAAGCCCCTCTTCGATCGGCAACGCAGGATCACGTGACCACTCATTCCAAGAGCCGAAATAGAGTTTTACATTATCCATGCCGGCCGACTTCAATGCAACCAAGGTATTGGAGGCTCTCGCCCCTTTAAAGCAATACAGGTAAACCGGCGTATCCTTATCGATTCCGACCGTCTTACATTCTGCCATAATCTCGTCAGGCGACTTGAGCATAGGTACAGCGCCCGGCTTCATCATTCGATACCATTCAATCCACACCGCACCCGGTAAACGCCCCTTACGCGGACAGAAATCCTTGCCGTATGGTGAAGAACTGTCGGCAATCCACTCATCGACATCACGCACATCCAGAAGCACCGTATCCGAATCAAGCGCCTTCAGAACATCGTCTTTATCAACCATGAACTCACTGCCCGTATCCTTAAGCGGGAATGTCTTGGCAACCGGTGTCTCCTCCTCTGTACTAACCGGAAAACCTTCCGCCAACCACGACTGGTAACCGCCTTGAAGGATACTGACCTTCTCATAACCAAGATAGGTCAACAAGAAATAACCACGGCAAGATTGACCGAAACCTGTATTCAAAGAATCTTCATACAGAACGGCCGTTTCTTCTCCCGACAAAC
Organism: Thiomicrorhabdus sp. ZW0627; assembly: GCF_029767005.1. Classification (GTDB taxonomy): domain Bacteria; phylum Pseudomonadota; class Gammaproteobacteria; order Thiomicrospirales; family Thiomicrospiraceae; genus Thiomicrorhabdus. Next base: position 58,402 of record NZ_JARUQR010000005.1, read on the forward strand.
CCGCGTCGCCAAAAGCTTTTGCGAAGTTATCCTTCAACTCCTCCAACCCTTCCGGACTGGAGGTCGCCAAAAAGGTGAAAATACTATGAATATTCACTGCTCCCGGAATATGACCCTGCTCATAGGCTTCCGGGGAGCGTGTGTCAATGATGACGACAGGTTCGCTTTTCATCATTGTTTCGAGCTTTGATGCATTAATCAATAACGGTTCAGACATGGTACTTCTCCTTTAAAAAGACAACTTCAATCCTTTCGATTCGAAATAAAACCGAATCACCAAGCTTTATAAGGTAGGAACTTACCGTTCATTTTGACCACAACGCGGTCACCGGCAGGATTCTCTTCCTTGTCAATATCCATTGTGAAGTCGATTGCACTCATGATGCCGTCGCCGAACTTCTCATGAATCAATTCCTTCATGGTCGGACCGTAAACGCCGACAATTTCATACAGACGATAAATCAACGGGTCGGTCGGTACGGCCTTTTCCCAAGACTTGTGCGGGAATGCCTGAAGAGCGGCAGAAACCGTCGCATCAAGGCCAAGGTAAGCACAAAGCTTATCAGCCGGTTCCGACTTAAGGCTGTTCATCCCCAAACAGGCAGATGTCACGAACACCTCCCCCAAACCGGCTGCTTCGGCGATACTCGCCCACGAAGCACCCTTTTCCGCTTTCGCCAAAATAATGGCTTCGGTCATTTCGATTTTTGTCATGCTATTTCCCTCTTTTTCAATAAATTCACCGTCACAGGCTGACGGTTAGGGTCGACCTCAGTTTGCTCTTTCGCATAGTCTTTGGAGCGGTTAACCAGGAAATCCACCAGGTGGTTACGGATGTTGTAGTAATCCGGATGATGGATGATATCGGTACGTTTTCTCGGTCTCGGAATGGTCACTTCGACCGACTCCGCAATCTGCGCTTTCGGACCGTTACTCATTAAAAGAATACGGTCGGACAACAAGATTGCTTCATCCACGTCATGCGTAATCATGAAAACCGTCTGCTTGGATTCACTCCAAATCTTGATCAACTCTTCCTGAATTACGCCACGAGTCAACGCATCCAATGCACCGAAAGGTTCGTCCATCAACAGCAACTGAGGCTGGGTCGCAAACGCACGAGCAATACTCACTCGTTGACGCATCCCGCCGGACAGTTCCGAAGGTTTACGGTTCATGGCATTTTTCAATCCCACCAGTTCCAGATACTTCTGGCTGTGGGCAATGACCTGTTCCTTGTTCCAGGCCGGCCATCGTGCCTGAACCGCAAACGTGATGTTCTGCAAGGTGGTACGCCATGGCAACAGACTGTAATTCTGGAATACCACCCCACGATCCAGACTCGGGCCCGAGACTTCGCGACCATTCATGATCACGACGCCTTCGGTAGCCTCATCCAAACCGGCCAGAATGTTCAGGATCGTCGACTTACCACAACCGGAGTGACCAATCACACAAACGAACTCACCTTTCTCGATATTGAAATTAGCGTGTTCGAAAATGGTCACCTCTGGATCTTTACCACGTCCCGGATAACTTTTCTTTAGTCCTTGTATTTCTAAAAAATGTGATGTCATCTCTCTCTCCTATTCTTCATATGCGATCCATCGAGCCGTAAATGCCAGAATCATATCCAACAGCATTCCGACTACTCCGATCATTAGGATAGAAAAGATTACGCTGGCCAAATCCAAGTTATTCCATTCGTTCCAGACGTAGTAACCGATACCGGTACCACCTACCAGCATTTCGGCCGCAACGATAACCAACCAAGCGATACCGATTGAAATACGCATCCCGGTTAAGATCGTAGGTGCCGCAGCAGGTAAGATGACCTGTAAAGCGGTTTTGACCGCACTCAACTCATGCGTCTTGGCCACATTAATCCAGTCCTTTCGGACATTGGCGACACCGAACGCTGTATTAAGCAACATCGGCCAAATGGAACAGATGAAGATAACGAAGATCGCCGAGATTTCCGAATCCTTGATGACGAACAGAGCCAACGGCATCCACGCCAAAGGGGAAATCGGCCTTAAAACCTGGATATAAGGGTTTAATGCGTTATACATCAAAGGCGACATCCCGATCAGAAAACCAACCGGAATCGCAATCAATGCTGCAAAGAAAAAGCCAACCAGCACACGATAAATCGAATAGCCCAACTGAATCCCGATCCCCTTGTCGTTAGGACCGGCATCATAGAAAGGATTACTCAATTCCTCGTAGGCGAGTTTGATGATTTCGGATGGAGGCGGAACCCTAGCCTCCTGCGAGGCTCCCCCCATCAACATCTCATACTCAGTCAGTGGCTTGGTATCTGTCGGAATCTGGTTCATCCACTCCCAGACACCCAACAGTACCACCAACATGATGACGGAAAGCAGCGCTGATTTCAGTCTTAACATGTTAAACATACATACATCCTTGGTTATTGATTAGCTTCTACGAATTTTAAAGCTCTGTAGATATTCTTCCGGCTTGGTATAGTCGAACTCTTTACCCATAATGGTATAGTTCTCGTATGTTTTGCTCGGAGGGGTATAACCCAACTCCTTCATAACCGCACCGGTCTCAGAGGCAAGATAAACTTCTTCTGCGATCTTGTTGTAATCGACATCCCCTTCGATATAACCCCAACGCTTCATCTGAGTCAGGATCCAAACCCCCATCGAGTGCCATGGGAATGGATCGAAGTCGATACGGTCCGGTACATTCTGAACCGATCCCAAACCGTCGGCGTAACGTCCAGTCAATACCTGTTCAACAACCGGTACAGGCTGGTTCAAATAGTTCTTAGGCGCAATGGCCGCTGAAATTTCCTTACGGTTTTCAGGCTTCGCCGAATATTCGGTCGCATCGATAATCGAACGCAACAAGGCACCGTAAGTATTTGGATTTTCAACTGCAAACTCTTTACTACATGCGAATGCACAGCAAGGGTGGCCTTCCCAGATGTCTTTAGTCAACGTATGGATAAAACCGACTTTTTCCCAAACAGCACGCTGGTTAAAAGGATCAGGAGACAGATAACCATCCAGGTTACCGGCACGCAGGTTAGCAACCATTTCCGGTGGTGGAACAACACGGATTTGGATGTCTTTATCCGGATCCAAACCATGCTCAGCTACGTAATAACGTAATAGGAAGTTGTGCATTGAATATTCGAAAGGAACACCGAACTTGAAGCCTTTCCAATCCTTAGGATCACGCTTATCCTTGTGGTCGTTGTGAAGTACGATTGCCTGACCGTTAATATTTTCAACCGTAGGCATAATGAAAGGCTTGGCAGTCGAACCCGCACCCATCGACATCGCCAATGGCATTGGCGTCAACATGTGAGAAGCGTCGTATTCTTTCGCTAATGACTTATCACGCGCCACAGCCCAACCGGCTGTCTTGATTACGTCCACATCCAATCCGTTCTTCTCATAGAAGCCCATAGGGTGCGCCATGATGATCGGAGTCGCACAGGTGATCGGTACGAAACCGATCTTAAGCTTGCTCTTTTCAAGCTTGCCCATTCCCATAGATTCTTTCAAAGCAGCTTTTGCTTCTTCCATCGGGAACACCGTACCCAAAACGGAAGCGGCCGTACCAGCTCCCACCATACTCAGGAAAGAGCGACGGCTCATCTCGTTGTGACCGAATACCGATCTAACCACAGCGCTTTCAATCGCACGATCCATGATCGCTTCATTCGAATCCAACGCTTCATTATGCTCGGCATCGACATGCATGCTATGTGTAGACGCAGGAGATTCGTAAGCAGCCTTTTCAACCACTTCCTGCTTCTGAGAAGCACTCATATTACCCGAGACTTTCTCAATCTGGCACATCGGACAATCACAGTCCGTTTTATGCAACAGACTTTTATCCGGATTAAAAGGATCACTCAAACTCTTAAAAGACATATCAATACCTCGCACAATTTAGGTTATATTCGCCTCCAATCAGTGCATTCGCAATTACTACGGAAAACACAGGGATGCCACTACCCTTCATTGAGCAGAAGATATGCCATTCAACAAAATGATAGATAACAGATTGTTTATAAAAGATTTTTATAGAAATAACAGCAAAAAAAACATCTACTTTTTTTCGTAAAAAAACGATTTTTCGTAGCATGACTACGAAAAATCGTAAATAGGTACGATTATTGTTTTAAAGAGAAATATCCCTATTACAAGGCAAGTTTTAAAGGCACCGGTATGAGAAATATCTACGAAGACCTGTTCGAAAAAAACCAGGAAGCGATTCTGATCATCGACCCGTTCGCCAACCGTATCATCCAGGCCAATCCGACTGCGCTCAAACTGTTCTATATAACGCAAGATACCCTCGAAAGTTTGAGCGTGACCCAGCTTTTCAGACCAAGTCTGTCGAAGCTGGTGGTTTTTACGGAAGAAGTACTGGAAAAGAAACAAGCCTGGAGCAACGAATTACAGGCACTCCCCCTGAACAAACAACCGATTGACCTTGAAATGTCCGCAATCCTCATCGAAGCGGGATCAGAATCCTCACCGGTCATTGCCTGTACCATTCGAAATAAAAAGACACTGGAAGATCTCAGACAGATTTCCGACGCCAACAAATTACACCGGGACGGGCTGGAACATTGGCAAACGATTGAAAATGTTTTCCGGGAATTCGAACGTGAAAACCAGTTGATTCTGAGAGCGGTCGGCGAAGGAATTTACGGTGTCGACGTCGACGGCAACACCACCTTTATCAACCCGGCCGGTGAACGCATGCTTGGATGGAAAGCCGAAGAACTTATTGGCAAGAACATGCATGCCATGATCCATCACAGCCACAGTGACGGAACCGAATACATAGGGGATGATTGCCACATCTACGCCGCCATTCGAGACGGAGAAGTTCGCCATGTCGAAAACGAACTTTTCTGGCGTAAAGACGGTAACTCCATCCCCATCGAATACACAAGCACTCCAATCATGGATAACGGTCGTCTGGTCGGCGCCGTTGTCATCTTCCGAGATATCAGCGAACGAAAACTGGCCGAAGAGAAACTACACTCCGCACTCAATGAAGTGCAGACCCTTAAAAAACGATTGGAACTTGAAAACGCCTACCTTCAAGAAGAGTATCGCTCCGAACATAACTACAAGCAGATCGTGGGAAAAAGCGCGGCCATCCACAAGATCATTCAACAAATCGAACTCGTCGCACCAACCGATGCCAACGTTCTGATCACAGGAGAATCCGGAACCGGTAAAGAGCTAATCGCTCGCGCCATCCATGAAAGCAGCGGCCGAAAAAACCGTCCTCTAATCCGAGTCAATTGCGCCTCGATTCCAAGAGAACTGTTCGAAAGCGAATTTTTCGGTCACATCAAAGGCGCCTTCACTGGGGCGGTCACTGATCGAGCCGGGCGATTCGAATTGGCTGACGGAGGCTCACTTTTCCTGGACGAAGTCGGAGAAATCCCGATGGAACTGCAAAGCAAACTTTTGCGCGTTTTGCAGGAACAGCAATTCGAGCGAGTTGGTGAGTCCAAAACCCGAAGTGTCGACGTACGCATCATCGCCGCCACCAACCGTGACCTGAAACAGGAAGTGCAGGCAAAAAACTTCCGTGAAGACCTCTACTTCAGACTGAACGTCTTCCCGATCGAATCCATTCCCCTACGGGAACGTATCGAGGACATCCCGTTACTGGCAGACCACTTCCTGAAACTGGCCTGCCGAAAATTCGCCAAACCGCCCATGAACCTGACTGTTGGGGATATACAGAAAATGAAAACGTATTCTTGGCCGGGTAACATCCGTGAATTGGTCAACGTTATCGAACGTGCCATCATTCTTTCCAACGAAAAGAAACTGGAACTCAATCTGCCTAAGCAAAACGTACTTCAGGAAATATCATCGGAATCCGAACAGAAGAAAATCTCGGTTCAAACCAAACAGGAACGGCTGGAAGAGGAAAAACAGAATATCATCAACGCCCTTACCCTTTGCAACGGCAAGGTATTCGGTAACAACGGAGCAGCGGAACTCCTGAATTTAAAACCAACCACACTGACTTCTAAAATCAAAAAACTGGGAATAAACCGACATAACTACATTCAGATTCAATAACAGGAAGAGACAGGCTTACACCAACTTCTATAGCGAAAACTGAATTTATACAGAACTAAACCGAAACCTGCTCACATCCGGAAAACAAGCCATCTCTGTCCAAGTCCATATGAAAGTTCAAACAATTACGTCCCTGCATCTTAGAACGATAGAGCATCTTGTCTGCATCCTGAACTGCAGATTCCAGATCATCCGCCGCAAATACGATTCCCAGACTTATTGTAAACTCCACACCCACGGCTATCTTGGATTTGATTTCAACTTGCTGACGCAACTTCTCACAGCTGTCGATGACCGTGTAAGGATCACAGGAATTCCCAACAACAGAAAATTCTTCTCCGCCCACACGAGCCGCCAGACTATCCTGGAAGAATTTTTTAAATAGGCCTGCGACAAACCGGATCGCCTCGTCCCCTTTTGGATGTCCATAGGTATCGTTGATATGCTTAAAATGATCGATATCCCCCATCACAACAAAAGGGACGCCTTTGGGCAGGAAATCGACGTCGAAAACCTTTCTTCCCTTCTGAAAAAAGGTACGTCTGTTATACAGGCCAGTCAGGCCATCCGTCTCCGAAACCAATTTAATCTGCTTATAGGCCATTTGACGCTCTATGTTCTGAGTCACCCGGGCATAAAGCTCTTCCGGTTTAAATGGATACAGAAGATAGTCGTTTGCGCCATACTTCATCATTTTCACAGCCATGCTACTGCCCTGTTTCTCAACCAGAGCCAGAACAGGCAATTCATTAAAGTTTGTCACCGCTCTCAATTTGGTTAAATAACGCAAACTCTCATTTTGATCCGTCCCTTCTCCAACAATAATGAAGTCCGGCTGCTCCGTATCCATCTCCTCAAGCATTTCTTTCAGAGAAACGAACACCTTGACCTTGAAACGATGCACCCCCAACAACCCCACAAGCTTGGAAGCCAAGCCATCGGAGAGTGCAGCAATCCAGATTTGACGGTCGGCATTCCCTACCAGTACCCGTAACAATCGCACCACATAATCGATCGCGACCACGCCTTCCTTAATGACGTAATCCGCCACATGGTTGCGGTACATTTTTTCTCGCATCTGCTCGTCATAATTTCCGGTCAAAACCACAGTCGCTACACGGTAAGAGCGAAGTAGCTCGACCGTCTCACCGTTTGGGGCATCCGGCAAAGTCAGGTCGCTCAAAGCCAGATCATAATGCTCTCCGCTCGCTAACAAACGCTCCGTATCAGCCATGGAATGTGCTAACGTCACCTCCACTTCCAACTCACTTTCCAAACGCGCTTTCAACAACATGGCAATCGATTTTTGATCTTCGATAAGCAAGATCCTGGAATTCATTAAAGTCCCCTGAGCACAAGATACAAATAAACCTACAATTTATAAGTATAATTTATAACACAAGTACCTTACAGATTAATGAAAAGAAGTGAAATTAATTACAAGTTAAGTCAAAAAACTTAAACAAAAAGACATGATCCGCAATCAAAATTGAAAAACTAGCTAGAGACGGTTCTGTTTCTACCCTGTTTTTTAGCACGATAAAGCGCATCATCCGCCATTTTCAATAAGACTTGTGGAACAGCTCGCTCTTTCTCGGGAGCGACCGCCAAGCCAATACTCAAGGTCACGGAATCGGATACGGAAGAGTATTCATGAAGGATGGCTACCTCACGAAGCTTTTCATGAATGGTTTGTGCAATGCGCAGCGCACCCTCTTCGTTTGTGGAAGGCAATACAAGTGCAAACTCCTCTCCACCATAACGCGCAACAAAATCCGTTGAGCGTAAAACAGATTCGTTAAGAATGTCGGCAACCTGCTTCAAACAAGCATCACCCTGCTGGTGACCATAATGATCGTTATAGGCCTTAAATGAATCGATATCACAAAGAAGTAACGACAACGGCTTGTCCGATCTTGCCTGTAGATCACACTCCTGTTCAAGATAGCGGTCAAAATCACGACGATTGCTCAACTCCGTCAAAGAGTCGGTTGTCGCCAGACGGTTCAGCTCTTCAATTGCCTGCTGAAGTTGTTTTTCTACCTTTATACGCTCTTCGTTCTCTTTCACTACCAAAGAGTTCAATTCAAGAATCGTGTCATTCTGTTTTTTCAGTTCGACATTCTGCAATCCCAAGGCTTCGTTTTTGACATCGATATCGTGAGTACGCTCCGCAACCTTCTGTTCAAGCTGATCGTAAATCACCGCATTATCGATGGCGATGACGACATGTCCGCTCAAATGCTTAAGAAGCTCGATACGTTCTGTTGTAAATACTCCGGAGACGGCATTGTTTTCAAGATAGATCACCCCACGGAACTGACCATGCAATATCAGAGGCGCACATAACACGGATTTGACCCCACGTCTGTCAACCTCTTCATCACGGCCAAATACACTACTCTGCTGAGCATTCTCCAAAACAATCGCTTCTTCGGTTCGCAAAACATAATTGACGATTGAATGAACCATATTCGGGTTCTGCAAATAAGGTGTCCCTTGCATCACACTGACACTGTCCGTTTCAACCAAGGCTTCGGCCTGCACCACCAAAAGGTCATTTTCTTGCAGCAGCAGTAAACCGTGCTGCGCGCCCGCATTTTCGACCATGATACCGATCAGAGTTTCCAATAACTCCGGCAGTCGTTTCTCTCTGGCTATGACTTCTGTCGCCTTCATCAACGCCGAGACATCAAAAATCGATGTCTCGGCAGAACGGTTTTCATTTTCACCTTCCTGTCCTACAGAAGCACCCCAACGCTGGAAACTCTCCTTGGCAGCCTGACGATAAAGTCCCGCCACCTTAGACTGATGCATCATCTCATGAACATCGGCAGCCAATGAATTCGCCACACCATTCAAGTGGGGTTGACCGAAAACACCTGCCGCCTCAATCGCCGCCTCGTAACTGCGCAATGCCTGAGGATAATTCCCCGCAAGCCGAGACTTCTCCCCTTCCAATATCCGGAGACGAACCAAAAAGTTCTCGGGACAGGATTCCGCCCAAGCCGTGAATCGCTTGACCGTTGCCGCGATATTCAATCGATACTGCTGTCGCTTAAATGGCGCAGACTGCGAATACAGTTGGGCTTGAACCAGAGCCGTCAGAAAGTAATGCTCTGCACCGTGCAACATCCCCTTGGAATCGCCCAAAAACTTGCGGCTTTGAAGACTGATTTCAAGCGCATTTCGATATTCCCGATGCAGATACAGCGTCCACATCTTATTCACGTAATAATAATGCGCGAAGTGGCGTGAGCCGTAACCATCAAGGGAATCGACATAATCTCCCTCGTCAAAATCTGCATGATCGAACGATAAACTGGAATGCGTCTCTCCGCGCAGGTTATGAATCGCCTGCTTCACACTCAAAATTGCGCCTAGCTGTTCTTCTGCGCCGATTCGCTGCAAACTGGACTCAAACCGTTCCACTTCTCCAATAATCTCATCGAGAGGCTTACCACGCATAAACATGCTCTGCACAATCCCAGCAGCCGCACAACCTGTATGGAACCAGTCGCCGACTTCCAAACCATGACGATAAGCATCAAACCAATTCTGTTCGGTAAAAGCCGACGCCTTTTGCCAACTCATTGCAAAATAACCGAATACGAACTGCACTTCCGCTTTCTGCTGGGTATTCCCATAACGCTCGACCAGCGCCATCGACAGCTTGCCGTATTCATAACCGATTTTGTGCTTGCCCAGCACCCCCCCTTGGAAAATAATACCGAATACGATGTAACCGACCACGGCTTCACGGCTGTTCCCGTATTTCAGGCAAAGACGAATTACTTTGAGGGAAATGGCCACACAAAGTTCCGGCTTAATCTGATAGGCGGCTTTCAGAATGGCGGATAACAGACGAATCACCATTCTCATATGCTCGTCCTGAACCTCCGGCAGATCGAGAAGTTCGGAAACCTCATACTTTCTGAGCTTGGCCTGAAGCGATAGAAAATCTTTGGCAAACAAAGCCGGATTGAATTTACTCGGCAAGCCAACCCCAAACATCTGTGTCGCACTTCGGCCAATTGAGTAGGCCTGTTCAAACTCTGAAATATCGGTATAGAACTTGATCATCAATTCAAAGACGTAGGCCTTTTCCAAAAGGTCTTCACTGGCTTCGACGGCTTGATTGTAGAAGTGAATCGCCTGCTCTCGACGGTTACACAGGTGCTCGCATTCGGCACGATCCTTTAGAATCAAAGCCAATTTCGAATGCTCATCTAAATCCGGCATCCACTCCATCGCCTTTTTGATATAAGCCAGCGCCAGTTCAAAGTCCCCACTCGATTTCGCTTCCAGTGACGCCTGATAATTCAATTCCGCCAGATCCCACCATTCCTCTTGAGAGGTAAACAGGCCACACGCCTTGTTCAGATGGTTAACGCAATCAAACAACACTTCTTTTTCAAGTTGCGCATGTGCCGCTTGCATGTGTCGCCCGATCAGCAGATGGACATGCTCTCTCTCTTCCGGTTCCAACAGCGACCAGACGGCCTGCTGTATCCGATCGTGAGTGAACTGATAATACATATCACCGGTATCCGAGCCGCCTAATTCCGGCTTAACCCATCCCTCGTTAATAGCCGTTTCCAAAGAAACCTCAAAGTCTTCACCCACATCAAAACCGGCATGAACGGATCTTGCGACACCTGCATTAAAACGATTACCAATACACGAAGCGATTTTAAGCAATGACTTTACTTGCTCAGGAAAGGTGACGATTCGCTGTGACAGAAAATCCACCACATTATCACTGACGGGAAGCTGTTTCAGCTTGTCCAGGTCACATGACCAACTGGACTCGTCCGGGTCGAAAAAAACCACCTTATCCTGATGAAGCTGCTTGAGATATTCATTGACGAAAAAGGCATTCCCGCCTGTTTTTTGAAGAATGATTTCGCTGACTTCCGTCAGTTCATTGTCTGGCAGCGGTAAATAATCCGCAACCAATTGGCCGATCGCTTCTGAGGAGATATCCGAAAGTCGAATTTCTTCGCTGTCCGCCTGAGAATTTCGAACTTTGTTCAACAGAAGATTAAACGGATGCTCTGCTTCAACCTCATTATCTCGGTACACCGCCACGATCACCAGATGGGAAATATCCTGCAAAGCGGTTTCAAGCCATTCGATGGTAGAGATGTCTGCCCATTGCAAATCATCCAACACCAAAATAAGAGGGTGTTCAGAAGTAGCAAACGCCTGAACGAAACGGCACAACAGCCCGTTTAATCGTACTTTGGCGTCGGAAGGCGGTAAAGTTTCCACTTCCGGCTGTGCTCCGATAATCCACGCCACTTCCGGGATCGCTTCGACCAAGACACCGGCCTGACGCCCTAAAGAATCCTGCAGCCTTTTTTTCCAGAACTTCAATCGGTCTTCATCGCCTGCCAAAACCTGATCGATCAGATCCCGTAACGCGGAGTAGAGCATTTCAAACGGGGTATTTTGACGATACTGATCAAACTTCGTAGATAGATGGTAACCGGAAAACGATTCGAGTTCTTCAATGGTCGCTTCGACCATACTGGACTTCCCGACACCTGAACTCCCATAAATTGAGATCAGTGAAGCACGTCCTTTTTGAGATTGGGAACGAATGGTCTCTTTGAAACGACGAATCTCATTCGTTCTTCCGTATAGCTTATTTGATTGTTTGAAACGGAGTGTACCCCCCATACCATCCGGTTCAAAATCGACAATTTCTTTACCCGTTTGTAATGCAACAAAGAAGCGTTTTAAATCTGCTTTAAGTGACGCGACGCTGGAGTAGCGGTCTCCCGGCGTCTTTTCGATCATCTTGGCAACCATTTCAGCCACACCTTTCGGTACGCCATCAACGATCCCATCAAGCATTGGAGCATGCTTAGCGATGTGGCTGTGGATAAGCCCGACTGTGTCTTGCGAATCAAATGGAAGCTGTCCGCTCAACATTTGGAAAAACAAAATGCCTAACGAATAGATATCCGCTTCCGGTCCAACCTGGTAACAGAGCCTGCCGCCCTGTTCGGGCGCCAAGTAATGATGAGATTGGCTCGATTCGCTACAACCCTCTTCTTCCAAAGCGAACAATCGACGTACCGCAGCACCGAAGCCGGTCAGCATAAGCTGTTCACCACTTCTGTCGATCAAAATGTTATATGGAGACAAATTGCCGTGGATCACCTCCTGAAGATGCAAGGTTTCAATCACATCGGCTAACTGAATCGCTAAAGGAAGGAATCTTTCCAGCTCAAGTGGACGGTCTTTCAAGACATCGTGCAGAGCAACCCCGTCAAAATAATCGCGAACCAAATAGCTCTGACCTTGAACACTCTCTATGCCGTGCGCTTTGATAATGGATGGGTGGTCAAAACGATTCAACAGTTCCAATTCATGCCGTAGGTGTTCAATAACCTGATTACTCGCATAAGCGGCTTGATTCTTTTTACAGACCAACGCTTCTGAATATTGAGGATGCGTCGCCAGGAACAGTTCAGAATTCCGTGTAGTGGCGATACTGTCTTGTATTTTGTAACCGATAGTTTCCAACTTTGAAACCTTCAAGAGTAAGCCAAGATTAAGCTAGGGCCGCTGATATTTTGAATGCAGAATACTGAATTCTACTCAATCAAGCCGATGGCGTAAACGTTAAATTCAACAATAAAGGTAGGTAAATTCAATCTTTGAAAAGCAGGCCGTCCGAAAACGCCATTCGCTTCCGGACACTTCCGATAGCCTCGTCAATCAGAGCTTGATGCCGGACATGACCGATTGCAACTGTTTGGCACTGGCGGACATCGCCTCACTCAACTGAGCGGATTGATCCGATAGAGCGGCATTTTCCTGTGTAAACTGATCCAACTGGGCAATCGCCTGGTTAACCTGTTCCGTCGCGCTCATTTCCTGATCTGCTGCGGAACTGATCTGATTGACGATCTTGACCAATTTTTCAATGTTTTCATTAATTTGCTGCAGGGCCTGAGCCGACTCATTGGACAAGCTCTGACCATGATTCACCATGGACAGATTCTGCTCAACCAAGTCCTTGATGTCATTGGAAGCCTGCGAAGCACGTAAGGCAAGATTACGCACCTCTCCGGCCACCACGGCAAACCCACGACCGTGCTCACCGGCTCGCGCCGCTTCCACAGAGGCGTTCAACGCCAAAAGGTTCGTCTGGAAGGAGATGCCGTCAATCAGTTGCACAATGTCGGCAATTTTTTGGCTGGCCTGATAAATCTCGTTCATCGATTCTTGGGTTTTTATGACCACTTGAGCCCCTTGCTCGACATGGGTTTGCACTTGACCGACCAAACTCGATGCACTGCCGGATTCATGTGCGGTATTGCGAATGGTTTCGGTCAATTCTTCCATACTGGCCGCCGTCTCTTCAAGTGAAGCGGCCTGCTGCTGAGTACGGGAATTCAAATTATGGTTATCTCTTTCCAGAGCCTGAGTGTTGTCAACCACGGTGCGTGTGGTTCCTGCGGTTTGCGAGAGAATCTCGTGCAGGTTTTCAACCGCCGTATTGATGCCCGATTTCAACGCTTTAAGATCCCCTTGATAATCGCCTTCAATCTGCTTGGTTAAATCTCCCTGAGAGAATGTCGCCATCACTTGGTTAATTTCAGACATCGCCAGATCAAGAGCGGACACCGAATCATTGACCGCCTCTTTCAAACTTTGCAAGTCGCCAGGTAAGGCTTTATCAATACGTTGACTGAACTGACCATTGGCCATAAAGAACATCACTCGAGTGACTTCCGCAATCGCACTTTTCAGGTTCAGCATCGCCTCTACGCTGCTCTGGACCGTCCGTTGATCTTGTGGATTCAGGCCATCGGACAGCTCATCCAAATGGCGCGAAAGTGAAATATCCACCCCGGCCACACCGACCACCTTGCCATTATCAATGATTGGCTTCACGACACTGGTAATCAGGAATTCATCGTCTCCAACCGGATACATATAAGGATCGACCACTTGCGGCTGCTTGGTTTGCAATGGCTTAAGGTAGAAATCCCCCAGCCCTGGAACTTCGTAATCCACTAAAGGCTCGAGTCCAAGCTGATCACCGGAACGCCCCCAAAAAGGCATAAATCGCCCAGTCTCATCATGCCAGTCAACGTTCTTGAAGTTTTCATCCTCTGCGTCATAAGCAGCCGGCTCCCAACCGCTCCAACACGCCAGGAAGTTTGGATGTTTTTCCAGATGGCTTCGAATCAGATTCTGAGCGTTTTCACGGGACGCCCCACTGCGTTGCAACGCCAATAATTCCTCTGCCATACTGGCAACGGTTTGTTGCGCTTCTTGAATATCCTCGTTCGCCTTACTCAACGTCAACTCACCACCGAAATCGGCGCTCTGAATCGATTTAATGACTTCATCCAGTACCTTAGAGGCCTGCTCGTTCTTGGATAAAAAGTGCTTGATGCGATCAACCAATGCTTCCGAATAATCGGCTTCCAGAGTCTGCACTGCGGTTGGTTCACCGCTTTCCAAAACATCCATCAAACGATCCAGTCCATCGGATTTCACGGCGGGTTCCTGTAAGGCCTGCAAACTCTGTTTCCAGGCCAAAGGCAGTTCCGACTCCGGACGTTTGTTCACCTCTTCACCCGGTTGCATCATATTGTGGATGTAACTGCGCTGCTCGGACAATAAATTCTTATACAACAGGCCTGTTGAAAACAGGCCTGCAGCCACCATAAACGGCAATGCGAGCCACTTATATACTTCCCAGTCCACAGCCCCCATCAAGGCCACCAATAATCCTCCAAACACCAAATTCAACAGAACAATCAGGGTCCAGGTCAATCGCATCATTTACTTCCTATAAATTAATTTAAATTCCTGAACAGAAACAAAGCAATCACCATTCTTCTTATCAAATATTATTTAAAATCAAACACATATATACAAGTTAAACAGTATTTAATCTGGCAAACCCTTCGACTGCACCACAATGATACGAACTGTGAAAAACTCAGCAACGATGAGGATAAAATAATTGATTTGAACAGGCCTGTTCATTTTCGGGTGATCAGATAACCACCCAGAAGGATCGGCATGATGCCTAAGAGTTGTGAAAGAGTCGGAATTTGGTTCAGAACCACATAAGCCAACCCAAGCGTCATCAACGGCGCAAACGCATACAAGGCATTAACTTTAGTGATAGGAAGCAGATGAATCGCTTCCACCCAGAACAGTTTGCCGACAAAGAAAACCAGAAAACCGGTCAATCCCAACCATAGCCACTGCTGTTGAACAATCGACCAAGCCGGGCTGGGTTCAAATAAGACGGCAAGCACATAGATAAACGGTAAGGCTACAACGGAACGAACCAGAAGAACGGTTTCACTGGACACCCTCGAACGAGCTTTCTTTTGATACAAATTGGCAAAAGGCGCGATCAACGCGGCAATCAATACCAGAATGTCGCCTTTATTGACTGTCCACTCTCCAGGAAACAAAACCAAAAGCGCACCGACGGTCATCAGAACTGCGCCAAAAGTATGTCTTCCATCCAGACGCTCACCCTGCCGTCCTCCCAGAAACAGGTAGGCGAACAGGATCTGTAAGAACAGGATAATAGCGACATTAGTTGCGGTGGTGTACTGTAAACCGGTAAAGGTTAGAGCAAACAAAGTCGTAATATACAGGCTGGTCAACGCCAGATCTTTATAAGCGGCCGTTAAACGGATTTCATGCTGCTTGCGACGATAGAACCACCAGACCCCAAGGAATATCACCGACACCAAAAGACTGTAGAAGTAGGCATGCAGGCCCCCCAAAGCGGCAACGCTGTAAAAAGCAAAAATGGGAAACCAAGCTTCAATCAAAGTCAGACTCAGGGCAAACAGTTCGCCCTTGCGTTGGTTTTCCAGTTTAAGTTTGGGTTGCATCGACAGAGTGAATCCTTTGGTGAATCTCGATAAAGTGCTTGAAGGATGCAACAATATCATACTGCTCCATATGCGGTCGACATCTTCGTGCCCACTGCTCACGCAAAGGCTTCTGACTCAAGGCCACTTGCAACGCTTCGACCCAAGCATCCTCGTCACCGGCTTTCAAAATCCGACCGGTTTCATTGTCGATGACCAAAGTCTGAGGGCCGCCGATATCCGATACCAGACATCCCAAGCCGCTCGCCTGCGCCTCCATCACCACCTGTCCGAGCGTATCGGTAACGGATGGAAACGCAAACAAATCGGACGAGGCGTAAACCTTTGAGAGCAACTCGCCTTCCAACGGCCCGAGGAAATAGGCGTGATGCGGACGAAGACGATCGGCCCATTTCCGATAGCGACCTTCTCCGACCATCACCAGATCAGCCTTGATACGCGGGTATTTTTCACAAAACCGTTTCCACACGTCCACCAAAAACGGGATGTTCTTTTCGACATTGATCCGCCCGACATACAGCACCTTCAAACGATTGTCCGACAGGCCGAAATGACGCCAAACGCCAGTATCCCTGAATTTTGGATGAAACCTTTCCAAGTCAGTACCGGGAAATAAGACCGAGGCCCTCTGATAATTGATGCCGATATCGCTCGCCATCACTTCCAAATAGGATTCCGAACGTGAGAAGACGTGGCCGAACGGTTCATAAAAATTCGCCATCACCTTATCGGTTCGATGCTTTACCCACTGCATTCCCGTCAGGTCGTGCAGATACGCCGGGAAATCTGTATGGTAAGTACCCACCAGCGGGTAACCGGCTTTCTCGGCGCAGCGTTTCGCCATCCAACCAAATGGGCCGGGCGTAGAGATATGCACCAGATCCGGTTGCAATTCGCTAAGCTTAGCGTTGATGGATTTCTTGTGCGGCCAAACCAGATCCAACTCCTGATAAAACGGCATCGGCATTTTAAAGCGGTACGGTAGATTATGAATAAAAGGTTTGTCCGGTATCGGCTTTGAGGTCGAGGTGAGAATCTGAAGATCAATTCCGGCAGAAAACGCCCGCTCCCCCATATCCCGGATAAAACGGGAGACGCCGTTCAAATCACCCAACGTATCGGTAAAAAGACAAATCTTCATGGCTGCTAACCTCTTCGCCCATCGATAAAAAATCAATCATAATCGTGCAAAGAGCTCGGGGGATGACAGCTTGATGAAACCTATGTGACAATTCAAAAATGACCTACTTCATCTCCTGTTAATTCAGCACTTTATAAGATCTACCCGAAAATTATTTTAATCGTCACTTGAATATATTTGCCTAGCGCCATATAAAGAAACCCAACCTCAACTATTCGCTGCAGTATTCATCGAATAAAGGATAAACATATGAGCATTTCATTCGAAACATTCAGCAATGCATTAAAGAATAATCCGGACAAAGAACTGAATTTTTACCTGCCGGATTCCGAACGAATTCCCCAACATTTTCACATCACCGATGTAGGCAGCGTGGTACGAAATTTCATCGATTGCGGCGGTCAGACCCGGACAGAACAATATGTACAGATACAGCTATGGCTAGGCGCAGATACAGACCATCGCTTAACTACAGACACGGCAGATAAAATCTTGCAACAGAGTCAGCCGGTCTTGAACCTGTTGCCGGATTTAGGTCATAGCGAGGTCATGATTGAATACAAGCGGGATTTAATTTCACAGTATCCAATAGAATCGATCAAAGAAACCGGGACAGAAATCAACGTATTTCTGGGAAACCTGGACACGCAATGTCTGGCCGCTTTACGACATGAACAAGACGTAAGAAACCAGAATACAAGCGCCTGTTGCTCCGCTTCTGGATGTTGTTCCTGATTTTGTAGCAAAACGATAGAAGTACCCTCAATAATAACGCCTCCTTCGTGAGGCGTTTACATCCTTCCTGAAATCACTTCATTCCATTTAATTGCCGATACATTTCATGAAAATGGCATTAGAATAGGCTGAAAAACCCTTTGGCCTGCACAAACGATTGGAACCTTTATGCCGTTTTTGAATGTGATTACGATTCTGTTGGTTTACCAGCTTGTCGGAGAACTGACCGTCCGCGAATTCGATTGGCCCGTACCCGGACCGGTCATCGGCATGCTGTTGCTTCTAGTCACGCTATTGATCAAACGGCCCATTGCAGAACAACTGGTCAAACCGACCGAGATGCTGCTTTCTCATTTCTCCCTATTGTTCATCCCTGCCGGTGTCGGTTTGATGATTCATTTAACCCGGTTGCGCGATGAATGGCTGGCGATTACCGTCGCCCTGCTGGTGAGCACGGTTTTAGGACTGCTTGTCACAGCCTGGACCATGATGCTGATGACAAAACTGATGAACAGGAGTTCTAAGTGAAAGACTATTACGAGATTTGGGTTTACCTATCCGCCAGCCCGCTTTTCGGATTGACCCTGACATTGGTCTGTTACCTTATTGCACTCAAGATTTACCGCAAAGGAGGAGGCAATCCATTATTGACGCCCGTCGCCACGTCGATTGTGATGATCATCCTCGTCCTGACCTTGATGGATATCCCTTACTACTCCTACTTTTCGGGGGCACAGTTCATCCACTTTCTGTTAGGGCCGGCTACCGTCGCTTTGGCGATACCGCTATTCTTCCAGCTCAAAAAACTCAAAACAGTCTGGCTTCCCATGTCGGTCGCTCTGATATGCGGCATTACGGTTGCGGGATTCAGCGCCTACTTCATTGCCCAAGCCCTCGGCGCGAGCCATGAAACCATCCTGTCACTGATTCCAAAATCGGTCACGGCACCGGTGGCAATGGGGATTTCCGAACAGATCGGCGGCCTACCGACCCTGACAGCGGTGTTTGTGGTCATCACCGGCGTGCTCGGCGCCATCATGGGAGTGTGGCTGTTCAAGATTTTCAAAATCACCGACGACGACATCAAGGGCGTTGCCATGGGCGTCACCGCCCACGGACTAGGCACAGCCACCTCTTTGCAGATCAACCAGCAGATGGGCGCATTTGCGGGACTGGCGATGGCGTTGTCCGCCTCGGTATCGGCCTTCATACTGCCTTTCGTGCTGTCACTGGTTTCACCTTGAGTTCAGAAACATTCCGAACAGGCCTGTTCGGAATGAAAAAGCCGGACGAAATCGAGTAAAATAGCCGCCCATATTTTCAATCAAAAACACTTAGGACTTTACGACAAATGTTGGAAGAGGCGCTGGATAAGTTACCGGAAATCCTGAAAAAAAATTTGGATCGAAACCTCTGCGTCTGCAACGAGGTCAAGAAGATCGATGTGATTAAGGCCATCGTCGACGGTGCCGACACCCGTGAAAAAGTACGAGCCAAAACCTACGCATCCGACGGAAACGGCTGCTGCCGTTTGCAAGTGGAGGACTTGGTAGAAGCACTGAACGAACAGAAATGACTTTCTGAAAATAAAAAAGCCGCATGAAAATTGATTCATGCGGCTTTATTTTTCAAAGTTCAGTCGCTGATCGAGCAATTACTCGGTACGGCCACCGCACTTTCCTTCTTCATCTTTAACCGGCTTCGGTGCCGGTGCCGCGTTACCGCCACACTTTCCTTCTTCGGATTTAGCTACTGGCTTCGGTGCTGGTTCCGGTGGAGCCATGCCCGGCATACCCATACTGGCACCGCACTTACCTTCACCGCAGTTACCCTCCGCGGCCGCTGCTACCTGTTCATACCCTTCTTTCAAATGTTTGATGCCGAACGGGTTCTCTGAAGCCAATGCGGAACCGCTCAAAGTGGTCGCCGTAGCCGCACCTGCCAATTTCAAAAAATCTCTTCTTGTTTGCTTAGACATTGTCTTCCTCCAATGGGTTAACATCAACGTTTAAAAACTAATTTATATTTGAAAATCAAAAGCTTGATTCGACTTCAACCAAACCTATTTAATAAACCCAGTTTATCGAATTTTATTACACCCCCTTTCAAGTTTTTTCATTCAAATTTCCTATCGCCCAATAGAACAGATAGTAGTTTTTCCAAATATCCGCTTTCAGCAAAGGCAGATCCCTTTCCATCCTGTGTAAATGTCGTTGGGCATCCAGCAGATCCAACACGTTCCGTCGACCGGTCTTCAAAGCTTGCTCACTGGCTTTGACCGCCTGACGGCTGGACTCCAGCGCAGCCTTTAACGCCTTCAAGCGAATGGTTCCGGTTTCCAATGCCAACCAGGCGTTGCGCGCCTGAGACTGATAGGACAAAGCGGCTTCGCGTTTCATCGCCTGAATCCGTTGTACTTTCTGACGCTGTTCCGCCATCGCCGCCTCGGTTCGCCCGCCCAGATACAAAGGAACATTCAGCCTGACACCGCCACGGGCACCTTGCATGTCGTCATAGAAGTGCTTGTCCGAATCGTTATAGACCAAGGCACCGAATGCCTCTACCTGAAACGAATCCTTATTTTTCTGGTACTCGACCTGCTGCTGTGCAGCCTGACTCTCTTGTTCCAATGCCAGCAACACCGGATTATGAGCAACCTGTTCCGACCAGGCCTGTTCGGAATACTCGGCCATCGCCTTTTTGACTCGATGAACCAGTTCCTTCAATTGGGGTGGCTGCTTTTCCGGAAAGACCAGAGTTCCGAGCAACTTTGAAGACGTCAGACCCAGGGCGGCCGTTAACTTGGCTTCAGTCTGTCGATAATCCTGCCCCGCTTTCAGCAGTTCGGCATGGTTGTAATCCAGACGGGACTGGATTTCGGTAATGTCGTTCAGATCCTGATAACCGACCTGAAACCGTTGCTTGACCTGTTTGATGATCGACTCGATCGAACGCTGCTCTTTCTGTAGAAACAGGAAGTCTTCGCGCTGCTGCCAATAAGTGAAATACAACTGCGCGACCTTGAGCAACACTTGCTGCTTCTCCGCCTCTGAGCGTAGTTGCTTGCTCTGGTAAGTCGAATCGGCCGACTCGCTCAGATCATCCAATTGCGGTTCGTAAAGCGGATATGTGGCGACGAGCTGGTTAGCGGTTCTCGGAAAGTCGTCGTAACGCATCCACGCATAGCTCAACTCACTGTTGAAACGCACTTCCGGTTTCAATAATCCTTTAGTCTTCTGTAGGGCACTATAAGCCGCTTGTTGATCGGCGTCGGCACGGCTCAGACTTGGGTTATTCTGCAACGCCAACTCGAACAGGTTTGACAAGGCCGCCGGAGCGGCCGAGACTGGAACGGCAACTGCCATACAAACAGAAACCAAGCCGTTGATTAGGATTCTTTTCATCTTATAACTCCTTTTCATCAGAAGTGTCTGTATCTTTGAAACCCCGTTTCAGATACAGCAAATAGGTCAGGATCGGAATCAGCACCATTGAAACCAACGGCGCAGAGATCATGCCGCCAACCATCGGTGCGGCGATGCGCTGCATGACTTCCGCTCCGGTTCCGGTCGCGAACATGATCGGCAACAAACCAACCACAATCACGCTAACCGTCATCGCCTTAGGGCGTACACGACGCACCGCGCCGTACATGATTGCCGCTTTCAGATCCTCTGCGTTGTTGAAACGTCCCTCGGCCTTGGCCGCCTCAATCGCGTTCTTGAGGTAAATCAGCATGACCACCCCGAATTCGGCGGCTACACCGGCCAGAGCGATCATACCGACCGCCACTGCAATCGAAAAATGGAAGCCCAATGCCCAGACGAACCAGACAGAACCGAGCAGAGCAAACGGAATGACCAGCAGAATCATCAAAGCTTCAACCACGCTCTTGAAGATCAGATATAGAAGCACAAAGATAATCAGAATCGTCAAAGGCACGATTTCCGATAGTTTCTTCTGGGCTTTGAGCAGGTACTCATACTGCCCTGACCACTGGATACTGTAACCAGCCGGCAAGTCCACCTTCTCGGCCACTTTGTTGCGGGCACGTTCGACATAACCCGCCAAATCCGTACCCGGCTTCAGATCAACGAACGTCCAGCCGTTCAAACGGGCGTTTTCCGACTTGATAACCGGCGGCCCCATCCGTACCTTGACGTCTGCCACCATGCCCAACTGGATTTGAGCACCGGACGCGGTCACGATCGGCAAATCCTTCAAGGCCTCGACTGAATTGCGCCATGCCTGCGGATAACGAAGATTCAGACTATAGCGTTCACGTCCTTCGATGGTTTCCTGAAGCACTTGCCCACCCACCGCCGAAGCGACGATATTGGATAACTGCGCCATGCTCAGGTCGTAACGTGCGGCTTCAGTCCGTTTCGGCAGGATGTCGATATAGCGCCCACCTTCTGAACGATCCGAAAACGCCGACAGCGTTCCCGGCACCTGAGATACCACGGCTTCAATTCGCTCACCGATCTTCTCGATCTGCCCCAAATCATCGCCTGAAACTTTGATTCCGATCGGCGTCTTAATACCGGTGGAGAGCATATCGATTCGCGTTTTGATCGGTTGCACCCAAGCATTGGTCAATCCGGGAATAGAGACCGCACTGTTGAGTTCGTCGATCAGTTTAGGCAACGTCATGCCTTCACGCCATTCGGACTTGTCCTTCAACTGGATGGTGGTTTCGATCATCGTCAAAGGCGCCGGATCGGTTGCGGTATCGGCTCGACCGATCTTACCAAACACACTCTTCACTTCCGGAAAGCCTTTGATGATGCGGTCGGTTTCCTGCAACAGACCTTGGGCGGCACCAATCGACAGACCCGGTAAGGTTGTCGGCATATACAGCAGATCCCCTTCTTCAAGTTCCGGCATGAATTCCGAACCGGTCTGCTGCCACGGATAAATCACCGAGGCCAACATCAGTGCCGCTACAACGATGATGGTTTTAGGCCAATGCAACAGACCTCTCAATACCGGTTCATAAAGACGGATCAAAACGCGGTTTATCGGGTTCTTTGATTCATCCGGCAACTTGCCGCGGATGAAATACCCCATGAGTACCGGTACCAGACTGATCGCCAAACCGGCGGCCACGGCCATCGCCAATGTCTTGGTCAGCGCAAGCGGTGTGAACAGTCTTCCCGCCTGCTCCTGCAACGCAAAAATCGGCATGAAGCTCAAAGCGATGATCAACAAGGACAGGAACAGCGGCAAACCAACTTCCTGAGAGGATTTCAGAATCAACTGCCAATGCACCTTGCCTTGCGGTACTTCTCCGGTTTCATGACGATAGGCTTCGAGATGTTTGTGGGCGTTCTCGATCATGACGATCGCCGCATCCACCATGGTTCCGATGGCGATGGCTATCCCACCCAAACTCATGATATTGGCGCTGACGCCCATCTGTTCCATGACGAAAAAAGCACCCAGCACCCCCAAAGGCAATGACACAATCGCCACCAGAGCGGAACGCAGGTGTAGCAGGAACAACAATGAAACCAACGCCACCACAATCATCTCTTCAATCAATTTATGCTGAAGCGTTTCGACTGCGCGGCCAATCAAACCGGAACGGTCATAGACCTCAACCAGTTTTACGCCTTTCGGCAGGCCTGGTTTCAACTGTTCAATCTTCTCCTTAACCGCGTCGATCACCTTCTGGGCGTTTTCACCGGAACGCATCACCACGATTCCGCCGACCACTTCGCCATCGCCGTTCAGATCGGCAATACCACGACGTGGCTTACTCCCCAGTTTGACGCGGGCAATGTCTTTCAGCAGCAACGGCGTATTGGTCTCGGAGTTACGACCCACCGGAATCTTCTCCAAGTCGCTCAACTTGGTCACATAGCCTTTGACACCTACCATATACTCGGCTTCGGCCAATTCGATGACGGAGGCGCCCATTTCAACCGCGCTTTGACGAATAGCCGTTTGAACCTTTTCAAGCGGCAAATGGTAAGCACGCAGCTTCAGCGGATCAACTTCCACCTGATACTGTTTGACCATACCACCGACTGCGGCAACCTCCGAAACGCCGGGCACGGCCTGAAGTTCGAACTTGAGAAACCAGTCCTGCAAACTACGGAGTTGGGCGAGATCCAGTTTATGGGAACGATCCACCAGTGCATACTCATAAACCCAACCTACACCGGAGGCGTCCGGCCCAAGAATCGGCTGTACGCCGCTCGGTAGCTGCGCCTTGACCTGACTGAGATACTCCAGAACCCGAGAACGAGCCCAGTATGGATCGGTACCCTCTTCAAACAACACATACACGTATGAGTCGCCAAAGAAGGAATACCCCCGTACCGTCTTCGCCTTGGGCACCGACATCATCAGGTTTGAGATCGGATAGGTCACCTGATCTTCGACCAGTTGCGGGCTTTGTCCTGCGAACGGCGTCTTAATGATTACCTGGACGTCGGACAGATCGGGAATCGCATCCAGCGGTGTTTCCTGTACGGATTTCCAGCCGACAATCGCAATGATGGCACTGAAAATCAGTACAAGCACGCGATTGGCGATGGAAGCCGAAATTATCGATCGGATCATGTCGGCCTCCTAGTGCTGATGCTGTGACGGCATGGCAGACGATGCAGGAGAATCCGAGCCGTTTTGCGGCTTCTTGTTCATCAAACGTCGCAAATTAGCCTGTACCTGACTCTCGGAATCGATCAGGAACTGACCGGAAATGACGATCTCTTCCCCTTCCTTAATACCGGAAAGCACTTCGACAATACCTTGAGTCTGCATGCCGGTCACCACTTTCTTGACCTGGAAGCCGCCCTTGTCGTTCATGACGACGACCCGCTTGGTATCACCGTCATCGATCACGGCTTCCAGAGGAATCGCCAAAACATTTTTTCTAGGGCCGCCGTAAATGATGGTCTTCACCAACATGTTCGGTTTGAACAGCATCGATTCGTTTTTCAGAGGGATACGTACCTTAACCGCTTGAGTCACCGGATCGGCAGAGGGATACAGATAATCGATGTAACTTTCCCAGTGTTTACCCGGATAAGCCTGCGTGAGGACATCAACGGTCAAACCGTTTTTCAGCCAGGCCTGTTGACGTGGCAAGACTTCGGCTTCCACCCAGATATCGGACAAATCCGTCAAACTCATCAACTCGGTTTGAGGTTGAACGTACATACCTGTCTGAACCATCAGATCATTGACAACCCCAGTCTGCGGTGCATAAACCGGAATCTTATGAATCGGCTCACCCTGCTTGGCAATGCTTTTGATGGTCTGATCATCCAACCCCAGCAACTGCAGACGTATCTTGGCGGAATTGACCAAGGAATTGGCCTGAGCACCCAAACGTCGTTGGTTTTGAATCACCTGAAGGTAATCGTCCTGCGCAGATACGATTTCAGGCGAATAAATCCGGTAAAGAAGTTGACCTTTTTGAATGGCGTCACCATTGTTGCGTACAGTCAGATCACTGATCCAGCCCGAAGCACGAGGATGGATATGCACCACCTTGGTTTCGTCGGCCACCACCTTCCCGAAAGTAGGAATGTATTTCCAAAGCGTATGGGTTTCAGCTTTGGCGGTGCGAATCGAGAATTCCTGTTGCACCCCGGCATTACCACCAGAGGCCTGCCCATTCCCTTTCAGAGTGACTTCCGGCGCGGATTGTTCTTGAGAAAAACGCTGTTTGACCAGTTTCATCCCGCAAATTGGGCAAGTCCCTTCATGGTCTCGAACAATCTGAGGGTGCATAGGGCAAACGTATTTATAGACTCCGTCGTCTTCTCCCAACGTCGGAAGGTTGCCGTCCTTCTGTTGCGTATCGGCCGCATGAACGTAATGGCCGGATGAAGACAATAAAGCAATCGATAGAATCAGCCATGGTTGACGAATCATCATAAAATCCTTTTCGTAAATTCCGTTCGGACAACATCGGAGAATCCCGAAAAACCGCGTACGGAAATTGCATCAAATCACTATTCCAACGGAAAAACCGTCAGAGAAATCGAGAAAAGAAAATTAGACTAATCTAGGAGGTTGTTCTTCGCGAGGAAGATCAATAGAAACGAATTTGACTGAATCAGGATGATTCAATCGCGCCATAACTGGCTGAAAAGAAAGAACGAAGTCTTCTGAAAGACTGACCGAATAACTCAAAAAGTGGCATGTTAAGTTACCGCAATGACAATCATCACCGCACTGAGGGCAGCCCATGTTAGAGGCATGTGAATGGTCACAGCAAGCGTGGTCTGAAGATGCCACCTGATGATGAGACATCTCATGATGCATATCGTGATGAGACATTTTTTCATCACAGCACCCATGCTCGGCGTGCATAGTTGCAGCCGATGCGTCAGGTGTTTCCGATTCGGCAGCAAACGTTACTTGCAAATTGCCGAACAGAAAAACAAAAATGAGTGCTAGGTATGAAAATTTCATAAATTTGAGTTTAAATTAAACCGGAACCAAATACAAACAATTTTCAACAAGCTGAAAAAAACCGCTTTAAGCTATTCAATCTTAATGACTTTTCGCCATTGTCAATGCACTTTCAAAACTGCGGCATACCGACATGAATCCGGATTTGTGGCAGAACACAGCGTCATCCAAACCTGTAACCACCTTCAACTCCTCTTCACGCAACCCTCGGAAGCGTTCCGGAAGATGGTTTTCGTGTCCGTTGCAAAAAACACCGTATCCTTCCGGGCCTTTCGGGTACACCACGCGCGTGATGTCCGGGCGAGATCGGATGAAGTCTTTAAATGGCAGATTCTCTTCCAACACCAAAATGCCTTCATCGATATTTTCAGCGCATGCTTCAAGTTCCTGAACCACTTCCGCTTCTTTAATCGCGGCTGAAATGAAGTTTTCCATAATATTGGTGGTCAGCTCGATCGCTTGTTTGAACGCCGCGTCCTGCAACTCAACTTCATCGGTTGAAGAGACATTCATCATGCCAATCAACATCGACACCGAAGGACGTGGATCATCGACGAACATGCCGTTATCCACGGCATCAATGTCTTTGATGATTTTCTGATCCACCCACTCCAAGGCAAACTGCTGTTCGTAATCCCCTTCCAGCCCTTTCTTGGCAAGAATCTCCTTACCGAAATGTTCCCAAACCAAGCCGGCTGTGGCATAAGGCGTACCGTCTTCACGGGTACGGGTAAAACTGTTTTGGTGATGATCGAAACGCAAGGTCTCAGGATCGTATTCCGCTCCCACATCCAACACAATTTCTGCTTGATCAATGATCTCTTGATCCCTGGAACGAACAATTTCCTGCTCTCCAAGCATGAGAATCATCGAAATGGCAAAAACTTCGTCGGCATGAAAACGACCTGAGTGAGTAACTAACATCTAATATCCTTAATTCAAACTTTATTACATTCAATTTATGGGGGATATGTTAGTTCATTTCGACTATGAATTGAGGAGAATAAATGAAAGACTTCCTTATTCGGCACGAATAAACACCATCATAGAAGTTCAAAGGATGACTAAACGCTATGATTCTTTTTCATCTTTTTCAGATTTCACATCTGACCACAAGTTGAAGAAATAAAGAAGCAGCCCGAACCCCAGTACCCACCATCCTATTGACAGCAAAACATTGGATACATCTACAGCCATTTCCTTTTCGACAATGTCATGCACCCAATAAGGTGAATAGGCCATCGCAATTCCCAACAAGATCGTAATCGTCGCTGTCCGCTTTCTTACATTAGGATTGATTTGCGCAATAAATCCAATAAAACGTTTCACCACATTTTCACTCATTAAACTTGCCTCATACAAAATTCTGTTTGAATGAAAAAGTATAAAAGACAATTCAGCCAAATTGTCGCTTTATTAAATGTGGGGCGGACTATTTTTAGTGCTGGCTTATAAGAATGCCTAAATCATAGGTATTTAACTAGTGTGATAAACCTCTATTAGATATCAATGAATCAGACTTCAAACAGTGTCGATGCATGAAAGGCCTGACTTTCAATAGGCAACAGGACTGATTAAATCAAAGCTATCTACGAGACACATCTAAAAAATTATTTATCTTCTTTATCATCACTCCTAATTTTTTGCGCAACGCTATTTCCAGAAGCGAGTTTAGTCGCAATAGATGCAGCTTCCAGACCCGAAACGATATTACACTTTGAGTGATATAACAAAGCATCTGAAATTGCTCTATTTACCGGGTATTCGCTAAGATCTAATTTACGTTGATCATTTATTTGCAGCAAAAGACCTTCGCGCTGTTTGGTAATACCGGCCGAAATTACATTTACTGTTAAATTATTAAAATATGATTCGTTATAAAGACTTAAAACACCATTAGCGACCGTGCTTCCTGCGGAAAGTAATTGAGAAGCGGCGGCTGGGGTTGTAACACTAGCCGCGCCAGACAATAAAGTTGCAAAAGCACCCCACCCCATTTTCGACTGTGCCTTGGCAGTTGATAGCATTCTGATATATGCACCACAACGTTGATTTGAGGCTGCAATTAAACGATCCTGCAATTCATTCCTTAAATATCTATATTTCTGACTTTTAGATAAGTCTTCCGACACTAACTCAGGATCATTAAAACCATATTCCTTAAGCAAAGCTTTCATATCAATTAATTGATATTTTTGCGCTTCTAACTCACAGTCGTTACCCGTGCAATTTTCGGGCTTTTGGGCAGCAATTGCTCCAGCACCGCTCAATAGGTTCTTTTCTTCCGGTGCATAAATGTCTCTTAAGGTTGTACAACCTGACAAAAAGAATGGGATTAACATCAAGGAAAATAAAGGAAAAACACGTTTCATATTTCTACTCCTTATACAGTCATACTCAGATGACTTACCAAGAACGCACAAGGATTGAAATGCAAATGGTTAATTCATTCCCTGTAATTATGAAACGTCTTTGTCTCTTTTCGTCCAAATATAGCAAACCCTAAATAAATAGTAAAACTACTCACTTGATAATTTATATCGACAGCTTTGTAATTGTGAAAACGTGATCAAATGGATTGGACATAGATCGTAGATAAAACCGCTATGATAAGTGGCTTTAAGATTAGTTAATCTACATGAATAACGAATGGTAGCTTTCAAATTGCAACTTCCCCTATTATAAAAATGACAAGTTGCTATAAGAAGGTTATGTATAGAGAAGAAGATTTGTAGCGACTCGAATATATTTGATTTAGGATGTCTAACAGTAAATATGTGTAAAAGGGACGAAAAGTGCAAGTAGGAACATTGATACTGTTCTCAGGAAAAATGGGAGCCGGAAAATCAACTAAATCAAAGCAAGTGTCTCAAAAGCGAAATGCTGTTTTGATTTCTGAAGATGAATGGCTGTCAAAGCTTTACCCAAATCAAATCACTTCATTTGAAGATTACATTCGCTATTCATCCTTATTGAAACCTCTAATCAAATCACATGTTTTAGAAATATTAAAAACGGGTACAAATGTGGTTATGGATTTTCCTGCGAACACAGTAAATCAACGAAAGTGGTTTAAAGATCTGATTAATGAAGCCAATGCATCAAACGAACTCATCTATCTAAATGTAAGTAATGACGTTTGCTTGAAACAACTAGAGAAAAGACGTTTAGAACAGCCCGAAAGAGCAATCTTTGACACAGAAACAATGTTTATTGAAGTGAGCAAGTATTTTCAGGAACCTGATCAGAGTGAAGGATTTAATCTAAAAATTATAGAACAAAACACATAAAAATGCGTTTGAGTAGCACATTTTCCTAATTCAAGGATAGCTATATAGATTTTTCGATAAACAATAAAAAAGCCAGACCTCATTCACTCGTAAGTGTTTGAAAAATCTGGCTTAAGAATTTGGTAGCGGGGGCTGGATTTGAACCAACGACCTTCGGGTTATGAGCCCGACGAGCTACCAAGCTGCTCCACCCCGCGTCAATTTGTAGTTCGTAACGTTTCCGTTTCGATGGGGCGTATTATAGGGGGTTACAGAATTATTACAACCCCCAATTCCCGATAAACCTAAACTTTTTTGGTATCGAGGAACTTCTTAAGGTTATAACGGTAGATAAAGCCCGGAAAGGCGAAAATTACAAACATAAAGAAGGTAACAGTATAGAACTCCCAACCCTGCTCTTGAACGTGCCCCATGCTCTTGTTTTCTAACAAATAAGCCAAAATTCCTGTCAAGATAAAATACAACAGCCACTCCAACAAGTTAATTACGATGGATTTGTGCGGTACTTTGATGAACAGGAAAATACGATTGGCAAAAAGCCATGGAACGTTAGCCAAAACAATTGCGGTAACCAATAACAACCAAACGGACTGATCTAAACTCATAGGACTATCTCTTTGTATAAAAAAAGCCCGTCGTGACGGGCTTTTAATTATTGCATATATTGATTATTGAACGCCAATGCTTTGGTAGCTCAATTCAATCAACGACGATGGCATCAAACCTAGAACCAACAGCGCAATTGAAACCAGGCTAACTGCCCAGTTCAATTCCGAGCTTACTGGCGTCAATGGCGTTTCATCTTCAACCTTATCGAAGTAGATCGCCTTAACGACTCTCAGGTAGTAGAACGCACTGATTACAGCCGTGATAACCGCAATAACGGCAATCCAAATGAATCCGGCCTTAACCACTTCTTCAATAACAATCACTTTGGCGAAGAAACCGATAAACGGAGGAATACCCGCCATCGAGAACATTACGATCAACATCATGAACGCCAACCAAGGGTTACGAGCATTCAAGCCTTTAAAATCAGCAATCTTATCGAATTCGTTCCCAGTACGTGACAGGGCAATGATCATACCGAAACCAGCCACACCAGTGATTGCGTAGACGATGCTGTAGAACATGGCACTGGCGTAACCGTCCGGGTTGGCTGCCAAAACACCCAACAATAGGAAACCAACGTGACCGATACCGGAATAGGCAAGCATACGCTTAAGGTTTTCCTGAACGATGGCAACAAAAGCACTGACGATCATCGAAAGAACCGAAAGAATGATGATCAAGGTCTGCCAATCTGAAACGAGTCCTGGCATCCCTTCCGCCAACAAGCGGTAAAGGATTGCGAAACCGGCGATCTTAGGAGCTGTACCTAAATAAAGGGTAACCGCAGTTGGAGCACCGTGATAAACGTCCGGCATCCACATGTGGAAAGGAACCGCACCCAATTTGAACGCCAAACCGATTACGATGAATACCACACCGAATGATAGAACAACGGTATCCGCTTTCCCTGAATCGATGATCTTAGCGATTTCAGGCAAGGTGATCGAACCGGTTGCACCGTAAATCATTGAGAAACCGTACAACAGGATACCGGTCGCCAAAGCGCCCAATACGAAGTACTTCATTGCCGCTTCAACTGCCGCACCAGAATCACGACGCAACGCGATCATGGCGTACATGGAAAGCGACATGATTTCCAAACCAAGGTACAAAGTGATGAAGTTGTGCGCCGAAACCATGACGAACATACCCAACACACCAAACAGACCCAGAACGAAGTACTCGCCACTGAAGAATTTCTGCTGCAACAAATATTCTTTGGAGAACAGGAAGATTCCCAGCGACACCAGGATAATGAATAGTTTAAGGATATCGGCAAAACTATCACGCACGAAGCTTCCGTCAAACGTGATGACTTGAGTCGTGGCAAAGCTTGTCATGATGAAATAACCAGCCACCAATAAGCTGATTTGCGTCGCATAATACGTCGCAAACTGATAACGCTTAGACCAGATGGTATCAGCGACCAAAATAAAAGAAGCCATCGCCAGAAGAACCATTTCTGGTATTGCGGGTGCAAAAGCAGGTATTACAAAATTCATACTGTTAATTCACCTATATCCAATTAAAGTTTTGAAGTTGTTGCTTGAATAAGCAAGTTTTCAACAGAAGTATGCATCACTTCCATCAACGGCCCCGGGTATACACCCAAAACAACAACCGCAACGGCTAAGGTCGCCATAATGGCAAACTCGCGCTTGTTAAGGTCTTTTAAGTTTTCTACGTTTTCATTGGTAATCGGACCGAAGAATACACGCTTGACCATCCACAATGTATAAGCCGCACCGATGATCAGTGTCAACGCAGCAATCGCTCCGTACCATAGGTTCGCCTTGAACGAGCTCAAGATAACCATGAATTCACCAACGAAACCGGAAGTACCAGGTAGACCGACGTTCGCCATCGCAAACAATACCGCGAACATGACAAACCAAGGCATCTTGTTCACAACACCGCTGTACGCGGAGATTTCACGCGTATGCATACGGTCGTAAAGTACACCGATCGCCAAGAACATCGCACCGGAGATGAAACCGTGGGAAACCATCTGAACCATGGCCCCTTCCATACCCAACTGGGCACCTTGAAGAGTTCCGGTATTCTGAAGAATGTCGTACAGCACGAACATACCAAGCGTCACGAAGCCCATGTGGGAGATCGACGAGTAAGCAACCAGCTTCTTCATATCACTCTGTACAAGAGCGATAACACCGATATAAACGATTGCGATCAGAGACAATGCGATAACCAACCAATCCAATTGCATAGACGCATCCGGCGTAATTGGAAGGCTGAAACGCACAAAACCGTAACCACCCATCTTGAGCATAATCGCCGCCAGTACGACAGAACCGGCTGTAGGTGCTTCAACGTGTGCATCCGGCAACCAAGTGTGTACCGGGAACATCGGAATCTTAACCGCAAACGCGATCAGGAACGCAAGGAAGATCAAAGTCTGAGCTGTCATTCCCAAATGCATCGTGTGCATATCTAGGATAGAAAAGCTGCCTGACTGGTAGTACATATACAGGAAGCTCACCAGCATAAATACGGAACCGAAGAACGTATACAGGAAGAACTTCAAAGTAGCGTAAACACGACGAGGCCCACCCCACTTACCGATAACGATAAACATCGGAATCAGCAACGCTTCCCAGAACACGTAGAACAAAATCGAATCCAATGCAACAAATACACCGGTCATCATCCCACCCATGATCAGGAAGGCACCCATGTACTGTTCAACACGCTCTTTGATTACGTCCCAAGCAGATGCGATGACCAAAACCTGAGTGAATGTGGTCAACAATACCAACGGCATTGAAAGACCGTCCACACCCAAGTGATAGTAGATGTTGAATGACGGAATCCAACTAACTTTTTCAACAAATTGCATTGAGGCAGTTGTTGTGTCAAAACCGAACCATAGCGGTAACGACAAAACAAACGTCAACATGGCTGTACCCAAAGATAGCCACTTGGCGGCAGAAGCATTATTACGGCCTGCAAAAAGAACCAACAGGCCACCGATGATCGGCAGCCAAATTAGAGTACTTAATATAGGATAGCTTGATAACATGTAGTCTATTCCCTTCTCTTATTCTTCTTCTAAATTACCAAAGTACCCATACCAGCATCGCTAGCAGGCCGAAAATCATCACAAACGCATAGTGGTACATATACCCCGTTTGTGTTTCACGTAAACTCTTGGCGGAATTCAGAATCGCGTAGCAGGTATTCATTACAACACCGCTATCGATCAGCTTGATATCCACCGACTTGGTGAAGAACTCACCAAGCTTACGAGTTCCGTTAACAAATACGATTTCATTCAAACGATCGAATCCGTAGGCGTTATCCAACACGTAGTAACCGCGTGGACACATCGACTTCAACTTCCCTGGAATATCAGGACGTTTAACATATAGGACCCACGCCAACAACACACCGGACAAAGCCAAAATGACAGGCAGAGTGATGAATGAATGCAGGATCATGTTCAGCACACCGTGGAAGTAATTGTTGTAAACCGCCATCATGGTGTCGTTTTCAGCCATAACAAAGACCGAGTCACCGAAATATGTACCGTTCAACATCGGTTCAATCATAGGCAGACCCATCAACACCGCAGGAATCGACAACAAGATTAGAGGTAGTGTCACAACCCATGGAGACTCTTTCAGCTCATGAGTACGGACGTATTCACTCTCTTCACCATGGAACACAATAAAGAACATGCGGAAGCTATAGAAAGCGGTTACAAATACACCGGCCATCAATAACACGTATGCGAACATCGCGCCGTAACGGTCACTCTCTCCCAACGCCAGCAGGATGCTGTCTTTTGAGAAGAATCCTGAGAAACCAGGGAAACCGATCAAGGCCAAAGAACCGATCAACATTGCAATATAGGTGATCGGCATGTATTTCTTAAGACCACCCATGTCGCGGATATCCTGCTTGTGGTGCATCGCGATGATGACAGAACCGGCCGCAAGAAACAACAAAGCCTTGAAGAACGCATGGGTCAATACATGGAACATGCCTGCCGCGTAAGCCGAAGCACCCAACGCCGCAGTCATATAACCCAACTGAGATAGTGTCGAATAAGCAACTACGCGCTTGATGTCATTCTGGATCAAGCCCAACAGTCCCATCATGAATGCAGTCAAGGCACCCACGATCAATACAACACTCAATGCCGTTTCAGACAATTCAAATGCAGGAGACAAACGAGCTACCATGAAGATACCCGCAGTTACCATTGTCGCAGCGTGGATCAATGCAGAAATCGGAGTAGGACCTTCCATCGACTCAGGAAGCCAGACGTGAAGCGGCATCTGAGCCGATTTACCCATGGCACCGACAAACAACAAGATCAGCATCAAAGTGATCATAGACCATTCGACACCTGGAACGATTTCGATCATCACATCGCGCTGGGATGTCAGCTGAGCAAAAAACTCTTGATAATCCATGGTATTGAAATAGACGAATACCATTGCAATACCCAGGATGAAACCGAAGTCACCGACACGGTTAACCAAGAATGCTTTCAAGTTAGCTTGAATCGCGGATTCACGCTTCATGTAGAAACCGATCAATAGGTAAGAAACAAGACCTACCGCTTCCCAACCGAAAAACAGTTGCAGGAAGTTATTCGCCATAACCAATGAAAGCATCGAGAATGTGAACAGCGAGATGTAACTGAAGAAGCGTTGGTAATAAGGGTTGTGGTGATCATAATCTTCGTCGTGATCCATATAACCAATGGTATAGATATGAACCATCAAGGAAACGAAAGTCACCACCAACATCATAGTTGCAGACAGTTCGTCGATCATATAACCGATCTCGAAACGGACACCGTCCGTCACCATCCAGGTATACAAGCTGGCGTTGTAAGGTTCACTACCTTCCAATACGAACAGCATAAAGACATAGAAAGAAAGAACAGTTGAAATCGCCACACCGATAATCGTTGCAGTATGCGCCCCTTTGCGCCCGACCTGTCGACCGAATAAACCGGCAATCATTGAGCCGAATAACGGCGACAATAAAATAACGGTAAGAATAAAGTGTAACATCTACAACTACCCCTTCAGTGATCCAAGATCATCAACATTGATGCTCTTACGGTTACGGAACACCAGAACAATAATGGCCAAACCGATCGCTGCTTCCGCCGCAGCAACCGTAAGGATAAAGAATACAAAAATCTGTCCAGTTACATCGTTCAAGTAAGACGAAAACGCGACAAGGTTTGTATTAACCGCCAACAACAGCAACTCGATCGACATCAAAAGAATAATGATGTTCTTACGATTCAGGAAAATCCCGGCCATACTCATCGTGAAAAGAATGGCGCTAAAAATTAGGTAATCCGATAAAGCAATCACTTGCTCTCCTCCTCTTTTTCCGGCAGATCCTTCTCGACCACCGCTTCCATCTTCACCATTCTCAGACGGTCTGAAGCTTGTGTTTTAACCTGCTTATCAATGTTTTGATAAAGCACTTCTTTAGGCGCACGACGACGTATCGTCAATGCGATGGCGGCAACGATCCCCACTAGAAGTAGGACGGCCGCCAATACAAACGCGTAAGCGTGCGTAGTGTAAAGAGGAACGGCGATTGCAGCTGTGTTGCTGTAATCAGGCCCGTGAACAACCGGTGCACCAGTTACTTCCAAACCAAAGTGTGCTGGTCCAAGAACCATGTACATCATGCCGAAAGTAGCGATTGCAGCAATGGCCCCTAATGACAAGTAACGCGTGAAACCTTCCTTAAGCTTAGCCAGGTTGATGTCCAGCATCATGACCACGAATAGGAAGAGAACCATAACGGCACCGACATAAACCAAAATCAATACCAGACCTAGGAATTCGGCCTGAGCCATGATCCACACGCCAGCCGTTGAAATAAACGCCAATACCAACCATAAAGCGGCTTTAACCGGGTTTCTAACCGTAATCACCATAAAACCAGAGACGACGGCCATCGCAGCAAGTACATAAAAAATAAATTGCTCAAATGTCATGTTGAATTCTCTTTAATTAACGATATTTAGCGTCTGCAGCGCGGTCCGCAGCAATCTGTTGTTCATGCTTGTCACCAAAGGCCAACAACTTGTCTTTGGTCATGATATGAGGGCCGCGCTCCTGGAATTCATATTCAAAAACACGTGTTTCGACGATTGCATCAACTGGACAGGCCTCTTCACAGAAACCACAGTAAATACACTTAAACATATCAATATCGTATTGGGTCGTTCTACGCGAACCGTCTTCTCGTTCTTCCGACTCGATGGTAATCGCATTGGCAGGACAAACCGCTTCACACAACTTACAGGCGATACAACGCTCTTCACCGTTTTCATAACGGCGTAATGCGTGATGCCCTCTAAAACGAGGAGAAAGCGGAGTCTTCTCTTCCGGATAACGAACCGTAATTTTCTTCTTAAAAAGGTATTTTCCGGTTAACGCAAGGCCTTTGAAGAGTTCTGTCAACCCAAAGGTCTTAACTTGATGTCTGATGAATTTAACCATTTTTACCTCTAATTAATTAAACCAAGGACCGAATTTGAAGTACTGCATTGCACCAACAACGAATACCCAAACGATAGTCACAGGAATTAACACTTTCCACCCTAGACGCATTAACTGGTCATAACGGTATCTTGGGAAAGTGGCACGAAGCCATAGGAAAACAAACAATAAGAAACTTACCTTAAAGGCCAACCAACCGAAGGCAGGTACCCATGCAAACAGAGTTTCCAGAACTGGAATGCCTTCAAACGGCGATAACCAACCACCTAGGAACATAATTGCGGTCATGAATGAGATCAGGATCATCATGGCGTATTCGGCCAACATGAAGACACCGAACGTCATACCCGAATATTCAACGTGGAAACCAGCAACGATTTCAGCTTCCCCTTCGACGATATCAAACGGCGTACGGTTGGTTTCAGCCAAACCGGAAAGGAAGTAAACAACGAACATTGGCAACAACGGCAATAGATACCAGTTCAAGATACCACCTTGCTGACCTGCTACGATTTCAGACAAGTTCATACTTCCGGCAATCATCAATACGGTTACCAACGCGAAGCCCATTGCGATTTCGTAAGAAATCTTCTGTGCAGAACCACGCAAAGCACCCAAGAATGCGTACTTAGAGTTGGAAGCCCAACCTGCAATAATGGTTCCGTAAACTAAAATCGACGATACCGCAAGGATATACAAAATACCGGCGTTGATATCGGAGACCACCACTTCCGGTGAGAACGGTATAACCGCCCATACTGCAACCGCTGGTGCGATAGACAACACCGGTGCAACAATGAATAGGAACTTATTAGACTGACGAGGGAAAATCACCTCTTTTGTCATCAGCTTGATCGCATCCGCAATCGGCTGGAACCAACCACCCGGGCCGACACGGTTAGGTCCCATACGAACCTGCATGTAACCGATAACTTTACGCTCAGCGTATGTCAACAGCATAACCGTGATCATAATTGGCAGAATAACGACCAATGCTTGAATAACCAAGGTAATAACAATAGCCAACCAATCGAATAAGAAGGTAGATAAAAAGGCTTGGATCGCATCAAACATCTAGATTATCCTCTTTTCGTTAGTTGAGCGTTGGCATCGGGAGTCGCCTGCAAAGACGGAGAACGTCTGACAATACTGTCGATCACATACGGCGAAAGCACACTGAAAGTTTCAGACGCGTTATCCAAGGTCATTTCAACCTTACCGAAATCGATGTTCGTCGCTTGGTTATCCATTACTTCTGTCAAAACTTGATTTGAATGTGTCTGTTCGAAACCTTCTAGGTCGAACAGGTTACCAAGTACACGTAGGACTTTCCAACCTGCTTTTGAGTCACCTTTAGGCTCGACAGCCATCTTGAAAGACTGTTTTAAGCCATTGGCGTTCACGTAAGTTCCCGCTGTTTCCGCAAACGTCGCCAATGGTAGCAACACATCCGCATATTCACGCATAGCTTCGCTATCAAATGCAGTCATATTGACTACAAAACCGGCTTGTTTCATCGCCTTCAACGCCTGATCAGATTCAATACAATCTAGTTCAGGCTCAACTCCGAAGTTGATAAAACAATCCAAGTTAGCGTTCAACATTTGCGAAACGTTCATACCGTTCTGAGGCAGTACATTCACAAGATGAGCACCTACTTCGTTAGCGGCAATCGGAAGAATGTTCAAACTCGCACCGGTCGCTTCGGCGATGATGGCCGCCAACTTCTGCAGCTGGGCGTAGTTAGAATGGTTCTGAGAGATTTGACCTAACATGACTGCTGCTTTTTCAGCGGCCTTTAATGATTCAACGATCTCTCGATGTGTATTCGTAACTTCAACTGAATCCAACCAGGCCTGTTCACTTTCATTTGCCATTTCCAAAGCCGCTTTAGCGACTCCGGCAAGCTGTTCGACCAGATTGTTTTGATCTGCGATGATTTCGCTGGCCAAAGGGTAATTGAAATCCAACGTAAGTGGGTTAATGACATGTGCTTTCGCACCGGCCAGCACCGCTTTACGAATACGGTGGTTTAGGATAGGCAGCTCTTTTCTTAGGTAAGAACCTACCAACAATACGGTCTGCAATTCTTCAACCTCTTCGATTGAAGGAACCAGTGACGGTGTATGGAAACCGTTCGCATCCAAAGAGAAGTCGGTTTGGCTTAAACGGTGATCGATGTTCTCA
Organism: Thiomicrorhabdus sp. ZW0627; assembly: GCF_029767005.1. Classification (GTDB taxonomy): domain Bacteria; phylum Pseudomonadota; class Gammaproteobacteria; order Thiomicrospirales; family Thiomicrospiraceae; genus Thiomicrorhabdus. The sequence continues at coordinate 97,300 of NZ_JARUQR010000005.1, forward strand.
ATCGCTAAACCGCGCGCCAGTTTCTGTAACAAATGCAACTCTTCAACTGTTGAACTTGGAGATGCAAGCACACCAACTTTGGATGCATCGGACAATCTCTCTTTCAGACCTTCTACAGCAAATTCCAAAGCTGTTTCCCAATCAACAGAAAGCCATTTGCCGTTCTTTTTTATTTGTGGCTGGGTCAATCTATCTTCAGCATTGATCCCTTCATAAGCGAAACGGTCCCTATCCGATAGCCATACTTCGTTGATAGCTTCGTTTTCGCGAGGAACAACACGTTTGATTTCACCGTCTTTAGAGTGAAGGATGATATTCGATCCCATGCTGTCATGAGGAGCGATACCGTTGTGAGCTTTCAATTCCCATGCACGCGCAGAATAACGGAACGGCTTGGATGTCAGAGCGCCTACAGGACAAAGGTCGATCATATTCCCAGACATTTCGGAAGTGATTGATTTTTCGATATAAGTACCGATTTCCATCCACTCACTACGCCCGGTTGCACCCAATTCCATCATACCGGCCACTTCCTGCCCGAAACGAACACAACGGGTACAGTGGATACAACGAGTCATATCCGTTTGGATCAATGAACCGGCTTCGCGGTCACCGACGATACGTTTCGCTTCGGTATAACGGGAAACATCATCACCATAATCCATGGCCACATCTTGCAATTCACACTCACCACCCTGGTCACAAATAGGACAATCCAGCGGGTGGTTAATCAGTAGAAACTCCATCACCGATTTTTGTGCCGCAATCGCTTTGGCCGATTTTGTGTGGACCTTCATACCGTCGGTAACTGGCGTAGCACAGGCTGGAAGCGGCTTCCATGCACCTTCTACTTCAACCAGACACATACGGCAGTTGGCAGCGATCGATAGCTTTTTGTGGTAACAAAAACGGGGAATTGAGATCTGCGCTTTATCGGCGACATCAATCAGCATGTCCCCTTCACGCGCTTCGACAACTTGTCCGTTAATTTCTACTTTTACCATAATTCTTTAACCTAATTAAACTTAGCTTAGTAATCTAAGGATTCGATTATTGACGATCGTAGATGCTACAACCGTGCTCAATGTAATGTCTGAATTCGTGCTCGTAGTGCTCAAGCGCACTCGTCAAAGCAATCGTAGCCGCGTCTCCAAGACCACAGATAACATTCCCCATGATCTTACCGGATACATTCTTCAAACTTTCGATATCCTCAGGGCGGCCCTTTCCTTCGCGAATACGCTTAACCACGCGGTATAACCAACCGGTACCTTCACGACAAGGCGTACATTGACCGCAGGATTCGTCCCAATAAAAGTGACTCAGGTTTTCGATGACCTTAACGATGTCGGTCTGATCATCCATGATAATCACCGATCCGGCACCCAGGAATGACCCAGCTTTGGCGATCGAATCATAATCCATATTCATTGCCATCGCTTTCTCGGCAGGAAGAATTGCCGTTGAAGCACCACCAGGGATAACACACTTCAACTGACGTCCTTTCCAGATTCCGCCAGCCGCTTCCAATAGATCTTTAAACGGCGTCCCCATGCGGATTTCAAAGTTACCTGGCTTTTCTACATGCCCGGAGACCGCATACAATTTAGTTCCACCCGCGTTTTCAACACCAAGATCGGCAAACCACTGTCCGCCCTTTGCAAGGATCATTGGAATCGATGCCAAAGTTTCTGTGTTGTTGATAGTCGTAGGCTTACCGTATAAACCGTAGCTAGCTGGGAAAGGCGGCTTGAAGCGTGGCTGACCTTTCTTACCTTCGATCGATTCGATCAAAGCAGTCTCTTCACCACAAATATAAGCACCCGCTCCTAAATGTGTGTATAGATCGAAATCAAAGCCAGAGCCAAGGATATTCTTTCCTAGCAGGCCTGCTTCACGAGCTTGGTTGACCGCATTATCAAAACGTTTGTACGGTTCCCAGAACTCACCACGGATGTAGTTGTAACCGGCTGTCGCACCAATAACATAACCGGCAATCATCATTCCCTCAATCAACTGATGAGGGTTATAACGCATAATGTCACGGTCTTTAAAAGTACCCGGCTCACCTTCATCGGAATTACAGAGGATGTACTTGTCACCTGGTGCCATACGGTTCATGAAGCTCCACTTCAAACCGGTCGGGAAACCGGCACCACCGCGTCCGCGGATACCCGAAGTTTTAACTTCTTCAATGATCTCTTGCGGATCCAACTCACCGGCCAGGACTTTTTTCCAAATCTCGTAACCACCGTTCGCCATGTAAACATCAATGTCCCATGAACGGTCTAAGTGGTTTAAACGGTAACAGCATTCATTTTGAGGCATCATATCGTTTACTCCAGCTCGGTAATCAATTTATCTAGATATTCTTCGGTAAGGTTTTCATGATATTCCTTACCAAGCTGCATCATAGGCGCACCACCACAGGCACCAAGACACTCAACCTTCTTGATCGAGAACTTGCCATCCGGCGTAACTTCACCCACTTTGATGCCTAGACGTTTTTCAAGATAGGCGATGATATCGTCCTTACCGCGCAACATGCATGAGATGCTGTTACAGACGCAGAACTTGAATTCACCGACTGGCTGATGTTCGTAGTTACCGTAAAAAGTCGCTACTTCATAGACCGCAATTGGCGGCATTCCTAGGTAATCAGCGATTTCATCCATCAATTCAGTTGTAAGATGACCGCCGTTTACTTCCTGCACAATACGCAAAGCCGGCATAACCGCCGACTGTCTTTGGTCAGCTGGATAATGCGAAATCCAACGATCGATGCGGGACTTTACGTCCCCTGTAATCATTTTGCTGTTATTTTCGGTTGAACTCATCGGTCAACTTCTCCAAATACAATATCTTGTGTCCCAATAATCGAAACCACATCCGCAATCATGTGACCTTTGGTCATCTCTTCTAGAGAGGCCAAGTGCGCAAATCCAGGCGCTCTGACTTTCATGCGGTAAGGCTTATTGGCTCCGTCCGATACCATGTAAATTCCGAATTCACCTTTTGGGTGTTCAACAGCGGAATAAACTTCACTTGTCGGGATGGTGTACCCTTCTGTGAATAATTTAAAGTGGTGAATCAACGCTTCCATGTTCGATTTAGCGTCTTCTCGTGAAGGCGGCGTCACTTTGTGGTTATCAGAGATAACCGGGCCCGGATTCTCTTTCAACCACTTAACACACTGCTTAATAATCTTGTTCGATTCGCGCATTTCAGCGACACGCACCAAGTAACGATCGTAAGTATCACCAGTTTTACCAACCGGGATATCAAAGTCTAAACGGTCGTATACTTCATACGGTTGCTTCTTACGCAAATCCCATTCAATACCGGAACCACGTAACATCGGTCCACTAAAACCAAGTTGTAATGCACGTTCCGGGGATACGATACCGATATCGACAGTACGCTGCTTCCAGATACGGTTATCGGTCAATAGGGTTTCATATTCATCAACATAACCCGGGAAACGCTCGGTAAACGCTTCGATGAAGTCCAACAATGAACCTTCGCGAGTTTCGTTCAATTTGTCCAGTTTCTTACCGGAATGCCATTTAGACTCAGAATACTTAGCCATCGTTTCAGGCAAATCACGATAAACCCCACCCGGACGATAGTAAGTAGCGTGCATACGGGCACCGGATACCGCTTCATAACAGTCCATGAGATCTTCACGCTCACGGAAAGCGTATAGGAAAACAGTCATGGCACCGATATCAAGCGCGTGCGCACCTAACCACATCAAGTGGTTCAGGATACGAGTGATTTCGTCAAACATAACTCGGATGTACTGGGCACGTTCCGGCACTTCAACACCAAGCATCTTTTCGATCGCCATGACGTATGCGTGTTCGTTCGCCATCATGGAGACATAATCCAAACGATCCATGTAACCGATAGACTGGTTGTAAGGCTTATATTCGGCTAGCTTTTCTGTACCGCGGTGAAGCAGTCCGATATGCGGATCCGCTCTTACGATGGTCTCACCGTCCAATTCCAGTACAAGACGCAATACCCCGTGTGCAGACGGGTGCTGAGGACCGAAGTTAAGAGTATAGTTACGAATTTCAGGCATAATAATCTCCTACTTAACCTCTGCTGATGCATCTTCACGAATGACGCGAGGCACATTCACTCGGTTTTCAATTGAAACCGGTTCATAAATAACACGTCCCTGTTCTGCGTCGTAACGCATTTCAACGTGTCCAGTAAGAGGGAAATCTTTTCTAAGAGGATGTCCGACAAAACCGTAATCGGTCAGGATTCTTCTTAGGTCTGGGTGTCCATTAAACAAAATTCCAAATAGGTCGAACGCTTCACGTTCAAACCAGTTGGCACAACTCCAGACATCGATAACAGAATCCACCAACGGCATCTGGGTTGATTCAGGGAACACCTTCACGCGGATACGAGCATTGTGTTCAACGGAAAGAAGATGATAAACAACCGCAAAACGGCGTTCCATTTCCAACTCTTCATTACCGTTCTCTTCTTCGGCGAAATCAAATACACCACGGCTAAAACCAGTGTTTGCCGCGCGCATCGTTTCCCAGTTAGCCTGACCGAAATCAAGATAATCCACACCACACAGGTCCATTAACTGGTCAAATCCCAAATCATCTCTTAGGGATGTAAATGCTTTGACGGCTGTTGTCGGATTCAACTCGATCGTCAATTCGTTCAACGCAACTTTCGAGTCGACAACCTTATCGCCTAAGACATCATTAACTTTATTTTGTAAATCTAATACAGACTGTTTCATAACTGACTTCTTACTGTGATTATCTAGCAATGGTGTTGGTGCGTTTGATCTTGTTTTGCAACTGAATGATGCCGTACAAGAGTGCCTCAGCGGTAGGAGGACAGCCTGGTACATAGACGTCGACAGGAACGATGCGGTCACACCCGCGAACTACAGAATAGGAATAATGATAGTAACCGCCACCATTTGCGCAGGAACCCATTGAGATAACCCAACGAGGTTCAGCCATCTGGTCGTAAACCTTACGAAGAGCAGGTGCCATTTTATTAACCAGCGTTCCAGCAACAACCATGACATCCGATTGACGAGGACTTGGTCTGAAAATGATCCCGAAACGGTCTAAATCATAACGGGAAGCACCCGCGTGCATCATTTCAACCGCACAGCAAGCCAAACCGAAAGTCATTGGCCATAATGAACCAGTTCGTGCCCAGTTAATTAATTTATCTGCTGAAGTGGTAACTACCCCTTCTTTCAAAACACCTTCTATTCCCATTCTAGTGCACCTTTTTTCCACTCATAGATGAACCCGACGACTAGCAGCGACAAGAACACTCCCATCGCCAGCAATCCAAATGTTCCAACTTCGTCAAGCACAATCGCCCACGGAAACAGGAAAGCTATCTCCAAATCGAAAATAATGAAAAGAATTGCGACTAGATAGAAACGCACGTCAAATTTCATACGTGCATCCTCAAACGCTTCGAAACCACACTCATAAGGAGAGTTTTTCTCCGCATCCGGTTTCTGAGGACCCAGCAAATATCCAAGCAAAATAGGCCCAGCTCCAAAGAGCACTCCTAACGTGACAAAGACAAGGACAGGAAGATAACTTTCTAGCATTGGCTTTAGACCTCTTCTAGCATGTTAAAGGCTCCTGCAACATTGCAGGAACTCGTTAATTGGTGCCGATGGCCGGACTCGAACCGGCACAGCTTGCGCTACCACCCCCTCAAGATGGCGTGTCTACCAATTTCACCACATCGGCGTGATTAATTTTGTTTCTTAATTCGGTACTACCGGAGCTTCCGTATCAGCCGCCTTTTCAGTAGGCTGCTCTACCTGAGTTTTCGTGACGCTCTGATAACCTTTTGACTGCTGCCCACCAAGATAGGCCAGCGTCAAACTGGTAATAAAGAACAAAGTCGCAACAATCGCAGTTGTTCTGGACAAGAATGTGGCAGAACCGCCGCTACCGAATACCGATGTAGAAGAACCGCCTCCACCGAAGTTGGCGCCCGCATCTGCCCCTTTACCTTGTTGCAACAACACTAGTGCGACCAACACCAACGCGATAAGAATATGAATACCTAAAATAATTTGAAACATGATTAGCCTGCTGCCTTACAAATCGCAATGAAATCGTCTGCATTTAGAGATGCGCCACCAATCAACCCACCATCAATATCTGGCTGACCAAATAATTCTGCTGCATTGTCCGGTTTAACACTTCCACCGTATTGAATAACTACTTTAGCCGCAACATCGGCATTCATACCGGCCAACTTGTTACGAATAAAAGCGTGTACTTCTTGTGCTTGTCCTGGTGATGCAGTTCTACCGGTACCAATTGCCCAAACTGGCTCATAGGCGATTACGACATCAACAAATGCATCAATACCGACCACTTCCAAAACTGCGTCCAACTGTTCAGCAATCACGTTCTCCATGACACCGGATTCACGTTCTTCCAGCGTTTCCCCGACACACAAAATAGGAGTAACGCCCGCTTTTAATGCAACAGCTACTTTATTAGCCACTTGAGCATTGGTTTCACCATAAATAGCACGACGCTCGGAATGCCCAAGGATCACATAACCACAACCAAAATCTTTAATCATCGCTACAGACTGCTCACCAGTGAACGCACCTTGAACTGGCTCTTCCGCAACATTTTGAGCACCAACAGAAATTTTATTTGCCACTAACGCACGATTTACGTAGTCTATGTAAATAGCAGGTGGACAGATAGCGACATCCACATCGCCAACTTCTTCAATTTTTGCATTCAAATCCGACACCAAAGTCAGGATTGATGCTTTCGAACCATGCATTTTCCAGTTACCTGCAACAAATGGCTTTCTCATCTGCTATTCTCCAACACAAAATTTCAACAATATTAGCGGTTTCTTTTACAAATTACAATATTGCAATTTTATGAAAATTCTGATTTAACCGCCTCTGTAAGCTGATTTGCGCAGTCTTCAACAAGACTGGCATCCTTCCCTTCAACCATAACTCTAATCAAAGGTTCGGTACCCGAAGCACGTATCAACACACGCCCTTCAGAACCCAATTTTTCTTGAACTTTTACTACCTTTTCCTGAATAACTTGGTTCGATTGCAAACCAGACACATTCTCAACCCGAACGTTCTTCAGGATATTAGGGTATTTACTCATCCCTCGCTTAATCTGATTAAGCTTTGATTCCGTATTCACCAACACGGACATTACCTGGAGAGCCGCTACAATTCCGTCCCCTGTACCAATTTTATCCAGGCACAAAACATGACCGGAAGGTTCGGCACCTAGAAGCCAACCATTCTCAGTTAATTGCTCCATCACATAGCGATCACCCACTGCTGCCCGCTTCAACTCAATCCCTTGCTGTTTTAAAGCGTTTTCCAAACCCAGATTACTCATCACAGTACCGACAACACCTGCAATTTCCGTCTTGCGCCCCATAGCTAGGATATAAAGAATCTCGTCCCCATCGACCACTTCACCCAGGTGATCAACCATCATTACACGATCCCCATCACCATCAAAAGCGATCCCCAAGTCGGCCCCATACTCCACAACAGCCTTACTGAGTGCACCCATAGAGGTCGCACCACAACCTTGGTTGATATTGATTCCGTCCGGCTTATCGCCAATTACGCTTACTTCTGCCCCCAACTCCGTAAATACATTCGGTGCAATATGGTAAGTAGCGCCGTTAGCACAATCCAATACAATCTTGAGTCCATCCAGCTTGCGCTTACCATGATAGGTACTCTTGCAAAATTCGATATAACGCCCGGCAGCGTCTTCGATCCGTCTGGCTTTACCCAGCATTTCAGAAGGCACAACATCCATTTCCTGCTCAAAAGCCTTCTCAATCTCCATTTCAACTTCGTCGGAAATCTTCTTGCCTTTTGAAGAGAAGAACTTGATTCCATTATCATGATGCGGATTATGTGAAGCGCTAATAACAATACCAGCATCAGCATGGAACGTCTGGGTCAAATAGGCGATGGCCGGTGTCGGCATTGGCCCGAGCAACATTACATCCACACCTGCCGAAATAAACCCCGCCTCCAGTGCCGACTCAAACATATAGCCCGATATACGCGTATCTTTTCCAATCATAACTTTGGATTCACCGTGAGCCTTCAGCACTTTACCTGTCGCCCATCCAAGCTTCAGGATTTGATCCGGCCGGATCATCCCTTGCCCGACACGATTACGAATACCGTCAGTACCAAAATATCTCTTCTGCATATGTAAACCCTCTTACCTTCCCTTGCCGGTCAAAACCATCCTTGGCCACTAATCCCACAACTGCTGAGAGACTTTTAAAGCCTGAACCGTCTCTTCAACATCATGAACACGCACAATCGCAGCACCCTTTCTTGCAGCAACCAATGCGGCTGCCACGCTACCGATCATTCGCTCACCAACCGGAACATCCCCCATCAAAGTACCAATCATGGTTTTGCGGGAAACGCCAACCAGAATGCCATAAGGCAATTCCGTAAAACACTCCAGAGCCCGAAACAGATCGGTATTATGCTTTAAAGTCTTCCCAAATCCAAACCCGGGATCCAACAAAATATTTTCTCGTGCAATCCCCGCCGACTCGCAAACGTCAATCCTTGTCTGTAAAAAAGACAGAACCTCATCGACCACATTTTCATAAACCGGTGCCGCCTGCATGGTTTGCGGATCCCCCTGTTTATGCATCAAACAAACTGGAATACCAGACCCGGCAACCAATTCAACCGCGCCTTCAGCCTGGAGCGCATTTACATCATTTATCAAGTCGACCCTCTTACCGATCGCCTCAACCATCACTTCCGTCTTATAGGTATCGATCGAAATCGCCGCATCACTGCAATTCCTAACCAACTCAATTGCCGGCATCACACGATCCAACTCCTCACTGACCGATACAAACGAAGCCCCAGGACGCGTGGACTCACCTCCGATATCAACAATATCCACTCCGGCCTTCACCATTTTCTCAACCTGCTCTTTGACGGCATCCTCGGTCGAAAACCGGCCCCCATCTGAAAATGAGTCCGGCGTGACATTTAAAATACCCATAACCAATGGCAAGGAACGATGATCCGAACGACGGGAATCAAGCAAATGTTTCAATTTATTCATGCATTCTTCCTTCTGGCATAAAAAAACCCCATTAAAGGGGTTTTATATCAAGCCTGACTGCACTTAGTGCAGTTTAGGCTCTCCATTATCAGGCACTTTAGAGTCACCGCTCATGTCGTCGGAAATCACATCTGAATCATGACCTTCTTCTGATTTTGCAGCCTGCTCTCCAGAAGGAGCGTCTCCGGACTCATCATCACTAGAACTCCAACCCTTAGGTTCGCCAACCGGTTTACCTTCCATGATATTCTTAATCTGCTGGGAATCTATGGTCTCATAATGCATCAAAGCTTCCGTCATAACTTCCAATTTATCCGCATTATCTTTCAAGATCTGCTCGGCACGCTGGTAGTTGCGATCGATGATCGCACGAATCTCCAAATCAATCTCTTTGGAAATCTCTCCAGAAACGTTGGCATTACGGGAAGATCCCATGAAACTGCCGTTATCATCCTCTTCATACATCAAAGGACCCAGCTTATCGGACAGACCCCACTTGGTCACCATATTGCGGGCAAGCATCGTTGCACGCTCGATATCGTTACTGGCACCAGTTGTGACCGCATCCGGTCCGTAAATTTGCTCTTCAGCAATACGTCCGCCATAGAGGCTTGATAGCTGACTTTCCAGTTTACGTTTACTGTAACTGTAACTATCCTCTTCCGGCAAATACATAGTGACACCCAATGCACGTCCACGCGGCATGATACTCACTTTATAAACCGGATCATGTTCAGGTACTAAATATCCAACAATGGCGTGCCCAGCTTCATGGTATGCCGTCATGCGACGCTCTTTCTCACTCATGACCATGCTCTTGCGCTCAACACCCATTAAAATCTTATCTTTAGCTTTTTCGAAATGCGCCTGACTAACCAACTTGTCGTTATTACGGGCTGCAAATAAAGCAGCTTCGTTCACCAAGTTGGCTAAATCCGCCCCTGAAAACCCTGGTGTACCACGTGCAATTACCGCTGCATTAACGTCATCCGCCAAAGGAACCTTACGCATATGCACTTTAAGAATCTGTTCACGCCCGCGAATGTCCGGCAACCCAACAGTAACCTGACGATCAAATCGACCCGGACGCAACAATGCAGGATCCAATACATCCGCACGGTTCGTCGCCGCAATGACGATAATCCCCTCATTGCCTTCAAAACCATCCATCTCTACAAGCATCTGGTTCAATGTCTGCTCACGCTCATCATTACCACCGCCCATACCGGCACCACGACTACGGCCGACCGCATCAATCTCATCGATAAAAATAATACACGGGGCATGCGCTTTCGCCTGTTCGAACATGTCACGAACACGCGAAGCACCCACACCGACAAACATTTCCACAAAATCCGAACCTGAAATCGTAAAAAACGGTACCTTCGCTTCACCAGCAATAGCCTTCGCCAATAGCGTCTTACCTGTACCCGGAGGACCGACCATCAAGACACCGCGAGGGATATTCCCGCCCAAATTCTGGTATTTAGTCGGATCTCTTAGGAAGTCAACAATTTCCCCAACTTCCTGCTTAGCCTCGTCGGCACCAGCCACATCATCCAAAGTCACCTTAACCTGGTCACTTGTCAGCATACGCGCCTTACTCTTACCGAAAGACATCGGACCGCCTTTGCCGCCCATTCCACCGCCAACGGAACGCATGAAGAAAATCCATACTGCAATCAACAGCAACATAGGGAACCACGAGATGAAAATCTGCATCAGAACGCTTTGCTCTTCCGGCGGCTTTGCAGTGATCTTAACGTGATTATCCAGCAAGTCCCCCATCAAGCCAGGGTCACCTGGATTATAGGTGGAGAAACTGTCCCCATTCATGTAAACACCACGGATGCTAGCCCCTTCAATAAAAACCTTGCTTATCTGTCCCTGGTGAACCTGCTCGATAAAATCAGAGTAATCCAATCGACTCGAACTGGTCTGCGACTGATCTTTAAAATGGTTGAAGACCGTCATCATAATCATCGCGACGATTGTCCAAATCAATACATTTTTTAACATATCATTTTTCATGGTCTACCTTTGGGACTCATCAAACTTTACGAATCCGAATACTTTAACACAAAACTTCATAAGCTTAACTTATGATTGATTGAAGTTATTAATCAAGTTAATTACTTTTTACCTCTGGCCAACAGATAAATTTCCTTACTTCTCGGCCTTGAAGCTTTAGGCTTTCTAGTGATTACTTTCTGATACTTATCCCTAAGCGTCTTGATTAACTGATCGTATCCCTCTCCCTGAAAAACCTTCATCAGTAAATCTCCGCCGGGCTTCAACACCTGGTCGGCCAATTCAACGCAAAGCTCGACCAAATACATCGCACGTGGAATATCCATGGCTTTGTTCCCGCTCATATTCGGCGCCATATCGGACATAACCACATCCACTTCTCGTCCGGCCAAAGCATCCAACAGCGACTGATATACTTCATCTTCCTGAAAGTCGCCTTGAATAAAAGTCACTCCGGCAAAAGGCTCCACCGGAAGGATGTCCAACGCGAAAACCTCACCGCCTTGACCCACCTTATGGGTTGTCCATTGAGACCAACCCCCTGGGGCGGCCCCCAAATCAACAACACACATACCCTGTTTAAACAGATGGTCTTTCTCATCGATCTCTTGCAACTTGTATACTGCACGTGAACGCCACCCTTCCTGCTTGGCTTTCATCACATAGTGATCATCAAAGTGCTCTTTTAACCAACCCGAACTCGATTTACTTCTCGCCATCTATCAAATTTCTACTACAATATATGAATTAACTTTTAAATAATAACGAACACTGGAATTTTCAATGAGCCAACCCGAAAAACTATCGATCAACCAGAAAAAATACCTTCGCGGCATCGCGCACGGTCTGAACCCAATGGTCATCATTGGCGCGAACGGCGTGACGGAAAGCGTTATGGCGGAATTGGAAAGCACTCTCAGCCATCACGAAATCCTGAAAGTCAAGATCGCAGCTGGTGACCGAGACGACCGCAAGGAGATTGTGGACTATATCCTAAAGGAAACCGGCGCTTTATTGGTTCAAAGCATTGGTAAAATTTGCGTGATCTACCGTCAAAACGAAGAAACACAATTACCGCTGCCGAAAAAATAAACCAATCTATCCGATACAAACCTTAATTTAATCGCTTTCGATTAAATTAAGGCATCCAACCCTTTTGCAAGATCTTTCTTAATATCTTCAATCGACTCCAATCCGACCGATACCCGCACTAAATTATCAGTAATCCCCGCCTTTAAACGGTCTTCAGGGCTCACTCGACAATGTGTCGTGGTCGCTGGATGAGTGATACTGGTCTTAACATCCCCCAGATTCGCAGTAATCGATAGCATTTGTGTCGCATCAATCACTGACCAAGCATCTTTCTGATCACCCTTGATTCGAAAACTCACCAGCCCACCGCCGGCATCTTGCTGCTTAAGCGCCAGCTCATACTGAGGATGAGATTCCAAACCGGGATAAAATACTTTCTCGACCGCAGGATGCTCGGACAACCATTCCGCCAATTGTGCAGCATTTTTGCAATGTGCCGCCATGCGAACCGGCAAAGTTTCCAATCCCTTCAGGAAAATCCAGGCGTTAAAAGGACTCATTGAAGGTCCGGCTGTCCGCATAAAACCACGCACCGGCTCCTCAATCAGCTCCGCCGAACCGACTACTGCGCCACCGATACCACGCCCCTGCCCGTCCAAGAACTTGGTGGCGGAATGGATAACAATATCCGCGCCCTGCTCCAAAGGACGCTGCAAAATCGGCGTACAGAAACAGTTGTCCACAATCAACAAACAGTCATTTGCTTTTGCGAGTGCAGAAATTTCGGCCAAATCGGCAATTTCCGTCAATGGATTAGATGGCGTTTCCAAAAAGAACGCCTTGGTGTTCGGTTTGATCGCCGCTTTCCATTCGGACACGTCCGTCTGAGACACAAACGTGACCTCCAGACCGAACTTTGCCAGATATTTATTGAACAGAACCTTAGTGGTACCGAATACACTTTGAGATGAAATCACATGATCCCCAGCCTCGCACAACCCCATGAACGTCGACAGGATCGCCGACATTCCGGAAGCGGTTCCAACACAAGACTCACCACCTTCCATCAACGCCAGACGGCGCTCGAAAGCACGTACGGTCGGGTTGGTGAAACGGGAATAGATATTCCCTTTCTCTTCACCGCTGAAGCGGGCGGCGGCCTGTGCGGCTGACTCATAACGGAAACTCGAAGTCGGAAAGATGGCTTCGCTGTTTTCCTGCTCTGGAGTCTGATCATAGCCGGCGCGTACCGCCAGTGTTTCAATATCAAATTCTTGCATCTTCAATTCTCTAATTGCCTGCAGAACCTTAGGTTCCGTTATAGATTCCCACCGGTTCCTGTCCGGTTGCGCGTGTGGCAGCTTGTGCACTGTCATTACGTGCGCTATCTATCGAAGCCAAATACTCAGGGGTAATATCACCGGTGACGTACTTACCACTGAAGCAGGACGTATCGAACAGCTTGATCTGCTCATTACCAACGCCAACAGCTTCAATCAAATCATCCAGATCCTGATAAATCAATTTATCCGCACCGATGAATTCGGCGATTTCCTCAGTGGTACGGTTGTTAGCAACCAATTCCGAGGCCGACGGCATATCGATACCGTAAACGTATGGGAAACGCACCGCCGGCGCAGCGGAAGCGAAATAAACTTTTTTCGCACCAGCTTCACGTGCCATTTCAACAATTTGGCCGGAAGTCGTTCCACGGACGATCGAGTCATCCACCAGCAACACATTTTTACCTTCAAATTCCAAATCGATCGGGTTCAACTTGTGACGTACCGACTTCTTACGCAACTGCTGTCCCGGCATAATGAAGGTACGGCCGATATAACGATTCTTGATAAATCCCTCACGGTAAGGCTTGCCCAATTTCGCAGCCAGTTCAAGCGCGGATGTACGGCTCGTATCCGGAATCGGCATCACCACATCAATATCGTGATCAGGCCATTCACGCAAAATCTTTTCCGCCAATTTCTCACCCATACGCAAACGTGACTTGTAAACGGAAATGTCGTCGATCATCGAATCCGGACGGGCGAAGTACACAAATTCGAAAATGCATGGCGAGTATTGAGGGTTTTCAGCACACTGCTGAAAGAAAATCTGTCCGTCTTCCGTAATAACCACCGCTTCACCCGGAGCCAGATCCCTCATCAAATCAAAGCCTAAGCCGTCTAACGCAACGGATTCCGATGCAACAACATAGTCCGTCCCCGCATCGGTTTCACGCTTACCGACCACAACCGGACGCAACGCGAAAGGATCACGGAACGCGAATACCCCAATATTAGAAATCAAACCAACAGCTGCATATCCGCCTTTTGCTCGCTTATGGACGTTACGAATTGCATTAAATACATCTTCATGATCAATGAACAATTTTTTCTGTTGCATCAATTCATGAGCAAAAACATTTAACAGTACCTCAGAGTCCGAATTGGTATTCAGGTGACGCAAATCCTGACGGTAGATTTCCTGGCTTAACTGTTCCGCATTCGTCAGATTACCGTTGTGCCCCATCGCGATCCCGTAAGGAGAGTTCACATAAAATGGCTGCGCCTCAGCACTTGAAGAAGAACCCGCTGTTGGGTAGCGTACGTGACCGATCCCCATTTTTCCGTGTAAATCACGCATATGGCGGGTACGAAACACATCCTTGACCATTCCATTATCCTTACGCTGGAAAAAACGACCGTTTTCACAGGTCACAATACCAGCTGCATCTTGGCCACGATGCTGCAAAATGGTTAAGGCGTCATAAATCTCCTGGCAAACGGCGGTGTTACCAACAGAAACTATCCCAACAATACCACACATAGGGTTACTCTCTTTCTAATCAAATTAAACGTTTAAGTGAACAAAACTCTTAAAAGTAAAAACGCAGTTAATATCCTGCTATTTTACCCTGACTATTTGCGATTGGGTACGCAATGCTTTATCTATTTTTTGCTTATCGCGCTCGGCTTCCGATTTATCGGCATAAGGCCCCACTCTCACCGAAAATGTATGACTAGCCGGAAACTCCTTGATCCATGCTTTATATTGCGTATCAAGCTTCTTAAGAGTGTGATTGGCATTACTCAATTTTTTGTATGCAGCCACTTTTACCAGCCATTCTTCGTGATTCGGTTCTTGCTTATGCTGTTCGCTTTCGGAATTATTTTCGGACACTTGAGAAGCTAACGGGTTTGAAGAAACTTCGGACGTACCTCCCGATGAAGACTCCTTGATCGGATTTACCTGCTGTGAAGTAGTGGGGAGCGTATAGGCCCTCTCCACAATCGGACCGGAAACCTCCGTTTTAGCGATTTCTTTTCCACCCGGCTGAAAATTGACCGGATTACTGTACCAACCAGGCACGATAATCACCAATAGAGCCAGCCAAATAGCAGCTCCGATCAATCGATACTTGCTTACCTCATCCATTGCCATTTCTAACCTGTTATACGTTTTGTCGTTTCCAATGCTTGAAACGCTTGGGATACAGTGAAGAAAGATCCCCAAACAAGAACCGGCCCATATTGCTCACAAGCCAGTTCAACCGCGTCGTCCATCGTTTCCATCTGCATAATCGAGTCTTCTGCCACACCCGCCTTCAACAACAACTCATGCAAATCGGTCAGCGATGTCGATCTAGGTATCGCCAAATCCGTAATCACCCAACGTTCCACCCAAGGTGAAAGAATCTTCACCATCGGCAAACTGTCCTTATCGTTCAATACCGAAAACAACGCTGTGAATTTAGATTTATTTTCCAAGCCAGAAAGATAGTCGGCTAATGCCTGAGAAGATTGGGGATTGTGAGCGACATCAACCAACCAGTTCTGCCCGTCGACATCAAAAGTCTGCAACCGACCGGGATGCCGCACTTGAGACAGTCCTTTTTGAATCGATTCACACTCGACGGGAAGCTCATTTCGAATCATGGATAGTAACACCACCACACCCGACGCATTCTGAATCTGAAATTGCCCTTTCAAAGCCGGAACCGGTAAATCCGAACAGGCCTGCCCATTTAAACCGGAAACCGACCAGGCCTGCCCGGTTTGTGAAAAATTATAATCACGCCCCAACCCTATCAACGGGATACGATTGGTTTGTGCATAATCATACAGACTCTGAGGAGGTTGAGGATCCGAACAGACAGCAGGACGCTGCGAACGCATGATTCCTGCTTTCTCGGTGGCGATCACAGAACGGTCATCCCCTAGCCAATCCACGTGATCCACATCGATCGCTGTAATCAATGCGGCATCGGCGTCCACCAGATTCACCGCATCCAGACGCCCACCAAGCCCCACTTCCAAAACGGCCACATCAACTCTGCTGTTCTTGAAAATCAACAGAGCAGCCAAGGTCGAGAATTCGAAATAGGTTAATTTGACTTCGGCACGAGCCTCTTCGATAAGGGTGAATGCATCCACGATCTGCTGGTCTTCGACCATTTGACCATTCAACTGGATACGTTCATTGAATCGTAAGATATGAGGCGACGTATAGGTACCAACGCGATACCCTTGAGCATCGAGAATGGCCGACAGCATGGCAACACTTGATCCCTTGCCGTTGGTACCCGCCACACTTATGACAAATGGAGCAGGCTTATCAATCCCCAAGCGCTTGGCTATCAGAGAGACGCGCTCCAATCCCAAATCGACTTCCTGGGCATGCAACGCCAGAAGCCAGTCGATCCAAGTGTTCAGACTTGAATCACGACCTGGCGAGCCTTGAGAGAACGAATTCATCGATTCGGATTGTGCGACACTAAAAGACATTAAGCAGGTTTATTCATCAGCATCTTACAAACGCTGGATAACTCGTTTCTCAATTCGTGGCGATGAATAATGCGGTCGATGGCACCGTGTTCAAGCAAGAACTCACTACGCTGGAAACCTTCCGGTAACTTTTCTCGTACGGTCTGCTCGATAACTCTTGGCCCCGCAAACCCAATCAATGCTTTTGGCTCGGCGACGTTCAAGTCACCCAACATAGCGAAACTGGCAGAAACACCCCCCATCGTCGGATCCGTCAATACCGAAATATAAGGCAAACCTTTGGCTCGCAAACGACCTAAGGCCGCACTGGTTTTCGCCATCTGCATCAATGAAAACAAAGCTTCCTGCATACGCGCCCCACCACTTGCAGAGAAGCAGATCAACGGACATTCACGCTCAATCGCCTCATTCACGGCACGTACAAATTTCTCTCCGACAACCGATCCCATAGAACCACCCATGAACTTAAATTCGAAAGCGGCACCCACCACTTCCAAACCATTAATGGTTCCCACTTCGGTAATCAAAGCATCCTTCTCGCCCGTCGCCTTCTGTGACTGAGCAATACGATCCTTATATTTTTTCAGGTCACGGAATTTCAAACGGTCAACCGGAGAGATATCCGCAGAAATCTCTTTCGCCGACCCTTCATCGAAAAACACGTGCAAACGCTCGCGACCTGTCAAACGCATATGATGATCACACTTAGGGCAGACTTCCTGATTACGCTTCACCTCGGAACGGTATAAAGTGCTCTCACATTTAGGACATTTGGTCCAAAGCCCTTCTGGGACAGAGCTCTTGCGTTCAGTGACTTGCTTAATGCTAGGAAGGATTTTTTCAAACCAGTTCATTTTTTTATTACTCCTGACCTTTAAGTGCATCTGCGCGATCGATCGCAGTGCGGAATTCTGTCATCTTTTTACCAATGGCAATTTCAATATCATATAAATCGTGATGGGCGTTGGCTTCAATCAAGCTCACAAGCGCCGAACCAACGATAACCGCGTCACCCAATTGCGCCATTCTATAAGCCGTTTCGCCATCACGGATACCGAAGCCGATACCGATTGGAAGCGACAGCTGACCACGCAGACGATTGATTTGTGCCGTTACATCGGCAATATCCAATTCTTTAGAACCAGTCACCCCTTTCAGGGAAACATAGTAAGCAAACCCACTGCCTTTCTCATTCACCGCCGCCAGACGAGACTCCGGTGTTGTTGGAGAAACCAGGAACACACGATCCAACCCTTCCTTATCCAAGGCTTGAAGATAGCCGGCACTTTCTTCCGGTGGCATATCCACCGTCAACACCGCATCCACACCCACAGAACTTGCAGCGGCAGCAAAAGCTTCATAGCCTTCCGCTTCAATCGGATTCAAATAACCCATCAAAATAATTGGTGTTTTATCGTCTTTTTCACGGAAAACACGCACATATTCCAACACATCATCCAAGCTGACGTTATGGCTCAATGCACGCTCCACCGCCTTCTGAATAACCGGGCCATCCGCCATCGGATCGGAGAATGGAACACCTAATTCCAACATATCCGCCCCTTTGGAAACCATCAGGTGCATCAAAGCGACGGTGGCATTCGGATTCGGATCTCCGGCTGTAATATAAGGGACTAAAGCGGTTTTACCTTGTGCCTTCAAAGCATCAAGTGTCTTTTGAATTCTACTCATCATCTTTTCCTAAAATTCGAATCCTTCGATCTGTGCAATGGTGTTCATATCCTTATCACCACGACCGGAAAGGTTTACGATAATCACTTGATCCTTATTCATTGTCGGCGCCAACTTGGTTGCATAAGCAATGGCATGACTCGACTCCAAAGCAGGAATAATCCCTTCGTATTTGGTCAAATCTCTAAACCCTTGCAAGGCTTCCTCATCGTTGATAGCCACATAATTGGCACGACCGATATCTTTCAACCATGCGTGCTCAGGCCCCACCCCTGGATAATCCAGACCCGCAGAAATCGAATGGGTACCGATGATCTGACCGTTCTTGTCCTGCATCAAATAAGTACGGTTACCGTGTAGTACGCCTGGTGTCCCTGCACATAAAGGTGCAGCATGCTCTCCCGTCTCCAAACCGTGGCCGGCTGCTTCCACACCGTAGATTGCAACGTCTTCATCCGGTAAAAACTCATGGAAAAGACCGATTGCATTGGAACCACCACCCACACAGGCAATCAGTGCATCCGGTAATTTACCTTCTTTCTCAAGTACCTGCTCGCGTGCCTCGCGGCCGATTACGGCCTGGAAATCACGCACCATGGCCGGATAAGGATGTGGACCCGCTGCCGTACCGATAATATAGAAAGTATCGTCGACATTGGTCACCCAGTCGCGCATCGCTTCGTTCAATGCGTCTTTCAAAGTACGGGTACCCGATTCAACCGCTACAACCGTCGCACCCAGCATCTTCATGCGAGCAACGTTCGGCGCTTGACGCACTACATCGTCCGCCCCCATATAAACCACACACTCAAGGCCCAGACGTGCTGCGACCGTTGCACTGGCAACACCGTGTTGGCCCGCTCCCGTTTCGGCGATAATTCGCTTCTTACCAAGTCGCTTGGCAAGCAAAGCCTGACCGATGGTATTGTTAACCTTATGGGCACCGGTATGGTTCAGGTCTTCACGCTTCAAGTAGATTTTCGCACCGCCCAGACTTTCCGACCAACGCTCGGCATAGTAAAGCGGAGTTGGGCGACCTACATAATCCCTCAGATCTTCACTCAACTCTCCCAAGAAAACCGGATCGTTTTTAAGGCTCTGGTACTCTGCGGTTAACTGCTCAAGCGCCGCCATCAATGTCTCAGGGGCGAAGACTCCCCCGTAAGGTCCAAAATGGCCATGCTCATCAGGAAACTTTGAAAAATCTACTGTCATTCAACTGTACTCATTACTTGTTGCATAAATAATTTTACCGAATCAGGGGATTTCACTCCCTTGCTGGCTTCCACTCCGCCGCTAACGTCGACCGCCCAGGGCTTGACCGTGCTAATGGCTTGAGCGACGTTCTGTGCGTTCAATCCGCCCGCCAAGACTACCGGCTTGGAAAGCGATTCCGGCACCATATCCCAATTGAAGCGCTCCCCCGTTCCACCGGGAACACCCGGCTTATAAGCGTCCAACAAAAGCCCGCAGGCCGATTCATAGTGTTCTGCCAGTGCATGCAAGTTAGTTTCTTCTCGCATTCTCACCGCTTTCATATATGGCCGACCGAACTGCTCGCAAAACTCAGCGGTTTCATCGCCGTGGAACTGTAGAAGGTCAATCTGTACGCGATCCAATACCGTTTGCACATACTCAACTGTCGGGTCGACAAACAATGCCGTTCTAGTCACAAAAGCCGGCATCGCTTTGGCGATTAAACAGGCCTGTTCGATTTCAACGTGACGAGGACTTGGCTCGTAAAAAACCAGTCCAATCGAATCCGCACCGGCCTTTGCCACCATCAATCCGTCCTCGACCGAAGTAATCCCGCAGATTTTAACACGTGTTCTCATATTCGAACTCACTGCCACAATACCTCGTTCAATTCGACTCGTGGAATTTGATATTCATCCGGATAAAAAGCGTTCACAAAATACAGTCCACTCGCCGGAGCGGTAGCGGCCGCCTGGGTACGATCCTTGAGTTCAAGCACCTCTTCCACCCAGCTTTCCGGTTTATCGCCGCGACCTATCTGCATCAAGGTTCCACTGATATTGCGTACCATGTGATGCAGAAAGGCGTTCGCCTGGATATCGATAAAGACAAAATCGCCTCTGCGACTCACCTCGACCGACTGCACTTCACGCATCGCATGCGACGCCTGACAAGCTGCCGCCCTAAACGAAGAGAAGTCACGCTCTCCGATCAATGCTTGAGCTGCACGATGCATCTTCTCCACATCCAATTGACGGTCTTCCCAAGTCACCCGGCCGGCCAAGACGGCCGAGTGCACAGGACGATTGAAAATCACATAGCGATACTGTCTCGCAAACGCCGAAAAACGTGCATGAAACTCCGCATCAATGGGTTTCGCCCACGCTATGCGAATATCACCCGGCAGCTTGGTGTTGGCACCTTGAACCCAAGCTTTAATCGGACGTTCGGCCTTGGTTTCAAAATGCACCACCTGTCCGATCGCATGAACGCCGGTATCGGTACGGCCCGCACAATGCAAATCAATCGGTTCGTCAGCAATTTGCGTCAACGCCTGTTCAACCAATCCTTGCACGGATTCACAATGCGATTGGCGCTGCCAACCGCAATAACGGGTACCTTGATATTCAACGCCCAGCGCGATCCGTTTAAGCAAAGCTCTTCGCCTGTAAAATCAACGATTCCAAACCGGCTTTAGATATACTTTTCGATCAACAACTCAGCAATCTGAACCGTATTGGTCGCAGCACCTTTACGAACGTTATCTGCAACAACCCACAAATTCAAACCGTTCTCGATCGTGATGTCCTCACGGATACGACCAACGTAAACCGGGTTAGTATCCGCCGCTTCGGTCACCGCAGTCGGATAACCACCATCGACATGCTCATCAACCAGAACCACACCTTCCATCTCTTCGAAAAGCTTCTTAGCTTCTTCGGCCGTAATCTTCTTATCGGTTTCAATGTGCACTGCTTCACTGTGACCATAGAACACAGGAACACGTACCGCAGTCGGGTTGACCAGGATATTTTCATCCCCCATGATCTTCTTGGTTTCCCACACCATCTTCATCTCTTCTTTGGTGTAACCGTTATCCATAAACACATCAATTTGAGGAATGCAGTTGAATGCAATCTGCTTCGGATAGACTTTCGACTTAACCGGTTTCATATTCAACAAATCAGCGGTTTGCTGAGCCAACTCTTCGATCGCTTCCTTACCTGTACCGGAAACCGCCTGATAAGTTGCAACGTTGATACGCTTGATACCCACGGCATCGTAAATCGGCTTCAATGCAACCAACATCTGAATCGTCGAACAGTTCGGGTTCGCGATGATACCGCGATTTTTATAACCTGCAACCGCGTCCGGGTTTACTTCAGGAACAACCAGCGGGATATCATCGTCGTAACGGAACTGAGAAGTGTTATCGACAACGATACAACCTGCTTCCGCCGCCTTAGGCGCGTAAACTGCCGAAACACTTGCGCCCGGAGAGAACAAACCAATCTGCACTTTAGAAAAGTCGAATGTTTCCAAGTCCTCGACTACAACCCAACCGCCTTTGAACTGCAATTTCTTACCCGCAGAACGGCTACTCGCCAACGGATAAATTTTGCCAACCGGGAAGTCACGCTCTTCCAACACTTTCAAAATGGTTTCACCCACTGCACCAGTGGCACCGACGACTGCAATATCGTACAACTTAGTCATGTTCTCTTTCCTTGTTTCTAATGGGCGCAAAAAGCGCTCCGCTCAACACTAAAATTTTGTCGGACAGTTAATCCGTCCATCCGAATTTATCTCTTACCAAGACCAACCCCGGAATTAATCCTTTTCACTCTTATCTTCAATCTTCTCTTTATCCAGAAGATCGTTCAATGAAGCCGGCGCAGTGGAATGCTTCATCTCTTCAGGCAGGCTGACAATCATACCGCCTTCCGTCAACTCACGACTTTCGCCAATGAACTTGCCTCCGGCCTCGATCGTCACTTCACCACTGATCAACTCGCCAATAAACTTGCCTGTACTGAGAATGTCAATTCGTTCACAAGCCACCTTGCCTTCAAAGACACCGCTCAACACGATCGAACGCGCCTTAATGAAACCACTGACCTGCCCCTGAACCCCAACCGACACATCGAAATCGCTCTGTATAAGGCCATCAATACGCCCGTCGATATGCAGAGGACCGCCTAATTCGCTGAATTCTCCGCTAAAGACACACCCCGGTGCAATAATTGTTTTTCCACCTTCTCCACGCGCTCGTTTACGGCTTGACTTAAAGAACCCCATGGTACCCCTTTCACCTGTTGGAAAATGCTGTCGTAATTCTGCAAACTCCATTCAACAAAAGCTGCCGGATTGAGTTTGCGCTGAACAAATGAAACCTCGTAATGCAAATGATTACCGGATGACAATCCCGTCGAGCCGATGCCGCCGATCACATCCCCCTGGTGGATGAACTGTCCGGTCTTCACATCCAAACGGCTCAAGTGTCCATAATGCGTTTTAAAACCGTTTGCATGAGAGAGAATAATCAACTTACCGAATCCGCTTCTCTTATGATCTCCGGCGTATTCAACCACACCGTCCGCCGTCGCAACGACAGGAGCTCCCTTTTCACCACGGTAATCGATTCCGTGATGAAATTGTTTCTTGCCACTGACCGGGTGGATACGCCAACCGTATGAGCTACTCACTCCAACAAAGTTGGCAACCGGGCGACCATTTGGAATCGTCTCAAGCATCATGCTCTTCCCCAGAGTATTCAACTGTACCAACTTAACCCGTTCCTCGACCGGTTTTTCCGGTTCTTCGGCACTGGTACTGGTTCCAATCAACTCCTCCAGTCCCTGCAAGGTCTGATCCAACAATTCAGCCTGTTTGGTTTTCTCGGCCAACTCCGATTCCAACAAACGTTTTTCCGAAGCGACGTGAATAAAATCGTTTTTCTGCGAACTCAACACTTTTTCGTAATTCTGAACCGCCTGAATATGCTGCCCTTCGATTTGCTCGGCCTGATCGCTTAACCACCAAATAGTTAAGGCGCCGCCAACCCAAACAAACAAAAAGACAAGCAAAAAGAACCACGCGAACCGTTTAAAAATCTGCTTAAACGAATAATCGCGCGCACCATGTACATCGCTTATGGTAATGGTGAAATGATTTCTCATCTGGACAGTTACAGTAAGTTACGGCTTAAAGCGCTGCAACAACGGCATCCCCCATCTCACTGCACGTGACAAGCTTGTCGCCGTCAGAATAGATATCACCGGTACGAAGCCCTTGATCCAACACTTTCCCAACCGCGTTCTCGATCTTTTCAGCCAAGTCTTCACGACCTAAAGAATAACGAAGCATCATCGCCGCAGACAGAATCGTCGCCAAAGGATTCGCTTTGTTTTGTCCAGCGATATCCGGAGCAGAACCGTGACTAGGCTCATACATACCTTTGTTGTTAGCATCCAAAGAAGCAGAAGCCAACATTCCGATCGATCCAGTCAGCATAGACGCTTCGTCGGATAGAATGTCACCGAACATGTTACCGGTCACCATGACGTCGAACTGCTTAGGATTCAATACCAACTGCATCGCCGCGTTATCGACATACATGTGCTTCACTTCGACTTCAGGGTACTCTTTCGCAACATCATCGACGATTTCGCGCCAAAGCTCGGTTACTTCCAAAACGTTCGCCTTATCCACCGACGTCAACTTCTTGTTACGCTTCATCGCAGCTTGAAACGCTACGTGCGCGATGCGCTTGATTTCAGATTCGGAATAAACGTAAGTATTGAAACCTTGGCGTTCACCGTTTTCCAAAGTACGAATACCACGAGGCTGACCAAAATAGATGCCACCGGTCAACTCACGTACGATCAGGATATCCAAACCGGCAACCACTTCCGGCTTCAAAGTCGAAGCCGACGCCAACTGAGGGTAAAGGAAAGCAGGACGAAGGTTGGCGAACAATTCCATTTCAGAACGCAAACGCAACAAACCTTTTTCAGGACGCACGGAAATATCCAATGATTCCCACTTGTAACCACCTACGGCACCAAGAAGAACCGCATCCGCCGCCTTGGCTTTGTCCATGGTCTCGTCCGCTAGAGGTACGCCGTGTACATCGTAAGCCGCACCACCAACCAAGTCTTCAGTCATATCAATATCCAGACCGTCCGAAACCTTCAGGGCTTCCAAAACCTTAACCGCTTCGGCTGTAATTTCCGGACCAATTCCATCACCTGGCAATACCAATACTTGTTGTGTCATTTCTTTGTTCTCTACTTTTTAAACTTGTTATAAATCTTGAATAATTCCGTTAAAACCGTCCGGCATCAAGCGCCGAACAACCAAGGCGCGTTTTTCTTACGGTTCGCTTCATACGCTTTGATTTCATCTTCGTGCTGCAACGTCAGACCGATATCGTCCAAACCGTTCAACAGACAGTGACGTCTGAAACTGTCTACTTCGAAGTCGATGCTGTCACCGTTTGGCTTAACCAATTTCTGCGCTTCCAAATCAACCGTTAATTGATAACCTTCTTCCGCAAACACTTCTTTAAACAGATCATCGACCGTCTTGTCATCCAAAACGATCGGCAGGATTCCGTTCTTGAACGAGTTATTGAAGAAGATATCCGCAAAGCTCGGCGCGATCACCACATCGAAACCGTAATCTTTCAACGCCCAAGGTGCGTGCTCACGACTCGAACCACAACCGAAGTTCTCGCGTGCCAACAAAATCTTGGCACCCTGATAGCGTGGCTGGTTCAATACAAAATCCTTGCGCAAAGGACGGTTGCTGCAATCCTGACCAGGCTCGCCCACGTCTTCGTAACGCCACTCATCAAACAAGTTCGGGCCGAACCCGCTACGTTTGATCGACTTCAAAAATTGCTTAGGAATAATTGCGTCGGTATCCACGTTAGCGCGGTCCATCGGCGCGACAATCGCGGTCATTTTAATAAACTTATCCATCTTTATTCTCCACTCCCGCGCTTACAAATAATCACGTACGTCAACAAAATGCCCAGCCACAGCTGCCGCTGCAGCCATCTGAGGACTCACCAAATGGGTACGCCCGCCAGCACCTTGACGCCCCTCGAAGTTACGGTTCGAAGTCGAAGCGCAGTGTTTGCCTGAAGGCAGCTTGTCGGCATTCATCGCCAAACACATTGAGCAGCCCGGATTACGCCATTCGAAACCGGCTTCGATAAAAATCTTATCCAGTCCTTCCTTCTCGGCTTGCATCTTGACCAAACCGGAACCAGGAACCGCCAATGCCTGTTCAACTGTCGAAGCGACTTTTTTGCCTTTCAACACTTCGGCTGCCGCGCGCAAATCTTCGATACGCGAATTGGTACAAGAACCGATGAACACGTAATCCACCGGAATCTCGGAAACCGGCATATCAGCTTCCAGTCCCATATACTTCAAAGCGCGCTCGATACCGCCCGCTTTAACCGGATCGGATTCATTCGCCGGATTCGGTACCTTGCCATTCACATCCAACACCATCTCAGGCGAGGTTCCCCAAGAAACCTGAGGCTCAATCTTGGAACCATCAATCTCAATAACTTTATCAAAGACCGCATCATCGTCCGACTTCAGATCCTGCCACGCAGCAACGGCGGCCTCCCACTGATCTTCCTTAGGAGCGAACGGACGCCCTTTGACGTAGTCGATGGTTTTCTCGTCCACCGCAACCAGACCAACACGCGCACCGGCTTCAATCGCCATGTTACAAACCGTCATACGGCCTTCGATCGACATGTCACGGAAAACCTGACCGCCAAACTCAATCGCACAACCGTTACCTCCAGCCGTACCGATCACACCGATGACTGCCAAAACGACATCCTTAGGCCCGACACCCGGCTGCAATTCGCCGTCGACCTTGATCAGCATGTTCTTCATCTTCTTCTGGATCAGACACTGAGTCGCCATAACGTGTTCGACTTCCGAGGTTCCGATCCCGTGAGCCAAGGCACCCAACGCGCCGTGCGTCGCCGTATGCGAATCACCGCAAACTACGGTCATGCCCGGCAAGGTCGCGCCTTCTTCCGGACCAACCACGTGAACAATACCCTGACGAGGATCGCCCATACCGAATTCTGTGATACCGAACTCTTTGGTGTTCATGCCCAAGGTCTGAACCTGGATACGTGAAATCGGATCGACGATCGAGTCGACACCACCGCTCAGATCGGTGGTCGGAACGTTGTGATCCGGTGTTGCCAGGTTAGCATCGACACGCCAAGGCTTACGGTGCGCCAAACGCAGACCTTCAAACGCCTGAGGCGAAGTTACTTCGTGCAGTAACTGGCGATCAATATAAATCAACGCCGTGCCGTCCTCTTCCTGACGCACCACATGCGCATCCCACAATTTGTCGTATAAAGTCTTTCCTGACATCGCTTTTTATCCAACTCACGTAAAATTTAAGAAATAGTTATGAATTATATCATTTCACAGCACTTACTAAATAGTAAAATACACGCAAGATTCAACAACGAAACCAGAAATTATGAGCTATTCCGTCAAAGAGGTTTTCTACTCGCTTCAAGGTGAAGGTTTCCACAGTGGACGACCTTCCATCTTCTGCCGCATGAGCAAATGCAACCTATGGACCGGACGCGAAGAAGACCGTGCCGACGCCGTCTGCCAATTCTGCGACACCGACTTCATCGGCACCGACGGTCAGAACGGCGGTCGCTTCGCCAATGCAGAAGCACTTTGCCAGCACCTGTTGCAATTCTGGCCTGCTGACTCAGAGGAACATCCTTTTGTTGTCCTCACCGGCGGTGAGCCTTTGTTGCAGGTAGACCAGGAACTGGTCGATGCATTGCATCGTCATAATTTCGAAATCGCCATTGAAACCAACGGCACCAAAACCGCGCCCGAAGAGATCGACTGGATCTGCGTCAGCCCCAAAGCCAACGCCCCGTTAATTCTGGACAGTGGCAACGAGCTGAAACTCGTCTACCCTCAGCCGGAACTGATGCCCGAAAAAGTAGAAGAACTGAATTTCGAGCACTTCTACCTGCAACCAATGGATGACGCCGATCCGAAAATCACCGAAAGCAATATCCGGCAGGCCGTCCAATACTGTCTTGACCACCCTCAATGGAAGCTCAGTCTACAGACGCACAAACTGCTTGGAATTGACTAATAATCAGGCACTTGAACCACACAAAAACAAGCGCCTGACAAACCCGGCAGGCCTGTTCAAAATGAAAAATCGACCTATGACTCATCACGCAAACATCCTCACCCAATTACAGATCGAAGGCCTGACCCATGACGGGCGCGGCGTCGCAAGAGTCGGCGGTAAGGCGATCTTCATCACCAACACTGTGCCGGGCGACATCGTCACAGCCAAAGTGACCGTACAACAAACCAAATTCGACGAAGCCGAGTTACTGGAAATCGAAACGCCTTCCTCCGACCGCGCAGAGCCTTTCTGCCCGAAATACCAAACCTGCGGCGGCTGCCAGTTACAACACCTGTCCATCCAGGCACAACGTTTCTGGAAAAGCGAAAACTTCCTAACCCGTCTGACCCAGGCCGTGAATTCAGACAAATGCCAAATACTCGAACCGATCACCGGCAACGACCGTGGCTACCGCCGCCGAGCCCGCCTTGGATTGGCGATCGGTAAAAAGGACAAAGTCGCCAAACTTGGTTTCAGACAGAAAGAATCCAACGAACTGGTGGACATTGAACATTGTCCGGTCTTGAGCGACGGCCTGAATGAAGCGATTGCAAAACACCGCCCGGCCTTACTTGAAAAAGCCAGCCGTGCCTACAAGGAACTGACGGTCGTGGAAGCCGACAACGGCGTTTTCGGCTTTGAAGATGAAACCAAATCGGATGAACCTTACTACACTCTGAACAACCTGAAACTGACGTTCCCGCAAGACGGTTTTATCCAGGTAAACGCTGAACTCAACCGTGAAATGGTCAATCAAGCCATCGAATGGCTGGAGCTGGAATCCGACCACAAAGTTCTCGACCTGTTCTGCGGTGTCGGTAACTTCACACTACCGATCGCCCAAAAAGCCAAGCAGGTCGTCGGAATCGAAGGCTTGGCCGAGCTGGTCGAAACCGCCGCCAATAACGCCGCGCAAAACGATTTGGAGAATGCGACCTTCCATAAAGCCAATCTGTTTGAAGACTGCACCCAGTCGGCCTGGTTCAAAAAACAGAAATACCATCGCCTGCTTCTCGATCCAGGCCGTCAGGGCGCTTTCGAGATCAGCAAGGTTCTGCACGAACTCAAAGCGGAAGTAATTGTTTACGTTTCCTGCAACGCCGCAACCCTCATCCGGGATGTCAAAGAACTGGAAAAACAGGGCTACCGTCTGACCAAAGCGAACCTGATCGACATGTTCCCACACACTACACACACCGAAGTTATGGTGCAGCTTAAGAAATTCAAACAGCCTAAAAATACCGCCAAAAAACGCGCTCCGTTCAAGTTCTAAACGACCTTTTAACGAACCAATACATTCCTAGCAGGCCTGTTCCAATACTGAACGGAGTCTGCATTCTCCCCCCCTTCCATTTCACCCAGTTTGCCCGAAATCCGTCATTTGCACTATTTCAAACCGACTGTATCAATGTTATAGTTCAATCTAATTATATTTTTAGCCATGGCTAATCTTTTAGTTAGCCAAATCTATAAAAAGACGACAAAAGCGTAGAAACAGAATAAGAACATGAAGATAACAACCATTTTAAAAACCGTTTCGATGACTCTGACCTTGCTGTTTACGAGTGTAAACGCTCAGGCACAGTTGAACATCGTCACCACCACCGGCATGATCGCCGATTTGGCGACCAACATCGGCGGCGATCAGGTCAAGGTCACCCCCCTTATGGGAACCGGAGTCGATCCGCACCTCTACAAAGCGACTCAAGGGGATCTACGCAAACTGTTGAGAGCCGATCTGATTTTCTATAACGGTCTTCATCTGGAAGGCAAGATGCAAGACATCTTTGAAAAGATGGCGCGTAAAAAAGCGGTATTCGCCATTTCTTCGGAACTTCCACAAAACCGCATCATTCAACACCACGGCCAACATCCCGATCCGCATATCTGGTTCGATGTCGATCTTTGGATGCACGCGGGAGACTATGTCCTGAAAGTGTTAAGCAAGACGCTTCCCGAACAAAGCGCCCTGTTCCAAACCAATGCAAAACGTTACTTTGCTCAACTTCGCACTCTGGATAATTGGGTCAAACAACAGATCGAAAGCATTCCCGAACAACAGCGCATTCTAATCACCGCCCACGATGCTTTCGGTTATTTCGGACAGGCCTATGGGATTAAGGTTATGGGACTGCAAGGCATCAGCACAGCGTCCGAATTCGGATTGCAGGACATTAAACAGCTTAAAGAAGTCATCGTCGCCAATCGCATCGGGGCGGTATTCGTGGAATCCAGCGTCTCGCCACGCTTCATAGAATCGTTGGTCAAAGGCGTCGAAGCCGAAGGCCATCAACTGACCATCGGCGGCGAACTGTTTTCAGACGCCATGGGACTTCCCGGAACCCCGGAAGGCGACTACTTCGGCATGGTTCGCCACAATGTTGAAACCATCACCCGTGCGCTGAAAGGCGCAAGTAACCAATAACCCAAAATCAGGACACGACATGAATCCAGATTCGCGCAAAGCTCCAATCACGGTCAACAACCTCAACATGCGCTACCAGTACAAGCCTGTCTTGACCGACGTTAGTTTCGAAATTCCGGAAGGAAAGACCATTGCCATCGTCGGACCGAACGGCGCAGGCAAATCCACCCTGCTCAAAGGCATCATGGGATTGGAACCGCTGATCGAGGGCGAAGTAAAATTCTTCGGCGAACCGTTGACGAAAAAACGGCTTGCCACCGCTTATGTTCCTCAGCGCGAAGAGATTGACTGGGATTTCCCGATCGACGTCATGGACGTGGTTCTTATGGGCCGCCACGGACAACTGAAGCTCTGGCAAAGACCAAGCAAACTCGATTATGAAATCGCCGAACAAGCACTGAAAGATTTACAGATGTGGGATTTCAAGGATCGCCAAATCAGCCAACTTTCCGGTGGACAACAGCAGCGAGTTTTCCTCGCCCGCGCCTTGGCGCAACAGGCCAGCCTCTACCTGATGGACGAACCGTTCGCGGGTGTGGACGTCGCCACCGAAAAAGCGATCATCGAACTGTTCAAGAACCTCAAGGCGCAAGGCAAAACCATCGTCTGCGTGCATCACGATCTGAATACCGTCGGCGAATATTTCGACTGGATCATTTTCATCAATGCGCGCCTGGTGGCGGCCGGTCCGGTTGAGACCGTACTGACAAAAGAGAACCTTAACAAAACCTACGGCGGACGCCTGTCACTGCTGAACGACCTGACTGAAACCATGTACCGCACCCGCTTGAACCAAGCGCACGAAAACGACTGAGGGCGGTAAATCATGCAAGACTGGACTGTGATTTCACAACCTTCCACTTGGGAACTTCTACTGGATTTCTGGCGTTTCGAAGACATGAACGCACTTTGGGTATTGATGGGCAGCGTTTTGCTGGGCATCAGCGCTTCTATCATCGGCGGTTTCGCTTTCCTGCGCAAACGTTCACTGGTCGGTGACGCTTTGGCACATGCGGCTTTGCCAGGCGTCATGATGGCCTTCCTGCTTTTCGAAACCCGCGATCCAGTCGTGATGTTTCTAGGTGCTTTAACCAGTAGTTTCATCGGTTTCTTTATCATCGACTGGCTGCCGAAAAACACCAAAATCAAACCCGATGCCGCTCTGGCGATTACGCTCTCTTTCTTCTTCGCACTCGGTTTGATGCTGCTCTCCTACATTCAGGGGCTACAAGTCGAAAACAAAAGTGGACTCGACAAAATCCTGTTTGGCCAGGCCGCCGCCATGACCCAGGACGACATCACTCTACTCACCTATGTGACCTTATTTGTTCTACTGAACGTTGCGCTGTTCTTTCAGAAACTTCGACTCATCGCCTTCAACACCCAATACGCCCGCAGCCTAGGAATTTCGGTCAAATTCTATGAGTTTTTGCTGGCATTGTTGATTGTCATGTCGGTCGTGGTCGGCCTGCAACTGGTCGGCGTGGTATTAATGGCGGCGGTACTGCTAACGCCGGTTGCCGCAGCCCGTTTCTGGAGCGATCAACTCTCCCGAATCCTTATAATCGCGGGTTCTCTGGGCGCACTCAGTGCGGTCATCAGCACCCAAATCTCCTATCTCGCGCCGGCCATGCCAACCGGCCCGTGGATGGTCGTGAGTCTCGCAAGCCTGTTCCTGTTGTCAATGCTGTTCGCTCCCAATAAAGGTTTGCTGAAACGTTTCTTGGAACAAAAACGCCTGCGTCAAAAGGTGAGCGAAGAGAACGTCCTGAGAACGCTGTACAAACTGAACGAACAGAGCAACTTCACTCGCCGCTATTTCAACCTGCCTGACATTCAGGCATTACGTGCCATCCCGATCGATACTCTAAAGAAGACCCTTCGCTCACTGGGCGGCAAAGACCTGGTGGTCGAATCCACAAAAGGCTACCGTATGACCGACACAGGAATGGAACAAGCCACCCAACTTACGCGCCGCCACCGCTTGTGGGAAAGCTATCTCAATCAGCAAGTAGAATTGACGCCTGAACAAGTTCATTCACAGGCCGAACGAATCGAACACATCCTAAACGAAGAACAGGAACAGCAGCTCGAAGCGGAACTCCGTGACCGACATTCCGACCCTCACGGAAAACCGATTCCCGAATCGCAAGGAGAAATCAAATGATCAATGACTTGTGGATTTTGGCGACCGCCTCATTGGTGGCCGTTTCTTGCGCCTTGGTCGGTTCGTTTCTGATTCTGCGTCGCCAGTCGTTGGTGGGCGACGCCATCAGCCATTCGGTTCTACTGGGCATCGTCATCGCTTTTCTGGCAACCGATTCACGTTCCCTTCCGGTGATGTTGGGTGGCGCAGTCATGATCGGCCTTCTCACTGCCTGGCTCAGCGACAGCCTGCACAAATTCGGTAAACTGCAAAGCGACGCCAGCATCGGCATCGTCTTCACCCTATTCTTCGCGCTCGGCGTGATTCTGATTTCTCTGTACGCCGGACAGGTTGATCTG
The DNA here is from genome assembly GCF_029767005.1 of Thiomicrorhabdus sp. ZW0627. Lineage (GTDB taxonomy): Bacteria > Pseudomonadota > Gammaproteobacteria > Thiomicrospirales > Thiomicrospiraceae > Thiomicrorhabdus. Next base: position 130,113 of record NZ_JARUQR010000005.1, read on the forward strand.
GACCAAGAGTGCGTGTTGTATGGAGAAATCGCGTTCGTCCCATTCGACACCATCGTCTGGGGCAATCCGGAAACCGGTGTGGACCTGGGGCCACGCGCGCTGTGGGCCATCGGTATTGTCTTCCTGATCGTGCTTATCAGCATTCTCATCGGCTTCAACCGCCTGCAAACAGTGGCGTTTCATCCGAGCCTCGCTGTTTCGCTAGGCATCAACGTCGTGTTTTGGCACTACTTCCTGATGACATTGGTTTCATTGACCACCGTGGCTTCATTCGATGCGGTAGGCGCAATCCTTGTGGTTGCCCTGTTGGTGATTCCTGCAAGCAGCGCCTACCTGATCGCCAAATCACTCAAAGGCATGCTTTGGCTGGCTTCAGCTTACGGATTAGCCTCGGTCATGATCGGCTATGCCGTCTCCTACAAGTTGGACAGCTCAATTTCCGCCTCTATCGCCGTCAGTGCGGGAGGTTTGTTGTTGGCGACCGTTTTGGCTCTGGAAATCCGCAAACGTAAACGCCGTTTGCAACCCAACAGGCCTGTTGGGATTTAGAAAAGTATAAAGTTCAATCAAATTAAAGTCGGTAGAATCCGTTCTTCAATGTATCTGGCCACACCGTCTTCCGAATTGGCTTCGGCAAATTCGGCGTTGCCAACAGCTTGCTTGACCGCGTCTGTGGCGTTATCCATCACCACGCCGTGACCAACAAGCTGAAGCATTTCCTTGTCGTTCATGCCATCACCAAATGCTACCGTCTCTTCCGGCAGAATGCCTTTTCGATCCAACACCGTCTGCAACGCCTGCCCTTTCGAAACTCCGTAATTCATAATTTCCAGATATTCCGGCGAGGTAAAGGTAATGCTCAATTGTTCTTTAAAACGCGCTTTTAAAGCCTTTTCCAACGGAACCAGAATCTCATGATCGGCGGTGAAATAGATCTTGTCGATCAAGCTTAGGTCAGTTTCGGCAAATTCGGTCAACCGATATTCAAAACCGGACTGATCATGAATCGCCAACAATTCTTCGTGCGGTTCTTCAACCAGCCACAAATCCTGCTGATAAAGGTTGCGGTGAATCTCAAAGCCTTCGGAAACCGCCAACACCTGCTCGACCAGCTCTCGTGGAATATGATTTTCAATAAGGATATGACCATGGCGGTCGTGAACCCGTGCACCATTGGAGGTGATCAATTCCATCTCCACACCCAAGCGCTGGGCAATCAGGTAGACGTCCTGATAGTGGCGCCCACTGGCGATCATGAACTGGACACCGTGCTCCAATAATTGACGTACCGCCGAAACGGTTCTTGAGGTGACTTTATGGTCGGGATTCAACAGAGTGCCGTCCAGATCGGAAACGACCAATTTGATGCGAGGCGCACCGTGAGGTTTCGAGGTGTTAGGCTTTTGATTTTTCATAATTTTCAAGGCGGAAAAGTCTCTAGACCTTCCGCGAATCCGTCACTTGATTTATCGAATCTATGCCGGATTGTACCTGAAAACGAAGACTTATCAATCCCGGGATGACTGCTCGATCAAGGATTCGATTTTCGGACGACATCCCCCACACCCCTGACAGGCATAAGTCGTGTCGCTGACCTTCTCTACGGTATCCGCTCCCTGACGGATCGATTCGACAATCTCCCAACGCATCACGTCGTAACAGACGCAAACTTGTTGTTGCATCTCTTCCGTATCGTTTTCAGGGGAATTCAAGGCGTCCGACAAATCAAAGCGCCTCGTCCGGATGGGCGCACGCCAATTCCTGTGCAGTGACGAAACGGGTAATCAAGGCCGCATCATCCGCACTTAAATGCTCGAACTTGAACGAAACCCGCTGAATCTGTACATGCGGGATTTCAGCGTTAGAGACATCAAGCAAACTCGCCGGCATGATATTGACCACATCCGCATAAGCGTAAAGCACATGCTCTTCAATCTTCATCAGCACACAGACCCGATCACGCAAGCTAAACTGTTGAGTCGATTCGAGCGCGATTCCACCTGCACTCAGATTCACGGGATGCACCAACCAGTCATTGGGATGCGGTACTACATGGCTCACAGCCTTCAGATTCGTGTAAGCGGATTCGTACACATTCAGTTTTGCAATCAGATCAACCAACACCAATGCCAACCAATTCTCTTGCTCAGCCAGAATGGAAAGGTTGTGCAGATACTCTTCGCCACTAAACAGGCCTCGAGTCGAAGCGGAATAAAATACAACCTCACCCTCGACGCTGCGATTGACCATTTCCAACAACTCGCGCACGATGTCGTCAATACGCTGGTAAACCGCTTCAATCAATGGAAACACTTTGGTTGAATGGCAACTCTCTGGGGGACAAATTCTGTGATCACCATCCAAACGCTCATAGAAATCTTCGTGATGACGCGGATCGCGCCCTTCCATCAGCTCGTCAAGCATGAAAGCTAGAAAGTCGATGCGCTGGTCGATCTCACTGAACAACTCCACCGCGCCGTTTTCAATATGGTGCTCGTCTTTGAACAGACGTTGGATTTCGGTATTGGCCTCTTCAACTCTTTGCTTCTGAGTAGCAGGAAGGATAAAAGCGGGGGAAATGTTTTCTGTACCGTAGCCCTCCTCCAACGGATGGATATAGACCGGCAGTTCGACATTGATGCGGAAAAACTCACGCTTGTTCTCTTGCAAACCAAACCTCCTGGCAACGCTGACAACGATGGTTAACAGCCATAACTATACGAGAAAGCACTACGGCGCACAAGACAGAGGACGATTAAACGTCTTTCGTTTAAAGGTCAATAATCGCCGGCAGCATGAAATCGCAAATTTCCGCCTGCCCCGCGACATTGATTGGAATGTTGTGATGCTTGCAATAACGAAACACCGCTTGTGTAATTGAATCGTCCTCAATCGCTGAAATCACGTATTTAGGATGTGGCAGGTGCGCCATCGTATCCGCGGAGAAAGTATCGACGTCCCAAACAATATCACCATTGGCCAAATGGTGCTTCATCTCGGACTTGAGTTCGGGCGCAATGACCGTGACGATCGCTCCCGCTTTGATGAATTGATCTGCCCTACGTGCCGCAATGGAACCACCACCGACGACCAAGCAGTGTTCGTTCTTAATGTTGATCCAAATCGGTAAATAGCCCATTTTGGCACTCCTCTTTTATTCACTCGAACAATCTACAACAAACCCAAAACCAAAACCAAAACCAAAACCAAAAAACATTATTCCTTTAAAAACATTATTCCTTTAAAAACATTACCTTATCAAAACAACAAGAATTAATTAAGTACATTAGCGCATAAAATGGCATAAATTTGGTGCAAATCCCATTCAAACGGCTACTGATTTGGATTTTTACTATACAAATGTCGTTTTGGAGCCTTTGAATAAACCTATATTTTGAACAAGTGGAAAATAAAAAAAGCCCACCCAGTCCAATGACCGGATGAGCCTCTCCACTCTGATTATTCTAGTTGTATTTAATTAAAAGCGTAGATTAGTCCAAAAACTATTTATTCAATACTTTCAATAAGTTACAAAAAACGCACTTTTAAACAAACCGACTTAACATATTGAAATATATGGAAATTGCACCAGAGTAAACCAAAAATATTATCTTGTATAAACAGTAACTCTTTAATCAAAAAAATTTAGTTAATTCATTCTCAATTTCTAAAATTTTTTCATCTAAATATTTGGATGTAATTTTCATATTTAACCTTTTGATTTTTTCAACAGGATTAGAAATCTTAAATTTCAATTCTTGATTCATAGATGCATCCAGGTCTTCATGAAATTCATACTCATCTAAAAATACTGTAAAAACGCGCTTATCTCGATCATCTGTTAAAATGCATCTAACAGGGCAGGCTTTTGCTAATTTAACGAATTTATTATCAAATGAAGCAAAAAAAGGAACAAAAAAATCACTTCGATAACTCTTAGAAGCCAACGTTTCTTGATACCTAAAAGCAAATAAATCCCAAGACATTCCTCTTATTTTTTTTATCGATTTTTTTCCTAATTGGCTAATAGGGTTGAAGAAGTCAAAATCGCCACCATATTTCAAAAATTTCCAAGCAAAATAGATTTCTGATTTAGCAAATTTTCCAATAGTATCAAGTGTGAACCCTACCAGCTCTGCTAATTGGTCACTTAAAACCGTACTTTTATTTTGTTTTAATATGACTGCCTTCAACAAAATAATATAAAGACTCTTCCTTCTATCCAACAAATTCAAAACATCTTTACTCGTTTGGAATAAATGAAGTGTCTCTATTGCCCTCCTTCCCGCAAAATCCCTGCCCTCATTAAATCGAGGCAAAGCAATATCAAAGTCATCGGGATCGTAGTTCAGATGATCAAATCTTTTAAGCGCCCGAACTGTATTGAAGGGACGATCATTTTCTTCTTTCATTGAATCCAGAAGATTTTCAATAATAAAAAATGAATAATCAAAATTGAATCCATCATCTTCTCCTTCTTTTATAAACCTAACCAACTCCTCAAAGCGATCTTGATCCTTATCTAAACTCCCTCCGTTTTCCCAAACTCGAAATTTCTCGGCCGCGTTAGAATCAAGACTTAATGAATAATCCAAAGGAATTTTAATTTTTCCTTCAATTAAAGTGCGTCTAAACAATTCATCCGAGTAGAACAATAATCCAGAACCATAAAAGAACTTCTTTAGTACAGGACAATCTTCTTCAATTTTTTTTAATGGATAATTTGAAAAGTCTGTTTCTATATTATTTGTGGAATATATAAGCTTAAGCCCTTTAAATAACTCTCTATTCCCTTCTATTAACTTTAAGAAACTATCTTGCGGATCATGTAGAACAATCACCTCCAACAACTCTTGAATCCTTTCTATTCTTTGCTCTGGGCTTTCTATCATCATATGTCCTTATATTTAATGATACATTTAATCGATCACTTATAGCACTAAGCTTTAGCTCAACAAATCTCCAATCTTATTTATAATTCAAGAAGATACCGATCCGCCGCTAAAGCCGCTTTGGCTCCTGCACCGGAAGCGATAACGACTTGTTTGTCGATGTCGTCAGTGACGTCTCCGGCCGCGAACAATCCCGGCAATTGGGTGGCTTGGTTTCTGTCTACCGGCACTTCTCCGGCCGGATTCAATTCAATCAAATTCTTCAAAGCCGCGCTGTTCGGCACCAGTCCGATTTCCAAAAACACACCATCCACGGCAAGGTCTTCAAGTGATTCACCTTCGGTGGTCGCCAAACGCACGCCTTCCAGTTTTTCCTTACCGAAATATTCCCGTACCTGTGCATTCAAGTGAAAATGCACCTGTCCTTCCGACTGTTTGGCTTCTTCCACCAGCACCGGATCGGCATTAAAGGTGTCTGACAAATGAACAATGTGAATTTCCTTGGCATAGCGCATTAGGTCACGCACCGCGGTAAAAGCGGAGTTTCCGCCACCGACCACGGCCACGCGCTTATCTTTGTATAGCGGTGCGTCGCAAGTAGCGCACCAGGCAATACCTCTACCGATGAATCGTTCCTCGCCCGGTACGTTCAAACGGCGATTGCGCTTACCGGCACAATAGATGACCGTTTTGCCCTTGTAGTGCTGATCGTCATCGGTATGGACGACGAACACATCGCCCTCTTTTTCAATACGGATTACATCGCTATGCAGACGTTCGGCAACCGGATAGGCCTCTACATGATGTCTCATGGCCTCCGCCAGATCTGCCCCGCCAACCTGAACCAATCCCGGATAGTTTTCGATAGTGGCGGTGTCATTAATCTGCCCGCCCGCCTTGGAACCGATCAACGCCGTATGACGTCCTTTGCGTTGCGAATACAGCGCGGCAGTCAAACCGGCGGGACCGGCCCCAACCACAATCACATCGTAAAGATCCGTCTCCTTGACTTCCGACACTTTACGCATGCCTTTGGCTTCTCTCAGCATGGCTTCAAGGCGCTCATAACTATCAGGATCGGCAACTTTCAAAATTTCCATCACCGCTTGATCCGCCGCTAATGCACCTTCGAATCCACGCTGACCATTCACAACCGTCAGCGGCGTGCCGTGAACGTCGTAAAGATTGATTAGAGCCGGGAATTCGGAGGCGTCGACCATATCGGCACGGATCAATGGGTTCGCCACGGCCAGTTGATGAGCAAGATGAACCATTCGCGGACAATATGGGCAGGCCAGTGTGACCATCACTTGCAGGTGCAGTGGATGAGTGAAAGTGGAAGCCATGGCCGTCAACATTGGGTCAAGGCCTTCAGGTCCTTGCGAAACAATGCGGACCGCTTCAAGCAACGAACCAAATTCATACCCGCCGGTCATACCGTAAAATCGGATTCCGTAATCCTTCTCCCCCACAACCACTGTTGCGGGTGCTTTATCCACGCCGTATTCGATGGCTTCTTTGGAATCGAGAAGATGAACCTCCAGCGACAATTTGTCGCTGAGTTTGACGAGGTCTTGAAGTAATTCGTGCTGTTCGTCGCAGGCACCGCAAGCGTGCGGCTGGGTGAACAAAATCAGTTTTACGGGATCGGCCAGTTCTTGCAGTTGTTTGTCGATTTCCTGTGCAACGTCATCGGTAATCAAATGGCTCACACCTCACCTCCTATGATTTTAAGAGAGCTTTGATTCGCATTTATCCGCACTGAAATTGAAGCATAATCCGCTTTGTTTTGGCAAACAAAATACCTCGCTTATTGCGAGGTTTAATAATCGTATCGAACTGAACAGGCCTGTTCATTTCATTTATTCAACTTAAATCAGTTGAAGTTCATCCTGAAGCGGCCAGTCACGGTAATTGAAGACCTGTCCGCTGTTACGGATTTCACGCGATTTAGCTAAATCCAGTTCGGCAAACACCCATTGTGCCGATGCATCCCCTGCTTCGGCCAGAATCCCGTTTTCTGGAAAGCCGTAATCGATTGGCGTATAGATGCTGGCCAGACCGGTATTGATGTCCACCGCTTCCGACCAAGGCGCTTCGCCCGCCGTCGGCGACTGCACGACATAGCACTGGTTTTCCAATGCTCGCGCCTGGCACCCCACTCTCACACGATGAAATCCTGCCTCGGTATCGGTGCAACTCGGCACCAGAATCAGATCGGCTCCGGCACGTACCTGCTGATGAGCGATCATCGGAAATTCCGAGTCGTAACAGATATTAATTCCGATCATGCCCAAATCGGTCGGAATGACCTGAATCTCTTTCCCCGCCGAAATAAGCCATTGCTCATTTTCAAAACGGGTCATGATCAATTTATCCTGAAAACCCAGAATACTTTCCGGTTCATAGAGCGTGGCTCGGTTTCGAAAACGACCATTTTTCAATTGTAAAGGAAAACTCGCCCCCAAAATGAGGCAGTTGTACTGACTTGCAAGACTCAAATGCAGTGCTTCTACATCTTGATATAACGTCTGCATTTCATAAAGTTGTTTGTTCAAATCCCGGTAGACGGTTTCACCGAACAAGGACGCCAATTCCATACTGCCGTATTCGGGAAACACCAGCAGTTGCGCATTTTGGGCCGTGGCTGACGCAACCCAATCTTCCAGCTTACTCGCATAATCATCCCATTGCCGGAAAAAACCGATGTCGTACTGGGCCGAAGCGACTTTAAACGCACTCATGCCAACTCCTTCATCCAGAAGGTCATGGGCTTGGGAGATTCGGTTTCTTCCCCGATTTCTTTCCAACTGAATTCGGTCTGCAATTGCGGCTGAATCTGATAACCTCGATTCATCCAGAACTGATTCAACGGCACATAATCCGCAGGACGCAAAGGATGATCTTCAGAACGCTGTACAGCACAGAAACAGATGTATTTGTAGCCGTATTCTTTCGCGTGCGCTTCACGGTGTTCAAAGAAAGCTACACCCGCACCCTGTCCACGATACTCGGACAACAGCACCGATTCGCCACAATAGAAAATCTCGTCAATAGGATAACTAGCCGTTACAAAAGGGGCTTGGACATTCGGTGTTTCTTCACTCAAAGGAATGCCCGTCGAAGCGCCAACAATCTGATCGCCATCCCACGCCAGAACCACAACACTGTCTTTGGATTTGATATAGGTTTGCAGATAACGCTCTTCATAGGCCATCTCCCCCTCATAAAGATAAGGAAATTCCCGAAACACCTTAATGCGCAAGCGAGCCAGATCGGGCAAATGCTTCAGAAGCACCTCGCCCGAAAGCCGTTCAAGCCTTAACATCAAGCCTCCACCTGGCTAATCCAGTCCGCAAGGTTATAGTAATTAGTGACGCGGGCAACTTTTCCGTCACGAATTTCAAAGAACGCACCCGCTGGCAGTACATAGGTTTGACCGTTGGCTTCAGGCAAACCTTCATCGGTATTGAGGTATTCGCCGTTCACCACAAATTCCGCCGCAGCACGCGTACCATCTTCACTGACCATAATAACCATATCGGTTAGTTGCTCGCGGTAGTGATGGTTCATTCTTTCCATAAAGGCGGCGAAAACATCTTTACCAATTTCTCTGCCACCCTGATTGATGTCATGAACCACATCTTCGGTCAACAAGCTAAGAAAAGTGTCCATATCCTGACGGTTGAAAGCGTCGTAATACGCTTGAATCAATTTTAGCGAAGCGTTTTGCATATTTGGATTCCGCATTGGTTAAGTAAACTAAATTGCGGACATTATAAGAGCCCTTTCCCAAACCTAAAAACAATTTAAAACGTTAAGTCGGCTGCATCCACCAGCTCATCGATAAAACGAAGTTTACCCTTAACAACCGGCGACAGCACAAATGGGTAAGGATCGGCCATACCCATACTGCGGTTAAGCGCATTCATTACTTGGGAAACCCGGCTCCACTCATCGAACCAGTTATCGAAATCGTTCTGCTTAGGCTCGTAAACACTCAAGCCGTAACTCACCGCCGTCTCCAAGGTATCGACAATGTGCAAATAGTGCGCCCAGGTTTCCGCCCAGTCCTCGTGCGGGTGGCTACTTGCATACAGCGTGATATAACGGCTCATCCAGTGATTTTTATTGCCCCGGTCGTAATAGCGCTGCAAAGCCTGCTCATAATCTTCACGCTCGTCGCCGAACACATCTCTAAAAGCGCCCTCAAGATGCCGGTCGGCAATCAGCTTCTGCCAGTAATAATGGCCGATTTCATGACGGAAGTGCCCAAGCAAAGTGCGGTAGCGTTCGCCCATCTGCTCTTTCATAGTGTGCAGGAAACCTTCGTCTGCCTCAGCGGCATTCAAGGTAATCAAACCGTTGGTATGGCCTGTCAGCACATGTTCCAAGGTGACATTGGGATTACTCCGTTTGTCCTCCAAAAAGTCGAACTTCAAGTCCCGGTTCATATCTCCACCGAATGGAGAATAGATCTTCAACTCCAATAAGGTATACATTAGCTGACGTTTCGCCCGCTCTAGCTGGCGCCAACGTTTCGGATTCTTCTCCTGATTCAAGTCCGGAATGATTCGCGTGGTACGGCAGGAAATGCATTGGCATTCGTCTTCACTGTCTTCCAGACTGATTAGCCAGTTACAATTCACCTCGGAATCGCGCAGCTGACAAATGCGAAGCCCCTCAATCTTGGCGTTAGTTTTGACCGAAGGGTGCGGGTAGAACAGATGGTCCCGACGAATTTCACCGCTCCACATGGTCTGAATGCCCGGATCGTAAGCGAGGTCGCGACCGCATTCTTCGCAGAACAGATTGTGAAAGAAAACCTCATGCCCACAGTGACAAAAAAAGCGCTTCATTAAACCCCTTTCCTACACATGTTAAGCAACGGCTTTCGGATTGAACCAGACGTCATAAAATTTCGTATGAATGGATGAAAGCTGTAATTGTATTTCATCCAGATAGTCATGTAGAGCCGTTGAGCCGACTTCGTAGAAATTATTTTCATCGATGTACTTCAAAAACGACTCGATGGCGTCGCCCATCTCTTCGCCGTTCGGCAGCTTGGAAGCCATGCCGCGCATCACGCTGACGCAATAACGGATCGATCGGGCAAACTCCTTGTCGTGGATCAGAAAATCGACCACCTGCTGACCGTTGATTTCGGTCTGCACGTTCTGGCGATACATGAAATGGGCACTGATCGATTTCAACAAGTTCGCCCACAGAATGCCCTCATACGGATACTCGTGATCAACGGTGGTCTCCTGCGCCACAAACAAGCCGCCCACATCCAGGATACGTGAAGTCATGTCGGCGCGTTCGATACTCATCCCCAGCTTTATGAAGCGGTAGGTTTCGTTTTGGCTCATGGTACTCGACAACATGCCCGACCAGGCCTGACAGGAACGGATAATCTTCTCCAGAAGCAGATTGCGTTTACTGCGAACCTGAAAATCGGCTTGATTATCCTTGACCAGAAGATACAGCTCATTAATATGAATCCAGGCTTCACGCGGCAATATATCCCGCGTAGTCCGGGTATTTTCGCGCGCCCACCATAAAGAGGAGATCAGTGATGCCGGATTATCCCTATCCGACAACAACATCGTCATACAGTTCTGTTCGGTTCGGGCATCGTAATACTGATCAAAATACGCTTCGTTGCTGGTGATTTCCACCAGACTGTACCAATTGAGTTTGACCGACTTGGGCAAATCGAACATTAACTGCGAATGCACCCGAGCCAAACGTGCCGTGTTTTCAACCCGCTCCATGTATCGAGCCAACCAATAGACTCTTTCCGCCACTCTAGATAACATGTCGCCCTCCTATGATTCCACAATCCACGTATCTTTACTTCCTCCGCCCTGAGAGGAATTGACCACCAGCGAACCTTTTCGCAAGGCTACTCGAGTCAAACCGCCGGCGGTGACATAACTTTTCTTGCCCTGCAGAATGAACGGCCGCAAGTCAACATGACGCCCCTCGATTCCCTCTTCACAAAGCGTAGGTACGGTCGACAAACTCAATGTCGGCTGGGCGATGTAATTTCTCGGGTTCTCGATAATCAGCTCCCGGAACTGCTCGATTTCCTCCTCCGAAGCTTTCGGACCAATCAGCAGACCGTATCCACCCGATTCGTTGGCCGGTTTCACCACCAATTCGTTCAAGTGCTGCAACACATACTCTCGGTCTTCATCCACGCTACACAGGTAACTCGGCACGTTCTCGACCAGAGGCTCTTCTTTCAGATAAAAACGGATCATGTCCGGCACATAGGAATACACCACCTTGTCGTCGGCGACTCCACAGCCGGGTGCATTGGCAATCGCCACATTTCCCGCTCGCCATGCACGGATCAAGCCTTTGACACCCAGAGTTGAATCCTCACGGAATACTTCCGGATCCAGGAAAGCATCGTCGATACGGCGATAAATCACATCGACCTTTTTCAGACCGTCGATATTTCGCATATAGACACAATCGTCGTCCAGAACGACCAAGTCGCTTCCTTCAACCAGTTCCGCCCCCATTTCATGCGCCAGATAAGCGTGTTCGTAATAGGCGGAGTTGAAGATACCCGGCGTCAGTACCACCACTTCAGGACTCTCCACTTCATTAGGCGACAAGGAACTTAGCATCGAAAGCAGATTGGCCGGGTAATCATCGATCGGCATAATATTGATGTCGTGGAACACTTCCGGCATCACCTGCTTCATGACCGCGCGGTTTTCCAACATATAGGAGACCCCTGAAGGCACTCGAAGGTTGTCTTCCAGCACATAAACCGTACCGTCCGCCCCACGTACAAGATCTGAACCACAGATACACGCCCAGGAACCATGCTTCAACTTCATCCCTTTGCATTCAGGACGGTAATCCTTGGAAGAAAGAATCACTTCTTCAGGAATGATGCCGGCCTTGAAAATATCCTGATCGTTGTAGACGTCTTCAATAAACATATTCAGTGCTTTCAAACGCTGCACCAGGCCTTTTGAAACCTCTTTCCACTCCGATGCCGGAATGGTTCTTGGAAACACGTCGAACGGCCAGAGACGGTCGATATTTCCTTTGTCACTGTATACCGTGAAAGAAATCCCCATTTGGGCGATGGTGGCATTGGCATTTCTCTGGAGCTCTTCGAACTCTTTCAGAGACACCCCTTCATAATGCTGGAACAGTTGGACAGAAGCCTCTCGCGGCTTGTCCGCGCGTTCAAGAGACTCATCGTAAAACCCATTGATTGTATAGTTGGAAAACGCGTTGATCATCGTCTATTCTCACTTTAGCCGATTGTTAATCCGTAAACGGAGCCCACAATGCCGATACGTCGTCGACAGTTTCCGGCATCAACCAGACCGACTGGTAAGGTTGCAGCACGTAATTGGTTTCGGCCGCAGCCACACCACTGTTGTCCAACAAGTTGGTCCAGTAGGAGAACCGTTCCATGCCTTCAATCTCGGCAAGGTTCACCATCTTGATATCGCTTGTCAGGTTATGAATAGCCAGCATCGGGAATCTCAAATCCTCGGAATCACGCCACAAGGCGAAAAAATCCGATCCCAAGTCCAGTACTTTCTGAGGCGTATCCGGATGGAATGCCTTATGGCGTTTACGTCGTTGCAGGATGTTGGTCAGACGTTTGATTACTTCGGCATTGGAGGTACGTCCACTTTCGATCAAGGCCTTGAGATATTCATAATCCCAACGGCGACGGTTGATCGAACGGGTACGCCCGGTTTTCTCAACCCCATCACGGTCGCTCGGCGTAGCGATCAAACTGTGGATATAAAATGCCGGAATCCCTTGCAACGTCATCATGATGTTCTGCGAACATATGAAGCGGTCGACCTGCCACTGATCCGGTCCGTTGGAGTGATAGGTTTCACGGAATGCACTGAACAAGGCGATATTGATTTCGTAAGGACTTTCCGAACCGTCCGGGTTGGATTTGGTGGTCAGGAACCCGCCAAGACGATGCATACTGGTAATCAAATCCTCAACTTCACGTTGTGGCAGAATCCCCTCGATCGGACGCACCCCGATCCCGTCGTGCGACGCGGTAAAGTTCAGGAAAGTACAGCCTTCCGGCGGCGGCGCGAGATCCATCGCCCAATCCGTCAGATAGCTTCCATCACCGCGATGCAGCGCGTGCAGAACCAGCGGTGCCAATGCGAACTGATAAACCATGTGAGCTTCGTCTTGATCGCCGAAGTAGGATAGGTTTTCAAGATGCGGCACGTTGGTTTCCGTCAGCAGGATCGCCTGAGGTTTAATAAACGTCATGATGTCGCGCAACAGCTTGACCACCTCATGCGTCTGAGGCAAATGGATACAGTTGGTGCCCAACTCCTTCCACAGGAACGCGATTGCGTCGAGACGAATGATTTTCGCGCCCTTCTGAAGGTACAACAGCAAGACTTCAACCATCTTCAACAACACTTCCGGGTTCTTGAAGTTCAAATCGATCTGGTCGGCACTGAAGGTTGCCCAGACCATCTTCCGGCCGCGGTGCGTATAGGCTGGAACCAGCAATGGCGTGTTACGCGGACGCGTCACCTGGGAGACGTCTTCATCCCCCTCCATTTCAATGAAGAATTCGTTGAAAGGCGCGTTGTTGGCCTTATAGTCGGTGAACCAAAGGCTCTCCCTCGAGATATGGTTGATGACCAGATCGAACATCAGGTCATACTCTTTCTCCAGCTCCTCGATATGCGACCACTCTCCTAGATCCGGGTTTACCATGGTATAGTCGATCACCGAAAACCCGTCGTCCGAACTGTAAGGAAAAAACGGCAGAATATGAACGTTGTTGATGGCGTTCTTGATGTAAGTTTTCAGAAAGGTCTGCAAGGTTTGAAGTGGCGGAACGCCGTCTTGAAGCACGGAATCGCCGTAAGTGATCAACACCACGTCTTCCTGAGTCCAACGCGGAGGTGTATCGTCCGCAGAACGGCCCGGATAAGTTTCCAAAAGATTTTTCAGCTTTACAAAGACTTCTTCCGAAGCGGTTTCGCCGTAAATGAAACTCAATCGTTCCTGAATCGTATTTAGAATTTTTTCTCGCATTTTCCTTCCCCACAGGCAGCCAACGATAAGACCGCCCTTTTACCTTTAGTCCATGTTTTGCGATCTTATTGGTTGTCCAGATCCACCGCCATTTTGATCTCTTCCAGAATCGTCGGACACGCACTCACCACTCGGTTCCAGTTCGGCATGAACGGCACTTCGCCCGGCGTCTCTATGAAGTCTTTACCGGCTTGCATGATGTTTTCCGCAAACAGTTCAATCACCTGTTCTTCGGAATGCAGATCCAGTCTCAGGCCATTCATCTCGGCATCAAACGCGTAGGATTCCAGCTGATCCAGTGCCGTACGGTAATAGATGGCGCGAATCGTACGCAAAGTACTGTGAGAAAAAGCATGACCTCTGACCGCCAGCTTTCGGAATAGCGATTTAGCGATGTCCTGACTCATTCTCGACAGGCCTGCCTGCTTGTTCTCGAAAGAAACATCCTGATGTTTGTGGTCGTAAACATCCGCAATGTCTACCTGACAGACACGGCGATTCGAATAGTTGCTCAGAATCTCCGACATGACCCCGACTTCAAGCCCCCAGTCGGATGGAATACGGATCTCTTTAAGGCATTGGACGTCCATGGCGAACTCTCCGGCCAGCGGATAACGGAAACTGTCCAGATAACTCAGAAGATCGTCCTGCCCAACCACACCTTTCAATGCTCTCAAAAGCGGCGTCACCAGAAGGCGCGAAGCTCGTCCGTTCAGTTTGCCGTCCGCATATCGCGGGTAATACCCTTTCGAAAACACGAAATTGAACGTCGGATGTGCGACCGGATAGATCAGACGTGCCAGCAGGCCACGGTCGTAGGTCAATACGTCACAATCATGCAGAGCCACTACATCCGCTTGCTGGGAAGCCAGCACATAACCGTAACAGTTCCAGACGTTGCTCCCTTTGCCACGTTCTTTTGGCGCCAGATCCTTCTCTCTGAGTTTTTCAGTGATTGCCTGCATCCGCGGGCCGTCATTCCAGACAATTTTGAAATTCTGAGGAAGACCTGAAAAATACTCCTTGGCGAAAGCGAACTGCTCTTCGTCCGCACGATCCAAACCAATGACAATCTGGCTCAGATAAGGAACATTTTTTAACTCTTCAACGATATTCGCCAATGCCGGGCCTTCAAGCTCGCTGAACAGGGAAGGCAGAATCAAACCTAAAGGCTTCTGCTTACTGAATCTGACCAACTCGGCTTCAAGCTCTTCAACCGGTCGGTCAGTAATATTGTGGAAGGTTGTCACCGTCCCGTTCTGGAAAAAATCACTCATAGGATTCTCCTTTCATAGATAAATTGACAGGGGTTCTTACACCCCTTCCTGTTGCAGAATGTCCTCGATCGATTCGACCCAGCCAAGCGGAGCCTCCGATTCGGCATAAATGGCATTCTCAACATCCAATGCCTCCCCTTTCGCGGGAGGCAGTACCACTGCGATGTCTGCATGACATAGCATATCCAGATCGTTCTCGCCGTCCCCCAATGCGATCACTTTACAACTCGTTTCACATTCAAACGGCGGATGACTGGTCAGATAGCGCATCGCATCCGCTTTATCATGACCCGCCATGACATGATGAAACCTTCCTCCTCTTTTCAAGATCAGGCCTTCTTTTTCAAGTCCCTCCTTGAACGCTTCCAAATTTTCATCACTGTCCATCCAAAGGATCGGTTCACTCACCTCGCGTTCTTTGGCTTTTACCGCGTCGGCGGATTTCAGCCCTGTTTTGTTCATCACCTCTGCGACCGTCCAGTCGCCAAACCCTTCGAATTTCCATTGATTCGCCTTGCGAAGGTGCTTAATGTAAGAGCGGATATCTTCATACGGCATGCCGATCAGATGCTTTTTACCTTGTTTGCCGTCATCCAGCAGGATGACCCCACCGTTTTCGGCAATCACCGGCGGCATCAACCCTAAGCGCTGCTGCCAGGTCTCCAATTCAGCCAATGTTTTGCTGGAGTTCAAAACCACTGGAATACCGGCACTCTTCAGACGTTCGATCAGTGGCTTCACCACCTCATATTCATAGGTATGATGGTTCAGCAAGGTGCCGTCCAGGTCTGTAAAAATGATCAGTTTGCGCATGAAAAAGCCTCCATTTACCACTTTCCCAAGCTTAACTTTTCACGCCGTTGTCTTTAATGACAAGTTTGTTATATATCGCCAAAGACAAAATGATCAGTGCCACGCCTATTATGAGATACAAGGCGTAAAGCATCTTAGACGGGTCATTCAACGCCGTCTTAAACACCACCATCAATGCTTCGATAGATAAGGCGATGATGATTGCGGTCAGGAATTTCGACAGCAACCTGGCCTCATCCTTCTTATCCGAATAGGCTTTATAGATCACCTCACGTTCAAGAAGGGTTTTGGCGAGGTCGAAAATCGCTAATCCCAATGTCAGGGCGACAATCGGCTTGAAAACGCTTTCCAGTGTGTATTGAGAGAAGTCGACCAGTTGCGAATAATAGTCATAGAACGCATAACCGATCGACATCAAGGAAAAGAAAATCAAAGAGATACCGATTCCCAGATAAAAACTTTTGGAAATCGCATTGAATACAGGATGACGCTCCACCAGACCAAAACGGCTGAGAAGAGTCGTTAAATTGAAATCGAAGAAAAAGTAATGACCTTCGGCAAAAAGCATGGCGGTAACGCACGCTTCTCCGGTCGCTGAACTCAAATACGGACGTGAGATTGAAACCCCTTTTTCGATCTCTTCAAGTTTCGAAACAAGGTACTTTCGATTTTTGCCTTTGGCAAAATTATCAGTACGGCTTCGGTAGATATTCGGTTCGGTCTGAACAAAGTCCTCGTCGGTGATGTACACCAGCTCCAGGCTTGGTAAAACCCGAAACATTCTCTGTACCCCCGGTATATCCGTCCCGATCAACTGCCCGTTGTTGCTCAAGGTTTCAATCAGAAACTTCTCTATATCCGATTGATATTGGTTGTACAGATCGATAAATTCTTGCATAAACTCTCTTAGTTCCTTTTACTGTCATCAAGAGGCCTGCCCGAACTTATCGAATCGATTCGGGCCCCGTCAGTGGGTTCTGAAATAGGCCTCGTTGAACTCATCCAACGCTTTATCGAGCGCATTCGAAACATCGACGAACTCGTCCATCATCCGATCCCGAAGCTTCATATCGTCGAAATTCATATCCGACGATTTTTCCCTGAGTTGCATCACATCCGCGATCAGTTTGTGCTGTTGCTGATGCAATTCTTCAACCTGTTTAAACTCAGACATCTGTTGAATAGATGGCTCGATAGAAACAATACTAGCCAATGCCGTGCCAACACTACTCGCTGCAGGATTCTTCGCTGTTTCCATGTCGATCGAAACGTTCACGCCATTCAAGAAGGATTGAACGTTAGTCAGCCAAATACGCATCTCTTGACGGACATTGGCGACACGTACACCGTGAATGTCCGGAGTCTTTTGAATCAGGGTCTCCGTATAGGATTCATTGATCTGGAATTTATTGGTTTCGACCATCAACAACTCGGCCTGTTGCTGTAAGGATTCCGACGCGGCGGAAGTCTCTTCCACCAGTGTGGCATTGTTCTGGATATTTGCATCCAATGCCTGAATCGCCTGCGAAACCTCAGCAACACTCTGCTGCTGCTCAGTAATAGAACGCACCACTTCGGACAAGGATTGACCGATTTGGGTCACACCTTCGTTCACAACGGTAAAGGCATGTTCGGTTTCCTGAACCTTTTCCACCCCTTGCTTGACCTTCACACTGGATTCATCGATCAGCTTTTTGATGTCCTGAGCGGCTTCAGCGGATTTCTGTGCCAAGCTGCGAACTTCACCAGCCACAACGGCAAAACCACGCCCGTGCTCACCGGCTCGAGCCGCTTCTACTGCCGCGTTCAAAGCCAGTAAGTTGGTTTGGAATGCAATACCGTCAATCAAACCGATGATATTGGAAATCTTGTCGGAAGTATCCTGAATATCTTCCATCGCCGTGATGGTCGACAACAGCGCGCCTTTCGCCTTGTCATTCTCACTGACAGCCTGTTCGGTAAGGTGGCTGACGCCGCTCAATTCATTGCTGTTCTCGATCTGCAGCTGATTGACGCTTTGCATGGTGGCGTTTATCTGCTCCAATGTCGCCGCTGCCTGCTGGGTTCTGGACGACAGATCCAATGAGGCCTTGGTCGATTCAGTTGCGGCCTGGCCTACGGTATCCGATGCTTTCTTGATGTACCAGATGATCGAACTCAGGTTGTTCAATGAAACGTTGGTAGCCCCTTTCATCGCTGCCAGAGACCCCTGAAGATCTTTTTCGACACGTCCGCGAATGTCACCGGTCGCCAAGTTGTTCATGACAAAGACCATGTCTTCAATGATTTCATTAAGAGAAGCGAACAACTGGTTGATACTGTTGGAAGTATCCAGGAAGAACCCCTTAAGGTTCGTAGTATCCAGGTGCAGATCGGTATGTCCTAAAGAGGCCATCTGTAGCGTCATTTGCAAGGTCTGCTCGACACTCTTCTGCTGGGTCAGATCCAGCCATTCGATCACCGTCCCTATCTGAATGTCTTCATCGTTATAAACAGGTCGAATTTTGATATCGAAAATGAAATCCGCAAAGCACTCTTCCAGATCTTGAGAACGGGATAAATCGGTAAAGCTGTCCTTGTCCGAGAAAACGGTACACAATTGACTGCCTAACAAGTGTTCAACCCTGAATTCAGGATAGACACTTTGCAATTTGCTTTCGTGCGCATCAAAAAACTCTTGTAACGCATCGTTCAGATAAAGAATGCTGCCTCGATTATCGACCATCATGACCTGAGATGACGCACTGTCTAGTGCAGACTTCAATCGTGTACTACGGTTCAATTTCTCATAAGCGTCGTCATACATGGCACCCAATTGCACCTGCATCATCTTAACGGCAGCCACCAGTTTACTTAACGAGTGATTCCCCAAGAAATCCACCTGCCCGGAGAAGTCCCCCTGGCGCATCATATCCATTGTTTGCTTAGCCCGGCCTAAACGTTTGAAGGCGTATTTCCGTCCCGCCCAGGCATACAGATAGAAAGCCACGCTGACCGCAGCGACCCAACCGACCGGTATATCGATGACACCGGCTTGAATCAGACTGGCACCAATTCCTAATATCGCAATCATCCCAACCATCAAATTGATTGGGTGAATAACATGAAATGTGCAGAAGCGCTCTAAAGGACCAACCAAGTTACCGTTTTTGATCTGCTTGCGGCCTTGTCGAATTTCCTGGTAGGCCTGTTCGGCCTTTTTCTTGGTTTTATCATCAATCGGCCTACGCACCGAGATAAAGCCAACTATTTTCCCCTCTTCCAGAATCGGGGTCATATTGGCTTCTACCCAATAATAACTACCATCCTTACAGAGGTTTTTAACAATCTGAACCCAGGGTTTCCCGGATTTCATCGTCGCCCACAAATCCTTAAAAACCTCTTTAGGAACGTCCGGATGTCTAAGAATATTGTGCGGCTGCCCGATCAACTCGCTTCTACTGTATCCACTGGCTTCGATAAAAGCGGTATTCACTTCGGTGATCGTACCGTTCAAATCTGTTTTTGAAACAATCGTCCCTAGAGATGAGACATCCTTTTCCACACCCGTATTTTCCATAGCGACCCAACTTCCTCCTAAACTGAAATCTGCACTGTTTCAATGGACTTATCGTGATAAAACACATCAAAACAGGCGACATAACGCTGTCCGGAATCAAACTCAATGGT
Organism: Thiomicrorhabdus sp. ZW0627; assembly: GCF_029767005.1. Lineage (GTDB taxonomy): Bacteria > Pseudomonadota > Gammaproteobacteria > Thiomicrospirales > Thiomicrospiraceae > Thiomicrorhabdus. The sequence continues at coordinate 149,836 of NZ_JARUQR010000005.1, forward strand.
CTTAGATACGGTCAAACAAAGCTGCATATCGATTAAAGACCGGTACGGCTCAGACACACAAACCTGATTGTGCTTCTGCATCGCCGTCGTAAAGTAAGGTCGGTTTTTCCAACACAACCCCTTACCTTTCTTGAGAATATCCATCGCGCCCTTAATCGCCGCTTCGTCTTCTTCGCTAATCTGATAGCCGAATTCATCCAAAATAAAGAAACGTTTTACAAAAGAGAGGCTGGAAAGTTTCTTCATCTCTTCTTCGAGACAATTCAAACTTTCCAGCTGCGAAAAGTTTTCAAATAAGGTTTCATAACCTTTTTTCTGAATTTGTTTTACGAACTGTTTTTCAGCCACATAGGCGGGATAGCTTTCAGTCGTTTGCTGGATGCATCTTTGCCCTTTTTCCACCGTATTTAAATAGGCATCGGGCCGTGCAAAATAGTAGCCCTGAACCAGATCCACTCCGGCATCCATAGCAAGAAGCGCCTGACTTTCCGTTTCAATGCCTTCCAGCAACGAGATGCTGCCAGCCTGTTGGATCAGTTGAGTAAGGTTTCTAAGAATGCTTTGGCTGCGCATGCTTTTCGTCGCTTCCAGAAGAACCTGTCGGTCCAACTTCACGATGTCAGGCTGAGCCTTCCAGATACGGTCAATGTTGGAGTGTCCGGCACCGAAATCGTCCAATGCTATCAAGCAACCGAGTTCACGCAGAATATAAATCAATCGTTCAAACAGTGCTTCATCCTTGATTTCGCTCTCAACGACCTCAACCACGACCTCGTGACCTTTGATTTCAAGTTCGGAGAGCAAGTCGCCCAAACAGAATTCGTTGAGACTGGTCACATTTTCAAAGTCCAAATTCAAGAAAAGCCAGCTATCCGGCAGCTTGGTTTCTTTCCAGTTAATCAAGTGCATACGATTGATCAGTCTGGCGTAATCGGCCTTGGAAACACCATCTGGCGCTTGCAAACATTCATAAGCCGATAACGCTTTTCCTGATATTTTGGTACGGCCTCTTACCAGCGCTTCCACCCCGATACAGGCTTGATTGGAAAAACTGTAGATAGGCTGAAACACCGAATAGAGATGACTGTCCGTAACGGCCTCCGATAGCGTAATGTCTGATCGTTCTTTAACTAGCTGTAAAATTTGGGCATTCATATAAATTGAAAAGCACCTCCATGAGGTGCACGTTAAAAATTAATGTTCCACGTTACCCTGCCTTCATTCTGACAACGCAACACTTCAGAAACGCAATGGTCGTAAGCCGGATATCTCTGCAAGATCGTTTGTGCCGGGCAACCACCTAACACACATAAAACTTGACCGTGCTAAGCACTTTCCTGCTCTGAAAGGCCTGCAATAACGCTGATAATTTCATGCGCAATAACGGAGATCTTTTTACCTTGATCCATAGCCATCTTACGCATCGCTTGATAAGCCTGATCTTCCGACATGTTCTTATACTCGATCAAAAGACCCTTGGCTTTTTCAATGACAGCTCTCTCCGAAAGCTTGTGTTTGACTTGAGCCAACTCTTTCTTGACCGCTTGACACTCATTGAAACGTGCCATAGCAACTTCAATAATAGGCTTAATTCGCTCCGGACTCTTACCGTCAACGATATAGGCCGTCACACCCGCCTTGACCGATTTGGCAATGACTTTAGAATCTCGCTCGGAACTGAAACACACCACCGGCTTAGGGCAGTACTCATACACAACGGCAAACTGTTCAAATAACGAAGATGTAGGCTTTTCAACATCCAGAACAATTAGATCCACGGCCAGCTCTCCGACCACTTTCAGAACATTATCCGAAATTGAAATCGTATTGACCTGATCCACACCAGACTCTTTTAAGCCAGACTCTAATTCAACGGTATTCGCCGCATCGTCGCAAACTAGTAATACATTCAAACCTGACTGCACTCTTATTCCTCCTTGGAAACTCACAAGCCTAATAATAACAACAGTCAGACCATCAAGCATTAACCCTTACAATTCAACAAGTTAACTATAAAAAAGTTAAAAAACACCACCTTAACTACAATTTATAATAAACAACGGAACACAAGGGCACCAATAAGGTGCATTTTCGAAAGAAGCTTTAAGCGGCTCAGCCAACAACTAAATATAAAAAAAGGCGCCTCCAACAATGTGGAGGCGCCATTCAGAGTTTAACGTTAGGACAACGGATTAAAATTTAACCGTACCCCAAACCCACAACTTGGAAGTATCTGTTGCATACTTATCAGCATCGTAATTAGCGTATTTCACACCGGCTGTATAGTTCTTACCAAACTTTCTCGCAAGCAAAACATTGACTTCAGAACCATAATGCGCGCCACCTTTATCGGCAGAATAATCATGGTAAACACCCAGCAATTTGTTACCAGCGATCTTAGTCGCAACTTTGAATGAGTTATCAACCAAACCGTTTGCCGGAGTAGCCAAAAACTTATCCGCCCAACCGTTATATGCATGCTTGGTTGCCAAAGGAGTTTGGAAAGACTTGGTGCCGTCGCCACCCAACACTTCTTGTGCCGCCACTAAAGTCACACCGGAAACCTTCACACCTAACTCAAGGTTACGGTAGTCACCACCGACATTATTCGCATCCGCGTAGTCGTCTTGAGAAGCAAAGTCCGCCTTATAGATCAACTTGGTCCCTTCGGAAATCGGTGCAGCACCGGCAAGACGAACACCTAGTGTCTGGCTATCAGCCGTACTGTTATCCATATCGATGAAATAGCCGTAACCGCTGATCTTAAGCGCAGGGAATGCACTAACATCCGCTTTCACAGCATGTGTTTTCATTGGCTGCTTCACACCTAGCAAGTTATCCGCTTCAACCAAATACGCATAGTCCAACTTCACTTTCGACAATTCGTTTACTTGTGCTCTGAAACCTGTGAAAACCTGCTCTGTTTGACGCCATCCCACATTCCCCAAGAAACGAGGATCAACTGTAACGCGCTGCTTACCTAGCTTAAAGTTACTTTCAGAAACACCATAACCGATCCATGCCTGGTTCAGACGAGTTACTGCCGGGTCTGCAATTACGGCAACTGCATTGGAGTCTGCATCCGGACCTGCAGGAACGTGGTAATCGTTACGCTCACCGATCGATTCGGTTCCAGACATTTCTACAAATGCATCAAATCCGTTGAATTTGCCTGTTTTGTAACCGACTCGCGTTCTTTCCGTTAACGCAGATGCGTCTTCCACACCCTTCTGATCAACGGCTTCATAACGAACGTTCAAGTCGATCGACGCTTTACCGCCAACCAACGCTTCTGTAAATGTATCAGCTGCAACGGCAGGCTGAGCAACAACAGCCACACCCAAAGATGAGGCAAGCACAGCCTGCTTAATCCCTTTAGAAATCTGGTTTAACTTAAATCCCGACAATACAGTCGCTTTTTTATCCGAACAAGACAAAGATTCGCCCATCATGTACTCCTTAAATCCCTTTCATCATCCGGCGTTCTGACAAGACACCTTTTAAAGGGAAAACATATAAATGACACAACCGTCAAAACACAGAAAAGCGTGAAATAACAGCAGATAAATAAAGACCAATCAGACCACTTTGCCTGCTGCCGATGACATCATCGGCAGATGTTTCAACCTCATGTCAAAACCTGATAGGAATCGTATTGACTCCATAGAAATCAAACAAAACCGTTTTTTAGCAGGAACAGCCGAATCGACAGCAAGACCTCACTAAAACTAATGATTCCATAGCGCCAGAAGTGCCATTAATGAATAAATATAAAAAAAACATATAGATAGATAAGATTTTAGACAGACAAGAGCGGCATACAAAGGGAATATATGACACTTTCTTTACAAAAGACTACATAGGCGTACATTTGTCTACATTTGACTACAATTAAGCCTATTTAAGAAACAAACACCTTGAAAACAAAGCAGAAAAAAGACTGGAAAACGACAAAACCAAAAGCGCCAATCAAAAACGCTTCACCCTACTCCTTTCATAAAGTCGGTCTCAGCCATCCGACGATCCATTCCCTGCGAGGACATGAAAGCAAATTCCGAAACCAGATCCGGAACAGGCGAACCGGACAATTCCGATAAAAGTCGACTAGCCCATCGGCGATAGGATTCCTGTACCTCATCCTCAGCAAATACCGGAGGCATAATGGAACAGGCCTGCTCGGATTTGAAAGCTAAATACAGTTTCCTGCCAGCCCAAGTACGCTTGCCATAAAAACGACTCCCCAGAGCAAAAAGCGCATAACGCATACTGGAGAGATCGGATTTAGCGAATTGCGCACTATCCAGAAATGCTTCGCCATTCGAAGGAAACTCGCCGTTTCCTCTCGAACCAATAAAAAATATCACACAGGATTTTGCAAAATTCGCTTCAGACAAATCGTTTAACGAGAGCAATCTGACATTCAACGACAAGGCACGACAGTGCCTCGTAAAATCTTCAGCCAACGCTTTGGTCTTTCCCCCGTCACTCGCATAGACGATATACGCGGACGGCGTTGTCTTAAAGTTTTTCATACGACCTCAACAACAGAAACCTTTAAGGACAAGCATCCCTACCGCAATCCTGTTTCATTTAAAACAGGGATTGAGCATGAAACTACAAACAAAAAGGATTACTTAAATCTACGACTCGAAGAAAAAATCCGCTTATTCAAACCGCGTCTTTCGAGTTTTAATTCTGAACTTTTCCATGAAACCAATTGAAACAACCACTTCAAAATCATTTCCTCCCCTAATCTTGTTTTGGATACCTTCATTCAGAACAATATCGACTAAGGTCTTGATACCGCTCAACTGAAAATCACTGGATACCGAAAAACGATAGGAAACAATCAAAAGATAGGACTATCATGCAAATCCAGCCAAGACTGAATTTTCAACGGATCGGAACGGCCTCGACAAAGAAAAGATGCGGAGTGCATCAAAAGCCGTTCGCGTATGATTCTTAGAAACCGTTTAACTTCCTGTCAATTTGATTGATCCGCGTATCACTGACTTTTTTAAGTCTTTTCATATTAAGATTATTTGATACGCACCATTAAAATTGACAGCTTCGTCAAACACTTTGTCACTAAGCTAAATCCTCTTAACAACTAACTCTCCAAAAAACAACATTTACTTAAATATCAACATATTAAAAACAAAATAAGGGATTTATCTTTGATAAACCAGGCATAAAAACTGTTATATGTGCACTGTTTTAGATCGAAAAACACCATTTTGGATAAAAAGTGTTCGGTAAATGCCGAAAGCATTTGAAATAGATAGGAAAATAAAAAGACAAACCCTTTTGGAGAATCCAGAAGGGTTTGTAACGGAGTTCAAATTGATTTAATGACCGTGCGGAATCAAGGCTCTCAATACAACAAGGTACAAATAGAACCAAACGATCGATCCGCTCAAGAACCAGATACCAACACGTTGGATTCCACTTAAAGACAGGACAGCAAGGCGTTTATGAAGAATAAACAACGCCCAGATCACCGCCACGTAATTGAACAGCCCGAACAGGTGCACCCAAGCGTCACGGAAAGAAGCCAGCGGTTTGGCGGAGGCCGCGGAGCCGATCAACCAATACCAAGCGTTCATAAGATCAGAAGCATAATGCAAGAAGAAGAAACTCCCTACATGGCTCAAGGCACCAATCAACATCAGAGGCGCCATAAACTGCCCTACTGACTGGAAATAGTCCTTCACCGGCATTCTCAACCATTTGGCACTCAAAGCAAAACTCGACCATACAATAGCAAACGTCGAAACGACCGCCATACTTAAGGCCATTACGCCAACCCAATCCAAAAACGGAATCGACCATATCGATTCCAT
>NZ_JARUQR010000006.1 GCF_029767005.1 Thiomicrorhabdus sp. ZW0627
AAAAAATTAGAGCATTTGCGACGAATTAATCCCTTTAATCAAATTATTATTTCGATTAAATTATAAAAAAAGTCGGACAGTTTACATTTGACACAAATATGACAATTTAACTTTCGCACCAAAAAAGAGCATTTCATTGCACTTCGCAGAGGAACAGGAAAAATGAAAATCGATAATCACATTATTAATCTACTGATAAAAAATGGACGCGCGTCCTTTGCAGACATAGCCAGAGAGATCGGTGTTTCGCGCGCTTATGTACGTCAGCGCGTCCAGAAATTACAGGAAGACGGTGTAATCGAGCAATTCACGGCCGTCATCAATCCGCTCAAACTTGGAAAGTCCCTTTCCGCCTTTCTGGACGTCAAAGTGGCACCGCAAGGCATTGAGCAGATTGCCAATGAACTGGCAGAATGCCCTGAAGTCGTCAGCCTATATATAATGAGCGACATGAAAAGTTTACACATCCATACTTTGACAGACGATTTCGAAGCACTGGACCGTTTCACTCGTAAACACATCTTCTCACGCGAACACATCATTGAAGTAGACTGCAATACATTGTTGACACGTGTGAAGCATCGCCGAGGCGGCCCTCGACTTTAAACCATCTACATTTTTAGCTATTGCAGACATAAAAAAGGCTCCACTAGGGAGCCTTTTTTATTAACAATGTAAACAGTGTCTAAGTTTACGAAAATTGAATTTCGTCGTTATCCACTGTGATATGAATCGTCGATCCGCTCACAAACTCCCCTTTAAGAAGTTTTTGAGCCAACGGGTTCTCAACGCGTTGCTGGATAGCACGTTTCAATGGACGCGCGCCGTACACCGGATCAAATCCAGCCTCACCCAACAAATCCAAAGCTTCGTCACTGATTTCAAGATTCAATTCCACATCCTGCAAACGCTGACGCAAATGCTGCAATTGAATATTGGTGATTGAACGAATCTGTTCACGACCTAGCGGACGGAACACCACAATCTCATCAATACGGTTGATGAACTCCGGGCGGAAGTGACCACCGACCACCTCCATGACGTCAGACTTCATCGCATCGTAATTCTCCTCGCCCGCTTTTTCCTGAATGATCTGCGATCCCAGATTGGACGTCATCACAATGACCGTATTCTTAAAATCGACCGTCCGACCTTGACCGTCCGTTAGGCGTCCGTCGTCCAACACCTGCAACAGGATATTGAAAACATCCGGATGTGCCTTCTCCACCTCATCAAGCAATATCACCGAATAAGGCTTACGACGCACCGCTTCGGTAAGGTAACCGCCCTGCTCATAGCCAACATAACCCGGAGGTGCACCAATCAGACGTGCGACAGAATGCTTCTCCATGAACTCGGACATATCCAAACGCACAATGGCATCCTGAGTGTCAAACAGGAAATCCGCCAAAGCCTTGGTCAATTCGGTTTTACCGACCCCCGTCGGCCCAAGGAACAAAAACGAACCATTCGGACGATTCGGATCGGACAGGCCTGCTCGGGAACGACGAATCGCATCCGACACAGCACTTACCGCTTCCGCCTGTCCTACAACCTTCTTCTGCAGCGCCTCTTCCATACGTAACAGTTTGTCGCGCTCACCTTCAAGCATGCGTGAGACAGGAATCCCCGTCCAGCGCGCCACCACTTCAGCGATCTCTTCGTCGGTTACTTTATTGCGCAACAGGTGAAGTACATTTCCGTCCTCACTTTCCGCCTGTTCAGCCGCTTTGATCTTGGCTTCCAAGTCAGGAATCGTTCCGTATTGCAATTCGGACATCTTCGCCAGATCACCTTCACGGCGTGCCGCTTCCATTTCAAAACGAGCCTGATCCAACGCTTCCTTATATTGCTGGGTTCCTTGCAAGGAAGCTTTGTCTTTTTTCCAAATCTCTTCCAGATCAGAGTACTCTTTTTCCAATTCATCGATTTGCGACTGTAGATCTTCCAGACGTTTTTTAGATGCTGCGTCCTTCTCTTTTTTCAACGCTTCACGCTCAATCTTCAACTGAATCAAACGTCGATCCAACTTGTCCATCTCTTCCGGTTTGGAATCAATTTCCATACGAATACGAGAGGCCGCTTCGTCGATCAGATCGATTGCCTTGTCCGGCAACTGACGATCTGTAATGTATCTCTGAGAAAGCTGAACAGCTGCTACGATTGCCGGGTCGGTAATATCCACACCATGATGCACCTCGTAACGTTCCTTAAGACCACGTAAGATAGCAACCGTATCCTCTTCAGTTGGCTCATCCACCAACACCTTTTGGAAACGACGCTCCAAAGCTGCATCCTTTTCAATATATTCTCGGTATTCATCCAAAGTCGTCGCACCTAAGCAGTGTAACTCACCTCGTGCCAAAGCCGGCTTAAGCATGTTTCCGGCATCCATGGCACCGTCGGACTTTCCTGCACCAACCATGGTATGGATTTCATCAATAAACAGAATGATCCGGCCTTCATTCTTGGCCAAATCATTCAAAACAGCTTTCAAGCGTTCTTCAAATTCACCACGGTATTTAGCACCCGCCAACAAAGCACCCAGATCCAAAGAGAGCACTTTCTTATCGCGCAAGCCTTCCGGCACTTCTCCGTTGATGATACGTTGAGCCAGCCCTTCCACAATCGCGGTTTTACCAACACCCGGTTCACCAATCAATACCGGATTGTTTTTGGTACGGCGCTGCAAAACTTGAATCGCACGACGAATCTCATCGTCACGTCCGATAACCGGATCCAGTTTTCCGGACTCTGCACGCTCGGTTAAATCGATCGTATATTTTTCAAGCGCCTGGCGCGTTTCTTCTGCATTTTGATTCATTACGCTTTCCCCTCCACGCACTTGTTGAATCGCTTGTTCAAGACCATTTTTAGTTGCCCCGGCCTGTTTCAGTAGTTCCGACACCACATCATTGGAGTCCAGAGCGGCCAAAAAGAACAATTCACTGGCAATATAAGCATCACCTTTTTGCTGGGCCGCTTTATCCATCATATTCAGAACTTGCCCCGATTTCTGGGACAATTGAACATCGCCGCCGGTTCCGGTCACTTTCGGCAAGGTTTCAAGCTTTTGCTTCACAGCCTGACGCAATCCTCCGACATTGACTTGGGCCAACTGCAACAAGGATGCCTGCTCTTCCAGCAGTACAGACAAGATATGCAGCGGTTCAATAAACTGATTATCCTGTCCTAACGCAAGCGACTGTGCCTGCCCTAAAGCCGACTGAAACTGAGTGGTAAATTTATCAATCATCGTTAAAACACCCCTTCAACTGATTTTATTTAACTAAGTAACATATAAGGACGACTTCGAATAACTCAAACTTTAAGGTGAAAAAAATCGCCTGCTTTACAAACCCAACTCACACAAAAAAAACAAAACTCCCTTTAAATACAGAAAGTTAAGACCTTGTAAAAAACCACACTTTTACCGCTATCTTTCTTAGTTAATAAAGATATAATACTAGATTATCAATAAAACTACTCACCACATAATCACCATTCATGACAGGATAGTGTGACGATCAAAATTAAGAAGTCCGTTCCATATGAATCTACCTTCCACACCCCACGAGCCAACACTTGAGATCCTGTTTGATAACATGGCTGATGCGGCGTACCTGATCGACCCCAAAACATCCAACATCATCTGGTGCAACCGTGCGGGCTACGAAGACCTCGGATTCGAGAAGAACGAAATCTTAAACCACTCCGTTCTAAGTCTGCAGAAGGACTTGCAGGGACTACCGCAATGGGACGAAGTGGTGAAAGCGATCATCAACTGCGAAACCTTTACGTTCATAGGCCGGCATGCACTCAAAGAAGGAGGTGACATTGCAGTGGAAGTCAACACCACCCACTTTGAACACCAAGGCCAAACCTACTGTCTGTCGGTGGCACGCAACATCAACAAACGTCTGGCGATGGAACAGGAACTTCAGAGTCGAAACCATCGGATCTGGTTTGCGCTGAACGAAGCAACGGATGGCATGTGGGAATGGGAGGTCGAAACCGGCCACGTCTTTTTCAGTCCGCAACTCAAAAGAATGCTGGGCTACGGTCCGGATGAAATGAAGCCGGAAGTGAATACCTGGATCCACAACATTCATCCCGACGATCTGGACCGAGTCGCACAAATTCTAGAAGACCACCTACAAGGGAAACTCAGCAGCTACGAAGCGGAATACCGACTTAAAAACCGCAATGGCCACTACCTCTGGGTGCACGACAAAGGTAAAATCTGCGAACGCGATGAACAAGGTAACCCGACCTATGTCGTCGGCATGGTTGAAAATATCAGCGAACGCAAACAGTTGCAATTTCAGCTCGAAGAACTGGCTGCGAACGATGTCCTTACTCAATTACCTAATCGCAGGGAAGGCGAAATTCAAGTACACCAACAGCTTGAAGTGAGCAAACGTAGCGGCCGGCCAATGTGTCTTGCAGTCGTGGATTTCGATGACTTTAAACGTATCAATGATCTCTACGGCCATCAAAAAGGCGATGAAGTTCTGGTGTTTGGGGCCCAATTATTACGATCCACTCTCAGAAAGTCCGACTTCGTCTACCGCTGGGGCGGTGAGGAATTCGTAATCCTCTTCCCGGATACCGACTTGGAGCAGATTGAGTACATTACAGACAAGATCCACAAGGTTTTTTCAGATGCCGATTGGTCAGGGATCAACATCCCCGCACTTACTGTCAGTATCGGCATCGCCTGTTGCCCGAATCACGGCGAAGATTTTGAAACTCTGATTAAACAAGCCGACACAGCGGTGTATACTGCAAAAGAACAAGGGCGAAACCAAACTATTTTTGCTGCTTCACCCGCCAACACCAACTAAATAGCAATAACGAATACAGCTTTATTATGGATAGTCTCTTTTTCTTATTTTCCAAGATTGCATGGGCCTTTCTGAGCCCAGGGAATCTCTTTGTCATCGCGCTGATCCTGGGAACACTCTACCTGATCAACAATCACGTACGCGCCGCTAAAAAAATATTGGTACCTACTGCCCTGATCAGCTTTTTCACCATGGCCTATCCGGTCGGTGATTTTCTGATGAATCCGCTGGAATCAAGATTTTCAAAACCTGAATCCATGCCCAAAGACATTGACGGCATCATCATACTTGGCGGTGGAGAAGACTTAAAACGCTCATTGAGCTGGAATGTCGCCGAACTGGGACTCGGTGGAGACCGCTACATTGCGGCGGCGAAACTGGCGGCACAATACCCTAAAGCGCCGGTTATCTTTACAGGCGGAAGTGGTTCGGTTCAATTGCAGGACACCAAGGATGACGAGGGATCGATCGCCAAACAAATTCTAACGACAATCGGGATTGATGAAAAACGACTCGTTATCGAATCAAGCTCCAGAAACACCTACGAAAACTTTCTATATACACAACCTAAGTTGCCAAAACCGGATGGGACTTACCTACTGGTCACGTCGGCTTTCCACATGCCGCGCTCCGTAGGGATCGCTCGTCAACTCGGCATCAATGTCATTCCCTATCCTGTGGATTATCGCTCCAACAGCAGCGATTTAAGACAGTGGGACTTTGATCTTTTCGACCATCTCAAAGCATTGGAACCGGCCGTTAAAGAATGGATCGGATTGACCGTCTACTACTGGACAGACAAGACTTCGGAATGGTATCCAAGCCCGTAATAAGGGACTAAAACACCTTAGAAAGTCGTATCTGGAGAACTTTCCGGTTTTAAACAGGCCTGTTTAAAACCGGATCGAATCAAATTACTTTTGAAAAACGGTTTTGCGTGCCCGCTTTCAAATAGGCATCAAACACCATACAAATATTTCGAATCAACAGACGCCCTTTCGCGGTCACGAAAATATCCTTATCGGTCATCGTAATCAATCCATCTTCAACCATCGGCGTCAGATTTTGCAATTCCTGTGCAAAATACTCTTTAAAACGGATATTCCACTGTTGATCCAGCTTGTCAAAATTCAAATGGAAGTGACTGATTAGGCGAGTGATGACATCGCGACGCAACTCATCGTCTTCAGTGAGAAACACGCCTCTAAATACCGCTAAATCGCCCGCATCAATCGCTTGGTAATACTCTTCCAAACTTTTACGGTTTTGCGCATAGGTGTTATCAATCAATGAAATAGACGTCGCCCCCATACCGATGAGGTCACAATCCGCATGAGTGGAATACCCTTGGAAGTTCCGGTACAAGGTTTCATTACGTTGCGCTACAGCGAGTTCGTCATCCGGCTTGGCGAAATGATCCATTCCGATGTAGATGTACCCGGCTTCCAACAAACGTTCGGTTGTGGCGTGTAATATCGCCAGCTTTTCATCTGCCGAAGGCATGTCGGATTCCTTCATCTTCTTCTGAGTCGGGAACATGCTTGGCATGTGGGCGTAATTGAAGATCGAAAAACGATCCGGTTCCGCCTCCAACACCTTGTCCAAGGTTGCGATGAATCCCTTTTCGGTTTGAAAAGGCAGACCGTAAATCAAATCGACGTTCACCGACATGAAACCGGCCTCACGTGCGCCTTCCAACACCTCAAAGGTTTCCGCCTGACTCTGGATACGATTAACCGCCTTCTGAACCTGAGGGTCAAAATCCTGGACCCCAAGGCTCATTCGATTAAAACCCAGTTCACGCAAAAGTTTCACGGATTCACGATTCGCTTCACGGGGATCGATTTCAATTGAATACTCACCGGAATCGTCATCGAACAGGTTGAAATGTTCACGGGTCTTATCCATTAACTGGCGCATTTCATCGGTATTGATGAACGTTGGCGTACCACCGCCCCAATGAAGCTGTTCGACCTTACGGTTCGGATCGAACAATCTGGACTGCATCTCGATTTCCTTAAAAAGACGCTCCAAATATGGCGTAGTTTTGGAGCGGTCACGAGTCCATACCTTGTTACAGGCACAGAAGAAACAGACCGTATCGCAAAACGGGATATGAAAATACAAAGACAATCCGCGTCCGGATTCATTGCTTCTTTGAGCCGCTGCTTTGTATTCTTCGATTCCGAACGACTCATCAAACTGAATCGCGGTCGGATAAGAGGTGTAACGAGGACCTGTCTGGTTATAACGTTTGATCAAGCCTTCATCGAATTGAATGTTCTGTTCCATAACAAATTGCTGTCCTGAGGTCGAATCTAATGATCCATAATGATTCAAAACAGGCATGATAAATGAAAAACCGGTTGCGTGAGTTATTCCATATCAAGAGTTTGGGATTCAACCCGGTTACGCCCGTTTTGTTTCGCGAAGTAGAGTTGTTTGTCCGCCAAAGAAAACATCTTGTCGATCGAATTCGTTTTGAGCGGATTAAAACAGACCGTCCCGCAACTCACCGTTACCCGCATTTCATCATCGGTATTTTCACAAAAAATGGTCTGTTCGACAGTGGATCGAATGCGTTCCGCCAAAGCGCTCACATTGTTATCACCCTCTCCCAATGTCATGACCGCAAACTCTTCTCCTCCCCAGCGGTAGACTTTGTCTTCTTGTCTTAAGGAGTTTTTCAACACTTCAGCCAGCTTTTTCAACACTTGGTCTCCGACCAAATGCCCTTTTTCATCGTTCACTTTTTTGAAATGATCGACGTCCAAAATAATCAGACCGACCCGTAAATGTTGACGTCTTGCCAAAGAGAGCATCTGCCCGTATTCCTCATCGAATACTTTCCTTAACGGCAACTCGGTCAGGCCGTCCAAGGTCGCGGAATGGATGATTTGCTCATCAATCAACTGCAACAATACTTCAGCGACCTTATCGGAGGCTTTCTCCATTTTGGAGAGCGACTTTATGATGTTTTCCGGGTGCTGGGCGATGGAATCCTGAATAGCCTGTCTCGCCAAGGAATGAACCTGGCGATGTGCCAGGTCGAATGACTCCTTTTGATCGGCCGGAATTTTATCCCAGCCTCCTGCATTGAGCCACTTCCCCAAACTGCATTCATCGGTAGAGTAAGGAAACTCTTCGTCCTCTACAGAACCCAGTGCCATAGAAAACAATCTCACTTTCCAATTCACATGGTCTATGTAAGCTCCGACCAACTCTTCGGAAATCTTGATGCTGCCGAACTTGGTCGCTCTTTCAATACCGGTGATGTCGGCACGGAACTTCTGGTGCATTTTTTCCATCATGCCTGCAATGGCGTAGACATTGGCGCTGACGGCTTGAGCGATATCCAATGCTTGGCTGATAACGTATCCCAACTGGGGTTTGCCACTCTTGGAAGTATGTTTGAAAAACATATGGCGGCACTGATTGATGATCAACGTCGTTCTGACGGAACTCAATCCCAACTTGTACCAGTAGGTACATTGAGTATATTGCCGAATGTAGAACTCTTGTGAATAGTGTCCGGACACCAGGGCATCGTAATAGCCATCAATGAACACCTGCTCAATCTGGTAATCGTATTCGTTCAGCCAACCGTTCAATTCCGCCAGAAACAAGGGCTTCAATTCAATGAAAAAGGCGCGGCTTAGCTCAAACTGAGTTCGATCTTCGTCATCGACGCCGATCATTTGATTGATGGAGGAGATGGTGAGCATAGGAATCTCTATAGAATAACAGCCCCCATTCTACCCACCTTTTAACAATACTTACAACAACTTAAAAGACCAGGCCTGGTGAATCTTGCTATTGCGCTGAAAATCCTTAGGCATGGTCTTTTGCGTGATATCCGTGATCTCGACGCCGCTGAAATCAGCCTCCGCCAGTTTGAATTTACGCAGATTAGTCGAGAAGACCAATTCACCGCCCGGTTTCAACAACGCCAAAGTCTGATTAATCAACGTCACATGGTCGCGCTGAATATCCAACGTTCCTTCCATGCGTTTGGAGGTCGAGAACGATGGAGGATCAAGGAAGATCACGTCAAAATCCGCTTGTCCCGATTGAGAGGCCTGCTCAAGCCATTCCAGCACGTTTTCCTGTTCCAGGCGATGCTTGGATTCGTCGCAATCGTTGCTCAAGAAATTATGTTTGGCCCAGTACAGATAGGTTTTGGACATATCCAGACTCAAACTGCTTTTCGCTCCCTGAACCGCCGCCTGAGTCGTCGCCGTTGCGGTATAACAGAACAAGTTCAGCAAACGTTTGCCCCTTGACTGTTGTGCCACATAAGCACGCACATCACGATGATCCAAAAACACACCGGTATCAAGATAATCAGTAAAATTGACGCGCAATTTCACACCGTTTTCCATAATGGTGAAAAACTGTCGATTCTCATCCAGACGCTCGTACTGAGATGTCCCTTTCTGGCGCTCGCGCACCTTGAAAACGATATGGTCCGCCGGCAGATCGAACACCTCCGGCAATACGGACATAGCTTCATGAAGACGTTTTTTTGCCCCCGTTCGGTCAATTGATTTCGGAGCGGCATATTCGTTCACTACCAGCCAATCGCCTCCTTCCAAAGTCTGGTAGAAGTCGATCGCCAAGGCATACTCGGGCATATCGGCGTCATACACACGGTAAGCAGAAACTTCTTCTTTTTGTGCCCATTTGCGCAAGTTCTTCAAATTCTTTTTCAGACGGTTGGCGAACATCTGCGCGCCTTCCGACTCTTTCATGTCCGGCAACGCCATCTGAATCTCTTCAGCCAGATTCGCGCCACCTTTGACAGCTGGTTGGCGATGGAACTCTTTGAGAATATCAAAACGGAACAACTTACACTCCATCGCCCCGTTGAAGAAATTATGGCTGCGCTTGGCCTTGATACCTAAATACATGCCCAACTCAGGATTACACGTAAGAATTGCGGCCTGCCAACCGTCGAATTCGCTTTTCAGATAATTTCCAAGATCGACATAAACGCTTTTCACAGTCTCCAGCTCACCCAAACGCTCGCCATAAGGTGGATTGGATATCACCAGGCCAGGTGTCCAACCTCCCCAGCGTCGCCCTTGTTCGACGGTCATCTGCTTGATCTCAATGCTGTCGGAATAACCCGCATTGGCGATTGCTTCCTTAGCGACATCCAGCGATCGGTGCGAAGCGTCCGAACCGTAAATTTCCGGCAAATTTCTCAAACCTTCCGCTTCGCGTTGTTCCGCTTCGTCCACCAATTTGCGCCACAATTTCGCGTCATGCTGTTTCCAGGTCAAAAAGCCCATCTGTTCGGACTTTTCCAATCCGGGTGCCAGATCAGAAGCCATCATCGCCGCTTCAATCAGAAAGGTTCCGGAGCCGCACATTGGGTCGTATAAAGTACCGCCCTGCTTGGCGATCTCAGGCCACCCTGCCCGCATCAACAAAGCGGCCGCCACGTTCTCTTTCAAAGGCGCCTTGACCTGTTGCCCTTCTCTGTAACCGCGCTGGTGCAGACTGTGTCCGGTCAAATCAATACTCAAAGTCAACTGGTTACGGTTAAGGTGGCCGTGCACCCGCAGTTCAGGGTGAACCGTATCGACACTTGGACGACTGTTCGAAACCGTTCTGAAATAATCGACGATGCCGTCCTTGATCTTCAAAGCACCGTAATGACTGTGATCAATCCCCATCCCTTTCCCGGAAAAGGACACCGCAAAGGTTCCGAACGCATCCATATGCGAATTCCAGTCGATCGTAGAGACTTGTTCGGTCAAATCCTCTTGATTCACCAGCTCCGTCTCCAAAACGGTCAAGTAGATCCGGTTTGCCAGACGAGACCACAGGCAGGCACGGTAAGCCACTTCCAGGTCACCCTCAAAACTCACACCCCTTGGTTGTGCCTTAACATTATGGGCACCCAGAGAAAGCAGTTCTTCACGCAACATCTCACTCAACCCACCCGGAGAGGTGGCAAAACATTTCAACATATCGATTCCAATGGTAATTTAGAAAATGACGGCTAACGGATGGACTCAAGGTTATGTTTTCGCAAGCTCGACATATAACGGATTTTAATCCGCACATTTTACTGTTTTACTGTCTGCTTTAGGTAAGTTTCTGTAAAATAGAGACCTGAATTCATTCATAAAACATAATTCGACGGTGGTTCCATGAGATTCCGATTCATCCTTCTCGCATTGTTCCTTTCATTGGCTCTACCGGCGTCAGCCTCTGAATCGAACGAAGCCGAGTTTCAATCCTGGGTTAAAGACTTCAAAAAACAGGCCGTTGAACAAGGCATTTCAAAAACCACTCTGGATCAAGCCTTCGAACACGTCACCCTGAATCAGAAAGTACTCGACCTGGATAGTCGTCAACCGGAATTCACACGCACCTTTTGGCAGTACTTCAGAAGTGCGGTCACCGAATGGCGTATTGCCAAAGGCCGATACCTCTACCAAAAGCACCGTAGATTACTGGATGAAGTCACCAAAAAATACGGCGTACCCGGTCGTTTTCTGGTCGCCTTTTGGGGGATGGAAACCAATTTTGGTGGTTACACAGGAAACATTCCGATCATAGAATCCTTGGCAACTCTTGCTTTCGACCCACGCCGTAGTGAATTCTTCAGCAAAGAGCTGATCGATGCGTTGAAGATTCTCGATCAGGGACATGTCACACTTGATGAGATGAAAGGTTCATGGGCTGGCGCGATGGGACAGTGCCAATTCATGCCGTCCAATTATGTACGCTATGCGGTTGACGGCGACGGCGACGGTAAGAAAGACCTTTGGGGCAGTCTGCCGGATGTATTCTTCTCCGCCGGAAATTTCTTATCGACCTTGGGTTGGCAGAAACAAGAAAACTGGGGCCGAGAGGTGTCACTTCCGGAAAACTTTAACTATGTCCTGGCCGACGGCAAAACGGCTCGTCCGCTTGCCGAGTGGAGCAAAATGGGGCTGAAACTTGCCGACGGTCGACCACTGCCTAAAGAAGATATGCAAGCCAAACTGATTCTGCCGAGTGACTACCGTGGACCGGCGTTTCTGGTATTCGACAACTTCAAGGTGATCAAACGCTGGAATAACTCCAACAACTACGCGCTGGGGGTCGCACACTTGGCAGACAGAATCATCGGACGCCCCGATTTATCCAAAAAAGCACCCAAAGACGATAAAGCCCTGAGTAAAACTCAGATGAAGTCCATTCAGGAACGCCTCAACTGGCTCGGTTACGATGCCGGAAAACCAGACGGAATTGTCGGCAGCCAGACTCGTAGCGCCCTTCGGGCATTCCAAGCCGAACGTGACCTTCCGGCAGACGGTTATCCATCTCATCGCATGCTGGACATGCTATTGAGTACTCAAAAGTAATACGCCAAAGGTGGGTATGGAACCATGACAGCTTCCGATGACGAACAGAGCAAATCCGATCTGGCAATCCATAAAATCCTGCCGCCGAAACCGGAACTGTACGATCATCCCAGCTACCTCTTCTGGAAGGTTCAGAGTCAACTCGTCAAGTTGAATTATCGCCTCAACCGCACAACCCACCATAGAAAACCCACCTCCGAGAAGCCTACGGAAACGGAATAAGGGCTTTGCAAAACGCAAATCGCTGGTTATACTAGAAAAACAGTAAATTGTCGGAGTGCCTAGACTAGGCTGAGATCGCGTAAGCGGGATCCGTAGAACCTGATCTGGTTAATACCAGCGAAGGGAACAATCAGACATTCAACGTTACTGCTCCAAGCGGTATTCGAGTTTCAATCGTCTGATTCATGCAAGATTTGCGTGAATTCAAACTCACCTTATCTTTCTGAATCCTCTTCAACTGAAACCCAAACGTTGTTTCCAAAACAATTCGTTTCGAATTCGTCTGTTTTCTACACAAGTCTATCGTGCCCCGCCTGATTTTAATTTTTAAAAGAGGCAGAGCCGTGAGTTCAACAAACAAAACCAACCGCCGCGAAGCGCGTGCAGCAGCGGAAGCATTCATCAAAGACGTTTCCGGACAATCCTTCCCTAATTCAACCAAAATCTACGTGCCGGGCGAAATCCACCCGATTCAGGTCGGAATGCGCCAAATTTCGGTCAGCGACACCTACGTCAGCGGCCCACAGGACAATCCGGTAATGGAGCCTAACGAACCGGTTCCGGTTTACGACACATCGGGCCCATACACCGATCCAAACATTGAAGTCGATGTCTATAAAGGTTTGCCGAAGCTTCGCCAGAGCTGGATTGAAGCCCGTGGAGATACCGAGCTTCTGGATTCCGTCACCTCCAAATTCACTCAGGAGCGTCTGGCGAACCAAGGGCTGGATCACATCCGTTTCGAAAACCTGCCGCCGGTGCGCCGCGCCAAAGCGGGCAAAAACGTCACCCAGATGCACTATGCCCGTCAAGGCATCATCACACCTGAAATGGAATACATCGCCATCCGCGAGAACATGAAGCGCGCCGAAGTGCGTGACGAAATGCTGACCCAACAACATGCCGGTGAATCCTTCGGAGCAAGCATTCCAAAAGATATCACCCCGGAATTCGTGCGTGACGAAGTCGCCCGTGGACGTGCGGTTATTCCTTGTAACATCAACCACCCGGAATCGGAACCGATGATTATCGGACGCAACTTCCTGATCAAGGTCAACGCCAACATCGGTAACTCGTCGGTCGGTTCTTCCATCGCCGAAGAGGTCGAAAAACTGGTTTGGGCAACCAAATGGGGTGCTGACACCGTAATGGATTTGTCGACCGGTCGTAACATTCATGAAACCCGCGAATGGATCATGCGTAACTCGCCGGTTCCAATCGGAACCGTACCGATCTATCAGGCACTGGAAAAGGTCAACGGCATCGCCGAAGACCTGACTTGGGAAATCTTCCGCGACACCCTGATCGAACAAGCCGAACAAGGGGTCGACTATTTCACCATTCATGCGGGCGTACTATTGCGTTACGTCCCTATGACCGCCAAGCGTGTTACCGGCATCGTCTCACGCGGTGGTTCCATCATGGCGAAGTGGTGTCTGGCACACCATCAGGAAAACTTCCTGTACACCCACTTTGAAGAAATCTGTGAAATCATGAAAGCCTACGACGTCAGCTTCTCATTGGGTGACGGTTTACGTCCTGGCTCCATTGCAGATGCCAACGACGAAGCCCAGTTTGCCGAACTGGAAACCTTGGGGGAACTGACTCAGATTGCTTGGAAACATGACGTTCAAACCATTATCGAAGGTCCGGGACATATTCCTCTACACATGATCAAAGAGAACGTAGACAAGCAACTACGTGAATGCGGCGAAGCGCCTTTCTATACGCTTGGTCCTTTGACGACCGACATCGCACCGGGATACGACCACATCACATCTGGCATCGGTGCCGCCAACATCGGTTGGTACGGCTGCGCCATGCTGTGCTACGTCACACCGAAAGAACACTTGGGTCTGCCGAACAAAGAAGACGTTAAGGAAGGTCTGATGGCTTATAAGATCGCGGCCCACGCCGGCGACCTGGCGAAAGGCCATCCGGGCGCTCAGATTCGCGACAACGCCTTGTCGAAAGCACGCTTCGAATTCCGCTGGGAAGACCAGTTCAACCTGGGACTGGATCCGGAACGCGCACGCGCCTACCACGACGAAACCATCCCGCAGGAATCCGGTAAAGTGGCACACTTCTGCTCGATGTGCGGGCCTAAATTCTGTTCGATGAAAATCTCCCAGGAAGTTCGCGATTATGCCGCCCAGCAAGACCAGGCCGGCCAGATCACCGAAATCACCTTGGAAGAAATTCAAAGCGGCATGAAGGAAAAATCACAGCAGTTCCGTGAATCCGGCAGCGAAATCTACCAGAAGGAAGCCTAACATGCCGAATACGCCCAATATCGCCATTGTCGGCGCTGGGTTGATAGGACGAGTAGTGGCGGTCAGCCTGAGCGAGTCCCACAAGGTCACACTGTTTGATCGTGATGACCGACAGGGATCGCTCAGTGCCGCCCATCTCGCAGCAGCAATGTTGGCGCCTTTGGCGGAATCCGCAGACAGCTCACTAAGCGTGATGCAAATGGGCCAACGCAGTCTGGAACTGTGGCCCGGCGTTTTGGAAAAATTGCAAAAGCCGGTCTTCTTCCAGCAGAACGGCAGCTTGATTCTCGCCTATGAGCAAGACTACGGAAACCTAGTCGATTTCGGCCACCGTATCAAGGGCGAAATGGGGAAAGACTACAGCAGCCTGACACCATTACAGCTCGAAGAGCTGGAACCTGAACTGGCCCAACAGCCGCACACCTTCCAGCATATCCTCTGGCTTCCCGAAGAAGGTCAGCTGGACAACCGCGAGCTGCTTGAAAGTTTGGCAAGCACACTGGAACAACGCAATGTGGTTTGGCACCAAAACACAGAGGTATCGATCGAGAATCGCCAAGTGGTTTACGACGGTGAACGCCGATCATTCGACTGGGTGATCGATTGCCGCGGTCTGGGTGCTAAAGACCAGATATTGCAAACCGGAACCGAGCACGGCAAACACAAATTGCGCGGCGTGCGAGGTGAAGTCGTTCGACTGTATGCACCGGAAGTCAATCTGAACAGGCCTGTCCGTTTGATGCATCCGCGCTACCCGATCTATATCGCTCCGAAAGCGGACCACCGTTTCGTAGTCGGCGCAACTCAGATCGAAACCGAAGACCAGCGACAACCGACCGTGCGTTCCGCTCTGGAGCTTTTGTCAGCGTGCTTCAGCGTGCACAAAGGGTTTGCCGAAGCGGAGATACTGGAAATCAAATCCGGTTTGCGCCCGGCGTTTGAGGACAACGAACCGAAGATTCGGGTTGACGGCAACTTAATTCAGGTCAACGGCCTGTTCCGTCACGGTTACCTGTTGGCGCCGGCCGTGGCCGAACAGTGCATCGCTTTGATCGATACCGCTTTGCCAAAACCGCCCGTTTTTGAACATTTAATCGAATTTACCGAGAACAGCCATGACTGATACTTTTCAAATCCTGGTCAACGATACACCGCAACAAGCCAACGGCGATACCACCTTGGCCGAAGCCGCAACACAATTTGGCGCACAAGCGCCTTATGCGCTGTTGCTGAACCAGAATTTCGTACCCAACTCGGAACATGACCGAATCACTCTCAACCCCGATGACGCCATCGAGGTCATTTCCGCAATCCAAGGGGGATAAGATGACATCCGATACACTTAATATTTACGGCATCCAACTCGACAGCCGACTACTGATCGGCAGTGCCCTTTACCCGTCACCGGACGTGATGCAACAATCCATCCAGGCGTCCGGTGCCCAGGTCGTCACCCTGTCGCTAAGCCGCCAGAATCCGGAAGCCAACGGCGGCGCCAGTTTCTGGGAGATGATCAAATCCTTAGGCTTACATCTTCTTCCGAATACTGCAGGCTGTCATAGCGTTACTGAAGCGGTCAACATGGCCAAGATGAGTCGCGAACTGTTCCAGACGGATTGGGTCAAACTGGAACTGGTCGGGGACGACTACAACCTTCAGCCTGATCCGATCGAACTGGTCAAAGCGACTGAAATACTGTTGAACGACGGCTTCAAGGTACTGCCTTACTGCACTGATGATTTGGTGATCGCGAGACATCTGGTAGAACTGGGCTGCGAAGTCATCATGCCTTGGGGCTCGCCGATCGGAACCGGCAAAGGCCTGCTCAACCCGTATGCCCTACAGGCGATCCGAGACCGCTTCCCGGAAGTTACCCTGATCGTGGATTCGGGTATCGGGAAGCCGTCTCATGCTACCCAAGCATTGGAGATGGGTGTGGATGCGATTCTGCTCAACACTGCCGTCGCTCAGGCGCAAAACCCAGTCATGATGGCAACCGCTTTCGCCCGTGCTATCGAAGCGGGACGTCTGGCCTATCAGAGTGGTTTAATCAGCGAACGTTCCACCGCTAAACCAAGTACGCCGACTCTGGACAAACCTTTCTGGCATCAGGTGAACTATGGCTGAAATCCAATCCAAGCGACCGATCATCTGGAGCATCGCCGGTTCGGATTGCAGCGGTGGCGCCGGCATTCAGGCCGACATTAAAAGCGGTCATGCCATCGGCTGTGAGGTCTGTACCCTCATCACAGCCAACACTGTGCAGAATTCACGCCAGCTACAATCCATCAACTCGGTTCCTGTTGACTTGCTGCAACAGCAATTCGATTGTCTTCTGGAGGACAAGCCGCCTCAGGCAGTCAAAATCGGATTAATCGCCAATAACCAACAACTCGACTGGTTAGTTAAGCGTCTTAAAACACTTAAACAAAACTCGCCAGGCCTGGTGGTGGTTTTGGATCCTGTAATGAAAGCCAGTGTCGGACAAGATTTGGTTGTTGAATCCATTGGTGCGGGTCTGTTCGATGAATTATTAAAAATCGTCGATATTGTCACGCCAAATCACTCTGAAGCGGCCAGCCTAGCGGAAGATGACGAACAACAACACACTTCGTCCGAATGGGCTGAACGGATTTTACATAAAGGTTGCCAAGCGGTTGTCATCACCGGTGGACATGGTGAGTCTGAACAATTTGTTACAGACAACTGTTATTTTGAAGACCAGCACCTTGCTTTAAAGTCGCCTCGTACGGCAACCGGTTACGGCCACGGCAGCGGCTGCAGTTTATCCACTGCCATCGCCGGCTTTATGGCTCAAGGCTACCTATTGCGTGACGCCTTCATTCAAGCTCAGGCCTTTACCAATAAGGCTTTCTCGCTTTGTCCGAAGGATTTGAAATATTACGGCGCACTGATTCAACCCTACTGGCCGGTTGAAAAACAATTTTATCCACAGGTTGTTCTCAGCAGGCCTTTAGAGTCGGTTTCCCAATCCGGTTTTGCCGATCTGGGCATTCAAAAACCGGGGCTTTATCCGGTAGTCGACTCGGTCGAATGGCTGGAAAAGCTGATGCCTCTAGGCATCGAAATAATCCAATTGCGTCTGAAGAACAAGACAGAGAACGAACTTTGCCGATTCATCGAACAAGCCGTCGTTTTATCCAAACAGTACCCAACCCGCTTATTCATCAACGATTACTGGCAGTTGGCGATTGAATATGGCGCTTATGGCGTTCATCTGGGACAGGAAGACCTTCAAGCCCTTTCAGCAGAAGAGATTCAGATCATTCAGAAATCCGGAATCCGTCTGGGAATCAGTACCCACGGTTCTTATGAATTCCTGCTGGCACAACAGATCAAACCGAGTTATCTGGCCATTGGTGCCATCTTCCCGACTCGTACCAAAGACATGACCGGTCAAATTCAGGGCGTGGATAACCTTAGAGAAATCCTGAAACTAAAGACCGGCATTCCGGTGGTGGCCATCGGTGGCATCACACTTCAAAATGCACCGGACGTCATTTCAACTCAGGTTGACAGCATTGCCGTGGTCACCGCGATTACGCTCTCCACCAGTCCAGAAAAAGTTGTCGAGGATTTCAAACACCTTCTTTCTTGAAGCAATCTGCCCCCCTTCTTCATGGCCCGCTGCGTGCGGGCCCACCCCCTACAGACCATACACAAAACTCCTATTTACCTATAAAAAACAAGGACTTAATCTTGTAAAAAACCACTCTTTTCTTCTTTAGTCCTTCTATAATAAGCACCAATGCGAACAGATTTTTAAGTGTAATTTCGCTAAAATATTAAATAGAACGGCTCAATGAGGAGGCAATCGCAGTGATACGTTTGATAAGTATTCTGATGATTGCTGGCATGTTTCTGACGGCTGCACAAGCCCAACCGCAAACCATCCAGCAACAGCTGAAAGCGATGTTATCGCAAGACTACCTGCCGTCCATTTTCGGTCAGGATGATATTCGGCTATCAAAAAAGACACTGCTGCAAAAATTCTATAGTCAACGCAACTATGAACTTGCCTGGAAAAGCCGTTCAGAAAATGGCCTCTCCAATCAATTACTCAACGCCATCAATGCTGCTGAGGACGATGGTCTAAATCCTGAATATTCCGGCTATCACCATGCGTTACTCCAACGCCTTTCCAAATCACCGACACCTGAAGACCAAGCCATCCAAGATCTTCTTCTTAGCGATGCTTTCATGACGTTGGGATACCACCTATTCTACGGGATAGCATTTGGTACGGAAGCGGATACCTTGCATAGAGCCGTCGCCCGTAAGACGATCGATATGCCGGCTATTTTAGCCAACGCCTTACAACAAGGCCGAATAGAATCGGCACTGTCACAGCTGACTCCGCAACATCGCTATTACCGAAATCTGAAAAAAGCATTGCAGCGCTATCGGACCATTGCCGATCAAGGTGGTTGGAATCAAAACCCCGAAGCTTATTCAGATATTGAAAATGTGAAAAAAAGACTTTCGATCACGGGAGAACTCGATTATGACCCCCAATCAACCGATTCGTCTTTTCCATACGATTACCTGAACACGGAACCGATTGGTTGGAGTTGGACAGAAAATGATTGGGAAGATAAATCTTCTCAAAATAACACACAACCTCCAGCGCAAACGAGTGAACAGCCCGAAGAGATAACACGCGCCATCAAAGAGTTTCAGCGATGTCATCATATAATCGTCGATGGAGTGATCGGCCCTCAGACCAAAAACAAACTGGCAGAGAGCGTTCAAGACGTCATCCTCAAGATTCGTCTCAACCTGGAACGTTGGCGTTGGTATAGCAGTCATATTCCCGACCGCTATGTCATGGTAAACATCCCGAATTTTTCACTTCAATACATCGCAGACGACCAGGTCTTGTCAATGCAGGCGGTCGTTGGCCAAATAAAACGTCCAACACCGATGATGGAAGCGATGATGAGTTATCTGGTGTACAACCCTTACTGGCGTATTCCCAAAACAATATTGGCGGAAGATATCCTGCCAAAACTCCGAAATGACAGCACTTACCTCAATCAAAAAAAGATTCGTTTGTTCAGCGCTACGGATAGAACAGAAAGTCATCCGCTTGACGCTACGAAAATTGACTGGAACAAGGTCACTAAAAACGGCATGCTTCGATACATATTCCGCCAGGATTCAGGGCCTAAAAACCCACTTGGAAGAATCAAATTCATGTTCCCCAACAGTGAAGATATCTATATCCATGATACCTCGGCACGCTACCTCTTTAAGAACAAGGCCTATCTAGTAAGTTCGGGCTGTATTCGCGCGGAAAAACCGATGCAGCTAGCTTATGAGATCTTGGTTCGGGAGAACTCCGAAACCACCTACGACTCCATCTACAGCCAAATTGAGGGTGGAGACCGGCAGGTCGTTCACCTCAAGGAAAAAATACCGGTCTTCGTCACCTACCAAACCGCATGGGCGGATACGGAAGGCAGACTGTTTCTACGTAAAGATGTCTACAAAGAAGACGCTAACCTAATGAGTTTTATGAAAAAAACCCTTGAAAATTAATGCTAAATAATTTATGGTATATTTTCACATATTTTCATAACGTGAATGGGGTGGCTATGTCAAAACACGATAATATGAATCGTAGAACATTTTTGAAACTTGGCGGAATGGGTGCAGCAGCCGCTGCTCTAGCACCGACTTCAGTGTTTGCAAACATGCAGAGACAGCACAAAGACGAAGAGTTCCGTACCCTATCTTTTTACAACCTGCATACCGGTGAGTCTTTAAAGACGACCTATTGGGAACAAGGGATCTATCACCCTGAAGCGCTGGAAGAAATTGAGCACGTATTGAGAGACTTCCGAACCGATGAAACTCACAAAATGGACATCGCGCTGTTTGACCTGTTGCACGACATCCATAACCGTGCAGGTAAAAACAAGGCATTCAACGTTATCTCGGGATACCGTTCTCCAAAAACCAATGCCATGCTTCATAACACCACGCAAGGTGTGGCGACAAAAAGCCTGCACATGGTTGGTAAAGCGATCGATATCAACCTTCCTGGATTGAAACTGACGGATTTAAGAAAAATCGCCATGCACGAAAAACAAGGTGGCGTCGGTTTCTACCCTAAATCGAATTTCGTCCATGTCGATACAGGACGCGTTCGTCACTGGTAACAGCCAGCTTGAAACCATAATAAAAAGCCGGAACCTGAATGTATCAGGTTCCGGCTTTTTCATTTGAAGATACCGTCCTTATTCAGGAAAGCGCACTACCCAATCGCTGGCGATACTGTTTCGACAGTTCCGGATCGGAAGGTGACAACATATTCAAAATCGTTACGATCATTTCACGCGCAGCACCGTCTTTGTAATTCGGTTCCTGCTCGAACAACGCAAACAAGCTTTCCAATGCCCCCTGGTAATCGTGCTCAGCCACTAGGCATACCGCCAAATCGAAATAGGCATCGAAATCCAACGGATTTTGATCCAGACGATTCAACATTGCCTGCTTGCCTTCCGTTTCACTCGCTAGCTGCTTGAAGGTCAACTGACCGATCAATGCTCGCCCGGTCTCACTCTCCTTGTCCTTGTCCGGCAGGCGGTTGAAAATATCCATGGCCTGATCCAATACATTCACATCCAAAAGTACCTGAACCATGTCCATCGCCACCTTGGTATTGGATGGATCTGCCTGAATCGCCTGAGTAAGAAGGTTGACTGCACCGCCCGTATCGCCCTGCAAATGCAATTCGCGTGCCTGCAGACGCATCTCGTCAGACTCGCGGTAAATCCCGAAATCCTTAAGCATCGCTGCCAGCTCGTTCGAATCCATCTTACCGATTTCATTGCGAACAACTTCCCCATCCTTGAACACCTTGATCGTCGGCAGGTTTTCAATCTGGTACTGTTCTTTCAACTCAGGCTGTTCATAGACATCCAGTTTGGCAAATACGAACTGACCGGCAAATTCACGCGCCAATTCCGACAACGACGTTTCCATATTGATACAGACTTCGGAATTCACGCTCATGAACTCAACCACCACCGGTAACTTATAAGAGTTCATCAACACCAAGTTATTGAAATTGCTCTGCGACACCTCAAAAATATAACTTTCCTTACTACTCACTTTCTTACCTGCTTAAATCAATTCAATTGATCGTGATTATAGCGTCAGTCGGCAGTGCGGATAATAACTATATGTTTGGGTAACTATAAACATTTCATAATCATTAACTTATGAATTTACTTTTGCACAGACATAAAAAAACCAGCAGGCCTGCTGGTTTTTTTAATTCAGGAATCCATGCAAATGCTTATTTGTCGGCTTCGGTATTCGCGCTGCTCGCAGCCTTGGCTTTCTTTTCCGCCCGAGGCTTTAAAATCAACTCNTTCAGGAATCCATGCAAATGCTTATTTGTCGGCTTCGGTATTCGCGCTGCTCGCAGCCTTGGCTTTCTTTTCCGCCCGAGGCTTTAAAATCAACTCGCTTAACACCAAAAGCGCCGCACCGACACTGATTGCCACGTCGGCAACATTGAAGGTCGCGTAATGCCAAGTACCGATGTAGAAATCGATGAAGTCAGTGACTTTGCCTTCAAATACACGATCAATAACATTACCGATCGCTCCGCCCAGAACCATATTGATACCGATTGTTTCAACATTCAGTTTGTTCGGCAGTTTCTTAAGCCAGACATAAAGAATGGCGCTGATCCCCACGGCCAAGGCCGTGAAAAACCAACGTTGCCATCCGCCCATGTCAGCCAAGAAACTGAATGCGGCGCCGTGGTTATAATTCAGCGTCCAGTTCAGATTTGGCATCACAGGAACCGGAACGGCGAATTCCAGAGCACTGACCGCCCAGACTTTGGTCAGCTGATCCAGCGCAATCACTAACAGCGTAAACCACAAAGTACGAACAGCAGACTTGGATGTTGGCATGACACTCGGTTGATCAGGCATAATGACGCACTTCCCCTTCTCCGTCTACGTTGTCCACACAACGCTGACACAATTCAGGATGTGCTTCGATCTGACCGACTTCTTCACGATGGTGCCAGCAACGTGCACACTTCGGTTTGTCAGTGGCTCCTGCATCAATCCACAGGCCTGACAGCTCAGATTCAACCGCACTGTCTGGCTTCTCAGCCAATGGCTTAACTGCTGCTCCGGAAGTGATCAGAACAAAACGCAACTCGTCTTCCAGCTTATTGATCGCATCGAACAGACCGTCATCGCAGTATAGGGATACTTCCGCCGTCAAGGAACCTTTGATGACCTTATCGTTACGCAGCTGCTCTAACTGCTTGGCAACTGCCGAACGTACTTCCATCAATTGTGCCCAGTAAGCCGAGTTCATCTGTGCCGTTTCATCCAGTTCGACCAGACCTTCATGCCAGGTCGAAACGAAAATGGTTTGACTGCGCTCTCCTGGAAGAGCCTGCCAAATCTCTTCAGCCGTAAAACTCAAGATCGGCGCGATCCAACGACTCATTGCCTCAACGATGTGGTACAAAGCGGTCTGTGCCGAACGGCGTGGCAGGCCATCCGCTTTACAGGTGTACTGACGGTCTTTGATCACATCCAGATAGAAAGCACCCAATTCAACTGAACAGAAATTGGTCACGACTTGATAAATCTCATGGAAATTGTATTTTTCATAAGCTTCGGTGATCTCTTTCTGCAATTTTGACGCATGGCCAATCGCCCACTTGTCCAAAGGCAATAGGTCCTCATAAGCCACCAAATCCGTTTCCGGATTGAAACCGTTGATGTTCGCCAATAGGAAACGTGCTGTGTTACGGATACGACGGTACGCATCTGCGGTACGGCTGATGATCTCGTCGGAAACCGTCATCTCGTAACGGTAGTCCGCAGCGGAAATCCACAGACGAAGGATATCAGCACCGTATTTGTTTGCGATTTCCTGCGGCGCTACCACGTTCCCCTTCGACTTGGACATCTTCTTACCGTCTTTGTCCACCGTAAACCCGTGCGTCAGTACTTGTTTGTAAGGAGCCTGACCGGATGTCGCCAAAGCTGTCAACAAAGACGACTGGAACCAACCGCGGTGCTGATCGGAACCTTCCAAATACAAGTCCGCAGGCGAGTACAATTCTTCGCGCTGATCCAATACCGTGTAATGCGAAATACCGGAGTCGAACCAGACGTCCAGAATGTCCGTTACCTGCTCGTAATCTTTTGCTTCATCACCTAACAAAGTGGTTGGATCAAGGTCGTACCAGGCATCGATCGACTTTTCTTCAACCAGTTTAGCGACTTCTTCCATCAACTCGACGGTACGCGGATGCATTTCACCGGTTACCTTATGAACGAAGATCGTGATCGGTACACCCCAGAAACGCTGACGAGAGATACACCAGTCTGGACGACCGTCAACCATCCCTTCGATTCGGTTTTGACCCCATTCCGGAATCCACTCGACATTTGGAATCGCCTGCATCGCTTTGTCACGCAGGCCCCCTTCGGTCATTGAGATGAACCACTGTGGCGTAGCACGGAAAATTAACGGCGTCTTGGTACGCCAGCAGTGCGGATAACTGTGTTCAATCACTTCAATGTGCACCAGAGCCTTATGCTCTTTCAACACTTCGATCACGTGATCGTCAACTTTCAATACGTTTTCGCCCTCAAACAGCGGAGTGCCCGCCACATAGTTACCTCGACCGTCCACCGGACAGTCGACTTCCAAATCGTATTTCAGGCCGACCGCGAAATCTTCCTGACCGTGCCCCGGAGCCGTGTGAACGCACCCGGTACCCGCTTCGGTGGTAACGTGATCACCCAAGATCAACGGTACAATGCGATCGTAGAACGGATGCTGCAAACGGATCAGTTCGAATTGCTCACCGCGACCGTAAGCAATTACGTTGTAATGTTCAAAGCCCCACTTGTCCATCGAATCCTTGATCATCGCTTCTGCCAGGAACAGTCGCTCCGGACCATGCTCGCCCTCTACCTGAACCACGGCATATTCCAGTTCCGGGTTGATTGATACCGCCTGGTTGGCCGGCAGTGTCCAAGGCGTGGTTGTCCAGATGACGACCGACAAAGGCCCTTCACCCAGATGATCTTCCACGTGGTGGCAACGCTTGAAGAATGCTTCCTCATCCAAGACTTTGAAGCGTACGTCAATCGACTTAGAACGCTTCATTTCGTATTCTACTTCTGCTTCTGCCAAAGCAGAGTGTCCGCCGACAGACCAGTAAACCGGCTTGGTTCCTTTCACAAGATGACCGTTCTGAATGATCTTGGACAGAGCACGGATTTCATTGGCTTCGAATTTGAAATCTTTCGTCAAATAAGGGTTTTCCCAATCGGCCATTACGCCCAGACGTTGGAAATCGGCCATTTGACCTTCCACCTGCTGCTGGGCGTAATCTCGACAGGCCTGTCTGAATTCGGTCGCACCGATTTTCTGACCAACCTTGCCTTTTTTCTTCTCTACATTCAGTTCGATCGGCAGACCATGACAATCCCAGCCCGGCACATACGGCGCATCAAAACCGCTAAATCCTTTAGACTTGACGATCATATCCTTCAAAACCTTATTCACTGCATGACCGATGTGAATGTTTCCATTCGCATACGGAGGGCCGTCGTGCAGAATGAACTTCGGACGTCCGGCCATGTGCTCACGAACCGTCTGATATAGCGATTCGGATTGCCAGCTCTCCACCTGCTTCGGTTCACGGTTCGGCAAATTACCGCGCATCGGAAAGTCGGTTTCTGGAAGGTTTAAGGTCGATTTATAGTCTGTCATGCTCTAGCTTCTATATCGGAGTTAAAGTTTAAAAAATTCAAATAGTAAAATACTGTTTGGCTTCTTGGGCATCCAGGCGGATCTGTTCGGTCAACGCCTCGATGCTTTCAAATTTCAGTTCCGGACGGATGTAGTACTGCAAAGTCACATCCACATGCCGTCCATAAATCTCTTCTGTCCAATCGAACAAGTGTACTTCGATTGAAGGCCGGTGTCCGTTCACTGTCGGGCGGATTCCCAAATTGGCCACCCCCGGCCACGGTTTGTCCGCAATGCCGTCCACGGTCACGGCAAACACGCCTTGAACCGGCATCTGCAGACGCTTCGGATTCAGATTCAATGTCGGAAAACCGATGGTCCGACCCAATTTCTGACCGTGAATCACACGTCCACTAAACTTGAACGGTTTGCCCAACAAGGCTTGCGCCCGTTCCAAATCAGGTTTAGCCAGCGCCGCCCTGACCCGCGTACTACTGACCCGCTCGCCATCTACATGGTAGGTCGGCATATCGGTCACCGTAAATCCACTTTCCAATCCCTGACGTTGCAGATAGGCGAAATCGCCCATACGCTGTTTGCCGAAATGAAAATCGTCGCCAACCACCAAGTGCTTGACGTTCAATCCGTCCACCAAAATCTGTTTGACGAACTGTTCA
This sequence comes from Thiomicrorhabdus sp. ZW0627, assembly GCF_029767005.1. Classification (GTDB taxonomy): domain Bacteria; phylum Pseudomonadota; class Gammaproteobacteria; order Thiomicrospirales; family Thiomicrospiraceae; genus Thiomicrorhabdus. The sequence continues at coordinate 26,160 of NZ_JARUQR010000006.1, forward strand.
GCGGTCAAGGCGGCGAACCGGCTCTCGAAACGGATACACAAAACGTAATCGATTTCGGTCTGTTGGAACGCGCTAATCTTTTCACGAAAATTCATCAACCTGACCGGCGCTTCCTCAGGGGCGAAAAACTCAATCGGCAACGGCTCGAACAACATCACCACACTCGGTAGGCCACGCGTTTTCGCCTCGGCGGTAACTGCGTCCAACACCTGCTGATGCCCCAAATGCACCCCGTCGAAATTCCCAATCGTCAAGACACAACCGTTCGCCAGCGAGTCCTGAAACAAGTTCAAATTGTGCAAGCCTCGGATTAACTGCATCTGACCGTGATTATCTTTTGATTGAGAATGAAAAAACAAGCCGTAAATTATACCGTAACTCGGTGATTAACTGTTTGTAAATCTTTTAAAAATTCCAATGAAAAAAGGTCGGGGAATTTATTTTTTGAGCAGTTTTTTAGGATTGAGGCCAAGAGCCACCAAAGCGATTCCGTAGAGCACGATGGCGCCGACTACCAAACCGCCCAGCCAAGCCATTCGCTGCCAGGCGTCAAACGCCAACCAACTGCTTGTTGCAGGCGACAACCAGAGCAGGAATCCGACCAACAACAGATTCGCTACCAGCACTTGAAAGATCAACTTACTCCAGCCAGCCAGCGGCGTGAACACCTGCTGCTTACGCAGGTACCAATACAACATTCCGGCATTTACAAAAGCCGAAACCGTTGTCGCCGCAGCCAAACCGACATGCGCGAAAGGCCCGATTAAAATCAGGTTCAGGACCGTATTGGTCACCAAAGCCACCACCGCGACCTTGACCGGCGTCTTCATGTCTTTTCGAGAGTAGAATGCCGGCGCTAGAATTTTCACCAGAATGAAGCCCAACAGCCCGAACGAATACGCCATCAAACTCATGCCAGACATGGTGACGTCGTGATCGGTGAAGGCGCCATAATGAAATAGAGACACAATTAAAGGCTCTGCCAGAAGCAGCAATCCCAGAGTGGCAGGAAGCCCGATAATCAGGACCAGGCGTAACGCACTGTCGATATCTTCCCGAAATCCTTCCCAATTTTCGTTCGCCGCTTTTTTCGACAGGCCTGGTAACACCACAGTCGCCAAAGCGACTCCGAAGACACCCAACGGAAACTCCATCAGACGATCGGAATAATAGAGCCACGATACAGAACCGGTAACCAGAAACGACGCCAGCACTGTATCGATCAACAGGTTGATTTGTGCAACCGACACCCCGAACAGCGCAGGCAGCATCAAACGTTTGACTTCACCGACACCCGGATCAGTCTCTTTGGAGGGATGCGGTAGCAGACCAAGCTTATAAAGGAACGGCAGATGAAATAAAAGTTGAACCACTCCAGCGACCAACACCCCCCAAGCCAATGCCATAACCGGTACATCCAACAGCGGCGCAACCCAGACAGCAAAACTGATCAAAACCAGATTCAGGAAAACCGGAGTAAACGCCGGTACTGCAAACTGGTTGTATGTATTCATGATGGCGGATGAAAACGCCACTAATGAGATCAGCAACAGATAAGGAAACGTAATCGATAGCATGTCTGACGCCAGATTGAATTTGACCGGATCGTCGATGAATCCGGGCGCGAACACCATCATCCACAAAGAAGAACCGAATACTCCGAACGCCGTCAGCAACAATAGAATTCCGCCCAGACGGAAACTGATTGCGTTGACCAGATGTTTGACCGCCTGCTTTCCGCGTTTCTCTTTCGCCTCGGCCAACACCGGCACAAACGCTTGAGAAAAGGCGCCTTCAGCGAAGAGTCGACGGAAGAAATTAGGAATCTTGAAGGCCACGAAGAACGCATCCGCCCCCATACTGGCACCGAAATATCGGGCAATGATCACGTCACGTACAAATCCCAACACACGTGAGATCATAGTCATTCCGCCCACGGTTGCGGTCGCTTTTAAGATTCTTTTCAAAATGAGTTCTTCTGTTTAATTAATCTAACTTCCCGCATTGTATCAAAGCTCTAGAGCGCACGCATTTAAAGCATATTAACGTTTCATGATAGGGGTTCCTATCCACCTGAAATTATGCCAAGATTAATCACAATACTACGTAGTAACACCCAACAACCAACCGGGAAGAACGATGAAAACTGCCGAATTGTTTGTGAACTGTCTGGAAAACGAGGAAGTCCGATATATCTTCGGGATACCGGGAGAAGAAAATCTCGATCTGATGGACGCTTTACTCGAAAGTAAAATCCATTTCATTCTGACGCGCCACGAACAAGGTGCCGCTTTTATGGCCGACGTCTATGGTCGCTTAACCGGACAAGCTGGCGTCTGCCTTTCCACGCTGGGGCCGGGCGCCACCAATCTGGTAACCGGCGTGGCAGATGCAAATATGGACCGGGCACCGGTAGTAGCGATCGCCGGCCAAGCCGCGACCAATCGTTTGCATAAAGAAAGTCACCAGGTTTTGGATCTGGTCAATCTGTTCGAACCCATCACCAAATACAGCACTCAAATCCTGACGCCGGACATCATTCCCGAAGTGGTTCGCAAGGCATTCAAGGTGGCACAGTCCGAAAAACCCGGCTGCTGTTTTATCGACTTTCCGGAAAACATCGCCGGGTTCGAGGTCAACAAACTGCCTTTGAAAAGGCAAAGCCCTCTGCCCCCGGAACCCAACAGACTAAAAGTACAACAGGCCGCCGACATCATCAGCGAAGCCCAATACCCGATCATCATCGCAGGCAACGGCGTTGTTCGATCAAACTCCAGCGATGCCTTGGAGGAATTCGCCTCCAAACTCAACATTCCGGTGGCGACCACCTTTATGGCAAAAGGCGTCATTTCCTGCCATCACGAACTCTCACTGGGCACGGTCGGTTTGCAGGCCGAAGACTATGTCTCCTGCGGCATCAACCGCGCGGACGTGGTAATTTGTGTCGGCTACGACATCGTCGAATACCACCCTTACCTTTGGAACCATAACCCCGAGTGCAAAATCATCCACATCGACAGCCAGCCGGCCGAAGTCGATGAATATTACATCGTCGAGGCAGGTCTTATTGGCGACATAGGTGAATCTCTGGCGAAAGTCTCCGCTATCAGTAAACGCCACCAAAAACCGGTCTACCAATCACTTAAACGCCATATTGATGAACATTTGCACGCCCATGAAAACGACGCCAACCACCCACTCAAACCTCAGAAAATTTTGCACGACTTACGTTCTGCGTTAAATCCCAAAGACATTGTGATATCAGATGTCGGAGCACATAAGATGTGGGTGGCGCGCATGTACCAGACACTGTCACCCAACACCTGCATCATCTCCAACGGATTTGCTTCCATGGGCATTTCCCTGCCGGGGGCTATCGCCGCCAAACTGGCCAACCCGGATCAGGTGGCGGTTGCCGTGACCGGCGATGCGGGCTTCTTGATGAACGTCCAAGAGATTGAAACCGCTGTCAGACTCCAAATTCCAATTATCGTCCTGATCTGGAACGACCAGCATTATGGCCTGATCAAATGGAAACAGGAAAATCACTTCGGCCGGGAAAGCAATGTCGCCTTTACCAACCCAGACTTCGTCAAACTGGCCGACGCTTTTGGGGCCAAGGGCTATCGAATCAATGCGGCGAATGAGCTGCTACCAACGCTTCAACGTGCCATCAAAGACAACTGCGTGGTATTGATTGATTGCCCGGTCGATTACTCAGAGAACCTGAAATTGACTGAAGAACTCGGTCACCTTGTCTGTCCGACCTGATTTCCAATACAAAAAAACCGGACAGGCCGGTCCGGTTTATAAATTCGGCTGAATGATGAAATCAGGCGGGTTTCTTCAATACTTTCGCCTTATACACGAAGGTTCCGAACGGAATCAGAGAAGCAACCAACCCCAAAAACCCTTTGGTTTCGGAAACATGGCCTTTCGCTACATGATAGAAAAGCACAGCGTTGAAAGCCAAAAACAGACCGCCATGCGCCCTACCCACCAAACTGACCGCTTCCGGCATACCGTAGTGGTATTTCAACGGCATCGCCACAAACAGCAACAACAATAATGACGTTCCTTCCAACAAAGCCATAAATCTTAAAAATGCCATGCCATTCCCCTTTTTTAATAAATTTCGGACATAAAAAAACCGGGATTCATCCCGGTCTTTTTCAACTCTTCGCTTTAAAAGCTAAAGAATTACGCCATCGCCTTGATGCGAGCGTTCAAACGGCTCTTGGTACGAGCGGCTTTGTTTTTAGCAATGATGCCTTTACGAGCCATACCGTCTAGGTTTGACTGAGCGTCACGGAATGCTGTGTTAGCTGCTGCCTGATCACCAGTATCGATCGCTGCGTAAACTTTTTTCAAAGAAGTACGCATTGCAGAACGCATGGAAGCGTTATGCTGACGTTGTTTTTCTGCCTGACGTGCGCGTTTTGCTGCTTGTGCTGAGTTTGCCACTTTATTTCTCCAATTTGTTTTTACGTGTTAACGATCCGTAGACCTATCATTAACAATTAACACAACATTGCCTTATGCGTACACAAGAACAATGACTACGATGTTTAAAACCACCCACACATGAATGGTTCAAGAGGATGAGAATTATCCACAATCCAAACAACCCGGTCAAGTTTTATTCCAAAAATTAACCACTTATTGAAACTGAACAGGCCTGTTCAGTTTGCAAAACAACTCAAAAACAATCTTTTGTTATAAAAATAATCGTTTTGTTTAAGGCTATCTGTAAAAAGGAGGATTTTTGTTCGTTATCAAGGCAAGGTTTGGTGACGTGTACAAATAGTACACGAACCAAAGCTTAACGCCGAGAACGGACAAAAAGACCCTTTTTATTCGCGGTGGTATGGGTGGTTGTTGATGACCGACCACGCCCGGTAAATCTGCTCGGCCACCATAATCCGCACCATCGGATGCGGCATGGTCAATTTGGACAGCCCCCATCTCCATTGGGCTTGCTCTAGCACACTCCGATCCAGACCGTCCGGCCCACCGACAATCAAAGCGATGTCCTGACCACCGGATAACCAGTCCTCCATCTTATCGGCCAATCCTTTGGTGGTGACCTGTTGGCCGTGCTCATCCAGCGCGATCAAGCGAGCGCCCTTGGGTACGGCAGCCAGAATCCGCTTGGCCTCTTCCGCCTTCATCTGCTCGACGGAACTGGTTTTACCGCGTTGCGCCATCGGCAGTTCAACCAACTTCAAGCTACAGGCTTTAGGTAACCGCTTAGCATATTCGGCATACCCTTCCTGCACCCATTTAGGCATTTTCTGTCCGACGGTGATGAAGTGGATAATCACAAATATTCCTGAGACTGTTTTGATGAGAGTGGATCAAACGGATGCGTTGTCGAGCAATTCGACAGTCGCATGCCGTCTCTACTGGATGACTGGTGTTTTATTCGCCTTCGGAATTGGCTGTAGACTTAACATCCCAAAGTTTTTCAAGCGCATAATGTGCTCGCGCCGCTTCGGTCATTACGTGAACGATGGCATTACCAAGGTCCACTAAAACCCAATCAGGCTGTGGCCCGGCTTCCACTCCCAACGGAGGGTAGCCGGCGTCCTTGAATGCCTGGGCAACCGCGTTACCGGTTGATCTCACATGAGTGGTCGAGGTACCTGTGGCCACCACCATCAAATCCGCAAACGAGCTTACGCCTGCAACGTCCATGACTTGGATATCGCGTGCTTTACTATCTTCCAAGCTCTGCACGATCAATTCTTTGATTTCTGCTAATTCCATATCTTTGATTCTTTTCCTTTATTCCACATCTTGATAGAGATGGTTCTGTTGTATGTATTCGATGACAGCCGGCGGCATCAGATAATCGACCGACTGTCCTTGTTGTAAATAATTCCGTAACGCCGTCGCGCTCAAGTCCAGCTGCGTGACCTGGACATCTACGATCTGCTCACATAGCTGCGTAAACTGTTTAACGTGATGCGCCCGCAAAATCTGCCCGGCTTCGGAGTATAGCGGCAGGGCTTCTCCCGGGCGATGCGTCACTGCGACGTTCGCCAGACGCAATATCTCCTGCCAATTATGCCAGGTGTGAAAGTTCGCAAACGCATCGGTTCCCATGATCAACACCAGTCCGGCATCAACGTAACGCTGTTTCAATTCCGCCAAAGTATCCACCATATAGGACGGGCCGCCACGGTCGATCTCAATCGTGTCCAAGCAAAAGGTCGGTTGCCCTGCAATCGCCCTTTCGATCATCTCGCACCGCTGTTCGGCAGACACACTGGGCTGGCCCCGATGCACCGGTTGATAACAAGGCACAAAACGAACCTGATCCAAGCCCAACTTCATCTGGACTTCCAGAGCCGGTCGCAGATGGCCGTAATGGATCGGGTCGAAAGTGCCTCCGTTAATACCGATTAAACGCATATCCACCCGACAATCGCCATTACTGACGAATGGTGCCGTCTCCAAGCACGATGTATTTCTGGGAAGTTAGCCCTTCCAACCCTACCGGGCCGCGGGCATGGAACTTATCGGTACTGATCCCGATTTCCGCACCCAGACCATATTCGAAACCGTCTGCAAAACGCGTCGAAGCGTTAACCATTACCGAACTGGAATCAACCTCGGCCAGAAAACGACGTGAAGTGCTGAAGTTTTCGGTAATGATCGATTCGGTGTGCCCCGAACTGTATTGTGCGATGTGATCCATTGCCGCATCCACATCCGCCACAACACGAATCGACAGGATCGGCGCCAAATATTCGGTCGCCCAATCTTCTTCTGTGGCTGGTACTGCATCAATAATGGCACGTGTCTTTTCACAACCGCGTAACTCAACACCTTTCTCGGCATATTGTTTGGCTAATTCCGGCAATACTTTTTCGGCTTGCGACTCGGCGACCAATAGAGTCTCCATCGCGTTACAGACACCGTAACGATGCGTTTTAGCATTGACCGCAACACGAATCGCCTTATCGTAATCGGCCGCGTCATCGATGTAGACGTGACAAATACCGTCCAAATGTTTGATTACCGGTACGCGTGCGTTCTGACTGATGCGTTCGATCAGCCCTTTACCGCCACGTGGAATAATGACGTCCACATATTCCGGCATGGCAATCAATTCACCCACTGCCGCACGGTCGGTTGTTTCCACCACTTGAACTGCGGTTTCAGGCAGGCCTGCCTGCTTCAGTCCCTGCTGAATGCAACTTGCCAACGCCTGGTTTGAAAAAGCCGCTTCCGAACCGCCACGCAAAATCGCCGCATTACCCGACTTAAGGCACAGCGCCGCCGCATCCGCAGTCACGTTAGGACGCGATTCGTAAATGATTCCCACCACCCCCAATGGGACTCGCATCTTACCGACCTGAATGCCGGAAGGACGGTAGCTCATATCGGTCACTTCGCCGACAGGATCCTGCAAAGCCGCAACCTGACGCAAACCTTCCGCAATGCCGGCAATTCCAGCATCGGTCAATGCCAGACGATCCAACATCGCTGCATCCAGTCCGTTCTGTCTGCCGTTCTCAAGGTCTTTGGCATTTTCCGCCTTCAAACTTTCAGCGGAATTTTCGATGGCTTCGGCCATGGCCAACAGAGCCTGGTTTTTCTGTGCGGTGCTGGCACTGACCAATACTCTGGCGGCCTTTCTGGCCTGCTGACCCAACTGTTGCATATAGGCTTGAATATCCATGCGTTACGCTTCCTATCCCTTTTCTATCTGTTCTTTAATTCGTTTTTGTCCGCGAACTCTCAATTCGCGATTTTGTTAACCAGTGCCGTCAATCCCATCCAGACTTCTTCGGCGTCGAGTGTTTTGCGAATGCCTTTAATCATCAAATCAATCTGCAGAGCCTCTTTCAATAAACCCTGCCAGTAATCACCCTGATGACGCTGCAAGGCCGAACCGACTTCATTCTGGCGTGATTGCCAGATACGCAGCTGTTTATACGCTTGAGCCAGTGGCATGGACTGACGCAACTGCGAAAGTTCCACAAGCTGACGGATCTCCTTGGCCAACAACCACAGAATCACCGGAGCTTCCAAGCCTTCCTGTCGCAAACGCAATAGCATCTGCTGGGCATGATCGGATTTGCCAAGCAACATCGACGTCGCCAACGCAAACAACTGATAATGCGCCTGGTCGACAACACTGTCGGCAATTATCTGTGCGTTGATGCTGGAATTGGCCGGATAGAGCAAGCTCAGTTTGATCAATTCCTGGTCAGCCGCAAGCAAATTACCCTCGACACGTTCCGCCAGTAATGCCGCCGCTTCCGGCTCCAGTTGTAATCCGTACTGAACGGCTTTCTGCTGGCACCACCCCGGCAGAGCCTGTGTCGGCACAGGCTTGGCCTGAACCACGAGTCCTGCTGATTCAATCGCTGAAACCCATTTGGATTTAAGCTGACGGCTGTCGAGTTTTTCGCACTCCAATAGCACAATCACTTCCGGAGGCATTCCGGCCTGCGCCTGCGTCAGGTTGGCCCAATCCTGTATGAACTTGGTGCCGTCGGTTCCCGGAGAACCTTTCGGCATAGAGACCATAACCACCCGCTGTTCCGAAAACAGGGAGCCCGCTTGGGTTTCCATCTGCAGTGACTGCCAATCAAACCCGGCATCCACCTCGTAACGGTCGCCGAACAGATACCCTTGCGACTGCAAATTCTGTCTCAAACCGTCCACGCAATCCCTCAAAAACAACGCTTCTTCACCATGGAACAGATAGATCGGCTTTAGATCCACGGTTCCCTGTTGTAACTGATTTAAAAAAGCGCTGGCTAAAATCACGGTGTTTTATTCAACTTATTTTGTTTATATGGGATTCAAAATGTTTTTCAAACTTGGACGAACCGTCATTTGGCAACCTCGTCGCCCTGTTTTGATCTCTTCAACAGAGCGCGGTTGATGCGATCCACGATCTGACGAGCGACCTCCTGAGCCATTTGGCGGCGGATGTCTTCCAACTCACGGTTTGAAGCCAACAACGCATTGTTGTCAATCTGGTGATCGCGGTAACTGCTGACCTCCGCATTCAACAACATGACTTCGGTCGCAACCTCTTCAACCTCAAACGCCTGTTTAAGAGTTAACAACAAAGACGAAACGTCACCAGTTCCGGTATAACTGGTTCTCGACTGGTGGCTATAGGTCGTTGCGAGACGCACCTCCAATTCCGCACCGGCCAGACTGTCGGCAATCGTAACACCACTGCTCTTAAGCTGTTGTTTCAACGCATCTGCCACATCAGGCTGAACAGACTCCAGGCCGGAAAGCTTAACGCTTTTAAACTGCACTTCTCCAGCTGTGCCGTAGCCACGAAGGTGGAAACCGCAGCCACTCAATAAAGTGACCGCAAACAACACGAGCAACACACCCGCACCTATTCTCAAAGTGTCCATCGACACGTCAAACGGAGCGTTTGAAACCCGGCAGGCCTGTTGGGTTTTCGAAGGCGTCGAAACCGACATCGTCATACCGAATCCTTAACCTTTAACAACCAAGTTGACCAAACGGCCCGGCACAACGATCTCTTTCACAATCTCCTTACCGTCGATGAACTTCAACACAGCTTCATCGGCTTTGGCTGCGGCCAGGATCGTATCCTTATCAGCATCCGCGGCCACTTCAACCTTACCGCGAAGCTTACCGTTGACCTGAACCATCATCTCGATTTCCGATTTCACCAGTGCCGACTCATCGACTTCCGGCCAGCTTACGTCTAACACCAAACCGGACTTGCCAAGCGATGCCCACAAACTCTGAGCCATATGCGGCGCCATCGGCGACAACATGCAAACCAGAATTTCCAACGCTTCCTGCATCACCGCTCGACCCTGCGCCGTTTCGTCTTCAAACTTGCTAAGTTCGTTCATCAGCTCCATACACGCCGCAATAGCGGTATTGAAGTGCTGACGGCGACCCATGTCGTCCGTCACTTTCTGCAAAGTCTCGTGCACTTTCAAACGCAATGCCTTCTGTGCTTTGTCCAAACCTTCCGAAGAAGTGGACGCCTCAACAGAACCTTGTTCCAAATGGCCGTGCACCTGACGCCAGACACGGTTCAGGAAGCGGAATGCCCCTTCCACCCCTTTGTCCGACCATTCCAAACTCTGCTCCGGCGGAGCCGCGAACATGATGAACAGTCGTACCGTATCGGCACCGAATTTCTCGATCAACTCCTGAGGATCGACCGTGTTCCCTTTGGACTTGGACATCTTTGATCCGTCCAGCAACACCATCCCCTGCGTCAACAGGTTTTTGAACGGTTCGTCGGACTTGACCAAGCCCTGGTCACGCATCAACTTGTGGAAGAAACGCGCGTACAACAGGTGAAGAATCGCATGTTCGATTCCGCCGATATACTGATCGACCGGCGCCCAATAGTCGGCACGCTCGTCCAACATCGCCTTGTCGTTGTCTTTCGAGGTATAACGTGCGTGATACCAGGACGATTCAAAAAAGGTATCGAACGTATCGGTTTCACGTTTGGCACGGCCACCACATTGAGGACATTCACAATTCTTGAAGCTATCCATTTTCGCAAGCGGCGAACCGGAACCGTCCGGCACCACGTCTTCAGGCAGACGAACCGGCAACTGCTCTTCCGGAACCGGCAAGGCACCACAAGCCGGGCAATAGATGACCGGAATCGGGCAACCCCAGTAACGCTGACGGGAGATACCCCAGTCACGCAAACGGTAGTTGGTCTGTTTCTCGCCCAAACCTTTCTCACCCAAGACTTTCGCCATTTCATGCAAGGCCTGCTTGGATTTCAATCCGTCAAACTGACCTGAGTTGACCAAAATGCCTTTTTCTGTAAACGCCTGCTCGGAAATGTCCGCCATCTCATCGGCGCTCGGGGCAATAACCGCTTTCATCGGCAAGTCATAAGCCTTGGCGAATTCATAATCACGCTGGTCGTGTGCCGGTACCGACATGACCGCGCCTGTTCCATACCCCATCAACACGAAATTGGCCGCCCAAACCGGGACTTCTTCACCAGTAATCGGGTGTGTCACACGGATTCCGGTATCAACCCCTTTCTTCTCCATGGTTTCCATATCGGCTTCAGCCGTGGAGATATGCGAACACTCTTCAATGAAACGCTCAAGCGGCTCGTTGTTCAAAGCGGCTCTTTTCGCCATAGGATGATCGGCGGCGATGGCAACGTAAGTCACCCCCATCAATGTATCCGGACGGGTGGTGTACACATCTAATGTTTTATCGTCTTCGCCAATGATCGGGAACGAAATCTGCAGGCCTGTCGATTTCCCGATCCAGTTTTTCTGCATGGTCTTGACCTGTTCCGGCCAACCTTCCAATTTATCCAAATCGTTTAGAAGCTCTTCGGCGTAATCTGTGATGCGCAAGAACCACTGAGCAATCTCTTTACGCTCAACCGGTGCACCGGAGCGCCAACCTTTACCGTCGATAACCTGTTCGTTTGCCAGTACCGTCTGATCGACCGGATCCCAGTTAACTACAGACAACTTACGGTAAACCAAGCCTTTTTCCATCAGCTTGGTGAACAACCACTGTTCCCAACGGTAGTATTCCGGATGACAGGTCGCCACTTCACGCGTCCAGTCGTATCCCAAGCCAAGCGACTTCAACTGATTACGCATGTAATCGATGTTCTCGTACGTCCACTTGGCCGGTGCGACCTTGTGCTGCATCGCCGCGTTTTCCGCCGGCAGACCGAACGCATCCCAACCCATCGGCTGCAAAACATTTTTGCCCTGCATACGCTGAAAGCGCGAGATCACATCACCGATGGTGTAGTTACGCACATGCCCCATGTGCAGCTTACCGCTCGGGTAAGGGAACATGGACAGGCAGTAATACTTCTCTTTGCTCTCATCTTCGGTGACGACAAAGGTTTGGTTCTCATCCCAATACTTCTGAATTTCGGCTTCGATCTGTTGCGGTTGATACTGAACTTCTGACATGAATTTTTTCTTCTGCTTTCTAAAAACTTAAATCGTTTAAAATCAGTTCCAAGGGCTAAAATGCCTGAGCGGAACTTCGGCTTGATAAATCAAATAAATAAGTTCAATATTATAGTAGATACAGACACGTCAGAGGGAAAAATAATGAGTCAACATAAAATGTTGCATGCTTACCGTACATTGTTGAATTTTGCGATGCGCACAGCGATTTCAGCGGAAAACGCAACTTGGTCGCTGCTTGGCAAAACCATCGAAAAAGCCGAGCAGATCGATCACGACCTGGAAGAACTTACCGACAAGGAATTCAAGCAGGTTCAGGAAGATTTGCAGGCTGACTTGATGCAGACGGCGGAATACCTAGCCGATGTTGAAAAAGGCATCGATGAATTTCTGGATATGGACCTACCGGTTCTGGAACAGATACTGATCGACAAAGCCCTAAGCTTGGCGGATCCGACGGAAATCACGGTTTTACGATTCCGTTTGGCGGCGGCTATGGATGAAAACCATCCGATTCTCGAAGAAGCCCACAAACATTAAACCGTTAACCTTGAATCGGTACTTCAAACGCACTCTCTAACGAGTGCGTTTATACTGTAGAAGCACCCTACACTTTCGCCGCTTCCTTTTCTTTCCATATACGCTTCAAATTATGGATATAGATAATCAGAATAAAAAAGGCGGTTGAAATTCCACCTAGAATCAACAACGTCCAATTCTCTTCCGGCACGGTATCGAGAAGAATTAATTTTCGGATAATCACGACAAACGCAATCTCCAAAAAGGTCAGCGCGTAATCAAAACTGTTATTTATAAACAGAGCCTTAACGATTGCCAACACGATCAAAGTAAATAACGCATCCGTCAGCAATACTTTAATCGACGGGAAATCCAAAACACCCTGCGCAAGAATGAATTCAAGCAGTTTACTTGAAATACTAAACAAACAGGCAGCAAGATACACCACCATAAAAACAATGAAAACAAGTCGAAGCAACGAAACAGCTTTCACCATACCAAGCTCAACCTCTTTTTGCACCAAAAGGTCTAACTTAGCCAACCAACTATTTTTCGGTTCCATGAAATTACCAGGAAAGATATTAAGAGAAGTTAACTTTGGAAATTAACAATCAAACGACCGTTTGAATAGACCAATTGTATCAAAGGCAAAGACAAACCGAACAGCATGCGGAAAAAAATCTCACCATTCATTTCCGCACGATCAAGCAGACAGGCCCTTCAGACTTTAGAATCTTTCTGTCGACCAGAAAGCTTAGAAAAACGTCCGGAAAGGAAGTAACGTTTACTAAGAACAAAAGCAAAAATGGTGAACAGCATAAACAATACCGGCAAGTTACGCCATTCAGCAAAGAACGTCATCCCCTCGTAAGGCTGAACGTCTCCTCTCAACACGCCCTCTTCATAAGGTGGAATCGACTGTTTCACCACACCGTCCACGCCGACAATAATCGTATTCCCGGTATTGGTGCTACGTGCGATTTCCCGTCCCAGCTCCAATGCTCGCATACGAACCTCCTGCACCTGCTGATCCGGTTCGAAGGTATGCGCAAACCAAGCATCGTTACTCACTGTAAGCAAATACTTGGCATCCGGCAGATAGCGAGCCAGTTCATCACCAAAAGCCATCTCGTAGCAGATACTTAAACCCGCTAGCTGACCACCCAACATCATCGGTGGTTGATCGGCACTGCCAGCAGTAAAGGTCGAAAAAGGAATATCGAACAGGCCCGTCAGGAATTCAAACAGCGAATGGAAAGGAAAGAACTCACTGAACGGCACCAAATGACTTTTCAGATATCGATCTTCGGGCTTATGAAGGTTCACCACAGCGTTGTAATAGTTATCCCCACCTTCATCACCCGTAATCACGCCGACCACAATATCGGTATTGAGCAGCTTGGCGTCTCTGATGAACGAATATAAAGCCCCTTTCTCGACCACATCAAAGTAGGTCGGGATTGCGGTTTCCGGCCAGACCACCACATCAGCATCCATATTCTGTTTGGTATGAGTGACATAGGACTTCAAGGTAGGATAGAAATTCTGCTTCTGCCATTTCTCTTCCTGCGGGATATTGCCCTGAACCAATGCGACATCGATCGGCTTGCCAACCGGTTTCACCCACTCCACTTGCTGCAGGAAACCGCCTCCGATCCACAGAGCAGCCAACAAAACGCTCGGAAGCAGCCAGGCGCGCTGCTTCACAAACCACAGCAGCAGCCCGGCGCTCATCGCCACCGCCCAACTGACTCCTAGAACACCCAGAAGCGGTGCGTAGCCTTCCAGCCAAGTGTCAAGATGGCTCATTCCCAACGGCAAGAACGGAAAACCGCCGAACAGGGTTGCGCGCAAATATTCGCCCAGCACCCATACCGCGGGAAACAATAGAAACAAAGCTGGTGCGGTTCGCTTTCCGTCTCTGAAAGCAAATGCCAAAAGTCCGGACAACCCTGTATACAGCGCCAAAAATAGGACGAACGCAAAGGTAGCAAGAACCGCAGCGATCAGATGAACGCCGGAATAGAAATACATACTGGAAAACAGCCAGCTGACTCCCAGTCCAAACTGCCCCAGCCCGAACCACATGCCAAGCTTGAAACCGTCCAGACGACTCTCCGCCTCCAACCATAGGGCGAACAAGCCCGCCAACGAGATCAGAATAACCGGAGAATAGGAAAACGGCGCATAGGCGAACACCGAAACCACCCCAAGCAAAAATGCGATGAGATGGTTTTTACGGGGTACGAAGGCCGAACCGATGATTCTCCAAAAGAATTTCAATTAATCGGCCTCGATTTCAGGATACACCTGGCTTGAATCGAGCGGCTGGACTTTAAACAATTCGGCACGGCGATCGCTGGCCTTGAATACGGTAAAATTCAAGCCGCAAAGTTCAATCTCTTCACCCTCGACCGGAACATGCCCCAATTCAAGCGCCAAAGTTCCGCCAATGGTTTCACTTTTATCCGTTGGAACGTCCACACGGAAAAATGCATTAAACTCGTCAAGCGGCGTGATCGCCTTAACCGTGTAAGCACCTCCGACGTACTTCTGGATGAAAGAGTCTTCATCCACGTCATGTTCGTCTTCAATATTACCGACGATTTGCTCCAACACATCCTCGATCGTCACCAATCCGGCCAGCTCACCGTACTCATCGACGACCAAAGCCAAGTGGTTGCGACTGGTCTTAAAATCGTGCAACAGCATATTCAAACGTTTGCTTTCCGGAACGAATGTCGGCTCACGATAAATCGCTTCCAACTCTTCCTTAGTCTTCAATTCGCCTTTGACCACCGCACGAAACACATCCTTAGCCAACAGAACCCCGACGATACCGCCCTGAGTCCCTTCAATCACCGGATAACGCGAATGCGATGTTTCCAACATCTGTTCCAAAATCACTTCCAAAGGCTCCGAAGCGTCCACCACTTCAATTTGCATCCTTGGAATCATGATGTCTCTGACTCGTGCTTCAGAGACGTTTAACACACCTTCGATCATCAACTGCGCATCCGAGTCTATCACCCCCTGGCTTTGCGCATCTTTGATCATATCTAGAAGCTCTTCCCGACTCTCCGGTTCATCTGAAAATACCTTTCCAAGACGCTCTAACCACGAAGAGCCGCTACTACTGTCGCTCATTAGCTTTAGTTACCTTCCATTATAAAAATTCTGTTTGATCACACCTGTTCGTCATAAGGATCGGCATAACCCAATCCGTGCATGATCTCGATCTCCAAGGCTTCCATCTCTTCCGCCTCGTCATCCTCTATATGGTCATAACCTTGCAAATGCAAGGTGCCGTGCACAATCATATGCGCCCAATGGGCTTCCAATGTTTTGCCCTGCTCTTCCGCTTCCTTCGCCACCACATCGGCACAGATTACCAAGTCGCCAAGATAAGGCAATGCCTCGCCAAGATCCAGCAGGCCTGGTGGGTTTTCGAATTCAAACGAAAGCACATTGGTGGGTTTATCCTTGCCTCTATAATCGCGGTTCAGGGTCTGACTCTCTTCCTCATCCACGATCCTTACGGTCAGCTCATTGGCTTCATTCGCCAACTCACCGACCAAACTGGCTTGAACCCACTGCTCACACTGCTCCAATGTGGGAATTTTTTGCGGCTCGATCGCCCACTGCAAATCTACCTCAACCATTTTCGCCTCCGGCATTGTGCTTTAACAAACTGAAATTAAACTCCATACTGCAAACCTTCGGCACCATCAACCTTTAGATGTCTTACCGGCATGTTTACGATCATACTGGTCGTAGGCCTTGACGATTTTCTGAACCAGAGAATGGCGCACCACGTCTTTAGCCTGATAAAAAGTAAAGCCAATGTCTTCGACCCCATCCAACACCTCAATCACATGGCGCAAGCCGGATTTCTGGTGTTTCGGCAAGTCACACTGGGTAATGTCGCCAGTGATCACCGCCGTGGAAGAGAACCCCATACGAGTCAGGAACATTTTCATCTGTTCCATGGTCGTGTTTTGCGCCTCATCCAAAATGATGAAAGCTTCATTCAGAGTGCGTCCGCGCATGAAAGCCAGTGGAGCCACCTCGATCACATTTTTTTCGATCAGACGCTCGACCGTTTCAAATCCGAGCATTTCGAACAACGCATCGAACAGAGGACGTAGGTAAGGGTCAACTTTCTGGCTCAAATCTCCCGGCAAAAAGCCTAATTTCTCACCCGCTTCAACCGCCGGACGCGTCAAAATGATGCGTCGAACCTTTTCGTTCTCCAAAGCTTCCACCGCACAGGCAACGGCCAAGTAGGTCTTCCCGGTTCCGGCCGGACCGATTCCGAAATTGATGTCGTATTCCTGAATCGATTCCACATACTGGGCCTGGTTGGCGTTACGCGTTTTAATGACCTTACGGCGCGTCTTGATCAATTTCTGCTCGACCGTCATTGGCTGAGCCTCATCCAACCCTAAATCATGAAGTGCCAGATGCACTTTCTCAGGATCCAACGTTTCCGAAGCCGTTTCTTCATACAAATCGCGCAGCAGCTGTTCGGCCTGCACCAAGCGATCACCCAATCCGGTAACGAAAACGGTAAACCCACGGGCGTTGAGTTCAACCCCCAAACGCAATTCGATCTGTTCCAGATGTTCGTTGTGCCAGCCGAATAGATTCTGCAGGCGCTCATTATCCTGAGGATAAAGATCAAATTGAATAGTATGCAATGTTGTCAATAGTGACTCTCGGAGCTAAAAAATGAAAAAACGTTATTATTTCAAATAAATAATAACGCTTGCATGAAAATTATATGACCGACTGTGATCTACGGAACGATGAAACTAAGTTTACAACGCATGAAATTGTGGCGCAACGTGTTTATCTGCTTCCGGCGTTGCGACCAATTTTCCGCGCAAGGAGTTAGGCAATGCTTCAAGGATTTCAACATCCACAAACTGGCCGATCAATTCCGGTGAACCTTCGAAATTCACCACACGGTTATTTTCGGTACGGCCCGCCACTTCATTAAACTTATTACGCGATAAACGCTCCACCAGTACACTCTGAACCGTTCCAATCATACCCTCGCTGATCTCAGCGGTCTGTTTATTAAGCAGTTCCTGCAATGCATACAAGCGGCGCTTCTTCTTCTCCATCGGCTCTTCATCCGGCAAGCTTGCAGCCGGAGTCCCCGGACGTGGACTGTAGATGAAGCTGAACGAACGGTCGTACTTAAGTTCTTCAACCAAAGCCAAAGTCTCTTTGAAATCGTCACAGGTTTCACCCGGGAAACCGATGATGAAATCACCCGACAAACTCAGGTTCGGACGCAGAGCTCGGATCTTACGGATCGTCGACTTATATTCAAGCGCCATGTGGTTACGCTTCATCAATGCCAAAACACGATCGGAACCCGACTGAATCGGCAGATGCAAGTGTGACACCAGCTCTGGAATCTCCGCATAACAATCGATGATGCTCTGGGTCATCTCGTTAGGATGCGACGTCGTAAAACGGATACGGTCAATGCCCTCGACGGCTCTGACCGCGTGCATCAGAACCGCCAGATCCGCAATCTCGCCATCCGGCATTTCACCACGGTAAGCGTTGACGTTCTGACCAAGCAAATTGACTTCGCGAACACCCTGTTCAGCCAAAGAACGGATTTCATGCATCACATCCTCAAACGGACGGCTGACTTCTTCACCACGCGTATAAGGCACCACACAGAAAGTGCAATATTTGGAACACCCTTCCATGACCGACACCATCGCAGAAACGCCGCTAACTTCCGGCTCAGGCAAATTATCGAACTTCTCGATTTCAGGAAACGAGATGTCGATAACGGCCTTTTTCTTTTTAATGCTTTCATCGCCGCGCATCGCCAATGCTTCGTCGATCATCGCCGGCAAACGGTGCAAGGTCTGTGGCCCGAAAATCACATCCACACTTGGTGCACGCTGTCGAATCACCTGGCCTTCCTGGGAAGCCACACAACCACCAACCCCGATGACGCGATTCGGCTTTTCCTGCTTCCATTTGGCCCAACGACCCAACTCGGAAAACACCTTTTCCTGGGCCTTTTCACGAACCGAACAGGTATTCATCAGCACCACATCAGCCTCTTCCGGCTCCGTGACCAACTTCAAGCCGTGGGTTTTTTCCAATAAACTCGCCATCTTGTCAGAATCGTATTCGTTCATCTGACAACCGTAGGTGATCACGTAAAGTCCGCCAGTAAAAGGAGAGGTTTGCGACATACTATTTTCCGTACTCAATATAAGGTTTCGCTATAAAGCTATGTAACTGAATATTATATAAAAATTAAGGTCGCGTATTCTAACACAGAGTTTTAGAAAACCCTAAAAACGATTCGATGACTTTTCGTAAAAATAAAAAAAGCCCGCCATATAGGCGGGCTTTTAAAGAATCATCTGACTGGTGCGGAAATTTCCGCTTCAGATTATCTTAGTAAGTGATACAAATTGTACTTGCAGCAGTCGCATACGTTGCCGATGGAGCAGCGCCACCCTCGACAATCACACCTGTTGTACCATCACCATCATCATATTTAGTATCTACAAGCTGCTTCTGCTCTTGTGTCAAACCACCTTGACAAATCTGAATCCCGTTCGTGACAGATAGAAGAGTCGTCGTACCACCAAATGGATTCTCAGGAGCAGCAGCACCGGAACCAGCAAGGAATCCTGCCAATCTCAAAGACTCCCATGGAGCTTCAGCTGCAGTAATCAAACCATCTTCGTTACCGGCTGCCTGAGTAGCACCTGCAAGAAGATCAGCATCATCACCAGGAAGGTTGTTATAACGATCCTGATAACCATAAACGGCAGACATAAGCGCATCCGCTCCAGTTTTCACCGCTTTGATCTTTGTGTTTTCGATCAATTCTTGACCTTTCAATACACCACCAAGCAACAGACCGATGATGACCAATACAATCGCGATTTCAACCAATGTGAAACCCTTTTGATTTTGAAGTTGTGTTTGCGTAGTTTTCATTTTCTCATCCTCTTGAAATTTGAAACACTCTATAACCGTTTACCTGTTAGGTGAATTTATAATAACAAACGCTTTTTTTAAAAAAAGAGTAAAAGTTTTTTACTCTACGACAATATAACCACATTTTTATAAATGTGGCAAATTACGTAGGGTTATTTCAAAAGAAACTTGATTTTCTTCCTGTTTGAACTGAATTTCACCACCAACCTGCTTAAGCAACTCGCGAGTCAGGAACAGCCCCAGACCCATCCCACTTTCGCTCGTCGTCCAGAACGGCTCAAACATTCGTTCGGATTTAAGTTGACCATTACTTGTTTGTAAACAACTATTTATATAGACCGTCACATCTTCATCGTTCTCACTTACGATCTCAATACTCAAAGGGCAGTCGCCAACGGGATGGTCTCGATAATTACCCAAAATATTTTTAAACACTTCCAATAACACAGGCCGGGCAACGGCTACACTTCCCTCGCCGGTTAATTCCGCCTGCAATTGATACATGAACAGCACTTCTTCAATCAATGCATTCAGATCAACCAAATCAGATTGATAGAATTCGTGCAAAGGCTGATTCATCTGCCTAATGGTATTGGTCGCTCTTTGCGCCATAACCGGCATCGTATCCTGAAGACGGTTAACCAGACGCAGCTTATCGGAATCCTGCTGAATATCGGCAACCTGCTCACTCAACAATTTAATGAACTGGGCAATGTTCTTGACCTCGTGCTGCACAAACATCTGATAACGTTCCAAACGTTTTTGCGAATTCAAAATCTCAGCACGCTTATGCTCCAGGTCCTGTTGCAAAATTTGAATGAACGTCGTCACAACCAAATTCAGCCAACTGCTTTTTTCACCCTTGTATCCAGGCAATTCGAACGTCAACTGAAAATGCATATCTTCCGTTTCAACATCACAACTTCTTTGAATAGCCGAACGCCGTCCATCATGACCGAACGACTCAAAGCGATGTTCGCCAAACCATTCAATACTGGCCTGTAATTGATAAATTCCCGCTTTATCCAGAATTGGCCAGGCCTGGTCAAAAAAATCCAAGGCGTCTTGACCAACCTTATGATTAAGCTCGTAGAGTTCGGTAATGATACGGCTCAACTGCAAGGTCTGACGACGGACATAATAAGCCACCCAGAACAAAACCAAACCAATAGAAATTAAACTCAAAGACACCCAATCGGTCAAAAAATCCATTTTTTCATACCTTTTGCGCGTCTTCTCGACGAAAAAGCACAGACAAGCTATTGATCACGCTGAAGCCCGTATTTTTTAATCAAATAATAGACGTTTTCACGCTTGATACCTAAACGCCTGGCGGTTTCATGCACATTGAACTCAGTATCCGCCAATACCTGCTTCAACAATTTTTCTTCTGCTTGGTTACGAATGGATTTGACGCCTTCGCCCATCATGGCATCGATTTCGACTCTTTGAACACCTTCCTGTTCTTTAAGCCTTTGTGCCTGTTCGAAAAACAAAAAAGCCCGCCGAACGGCGAGCAATAAAGACTCTTGAGAAATGGGTTTTTCCAGAAAATCGAATGCGCCGTGTTTCAATGCCAAATAAGAAACCGATTCTGCATTCTGACCGGTCAGCACGATTGTTTTGATATTAGGTTGGTTATTTGCCAACCACTCAAGCACTGCGACACCTTCATCCGGTGTGTGCTCATGCGGCGGCATCCCCATATCCAAAACCACAACAGAAGGCGTAAACTCCTGCAATTTTTTCAATGCCTCTTGCCTGGATCCCGCCTCGCTTACATTAAAGTCATTTCCTTCAAGAGAATAACTTAACATTCCACGTAAAGCGGGATCGTCATCGACAATCAGTAAATCAGTACCCATTGCTTCCATTCGCAACTTAAGGAGCCGGCTGTTCGTATAAGATGTGTTCGAAATTAATCACCGTTCCACCTTCTGCGGCAATGACCGCATCCCATTCAGCCTGTGTGCTTGTTACTAACAAAGTATCGTCACCAGCACCACCATCCAAGGTTCCGCCTACCACATCACCCAGAACCGTAATCGTGTCGTTATCGTCTTCAAGTTTCACAGTACCGGTAACATCACCCTCTACGACAATCGTATCAATACCAGAACCGGTAGCTAAAACACCACCAACAGAACCGCCGATCGTACTGGTATCATCACCCGTACCAAGGTCTACACTGCCTCGATAAAGTACACCGCCTGCGATTGTAAAGGTATCGTTACCACCACCTAAATCAGCGGATCCGTTGGCTGCGACATTACCCCAAATAATCAGCGTGTCATTCCCTGTCCCCATGGTTGCGACACCGCCGTCTTCAATGTTTCCGCCAATTTCCAAGGTATCGTTACCAGAACCTGTATCAGCCTTACCACCGGCCTCGATGTTCGCGGTAACATAAAGCTTATCGTCTCCGTCCTTCAACTGAACAGCTGCATTAAGATTCCCTTCTTCTGGATTACCGAACTCATCCGTTCCTGCATCGATATAAAACGCATTGTTCTCACCGGTACCGACGTTTAGGTCATTGGAACTATCCACATCTCCACGAATGATGACATCATAACCATCATATTTAGAGTCATCATAAGTCAGAGAGATGTTATTCAACAAATCCAAAATCTGCTGTTTGATTTCATAACCCGAAATCGTCACCATCTGGTCGTCGTAATCCGCCCTATTGAAATAGCTCTTCCATAGAAACAGGTCGTTATTACAGTTCTCTGCCTCTTTACCTGTTTCTGCATTACAGGTTGTCAAAGAAGTTGAACCGCCATTCTCATTATATGCAACGATAACAGCCGGAATCGCGCTCACTTCAATATTGCTAGGTGTGATATCGCACCCGGTAGCAGACTTTTTACATACGGTGTAACTTTCCGGCACCGCAGGAACATCGGTTGTCGGAGGAGTCTGCAACGTAAACGCCGGAGGACTTTGGTTTCCAAAATAACTCGCCGAGTTAGCCGAATTCACTATTGCTACCGCATTCGTTGCATCCGTATTAATCCCGTAAGCGAACACGTTACCATAATCATCACTGGTCACATCAAAGCCCAAGCCAAGGTCATCAAAAGGAACCGTTCCCTTACTGGAAGTACATGCAATACCAGTTCTATTTTCCACCCCGTCATTATCCGTATCCGGACAAGGCATGTGACGGTTCACCAATACATAGTCCAGCATAGCGCGCTTAGTCACCTGCAAATTACCCATGGTATGAGACTGGTTCGCATTGTCTATATAAGCACCCAACGTAGTGAAGCCGGCACCGAAAACCAAACCGATAATCGCAAGAACGATTGCGATCTCAACCAGGGTAAAGCCTCTTAGGTTTTTTACCATTGTCTTTTTCATCTAAATTCTCCCGTGCCAATTATGGCCACTTTTGCCTGATTAACGGTGACCCAGGTTAGAAAATCCCTATCCTTTCCCGTCTGAGTATCAACAAAATTCCTATCATCATCACAATTTTCAAGTTCGTCTGCAGTCCCACCACTGCAACTACTTCGATTTACCTTATTTCCGTTCGCTCCCCAGGAAACCACAACGGCAACCACGCCCTCTCCCATCTGGTTTCCATCCTCATCACTGACCGTCAAATTATAAGAGCCGGTCACACCTCCATACGGAGGCGTCGCCAAATGAAAGAAAGGGGGCTTCGTGGAATTAAGCAAAGGCCTTGGATCCGTTGTATTGGTACACGGCTCACTACATATTCCCAATGAAACATTGCAATCACTGCCAGCCGTGATACTGGCTGAACAGTAGTAAATGTTCGTTGCGGGACATAACCATAAATTCGCCTTAGTACGCGTACCGGACTTGCCTAAAACACTCGCGGGCTCACAAATATCGTTCACATAGGTAGAGCTTTCAGCTCGCTGGTGTACTCTGTAATAATAAGGGTTCCCCCACGCATCTTTTTCCGGCACACCCAAATCATTAAACGGTAGAGTCCCCTCACGATCATCACAAACTGAAATTCCACTGGTAACCGTTCGATTTTCAACGCCATCCCCATCCGTATCGGGACAGGGCAAATAAGCATTGACGGACAAATAAGTCTGTATCGAATCGTCAATACGCTCCATATTTTGCTGCTCTTCCATCTTGTGGTCGGTATCAAACACCAATTCGAATACACCATTAAACCCTGCTAGCACGAACGACAGAATTAAAAGCCCAAGTGCAATTTCAATTAAAGAGAAACCCTTCTGACTTTTTATGGACATACAATCCCCCACGTGCGCCAATTTCCACCGCTCGGGTTAGTGGTTGCGTTATAGTCGTTATACCAATGCGGCAAAGCATGATCGATATCGGTGTAATCGGCATCAACACCTTCTATACGTCCTTTTTCAACGCATACCCTATGAGCCATCAAGGCAATCCAATCTTCATAAGTGATTCCAACAATCTGATCGGCACCTTCTGAATCACTCAAATCCGGAGTACCGGAAACAAAATTGTAATCACCGTCGTTATTGGCTGCGTCCAAGCCGTCATCACCTGCATCAATAATGATAGCTACATATCCACCCACACCATTCAAAGTTAACACAGGGTCAAACGAATCCGTACTACTCGTAGCAGATAACGGGTCACCTCCAAGCCTGTTCGGGTACAAAGGCGCGTATCGTTTAGGACCAACCCCCCCAACATTGTTATAGTTGGTATTTTGGGTGCTAAAACGCTCATCCAAAAAATAGAAATATCGACCGGCAGGCGCAAAATAAATATTGTAAGTGGAGATTTCTCTCGGTACGTATCCAGTACAAACCCCCGCTCCATTACATGAGCCCAAACCGACATTCAAATAAGGATCCGGTACAAATCCTGTTTTTTGAGGTTCAGCCGAGGCTGGCAGAAGAGGATTCCCACAGTTGTCTTCCACCCCTGTCGTTTGCCCATCTCCATCCAAATCAGGACAAGGGAAATACCCTACACCAGGAATCTTATCACTCCCCTCCAAGTTCCCACTACCGGAGTCCGTCATATAAATTTCCGGCTGCAAAGTCGCAAAATTCAACAACCGTTTCCTGACCTGTTTCAAAGCATACAATTCCTGATCCAACTCTTCATTCTTGAAAACGGAAATCAAGCTTTGATGTTTAGTAGACACCCACAATGCAGCTACAATCACCACTACTACAATAAAGAGCATCAAAACAAATCCATTTTGTTTGCGGCATACATCCATATAAACACCTCACTATGTTTTACATGATACTCTCAAACTCTATTCCATACTATTAGTATAGAATAATCCTTATAAACTAAAAATCCCACTTTCGTGGGATTTTTCTTTTATTACCATAAACTTATATTATTAGCTTGCTGCTCAAGCACCCACTCCTGGAATGCAGGAGGGCCATAAGCCAGGGTCAAAGGATTCTTCTCCAAGGCAGGGCTAGAAGGGTCTTGCTGCTGGTAAATCAATGGCCTCATCTCACGCTCGGCAAATTGCATCAACCAGGCCAATGTTTCTTCAGGTATCTCTCTACCAACCGGAACAGCCAGATCCACTTTAAGTCCTTGCCAGGTCAAAATCGAATCAATAACCAATGCGCCACACTCACTCGGCTTAAACGAATCGGGTAAAAAGGAACCGGATTTAACCCAGGCACACTCGAATTTACGGCACGGATCAACCGGGCGATTATCATAGTCATCACACCCACTTCCGGTACTGTGAGGACATGGATGTCCAGGATAAGCTTCACACCCCTTGACCTTTATTTGCACCCAACCGTCGCAACATGCCGTACAAGGTTGACATTCTCTCAACATAAACTGACACCTTAAAACTCAATCAAATCAGTAGAAAAGTATAACGTAGTAGGAATAGCCAAAAAAGAAACAATGGCTTTTTGCAGGCAATAAAAAAGCCCCGACTGTAAACAGACGGGGCTTTAGACAAAATTTTAATCAAACTGTCTTACGACAGCAATTGATTAGAACTTGTGCAATAGACCAACAGAAACTGTGTCCATAGACTTAGCTAGGCTGTTGTTAGCCATGTGCTTGTCTAGGCTTACGTATTCAACGTAACCAGTAGTCTTCTTACCGAAAGAGTAATCAAGACCTACACCGAAACCAGCTGCGTCTTTCATAGTAGACATTTTGTAGTCTACAGAAGAGTACTTAGCTTTAGGAGTGAAAGCACCCATTGTGTAACCGATGTTAGCTTGAATGTTAGAACCTTCAGTAGCAGTATCACCAGTAACACCGTCGTCGAAGTTCTGATACATTGCGTTAGCAACTAGACCACCAGTAGCGTACTGAGCAGACACACGAGTTTCAGTGTAGTCTTTAGTACCAGTTAGGTTGTCAGTGAAGTTATCGTATGCAGCAGACAAGAAAAGACCTTTCTTAGATGAACCGTACATAGCAGCGATTGAGTATGCATCAGTCAAAGAAGTATCTTGAGTTGCAGTATCAGTAGCTTCTGGAGAGATACCAGCAGCAACGATCTTAACACCACCGAAAGATGGAGAAACGTAAGCTAGAACGTTAGCAGCGCGGTTTTCACCACCTTTACCACCAAAACCAAGTTTACCAGCTAGAGGCTTGTTATCACCAGCGCCGTCGTTGAACATATCAGTCGCTTGAGACATTTTGTATGGAGTGTCGTGACGACCCATCAATACAGTACCGAAACCACCAGCAAGACCAACGTATGCGTTACGGTCTTTGAAAGTAGTTGTAGTAGTAGTAGCATTAGTACCACCAGCTACGTCAGCTTCCCATTCCATTTTGTAAACAGCTTTCAAACCGTTACCTAGGTCTTGAGAACCTTTGATACCGATACGTGAAGCGTTAGAGTTTACAGAGGTACCAGCGTCAGTAACGTTATCGATACTCATGTTGATCTGACCATAAACAGTAGGAGCGTCAGCCATTGCAACAGGAGCTGCGATAGCAGAAGCGATTGCTAGAGCAATTACATTCTTTTTCATTTTTACAATCCTTAAGTTAGTTAAAACTGTCCACCACTGGTGAACTTGAAAGTGACTATATTGGATTAAAATTTACTACGCAACTTTTTTTTGCAAAAAAACTACAAAATTATTTGATGTTGTTTTTTTGCAACACAATTTGCAATCCCTCTTATTCAACTCATAAACAATCAACAAGTTAACAATTACAACTTAATTATTTTTTTAACACTCAAGCCTAAAAAGCAAAAACCCGCCATAAGGCGGGTTTTTGATACAAAGCGAAAATATGTAAATATTAACGTTTTGAGAACTGTGGGCGACGACGTGCTTTACGCAGACCCACTTTCTTACGTTCAACCTGACGAGCATCACGAGTCAATAGACCGCGTGCACGCAATGCAGGACGGTTACCTTCTTCATACGCAACCAATGCGCGAGCGATACCGTGACGAACTGCACCAGCTTGACCAGTTGTACCACCACCAACAACAGTGATGTGAGCGTCAAACTTCTCAAGGTTTTCAGTTGCTTCAAGAGGCTGGTTAATAACCATTAGGTCGGTTTCACGAGCAAAATACTCTTTGATATCACGACCGTTTACAGTCATTTTTCCAGACCCCGCACGCAAGAATACGCGAGCGACTGAGCTTTTACGACGTCCTGTTCCGTAGTATTGTTCTGTTGCCATCTTCTAATTCCTCTTACAACTCAAGTGCTTTAGGTTGTTGTGCCGTATGCGGATGATCAGTTCCAGCATACACTTTTAGTTTTTTAAACATTGCACGCCCTAGAGGACCTTTAGGCAACATTCCTTTTACTGCAAACTCAATTGGACGCTGAGGTGCTTTATCGATCAACTTTTCGAAGTTGGTAGACTTAAGATGACCAACATAACCAGTGTGGTGATGATACATCTTATCTTTACGCTTGTTACCAGTTACTGCAACCTTGTCTGCATTGATAACAACGATGTAATCACCACAGTCAGCGTGAGGAGTATATTCCGGCTTGTGCTTACCACGTAAACGAGAAGCGATATCCGCCGCTAAACGACCCAAAGTTTTACCTTCAGCATCCACAACATACCAGTCACGTTTGATTTCAGCTGGCTTTGCAACAAATGTTTTCATAATTTGTTCCTAAAATTTAAATAATCCAAATCCATAAGATCCATCGTTCTATAACGATTTACGTTAAGTCCGATCAATCCACTTACTGTTTTAACGGGCAATAAGGGGGAAGGATTAACGAGAGCAAGGATTATACTGCTTAGTTCAAATGGTTTCAATCACTTATGCATAAATTTTCCATCAATTTACGCAGTTAAAATCCAAAACCAAGCAGGCCTGCCAAGTTAAATTCGATCAGACATTGAATCTGAAATGCATTACGTCTCCGTCCTGCACGATATATTCCTTCCCTTCCAATCGTTGCTTACCGGCTGCTTTAGCTCCGGCATCCCCTTTATACTCAACAAAATCTTCATAAGAAGTGACTTCGGCACGAATAAAGCCCTTCTCGAAATCCGTATGAATAACACCAGCTGCTTGCGGTGCAGTTGCTCCGACCTTGATCGTCCAAGCACGCACTTCTTTTACACCGGCCGTAAAATACGTTTGCAAGCCTAATAACTTATAAGCGGCGCGAATCACTCGGTTCAAACCTGGTTCTTCTTGCCCCATTTCTTCTAGGAAGTCGGCCTTATCTTCCGCATCCAACTCAGCAATTTCAGATTCGATTGCTGCACATACCGGCACAACAATTGCACCCTGCTCTTTAGCCAACTTCTCAACGGCATCCAAATATGGATTATTCTCAAAGCCGTCTTCATTCACATTGGCAATGTACATCATCGGCTTGATGGTCAATAGATGAAGGTCCTGTAACTGCTTGCGCTCATCATCACTCAGGTCAATCAGGCGCACCAACTTACCGGCTTCAACTTCTTTCTGGACTTTTTCCAACACGGACAAACGAGCGGAAGCTTCCTTATCGCCACTTTTGGCAACACGCTGTACTTTCTGAATCGCTTTTTCAATCGATTCCATATCCGCCAACACCAATTCCATATTGATGATTTCAATGTCACTCAACGGATCAACCTTACCGGCGACATGCACGATATCGTCGTTTTCAAAGCAACGCACTACTTGGACGATCGCATCGGTTTCACGAATATTGGCCAAGAATTTATTCCCAAGTCCTTCACCTTTGGAGGCACCCTCAACCAAGCCGGCAATATCCATGAAATCGACCGTCGCGGACAATACACGCTCCGGTTTTACGATTTCTGCCAGCGCGTCTTCACGCGGATCCGGAACCGGCACAACACCGACATTCGGCTCAATCGTGCAGAACGGGTAGTTAGCAGATTCGATCCCAGCGTTCGTTAATGCATTAAACAATGTCGATTTTCCAACGTTAGGTAAGCCAACGATTCCGCATTTAATTGCCATTGAGTGTCTCCTTAAGAATATAGAGGGCGTTGTATTAAGATTTGGTGTGAAGCTGATGCATCGCTTTCTGAAGATCGCCTTTGATCAAATCCGGAAGCACCCGGCTCGCTTCATAAATTCCGTCATCGATTTTCTGGCGATCCGTTTTAGAAGGTGACTTCAAGACATAATCGACTACTTGATCCCGATGCCCCGGATGACCAATTCCCAAGCGCAATCTCAGAAATTCTTTACCCATAGCCGCGATCATATCTCTCAAACCGTTATGGCCGCCATGACCGCCCCCTTTCTTGAGCTTGACGACACCAGGCTCCAAATCCAGTTCATCATGAACAACCAGAATGGATTCAACGGGAATTTTATAGAAGTTTGCCAAGGCCTGGATCGATTGACCACTACGATTCATGAATGTGGCCGGCTTTAACAACCAGAAATCTAAACCGGCAGACTGCACACGAGCCGCTTCGCCAAGAAATTTGGTTTCTGGACGAAATACCACACCATACTGTCTGGCTACTTCCTCCACAAACCAAAAACCGGCGTTATGTCGAGTCTGGTCATATTTATCGCCCGGATTACCCAGGCCTACAATAAGTTGAACAGATGACATACGCCGGCTCTCAAACAATCAAGTCTTTATTGAATTGAATCAATAAATCCTTACTTACGTTTTGGCTTAGTGATGTTCACAACTGACTGGTCGTAATCAGTATTACCGTGAGTCAATGCTGTGATTACAACACCTTCAGGCAACGCCAACTCAGACAAACGCAAGCTTGCACCTGCTTCCATTGTAGAAACATCAACTGTAATAGCTGTCGGTAGATTTTTAGCCAAACAACGAATTTCAACAGTAGGCTGAAGAATCGTCATCATACCACCCATCTTCACACCAGGCGCAGAAGCCTTACCAACGAAGTTGAACGGTACAGTTTTCGTGATCTGATTGTTATCAGAAGCACGCTGCAAGTCGATGTGAGAAACATCACCAGTTGCTGGATGACGTTGAACATCCTTAACAACACATGTTTCAGTCTCTCCACCGTTAACATCGATTGTCAAAACGGTGTTGAAAACGTCTCTATTTTCAAACTCGTGCTTTACAAAGTTTTGTGCAAAAGCAACCGATACCGCATCTTTATCAGCGCCGTAAATAATTGCTGGTACTTTACCCGCACGACGAAGGCGGCGGCTCGCACCTTTCCCTTCTTCCGAACGGATTTCTGCTGTCCAATTTTGGCTCATTTTTCTATACTCCAATAACGACAATCTTTATAAATAGCCGGTAAATCAATCGGTTACCGTACCTTCATATATTCAAAGACTGCCAATTCATAAATCTTACGTTTCGCGACCAAACGCAAGGGAAGCGAGAATTATACTCAAAAAAAGGCTTTTTTCCAGCTTTTTATATTAAATTCAAGCACTTCAATTGTATTCCATATCTCTAAAAAGCAAAAACGCCCCAAAAGGGGCGTTTTCTCGAATTCGAAGCAGTAACCAATTAGTGGTGCATCAATTCCGTTACCGACTCTTCCTGGTGAACACGGCGGATCGTCTCACCCAGCATTCCGGCGATGCTTACGCGACGAATACGCTCACAAGCCATCGCTTCCGCCGTAGCCGGAATCGAATCAGTGACTACCAATTCTTTCAGAACAGAACCATTAATGTTTTCAACCGCAGGGCCAGAAAGAACCGCGTGAACGACATAAGCAGAAACGCTTTTAGCGCCTCGTTGCATCAATGCCGCAGCCGCTTTACATAAAGTACCCGCGGTATCAACCATATCATCAATGATGATACAGTCGCGACCTTCAATATCACCAATAATGTTCATAACCTGTGAAACATTCGCTTTTGGACGACGCTTGTCGATAATCGCCATATCCGCATCAACCGCTTTGGCAACAGCTCGTGCGCGAACCACACCACCCATATCAGGAGACACAATCGTGACATTTTCCAAGTCACAATTCTTCTGCATATCTTCAACTAATAGAGGCGAACCGTAAATATTATCAACCGGGATATCGAAGAAACCTTGAATCTGATCCGAGTGAAGATCCACAGTAATGACGCGATGAGCACCAGCTACAGTGATCATATCGGCGGAAAGACGCGCAGTGATCGGAACACGCGCCGAGTGAGGACGACGATCCTGACGCGCAAAACCGTAATAAGGAACTACGGCTGTAATACGTGCTGCTGAAGCTCGCTTAAGCGCATCAATCATCACCAACATTTCCATCAGATTAACAGCAGGTTCAGGAGTACAAGTCGGCTGCAAAACATAGACATCTTGTCCACGAACAGATTCTTTTATCTCAACCATGATTTCGCCATCGCTAAAACGGCCAACATCGGCTTTACCAAGAGGAATATCTAAATACTGGGAGATTTTTTCTGCAAGACTGACATTTGCGTTTCCCGCAAAAATCATGACATTTCTGTTAGCCATTTAAGGCGCTCCTGTTCGAGGATAATATGACTTGGGGAATTCGGGAAGGATATTGGCAGGGCTGGCAGGATTCGAACCTGCGGTACACTGGATCAAAACCAGATGCCTTACCGCTTGGCTACAGCCCTTTAATATCTCTGTCGTTAAAGACAGGTGCGTATTATCCATTTATTTTTCCGGAATTCAAGCTAATTTTTACTTTTTCTTTAGGTTATTTTCAGTTTTTACAGCTTCTTTTTAACCGTCCAAGACTAGTGAATCGCCTCTCCAGCCTTCAGTCGTTCAATAAGCGTTTGATATTCAGCATTTTTTGAAAACTGTACCCGGTATTTTTCCCAAAGCTTTTGAGCCTGATCGACTTTACCCGTCTGCCACAAGGCGGAAACCAAATGCATCACGACCACTTCGTCCAATTTAATAGACAATGCTTTTTTAAGGTAAGTAACCGCTTGCTGATATTTTTTCTGTTGATAAGCCAGCCAGCCGACACTATCCAACACATAATAACTGTCAGGTGCCAAGCGCAAGGCTTTGTTTAACATGGCTTCCGCCTCGTTTAATTTAACTCCCTGCTCAACATAGAAATAACCTAATGCGTTCAATGCCTCGACTTCATCCGGCTGCAAAGACAAAACACGTTTCAAGTTTATCTCATAACCATCAAATCGTTTCAAATCGTAAAATATCACCGACTGAGCCATTAACAGTTCAATATCATTAGGATCCATTTCAATCGCCTGGTCATACAACGAAATCGATTTTTCGAACATATTACTGGCACGATAAAAAATCGCTTTCGCTCTCAAGACCTTAACCTTGGTTGCAGAATCTTCGCTCTCAATCTTATCCAATTCCGCCAAGGCTTCATTCAAACCTTGAGTAGCAAACAGAATTTCGGCACGGTGCAATTGAGCATCTACCGAATAAGGTACTTGCTTGACCATTGCATAAAACGACAAGGCCTCGTCAAACAGCCCCTGCTCTTGACTTAACACACCTAAATAATAATAACCGACCGATTCATAGCCGGGCTGCACCGCAACCTGTTCAAGATTCTTCCTGGCCTTATCGAACTTTTCCATCTCGATCTGTAACAAGGCTAGCGACAATCTCGAAGTTGTCGCCTCAGGATTGGCTTTGAGAATCATCTTGTATCGCGACTCCGCCGCTGAAAATTTTTCTGCCTTTACCTCAAGCCGGGCCATTCGCTCCTGAACCAACCAATCCTTCGGATTTTCCTTGAGATAAGTTTTTAAGCCGGCCAGTCCCAGCTGTGGAGACGGTAATTGCAAATAAGCTTTGGAAAGCAATTGATAAATCAGTGCGGCCGTCTTTTCACGCTCGGAATCCGTCAGCAACGCCAACGCCTTTTCAAGCATAGGGACCGCTTTTTCAGGCTTATCAAATTGAACAGCCAGAAACCCCTCGCCATAATAGGCCTGCCAAACATCCGGATACGTTTTCACAACATGGTCGAAAAACTGCAAAGCGGCTTCTGCCTCAGCGGCACGAGCCACCCTTTGGGCGGCCGACAACACATCTTGCTGCAAATCCATCGTTGACCGCTTTCTGTACTCCTGCCACTGTTCAATAGCCTGTTGAACCTTACCGGCACGCAATGACATCAAATAAGCTGCCCGCCAAGGAGTCGGATTTTTCGGTTCCACTTCCAGCCAAAGCTTGGCGGACTGTTCGACATTCCCTTCATCATAAGTCGCCATGGACAATTCAAAAGCCCGCTTAACCAACTCAACATTACGGGTTTTAACGGCCAGTGGATAAATCAAATCATAAGCGTCTGCCGGATAGCCCTTCGCCACCATCACTTCAGCAGCCAACACTTGATACATTAACTGCGCAGAGAGCTCCTCACCCTCTAATGTCGTCTCATCTTCTGCCGACACAAACGGCGCAGGAGGAGTAGACGCCTCTTGAGAATCTTCGGCAGAATTCTGCACACCCATCGTCGAACATGCCGTCAGTGTCAGCATTCCCATAAACGCTAACCACTTATTAATATTCAATCTCACCAAAACCTTCCAATAAAACTGTTTAAATACATTATCGGCTTTCCTGTTCGGAGCCCTTAAAATATAAGAATTCACAAGCCCCCGAACAGAATACCTTACATCTAAAACCGGGCAAAATCCTTATAAAAACTTGCAATTAACCCCATAATTTAGCAGAATTACGCCTCTTTGGTCGCAATTCGCTCTGGAACATTTTTACGGTACACCACTCGATTATGAAGCTACTTACTCTTGGCGTTAATCACGAGACCGCACCGGTCGACATCCGTGAAACCGTATCCTTCACTCCAGAACGGGCGCTTTCGGCGATGTCCGAACTTAAAAATAAGCAATTAGTCTCAGAGTGTATCATTTTATCTACATGCAACCGAACTGAAATTTATTGCACGCCTAAAACACCCGATGCTACGAAAAGCATCCAAACCTGGCTCGATGCCTTTTTCGAACAACCGGAAAACGCTTTAACCCCTTATCTATATAACTATCAAGATATTGATGCCGTTAAGCATATCATGCGCGTAGCCAGCGGACTGAACTCATTGGTACTGGGTGAACCGCAAATTTTCGGACAGGTGAAAGACGCTTATAACTTAGCACACAAAGCCGACAGCATCCATCACACATTAGAAAACCTGTTCCAGCACATTTTCAGAACGGTCAAACAGGTTAGAACCGATACGGCGATCGGCTCCAGCCCGGTGTCTGTCGCTTTTTCTGCCGTCACTCTATCCAAACAGTTTTTCGGCGACCTCTCTGAACAGACTGCTCTATTGCTCGGCGCAGGAGAAACCATCGAACTGGTTGCCCGCCACCTGAAAGAGAGCCAAATCGGCAAACTGATTATCGCCAACCGCACCTTGGAACGCGCCCATACCTTGGCCGAAAGTGTCGGTGGCTACGCCATCCAACTGGATGAAATACCGGATCACCTGCATGAAGCAGATCTGGTCATTGGTTCGACCGGAAGCCCGGATGCCATTTTGAAAAAAGCGCAAGTGGAACCGGCTCTGAAGCGCCGCAAAAATCGTCCAATGTTCATGGTGGACATTGCAGTCCCGCGTGACATAGAAGCCAGCATCGATGAACTGGAAGACGTCTACCTCTACACGGTCGACGATTTGCACGAAATCATCGAAGACAATAAACAATCCCGCCAGACGGCTGCACTGGAAGCCGAAGAGATCATTGATGTCCAGGCGGAAACCTTTATGTCCCAATTGAGTGCGATTCAGCAGGTCAACCCGTTGATCCAACAATATCGCCAACATTGTCTGGAAATCAAAGACCAGGCCATGAACCAAGCCCTGCATCAACTTGAAACAGGTGCCGACCCTCAAGAAGTGATCAAGAAACTGGCCAACCAATTGACCAACAAACTGCTGCACACTCCGACCAAGCAATTGCATCAGGCAGGCCTGTCCGGAAAGAACAACCTGATTGAATCGGCAAGAACCTTGTTATTGTCCGATGACGCACAACATAAATAGCTGCGAACAACTCCCGTATAACCCGACGTTATCCCGTCAACAGAAACATTGAGAATCCCGTGAAAGACTCTATTCGAATCAAACTGCAAAACCTGGTAGACCGCCTGGACGAAGTCAACGCACTGATTTCCGACCCGGACGTTATCAACGATCAGAAAAAATTCCGCGCCCTCACCAAGGAGCATGCGCAACTTACTCCGGTCGTCGATGCCTTCAATGCATACGAAACGGCAGAAGGTGACCTGCAAGAAGCTAAGGACATGATCAAATCCGGCGATCCCGATTTAAAAGAGATGGGACAGGAAGAACTTCCGCAACTGGAAAAACAGCTAGCTGATCTGGAAGTGGAACTTCAGACCATGCTACTGCCTCGCGACCCGAATGACGACGCCAACATCTTCCTGGAAATTCGAGCCGGGACCGGTGGAGACGAAGCCGCCATCTTTGCCGGCGACCTTTTCCGCATGTACAGCCGTTATGCCGAAAAAGTACGCTGGCAGGTTGAAGTTATCAACTCCCAAGAGGGTGAGCACGGCGGTTACAAAGAAATCATCGCACGTATCATCGGTGACGGCGCCTACTCAAAACTCAAATTCGAATCGGGCGCACATCGCGTACAGCGCGTTCCTGCAACCGAAACTCAGGGACGCGTCCACACTTCCGCTGCTACGGTCGTAATTATGCCGGAAGCACCGGATGTCGAGGAAGTTGAATTGAATCCTGCCGACCTCAAGGTAGACACATTCCGTGCATCCGGTGCAGGTGGTCAGCACGTCAACAAAACCGATTCGGCGATTCGTATCACCCACATTCCGACCGGAACCGTAGTGGAGTGTCAGGATGAACGTTCACAGCATAAAAACCGTGCCCGTGCCATGTCCCTGCTCGCATCGCGTATCATGGATGCAAAGCGTCAGGCTCATGAAA
Source organism: Thiomicrorhabdus sp. ZW0627 (assembly GCF_029767005.1). Taxonomy (GTDB): domain Bacteria; phylum Pseudomonadota; class Gammaproteobacteria; order Thiomicrospirales; family Thiomicrospiraceae; genus Thiomicrorhabdus. The sequence goes on from NZ_JARUQR010000006.1 coordinate 61,934, forward strand.
GCGAAATCGCCCAGGAACGTAAAAGCCTGGTTGGAAGCGGTGACCGCTCCGAACGTATTCGAACCTATAATTATCCGCAAGGACGCGTGACCGACCATCGCATCAACCTGACCCTGTACAAGTTAGACGAAATCATGAACGGCGGCTTGGAACAGGTCATCGATCCTCTGGTCAATGAATATCAGGCCGAACAGCTTGCCGCATTAAGCTCGGAAAGCTGATACTCAAAAATTTAAGGGCAAGGCTTCGTGAAAACCATCCAAGAGGCACTCGATACGGCCAGCAGCCAAATCCATCAGCAGGCGATCAGCGACAGTCCTAGACTGGATGCTGAGTTGCTCTTGGCGCATTGCCTTGGTCAAACGCGAACTTATCTATTCACATGGCCTGAAAACACCTTGGATGATGGAAATAGAAACTGTTTTGAACAGCTACTTCAACAGCGTCTTCTCGGCCACCCGGTTGCCCATCTGATCGGCGAACGCGAATTCTGGGGAATGGCTTTAAAAGTCACCCCGGACACTCTGATTCCACGCCCCGATACCGAAATTCTGGTTGAAACCGCTTTAGAGAAGCTCGCAGAAAATGAACAGGCCTGCTCAGAATCCGAAAAGCGCCACACTTTTCGGATTTTGGATTTAGGAACCGGAACCGGCGCGATTGCACTGGCACTCAAATCCGAATGCCGGCACTGTGAGGTCACAGCAGTCGACTTAAGCTCAAAAGCGCTCGAAGTGGCAAAACAGAATGCTAAAGCTCATCAACTCGATATTGCATTCAAACAAAGTAGCTGGTTTGAGAGTATCGATGCCGAAATGCAATTTGACTTAATCGTCTCCAATCCTCCTTATATCGAAGAGGAAGATGAACACCTGTCACAAGGAGATGTGCGTTTTGAACCGATCAGCGCCCTAACCGCAGGACATGACGGACTTGATGACTTGAAAATCATTATTCAGCAGGCCTGTTCATTCCTAAAACCGCAAGGCTGGTTGATTGTTGAACACGGTTACAATCAGGGGAAGACGGTGAGACAGCTGTTTGCAGAGCACGGCTACCAAAACGTGACCACTAAACAAGATTACGGCGGAAACCCGCGCATCACGCTCGGACAACGCCCATAGCACCAGGTCAAATCCTGTATAAACTCAAAAATACGTTTAAAATAAATAGAATCCAAACCGGAAGAAAAACCATGTCAAACCTGTTGAAAACCGAACTTAACGATGCAGAACTGTCACGCTACAGCCGCCAGATCCTGTTACCGGAAATCGACTACAGCGGCCAGTTGACGTTGGCTCAATCGCACGCCGTAATTTTCGGTCTGGGCGGCTTGGGCTCTCCGGTCTCGCTCTATCTTGCCTCTGCCGGAATCGGCAAATTGACCCTGGTGGACTTCGATGAAGTCGACGATTCCAACCTTCAAAGACAAGTCGTACATCGTGAAGCCAATATCGGCCAACCCAAAGTGGAATCAGCCAAACAAAACCTGGCGGCACTCAACCATCACATCCATATAGACACCATCAATCATCAACTGGAAGAGACGGAACTTCAGACTTTGATCGATGACGCCGACGTCGTACTCGACTGCACCGATAACTTCGCTTCGCGCTTTGCGCTCAACCGTGCCTGCTACCGAGCAAAAAAACCGCTGGTTTCCGGAGCGGCAATCCGCTGGGAAGGTCAACTGAGCACTTACGATTTCCGCAAACCGGACAGCCCTTGCTATCAGTGTTTATACAAAGAGGAAGACGGGGTGGAATTGACCTGCAGCCAGAACGGCGTACTTTCACCGGTTGTCGGCATGATGGGCAGCATGCAGGCGATTGAGGCAATTAAGGCGCTGCTTGATCAACCGACGCTGACCGGAAAACTGATGATTGTCGATGCCTATACCATGCAGATCCGTACACTCAACCTGAAAAAAGACGAGAATTGCGCCCACTGCGGAAAAGGTTGAGCTAAATCAAACCTGCTGGAGACGGCCTAAGGCTGTACCGGATTCGTAACAGGGTTCGTGATCGGTTTTCTGCCGACCTGATGCTTGTCGATACGGATCACCACACGACGGTTCAGAGATCGACTGTAAGCCGAATCATTCGGCACAACCGGCTCGTTATCGGCATTCCCCTCAATGGTGACAAGGTTCTTATCCAAGCCCATGTAGATAAACGTTCGCGCGACCGTTGCGGCACGCGCAGCCGATAACTCCCAGTTAGACGGAAACTGAAAGTTGCTGATCGGTAAATCATCGGTGTAACCGGCAATCACCATCTTCTGACCTCTTCCCATTAGGGTTTCGCCCAGCGCCTCAATCTGCTCACGAGTATTGTCACTGATTGTGGCACGGCCACTCTCGAAGAAACTGTCCGATCGCAAAGTAATCTTGGTGAAATCCGGGCCGTCTTCAATATCGATATCACGCGGATTTACCTTATCAAGCGTTTCTCGGATCTCCTGCTCCGTGACAGGTGGTCGGAGATCCAGTAAATTAATCTCCGTTCCCGGCTGGGCAGCCGTCTGATCCAAAAGGCTCACCGGTGCCGGCGGTTCCTGCCCTGTCAAGCTATCTACAAACGCCTTGCGTTTTTCCGGCTCCACAACAGCCATCAGCCACATAACCAGAAAGAACACCATCAACACCGTCATCAGATCGGCTAAGGCGATTTTCCAGGAACCGCCGTGCGCGCCCCCTTCGTCATGTCCTCCACGACGTCCCATCACTCCACCTTCAAACCAAACGGTTCTGTATTCATTTCACAGCTTAAGCGCACGATTATCGGCCCTCGTCACGAGGAACTTCAAATTCAGGTGGCACACGCTGACGCCCGATCTCGACCGCCAGGTTTGGTGAAACGCCGCTTTCATAAGCCTCGATAAACGCCGCGGCCATCTCAAACAATGAACGATCCTGACGAATCATCACCTCCACCGAATGCACAAAAGGCGCGACGACGGCAAAAGCGACAAACACCCCGGTCAAAGTTCCAACCAAAGCGGCACCAATTGCCGTACCGATCTTGGCCACATCCATTTCACCACCCAACATCTCCATGGTGATGATGACACCAAGCACCGCTGCAACGATCCCGAAGCCCGGTAACCAGTCGGCAACCTTTCCTAACGCTTTCGGTACTTCCATCATAGATTGGTAAATATCGTCGATCTGGTTCTCAAGATGGTGTTGGAAATTCAGACTGGCAGGTGGGTTGAGCAGCATATAGCTGAAGTTGTCGACAATGAATTTCTTAAGACTGGGGTGTTTCATCACTTGGGAATAGTGCATAAAGATAGGGCTATTCTCCGGGCTGACAATATGCTTTTCCAAAACCAGCATTCCGGACGAACGTGATAGACGGGCCAGTTCTTCCAACAACCCTAATGTTTCGGCATAGAGCTTTTTATTGACTCGCTCACCGGCAAAAAAACGTCCTATGTAAGTCAGCGTCCTCATCCAGATATAAACTGGCGTCGACGCCAAATACGCCCCCAATGAAATACCTAAAATCACCACCAGTTCCGATGGATGCCAAAGCGCGCCCAACTTTCCGCCCATCAAGACGAAACCGCCCAACAAGCTAAGCAGGATAATGATAATTCCAATGGGTTTTGCAAACATATATCAGGTCACTTTAATAAACTGTTCAGGGTTCAATCCAATCCATTTCAAACTCTTTCGTATACTGTAAAACCAACCAATTAAAATCCGTTTTTGCTGGCAGATCTCTTCGCATTACCGAAAAAGCAAAACCCATACCAATGTGCATTTAGCCCATAATGTTTTATGGCGCAACCTGAATAGAGGTGACTTTCTTCAACGTCCTCGGCAGAACGATACCGCGTTTGGCTCGCGCTGAAAATGCTTCTTCGATCGCCGTTGGCCCGAATGTCTTCTCATATTTTCCTGCAACCAGACTCAACTTACTACCCGGCTGGAAGGCAAACACTGCATTAACCAACTGTCCTTTCGGCATCTGAATCAACTTATTCCCTTTCCCTTTTGCCAGAGAAGGCAACTCTTCTGCCTTGAACACCAACATTCTCGGCTCATCTGTGACAACAACAACCCAATCGTCCTGCTGCACTTTCACTGGAGCCAACACCTTGGATTTGTCCGGCAAGCTGATCGCGCCTTTCCCCGCCTTGTTTTTAGAATACAAATTCTCCAATGCCGTGGTGAAACCGTAACCCGCCGATGAAGCCAGAATCACCTGATCGTCTCCTTGCCCCATCAAAACATGCTTAAAGCTTGCGCCTGCAGGTGGACTCAACCGGCCTGTCAAAGGCTCACCGTGGCTACGAGCCGAAGGCAAGCTGTGTGCCGGCAACGCGTATGCCCGACCCGTGTCGTCAAGGAACACACAGGTCTGGCGGCTTTGCCCGCTGGCCTGGCTACAGAAAGAGTCGCCGGACTTATATCCCAGGCTCTCCCCTTCCACATCATGCCCTTTCGCGGCGCGTACCCAGCCGTTTTCAGACAAGACAACCGTCACCGCCTCGGAAGGCAACAGATCCTGTTCGCTCATCGCCTGTGCCAAACGCGCTTCAATCAATGGAGACTTGCGGTCATCGCCGTAATTTTCGGCATCCTCCATCAACTCTTTCTTAACCAATGTTTTCAAACGCGCCGCACTACCAAGGGTCTTTTCGAGCTTCTGCCTTTCCGCTTCCAGCTCGGCCTGTTCGGTACGGATTCGCATCTCTTCCAGACGAGCCAAATGACGAAGTTTCAGTTCAAGAACAGCTTCGGCCTGAATATCGGACAAACCGAAACGTTCCATCAACACCGGTTTCGGCTTTTCCTCTTCACGGATGATGGCGATGACTTCGTCAATATTAAGAAAAGCGACCATCATCCCTTCAAGGATGTGCAATCTCGCCAACACCTTATCCAATCGATACTGCAAACGGCGGCGAACGGTTTCGGTACGATAACTCAACCACTCGGACAACATCGCTTTCAAATTCTTGACTTGTGGGCGGCCGTTCAACCCAATCATATTGAAATTAGCACGGTAACTCTTTTCCAGATCCGTCGTCGCACACAAGTGCAATATGGCCGTTTCAACATCCACGCGCTTCGAGCGCAACTCAAGGACGAAACGCACCGGATTCTCATGATCCGACTCATCCCTTAGATCCACCACCATCGGCAACTTCTTGGCACGCATCTGCGATGCGATCTGTTCAAGCAGTTTGGCGCCGGACACTTGATATGGCAACGCATCGATCACCACATTGACGCCGTCCTCGACGTGATAACTGGCACGCTGGCGGATGGCACCGTTCCCGGTTTCATAAAGTTTCAACAATTCATTTCTAGGCGTGATGATCTGAGCGGTATTCGGGTAATCGGGAGCAGGAATGTATTCCATCAACTCTTCGGTGGTCAACTTGGAATTCTCCAATAAGGCCACGCAACCATTCACTACTTCCTTCAGATTATGAGGTGGAATATCAGTCGCCATCCCCACGGCAATCCCCGAAGTACCGTTGAGCAATACGTGAGGCACGCGAGCCGGCAACACCAGTGGCTCGTCCAACGTGCCGTCAAAGTTAGGCGTCCAATCGACGGTTCCTTGCCCGACCTCTTCAAGCAATAACTGACTGAATTTCGACAATCTGGATTCGGTATATCGCATCGCAGCAAACGATTTCGGATCGTCCATCGAACCCCAGTTACCCTGGCCGTCGATTAACGGATAACGGAAGGAGAAGTCCTGAGCCATCAAGACCATGGCTTCATAACAAGCGCTGTCGCCGTGCGGGTGGAATTTACCGAGCACATCCCCGACGGTTCTGGCGGATTTTTTGTATTTCGCGCTGGACTTCAATCCTAGCTCGGACATTGCGTAAACAATCCGGCGTTGCACCGGCTTCAAACCGTCCCCGATATGCGGCAGAGCACGGTCGAGGATGACATACATTGCATAATCCAAATAGGCTTTTTCGGTAAAACTGGCTACAGGTAACTGTTCAATCCCTTCATAGTTAATCACTTGCTGAGACACAATTCACTCCTAACTTAGTGCTCTTAATCGGTTAATTTGCCCACGGCACAAGAAACAAAAGATTTCGCCTTGGCGCCTTTTGCTCGCAAGCCGTCGACACTGCCGACCTGCGGATAGCCCATCTTATGCAACTGCTGTAAGACACGTTCGCAAAGCGACGCTTCGTCTTCCTCTCCATAGGTTACAACATGCACTTTGCCTTCAGCCACGTCTACATCGACCTGCTCGACACCATCCAAATCCAACAACTGCTTGCGAATACTGTTGGCGCATCCGCCGCATTTGATATTCTCAACTAATATTTCCAAGCTCATACCACCACCTTGGCATAGACGCCGTAACATTTATCCATTACAACGCAATAATCTAACACACTTCCATAACCTATGTATCTCCAGAGAATAACTTTTAATCACATCTCTCCAGCCAACCCAAAAACACGCTAACCAGACTCAATAACCAAGTAGAACACTAGGTTAATAAGACGTTCCGAGATACAATAAGTCATTATCGAATCCGAGCAGAACAGAGAACCATGCCGCACTTTTTCAACCGTTATACGCAACTCCAGGATCACTTCTTCACCAGAGTACAACCCGAAGCTTTGGCCGATCCGATTCTGGTTCACCGCAACCAACCCCTGGAAAAAGCACTCAACCTTTCTTTAACCGATAGCGCCATTCTGAAAATGGTCTCAGGGCAAAATCTGCCAGAAGGCTGTGACCCTCTTGCTCAAAAATACACCGGTCATCAATTCGGTTACTACAATCCGGACTTAGGCGACGGCAGAGGCCTACTGTTAGGACAGTGCGAAGATTTAGGACAGCAAGCATGGGATCTTCACCTCAAGGGATCCGGGCAGACCCCATATTCCCGAAGAGGTGACGGCCGCGCCGTATTACGCTCCGCCATCCGCGAATATCTGGGCGGGGAAGCTTTGCACGCTTTGGGCATACCAAGCACCCGCTGTCTGGCAATATGCCACAACCGTGAAACCGTCTGGCGCGAACAGATGGAACCCCGTGCCAGCTATATCCGAACCGCCAAAACCCATGTCCGTTTCGGTCATTTCGAATGGCTGGCACAGCAACAGGATGACGAAGGTTTCTCCCAACTTGCCGACTACGTCATAGAAACGGTTTACCCGGAATTGCGCCATCTCGATGAAAATGAAAAATTCAGCCAACTACTAACCACTATCTGCCAAAAAACCGCCGAACTGATTGCCAGCTGGCAGTCCGTCGGATTCTGCCACGGCGTCATGAATACCGACAACATGTCGGTCGCCGCCGAAACCTTCGACTTCGGCCCCTACGCCTTCATGGACGATTTCAAAATCCATTATATCTGCAACCATTCGGACACCGAAGGCCGGTACGCCTACAGCCAACAACCCAATATCGGGCTATGGAACTGTCAGGTATTGGCGGCCTCGTTTGGAACCCGAATTTCCCAAGAGCAGCAGGAAGCGGCCATCAACGAATACGTCGAAACCTATAACAGAAGCTACTTGGATAAAATGCGCGCCAAAATAGGGCTTAAAGAAGATTTTGAAGAAGACCGCCAAATGGTAGCCGATTTATTGATATTAATGGATCAGTCCGACTTGGATTTCCAACAGTTCTTTCTAAAGTTGTCCGAATTCGAAACCGAACAGGCCTGCCTGGATTCCGAATGGCTACCCGATTCGAAAAACTGGCGTCAGTGGGTGCAACGTTATTTCGTTCGTCGTGCTCTGGAACTCGAACCGCAACAATGCAGCGAACGAATACGACAGAACACCCCCAAATTCGTATTGCGCAACTACATTAATCAGGAAATCATTGAAGCCGCGGAACAAGGCGACTTTACGTTACTGAATACCTGCTTCGAAGCCCTTAGAAATCCTTTTGAACAACACCCGGCCTTGCCCGAGCGCTACTACAAGCCCCCTCAATCCCCCGCCCAAAAGGGAATTGCTCTTAGTTGCTCTTCCTGAACAAACACGCGTTTAATTCTCGAAACCACAAACTTAAAACACGATGATGAGTTTTGTAATAAAATAAAACCGTCAACGTGCTTTTACTTCTTTTGCCGAATTCTAAGACGGATTAAAAAAAGGGGATTTTAGAATAAAAATAAGAAATACAAACCTCATGGACTCAGAGATCAAAAACTCCGTCAAAACCGACCGAAAAATTACGCTTTATGGCCGAAATGGGCAGGCTCAGGCACAGTTGGTCGATTTGTCACCGAATTGGATTGGCGTACTTACGGCAAGAGGAGCAAGAATCGGCACCGAGCTTGAAGTCGAATTTGAACTACCTGCCTTCGAACACTTTATGCTACTGACAATGGTCGGGAAGGTCACCCACAGACATAATGCCGGTGACAAAATTTATTTGGCAATCGAGTTCAACAACCCTTCCCAAAGTGACCAAGCGGCAATCGAAGACTATATAAATTATAAACACCGCCTCAGTACGCTTGGCCAACGTATTATCAGAGACTGACCACGCCTAGCAAGCTCACCGTCATACACGGTGAATGCTTTTCAATTTTTCCAGCTGTTCCGAATAGTCGTTTTCCAAACGAGGGGATTCCCCCAGCGGATCCGGTGTCAAAGGTTCATCCAACAACACCTCGAAATTCCCGGCAACGCAATGCGCCAAAGGTTCAAGCTCATAGCCGCCACCCAAAGAAAGTGCCAGACGCCCACCACACAAATCCTGCGCCGTCCTTTTTAGACGCTGTAATAAATGATTGAAACCGTCAACACTCACTCTATGCTCAGCCAGAGGATCTCGCCAATGAGCGTCATAACCGGCGAAAACAATAATCTGTTCCGGCTTGAAATCTTGCAACTTAGGTAGAATCACCTCGTCAAACACTCGTAGATAGGCTTGATTACCTGCACCACTTCCAAAAGGACAATTTACATTGGTACCCTTAGCTTCTCCGGTACCAGTCATTTCCGCCAAGCCGGTCATTGGCCAATATGGATGTTGATGGATCGAAACGGCCATGATGCTCGGATCATCAATCGTTAAATCCTGAGTCCCATTACCGTGGTGAACATCGAAATCGACAATCGCCACCCGTTTCACGCCACGGTACTTTTGCAAGGCTCGGGCGGCAATCACATCCGAATTAAACAGACAAAAGCCCATCGCCTTACTTTCCAAAGCATGATGCCCCGGAGGTCTAAGCAAGGCGAAACCGTTATCTACCTGTCGATCATAAACTGCAAGGTTCATTTGAATCGCGCCGCCGGCCGCCATTTTTGCGGCGTCAAACGACACCTCATTCAAATAGGTGTCGCCAACATAAGGGTCAAAAAAACCGCCGCCGTATTCGCTGATACTTTCTATCTCATCGATGTAGTTCTGAGAATGCGCCCAAAGCAATTCTTCATTGGTCGCCAAACGGGCTTGAACCGGCGTTAACTTATCCCACAATCCTCTGCGTTCCAGTTCTTTGTCAATCGCCACCAAACGCTGTGCGTTTTCAGGGTGCTCGGGCAGGTCATGTTTAAAGTACAGTTCATCCAACACCACACCTGTTCGTTGTGTACCGGGTTTGACAGGCATTCCACAGCTAACGCCCGCCAATGTAGCCGTAGACATCAGTCCGAGTTTCAATACATTTTCGATAAATCGCCGACGTCCCTGCATACAATCCCTCCCAAACCGGTTATGTTAAAACTGCGAGCGCCTCCCTAAACGCCTGCAAGTACACGGCACCGTAAGCAGCGCCTCGATCCTGCATTTTACTCTGTTCAAACGATTTTGCCATATTCAGAAGACGGCCATAGTCCCCACTCTCATTGATCACCCCTTCTATAATTCGGTTATCCAATGGTAACTGTATCAATGCATCTTCCATTGGTTGATTCATAATCACATCCAACAATGAGAACAGTCCTGCCAAATAAAACGAATCTTCAAACCCAAGTCCTTCTTCAATAGCCACCGTTCTCATAAATTCTGCACGTGTCAACGCCATTACAAACACTTCCGGCACCACTTCACCAGTACTAGACAGAGAAAGCATAGTACTCCAGGCTTGCACTCTTCGTAATCCGAAAAACACGACAACCTGTCTAATATCACTAAACTCCGGCATCGTCCGGCTACGATAGTGCCACGCCATCTTCAGCAGTTTGTGCGACAAGCCTACATCACGTTTTATGATACTTTCCAAATCTTCCAAATTTACATTCGGCTCGGTGATTGCCTTCAAAAGTTCCAACAGATTCAGTCTGGCCGCCGAGATTTTCTTGCCTTGAAGCACATCCGGTTTTGCGAAGAAATACCCCTGAAACAGATCACATCCTGCATTCAAGCAGGCCTGATAGACTTCTTGGGTTTCAACCTTTTCGGCCAATAACTTTGCATCGGTAATTCGTCTGATACTCGAACAAAGTAAATCAATCTTATCTAGAGAAATCTTGTTTACTTCAATCTTGATGACATCGGCCAAATCAAGAAGCGGCAAATACTCTCTTTTAAAGACAAAATCGTCCAAAGCGATTTTAAAACCCAGGTTTTTAAGTCTCTGCAAACCCGAAATCACTTGTTCCGTAGGACGTATATTCTCAAGCACCTCAATGACAATGAACTTAGAATTAAAAGGCGGATCGACCTCTTCGTGGAAAAAAGACTCCGGAAAATTCACATAAGCTTTAAAGGGGCCGACCAGCTTTTCCATACCAAACCCCAGAACGGCGTTTGAGATGACCGTCTCAGTGGCATGATCCGGACAGTCGAACTCGGCCGAACGTTCAGAACCATGACTTCTAAACAACAATTCATAAGCTGCGAGTTCCAAGTTCCGGTTGAATACCGGCTGTCGGCCAATAAAAATATCGGAAGCAGTCACCATAATGCACACCTAAATAAACATTTTATAAATTAAGCAAAAGTGCGCATTATATATCCATATTGCGTATTTACAAGCTTTCCACAAAATTTTCACGGTAAATAAGCTATTCCCCCTTCCTTAACAGACTCAATCTGCCCCAAAAGAAAAACCCAAACAAGCTAAAAACCGCCTAATTAATTGATCTATATAAATAATCTATTAGAAGTAGTAAACTTAAACACATATATTCCAACCTAGTAATTTACCGCATTAAATAAGAGCGATTAGAAGATGTCGAACAGCCCCAACGTCACTCAGCAGGAATATTTCTTAAAAGAGGATTTGACGATCGTTTCCCGCACCGATCTGGTCGGAAACATTCTTGAAGCGAACGAAGCTTTTATCGAAGCCAGTGGTTACGACTGGAAAGAACTTGTCGGCAAACCGCACAACATTCTGCGTCATCCGGATGTTCCCGCAGCGGTTTTCAAAGACTTCTGGAGCACTATCCAAGCCGGAAAACCTTGGTCGCAAATCGTCAAGAACAGAAGAAAAAACGGTGATCATTACTGGGTGGTGGCAAACGCCACCCCCATTTTCGAAAAAGGCGAAATTGTCGGTTACATGTCAGTCCGAACCCCTGCATCCGAAGAACAGAAACACATTGCTACCCAGGCTTACAACGACATAAGCACGGGGAGAATAAAACTGGTCAACGGTGAAATCCAAACACTCAAAAGCCGGTTTGACATTTTCAATCACTTCAACCTGACCACGATCGTTTCTTTTCTGTCATCGCTTCTTTTGATTTCAATATTCACCTCCCTGACGATCAATACAGGCATTCCCTCTTCCTACTTTGAAATCTTCGACATTCTAATCATCTTGGTGATCCTGTATGCAACACACGTTAACGGCAAACGTTTAAAAGAACTGGAAGGATACATCACCTCGATTTCCGAAGGAAATTTCAATAATCCGATCAAAAGCCAGGGGAAAAGTCTGATCAGCCGGGTACTCGGGCGTCTCAAATCCATGCAGATCAAACTTGGCGCAGACTTTGACGATACCAAAGCGTCACTGAATAACGCAAAACGTATTGAAAGCGCTCTTGACTCAGCCTCGTCCAACATCATGGTCGCCGACCGTTTCAGAAGCATCATTTTCATGAACCAGTCCGTCAGAAAAATGCTTAAGAAAATCGAGGCGGACATCCAGAAAGACCTGCCGGAATTCGATGCTGACAATCTAATTCGTCAAAGCATAGATGTCTTTCATAAACACCCTCAACATCAACAGTCCATATTGGAAAATCTGACTAAAACCTATAACGCCCGCATCCATCTGGGCAAAGAAATCGTCGACCTAGTTGTCGATCCGATATTTGATGAAAAACATGATCGCATCGGAACCGTTGCGGAATGGAAGCTGATGACGATTCAACTCGCGATTGAAGACGAAATCGAACACATCGTTTCCGATGCAGCGAAAGGAAATTTGAATGGACGAATCCAAGTAGAACGCCTGAGCGGATTCGAAAAAACGCTTTCACTCTCGATCAACCAACTCCTCGACAGCTTTGCAGAGACCACCCAGAGCCTGAACATCATCCTATCCCATATGAGCGACGGTGATCTCAGCCAACGACTACACGGCGAATTCGAAGGGGAGCTCTTAGCCATGAAAGTAGCGATCAATAACGCACTTTCTAACATCGCCCTCACCTTCGGCAAGGTCAAGCTTGGATCACAAGAGATCAGTAACATGTCCAAGGAGGTCGCAGTCGCCAGTGAAGATCTCTCGGACCGTACACAACAACAGGCGGCTTCACTGGAACAGACCGCAGCGACCATGGAAGAACTGACAGCCACCCTGCAACTTTCGGCCGAACACTCGGAAAAAGCGAACGAGATCGCCCACGATTCGGCAGAACAAGCTGAAAACGGCGTTGGCGTCATGAACAAAACCATGGAGGCTATGAACGGCATCAGCGAGCTTAGCAAAAAGATCGGCGAAATCACCAGCGTCATTGACGGCATTGCCTTCCAGACCAACCTGCTTGCACTCAACGCCGCCGTAGAAGCGGCACGTGCCGGAGAGCATGGCCGCGGTTTTGCGGTGGTGGCTGGCGAAGTACGCAACCTGGCTCAGAAATCAGCGGAATCCTCTAAAGAGATCTCCGCCTTGATCACCACCGCTTCTTCACAAATCGAAACAGGTACCGAACTGGTGAATCAAACCGGCCTCGCCTTCCAGGAAATGGTGGATAAAATCCACGAGGTGGAAACCCTGGTTTCAGAGGTCTCGACCACAACCGCAGAGCAAGCCAAAGGCATTTCCGAAGTCAATCAGGCCGTCGCTAATCTGGACCAGATGACACAACAAAACGCGGCACTGGTCGAACAACTTTCTGCCACCGCCGGCAATATGAATTCTCAGGCCACGACCCAGGCGGAATTCGTCGACCGTTTCAAACTCGGCGACATGAAAGTCAGCAACCATTCTTTAGCTAAAAGCATCGATTTCGCCGAAGCGAAAATGATGCACTTGTCTTGGAACGTCAAACTCGAAAACCTATTGGCTGACCAAAAAACCGACATTGACCACCAAGCCGCTCGAGACTATAAAAGCTGCCCACTTGGAAAATGGATTCTGAGCGAAGGTCAGAAATATAATGGACTTCCAGCCATGCAGTCTCTGATAACAATCCACAAACAATTCCATGAAACCTTGGGACAAGTCATACAAGCGAAGGAAGAAGGCAATCTGGAACTGGCCCAAGAAGTAAAAGATAAATTTGTAACCCTATCGGACAAGGTCATGGATGCGATCGATCATTTGGAAGAAGCGGTAGGCAGACAAGCCATTGAAAACTCGACCGTCAAACTGGCCAAACCTGCTTCACCTGAAAATCAGGCAACCGCCGGATTACTGGATAAAACGGTCATAGACGACTTCTCCGGAAAATCCCCCAAGCCCCAAAACTCGGAATGGGGTGAGTTTTAATACTGCTGAATGAACAAAAACAAAAGCCAACAGGCCTGTTGGCTTTTTTGAGAAAGCTGAACGACTTAAACTTCCGCCAGATCACCCTTGTCTTCCAACCACACCTTACGGTCGGCCGAACGTTTCTTGTTCAAAAGCATATCCATCATCTCATTTTCGCGTTCCATCGGATCCAGCTGCAACTGAATCAAGCGGCGAGTCTCCGGCATCATGGTGGTTTCACGGAGCTGAAGAGGATTCATCTCACCCAACCCTTTGAATCGCGTCACCTGAATCTTGCCAGGCAATTTATCCGCTTCGATGCGATCGATCGTGCCTTGACGCTCATGTTCGTCCAAAGCATAGAACACCTTCTTGCCGACGTCGATACGATATAGAGGCGGCATGGCGATATAAACATGCCCTTGCTCAACCAGTTTCGGGAAATGTCGGACAAACAAAGCGCAAATCAAAGTGGCGATGTGCGCACCGTCGGAATCGGCATCCGCAAGGATACAAATCTTACCGTAACGCAAACTACTCAGATCCTCCGAGCCCGGATCGACGCCGATGGCGACACTAATATCATGTATTTCCTGAGAAGCCAGAACCTGTCCGGATTCAACCTCCCAAGTATTCAGAATCTTACCTCTCAGCGGCATGATCGCTTGGTAATTTTTGTCACGCGCCTGTTTGGCGGAACCGCCGGCGGAATCCCCCTCCACCAGAAACAGTTCCGTCAGGGTCAGATCACTCTCGGTACAGTCCGCCAACTTGCCGGGCAATGCGGGACCGGAAGTGATTTTCTTACGGGTAATTTTTTTCGCTTTGCGGCTACGATTGCTGGCGTTTTGAATGACCAACTCGGCGATCTTTTCGGCCACTTCGGTATGCTGGTTCAACCAAAGACTCAAAGCATCCTTCACCACGCCGGAAATAAACGGCACACACTCGCGCGACGATAAACGCTCTTTGGTCTGGCCGGCAAACTGCGGTTCATGCACCTTGGCGGAAAGCACAAATGCCACATTCTGCCAAACGTCTTCCGGGGTGATTTTAACGCCTCGTGGAATCAGATTTCGGAATTCGCAAAACTCACGCACGGCGTCGGTGGCTCCGGCACGCAACCCGTTGACGTGGGTACCACCCTGCGGCGTCGGAATCAGGTTAACGTAACTTTCCAACAGGGTTTCGCTCGGTTCTACCAGCCAAGCGATCGCCCAGGACACGCCTTCGTAATCGGTCTGGCTTTCACCAACAAAACCGCTTTCCGGCAAACGTTCCAAACCGTCCAAGGCTTCATTCAGATAATCCTGCAAACCGTTTTCGAAATGCCAGACTTCGGTCTCATTATTGGTTTCGTCAACAAACGTCACTTTCAGTCCGGGACTCAACACCGCCTTGGCTCTCAACAAGTGCTTCAATTTACCCAACGCGTATTTGGCAGAATCGAAAAACTTGGCGTCCGGCCAGAAGTGCACAAACGTACCGGTGTTCTTCTTACCGACTTTACCCGTTACTTCTAGCGGTTCCGAGACTTCGCCATTCTCGAATGTGATCTGATGAAGCTTGCTGTCTCGGCGAATCTGAATCTCGACTTTCTTGGAAAGCGCATTGACTACCGAGATCCCGACCCCGTGAAGACCACCGGAGAACTTATAGGCCTTATTGGAGAATTTACCACCGGCGTGCAGACGGGTCATGATGACTTCGACACCGGGAACGCCTTCTTCCGGGTGGATATCGACCGGCATTCCACGTCCGTTGTCCAGTACGCTCATGGAACCGTCGACATAATGTGTGACAGTGATTTCATCTGCGAACCCGGCGATCGCTTCATCGACGCTGTTGTCGATCACTTCCTGTGCTAAATGGTTTGGTCGTGTCGTGTCCGTGTACATTCCAGGGCGTTTTCGCACTGGGTCCAAACCGGTTAATACTTCAATTTCCGCCGCGTTGTAGTTTCCACTCACAGATGAAGACTCCTAGTGATAAAATGATGTATAAATTTCATTAATTTCAGAATCATATCATAGAACCATGCCAAATCGAGATTACCATCAAGAACGCCGTGACTACCAGTTTGCACAACTGAACCGCGATTCGCTCAAAAGCGATCCGTTCGAGCAATTTTCACACTGGATGGAAGCGGCAATCGAACAGAAAATCTGCGATCCGACGGCGATGTCGGTATCCAGCGTCGACGCTGAAGGACAGCCGCACAGTCGTATCGTGCTTTTGAAGGCTTTCGACCGCAACGGCTTTGTGTTCTATACCCACTACGACAGTGCCAAAGGCCATCAGTTCGATGACAATGACAAAGTCGCCCTGTTATTCTTCTGGCCGGACATGGACCGCCAGATCCGCATAGAAGGCCGGATTGAAAAGATTTCCGCCGAACAATCCGAAGCCTATTTTCAAAGCCGACCAAGAGACAGTCAATTGGCGGCATTCATCTCCAAACAAAGCCAGGTCGTGCCTGACCGAACTACTTTGGAAAATAACATGATGAAAGCCAGCGAACAATACGACCAGCAAACAATCCCGCATCCGGAACATTGGGGCGGATACCGAATTCTAGCGCATAACTTCGAGTTCTGGCAGGGGCGTCCAAACCGTCTGCACGACCGTTTCCGCTACCAAAAAGTCCAAAATGAAACTGAACAGGCCTGGTCGATAGACCGCTTGGCGCCATAATAAAGGCTGCTCGACCCATAAATCATGCAAGATATCCTTACCAAACTTTCAGACAGTTGGACCAACATCGTTGGCACCGAATTTGATAAACCCTACATGCAGAAGCTAGAGCGCTTTCTCGATGAAGAACAATCTGCCTGCAAACACATCCTGCCGCAAAAAGAACTCTGGTTCAATGCACTGAACAGTACTTCTTTCGAACAAACCAAAGTGGTCATTCTAGGTCAAGATCCTTACCCGACACCGGGACACGCCCACGGTTTATGTTTTTCGGTTCAACCGGATGTGAAGCCTCTGCCAAAATCCCTGTTGAATATTAATAAAGAATTATTAAGTGACGTCGGCGTGGACAACAGTCACACGGGATACCTACAACCCTGGGCGGAACAAGGCGTATTGCTGCTCAATGCCGTACTGACGGTCGAAGCCAACAAAGCCAATTCTCATCAAAACAAAGGCTGGGAACAATTCACCGACCGAATCATCCAAGCTGTGAACGACGAGAAACAGCATTGCGTATTCATTCTTTGGGGTAGCTACGCCCAGAAAAAAGGCCGCATTATTGATCGCAGCCGTCACCTGGTTCTGGAAAGCGCCCACCCGTCTCCTCTGTCAGCCTACCGAGGATTTTTCGGGAGCCGTCCCTTTTCGCAGACCAATGAGTATTTACAACTGCATCAAAAAACACCCATTAATTGGCAGTTGTAAATCCAGTTCCCATGACATAACCTCTCATTAAATACGCTTATTACTCCATGTAAAAATTCAGGTATCTATACTGATAATCACGTGCTATTCTCTTGCAACTCAATCAAGTGATTCCAGGGAGAGCACGTGAAACAACCAAGTCTATGGAGCCGCACCAAAATCTCTACTTTAAGTACCCTGCTATTAGGAATGATGATCATGGCAGGCATCTTCTTCACCACAGCCTTTTCTTTGATCAAGTCGGATACTCAAGAGATCCACGAACACTGGCAACAGTATCAATCAGCACCTGATCAGGCCGCAGCAAAACAGCAAGCCGATCAACTCGAAACCAGCATCGTCAAAGTGAATCAGCTTACGACCTACTTTATTTTTGCCGTACTGGTGGCCGTGATCGCTTTCATAATTCTGATGTACGCGACCCTGATCGTCAAAATCGCGAGACCCTTGAGTCAGATGCAGAAAGGAATCACCGGAATCACCCAAAGCAACGATTTTTCGGAACAGCTCGCGGTCAAATTCGAAGATGAGGTCGGCCAAGTGCAACACAGTTTCAACCACCTGACCAAAAACCTGAAATCCATTTTCAATGAAACCAACTACCACCTGGACAAAGTCGCCAACGGAGAATTCGACCAAACAATCGAAGTGGAAGTCGGCGGAGACCTGTTGGAATTCAAAAACCATGTCAACGCCTCAATCAAAAGTGTGGCGCATACCATGCACTCTTTAGAATCAGTGGCCGATGCCATCGCCCAAGGCGACTTTACGGCACGCATGGACAGCTCGGTTCAGGGGGAATTAAAGCAAAAAGTGGACAACGCCATGATTTCAATGGATCAAATCGTGGACAACATCAACCAAATCATGCAACAAGTTTCCCAATGCGAATTGAAGAAGCGCATCGACGTCCAAGCCAATGGCCGACTTAACGAACTGAAATCCTATATCAACAATGCGCTGGACACACTTGAAAACGGTCTCAACGCGATCAACTCATCCATTGAGTCTTTAGCAGACAGAAATCTGACCTATCAGATTAATCAGAACTTTTCCGGTGAAATGGAAGTGGTCAAGCAACAGCTCAACAACACCACGTTGCAACTGAATTCAACATTACAGATGGTCAGCGAGACGTCGAACATGGTCAACAACGATATCGGCCTGATTTCCGAGAGCAACCAGGAATTAGCAGAACGCACTCAGATGCAAGCGGCATCCATCGAACAGACCGCTGCCGCCATGGAAGAGATGACCTCCACTGTCAGCCAGACAGCGGACAGCGCTATGCGTGCCAGCCAACTGACCGAAGACACTCGACAACTCGCACATGAAGGTCTACAGGTCATGAACTGTTCCGTACAGTCGATGCAACAGATTCAAAATTCCAGCATACGCATCAGCGACATCATCGGAATGATTGACAGCATTGCCTTCCAAACCAATCTATTGGCTCTGAATGCGGCTGTGGAAGCGGCTCGTGCAGGAGAACAAGGAAGAGGATTTGCCGTCGTAGCGGGAGAAGTCCGAACACTGGCTCAAAAGTCTTCCGATGCAGCCAAGGAAATTCGAGAACTGATCGACGAGGTCGTACATCAGGTCAATGAAGGAGCCGACCAACTGAATCAAAGCAGTGAAGCGTTTGACCAGATCAACCTGAGCATACAGACAGTCAACGACATCGTCGTTGAAATCACCACCAGCGCCCAAGAACAGGCGCAAGGTATTCAACAGGTGAATCAGGCAATCAGTGATCTGGATGCGGGTATCCAGCAGAATACCCGTATGGTGGAAGAAACTTCGAACCACTCCTACAAACTGGTACAGCAGGCCAAGCAGCTAACGGAAGAAGTTTTGCTGTTTACGGTCGACGGTTCGCTCTGTTTGCCGAACCGATCATAAGTTAACTTTCACTACGCTAAAACAAATCAGGCCCGTTCTTATGAACAGGCCTGACCATTTTTTATCGCTTACCCCATTCACGAAGACCGGAGCTTTTTCGGTGTTTCGTCATTTGTTATCCGGTTTTTCCAGAAAACGGCTATACCAATCTTCAATAGCCTGATTGATTTCAGCCACACTCATCTCCGATACATCCAACGGCGGACTGATGTGCATCTCGATCAATCCCGGTCTCTTGATGAAACTGTTCTTAGGCCAATAACTGCCCGCATTGTGCGCCACCAGATAGATCGGGCAATTCACCTTCTTCGCCAACATGGCGCCGCCGACATTAATTTTCCCTATTTGACCAGGCGGCATCCGAGTTCCTTCCGGAAACAGCACTATCCAGTCCCCTTGCTTCAAACGTGCCTGACCTTCGGACAACAATTGATTCAAGGCTTGACGGCCTGCGGAACGGTCGATTGCAATCGGATGCAACAGTTTCATACCCCAGCCGAAAAAAGGAATTTTCAACAATTCTCTTTTCAGAACATACGCCTGACGTGGAAAAATCTGCTGAAAAGCCAAAGTCTCCCAAGCCGATTCATGACGCGACAAAATCAACCCCGGCTGAGTTTCATCGACATGTTCCATACCATGAACTTTATATCGTAAGCCGCATGTCCAACGTAACCAGGTCAGACAAAAACGCGCCCAATAATGCATAAATGCATAACGTGTTTGAAACGAAAACGGACGGGTGAACTGACCCAAGACCGAAAATAGAATCATGGATACCGTCTGCCCAATCGCGTACAGTAACGACCCAATAAACCAAAAAAACTTCATTGTAATATCGCCTCCACTGCGGCCAATAGATTGTCATAAACCGGAATGCCTTCCAGCACCGGATCCTGGGTGGCCAGAGTTCGTTCACCTTTTCCACTGCGCACCAGATATGGCTGCATATTTTTTGCCAAGGCCACATTCATATCCGCTAAGGTATCCCCTACCATCGGACACCCCTCTAATGAGACACCAAAACGATTCTCAATCGCTTGCAGCATACCCGTCGACGGCTTGCGGCACGGTGTTTGGTCGTCACCGACGTAAGGGGAAAAATTGATCCAATCCACCTTGGCGCCTTGTTCTGCAAGCAGTGCCTGAAGCTTCAAGTGCATGGCACTCAAAGTCGCTCGATCATAATACCCTCTGCGAACTCCGGACTGATTGGTCGCCACAGCAACCAGCCAGCCCGCCTTTTTCAAACGCGCAATCGCTTCCAGACTCCCTGGCACAGGATGCCATTCATCCGGAGATTTAATATAAGCGTCGGAATCCTCGTTGATGACACCATCACGGTCCAAGACGATGATCTTTTGTTGCATAAATTCACTCTCGTAAAATACAAATTCCCGCCGAAGCGGGAATTCTGAATCAAACCATATTTCGATTACGGCCTTAGGCTATGTAAATCACAGACGTGAAATATCGGCCACTTCCAGGAACAGCTGATAGATCTGATTCAATAACGCCAAGCGGTTCAAACGAATACTGTCGTCTTCCGCCATGACCATGACCTCATCGAAGAACAGATCGACACTGCCTCGGATCGTCGACATTGTCTCAATCGCCGCCGCATAATCACGACCAGCCAATTGATCACTGACCAGTTCACGCAAAGCTTCCAACTCTTTCCACAAAGCCTGTTCAGCGGCTTCCGCCAACAAGTCTTCGTTGACAGTCTCCGGAATCGCGCCTTCAACTTTCTTCAACAGGTTGTTGATACGCTTGTTCGCAGCACTCAAACTTTCCGCCGCTTCCATTTCACTGAACTTCTGCACCGCTTGAATTCGCTTAGCGAAATCGACCGGATGTGCCGGACGGCAGACGCGAACCGCTTCAAACTGTTCCGCGCTGACACCCTGATCGGCATAGTAAGCACGCAAACGGCCGATGATGAAGTCGTAGATTTCATCGACCAATTTTTCATCGGCATCGACTTGCTCATGCAGTTCCAGACCGTATTGAATCAACAGACGCAGATCCAAATCCACCTCTTTTTCAATCATGATTCGCAACAGACCCAAAGCGGCACGACGCAATGCGAACGGATCCTTGTCACCCGTCGGAACCTGACCAATACCGTAAATACCGGTGATAGTGTCCAACTTATCGGCAATTGCCAACGCCTGTGACAACGCCGTTGAAGGCAGTTCATCACCCGCGAAACGCGGCTGGTATTGCGCGTCAATCGAATCGGCCACTTCCGCAGACTCATTCTGTTCCTGGGCGTAATAACGACCCATCACACCCTGAAGCTCAGGGAATTCACCGACCATTTCAGACATCAAGTCACATTTGGAAAGGCGTGCAGCACGCTCACAAGTTTCCACAGAAACACCTAAAGGCTTACCGACTTTAACGGTCAAGGTTTCCAGACGTTCCACCTTGTCGAACAAAGTTCCCAACTTCTGCTGGAATACCACTGTTTTAAGACGAGGCAAGAAATCATCCAATGGCTGCTTGCGATCCTGATCCCAGAAAAACTTGGCATCCGAAAGACGAGGACGAATGACTCGCTCGTTACCGAACTTGACCGATTCAGGGTTTGAGCTTTCGATGTTACTGATGGTAATGAACTTCGCCATCAATTTACCGTTAGCATCCAACATATGGAAATACTTCTGATGTCCTGCCATCGCGGAAACCAACGCTTCCGACGGAACCGCTAGGAACGACTCGTCGAAATCACCGACGATGGCAACCGGCCATTCGTTCAATGCCGTGACTTCTTCCAACAGGTCTTCGTCAATCTGAGCGATACCGCCGGCCTGTTTCGCGACCGCTTCGACCTGTTCGCGGATGCGTTGTGCACGCTCTTCAAAGTCGGCCATAACATACCCCTGCTCAGCCAATTTTGACTTGTACTGAGCCGGTGTAGTGATGCTAATTTCTTCCGGTACATGGAAACGGTGACCACGGGTAGTATTTGACGTTTCATGACCGAGAATCGTCGCAGGGACGACCTGTTCACCCAACAACATCAACGCCCAATGTACCGGACGCACGAATTCGACGTCCGAACTTCCCCAGCGCATACGCTTAGGAATCGGTAATTTCGCCAACGACTGGTTGACAATATCGGCCAACAATTCGGTCGCAGGCTGCCCTTTCTGCTCCAAGTTGTACGCCATCCAGACACCTTTATCGGTGTCGATTTCGATCAACTGGTCAACCGAGACGCCACAACCGCGAGCAAAACCTTCCAACGCTTTTGTCGGGTTGCCGTCGGCATCATAGGCCGCTTTCTTAGCCGGCCCTTTACGTTCAACGGTCTTGTCGGCCTGGACAGTTTGCATGCCTTCGATCATCACAGCCAAACGACGTGGTGCCGCATAGATGTGAACGGTTCCATGTGCCAGTTCCGCTTCCGACAGGCCTGCCAGGATTCCGTCGGCAAACGCGGTGCTTAATTTCTTCAACGCTTTAGGAGGTAGCTCTTCTGTACCGATTTCAACTAAAAAATCTTCAGTTTGTTTCAAATCAGCCATTATTTTTCCTCCTGACTTTTGACTAATGGGAACCCAAGCGCTTCACGTCCTTCGTAATAAGCTTCGGCAATCTGTCTCGCCATGGTACGGACACGGCCAATAAAGCGCGCACGCTCCGTAACCGAAATCGCGTGACGCGCATCCAGTAAGTTGAATGCATGCGAAGCTTTAAGAACCTGCTCGTAAGCAGGCAGAGGCAATTTATCTTCGACCAGCTTGGCGAACACTTCTTCACATTCGTCAAACACGCGGAACAGCTTGTCGGTATCGGCTTTTTCGAAGTTGTAGGTCGACATTTCCACTTCATTCTGATGGAAAACGTCACCGTAAGTCACTTTGCCTTCCGGCCCCTCAACCCAAGTCAGGTCATACACGCTATTGACCCCTTGCAAATACATGGCGATTCGCTCTAGACCATAAGTGATCTCACCGGTAACCGGACGGCATTCCAATCCGCCTACTTGCTGGAAGTACGTGAACTGGGTTACTTCCATCCCGTTCAACCAAACTTCCCAGCCTAGTCCCCAGGCACCCAAAGTCGGTGATTCCCAGTTATCCTCGACAAAACGGATATCATGTTCCAGAGGATCGATTCCCAACATGCGCAACGAGTCCAGATACAACTCCTGGATATTGTCGGGAGACGGCTTCAACATGACCTGAAACTGATAATAGTGCTGCAAACGGTTCGGGTTTTCCCCGTAACGACCATCCGTAGGACGACGGCATGGCTGAACATAAGCCGCACGCCATGGCTCAGGCCCAATCGATCTTAGGAAGGTGGCCGGATGGAATGTTCCCGCCCCCATTTCATTATCGTAAGGTTGCATAATGACGCAGCCCTGCTCGGCCCAAAACGCCTGCAGGGTTTGAATCAATCCTTGGAAGGTGCGAATATCCGTTGCTGCTTGTGAAGACACAATCAAAACCTCTTAAAACTTAAAAATAAGGCAGATGCCTGTAAAATTCTGTTAAAGCGTGTAAAATCCGCTAATTATAACGTATTTTATTGAGACTTTAGGACTGTTACGAAGCACTTACCTTAAGTTTTATGCAAAACGGATTATTCGATTGCCATGAATCCAGAAACCGACCAAAACTCACAAGTTTACCAAGTTGATGCCAAAGGCCTGAAATGCCCGATGCCGGTGATCAAACTGCAACAGCAAGTCCGCAAAAGCCAGCCTGATGACCGCATAGAAATCGAATGCACTGATCCAGGCGCGGAAAAGGACATTAGCAGTTGGGCGAAGGTCAATAAACATGAAATCCTCCAGTGCGAAACGACTGATTTTGGGCTAAAAATCACCCTTCGCGTTGTCGGGAGAAATCGGGTATAATCGAATGAAATATCAACCCAATTTCTCGCATCCGACCCGGCTCGGATCGCTCAAAAAAGAGAACCTGTAGTGACCATGAAAAGACAGATAATCCATTCTAAATTTTCTTGGCTTAGTTTCCTTTCTGTCTCTCTTTTTGCCCTCTCAATGTTTTCCCCGCACATCTCGACGGCCAACCTGCCTATCGAGAGAACCGCATTGCCATTACCTCCCGTCGATCAAGAAGCGGAATCCGTAGACGTACAATCCGTTAGATCGTTTTCGGAACAAGACTGGCAGAAACACGTGGTCAAGATTCCAAAGAATGGATCTCTCGGCGGAGCCCTGGCAAGTGTTAACGTACCGGCCTCGATCACTTATCAAATCGGAAAGCTGAAAAACAGCAACCTACTTACCAATTTGCGTGCTGGCGACACCCTGACCATCTGGATAGACAAACATGACAATCTGCAAAAGATTCTCTATCCGAAATCAAAAACCCTGCGTTACGAGCTACATAAGCAAGGCGAACAATATCAGATACAAACCATCGAAGAACCGATACAAATCCGCACGGAAATCGCAACAGGCACCATCTCCGACTCTTTCTATCTGGACGGCAAAAAAGCCGGGCTGAGCGCAAAAAGCATTATGAATCTGGCTGACATCTTCGCTTGGGACATCGATTTCATCCGAGAACTTCGCCCTGGCGACACCTTCAAAGTCATCTACGAGACCCGCTACCTCAACAACGAATATATTGGTGACGGCAACATCATCGCCGCCCAAGTCACCACCAACAACAAGCATGAAACGCATAACGCCTTCCTGCTCAAAGACGGCGATAAAATCATCGGTTACTACAACGAACAAGGTAAAAACCTGAAAAAAGCCTTCCTGCGCAACCCGGTCGATTACGTCCGCATCACATCCCGATTCCAGCCAAAACGATACCATCCTGTTTTACAAAAATGGCGTGCTCACCGCGGCGTCGATTACGGGGGGCCGATTGGGACGCCGATCCACGTCACCGGTAACGGCAAAATCGTCTTTAGAGGTTGGGGACACGGTTACGGCAACTACATCAAAGTCCAACACGCCGGTAAATACATGACGGTATACGGCCACATGTCCAAATTCGGCAAGTTCAAAAAGGGAAGCTGGGTCAAGCAAGGCGACATCATCGGTTACATCGGTAAAACCGGACTCGCTACAGGCCCTCACCTGCATTATGAATTCCGCATCAACGGCAAACACCAAGACCCGCTTAAAATGAAATTTCCGGCCGCACAACCGGTCGCCAAAAAATATGCAACGGAATTCAAAAAACAAAGTCATCTCATGTTGAGCCAACTTGATCGACTCTCAACCGACTTGAGAATGGCGAGCTTCGAATAAGGTGGCTCGAACGACCATGCCAACACCGGAATACTTTATCGGCCTAATGTCCGGAACCAGCGTGGATGGCGTGGATGCAGCACTGGTTGCAATAGACGGCGACCAATTCCAACTGATCGATTTTGTTGAACACCCCCTGCCGACCGATCTCAAATCTCAACTGGTCGGATTGAATCTGCAAAATGAAATCAGTCTTCAGGCTTTCTGTGACCTCGAATACCAAGTCGCGCAGCAATTCGTCGACGCAACAGCAAAGCTGTTAAAGCATAGCGAATTCAACGCTTCGAAGATCACCGCCATCGGCAGTCACGGACAAACCATTTTCCACGCGCCGAAGACGCCTATGAGCCTACAGGTTGGTCACCCGGCCTTTATTGCAAAACAGACTGGCATCGACACTGCAGCCGACTTCAGGATCGACAATCTCGCCGTTGGAGGCCAAGGTGCGCCGCTCGCCCCCGCCTTTCATCGTAGGCTTTTTTCCGTTAACGAACAGGCCTGCGTGATCAATATCGGCGGAATTGCCAACATCAGTTATCTTGGCACCGAAAAAGACCTCACTTACGGGTTCGATACGGGTCCGGGCAATGGTTTAATGGACGAAATTTGTCAAAAACAGTTCAACTGCGCTTATGACAAAGACGGTGAAATCGCCGCTTCCGGAAACGTTGACGAGTCGCTGCTAAGCCGACTTCTTCAACATCCTTACCTAATCCAACCATTTCCTAAAAGCACTGGCCGCGAAACCTTCAATCTCGACTGGCTAAACAGTCAACTTTCTGAGCATAAACAAGCCATAAAACCGGCTGATTTGATGGCGACCCTGTGTGAATTTACCGCTGCCAGCATCCAGACCGGAATCGAACAACTAGGCATTCAAGATTGCGATATCTGGATTGTTGGCGGCGGTGCCCTCAACCCCGAACTGATTCGTCGCATCCAATCCCGCCTTCCCGGATTCAAGGTGTCAGGAAGCCAAAACATCGACGTTAATCCAAATGCGGTAGAAGCCATGATGTGCGCTTGGCTGGCCCAGCAGCGTATTCACCAGACACCAGTCCAACTTCAGAAAATCACAGGCTCAACTCGCGATGTCATTCTAGGCGGACTTTGGACCGCCAACTAAACTGATAACCGCTAATTCACTCACCTCAAAAAGCAAAAACCCGAAATGAACAGGCCTGTTCATTCCGGGTTTCTATCATAGATAACGACCTTGAAAATGGTCTTATTTGCGCTCTCCGCGCTGCTCCATTGGCAGGTAGCATGAATTGCCGGCTCCAGTATAGATCTGAGTCGGACGGAAGATTTTGTTGTTTTGAAGCTGTTCACGCCAGTGCGCCATCCAACCTGCTGAACGCGCCACGGCAAAGATCGGCGTGAAAAGCCCTGCGTCGAAGCCCATTTCTTTGTAAAGAATACCGGAATAAAAATCGACGTTAGGGTAAACACCCTTATGACTCAAAAGCTCTTCGCAAACCCTTTCGACTTCCATCGCGGTTTCAAAGGCGATGCTCAATTCACCCGCTCCGGACTTTCTCTGTAACATGTCGGTCGAAAGTTTCTGTAAAATCGTTGCTCGCGGGTCTTTAGTCTTATATTCGCGATGCCCCATTCCCCAAATTACTTTCTTTTTGGCCAAACGGTCTTCGATGTAAGGTCGAACATTCTCAGGCGTACCGATCTCTTCCAACATTTCGATGACTTTCTGGTTGGCACCACCGTGCAAAGGTCCTGACAAAGAAGCGATTGCCGAAGAGATGACCGAACACGGATTCGCCAAAGTCGAACCGGTTACCATTGTCGTGAACGTTGAAGCGTTGATGGTGTGTTCAGCATGTAAAATCAGGCACGCATCCAACAATCTTGCCCAATCCGGATCCGGTTCTTCTCCCGTAACCATATACAGGAAGTTTTCCGCATAGGTCAGATCCTTTCTAGGCTCGATCGGATCGTAACCGTTACGCATATGCTCCCAACTGGCCACCAGAGTCGCCATATGGGCGATGATCTTAACAGTTACGTCGTTGATGTAGTCCTGGTTCTCGGTACCGCCTTTCATATACTCGGTACTTGGATAAAAACTTGCCAAACTCGCAACCACAACCTGTAGCATGTGCATCGGATGCGTCGTTGGCGGCAAATTCTTCATGATTTCGCGAATGTTGTATTTCACCCGACGGTTCTTACGCAATTCCGCATCGAATTTAGCCAGTTCTTCCGCTGTAGGCAACTCCCCGAAAAGCAGAAGCAAAGTCGTCTCTTCAAATGAAGACTTCTCCGCCAACTCCATAATATCGTAACCACGATAGGTCAAAATCCCCTTCTGGCCATCGATAAATGAAATCTTGGATTCCGTTGCCGGAACTCCTGCTAATCCTGGAATATATTGCATAATCTTTCCTGAAAATTTAATGCGCTATTTTGTAAAACTTGTCTTCACGTGTCTGCCGAACAGACTTCTCTGTTCGGCAAGGAATAGGCAAAATTAAACGCTAAAAGAAGAACCACAGCCACATGTTGTGGTCGCATTCGGGTTTTCGATCACAAAGCGAGCGCCTTGCAAATCTTCTAAATAGTCAATTTTGGCACCGACCAGGTATTGAAAACTCATCGGGTCGACCAACAAGGTGACACCATCTCTCTCAACAACCGTATCGTCTTCCGCCTGGTTTTCATCAAAGGTGAAACCGTAAGAAAAACCAGAGCACCCGCCACCGGTAATGTACACGCGTAACTTAAGGTTTGGGTTTTGTTCGTCTTCAATCAGGCCACTGACTTTGCTGGCAGCCGCTTCCGTGAAGTTTAAAGGAGTCGGATTTTCAGACATACTCTGTTATCTCCAATTGCAAAGCGATTTCCTTTCGCGGGAATTCCCATAAAATAATAAAGGAAATGACTTAAATCTAAAAAATCATTATAACAAAAAGCCCCACTTATTTTAAAAATGAGGCTAAAAATGCAGGAAGGGTAAGATCGGGGGGATTAAGGCAACAGAGCGACTTGTTGCAGACCGGCGTTTTCCTCAAGACCGAACAACAGGTTCATATTCTGAACCGCCTGCCCCGCAGCACCTTTGACCAGATTATCAATGACTGAAGTGACCACAACCTTACTCCCTCCCTGAGGACGATAAACGGCCATTCGGCACATATTGGAGCCCTTGGTCATTCGAGTTTCCGGCAAACTGCCCGCCGGCATTACATCGACGAAATATTCGTTTTCGTACGTCTTTTCAAAAAGTATCTGCAGATCTTCCTGCGATACGTCTTCACTCAGAGTTGCATAGATCGTCGACTCCATACCACGAACCATCGGTACCAAGTGTGGCACAAAAGTCAGATCGACCGGTTCGCCCGTCAATTGCGCAAGCTTGTCTTTCATTTCCGGTAAATGACGGTGTCCGCCAACACCGTAAGCCTTAAAGCTCTCGCTCATTTCTGCACCCAGCATCGCTACATTTGCACCACGACCGGCACCGCTCACACCGGATTTACCATCCGCGATGATGCCGTCCAGTTCGATCAGGCCTGCACGTAACAACGGCATCAGCGCCAACAGAATACTGGTTGGGTAACATCCCGGGTTAGCAATGATATTTGCCTGCTTGATCTGCTCACGGAATAACTCCGGCATCCCGTAGGCCACCTGCTCCATCATTTCCGGACAAGTATGCTCCATGCCGTACCATTTTGCCCACACCTGTAGGTCATTGATACGGAAATCGGCTGCCAGATCGATTACCTTGACACCCGCTGCTGTCAATTCCGGCGCCATACTCATCGCGACGCCATGAGGCGTGGCAAAGAAGACGACATCACAACCTTTCAAAACGTCCAAAGTCGGTTCACTGAAGGCCAAGTCATAATGTCCGCGCAGGTTCGGGTACATATCCTCTACCTTAACACCCGCCTCACTTCGAGAAGTGATTGCCACCACCTCCGCATGCGGGTGGGTCGCTAAATTTCTTAACAGTTCAACGCCGGTATAACCTGTTCCACCAACGATGCCTACCTGGACTTTCTTCATCTTTTTCTTCCAACTTAATTCATATGACTTGGCAATGACGCTATTTTAGCGAAATAATTGCTTTTAAATAAGATTTTCTCACGCCTGACGCGCCTTGTCCGTAAACTCATCACGTCTTTGCAGCTCCGGCTCGTCAACCCATAACGGACTATGTCCCGACTCCCAAACCGGGCGATTCTTCATCACCCCCAAAAAGTAATCCTGACTGAGGTGATTTTCCAACCACTGACGCAGTGCTTTGTAGCCCGATTCCGCAAACCACAGCTTATCCACATTAGCAAACTGGCGAATAAACGGAAAAATCGCCAAATCGGCCATACTTAAATGTGCACCCAACAAATAAGGCTGCGTTAACAATGTTTGTTCCAATTTAGCTAGAAATGCTTCGCCCTGCCGGCGATAGTGTTCCTGTGGGTACTCAGGATAACGGTCAGCGTACTTATAATGATCCAACGCCATTTTAAATTTACCGTCGTTTTCATCGATCCAGGCATTCATCCGCTCTAATAGGTCAGGTTGTTCGGGCAAAAGGATGCTATCTCCTTTCTGTTGTAGAGCCCACTGCAAAATATCCCGACTTTCGTCGATTACGTCACCGTTCTCCAACACCAGAACAGGAACAGTCCCTTTCGGAGAAGCTTCCAGCATGTCGGCCGGTTTATCCCAGAATACGATCTCACGTTGCTCCACCGGCATGCCCGAAAGGTAAATCCCCATTCTTGCACGCATGGCGTAAGGGCATCGACGATAAGAATACAATACCGGATGATTTTCCATTCTCAGACTGACTCTCCTTTTGGCTCACAATTTCGACCAGGCCTGCCGGGTTTTCTGATTTAAATGCTTTTGAGAGCACTCACCTGACCACATAATAAAAAAGCCCGCATCAGCGGGCCAAATACTATAATTCAAACCCGGACTCTAACGCAATCGCACAGAATCGCTATTACTGTATGCAGACACCTCTCCGCCACGATAAGCCTGAACCTGATAATAATAGGTTCCTGGTGCACTCAAGGTATCCGTAAACCCGGTCGTATCGGCGCCGACCGTACCGACTCTCTGATACAGAATCTTATTACGGTCTTTCAATCCCCGCTCAATATAAAAACCGTCTTCGCCGTCACTATTATCGGTCCAACTCAAAGTTACCTGATTTCCATTCAGACTGGCCGACAGACCACTCGGAGCAGCCAACGCCCCCGGTACAGGAGGTGGCTGAGTACTTGTAGTTGTATCCACCTTAACCTGAATCGTTTCCGAATAGGCCTGCTTAGATGAGTTATAAGCGTAAATCCGATATTGATAGGTTCCAATAGGTACGCCCATATCGACAAATGCCACCGCATCCTGACCCAAAGTAGCTATCGCATCAAAACTGTATTTACCACGAATCTTGGTCGCACGCTCCACGACATAACCTGTTTCGTTATCGGTGTTATCTTGCCAGGTCAAAGTGACATCGGAACCATCGACCGCCGCAGTCAAACCGCTCGGTGCTGTCAACAGAGACGGATCATTCACGCTGATCGCAACCGAATCCGTTGCCTGAGCCCCGCCGTTATCGGTGACCGTCAACACGGCATTGAAGCTTCCGCCGGATTGATATGTGTGCTGTACGTTTTGGCCACTAGCCTGTGTTCCATCACCAAAATCCCAATCGTAGCCGACAATACTGCCGTCCGGATCATAAGAACCGGAAGCATCGAAATTGACGGCTAATGGCAGGTCACCAGAAATTGGGGTCGCCGTTATTTGTGCAATCGGAAGTTCGTTAACCACGTCGATTACTGTGGAAGCCGTTGCCGTGCGTCCGCCGTCATCGGTCACCGTCAACACGGCAGTGAACTGACCGCTTTGGGTGTATTCGTGACTAAGCTGAACCCCGGCACCTTGATTTCCATCGCCAAAATTCCATTGGTAACTGACGATAGAACCGTCCGGATCATAAGAACCGGTCGCATCAAACTGAACCGTAAGCGGCAAAGACCCCGTCACTGCGGAAGTGCTGAAACTGGCGACCGGTGCTAAATTTTGACTCAAGTTCAAAGCGTAATTCACCGCCGCTTGAGCATTAACCAAACCATGACCGTACAACAAAGGATCTCCAACATCCGCCGCCGTAGTAAACAGCCCGGTTTCGACTTCATCCGCTGTAATCGCCGGATTAGCTGCAATCATAAGAGCTGCGACCCCCGCCGCCGCCGGAGAAGAAAAGGAAGTTCCGCTGTAATACACGTAACTGTTGTCTTTATAGGTGGTGCGCAGACTCACACCCGGAGCGACCACATCAATGAAGTCACCGTAATTGGAAAAACCGGCTTTGACGTTATTCTGGTCAGTTGCGCCGACAGCCACAAAAGAGGTGTAATCCGGAAAGCTACTTTCCAAAACGCCGTCATTACCTGCCGCCATGAATAACAGGCCGTTTCGGTTTCGCAAGTACTGGGCAGCGTCATCAATCGTGGCGTACTGAATACCGCCATAACTTAAATTCACTACTCTGGCTCCTTGATCCGCAGACCATCTAATACATTCCGCCATAGTGGAAATATAAGCGGAACTCAGACCATCATTAATATTGATTCTGACCGGCATGATCGACACATGCCAATTGACTCCGGCCACACCTACACTATTATTCCCAACGGCGCCCAAAGTCCCGGCCGTACCACTACCATGCCCAAACAAGTCCTCCACATTGCTCGAACCGTCCTGAGCGTTATAACCCGGCAAAATCAAATTGGCCGCCAAATCCTCATGATCGGTATCCACACCCGTATCACATACCGCCACTTTAACGGCCGCATCCCCCACTGTTTGCTCCCACGCCTGAGGCGTATTCAATGCCCCGTGTTGCCATTGCAACCCATATTGCGGATCATTCGGAGTCAAGGCCAAAGGCACCTCATAATCCGGCTCCGCAAACTTCACCGCGCCGGTAGACTTAATTAATTTGGCGATTGCTTTCTCACGTCCTCTCGAATCGAAATGGGCGATATGCAGATTCAGATTTTCAAGCACCCGTTCCCGTTGTAAGCCCTGGCTTTTAAGCAGCGCATTCAACCCTCTCAGCTCGGATGGTGTTGCATCGGCTTTGGGTTTATACAGAACGGTTCCCGGTCGAATTTCGTCCGCCATGACCATTGATGTACCTAACACACCAATTAACAGTACAGATAGAATCATTGATTTAATGGCGGCTGACATAAACACATCTCCTATGACGGGCAACAATCTTATATTTTTTATAAGGCTTTTTTAAAGCGTAACCCCAACTGCAATCAAACACAACCGATTACCGCCTCTATCTGATTGATTATAAAAGATTTCATTCATACCCCAGAATTCATATCTTTTATTTATGACCTAAAAACAAGCTTCCAAAAAAAACAAAACCCGCCATAAAGCGGGTCCGGAACACACAAACAAAAAAGCCCGCAAATGCGGGCTTTCAGATATAAGCAAATATCAGTTAATTTTTAAATCGAGTGGTTCAGTTTTGCGTCAGCTTCAAGGCGAAAATTTGAACCGAAGCGCAGTGGACATGTCGTCCATGAGCATCGGAAGCAAATTTTCAACACTGAAGATGGCGTGAAAATGAGCCTCTCAGGCAAAAATTACATCATTCCGCCCATACCTCCCATGCCACCCATGTCTCCACCAGCAGCGCCTTCATTCTTAGATGGAAGGTCAGCAATCGCAGCACCAGTAGTGATCACAAGACCCGCTACAGAAGCGGCGTTTTGCAATGCAGAACGTGTTACTTTAGCTGGGTCGATGATACCGGCTTCCAACATGTCGGTATATTCTTCTTTAGAAGCATCGAAACCAAAGCTTCCTTCACCTTCGATGACCTTGTTCACAACAACCGAACCTTCCAAGCCGCAGTTGGAAACGATCTGACGCATCGGCTCTTCCATCGCACGCAACGCGATTTCGATACCAACCTGCTGGTCATGGTTATCGCCTTCAACCTTAACCTTAGACTTGGCGCGAACCAATGCAACACCACCACCGGCAACAATACCTTCCTGTACCGCAGCACGAGTTGCGTGCAATGCATCGTCAACGCGGTCTTTCTTCTCTTTCATTTCCATTTCGGTCGCCGCACCCAACTTAAGAACAGCAACACCACCAGCAAGCTTCGCCAAACGCTCTTGAAGCTTTTCTTTGTCGTACTCTGAAGTCGTGGTTTCAAGCTGTGAACGAATTTGCGCACAGCGTCCAGCGATATCGTCTTTAGAACCGGCACCATCGATTAACTTGGTGCTGTCTTTACCAACAACTGCAGATTTGGTTTCACCCAACATTTCCAAAGTGATCGATTCAAGACTCAGACCCACTTCTTCAGAGATAACCGTACCACCTGTCAACACAGCCATATCCTGCAACATCGCTTTACGACGCTCACCGAAGCCAGGCGCTTTAACCGCAGCCACTTTCACGATACCGCGCATGTTGTTGATAACCAAAGTCGCAAGCGCTTCACCTTCAACGTCTTCCGCAATGATGAACAACGGACGACCTGTTTTTGAAACCGCTTCCAAAGTAGGTAGCAAGTCACGGATGTTTGAGATTTTCTTGTCGTATAGAAGAACGTATGGCTGATCCAGTTCCGCAACCATCTTGTCCTGGTTGGTAACGAAGTATGGAGATAGGTATCCGCGATCGAATTCCATGCCTTCAACAACCACTAATTCGTCTTCCAAAGAAGAACCTTCTTCTACAGTGATCACACCTTCTTTACCAACTTTTTCCATCGCATCGGCAATCATCTTACCGACAGATGAGTCAGAGTTTGCAGAGATGGTACCAACCTGAGCAATCGCAGCAGAGGTTTCACATGGCTGCGCCATTGCTTTAATTTCTTCAACAACCGCTTCAACGGCTTTATGGATACCACGGTTAAGATCCATCGGGTTCATTCCGGCTGCAACCGACTTCATACCTTCACGGACGATCGCCTGAGCAAGAACCGTCGCAGTTGTAGTACCGTCACCAGCCACATCGTTGGTTTGAGAAGAAACTTCCTTAACCATCTGAGCACCCATGTTCATGAACTTGTCTTCAAGTTCGATCTCACGAGCAACGGAAACACCATCTTTTGTCACAGTCGGAGCACCAAAAGATTTTTCCAAAACGACGTTACGACCTTTTGGCCCAAGAGTAACTTTTACCGCGTTCGCAAGAATGTTAATCCCTTCAACCATTTTTTCACGGGCATCAATACCGAATTTGACTTCTTTTGCCATTTTTATTCCTTTTTAATTCTGTTTATTACTGTCTTCAATAAATACCAAAAATCCGTCCGATTCACTTCATCGGAACAGATGCATTAATCAATGATTGCAATGATATCGTCTTCGCGCATGACAATTAGTGTCTCACCGTTGTCATCTTTGACTTCCTGACCGGAATATTGACCGAACAATACCTTGTCACCGACTTTGACAGTCATCGGAACCACAGCACCAGAATCAGAAGCCTTACCTGGGCCTGCTGCTACCACTTCACCCTTGTTTTGCTTTTCTTGGGCTGAACCTGGCAGCAAAATCCCACCTGCAGACTCTTGCTGCTCTTCTACTCGACGAATCACAACGCGATCATGTAATGGCTTAATGTTCATTGATTTCTCCTGAAAGTTTAAAAATATCAAAAAGTACAAATTCATTTGCCGATACGCTTTTATTTTCCACTGCGATATCTGGCACTCTTTACAAAATTAGCACTCTCTTATTTAGAGTGCTAACAATTGTAGCTATCTAATGTTAGGTGTCAACTTATATAAGGACTTTAAATACAAATTCAAGCACCTACTGATTTTTTGTCTCTATTCCTGCTTTCTAAGTAAATAATCTGAAGAAGAAGACATTTTTATGAGCTCCGCCCAATACACCAAACACATACTTATGAATGCATAATCTTATTTAATAACAATAAGTTGTAAACATTTAGTCAGCATTACTCAATACTTTTGTAACTCAAATGCAACATTAAAAATGCCTTATATAAGGTGTTAGTTTTTAACACTGCAACACAAGATTCACAGTACGGAATTGGAGTCGACTGACGACTTTCAATATGTATTTTTTAAAATGTTCTTAGGAGTTTGACATGAAGAAACTATTGTCTGTGATCGCTTTATCAGCGAGCATGACCACAACTGCGTTTGCTTCAACTATTGAAGGTACTGGCGCATCATTCCCTTATCCGGTTTATAAAGCCTGGATCTCAAGTTACTACAACGCTACCGGTAATAAGGTGAACTACTCGCCGACAGGTTCTGGAACCGGTATTAAAGAAATTTCCGCTCGCCACGTTAACTTTGGCGGTAGCGATAAACCACTAAAGCCATCCGAACTGAAAAAAGCGGGGTTAGACATGTTTCCAACTGTCGTTGGAGCCATCACTTTCTCTTACAACCTACCTGGTGTCGATAACCTGAAGCTATCTGAAAAATCAATTTCAGGTATCGTGCTAGGTGACATCAAGTACTGGGATGACGCTTCTTTGAAAGCAGACAATCCAAATGCGAACTTACCACATGAGAAAATCCTTTTCGTTCACCGTTCTGACAAGTCTGGTACAACATTCAACTTCACTTATTACCTGTCGAAAATGAACAAGACATGGAATAAAAATTTCGGTGCGAAAAAAGCCGTCAACTGGCCAATGGAAAACCATATTGCCGGTAAAGGTAACTTCGGTGTTGCTACTGCCATCGAAACCAACAAGTTCTCAATTGGGTATGTCGATTATGCCGATGCCAAGAAAAACGGTCTAAAAATGGCTAGCGTTCAAGGTCATGGTGGCAAATATTTCGATCCAACCCCAGCTAACTTTGTCAGTGCGGCAGGTCATGCTGACTTGGATCCTAAGAAAGACTTTTACTCAATCATCGCTTATCCAGACAATGCATACCCAATGGTCGCAGCGACTTTCATCCTATTGCCTGAGGGTTCAAAAATGAACAAGCAAACTGCTGAGTTCTTTGATTATGCGTACAAAAATGGCGATAAAGCCGCATCTGACCTAGGTTACGTGCCGCTTCCTTCAAGTGTAAAAGACAAAATCCGTGCTTATTGGACTGCTAAAGGCATCCTATAAATAAGGATTATCACCTGGCATCTATTAGAAATTAGGTGCCGGGCTTAAAACTCTTATAAAAGACAGACTGTTACTTTTTTATAAGCGTTTTAATCTAAGGGCTTTTTCATAACAACAAATAAGTATTCTAACAATGGAAAAAATCTTTGCGAGGCTATCCCAAATCAGTGCCAGTCTGGTTTTTCTCGTTCTTATCGGCACAATGGTTACCCTCTATATTGCAGCGAAACCTGCTATTGAAGAGTTTGGCGCCTATTTCATGATCGATTCTCGATGGGCTGTGGACGTCCCGACTGAATCCACAACAACAAACCCCAACTCTACCGAACAAAACGAGACCTCTGATTCGCCGTCGTCAACAGCCTCAACAGAAGACATGGAGCTGGACAATGGTATCAATGTCGGTGACGAAGATATCAACATTGGCGATGAAGACATTAATGTCGGAGGGGAAGATGACATCAACATGGGAGGCGACGAAGACATCGCAGCCACCACAGAAGTTTATGGCGGTGCCATAGCGATCGTGGGAACCGTGTTCTCGACCATTATCGCCCTACTGTTCGCCATTCCCCTAGCGATGGGGATCGCGATATTTCTATCAGAAATTGCCGGTCCGGCGGTAGCCAAACCGGTTGGCATTGCCATTGAGTTACTGGCCGCAATTCCAAGTATCATTTACGGCATGTGGGGGCTTTTCTACTTTGGGCCTTTTATCGCCTCGCTGCTTGGCGGACATTCCGTTTCTTTGTTGATTGCCGGCCTGGTGCTGGGCGTGATGATCATCCCATTTATGGCGGCTTTAAGCCGTGACGCCATCAACACCACGCCTGACGTATTAAAAGAGGCGGCCTACGCGGTTGGAGCGACTAAGTTTGAAGTAATAAAAGACATCATCTTCCCTTATGCCAAAGCTGGAATTATCGGTTCTATCATCATCTCACTGGGTAGAGCCTTAGGGGAAACCATGGCGGTAGCTTTTGTAATTGGCGGCGTTTTTGCCTATGCCGACTCGATCACAGCCCCAACCAATTCGATCCCTGTGGTACTGGCCAACAATTTCTCTGAATCCAGCGGCATAAGTTTATCCTCGCTGTTTTATTTATCGCTCATTCTGTTTGTTGTCAGCTTCATCATCATCTTCACTGCAAAACATTACTTCTTAAGAAGAGAGAAAATCTAATGCGCCTTCTTATCAATAAAATCGTTCTGGGTTTATGTTCGCTAGCGGCACTGGTCGGCTTAGTTTTTCTCGGTTGGATTTTGACCACCTTGATCATTAAAGGCACCGAAGCGCTGTCGCCATATATCTTTACGAATGACCTGATTAACAACGGGATACGAAACCTGTTGGTCGGCCAATTCATGCTTGCTGGAATCGCCACTGTTTTTGGCATACCGATCGGTATTATGGCGGGGATTTATCTGCAAGAATATGGCAACGGCACCAAATACGCCGAATTCATCAGAGACCTTTCCGACATCATGATTTCAGCGCCATCGATTGTAATCGGTACATTTGTATACGCCATTATTGTCATACCGACCGGACATACCTCGGGCTGGGCAGGCATCTTCGCCCTATTTATCATGATGCTGCCGATTGTCGTGCGTGCTACCGACGATATGCTGAGCTTGGTTCCTACAGAATTACGCGAAGCCGGTATTGCGATCGGCGCACCTAAGTACCATGTCATCACCCATATCATTTTACGCGCGGCGAAAGTCGGCATTGTCACCGGTTTGATTCTGGCTTTTGCTCGCGTGGTAGGCGAGACCGCCCCACTGCTCTACACCAGCGGATCAAGCGTTTACTGGTCGCACGACTTGAGCGAGACTTTCCCATCCATCACCGTATCCATCTACAATCTGGCCACCATGCCAGATGAAAAGATGGTGCAACTGGCTTGGGCCGCTGCGCTCGTATTGACCTTTGCTGTGCTATTACTGAACCTGCTAGGCCGCTTTGTCATTCGTGAAAAACATCATTAAACAGATAGGCACTCAACATGAAAGACTTTAACAACATTATGGAAATTCAAGATTTCAGTTTCACATATCCGAAATCCCAGAATCCGGCATTAAGAAATGTAACCTTACCTATCCGAGAAAATCACATTACGGCATTGATCGGACCGAGTGGCTGCGGTAAATCCACATTGTTGCGCTCAATGAACCGCATCCACGACATCTATAAAGGTTGCCAGTATCAAGGACAGATCAAACTCAAAGCGGAGGA
Source organism: Thiomicrorhabdus sp. ZW0627 (assembly GCF_029767005.1). Taxonomy (GTDB): domain Bacteria; phylum Pseudomonadota; class Gammaproteobacteria; order Thiomicrospirales; family Thiomicrospiraceae; genus Thiomicrorhabdus. The sequence goes on from NZ_JARUQR010000006.1 coordinate 100,713, forward strand.
CGGCACCGCGTCCAATATACTGGATATCCAGAAAGAGAACGGTTTCATCAAGCTTCGTCAAAAGGTCGGAATGATTTTTCAAAAGCCCACGCCGTTTCCAATGAGCATCTATGAAAATATCGCTTATGGCTTGAGAATTTCCGGTATCAAAAGCCGATATAACATCGAAGAGATTGTCGAAAGCTCACTTCGCGAAGCCGCACTTTGGGATGAAGTCAAAGACCGACTTCATCAAGATGCACGAAGACTTTCGGGCGGGCAACAACAACGCCTGTGCATTGCCAGGGTTGTTGCCCTCAAGCCCGAACTGATGCTTTTGGATGAACCCACCTCGGCACTTGATCCGATTTCGACAGGTGCGATTGAGGAGATGATTCTACAACTCAAAGAGCACTACAGCATTGCTATCGTCACACATAACATGCTACAGGCATCTCGAATTTCGGATTACACCGGGTTCATGTATCTAGGCGATTTAGTCGAATTCAATGAAACAGATACAATTTTTCTTAATCCGGAAAAAGAACAGACCGATCGTTATATCACCGGAAAATTTGGTTAAAAGGTAGCCCGCAAAGAGAAATGAAAAAAGAAGAGGGGTAATACATTGGAGCCAATCTCAACCACTTGTGTGGCGAGATTGGAGGAACGACCATTTACTTTGTCAGTACCAAATTATCTCGATGGATAATCGACTCATCCGCGATAAATCCTAGAATCGATTCAATTTGCTGACTTGGCTTGCCGATAATCTTCTGGCTTTCCACCGCTGAATAATTTGCCAGACCGCGAGCGATCTCCGCACCTCTCTCATCGACACAAACCACCATCTCTCCTCGCTGGAAATCACCATCTACCGCCTTGACGCCGATCGGCAACAGGCTTTTACCCGAATTTTTCAACACCTGCACCGCGCCGTCATCCAGAATGACCTTTCCTTTTGCCTGTAAATGCCCCGCCAACCATTGCTGACGGGCGGTCAAGGGCTCCAGATCCGGAACCAACAAAGTTCCCAGATCTTCGCCGGACAACAGGCGAGGCAACACATCCGGCTCTCTTCCGGACGCAATCAACGTCGCCGTACCGGAACGAGCTGCACGCTTGGCGGCCATAACTTTGGTATACATACCGCCTTTACCAAGCGCACCACCTGTCGGACTGGCCATCTCCTCGATATCCTTACGGCTCACCTGAGCTTGGCTGATCAGTTTTGCATTCGGGTTTTCGCGTGGATTGTCGTCATAAAGCCCCTGCTGATCCGTCATGATCACAAGCACATCGGCACCAATCAGGTTGGCTGTCAGCGCCGCTAAAGTATCGTTATCTCCAAAGCAGATCTCATCGGTCACGACCGTATCGTTTTCGTTGATAACCGGAATCACTCCATAAGAAAGTAGAGTCTGTACGGTGCTTTTGATATTCAAATAGCGCTTACGGCTGGAAAGATCATCGTGCGTCATCAGAATCTGCGCGGTATGAATGTCATACTTTGCGAACTCAGATTCATAGGCCTGCACCAAGCCCATCTGACCGACAGCGGCGGCGGCTTGCAGCTCATGCAGCGCTGACGGACGGGTCTGCCAACCTAAACGCTGCATCCCTTCCGCAACCGAACCGGAAGAAACAATCACCACTTCAATACCCTGATCGCGCAAAGCAACCATCTGCTTTACCCACTTCTGCAACGCAGGTAGATTCAATCCCTGACCGTCATTGGTCAACAACGCACTACCAATTTTGATAACCCAGCGTTTACTCTGACTTAATTTAGAACGTTCCATTCACTTCAACTCTAAACAGACCTGTTAAAATTCAAAATCTTCCTCGACCGAAGTACGCATCGGAACTTCTTCCTCGCGGTCTTCCAAACGGTTCTGCTCCAACTTATGAGCGATGTCGTTGACCAATTCGGTGGTACCTTGTCTCTGAACAGCCGATATGACGTAAACCGGGCCTTGCCAATCTGTTTCGGCAACAATGCGATCACGCAACTCAGCGACTTCGTCCTCGAGCAACAAATCGGCCTTGTTCAACACCAACCAACGCTCTTTACCAGCCAATTCATCACTGTACTTTTCAAGTTCCTGTTGAATCACCTTAATATTTTCCACAGGATCAGATTCATCCATTGGAGCAATGTCCACGACATGCAACAACAAACCGGTACGTGACAAATGTTTCAGGAACTGAATACCCAGACCGGCACCTTCCGCCGCCCCCTCGATCAGCCCCGGAATATCCGCAATCACAAAACTCGATTCAGCGGAAACTCTCACCACCCCCAGATTCGGATAAAGCGTCGTAAACGGATAATTGGCCACCTTGGGACGAGCTGCGGAAACAGCAGTAATCAGGCTGGACTTACCGGCATTCGGCATCCCCAACAAACCGACATCCGCCAGCACTTTCAATTCAAGCTGCAGATTGCGTTCCTCTCCGTCTTCTCCGGGCGTACACTGTCTCGGAGTACGGTTGCGACTGCTCTTGAAGTGGATGTTACCCAAACCGTGACGGCCGCCTTGAGCCACAAGCAATTTCTGGCCGTGTTCAGTTAAGTCACCGATGGTCTCCCGGGTATCCATATCCATAACAGTGGTTCCAACCGGCACGGGGATAATTAAGTCCTCACCAGCGGCTCCGGTCTTCTGCTGCCCCATTCCACCCTGACCGTTCTGCGCCCGATAGTTTTTCGTGTAACGGAAATCGACCAATGTATTCAGGTTACGGTCGGCCAACAGGTAAACGCTGCCACCGTCACCACCATCACCACCATTCGGCCCACCAAACGGAATGTATTTCTCGCGACGAAAACTCACGACGCCGTTACCGCCTCGTCCTGCTTCAACGTGAATAGGAGCTTCATCTACAAACTGCATGGGTCATCCTTCTGATTCAATGGATACGTAAATAAATTATCGGCAATTTTATCATTAGCCAAAAATAAACCGTCAATTAATTCAACGGACTGAAACAAAAAACGCCCCGACAAAGCGGGGCGTTTCACAATCAATTATGAGAAAAAGTATTAAAACTTATTCTGCAACAATTGTTACATAGGTACGTACTGGCTTACCTTTAGAAACAAAAGCAACTTGACCGTCCGCTTTTGCAAATAAAGTATCATCCTTACCGCGACCAACATTCACACCTGCGTGGAACTTTGTACCACGCTGACGAACGATAATGCTACCCGCTGAAACTACTTCACCACCAAAACGCTTTACACCTAAGCGTTTGGCGTTGGAGTCGCGACCGTTTTTAGTACTACCTGCAGCCTTCTTATGAGCCATGGTATTATCCTTCTGTTAACAGTGTTACCCCCTACTCAGAAGTAACCCCTGTTTTAGATTCACATTATTAAGCTGAAATCTTACCGATTTTAACTTCAGTATAGTTTTGACGGTGGCCTTGCTTCGTCTTAGATCGGTTCTTACGACGGCGGAACTTGATGATGGTAACTTTTTTACCACGACCGTTTGATTCAACAGTCGCTGTTACTTTCGCACCTTCAACAACAGGCGTACCAACTTTGATATCAGCGCCTTCACCAACCATCAATACTTCGTCAAATTCAACCGCATCACCCGCTTCTGCATTCAAAGACTCAATGCGTAGTACTTGACCTTCACGAACTCGATATTGCTTACCACCGGTTTTAATTACCGCGTACATGGAACTTCTCCCGGATTCAAAAATTCTTTTTCAATAGCCGACAACTTCGGCAAAGGCGGAATTATATAGCTTTTTAAAACACAGGTCAAAGTTATTTATCAAAATATTCGATAAAAATACCCCGTCCTATTAGCGAGCCCTGAAACAGCTACTCTCCTGCACAGTACGACCGAGAAGAACTTGTCGCAAGTACAGGCCAGAATTCTGATTCTGAACGCTTTAAAAGCCTGTAATTATATTGGCATCGCTGCGTAAATCATACTAGAATATCGGCTTTCTATTCATTGGTAAAACCAACGAAGCGGCCGACTCATTATGACATTATCAGATATCCAAAAACTCATTCAAGATGACATTCAGGCAACCGATGCCTTGATTCTGGAACGCCTAGCTTCAGACGTCGTTTTGATCAACCAGATCGGCCACTACATCGTCAACAGCGGCGGCAAACGCCTGCGCCCCCTACTTGTTTTACTCAGCGCGAAAGCTTGTGGTTACGAAGGCACCGACCACCGTCTCATGGCAGCGGTCATTGAATTCATTCACACGTCAACCCTGCTTCACGACGATGTCGTAGATGAATCCGATACGCGCCGCGGCAACAAAACCGCCAATGAAGTATGGGGCAATGCTGCCAGCGTTCTTGTCGGAGACTTTTTGTATTCGCGCTCGTTTGAAATGATGGTAGAACCTGGCATCATGAAAATTATGGAAGTCATGTCGGAAGCGACCAACGTCATTGCCGCAGGAGAAGTTCTACAACTACTAAACTGTCACGATGCCGACACGACTCAAGAACGGTATTTGGAAGTCATTCACCGTAAAACGGCCAAGCTATTTGAAGCCGCCACCCAAATGGGACCAATACTGGCAGAAAAACCGGAACTGGAAGAAGCGTTTGTGCTTTACGGACGTCATATCGGCGCCGCATTCCAGCTCATAGACGACGCGCTCGACTACATGGCCGACGAAACCGAACTGGGCAAAAACATTGGCGATGACTTGGCGGAAGGAAAACCAACACTTCCCCTGATTTATGTCTTGGAAAATGGCAATGAAGCCGAAAAAGATATTATCCGCCGTGCAATCGAATCTGAAGGAATTGCACTGCTTAAAGAGGTGACTGAAATCATTCAACACTCGGGCGCGATCGAATATACCACCCGTCTTGCAGCAGCAGAAGCTGAAAAAGCCAAGCAAGCATTGGATGTTTTAAACAACAGTCCGATCAAAGAAGCATTGCTTTCTTTGGCGGACTTAGCGGTCAATCGAACTCACTAACTGACGTCTCCGCTACCGTAATTACGTCCGAACCCGGCCCTTCAACTTCTTCATGGCGCTTGCCATCTGCTCTTCCAGCTTGATCGATTCCTGTTCGGCGATCTTAGCCTCCAGCACCTGCTTTTCCTGGTCCTGATACAGCTTGTAAAGATCCAAATTGCGAAGATGGGTTTTACTCCAATCCACACGTCGTACCAACCATTGAATGATAAAACGGATTACGTGACATTCGTCGTAGGCCTGATAAAGAATCTCAGGCTTGGCATTATAGCCGTGAACCCGCTCCACGATAATCAATTGCAAATCATTATGCGGTTTGATTCGAACAAATCCACTGTCTCGCTCATCAAAGCTTGTACTGTAGTAAATACGCACAACCTTATCCATACTAAAAACAGCTTTTGACAAAATCGTCGATTCCGGACGACCACTCAAGCCCACCGTATGAATGAAAATGTTTTGCGTCATAATTCGTCTAAAGAAAATTTCCACCTCTTCAAACGGCACTTCTTTGACTGCAAGCTGCCTCCGTTCCTCTTCCCGCTTAAGCGTACCAGAGCGTCTTTCCAACTGTTTGAAAAAATATCTTAACGACGGACTGACAGAATTACGTTCTTTCATAGCGAATACCTCTAAACAAGGTATCGACCAAAAACCTAATTCATGAAGAGTAAACGTGAAAAAAATTTGCCTTCACGCTAAAAGAACAAACAAAACAAAAAAGGCCTGCTATAAGCAGGCCTTCTCAGTTTCTTAATTTTATGATCAAACGACTTCGGGAAGCGGTTTACCAATGTAATAACCTTGCCCATAATCCACACCCAATCTCTTTAATTCATTGATCGTCCACTCATCCTCAACAAATTCGGCAATGGTTTGCATTCCAAACCCGTTAACGATTCTAGACAAACACTCCAAGAATATTTGATTCTGTTTATTGTCCCGTAAATTCTTAACATAAGATCCGTCCAGCTTAACGTAACTTAACGGTGCCAATTTAAGGTAATTAAAAGAGAAGAAACCAACCCCGAAATCATCTAAAGCGATCTTAATTCCCGCCTTGGCAATCAAATTAAGATTCTTAAGTGCCAAATCAAAGTTTTCAATATAAGCCGTCTCAGTCAGTTCAATAATCACCGATTCAGGATTCAAACCAAATTCCGCAATCCTTGAGCAAAGAATTTCAGGGAACTCTTTCGACTGAATGGTTGCCGTTGAGATATTAATCGAAAAAGAGATCTTTCGTCCCTTCAACTGTTCATACGACAATCGCTTCAATGCAGTCTGAACCACCCAACTGTCAATCTGCCTGATCAAACCAATACGTTCGGCAGCCGGGATAAACTCATCCGGAAAAACAGGATTGCCGTCAAATCCAGTCAAACGCAACAACACTTCATAATGACTTACGGAAGAATCATCAAGATTCATAATCGGCTGATAGGCAAGATTGAAAAACCCTGGAACCGTCAGCGCTTTTTTAATTAACCCTGTTAAATCATGCTCTTTTTGAACCGTGGACAAATTATTGTCATCCGGCGTATAAATATGCCAGAGGTTCAACCCTTTCTTTTTGGCCTGATACATGGCCAAGTCAGCATTCACAACCAAAGTTTGCTCATCATGACCGTGCTCAGGAATCAAAGAAGCACCCAAGCTGACGCTGTATTCAATCTTCTGCCCTTCGTCCGTTACTACCCGACCATTTAAAGCCGAAGCAAGTTTGGTTAACATCATCTCCAAATTCGCCCGATCAATCTTTTGGAAAATAATCGTGAATTCGTCTCCCGCAAGCCGGCTGATCGAATCATTTGCACGCACATTTTCCTTAAGCGTATCCGCAATCTGAATCAATACCTGATCACCAACGGCATGCCCGTACAAGTCATTAATCTGCTTAAAACGGTTAACGTCGATAAAAACAACGGCACCTTCCATTCCTGCATCAAGCACATATTCAAGATCTCGATGAAACGCACGACGATTACCAATCTTCGTCAAAGTATCGTTATTGGCAAGCCATTCCAGAGCCTTCTCGTCTTTTTTACGCTTAGTCAAATCCATCCCTATAGAAAGGATGACCTTACCACCGACCTCATCGTCAACTAACGAATGCGTCCAATCAACTACAATCGGATCACCATTAATACTTAACAACTCTGTTTCTTGCTTTACAGCCTCATCGGTCGTGCTACCCAAGCCGGACACCAGATCAATAAAGTCATCTTGAAAATGCCGGTGGGAGAAAACATCCAAAAACCCTCTCTTCTCATCACCGAACACATCTTCAAAACGAGTATTACTGGACAGGATTCGATGATTCAAATCCTGCGTTAAAATGAATAAATGTGAGTTGTTAATCAATCGCTCTAAAAACGATCTTGAACGCGTCAAGATATTGATTTGTTCATTCAACTCCTGTTTTTTCTTCTCAACATCTCGATGAAGATCTTCAAGCTCACGCGATACAAAATAGACGCTTCTTTCCAGCATGCTCAGCTCATCCGTAAAATAACTACGGCCGGAAGACACCGCAATACGCGCCTTTTTATATTCATGTTGCGGCAAGAAATTTAACGCACTCGTCAAACCAAGCAAACGCTTTAATGGACCCAACATCAAAAAGATCAATGAAAGTTCTGAAACGATCAACGCCAACAGGCCTGTCACCATACCTCCAATAATTGACTGCATAAGCGCAGCGTACTGCTTGCTCTTGTCACTAATCGCAACAAAGTCAACATCATCCCCCATTGGACGTAAATGCATCTTTTCCAAAGACTGGAACAAATACTGAGAACCCGCATAACTGTGAAGTCCCAGCAAATTGTTCAAATCCAAGTCATAATCATGACTCCAATTCTTCAAAACCGGCATCATAACGGCGTAACTGCTAACCGCCCAGGCAACACTGTTTAACTCAGGCAAAAAGCGCTCGGATTCAATATCTTGAGACCCAATCTCTTTTTTCAAAAGCACAGCAATATCACTTCCGGTCAGGTTTTTATATCGAACCAACATATCCGACATATTTTGACCCAACACAATGGCGCCCTGAGAGCCATCATTAAAAATGATCGGTTCCACGACAAACTGTAAGCAACCTTCCTCGCAGTACAAAAATGACTCTGGCCCCTGAAATGCAGAAGAGCCTCGAATATCCTCTAAAGCCGAGTTCAGTCTTCCGATATCTTTTAGCATTCTTTCGTTATAAACACTGCCGTTTTCAATTCCGTCCGCATCAAAGACAGCCAGATAATCCAAACCAATACTGATATTCAATTCAATCCATTGCTGGCGTAAATATTGGTTTAAGCGACCGGCACCTTGAAAACGGGAAGATTCGCGAATCCCCTCTTCTCTTGATATTAGCTGAGCAAATTGTGACAGTCTCAGAAAATTGTCATTCATTAACTGGTCAAATGCTTCCTGATGTTTTTGCGAAAGCGTTTCGACTTCTGCGTTATAGCTCTTAATCAAACCATAAACGTTGAGTCCCACCCAAAAGAGCGTAATAGAAATCAACGTAACACTGAGAAACAACAGCGCCTTCCATTTAAGGCTAACAAACATGATATTCACTAACCTTTAATTAAAACTGGAAGCTCACGGCGACCGAATAGGTATTCCAATGCTTACGGATGGCTTCCTGTTCGATACCTGGATAAGAAGGTAACCAGGCCGTACCGTCATTAATGCTCATTTCGCCAAGCAACATCCAATTCGAAGACAATTGCCACTTCGCACCGAAGGTCAACCCCTTGGAAAATCCATGACTTGGGTTATAGTCAAAGCTAAATTGCTCGCTATTTCGATCATCCGCATTGAGATACATCTCTTCATAGCGACCATAAAGGCTTAAATCATCCATGGCAAACCACTCTGCCTGCAGATAAAACCCGTCCGTATCGAAGGTTTGCTGGGTACTAGTTCCAACCATAGAAATGGTCGGACTGTTAAACAGTCTCATATATTCAGCGGTCAGCAACCAATCATCAAAGCCATATTGAATAGACCATAAAGTATAAAGTGTTTTAAACGTCAGACCGGTAACATATTTCGATGGATTATTAGCAATCTCAGCTTGCGAAGCCTGACTCAAGTAATTAAAAAATGAGGCGCTCCCGTAACTCAGACCCAGCCCACCCAAAGATACCGGTGTTACAGCTTGCACTGCTGCATTCTGAAGCGCATCCGATTGTTCCAGAGTGGCTTGTGCCTGATCAGTACTTTGTGCACCGTCAAATTTCGCATAGGCTTGAAGCGCACTTGCAGCCAACCTTAAACCGCTTATCTTATTCGGGCTAAACGAGAGGCTTAAACCGGACAACTCAATATCATTCATACCTCCTTGAGCTGGAGCGCCGCCAAACATGTAATACTCGACGCTCGGGTTTTCCAGCTTTTTATTTCCGCGGAATATCTCCCAAGACAAGAATCCGCTTTCCAGCTCCAACGCCCCATAGAGATTGATGCCGTCGACCGACAAAAATGCATCACGAAAAGAATCAAAATACACTGATTCCGGCACCTTTGTGCCTGGACGTGCAGAAGGAACATCGCGACTGGAATTATAAAAACCAATATTATTTTTCACTCTACCTAAACGAACGCCAAACATCGATTCCGGTGACGAATAAAACTGGTAGTCCAACAGCAAAAAATCGACTCTCAGTGCTCCATCGTCAACTTCACCGACTTTTCGGCTTAATACCTGTCCCGCAACACGCAAGCTCGGAGAAAGTTCCACAAAACCGTTAAGCCCAATTTCACGGAAATCAAACGATCCATCCCTTGAAGCTGTTCCGGCATACGGGTTATCAGGGCTGTATACGTATGACTGCATTGCAAATCCATGGATTTCGGAATTTTCAGACACATCTAAAGCCAGTACAGACAACGGTAAAAACAAACCTGAGATAAATACAATTAACTTATTCATTTCCTGCTCCCTCAGACAAAACCCGTACACCGTCAACTTTAAAATCTTCTGCCACATAACCGATGGCCCCTTCTGTATCCTTAACCTTAATCAACATTTCCCCTTGCGTTTGAACCACTTCCGGTGACTTACCCGTTCCGGTAAAAATCAAACGACTCCATAAGCGATCAAGTTGATAACTCTGAATTCCCAACTTGGAAACCGAAAACTGTTTATGCAACTCACTTCTGGAAGGCAAAATAAACACCTTAATTGGATGGCCATTCGGCCACTTATTAACCTGCATAGCATAAATACGCTTAAGGTAAAGTGAATTAACGTCCTTAACCGGCACGGTCTCATTCACTATGACTTTTGCTTGAGCCATAGAAAACGATGAAAAAAACAAGAAACACACAAATACGCAGCAGCCGTATAAGCTATTTCGTTGTAAGGAAAAGTGAAGATACAACACTGAAAATCTCTCTAATTAAAAAGACTTAATTTATTAAATGAAAAGGCAAGGCCTCATCCCAAACACACCTATTTAATCCACCATTGTTATCAACTTAATAAACTTCAGATCGTCCAATTCAGCACATCTAAAATCCATAAAAAACACAGGGATTTTTCACACCATCTCATACCAATCACATTATTGATAACGCTTTTACAACATAAAAAACGGCAGTTAATAATCCTATTAAATGCCGTCATAAATCTAACGTGGTGAGTAATTGTGCTTATTCTAACATGGTTTTTACGAATAATTCATTTTTTTATAAAATCAATGACATAAATCATTACCAATTATGGCTCCGTCCTAGTAACCACAAGTTATCGAAGGATTTTTATCCTCATAAAAAATCTGGCAAGAATGGCTAAAACAAATTTTTTAAAATGCTGAAAACAAAAAAAGGGCGTCAATTCGCCCCTTTTCCATCTTCAAATCGTCCACTTGAACCGATAAAAACCGGTTACAGAAACAACTTGATTCCTATTAAACAGTCATCATCATTTCCGCCATGTCATAACGCACCTTTTTTAATAACGCATTTTCATCCTCCGGATGACGCACACCCAAAGCGCACACCACCGATGTTTCCAATCCCTTTTCGGACAAACCTAGAATTGAATCGTATCCATCTGCTTCGATCCCCCCCATTGGGCAAGTATCGATCTCCATTGTCGGCGCTACAGTAAGCATGGTTCCGAGCGCAATGTAAGCCTGCTGATGGGCCCACTCCCGCTTCTGCTCAGAAGTCATGCCGGAAAAAACCGATTTCATATGTTCGGCCAAGCCCTTCAGTTCATCGACCGACAATTCCCTTGCCAGGGCGACCGAGCGAATATATCGATCCACCATTTCATCCCCGACACGAGTCTGAACGGCAAACACGATCAAGTGCGAACAGTCGGCTACTTTCTCCTGTCCGTAGGAGTATTCAATCAGTGATCTTCGTACACTCATATCATCCACCAGGATCATACGATAGGGTTGCAGTCCATACGAAGTCGCACTCAATCTCGTTGCGCCAAGCAACTCCATAACCTTGTCTTCATCAAGACGTTCGGGCGAAAACTGTCTCACCGCGTAACGCCAATTCAATGCATCCATTACATTCACTTTTATTTCCTCTTAAATTTATCCACACCAGCTTCTTCAACGTTTACCTGCTGGAGAAACCGCCTCTCTTTGCCTCCAGACACCTTGCGTCAATGTCGTCAGCAACACGCCTGACAAAATCAATCCCATACTGAACCAATCACGGACTTCGTACCGTTCATCCCACAATCCGATACCAGCCAGCAACGTAACAGCCGTAATCACATACCCCATTTGACTGAGATAGACAGGCCCGCCCACTTTCAAGAGATTAAACGAGCTAAGATACGACGCCCCCGCCATCAAACCCAACACGAACAACAGCATGCCGATATCCATATCCATAGTTATTACATCCTGGAAGTTACCCATCGCAAGATTGACAAAGAACAGCCAAATGCTCTGCACCGTCAACATCCCAATCACCAAAGGCATCGCTTCGCTACCGGTCGGCCAGAAACGGCTCCGATAGATATTGCTTGCGGCAAGTGCGATGGGTATTCCGAGCGCCAACAGCATGTATAAACCGTTTCCCGAAAAAGACATTGATTCGCCATGCATGACCAACATCGCCACGCCTCCAAAACCTATAACCAGCCCCAAAAGACGTAATGGATGATTCCGCTCCAAACCCAATAGACGGGCCATGGCGTAAGTCACGACCGGTGATAAAGCTGTAAGCAACCCCACCATACCGACCTGCAACTGCTGCATAGCCGTAAAAGCCAACACATAAGGAAGGCTTACCCCAAGCAAACCACCGATCAGGTAATATCTAACATAGCTTGGATTCCAGACAGGAAAGCGACGTGATGGCCATGAAACCAACCACACCACCATCGCACCACCGGCCATCTGCCAAAACAGAATCAGCCATGGTGAAATATGCTCGCCGCCAGCCTGCTTACCGGCGATAAAAACGCCTCCCGCGAGAATCCCCGAAACAATAAGCAAGAACAAAGCTTTCATTCCACACTCCTTTTGCACCTGACAAGCTGCCAGTCAATGCATTTCTCCAGGCTGAGACAATTCAATGACATTACGATCCGGATCACGGAAAAAGATCGCAATGCTTCCATCTCCAAACGTGACCGGACCTTCTGTGATTTCAATTCCCATCGAACGCGTCGCCGTTTCTGCCTGATAGATGTCTTTGACCTGCAGGGCCATGTGTGTAAATCCGGCATAACGCAATGTTTCATCCATCAAGACGTTGCGTCCGAAATTATCGAAGGTGACCGAATCCAAAAGGTTAATTTCGACCCCACATGGATGCTTGAGCACCACAACACATTCCTCTTGATCATCTCGTATCTTCTTGAAGCCCAGTTGAAGATAAAAATTGATCGAATCTTCGAAGTCGGACACTCTGACACCGATATGTGCCAAACCAGAAACCCTGATCATAATTTGCCCCCTTTAAGGGGTTTTAAAGGAATGGCGATTGGGCGTAATGGTGCCGCATCCGACCCGCGAAGTTTCAAGGAACCGCCGATAAAAGCGAACTCATAAACCTTGTCTCGTGATAACTCTTCCAGATAGGCCAACTCTATGATCGGCGTGCCATGTTGAGCCAATAGATAACTGTGCAAAGGCACATAATTGTTTTCAACTTCTGAAGGAAAAGCCTCAAAACTGAGGTTGTCCGCCCCCACAATCATGGCCCCGCTTTCTTCAACCAGAAAACGCGCGGCCGACAACCCCATACCTGGCGGATTTTCCATATACGCCGACGCATCCTTATAGGTTTTCATGCGGCCTGTTCGGATTAGTACGATGTCGCCCTTTTGAAGTGACACCCTCTGTCTTTGAAGCGCTTCCATCAGATCGTTACGGGTAACGCGATAACCGCTCGGTAACATATCCACCCCCTTAGATACCGCCACATCAATCAAAACACCCCGTGCGATCAAAGGTGGAATCTTTTCGGCACCTGCCACACTCCAACCTCGATCTCCGAGATGGTCTTTGGCTTTAAAACCGTTCCAGATCCGGCCATTCAGACCGAAGTGGTTAAGTGCATCGATATGGGTTCCCATATGTGTGTAAAGAGAGATTGCCGCTCCGGTATAGCTGACATGTTCGTTCATCGACTTGCCTAGACCCAGTGGATCATCAATGACAGTGCCGTGAGGAGTATGCGTCATCCAGATTCGATAATGTGGATCACCGGCCGCCTGCCAACTCGGCATACCGATGAAATACTCCACCGAAAGGTCGTAAACCTGACCGCCTGCAATTCTCGACATCACAGATTGCTGGGACTCGGGAGTCATTAAATTCAAACGGCCTATTTCATCTTTAGGCCCCCAAGGGCTTTTGCCAACCTGTTCGTCTGCCGCCATTGGTGACGATTGATACGTCAGCGCAGCGATAACAAGTGTCAAACGCCCCATCTTATGTACGAATGAAGTTTTCATGATTCAATTCCTGTTTGTTTATTCAAAAAGTGCACATGCGTCCGATTGACTTCGGAATCGTTGAAAACATATTAATAAATAACAAAGGATTGATAATCTGGGCTTCTTGAACAATACTGTTCACAAATATTGAATAATTGGGCTAGAAAAATGGACAATCTTTCAGATATCGCAGTTTTCGTCAAAGTCGTCGATTGCGGCAGTTTCACATCCGCCGCTGAACAACTAGAGCTATCCAAATCCGTCGTCAGCAAATACGTTACCCGACTGGAAGAACAATTAGGCGTACGGTTACTGCATCGCTCCACACGGAAACTCAGCTTGACCGAGGCGGGTCGCATTCTGTATCAGAGAAGCCAGCGTGGACTGGAAGAGATCGAAGCTGCGGAAATTGAAGTGTCCCGGTTGCAGCAAACACCCAGCGGTCGTTTACGATTTAACACCCCTATGTCATTCGGCATTCTCCACATTGCCCCTGTACTCAAAGAATTTCAGACCGAATATCCTGACATCAACATCGATATGGTTCTGGAAGACCGCCAGGTCGATCTTGTCGAAGAAGGATTCGATTTAGCCATAAGAATCGCAGAATTGCCCGACTCCAACTTGATTGCGCGTCGCCTGGGCCCTTGCAAACACGTACTCTGTGCCTCACCGGCTTATCTTGAAACGCATGGAACGCCACAGACCCCTGACGAATTGCATAAACACCAGACCCTGACCTATGGTTACCACAATTCACCAAGGGAATGGCGGCTGCTTTCCCCCGAAGGGCGCTATGCTTCAATTCCGGTAAATAGTGTAATCAATATGAACAACAGCCTTGCTTTGCGGGAGGCCGTGCTCAAAGACGCCGGCATCGTACTCATCCCTACTTTTATTGTCGGGCCGGACATCCAGACAGGCCTGTTAAAACCCATACTGTCCAACTATCGGATGCAGGAACTGTCGATCTACGCCATCTATCCTGAACGCAAACACCTATCCCCCAAGGTGCGGGCATTCATCGATTTCATGTCGAAAAAGATAGGAGAAAATCCAAACTGGGATTAACAACACCGTTCGAAAATGTACAGTACTAAGTAGATAATGCAATAATAAGATCAATGCACCTATACGGAAGATGAAAGTGCCTCATGTTTCTCACTATAAGAAATGACTGGCAATTGGGTCTCATGGGCCAAATACTAATATTTTAAACCGCTAATTCCCGAGGGTTGAGAATGAGTTTACTTGCAGATTACACCAAAAACCGTATACAAGCGGGCCTTTCCAAAGGCCAGATCAGGGATGAATTACTCGCAGTAGGCTGGTCGGAAGAAGAAGTAGATGCCTCTTACCGTGACGGCTTGGTTGCCTTAGGCATACCAGTTCCTAACGACGTGGATCGCCCTTCTTTAGCCAAACAACCTTCCACTGTAGACATTGTCATCAACTTTTTCTCCTTTATTCTTTTAGCTATCGTTGCGACAGCCTTAGGAACTCTGTACTTTCAAATCATCAACCACGTTTTCCCTGACCCGCAAGCAACAATGCACGGGCTTGGAGAGCGCTTCATAACGGAAGCAATACACCATTCTATTGCCTCCTTGATTATCTCATTTCCTCTGTATTACCTCACCATGCGCCACCTGTTCCGCCGCTTTCATACAGACGAGGTTCGCTTGGAATCGCGCCTTACCAAATGGTTCACTTACCTAGTTCTTCTGGCCGCCTCCATCACCATTGTTGGCAACTTGATCACAATCCTTTTCAAACTCTTTCAGGGTGAGTTTTCTGTACGCTTCCTGCTCAAGGCCCTAACCATTTTAGCTATTGCTGGCCTTGTCTTCGGCTTCTACTTCATAGAGCGCCAAATGATTCAATACAAAAAGACTGTCAGCCGTACCGCGTTCCAAGGGTTCGCTTGGTCTGTTACGGTTCTCGTTGCTCTAGGGGTTGTTTTTGGGTTTATGGCTGCAGGCTCTCCTAAAGAGGCCCGCATGTATGCTTTTGATCAGGAGCGAGCCTGGCAGTTAGGCGAGTTGTCTCGCTGCATTGATCGCTACGGTCGTGAACTTGGCCAGCTCCCATCCTCACTCGAAGAACTGAAGAAAACCAGTCAGTTCGCCATCTGTGGAAATTACATGCATGATCCTGAAACCAATGCACCCTACGAATACCGTATCATCACACCATTCCGTCAACAAGGCCCCGCTAAATTGGGCGAATTTGAGCTATGCGCCACCTTTGCTTTGCCGTCAACGAGTAACGGTCAGGATCCAATGTACCTAGGAAGGCTTAACGCGATTTGGCAAGAACACTCAGCAGGACGCAACTGCGATACAGTAACAGTGCAATTGGTAGGAAGAAAGGCAACGACTGCGCCTGACTGACAGGTAAAGAATTACCTACGAATATAAAGCTGAGACATTTAAATCCCATCCCTCCAAATTTAGGAGGACAACTCAACATTTTTAATTTTTTGTAGATATAAAAAAACCCCAAATAATGGGGCTTCTTATATTTTTTATTCAACAATTTTATTCATTGTGTTTTTCAGAACGGAACGTCATCATCATCGAAATCGTTCGGTGCATAAGCCGGTGCTTGTTGCTGAGGCTGCCCACCCATCGGACGCCCTTGGTTCATAGGCTGCTGCATTGGCTGTTGTCCCATTCCAGGATTCATACCACCTTGAGGTGCTTGCTGTTGAAAGTTGTTTTGTGGAGCCTGCTGTCCCATCGGCTGACCCATTGGTGCTGCCTGCTGAGGCGCTTGATTGAAACCGCTGTTATCAAACGCAGTATCACCACCAGAACGGCCACCCAACATCTGCATGCTGCCCGAGAAACCGTCAATTACGACTTCCGTGCTATAACGGTCTTGCCCGCTATTCTGATCCTGCCACTTACGGGTTTGAAGTTTACCTTCCAGGTAAACCTGAGATCCTTTGGTCAGGTATTGACCTGCGATTTCAGCCAACTTGCCAAAAATCACAACGCGGTGCCATTCGGTCTTTTCCTGTTTCTGACCAGATGCTTTGTCATTCCACTGTTCACTAGTGGCCACACTCAAGTTGGCAATTGCATTACCGTTGGCCGAATATTTAACTTCCGGATCTCTTCCCAAGGTTCCCACTAAAATGACTTTATTTACACCACGCATACCGCTCTCTCTTTCAAAATTAACTTTAAATCTTACTGACTGACTTTACTTTGTTGAATATATCGAATCAGGGACTCTTCGTTTTGGATTTTTCGATCGACCTTGAAATAGGCTCTCTGTTCCGCAGGCAAGATCACCACTTCATAGACTCCGTCATAGGCCAGTAATTTTTTCTGCAGGTCTTCCACTTCCTCTTCAGCCACTGCCCCAACCGGTACCGATGCGATACTCAACGGCAAAGGTTTCTGCATGGTCGCCGCGGCCAAAAACCACAAAGCGCCAATAACAGCCGTGAACATGAACACCCCATTATAACCATAATGCTGATAAAAATATCCACCGAATAAACCACCCATCGCAGCCCCCAAGAACTGACTGGTTGAATAAACCCCGCTGGCTGTGCCTTTCTTGTCCGCCGGTGCCAATTTAACCACTAAAGAAGGAAGCGAAGCCTCCAGCAAGTTAAATGCAGTGAAGAAGATCAACAACAAAATAAACAGAGACCAGAAACTTTCATGGAAGTTCATGAATCCCACCTGCATCAGAGTGATGACGCCAATCGCACCGACAAAAACCGGTTTCATGCGGTCTCGGCTTTCCGCCTGAATGATAAACGGAACCATCAGAACGAACGACAGCAACATGACCGGCAGATAGATATGCCAGTGCTGCAGACTTTCCAATCCGGCACCGTCGCGTAATGCCAACGGCAATACGACAAACATCGCGGTCAAAGTGGCGTGCAAGACAAACACACCAAAATCCAAACGCAACAACTGGGCGTTCTTAAGGATTTCACGGAACTGACTCGGGTCGGTTTCGGCTTCTCGCTGAAAAGACTGCTGCTCAATTTTAGGCATGGCGAATACCACCAAGAGAATACCGATTACAGCCAACAAGGCCGTTACCCAGAAAATGCCACGCACGCCGAACCAAGCATCCAGAACCGGACCGGCGATAAGCGACATCGTGAACGACAAACCGATGGTCATTCCGACAATCGACATCGCACGAAGACGGAACTGCTCGGTCACCAGGTCCGCTACCGAGGCCATCAGCACCGCGGCTACGGCTCCCATCCCTTGAATCGCGCGTCCCAAAATCATCATCTCAATCGAGTCGGCCACGGCGCAGATCATCGACCCAACCATGAACACCAACATACCGGCAATGATCAACGGCTTTCGACCATACTTGTCCGACAACATGCCATAAGGGATCTGTAACAAGGCCTGAGTCAGCCCGTAAATCCCTATTGCGATACCGACCTGAGTTCCAGTCACGCCTGAAAATTCGGCTTCGGCAAACAACGCAAAAACCGGAAAAATCATGAACAACCCGAGCATTCGAGTTGAAAAAATACCGGCGACGGACAAAGCCGCCTTCTTCTCTATCGGACTCATTGTGACGGGGGATGACGAAGACATGTAAAAACCCTTATTACAACTGTAAAAATTCAGATTCGGATAAAGTGCAAAATTATAACACTCATAAGATTCGTCTAAAGCTATAATTAGACTTGAAACACCTATACGAACAAGTCCGTATACAGAGCAATTTCTTCATTGCGAACCGTGGCCTAAAATAACAACCGCCGATGACGTTCACCGAAACGCTTGCTTATTCAAGGGGGATTTTATGAAAACCATCCAGCGTAATCTGACTCAATTCATCACCCTGTTTTCGACTCTTGCCGTCCTGCTCTCTGCAAATGCCGCGCATGCTGGGAATCCAGAAGTCTATGACGACAGCAAACACAGAATCCATTTCAGCGTCAGCCAAGCCGCACAGGTCGACAATGACATCGTTGAAATCCAATTCCAGCATATTGCCCAAGCCGCCACGGCCGAACAGGTGATGCAGGAAATCAACGAACACATGCAATCCGCCATGGAGATACTCAACGACTACCAATCTGACGACGGCGTTAAACTGCAGATACAGACCTCACAGTATCGCGTGTACCCAGCTTACAACAAACAGCAAATCATCACGCATTGGCGAGGCCAGCAGTCACTGACCATCACCAGTAAAAACTCGGCAGGCCTGTCCAAAATCTTAAGTCGGATCCAGCCGATATTAAGTTACCAATCCACTCATTTCCGTATTTCGGAACACAAGAAGCAGGAATGGATTAGCAAGCTGACCAGTGACGCACTGCAACGTTACCAACACCAGGCGAAAAAAATCGCACACAGTTTCGGTACCGAACAATACAAACTTCTGGAAACCAACATCCAAAGTCCGTCTTACAGCCAACCACCCATCCAGCCCTATCTGCGCGCGGCCGCCATGGCCGAACAGGCTGCCCCTGTGATGGAATCGGGCAGCAGCGAACTACGCGTAAGGGTTGAAGGTACTCTACAGATAGACAACCCTTAATCGCCAGGCCCCAAGTACATTCGAGGCCGTTTCGAACACAAGAGGATTCAAACAAACGAGGATGACTTAATGGTCATTCCTCGATTCTTGTTATAATGTTTCTTTTACCCAAATGACGGTTGCTCATGCTAGAAGAAATCATTATTCAGGGGGCACGTACCCACAATTTAAAAAACATCGACGTCACTCTGCCGCGCGACAAACTGATTGTGATTACAGGCCTGTCCGGTTCAGGTAAATCCTCTTTGGCATTCGACACCATCTACGCGGAAGGACAGAGGCGCTATGTAGAGTCGCTTTCGGCTTATGCGCGCCAATTCCTGTCGATGATGGAGAAGCCGGATGTCGATCACATCGAAGGGCTTTCCCCTGCGATCTCCATCGAGCAGAAATCAACCTCTCACAACCCTCGCTCCACAGTCGGGACCGTCACCGAAATTTACGATTACCTGAGACTGCTCTACGCCCGCACAGGAACTCCGCGCTGCCCGACCCACCACTGCGACCTGGAAGCCCAGACCGTCAGTCAGATGGTCGACCACACGCTGACATTGCCGGAAGGCACTAAATGTCTGCTGATCGCCCCGGTAGTTCGCGGCAAAAAAGGTGAGCACCACAACCTATTGGATGAACTGCAGGCACAAGGTTTCATCCGGGCGAGAATCGACGGCGAGATACACGATCTGGATGGTCAGATCGAACTGGATAAAAACAAAAAGCATAATATCGACGTCATCGTCGACCGTTTCAAGGTTCGTGACGACATCAAACAGCGTCTTGCCGAATCCTTTGAAACCGCGCTACGAATGGCCGATGGCCTTGCGCAAGTCCTACCAATGGACGAATCCGACGATTTCGAACTGCTGTTCTCAGAAAAATTCTCCTGTCCGCATTGCGGCTACTCGGTTCCGGAACTGGAGCCTCGAATCTTCTCGTTCAACAACCCGCATGGCGCCTGCCCGAGTTGCGACGGTTTGGGCATCAAGGACAATTTCGATCCAAAACGCGTCATCACCCATCCGGAACTAAGTCTTGCCGGCGGCGCCATTCGTGGTTGGGATCGTCGCCATAAATACTATTACGACCTGCTTAAAGCGGTCGCCGACTATTACGAATTTGATGTGGAAACGCCTTGGGAAGAACTTGACCCGAAACACCAAGAGGTCATCCTCTACGGTTCCGGAAAGCAGAAGATTCCTCTACCACACGGAAAATACAGTGACACCCGTCGTTTTGAAGGAGTCATTCCGAATATGGAACGACGTTTCGCCGAGACCGAAAGCAAATCGGTGCGTGACGAACTCGACAAATACCGCGTCAGCACTGCGTGCCCAGCCTGTGAAGGAACGCGATTGAATACGGCTGCGCGTCACGTCTACATCAACGACCGTAATTTGCCTTCGTTGACTGAAGAACCGATCAACGAACTGCATGACTTCTTCAGCCACCTTCACCTTGAAGGCGCTAAGGGGAAAATCGCGGACAAGATCATCAAAGAAATTCACGAACGCCTGAGCTTCCTGGTCAACGTGGGCCTTAACTATCTAACGCTTAGCCGAAGCGCAGAAACCCTTTCCGGCGGAGAGGCACAGCGTATCCGTCTCGCCAGCCAGATCGGCGCCGGGCTAGTTGGTGTCATGTACGTGCTCGACGAGCCGTCTATCGGCCTGCACCAACGCGACAATGACCGTCTTCTGGCCACTTTGACGCATCTGCGTGACCTGGGTAACACCGTCATCGTCGTCGAACACGACGAAGATGCAATCCGTGCGGCGGACTACGTCCTGGATATCGGTCCGGGTGCCGGAATACATGGTGGGCGCATTATGGCGCAAGGGACACCTCAGGAAGTCACCGAAAACCCGAACTCGCTGACTGGCCAGTTCCTGAAAGGCACCCGACAAATTGAAGTGCCTGAAAGTCGATTGTCACCGCAAAAAGATAAATGGCTTACCATCAAAGGCGCCAGCGGCAACAACCTTAAAAACGTCACCTTGGAAATTCCGGCAGGCCTGCTGACTTGCGTGACCGGTGTTTCCGGCTCGGGTAAATCAACCCTAATTAACGAAACCCTTTCAAAAATCAGCGCCAACGAACTGAACGGCGCCATGCAGATCACCGCACCTTACGAATCGGTGGAAGGCTTGGAGCATTTCGATAAGGCGGTAAACATCGATCAAAGTGCGATCGGGCGCACACCGCGTTCCAACCCGGCCACCTATACAGGCCTATTCACTCCGATCCGCGAACTACTTTCAGCTACCCCGGAAGCCCGTACCCGAGGTTATACACCCGGCCGTTTCAGTTTCAACGTCAAAGGCGGTCGTTGTGAAGCCTGCCAAGGTGACGGTGTCCTCAAAGTGGAAATGCACTTCCTACCGGATGTTTACGTGCCATGTGATGTCTGTAAAGGCGCCCGTTACAATCGAGAAACGTTGCAAATCGAATACAAGGGTAAAAACATTCACGAAATCCTAGAGATGACGGTTGAAGATGCGCGTGCGTTTTTCGATGCCATTCCGGTCATCGCCCGTAAACTGCAAACCTTGATTGAAGTCGGTTTGGGTTACATCAAACTAGGACAGAGCGCGACCACCCTTTCGGGTGGGGAAGCTCAACGCATCAAGTTGGCGAAAGAGCTTTCCAAACGCGATACCGGTAATACGCTCTACATATTGGACGAACCGACCACCGGCTTACACTTCCACGATATTGAGCTGCTGCTCAAGGTCATTCGCCACCTGCGTGACCAAGGCAATACAATCGTGATCATCGAGCACAATCTGGACGTAATCAAGACAGCGGACTGGATTGTTGATCTTGGACCGGAAGGTGGTTCCGGCGGCGGTCAAATCATCGCTACCGGCACACCGGAAAAGGTGGCCGAAACCAAAGAATCGCATACGGGCTTCTATCTAAAAAAGATGCTCTGACGATTTTAGCTGAAACATAAACGGAAACAGCCGGTCTGCCTATTTAAGGTATGGCTGGTTAAACGTCGTTAACCGAAAATCACGGGAACATGATTATGAATCGTTTATTTCTAACAGGCCTGTTCGGTTTTTTATACAGCGTTTCCGTTTCACTTCAAGCCACCGAACACCGAACCCTGATTGATTGGCACAATCCCGATTACATCGAAAAAGCATTTGTCGAAATCGCTTTCAAGAATGAATATTCAACCAGACAAACTGCATTAGCCAAGTGGCAAAGCCCTATCTACTATACTTTCAACTATCACCATGTTGATAAGAACCCGATTGCAGAAGAACTTTTCAAAGCGCACTTAACTCAACTTCAAAGCATCACCGGACTAAAAATCAAAGAGGCAGGCACGGCGTCTCAGGCCAACTTTACGATTGTTCTTACTCAGGATAGGCTTTATAAACAAGATATCTTCAATTACACCCATACTGAAATCAAAGATCTGGAACGGGACACCCACTGCTTGGGGCATTATCGAAAAGGTTCCAATGGTGCGATTGTACAGGCGGTGGTGATCCTTCCAATCGATCACGCTATGAGTCGGGGCATGCTGCCGGCCTGTGTTGTTGAAGAAACGACGCAAACCCTGGGTCTCCCAAATGATTCGGACTGGGTCAATCCGAGCATCGCCAATGACAGCAGTAAACTGGACCTGCTGACCGGATTGGACTATATATTTTTGAAAGTACTCTACTCAGATAAGTTACATGCCGGCATGTCGTTGTCTCATAGCCGCCCCTTAATCAAGCAGGAGATACGAAAACTGCAGAAGGACGGTACGATCAAACGTGCATCGAAACTGGTCAATCAGGAAGGTCTTTATCCCCTGCTTTATTGACAGCTTTCTTCAGCACCCTCAACCAACTTCTGGATAACATATCCGGCCAACATGAGTCCGAAAATACCCGGCATATAACTCGCAGTCCCGTTGACGACTCGGCCACGCGCACCACAAATTTCTTCCATCGGCCCCGGGTCCTTAGGCGATTCTTTTGAAAACACCGTCATCACCCCTTTTTTTATACCCTGTTTTTTCAGACGTTGACGCATGTTACGCGCCAGTGCACAGCCGTGGGTTCTCGAAATATCGGCCAATTCAATCTTACTCGGATCGATTCTTCTTCCAGCCCCCATACTGGAAGCAACCCGCAGACCTTTATTGACAGCCGTAGCAACCAAAGCAACCTTACAGTTTAAACTGTCAATCGCATCAACCACATAATCAAAGTCACCGGTCAATACCGCATCCATGTCGTCTGGACGAATGAACTCCTTACTGATATTCACAATGCAGTTTGGGTTGATGTCCTGTATACGCTGCTTCATCACTTCCGCTTTATTCATACCGACGGTTGAATTAAGAGCGATGATTTGCCGATTCATATTGGAAGGGCTAACATCATCATGATCTATGATAGTTAGCTGACCGATTCCGGCACGTGCCAGCGCTTCGATAACAAAACCACCGACACCACCGACACCGGCTACGAGAACGTGCGACTGCTTAAGTTTATCAATCCCAACCTGTTCGAAAACCAACAAACTACGTTCAAACAACGCTGACATAAATTATTCCTCTAAAAAATGAAATATTTGATTCGCATTAGCATTGGTGAGCTTCACAACCTCTTCAGGAGTGGTACCGGTGATCCGTGACACAGCTTCAACAACAACGTAAATGTCTGCAAGGTCTGATACCATTTTACCCGGCAAAGTGATATTAGGTGAATCGGTCTCTAAAACGATACTTTCTAAACCATAGGTCTTTACAAGTTCATGGTAGCGCCTAGCATTCTCTTTGACCACAACTGCATTAACACCAAACTTTAAGCCTAAATTAAGATACTCACGGGCAATCTGAACGCTACTTCCTAAACTATGCACAACCCCTTTCACAGGGTACTGTTTTAAAAGCGCAATCATCTCATTGTGCGCCTTATAGACATGTAAGGACACCGGTAAGCTATATTCTAATGCGAACCGTAGCTGACACTCAAAAGCATCCAGCTGGTGGTTCCGTAAATCCACATAATCTGGTGCAAAATCCAAGCCGATTTCACCAATGGCAGTTACCTTATACTTAGTTAAAAAGTCTTGCAGAATCTCTAATTCATTTCCATATTCACCACTGACGTACCATGGATGCAAGCCAATTGCTGCATAGATATTAGGGTATTTTCTACATAATTGAATTAAGGTAGGCCAGTCTTCTGCATGGGTACCCATGGTTAGATACAGATCAGCGGGGTTCAGCTGATCGTTAAGAACCTGACCGGAAAGAACATCAAGATGACAGTGAGTATCGATAACCATAAATTTCAGACATAAAAAAAGCCGGAAATACCGGCTTCTTTTTAATTACGTAACAGCTTATTCCGCTGATTCAGTAGTTTCCGCAACAGGGCGGTCTACCAATTCAACGATAGCCATTGGCGCGTTATCACCAGGACGAGAACCACATTTAAGAATGCGGATATATCCACCTGGACGAGCTTGGTAACGTGGACCTAGCTCAGAAAACAATTTGCCAACCGCAGCTTTATCACCTAAACGTGAAAACGCAGTACGACGATTATGAACACTGTCATTTTTTGCAAGTGTAATCAAAGGCTCAGCAACTTTGCGAAGTTCTTTTGCCTTAGCAACCGTAGTACGAATTACTTCATGTTCAAAAAGTGAAGCAGACATGTTTTTAAACATTGCCTTGCGGTGTGAGCTATTACGATTTAACTTACGACCAGTTTTACCATGACGCATGATAGCTTCCTTATATTATACTGACTCTTTGCTCACCAAGCTTGCTGGTGGCCAGTTTTCTAATTTTGTACCTAAGCTCAAACCTCTTTGCGCAAGGACATCTTTGATTTCCTGCAGAGATTTTTTACCTAGATTAGGTGTTTTTAGCAAATGTGTTTCAGAACGTTGTACTAAATCACCAATGTAGTAAATTTGTTCCGCTTTTAAGCAGTTAGCCGAGCGAACAGTTAGTTCTAGATCATCAACAGGCTGTAGGAAGATAGGATCGAATTCATTCTCTTCTTCTTCCGGAGCCGCAACTTCTTTGTGCTTAAGGTCAACGAATGCATTTAATTGATAATGCAATACGGTTGCAGCCTGTTTGATTGCGTCTTCAGGATCTAAAGTTCCATCTGTGACGACATCAATGATCAACTTATCCAAATCAGTACGCTGTTCTACACGAGCGTTTTGCACTTCGTAGCTCACAGTGTGAACCGGGCTGAAGCTTGCATCCAATTTAAGACTTCCGATCTGAGTTGATTCAGATTCGGATTGTAGAGCAGGACGGTAACCGATACCTGTCTCTACTTTTAACTTCATGTTTAGCTCAGCGCCTTCACTCACATGCGCAATGATGTGATCAGGATTGGCAATTTCTACATCATGATCAACTTCAATGTCTGATGCACGAACAACTGCTGGTCCTTTCTTATGTAAAGTCAATTCTGCGCTGCTTTTTGCGTTGAGTTTTACAGAAACTTCTTTTAGGTTAAGAAGGATTTCCAAAACATCTTCCCTAACACCCTCAATTGATGAGTATTCATGTAAAACACCATCAATCTGAGTTTCTACAATCGCAGCACCAGGCATAGAAGATAACAAAATACGACGTAATGCATTACCAAGCGTATGACCAAAACCTCTTTCCAGAGGTTCTAGAGTCACACGACTATGGAAATCCGATCGTCTTTGAATATCAACTAAACGAGGTGTTAACAGCTGTTCTAACATCTCTTGCATTAGAAGTTATCTCCGTTTGAATGTAATTACTTAGAGTAAAGCTCGACAATTAGGTTTTCTGAAATATCAGCAGACAAGTCAGAACGATCAGGTACAGACTTGAATACACCTTCAAACTTAGAACCGTCAACTTCAACCCAACCAACTGTACCGTTTTGTGCATTCAATTCCAATGCAGATGCGATACGGCTCTGGTTACGAGCTTTTTCTCTGATAGTAATTGTGTCACCCGCAGATACCTCATAAGAAGGAATGTTTACAGTTTGACCATTTACTAAAATTGCTTTATGAGAAACTAACTGTCGCGCTTCAGCACGAGTTGAAGCGAAGCCCATGCGATAAACTACGTTATCCAAACGGCTTTCAAGGATCTGCAACAAGTTAACACCTGTAGAACCTTTACGACGATCTGCTTCTTTATAATAAAGACGGAATTTCTTTTCTAGCACACCGTACATACGACGTACTTTTTGCTTCTCACGTAACTGCAAACCATATTCAGTTACACGCTTACGACCTGCACCGTGCTGACCTGGCAACTGATCAATCTTACATTTTGAATCGATGCTACGAACACCACTTTTCAAAAATAGATCAGTACCTTCACGACGTGCAAGTTTACACTTTGGTCCAATATATCTAGCCATGTTTACCTCAAATATTAAACGCGACGTTTCTTAGGTGGTCGGCAACCGTTGTGAGGGATCGGAGTTACGTCTGCAATAGCCGTAATTTTGAAACCTGCACTATGTAAACCGCGAACAGCTGAGTCACGACCAGGTCCCGGACCTTTAACCATAACTTCCATATTCTTCACACCATAGTCGTGAGCCATTTGACCAGCTCTTTCAGCTGCAACCTGTGCAGCAAATGGGGTACTTTTACGTGAGCCGCGGAAACCACTTCCACCTGAAGTTGCCCAACACAAAGTATTACCCTGACGATCTGTAATCGTTACAATGGTATTATTGAAAGTTGCATGAACATGCGCAACCGCATCAGTAACAACATGTTTTACTTTCTTTTTAACACGCGAATTTGCTTTTGCCATATCTACTCTCGCAATTATGCGTTATCTCTTAATCGGTCTTACAGGACCTTTACGAGTACGTGCATTAGTTTTTGTACGTTGTCCACGTAAAGGCAGACTACGACGGTGACGGATACCACGGTAACATCCCATGTCCATTAAACGTTTAATGTTCATAGAGACATCACGACGCAAGTCACCTTCAATTTTAAATTTTGCTACTTCTGAACGAAGTGCTTCTAACTGATCTTCAGTTAGTTCTCTAACCTTAGTGGTTGGATCCAAGTTAACTGCTTCGCAAATTGCTTTAGAAGTAGTCGACCCAATCCCGTAGATTGAAGTCAACCCAATCACAACATGCTTGTTAACTGGTATGTTTACGCCGGCAATACGAGCCATTTTGACGCTCCCTTAAATTCCATCTACTGAAAAACAGAGCATTATACTTGTTTTTCAAATCAAATACTAGACAAATAACGACAATAAGTAATTGATGTTATTTTCCTTTTAATTTTGCTTTTTTCATCATGCCTTCATACTGGGTAGATTGCATTTGTGCTTGAACTTGTGTCATGAAATCCATAACGACAATCACAATAATCAGCAATGATGTACCTCCAAAATAGAAAGGAACATTCCAGTAAAGAATTAAAAATTCTGGCAACAAACAAACAGCTGTAATATAAATCGCACCAGCAAGAGTCAAACGACCCATGATGCCATCAATATGTCTAGCAGTTTGCGGGCCTGGACGAATACCAGGTAAATATGCACCCGACTTTCTCAAATTATCAGCCGTTTCATTCGGATTAAAAACAATCGCGGTATAGAAAAAGCAGAAAAAGATAATTGCCAATGCATACAAAAGAATATAGAGAGGCTGACCTGGAGACAAAGTCGTTGCAATGTCTTTCAACCATCCCATATTTTCAGCCGTACCAAACCAGCCACCTAACGTTGCAGGGAACAGGATGATACTTGATGCAAAAATTGGTGGAATGACACCTGCCATGTTCAATTTCAAAGGCAGATGGCTTTCTTGACCACCGTACAGCTTACGTCCACGCATTTTCTGTGCATAATGAACAGGAATACGACGTTGTCCCCTCTCCACAAATACAACGAATGCAATTACTGCAAAAATCAGAGCAAGCAGTACGAAAACTGTAATCGCATGCATAGCACCAGTGTTAACTTGCTCAAATGTGCCGCCCAATGCAGATGGAAGACCAGCCACAATACCAGCAAAAATGATCAAAGAAATACCGTTACCAATGCCGCGTTCGGTAATTTGCTCACCTAACCACATAAGGAAGATCGTTCCACCTACCAATGTAGTTACAGCTGTAACTTTAAATAAGAAACCAGGATCAACAACAACGGACATGCCGTTGATATTTTGAGATTCAAGCGCCACGGCGACACCCAGTGCCTGGAATGTAGCCAAAACAACCGTACCCATACGGGTATATTGGGTAATTTTACGACGTCCGTGCTCACCTTCTTTCTTAAGTTGTTCTAGTTTAGGAGACACTACCGTCAACAACTGCATGATGATCGATGCAGAAATGTAAGGCATAATCCCCAAAGCAAAGATTGATAAACGCTGAAGGGCACCACCAGAGAACATGTTAAACATGTCTAGGATAGTACCCTTTTGCTGTTCAAACATTGCTGCCAAAGCGACTGGATCAATTGACGGCACAGGGATATGTGTACCTAAACGGTATACAATTAGAGCACCTAAAACAAAAAAGATTTTGCTTTTCAGATCACTCATGGCGTTGGTTGCAATTGAACTTTTCATATGGATTAATCTTCGATTGAACCACCAGCTGCTTCAATCGCAGCCTTAGCGCCAGCAGTTGCTTTAATACCGGAAAGTTTTACTGCTTTAGTAATCTCACCAGAGTTAACAACCTTAACGAATTTAATCTTCTCGCCGATAATATCAGCAGCTTTAAGAGCAGCTACGTCAATAACATCAGCTTCAATTTTAGATAGCGTATCCAAACGAATCTCGGTAGTGTATGCCGCTTTACGTGAAGAGAAACCAAGTTTTGGCAATCTTCTTTGTAAAGGCATCTGACCACCTTCGAATCCGATCTTAGGCATACCACCTGAGCGAGACTTTTGACCTTTATGACCACGTCCACCCATTTTACCTAAACCAGAACCTTGACCGCGTCCAACACGTTTTTTAACAGATTTTGAACCTTCTGCTGGTTTTAGAGTATTTAAATGCATTTTAAGCTTCCTCAACCTTTAGCAAGTAGGATACCTTATTGATCATCCCGCGATTTTCAGGAGTATCAAGTACAGTAACTGTTTGGTGCATCTTTCTCAGACCAAGACCAGATACACATGCTCTATGTGCTGGTAAACGGCCGATTTTGCTCTTTACCAGTGTCACTTTTACATATTTCTTATCTGACATCTTATTCACCTAAAATTTCTTCTAGAGTTTTACCACGCTTAGCTGCGATCTGCTCAGGGCTACTCATGCTAGTCAACGCATTAACTGTACTACGTACAACGTTAACAGGACGGGTAGTTCCTACACATTTTGATAAAACGTTCTTAACACCTGCAGCTTCTAAAACTGCACGCATCGCACCACCGGCGATAACACCAGTACCATCAGAAGCAGGAAGCATTACGATGTTCGCAGCACCTTGCTTGTAGTTGATTGGATACTGTAGTGTACCGTTGTTTAGTGGCACATCTTTCATGTTACGACGTGCTTTTTCCATTGCTTTTTTAATCGCGACCGGTACTTCACTGGCTTTACCACTTCCATAACCAACTCGACCTTCACCATCACCAACTACTGCTAGTGCTGAGAATGCGAATACACGACCACCTTTTACAACTTTAGCAACACGGCGAACTGATACTAGTTTTTCAACTAGACCATCTTGTCCATCTTGTAATTCACGTGAAGACATAGTTCATCCTTCCTTTAAAATTCAAGACCGTTTTCACGGGCTGAGTCTGCTAGCTGTTGAATACGTCCGTGGTATTTGAAACCAGAACGGTCAAATGCAACCTTTGTTACACCTGCTGCCTTTGCTTTTTCAGCAATGGTCTTACCAACAATCTGAGCAGCTTCTTTATTACCAGTGTTGCTGACTTCTTTTTTAATGTCCGCTTGTACAGTAGAGCTTGAAGCGATAACTTCAGCACCATTTGCTGAAATCAATTGAGCGTAAATGTGCTGTGAAGTGCGGTAAACACACAAACGTGGCATACCTAATTCAGAGATCTTTGCTCTCGTTTTCTTAGCTCTACGAAGACGGGCTGCTTTCTTATCCATACTTACTTCCAGCCTTATTTCTTCTTAGCTTCTTTACGTAAAATACGCTCATCAGCATACTTAACACCCTTACCTTTATATGGCTCAGGTGGACGATATGCACGAATATCAGCAGCGACTTGTCCAACAAGCTGCTTGTCAGCGCCTTTTACAACAATTTCAGTTTGAGTTGGTGTTTCAACTGTAATTCCTTCAGGAATTGCATGCTCAACTGGGTGAGAGAAACCAAGAGTCAGATTCAATGTTTTACCTTGTGCATTTGCACGGTAACCAACACCGACCAACTGTAGCTTCTTCTCAAAACCGTCAGTAACGCCAACAACCATGTTGTTTACGATTGCACGAGCAGTACCAGCCTGCGCCCAACCGTTAGCCATACCTTCGACAGGAGCAAAAGAAACAGAACCATCTTGTTGTTGAACTTCAACAGCATCATTGAATGTTTTGGTTAATGCAGCGTTCCCTTTTTTAACGGTAACGATTTGTCCATTAACACTCACTTCAACACCAGCTGGAAGTACAACAGGGGCTTTTGCAATTCTTGACATAATAATTCCTTATGCAACGTAGCAAATAACTTCTCCACCGATACCCGATTTACGAGCATCACGGTCAGTCATAATACCTTTTGATGTTGAAATTAAAGCGATCCCTAGACCACCGATTACTTCCGGCAATTCATCTTTGTTCTTATATACACGAAGACCTGGACGACTAACACGCTTTAGCATCTCAATTACAGGCTTACCTTCGTAATATTTAAGATCTACTGATAACTCAGCTTTACCATCATTTTCTTTTACGCTGTATGTAGAAACAAAACCTTCGTCAGCAAGTACTTTAGCGATTGCTAGCTTTACTTTTGATGAAGGGATTACAACATTCGAATGACCAGCCATTTGACCATTACGAATACGAGTCAACATATCAGCTATTGGATCAGACATACTCATAGATATTTATCCTTACCAACTGGCTTTTCTTAAACCAGGAACATCACCTTGCATAGCTAACTGACGTAGCATGTTACGTGACAAACCAAACTTTCTATATACGCCATGTGGGCGCCCTGTTAAACGACAACGGTTTTGCTGACGAACAGGAGAAGCATTACGTGGCAACTTGGCCAACTTATCTACTGCTTCCATACGCTCTTCGAAACTTAAAGACATATCAACAGATGCCTTTTTCAATGCAGCACGTTTTTCTGCATATTTAGCAACTGTCTTAGCGCGTTTCTTTTCTCTTTCAATCATTGATTGCTTAGCCACAAGAAAACCCTCTATTTCTTAAATGGAAAATTAAAGGCTTCTAGAAGAGCTTTAGCTTCATCATTTGTACGAGCAGTCGTAGCAAAGTTGATATCCATACCACGGATCTTATCAACCTTTTCGAACTCGATTTCAGGGAAGATGATTTGCTCTTTCAAACCTAGGTTGTAATTACCACGACCGTCAAACGCATTAGGATTGACTCCACGGAAATCACGAACTCGTGGAAGCGCGATATTGATTAGGCGATCCAAGAACTCATACATTCTTTCGCCACGTAATGTCACCTTACAACCAACCGGATAACCCTCACGAACCTTGAAGCTCGCTACAGATTTACGTGCAAGTGTTCTAACTGTTTTCTGACCTGCGATTTTTTCCAGATCAGCTACAGCGTTATCTAAAACTTTCTTGTCACCGATTGCTTCACCAACACCCATATTAATTGTGATCTTAGTCAACTTAGGCGCTTGCATAGGTGATTTATAACCAAATTTCTCAGTCAACTGAGCAACAACTTGGTCTTTATAGATTTTCTGTAATCTTGCCATTCTTCTAACCTATCTTAAGCATCAACTGCTTTACCAGTAGACTTGAAAAAGCGGATCTTGGCTTCACCTTCAACCTTAAAACCAACCTTGTCAGCTTTATTAGTTTCAGGATTCAACAATGCCACATTTGAAGCGTCCATAGGCATTTCTTTAGAAACAATACCGCCTTGCGCACCCGTCATAGGATTCGGCTTTGTATGTTTCTTAACCAGATTGATTCCATCAACAACTACTTTACCGTTAGCTAAAACGGCTGAGATAGAACCACGCTTCCCTTTATCTTTTCCAGTGATAACGATAACTTCGTCACCTTTTCTTAATCGATTCATCACTTACTTCCTTATAAAACTTCAGGAGCTAATGAAACAATTTTCATAAACTTTTCATTACGAAGCTCACGTGTCACAGGACCGAAGATACGTGTTCCAATTGGCTCAAGTTTTGCATTAAGAATAACAGCAGCATTACCGTCGAACTTAATCAAAGAACCATCGTTTCTTCTAACACCTTTTGCAGTACGAACTACAACAGCGTTATAGACATCACCTTTCTTGACCTTACCACGTGGCGCAGCTTCTTTGACACTCACTTTAATTACGTCACCAATGCTGGCATAACGGCGCTTTGATCCGCCTAATACCTTAATACACTGGACACGTCGTGCTCCGCTGTTGTCTGCAACATCAAGCACTGATTGCATTTGAATCATGGTGGTACTCCATCCATACAGTAAAATTATTACAGCACAAAAACCGCTATAGTGATCAGTTCCTTCAAGGCTTAACCACTATAACGGTTTCGAATCAGACAATTATAACAAAAAATCTGACTTTATGCTAATTAAAGTTTCTAACTTTAAATTTTCGCTTTTTCGTCAACGCTAACCAAAGTCCATGACTTGTTTTTTGAGATTGGCTTACATTCCTGAATAGTTACAGAATCGCCAACTCCACAGATGTTTTCAGCATCGTGAGCCATTACTTTAGTAGACTTTCTAACGAATTTTTTGTATTTAGGGTGCTTAATGAAGCGGTCAGTACGAACAACAATTGATTGCTGCATACCGTTACTTACTACAACACCTTGAATAGTACGTGCTTTTTTCTCTTGACCAGCCATTCTTATTTACTCACTTTTTGACGAATGATGGTTTTAACTCTAGCAATTGAACGACGTACCGTCTTTATTTGCGCAGAGTTAGATAACTGACCAGTTGCATGCTGCATTCTTAAGTTGAACTGCTCTTTAAGCAATTCAATTAATTCTGCTTTCAATTCTTCAACTGTTTTGTCATGTAGTTCTTTTGCAGTCATTTACATCACCGTTCTGGTTACAACTTGGGTTTTAAATGGAAGTTTAGCTGCTGCCAAAGCAAATGCTTCACGAGCTAGCCTTTCATCCACACCCTGAATTTCATAAAGGATTCTTCCTGGCTGAATCTGAGCAACCCAGTATTCAACACTACCCTTACCTTTACCCATACGAACCTCAAGAGGTTTGTTAGTAATCGGCTTATCAGGAAATACACGAATCCAAATTTTAGCACCACGTTTTACATGTCGCGTCATTACACGTCGACCCGCTTCGATCTGACGAGAAGTCATTCTTCCACGCTCTAAGGCTTTAAGGCCAAAATCACCGAAGCTAACTTTGTTTCCAACTTGTGCCAAACCACGGTTACGCCCTTTATGAACTTTTCTAAATTTGGTACGTTTAGGCATTAACATTGTTAGTTATCCTTTTATTTACGGCCTTTCTTGCCCTTAGATTGTTTATTATCGTCAAGTGCTAATTTTCCAAGCTTTTCACCTTTGAAAATCCAGACTTTAACACCGATCTTTCCGTAAGTGGTATCTGCTTCAAATGTTGCATAATCGATATCTGCACGGAATGTGTGTAGAGGTACACGACCTTCACGATACCATTCAGCACGTGCGATATCCGCACCATTCAAACGACCAGAAACCGTAACTTTAATCCCTTCGGCACCAAGACGCATTGCATTACCTACAGCACGCTTCATAGCACGACGGAACTGAATACGCTTTTCCAACTGCTGAGCAATACTCTCAGCAACCAATTTAGCGTCAAGTTCAGGCTTCTTGATCTCTTCGATGTTGATATTTACAGGCATACCAGTCTTTTTAACCAAAGACTGCTTTAGCTTTTCGATATCTTCACCTTTCTTACCAATTACAACACCAGGGCGTGCCGTATGGACAGTAACACGAATACCGTTAGCAACACGTTCAATGTTCAACTTACTAACAGAAGCGTGCTTTAGCTTTTCATTCAATTCGTTACGAATTTCAACATCACTGACTAGGAAATCAGCATAGTTCTTACTGTCAGCATACCAACGAGCATTCCAGTCTTTTGTAATACCTAGTCGAATGCCAACAGGATGTACTTTTTGACCCATTCTGATTCTCCTTATTTATCGCCAACAGTAACAGTGATGTGACTGGTACGTTTTAGAATACGGTTACCGCGACCTTTAGCACGAGCGCGCATACGCTTCATGATTGGCCCTTCATTGACATAAGCTGCAGTAACTTTTAGTTCATCAATATCAGCACCTTCATTGTTCTCAGCGTTAGCAATCGCAGAGTTCAAAACAACTTTCATCAAAGAAGCTGCTTTTTTATCACTGAAAGCCAAGATATTAACTGCTGTCTCTACATCTTTCCCGCGAATCATATCCGCCACTAAACGTGCTTTTTGAGGAGAGATACGAGCAAATTTATGAGTTGCACTTACTTGCATTTTTACTCTCCTTATTTGCGTTTAGCTTTCTTATCCGCGGCATGACCACGGTAAGTGCGAGTCATTGAAAATTCACCCAACTTATGGCCTACCATGTTTTCAGATACGAAAACAGGAATATGTTCTTTCCCGTTATGAACGGCAATAGTCAAACCGATCATTTCAGGCAAGATCATAGAACGTCTTGACCATGTTTTAATTGGACGTTTATTACCAGATTCTTGCGCCTCAACCACTTTTTTATACAAGTGATGATCTACAAAAGGTCCTTTTTTAACTGAACGTGGCATCAGTGTCCTTCCTTATTACTTGTTTCTACGACGTACGATCATATTGTCAGTACGCTTATTACTACGGGTTTTCTTACCTTTAGTCGGCACACCCCATGGTGTAACTGGGTTACGACCACCAGAAGTACGACCTTCACCACCACCATGCGGGTGATCAACCGGGTTCATAGCCACACCGCGAACGGTTGGGCGAACACCGCGCCAACGCTTAGCACCGGCCTTACCTAGCTTACGCAAGCTGTGCTCTGCGTTACCGACTTCACCGATAGTTGCCTTACATTCAGACAAAATCTTACGCATCTCGCCAGAACGCAACTTAACAAGTACGTAAGCACCGTCACGACCAGCGATTTGTACAGAAGCACCAGCACTACGTGCAATTTGAGCACCTTTACCCGGGCGCATTTCCAATGCGTGAACTACTGTACCAACCGGAATATTTCTCAGCGGAAGACAGTTACCTGGCTTGATCGCAACATGATCTCCAGATTCAACAACATCACCTGCAACCAATTTTTTAGGTGCAATGATGTATGCTCTTTCACCATCAGCGTACTTCAAAAGTGCGATGTGAGCAGTACGGTTAGGATCGTATTCAAGACGCTCAACAGTAGCAGGAATTCCAACTTTGTTACGTTTGAAATCGATTACGCGGTAATGCTGCTTGTGTCCACCACCGTGGTGACGAACAGTAATACGACCTTTGTTGTTACGACCGCCTGACTTAGACTTCTTCTCAAGTAAGGCTGAATGTGGCTTACCTTTATGTAGTGAAGGTTCTACAACACTTACTACAAAACGACGGCCTGCAGAGGTCGGCTTAGACTTTTTAATAATTGCCATCTTTAGACTCCTTACTCAGCACTTACAAAATCGATGTCTTGACCTGGAGCCAAACGAACGATTGCTTTACGAGTATCGTTGCGCTTACCTTTACGGCCTTTGAATACTTTTGTTTTGCCTTTGATGTTGATCATGTTCACTGACTGAACCTTAACATCGAACAAACTCTCGACAGCTTGCTTAACTTCAGTCTTAGTTGCTGAAGGAACCACTTTAAAAACGTACTGACCAGACTGATCGGCAATAGTTGCTGATTTTTCTGATACGTGCGGTGCAAGCAATACTTTTAAAATTCTTTCCTGATTCATGCCAATTGCTCCTCTAGTCGCTTAACAGCACCTTGAGTCATAACAACGTTCTGGAATCCAACCAAACTAACAGGATCAATACCAGCTACATCACAAACTTCAGCACTGTAAAGGTTACGACATGACAAATACAAGTATTCGTCGAACGCTTCAGTAATCACCAATGCATCGGAAACATTTAGAGCACTCAACTTTGCATTGAATTCCTTAGTCTTTGGAGCGTCAACTTTAAAGTCGTCAACAACAATCAAACGACCACTTCTGTTTAGCTCAGAAAAGATAGAACGCATTGCACCACGGTACATCTTTCTGTTTACTTTCTGCGAGTAATCACGGTTATGACCAGGGAACGCACGTCCACCACCAACCCATACAGGGCTACGAGTAGTACCAGCACGCGCACGTCCAGTTCCTTTCTGTCTCCATGGCTTAGCACCACCGCCGCTAACAGCCGCTCTGTTTTTCTGACCTTTAGTTCCAGATCTACCAGCAACCATATAAGCGTTAACAACCTGGTGAACTAAGGCTTCATTAAAATCTACACCGAATAAAGAATCCGAAACTGCAACAGTGCCCGCTTCTTTACCAGTAGAAAGTTCAATTAATTTTAAATCCATCATGCCCACCTTACTTAACAGCTTTACGAACGATGACAGTACTGTTCTTAGCACCAGGTACGGCACCCTTGATCAACAATAGACCATTTTCGGCGTCGACCTTAACCAGATCCAAGTTCTGCGTAGTTTGACGAACATCACCCATGTGACCAGACATCTTTTTACCTTTAAAAACACGACCTGGAGTTTGGTTTTGCCCGATAGAACCGTTCGAACGGTGAGAAAGAGAGTTACCATGCGTAGCGTCCTGCATACCGAAGTTATGACGCTTAACACCACCTTGGAAACCTTTACCTTTAGTTGTTCCTGTTACGTCTACAACAGAAATTTCATTGAAACGATCAACAGTCAGTTCACCACCAACTTCTAATCCTTCAAGATCACCATCTGATTCGACACGGAATTCCCACAAGCCACGTCCAGCTTCAACACCCGCTTTAGCGAAATGACCAGCTGCTGGCTTACTTACACGACCGGCATGTACAGAACCAGTAGTAACCTGGACTGCAGTATAACCATCTGTATCAACAGTTTTTAGCTGCGTGATTCTGTTAGGAGTAACTTCAATTACTGTAACAGGAGTCGACACACCTTCTTCGTTGAACACACGAGTCATACCGATCTTTTTACCAATGAGACCAATACTCATATCAATACCTCATTATTATCTATGTCAGTCATTACGATTGATGACTAACTAACTGCGATTAACGCAATTCCAGTTGAACGTCTACACCAGCAGCAAGATCTAGCTTCATCAATGCATCAACTGTTTTATCAGTTGGGTCAACGATGTCTAGCAGGCGCTTATGTGTACGCAATTCATATTGATCACGCGCATCTTTATTAACATGCGGTGAAATCAGAACAGTAAAACGCTCTTTACGAGTTGGCATAGGAATTGGACCACGAACTTGTGCACCAGTTCTCTTAGCCGTCTCAGTAATTTCTTTAGCAGATTGATCGATTAATCTGTGATCAAACGCCTTCAAGCGAATACGAATATTTTGAGTCGCCATTTATAATTTCTCTTCTTGTAAAAAAAAGAAAAGCAGCGATTTTTTCAAATCACTGCTATTTGAGGTTGCGAATTATAAACAAAACAAAGCTACATTACAATAACTTTGTCTTTTTTATTAATCACTTACTTTCATTATTCAATGATTTTCGCAACAACACCC
Organism: Thiomicrorhabdus sp. ZW0627; assembly: GCF_029767005.1. Lineage (GTDB taxonomy): Bacteria > Pseudomonadota > Gammaproteobacteria > Thiomicrospirales > Thiomicrospiraceae > Thiomicrorhabdus. Next base: position 139,059 of record NZ_JARUQR010000006.1, read on the forward strand.
GCACCAACAGTACGTCCACCTTCAC
>NZ_JARUQR010000007.1 GCF_029767005.1 Thiomicrorhabdus sp. ZW0627
TCGTATGCGTATTCCTGGTTTGGCAGGTAAGGTGTATGAGCAGTTGGGTGTAAGCGTTAAGTTGCTTCCTGGAGGGGAAATCTTCCCGGCTCTGGAACGTGGTGTTATCGATGCGGCCGAGTTCGTCGGACCTTATCAAGACCGTCGTTTGGGGCTTCAAAAAGCTGCGAAATACTATTACACCACCGGTTGGTCAGAACCAAACAACACAACTGAGTGTTTGATCAACAAGGATGCTTGGAACTCGTTGCCGGATGACCTTAAGGGGATTGTTGAAGCGGTTGCTGCAGAGTGTAACCTGATGAGCCATGTATGGTCTGAAGCGCATAACTCGGAAGCGTTGGATGATTTGGTTAAGAACTACGGCGTTGAAGTGAAGACGTTGCCTGATTCCGTTGTTGCCAAACTGAAAGAGCTTACGTTCAAGACGTTGGACGAGTACGCAGCCAAAGATCCGTTGGTGAAAAAGGTGCATGAAAGCTATTTTGCTTTCAAGGCGAAGCATGACGCTTGGCAGGCTCGTAGTGAAGAAGTTGTGATGACTAAGCTTTAATATGAAGTTACCTGTTTTTGCAAACCGGCTCGACGCGTTCATTGAGCGCGTCGGTCGCTTAAGTGCTTGGTTGATCCTGTTTCTGGTACTGCTGGTGGCGGGGAACGTCTTGTTCCGCTATCTATTTCACGTCAGTTCCGTGGGATTGCAAGAGCTTGAGTGGCATTTACTAGCGGCTATCGCCATGCTGGGTTCAGCTTACACCCTGCAACAGGGTGAACATGTGCGAGTCGATCTTTTTTATCACAGATACTCAACAAACCTAAAACGTTGGATGGACATTCTCATTCCGGCTTTCATTATCCTGCCTTTTTCATTCTTCATGATGTACCTGTCAATGGACTACGTGATGCAATCGTATGATATGGGTGAGGTTTCTCCCGATCCAGGCGGTCTGGGTTACCGATATTTAGTCAAAGCGCTTTTACCTTTGGGCTTCTTGCTCATTGCGGTTCAAGGTCTTGCACTTCTTTTGAAAGCCATTACCGATCCCCAACGAGAGCATTGATTTATGGAACCACAATTCTTGGCCATCTTAATGGTCATTTCTCTTTTTACCCTTATTTTAGTCGGCGTTCCGGTCGCGTTTGCGATTGCAGCGGCAGGGTTGGGCTTTGGCCTGATCGGAATGGGCTTTGACCTGTTCAACCTGCTTCCGGCTCGTATTTTTGGTGTATTGACCAATTACACCTTGTTAGCCATACCGCTTTTCGTATTTATGGGCGTCATGCTTGAAAAGTCGAGGCTTGCAGAAAAAATGTTAGATGTCTTAGGACATCTGGCTGGAAAGACACCTGGCGGAATGGCGATTGCAATCGTCGTCGTCGGTGTTTTGATGGGCGCTTCGACAGGGATTGTCGGTGCGACCGTCGTCACATTGAGTATGATCACATTACCGACACTGCTTAGACGAGGTTACAGCCATTCGGTTGCGTGCGGAACCATCTGTGCCTCCGGTACGCTCGGCCAGATCTTGCCGCCGAGTTTGGTTCTGATTCTACTTGCCGACATTACCGGAGAGGCTATTGGTCCGTTGTTTGCAGCGGCTCTTGTACCCGGTTTGATACTGGCTGCGCTGTATGTGCTGTATATTCTTTATTTGGGCTGGAAATCGCCTGAAAAAGTACCGCCTATCGATCAGGAAGAAAGGGATAGTTATTCTCGAGGCGAGTTATGGATGGAGTTCATCAAATCGGTAGCACCGCCTTTTATTCTGATTTTCGCCGTTTTGGGATCGATTATCGGAGGGGTTGCCGCTCCGACCGAGGCCGCATCAATGGGCGCTTTAGGTGCTCTTGTTTTGGTGTTTTTGAGCAAACGTCTGACTTTCAAGGTGTTACAAGGCACCTTGAATGAGACCTTGAAAATTACCGGGATGATTATGTTCGTTCTGATCGCTGCTCAAGTTTTCGGACTGAGTTTCAGAGGTTTGGACGGTGATTATCTGATTGAAGATATGTTTGCCCTTATTCCCGGTGGAGAATGGGGAGCGATTCTGTTCATGATGGCGATTCTACTTTTCCTAGGATTCTTTTTGGAATGGATCGAAATCTCCTACATCGTATTGCCGTTGATGTTGCCGATTTTTCATGCAATGGGCATCGACATGGTCTGGTTGGCGATTCTGGTCGCGTTGAACTTGCAAACCTCCTTTTTGACGCCGCCGTTCGGTTGGTCGCTATTTTTCCTAAAAGGAGTCGCTCCTCCGGAAATCAAGACAATTGATATCTATAAGGGGGTCATTCCGTTTATCGGCATGCAGATCGTCGTCATCGGATTAGTCATGATTTTTCCGGAGATCGCTCTGTGGTTGCCTAAAGCCATAGGTTGGAGTTAAGAATGAATCATTTACCTACTACTCAAGTTGCAGATAATGGAATGGTGGTTGCACCGCATCATGCAGCGGCGGAAGCCGGACTGGACGTTTTAAAAGCGGGCGGTAATGCGATTGAGGCCGCGATTGCCACTGCAGCTTCCTTGTCTGTTCATTACCCTCATATGACCGGTATTGGCGGCGATGCATTCTGGTTGGTTTACGACCCTCAAGAAGGTGTTAGTTTCATCGAGGCCTCCGGCCATTCAGGGTATGAAGTGACGCCTGAATTGTATCAAGGCGTTGAATCGATTCCATTCAGAGGAAAATTGGCTGCAAATACGGTCGCAGGGGCAGTATCGGCCTGGGACCAGGCCTATCGAAAAAGTCAGAAAGATTGGCAGGGCTGTTTAAGTTCGGCTGCCTTAATGGCGGAGGCTGTAGAGTCCGCCAGTCGGGGCATCGAAGTGACGCCTTCTTTGGCGGAAACGCTTTTGGATAAAGCTACGGAATTGCAGGCGGATCCTTTTTTTGCCGAAGTCTATTATCCGCAAGGAAAAGTGCCTGAAGCGGGCGAAACGTTGCTCCAGGAAAAGTTGGGGAAAACGTTGCAGAGTTTGGGTGATAACGGGTTTGATGACTTTTATCGTGGCGACATAGCGAAGAGTATCTGTAATGACTTTGAAATCCGCGACGGTTTCATTACGCACGAGGATTTACGTCAGCATCAGGCTGAATTTAAGCCTCACCTTGAAATTGATACTAAGCATGCCAAGTTATTCAATGCTTCTGCACCGACTCAGGGTGTGGCTTCATTGATGATTTTAGGGCTGTTTGATCGTTGGGTTGAAAAGTTACCGGAAAAAGATTCCGTGAACTATGTGCATCTTTTGGTTGAGGCAACCAAAATAGCGTTCGAACATAGGGATCGAATGGATACTTCGGCTTCGGCCGAGGAGTTGCAGGCTTGGCTGGATCCGGAATATCTGGATGAATTAAGCGCACGTATCGATTTCGATAAGGCGCAACCTTGGGGTGAGAAAACCGAACCGGGCGATACAACCTGGTTTGGTGCGATGGACTCTCAGGGGCGTGTTGTGAGTGCTATCCAGAGTATTTATCACGAATTCGGCAGTGGTTTGATGTTGCCGGAAACCGGAATTGTCTGGCAGAACCGCGGCTGTAGTTTTTCACTGGATCCAAATCATGTTCGCAGTATCGCTCCGCATAAAAAACCTTTCCACACGTTGAATCCGGCCATTGCTTTGTTCAAGGATGGTCGTGTCATGGCGTACGGTACTATGGGCGGGGACGGTCAGCCACAAACCCAGGCGGCCGTCTTTTCGCGATATGCCTATTACGCCGAAGATTTGCAGACTTCGATCAATCAACCGCGCTGGTTGTTAGGGAGAACCTGGGGAAATTCTTCGGAAAGCCTGAAATTGGAGAAGCGATTCCCGCGGGAGTATGCGACAGAGCTAAAACAAAAAGGACACGATTTTGAATGGTTGGAGGCATTGGATGCCTCTGTTGGACATGCAGGCGCCTTGGTGCGTCATCCATCATCCAAGATTGAAGGGGCGTACGACCCGAGAAGTGACGGCAAAGCGGCCGGTTTTTAAGGAATATTAAATGAACGAATTACTCATTTTATTACCCATTCTGTTGGTGAGCGGCATCGTGGCCGGTTTGCTAGCAGGCCTGTTGGGAGTTGGCGGCGGAATCGTGATTGTGCCGATGCTCTATCACATCTTTCTTTATCTTAAGATCGATGTCGCGATTGCGATGCCACTCGCTATCGGTACCTCTTTATCGACGATTGTGGTGACTTCGATTATGTCGGCCAAGGCGCATCATAAGAAAGGCGGAATTGATTGGCGTTTGGCCAAACGGTGGCTGCCATTTGTGCTTTTCGGTGTGTTGATCGGTGCTGTTTCGACCAATTTCATGCATGGACTGACGCTTAAGGTGATGTTTGGTGTTTTGCTGGTACTGGTTTCAGTGCATATGCTGGCAAGCAGTTACAGGGAGATCAGTCTGGCTGAATCGCTTCCGGGTAAAAAGGTTCAATCTCTATTTGCGACAATGTTGGGTGCGTTTTCCTCGATGCTGGGCATCGGCGGAGGAACTCTCATGGTGCCGTTGCTGACACTGTTTTCCTATCCGATTCATCAGGCTGTAGCGACGGCTTCCTTGTTCGGATTGATTATCAGCGTACCGGCAACCATAGGTTACATCGTAAGCGGTTGGGGCGTTGGCGCGTTACCGATCGGTTCAACGGGGTATGTGAACTGGCTTGGTTTTATTGCGCTTGTTCCGATGACGATGATTTTCGCTCCGATAGGAGCTAAGCTGGCTTATCGTCTAAATGTTAAGCAACTGAAAACGGCATTTGCCATCTTTTTGGCATTGGTCGGTTTAAAAATGCTTTTGATTTAAGATTGTACGCCCGCTGTAAGACTCTCAGTGTTGATTATGAGAGGTGCTCAGCGGGCTTTCAGAAAGCAATTGGTGGAGAGGCATGCAACGCGAACTTTGATCCAATTGCTTATCAGGAAGTTAGTTTCAGGCGTAATTATCTTTCGCTGTTGTCGCGATCTAGTTTAAGAAGCTTTTTATAGGCTTTACGCACAGCTTTACTGACGGTTTCTTCATGTTCGATGTGTTCTTCTGTCGTCATATAGAATGACATATCGATATCAAATCGGATATAGCGCGGGGGAATTCGGTTGAGGGCGATGCAGGCCATGTCTGCAAGCTGCTGCTCGTCTAACTCTTTATCAAGGTAGTGTTCGTTGATTTCGTTGAAAACCAAGCGTTCAAAGTAATTATGCACGGTATCGAATGACACGATTTTTCCTTAGTATGAGAGTGGTTAATAAGTCCACTATACCTAATAATTACCTATAAAAAAAGCACCTATATAGGTGCTTTTTTTTATGCGAAGTGATTCTGAATTTATTAGGCTTGTTCGCGACTGATTGCACGATGGCCAATATCGGTTCTGAAATAGACTTCATCCCATGAGATTGCTTTGACACCTTCATAGGCACGCTTCTGTGCTTGGGTAACGTTTTCGCCTAATGCCGTTACGCAAAGAACGCGTCCGCCGGAGGTGATCACATCACCATTTTCGTTTAAGGAGGTACCTGCATGGAAGACTTTAAGGTCTTCGGCATTGGCATTTTCCAAGCCTGAAATGATGTCCGCTTTGCGGTAGTCATCAGGATAACCGCCAGCTGCCATGACGACACCTAATGCTGCACGGCTGTCCCACTTGGCGTCGACCGTATCCAATTTTCCGTCGATTGCAGCCAAACACAGTTCAACAAGATCTGACTGCAGGCGCATCATGATTGGTTGGGTTTCAGGGTCACCGAAACGGCAGTTGAATTCAAGCACCTTTGGCGCGCCGGAAGCATCAATCATAACCCCAGCATATAGGAAGCCGGTGTATGGAAGACCGTCTTTCGCCATGCCTTCGATAGTCGGTTCGATGACTTCTTTCATTATGCGATCATGAATTTCAGGCGTGACAACCGGAGCAGGGGTATAGGCACCCATGCCACCCGTGTTCGGACCTGTATCACCGTTATTGCGTGCTTTATGGTCCTGCGATGTTGCCATTGGCAGGATGTTTTTACCATCTGCCATGACAATGAAACTGGCTTCTTCACCGATAAGGAATTCTTCGATTACGACACGGGCACCGGCATCACCGAATTTGTTGCCTGCCAGCATGTCTTTGACGGCTGCAATCGCTTCTTCGTTGGTGTCGGCCAAAATAACGCCTTTACCGGCTGCCAGACCATCTGCTTTGATGACGATTGGTGCGCCCATCTTTTCGATATAAGCAACAGCCGGTTCGATTTCAGTGAACACATCGTAGGCGGCCGTCGGGATATTGTGCTTGGCAAGGAAGTCTTTGGAGAATGCTTTGGAACCTTCCAATTGTGCCGCGTCCCCTGTCGGACCGAAACATTTTAGACCGGCTGCGCTAAAGGCGTCGACAACACCCAGCACGAGAGGCACTTCCGGTCCGACAATCGCAACGTCGATATTGTTGTCTTTCGCAAAATCGACCAGACCTTGGATGTCTTCAACGGCAATGCTAACGTTTTCCAGGTTGGATTCAAGCGCTGTGCCTGCATTGCCTGGAGCAACGAAAACTTTGGTTACTTTAGGGGATTGTGCCGCTTTCCAAGCCAAGGCGTGTTCACGACCGCCGCCACCAATAATTAATACTTTCATTTGTTTGATCTCTTTCTTTTTAGAATCCACAATTCTTAAGAAGGGGGCGCTTTATCCAACAACGACGTTGGATAAATAAGCCCCTTGTGCCAACTTAGTGTTTGAAGTGACGCATCCCTGTAAACACCATCGCAATACCGTGTTCGTCCGCAGCATCAATGACTTCTTGGTCGCGCATCGATCCACCTGGGTGGATGACCGCAGTAATGCCAGCTGCTGCCGCTGCGTCGATTCCGTCGCGGAACGGGAAGAAAGCGTCGGAGGCCATAACGGAACCAGGAACCTCAAGACCTTCGTCTTCCGCTTTGATTCCGGCGATCTTGGCTGAATAAACTCGGCTCATCTGGCCGGCACCCACGCCGATGGTCATACCGTCTTTAACGTAGACGATGGCGTTGGATTTAACAAATTTGGCGACTTTCCAGGCAAACATCAAATCCGCCATTTCAGTTTCAGTCGGTGCACGCTTGCTGACGACTTTCAGTTCGTTCTGAGTCACGCTTCCAAGGTCACGGTCTTGTACCAATAGACCACCCGTAACGCGCTTATAGTCGTAAGCGGCTTGCTGTTCGCCTAATTCTCCGCAGGCCAGTAGGCGTACGTTCTGCTTTGCAGCAACGATCGTTTTGGCTTCGTCAGAAACGCTCGGTGCGATGATTACTTCAACAAACTGACGGTCAACGATCGCTTGTGCGGTTTCAGCGTCCAGTTCACGGTTGAAAGCGATGATTCCACCAAAGGCGGAAGTCGGATCGGTTTTGTAAGCTCGGTCGTAAGCTTCGAATAGGCTGCTGCCGATCGATACACCACATGGGTTGGCGTGCTTGACGATCACGCAAGCGATGTCATCGAATGTCTTGACCAATTCCAGAGCGGCATCGGTGTCGGCGATGTTGTTGAAGGACAACTCTTTACCTTGGATCTGTTCCGCCGTAGAGATCGAAGCTTCGGTCGGGTTGCGTTCTGTATAGAATGCGGCTGCCTGATGCGGGTTTTCACCGTAACGCATGGATTGCTTCTTAACGAACTGGGTATTGAATGTACGAGGGAACGTGTCGTTTTCGTCTTCGCTGAACATCTTGCCGAAGTAGTTTGAGATCGCACCGTCGTAACGAGCGGTTTGCTCGAAGGTTTTGATGGCTAGGTCAAAACGGGTTGCGTGCGCCAATTGACCGTTATTGGCCTGCATCTCTTCAAGAATGCGTGAATAGTCAGCCGGATCGGTGACAACGGCAACATCGTTGTGGTTTTTGGCCGCGGAACGTAACATGGTCGGTCCACCGATGTCGATATTCTCGATTGCATCTTCCAGAGAACAGTCAGCTTTGGCAACCGTGGCTTCAAAAGGGTAAAGGTTGACGACAACCATGTCGATCGGGTCGATTCCGTGCTCGGACATGACGGCATCGTCAGTTCCGCGACGACCTAATAAGCCACCGTGAATTTTTGGATGTAGGGTTTTGACGCGTCCGTCCATCATTTCCGGAAAACCTGTGTATTCGGAAACTTCGGTAACCGGCAGTCCGGCTTCGGAAAGTACCTTGTAGGTACCGCCAGTCGAAAGGATGGCGACATTCATGGCAACAAGCGATTCTGCGAATTCCAGAATGCCTGTCTTATCCGAGACACTGATCAAAGCGCGACGAACAGGTTTCATCATTGTTTTTTCTCCAAAAAATAAAGCTAAAAGTTATAAAAAATTGAATAGGTTGGGTTTTAGATCAGATCGTATTTCTGCATTTTTTTACGCAGCGTATTACGGTTGATTCCGAGTATCTGAGCACTTCTGGACTGGTTTTGTTCAGTCTTATCCAGGACAAATTCGATTAGGGGTTTTTCGATCTGTTGAATCACCATTTCATACAAATCGCACGCAGACTCTTCCTGTAGCGTCTCGAAATAATGCTCCAGAGTCAGGGTTACTTGTTCACTCAATGAGTGGTTGGGAATCGGTTTTGTCATAGTTTACGTTTTAAAATCATGTTGGGCTAACTGGCAACGATCAAAGCTTACGGGTTGTTTACCGCAGCTTCGAAAAAACGGTCAATCAGCTTGAGTTGTTGTAACGGGTCGGTGAGTTGATTAAACGACTTGCGTAATGTCACACCTTCTTTCAGGTGTTGGCTGTACCAGCCAATATGCTTACGGGCGATTCGTACGCCGAGCATTTCACCATACAGCTGATGGAGGCCACGGGTATGTTCCATGATGGTGGTATGGAACTCTTCCAGTGTTGGCGGAGGTAGGGTGTTACCGGTTGCAAGATAATGATTTATCTCACGAAATATCCACGGATAACCTTGCGATGCCCGACCAATCATGAGTCCATCAGCAGACGTATATTCTAATACAAATTTAGCTTGTTCGGGGGTGTTAATATCACCATTTGCAATGACGGGAATCTCGAGTTGCTGTTTTACCGCACGAATGGTGTTGTATTCGGCCTGACCGTTGAATTTGTCTTCTCGTGTCCGACCGTGGATAGTGACTGCTTGCAGGCCTTTTTCCTGGGCGAGCAGGGCGATTTCTAATGCGTTTTTATTCTCCGCATCAAGTCCCGTGCGGATTTTGACCGTGACTGGCACGTCTACCGCGTCCACGACAGCCTTAAAAATATCCGCCGCCAAGTCAGGCGCGCCCATTAATGCCGAACCGGCCGCGACACTGCAGACTTTTTTAGCTGGGCACCCCATGTTCAGATCGATGATCTGGGCGCCTTGCTGTTGCTGCCAGATTGCGGCATCGGCCAATTCCTGTGGATTTGTACCCAATAATTGCACGGCGCGCGGTTCGGGATCATTGCGGTCTGCCTGGCGGGTTGAAGATTTTTTGGATTCCCAGAGCTGCTTTTGGGAAGCCACCATTTCCGACAGGGTATAGTCGGCACCATAGGTACGGCAGATTTTTCGATAAACGGCATCCGTCACACCGGCCATGGGCGCTAGAACGAGGTTGTGTGCGAAAGTGTAAGGTCCTATGTTCAGCATGACTTGAGTGATTACCGTTTATTGATTATTTGTCGTCGAGTGTTGCGGGGTTGAAAAACCGAACAGGCCTGTTCGGTTTTAAAAATTACAGTTTGATACCGGCAAGCAGTCCCCATTCTTCTTTGGTTTCAAGAGTGTCCAGTTGGATTCCGATCGCCTTGTAGTGTGCTTGTAGCTCGGCAGCCTGTGTCGCTAACAAGCCGGAAAGTACCAGTGTGCCCCCCGGTTTGAGTAGACGGTCGAATTCCGGCGCCAGTTCCTTTAACGGGCCGGCAAGGATATTGGCGACCAGTAAGTCCACAGGCCGGGAATCGAAATCTTTGACCAGAGCGAATTTAATATCGGCCTGGTTGCGCTCGGCATTTTGTTCGCTGGCGATAATTGCTTGCGGGTCAATATCGGTTCCTGATACGGATTTTGCACCTAGTTTATTAGCGGCGAGAGCCAGAATTCCGGAACCGCAACCGTAGTCGATGACATCCAATCCTGTCGGCGTGTTTTGATCAAGCCATGTGAGGCAGAGTGCGGTGGTCGGATGGGTTCCGGTCCCGAATGCCATTCCGGGATCGAGCATCAGGTTGACCGCTTCAGGTTCCGGCGGTTCCAGCCAGCTTGGAACGATCCACAATCGTTCTCCGAAACGCATTGCCTTGAATTGGTCCATCCAGGCGCGGATCCAATCCTTATCTTCGAGCTGCTCGGTTTTATACTGTTTGGCCGCTACTTCAGGCAGTATCTGCACAAGTGTGTCGATCACGGCCTGACTGTCGGTTTCTGCATCAAACAAACCGATTACCTTAGTGCTTGCCCAAATGGGAGTGGTACCAAGGTCCGGTTCAAAGATAGGTTGGTCCTTGGCATCTTCGAACGTAACGGAGCAGGCTCCGACTTCCATGAAAGCGTCTGAAAGCGGTTCAGCCAGTTCTTCTTTGACAACCGTATTTATTTGAATCCAAGCCATTTGTTCTCCCGGTATGGTCGGTATTGTTTAATCTTTTTCAGTGAAACGAATGATGTTCCGCCGATGAATTCTGGGTTTGCTTAAAAGCAAAAAACCTCTCGTGGCTGAACCAGAGAGGTTTGTCTGTTTTTCACCCTTGAAGGGTAAAAGAGATTTGATTTCAGCTTTTGGCTTAAATCAAGTGCTCCAAACGGTGTTCCAGGTAATGGATGTTCATTCCGCCTTCACGGAAGCCATGATCATTCATGATTTCGCGTTGCAGGTGAATGTTGCTGTCGATTCCCTTGATGACCATTTCCTGCAAGGCCACATCCATTCGCGAGATTGCGGTTTCACGGTCGTTACCGAAACAGATTAGCTTACCGATCATGGAGTCGTAGTTCGGAGGAATGCTGTAGCCGGTATAAATGTGCGAATCCCAGCGAACACCTAGACCACCAGGAAGGTGAAGGCGTTCGATCAAGCCCGGCGAAGGCATGAAGTTTCTTGCCGGGTTTTCGGCATTGATACGACATTCGATCGCATGACCTTTGATGTTGATGTCTTCTTGCTTCAGGCTCAATGGAATGCCCATGGCGATTTCGATCTGGGCTTTAACCAAATCGATGCCTGTGACCATTTCTGTGACACAGTGTTCAACCTGAAGACGGGTGTTCATCTCGATGAAATAGAACTCGCCGTTTTCGTAAAGGAATTCGAACGTTCCCGCGCCGCGGTAATTGATCTCGATACAAGCATTGACACAAGCGGCACCGATTTTGGCGCGCTGTTCTGGTGTAACACCAGGAGCCGGCGCTTCTTCTACCACTTTCTGGTGACGGCGCTGCATCGAACAGTCACGTTCACCAAGGTGAATGGCGTTGCCCTGACCGTCAGCCAGAACCTGGATTTCAACATGGCGTGGATTCTCAAGGAATTTTTCCATGTAGACTTCCGGGTTGCCGAAGAAACTGCCCGCTTCCGACTTGGTCAACTGGATCGATTTCAAAAGGTTCGCTTCGGTATGGACGACGCGCATGCCTCGTCCACCGCCGCCACCGGAGGCTTTGATGATGATCGGGTATCCGATCTCTCTGGCGATACGGTGGTTTTCCTCGTCGTCATCGCCTAAAGGCCCGCCGGAACCTGGTACGGTCGGTACGCCGGCCGCTTTCATTGCACGGATGGCGGAAACTTTGTCACCCATGATGCGGATGGTTTCAGCTTTAGGACCGATGAACTTGAAACCGCTCTCTTCAACGCGTTCGGCAAAATCGGCGTTTTCTGAAAGGAAGCCGTAACCCGGGTGGATCGCTTCGGCATCCGTGACTTCAGCCGCTGAAATAATCGCAGGTACGTTCAGGTAACTTTCTGCAGAAGGGGCCGGACCGATACAGACGGACTCGTCCGCCAGTAATACGTGTTTAAGGTCTGCATCCGCAGTGGAGTGTACCGCAACGGTTTTAATGCCCAGTTCTTTACAGGCTCTTAAAACGCGAAGGGCGATTTCACCGCGGTTGGCAATTAGAATTTTTTCAATCATTGTGAACCGTCCTTATTCGATAATGAATAGCGGTTGACCAAACTGAACCGGTTCACCGTTTACTCCAAGAATCTGCTTGACGGTACCAGATACGTCCGCTTCAATCGGGTTCATTATCTTCATCGCTTCGATGATGCAAAGCGTATCGCCAGCAGCAACTTTATCTCCTACTTTAACAAAAGCAGGTGCATCAGGGGATGGTGCTTCGTAGAAAGTACCGACCATTGGAGAAGTGACCTGATGTCCGCTCACTTCTACCACAGCTTCTGCTGCTGCAGGCGCTGCTGCCGGAGCGGCACTGGTTTGAGTTGGTGCTTCGTACTGGACTGAAGCCGCTGCCGGAGCGGCCATGAAAACAGGCTCTTTGCTTCGGGTGATGCGGATGTTGTGCTCACCTTCCTTGATTTCGATTTCTGCAATGTCAGACTGTTCTACAATTTCAATCAGTTTACGAATTGAACGAATATCCATTTTCTTTCCTTTGATTATTGGCCGAATGCCTCGTGAGATATGTCGGCTCTTTTTTTAATGCTTAATTTTTTGTGGTTTGTTTGTTGTTCTGTCTGTTTTGTGTCAGCTGATACTTTCAGCCGCAGCTTCCAATGCAAGTTCGTACCCTTTGCTGCCCAGTCCGGCAATCACACCTTCGGCTAGGTCCGAAAAGTAGGAGTGTTGCCTGAAAGGTTCCCTTTTGTGGATGTTGGACAGGTGCACTTCGATAAACGGAATGTTCACTGCAGCCAGTGCGTCGCGAATGGCGACACTGGTATGGGTGAATGCGGCCGGGTTGATGATGATGTATTCGGTACCGTCCGCCATTGCCTGGTGGATGCGGTCGACGATTTCATGTTCTGCGTTGCTTTGAAAATGACGCAGACGTACGCTGTATTCGTCCGCAAGCTGTTCTAGGTCTTCAATGATGTCCGCCAGGGTTTGGCGACCGTAAATTTCAGGTTCTCGTTTACCGAGCATGTTCAGATTTGGGCCGTTTATTACCAGAATACTTGCCATGATTGAAAACTCTTATATTAAAGAATGACAAGATTATAGCTTAACTGCTTGGATAACACTATGAAATAGTCGTTAAAAAACAAAATTCTTACGTGAAATGTTGCGTACTGTCATGAACTGATATGAAACGATTGATTTTACTAATGGAGGGGTAAAGCGACTGAATTGCCCCGACCAAAGTTGCTATGGCCGGGAGCATGGTCTTATTTGAATGCCTGGCGGGTGATGCCTGCAAAGGTTTCAGCATTTTTAAAGCCGACAACGCGTAGGCTTTTGTGTTCATCTCCTTGAGGGGTGAAGAACAGGATGGCTGGTGGGCCGATCAAGCCGAACTTTTTCATTAAGGCTTTGTCCGTTGCATCGTTGGCTGTGACGTCAGCTTGTAGCAGTGTCACGCCTTCTAAGGACGCCTGTACGTTCGCGTCGGTGAAAGTCAGTGCTTCCATCTCTTTGCAGCTTACACACCAATCGGCATAGAAGTCGAGCATCACAGGCTGACCTTTGGCCAGTTCGTTATCCAGGTCTTCAATGCTTTTGATGCTCTTGAAACTCAAATGTTGAGTTTCAAGAGCACCGCCAGTACCACCGCCTTGGAAGACTTTAAGTGGTTGGAAGAGTGAGTTTCCACCTGCTAGCAGGCCTGCTAATATCATGGCGCCGTATAGGAATAGGGCGATTCCGAAACCTTTGAACAGCTTTTGCCAACCGGATTTTCCGGCCGTGCTTTCAAAGCTGCCCAGATAAACTGCAGAGATGATGAAAAGCAGGGCCCAGCTCAGTAGGACGATTTCGATCGGCAGAATGCGTTCCGCCATCCAGATCGCGACACCGATCAGCATGACACCGAATACGGCCTTGACGCCATCCATCCAAGCTCCGGCACGCGGTAACAGTTTTCCGGCTGACGTGCCTAGAAGTAATAGAGGTAATCCCATCCCCATGCTCATGGCGAACAGGGCGACACCACCGAGTAACGCATCACCTGTTTGGCCGATATAAATCAGTGCGCCAGCCAGTGGCGGTGCAACACAAGGGCCGACAATCAGGGCGGATAAAAAGCCCATGATGGCGACTCCAGTTAATGTACCGCCTTGTTGTTTGTTGGACAGGCTGGTAAGTTTCGATTGCAGGCTGCTTGGAAGTTGCAGTTCGTAGAATCCGAACATGGACAACGCTAACAGTAAGAAGATGACGCTGAAACTGCCTATGATCCAAGGATTCTGGAACGCCGCCTGTAGGTTTTCACCAAATACGCCAGCCAACACGCCTGCAACGGTGTAAGTAACGGACATGGCCAGTACGTAAACCAAAGACATAACGAAGGCACGTCGGGTCGTCAGTTGATCACCTTGCCCCACGATGATGCTGGAGAGGATTGGAATCATTGGAAAAACGCAAGGTGTGAATGCAAGTAATAGTCCGAAAATGAAGAACGTTGCGATGATGATCCAAACGCTGCTGTTTTTGAGTGTGTCTGCAATCTGATCGGTTTCAGACAGGCCTGTTGAGTCTGTTACAGTAGCGGTAGCTATTGTTTGGGGTGCGGCGGTGGCCTTTTGCGATGGCTGGATTTGCGAAGCGTCGATTTCGACGGTTTTACGAACCGGAGGATAGCAAACGCCTGCTGCTGCCGAGCAACCTTGGTATTCGAATTGAATAACGGCTTTGCCGTTAATCGCCGTTATTGGTAATTCGGCTTGCACTTGTCCGTGGTAGACATCGGTTTTGCCAAATAGTGGGTCGTCGATGCTTTCGGCTGCCGGTAATTTAAGTTGTCCCAGAGTCGCATCGCCGCTCAAAACTTTGACTTTAATCTTATCTTGATAGATATGATAGTCGTGGGCGATGTTCCAGTTGGCTTGAATGCCGTCGTTTTTAACTTGAGTGGAGAATTGGAAAGCATCGTCCGTTTCAAGCAGTTCCGGTTCACTGTTGTTTGCTGACAAAATGTCATTCAGGCCGGATAAAGAGTTGAAGTTGCCGCTGGCCGCCTGCTGGCTCGGCAGGTCGATTGTGAAATTACGGGTTTGCGGTGGATAACATACGCCGATTTTGGTTGCACATCCCTGATATTTGACGGTCAGGTTGGCAGAACTTTCTGAAGTGCTGTATGGGATGGTTAGGGTCGCTTCGTGTACATAGACTTCGGTTTTACCAAATAAGGCGTCATCCACCTGTTTGGCTGGAGAGTAAGTTATTTCTCCCAAGCCGGCTTTGTCGGATGTGACGGAGATTTTGTCTTTATAGAGTTTGTAGTCTTCGGCGATTTTCCAATGGACGACAATCTTACCGTTTTCGACGCTAGGTTGCTGTAGTTGAAAGGCGTCGTCCACATCAAGCAGGTCTTCGGCGTGAACCGAGTGCATGAACGGGGTACTTAAAAACAGTAATGACGTGAGAAGGAAGGTACTTAACGTATTCAGCAATCGCATGTTTTGATATCTCTCTATGCTCAATCTTGAATTAGGAACTTGAAAGCCAATAATTGGACCCTATAAACTTCCTGTATTATTTGAAATAATCCGTAATAACAGTGTTGAAACAGTGTTGAATTATTAAAAATAAATTCAAACAATTCTATACTACTTTTATCGGTTTTAGTGAGTTTCGCTTTGTAAAAAATACGTTATGTTTTTGAGAAAGTCATTACACAGAAACCGGACCTGCCCACTTTAATTAATTGAGACGTTTATGTTAAAAGTTTTCTTACTGTTTTTTGTGTTGGTACCGTTGGCGGAGCTTTATATTTTGATACAGGTCGGTAGCGTTATTGGCGCTCTGCCTACTGTATTGTTGACGGTAGCGACGGCTGTAATGGGTGTGATGCTGATGCGAAGTCAGGGTGCATCGATTTTACAAAAAACACAAGTCTCTCTGGCAAAGGGAGAAGTCCCGCAGTCTGCTATGATGGAAGGGGCGTTCATCTTTTTGGGTGGCCTCTTATTGTTGGTTCCCGGTTTGATGAGTGATGCGTTAGGTCTGTTGTTCCTGATTCCGTGGGTGCGCAAGGCACTGATACGCCAGACCCTCAAAGGTTATAAGGTACGTGGACACTATCAGTACAGGAATTCAGAAGGTGATTATTTTGAAGGCGAATGGACTGAGTCAGGACCTAAACAAACCGGGTCTCTGCGTAATCATAGTGAGCGTGATGTGATTGAAGGTGAGGTTTTGGATGATAAAGAGTCACCCCGCAAGTAAGCTTTTGCGGGGCGCAGAGCTGGTTAGATTAATTCTCCGTAGCCGGCCTGATAGTCCGGATACTTGAAATCATAACCAGATGAACGAATTTTAGCGTTGGAAAGTCGTTTGTTGCTTCGCATCAGGCGACTGTTTTCGGTGGGTTCAATGTGTTCAATATGTCCCACGCTTAACTGTTCAGCTAGCCATTCGTAAACTTCGCAGGAAAGGGTAGGTTGATCATCAACACCAATGTAAAGTGAGTCAACCAGTTTTGGGTCCTGTTCATTCAGGTTTAAAAGATGAGCAAGAATCCCAACGCAGTCTGCTGAATGGATTCGGTTGCTGTACACGTCTTCCATGCAGTGTGCTTTGCCCTGCTGAATCAAATCGATTAAATGTGTCCGTCCTGGGCCGTATATTCCGCCAAATCGCACGATTGTACTTGGAAAATTGGCATTGCTGATCAGTTCTTCACCTTCCAAGAGGCGCTTGGTTGAAAAGTTATTGCCCGAAGTAGGGCTTTCTTCCGTTACCTTTTCCCCTTCGCTCTGGCCAAAGACGGAGCTGCTGGATATGAAAAAGATACGTTTGATGTTTTGATCGCTCAGCGCTTTCAGTGTGTGCTTTACCCCCAGAACATAAGCTTGGTAATAAGCCATGTCCTTGTGTTTACCGGCGGATGCGGAATAAAAAACATAATCAAGATTTTCTGGGATGAATTCTGAAAGGGAGAGTGTGATGTCCGCTTCGATGGGGATGATACCGTCAGGTAGATTATCGGTGTGTCGCCGCAGGCCATATACGGTATGACCTTGTTCAATAAGAGTTAAGGCAAGTTCACTGCCAATGCCACCACAACCTACAATCAGAATATTCGCCATCGTTTTTTTCCTCAGCTGCTTTTTGGCATAGTATGCCGAAAAAAATATCAACAAAGAAGATGTAGAGGATAAAAAAACGGAATAAATTTATATTGGCGTTTTTGAGGGGAGTTGTTCTGTTTTTTGACTGGATTTCAAAATGAAAAAAGCCGCTGAAAAGCGGCTTTTTATGAATTTAACCTTGTTGGTTAAAATTAGAAGTTGTAACGAACGCTAACTGTGTAAGCTTGCTGAGAGTGCTTGGTTGTGTTGCTTGAAGAAACAGAAGAACCAGCAAATGCACTTGAAACAGCTGATGTGTCAACCGTTGTCGTTACCTGAGGCGCAACTACAATAGCGGCGTCGATAGCAACGTTTTTGGTTAGCTTGTAACCACCACCGATTGACCAATGCTGTTCAGTCACGGCAGGGAAGAAGATGTTGTTAAACATATTGGTTACAGCGCCAGCGTAAGAAGTTGCGCCGTTTTGTGCTTTGATAGGGTTGTCAGCCTTGTTGTAACCCGCACCTACCCAGTAACCATTTCCTTTATATTTGGCACCGATAGAGATAACGTTCTGATCTTCCCAGCCAAAGTCTTTATAGCCTTTCGCTTCACTCCAACGGATCTGTTTGAAGTCACCCGTAAGAGTGATGTTGCCCATGTTGTAAGCAATACCGGCTTTAACTTCAGCAGGCTGTTCCAATTCGTTACCAAATGCGGCAGTAAGGTCGCTCATTGGGTTAACAAATGGTGTAGATGCAACTGAAAGTTGCTCGTCATACTTCATGTTGATTGCAGAGGTATAGCTGGCTGCAACGGTCAAGTCTTTGTTGATGTCAAAGTAACCACCTAGGCTGAAACCAAAACCTAAATCTGAAGAAACGCCGTTACCGATCGTTTGTGCATATGGAGCACCGTTAACCATTACAGGGTTTCCTGAGTTGTCGCGTAGTACTGTTTTGTAGTTGATGTCTAGCGCGCCGTATTGAATAACCGGAGAGATACCGATACCAAAATTAGCTTCGTTATAAGCTAATGTTGGAACAAAACGCATGATCTGTAGGTTTGATTTTGCTTCAAACTGGTTCATTACGTTGCTAGAGAAGTTCACGTCGTTTTTAGAGTAGTCAACACCCATACCTGAAGTTCCGTACATCCCGATACCAAAAGTTAGGTTGTCGTTGATACGGCTGGTAAGTGATACAGAAGGAATGACAAAAGTGTCTGCGTCACTGTCTACTTGGCTTTGGCCGTCTGCATCTAAAAGACCGTTGTTGCTAACGCTTGGCTTGAATAGAGTTCCGCCGAATGAAAACTCAGTACCTTGAGATTTACCGATTAGACCAGGGTTAACAATTACGTTTTCTGCGCCATAGTATGCAGCAACCCCCGTACCACCCATTGCGGAAGATTGTGCGCCAACACCTGTCATGTTAGTTCCGTTGGTTGCCATTGCAGAAGAAGCAAAGATTGCAGTTGATACGGCTAAAGCCAGTTTTGTTTTTTTCATGAGTTGTACTCTCTCTCTTTGTCGTTGTTTTGGTATTTGCAGAAATTAGGCTCTGCTTATTAATTCGGAAGTAACTATGCCTTAATTTATATGGCTTAGATAATCAAAAGATTTTTCTTGGCTATTAGTACGATTGATTTAACTCTTTGCCTGATAAGTGCACTTAATAGGGGGATAATTTAAGCTTAGAATTATATTCTTTAACTTATTGATTTTAAGGGATAAAAAATCATTAAAATTGAATTTTTTTGTATTTATTAAGCACTTTGGTCTTGTTGAGAATAGTGGCGATGATAAAGATTTTTTTATTGTGCTTGTGGGATTTGTGTATACGGAATTGTATCAATTTGTTAAGAAATGTTAACGATGATAGATTGGCGTAGGTTGGTGGTACAAAAAAACCGCAAGGACTTTTTAATCGCTTGCGGTTTTCTTAAATCAAAATGGGCAGGCCTGTCCATTTTGGATCGGTGTTTTAGGACAGTCCTAAAATCTTAGAATTCGCCTTTAGAACCTTTCTGTAGCATTTCCCAGATGGTGTCGCGAACCTGCATAGTTGCTTCTTGTAGCTCAGGAGGCATCTTTTTACCCATCTTGATTGCCATATCCATGTTCATTGAGTAGATGTGCAAGCCATCTTCTTCTTCAATGATGTTTACACGGCAAGGAAGGAATCCACCCATTGCAGGAGAGAAGTCAACCATTTTACGAGCTGTTTCTGGGTTACAGAAAGACATAACGTGAATGGCTTTTGATTCGATGCCACGAGCTTTCAATTCTTCAGAAAGAGGTAGTTCACCTACGTTTTTAAGGTTGCGGTTGGTTCCTACTGAGTTGATCGCATCGATAACGTCTTCTAGAGAAACACCTTCTTCTACTTTAACTTCCCACATGGTAGCGTCAGCGATGTCACCTTCAGAATCTACCCACTTATCCCAAACTTGCATGAAAGTTTCACCAGCACCGTCGTTTAGGTTGCTGATTGCGTTCATTGTTCCACAACCGGAAAGGGTTGATACTGCTGCTGCTAGTAACGCCGCTTTAATTGCATGAGTGAATTTCATTATATTTGTACTCCGTTTTATCAATTTGTTGAGTATTCAACTTATGTTCGGCAGCTAGATTACTCCCCTGGCAAATAAAATGAAATTCTATTTTTTTTGTTGATTAATAACTTTTTCTTATTAAAGTTTCCTAATACTCTAATATAAGTATAGTTAATAGGTCTGCAAGCCTAGTGCTAGCAGGGTTTCGTTGACTATTTCATTCTCGGTTGTATGGAATTTATGATGTTTCCATTCACGATAAGCCGGAAAGTTACGACGATAAAATTCATATTTTTCGTAAATTATTTTGATGTCTTCGCTGCGGATCGCTCTGTCGTCGTTACGAGGGTCATGTGTCGATTTTAAGGTTTGATAGAGAGCACTTTGCAATTTTTCGGTTGGATTGATTGTCAAAATTTCAGGTTCCGGCGGAAGCAGGGATTGCCATTCGGTTTGCGGTTTAATGCCCCAGTAATCGCAGAGTTGGCGATAGACCATCTCGCCGCCGGCAACTTTAGCATCCAGTGAGTGTCCGGCTATGTGCGGCGTCGCAATATAAGCTGATCGGTATAAGTCTGGATCAATAAAAGGTTCGTTTTCCCAGCAGTCAATAATATTGGCTAACGTATTGGTTTTTATCCATGCCAGTTCATCGATGATGCCCCCACGGGCCGCGTTGACGATAATCTGATCCGGTCGAATGTGAGAAAGTCTCTGTTCAGACAGCAGGTGGTAGGTCGGATGAGCTCCGTTCTTGGTAAGAGGTGTATGAAATGTGATGATGTCCGCTTGTAAACAGGAATCAAGGTCGACATACGATTTTGCGATTTCCGGTTGCTGTTCGACTTTTGGGGGATCATTTAGAAGACAGCGGATACCGAGCGTTTTGGCTTTTTCGTAGACCAAACTTCCAACATGACCTACGCCGACAATACCTAATGTCTTCTCTTTAAGGTTGAACCCCTTGTCTTCCGCCACTTCCAGTAAGCACGTGATGACGTATTCCGCGACGGAGTTCGCATTGCAACCCTGAGCGGAGTAAAACCGAATGCCTTGATTTTTCAAATAGGGTTGATCGATGTGGTCGAGTCCGACGACAGTACTGCCGACGAAAGAGACGCGGCTGTTTTTAAGCAGGGCTTGATTGACTTTGGTTCGAGAACGAACGATGACGGCGTCTGCTTGACTAACTGCTTCGGCATCGATTTCACGTCCGGGGAGAGTAATGATGTTGCCCAAATGTTGGAACATGGCTTCGGCGTATGGAACCGCATCATCGATCACGATTGTTTTTCTATCTGCCATCGGTTGGTAACCCGTTAATGAAAATGCATATTATAAGGTATCATGTTGGCAATAGAATAAGGTGAAGGAAGTATGCGTTCTAAAAGTCACAAGGCATTGATTGACGGGGTAGTTGGTCCGATTGAAGTTAGGTTTTTTGATGCCAGCCAACAGACAGGTAAAGATGGCTCCCTGTCTTTGGTGGTAATCAGTCATCCTCATCCGCAATTTGGTGGGACGATGGACAATAAAGTTGTCACGACGATTGAGAGGGCGTTTCAAGGTTTGGGTTACAGTACTTTGACCTACAATTTTCGCGGAGTGGGGCAAAGTGTTGGTGAGTATGACGGTGGTGTGGGTGAACGCCAAGATCTGATTTCGGTAGTGAATTGGGCGCGTCAGAACATGGCGTTTGAAAAACTGGTTTTGAGTGGCTTTTCTTTTGGTAGTTATGTCACTTTGACGGCTCAACCGGCAATTCGGGCGGATCGACTGTTTTTGGTGGCGCCGCCAGTTGGTTTGTACGATTTTTCTAGGATCGAAGAGGTGTCGGTTCCTTGGGAGGTTGTGATTGGGCTGGATGATGAGGTGGTTGAGGTAAAGGAAATGTTGGACTGGGCGTTTTCCAGAGAGCAAAGTCCCAGTGTCTATTGCAGAGCGAATGCCAGTCATTTTCTTCATGGACAGCTGATTTGGCTCAAAAAACTCATCTTGTCTGAGTATTAGCGTTTACTTATATGTTTGTTTGTCTATAATATAAGAAAATTCTTATATATTAATAAGCTTGTGTTATAACTGGAAACTCGATATGGTTAAGTCGCTTCATTGGTAGAGGCTGGCTGTACTTGATTCAGGCGACTAAAGCAGGAGTGAAAAAGGATGTTAAAAACATCCTTTTTTTGCTTGTATCAGGTCGCGTGATTTCTTATTTTGGTGTTTTACGAGTAGAAGGTTGTACATGGCGAACGGAGTCATTATGGAACAATTCAATAAGACCGGAATGAAGTTAAAGAGCTTGGCACTCGCCGTCTCCTTGTCTTTTTCATGGAGTGTTGAAGCGCAAACGTTGGAATTCAAGAGCTGCGTGGAAAAGACTTTAAGTCAGAATCCTGAAATGGCGGTCAGTGCGTCGCGTATCCAGCAGGCAAAATCGGCGTTGAAAGAAGCGACGAATAGCCGTCTTCCACAAATCACTGCGTCGTTGACCGCATCGAATTCAGATAATCCATTGAATGTGTTCGGTATGAAATTGCAGCAGCGTCAAGCCGCTTTAGCAGATTTTGGTTTCGATAGTGCGACTGCAGCAGCTTTTGGTTCTGGCGATTTCGCATACCAGCCTTCCGCGCTGAATCACCCAGATGCCCATACTGATTTTAACACTCGTTTGGAGATGTTGATTCCAGTCTATAACGGCGGCAAGATCAGTGCTTATCAGGAACAGGCCAAAGCGATGATTAAGGCAGCTGAGAGTGGTGATGTCGCGGTCAAGCAGTTCCTTACATTTAATGTCTACCAAGCTTATGAAGCGGTTCATACTGCCCGAGCCTATATTGATGTGGCTGAAAAAGCGGTATTAGCTTCGGATTCTTATGTTAAAACCACTAGCAACTTAGTTGATGAAGGGATTCTAGTTCGTTCCGAGCTGTTGAGTGCACAGGTAAACCAGTCTAACGCCCGAATGGCATTGGAAAAGGCAAAAAATTCAGAAATCGTGGCGCTGGAAAGTCTGAAAATGTTGATGGCGTTGGAGCCGAGCGCACAGATTGATGTTGGGCATCGTGTTGACGTTTCTTTGCCCGTTGAAAATGTAGATGATCTGATTGCCATGGCATTGGCAAGTAATCCAGGGTTGGAAGCCAAGCGAAATGAAGTGAATTCCAGCTTTGCTGCCGTTGGAGTCTCGAAATCCGGGTTGTATCCAAGTTTCAATTTAATGGCTCGTCAAGACTGGAATGACGAGCAGCTAGGCTTTGAAAGCAGCTCTTATACGGTAGCCGGTGTGGTTTCCTGGAAAATCACCGATTTTGGCGTGACGGCAAGTGGCGTCGATAAGGCGAATGCGGCAGCGAAGATGAAGCAGTCCGAATTGCGATCCAAAGAGAATCAGTTGCGCCTTGAAATTATTAAGGCCTGGCATGCGTTGGAAATCGATAAGAAGCAAGTGCATGTTAATCAGTTGGCGGCACAGCAAGCTGAAGAAGCTCAGCGATTGATTTTGAAAAGATATAAAAACGGTGTGGCAACCATTACAGAAGTGCTAGCCGGACAGGCCTTGTTGGACAAGGCGCGTGCCGAAGTGGTTGCGGCGACTTACGACCGAAATATTCAGGCTGCGAAATTACGTCTGAATACCGGTACGATGAGTTTGGCTCAGTTGTAACCTAAACCCGGTTAGTCCAAATCCCCTGTTATTTAGTATTGGTTGTAAAAGAATTTAATTATTGTATTGAGGTTGAAGATGAAGCAGTTTCAAAAAGTGTTGACGTTAGGCGCGTTGATTTCCGCAATTGTTCTGGCTGGTTGTTCACAGGACGAAGGGCACGCGGTTGAAGCGGAAAATCAGCAAGTGATTCAGGCGAAGGTCGGGACGGTTGAATTGGGGACTATTCCTATGACTGCCGTGGTTCCTGGTGCGGTGGTATCCGACCAGAGAGCGCAGATTTCTTCACGCTTGATCGGCTACATCAAAGACTTGAATGTAAAAGTGGGGCAGACCATCGAACGCGGTCAGTTATTGTTCCGAATTGATTCAACGGATGTTAAAAGCCAGATCACTCAAGCTCAGGCAGCTTATCAACAGGCCAAAGCGGCTTTGACTGACGCTAAGTTGGATTATGACCGTTTCACGAAGCTGTATAAAGACGATTCGGTTTCCAAACAGCAATATGACAAGATTACGCTTCAGTACAGCGTTGCACAGGAAAATTTGGCATCGGCCAAGTCCGGTCTCGACCAAGCGAAAGCGCAACTTTCGTATGCTGATGTTCGCGCGCCATTCAGTGGTGTGGTGGTTGAAAAACTTGCGGATGCAGGTGCGTTGGCTTCCCCGGGGCAGCCGATTGTCGTGATTGAAAACCTCCAAAGCGTCAGTGTTCAAACGGAAGTGGCGGAAGACCTTTTTGCGGTATTAAGAAACGGTGATGAAGCGAGCGTTGTCATTGATGCTCAGCCTAAGCCTCTTGTCGGCACCATCTATACGTTGGTCAGTGCCGCTAATCCGAAAACGCGTACCCATACTGTGAAACTGAGCCTGCCTGCTGTTGGTAACATCAACAGTGGAACCTTTGCTCGTGTGAGTTTCAAACGTGGCGAACGACAAACCATTATGGTTCCTAATTCTGCAGTTGTTGATCGCGCAGGGGTTTCAGGGGTATTTGTCGTCAAAGACGGTAAAGCGACTTTTGCCATGGTTCGTGTTGGGATGACTATGAATGGCATGACTGAAATCCAGGCTGGTTTAGGGCTGGGTGAGCAAATCGTTATCGACAACAATCAAAGCATGTTGAATGGCGACGTGGTCGAACCTGTTAAGCAAGGAAGCGAAGGAGCTTAATCGGTATGGCTGAAACACAGAATACGTCTAAGTCTGATTTGAATATCGCCGGTAAGCTGGCAAAGGCGTTTATTCATTCCAAGATCACCATGATGATCATGATTGCAATCACCCTGGCAGGGATGATGGCCTATCTGATCACGCCGCGTGAATATAACCCGCAAATTGTGGTTCCTGCTGCGAATATTATCGTGCCGAAAGGCGGTGCGACGCCGGAAGAAGTTTCCAATATGGCGGTGAAACCGCTGGAAGCGATTATGAACGCTTTGCCGGGTGTGGATCATACCTTTGGGTATGCCACCAACGATTTCGGTGTGGTGACGGTTCAGTTCGAAGTGGGTGAAAATCAGGTAGACAGCTTGGTGAAGGTCTATAACCAGCTGATGCAGAATATGGATAAGATGCCACCGGATACCCAGCAGCCTCTAATTCGTCCGATCAACGTTGACGATGTGCCTATCCTGACTTTGGCGGTTACTTCAAGCGATTTGCCGGGCGTGGCATTGCGAGATCTATCTTTGAAGGTGGTTGAGCATTTGCGAAATGTTCCGGGTGTCTCTTTTACCGAAGTGGTAGGTGGTGACCGCCGTGCCGTGAATGTCTGGTTGGACGCGCAGAAAATCGCTTTGACAGGTCTGACCCTTGAACAAATCAGCGACATGCTGAAAGGAAGCAACGTCTCCTTGCCGGTTGGCTCACTGGTTAATAACAACAAAAACCAGTTGGTTCGCGTTAACGGTTATTTAGGCAACGCCAAAGAGGTCGGAGACATCATCATTGGTGCGGATATGGGGCGCCCGATCTATTTGCACGATATCGCCAAGATTGAAGACGGTCCGGAAGAAGCAGATGCCTATACCCGTATCGGGTTTGGGCCTCATGGCCATCCTGGTGTGCATGGAGAACAGTCGGCTGTAACGATTACCATCGCCAAAAAGCCGGGAACCAATGCGGTTGAGGTGGCCGATGCGGTTCTGAAGAAGATGGATTTCCTCAAGAAGGCAGTTATTCCAGCCAACGTGGACGTTATTGTTACTCGTAACGACGGTGAGAAAGCCAACGCCGCCGTAAATCTGTTGATGGAACACTTGGCGATTGCCGTGGCGTCGGTCATTGTGATTCTGGTCATTTTCCTAGGATGGCGCGAAGCCGGAATCGTGACTTTGACGGTACCGTTGATTCTGTTTGTGGTGCTGTTTGTGGGAATGATTGCCGATCAGACCATTAACCGAATCACGCTATTCGCTCTGATTTTGTCACTGGGATTGTTGGTGGATGCCGCCATCGTGGTCATTGAGAATATCCATAGGCATATCCATGAAGGGTTCGATCCCGAAAAATTCGACGATTTGATGATTAAAGCGACCAACGAGATCGGTAATCCGACCAACGTTGCAACCTTGGCCGTTATTCTGGCGTTCATTCCGATGTTGTTCGTAACCGGGATGATGGGGCCGTTTATGGCACCGATTCCATTCAACGTGCCGGTTGCGATGATTGCCTCTTTGGTGGTGGCTTATATCCTGGTGCCTTATGCGGCATACCGCTGGTTAGGTAAAAAAGCCATCAAAGAGATGCAGGAGCGTGAAAGTCTTGAGGCGCTGCATGTTCATAAAGAAGATTGGATGCAAAGGCTGTACGTCAAGATCATCACGCCGATGATTGAAAGTCGAACCAAGCGCAATGTCTTCTTGTTTGTGGTGTTGATGACCTTGTTTGCCGCAATGCTGCAACCAGCATTGCAGTTCTTGCGTGATGACGGAATGAACAATCCTCTGCATCCGGCTGGTGTGGAAGTGAAGATGCTGCCTTACGACAACACAAGTACTTTATTGGTACAGGTCGATATGCCGGAAGATTCCGCGCTGGAAGCGACGGATCGAGTGGTGCGTCATGTCGGAGCGGAAATCGCCAGAACGATTCATGTTACGGATTACAGTATCTATTTGGGTGAACCGGCACCAATTGATTTTGCTGCACTGGTTCGTGGGGATT
Source organism: Thiomicrorhabdus sp. ZW0627 (assembly GCF_029767005.1). Classification (GTDB taxonomy): domain Bacteria; phylum Pseudomonadota; class Gammaproteobacteria; order Thiomicrospirales; family Thiomicrospiraceae; genus Thiomicrorhabdus. The sequence continues at coordinate 26,534 of NZ_JARUQR010000007.1, forward strand.
TGATCAAGAGAGGTCCGAATTTCGCGCAAATTCGAGTCAATTTGGTGAATAAGCATCATCGTGACGAGTCGTCGCATGATATTGCCATCTTATTGGATGAGAAGCTGGATGAAATCCGCAAGTCGTTCCCGGAAGCGAATATCAAAATCTATGAAACTCCGCCAGGACCACCTGTGACGACTCAGATTATGGCTGAGTTGTACGGGCCGGATTACGATAAGCTTCGTGCTGCGGCAACGGAGATCGACGAGAAGTTCAACAATATTTACGGCATGATCAATGTGGACGATTCTGTGACGTCCGATATTCGCAGTTACGAAATCAATATCGATCGTGAACAGGCGAACTTGTTGGGTGTGGCTCCTGCGCAGGTTGCTAAGATGTTGAGAGATTACATCAATGGCTATGAGCTGGGCTACATGCACTTGGATAATGTGCGCGAGTCGGTCAATATTCTAGTGCGCTTGCCGAAGTCGGAGCGTACCGTCGCTGAACAGCTTTTGTCGCTGAGAGTCCAGGCTCGTTCCGGCGAAGCGGTTCCTCTGTCTGCGGTTGCTAATATTGAGGAAGTGACGTATGCCAAGCCAATTATGGATCGTGATCAGCACCAGATGGTGATGGTTGGCGGTGAGTTGTTACGCTCAAGTCCGGTTTATGCGGTATTGTCACTGGACAAGATGTTGGATGGCGTTACCTTGCCGAACTCCGGCGTGACGTTCCATACGGCTAACTTAGGTTTTGTCACAGCTCAACCCGATGACGTCATGGACTACACGCTTCTTTGGGGTGGTGAGATGCGTCTGACATTGGATGTTTTCCGTGATATGGGAAGTGCATTCATTGTGGCCTTGATCTTCATTTATCTGATTCTGGTCGGCTATTACCGTTCGTTCATGATGCCTGTGATCGTCATGGGGGCGATTCCTCTGACGATGATCGGGGTGTTCCCTGGGCACTGGCTGACCGGGCAGGCGTTCACGGCTACCTCCATGATCGGTGTCATCGCGCTCGCGGGTATCGTGGTACGAAATTCCCTATTGTTGATCGACTTTATCCTGGAATACCGTAAGGAAGGTCAGTCGCTTAAGGATGCGGTTATCGAAGCCGGTAAGGTACGATTCCGTCCGATTCTTCTGACGGCCTTGGCCATCATGTTCGGATCCATGATCATGATTACCGATCCAGTATTCGGCGGTTTGGCGGTTTCATTGATTTTCGGAACTTTGTCTTCCACGGTTCTGACGTTGTTGGTGATTCCTCTGCTTTATTACATCTGGCAGTGGCACGGCGGCGTGAAGCAACAGGAAGCTTTGGAGGCTAAAGCCGAATAATAATTTATCGATAACAAAGCTTGTTTTGTTTATAAAACGCCTTGCCGGAGATGCCGACAAGGCGTTTTTTTTGGATTTGAAAGTGAACAGCCCTGTTCATTATCAAAAATGACGATGGACGAATGTCCTATTTGCTTAATATCGCTATAAAGCACGCCTTATATAGGGTGTTTTTTAAAATAACGCTTGTTAGAATGAGGGTTCTAAAATTCATATTCCAAAGTAGACATATGTCTGAATTTTAGACGAACACTAAACTTGAATAAGGAGTCGTTACGATGGTCAGAAAATTAAAAAGAGTTGCTGCCATTTTAGGTTTGAGCGCTGTGGTTAGTGCGCCGGTTATGGCTGAAGAGCCAATGACGGTAAATGTATCGCGTCTTTCAATGGATGTGGCTAACACAATCGCTGTGAATACGATTAATGCATGTCGTGAAAAAGGGATTCCTGTCAGTGTTACGGTGGTTGACCGTAACGGGATTGTTCAGGCGCAATTAAGAGATACGATTGCTCCGCCTGTTTCATTGGGAATCAGTAAAAAGAAAGCGTATACCGCGGTCATGTTCAATGTAAAAGGGTCGCAGTTAGGTGATCGGGCCAACAGTCCTTTGCAGACAATGGGTGAAGGTTTGGCGTTCATGGCCGGCTCAACGCCTATTCAAGCGGGTGGCAAGTTGTACGGTGCCGTTGGTGTGAGTGGTGCACCGGATGGTAAGGATGATGAAGCTTGCGCGATTGCAGGAGTGGAATCGGTTCAGGATGATTTAGAAATGCAGTAATGTTTTCTAAGTCTTATCTTGTAAAAAAGCCAGCAATTTTGCTGGCTTTTTTGTTTTTGGGGGTCTTATGGGGGCATAAATATAAGAACATAACTATATAAGAATATAACTATATATCAATAACTTATACCCATAAAAGAAAAATATTTTCCTTTTAATACAGTGACTTAACCTCTCATTCAGTACGTTTATTTAACCCTAGAAAATATACTTATTAAGTAATCAAAAGATTTATTTATAAAACCCTATAAATTTCATTGAAGTTGAAAAACGATTCCTATTTAATGGCTTCCAACCGGAAACGGTCTGTTAGAAAAAAATGAGGAATTGGATATGTTGAATGAAGCAAAAGTTTTAGAAATGGTTAAAACAAAACAAATCAAAAAGCAAAAAGGTGCTTCGATGATTGAGTATGCGTTAGTAATTGCGGCTGTGGCGGGAATTGCTGCCTTAGTATTTACTAACTCTACAACTTCAGGTGTCGGTAAAGTAATTAATGACACTGTAACTAAAGCTGCAACAGCTGCTGCATAAGTCAAATGAAGCTTAAAAAGCAACACGGTGCTGTCATGTTGGAAACGGCTTACGTGTTGCCATTTGTATTGGCTGTAATCCTGTTTGTGGTGGAAATTGTCTCCTATGCCATGAACAGTTTTGCCGCTAACGATGTGTTGACGGATGTTCATAGTTCAATCTTAAGTGAAGTATCGGATGTCAGTAATCTGGAGCCGGGTCAATCGCTTTCGTACACACCAATCTATGCTTCATGTAGTTCGGGTAAGGTGGTCCTTCCCACTGGAGTCAATGGTACTTTGACTAATCATGTCAAAACGGCTTTGGAAAATAAGGGAGTAACCTTCAAGGCAGGTGAGCCTATCAGTGCGACTATCTCCAGTAGTTCTGTTTCTGGTTTTGATGTATATGTCATCGATTTTAAGGCAACAGCTAATTCGCTGATATTGCCAGCCGTGTTTGAAGTTATGTTTCCTATGAGTGTCGATACAGTTATTAGTCTTAAAGATAGCTGTACTTCTTAAAGATGAACCATTATCGGGTGCATCGAAATCCTAATTTTATGAGTCGATTATGAAAATACAACGCAGTGATTTCATTCTGTATGGCGTTGCGCTTTTGTCTGCAGTTCTAGCGGTGGGCTTAGTGTACGGATATGTTGAAAATCGGGTTGCCGCTGCAGAAAGCAAAACAGAAGTTAAAACGGTGACTGTGGTCGAAAAACCGGAGTTGCGTTCTGTTGTCGTGGCAAACCGGGATTTGTATCGGGGTGAAAAGATCGAGATAGACGACATCAAAGTGTTAATGGTGCCGACAGAAGGTGTGATTGCGAAAGGTGTCATGACGCAACCAACAGCCGTTGTGGGGCACATCGCCAAGCAGAATATTTTTGCCGGCGAATGGATGATTGATCAGAAAATCGGTTTGCAGGAAGAAACCGATAGCAGTGTTGAAGCGTTGTTGGAAAAAGGGATGCGCGCCATACGTATTCCCGTATCGGCTGAAAGCGGTCTGTTAGGGATGTTGAATCCGAGCGATCATGTCGATGTCATCAGTGTGTTTGAAAGTGCGGATGGAAAGCGCATGATCAGTCGTACGATTCTGCAGAATGTTGAGGTTTTATCGATTGGGCAGACGAACCGGATGGGGCAAATGAAACCGGAGGATGTTCAAGAGGCGACTAAGAACCAGCAGGGAGAAGCATTTGTAAAAGCGTCCATGGTTGCCTTGAATGTGAATACGAGGCAAGCCGAGCAGATAGCCTTGGCCATGAATGTCGGTGCGATTCATTTAGCCCTTAGAGGCCCTGCCGATGTTGAGCTGGTGGAAACCGACGGCGTTAATGTCAAAGTGATGGAGCGCGGAAAGCAGCGTCCTCCGAAGTTTAAACCGAAACGGAATCGTGATGTGATTCAAATCATGCAGGGTGACAGTGTTCAAGAGGTGATTACGCAATGAGTGCAATTTCAAAGTTGATAAGAAAATCGGCATTAATGATGAGCTTGGGGATGGTTGTATTTCCGATGGATGTCCATGCCGCATTGGAAAAGGTTTATAACCTGACGGAGACGGACAGTCAGATTATTAAGTTTGATCAGGCCTTGAAACGAGCATTGATCGCCAATCCGGAATTGGCGACGGTAAAAGTCCTGAGTAAAAATGAGTTGTTAATCACAGGTAAAGGGGCTGGCCGAACCCAGCTGATTGTGACTTATCGTGATGTTCCAAATGTAGATCACAAGGTGGTGTTGAATGTTGCACCAGACCAGTCTCGTAGAGAAGAAATTGAATCCACGCTCGATAAACTCCTCAAGGACCTGAATCCTCAAGGAACGGTTTCTTATGAATTGAAGAATATTTGGATAAATCCGGAAAGTGCGGTACGCCGTGAAGTGGATCGAATCGGTAATCAAGTCGATGATGATGCAACTTTGAAAACCAGTAAGCGTAAGGATAAGGAAGTTTTGCAGTCCGAGCAGTCGGCTGGAAGCCTAGGCGTTCAGCCTATAGCCGGTAATTACATGGTGTTGCTGAGCGGCGAAGTGCCGAACAAGGCGCAAAAAAAACGCATCCAATCGGTTATTTCGGCATTGGGACTAAGTGTCGTCAACATGGTGAAAGTGACAGGACCTCAGCAAGTTAAATTATCAGTCCGTGTAGCTGAAGTTGTCAAAGGTAATCCTTTCCGTAGCGGTTTTGCGGCAAGGGACAAGAAAGACCGCTATGGAATCTTTCCACCGGGTAACTTAGGAACAACAGCCAGTTTTTTGTTGAATGTGGACGAAGTCGCTTCGGGTACACCTGCGGGCATGGTATTTCCACATCCGGATGGTTTTCAAATCGGAGTGAATCCTCGTGAGGGGAATTTATTCGGAGTTCTATCCATTCTCGAAGAAAACAACCTGGCTCGTGTTTTAGCCAAGCCGGAGTTGATTGTGCAGTCAGGTGAAACGGCCGACTTTTTGGTTGGAGGAGAGGTGCCGATTCCGACAGCTCAGCATCAGGACACGATCACGGTTACTTATAAAGAGTTTGGTGTACGTCTGCGTTTCAGTCCGGTCATTACCGAATCCGGTGATATTCAGATGACAGTGGCGCCGGAAGTGAGCAATATCGACGAAAGTGCCGGGGCGCAAACGGGTAGTATCGTTGTTCCCGGGTTCCGTTCGCGCAGAGCGAATACCACCATCACGTTGGCACCGGGGCAAAGTTTTGTGATCGGTGGTTTGATTCAGGATAACTTGCGATCCACCGTGTCCAAGATTCCGTTACTGGGCGATATTCCGATTATCGGTGCTCTTTTCCGTTCCACAAGTTATGAAAAGGATCAGTCTGAGTTGGCGATTCTCGTCACCCCGACATTTGTTGAGCCGATTGAAGCGGGAACCAAAGTGTCTTTGCCGGGTGAAAGATTGCAGCGACCGAGTGCAGCAGACGGTTTCTTTATGGGTAAAGTCGCCGAATTATTGCCGGAAGGTGAGAGTGCTTTGCCAGAACTGGCCGTGAAGATCGGATTGGAGAAACCTTGATATGAATCAGCCTTTGCCAGCCAATTCAATTGCTCTGAAGCAGGCGCTTTATTTTGGATCGGATGACGATCTGAAGGAAGCGGTACGCGTATCGGTCATGTCCAAATACTATTTGGAAACCATGGATGAGATTCCTCATATCTGGCCGGAAGAGGTCAATCTGGTGTTGTTGGAATACCATGGGAATTCCGAAGAGATTTTGGAGAAAACCAATCAAATTTTGACTTTAGCGAAAGGGGTGCCCGTATACATCCTTCTTAAGGAAAAAGATGCGGACTTCATCATCGAGGCAAACCATCAAGGTGTGCAGGGCTTTATCGAATGTCCGAACGAGGTGTTCAGCATTCTTTCTATCCTGCATATGCAGGATCGTCGTCGCCAAGGCAAGAACGGAAACGTTTCATCGATGTTCAGTCTAAAGGGGGGCGTAGGCTGCACTGCTTTGGCAGCCAATCTGGCATCTCACTTGAACGATTTGACCGAAGGTAAAACCGTTCTGGTGGATCTTAATATGCCGTTGGGAGATACGTCACTCTATCTAAATATGGAAGGTCAGCGCCTCTATTCGTTGACAGATTTCGTTTATAACCTGAATCGTTTTGACGAGAAGCTGATCTATAAATCACTGAGCCGTCATGAATCGGGACTTTATGTTTTGTCCCTACCGAGTGAAGTCAGTGAATTAGATAATTTGAACGGCGAATTGGTCAAGACCATCATTCAGTCGCTACGTCGATACTACGACCATGTGATCATCGATTGTGCCAGTGACCTTTCGGATATGACGCTTAGCTGCCTCGATGAATCCGACAACATTGTTCTGGTGGCAGAACCTTCATTGTCTTCTTTCCGTGCGGTCAATACCGCGATTCAGTTGACTCAGAAACTCGGTTATTTGAAAGACTCTATCAAGTTGGTCGTTAATCGCAGTACCAGTCAGGACGACGAAGTGCTTGAAGAGGTGGTTGATGCATTGGATGTCAGTACGGTCGCCCGTGTTGCAAACGATTATTTGGGATTCAATGAATCCTTGAAAGAGGGGCGTCTTCTTAAGGATTATAAGCCGGAATCGATCGTTAATAAGCAGCTGTTGAATATCGCCAATATGCTACACAACGGTAGTCTGAAGCTGGATGTCGAAGAATCGCGAGTCGCTAAATCGAGTAGCGTAAAAGGTGTATTGAGCAGTTGGCTGGTCGCTTATCGTGCCAAGATGAAAGCCAAATCGAAGAAAAAGTCGAAGTCATCTAATGGTAAAGAGGCCGTTTCAGCCATCGAAAAAAATATTGTGGNCAAGATGAAAGCCAAATCGAAGAAAAAGTCGAAGTCATCTAATGGTAAAGAGGCCGTTTCAGCCATCGAAAAAAATATTGTGGTGTCCTAAATGAATATTCGAGACCGTTTACGTCAGGTTGAGCAGCAGCGCCACGTTTCGGCAGAGCTGAATGATAAAAATCAGGCCGAAAATTTAGGCATGGGTGAAGCCGCCCGTAATGCGATGAATGACGTCAACATGGCGCAAAACTCTTCATTTTTAGAAATTAAACGTCGGTGTCAGAAAAAGGCCGCTGAAGACGATGCATTTTATCAGGCAGACAGCAAGGAAACCCGTCAGGAACTCAAACCGCGTTTGGAATTGCTGGTTCGAGACATCGCGGCGGAAATGGGATATCCCCTATCGGATATCGAAGTTCGTCAGCTTGGAGTGGAACTACTTGATGAAATCTATGGTCTGGGGCCGATTGAACCTTTACTGGCCGATCCGACGATTTCCGACATTCTGATTAATGGTTATAACCAAATTTATGTGGAGCGGGGTGGACAACTTGAACTGAGTGATGTGAGTTTCATCAGTGAAGAGCATCTGCGCAACAAGGTCGACCGTATGCTTTATACGACCGGCCGCCGTGTGGATGAGTCGTCTCCTCTGGTGGATGCACGATTGCCGGATGGTTCGCGTATCAACATCATCATTCCGCCACTTGCCGTCGATGGAATTAGTGTTTCAATCCGTCGTTTCCCGGAACAGCATTTGCGCCCTAAAGACCTGATTGCATTTGGATCCATGACCGAACAGATGTTCCAATTTCTGGATTATGCGGTTAAAGCCGGGTTGAACATTCTGGTTTGTGGCGGTACCGGATCCGGTAAAACCACGACCTTGAATATGCTTTCTGGATTGATCCCCGATAACGAGCGTACCGTTACCATTGAAGACAGTGCCGAATTAAGAATGCAGCAGGCTCATGTGGTACGTCTTGAAACCCGTCCGCCCAATGCCGAAGGGGTCGGGGAAGTCTCCCAGCGCGAGCTGCTTAAAAACGCTTTGCGTATGAGACCAGACCGGATTGTTCTGGGCGAGGTTCGCGGTGGAGAAGTACTGGATATGCTTCAAGCCATGAATACCGGGCATGACGGTTCTTTGGCTACACTTCACGCGAACAGTCCACGCGACAGCATTGCGCGACTGGAGTTGATGATCAATTTGAGTGGAGTGGACATTCCGGCTACTTCCATTCGAAAACAGATTGCCAGTGCGATCGACCTCATTATTTATGTAAACCGTGGTAAGGACGGTAAGCGTCGGGTTGAGTCGATCACTGAAGTGGCCGGGATCGAAGAGGAAAACGTGGTGTTACAGGAAATTTTCGTGTTCGAGAATAAGTTGGATAAGGCAACGGATCGAATGAAGGGCATTTTCCGTGCGACCGGTTTGCGTCCAGGCTGTGGCAAGAAGTGTGAAGCGGTAGGGTATCGATTGCCTTCGGATCTTTTTAATTTCTCACAGGAAGTCGCCTGATGGATTTTGGCTTTGTGATTGTCGCCTTGGCGATCTGCTTTCCGTTTTTTGTGTTTGGGTTTGGCGTGACAATCAAAAGACAGCAGCAAAGGCGTAATGAACTTCGCGCTTTATTGGTTCGGGCGGGCATCAATCAGCTGGAACAAAAAACGATTCAAGATCAGTTAATGCAGCAAAAACAAAAGCCGTGGTTTATCTGGTTGAGTGGTAAATTCAAGAAAGCCGGAATGGCTCGAAAAAATGACGTTATCCGATTGGTGGTTATTCAGGCTTTGTTGTTGTTTGTCAGTGCCTTTTTGATTGCTACCCGGTTTAACGACCTTAACGAAAAGACGATTGTTTTGAGTGTGTTGCTTCCTTTGTTGCCGGTCATCTATTTGCAACTCAAGATTCATCAACGTCAAAAAGAGTTGAGGAATCAGTTTCCCGATATGTTGGATTCGATTGTCCGTTCATTGCATTCCGGATATGGGATTGATGGAGCCATTGCGGCAATTGGTGAAGACATGAAAGGACCTCTGGCTCAGGAATTGAAGGAAGTGAGCAAACAGCTCACTTTGGGAATTAGCATGCGAGATATCTTGCGGGAATTTCAACGCAGGGTAGATTTGCCCGAAGCCCAGTTTTTCGTGATTACCCTGATTATTCAGCGTGAGACCGGTGGACAGTTGTCATCGATTCTGACCGAGCTTTCACGCTTAATGCGTCGTCGAGAAAAATTCCAAGCCAAGCTAAAGACGTTGACAGCCGAATCCCGTTTTACAGCTTGGTTTATTGGAGGAGCTCCGGTTGCTTACATTGCGTACAAGTATTTTTTTGACCCTGAATCCATGGATTTCTTTTTGAACGATCCTCTGGGTTATAAGTTGTTTTGGGGTTCTGTGATCTTGATTTTCATGGGAACGATGATTTTACGCCACATGTTAAAGATGAGGTTTTGATAATGCTGTCTTTTTCTTTGTTGTTGGTTGTGACGGCCTGTCTTTCTTTTTTCAGTGCATGGCTGTTACTGAACCGTCTGTTAAAGGCCCAGAGTACACAACTTCAAAAAGAACGCCTTAAGGCGCGTGTTGGATTGGCAAATCAATATGCCAAACAGAAAAGTCATAGCTCTCATTGTTGGTGGTGTTCTTTAGGACGTGCCATCGGTCCTAAGAGTGCGAAAGAGATTTCTGTACTGCAGAGGCAATTGGTAAGCGCGGGATTCCGGCATGAACGTTATATCGGGGCCTATTTTTTTATTAAGTATGGCTTGGTTTTGTTTTCCGCTATGGTTATGGCTTTGTTGTGGAGTTGGCAGGGTATCTCAGTCGTTTGGATTTTGGCTGTTCCTATCGTTTTGTTGTTGTTACCTGAACGGATATTGATACAGATGGGGCAGACACGTTTGGCGAAAATCAGTCACCATTTGCCTGATTTCCTGGATATGTGCAACATCTGTATGAACGCCGGGTTGAGTTATTTGGTCGCCGTAAAACGTGTTGCGAGTGAATTGAGAGAGGTTCATCCCGAAATTTGTTATGAGTTTGAGTATCTTTTAGATCAGATCCAGTTGGGTGTTCCAAGAGTTGAGGCTTTACGTCAGTTCGCAGAACGTAATCCAACACGTGATATTCAGAGTTTGGTGCAAGTGCTGATTCAGAATGAGAAGTTAGGGAGCTCAATCGGTGATTCATTAAGTGAGTTTTCACGCAGAATGTATTCGAATCGTGAGCAGGAGATGGAAGAGAAGGCGGCTAAAGCATCGGCCAAGATGGCGGTTGTGATTATGCCGTTCTTAATGGTGCCGTATTTGATTTTATTACTGGGCGAAAAAATGGTCATGCTTGGAAGAGGGTTCTAAATGAATAGCAAACTAATTCAACAGCTTAAGACTTGGGTAAGAGTTGGGTTTTTAACAGGCCTGTTAGGTACGGTTTCGGCATGTTCTCAGATACCAAATAAGATGAGCAGTCAGATCGATTACGCCAAGTATTCCCAAAAGGAAAAGCCTTTGGCAACTCAATTGAACGATAAAGAAGAGTATGAGTTTGTAATGGACTTGGCTCGTCTTGAACTTAACAGAAAGCGTTACGAGAGAGCAGAATCCTTGTTGCAGAAGTTACGCAAAGAGGAGGTTAAGGATATTCGATTATACCGTTTGTTGGGTCAAGTCTATGAAGCACGCCATAAAACCCAGATGGCTCTGATTGCATGGCAAGAGGCAAACAAGCTAACGGATAAGACGTTAGATGATGAATCAGAGTTGGCGCGGATGTCGTTGGTGGAAGGCCATTATTCTGTCGCGGAAACGGTTTACCAGGGGTGGTTGAAAAAGTCTGAAGGGGCCGTTCAGGTTAGTGCATTGAATAATTTAGGGTTCAGTTCGCTTTTGCAGAAGCGTTATACGCAGGCTCAGAGTTATTTCGAACAGGCTTTGAAGAAAGATCCTCTGAATAGCAAGGCTTTGAATAACTTGAAACTGGTAAAAACCCTGGTGGACTAGATGACTCGTTTGCAACGAAATTTAACTCAAGCAGCTAAGCTGCGTTTAAGACAAAAGTGGCTGGAAAAGCAGCGGGGCGTTGTCACCGTATTAGGCATTGCTTCCATTGTGGTGTCCTTGTTTGCATTTCAGCAGGTAATGGAATTCGGCAACATGAAATTGTTGGACCGAAAATTGGACAATTATGCCAAAACAGTCGCCAGTGTTGCTTTGCGATCCGAGTTGGCTATTACCAAGGAGGGTATGGATGCCGGCACGATACCAGTGGATCAGACCGATCAAGTTGTCGACAGCTTGTTGACGAAAGTCGGTATGTATATTCAAGCCAGTGACAGTAATGCTGTCAATTTATATAAAAAAATTACTTTTGGGAATTTTGATGCGGATGGTAATTTCGTTGCTTTGACCAGTGATGCTTCCAATCCTAAAGCAGCCGACCCGGTTCCAGACTTCAGCGCTGTTGCTGTACAGTTGTGGAGTTCGGATAGTTTTTACGGCTTTACGCCGCAGGGCAAGGCGCTTTATGGGTTGTCAAAAACAGATCAGGATTCCGATTCGGATTGTTATTGCAAGAACCGATACAACAGTTGCGTGAGTGCCGAGATAAGTACTACGGATTTATCAATGCTGCCTACTGGCGATGCCGATGCGATTAGTGTCGCGAATTCTGCCGCAAGGAAAAGTTACTGTCGTTATGGGTGGACAGCAACATTGGCGGCAAAAACTAAATATCCTTATGCGGAGTTTAATAATCCTTGGATAGGGAAGCCGTTGGATAGTTCGAATATGTTTTCGTTTTTCAGTACAAGTTATTCTGACTCCGCCGTATTTAATGATGTCTTAAGTCAAAAGCCAGTCAGTGTGGTAGACGGTGTGGACGAGCTGAATCAATCGAGCAGTATGTGTTTTTGCATGCCTTCGGGGGGACGTACGATTTATGGGGATAATAATTCATCCACAGCCATGGTTTATGACGATGCATATCTTAGTGATCGTTCTCAGTACCGATGTGAAAAATCATTTTCGAGTGCTGGTCAGTCATGTTCAGACGCAAGTGGTGGTGGTTGGTTTTCACCTAAGGAAAAGGTGTATTTTTCCGATGCTGTATATGTAGGTTATGAAGGAACCTGCATAGCCGGTACCAGCGGAGCCTCCGTTTCAAGTTGTCTTTCCTATGATGATTCAGGGACAACTCGGTATGAAAGCTGTTTAGATATTGTCCGTCGAGAAGCGACAAGCATGAATTTCTTCGAGCGAATGATCGCCTTCTTTTTCGGGCCTTGGTTGGACTGGGGAAAATCCTATGAAGGCTTGAACTGCGAAATGAAAAAGATGAAATACGTGGGTTGGTTCTTTTGGGGGGGCTGGGTAGACGTTTAATCCATTTTGGGCAGGCCTGTTCAAAACACAGCATTGGAATTTGGTTTATCTGACTAGACATGTTCTGCCAGAACCTATATAATCCGCCATTCCTTCGGAGAGCTGTCTGAGTGGCTGAAGGAGCTCGCCTGGAAAGCGGGTATAGGTTAATACCTATCGGGGGTTCGAATCCCCCGCTCTCCGCCATGCGGGTATCGTATATTGGCTATTACCTCGGCCTTCC
>NZ_JARUQR010000008.1 GCF_029767005.1 Thiomicrorhabdus sp. ZW0627
ACACCAAACATCATCCCTATTGCAAGCAAGGCTTCATTACCGGGCTTCTCACGATATTTTTTATAAAATAACGTCAGAGGATAAACTAAAAAAAGCATTAAGCTAATCAAGCCAATGACACCTGATAACATCAGACTCATCAAGTATTGATTGTGAATCTGCGTGACATTTGAAATATACAATTTTACGGCATCCGAATAGCTGGAAGCGTTTACGACCTGTGTGACATTCTCTTTATAATGATTAGGACCCACTCCAAACCAGAAATGTTCTTTTACCACCGTCACACCAATATCAAACATCGCATACCGTAACCCGAGTGAAGTTTCATAATATCCTTGCTCGATATGAGAAAAATCACTAAACGTCTCGACGACTTTTCCTTTTGCCAAAAAACCGACCGTTACCCCCAAACTTAATAAAGATATAGCCACATATTTTTTCACTCGTTTCGAGACTGCACTGTTAACAAACAATACATGAATAAAGAGCAGTAACATTGGAATCAGCAACAGGCTTAGTGCCGTCCTCGCACCCGTCAGACCAGAAAGTAAAAAACTACAAATAAGTAGAACAAGATACATCCAGCTTCGATTTTGTACCCACAATATTGCCAGCATGACAGTTGTAATAGGAACAATAAAACCTAAAGCGGCCAAGCCCCGACCACCGTCCGAAGCAAGTCCATAACGATATCCTTGAAAAGAAGCCCAGAACCCGGTTTCCAGGATGGGGGCTATCTCAATAAGAAAAAACGCAATGGCGCAAAAAATGGAGCTCAAAGCAACAATTTTCAGCATATGAGCTTTCTGCCGGAAATGCACACCTAAGAAATACCATAAGGAAATCAACAAAATAAATACGGAAGATTCATTCCGCCATATACCATCATTCATATAGGGAGGAGTCAGGAGAAAGCTTGCAATAAAAACCACCGCATAAAAAACGGCAACCAGAAGCCACTTTTTATCCCATTTTGAAAACTGCCCACCTGCGTTTTTTTTATAATTAAACAAGAGAACCAGCGCTGATATCAAAAACACAGGGCCTCCAAGAGAGGCCATATTTTCAAAATAAAGAGGAATGACAGCGAAAAACGTCATCAAAACAAATGTGATGGATGCCCAGTTCTCCCTGCAAAACCAAACTTTCCAATCCTCACGCATTGTTTCAAACTCTTTAATCATGAACCCTTTCCTTATTAACACTGGAATTATATTTTTCTATAATAGAACCGAAATCACGCACCCGTTCAATGCCAAAATCATCATATATTTTTCCGAAGCTACTTAGGTAAGCATCCTCTTCCGCAATCACTGCACAACACTTTACATCAGGCCTTAACCATCCGGATGTCAGTAAAGATGTGCCAACATCTCCGACAACAGTCGAATTTGGGCTCAAAAACGGCAAAACAAATTCAAATGCCAATTCACTAGGAATAAGCAAACATTTAAATCTGTCAACCAAACAAAGGGGATCCAACTGACCGGTTCGTGGGTGATATTTAACGGCTACGCGAATATTTTGTTTTGCGGCCAACTCTAAAAAGTTCAGGATATTTTCTTCATACCCTTCTATTTTTTTTATATTATCGGGATGTGGAATTATCAAAATCAACTCAACCGCTTGGATCTCATCCAGCTTTTCTTGACTTAAACCTAAGATATTTAAGATATGTCCGCTGAAGTCCATAACAGCAGGGCTCGTAAACCATTCCGTCAGAATCGTACGACATTTCTTTGCCTTTAGTTCAGAAACCGCTTGTTCTGGATGAAACAACCAAGCCTGATCAATCCAATTTGATGCCCCGACTGTTTTCGGCTCATCCCACCAAAAACCATATACCAATTTCTTCAATATACTATTTACAGTGTCTTTGAACCAATGCTTAGGGCGACCTGCATATGAATACAATCCATCGTCCAAATACCAACCTTCAACCCCCTTTGAAGACTCTTCATTCAACAAGTTCATGACGTATTGAAACTCGATTCGCCGATCACTTCCTACAGTAACCACATCAGGTTTAAACCGTTTCACTAGCTGCTCTAACTGTAAAAAGACTTGTTTACGTTCGGCTAATTTATCGGTTCCTTTGGCAGAACCTGATGTGATTTCAACATTCTGAAAAGGTGTTTTTTCGAATGCATTCAATGCTTTTAGATAAAGGTTATTCTGAATATTTCTCTGGTCAATCAAGACCAATTCAGAAACTTGTCTATCAGACAAAGCGGAGGCATGTGCAACTGCCAACAAAACATTCAGTGGTGTAGACACTAAATACAGATTTTTTTGTTTAGAAACGGTTGTCATCTTATATTTGTTCAATTAAGGAATGAAATACGTCGTCCACGCTTAAGCCTTTTAGCGACTCAGACCTTTGTTCGTCGCTTGCAAACTGTTTCAAATAAAGTTCAGCGCAGGGTGACTTCAGACAAATGACCTGGCGACCATTCGCGCCAACTAACTTCGGATCGGTGACCCGATACAACACCACCATAGGTACTTCCAATGCTGCCGCCACATGCGACAAACCGGTATCAACCGATACCACGCCCTTTGCATTTTTCAACAAGTGCGCAATAACATTCAAACTCAACATCCGCTCAGGCACCCAGGCCTGTCCGGTTTCTGCTGAATCCGCCAATCTCGAGGCGCGCTGATACTCCTCGTCGTTCCCCCAAGGCAATACGACTTTGAAGCCGGACTGGTTCACCTTATGCAATAGCTCTACCCAATACTCTTCCGGCCAATATTTGGTCTCCCAGGTTGTACCATGCAAAAAGACCAGATAACCTTCATCACCCCATTCTGCCGGTAACTCTTCCGGTTTTGACCAGGCCTGAGTATCCAAACCGTACACAATCGACTGATCGTCATCAAAAGCATAATTCAAAGCTTGGGCGAACAATTGACGCAGGCGTAAAATGGCATGCTGATCTTTGGCGACCGGATATTTATGCTGATAGAAAAGAGAGGCCAAAGGTTCGCGGGCGCTCTTGAAGTCAAACCCACTCACCGGCCCGTTAGCGCGTCTTCCGACCCACATGCTTTTATAGAGTCCCTGAGCATCCAACACCAAATCGTAACGGGTCTGATTGACCTCTTCAAAGAATGCTTTGATGGCCTCGCGGGTTTCTCGATTAAACAGATCCTTGCGCCATTTACGCAACTCGATTGGATAGACTTTATCGACAACGGGATGCCATTTCGGAATCTCGGCAAAGGATTTTTCCACCACCCAATCCACGGTCAGGTCGGGAATGGCCGCCTGCGCATCTGACAAAGCTGGAAAGGTGTGAAAGACATCGCCCATTGACGACATTTTGATCAAAAGAATACGCATTTACTTAAAATCCAGCACCTTTGGGTTTTCGGACAACCAAGTCAGATACTTCTTAACACCTTCTGCAACGGTATGAAATGGCTGATTGTAACCAGCTTCACGCAAACGCGCATTATCCGCCTGAGTAAAACTCTGATAAGCGCCTTTCAGATGCTCGGGGAACGGAATATATTCGATTTCACCCTTGCCGTGAAAATCAATCACCGCTTCAGCAATGTTCTTAAACGGCTCGGCCGCTGCCGGTCCCAGATTAAATATCCCTGACTTGTCCGGATTCTGCATAAACCAAAGATTGACGTTGACCACATCTTCTATATATACGAAGTCGCGCGTTTGCATCCCCGCGTCATAACCGTCGTAAGGCCCGAACAACTTCAAGTTCTCACCGGCCAAAACCTGGTTGTGCAATTTAAAAGCAACACTCGCCATATCGCCCTTGTGCTGTTCGCGCGGACCGTAAACGTTAAAATAGCGGAACCCTACCACTTGGCTTTCGGCATGAGGCAACACCTGTCGAATATATTGATCAAACTGGAATTTTGAGAATCCGTACACGTTTAACGGCTTTTCATATTGACGATCTTCAATGAATGTCGGGCCGTCGCCATACACGGATGCGGATGAGGCATATAGAAAAGGAATCTTACGGTTCAGACAATAATTCAGCAGGTCTTTGGAGTATTCATAATTATTATCCATCATGAACTTACCGTCCCACTCGGTCGTAGCGGAGCAGGCTCCTTCATGGAAAACGCATTCGATTTCCGGCAGACCTTCCTCTGCGAAGATACGGGCCTGAAAGTCCTCTTTATCCAAGTAGTCGGCAAAATCACAATCTGCCAAGTTAATGAACTTTTTCCCGTTTTTCAGGTTGTCGACGACCAAAATATCGCTACGTCCAATTTTGTTCAATGCTTTAACAATATTTGACCCGATAAATCCGGCACCGCCAGTAACTACAATCATTTTCCTAACCCATTATTTTAGAAATCAAAAAACCGCCCCACACAAGTATGGCAATAAAAAACGACAAGAATACCGCCGCAGAACCTTGATCCTTAGCTCTACCGGAAAGCTTATGGTATTCGTCTCCTATCCGGTCTACTACAGATTCAACGGCTGAATTAAGCAGCTCCACTAACAAGACGATGAACAGCACCGCAATCAAAATCGCCCTTTCGTAGGCAGTATCTCCCAGCCAAAAAGAGCATGGGATCAACAACGCAACCAGAATCGCCTCTTGACGAAAAGCCGCTTCATGTTTCCAGGTGGATTTAAACCCTTTCCAGGAATAACCCGCTGCATACATAATTCTCTTAAAGCCGCTGTGCGGTGACTTCATGTAAACCCTCAACGTAATTCTTCACAAAAAAACATAACAACGGGCAAATCACTAAAACCTCAGACAATGGCAGCTAAACTACCCAAGTAAACAATTAATTCCTTAAACATCTGAGGCAAAAAAACTGATTTGGCAATTCTATCATTTCATAAAATTAAAAAGGTAAAATAACCCCTATTTACTCCTAGAATCTGAACTACCATGGAACAACTGCAAACAAAATGGGGACGTATCAAGGCACATCTTGAATCCTGGTTCATAGACCATGAAATCCTTCGTTCAATTTACCGCAACTTCCACCCTTTATCCAAACAGGCCTACCGGAGTAACCATCCTTCTCCGCTCTTTATAAAAAAACTGCATAATAAATACGGCGTCAAAACCATTATCAGCATGCGCCGAGCAGACAAGACCGGTCAGTACATGCTTGAAAAAGAAGCCTGTGACAAATACGGCATCAATCTGATAAACCACCCGATGTCCTCTCGCGCCCTACCGGATGTAGAACAAGTTTTACAAGCTAAAACCATTCTGGAACAGGCAGAGTACCCGATTTTGATTCACTGTAAATCCGGTGCCGACCGTGCAGGACTAATGAGTGTGTTTTACAAATTGTTTATCGAAAAAAAATCAATCGAAGAAGCATTAGAACAGCTCAGCATGAAATACGGTCACTTTCGCTGGGCGGAAACCGGTAAGTTGGACTATTTTTTCGATGACTATCTCGCCTATCGCAAAGAGAACCCAAATGTTGATTTCCTTGAATGGCTACAAAACCACTATGACAGAAAAGAGTTAAATAATGCATTTCATAGTTCCGGCTGGGCCAACATTATCGTAAATAAAATACTGCGAAGAGAATAAATGTTTGATAAACACACTCAAGAACTATACAAAAGACTCCTGACCTATATCAAACCACACTGGAAAGTCGTGTTGGTAACCTTGATTGCCCTAGCCATTGCAGCGGCAATGGAACCGATGATGCCTGCCCTACTCAAACCACTGGTAGACGACAGTCTAATCGGAAAAGATGCCGATGCGATCATGCAGATTCCTCTCTTAATCATGCTGGTTTTCGTTATCAAAGGGATTGCCGAATATGCCAGCAAAGTCACCAGTGAATGGGTTGCGCACAAAGCCATACTCGCCATTCGTGCCGAAATGTTCGACAAAATGAACTATTTGCCGCAGCAAGCTCATCATGACTACTCGACAGGAAAACTGCTTTCCAAAGTCACCTACGATGTCCCACAAGTTGGCGACTCTTTAAGTCACGCGTGGATCATCATCGTTCGTGACACATTAATTATCCTGGGCCTACTCGGTTTTTTACTCTACACTTCATGGCAACTCACCCTTCTGATGATCATTATCGGACCGGTCATTGCCTTTATCATAGACCGTGCCAGCCGCTTGATGCGTCAATCCAGTAAAGAAATGCAAAACAGCATGGGGGTCTTGACCCAACGATTAGAAGAAGGGCTAAACGGCCACAAGGAAATCAAAATCTACGGTGCGGAAAACTATGAACAGCAGCGCTTCCACGATACGGCAGAAAACCTGCGTAAACACACCATGGACGTCGTAAAAGTTTCAGCAGCTAACGTCCCGCTTGTGCAAATGCTCGCCGCCATCGCATTAGCCGGTGTACTTTACGTGGCTTCAATAATGTCGGCTCAAGACTTGTTCACACCTGGAGAGTTCATTGCTTTCATTACCGCCATGGCAATGATTTTCGAGCCAATCCGCCGCCTGACTAATATCAACACCACCATTCAAAAAGGCATGGCGGCAGCGGAAAGTATTTTTGAACTTCTAGATCAACCAAACGAGCCTAATGAAGGTGTAAAAACCCTCAAATCTCCTGACGGAAAAATCACTTTTAAAGACGTCTGCTTTACCTATGCAAGCAGCAAGCGTCCTGCTTTAAATCACCTGACATTAACTCTACCTGCGAAAAAAACCACTGCTCTCGTTGGCCAATCCGGCAGCGGAAAGACCACTCTCGCCAACTTGATTACTCGCTTTTATCAGCCCCAAGACGGCGATATCCTGATCGACGATACCCCTATCAAAGATCTGGAACTGCATAATTTAAGAGATCAAATTGCTTACGTCAGCCAGAATGTCATCCTTTTCAACGACACATTGGCAGCGAACATCGCTTACGGACAAACCGATATTCCGGAAGAGAAAATCATTCAGGCTGCCAAGTCCGCTCACGCTTGGGAATTCATTGAAAAATTGCAAGATGGACTTAATACGATTGTCGGCGACCAGGGCTCCAGCCTTTCAGGCGGTCAGAGACAGCGTATCGCAATCGCCCGCGCTTTCCTCAAAGATGCGCCGATTCTGATCATGGACGAGGCCACTTCAGCACTGGATAATCAAAGCGAAAAGATGATTCAACAAGCCATGGAAACCCTCAAGCAAAACCGCACGGTCATCATCATCGCGCACCGCTTAAGCACCATAGAAAATGCCGACCAGATCGTTGTACTGGAGCACGGCCAGTTGGCCGAAATGGGCACACATCAAAGTTTGCTGGATCAACAAGGCATCTATGCCAAACTGTATCAGCAGGGAAATGACATCAATGAATGACAAATCCCAAAAACAAGTGTCAACGCAAACGCGCCGCAAGCACATACCCGATTTCAAAACCCAGTTCCTTCACCCAAAATATTGGGGGATCTGGCTCGGCCTCGGCCTGCTCAAACTGCTTAGTTTCACACCATTCAAATGGAAGCTTCCTGTAGGCAAAGCACTGGGCAAGCTACTCTATTGGATCGCACCCAAACGTCGAAGACTGGCCAAGGCGAACATCCAAATCGCTTTTTCCGATCGCTCAGAGGCGGAACAAAACCGAATTCTGAAAGAGCACTTCGAATCGCTGGGCATCAACCTGATGGAAATGGGTATGGTCTGGTGGGGACACCATAAAAAAGATCATGATCACGCTTTCGAACGTTCGATCGTCACCTACAAAGGAAAAGAAAATCTTGTTCAGGCTCAGGAACAGGGAAAAGGCGTTCTAATTCTCGCACCGCATTTCACCACCCTAGAGGTGACAGGCCTGTTCATTTCATTTCTGACCAATTACCATGCAGTATATCGCCCTCACGACAATGAGCTGATGGACTATCTGATTGCTAAAGGCCGCTCCATCGAATTCAACAACGGCGAACACGTCGAACCGGTTTCCAACGCCAATACGCGTAAGATGCTGAAAGTATTAAAAGCAGGCAAAAGCATGACTATCCTGCCTGACCAGCGGTACCGGGCAAAAGGCCATATCGAAGTGCCCTTTTTCGGCCGCTCGGCTCAAAGCAATCCATCAACATCCAAAATAGCGAAATTAACGGACTGCCTTGTTGTGCCGACATTCACCCGCCGACTGCCTGACGGGCATTACGAAGTCGAGTTCTTACCGGCACTGGAAGACTTTCCTTCTGGGGATGACTATGCGGACACATTGAGACTGCACCACCTTTACGAAGAAGAAATCCGCCAAAATCCGGCTCAATATCTCTGGGTGCATAATCGCTGGAACCTAAAAGACTATTGATCACCCTCACCCAAACAACACACGATAACCGGACATAAAAAAACCACCTTTCGGTGGTTTTTTCTTTTTCACAACGTACTGGATTCGATTTAACAAATCAGTGCGAACCGTGACCTGGTTCCCAATCCTTCAACGTATATTCCGCTCCACAATAAGGACATTTGGCATGACCGGTTTCCTCGATCGGCAAGAATACACGCGGATGCGAATTCCATACACTCATGTCTGGTGTAGGGCAATGCAACGGTAAATCCGCATAGGTCACTTCATAATGGCTTTTCGAATTGGTTTTATTCGCTTCACTCATTTCACATTCTCCTCAAAAGCGCTGCTCAATTAAGCAACCGTCGTCAACCAATCCATGTGCGATGCAGAACGACCGTGTACGATATCAAAATACAGACTCTGTAGCTTCTCAGTAATCGGACCACGTGAACCAATACCGATCGGGCGGTTATCCAACTCACGAATCGGCGTCACTTCTGCAGCCGTTCCAGTAAAGAATGCTTCGTCGGCAATGTAGACTTCGTCACGAGTGATGCGCTTCTCGACGACTTCGATACCCAGCTCACGAGCTAACTGCATAATAGTCTTACGAGTAATTCCATCCAAACAACAGGTCAATTCCGGCGTATACAAAACACCGTCTTTAACCATAAAGAAGTTCTCGCCGGAACCTTCGGCAACGTAACCATCCACATCCAACAGCAAAGCTTCATCACAGCCGTGATTGATGGCTTCCTGTAAAGCCAACATTGAGTTCATATAAGAACCGTTCGATTTCGCTTTGGTCATCGTTACATTGACATGGTGACGCGTGTAAGAGGAAGTTGCGATCTTGATTCCACGAGTCAGGTTTTCCTCACCCATGTATGCGCCCCATTCCCAGGCTGCAACCATGACATGTACTTTCAAATTGTCGGCACGGATCCCCATGCCTTCAGAACCGTAAAACGCCATCGGACGGATATAAGCAGACTTCAGCCCGTTTTCACGTACAGCTGCTCTCTGGGCTTCGTTCAACGTCTCTTTATCATACGGCATCGCCATATTGACGATCTTTGCCGAATTGATCAGACGATCGGTATGTGCATCAAGGCGGAAAATAGAAGTACCCTGCTCAGCTTCATAGGCACGTACCCCTTCAAAAACCCCCATTCCATAATGCAGTGTATGCGTCAACACATGCACTTTCGCTTCACGCCAAGGGACCATTTCACCGTCTAACCAAATGAGACCGTCTCTATCCGCCATTGTTTGCATTCAAATTACTCCACAAAGATGTACACAAAATTTAAATAAGAGGAATATTCTATCGTAAAACGTTGAATAGTTAAGGGGGGAATTAAGATAATTTATCTCAAAATTCATGAATAATCACATAATTACGGCCAAAACCACAATATGGTGTGGCCATCAGAACCAAAATCGCTTGATATTTCTTTTCATTTCGATAAAATCATTTTTTTGGAAATTTAATTCAGAAAAAAGCAACCTCGCAGTCGGAGCCTATTAACCACGGACGCCTATGGTTAACCCTGCTGCCTCAGGTTGCTTTTTTGTTTTTAAAACCTACGCTGTATTGAAGAGAGATGAGAATAACCATGTCTGAACACCTTATGAAGACTTATGCAAGATTACCGGTCACCTTCGAAAAAGGTTCTGGCGCACTCCTGCAGGATACAGAAGGGAAAATGTATCTGGATGCTGTCAGCGGTATCGCGGTATGCAGTCTTGGGCATGCACATCCGGCTGTAGCGGAAGCAATCTGCGCACAAAGCCAAACCCTGATTCATACTTCCAACCTCTACAATGTTGCCAAACAACAAGAGCTGGCTGACAAACTGATCGAGCTTTCGGGAATGGATCGCGCCTTCTTCTGTAATTCCGGTGCAGAAGCTAATGAAACGGCACTGAAAATCGCTAAGAAATACGGCCACCAGAAAGGCATCGAAAAACCGGCGGTCATCGTCATGGAGAACAGCTTCCACGGCCGTACCATGGCCACGCTTTCAGCAACAGGAAACCCGAAAGTGCACGAAGGCTTTACGCCATTGGTCGAAGGCTTCATCCGCGTTCCTTACGACAACGTAGACGCAATCAAAGAGCATAGCGACAATCAAAACATCGTCGCCATTCTGGTCGAACCTGTCCAAGGCGAAGGCGGCGTTCACGTCCCTAAAGCCGGTTACTTAAAAGAATTAAAAGCCGTCTGCGAACAGAACAACTGGCTACTGATGCTGGACGAGATTCAGACCGGAATCGGGCGTACCGGTGCCTGGTTTGCCTTCCAACATGAAGGGATCACTCCAGACGTTCTCACTCTGGCCAAAGCGCTCGGTAATGGCGTGCCAATCGGTTGCTGCATGGCCAAAGGCGAAGCAGCTGAAGTCCTCGTTCCCGGAAATCACGGAACCACATTCGGCGGCAACCCGCTGGCATGTGCTGCCGGACTGGCCGTGATCGAAGCCATGCGAATCCACAACCATGTAGAACACGTCGCCAAAAAAGGCCTAGCACTACTTGAAAACTTCCGAGATAGACTCAAGGGTCTAAACGGCGTCGTCGACATCCGGGGCAAAGGCTACATGATCGGAATTCAATTGGATCGTCCTTGTGGTGATCTGGTCGGAAAAGCCCTTGAGAAAGGTTTGCTGATAAACGTAACACGTGGCGACACAATCCGTTTATTGCCGACATTTGTCATGAGCACGGAGCAGACCGAACAACTGGTCAGCCAGCTTACTCAATTAATTACCGAATTTCTCTCCGAGTAATTCGGTATAAACTTTAGAAACTAAGAGGTCATTCAATGACTATTAGACATTTTTTAACTTTAAATGATTTAACGCCAGCTGAACTACAGCAACTATTGATTCGCAGCACCGAGCTGAAAGCAATGCATAAAGCTGGAGAGATTTTCGAACCGCTGAAAAACAAAACCTTGGCGATGATCTTCGAGAAATCTTCTACTCGTACGCGCATCTCTTTCGAGGCGGGCATGACACAACTTGGCGGTCACGCCCTTTTCCTATCCTCCAACGATACCCAACTGGGTCGCGGTGAACCGATTGAAGACAGTGCTCGCGTCATATCCAGCATGGTAGACGGCATCATGATCCGTACTTTCGAGCATGAAATCGTCGAGACCATGGCACAGTATTCCAGTGTACCAATCATCAACGCACTGACCGATGACTACCACCCTTGCCAGCTATTGGCGGACATGCAGACCTACCACGAACACCGTGGCAGCATTCAAGGTAAAACCGCAGTATGGGTTGGTGACGGCAACAACATGTGCCATTCATACATCAATGCCGCAAAGCAGTACGATTTCAAGCTCAGAATCGCGTGCCCGGAAGGTTACGACCCTAAAATGGAACTGGTTGAAGCCAACTCAGACCGAGTTGAGATTGTCCGCAACCCAATGGATGCGGCAGAAGGTGCCGATCTTATCGTCACCGATGTCTGGGCCAGCATGGGGCAGGAAGAAGAACAGAAACTACGTGAAAAGGCGTTTGCTGACTATCAAGTCAATGCAGCCGTCATGCAACAAGCGGATAAAGACGCACTGTTCATGCACTGCCTACCGGCACACCGTGGTGAAGAAGTGACTGCGGAAGTGATCGATGCCAAAGATTCCGTTGTCTGGGACGAAGCAGAGAACCGACTACACGCCCAGAAGGCACTGCTTGAGTTCTTGATGGCCAAATAAGACTCTTACAATTCGTCTGCCTATGAAAAAGCCCGCATGCGCGGGCTTTTTTTTATTTAAGCAAAACCGAACAGGCCTGTTCGGTTTTATTTAAAACTTCGATTTAGTTTATCGGATCCGTTATTGCTGCAGACGCAAACACATCTACGCCACCCACTGGAGTACTCACCTTAACCTCCAACGCACCACTTGTGGCAGTCGCATTTTTGTCATCCGAAGCAACCGAAAAAGTAAACTGCAAATAACTGGTCGTATTCGGAACAGCCGAATACGGTATCGTTGAAAGCGAACCAACATTGCTGGACACACTAATTGCCGATCCGGTAGGAGCGGACTGCCTTACCGCATAGGTACAGGCCGCATCATTCGGATTAACCACCCCAGAGATACGGCTACCATTCGCACCGGTCAAGCACAACGCAGCGGTATCTTCTACCATCACCCAGATTCTTTTCACGTCCAATCCTGCTGCAAAATCGGTCACGACTTTACATTGACCGCCTCCACCAATAGAAAGCTTTCCGTTGGCATCCAAACAGGTTGTATTAACGCCATTCAACTCATACATATAAACGTTTGGCGCACTGCTAGCCATAATAATAACGCCTGAATCCCGGACATTAGTCAGGAAGTTTGACCGACCAGCTACATTATTAGCATCCGTTGGGCAATTCGTCGTATGCTCACAAGGAACCCCGTTATAAACTCCATCCGCAGCTGTATAAGCAGCATTTGCGTCATAATCAATCAGTTTCTCATCAGCACTAAAACCATTACCTGAATTAGGATTATAAGTCCCGGTTTCATCATCATCACGGAATGCTTCGCCTATATCATCGAACGAATCCCCATCATCAAACACACCATTCGCATTACTATCGTAGAATGTTTCATGCCCGATGGCATAGGCCATGACGGTCGAACGGTGATCCGCTGGCCGCGGAGATTGACTTGTCCATACAACCGAACAAACACTATCCGCCGTTTGACAGCTACTTTGGATCAACCCACCTTCTGTCGTAAAGTTGATTACCGTACCATCTGGAACAGGATTATTAAAACGATCTCCTAAACGGGCGGTGACCTTGACAGTCTCACCGTCATAATCCCAACCTTCTGGAGCAAATTTATCCATCGAAAGACTGATACTATTTTGATCGGGGATACCTGTTGTAACAGTCAACAAATCCGATTGCACATAAATCAATTTACCGTCTGACAGCGTCACCGAAGCCCCAACTCTGACAGGTGTCGAGATGGTACCGGCCTGTACAGTCGTGGTTACCAAACCAGACGAATTGGTAGAAGCGCTAGATGGCGATAATGAAAGGCCTCCAACCGTCGTGGATAAATTAAAGTTGATCGTTGCACCTTCAATCGGCGCGCCATAAATATCAACAACTTTAAATGTAACTTGAGAGGTTTCACCGTAACCGACCCCACCCGTTCCTTTTAAGGACATAAATTCTGGCGTCGCTGAAATAAATTGAATCGAGCCTGCTGAAGACGTATTTGCACCACCATCACTGATGGTCGCCGCAAACTGATAGTTTAAAGTGAAGTTACCGGTAAACGCGGTGGAAGTGGCCGTCAGAATCCCAGGAGCCGTTCCGGAAACTAAATCGTCCGGCGAATAGATTGTTACGGTTGCACGCCCAATATGGTCGGTCAACACAGAAGATTGCGACAAGGTTCCCGAAGTGGCTGACAGACTGATGATTTCATTATCAAGAGGCAGGCCTCCGGAATCCAGAAAGACGATATCTACTTTTGCATCGTCATTGGCAGGTATTGTTGTCGAAGTTTCTCCTGTAGAAGAAATTGACATGCTTAAGTTAATACCTGGGTCGTTAAGTTGTGCAGTAGCATCACCACCAGCACTTCCCCCACAACCGGCAATCGCCAGCATTGAAACCAGCAAACCAAACCATCTAAACGTCTTAACCATCGGTCTATACCTCTTTTCTGGAGATGAACGCTTGCGACAACGTCCCGGCATCAATAAACTCTAACTCGCCTCCAATCGGAATACCCTGAGCCAATCGGGAAACCTTGATATTTAGTCTTTTTGCCAACTGCTGTATGTAATGCGCGGTGGCTTCACCTTCAACGGTTGGATTGGTAGCGATAATTAATTCTACCACTCCTTGTTGGGATAAACGACCCTCTAATTGATCCAAGCCGATTTCCGCCGGTCCAATACCGTCAATCGGCGATAGATGGCCCATCAAAACGAAATACTTACCTCGGAAAATACCGGATTGCTCGATCGCCATCATATCCGAAGGCGATTCAACAATACACAACTCCTCTTCCTGCCGGCTACTGGAAGCGCAAATAGAGCAGATTGTTTCCTCGGTAAAGGTTCGACATTGTTCGCAATGATTCACTTTGGAAACCGCCTCTTCAAGCGCCTTCGCCAAGCCAGCACCGCCGGAACGGTTATGTTCCAACAAATAAAACGCCATACGCTGAGCGGATTTCGGGCCAACGCCAGGCAACACCCTAAAAGCCTCGATCAGCTCTGATATCAACGGACTGTACATGCATCATCCATAAAGGTTCAAACCACCTTAAAAACCAACTGGCCTGTTAAAAGGGCATCTTCATGCCGCCTGGTAAATTCATGCCGTCGGTCAATCCACCCATTTTTTCCTGAGTGACTTCTTCAACACGACGTGAAGCACTGTTCACTGCAGCAGCAAACAGATCTTCCAACATCTCTTTATCGTCCATCAAGGCATCATCTAACTCGACTTTCACCAGCTCATGCTTTCCGGTCATAGTTACTTTAACCATTCCACCACCGGCTTCACCCGTTACTTCCATTTCGGCAATTTCCTGCTGCGCGGCCTGCATGTTCTTTTGCATTTCCTGCGCTTGCTTCATCAAATTACCTAAACCACCTTTTCCACCAAACATGCTCTTTCCTTATCAATCATTAATTTTCAATTAAAGTCGTCTTACAGAGCGCAATGCCCTGCCCACGCCACTAATCATAGAGGCGCGATGCTTGTCGGGATGACTTCCATCCCCAATTCGGTTTTCAGCGCACTAACCAACTGGTCCTGAGAAATCGAAGCTTCTGCCATTTTCTGTCTTTCCTCAGCTTGACGCCGTGCATACTTCGCAGGTGTATCATGTTGATCCGCTTGCGCAAATTCTAGTGACAAGTCCTGCCCAAATACTTTCTGCAAACTTTCGGTTAATCTCAAAACGGCCATATCGGTTTTGGCGAATGCTTGCTCAGGATCGACACTCAACACCCATTTCTCGGCTGAATAACTTAACAGAACACTCTGTCTTGCTAGTTCGGCAGCCATACCTTCCGGCTGTAGCTTTTCCAAAACATCCAGCCAGATGCGGCCTCGGTTCTCGTCCGTCAGAACCACATATTCAAAATCAACCGAAACAGCACCCACTTGTACCGGTGCATCCTGCACCACATTCAGAACCGGCTCAGGTAAAGGTTCAGTCCGGCTTAACTCAGATTGTTCATTTTGAACCTGAAGCTGTGCACCAGCATATCCGCCGCCTGCTGCTGGCATCGAATCCGCAAACATTTCCTGCGACGCGCCAAATGAATTCTCCGGAATGAGTGCTGGCTCTTCTACCGCCACCGGTTCTTCAGCAGTGCTTAATGCTGCCGATTGGTTCTGTAGTTCAAACAAATCTGCGGCATTAAAGCCATCTTGCACAGACGGCGCAGTCATGGTCGAGTTATCCATCCCGACCGCCGACGTTTTATCCTGAGGCTTTCCCAGCGGCTGTTTCAACCTCTGTTTAATTTGAGCCAAATGATCACTAGCCGCCGTGGTTGACCCTTCAGATTGAACCGGAGCCGTTGAAGCCACCTCGTCCGTTTGCCAAGGCGGGGCTTCCGAAATCGGTGCCTGCCCTTGACTCATCGAATAATCCATACCAGAATCAACTTGCGGTGCCGGATTGTTCATTTGAGCATTCGGCGCTTCCATAGAAACAGCTGGATTCTGATCCGAATTCATCAAAGACTGTTCCTGAACTGAATTTTCAATGGTGGCTGAAGCTGGCGGCTGGGCATCCGATGCTCTATCTTCATTCGGCTGTTTTTTCGCCATTAAGGCTCTGGCCGAAGATAAACCGGCCAACACCTCTTGAGGATCGGCCTCCTGCAAACTTGGCTCCTGAACACCTGAGTCAAATTGCGAACCTGTCTGCTTGGAGGCACTTCCATCTGTCACCACCATGTCGGCAGGTTGAAAGGCCAGCATTCTCAGAAGCGCCATTTCAAAGCCAATTCGTAAGTCAGGCGCCAACTGCATGTCTTGCTTAGCCAATAAAGCGATCTGGTAAAGCATCTGCACGCGTTGTGGCGAAAGCAACTGGCTCAACCCATCCAAAATTTCTTCAGGTAAGGTACTGGTTCCTTCAACACCACCCAACACTTGTTTGAATGCCAAAGCGTGTAACGTTTCAATCAATTGGGCCAAAAGTGCAGAATAATCCACCCCCATCATGGCCAACTGTTGAATCACCTCCTTCATATCCGAGGCCGAATCTTCCGCCAAGGCCTGTAAAATCGCCACCGTATACTGCTGATCCACCAAACCGAGCATCGTCTGCACCGGTTCGAACATAACCTGACCCGCCCCGTAAGCAATCGCTTGATCTAACAAGCTCAAAGCGTCACGGGCAGAACCGTCTGCACTCTTGGCAATCAACGCCAAAGCACTGGATTCGTAAGGCAGATTTTCCTGCTGTAGGATGTATTCCAAATGAGCCTGAATTTGCGCCTGAGTCAATCGCATCAAATTGAACTGCAAACAGCGGGACAGAACGGTAATCGGTAATTTGTGAGGATCCGTCGTCGCCAACAAAAACTTGACGTGTTCAGGCGGTTCTTCAAGGGTTTTCAATAAAGCATTGAAACTGCTTTTGGAAAGCATGTGAACTTCGTCGATCAGATAGACCTTATATCGTCCCTGAGTCGGAGCGAACTGAACGTTATCCAGAATTTCACGAGTATCGTCCACTTTGGTACGGGAAGCGGCATCCACTTCGATAAGATCGATGAAACGTCCTTCGTCAATTGCGCGACAGGTTTCACAAACTCCGCAAGGATGCGATGAGATGCCTTCCTGACAGTTCAAAGCCTTCGAGAAGATACGAGCGATCGTCGTCTTACCGACACCACGGGTTCCGGTAAACAAGTAGGCATGATGTAAACGGTTTTGATCCAAGGCGTTTGAAAGCGCCTGCATGACATGGGTTTGCCCCACCAATTCATCAAAATTCTTAGGGCGCCATTTTCTGGCCAGTACGGTATAACTCATAGAAAATTCATTCACCCCATCACAGCTAAATACATTCGAAATTACCGGTTATTTTAACGTGATTAAAGAGAAAAAGAGAGGAATTTACCAAGCTTAATTTGGAACGAATCAATTAATGAATTTTGAAATAAAAACAGAGGATTTCAGAGTATGAAATGGAGGCGACCCTACCCGCCTTACCTCGGCGCACACATCAGAAGGTACCGTTGCTTCCTTCCGGACCTGGCGGGGTTCCCAACTTAGTGTCGCGAGGAGACGAATAGAGCCACCACAATATGGAGCGGGTAGGGGGAATCGAACCCCCCTCATCGGC
>NZ_JARUQR010000009.1 GCF_029767005.1 Thiomicrorhabdus sp. ZW0627
CGTGCGGTTTCGTTCTTTCAAACTTTTCTTTTGCCATTTCAAAATACCTATTTTTAGCAAAGGCCCACATAAAGCGGGCCGTAAAATTTAATCAAAAAGAATTAAGCGCCTTTCTGAGCACTTGCGATGATTTCATCCTGGATATTCTTAGGTGCATCCATGTACTTCTTGAATTCCATGCTGTAGTTAGCACGACCTTGAGTCAATGAACGCATCTGGTTTGAATAACCAAACATTTCCGACAATGGTACTTCAGCTTTAATCGACTTACCAGTAGGAATATCATCCATGCTTTCAACCATACCACGACGACGGTTAAGGTCACCGATGATATCACCCATATACTCTTCAGGAGTAGTTACTTCTACCGCCATGATCGGCTCAAGGATAACCGGGTTAGCCTGTACAACACCGTTCTTGACACCCATACCAGCTGCAACGGAGAACGCCATTTCGTTCGAGTCAACATCGTGGTATGAACCATCGATCAACTCAACACTAACATCAACCATTGGGAATCCGGCGATAACACCGTTTTCCAACTGAGCCTGAGCACCTTTTTCTACCGCACCGATGTATTCACGCGGAACCGCACCACCAACGATGCTGTTGATGAATTCAAAACCTTCACCTGCTTCACGCGGTTTGATCTTGAATACAACGTGACCATACTGACCACGACCACCAGACTGACGAACGAATTTACCTTCGCACTCAACGGCAGACTTAATTGTTTCACGGTAAGAAACTTGAGGTGCACCGATATTCGCTTCAACGTTGAACTCACGCTTCATACGGTCAACGATGATATCCAAGTGAAGCTCACCCATACCAGAGATGATTGTTTGGTTTGTTTCTTCATCAGAGTGAACACGGAAAGAAGGATCTTCCGCAGCCAATTTCTGAAGTGCAATACCCATCTTCTCTTGGTCAGCCTTAGTCTTAGGCTCGATCGCGATCGAAATTACCGGCTCAGGGAAATCCATACGTTCAAGAACGATTCTGTTATCAGGATCACACAATGTATCACCTGTAGTAGTATCTTTAAGACCTACCGCACACGCGATATCACCGGCACGTACTTCTTTGATCTCTTCACGAGAGTTCGAGTGCATCTGCAATAGACGACCGACACGTTCACGCTTCTCTTTAACCGAGTTATATACAGGGCTACCTGCATTCAGAACACCTGAATAAACACGGAAGAAGGTCAAAGTACCAACATAAGGGTCAGTCATGATCTTGAACGCAAGCGACGCGAAAGGCGCATCATCAGAAGAAGGACGCTCTGCTTTAGAACCATCTTCAAGTTCACCTTGAATCGCAGGAACATCAACAGGAGCTGGCATGTATTCGATTACCGCATCCAATAGCGCCTGAACACCTTTGTTCTTAAAGGCAGAACCACAGAACATAGGTACGATTTCAACATCGATACAACGCTTACGGATACCCGCTTTGATTTCTTCTTCAGTCAAATCACCTTCTTCAAGGTATTTATCCATCAACTCTTCAGAAGCCTCAGCTGCAGATTCAACCATCTTCTCACGCCATTCCTGACAAAGATCGACCATGTCTTCAGGAATATCTTCATAACGATATTCCATACCCATGTTCTCTTCTTCCCAGTAGATAGCTTGCATCTTAACCAAGTCGACAACACCTCGGAATGTTTCCTCAGCACCTATTGGCAACTGCATTGGAACCGGTTGCGCACCTAGACGATCGATTACCATCTGGTTAACGTTCAGGAAGTTAGCTCCCGCACGGTCCATTTTGTTTACAAAGCCCATACGTGGCACGCCATACTTATCAGCCTGACGCCATACAGTTTCAGACTGAGGCTCAACACCACTTACTGAACAAAAACAAGTTACGGCACCATCCAGTACTCGCAAAGAACGTTCAACTTCGATTGTGAAGTCAACGTGACCCGGAGTATCGATGATGTTAATGCGGTGCTCTGGGAACTGACGACCCATACCACTCCAGTGAGTAGTTGTAGCAGCAGAAGTAATGGTGATACCACGTTCCTGCTCCTGTTCCATCCAGTCCATTGTTGCACCACCGTCATGTACCTCACCGATTTTGTGAGATACACCAGTGTAATAAAGAATACGCTCTGTAGTAGTGGTTTTACCCGCATCAATGTGCGCCATAATACCAATGTTACGGTATCTTTCAATTGGGGTTTTACGTGCCACGTTAATAAACCTTTTAATTAAATTCCAAAACAATAAAGGCCCTAAACCGGGCCTCAATCAGATTACCAACGGAAATGTGAGAATGCCTTGTTGGCTTCTGCCATTCGATGGGTATCTTCTTTTTTCTTGATGGCTGAGCCACGATTTTCAAGCGCGTCAGATAACTCGCCAGCCAATCTCAACATCATGCCTTTTTCACTACGCTTTCTTGAGGCTTCAACCAACCAACGCATAGCCAACGCCATCTTACGCTCTGGTCTAACTTCAACTGGCACCTGGTAAGTTGCACCACCAACACGACGGGACTTAACCTCAACCATAGGACCTACGTTATCAAGAGCTTCTTTCAAAAGGGCAACATGCTCGCCGCCTTTTTTGCGCTCAACAACTACGTCTAAAGCATCATAAACAATCTTTTCGGCAACGGACTTCTTACCGCTAACCATAATCATATTGACAAACTTTGTTAAAGTTGTGTCACCAAACTTAGGATCAGGTAGTACCTGTCTTTTTGGAATTTCTCTTCTTCTAGCCATTCTTAACTCTTCCGGTATAAATGTAACACTAATATTGCAAATCGTATGTCTAAGGAATTCTTAACGAATTAACCCTTAGGACGCTTCGCACCGTACTTAGAACGACCTTGTTTACGTCCATCAACGCCGGCGCAATCCAATGCACCACGGACCGTATGATAACGTACACCAGGCAAGTCTTTTACACGACCACCACGGATAAGGATAACCGAGTGTTCCTGCAAGTTATGTCCTTCACCACCAATGTAGGAAGAAACTTCATAACCATTCGTTAAACGTACACGCGCAACTTTACGCAGAGCAGAGTTTGGCTTCTTAGGGGTTGTTGTATAAACACGCGTACATACACCACGACGCTGAGGACAAGCCTGCAACGCAGCAACATTAGATACCTTACGCTTATCTTTACGCGGCTTACGCACCAACTGGTTAATTGTAGCCATTCAATTTTCTCCAAATTTGAGATTAACTCTTACACATAAACGAATCTGCGGCCAATATAGACCGCAAATAAGGATTGAAAATTTTAGTGACCTATTTCAAATAAGTCAAGCATAAATGCTTGAAATTATTTGAATTAGATTTCACCTTCTACATTTTCAACTTCTACTTCTTCAGACTCAGCCGAAACTTCGACCACTTCTGTTTCTTCAGGCTTCATAAAGGCTTGCAACTCGTCCATTACAGCGTCGTTAGCCGCCTTACGCGCCTGATGATAAGCAAAACCGGTTCCGGCAGGAATCAGTCGGCCGACAATTACGTTTTCTTTCAAACCAATCAGCTTGTCACGCTTACCGCTTACCGCCGCTTCTGTCAGAACACGTGTAGTCTCCTGGAAGGAAGCCGCAGAAATAAACGATTCAGTAGCCAAAGACGCTTTGGTAATACCAAGAAGCACGCGCTCAAAAGATGCTTCAACTTTACCTTCTGAACGAGCCTGCTCGTTTAACTCAATAACACGTGAGTACTCAGTCTGCTCACCTTTGATCAAGCCAGTATCACCAGATGTCTTAACCTCAACTTTTCTCAACATCTGACGAACGATCGTCTCAATGTGCTTATCATTGATTTTTACACCCTGAAGACGGTAAACATCTTGAACCTCATCAACGATGTATTCAGCCAAGCGCTCGATACCAAGAAGACGAAGAATATCATGTGGATTAGGATTACCCTCGACCACAATATCCCCTCTCTCAACTCGCTCACCTTCAAAAACGGAAACCGTACGCCACTTAGGAATCAATGTTTCGTACTGCTCGCCGCTATCCTGTGTGATGATCAAACGCTGCTTGCCTTTTGTCTCTTTACCGAAACCGACAACACCTGCAACTTCCGCCATAATAGATGGCTCTTTCGGCTGACGTGCTTCGAAAAGATCGGCGACTCGAGGTAGACCACCCGTGATATCTTTGGTTTTTGAACTCGCTTGTGGAATACGTGCAAGAACGTCACCGGCACCAGCTTTATCCGCTTCCTGTACAACTACGATTGAGTTTTCAGGCAAGTAGTAGATAGCAGGTGTCTGAGTACCAGGGAAATTAACGGCAACGCCTGACTCATCGACCAAAGTGATGTATGGTCGTGCTTCTTTCACCGCACTAGTACGCTCTTTTGCATCTTTAACAACGTGAGTTGTCAAACCAGTCAGCTCATCAACATTTTCTTCAACGGTACCTTCAAAGTTACCAAATTGAACCTTACCTTCAACCTCAGTGATAACTGGGTGAGTATGTGGATCCCACTGAGCGATAATATCTCCAGAAGAGACTTGTCCGCCATCTTCTACAGATAGGATCGCACCATAAGTGATCTTATAACGCTCTTTCTCACGCCCAGACTCATCAGCCAATGAAACCTCACCTGATCGTGAGGTAACAACGATTTGACCGTCTGAGTTTTTGATGGTTTTCAGGTTATACCACTTAACAGTACCACTGTGCTTAACTTCAATCTGGCTTTGAGCAGAAGAACCAGAAGCCGTACCACCAATGTGGAATGTACGCATTGTCAACTGAGTACCAGGCTCACCGATTGACTGGGCAGCCATAACACCGACGGCCTCACCCATGTTAACCAAGTGACCTCTTGCCAAATCACGTCCGTAACATTGCTGACAGATACCAAAGCGAGTTTCACAAGTCATTGGCGAACGAACATAAACGTGGTCAACCCCGTTTTCATCAATGATATTAACCAATCTTTCATCAAGCAAGGTTCCGGTCGGAATCAGCACCGAACCATCCGCTGCAACGACATCTGCACTGGAAATACGTCCCAAAACGCGGTCTTTCAATGTCTCAACAACATCACCACCTTCAACATGGGCCGTCATCTTGATCCCGGCGTCGGTACCACAGTCATTTTCGGTTACAACAACATCCTGTGCCACATCAACCAGACGTCTTGTCAGATAACCCGAGTTAGCCGTCTTCAATGCAGTATCGGCCAAACCTTTACGAGCACCGTGTGTCGAAATGAAGTACTGAAGTACGTTCAAACCTTCACGGAAGTTTGCCGTAATCGGCGTTTCGATGATCGATCCATCAGGTTTCGCCATCAAACCACGCATACCACCAAGCTGACGCATCTGCGCTACGGAACCACGAGCCCCGGAGTCCGCCATCATGTAGACAGAGTTGAATGATGTCTGTTGAACTTCATTACCGTCTTTATCGGTAACGTTTTCAAACTGAAGCTCATCCATCATCGACTTGGTGACCAATTCATTGGTATGCGACCAAATATCGATAACTTTGTTATAACGCTCACCATCAGTTACAAGACCTTGTGAGAACTGTCCTTGGATTTCGGCAACCTGACTTTCAGCGCGATCAATAATATCCGCCTTGCTTTCGGGAATCAGCATGTCATCTGAACAGAAAGACAGACCCGCCAAGGTAGACCACTTGAAACCAGCATACATTAACTGGTCAGCAAAGATAACAGTCTCTTTTGGACCCAAGACACGGTAACAAGTATTCAAGACTGAACTGATATTCTTCTTAGTCAAAGAAACGTTCAACAAGTCGAAACTCAAGCCCTTAGGCAGGATTCTGCACAATAGTGCGCGACCCGCTGTCGTATCGACGATACGCGAACTTACGCTCTCTGTACCACTCTCATCAATAACCGTTTCTTCTACTTTCAATTTAATCTTAGTGTGCAAGTGCACGACTTTAGATTGCAACGCACGTTCAACTTCACGCCAGTTCGAGAACGCTTTACCTTCTCCTGTGGCATTGATGCTTTCACGCGTGATGTAATACAAACCAAGTACAACGTCCTGAGAAGGAACGATAATCGGATCACCGTTCGCAGGTGACAATAAGTTGTTTGTAGACATCATCAAAGAACGTGCTTCCAACTGTGCTTCCAAAGACAAAGGTACGTGTACCGCCATCTGGTCACCATCGAAGTCGGCGTTGAATGCCGAACAAACCAACGGATGCAAGTTGATCGCCTTACCTTCGATCAATACAGGTTCGAATGCCTGGATACCAAGACGGTGAAGCGTCGGAGCACGGTTCAATAGAACCGGATGCTCACGGATTACTTCATCAAGAACGTCCCATACTTCCGGCAATCCCTGCTCAACCATCTTCTTGGCCGCCTTGATTGTCGGAGACATACCACGCTTCTGCAACTTACTGAAGATGAATGGCTTGAACAATTCCAATGCCATCTTCTTAGGCAGACCACACTGGTGCAGTCTTAGCGTAGGGCCAACAACGATAACGGAACGACCCGAGTAATCCACTCGCTTACCAAGCAAGTTTTGACGGAAACGGCCTTGCTTACCTTTGATCATGTCAGCCAAAGATTTCAACTGACGTTTGTTGGTGCCAGTTACGGCACGACCGCGACGACCATTATCAAGAAGCGAGTCTACCGCCTCTTGAAGCATACGCTTTTCGTTACGAACGATAATGTCTGGCGCCATCAGATCCAACAGGCGCTTCAAACGGTTGTTACGGTTAATAACACGGCGGTAAAGATCGTTAAGATCGGAAGTTGCAAAACGGCCACCATCAAGTGGTACCAATGGACGCAATTCCGGTGGCAACACAGGAAGTACATCAAGAATCATCCACTCCGGTCTGTTGCCTGAATTAACGAAAGATTCAATCAACTTCAAACGCTTAGAAATTTTCTTCTGTTTGGTTTCAGAGTTTGTACTTTCTATCTCTTCACGCAGGCGTACTGCTTCACCATTCAAATCAATGGCCTGCAACATCTTCTTGATCGCTTCTGCACCCATTTGCGCTTCGAACTCATCGCCGTACTCATCTAGTGCGTCAAGATATTCTTCTTCAGAAAGCAGCTGCCATGGTTCCAATGGAGTCAGACCAGGGTCTACAACCATGAACGCTTCAAAATAAAGTACCGCTTCAATCTCTTTCAATGTCATATCAAGCATCAAACCGATACGTGAAGGAAGAGATTTCAAGAACCAAATATGTGCAACGGAAGTCGCGAGATCAATATGACCCATACGCTCACGACGTACTTTTGATTGCGTGACTTCAACACCACACTTCTCACAGATTACACCGCGGTGCTTAAGACGCTTGTACTTTCCACACAAACATTCGTAATCACGGATAGGACCGAAGATTTTTGCACAGAAAAGACCATCACGCTCAGGCTTGAAGGTACGGTAGTTAATGGTCTCTGGTTTTTTGACCTCACCAAAAGACCAAGAACGGATTTTTTCCGGTGAAGCAAGCGACACTTTAATCGCATCAAAATCACTAGATACGTTTTGTTTTTTTAGAAAACCGAGTAAATCTTTCATTTAGTCTTGCTCCAACTCAATATCAATACCTAAAGCGCGAATCTCTTTGCGTAGTACGCTAAATGATTCAGGCATACCTGGTTCCATATATTCATTACCGTCCACAATGTTCTTATACATTCTGGTACGACCATTCAAGTCATCCGACTTGACCGTCAACATTTCCTGCAACGTGAATGCGGCACCGTAAGCTTCAAGTGCCCACACCTCCATCTCACCGAAACGTTGACCACCGAATTGGGCCTTACCACCTAACGGCTGCTGGGTAACCAAACTATAAGGACCGGTTGAACGTGCATGCATCTTATCGTCAACCAAGTGGTTCAACTTCAAGTAATACATGTAACCAACGGTAACAGGACGGTCAAACTCTTCACCCGTCAAACCGTCGAACAACTTCATCTGACCGGATTCCGGTAAATCTGCCAAACGCAATAATGCTTTGATCTGACCTTCGGATGCACCGTCAAATACTGGTGTCGCCAAAGGCACACCTTTTCTCAAGTTATTCGCCAACTCAATAACTTCAGCATCGCTGAAGCTATCAAGATCGACTGATTGACCTTGAGTTTCATTATAAATTTTAGCCAGGAAGCCACGTACTTCCGCAATATCAGCCTGCTGCTGAAGCATTGCGTTGATCTTAGTTCCCAAACCTTCGGCTGCTAGACCGAGATGTGTTTCAAGAATCTGACCTACGTTCATACGCGACGGTACACCTAGTGGGTTCAAACAGATATCGACAGGACGGCCCGTTTCATCAAACGGCATATCTTCAACCGGACAAATACGGGAGATAACACCCTTGTTACCGTGACGACCGGCCATCTTATCACCCGGCTGGATACGACGCTTGATTGCGACGTACACCTTAACCATTTTCGAAACACCAGGCGCCAAATCATCACCCTGACTCAATTTCTTACGCTTCTCTTCGTAAGCATCGTTCAACTCTAGGCGCTTCTGCTTCAACTGAGTTTCTAATGCTTCAAGCTGACGGCTGATTTCAGCGTCGTCAACATTCAATGCAAACCACTTCTCGCGCTCAACACCAGCAAGGAAAGCTTCGTTGATCTTAGTTCCGTCAACCAACTTCTTACCATCAAGCATGACAGCGATACGATCTAAAGTATCTTCTTTAAGAATAGTGTACTGTTCATCGATATCCTTACGGATACGAGACAATTCCTCTTCCTGAATCGCAAGAGCACGCGCATCTTTCTGAACTCCTTCACGGGTGAAGACCTGAACATCGATAACCGTACCTTCAACCCCTTTACTTACACGCAAAGAAGTATCTTTAACGTCAGAAGCTTTCTCACCGAAGATTGCACGCAATAGTTTCTCTTCAGGAGTTAACTGGGTTTCACCTTTTGGCGTAACCTTACCGACCAGAATATCACCCTGCTTGACTTCAGCACCGACGTAAACGATACCGCACTCATCCAAACGAGCTAATGCAGCTTCACCTACGTTAGGGATATCCGCTGTAATCTCTTCAGGCCCTAGCTTCGTATCACGAGCCAAACAAGTCAATTCCTCGATGTGGATCGTCGTATAACGATCTTCTTGAACGACGCGCTCAGATACAAGGATGGAATCCTCAAAGTTGTAACCGTTCCATGGCATGAACGCGATACGCATGTTCTGACCAAGTGCCAATTCACCCAAGTCAGTCGAAGGACCGTCTGCCATTACATCACCACGAGCGACCATATCACCCGCTTTTACAATCGGCTTCTGGTTGATACAGGTGTTCTGGTTAGAACGCTGGTACTTGACCAGGTTGTAGATATCAACCCCTGTTTCGCCTTCTTTGATTTCGTCTGCATTGACACGAACCACGATACGCGCCGCATCGGCAGAAACAACTTCACCGCCACGCTCGGCAACAACCGTAACCCCAGAGTCGATCGCAACAGTCTTCTCAATACCGGTACCAACCAAAGGCTTGTCTGCACGAAGTGTCGGGACAGCTTGACGCTGCATGTTCGATCCCATCAAAGCACGGTTAGCATCATCGTGCTCAAGGAAAGGAATCAATGATGCAGCAACAGATACGATCTGCTGTGAAGAAACGTCCATATAGTCAACATCTTTTGAAGACGCAAGGATGGTTTCGTTCTTATGTCTTGCGGTAACAAGATCATCCATCAAGTTGTTCTTAGCATCCAACTTAGCACTCGCCTGTGCAATTACGTATTGCGCTTCATCGATCGCAGACACGTATTCAACTTCGTCGGTAACCTGACCATCAACAACCTTGCGGTAAGGAGTCTCAAGGAATCCGTACTCATTCGTTTTGGCATAAATCGCCAAAGTGTTGATCAAACCGATGTTTGGACCTTCAGGCGTTTCGATCGGACATACACGACCATAGTGGGTTGGATGAACGTCACGAACTTCAAACCCGGCACGTTCACGTGTCAGACCGCCTGGCCCCAATGCAGAAACACGACGCTTATGCGTGACTTCCGACAATGGGTTTACCTGATCCATGAACTGTGACAACTGGCTGGAACCGAAAAATTCTTTGATTGCTGCTGAAACAGGTTTGGCATTGATCAGATCCTGAGGCATAAGGCCATCGGATTCTGCCTGGTTCAAACGCTCTTTAACAGCACGTTCAACACGAACCAAACCAACGCGGAATGCGTTTTCCGCCATTTCACCAACCGCACGGATACGGCGGTTACCAAGCGTATCAATATCATCAACGGTGCTTAAACCGTTACGGATATTGATCAACTCACGGATAACGTCAATGATATCTTCTTTCTCAAGAACGCCCACACCTTCGTTTGACTTACGGCCAAGACGACGGTTCAACTTCATGCGACCTACTGAAGACAAATCATAACGGCTCTCATCAAAGAACAAGCTATTGAACAATGCTTCAGAAGACTCTTTTGTTGGTGGCTCACCTGGACGCATCATGCGGTAAATTTCAATCTGCGCTTCCAACTGTGAGTTAGTTGAATCCAAATTCAGTGTATCGGAGATATATGGGCCGTTCTCGAGCTCATCAACATAAAGCACCTTAAGCGTATATTTATCCATCAGGCTGATCTTATCGATCAACTCCTGAGTCAATACATCGTTCGCACGGGCAACAAGCTCTCCGGTAGTCTCATCCATAACACCGGTTGCAAGCACTTTTCCTAACAGGTACTCAGCAGATACTTCTACCTTTTCAATTCCGGCTTCCTTAAGCTGCTTGACTGTACGAGCAGTGATCTTTTTGTC
Organism: Thiomicrorhabdus sp. ZW0627; assembly: GCF_029767005.1. GTDB lineage: Bacteria > Pseudomonadota > Gammaproteobacteria > Thiomicrospirales > Thiomicrospiraceae > Thiomicrorhabdus. The sequence goes on from NZ_JARUQR010000009.1 coordinate 10,785, forward strand.
GGTTTCAACGATCTTCTTACCGTCATGCTCAATATCGAATACAGCAGTCTGGCCTTTTAGCTGATCCAAATTAAGAGCAAGTTCGAACTTACCTTTCTTAACTTTGATCTCATTATGTTCGAAGAATGCGCCAAGAATTTCTTCATTACTGTAACCCATTGCACGCAACAGAATCGATACTGGCAATTTACGACGACGGTCAATACGAGTAAACAGGCAATCGTTATGGTCAAACTCAAAATCCAACCATGAACCACGATAAGGAATGATTCGAGCATTGAACAACAACTTACCGGAAGAATGCGACTTACCTTTGTCATTATCGAAAATAACACCAGGTGAACGGTGAAGCTGAGTCACGATAACTCGCTCTGTTCCGTTAATGACAAATGTACCGTTTTCTGTCATCAACGGAATATCGCCTAGGTAAACTTCTTGTTCTTTGACATCTTTCACCGGACGCTTTCCGGCAGGTGCATCTTTATCATAGATGACCAAACGCATCTTGACACGTAATGGAGAAGCGTAAGTAACACCACGTTGCTTACACTCCTTAACATCAAATTCAGGTTGCCCCATATGGTAGCTGACATACTCAAGATCAGCCGTACCAGCCACACCACGAATTGGGAACACAGACGTAAATGCTGCATTCAGACCAACGTTTGCTCTTTCTAAAGGTTTTTGATCCATTTGCAGAAACTCACGGAATGAGCCTTTCTGCAGGGATAACAAATAAGGAACTTCAAGAATAGATGGACGTGTTGCAAAATTCTTACGGACACGTTTCTTTTCAGTTAAAGAATAAGTCATCGTTTACCTCGACGCTAAAATTGCCAGGAAAATAAATGGCACTGAGGACCATTTAGTAATGCATAAAACTGTAGTAGCAGCTTCAGTTTTCTAACTACACTTACTAGCACACTTTTACACACTGTTAAAACGCGAAAAGGCCGGCGCTAAAAAACGCCAGCCATCGCTTTGCTGTGTAGACAGCGAAGTATAAGAATTACTTAACTTCGACTTCTGCACCTGCTTCTTTAAGGTCGTTAGCCAAAGCTTCAGCTTCTTCCTTAGAAACACCTTCTTTAAGAGTGAATGGAACACCTTCAACAGCTTCCTTCGCTTCTTTAAGACCAAGACCAGTTGCACCACGAACTGCTTTGATTGCAGCAACTTTGTTCGCGCCAGCACCAGTAAGAATTACAGAGAATTCAGACTGTTCTTCTGCAGCACCACCAGCTTCACCAGCAGGACCAGCAGCTACCATAGCAGCAGCAGAAACACCGAATTTTTCTTCCATTGCTGAAACTAGTTCAACAACTTCCATTACTGACATATTAGCAACGGCTTCTAGAATATCATCTTTAGATACAGACATTTGTAATCTCCTAAAATTTTAATTGGGTTGTGCTTAAGTTAGTACTTAAGCAGCTTCAGCTTCTTTCTGCTCTTTAACAGCAGCAAGAGCGCGAGCCAATTTCGCAACAGGCTCTTTCATAACAAATAGAAGCTTAGCAACAGCTTCGTCGTATGTAGGCAGAGCAGCTACAGCGTTCAATTGAGAAGCGTCCAATACGCCTTCACCAATCGACAATGACTTAACAACTAGTGCATTGTTGTCTTTAGCAAAATCTTTGAATACACGTGCCGCATTCCCTAACTCTTCACCAGAGAAAGCGAAAACCAACGGACCGACAAAAGTATCGGCCATGTCTTCAAATTTAGTGCCTGCGACAGCACGACGAGCCAAAGTGTTCTTTACAACACGAACCTTAACATTGGCTTCACGTGCTTTAGCACGAAGTTCGGTCATTTGCTCTACAGTCAAACCACGATATTCAGCTGCAACGATTGAACCGGCTTCTGCAACAACAGCAGAAACTTCTTCAACGACAAGCTTTTTATCTTCGATATTGAGTGCCATATAACCTCCAAACAGTTTGATATATATCGACTACATCAAACTCTTCCATCTACGTAGGCTTAAATCTATTAAGAATGCATCCTCTGCACTCACCCACGGTCTGCGATGGGCGCTCACTCATATCAACAATTGATTCAAGGAGACCCAATTCGCAAATAATGCTCGCATGCATTAAGCATGCGGGCATTATTATAGAGATGACTGATCTACAAGTAGGCCTGGACCCATTGTTGTAGAAATAGTCACTTTCTTGACGTAAGTACCTTTTGCAGAAGCTGGCTTAGCTTTCTTAAGGTCTTCCATCAAGGCTTCTAAGTTTTCTTTTAGCTTATCCGCTTCAAACGCAACAGTACCGATTGAAGCATGGATGATACCAGCCTTATCAGCACGGAAACGAACCTGACCGGCTTTAGCGTTTTTAATCGCACCAACAACATCAGGAGTAACAGTACCGGTCTTAGGGTTTGGCATCAAACCACGTGGACCAAGAACCTGACCTAGCATACCAACAACACGCATTGCGTCTGGAGATGCGATAACTACGTCAAAATCCATCATGCCTTTTTTGATTTCATCAGCCAAATCTTCCATACCAACGAAATCCGCACCCGCTTCTTTAGCAGCTGCCTGATTTGCTTCACCGGTGAAAACAGCAACACGAACGTCTTTACCAGTACCGTTAGGCATAACAGTAGCACCACGGACAACCTGGTCAGACTTACGAGGATCAATCCCCAGACGTACAGAAACATCAACAGATTCAGTGAACTTAGAAGTTGCTAATTCTTTCAAAAGGTTTAAACCTTCAACCAAGTCATAAGCGGCATTGCGATCAACGCGTTCTGCAAAAACTTTTTGTTTTTTAGTCAATTTTGCCATCTTATTATTCCTCTACCACTAGACCCATACTACGAGCAGAACCCGCAATAATCTTTACTGCAGCATCTAAATCGTTCGCATTCAAATCTGCCATTTTAGTGTTTGCAATCTCTTCCAACTGCGCACGAGTAACTGTACCAACCTTGTTCAAGTTAGGTACGGCACTACCACTACTAATACCAGCCGCTTTCTTCAACAGAATTGATGCTGGAGGCGTTTTAGTAATGAACGAGAAACTACGGTCACTATAAACTGTAATAACAACAGGAATAGGCATCTTAGCTTCAAGGCTCTGAGTCTGCGCGTTAAACGCCTTACAGAACTCCATGATGTTTACACCATGCTGACCCAATGCAGGACCAACCGGTGGACTTGGGTTTGCAGCACCAGCAGGTACTTGCAACTTGATATAGGCTTCAATTTTCTTAGCCATGACTTTCTCCTTATGGGTAAAACGCTTTTCAGCTCCCCAGTGGTTTTAACATCGATATTGTTTAGGATTTTTCGACCTGTCCGAACTCCAACTCTACTGGAGTAGATCGACCGAAAATCAATACCGAAACTTGCAACTTATTCTTTTCGTAATCAATCTCTTCGACTACGGCTTCAAAGTCCTTGAAAGGACCATCAACAACACGAACCATCTCACCTGGTTCGTATATAACTTTAGGACGCGGCTTATCAACACCGGCCTCTACACGCTGAAGGATACGATCCACTTCCTTCTGTGTAATTGGTGCCGGACGATCACTCGTACCACCGATAAAGCCCATGACCTGAGGAACACTTTTAACCAAGTGCCAAGTATCCTCATTCATTTCCATCTGTACCAAGACATAGCCAGGGAAAAACTTTCGTTCACTAGTACGCTTCTTCCCTTCTCGAATTTCTACAACCTCTTCGGAAGGCACTAAGATTTCACCGAATTGCTCGACCAATCCTGCACGCTCAGCATACTCAACCAATGCCTTCTGGACTTTCTTTTCATATCCAGAATACGCATGAACGACATACCATCTCTTTGCCATCTTAACCACCTTGTCCTGTTAATATTTGGACTGCCCACAAGAAGAACATATCCACCAACCAGAAGAAAATACCCATGATGATGACGACCACAAATACGATCAACGTCATCTGAACTGTTTCCTGTCGAGTTGGCCATACAACTTGTCGAACTTCCCTCTTAGCATGACCTAGGTAATTAAACCAGTTTCGACCCATTGCCGTCTGATACAAAATAAATGCAGAGATAGCTACGCCAGCTATGACACCTAAAACACGAACAACAGCATGCGCTTCTTGATATACATAATAACCAACTAACGAGCCTACTAGCACTGCAACAGCCAATAACAACTTAACTGTATCCAGCGAGTTTGATGCTTTTTGTTCTTGAATTTGTTTACTCATAACCTATTAGCTAAATTAAAAACGACCCGCATTCGTCAAAATGCAGGTCGTTATGAAATATGGCAGGGGTAGAGGGATTCGAACCCCCAACACCCGGATTTGGAATCCGGTGCTCTACCAATTGGAGCTATACCCCTGAATTTGCCGCAAAAAAAAGAGGATTATACATCCCCTTTTTTTATTTTGCAAGCGTCGAATTACTCGATAATCTTAGCAACAACACCCGCACCAACAGTACGTCCACCTTCAC